>NZ_NIUC01000008.1 GCF_002807035.1 Algoriphagus formosus | reverse complement strand
AAGTGGATTATTGGTGATTTTATGACCATTGCCAATTGCAAATTGGTAAGGATATTAGGGTGGAATTGCAAATTCCACCCAGCCTCAATCGGAACTTCAAAGCTGCTGAGGAGAATCTACGCCCAGTTGGGGTCTTGCTCTACTTGATAGATCACCGCACCGGTGCTCACAATCCCAAAATCCAAGGCTTTCATTTGTCGGTCAAGCAGAAAATTCGGTTGGTTTTTGAACTCGGACAGGTCGCTATGAAATCTGGAAACATAGACATGGAGAATTTTTGGATTATTAATATGATCAGTGATATATGCTTTTCCTTCTCTAATGCACGATCCGCATCCGTCATTTGGTACGAAGACCAATTGCTTATACTCTTCCAGGTTCAAATCATAAAACTGGGCAAACTTTAAGACCGATTCTTCCCGCTTGGTATTGGTGCAAGCGATCAGCAGACTAATCAGAAAAATCAAAGGTATGGATAATGATCTGATCTTCTTGGGAATCAGGATGGTCGGGGTGATTTCCAAAGAGGTGAAGGCCTTTTTCGGAGACAAAATATTGGTGCGGGATGTACTCATATTCTGGTAGTTCGAATTCATACTTCAAATCAAAATTTTCATCATAGACACTCAGGATAAAATGGGAAGGGGTGGCCACAAACTTCATGGAAGATACTCCTTCGGGAACCCCAGTGCCCGGCCAAGTCATCCGATATAGCAGGTTTTTGTAAGGATCTACCAATATGCCTAAGTTTTGGGGCTCCGATAGGTATTCTGACATATTTTGCTCCAAAGACTGATTGATCCTTGCCTCATTTGAGAAAAAATTATTCGTGAATTCTGGAATTAAGTTGGTGTTTAGTTCATAGGATTCGGTTTCTTGGCTATCTAAATTAAAAATATTTAATCGATTAGAGTAATAGGGTATAATATAAGTGTCCTCCTCTTTATAGGCTAATAATATTTTAGGGGTATTAAATTTTTCTTCAAAATCGGATTTGGAAAGTCTATAGGGTGTTTCTTCCGCTTTTAAATTATTCAAATTCAGTATTAAGAAAGGGTTTTTATTCTTAAGAAAATCCTCATTAATTTCATAGGTATATCTGAAATAAACTGTTTGCGGCAAGACTATTTTATTATTCCAAAAGTGAAATGTGGAGGTATAGCGTGTCATAGATCTGGTGTCTGTATAATCTGGACTAAAGTCACTTAATTTAATCCGGCTCACATTATTTGTTTCCAAATTATAAATAGATACCAATCTTCCAGATGCAGGAAAGGCTATTTTGTTTTGATCGAATGCATAAAACCCATCAATATTTCCAACTCCCAATGGTCCTTCTTCCTGGTAATGAAAATACTGAGATACCTGTTTAGTCTTTAGGTTGATTTTAGAAATTGTTCTGCGGTTTTTATTATGCCACAACAAATCTCCATCGACATATTGAAGCGCCATGGTATAAGGATCAACTTCAGGTCCTATGGGGATAGTTAGCTGTTCAACGTGAAAATCTATTAATGATTTTTCCTTACTTTCTTTAGATGGTGAACATGCATAAATAATAGAAAAGAGTGTTGCTATGGTAAGATTTAGGAATGCTGAATTCATAGGAAAAAAATCCGGCACGGAATTTCATGCCGGAAATTTTGATTAAGGATTTATTACAGGACCATCACAGTTAGGGGGATAAGTTGCACAATATCCTGCTCCAGTAAATTCCTCTACACATTTTAATTTATCTGGATCCCAAGAACATAAACTTGGATCATCACCTCCTCCACCGACAGAACCCTGGGCTAGGGATACCGAACTCAGCGGAAAGCTAAGCATGCAAATCAGAGCTATTGCTCCCAAAATCGATTGAAAATGTTGTTTTTTCATACGTTTAAAATTTAGTGTTTAAAGATCCATGAACCTAAAACTAACAGATTTTTCTATCAACTAAATTTACCCCCCCCTAATTACTGTTATTAATGGTTCCCTTTTAATTTAGTCGGTATTTGGCCTAAATTTATCTTTAAAATTCACCCAAACCTTCAATGGCTAATTAACAACACTCTCCTAGGCGTAGATTCTTCTCCGTACCTTTGAAGTTCAATCGAGCGCTGGGAGTTTGCAAATCACCCTACTATTATTTGCAATTGAACTATTCAATAAAACTTCTTCCAATTATCAACAAAATCAAATTACAAATTTGTGATTATTTAAAGGTGTAGATAGTACCTACGCCTAGGCCCAGATGAATACCGCCGAGTTGGTTTATAAATTGAATCGGTTTTGAGTTGGGGCATAGAGATAGTTTCAAAAATCCCACTCCAGCAGCGTAATTGTCATTTCCTCCCCTAATTGATTTAAAAGCTCTTTTCTAAGCTCTGAATCATTCATTTTTTCCATAGCACTCAAGTCCGTTTGGACCAAAAATTCACGTAAATCACGCAGTCCTTTCTCCCCATAATTTTCATGTAACTGAACCACTTTGTGGAAAAAATAAAATTGCTGGGCACTTACCTACACCCCATGTATGGAGAGGCAGTAGTGCAACTGGAGAATGAACGTTTAATTGTGCGATTCAATCAGTATCTCAGCTTTGAGCTGGTTCATTGGTTTGGGGATACCTTTTTAGGGAAGACTCAGGAAAAGTTTTTGGGTTGGGATGAATATTTTGAGTTTAAGCCGGACCGTTTAGAAGTTTTTGGAGCAAGCTTTTTCAAACGAAATCCTTGAACATATCCCTGAATTCAGGGATTGACCTCTATCCTTAAACTTTTCATTTTTACCTTTCTAAAATCGTCCAATAATGAAGAAATTTTTCAAAGTCATCGGCTTTCTTTTTTTAGGTATTCTCTCTTTGGTCATAATTCTTGTGGCCTATTTGAGTTTCGCAGGATTCCCCAGCTGGGAGTAGAATGGGATGGATTTATAAAAAAGCGTTGACTAGGTGTAGATTGCCTACCCCCCCCTGGGAGTAGTATCATGATTTGGACTAGGTGTAGTTTGGCTGCCCTGCAAACCGGCCTCTCGCTAAAAAGCTTTCCTAAAGCTTTTTGTTACGCTCGATCCTACCTTTCTATACAAACAAATTTGTAATTTGCTGATATATAAAAAAAATGTCTTATGGGAGAGGCCTATCAGATAA
>NZ_NIUC01000007.1 GCF_002807035.1 Algoriphagus formosus | reverse complement strand
ATAAAGGCTTTTTGTTGTGAGGTCAGTAGCTTACGGCCACTGGATGAAAGTCGTGCGTTTTTAATTAAGTCTTCGATCATTTTGTTCCTAAGTTTAGGCAACAAAACTGGTCCAGTTATTTAAGCGGTTAAGAACAACTCACCGTACCATTGAACAACTTTTAAAAAATCCTTTTCTGTTTGAAGTTGTTCTTTTTCTGGATTGTTATAGTGTTTATGATAGGATAGACTAATGTATTTACTTTGCTTTGTAATAGTTTCAACCTTCTTTTTCAAATACAAGAATAGAAGTTCAAAACCAAAGTAATTTTCTAAGAAATTTAATGCTTTCTCTAAATAGTGAGAATCCAAGGGTATTTCTAATGTTGAATTGAATACAAAGTCTTTTATCAATTCGGAATGGTTGTCTAAGATTTCTTTATCTTCAAAAATTGAATGGAGCAAATGTCCATCTTCCCTTTCATTTTCACTGATTATAAAAATTCTAGAAATAATACTAAGAGTTCTCTGGGGATTAATTAAAATATATTTAGGGAGCGTGAATGAAATGCTCCATAATGCTTGAACCATTTTATTTTCAACTACATATTCAACATATTTTAAATCATCTTCATTATAATATTCAGTTTCCCTATTTCTTCCATTGGTTAGCATCCATAATACCGAACCTTTTACACATTCATATTCAAGATTCCATATTTTTTCAATTGTTGAGTAAAAATATTCCGAGTCTTTATAATTAGCTTTAATTAATGTTGAGAAATCACAAGATTGTTCTGGATAATTTTCTATTACAAGGTCAAGAAGTGTTTTCGATTCTTTGGGATAGTTTGAAATTAAATGAGATAGCACCTCATGGAAATTTGTAAAGTCTTTTTGTGTTAATTCTAACTTTATTTCTACGATATCTCTAAGAAAGTTATTTATGTCAGAATATTGCTCAATAATTTCATTCAATATTGTTTCAATATTTTTTCTAAGCGAAAAATACTCATCCAAGAATAAAAGAGTCAGCCTGTCTTTGGGGGTTTCTACATGTTCTGATAATGCAAGTAACGTATCAGCTGTATCCTTATATTCATCCTTTATTTCCCTTCTCTCAAATATCTTTAATTGACGAATCACTTTACTTCTTTCAGTCATACTTGGGTTATTTCCTAATACTTTCTTCAAAAACTCAATAACTAGTTCAACTTCCGCTTTTTGATTAAATACATATTTTTCTCTTTTATCTTCTGCCATGAAAAATAAGATTCGTAATATTTCGTCAAAGTATGCTTCTGAGTGTTTCTCAAAGCGAGTTAGAAGGTAAAGCTTGAACATCAAATTTAGCGCATCAATTCTTATACGTTCTGTTGTTTTATTGGATATAACAAAATGCCTCCCCCAAGAAAATGCATGTGTGTATTTGTCATAATATGATTCTCCTTCAAATTCAAGAACCAATAAAGTTTTTATGGAGTTAAAAATGTGATTGGCTAAAAATAGTTCTGGTATAACATCATTTAAGGAATCATTTAGCTTGTTAATAAGATATGTTTGTCTTTCACATGGTGAATAAGGTCGATAGCCATATTCAAAAAAGTCATAAACTCTATACCTAAAAACCTGTTGAAATATATTGCTCTCAACCTTTTTTGTTTTATATTCCAATAGTAATTCATATATATCATCAAGTTCTGTAACCTTATGAGAGTTTAATGCTGCTATAGATAGTATTGTTTCAATATTTTCATGTACTTCCTTAAAGGATTTAGTATAGAAAAAATGAACTTCTTCTTTATGCCAGAATTCATCAGAAGCAGCCTTGCTATTAATTAGGTCCTTTATTGCAAGAAAACAAATTCTAGGTTTTTTATATGTGAATGATTTTAGTGTTTCAAGGTTCGAAACTAAAATACTTATGCCTTCTTCATTATCAGTTTGTTTATTTTTAAAAGAAGACACAAAATCTAGTAGTAAGTTATCGATACTAAAATCAAGCCTTTCCGATTGTTCGACTTCAACAAGGTTACGAATAAGACGGTCAATAAAAATCTTGATGTCTTTTTTTAGCAAATATTTGATTCTTGTCGCTGAATCTAATAGTATTGTGTCACTATAAGGGTCTGGTTTAATATAGATTTCTGATTTCCTTGCGATGAATTCATATTCCTCTAGATAGTCTAATAACAAATTAGTTTCGCCAACATCAATATCATTCAGTTTGGAAAGTTCAAGAATTTCCTCTTCCGAATTTTTAATAGGTGAGAAAAAACTTAACAATTGAATTGTTTTATTTATTTTCTCTTTGTCTATTAAATATTTAATATGAATATCATTTATAACTTGATTCTTTAATTCCCTGACAAAAAGTTTGAAATTAGCTTCCTCAGACAAGTCAGATTTATATTTTCCATTTAAAGTTACTAAACATAGACCAAGCACAACAATCGGAATACCTTTAGACTCGTCAGATAATTTTTTTATTTCTATTTCTTTTAATCCAGGTAATTGCGATTTAAATAATTCTTGTGTTTCTTCATAGGTTAACCGTTCTATCTTTTGAATACCAATATTTCTGTTATGTGTAGCCAGTTCTTTAATAGTATCTTCATACATTGCTTTTCTGACAGTAAGCATAATTTTCACATTATCATGTCGATTAGCCGTATTGATAATGTCATTTAATATATTTGGATGTTTATGCGCATCATCGACTAGAACAATTATATGTTTTTCACTTTTCAATTGGTTTGCAAAATTCAAACTTTTATATGCGCTAACATCTAATACAAAAGCTTCATAGTTATCTTCATTGTCAATATATTGCTTGAAGTATTCAATACATATTCTGGTTTTGCCATATCCACCATCCGCTACGACCGAAATTATTTTTTTATCTGACATTTTGATTAAATAATCAATATTGTCTAGATCTGCTTTTCTTCCAATGAATGTGTTGTGAAATTGGTTAGGTAAATCATTATTATTTTCGTTTAATTGATATTTGAATGCTTCAAAGTATGGGATTAAAGCATCATCAAATGTTTTTTCAATTGCCTTTATTTGATTAATAAATGAAGAATTTAACTCCTTAATATGTAGCTCTAATGAATTTAGTTTATTTAAAGCAGTTTGAAAATGTATGTCCTCTATAAAATTCCAAGCTGTTGTACTTTTCTGCAATTCCAACTTAAAAAATGTAATTATGTCAGCGGTACTTTTTTCAAGTGTATTAATCTTCTCTGGCTCTTTAACACATTCTAATAAAAGTGAAAATCTACTTTTAGTAAATATTTTTTCTTTCTCCTTAATACCATAATTAACTGTCCATTGGTTTAAAGCATTATCAAAAGCTTTTTGAATTTCTTCTTCTAAACTACCATTATTAACAATTTTCTTAAGAGCTGATTGACCAACTCCAGTAATAATATTTGCAGCAATTCCAATTAAAATACTTTCAATCATAATTTATGGTCTTTGTGAAGTGGAAGGATTGCACTCTTTTGCAAATTTTGGATTGTGGGTCAGCTTGTGCGATTTGCAAATGTGTGCAATGTGCGAGGGCTTCCCCAACTGTCCCGTAGGGCAGAAGCGGGCGGGCAAAAACTAATTTTTTCTTGCACCAATCTTCAATAAATGAGACAATATTTTCAACCCATCTTTTCAAATTTCTAATCAGGTTATTTCTGTGTAATTCGGTCTTTTAGCCTTGCATACAACGGTTTGGCTATGCGCAGTGTTCCGAAGGGCATTGCGTATAGGTTTTGTTGTGCTTAGTTTTTTATTTCATTTCTGTGTTTTTCAGACAAGCATGGTTCGGTATATTCAAATATCCCTTGTTTCTCATATTCATCTAATTTTTTCTTAATCATTGAATAGTCAGAAGAAACTGGTATCTCCATGGAAAAGTAACTTTCGTTCAATCCTTCTGATGTACAACCCATAGATTTAAATTCGTCTCGAATGTTCTCTTTATTAATCCCTTCTTTAGTTATTGAGACTAAAACAATTGAGTTCCCTGAATGCTTGGTAGTCTCACGGTAAGTTAGAGTTTGTTCTGATTCGTCAAATTCTGCATAGAATTCATCATCCGTTGCGATTAGCGGTCCATAAAACGGAATACTGTCCAACTTATAAATTCCGTTTTTCTCGTCAATTTTGATTGCCCACATGGTTTCCACAGTTACTTCGTCCAAAACATTACTGTGGTATCGGAACAGAACTTTAGTGTATTTATCGTTTTCGTCAGTCATTTCTAATTAAGCACAACGTTTTGGCGCTTGGCGCAGTGGCGGATTTCGGAGCACAAAACTGTCAATACACCACAAAAGTTGATGCGAGGTAGAATGTTCAATTAACCACTTCACCCGCCATTGAGCCAAACGCCTGTTAGCGGTTCGTTTTTTATATTGTCCGTATTGCCATTTCATCAATAAATTTCTCAAAGCATTTTAAAGCGTACTGTTCACCTGGCTTGTTTAATTCTTCAATTAGGTTGCTCCATCCCTTTTTTAAACTAGTCTTTTTGTAGAAGTCAACCATTTTTTTACTTGCTGCATACTTCCATTCATTCGTACTATTGACAATCATTTCTATAAGTGTCATCCATAAAAGCCAATATTGGTCTGCTTTAAATTCTCTTATTATTCTATTTAAAACAGGGTCGCTTTCTTGTCCTAAATATTTCGAATACGACAATAGACCAATTCTTAATGTCCAAATGTGTTGCAAAAGCACCTTTTCATTTCGTGAATTGTCTTTGACTAACTTTATTGCAATGTCAATTAAGTTTATAAGATTGTCTCTGTGATTTGTTCCATCATCAAATGATGAAAACCATAAAACATCCTTGTATTTATAGTTTTCAAGAAATGTAAAGGCATCATCTTGATAAAGTCCATATCTTATATTTCTATTCCAATCAATCTGCATCTGCTGTTGTTGTTCGTTTTTAACAGCTACTAGCAGTCGGCTACCCTTAATTTGAGTTTCTAATTTTGCTGAATGAACTAAAGCTTGACTTACAATAAAATCTTTTGTAAGGTTTGGGGCTGTTTGTCTATCTTCAACATTCACAATCCCTACACTCATTGCTCCACGAGGTAGAAGAAAAAACTTTGATAACTCTGTGTAAGAATCATTTTTTAATAGGCATTTCTGATAAATTGCAGCAAGGCAATTTATTAGGTCTTCCCTTGAGTCAGAGTAGGCTAATAGTGAATCTGAAAATAAATGTCCATTTACACTTGGTCTTTTTTTGATTTCTTTAAATGCTATGTTATAAAAGTCATTCAAAATTACTCTTGCTTTATTTTCGTCATTATTAACCATTTGGCTAAATCCAAGAAGGTCTATAAATGCTAGTATTTTTTCCATTATATCTATTTATATTAATGAGTTAGCTCGTCTTTTATCTTATTTTCTTGTATATATTTCTCAAAATGTCTTTTTCTTCTTCGTTCTCGGTGATTGTCCCTTTAAGAACGATGTAACCAAGTTCTTTTACCTGTTCAAAAGTCTTGTTTGTTGCTCTAATAAAGTCGCCAAACTCAAACCATTTTTCACCTTTTTGTTTTAGTGCAATTTGATATGCGAAAAAATTGTCTTTCCCATAAATTCTAATTTGATGATGTAAATGTGTCGTGAAATAATATTTCTTGTTGTTTTTTGTGTAAGCCGTTTCCCAATCTGAATTTTGAATAAAATCACTAATTTTCTTAAATACTTTTAAAACGTCTTGACTTAATAATTGGTCTTCACGTGTCAAAAACTCAACACAAGTACTCCCAACTGTCTTGTAACCAAAGTTGGGATGATAAATTAGATGTTCATATCTAATTTCTGTCCCACAACCATTTTTTTCGCAAATGCCGTAAAGCCCTTCTAAGTCGTCTATTGAAATTAAAGTCCAACCGTCAGATGGTTCTTTAATTCCGTGTTGTTCAGCGTGGCAACCTTTACAAAGTGTCAAACAGTCGCTTAGCGGATATTCCCAAACTTCAAGTCCACGTTTATAAAGTTTGTGATGTGTCTGCAAAATAACTTCTCCTTTTTTTCTTCCACACTTCAAGCATTTATAGCCGTCTCTTCTTTGAACTTTTTCAGAAAAGTCAAACCAATTTTCGTTGTAATATGCTCGTCTTTTCTGCTTCATTGTCCGTTGAAGTTCTGTCGTCTTAAAATGACCGCTAACGGTTAGTATATGAAAAGTAGGCGATTTCGAAGCACTAAACTTTCGATTAAGCACAAAGTTTGATACGAGCCAAAACCCTTGGTATTACCACTATGTCGCCTATTTTTTATATACATTGTTAGGTGCTGGCTTTTTTGTCTTACTAATTGATATTCAACCATCTATTCGTTCCGCCACAAAGCCAAATTGCATTGAGTCCATATTCTTTTAAAAGTTTTGCTCCGTCTGCTGAACGTCCACCACCTTTTCCACAAGCTGTTACAAACTGGAAGTTTTTGTCAAGCTGTGAAATTTTATCTTTCAGTTCTTGAAGTGAAATGTTTAAGGCATTTGGAATGTGAGATTGTTCGTATTCTTCTTTACTTCTTACGTCAATGATTTGAATTTTTTTATTCGCTTGAAGTGCTTGTTTTACTTCATCAACTTCAATACACTCTTTTATGGTTTTTATTTGCTTTGGCATACGGAACTTAATTATGAGTGAAGAAATAATGGTCAATCCACCAATTAGGAAAATGGCATATTCGACTCCAAACAAGTCAGCGGTAATGCCTGAAATTACTGCTCCAAAGGCATAACCTAAATCTCTCCACAGTCTGAAAGAACCAATACTTTCTGCTCGTTGTTTCGGGCTTGTCGCTTGTGCAATGGTGGATAAGAAAGTTGGATAAACCAATGCTGTTCCCAAACCTAAAATTGCTGAAATGGAAGCCAAAACATAAAAGTCGCTACTGAATGGAATAAGTAAAATGGCTAAACCTTGCAAAAGCATACCCCAAAAAAGCATTGCTTTTTTTGAGTAGTGGTCAGACATTTTACCCGTAAAAAGTTGTCCGATACCCCAAACTGTTGGGTAAATGGCTGTGATTATTCCAATATTTTCGTTGTCGAAGTTTAACGAAAACAGAACGATTGGAAGTAAGCCCCAAATCATTCCGTCATTCAGGTTGTTTACAAGTCCTGCTTGTGTAACAGAACTCAAAGTTTTGTTTTTAAAAGTAGTTTCCAAAAACACATTGTCAAGTTGTGCGGTGTTGTCGGTTGCACTTTCTTTATGAACAAAAACCCTTGTGTCTTTTACCCATAAGGCGGTCAATATGAAACCAACAATTGAAATGAAAATGCCTATGTAAAATGGATAAGGTGTAATACCATAAGTGTTAGCAATATAACCTGTCAAGAATGCTACTACGCCAACGGCAAAATAACCTGCAAATTCGTTTAAGCCCATTGCAAAACCACGGTCTTTTTCTCCAACAAGGTCTATTTTCATTACAACTGTGCTACTCCAAGTAAGTCCTTGACTTACACCCAAAAGCACATTGGCAAAAATCACCCAACTCCAACTTGAAGCGTATATGAGCATAAAAGGAATGGGTATTGCGAGAAGCCAACCGAATAGAAGTAAATTTCTGCGTCCAAATTTGTTGGCAAGTCGTCCTGTATAATAGTTGGCAATTGCCTTTGTAATACCAAAGGCTGTAATGAATGATAGTATAGCGGTTTTTGAAGCTACTCCAAATTCCAATTCGGCAAATTGCGGAAAAATAGTCCTTTCCATTCCTATCATACCGCCTACAAAGGCGTTTACGATTACCAAAATGGTAAACTGCTTCCAGTTTTCTTTAAGTCCGAGTTTTATATTTTCTGTCATTTCTTTTCTTGCAAATTTCTGTTTATTTATTCTTTTAGTTTGTTACAAATGTCACTTTGTTTCAGTGATTGTCTGTCGTCCTACGCTTGCACCTAACGTTTCTCAGCTATACGCAGGCAGGGATTTTAACCACTGAACTTCCTACGAAGAACTGAACTTCAAATTTACCACTTTCCTGTCTTACGAAGCACGAACCCCCTGCTTGCGTATAGGTGATGTTATGCGGTCGGCTTTCATTTTCTCTTCTTTCTCGTTAATTTGTCAAGCAAAGTTACTAAATTTGCAGTCAAGCAATTTCAATTTTTGAATTATGAATTGTGATTTGAATTCAAGTATTCACCTGTAAGAAGTTACTAATGACAAAAAAGAAATTGCCCGTTCGTTTTACGGGTCAGCACTTTACTATTGATAAAGTGCTAATAAAAGATGCAATAAGACAAGCAAATATAAGTAATCAGGATACGGTTTTAGATATTGGGGCAGGCAAGGGGTTTCTTACTGTTCATTTATTAAAAATCGCCAACAATGTTGTTGCTATTGAAAACGACACAGCTTTGGTTGAACATTTACGAAAATTATTTTCTGATGCCCGAAATGTTCAAGTTGTCGGTTGTGATTTTAGGAATTTTGCAGTTCCGAAATTTCCTTTCAAAGTGGTGTCAAATATTCCTTATGGCATTACTTCCGATATTTTCAAAATCCTGATGTTTGAGAGTCTTGGAAATTTTCTGGGAGGTTCCATTATCCTTCAGTTAGAACCTACACAAAAGTTATTTTCGAGGAAGCTTTACAATCCATATACCGTTTTCTATCATACTTTTTTTGATTTGAAACTTGTCTATGAGGTAGGTCCTGAAAGTTTCTTGCCACCGCCAACTGTCAAATCAGCCCTGTTAAACATTAAAAGAAAACACTTATTTTTTGATTTTAAGTTTAAAGCCAAATACTTAGCATTTATTTCCTGTCTGTTAGAGAAACCTGATTTATCTGTAAAAACAGCTTTAAAGTCGATTTTCAGGAAAAGTCAGGTCAGGTCAATTTCGGAAAAATTCGGTTTAAACCTTAATGCTCAAATTGTTTGTTTGTCTCCAAGTCAATGGGTAAACTGTTTTTTGGAAATGCTGGAAGTTGTCCCTGAAAAATTTCATCCTTCGTAGTTCAAAGTCGGGTGGTTGTCAAGGTGATTTTTTTTGGTTTGGTGTCGTCTTTTAAGCTGCCGCATAACTAGTAAATATCCTCAATGATATGTAACTATTTATAAATTTTTTCTGATTATTCGGTCCAATGGACTCTCTATTCGATCGTTTTGCTTCTGGCTGACATGGGTATAGACGGTAGTGGTTTTGATGGAAGAATGACCTAATAACTTCTGAATAAATCGAATATCCGTACCACCTTCCAATAGGTGCGTGGCAAAACTATGTCTCAGCGTATGAATACTTGCTTTTTTGCCAATATTGGAATTTTTTACAGCTTTTCGCATGATCGCTCCGCAGCTTGAAGTAGAGTAAGGCTCCCCTTTGATTTGTCCCTCAAATACATATTTGGTCGTTTGGTATATGCCTCGATAGATTTCAAAATAACGTAGGGTAGCGAAAGGCAGCATTACATAGCGGTCTTTTTTACCTTTCCCTTCTACGATCTTGATTCGATGCCTATCAAAATCCAAATGCTCCCATTCCAAATTGCAGATCTCAGATACCCGAAGACCGGATCCATAGGCAATCAGTAAAATCAATTTGTGCTTAGGCTGCTCCACTGCCTGGAGTACCCGCTTACACTCTTCGATACTTAATACCTTCGGAAGGGTTTTCTCTTTTTTGGGACGGGGGATATTCCATAGCTCGGTATCATTCCATTCCAGGACATGCCTATAATAATACTTCAAGGCATTGACAATCATATGCCCACTGGATGACTTGAGCCCGAGCTCTGTCAGGGAGGCCAAATAGTTGATGATCTGCTTTCGATCCATTGTCTTGGGATCTGCATAGGCCTGACTTCGTAAAAAACTAATAAAGGCTCCGCTATAGCTTTTTATAGTTTTGGGACTGTAGTTCATCGCCATCAGCATGTTTACCATTTCCTCCAGGTATTCCGATGCATGTTCAGGAATCATTTCCAGCAGGCTTTGCTTGGTCTTGATCAGTTCCAGGCTTTTGGATTTCAAAGCCTTTTTGGGCGATAGATAGGATTGATCCACATGCCAAATGATCTGAGGGTCAAATTCGCTCAGCAGTAATTTCAGTGTCTCAAGGTGTTTGGGTGTTGCCGGGATTAAATATCCATCCTGTTTTTTACTGTATCTACAATTTGCTAGTCTGCGCAAAGTATCCGATACTCTAAAATCTCCCGAATGCCGGATCAACATAAATCGGCTATCGGATTCGTAGGCGCCAACCTCCAGGTTCAGGTCACTTTTAGTTTGATCCCGATAGTAGAAGTTTTCAGGAAAAATGGTAATCCCAAAGATAGCCTCGACTTTTTGCTTTACCTCTGCATGGCGAAGGATCATGTAGACCTTTTGGTTTTGATTCCAATAGACACCCTTTACTTTCTTAAGTGCTTGGACATATTGCTGTACATAGCGGATTTTGAGCACCCAATACTTCCCGACATCGGGCAGCACCTGCAGTTTCAACCTCGGATCAATCTGTTTGCTTTCAGATTTATGTGCCAAACCATCAGATTTCTTTGTCTGAGATGGCAATTCGCGCTGCTGCGCTATGGGCAAATTTTCATCCCGACTGTCGGGAGTTGCCTTGGGTTGAACAGGTTTCTTAGCTAATGGGTCAGCAAGAATTTCGATATGTTCAAAATTTCTTTTAAGCTCTTGATAGGAACTGCTTTTATAGGGGATATACCAGCAGCTGTGGGTCTTGCTGTACTTTGCTCCAAGTTGTTGGATGGAACTCTTGGCTTTTTGGTCTCTCCAATCAATATGAACGGCAATCTGATAGTTTCCTCTATGCCAAAGTTTTTGGATACGGATGCTGGATTTTTGAGATTGCCCGATCATCTTGTTTAAAAAGAAAAATCAAAAAAGAAACAACAAGTTGAAAATACAGATTTTTCGGATCAGTCTAAATACTTACCTAAAAAATATTTTTTGCTTTGATATTAAAACCGGATACTAGGAAACACATAATCTCTGAATCAAGCTTTTTTGTTGGCTATCCCATTTTCATTTCTTAAGGTTTCATCAATACTGATAAAATTAGCATTTCTATCCAGATTCATGGTAGGTTTTCCGGTATTGTTCTGAGACCAGTCATATCCTTTCAAATTGATTTCAAAAAAGACTCCGTTCTTCTCAGTCATCAATCCTAAAAAAATAAATCCGACCTCGCTCGCGCAAGGCCGGATTCTGTCCAAAAACACCCCTGTAGGTCAGAGATACATTTAAAACGAAAACCAAGAAATCAAATTGCTCTTCCTCTGGATTTTCTCGGCCGGGCTGCTTTTTGTCCTGGCATTTCGTCCGAGGCAACAGATTTACTCGTTTTCTCCTGCTTGTTCAACTCTTTTTTTTTATCAGTTCCCAAGCCCTCCTTTTGATCCGAAGAAACAGTCTGCTTCGCTCCCAGAATCTCGGAATTCTTCACCGAGTTCATATTGACATCATAGACATTGATGGATTTAAACTTGGGATTCGCTTCCACAAACATAATCTCCTCCATCCCCTTTCTTTCCATAACTACCGGATAGGTATTCCCTTTTTTCAGGGATTTCAGCATCCAGTCCATCTTGGTTTCATCCTGCAATTCCTTGATGGGAAACTTCTGTAAGGCCTCCTTTAAATCGTATCCATATTTCTCATGGAACTGATTGATGGGGAAGTTATTCTTCTCATCCTTTTTACTCAAATCCAGCTGCAGCCAAGCTTTAAAAGGTTCCTTGTCTGCTCCCAAAAGGGATTTCTCCACTGCCCTACCCTCCAATAAATTGAAAGCTTCCTTTACCGTTATTCCCTGATTTTGGTAAAAGGTATGGGTCTTGGGTTCCTGCCCTGTCTCCGGGTTTTGGAGCTTGGCTTCAAACTTATTGAAGAAATACCGATCAGAAATCTGGGATTTCTTAAAGGATAAATCCATATCCATTTGCTTCCCTTCCAAATTCACTTGGTAAGGAAGGGAAAACTCTTCTTTTCCACTTTGGATCTCCTTTTTTAGTGCTGCATTTAACTGATCCTCAAATCCGCTGTACTTGAGTTTCTCTGTCAGGAATTCATAATTCTCCTTGTCCATAATTGTGTTGGTTTAGTGTGTGTCGATAAGTAGTGGTAATGACTTGGCCTGCAAAAGGTCTCTTCCCTTTAGACTAAGTTGAAGTTCCCGGTCTCCCCTCGCTTCCCGTAAGCGAAAGACCAGGCGTTTTTGATTGGCAATCGTGAAAACCGGATAGGCCAATACCATGGATTTTAGTTCTTGACCGCTCTCAATCCCAACCTTTTCATTGAGCCCGCTTACCAGAGAAAAAGCCGGTTCCAAATCCACCTCCCGGCTGGTAGACCGCTTCGAAGATCTGCTATCCACAATCCTTACTTCGGGTCCTATAGGTTGGAATGGAATTCTGGAAGTATTGTGTAACATCAAATCAAAAAAGAGCAAGCCATCCTGAAAATAGATCCCCTTGATCCAAAAGAAAATCTCATAGCGGAATTGCCTTTTGATTGATTTGGACTCCAAGGAAGCCAGGTTCTTGGCCACTCCCTCAAATTCACTGGAGTTCATTCCCAAAGAAGATTTAAGCTCCGAACCTCGCTCCTTCTTGTTTCTAAAATCCCAAGTGGTATTCAGTGGGTCTTCGGAATAGCGTACCGCAAACTCATGGATTCTCCCATCACTGGTCAAAACATGCAGATTGGTATTTGGCATATCCTTACTTCCTGCCTTCAGTTTAAGCAGATTCACTGCCTCCGCATCCTTTTGACCCAACAACCATTGCGATCCCCTGTCAATGGATTGAATAGGGGCATCGAAAATCAGGACCGTGGTTTTATCCCAGGCAACCTCCAATTCAGGAGATTGGGCCCAAAGCACTGAGCTCCAAATGAGCCCCAAAAACCCTACTATCAATTTTACTTTTTGCATGGCTTAGTGGGTTTTGGAATTGGAAAAATCAATCAGTAATAGCGGATGACCTCCTTTGATCTTCAATTTCTTGAGTCTGCTTTTAGACCGGATAAGGGACCGGGAAGCCTCTACCCCTGAAGAAGCCAACTGACTCTGCCAATCCATTCCCATGGAGTTGATCCGTATTCCCTGAGCTCCTCTTGCCGATTCATCTAACCAATGGGAAGAAGCTTTCTGATCAGCTATTTCTACACCGGGTAAACCATCTAAGCCATAAGCCTTTAAGCTCACAGGAATCAAGCTATCCTTCCAAACCAAGCCTGAAACACTCAACTGCAATCTTGCTCCGGAAAGACTGGTATTAGCATGAATGACAGTTCCTTCTGGAATTTGAATATCTCCCAAGTTCAGTTTCTGATCCAAGATCAACTCCACTGCTTCACCCGGGAAAATCTCCTGATTTTCCGCTACATGAGCTTTGATCGTAGATCGAAAGGAATCAGAAATCTGCCCTTCCCCTACTGATTTCTCCAATCCAAAAAATCCGTTTGAAAAAATTCCATTTGCAGGCTGTGATTCCTGAATACCCGTAGTAGATCCAGGATTAAGGGCATCAGGCATTTTATCCCAATTCCCCTCAGAACCCTCCTCATTCTCCTTAGAAATGGACAAGGGCCTCATTCCATTTAGCTCAGCAATTGCGGGGTTCTCCCCGCTCTCTTCTACCCCTTGTTGAAGCAGCAGCAGTTTATCCAAAAGACCTTCCAACTGATCCAATTCCGGATCGGAAGCGGATCTCCCCTCCAACTGATCCATCATTCTTTCCCATTCCATCTTCTCCTTCAACAGATCCTTGGAAAGCTCTCCCTTCAGCTCAGTCGGCTCTTGATTTTGCTTCAAAGCCAATTCCTGCTCCTGCTGCAAGAGCTTTTCCAATTCCTTTAACTGTTCCATCATAGCCTGTTCAGGATCAGCTAATTCCACAGAACTTTTTTTGCTTGCAAAAGCAAAGGAAGGGGCCGGATTATCCGAACTTGGAAGTACCATTTGATCCAAACCTAAATCCTCATCCACATTTTTTGACTCCACCAAGGGTTTTTGAAAGAAGGCCGGTATCTCCAAATCCCTTGGTTCCTCCCTCAATTTCTCCTCCATACGATAGGCTTCTGATTTGGAAGTTTTTTGATCTTTGATCAGGACCTTGGGCATTTCCTGATTGAATCCTTTAGGGACTTCATCCGGGACCTGAGCATCTCCTCCCTTCATCCCCAATAAAAAGAGGATGGGGACGATGAGTACCGGAAGACAAAGGAGAAAAACTCCCTTTCGCTGTTCGGCACGATTTGTTTGCTTATTCTTCATAGCATATTGGTTTTGGTGAAAGATAAATTAAGAGTGTATCGGGCGCGATAAGGGGGTCTGTTTGGGGAAGCGGTGCGATTAAGACGGCCGGACTGATTTTAGCTTTGCCGGCTGAATCAGCCATCCGGTAAGGGAGATAGATCAGCAAACCTATCAGCAGGAAGAGCAGCGCATACATCCACTTTCTCTTTTTTTGACTGATGCATTGATCCCAAGATTGAAGCCTTAGAGTCAGGCTTCTGAGGATGGGCTCCATCCTTGCCTCTAGCCAGGTAAGGGTAATTGCATAGGATCTCGAAGGAATAATCCCATCCCGCTCAGATTCCGTCAGACTATCAATAACCTGACTTTTCCCATTGATGGCCTTGCTGATCATCGGGCTAGTTGTTTTAGGTCTTTATTCTCAAGGATCTCCCAGTTTTCAATTAAAAAGCCATGAGGATTAGCAGGACTCCGCTGAATAAGGCGAAGATTACCTCCGGTAATCAGGGAGCGGATCAGTTTGGTACTGGAACGGACAATTTCCTGCTTGGCAAAAACCCGGAAGGGATAGTCCGCCCGGGATTCATCCACCACAATACTGTCCAAGAGAATCCTTTGGCTTACGTTTGCAGCCATCATACGCTTGAAGTATCCCTCCTCCCGCAGGTTATCCAGATGAAACTGCACACTTTTATCCCCCAAGTACAAAGCTTCCTCCAACTGCTTTTCAATCAGACGCTCATCGGGAGAGAGATTGAACAAAAGGCGGTGAAACTGGCGTAGATGCCCTTCTGCCTCTACCCGGATCACTGCTTCCCGAGGATTGGCAAATGCCTTCAAAACCTGATCCTGAGAAATCAGGTATACTTCCTGTCTTGCCTGACGCACTGCCTCCCAACTCATCCAAGTCATCAGGCTGGCTCCCAGCACCGAGACGGAGATCAGGATCAGTGTCCAAAACTTCAGGTGAAGAAAGGCGGTATCCAATTCTTTGAGTTGCCTTAGCATAATTCAGTGGTTTTATAGGTTTGAAACATTAGCGCAGCATTTTCTGAAATTGCCGGGGGTATTGAGAAAGCACATTGCTGCTTTTGTGTAGCAGGGAATCCTTCCCTCCTGCATAAATGATGTAATTGGATACAGAAGGCACCGTGGTATAGCCCAAAATCGCCACCACCATAAAAATCAAAAAAGCTGTATCGGTAGAGGAAAAAAAGGTTTTGCCACCCGTCTCAATTTGAGAAAGGTCGATTTTCAACATCCCCTTTTGCACCTCATTGATGATAAAACTGAAGATATTGGCCACGGGTAGCCACAAAAACACATTGATATACCGGGCTATCCATTGGACCAGCGTATGCTGAAAACCTTCAAATACTGCCAATCCAAAACTTATGGGGCCTAAAATTCCCAAGACTACCAGATAAAAAAGCCGGATCACATTTATCCCCAAACCAGTAGCCTGATAGAGCACCTGCAATACTTCAGACATCCAGGTCTTAATATTCAGCTGCATCTGAAAAGAAGCCTTTTCCATGGCAAACTGAATTCCGTTCCCCACACTTTCCATCCAGCCTTCCTCTCCTGCCCCGGGATTGGAATACTCATACCATAGATCCCGATCACCGCTTCCGGTATTGCCTACATACATATTCCAGAACTGCCCTTCCTTCATGGCCTTTTTCTTGGCCTCTATCAACTGGTTGATACCATCCTGGGAGGAAACCCGCAACTTTTCCGTGGCAAGCATCACCGGACTTAAAATCAGTTCAATGCTTCCTGTTACCCAGGAAAAATTGACAATCAAAATACCCAATACAAAGGGGCGGAAGAGAGGATAAAAATCGACCGCCTCAGCCTCGGCAATATGCTTCCAAACCCGGTTTCCGATATAGAAAATCGCCCCGATACCAGCAATGGATCTAGCCGCAGATTGCAGCACACCCGTGTCTTCGCCAATGGTTTCGCTTACCGAAGCAATTACCCGATTAAAGTCCTCTATGTATAATGCCAAATCATTGGCAAAGAGTACCTGAGGAAAGAAAAGCCCTATTCCCAATAGCCCTGAAATACGAAAAAAAGACTTATTCATAGCTCAGGATTTTTTCCAAACTCTCCAACTCCCCTTGCTTTTGCTTTCGTAAATCCAATAGCTCCCGATATGCCCAATTCCATCGTCCCAAACCTATCAAAAGATTCTCCATGGACTGATGAATCCGGTCGATGCTCCGTATTCTTTCCCCGTCATCCATCTGCAACTGTCCATCAGCAAGTAACAAGAGCAGGGTTTCCATATTTTCCATTCCTGCCTTTGAAAAAGCAGTAAAGCTTTGAATCACGCGTTCCTGTTCCTCCCAATCCTCCAAATCCAGTTTATTCAGCTCCTCCCGAATCCAGGAAACTGCCTGAACCAAGCGAACTTGATACTGTATGATTTCAGCGACCTTGTAATAGGATTTAACCTCCGTGCTTACCTGAGTCAAGCGGTTTAGAAAAGCCTCATGAAGCCTAAAATTCCCCTCTGTAATTCCCTTTACCTGTTGAAAACCCGATTGAAGGATTTGATACTTCTCCTTCTTGTTGTCAAGCATTTCCCGTAACTGTTCCAGCTTCTCCACATTCAAAAGCAATTGCCTGACTTCATCACTTTGAGCCTTCAATGGACCTCCTGTCACCATCAAGAAAAGAGTCATCATGCCTATTAGTATCCCTTTCATCATATTCTGTTTTAGTATTGGTTTGATTCAATAATCCGCTTCTGTTCCTGCTCCTGAGCCAATCGGCTATTTCCTAACAGAAATACCCGGTTCAGGTCAGCTGCCAACTTTTCCAGCTGCCTCTCCAAGTCTATCAGCAATTCAGCCCGGATAGCATCTTCCATTTCCAAGTCAGAGGATATCAAAAGGGAATAGGACTCTCCCAGCTCCAAACAGCGCTTTTCCATTACCTGAAGAATTTCACTGAGCAGTCCATGGGATTCCAAATGCTTTCCTTCCTGATCCCAATGGAATCTGACTTTCCGAATTCTGGGAATCAGTTGTTCAGGAAGTAAGCCTTTCCCCTCCATCCGGTCCAATACCAATCTCGCTTGAGGTCCGGCCTTCTTCCAGCCTTCAAAAAATTCCTGATGGACTAAAAACTCTCCTTCTTTCCAATCCGAAACCATACCCAGCCCGACTTGAAAAATCCGGCCTGCATCAGCCAAGAGTTCAGACTGAACCTTCAATGCCCCAATTTGAAGCAGGAGGTATTTTTCCTGAGTCTGCTTTTGCTCAAAGAGTTCAGACCAAGTCTGAGCAGTAAGAGGATAAACAGCAACATACCCAACCAAGAAAATCAACACCAACAGCTTTCTCATTTGAAAAGGTTTTCCAGTGTTCTTCCTTCCTTCAGCCAATAGCTGCGCTGGGAACTGAGGGACTCCAACTGCAAATTCAATTGGGTGAGTGTTCTGAAATTCCCATGCATACGTTGCTCCAAATCCATGATTTGTTCCAACCGCTCCCCATCACTGACCTGCAAAGCATAAGATCGCAGTACCTGTGTAAGCTCCTGAATATTTTGGGCACTCTGACGGAGTATTTCTCCATAGCGCCGCTCAATCAAAAGAATTTCCTGCGGACTGAACATCCCTCCTTCCACTATCAAATTCCAGCTTTTTTGGTAGGCCCGGAGCAATTCTGCCTGAGATGCAGAAATCGCCTTCACCTTTTGGAACTGAGTAATCAAGGATTTTACCTTCCAGAGACTTTCATAATAATCTCCATACAAATCCCGCTGCTTTTGGGACCAGGAAGCTATCTCTGCCAATTGGTTTTCTGTCAGCACATTTTCCAGCTTTTGCTGCGCCTGCTGAAGCCAAATCGTCTCATTTTGCATGCGCTGGATTTTCAGATCCACCGCTACAATGATCTTCTTCACTCCCTGCCGAATAATCTCCGCAATGGGTACGGACGCTTTCGCTTCCTGATGAGGCAGTAACACTGCGAGCCAGAAAAGGCTGATAAGCAATGAAATCCTTAATAATCTTTTGTTTAAATTCTTCATGTTTTGCTCATTAATTATCCCGAATTTCCTCAGCCAACATTTCAATCGCTTCCATCAGATTTCCACCCAGCTGATGCTTTAATTCCTCCAATCGCATCTTCTCCTTTTCCTCGGTGGTATAAGTCAGGTATTCTTCCAGACTTACCTCCGTTCGGTACACCTGACTATGGCTTCCCAGACCTATAAAGACTTCCTTGTATTTTTTCCGGGGATCATTGGCCCGATTGATGGAAAGCACCAAGGCCTTCTCCTTGTCAGTCAATCCCAGCAAGCCTTGGATGGCTTCAAACTTGTTCTGATACTTGCTCTGATCGAGCAGAATTTTACAGTCTGAATTGTTGATGATGGCATCCTTGATGACCGGGCTCTGTATGATGTCATCGACTTCCTGGGTGACCACAATGGCTTCCCCATAAAACTTCCGCACGGTTTTAAAGAGATACTTGATGTATTCGGCCATCCCTTCCTTTGCTATCGCTTTCCAGGCCTCTTCAATCAATATCATTTTGCGAACCCCTTTCAGCTTGCGCATCTTGCTGATAAAAATCTCCATGATAATCAGGGTGACTACCGGAAAAAGAATGGGATGATCCTTGATTTTATCCAGTTCAAAAACAATCATTCGCTGATCAAGCAAATGGATATTTTCCCTGGCATTCAGCAGGTAATCAAATTCCCCACCCCGATAAAATGGACGCAGGACATAGAGAAAATTCTTCAGGTCAAAATCCCGAACCTGTACACCTTCATCTTGAATTTGGCTGGCATACTGTTCCCGTAAAAACTCATAAAAGGAATCAAAACAGGGAAATACCTCCTGAACCTCCTCCAGATATGCATAATACTCCTTGAGGGCATTGGATACAGCCACATATTCAGATCTGCGAAAAGTCTCATTCTCCTTTTTCCAAAGAGCCAGTAAGAGGGTCTTTAAACTTTCCTTCTTTTCGGTATCCAAAACCTTTCCATCCAAAAAGAAGGGGTTGAAACAAATGGGATTCTCCTCAGAATAGGTAAAATAATAGCCTCCTAACAATTCACATAGTCCCTGATAAGAATGCCCGACATCGATTAAAACCACATGAGCACCCTGCTCAAAATAGCTTCGGACCATGTGATTGGTAAAAAATGATTTACCTGATCCCGAAGGCCCCAGAATGAATTTATTCCGGTTGGTAATCCAGCCTTTCTCCATTGGCTGATCGGATAGATCTACCCAAATGGGTTTCCCATAACTCCGCTCTCCCAAGCGAAGCCCCAAACCAGTCTGACCGGAGTCTTCTACACCCTCCAGATTATAGAGGCATAGAAATTGGTCCAAAGAACAATGGAAACACTCATTGACAGGTAAGGCTGCAGCATTCCCCGGAATCCCTGCCCAAAAAAGCTGCGCTGCTCCAAAGGTTTCCACCTTGGAAATCAAGCCTAGTTTACTGGCAGCGGCACCGGCCTGCCGAAGCTGATGCTGCAGTTCCTCTTTTCTACCAGCCCAAATCAAGATATTGGCATGCGCCTTTACCGGGATTCCTCCTTCCTGAATGGATTCATCCAAAAACTCAGCTATAGAAGAAGCCGCCAGTTCATTGGCCCGGGAGTAGCGGGAAAGCGCCTGTAAGCGAAGCCGCTTACTTTCCAAGCCTGCAAAAAACTTCTCCTTCTCCTGAATTTGAAATACCTGGGAGTAAATATGATTGCAATCCAAGCTTACTCCTAAGGGCGTGGCATTTCCGCAGTAGAACTTGCTTTGATCGGTGGAATAGGATTCAAATACCCGACTGACTTCTAGGGAATTCGGCAATTGATCCAAGGATGCAAAGGAAAGCAAACCCAAACGCTGCTGTCCTGATTTCCAATCAGGCTTAAACTCCAAATCAAATAACTGCGGAAAATCCTCTTTTGCCGCCGGCATCAGGTAAGCTTCGATCAATCCCAATCCCCTTTCTGTTCCCAAGAGCTCCTCTTCGGACAAAACCCGCATGGCTATTCCCTCCGTTTCCAACAAAAACTTCATCTGGGCTAAGGCATCGGTAAAAATCTCCACATGCTTGGATTCCCGAATAAAGTCCTCCACCCAGTGCTTCCTGAATAGATTGGACAAACTGGAAGGACTCAGCTTCTTGTCCCGATTGGGCAAAGTCACAAAAAGACAGGAACGATGGTCCATATAGGGCCTATTCTGAAAAAATGCCGAATTCTTGCCATCCAGAAAACCCAGAATTTCCCGCTTTCCTTCCTTCCATTTTTTCTGAATACACCAATCCTGTTTCCAAACCAAGGTTCCCACAGGAAGCAATTGAAAGCCTTTCATCAAAGACTGCCATCGCCCTTCCAACTCGGATTTACTTTGGGTAAAGACCGGAGGCAAAGTCATTTCAAAACAGGCTGTCAGATCTCCCTGCTTTGAAATCAGAAAGCCATCCTCATAGGAAAGTAAAGGCAATACCTCACTCAGTTCCCTTGTTTTTAACATGGAATTTTAGGGTTAATAAGAAATAGGTTTGAATACCACCAAGCCAAAAGCCCGGAAATCAAGACTCAAGTGAAAGAGAAGGTAGACTGAAGCAGTCTACCCTCAACCCCCGATTAGCGCCCGCTTTTTGACTTGCTCAAGCCTCGTATGGGGCTTCTGCTCCGTAGCCGAATACTGAAAGGAACCTGCTTATAGGCCGATCGCTTCATCAAGCCGTATTGACCCATATCCCGATTCCAAGCCAGAATCTTACTAGCCAATAGAATCATGGGAGCCAGGGTAAAGAAGGCCGCCAGCATAGGAGCCAATCCCAGACCTGAAAGGAGCAAAAAGAGCAGAATAGTCCCCACTCCCACCGCTATCATGTGGTAGAGAAAAGGAGGCCTCAGCCCTTTAAACTCCATTTCATGATCCAATCCCTTATGTATTCGTGAAGGCTTCACAGAGACTTATGGATTAGCCGGTGCTCCAAAGAAACTCTGAAGAACAAGGGATACCACAACCAAAAAGACACAGGAACCAAACCAGGCCGCTGCCACCTTTCCGGTATCCGGATCTCCCGAATTCCATTTATTAAAGACTTTGACAGCACCTACCAGTCCGACAATAGCTCCGATGGCATACATCAAGGTGACTCCACTTCTAAAAAATCCGGAGACCTGATTGGAAGCAGCCTCAATACCGGCAACACCATTTCCATCTTGAGCATTTACAGAATTTACTAGCAGAAAGAAACAGGCTGTGCTAAGCCTGAAATAAAGGGTTTGGATACTTTTCTTCATAGTGGTATGTTGGTTTAGTTTAATTTTTTGAAACTGAAAGCAGAACTTATATCCTTTCCAGACCATTTAATCTGGAAGCTCACTGGCCAATACTTCCCGAAAGGGAGATTGATTGATTAAGGCTCGCTCATCAGGATGTAAATCCACACCAGGATTATGGATTAGTTTGCGCTGAATGGCAAAGACAATAACCAAATCATCCCAGCTGATATTCAATTTGCCTTTCCTCTGTTTTTGAGTATTCCCCAAGCCCCGGTTCTGAAAGTATTCAGTGATTGGTGCCAGGAAATACCTAAAGACTATCCAGCCATAATACCCAACCACTACAATCAGAAGTAATGGCCAGAAATACTCATTTTTAATAAGGGAATGAATCATAATGCTTTCTCTTTTTGAATTAAGGGCTTCAAACATCTCAAAAAAAACATACTGTTTTTCAGTAGCTTATCCCCAGTGGGGTCATTTTCCTATTAAAACTCAGTAAAACTCAACTCAATCAGAGCCCTATCCGACTCCAAATCCCAGAGGTAGAAACGTTGATCCAAATCCTTAGCAAGAAAAGCTCCTTCAACCAATATTAATTTCCCATCTACCAGATCTTTTAGCAAGGGATATACCCGATCAAATACCTTTTCGCCCTCTTTAGTATACAAGGAAGCCTGACCCCAGATACCCATAATCAAGTGCTCCTCATCTACCCAATTCATAATATCCTGACTTGGAAAATATGCCGCATAGCTCTTATACGTTCTAGTATGTAGAACACAATTGATACAAAACAACTTCTCTTCTCTCCCATCTAAGTCCAATACCACCCGAGGTTTATCCCATCCACTCGGTTTGGCGATGGCCTTTCCCTTATAAAAATCCGTGGCACTGCTGAATTTGGCTGGAATCTCCAATTCCCCTTTTGTATCGATATAACCAACTAGGTTTTGACTATTGATCACCTTCACTCTACCAGAATGAAACTGTCCCGGTTTTCTTCGATAAATAAAGGGTACTTTAACTTGGCCATTTCGATCAATAAAACCCCAAAGTCCATCTTCATTCTGCACAGCTGCCAAACCTTCTGAAAAAGGTTCAGCCTTTATAAACTCACCCGGAAATGCCTGCTTTAACTCCAAATCATAAAAAGAAAAGGTCTCTTTGTCCTTGTTGGGCAGGACAATCAAGCCCTCCTGATATTGATAGGAATATAGCTTTTGGGCAGTTTGCCAGTCCAACTCGCGCATAAACCATTTCTGGGTATAATCAAATCCCACTGCCTGATGAATATCCTTTAATTCATGTCTGGCTAGAATACCCTCTCCCATTTGATACCAAACTCCATAAATTCCTGCTTCTGGACCGGTCACCTCTTCCCATCCCAAAACAGTATTCCCAAACCATCCCGAAACCCAAGAAAAACGATAAGGCAAAACAGGTTCTTCCTCCCCTACCTTCCTCAGCGTATAGAGGTCATCTTTCTTTTGAAAGTAATAACCATCCTGATAGCCCAAGCCAGATACCTGATGATCCGGAATCACCCATTTCTCCTCCGTTTCTACATCATAGATATGGGCATCTCCTCGAAAGGTGTACAGCAAATACCTTCCGTCCCAGATTTGATTTTGGGGGATATCTACATCAAACTTCCCCTCCAATTGAATTTGAGCAATTACCGGAAGGCATAGCATTCCCAGTAAAAGCATATTAACTAGCTTTTTCATAGTTTTTTTTGATTTTAAATGATTCGATTTTGGGCTAGTTCAAAGCCTCTCCTTTTTCCAAATAATCAGTCAGTCTGTCTCGAAGCGTATCTAAAAATGCCGTTCGGCTTTTCTTCCGAATACTGATTTCACTAAAAGTCTTATAAAAATCCTGCAGATTCATTCCCAGAAATGAACCCATCCGATGGGCTATTTCCTTTAAATCTGCCCGACCGTGATTGATAACACCCGTCTGCTTAAGTGCATAGACCAATTCCACCAGCTCTACTTTCTTACCTGTCCAGTGCAGCGGATTCTTGCGTTTGTAAGATGGTTCAGGCTCGTCCCCATTCAATAATTTCAACTGATAATCAATGAATTCAGAAAGAGCCAAACTCCCTTTAATCCTTGCAAAATACAGGGTGTACACCGTACAAAAACGTGTGTCCAAAGTCTGCCAGAATAAATTGGGCTTGTAAATGGGAGTCATGGAACTCCTCAGGAAAAACACCTTATCCTGATTGGTCTTATTCAAAAGCAGGTAATTGTACAGATTCTGATTGTTTCGGAGGAAGCTCCGAATCGATTTCAGTTCCCCTTCAAAATAGCGTTTGATTTCCTTCTTGGGACCGGGCGGCTTACTGGATTCCAGATTAAACAACTCCGCAAAGTAGACCGACTCCTTTAAAAACTCAGACATCAGGTCCTTGAAAAAGGTGATCTCTTCCTCCTCAGTTTTAAATTCATAACTGGAAAGATAATGTTTCACCTTCGCCAAGGCCTTGTCTACCAAGTAGAATGCCGATTCAAATTGGATCAGCTTATTATCTCCATCCAACATCAGGATGCCAAGATCCCTGCGCAGGTTTGTCAAGACCTGCTCGGAATAATTTGTGATACTCATAATTAAGTTGGTTTAGGTTAATAATAGTTTTATTCATAGCGTGTAGTGACATGAAATGACCAGTGGTTGGAACCGGCCACTTTGTATTTGATTTGCTTTAGGCAGTGTAATTGCCAGAGATTCCCCGGGTCAAAATCCGAACGGATCTTTCGGTCCCACTTTAAAAACTCCTGAAGTGTCTCCTGAAAATCCATCAATACTTTAGCCTCTGCTTTTCGGAAATTCCAGGAATTCTTTCGCATCAAAATAGAGAGGTAATTCATGGAGTCTCCTTTTTTCCTTTCCTTCCTGAATGAAATCAAATCATTGCTCAAGAAGATCAGTTTAGCTCCCAATTCCCGAAGAACCTGACTTTTCTTCCAGTCTTCTGATTCGCTATCAAACTCATCCCCTATATCCAAGCAGGTAAAATTGACCGCCAATCTGGCTCCAGAATAGAATGGCTTATCCATCATGTATTCAGAAGCATCGGGAATTAACCCTGAATCCTTCAAAAGAGCCTCCTTGAGATTATATTGGATAAAGGCCTGCACCTCTTCCTCCATCAGAGATAGCTTAGATTCAGACATATTTTCCAGTCCCTCCAATTCCTTCCGCAGTTCATACCAAATTCTAATCAGCTCCCAAACTCTGCCCGGTAGCGTATGCAATTCCAAGAGTAGATTTTCCCTATCCATTCCCTGAAATATCCACTTCCAAAATTGGCCTTTCTGACCGTTGGGAATATGATCAGTCATATCATCCAAATAAAAGAGCCAGGTATATAATTTAGCTACCCATATGGCAGTATCCAGCTCGGTCTCCGGATAGAGATAGCAGGATAGAAGACCCAACTTCTGAGCGTGAAAAGCCTTCACCTCCTCAGGACTACGAAGCAAATTGTGAAATACCGTGGCCCATGTAATCGTCTGTGCGATGATGGTTTTATGATTAGGATGAATAGCTGCTTCAAAGGGGTACTTTAACTCTACCTGAAGTCTATCCTTCCAATTTCCAGAAATTCTTTCCTCCTCCTTCCTTTTTCTCCGGATTCTTTGGACGGTTCGATCACTCGTTCCTAAAATATTGGCCAGCTCCAGGTCTTTTAGATCAAATAATATCTTCGGATTCTTGGCCTCCAGCTGCTTCAACTTTTCCACATGATGCAGTTGAGTGAAGGCGATCCATTGTTCGTTGGCATGACGTACCCTTTTGATGAGATTCTCTGATACGGATTTCATATCCGGGATTTCTTTTAGAACCAACTCTTCCTTCTCGAAATCCAAATTGGTAAACACCGAGTCATACATAGCCCGAAACTCAAATCGACTCGGAACCTGTAACTGATAAGATTCATAATCCAAAAACATATCTCCGGGAAAAAAAAGCCTAACCAGTTTTCGGCTTTGATACATGCCCACCAAACCCTCAATCAGGACATGGGACTGTGTTTCGACTTCCCCTGCATGCCGGATTACAGATTTTTCAGGTAATTCTGAGAGCGTCAGATATTCTCCCAGTTTTTGAAAAGCAGAAATATCCGCTTTTCCCTCCAAGCCCAACAGTACCCGGAGTTGGACAGGTTTCCATGAAATAGCTTCCATGTCAATAAAGTTAGATTTTAGAAAATACGCTGATTACACACCCCTTTTAAAAAGGTACCCAAGGAAGGAGATCTAATTGTGTACAGCAATTGCTAACCCCTTCATGCTTATTCAGAAAAACTTAATTCCCTATCGATTAACACTTAAGAATAATTAGGTTTTTCATTTCCCCATAGTTGAGTTTAGAACCCAAGACCCTAAAAACCAAATGATTAATCAAAAAACTATTCCGAAACAGTCAAAATACTGACATTGTCGCTAAAAAAGTCACCATTACCCCAGTCGGGTATTTTCCATTTCCCTTTTTTCTAGCTTTTGCGCAAATCAAGTATGAAATGGAAAATATAAGCCCCTTCAAAATACTCCCCTCCTACCTATTAGCTTTACTTTGGACCTATACTGGCCTGGACAAATTGATCCGATTTGAGCAGAGCAGAAAAGCCTTTCACAATCAGACTTTTCCCGCCGAGCTAGCTGAAATCCTTAGCTACGCTGTTCCCTTGGCAGAGCTTTTACTAGCCATTCTTCTTGTCTTCCAAATTACCCGCTGGTGGGGATACTTAGGCAGCATTCTTTTACTTACTGTATTTATCACTTATGTGGGACTAATCTGGGTGGGAGCTTTTCCAAGAGTTCCCTGCAACTGTGCGGGCTTAATCGATTCTATGGGCTGGACTGCCCATATGATCCTCAACTTGAATTTATTGATCCTTGCCATTGTGGGATTATGGATAGAATCAAAAAAAGAAGCCAGGTAAAACCTGACTTCTTTAGGTGTTAAGCAACCAAGGCCAAAGCCTTTTTACCATTGAGTTAATGAAAGTAATCTTAAGTTAAGAAAATCCCCAAACTAAAAAAACAATATGAAGCAATTTAAATAAAAATTTAGGGGCAGCGAGTACTAAACTGCCCCACGGCCTAGGGATGATAAGTCCCTATCCGGAAAAATCCATTTAAAGAGAAAACATTCCTCCAAGACTAAAACATGCTCATTCTTCTCGATGGTTTGGGTGAGAAGCAGACCAACACCGATGAGCAAAAGGGAGAAGCCGAAAACCCTTTTCAGAGTAGGCAAACAACCCAAACGTTTTGTCCCTTTTTGATTGGTCAAAAAAGGGTCCATAACTATGAATAAATTAAGAAAACTGCTTCCAGCACTGGCATTGTTGCTGGGAGCAAGCTTGGCGATGGCGATGAATTTCGCCCATAACCCAGAAGTAAGGTATGCAGAGGATCCTGCTCCCGGCACGGAAATCTGGTATGATTTAACTGATGTCACTCCGGGTCCCAATACCTACGAGTGTAATCAGTCGGTCCAGGAAACCTGTTCCTTTGAAGACCCAATGCTTACAGCAGATGAGGTAGAATCAGGTGAGTTTATTAAAAACGGGTCGCTACCGTTGGCTACGCCATAAAATTAAGGGAGGAACTTTCTTGTGGAGAGTTCCTCCCTCCTTTCCTACCTTGGATTTTGCTGTATGGGATTCAGATTAATCTCAGCCGGTGGAATCAGAAAAGCATACCGAAGATCATTGGGTGGTAAAGTTGCCTGACGTTCATTGAATGTACGATCCAAAGTGACTGCCAACTCAGGGTACAAATTGAATCTTTTAAGATCAAGCCATCTCAATCCCCTATACACCAATTCCTTTCTTCTTTCCATAACAATCTTTTCAAGTAAATCCTGACCAGATAATTCAGAAATTGCTTCAAAGCCTTCCTCATATCGATTCTCCAATAGGTAATTCAACTGCTCCAAAGCCTCTACTTCCTCCCCGATTCTAAAGGCACTTTCTGCATAATTCAAGATAACTTCATCTACTGCCAAGCCACCGAAGTGATAAAAATCCCCGGTATAATTGCCTCTGAAATTGAAGAGGCCCTCCTCAGAACTCGGCAGCAAAAAATAGGTCTTTCTTAAATCCGTACTATCATATAATTCAACCAGTTCCGGATTTACATAAGCCCCTCCATTCGTAGTATGTCTGGATGTCAAATGCTTTTGATAAAATATCGTTTCCTCATGGAAGACCTCGAAAGAGTATGGAAGTTCAGAATCAATCATTTTAAAATCCATCAGGGAATTATCGATGTCCAAGGCAGTCTTAGAATAGGTATAAGCCTTTTCATAATCCAACATGTTTAAGAATACCCTACCCAAAAAGGCATTACTGGCCCATAAGGATGGCCGAGTAGGGATTTCAGCCTTGGTTGGCAAATAGTCCAATCCAAATTCCAAGTCCTCAATGATCTGATCAAAACATTCTTTCATGGTTGACCGCTCATTTTTAACATTGATATCGGATGCCAATCGGATGGAAATCCCCAATTGATCAGGTTGGCTGGGATCATAGGGAGGTGCAAAATGCAACAAAACCTCATAGTGCCCCAAGGCTCTAAAAAACCTTGCCGAGGATTCCAATTCCAACACTCTGTTTCGTTCTAATTCATTGGCCGGCTCATAATTTTCCAATCCTTCCAATACCAAATTGGCATAAAGAATTTTTCGATATGAGGAGGCAAAACCTGCATCCCATTCATCTGGAAGGTAAGGATCAGCCTCCCAGAAATAAAATGATGTCTGACTAAAGCTAAGTAGGCTTAATAGGCTCTCACTGAAATAAATATCATCTGAGCTAAATAGCCCATTCATGTAGAAATCATTTAAGCCCCGGAGTTCGGCATCTAGCATTTGCTGAAAATCATCCAAACTTTGCGGAATAACCAGGTTACGATTAGGCTTGCTGTCCAGAAACTCTGAACAGGACTGGATTCCTAGAAGTAGAAACCCAAAGAAGAAAATCAATATACGTTTCATAAGTATGTTTTTTATTGATGAATAAAATGCCTGGGGTGGCTAAACCATAAACCGGGGAGTCTTTTGAGGAAAGCTTTACTCCTCCCTTTTACCCCGAGGCATGAATGGTTAGAAAGAGGCTCTAAAGCCAATAGCCACAGATCTTAAATTTTGAGAAACCTGAAAATCAGGATCAGGCAATGCTTTACTGGCTTTCCAAAGGATTCCCAGATTGTTGATATAGATATAGCTTTCTAATTGCCGGAAAATCCCGGCACCTTTATTAGTAGGCTGCCAGTCATAGCCAATTCTTAAATCCTGAAAACGGATATGATCTCCCCTTTCCACAAGGGCAGCACTACTGAGGTAAAACCCGTTCATTAATGGATCAATGGTACCCGGGTCAGCAGGAATAGAAGTAATAAGCTCATCTCCAGGTTGCTGCCATCTGCTCTCATAATCAGCATGACCAAACCCTCCCCTGTTGATATCTATATAATCTACCCCTGAACGCTTGACGAAATAGCCCAAGCGATAAGTAATATTGGCAGATAAACTGAAGCCCTTATACCGTACTGTATTTCTGAAAGCCCCAAAATTGGTAGGTCTTCCTGAACCGTGAAACTGAATATTTTCCGGCGTAGCTTCCGCGAAAATCGTGGAGTAATCCCTACTTGGCTCCCCTTCCACTATTCCCAGTGGAGCACCATCCGAAGCATCCAATCCAGCAAAAGGAAAACTATAAATAGAAAATAGTGGCCTACCAATTTGAGGAGTTGGCAAAGCAGGGGTATAGTTAATCAGTTGATTGGCAGTAGGGAGATTCTCCACTTCCAATACCTGATCATTCAAAACACTGTGAAAAAAGTTGGTTTCCCATCGGACAAGTCCCTTGGTATTGATTGTATTCATTACAAAATCCCATCCTTTGGTCCGAGTAGAAGCATAGTTCAGTGTAGCATTGGTAAAACCCGAGGAAATAAATATGGGAATATTACCCAAAAGGTCTAAACCGCTTTTCTGAAAATATTCAGCTGATCCGGAGACCCGAGAATTCAAGAATTCAAAATCCAATCCCGCATTGATGATTTTAATCCGTTCCCACCGCAATTCAGGATTTGGAGGTGTCTGGATGGCCAAGGAAGGAAGACGTGTAATGAGGTTTTGACCTGCCACAAACCGTCTGGCAGTGGATACTGCCGTAGCATTTGGATTGGTATTCCCATTGAAACCATAGCTAAGCCTCAACTTTAAAAAATCAATCCAATCCTCATCCAGAAATCCTTCCTCGGAGATAACCCAACCTAGGCCCGCAGACCAAAGTGGCACCGATTTTTGATTGGTATTTACTCCAAATAGATTGGAAGCATCCCTTCTCAGACTTGCGTTCACCAAGAATCGATCCTGAAAGGAATATCCCAAATTACCAAAGGCAGAAACAAAGCGGTCCACTCTTCCGCCAAACTCCTCTACAAAGGGAATATTTCTGGACCTGTTGGATCCTTGATTTACAAACCGGGTAAGGTAATCCACCGGTAAGGAAGCAGCATTCTCTGCCAGATAGCCATAAGATCTATTGCCGTAAAATTCGGATTGAAAATCCTTGATTTCCCCGCCTGCAAATACATTCAATCGATGATCATCCCATTTCTTCTGGTAGTTCACCTGAGTTCTCAGATTATGGCTATACGAATTGGAAATGCGCTGATCCAAAAAACCGCCCAATGGAACCGGTAAATCCACCTCTCCATTCCCCAAAGGCTGAGCAAATGAATTAATCAAATTTCTGGCCTCATAGGAGTCCGGATTATTGTGAATATTGTTTTGGCCTTGGTTGGTCCAATATTGATAATTCACTGACCAATCCAAGCCATCCAGAATTCGGTAATTAAGAGCTGTAAATAGTCGTAGATCATTGGAACGAATACGGGTATTACTCCTACCGATTTCCTCCAAGGGAACATAAGCCCAAGACAATGGAAGAATGTCTGATACTGAATTTTTGAAGCGTACACTGTAATCCCGATATACTTCCACCGGATTTCCTGCTTCATCTGCCAAGCGCTCATAAGGAAAAAGGCCAGAAACCTGAGGCATCCCGTTGCTTGACTCAGACTGCACCCAATAAGCTCCTGTACTGACTGTAAGCCTTTCTTTTGCAAGCTTCCAACTTTGTTGGGCAGATAGTGTCAATCTGGAAAAATCAGCATCAATTTCAGAACTGAGATTTTTATCATAACCCATACTCACCTGATAATGATGATTTCTGCTTCCACCACTTAGATTTAGTGCATATTGCTGCTGACTGGCGGGCCGACGTAGATAGCGGTCTATATCCCTTCGAATATCTGAGTTCCTAAATTGCTGGATGGCAAGATCCCGCTCCTGCTCTGAAATCAAGCCCTGATCGAAAGCATAAAGTGTCTCAGCCAATGGGGGAATTACTGGATTCCTTCTGTTTCTGATCAAACTGTTGAAAGCACCGTTTTCATATAGATCCAATTGCTTATCAATGAGGGAATTGATACTCATTTTCGGATCATAAAAAGGATTTACCCGCTCAAAAGCTGTAAAATTAGAGGTCAGGTTTACCTGAAGGGGCTTTCCATATTTTCCCTGCTTTGTTGTGATCACAATCACCCCATTGCCAGCCCTTGCTCCCCAAATGGAAGCCGCTGCCGCGTCTTTGAGTACGGTGATACTTTCCACATCATTGGGATTGATACTGGAAAGCGGCCCGTCATAGGCCAGATTATCTACCACAATCAAGGGTTCAGCCGAAGAAATCAATGTGGAAGTACCCCGAATGGAAATACTTTCTCCTGACTCAATGCCACTGATATCCCGATTGAATATCAGACCGGGAGTCACATCCTCCAATCGATCGATCAAATTTGTGGATACTCTCCTGTCTACCAATTCTTGATTGATCCCCACATAGGAACCGGTAGATCTGGAAAGTGGAAGTTCCTGAAAACCCGAGGACACCACTGTGACTTCCTGAAGGTTAAGATCCAGAGGACTCAGACCTATTTCCAGAAAAGCCTGATTGGCAACAAGACTGATCTCTTGGCTTTCATAGCCAATGTAACTTACCAACAGAACGGCCTCCCCTTCAGGAATACTCAGCGTAAATTTCCCTTCATCATCCGAAACAGTACCATAGGTTGAACCTTTGACAATGAGGTTAACACCGGGAAGAGGGCTGCGATCCATTACATCCCGGACCACTCCGCTGATTTCTCTTTTTGCTTCCTGTGCAAAGCTCTGCCCAAAGAGTAAAAGCAGACCTATCAGGACTTTCCATGTTTTAGTATACTTGGGATTCATAAACTGTTTGTTTTAGTGGTTGAATTGTTTTGTTGAGATTGATCATAAAGGAATTTCCTTTGCAGCTCCTGAAGTAATTCCTCTTTTGTTTCTCCCAAGGGTCTGATATCAAATGAGCGAATCCGTGATTCTTCATCTAAAAACATGACCCGAGGAAAGGAATTGATTTCGTAGAGTTCCTTCCAGCGTTGCTTAGAAATACCTCTCAGATTGTAGTTTGGAATGGAAGGATGGGAGTATTTGTCGATGCGGCCTTTCCAGAGATCTACATCCTCATCCACCGAAATGGCTATCAAATGGACATTCTGGTCTTTGAGCGCTTGATAAACCGGAAAGAGATAGTTATTGAAGTAATTGGCACTGTGGGCACAGGTACTGAAATAAAAATAAACCAAGGTGGGCTGAGCAGGTAACTCGGATACTTGCAGACTATCTCCCGAAAGACTGATTAACTCAGCATCTTCCAAAGGATCACCGGGGATAGTAGCACTTTTCAGCTTCTCAAGCCTATCCCTCCAAGGATAGCTTTCTGTCTCTGATAAATAATCCAGAAGAATCTCCTCCTGTCCGGTATGGGAAGCTAAATAATTGGACAGATAGGCAGCCTGCAGGCGATCCGCAAATTCAGCGGAATGCTTTTCCTGCACTAATTCCAAAAAGGACCTGTTTTCCCAAAGAGCTTCCAGAATGAGCCTCTCCAATTCCAGATCAAGAAATCCTGCTGAAATCAATTGAGACTCCTTGAGAAACTCCTCCTCTCCTATTCTGTCTACCAGCTCCTGTAGCCTCTGCCGATAAAGCAACCTATCTTCCTCTTCAAACCGGTTCTCGACATAGGGATAATGAAACTTGCGGAAGGTGGATAGGATTCCAAAGTAAAAACGCCCATAAATCTCCGCTTTTAGTAGATCCAACTGTTCTACACTCAGCTTTTCCCGATAAAAATCCAGTACTTCGAATTGTGGGGCCAAAAGCTCCCTGCCCTTTTCTGCCTGAGAGATCAGGTAATCCAAACTCTCTTTCCCTGGTTGAAGAATCAAAAGCTCTGATCCAAAGCGACCTTTGAAAAACTCAATCTTCTCATGGCTTCCCGGACGCTGCAATAGTTTACTTGATTCAGGAATAATCAATTGACGCGGTGAATCAAAAGCTCTCCAATGATCTAATCGTTTGATCGCAAACTGAGCCTCATAGAAATCCCTATTCTTCCCTGCAAAAACTAGGGTATTTCGGGAAAGGTCCAGCTTCAGCTTGATACTATCCTCGGGAAGCACTAGGTATTCATCCAAAAGCACCCTGTTCCCCAATACCATGGAAACATAGGCAGGTCTATCAGAAAGCTGAAGAACAGTTTCAAACTTTTCTGTTCTGCCATTCATGACCCCATCGTAAAACTCCCCCTTCACTGGCTGGATCACTACTTCCTCCTGCAGAAAGGTACTTCTGGGAGCCACATAAAAAGGAATCACCGTAATACTCAAAGGCCCCAGAGAATCCGGGTTCAGGAGTTCCCCATAGAGTAGCACAGATTTACCCAAGCTAAGGGAATCTGAATGATCGACAGGAACTACATAATCCATAGCTTCCAAATCCAAGAACTCCCCAGAAGCAGCGACCGGCCCTCCATCCAAGTCCAGAAATAAAACCGGCACCAAGGATTCAGAACAAAGATTAACAGATAAAGATGATTCAACATTCTTACCTTCTTCACCATCCCCCTCATTCTTCCCCTTGTGGGCGGGAGTGCTGTACTCCTCCCGCCCGGGGTAAGGGGAATCTGCACTAACTAAACAGACTCCCGGGGGTGAATCAGCAACTTGACTCAGTAAGTCGCTTCCAAAAAGGCATACCCCTCCCAGGAAGCATGTGAGTAGAATTTTTTTCATGCTTATTTTGATTGTGATTGCTTGATATTGGATGGATGGAAACAGGCCTGCGGTGAAATATACCCTAGGTAAAATACGCCTGCAGCGAAATACGCTTCGCGAGATACACCTCCCTCCGGTCGGTGAGATACTGAACTGCGTTACCGAATCAAGTATTTCAGCCCGCCTGCGGGCTATATTTCTATTGTGTTTCCACAGTATTTCAAGAAATAAAGACAAAAGCCATCCACCTTAATCTCGTATAGATCAAGCAATCAATGTTTTAGAAATGATTGAAATCGATAAGCTAAAATTCCCCTGAAGTGGAAGGCTTATCTTATCGTCACTGCGTCTATCAAACGTTGCGAAATTGGGTTCGTCACTGCGAGGAGCCCCTAAGGGCGACGCGGTAGTCTCATTGAGTTCAACTTTTATTCAATGAGATTGCTTCGTCGGTTTTAAATGTGATTTTATAAGTTATAGCTATAAATCACCTCCTCGCAATGACGGAACCTTTAACGTAAAGGCAATGACGGAAAACATCACGCCCTGATCCTCAATGATAGTCCCGTATTATGGAAGCAATCAGGGGAAAAAAATAGGTTCAAGTAGGGTTCTTGATTAGGTTTTTGAAGAGCTGTTTGGGGTAGGCCAGGTTTAGGTCCCCGTTGGTATTTGTAGGTAAAGTTTTCATGGGACTGATTCTTTTAATGTTCGATGTTGAGTGTCCGATACGATCGAACACCTATATCCGCAAAGTGCTATAAAGAAATCAATGATTTCCACCATGCCATAGAATGGCGGCAATGAATAGGTTTAAGAGAAAAGTTTCCCCGGATTAGATATTGATAGTCCTTAGTTCAAAAGGAGCAATCCGAGTGAAAAGTGCTTAGATTTAATCAGATTGGGTTTTTGGGTTTTCTGGGAAAGAGAACTTCAAAATCGGTGAAATCCTGATTAAAATTGTAACCATTTATCATGCGAATCACTTCTACTACTCTACCGTTAATAGGACAGTAAGTAGGTTGAATAGGATAATGATGAACAAATGGTATTTTCATTTTTTTTCAATTGGCTCTGAGAAATATTCTAACAGCTTATAGATCTCTTTGACATCATTTAGCTGTACCTGATCGCTTTCTTGTACCTTAACTCGGTCTAATATTCTGATGATTGCATCCTTAAACTTAGACACCTGACTTGACTCAAATCTGAAACTCATCTCAAACTTTTGAGTATGACCTTTATTCCTTTGTATCATATGATAAGTATTTCTGTAAATATGTAAAGAATTTCTAAATCATAAAAATATTTTGTACTGTATTTCTGTATTTTTTTTAAGATTTTCTATCTTAGGATTAAGAAATTCGAAACATGACAAGACTTGGAGAAGTATTTCAAAGGAAATCTGTGAACAAAGCTGAAGTAGCTAGAAAAACAGGATTGAGTTCACCCAGAATCAGTGAACTTACATTAAATCCAAAAACCAAACTAACAGCAGCTGAACTCTATTTGATAGCCAAGGCTATCGATGAAGATCCTTGTAAGCTGTTGGAGTATGTGTGTCAGGATATCTGAAACTGATCCTCTGAGTTTTCTTGGAGGATCATAACATTTTATCAGGAGGTAAGCTATTTTGAAGTCTTTTGAAACCTTATTACCTCAGGTATTTTTTTAGTTTGGACTGAATCTACAAACTAAAATAAAAAAGAGACGAATTACCCTTCTCTAAAGGACATACAATCCACTGAAAAATGCCCTACGCTTTCATTAATGCATTAGATCTTTTTTAAAGAGAAGCATTCAAAAATTTTCCCAAAAAGCCGAACTCCCTACTTTAATACCTTTCCGGTTCCCAAAAAAAAACTGGGGCAGGCAGGGCAACTGTGATTTTATCGTACATACTTCTCACGCGAGGAAAACTTAGTTGTCAGACCACGTTTTTATTTTATTTATCGCTTTATTGAGATAGCACTTCCTCAATTTCTTCTCGTGTGGATCCATCGTAAAGGCTGTTGATTTTTAGAGATATTGATCTGACTTTAGCAAGGCTCATTCCACACTTTCTAAGAATCCGGAATTTCGCAAATCTGAGGTTTTTATTATTCTTTAGGAAAATCCTCAGCCTTACGAATAACATTTCGTAATTCATATGTAAGGCCAATAAGTAAGCAAAAGGGATAAAAGTGATTGATAAGATGATAGGTAATAAAAATGATTTAAAGTTTGAATAGTTAACAAAGGAATTGAAGTCTGTTATAATGTCGAAAAGTGATAAGCCTAACATTACCACAGCTCCGAAAGTCATGATCGAGTCTATTAATTTCTTGACTGAACGATACCGAACTTTTTTTTCTGCGACCACCTGAAGAGCTACCAAAAAAAACAAAATAGGTATTAGCAAAAGCTCGGCTAAAAAACTGAATTGATGAAAAACAACAATGAACTTGTTCTTAACCGCTTAAATAACTGGACCAGTTTTGTTGCCTAAACTTAGGAACAAAATGATCGAAGACTTAATTAAAAACGCACGACTTTCATCCAGTGGCCGTAAGCTACTGACC
>NZ_NIUC01000006.1 GCF_002807035.1 Algoriphagus formosus | reverse complement strand
TATTGGTGATTTTATGACCATTGCCAATTGCAAATTGGTAAGGATATTAGGGTGGAATTGCAAATTCCACCCAGCCTCAATCGGAACTTCAAAGCTGCTGAGGAGAATCTACGCCCAGTTGGGGATTGTCCGCAGAGGAGTTTGGACAACTTCCAGTCGAAGAACAAAACATGAAAATGGGGCTGTCCAGGGTATTGTCCGGCCCATCACCCTTGTCGGTTATAGAGAACATGTTGAAGGGGCAAAAGCCTGATGAAACAGAGAAAAGGAGGAACGATGTGGTTAGACCAGGTAATTAGTCTTTTTAAGAAAAAACCAAAGTGTCCTGTCGGCAACACAGACAGGATTGTATTGGATAAGGTGTTTTCCTATCTAATCGAAGAGTATGGGGAAGAGTTTATTTTGGGTTCCAGCGTTTATACTGATCCCGAGGAAATAACCGGGATGGAGCTTAGTGGAGATGAAACGTATGCCCAAATACTGTTTCAAAAACTTGGAGCTATGATTGATGTTGACATAAGTATGGTGGAACTGGGTCTATTCAGCGATCCGGAGGATGTTGTGTTGGATTCAGGAGTTATCATGGTTTCGGAGGAAGGCAGTGAGCCTGCTTCCAGTAAGTTTACGGAATACTCTGATGGAAGTGTTGAAATATTGATCAACCGTAAGTATTTAAATGATTCCAGTTGTTTGGTGGCGTCCATTGCGTTTGAATTGATCCGGCTGAAATCAAGGAGAGAGGGAAAGGAATTTTCAGAGGATGAAGTTCATATGGAGGTGGCACTTGTTTTTTATGGCTTTGGGGTGTTTAATGCAAACAACTCGGTTATTAAAATGAATACCTGGTCAGGTGATTTAAGGAGTGGGTGGAATATTAAAAAAGGGCCCAGCCAGCTTTCTCCTGATGCCCACGGTTATTTGCTCGCGTTGTACTCCTGCTATAGAGGCGAAAATAATCCTGATTGGGCTGATTCTTTGGAAAAGGAGGTAATGAAGTCCTTTTGTGAGAGTTTGAAATTTCTAAGGTATAGATCCGGAAATTAGCGAAAAGTCATGTCCAAGAAACAAAACATCCTGTTCATATTCCCATTGGCACTTTCTGTTCTGTTTATTCTTTTAGGGGGTGTCATGATAGTTAAGGATCTGGCGGCTTATGGGGTGAATAGCAGAACGTTGAGATTGTCAGGCTTGGGCGGGCATCTTCTGATATTTATAGGGATTATTTTCTTGGTTGTTACCTATTACAGCTTATCTCCCTATAGTTGGGTGCGGAATATTGACTTCAATTTTTTCAACAGGAAAAGAAAAAGGACGGGGATAAGAAAAAATGATTGATAGCATAATAGGTTCGGTTTTCTTCGAGTTTATTGGGGCCTTGACAAAATGGGTTGTGTATGCGGTGCTCCACAAAGTAAGGGGGAGAGAGATTATAAGTTTTAAGGAAATGTGGGACGGAAGAAAAGGAAGCCAGAAATCGGAAATCATCATGCATGGTTTTTCGAATATACTGCTTGGTCTTATAGTGGTGGTTGGTCTTTTTGTTCTGGTTATAAAGTTGACCTAATGATTCAAAACCATATGGAAACAAAAAGCACCGCCAGTTGATGTCCGGGATTTTTTTGCGTTTACAGCGCAGCTACGTTCTTCTGGAAGAAATCTTTGAATTTTTTGTTTGTGAGCATCTTGTCGATCAGCTTAAGTATGGTCTACCTGTCCTCGTCTTCCAATTGCTGGATTAGCCTGAGCTATTCTACTGCTGTCTTGTCCTCGATAACGACTTCGGAGGGGATGTCCCCGTCGTATCCGAGTATCTGGTCGGTGGTCAAGTTGAAGAGCTGTGAAGCTTTGTAGAGTTCATCTAAGGTGATGGCTCTCGTACCCTTTTCTATTTTGCTGTATGCAGACTTGTCCACACCGATATGGTTGGCGACATCGATCTGTTTGAGGCCTATCTGCTCCCTGATTTCCCTTTGAAAGCAATGTTCTTTGGATTATGAGTGGAAGGATAACTTTTTGAAAATTTTTCGCTAGCTATCCTAGTTAGAAAAGAACAAAGAGTCTATCTTTAATATCATAAATCTATTGGAAAAAGTCCAAGTCCAAAAAAGCGTAAAACTCCGCGTCATCTTGTTGGGTTAATTTTAAGAAATTGATTATCAAATAGATAGGGACCAGGTTCGAATCCCCCACTCTCTGCCAAGCGTCTAAATTTAAACATTTAGGCGCTTTTTTTTGTCCGTTAAGCTCTAGGATCTTTCGGGGGTTGAGAACCCCCGGGTTCGAAATCGACCGAAGGGAGATTCTCTAGAGGCTGTGCGGCATGCTAGCGCGTACGAGCAATCCCCCACTCTCTGCAAAACCGGCTTTAGAAATAGAGTCGGTTTTTTTGTTTCTCCTCAAAGTCAATTTAGCCTTTTGGCTTGGCGAAAATAGCTTACTCTTTCTCCTTCTTTAGATCTGAAAGCTTATTTTTAACGTATTCATTTTCAGGATAAAGCATAAGGGATTTTGTGTAATTTTCAACTGCTTGAGATCTCTCTCCCAAAACTTCATAGCCTTCTCCAAGACTAGAATAGGCATTATGAGAATCAGGATAATTTTTCGTATTCATGATAAAATAATCTATCGCCTGTGACTTTTCATAGTCTTCCCTACTTCTCAATTTTGAATAGCCCAACTGATTGACCAAACTCTCAGGCGGTAAAAATTCCCAAGACAGACGCTCGGAAATTTCAGCAAAGTGGTTTTCCAGGTGGCTTGGACTATCTACATCTCTATAAGAAATATCATAACCTATGAAAATGGCGGAGAAACCATTGTGAAAAGCAATCAGAGGAACAGAAGAATGGCTCTCATTTTCGAAGTACTCTAATTTTGCATGAAAGTCTTTTTCACTTTTACTATTCAATGCCTCGAAAAGTCGAAGGTGTCTATCTCGGTTGCTAAAATTCCTTTTACCCCAGTTCGCTGTTGCAAAGTAGATATACCTATCAAATGGCTTCTGCGTCAGGGTATCGAGCTTTTGATCCATCGTCTCAGCATCCCAGGTGCCAAAGCTCGGATCCACAGCAATGAAGGCATGAAAAAGCGATTCCTCCTTCATGTAAGCATGGGTGGCAAGCAGACCACTCAAGGAATGGCCGAATAAAATCCGATAAGGGGTCGTCCGATAGTTTTGGTCCAAATGGGGGATCAATTCTTTTTCCAAAAATTGCAGAAACTTCTCTCCGCCTCCGGAATTATTTTCCCTTACCGTGATGATTTTTTCTGGTGTATAATCCCTCCTTCTATCTACATTTTGAATACCCACAACGATCATTTCAGGAGCCTTCCAACTTCGATATCGGTCAGAGCTCATGTAACGAACCATAGTTGAGGTAGTATTAAAGTGAGAATCCCCATCCAAAACTATCAATAAGGGATATTCCTTGTAGGGATTACCCTCTTGAAAATAGGAGTCAGGAAGACTGACCCAATAGCCTCTTTCCTCATTTAATATGTCAGAATACAAGCTCTGTTTTGTATCGGACTTTAAGTCTTCAGTTTCTTGTCCTGATGCAACTTGAAAGATTGCCATAAGTGCAATCAAAAAATTGATCATTTTAATCATAGTTAGTGGGTTTTGGTGGGGGTGAAAATTTAGTTTTTGTAGAAATCAGGCCAGAATCTATTTAGATGAAGGTCTTTAAATTCATTTTCATGAAAAGGTTTTCCCTCAAAAAATCCTGACTGAGCCTATTTCTAATACGAGAACCAGGTCAAAGTTATCGGAATTTATTAATCCCATATTTCAAAAAATACATCCCATCTCAATGTTTAAAGGCTTTGTTTTTGATTTTCTAGTAAAAAATGGAAGTGATTTATCTCCCAAAAAAATGTCAATCAGACCTGAGAGAACCATATTTGACAAAAGTATTAAAAGGCCAATTATCTTATCAATTGGCCGATTATTTCATCTTTCTCACCAAATCAACACCTCATTCTCTCTTCTTCGGGTGTTGTCTCTGAACAGGTTGAAGACAGCCGTGAACTCATGGGTATTACCCGGTAAGTTGTAATCTCCACCCACCGGAAACTCAAAGAGGTAGCCGATTCGAAGTCGCTTGGTCAAAATACCCATCTGTAGATTGGTCGCATTGTTCACACGCGTGCCCACACCCAGCCAAAACCTATCCATCAGCAAGGTCTTCAGATTTAGCTCAAAGTTGTCATTGACGTCTTTCTGAGTTCGGTAATAGGCATTGAAAATCAAGGCCACATTGGGACTCAAAGCTTCCCGATAACCTCCCTGAATGATACTGGAGGCCGGATAGCTGTCAATAAACTCATCCCCGGAGATGATCGCCCCACCCCCAACTCGATGCATGCCGTAGGAGAGGTAATACTTGGAGTGGGTCAAAGCTAATCCAATATTGAAGTCTACCACCTGCATATCAGAGAAGCCTCCCAAATACTGACCTAAGGTGGGATCGTTCAAGTCTTCCGAAGTCAAGGCGTTCCCGTCAAGGCGGATGTTCTGATAACTCACACCCGCACCCAACCTCAGATTATGCTTCTCTGTCAATCTTACTCTAGAAGCATAGGACACAATCAATTCGGTCTCTCTAAAAGCGCCATAAGTATCCTGAAGCATGTTTACCGATAATGCATTCTTACCCATCAAGGCTGGATCCATCTCTCCTGACAGTTCCCCAAAATCCAGCTCCGCACTCACAAAATAGCTCCTCGGAGCTCCCTCAATGCCCGACCATTGGTTTCGCACAAAGCCTCTCACTGCACTTCCCTCATAGCCGGTCAGGCCGGGATTGAAATAGCTCTGAAAATGGCTAAAGTTGGAAACGTATTTTCTGGTCTGAGACTTTGCTTGAAAATTCATTCCAAACATCAAAAGTCCAATGGCGAGTATATAGTAAAATTTCTTCATCGTTTTCTTCGTTTTACACTGTTAAAAAATGGGGACAGAAAGGGTCTTTTTCTTATCTGCCCCCCTTGTTTCTACTGTTTCAATAGGTTTAGCATTCCCCTTCTCACCTCTCCGGTTTCTACCACCGTAATCACCCACAGGTAGGCCGTCACGACAGGTTCTTTGCCATTTACACGGCCATCCCAGCGCACATCGGGATCTTCGGTGTAGAAGACTCTGTTGCCGCTTCCTACTTCAATGATCTGGATCTGAACTCCCTCGTAGTATCGCAAGGCCGGTACTCCCCAGGTGTCGTTGACACCGTCATTGTTTGGAGTAAAGGTGTTTGGAATATCCAACTGATCCAATGGTGTACGCTGTCGTTCGATCTGGAACTCTTTGTCCAGAGTATTGCCTGCCCGGTCGGCAACCCTCACACGAATAGTGAATTGGGTTCTTCCCGATACCTGCTCCGCACTGCTCCAGAAGAGTATGCCGTCAATGATTTCAAAATATTGATTGTCTGCTGCTCCATCGATCAAGGTGATCTCGTGAACATCATCGGAAGGATCCACTACCGTAAAGAAGCCTATCTCCTGGAAGAATACATCCGGTATCGCAATGAAACTATTCGCACTCAAGCTCAGATCCTGCGGGGCCGGCTTCGGCTCAACGGTAATCGAAACGATTGGCTCCAGCTCATAGGTATTAAACAGTCCTTCAGCAAGCGTTACGGTTCCTCTAAAGTTATTGGTTCCTACAATCAGCGGGTTAAAGCCTGTCAGGTTCCAGCTTACCGCCAGGTTGATAAATTCTCCAAGACCCGTGATGCCCACCACTTCTTCAGCCAATGGCACTTCCGCAGCCGGGGTGCCCCAGGCAACTGTCACAGACTGGCTTACAAACTCGACAATCGAGCGATCCTGTACATAGTCCGGAACACCGTCTCCGTCGGAGTCTAGGAAATCTGAACCGTTGTTTGGATTGCTTCCCTCTCTATCCTCCACATAATCAGGAACTCCGTCTTCATCCGTATCCGGATAGTCACTTGAATCATTCGGGTCAGTACCTGCATCCTCTTCTACTTGGTCAGGAACGCCGTCTCCGTCTGAATCCCTGAAGTCGTCCGGATCATTCGGATCGGTGCCATCCGCCAGCTCCACATCATCGGGAACGCCGTCTCCATCACTGTCATTGGTGATAATCTCAAAGTCAGCTCCCGTAAAGTTGATCGTGTAGTTTACTCCAGCATCCAGGCTTCCCTGATTGATCGCATAGAAACCTACCGCTTCACCGGCTTCTCTGCCCAAGGCTCCCGTAAAAATGGATTCATCATCCCCTTCTCCGTAACCCGTAGCTGTAAAGATCAATACCGGATCGGTCTCACCGAAGAGCTTGCTCTGTCCTTCATCTGCTGTCACTGTCAGTTCAGCCGGAGTGATCGTCAGACCAGCTGTCAATATTAACTCATTGAAGTTGCTTCCTGTAATCGTGGCCGTCGCTTCCTGGGTTCCAACATCCGTTCTCGTGTTGTTGGTGTAGCTTACAGAAGTTCCTTCTGGAAGTGTACCCGAGATCACAAGGGTCTTTTCAGTTCCATCGAAGACAAATTCTCCGTCATTAAAGGTGATACCCGAAATATCTACCGGGGTAATAGTCAAATCAGCAGTCAGTACAAGATCATTGTAGTTGCTTCCTGTGATCGTGGCCATAGCCTCCTGAGTTCCAACATTCGTTCTGGTATTGTTTGCATAGGTTACCGAAGTTCCTGCCGGAAGTGTACCCGAGATCACTAGTGCCTTTTCAGTTCCATCGAAGACAAAGCTTCCATCATTAAAGGTAATTCCGGTGATATCGGCCGGGGTGATCGTCAGATCAGCGGTCAAGACCAAATCATTGAAATTGCTTCCTGTGATCGTGGCCCTAGCCTCCTGAGTTCCAACATTCGTTCTGGTATTGTTTGCATAAGCAACCGAAGTTCCTGCTGGAAGTGTACCTGAGATCACTAGGGTCTTTTCAGTTCCATCGAAGACAAAACTTCCATCATTAAAGGTGATTCCTGTAATAGCTGCCGGTGTGATCTCAAAGTCAGCGTCTGTATAGTTGATCGCATAATTAATACCTGCGTCAAGACTTCCCAAATTGATCGGATAAGTACCCACATTTTCTCCTGATGCTCTTGCCAAGGCTCCAGTGAGGATGGTTTCATCATCCCCCGCTTCAAAACCGGTCACTTCATAGGTAAATACTGGATCGGCTGTACCAAATACTTTGGACTGGCCTGCATCAGCCACTACATTCAGTACTTTCTCTGCAATCTCAAAATCAGCGCTTGTGAAGTTGATTACATAATTAGACCCGGCTTCAAGCGTACCCAAAGTAATCGCATACATGCCAACATCTTCTCCGGCAACTCTTGAAAGTGTTCCCGTCAAAATCGAGGTATTATCCCCATTTCCAAAGTTTGAAGCGATGTAAGTAAACACCGGATCGGCCGAACCAAACACTTTTACCTGATTTGGATTCGCTGTGACATTCAGCGTTCGAGTTGTAATGGTAAAGTCAGCTCCCGTGAAGTTGATCATGTAGTTTGAACCGGCATCAAGTGTTCCTTGATTAATTGTATAAATCCCTACATTCTCTCCAGGAGCTCTTTCCAAGACTCCTGTCAGAACACCTACATCATCACCGTTTTCGAAACCCGTTGCCTGATAAGTGAAGGCTGGATCAGCATCACCGTAAACCTTGCTTTGGCCGGCATCAACTGTGAGGATCAAGGTCTTTTCGGTAATCACAAAGTCAGCTCCGGTGAAGTTGATCGTATAGTTGTCTCCAGCGCTTAGTGTGCCCAGATTGATTGCATACGTACCGACATTCTCTCCATTTACTCTGGAAAGCGCTCCCGTCAGAATTCCCTCATCATCTCCGTTTTCAAAGCCCATTGCCTGATAAGAAAAGACTGGATCGGTATTGCCGTAAACCTTGCTTTGACCGGCATCTGCTGTGATGTTTAACGTTGCTGGAGTGATCTCGAATTCAGCCGCTGTATAATTGATCGTATAATTTGATCCTGCATCAAGCGTGCCCTGATTGATCGTATAATTCCCGACATTTTCACCAGCAACTCTGGAGAGCACTCCGGTCAGAATATTTTCGTTATCCCCATTTTCAAAACCAGCAGCCTGGTAAGTGAAGATTGGGTCAGCTTCGCCATAAACCTTGCTCTGTCCAGCATCCGCAGTGATAGTTAGCGTAGTAGCGTTGATCTCAAAATTCGCAGGGGTAAAATTGATCGTGTAGTTAGGGCCTGCATCCAAGGTGCCCAAGTTGATCGCGTAAGTCCCCACGTTTTCTCCACTCACTCTGGATAATGCTCCAGTGAATATACTTTCATCATCCCCTGCTTCAAATCCACTTGCTGTAAAGGTAAATACCGGATCTGGATCACCATAAACTTTAGATTGACCGGAATCCGTCACTATATTCAATACTTTTGGCACCACTACGATGGTCACCTGCACATTCACCTGAGCGGGATTCCCATTCACGTCTGTGACAGTATAGGTAATGGTATTCACTCCTTCATCATTTCTGTCAAAGGTAGATTTACTAAATACTTGAGATTGGATTCCACAATTATCGAAGGATCCCTCATCAACCATTCCGACGTTTAGGTCCACAGTACCAAATGCGTCCACATTTAATGTGATTGATGATTTGGCTAAAATAGTCGGGTCTACGACATCCTGAACCTCAACACTTGAAGTTGCAAAGTCAGAATTTCCAGCTTCATCTGTTGCTGTCACAGTAACTGTGTTATTTCCAATATTGGAACAATCAAAACTTGTTTTATCCAGACTCAGCAGAATATCTTCTGAGGCTGAAAAATCATCTGTAATCTGAACATTCAGAAAATCTGCTGGTGTAATACTCGGTGTGAGGCCATTGTTGTCCAACTGAAGAACAATACCGCCAATTAGAATCGGAGTAGGAGCTTGAGTATCAAAAGTAACGGATAGTGCTCCAGAGACTGGACTGACGTTGTTCGCAAAATCAGTAGCTGTAGCTGTGATGGAATGAACTCCTGTGGAAACATTCCCTGTGGCTGTAAAGGACCAATTACCTGATCCATCGACTATAGTGGTACCCAAAATCCCATCCAAGTCACTAATTACCGTAACAGTTGAATTTGCCAAAGCCGTACCGGTAAAGGTTGGTGTTAAATCATTGGTAATATTATCCGAGTCACTTCCTCCTGAATCGCTGGTGGCAGCTAGATCCGGAGTGCTTGGCGCATCCACATCATCATTCAAAATAGTCACCGTAGCCTCATCCGAGACATCAAATGATCCAGCTGGTACCGCTGAAACCAATCCACTCATGGATACAATTACTGTTTCATCCGGTTCTGGAGTGGCATCTGCCGTTGGAGTAATTGTAAACGTCTGTGTTTCATTTGCTACACCTACGAAAGTCAAGGTTTGAGCGGCTATCGATGTGTAATCACTGTCGGCTGTAGTAGCAGTTCCGTCTGTTGTACTTACATTCACGGTAAACCCACCAGCAACTGAATTACTTAGACTTACGGTTACAGTAATTGCTCCATTATCCTCTTTTCCGCTGACATCGTTGATAGTCAAAATTGCCAAGTCATCATTTGATATTGTCAAAGTAGCATCATCCGATATGTCTATTGGAGATGATGTGCCGGCAAGATTACTCATGGAAATAGACACTGTTTCATCCACTTCAACTTTCTGATCATCTATAATCGGGATATCAAAAGTCTGGATTTCTCCTGCAGTACCTGCAAATGTCAAAGTAGTGATTACCGAATTGTAATCAGAATCAGCAGTTGTCGCAGTTCCATCTGAAGTAAATACATCTACCGTAAATCCTCCTTGCACAGCATTATCCAATGTGGCGCTGATCGTCGCATTTCCATCGGACTCACTGACCTGTACATTAGCTATTGTGACGGTAGCTTGATCATCATTTGTGATGGTTCCGGTACCGGTTCCATCTCCAATAAGGACGCCAGTTCCGGTAGGATTGGATAGTGTAAGCGTGAGGGTCTCATCGAGTTCCACTATTTCATCACCGATAACTGTGATATCTACTGTTTTACTGGTTTCTCCTTCTGCAAAGGTTAGAGTTCCAGATGTCGCAGTGTAATCTGACCCGGCTATTGCTGTTCCATTAGAAGTTGCGTAGTCAACAGTAGCTCCTCCGACAGGTGTTGGATTATCCAGACTTATGGTAAAGCTTAGGCTTGTATTTCCCAAATTTCCCTCAACTACACTTGGATCGTTAATGGAAACTGAAACATCAATGATTTCAGTACTGATCGCTATTGCCCATACATTTCCTGCTGCTCCGGATGGAATTATCTCGGAATCGTTACTTCCATCCAAATCTGCAATTCGGATTCCTATAAGTGGTCCACCATAAAATAATCTACCGGCTTCTTGGTCAATATCTAAGCCCTGAGGCACTCCCTCCGAAGTCAAAGTCTCTATGTTTGATCCGTCTAGATCAGACCTGCTCAAATCGTCTCGATCCGTGAAATATATTTTGCTATTTAAAGCATCTACTTGAATTGCCCAAGGTTGATTTAATTCAGTAAAAATTACATCTTCTTGATTCGTTCCATCAAAATTTGATCTTAAGAACCTAGACCCATTGTATAAACCCCAATAAACTTTATTGTTGAAATTATCTACCCAAACATCAAATGGATTTTGTGTAGTTGAGATTACATCCTCTTGGTTAGATCCGTCCAAATCAGAACGCCTGATCTTGTTGGCACTAAATTGCGTCCAATATATCTTGTTGTTTTCAAGGTCTAAAGCAATACCATTTGCGCTAGCACCAGAAACAACCGTCTCTACATTTGATCCATCAAGATCTGCTCTAAAAACATCTCCGTTAAGGGCATTGAAGTAAATCTTTTCAATATCCTCATCCAATCGAACACTGATTGCACTTCCAGTATAAACCGTTTGAATGTCAGATCCATCCAATTTGGCTGTTTGAATGCTTTCCCCATTCGCCCAATAAATCCTGGTTGCTTTTTTGAAATCGTCATTAAAAATCAATCCTGTGCCTACTCCTTTTCCAATACTCACAGCAGATCCAGTTGGATTGGAAAGAGTCAATGTAAGTGTTTCGCTCTTTTCTATCTCGGTATCTCCATTTACAGAGATATCAATGGTCTTACTTGTTTCTCCGGCTGCAAAACTAAGCGTTCCACTAGCCGCGGTATAATCTGACCCTGCTATTGCCGTTCCATCGGAAGAAGCAAAGTCTACAGTAGCTCCTCCGACAGGAGCTGGAGCACTTAAGGAAACAGTAAACTGTAAAGTTGAAGTACCTGCGTTGCCTTCAGCGACTGAAGGGTCATTTACTGAGAAAAAGGCATCATCATCATTTATAATGGTTACAGTTGCACCATCCGTTATATCTATATCCCCGGATGCTACAGTCCCTGAAACTACATTACTCATCGATATAATAACTGTCTCGTTTGGTTCTGGATTCGCATCTGCCGTAGGCGTCACCGTAAAGGTCTGTATTTCCCCAGCTGTTCCGGCAAAAGATAAGGTTTGACCTGTTACAGCAGTGTAATCGCTATTTGCCGTGGTAGCTGTCCCATCTGCTGTGCTTACATCCACATCAAACCCACCGTCAACTGCATTGTCTAGAGTAACTGTCACCGTAATATCCCCATCATCTTCGTTTCCGCTGACATCGGCTATCGTTAGGGTAGCCTGATCATCATTATTGATGGTTAGTGTCGCTCCATCGGTAATATTTAAATCAGCTGGATCAACGGTAACAGGTACCAGGTTACTCAAAGAAATAGATACCGTCTCGTCTACTTCCACTTTTGTATCTGCACCAAGAGTAATGCTAAAAGTCTCCGTTTCACCCGCCGTACCGACAAAAGTCAAGGTTTGACCAGTCACAGAGATATAATCACTATCTGCTGTCGTGGCGGTTCCATCAGCAGTACTAGCTTCCACACTAAAGCCACCGTCTACTGCATTATCCAAAGTAAGCGTGAGGGTTGCAGTACCACTGTTTTCATCGACCGTAACATCAGCGATCGTTACGGCNGCTTCCATCTGCTATGACCACAGCTGTTCCTGTAGGATTAGACAGCGTAAGGGTAAGCGTCTCATCAAGCTCTACAGTTTCATCACCGATAACAGTGACATCTACTGTTTTACTAGCCTCTCCAGCCGCAAAGCTTAGAGTTCCAGATGTTGCTGTATAATCTGACCCTGCTATTGCTGTTCCATCGGAAGTAGCAAAGTCAACAGTAGCTCCCCCAGCAGGAGCTGGAGCACTTAAGGAAACGGTAAATGTTAGACTTGTAATACCAGCGTTACCTTCAGCGACTGAAGGATCATTTACTGAGAAAAAGGTATTATCATCATTTATAATGGTGACAGTTGCACCATCCGTAATATCTATATCCCCGGATGCTACAGTACCAGCAATTACATTACTCATCGATATAATCACTGTCTCGTTTGGTTCTGGATTCGCATCTGCCGTAGGCGTCACCGTAAAGGTCTTTATTTCCCCAGCTGTTCCGGCAAAAGATAAGGTTTGACTTATTACAGCAGTGTAATCGCTATTTGCCGTGGTAGCTGTCCCATCTGCTGTGCTTACATCCACGTCAAACCCGCCGTCAACTGCATTGTCTAGAGTAACAGTCACCGTAATATCCCCATCATCTTCGTTTCCGCTGACATCAGCTATCGTTAGGGTAGCCTGATCATCATTATTGATGGTTAGTGTCGCTCCATCAGTAATATTTAAATCAGTTGCATCAACGGTGACAGGTACCAGGTTACTCATAGAAATAGATACCGTCTCATCTACTTCCACTTTTGTATCTGCACCAAGAGTAATGCTAAAAGTCTCTGTTTCTCCTGCCGTACCGGCAAAAGTTAAAGCCTGAGCAGTTACAGCAGTGTAATCACCGTCTGCTGTCGTGGCGGTTCCATCAGCAGTACTAGCTTCCACACTAAAGCCACCGTCTACTGCATTATCCAAAGTAAGCGTGAGGGTTGCAGTACCACTGTTTTCATCGACCGTAACATCAGCGATCGTTACGGCGGCTTGATCATCATTTGTTATAGTTCCTATACCGCTTCCATCTGCTATGACCACAGCTGTTCCTGTAGGATTAGACAGCGTAAGGGTAAGCGTCTCATCAAGCTCTACAGTTTCATCACCGATAACAGTGACATCTACTGTTTTACTAGTCTCTCCAGCCGCAAAGCTTAGAGTTCCGGATGTTGCTGTATAATCTGACCCTGCTATTGATGTTCCATCGGAAGTAGCAAAGTCAACAGTAGCTCCCCCAGCAGGAGCTGGAGCACTTAAGGAAACTGTAAATGTTAGACTTGTAATACCAGCGTTACCTTCAGCGACTGAAGGATCATTTACTGACAAACTAGTAGTTGAATTTTTAATTTTTGTATCAATAGCGGCAGCACCTACATTACCGAAAGGATCGGTTAAGGTTGCAGATAAAGTGATCGTACCTGCCCCCAACCCACTTAAATCAATTCCTGTGATTTGATCAGTTGACGTAACAATAGTTCCCGAACCAGAAACTGGAGAGCCCCCTCCACTACTTGAGAACGTAAAATTATAAGTGGAACCAAGTTCTGCTCCAGCGAAAGTAAAACTTACAGCAGATTCATTGATTGGCGAAATAGGATCCTGATCAATGGACACCGAATAACCCGAAGGGACAGCAGCATCCTCATCATTTATAGTAATCGTTACTTGATCTGGAGTTCCTTTAATGGCATTCGTAGGAGTTCCCATATCGATGATGATGGTCTCATCACCCTCTTCGATTCCATCAAATAGGGAAGTTACCCGAATGCTATCCATGGTCTCTCCTGGAGAAAGTGTAATTGTAGATCCTGTGATAGAATAATCCGTCCCACCGCCAGTTGCAGTCCCTGAAAAAGTTAAAGGAACAGAAACAGTCACCCCAGCAACTGCATCTAAATTCGCCCTGACATATGCTTGTCCACCACTTTCATCGGCAATCGGATTATAAACACCCAATACCTCCAAGGTCGCAGTGGGCTGTGAATCATCATCTATGATGGTGTAGGTAATCTGTTGGGTTCCACTTTCCGTTCCATTAGTGACACTTGCTATATCAATGATTACCGTTTCATTGCCCTCAAAAAGTACATCTGGAACATTGTTAAGGTTGATAGTTCCGGAATTATTTCCAGCTGGTATCACGATAGTATTGCTTGAAATGGAATAATCTACACTACTACCTACGGCTGTTCCGGAGAATGAAAAATTTATCGTAGTATTTGCTCCATAGATGTTTGATAAAGTAGCTGTAACAACATTTGCAGTCGTTAATGACTCCAATCTTGAAGTCGGACTTACTCCGATAGTTACAGTAGGTACGGGAAGTAAATTCAGAGTTGCAATGTAATTGCCGGAGCTATTAACCGTCCCATCATTTACCTCGAATTGGAAGGAGGTATTGGTTGATCCATTTTGCAAATATTTGAGTCTACCGGCATCTAGATTAGCTTTTGAAACCGTACTAGACGCACTTAATACTTCTCCTCCATCTAATAAATTGTTTCCATTTGAATCGACAAAAAGTGTTCCCGAAGCAGGAGCAGATTCAATCAGCAAATTATTCAAGGGATCTCCATCACCATCATTGTATCCAAAATCGGAGGTTGAAAAGGTATAGACTAGATTTTCGAAAGGACCATTGGACGCAGTAAATGAGGATGCAGTGGGAGCTGTATTTGAGGCTATTGCAGCACTAAAAACAAATGAATCAAATATGGCATCAAAACCAAATGAGCTTCCTTCATCTGTCAAAACAACAGATGTAACATTATCAAAACTCGAATTCAAGTTTGTAGTTACACCATTGCCAAACCTTAAAGGGCCAATAGTTTGGGAACCAGTTGAAGCCCCACCATTAAAACCCTCTATTTTTACCCCAGCATTGGTATCAAAAGCACCTTGGGCCCAAAAAGAGTCAAACTGAAATGCAGAATTATCTGTTTTGGAAATTGTAATGGTTTGTCCCGCGGTAAACTCTGGAATAATCCCACCTGTACCGCCTTCTCCATCATTAGCATCATAAGTAATATCTCCAGAGGAAGGATTGGGGTTATTAGTGTTAAAAACGAACTTAAAACCATTAATTCCTGCAGCGAGGCTTGCTGTGATATCTTGACTACTGCTATACCCCTGATCATCAAACGTAACAGTGGTTTGGGCCTGTATTTGAAAAAACAAGAAAAAGGAGAAGAGGGTCAAGCCCAAAAATCTTTGATTCAATATCATGGTCTTATTTTTTTTCTAATGTCTGTGTAAACCTTCAGCCTTTGATAATCATCTTCAAAGAGCAGATCAGATTCATATTTGATATATTTATTCTATCTTACTTTCAATCACCTACCTGCTGCAATTCTAAATACACATGTAGGGATTTTTCCATCCGGATGGAGTGGCGTCCCTAATATCTTTTAAGATGGCTTCGTTGTAAAGCAGTCCCTTTCCTCTTTCTACCACCAATCTATCGATCGATGTATTCGAAGTCTTAACTTTCAAAATATCTATCTCAGGAATAGAAAAACCTGACTCTGGGTAAAAATTCCGTTCACCCCTAGGGCCTCTTACTTTCTCGGTCTTTAATAATGATTTGACTTTATCAAAGTCTTTTTTCTGCAGATAAGAAAATAATTCTTTGAAAATCAAGCCTCCTTCATAGCCGAGAAGTGCGTACATGTTGGTATCCTGACCGGCAATCGATCTAAACTTTTGAACGAAATGCCTATTTTCTTTGCGCTCATTTCTGAGATCATAGGTCGAAGCCGTATACATTTCAAGTCCTAAGTGCCGGACATCACTCAGCCACTCATCGTAGACCATGTTTTCATTGACAATAAGGGGTATTTCTTTATTCAATCCAGCTTGATGCCAATCATTCAAGAATTGTAGACCGCTCGGCCCGCTAAATAAGGCATGTACCACACTTGGTTTTCCAGCTTTCATTTCGGCTATAGCTGGTGCAGGAACAACTAGATGTGGGTTTGTCTTGGTAGAATCAATCACCTTAAGCAAAATATTCCCCCCTGCACCAAGAGAAACACCTTGATTAAAAGAAGAGTGTAGATGATAGCCCGCTTCATACATTGGCATGATCATTCCAATTGGCGACCCAAACTGTTTGGAAGCCCACCTACCCAAAGCAAATTCACATTGCCACATTTGATTTGATGAGAAAAATGCACTATCACCCAAATAGTCAAAATGCGGAATATTTTCACCCAAATCGAAGAAGAAGCCCAACTTATTATAAGTCTCAAGCAGGGGTAAGATTTCCGGTAAGGATGCATAGCTGATCAATCCTGAGATCATATCCACCTTATCAATATGAATCAGTTTTTTGATGCCTTCAGCGCACTTATTTCCCGCACCTGTCTCGGTAAAATAGGGAATGAATTGGATGTCATTTTGTCGAAACGGATCTCTATCGAAGCCTAGGAAAAACCCAGTCAGTAAATGCTCCGCATAATAGGGATACAGTGAAGAGTAAGGCTGTAGAAACCCAATTTTGATAGGTACGCTCATTTTGTCTATGATGGTCTAAATAAAATGGGTTTTAGACGCTTCTAAAACCCATTTAACCACTGATGTTTTTAGTTTCTAGGAGGGAAAATACCCTGCATACAGAAAATAAACTGGATCACACCGATTGGCTGAACGATGCTAATTGGCTGGCTTCCCCCGGCGTTTCCAGTCGTTCCAGTTCCTGTAATAGAACCTCCAGCAATAGGAACATTAGCTGCAGAAGTATTATCCGTATACACCTGAGCTACACCTGCAGGAACAGGACCGTTAGCTGGAGTTACAGCTTTTGCAAAATACTTTCCGTTAGGATCATTGGAATTTCCATCAACATTTTTGCCTTCAATAGTGACCTGCAAAGCTGAAGCTTGAAAATTATGATTATGAACCGGCATTTCTAATTGAGTTAAGGTAGTGGTCTCAGAACCTTGCTTAGCTCCTTGTTGGTGAAATGAAGTGCCGGGACTTTGACCTGCCCCTACTGGAGCCCTTCCTCTTAGATCTGGTAAGGCAAATGTTGTTCTTCCGTCACCTCCATAGATAGTTCCTATGAGCGAAAAAACTGCTGTAAACTGTGAGATCGCGATCAATTGTCCTTGACATAGCGACCAACCTCTTGGAGCCCATGTAGGCCCCCAACCCATGATGGTTGATAGGTAAGATTCCATAATAAAATGTAGTTAGTTGTTAATAAAAAGAATTAATTCTAAATATCTCCAATATAAATTCCCGAACCTATACGTATTTATACTTATTTACATATTACAATAAAAAAATATTTACAATTAATTGATTTTCAATATCTTAAACTCAGTATTTTTCTTTAACCTAATTCCTTATCTAATGTTTTATTATTTAGTATTTTGAATTCAATTTATATAAAAAACATATTTATGTATTTATTATTCATTATAAAATGAATGAAAAATGATTATATATATGATATTTTATATAATCACCGTTTGCCAAACATATAAAACAACTCTTAAAGCTTTTAAATGGCACTTTTTATTAAAAGATCATGATTTTCATCTAATGATTAAATGTTATTAAAAATCAACATGAGAAGAGGTGGCAGCCATTTCAACGGCCAAACTCAAAAATCTTAATTCAAAAATGAAATCATGCCAAGGACATAGCCAGCCGAGGGGGGTAGCAACACAGAGATTATTGAGAGCAATGAGATCATCCTTAGCCAAGGCATTAGAGAGAATTTGGGTTTCAGAAATCCAGTTTAGTCACTATCTAAGCTGCCAAAACTTTATGCCATCACTTATACCCTAATCAAAAATTCAGGAAGCTCTACCCCTTTCGTACTCAAGAACTCGATATCCGATATTCAACTGGGGTATAAAAAAGATGGTTTTTGAGCTCCAGCTTTTATTGTTCGCCTTAGTTAGCTTAGAAAACATAGAGGCCTGTGCTCCAGCTATTGATTCTGGCTTTTCCAGTTGTAGAGCATCCTCTTTTGACAGGTTTACGATTGAAAAGGGCTTTTATCAATCAAAAAGAGAAAACACCAAAAAAAGGTTCTTTTTTTAGCAAAAAAAAGCCTTGTAAATCGCTGATTTACAAGGATTTGGATTCTTTTAAAATTCCTTACTGTCGGGGTGACAGGATTTGAACCAAAGATTATAAATCACTGATTTTTAGATATTTAGAATATTTTATTTTTTTAGACTCACAGAATTATTCACCAGCACAAGCAAAATCATAACTACCTGATTTACATTTAAATATAAGCTTTTGAAAAGATAAAAGAAAATGTGACTTTTTTATTTTCTTTTGGGATCACGATTTTAACCAAACAGGCATTTCACAGCATTATACTTCAAATCATTTTATCGAAAGGTTTTAATTAAAAAACCAAGTTCAATTACTTCAACTCCAGTTGTTCTACCTGACCAGCTGAACCTCTGATAGCTTGGTAGGTTTGAATCATATCATCTAATTTGTCAGGGTTAGTGGAAGCAAGATTATTACGCTGCCCAAGGTCTTCTTTCAGATTATACAATTGATATCCTGAAGAATTTCCCAATTCTATGTTAACCTGATTTTGGACTGCTGGTCCAGGATATGGGGGAATCATAATCCAATCGCCTTGTCTGAGAGCAGTCTTGGTAGTGGCTTCCAAAACAAAGGAATCCCTTCCTACTTTGCTTTTCCCCAAAAAAGTATCCAATAAATTTTGACTATCGGTGGTTTTCTGTTCGCTTCCTACTAAAGCGGCTATAGAAGCCAATAAATCGACTTGGGTCACTAAAGCATCAGAGACTCCAGGCTGGATAGTGCCTTTCCAATAAGTCACAAAAGGAACTCTGGTTCCTGCTTCGAAAAGAGAATACTTACCACCTCTTAATGGCCCAGCAGGAGTATGATCTCCTAATTTTTCCACAGCATCATCGTAATATCCGTCATTGAGTACTGGTCCATTATCACTGGAAAAAACTATTAAGGTATTTTCCAATATGCCTTCTTCCTCCAAGGTTTTGATGAATTCTCCAATCACCCAGTCTGCCTCCAAAATCACATCTCCTCTCGGTCCCATACCCGATTTCCCTTCAAATCGGGGATGAGGAGTGCGCGGTACGTGAGGTTGCTGAAGTCCATAATAAAGAAAAAAGGGTGCACTAGCTTGAGTTTTCTCTTTGATGTAGGCTTTTACTTGGTTTAGAAAATGATCAGCCATATCTACATCACTCCATTTAGCAGCTTCTCCACCTTTCATAAAACCAATTCTAGGCACTCCATTTACGATGCTGTTATTATGGCCGTGATGCCATTTCATAGTGAGCAAATCCGGGTGGGTTAATGCCGTAGGTTCATCCTCAAAGTTTTGATCATAATTTACTTGAATAGGGTCATTTGAATCCAAATTCACAACTTTTCCATTTTCAATATAAACGGTGGGTACTCTATCTTGAGTTGCGGCCATGATATGGGAAAAATCGAAACCCACTTCATTTGGTCCGGGCTTAATTTCCTGATTCCAGTTCACATTACCACTACCCAATCCCAAGTGCCATTTCCCGATAACTGCTGTATGGTAACCTTGACTTTTAAGAATTTTGGGTAAAGTCAATTGGGCAGTATCAATCAACAATGGGGCTGTACCGGGAAGAATTTTGGCATCCTGATTTCTCCATGGATAGGTTCCTGTAAGAATAGCATAGCGACTAGGAGTACAGGTAGCAGAGGAAGCATAACCATTGGTGAATTTAATCCCACCATTAGCCAATCTATCCATATTAGGCGTTTGGAGTTTACCCGACTCATAGGCACTCACATCTCCATACCCTAAATCATCAAGGTAGATGAAAACAATATTCGGTTTCTGGGAAGAATTCTCCTTTTGAGTTTCTTTATTTTGACAAGCCCAAAAAATTAGTAATATCAGTCCTATCACCAAATACCTGTTTCTCTGTTTAAAATTCATACTTGTCCTGGGTTTATTATTTAATAAGAGTTTTCTCATCAGTATTCCTTTTACTTTCCGGGACTTTAGAAAAAGGCTGAATGGCTCCTATTCCTGGATTTTTCGAAATAGGATTACCTAATATATCCTTGGTCACTTGGAGTCCTTCTATCAATCCAAACTCGTCTCCTGCTAAAAATGGAATCTGAATTCCCTCAGAAACCAACTCAGAGTTTTGGGGAGTGTAGTCCGCCATATTCAAGCCTCCGGGTTTCATAAATAGTGGGTCGCCAAAAAGAGTATCATCTGATTGGATCAACGCACTTTCGGGCCAAAGTCCTTCTTTGAGGAATACATTATTTTTAAAAAAAACATCGTCCAACTCACGACTAGAATCATCATCTGGCCTATATTGATCCCCCGAAACCAGTTCAGTTTTACCCGTTAGATGGAAAATATTGTTAGCGATTAAGATCCCTTTTGACCGGTTATCAATGGCGATTTTGGAGACTATACCCTCACTGACATAGATAGTATTATTATAGAAATAAGAATTGACAGGTCCTTTTCGCTCTTTCTTATTTCCTTGATATCCACTCAACCAAAATATTTTCCCCTCCTGAAAAGCCCCATTTTCGCCTTTGACCCTATGCCCGTCATTGACAGAAATATTATATCGATAAGCACAGTTGTAGTTGTTTCCCAAAATCTCAGCAAAGCCACCTGCATTAAAAGCAGACAGATTATATTGGATTACGATATTGTCACAATTAAAATCTATGTGCGCTCCTGCTGAATCGCCTGGACCGTTCGCATGCATGAATTTATTTCTTTCAATAAGTACCATGGAAGATCCCCAAGTCCATAAGCCACTGCCTCTTCCCCACTTTCTTCCATCGTCATTACTTCCGGAGTACATGACTTCATTATCGGCCACATAGACAAACTTTACACCGGACATCTGAATTCCGGGACCTCCTGTTCGATACACTTTATTTCCTTTTATGGCAATTCTCCTGATGTTATGATTCGTATTCCCAGTAAGCTTAATTCCGGTGTGGCTCAGATCTGAAATCTGTGAATTTAAGATCTCAATATCTTCAATTATCCCATCTTGGGATTGATTCATTATCCGGATACCCCAACCATATTTCTGGGTTCCATTGGCTGATTTGGTTTCTTCGTAGCTTCTCTTGACTCCTGGGTTTTCAAAAAATATTCTACTTAAGATCAATCTGTTTAGTGTGATTCCTTTTACTCCTTTGTTTTGTGAGGCACGGATCATCACCCCAACTCTCATTTGGCCCACAGAATTATGTTTTCCAAATCCTTCGGCTGTTATTTCCAGGTTTTCAACTTTTACAAAAGAAGAATTCTCCAGTAAAATTCCATTTAAATACCCTTTTGCATTAATTCTCGATGAGATAGGGTCTGTTTCAGAACCTCCAAATGAGGCAATGATTAAAGGATTATTTTTTTCTCCCCTAAATCCAATAAGCTCTAGACTGCCGAAAAAAGTCTCTCCTCCAGCTAACAAAATTCTATCTCCGGCCTTTAGGGGAAGTGCTTTGACTTTCTCAAGATTTTGAAAAGCCTGCTTCGCAGAAAGCCCTGAATTAGTATCATCGCCAAACCTCGGATGAAAGTAATAATCCGTGGCTGCAGCTGGAAGGAAAGTCAAAAAGAATAATAAGCTTCCGATTAAGGGAAGTACTCTTGAAATAACTTGCATGTGAAGAAAATCGGCTGGTTAGTTTAGTCTTTTATTTTTGATCGGGAGTAAATCTATCGGGGTGCAATCGGCTATATTCTTCGTCAGCTCCCAAGCCTAAGAAAAGCGGATCTTTCAATTGCTTTTTCCAAGCATTTAGCTTTTCAGTAAGATTTTGAGTTAAGCTTTCTTGAATAGAAAATAGATTTCTGGATTCTGAAATATCTGCTGATAAATCAAATAGCAAAGCTTTCTTTGGCTCTTCAATCAATTTGGAACCAGCTGATCGAATGGCAAATCGATTTACGTTGTAATTTCTCCAATACAAGTCTTGATGGGGATTTCCTGCTTTTTCTCCTGTGAGAAAAGGAACAAGATTGACTCCGTCTATTTCATTTTTCGGTTGGACATTAGCCAGGGCAGCAGCAGTGGCAAAAATATCCAGAGAAATAACCGGGGCATCGAATCGCTTTCCAGAGGGAATCTGACCTTTCCATTGTAAGGCGAAGGGAACCCTGATTCCCCCTTCGAAAAAATCACCCTTAAAGCCTCTTAGAGGCAAATTGCTGGAAGCATTATCCTTGGTAGGACCTCCGTTATCCGAAAGGAAAAACACCAAGGTATTTTCTTCCAGATTGAGAGTTTTCAACATTTCCAAAAGCTCCCCTACTCCATCATCCACCGCACTGACCATTGCTGCGTAAGTTTTTCTTTTTTCATCCTTTATATCGGGAAATCGGCTAAGATATTTTTCGGTAGCCTGCATGGGTGCATGAGGAGCATTGTAGGCTAAATACAAGAAAAAGGGTTGATCAGCATTTCTTTTGACAAAGTCCACTGCTTCACGGGAAAGCGCATCTGTCAGGTACTCCTCCTCATTGACTCGCTCATAATTTTTCAGCAATTTAGTTCTATATCCATCCCATTGATTTCGGGCTTCTGACAAATCCTGAAGGTCCCATTTCTCAGGAAAATATTGATGACCTCCGGAGAGAAATCCGTAGAACTCATCGAAACCTCTTTTATTGGGAACCAAACTTGGGTGTGCGCCCAAGTGCCATTTTCCAATTACACCTGTTCGGTAACCGGCTCTTTTCAGTAAGTCAGCCATTGTTTCCTCGGTCAATGGCAATCCCATAGTCGAATCTTTAGGAGCCAGCAGCGGATTTCTTGAAAAACCAAACCTATCCTGGTACCTCCCTGTAATCAATCCTGCCCTACTAGGACCACAAACTGCAAAGGAGACATACCCTGAGCTGAAGACTACTCCATTTTTTGCAATTTGATCAATTCCGGGTGTAGGAATGTCTTTACTGCCGTTGAAACCCACATCGGCATATCCTTGATCATCCGTAAGGATTATGATAATATTAGGTTTGTCCGTGCTTAATCTGCTTTGTGACCAAGCTGTGATAGTTGTCAGGAAAACCACTAACAGTAATTGGTATCTTTTCATCTGTTTAATTCTGTTCTTTAAAGGCAAAATTTGTCCTGGACTAAAAATCTTAATGGATTCCAGCACAGATAATATCCCTCCCGCTGGTTGACATTTTAGTCATTCTCTTCTGTTTCGGGAAAGCTCGGTTTAATAAAATTAGAGGAAAGGAAATCACCCCCTCCCTAGCTTGAGAGGGAGTAAAAACCAATCTATCTATATTTTTTAGCTCTATAATTAATTCCAAACAGGATTTTGAACCAAATTTGGATTAGCATCAATTTCTGATTGGGGGATTGCAAAAACCTCTGATAGTCTGCCTCTATATTGAGGATTATAAGGTCCAACAGGATCAGCCATCGCTCTAGCATAGGCTTCCTCTACTATTCCCAACCTTTTGATATCCATAAACCTTAAGCCTTCAAAGGCTAACTCAACTCTACGCTCCAATCTGACCAATTCCAACAATTCACTTTGACTCAGACCTGTCCCGTTTACTTCAGTAACCGTTGGCATTCCCGCGCGAGTTCTGATTTGATCCAAAAGGGAATAAACCTCGTTCAATTGACCAGATTCGGCCAAAGCTTCCGCTCTCATCAGAAGGACATCGGCATATCTAATCACATAAAAATCCTGACCTCCTGCTGCAAAAATATCGATACCCTCTGCAGAGATATTATCTCTAACATATTTTTTCAAACCGAATGAGGTTGCTGTATTTCCTCTGAAGGGCCTGTTCAAATGCTGTACAAAAATATCTCCCTCAAAATAGACAGAAGCCGCTAGCCTAGGGTCTCTATTTGCTTTTCTGTTCTGAGGGTCGTAAAGCGGTGATTCTGAAATAGGCAGACCATCCAAACATAAATATGAGTTTACCATATTCGGCATGGGTTGCACATTCACTTTTGGAATTCCCAAGAATGTAGCAGAGAATGTTTCACCATTATTAGATTGGTCCTGAATAAATCGAACAGAGAATATAATCTCTGAAGACTGCTCTCCAGCCTCAGAAAACAACTCCGAATAGTCAGGATGGAGGGAATATCCCAACCCCATGATCTCATTTGTCAGCCTGATGACCTCTCCATAGTTTTGATTGTAAAGCTCGAATCGTGCCAATAAGGAAAGCGCAGCTCCTCTTGTTGCATATCCAAATTGGTCCGCAGGATATGTCACAGGCAAATTATCCGCAGCAATTCTGAGCTCTGAAATCACAAAAGCTCTCAATTCTTCATAGGTGTTTTTGGGTACATAAGCGTCTTCTAGAGTCTGTGTTCCTTGAATAAGAGGTGCTTCTTCAAAGTAGACTGCCAGGTGAGAGTAAAATAAAGCTCGAAGAAATCTAGCCTGGGCAGAGAGTGCCGATCTGGATTCGGGACTAATGTTGCTATCAGGTATTCTTTCAATATTTTCTATTGCAACATTCGCTCTACCTATTCCTCTGTAAAGTGAAGTCCAAAAGGAATTAAAAAATCCGAATGCCGGGTCTGCTCTTCCCTCCATGAAAATCCCCGGCCCCTCAAACTTAAAGTTATTAAAGGTATTATCAGCAAAGCTATCATGTTGAGGAATTCCGGCAATACCATTCAAATTACCACTGTAAAGCACTCGATCTTGAAGTACTTCATAGACTCCATTGATTCCCAAAAGGGCATCTTTCTCATTTTGCCAGAAGTTGCCTTCGGCTAATTGGGTGAGGGAGCCTCTTTCCAGATAATCTTCAGAACAGGAGGCCAATCCTATTAAACAAATAATATATATAAACTTTTTCATGTCGATTAGAATTTGATATTGATACCAGCAGAAATCACTTTGTATAGAGGTGTGGTAAGATCAGTCGCTCCTCCTCTTTGTCTTTCAGGGTCAAAATTTCGCACTTTGGTGAACGTCAGAAGATTTTGGCCACTTATAAAAACTCTGGCTTTTTGAAGCAAGACTTTTTGAGAAATGGAAGTTGGAAGTGTGTATCCCAATTCAATATTTCTTAACCTCAAGTAGGACATGTCTTGGACATAGAAAGTAGAGGTTACAGCATTGTTCACTCCTCCTAGCCTTGGAAGTGTTTGTGAGGGGTTTTCCGGCGTCCAGCGGTCTATCCAATAAGATAATGCATTATTTCTATCTCCTTCCATAGGTGTTTGACCATTACTATCGAGGATACGATCAACACGACCAACTCCCTGAAATACCATGTTTAAATCAAAACCCTTTAAAGAAAGGTTGGCGTTGAACCCATAGATCCAACGTGGAAATGGGTTTCCGATAACTGTCCTGTCAAAAGCATTTACCAATCCATCAGGCTCGCCTTCAGGTCCTGAAATATCCGCATATCGTAAATCTCCTGGCGCAGTCAGATTACTACCAAATTGCTGAGGAGCATTATCTACTTCCTCTTGAGATTGGAATACGCCTTCAACAACATACCCGAAATAGGAATTAAAAGGAACGCCAATTCGAATGATGGTTTGTCCTCCGATAGTCTCCTCTCCACCAGGACCAAGGTCAGTAACCCGGTTATCTGCCATCCTTGTCACATTTGCAGAAACATTTAATTTAAGCTTACCGATAATCTCTCGATAATTCACCGCAAGTTCTACCCCACTATTCTCCATTCCTGCGGCGTTTTGAGCTGCCAGATTAGTGACCCCAATCGTATTGGGGATTGGAAAATTGGTATAAAGAATGTCAGAACTAATTCTCTTAAAGTAATCGGTAGTAAGCCCTAGCTTGTTACTGAAAAAAGAAGCATCCAACCCGATATTGTACTGCTCAATTGTTTCCCATGTGATGAGCGGGTTTGCCAAGGCTGTCAAAGCAACAGCAGGCACGATCACATCCTGCCCCAAGTGATAGTCAAGTCCCGTATTATACGTTTGCTCAAAAATATAATTTCCGATTCGGTCATTTCCACTTATTCCCCAGCTTGCCCTAAGCTTCAATTCTGTCAGCGTCTCTGAACCTTCGAGGAATGCCTCCCTTCCAATATTCCAGCCTGCGGATAAGGAAGGGAAAGTTCCGTATCGGTTTGCAGCACCAAATTTGGAAGAGCCATCTCTTCTGACATTAGCTTCGAATAAATACTTCTCTTGATAATTGTAATTGACCCTTGCGAAAAAGGATTGCCAGGCTTCTTCTGATGCTCCACCTGAAACGGAAGGATTTAGTACGCCTCCACCATTAAATTCTTGAATCGCATCAGAAGGGAACCCCTGAAGGGAGCCTGAAAATCCATCAACCTTATCATAGATAATCGAATGCCCCAATAAAAATCCAATATTGTGAGAGTCATCAAAACTGAAATTATATCTCAAAATATTTTCATTCAACAATCGGTAGTTGAAGTTTAAGTTATTGTTTAGGTCATTGAGATCTCTTTGTTGGACAATATTTCCTTCCCAATCCCTTTGGGTGAGAGTAGGCTGAAAATTGGAAATATTGGCAAAATTAATAATCGCACTTCCACTGGTTTCGAAAAATAACCCTTCTGTAATTTTTGCGGATAAGCCTATTCGTTCGCTTATGTTGATGTTATCGCGGGAATGGTCACCATAGGTACCGGTGAGCAAAACGTTATTAATCGGATAAGAGAAGTTTACATTCTCATAGGCTCCATCTACAATTGCAAGTTCACCGTTTGAATACCTAACAGGAACCACGGGAGAAGATCGCTGAAATTGATTAATTATCCCTGTTTCCCCTGTAATAGCTCCTGCTCCACCACTTGGCCCTACAAATCGGGACCAATATGCATTGGTTACATTTGTGACAGTTAACCATTCATTTGGCTTGACACTTAGATTTATACCTAGGTTGTATCTATCTGATTTAAACTTTCCGCGAACTACTGCTTCTTGATTAAGATATCCAAGGGATAATCTAAAGGTGGTTTTATCTGTTCCTCCGCTAAAGGATAAGTAGTGATTTTGTATCGGGGCATTTCTCAAGGCGACATCAGCCCAATTAGTGTTGGCAAATTGATCGGGATCAGTCCCGTTCCGGATTGCCTCAATATTTTCTTCAGAAAATCTCAAAGGAGCATCTGGCCCATTGTTATTCCTATCCCGTTCATTACGGAGTAGTGCATAATTCACGGCATCCAAATACTCAGGCACTACAGTCACTTGCTGGGAACCAAAATAATTATTGTAATCAACTGAAAACTTACCTTTTGTTCCCTTTTTAGTAGTCACCACCAAGACTCCATTGGCACCTCGTGCCCCGTAGATGGCCGAAGCAGATGCATCTTTCAATACGGATATACTTTCAATATCCGAAGGTGCCAAATTGTTAAATTCTGCTAAGCCTTCATATTGGATATTATCAATCACTACCAATGGATTAGCACCTCCAAAAGTGCCTATTCCCCGAATCACGATAGAAGAACCATCAGAACCTGGAAGCCCTGTAGATTGCGTTAATTGTACTCCGGAGAATTTTCCATACATCAGCTGTGCAGAATTGGTCACAGGTTGATTGACCGCATCTTCAAAGCGAACAGTTTCTACAGAACCCGTGAGGTTCAACTTTTTCTGCTCTCCATATCCTACTACCACTACCTCTTCTAAGAGTTCTTCAGATTCTGCAAGTGAAATATCAATTACCGATTGATTCCCCACCTGAACTTCCTGGCTCGTATAACCAATCAGACTGAAAATGAGTACTGATTCTGGATTGGTTACAGAAATAGAATATTTTCCGTCAATATCCGTGACTGTTCCTCGACTTGTTCCTTTGACTAGGACAACCACTCCAGGAATAGGTGTATTATCTGAGGATGAGCTCACTGTACCAGTTACTGTTTGGGCGTTTTGCCTAGCTGTACTGATTGAGAAGCTAAGAAGGAAGACACCAAAGAAAAGTAGACATCTTGCAGTTTTAGACCCCAATCGTGATCTCAGTCTTTGTCTGAGATGTTGGGTATAATTTTTATGCATGAAAGGGAAATTTTGGGTTGTTACTGATTAAATTCAATCAAATTTGATTTTTAACCAGTGATTTATTGAGGTATGAATCATTCATCTAAGGGGGCAAATCATTCAGATATAAAAAAAATCACCTTTACAGGTGCTTTCGCGGGACTATTCAGCTTTTTGAAGAATCAATGATTTGTAATCAGACGGAAGGCATCCAAATTGTTGCTGGAATGATTTTTTGAAATACTTGTAGTCGTTAAAGCCCACTTCATATGCTACCTGACTCAATTTGTAATCAGTCTGTAATATGAGTTGGGCTCCTTTTTTTAATTTGACAGATCGAATAAATGCTGTGATGGATAGACCTGTGAGGGATTTTATTTTCCTAAATAAGGTAGACTGGCTCATACAGAGCTCGTCAACCATGGTTTCAATACCAAAATTCTCATTTAACAAATTGGTATTTACCAAAGAAATCGCTTTTTCAATAAACTGTGCATCCAGATCACTTTCAAATACTTCCTTGGTATCCGGCTCAAAGCGCACCTTGTTTAAATAATACTCTCTAAGCTTTTTCCTGTTTTCAAGGATAGTTTTAACTCTGGTTTTTACAATTGCCGGATTGAACGGTTTTGTGATATAATCTTCAGCTCCAGTTTGTAAACCATCCATTTCATAAGCCATGGATGTTCTGGCAGTCAAAAGAATTACAGGGATATGAGAGGTATTGATTTGGCTTTTTACCTCATGGCAAAGTTTAATACCATCCATTTTAGGCATCATGACGTCTGAAATCAGCAAATCAGGAAATTCTTTTTGTATCAAGTCAAGGGCTTGTTCCCCATCCTCTGCTTCCAAAATGTCATACTCCTCACTGAGAAGAGATCTTAAATAAACCCGGATATCTTCGTTGTCATCCGCAATTAAGATACGGATCTCTTTGTTTTCTTGATTGATCTTAAGGGCATCTCTATGCTCAAAGTCCAGATCCATGGAATTTGCCTTTGAAGTTTCAGATACAGATTCTCGTAGATTCCCTTGTTTGGAAGTACTTTTGATAGGCAGCGAAAAATAAATACAGGTCCCTAAGCCAGGTTCACTTTGCAAATCAATTTCTCCGTGATGCAAATCCACAATATTTTTGGAAAAGGCCAAGCCTATCCCACTCCCAATCAAATTTGAGGTTTCCGCATTTTGAACTTGGTAAAACCGGTCAAATACTAATTTAGACTCTTGATAATTCATCCCAATCCCATTGTCTTTCACACTGACACGAACTGAATCTTCTAAACAGCATATGCTTAATTTAATCTCTCCTCCTACCTTGGTGTACTTAAAAGCATTGGAAAGAAGATTACAAATCACGATTTCCATTTGACTTCTGTCAAACTCTAAATACAGGGAATCAATTTCAGTTTCTAAATCATAGCTAATTTGCTTTTTGATCGCCAAACCTTTAAAGCTCAGGTAGACTTCCCGAACAAAACCGATGAAATCCGAATGGGTCAGATTTAGTTTGAGAAGTCCATGTTCTGATTTTCGAAAATCCAGTAACTGATTAATCAAATCCAACATCCTTTTCCCATTAGATTCTACTAATAATAGTTTTTCTTTGACGGAATCTTTAAGGTCAAAATTACTCAACAACTCAGTAATAGGACTTAATATCAACGTTAGCGGAGTCCTAAATTCGTGAGAAATATTGGTGAAGAAAGTGATTTTTGCTTCACTCAATTCATGGTCTTTTTCCTTCTCAATTTGAATGATTCGAAGCTCAGCTTCCAGTCTTGCCTGCCTTGCTGTAACATACCGAATCAAGAACAAAATTGCCGAAACCAATAAAAAGTAGGCCAAAAATGCCCACCAAGTGAGCCAGGGAGGAGAATCAATTTGTATTAGTAGACTTCGCTCTGGACTCCAGTCCTGGTTATTTCTACTAGCCCTAAGGAGCAATTCATAATCACCCCATCTCAATCCAGTAAAACTAATCTGATTCGTTGACCCGAGGGTTACCCATTCATCCTGCAACCCTTTGAGTTTATAGGAATAAAAAATATTGTCAGGTCCCAAGAAATCATTGACAGTAAAGGTCAGAGAGAGATGATTTTGGCTATAATCCAATTCAATTTTCTGAGTATTTTCTATGGAATTATCGAGAATGACCTTTCCTCCTACTTCATCCCCTACATTTAAGGATTTGTTATTTACAATCAACTTTGTCAATACTACCTCTGGAACCTCAATTTGCTCAGAAATTTTTGAAGGATCGAAAGAGATCAGTCCATTAGAACCTCCAAAAAAAAGCAAACCTTTTGAATCTTTAAAGGAGGCACCTATATGAAAAGAATTGATCATTACTCCGTCTTCTCTATCATAATTGATAAAGGTTTTTTGACTTGGATTAAATTTAGTTAGAGTAGTTGTAGTAGATATCCAAAGATTACCTTCTAAATCATCCTCTATCGCACAAATGAAATCATTGGTTAAGCCCGAACTTCGATCAAAGGACTCGACTACCTCCAACATGCTTCCCGCTCTTTTTAAAACAAGAATACCTTTGGGAGTTCCTAGGTAAAAAAAGTTTTCAATTAAATGCATGTCATTGATGATACTCGGGGGCAAAGAAGAGGTAGTTAATTGCTCTTGGGGGATGAAATTACCGCTCTGTTCATCATATTTATTTATTCCAGAGTAGGTTCCCAACCAGATTTCACCTGATTCTGACTCTTTGATTTGACTGATTCTGTTATTTGTCAAAGGATGTTCTGAGCTAGATTCAGAAAAAATAATCCACGTTGAAGATTCCAGGTTTTGAGTCGAATCCATCATTTTCAAACCCAGCTGTTGGGTACCTAGCCAAAGTCTGTTCTTCCTATCAACATGAACAGCAGTGATTTTTTGATTTTTGAAATGTTTCTCTATCTGATTGAAATTTTTGTTCTTCACAATGTAGAGTCCTTGCCCTGTACCTATATACAGATCCTGTTCGCTTTCAAAAAAGCAGTTGATTCGTGATGGAATCACTTCTCTTAACCTTGAGAAATCATTAAGATTCTGATCAGTAAAAACTCCTTTTGTTAATGTCCCTTTATAAGAATTGCCTTGAGAGTCCTTAAAAAAGGAAGTGATGTTAAAATCTGGAATTGGGCCCGAGTCAACTATTCTTGATATTTCAAAGCCTTTATTCGGGTAGAGAATTAGCACTCCTCCATGGGAGGTTCCTAACCAAGCGACTCCATTTTCATCAATATCAATACTAAGTATAATTGAGTAATTGATATTATCCAGACCTCCACCTTGGGGATTGGTATTGATTTTTCTAAAATTCTTGGCATTTGGATCACTGATATATAAGCCATCTCCCCAGCTTCCCAGCCAAATTCTATTTTTATTATCTATTGCCAAGCTTTTAACATAGGAGGCCTGTAAAGGAAGTAATTCCTCCTCTAAAGATTGTAGCTCATAGTCAAAATTTCCTAGGGCTACGATTTTTCCTTTGTTACCGATCAGCCAGATTTTATTCCGAAGGGTATCCTCTGCTAAATTGTAGTAGATAGATTTGGTTTGATATCGAATTCTTCGTTTTTCAGATGGGTCAAATTTATTGAGCCCATTTCCTGCTAGGAACCAAATATTATCATATCTATCCTTGATGATATTATAGACAGGCTGCTCAAAAGGAAAATGCTGGGTGATCAATTCATTGAAAGGGTCCAAGACAAAAAGACCACTGCTCCAAGTCCCTACCCAAATTTTACCATCTCCATCTTCCTGAATTGAAATTACCCGCAACTTCTTATCTGTTAAGGAGGAAAAAACATGATTCATATTTCGAATCGTTTGCTTTTGAGTATTCATTACAGATAGCCCCCCCTCTTTGGTTCCTATCCATATTTTGTTCGAATTATCCTTATAAAGGATTTCAATATTTTCATTTTCCAATCCCGGATATTCTTCTCCTGGCCTAAAATCTGTAAAACTATAGCCATCAAATTTTGAAATACCTCCTTCAGTGGCAAAAAACTTCAGATTGTTTTCGTCAGATACCACTTTTGTGACAAAATTGCTCAAAAGGCCTTTTCTCACATTCAATACATCAATAGAAAATTCCTCTTGGGAAGGCTCAACCTGTTTAGCACTTACTGAATGCAATAACAATAGAGCCACTAAAAAAAGGAGAAGTGATCTCATTCATTTTTGGGTTTATTATCTGTAAGTTATTCCTTTTGTATTCCAAAACCATTAAATACCCGCTAACGGACTGATTTTTTCAACTTTACAATAATTCTCAAATTACTGGGGAATATTTTTCATTTAGGGGATAAATAGAGCAAAAAGGGGTATAGATCGTTCAATGAATCAGGAAAGCATTGTTTGAGCTGGTGTGGACTATATATATTTAGTAGTTTGAAATAAAATGGGATTTTTGCGCTCTATTTCAAATTATTGGCAATCGACCATCAATAAAAACATCATGAAAAGATCTTATTCACACCTTCTGATTTTTCTATTGTTTATATGCGGGAATCGAGTCCTTGGTCAAAGACCCAATGTGATTTTTATCCTCGCAGATGACTTGGGATATGGTGACCTGAGCATGACAGGACAGGCATATTTTGAAACTCCAAATATCGACCAACTCGCAAGGGATGGAATCTTTTTTACTAATCATTACTCAGGTTCTACCGTTTGTGCTCCTAGCCGCTCGACTCTTTTGACTGGACTACATACAGGTCATACCCCTATAAGAGGAAATAGAGAAGTTCAGCCTGAAGGACAATTCCCCTTAGCTGATACATTGATGACGATTCCAAAACTGTTTAAACAGGCTGGCTACGTCACTGGTGCTTTTGGAAAATGGGGTTTGGGTTTTCCGGGAAGTACAGGATCACCCGAAAATCAAGGGATTGATTCATTTTATGGCTACAATTGCCAAAAACTGGCCCATCGATACTACCCTGAGTATTTATGGAAAAATGAATCAAAAGTTTATTTAAATGGCAATGAATTAGGTTTAAAGAAGGTATATGCCCCTGATTTGATCCATAGTCAAGCTATGGAATTTATCAAAATGCAAAATGAAAAGACTCCCTTCTTTTTATTCATTCCACTGATCATTCCCCATGCAGAACTTGCCGCTTCTTCAGAGAATAGAGTGGAGAAATACCGGAAAATAATTGGACCAGAGAAAGAACACCTAGCAGGAAAAGGTGGTGATTACGGTCCTGATATGAGCCCTGGTGGATATCAATCCAATCCCTTTCCTAAGGCTTCCTTCGCAGCCATGATGGAGGAATTAGATCTACAGGTGGGCGATATTATTCATTTGCTTAAAGAAAAAGGCATGGAAGAAAATACTCTCATAATATTCACATCTGATAACGGCCCACATGTAGAAGGTGGACATGATCCTGAGTTTTTTAACAGTAATGGCCCATTTAGGGGACACAAAAGGGATTTATATGAGGGAGGAATCAGAGTTCCTTTGATCATCAAATGGCCTGAAAAAATCCAATCTGGCAGCATCAGTCATCACATTTCAGCCTTTTGGGATTTTTTACCAACCTTTTCCCAACTAGTGGAAACACCCTTGCATAATCAGGTAGATGGAATTTCTTTCCTTCCAACTCTTTTAGATCAAGGGAAACAAGAGAGCCATTCTTATCTCTATTGGGAATTTTTAGAACAAGGTGGTAAGCAAGCCATCAGAAAAGGAAAGTGGAAAGGTGTCAAACTTAATGTCAGAGATTATCCCGAGCGACAGATAGAGCTTTTTGATCTTGAGTCTGACTCCGAGGAAAAAATCGACCTAGCTAAAAGGTTTCCAGAAGTAGCCAAAGAATTAAACACTTTGATGCTTGAGGCCCATCAAGAAAATCCAATTTTCAAACTTTATAAAAAGTGAAAAAAACCTCTGATTATTAATTAATTACCATAAGTTTTTATTCAATCCAACCTCAAATCATCCCCATGACATCATCCAACTTGGAGGTTGCAGCCCAGACACTATTGAAGTCATTAAGATTTACCTTTGCCAAGGCCTCATAGAGAATTTGGGTCTCAGCACTTCGGTTTGAGCTACTTTCCAAGCTTCCAAAACTTTCTGCTTTGGCTTTAACCTTTGCCAAAACTTCAGCAGGCTCTCCCCCTTTCGAAATCAGGGACTTGATTTCCGAAATACCCTTCGGAGTAAAGAAAAAGAAGGTTTTTGACCTCCAGCTTTTATCGGTAACCATAGTGAGCTTTGATAGCATAGATGCTTGTGCTCCAGCTAATGATCCTGGCTTTTCCAGTTGTGGGGCATCTTCTTTTGGCTTTTCCGTTAATCCCAAAAAGGCACCGATCTCTTTTGCAGTTTCCTCTACAGCTCCAATAAGTTTTCGGAATTTTGAGTCAGAATCTCTTAAATTATGAAGAGCAATAGCGCAGACTTCAAAATATTCTTGGTTCCAACTTTGCTCAATTCCCAAAAATACCCTTCCTGGTCCCTGAATATTTATGAAGGCATCATGAAGTGCATCCATCTGTGCCTTATACCGTGCGTCTCCTTCAACCTGTCCTACCAGGGTTTCATACCTTTTCTTCGCCATCATAAACTCCCTTCTTTGGCCCTCAAACTGTTTGGCAAATTCTATCCTGTTTCTAATATCCCCAAAAAATCCACCTACTTCTCCTCCAACCTTACCCGAAGCTTCAATAGCTTTTCCTTTAACCTCCTTTATTTTTTGATTGATTTTCTTATACTTTTTATAAACCTCATAGGCCTGTTTTGCATCGTCAAGAGTGAGTTCTTTTAAAGCATCTGCAACCAGGCTGGAAGAGCCTTGCGACTCGCTTTCTCCCTTATCCTTTTTCGGTTTTTTATCCTTTTTTGGCTTTTCACTCCCCTTTTCCTTAGCTCCAAAAATACTGAATATGCTACCCGAGGATTCAGATTCTTCATCTGGGGAGTCTGGTAAACTCGGCATTTGTTTCACAGCTTCCCAAAGGGTACCACCTACTTCCTTAGCTATTTCCCACTTTTCTTCTTTGCTCAATTGGCCCCATACCAGTTTAAGAGCTTCTTTCGGATAATTAGTCTCTTCACTTTCTCCTGAAATCAGACCTTTAGCCTTTTCCTCACCCTTCTCTTTTCCCTTTTCTTTATACTTGGCTTCCCAATCCTCTCCTTTTTTTGCTAATGCGGTTACGATAACCTTTGCCTGCTGAATAAGCTCAGACACTTTCTCATCAAAAACAGGCCTTTCTTCCTTATTTACCTTTTGTACTACCAGCTGTGTACTTGCAGAAGCTATCTGATTCTCATCTTTCAATTTATTTTGGGCTACAGAGCCAACATTCATTGCCTTTGCTCCCATAATATCCGCTTCCCGTTCAAGACCCTCATCATCATTGATATTGACTTTTCCTTTTAATTGTCGGGTTGGTTGAACCCTCCCCTGCTTTTGTTGGACCACATGCCAAGCCTCGTGCGGTAAATGCTTCTCTTGGCCTGGTGCAATATGTATTTGCGAACCCTGTGCAAAGGCATGCGCATGTAACTGTGTAGGAAGCTTTGAATTATAATGCACCTGAACATCGTCTAAACTATGCCCAGACAGATTCTCAACCCCAGACTTCAGCTGATCAGGCAGACCAGTTTGGTTCTCTTTTTTCTGAATACTGGCATCCGCTTTTTTACTTATTCCAGAATCTAATACTGGCCCATCCTGAGACTTCATTTGGAGTTCTTCTTCATCCTCCATACCCATCATCTGCAATTCCTCTTCCTCGTTTTCTGCAAGTTGTACCAATCCCCTATCCTTCTTCATCTGAAGCTCTTCTTCCTCTTCGACAGCCGCCATTTGAACTTCTTCCTCGTCCTGCATCATCTGAAGTTCTTCCTTCTCATTTTCTGCCAATTGTACCTGCTTACCATCTGGCTTCATTTGTAGATCTTCCTCTTGGATTGCTGCCATCTGAAGCTCCTCCTCATCACTCATTTGGGCTTTCTGAACAGCTTTCTTTTCTGCTGATAGATTGAGTAAGGAAGAAAGCTGTTGTTGTACCAAAATTTCTGAGCGATTGTCTTTCAATTGGGCTATTGGTTTCGAAGAATTCTTTTCAGAACCAGCTTTTTCACTTGACTTTATTTTCGCAGATGACTTCATGACATTTCCCATAGCTATGTAAGTTATTGATTTTAAGGCAAATCTCTTTGCGTAAAAGTTCTTGAAATACGTAATCGATGAATGATGATTCCAGCCAAGATGCCAACTATAAAAATTATGATTACCCCCCAAATAGTTACTTCGCTACTTCCGGCACCGATAAACTTGAGTTGGGTATTAAAAAAGAGAAAGAAAAAGAAACAAATAAAGGCTAGTAAACCAAATGCAATTGTCAATCCAATAAAAACACTCCTTAATGTCCATTCTTCCCCGAATCGCTTGATACCAAAAAAGGTAATCACCACAGCAAGAATTAGGAGAACAAAAAAGATAGCAAAAGCTATGAAATTCAAATCAGCATATTTATCCCAACGGCCTAAGAGGCAAAGGCATTCTTTATCTGAATCAAGGGAATAATAATCTGTCCCTGGATACTGGGAGAATTTATTTTCATAATCCCAATAACTTTGAATCCCCTTTTGGTTTGCCAAAACCCGCAAACTATCCCCATCTGGATAGATGTCGTAATAACAATACTCCTCTTTTGGCTTTTTATTTGGGTCTCCTATGTAAATATCATTTAGTCCCGCCCACTGAATATCTCTACTGTAGGTCTTTAAATAACTCCAAATAGTCCTAGGCTCTTGAGCTTCTTCAACCTCAATTTTCTGACTTGACACAACAAGGGAGTCTACTTCGATCATAGACGCCCCTAATACATCCCAAAGTGAGTTTAAGCCTGATTCCGTCCCTAAACCTAGAATAGCCACTCCACCTACATTATTGTCTAAAAGCCATTTATACTTTGCTCCTAAACCTTGGGACTCGGTAAACCAAAGTTGCTTTAAACCTTGAGAATCCCTGTAATTCAAATATGCAGATGCCTGAATTGGATCAAAGCCTAAAACCGATCCATTTTCACTTTCCAAAGCCCTGGATAGTATTGCCTGGCTTTCACTGTAGTCTATGATTGTTCCAAAATCATCAGCTCTACTACCTGGAATAAAACCTTGCATCGGCCAAAAAATCCCTTCATAACTGAGGGTGACCACCAGCTTACTGATGGGAACTTTCCCATTGGTATAAAAGGCAACTGCGTTTTCTATAGAACCTCTTGAACTAGTCTGATCAGGGTAAAGTGGGCTGAGTGAAAAGGGAATAGTTGTTTCAGCAATATTTAGCCTTTGAGCCTGAATTAAATAATAATCTACTTGGGAATTTAACTGCGTATAATCAATACTGGATGCCAAATCAAACTCAGGGCTATTGGCTATAGGGGGAATATTGAGTGTAAGAAGCAGAGTAGTATCAAGAGCAGCTAGGTTCTCTTTGAATTTTCCAATGAAATTAGAAAGACCCTCACTATCACTTTCACGTAGTCCGGCAAGGCTTATGTTGATTCCTCCTAATCCATACTCCTTGACCAATTCATTGATCCTGCCAAACAAGCTGGAACTTACACTTGCACTTCTCAATAAATTCCGGGTACGCTGTGCAGAGGTAGTCTCTATGGAAAGCGAGACGCGTTTGCCAAAAGCCAAGCTTTTGGATAAAACAGCCGAATCTAAGACCATTCTCAACCCCCTTGGATTTGCTTCCAACCCATCAGAGCCTACTTGATAGCTCTGAATGATCAAATCGGTCAGGTAGTTTAAATTATATTCTTGGAAATTATTTGCGTTTCCATACCATCCAAAAACAGGAATTTTTGCTTTAAGGCAGAATTGATAATCAACGATTAGAGTATCTCCCACCGAATCCCTTAAAATCGGTAGTCCGGGGGCTCCACAAGACAATCCTATTTGTCTAAGTTCAGAAAGGGAGGCAGTTAGGGAGCTTTTTTCAGCTGCCTTTTCTTTTTGTGATTGATCTAAAAGTCCCTGTAAGACATTCCCCAGTTGAATTTGAATGGAGTCCACCAAGACTTTTGGAGCTTTAGAATCTAAATTTTTTATGGTTCGTGCGATCTCGTTCTGTATGCTTACAGTGGTATCTTTTGTAACCATCAATTGATTGGTCAAGTCCAGAAGTTCATCAGCAATCAATTGAACTGTGGTAGAGTCAATAGCTAAATCTCCATCAGTGGTTAAGTTTCTAATTAAATCGACTACTCGCTCCCTTTCCCTTTTATTCCTATTTTCCTTGAAGCGAATAGGTTGAATCAATTTATTGATTATTCCTTTCCGAGCTGAGTCACCCACATCAATCGTATCCCGCATAATCAGCTTCGAGGGAGGAATGGTGTCATTTTGGGCTAAGGCCTTTGGATTAGCAATGAAAAGAAACATAAGTCCCAAGACTACTAAAGACTTGAAGAGCTTTTTCACTGCCAGGACACTATACATGCTTGTATAATTCATATTATCTCCATTTGACCTCTAATGACTTTTCCATCCAAGGCAGTCTAATCATGCCTATATTCCATGAAACCGAATCCAATAAAACATCAACCCCCGTCCTCGCCACACTAAGCTTAACACCTTCCTCACCATATTCTAGGATTCCCTCCCGCTGCAAAAACGTTTCTCGAACGGCTTCAACAGAAGCTTTTTTCATCTTTTCCCAATTACTTTGCATGCCTCTGATCAAGCTTTCAGAAAGGTTTATTTCTTCTTCGCTCAGTTCGACTTCCTCCAGATGTTGACTACTTTTCATACCGATCAAAAGCTTGTTTAAAGCCATTTCATACTCAGGAAAATCATAGCGACCAAATGCTATATTCTGAAGAATATAAACAGCCCTGGACTGATTTTTTATAGGAATTACCCCCTCCTCAAGAATCCCTAATCTTGAGAACAGAACAGATAAAAATGGCCAGCAAAGAATCAGGCCTGCATTCCTTATTTTTACCTGATCTCCAACTTGTGGTACATCTTGTTTTTCAACTTTTGTGGAAGGAAACTTTTGCTTAATGACATTTTGATAGGCTAAATACTTTTCGTACTTAAACTCTTGCTTTTGAGCTATTTTACTAAAAACTGAATTCCAGTTTATCACTGAATGGGATTTTACTAAATAGGCAAGAAACTCTTCAAAAAAGGCTCTTGAAAATGTTTTCTTATTCTTTTTATAAAATTCGTAGGCAAAGCCTAATACCAAAGACTTCCATAAGCCGGGATTAAGCCTTGACCCATACATCCACACACTCCAAGATATCATCTCACTTAATTGTTGTTGAATTCGAGGATCCTCAAAAAACCAGCGTTTGATTAGATCTAATTCATCGGAGCGGTTGATAGCCTTTTTAATCAAACGATCCAGATTCTCCGGATTCCCTTGCAAACTCTCTAAACTGTTCTTTTGGTCAGTATCTAGCCGGGGAATGGAAGTAGTATTTGAAATTGAAGTACCATCCGTTTCATCAGAGACTTGTTTAGCTCCATTCGAATCCACTTTTCCATTGCTTCCTTGTTTGCTGCCCCGTAAGGATTCAAACTCCTTAAGGCTTGAAAGTAAATCCCTGTAGTGATTTTTGTACTTACTATTGCTTAGCCAAATAATTAATAGTTGAATCTGATTGAGGTTCAAGCCGGATATAAGGTTTGAAAGTCCCTTTTTTGAAAAAAGTAAAAGCATGACTTCTGCTAATTCCGGACTAGCCTGTTCAATTCCTTTCAGGGTATTAAAAAGAAGTGAATAAGCTTCTTTAAATGGTGACCACCAAGGGATATATCCCTCTTTCTTTAGAAAAAGCAGCGAAGAATTAAGTGATTCCTGCTCTTTATCTCCCAATTCTTGGGGTTCGGACTTTCCATTTCTTGTCTCTTTAAGGACCTTTCCAAATGTATCTCTCCCAAAATTGCTCAAAGTCAAACCTTGAGCTGAAATAGGTCTATCTATTTCTTCCTGCAATTGCGATGAGAAAGAAATATATCCGGGACTCCTGGTAAGAAACTGCCCTAAATTTTCCCAGAAATCATTCAAAGTCCCATTTTTAGATAGGATCCCGGAAATAAATGCCAACAGTAATTTTCGCCACCGGGTTTGATATTGTCTATTAGAAAAATAGCCATCAGAGAGCATAAATAAGCCCAGCAGTTCATCCTTCAATTCTTTTCTCAATCCTAAAGCTGGAATTAGCTCTCGAGTTATTTTCTTTTCCAGGGAAGGAGAAGACAGATCAGCGTTCTCTTTCAACAGTTTATTCAAATCACTGTAATTGAACAATTCTTTCTTTTGGAGCCCTTTATTCAGTTTACCAAGGGATTGATTTGATACTTCTGGGGAGACTCGACTAATAGAAACCAGAATATTTCGCATATCGGAATAATTGGACATCAAAAATTCCGAAAAAGCGCGCCATTCCGATTCGCTCATCAATCCCTGCAAATCGGGAAGTCTCAAAATCAAATCTGGCAGGTGGCTATCGAGTGATTCCTTTAATAGTTGGGGTTGATTTTGAGTGAGAATCAACAGGCGCTTCAAAGAGCTTAACTTTCTCCTTTGTGACCATGCAGAAAATTGCTCCTGGGGATCAAAAATCAAACGAATATCCTTCTCAATTATCCCCAATACTTGTCTATTCGAATAATTCACATCAGAAGAAGACTTCAAAAAATCCTTGAAATCCTCCTCCTTGATAGACAGAAGATCTGACCAGTCTTTTGCTTCTATTTCCTTTGAAGAATAGATGGAAAAAATAAATGCTGAAGAATGTTTTTTAGCAACCTTTCTCAGATTTAAAAAGCCGACAGGAACCCCTCCCTTATTCTTTAGCGAAAGCCATAACAAATCAGTCATTTGCTCAGGCATGTTTATTGAAAAGTCAGAGCTCCAATTCAATAGCCTGCTTTTCTTCCTTTGTAATTCCGCTTCTTTGGCAAGCAAGGATCTCTGAAGGTCCTCAGGCATCGTTGGCATTCGGGCGATAAGAGCCAATGCGTCCTCCAGAAAATTAAGCTTGGAAACTAGGAAAGAAATGAGCCCGGATGAGCTTGGGGTGAATTCAACCAAGAAGGTCTTCCAAAGTAGCTCATCCAGCAGATCGGGTTTATTGGATTTGATCTGGAAAATTGACCTTAACTTTTGTGAGCGTGTCAGGACATCTTGAGTAATATTCCCTCCAAATTTCTCCAGATAATTAATCAAATAAGTAGAATCAAGCTCCTGTAACAATGACCAAATCCGCTTGGAAAGTAAGGGATAAGATGGTGATGAACCTTGCTTGAGCCAGTCTATCAAAATTGGTTTTTTCTTTTGAAGGACAGTCTCAAGACTTAGAATTAAATCCTTTTTATTAATCTCTGAAAATGAACCATTTAAAACTCCCGAGCTTAAGTATTTCCAGAGTATTTGTTCAGCAATTGTCTCCGAGTCATAAGCATCCTTGGAGTGTTTTTCTTCTTCTACCCTTGAGAGAATTGGTTCCTGAAAAGCCTGCTCTCTCTTGATACCTCCCTCCTTCAGTATTTCTTGCTGAATAGGATTAGACTTATTTTGGTTTTGCCTGGAATTTGATTGCTCACGGAGGAGCGTTCCCAAAATTAGCGGTGCTTCTGGAATTCCATGATCCACACCCACATCAATCAAGAATTTTAGCTTAAGAAGCTGGGCTTTTGATTCCAAATTGAAATAATCCAAAGCAAATGCCAGTAGGATTTTATACCAATCCTCCTTATTCAGCAGCATCAATGAATTGCTCTCAACCAGCTTCGCAGCAAAGGAAAAGAGTTCTTTTGCAGTTATTTCTTTAGAGGATGATTTGAACCCTTCTGACTCCTTTTGAATGAAAGCGAGGGAGTGGTCTGTCATTCTCTCCCATAAATCTCCCTGCTCGCCTGCAATAATTCGAAAGAACTTTTTTTGCCCATTTGGATTCAATTGATTCCAAAAGCCAGGGTACTTTTTCAACAATACATTGAATACCATTCCTGAATCAATCCATTGAGAAAGCCAAAATGGAATTATTGCAGTGGGAGAAGAATAATTGAACCATTCAATCAAACCCGCAGAATCTGGAAGCTCCTCAAATGGCTCAGCGTCCGTATTTTGTTCTGCAACCCATTCAATAGTTTCTTTAAACGTTTGGTGCCATTGAGTTTTAATCGGAACCTGTTCTACAAGTTGAATAATCTCTTTCAGGAAAAGCTCAAAATCTAAATTGTGATGAGCCGCGATGGATTTCAGAAAGTTGTTGCTGAAGCTCATCCGGTTAAACCGAGGTCCAGAATCCAATGCGATGTAATTAATAATAAAAAGATTCAAAGCTACCTTAAGCTGTTTCTCAGAAGAGCTTAGCTCGGGTTTCTCCTTTTGTACAGCCAAATAAGTCTCTCTGTAGCCGAGTACCCATTCAGCATCCTCGGGGATCAGAAGCTGGACTATTTTGTCAAAATAGTCATCGTTCAGTATAGCAATCCGACTCCGTACGGATTCATTTCCCAGAATTAGACGACCTATTAAGTCTGAAAAGTCTTTGGGTGAATTTCCAAATAATTCATCCAAAATCGAATCAAGGTCCCAGGCAGAATCCATCCAGGAAGGGAAGTATCCTTTCATTAAAAAGCTCTCCATAGCAAGGAGAATCAGCTGATTTTGGAGCTTAGCCCCATTATCGGGATTTTGTGAAGACAGCCCTATTCTTCCAGCAATCTCTTTCTTTAGTGCCTCTCTCAAAAGATCATAAATCCGCTCTCCAAGGCCCTCATCAATATCCTTTTCTGAAATTTTACCCAGATCAATCGCCAGATAATCAATTTCAAGACTGATCCCCTGAGAAGGAATGCTTTTAAAAGAACGCTCAAGGCTTGGAAGAAGAGTGGAGTGTACCAAATTCTCAAATTTTTGATTGCATTCAGATGCCAGTTTTCTCGTAGGGTACTTAAAAGAAAGTAAAAGTTCATCTACCTGGTTTTGTTGCATGTTAACCACCCGCTCCTCCTTTCTCCAATTCAGATAAAAACTTATAGAGTTCAAGAGCTTTGGATACAGTATCCTTATCAGACCTATCCTTTAAAAAGGCTTTTTGCCAAGCCAAGAACATTGGTTCAAAACGCCTAAATTCTTTAAAATCAATCCAGTAAACATTCATTTGGAGGTGAGCCGGAACCCGCTCTTTGACTTCGGTTTCAACAAAATGTCTAAAATACCTTTCCTGAAAGCGAGCAGGCCAGTCGGGAAAAACCAAGGAAGATTTTAAATTGAAAAAATCTTCACCGACGATTGTTCCATTTGCCAGTTTTCTCAAAAAAATGAGAGATCGCTGTCTGTAAATACCTTGATCATGAAGAGTCCCCTTCATTCTCAATTTCTCAATCTCCAACAAGGACAGCTGACCCGATAGACTAGGCTCTCCGGCAAATAGGTAAGCAAAGTCTGAAGTGTAATCAAAAAGATAGTCTAAATCGCTTTCAAGACTTTTATCAAAACTGATAATCCTGTCTCCTTCTTCAATCCTGATGAAAAACTGATCACCTGTTTTCTCATAAAACTCCTTATTGATTGCTGACTGGTAAAAAGCTTGAAGCCCATTAGACCGCTCCGTATGACTGGAAAACCATTTGGACCGTGCAAATGAATTACCCCACTCATCTCTGATTTCAAAACCAAATTCAGAATCAGAAAGAATGGATTTCAAAAGAATGTGATCGATCAGATACATTCCTTCAGATTCGATATTTTTCTGCCTAAAAAAAGCGATATTCTTACCTATTGCCTGAAGTGCATTTTCAACTTTTTTTCCTTCCCATACACTGACCCATGTTGAATCTGATTTCTGAAAAAGCACCTCTACCTCTTCAGAGTCCTTGCTTGTTTTGGAAATCCAGTAATTTTCAGCATCTAAAGTCCTTTCAAATAGATCTTTGATGGTGATTTTCCCCAATGAAAAACCCGATGAAAGCTCCTGATCAAGTTGAGTAAAACTGCGCTCTTTCTTACTTAGAGGCCTGTATTTTAGAATAAAATCATCGTATTGGGTTTTTGTCCTTACAATTCCGTTTGAATAAATAATCTCATCATCAGACTTAAATGGAAAAAAGTCAGGAATTAAGCCTGTTTTTGTTTTTTCAAAACCTAAAATGGAATTCAGCCAATCTAAAAGGACGAAGTTGATAGATTCCGTCTGCTTACTTTCAAGTGATGCGCGGTTTTTCGAATAATTGAATGTGGGAATTCGACTTAAAACATCAGCCTTTTGCAAGAGCATGATAGATAGAAATTGCTCCTCTGATTCAAACAGATTCAGCTTGAGCGATAGCTGGTATGGTAAGGAATTGAACTGTTCGCCAAACCTGGCTAACAAATGATCTAAAACCCGGTTTTTACGCCTTAACCATTCCAGCGAAGTTTCGCCAGTCTGTGGGTTCTTCTTTCCATGGGAAAAGTCTGAACCCATATTGGCTTTCATCTCCAGTTCATCTTTTCCTATGTTGGTCTCATATTCCTGCCCGAAATAGCTCCCTTTCTCAGCATCAAGAGTAGGATCGAAAAAATCTACTAAATGCCCTAATTGAGCCAAATAATTAGCTAAATGCTTTTCAAACAGCATTAAATACCCTTTCAATTGCCTGACTTTTGCATGCCTTTCCAATGGCTCGCGGCTAGGAAGTCCGTCTTTACTCAACCCATAGATTCCTGGAAAATGATGTTGGATGGAATGATACTGCGAAGGGTTTCGGAATTTCCCGTTGAGCTGACCTCCCCAAATATTTTCCTTATAAAGATCCACCTGATAAACCCGATAGTTCTTAGACCAAAAGTCCAGCAATAGATCACCAACCCGGTTTTTATTTGCTCTTTGTAAATTTCCATTGACATACAACTGAATGGTAGAATAGACTCCGGTTGGTTCATAAAAATTGGTATTGATAGCTGCATAGCTTCCCTCAGGGAGTCTTATTTCCTCTGAATTTTCGCTGTTTAGAAAACCAAAACTCCAACATTTCTTCACTCCATTAATCTTTGAAATCAATTGTTGGATTTTCTCTGTATATAATTCTTTGCTTCTAGGCTTGAGCTCGGAATCACGGATAAATCCCCTTTTCAATCTAGGTCCGGAAAAGATATCTTCCATTCTATTCCCATCCTTTATCAGCTCCTCAAGGCTGGCAAAAGCAACCGGATGGTAGAGATAGACCTCCAGTACAAAAAGAATCTCAGCCATGAGCCGGTCTACATCAAAATCACCATTGACTTCAATATTTGCGCTTAGACTGATTTCCAGTGGAGAAAGTAAAATGGGTGGATCAAAGTCCTCACAAAGATTTCGGTTTTCAAACAGGAAATCATTTAGTTTAGAAAGGAAGTTCTCTCCCTCTTTGGGATAATTTTTTAAACGCTTCTGAAATGAAAGAGAAGGAAGAATTTCGAGTTGGTAAAGACCATTGATTGCCTCTTCCCCTGCAAGGGAGTAGGCAGGTTCTATCCAGCAATTTTGAACCTCCGGAAAGGTATCGATAATTAATTTTCTAAAATCATTGGCTGTAACAGGATGCGAGCTAAAAACTTCCGCCGGTGAAAAAAAAGAATTTTTCTTCGTGTCGATGGAATGGGCTTTTTTTGTAGTCAGCAAATCCTCAATGGGAAAATCAGTCTTAAAACCTAACTCAGTAATCCCATAACAGAACTGTTCGAGGATAGTCACACCGGGGTCATGAGCATTGTAATCCGTCCAGATTTTGCCACTCAACTCCTGGACATAGGAAAGCCCTTTTTCCTTCAGCAAATTATAATCTTGCGATGGTTTGGCTTTAAAGTCCTTTTGTATGGTCCCGGGCTTTTTCATGAAATCAAGGCTGGCTTAAAAATTCATCATCCCAGAGTTTGGCTATCCGATAGGTAATTTTGGAATCACCTCCATAATTACTCCCTGTGCGGATCTGTAAAGAATAATTAAAAGTGTCCCCTCTCCACCTGCATTGGATTTTATTCCACCAAAACCCATAATAAGCACAGGTTTTGGAGATTTTTGGTTTGGACTTTCCAAATGTGCTTAAGGCTGTGGCATGGAGAAGGGCATATTTTCCCTTTTGTTTTCTTCCGGCATGGGCTACTATTTCAAATCCCTGACAGCCAGTAAGCTTGGTAAGTACATTATGCCATTTTCCATCTGCTGGAATCTGTCCTTGCCGATACACTCCCACCCTACCTTCAGAGGCAATCATACCGGCAACTTCCAGCTTTTGGCTAGGTGAATCCGTACCGATTCCGACATTTCCTCCTTTTTGAAAAAAGATGGTTGGACTGTCTTTTCCCCTTTCTTTCAGGATGATACCTTTGGTTTCCCCTTTTCCATTCACCAAGACATAACTTGCCTTTTTTTCCTTCAAGGAATCATAAAAACTCAGCAACACTTCTTCATCTCCTGATGGAAATATCATCAAGCCTTCCTCCTCACTTTTATTGATCCCATCATCCACTTTATTGAACATGGAATCAATCAAAATCGCAAAGTGCATTTCTGTCGGGAGCATGCCACTTCGGAAGTATTTCTTCAGTTGCTCCCGGTCATTGATCACTATACTGCTTTCGGATAAAATTGCCATGTAAGCTTCAGGATTTGTTTGGTTTCACGGAATGAATAATAAAATCGGAGTCTATGGAAAGATCCCCAATACTGGCTAGATCAGGATCCTTCAATGCCAGATCACTTGTAATTTCAAGCTGATGGGAAGATGCAGAAGTCAGAATGGCATAGGGACTGATAGTTCTTAAGCGCTCAATTCTTCGATTTTCAGCGGTATCTATGATTTTGTATTTTCCCTGAACCTCAACAATTTGAAGGACTGAAAAGGCTGTGATGGATTCAACATAGGGACGGGATTCAATGAAATTCTGTATCTCTGCCTTATAAATAGCTCGAATAAAGCCTTTTTCTTTTTGAAAGTCTCCCGGATTGGGTGATAGAAATTCAATGAGTTCCTGCTCGAGCTTATCCCGATAATATCCTGCCTGATTGATGAATCGAAACTGTACGGCGGCGCGGACCTTCAGTTTTTCAAAGACAGGGTTGGAAACCTCCAACCTAGAAAAAGGAGAAATAAACTTTTGTAGATAGCGCTTGATTTCATTTAGAAGCTCAAATGGAGCTCGAAACCCCTCCTCTCTACTTTTGGATAGCAGCGGGGTATGTGGAATTACCACTACCTGAATATTACTGTTCTTGACTAATTGGAGGGGAAAATCACTTCGACCATAGACCATCACTCGTCCAATCTGAGGAAAATGCTCCAAAACCAAGCGTTCGATATCCCAGGTGCTTACACCTCTTCCCCGGTGTCGGGTCTGTTCACTGATTCGAACTCTATCTTGCTGTGGGGTCTTTTTTAGACCCGGGATTTTCAAATGGAATGGCCCCAATACTCCATCTAAGAGGCTGTTTGCATTTGACAGTAATTGTGGAGACTGATGAATCTCCTCGAAATTCATTTCGATATCCTCCACCCCTTTCTTTTCAACCAAAAGAACAGCATTGACAAATAGGGACATCAGTCTACTATTGATATCCTTACTTCCAATATTACTGACTCGTAACCATACTTTGCCGGAAGACAAGCGGGTATTACAATCATCAAGGATTGAGGGAAGTTTGATCTTTACTATGCCAGATTGAAGCATGCCATGGGTGGTATCTTCCAAAATCAAATTACCCAAAGGAAGCCATTGGTTTTTTTCCAGAATTTCCCACCGCACAGCAGGCGCTTTGGTAATCGTATGAATAAAATATGCTGGATGAAGTTTGAAACCCAAATTGATAATTTGATTTGCCTCCAAATCAGTCAATCCAATGAGTAAATTCCCCCTTCCATTTATCTGGGGTACCAATCTAGATCCTGTGGAACGGGAAGCCGGAAATACCTGAGTATACCCGAATGGAAAAATATGGTGAAAGCGAATACTTTCCTGCTCTCCGTCACTTTTCCGGGTAAAATTCTCCTTGGTGTAATTGCTGTAGGTAAATTCAATTTTTTCAAGATAGGGTGTATAGGCTGGTTGAGGTAAGTCTTTTTTCCTTTTGGGGAATCGGCTGTTGTAAAATGAAAGATCAGCGAAAACCTTGGTGTATTGTTCATGCCCAAATACAAAGGGTTTTGGAGCAGCGATTCGAATTGATAAATAAAGAAGTTGTGAAATCTTTTCCAATCGAGTAGGAACAGGAAGAACGGATAAATCCATCAAATCCAAATTAAGCGTAATGCCTTTTTTAGTGGACAAATATGTTCCGTCGGGTTTCTCTATCTCATCGAAAAAAGAAAACTCCTGATCTAATTCAGAGTCCTCATCATTTTCAATATAGGCATCAGAATTTATCCCTACCTGTCCCTTAAAAGTCTGATTGGTAATAGGCTCTGGATAGGCCTTGTAATAATCAGCAAAACCATTGCGCTCTTCAGGAAGTCCAAGCCATGTCAGATTGAGAGATAGTCGGGAAAGATACCTGTTAATGACTGCCGGATGATATAATTTCAAATAGGAATCCTTGGTAGGTAAGGATCCAAATGGGAGAAAAGGAGCAGATGAATCAAGTTTACCACCCTGATTATAAAGCTCAAACCCATTGCTCACCCCTTTGGAAAGCGTATGGATTTCCATGGTGACAATTTCAAAGAGGCTCAAAGCTTTGTATGGAGGATAATGGGCCGTATTATTAATAAGAAACCTCAGAGAAGGCCAAGGACTTTCAGCCTGTTCTCCATGTATTCCTGCGGTAAAGGGAAAGGGTAATTCTTCATCCCCTTCAGGCTCCAATCTAAAAATTAAAAGATTCTCAGTAAAAACGAACTCTACCTGAATATAATTAAGCTGGGTCCATCCCGCACTAGTGCTCAGAAAAACAGTGAAAGCCTCATTCAAAAAACTATGGGTAAAACTTTTTTGCTCCTCCTCCTCCGGCTTGAGAGAATGATCCATAAACCGCTCTTTGGATACTAGGAGCTCCGAGATAAAATTGTTGAAATTACGGCTGGAGGAAGCGGATAATTCAATTGATATTTTGAAAAAATGAATCCCCGACTCCACAAGCAAGACTGGAGATGAAATAACAAAGCCTAATTGGCTACTTGTCAGTGCTCGTTCTTGACCACTTTTTTTACTTAAATCTTCCCCCAAACTGAAAGGGAAGTCAGCTGATTGATTGCCTTGAAAGCTTATTTCTTGTTTTCCGTCTCCCTTGACAAGAACCTGATCATAAATGGTATTAAGTGAAAACTCTCCTACCTTATCTCCCGATGAAAACGGATAATATTCACTCTTATACAGCGTTCGAAGTTCAGCTATTTTTCCCTTGCTCAATTCACTAGCGTAGGGGTTTTCCATGGCCACTGTTTTTTTCGAAGGGAAAACCAAATTGAAACTGGAATTTTCAGGCAGATACTTTGCCCCTGGCTTGGGGATAAGACCAGCCAATACTTCAATGGGAAAGGGGTGTTTTGGAATCTGGTTCAATAAACGCTGATAATAAAAGTCCAAATGCTTTTCAGTCAAGGTGTTTATATCCTTTTGGACCTCCTGAAAAAGTCTTAACCCGGCGATTAATAAGCCCAGATGGGGTTGTAGATCGCCATTTGGATTTTTTATCATCTCTTCAAAGCGAAGGGCCGCAAATTCTGTGATATACATCAGATTTTTATAGGCTGTCTTGAAGTTCTCCTTGATACTGTTTTCAGTAGATCTTCCGGAATAACTCAATGAGATACCCGCTGCCTGAAAATCATTCTGACTATATTTTTTTTGAGCTTTTAGAGAATCAGAAATTACAGGCTCCAAAAATTGTAGCCCATTTCGGATTTCCTTGACGATTGGACCTGAATAATGGCAAGCATCAAATAAGCCTTCCCAATAGAATAGCTTCTTTATCATAGCCAAAAGATTGACTGACATTTCTCTTCTAATCTGGGCAGGCGGCTCTCCGATTCCTCCCCATTTGATATCCAAGTCCTCTTGAATGGACTTAAATTCATCCAGATTAGTGGAAGCAATCAGTCCTACAATAAAAATCGGATCATGGAGTAAAAATGGTCTCCAGTTACCTATAGGCCTTTTTTCCAGATCGTAGTAGGCTACAGATTCGGCATACTCCAACGTAAATTGAACCAACTCAAGCAAAGAACGCTCATCCGGCACCACAAAAGTGGGCTCCAATTCAGGCAGCATTCTTCCAGATTGATTGATCCCGTTTTTCATTTACAAATTGGTTCCTTCCTTGAAATAATATGGGTAAACCATATTGGTCCTGGAATTAGTGATGATAACCGTATAGTCTATGTAGATCAGTAATATCCCTTCATGTAACTTTTCTTTGCCAAACCTGATTTCCTTCACTTTAATCCGGGGTTCATAATACAAAAGCGAATCACTGATCGTATCTCGAAGCAAGGTCAGGTAAGTGGGGTCATCCGTTTCAAATACAAAGGATAAAAGATCGCAGCCGAACTTGGGATCCATGACACGCTCTGAAGGTATTGTACCCAGAATAATCCGGATACTCTGTTGGATATCCTCTTCCGCAGAAACCATAGCCACCCACTTCGAGTCCATCTCAAAGGCAGGTGGAAATGCCCAGCCATTTCCCAGAAATGTTTTAGTAGAGTCATCCATTTTATCCTCCTATCATTACCGTGGGACATCCTAATACTATGGAGCCACCATGTGCGGTCGTATCTCCCATTCTTGCGGCAGGTTTCCCGCCAATCATCACTGTCGCAGATCCTTTAACAATACTATCAGGTGGACCTACACAAACACACATATCGCCTAACACAGCTGCTGGAAGTTTTCCTATCAAAACCGTCGGAATACCGGGACCCACGACAGGGCCTCCTACATGAGGGATTGGTGGTAGCCCGGGAGTTTGCATTGGGCAAGTGTGCATATCGGTTAATCGTGCTGCTAGTGGCATATTTTTTAATTTATCATGACCATTGCTCCCTTAACTGTCGTAGTGCCTGAGGCTGAAAACTCAGCAGAAGCATTTCCTGCAGCCTTCATAGATACATCTGCTTCTAGATCCACATTCATACCTTTTCCTTTGATATCCCCTCCAGAAGCTTCCAGATTTATTCCAGTCACTGCCTTGATATCAATTTTACCTTCGGCATTCAATGTGATATCTTTTGCACTACTGAGTTTAATACCCGTATTATCCATGATACATTCGTTGTTATTACAATCCTTTAGGGTAATGCTTTTCCCCTCATCATCTAGTATGAAGGTGTTTTCAGCAGGAGTTTTGATGGTAAGAACTTTATCTTGATCATTAAAAAGGATTTCAATACCAGATTTTGAGTGAATGGCTTTTTGGGTATTATCCGCATCGGGTTCTATTTTCGGCTTATTCTTCGAACTGTATAGGCTTCCGATAATAATGGGGAAACGGGGGTCCCCATTCAAAAAGGTTAATACGACTTCATCTCCTACTTCTGGAAAGAAAAAAATACCTGCCTGATTAGAGGCATAATTAAACGCCAATCTAGCCCAGAGCATATTTGAACCTGAATCAGCCTGAAAAGAGGATAACTCTACCTGTACCCTATATTCGTTATCTGGATCCTCATTAATTTTTTTAACAGTGGCCAAATGAGTCCCTTTTACACCGGGCAGCAAACCCATACCATCCTCTTCCTGCACACCCGGGAGGGAAGCATGCCATCGAGGGTTTACCCCTACAAAAACACGGGTTTTCCAATCACCTTCTGAGCAATCATGCTCTATTTTTGAAATAAATGCAGTTCCATTAAACCGGGAATTAAAATTTTTGAGTTCTACCAAGTCTCCCGGCTTAAGCTTATTCGTTCCCAGAATGGTAATCTTTCCCTGTACCTTAGAAAGTATTGCTTTACTGACCCAACTTTTTGAAAAGCTCATCAATTCTTCTTGACTCACAGGAGCGGATGTGAATTTATTGATTCCGGGGTTTGATGTGTTCTCAGCAAGTTTATTGGCAGTTAAATTACTGACCTCCAAATTATCAGATAGTGAAGTAGTAACCGAAACCACCGCCTGGGTTTTTGGATCCCAAGAGGATAATGTAATGTCAGGGAAAGTATTTTCACCACTCAGATCTAAGTCGGCATCAATCACAATCATATCAGCCTGAATGCTATAATCAGCTGACCCTGAAAAATCGAATTCTTTTACTGAAACCTTATCCTGATCAGTCAAAACAAAAGCATTATTAGCTTCTGCCCGAATCACCAAATAATCCCAATCCGATGAATTGTATTGAAAAAGTGGATAGGAATATTGCTGACCCGAAGATACATCAGCTGTTAATCCAGCATTGGAAATCAGTTGCGAAAACAAATCAGAATCCTTAGAAGTCTCCATCACCTGATTGGCTCTTGACTTGGTTAATTTAAATGCCTTGTTTTTACAGGTAACAGACAGATAGGAAGTTTCACCCCTTACCACGAGCCGCTGACCGGTAATAATACCCTTAAATGAAAGACTTCTTTCATCTCCATAGCCTAAATCGATCTCAATAGCTTTCCCGGGTACAAAATTTTCTGATTCACTATTAGTAAATGGATCATTTTCCAAACCAAACGCCCCACCATCTGAAATTTTCAAGGTAGCTTGGGCGATCCTGTTAATTTCCCATACAATGGAAACACCGATGATTTCTACCGTGGCAGGAAGGGAACTTCCATCGATTTTGATCTCAATGGAAATAGGTAAATCATTTTCTGTTAAAAGCTCTGCCATACTGGAGGTTAAACTAAAGGTGGAAAAACAAGCTGATCACCGGGTCGGATATCCCGAATATGATCCAGAGAGTTAAACTCGGCGACTTGCAGGTAATAACCCGGATCACCATAAATTTTAAAGCACATAGCCGGTAAGGTATCTCCTGCCTTAATCACCCGGATATGCGTAAGATCTGAGGAGTTTCTGGCCTCTTGAGCAGCCTTCTTTTTTACAGGGACAGAACCTATGAAAGTTGCCTTGATTTCAGCTCTTAACGGCGTTCCGTTCAAATCCATCATGGAATAGAGAATATCCCATTCCTTTAACCTTCCCTCAAACAGAGATTGGGTTCCCCAGAGTATTTTGACATAATTGGGTTCATGGATATCTCCGTTATAGGTATAAATCAGCTCTTTTAATTCATCAATCTGATCATCTACCGGATCGGAGGACATCACACCGGTGCTGTCAAAAAAGAAATCCATACTGAACTGCTTGGTACCTGCTCCACGAAATTTGACTGTTTCTGCCGAAACACCCGAGGGAGAAGAATTGGTACTATACTTATATTCAGATTTATCATGATACTGGTCTGGATTGACCAGTACATCATATTCCCCAACTTTTTCTGAAAAATCCGGCTTTTTATAAGCCACGACTTTCATCTTGGTCAATTTCCCTGAATCCATATCAACGGGTGGCGCTATAGTCTATCACTTGGGAAAACTTTTCCTCCAATTCTCTTTCCATTTCCCTTTTGGCCTGATTGATCAAATCCCGGATTTCTTCAAGAGAAACTTCCTTCTTGCGATCAAATTGACCAGAATCAGGAATCACCTCACCCCTGATTACCAACTGCCTGATAATTAATGTCATTTAACTGTCTTTTTTAAAGTGTTTATACTTCAGCGTCAAGGTTTCCAGTGCCAACTCATTTTTCGTACTACCAAGAGCTGATAGTTCCCAAGAAAGTGGTATCGCACGGAAAACAGACCAGGAAGCCAAGGGGCTGCCGTCAGCGCCAAGAAGGATTACCTGAAGGTCTAAAGGCTTGAATTTAAAATCCTCCAAAGCATCTCTACACCAATCATCCAAACTGGAGTTTTGGACCAGACAGCGCTTGAGTACCAGATCCGAATATTGAGGAGGTGAAGGGAGATAATGCATGTAGCTATTATCTCCTCCCTCCTTTTTTTCTGTAACCTTGACGGTAACCTTCAGCCCGGATACCTCTTGAAAACTGCTGTCCATCTCCGGGAAATCCGGAAATTTCACCTGGAAATAGAATGCAGTCGGTGGAGAATATCCTTGCTGAAAGAAACTGTTTTCACCCATTGATCTTAGCCGTTGGCAATAGTCAATCCTTCATGAGAAATCACAATGGATTCCACCGCTACTTCATTCGCATCAGACTTCATATCAGTAGATGTGATTTTAGTAGGCCAAGCATTGTTGAGTGTCCAGGTCATAGTAGGCGATCCAGACTCATCCAAGAGTTTGATCACTACATTCTGACGCTCGATGGTATTCATCTTAATCTTATTGTACCAGTCCCAGAATGCATTATCATTGACAAATACACCCTTTTTCATGGTAACCTGATTATTCTTTACAATACCCGGCATATTAATGGTTGAAAAAACCGGACTGTTGCCATGTCGGTACTCGATAGGTTGCGCTTCGATTTCTAGGCCACTTACCTCCTGAAAAGGTATATCGGTGGTACTACCCCAGTCTACTGAAAAATAAAACTTGGGTAATGGCCAATTGCTGTCTTGTGCTTCTCCTGCCATGATTTATAGTATTTATTGGTTATTTATTTAAAGTGAATGAATTAAGATTTTTGCATTTGTTGCTCGAATGTGACCACGATGAATTCAGCTGGTCTTACGATCGCTAGTTTGACGGTAATCAACATTTTACCTTCCAAAATATCCAGAGCGGTCATGGTAGAACCCAATCCAATCTGCACATCAAAGGCATCCTCCGGACTGGCACCTGCCAAAGCTCCTTGCTTCCACTTTTCGACAAGGAAATTGGAAATTAGACTTTTTACTGTCACCCAGGTATTGGCATCATTTGGCTCAAAAACATAAGCCCGCAACGCCAATTTGATGGATTGCTCCAACATTATCATAGTTCTGCGGACGTTGATATATCTCCAGTCCAAGCTGTTTCCATCCAGTGTTCTACCACCCCAAACCAAAGTTCCAACTCCGGGGAAGGTTCGAATGGCATTTACTGATTTCCCAGATAAAGCATTGACATTCAGATCCTCTTGTTGATCATGAGTAATATTTACAGCGGGCTTGACAACTGAATTCAGACCCACATTGGCAGGGGATTTCCATACTCCTCTGCTATTATCCACCATGGTATAGATCCCTGCCATCGCCGGAGCTGCAGGAAGCAGATTCATGATGGCTCTGATTTCGTCCAGAAGGGCAGAATACGTCGGACTGGTAGCCAATAGCCCCAAGTGATGATTGCTCTCTTTATTTTTGATGTAGCCGGGAAGGACAGACTCCAAATCCTCATCAGATATATCCGGTCGGTCGGCTTTTAAGCGCTCCTTGAATTCATCGGCTGACTTCGGAAAAGCTTCAATGAGGCTTTTGGCTCTTGCCTCTGGCAGGATATCCCCCAAAGCAACCGACTCATCAAAGTTCTTAAAGGTTATCTCCCCTTTCTGAACCACATTGGTTTCCAACCATGGATAGTAAGCAGCTGCGTAACTCAGGTATTCAGTACCGATTTTCTCACGGAATACCTTAATATTATCATCCTCACCATCTTCCCGGCTGTTATATCCGTCATAGATATCAAGAATGGCTACTCTGTTCTGCATTTTGGCACAGTGAGCAAGCATTTGCTTGTAAACCTCATAAGACTCCTCCCCTAAAGCAACGGCATCCGGGATGACTACCATAGTGGGCTCCAATTCCTTGACAAGCTTTAATAGACCTCCTTCCACTGCTTTTCCATTGGCGTCGGTGCCCGTACCCAATAAATCATCTTTTTTGATCTCTATCCCATCCTTTCCGGCATAGGTTCCCACTGAAACGATGTAGCAGGTTCCTCCACCATTTGAGAAGAATAAGCGAATACTGTTGAATAGATAAACCAGATGATTAGCCTTGTAATTGATTGTCTTATCACCACCCGCAAGGGAAACAAGATTTCTATCCCCGTCTTGAGGATCCGAAAGTGTAAATCTCGGACTGAATGCTCCCCCGAATAACTCCAGATAATCAGCAAATGATGTGATCCTGGTAGGCTTGTTTACAAGGGATTTGCCGTTTTTCGAAGCTCTTTCTGTATACCCAATAAAGGCGGGAATAGCAGTAGCCACTTCGACAACCGAACCCGGGAATGCATTTTTTTCTTCAATGTAAACTCCGGGAGTCATGAGGTTTTGTGCCATAATTTTTGTGTTTGTTAGTGTTAGAAATTGATTAAATAAAAATTTGTGAAACTATTGTATCGTCATTTGGGGCTTTTCTATTCAAAACCTCAGGACTAGCTTTCGGCAATTGTTTAATGACTACTTTCAAATCCTCTCCCCCATTCACCTTTTCAACCAATTGGAACTTTGGAGAAACATTCTCTAAAAAAGGAAGTGCAGTTTGTGATTCAAAACTTCTGACTTTTCGATCTCCCTGAATCTGAAATTCAGATTCATGAAAGAGAAAATCCTGATTTTGAGTATCAATTATAGACAATCGATTAAATTTTTCGTAGATATCATCCGACAGCACATAGCGCCAAATTGTCTTTTGGGATTTAAAGCGAATGGTATATTGAACAGGTACTTCGGATTGCTTAAAGGAATTAAAAAGCTCAGAGCATTCTAGCGTTAACAGCCCAAAAGGTGTCTTGCCCATTTTGGATGAAGGTTTATAATAGGTCTTTCTCCCCTCCTGTCCCTCTACCATGAAAACAGAAGATTCACCGGAAAAAAACCGATTGAATTCTATGATCGACACCTCTTGATGATCTTCATCGTAAAGTTTGATCTCTCCTCCATTTAATCGGGACTGCAAATCCCTAATCCCATGCTTTTGAAGTACCTCTAAACCATCTGACAAAGACACAAAATCTCCTTGATGTAAATTCCCCCTATCTGATCTCTCAGGATCGATTGAAAAATAAAAAACCCGCAAGTCAGGCCTAAAGGACCCTCCGAAATCCGTGAAATTAAAAAAGAGCGGATTGGAGTTAAATACATCAAAACAAAGCTTAGCTTCTTCACCCTGCAACAAATCGGGAGCAGCCGAAAGAATATGCAAACCACCCGAGAATGGCTTAAAGACTATGTTTAAATTTTGGGCAAGCAATTTGGCTTCAGTTGTAGGTGAAAAAGATAGCCCATTAAATAATCCTTCTCCTGAATATTCATGAACAACATTGACGCTGGCGATATGAAAGAATTGCTGATTCATACTTAATTAGAATTCTCAGCACCGGTAGAGGAAATCGCCGGAGTGATTCCTTTAATAGGAGTATCATCAAAGACTACCAAACCAACTTTATAAATCACGGAAGGAAGTAATTTGGAACCTATGGCCGACCAAACCTGACTGATATTATCATAATTGAGATTGCATAGCTCAAAAGTTATCTTTTCCACTCTTTTAGACATCCCGGGTATACTGCCAGGATTCATTACTTTTTGATGCTGAAAAAAACTGAGGATCTGAGATATATAATTCAATCCCTCCAGGTAGTTTTTGCTTTTGAAATTGGCGCAAAAAACCAGGTGTAGGTTTAAGAAAAGCGGGGAGGATTTATCCAAAAAACCGGAGCCGCCACCCGATTGTCTCGGAGATTTATTTCGAAGAGTTGTTTCTTCTTCTACTGATAAAAGAAAGCAAATTATCCGGTCTTCCAATTCTGCAGGAATAGCCCCTGAATTATCCAATAATGAAGAGACAACGACTTTGTTATCTGTGAAGCCATATTGATTTTTAAAATTCTGATTTAAAAGTTCTCTGACATGTGCCAGTAATGTATCAATCATCTCACCTAAAAGATTAAATGGGGTTTAAAAAATTCAACACCGTATTAACTGGCCTTGAAAATTCTTCTCAATGTTTTTTTAATTTAGAAAAAATATTAATAATTCAAGCTACCCCAAATAAAATTATAAAATTACTTCTTAGATTAGACAATTATTCGGCTCAGTCATTTATTGTAATATGTACTCTATTTTGTTTTTTATACTCTATATTCTTCTCTTTGTACTGTTTTTCATCCTTAAAAACAATTTCAAGCGAAAGGAAATTTTTCTACAAAAAAATGTAGAACAGCTTGATTTTGAGAAAGAAGTACTCGAGGATAAGCTCAAAAAAAGTCAAGACAAAAATACCCTTCTTGAAAAAGAGCTATTGAAAAGCAATAAAAAACTTGTTGAAATGCAGGCAGTTTTGGATCGTGTGAACACAGAAAATGAATCCCTTAGAAAACTTATATCCGAACTTCAAAAAAGCAAAGGGACAAAAAATGATGATATCACCATTGAATATCTGGTCCAAAAATAATCAGCTACGTGAACACTAATTTTTCCTGTTTTTTGCGAATCAGTACCTTTTAACCGACAATACTTTTTCCTTCTTTAATCCGCTCTAAACGTAAGCCTTGAATAATATCCTTTTGTCTGATTTTCTTCTCATTTCTTGCTAAGGATTTGAGCAGACAAAAATGAAGCACGTTGACGATAGCGGCGGCACTCAACTCCTGTTGTTCCGCCAATTCCCGCAAGTCTATGCTTGACTCATATTCAAATTCCCCGTGAAGTGCATTTTCCCAGACCTTCAACCGTTGGTAGAAGTCCGGTAATTCAAAATCAATAACCAGCTGAAATCTCCTAAAAAAAGCCTCATCGATATTGTTTTTATAATTCGAACAAAGAATAACCAATCCATCAAAATCTTCAATCCGCTGTAACAAATACGAAACCTCCTGATTGGCGTAGCGATCATGGGAATCCGAAGTTTGGCTTCGCTTACCAAAAAGTGCATCCGCTTCATCAAAAAACAGAATCCAATTCTTGTTCTCGGCCAAGTCAAATACACGAGAAAGGTTTTTTTCAGTTTCACCGATGTATTTGGATACCACAAGCGAGAGATCAATCCGATAGACATCCAGATGACAGGCTTTGCCCAATAATGTGGCTGTCAAAGTCTTTCCCGTGCCCGGAGGACCGGTAAACAAGGCTCTAAACCCAGGCTTGATTCTTCTTCCAAACTGAAAGTCACGCTTCAATCGTCTTCCGTGAAGCAACCAATTCTGAATTTCTTTGATCCCTTGATGAACTTCCTCTCCTACTACCAGATCTGACCATTCCTGATCAGTGTGGATACGTTTAGCGGGAAAATCACCATCAAAATCCGGCTTATATACCTCACCTGTAGTTAACAAACTCAAATACTCTTTGGATATTTTTAAAACTCCGCTCAGAAAAGGTTCATCTTTTGAATGATGCTCTAAAGCAAGAATCCCCTCCTTCCCGAAGTAATGCGAAGGATCAAAGAGTCGGATCAATTCAAATCTCCGTTCCAGATTTGACCCAGCTAAAAGGAAAACTGCTGTCTCCCCAGTTGGAAGAAAACCCCGGTGCTTCTCCCCTTTAATACCCCCAAATTCTGTGAAAGGCATATCATAGGTCTGGTTCTTGATATGGAGAATATCCAGCAAGTGAGGTTTGACATGAGGCATCAAAGCCAAAAGCAAAACCAATCGCTCTTCCAAGCCCATCTGATGCCGCGCAACTAATTGAGCATAGGTTGAATCGGAACCTGAAAAATCAGGTAACTGGATTTTTTCAAGCTCAGCTTCAGTTTGACTTTGCTCAAAGGTAATTTTACCCCGCAAAAGCAGCAGCTCCTGAAACCACTGCATTTCTTGCTCCAGGCAATCTGCGTTAGAAAGTTTAAGTGAGGGCATAAATGATTTTTACAAAGAGCTAATTGAAGAACTCTTATTCAATAATATCCAATATATAGTTAATTAAACTTTCATCCCATTCCTTTCGAAAACTAATATAAGAATCACCTTTGTCTAAACCTTACAAACAAATTAGGCCATTTCACTTAGCCCACTTGAAAGCGAGTCTTTTAGCAAATGTTTACTCCAGCAATTTGGCTTTGATTTCCACCACACTTCTCAACTCCCGGATCTCTTTGAGCACATTTCTTCTAATCAAGAGGGTGAGAATAATTCCAGGAATAAAATAAGAACAAACCAAGGCTGCCATCCAAAATGAACTGATATACAGGGAGAATTCTGGCAGTAGTAGCATAAATCCCAAGGTATAGCCCCCCAGAGTTAGGTAGGTCCAAAAGCCGTGTATCCTAAGTCGAAGATGAAGATACTTTTTCTCAGTTTCCAGGTTCTCAATGGCAGCCTGCCCTGCATCCTTTTTCTTACTTTGAAACATACTATATGCTTCAAGCATAATTCTCAGAAAGAAACACCCCAACATCACCCCCACGCCGATATGACTTACCGTATCCCGAAAACCGAAATAAAAGAGTAAGAAATAGCACATCATCAGAAAAGTAGAACCTAAAATCAGCAAAGTGCTGCGTTGAAACTTATAGCTTTCCCTATTCAGGCGTTTGGCCTCTTTGATGAGTTCCTCCATAGGAGGAGGTGTTGGTATGTTTAAGATGGAACTTTGCCAACCTGATTTTAATATATTTCCTAATTCATTCATGATCGATCAATTTTTTGAGTTTGCGTTTGATTCGGTGGATTTTAACTCGGAGGTTACCATCTGAAATACCCAATATGGCAGCGATTTCATCCTGTGGAACTTCCTCCAAAAGCAATCCGGTAATCAAACGGTCTATTTCAGGAAGTTTACCCATGGCTTCAAAAAGCCTTTTTCCCGGATCAGTTTCCATTAATTTAATTTCATCCAAAGTCTCCTGGCCTCTCAGAATTTCAGCCATTCGATTCTCCTGAGATTTCTGTTTTTTGAGGTAATTCAGGCAAGTATTGACTGTGATTCGGTAGATCCAGGTTTTAGATGAAGAATCCTGTCTGAATCGGTCCAACCCATTCCATACTTGTATAAAAACTTCCTGAGTCAGGTCTTTGGATAGGTCCTGATCTCCCTTGACAAAGCCCAGGCAAAGCTGCATTACCATTCGGTAGTGTGCCTGGTAGAGCTCCTCGAAGCTTAAAGGGTTGGAATGATTCACTGCGAAAGTAAAGCTTTAAGTTGCTGATTAAACCATTCTGGCTGATCAAGCATCACATAGTGACGGCTGTCTTTGGCAAGCACAAAGGCCTTATTGGGAAGCTGTTCATATTGCTTTTTCATCGTTTCGATTGCTTCAGTACCATATGGTTGGCCGGCGACTAGTAAAAGTACAGGGGCTTTGATCGAAGAAAGGATAGGACGACTGTCCAATTTAAGAAGGTCGACATAGCCATACACGAAAGTCTTTCTATCAGCAGCCATCATCCAAGATTTGACCTGAAGCTGATCTTGTGGATTAGAAATCATATTCTTGGTCATTTGATCAAGATAGCTACTTTGGGCAGCTTCATCCATGCCCAGGAGTTGTTCATTGTATGGACTTTCATAAGCCAATGCTTCTACCGGTACACCGGGCATCATAACCTCCCGCATACAGGGAAGTGCATCAACCACCAAGACTTTAACCACATTTTCCGGAAGACTCGACGCTAAGTCTAAGGCAAGATTGCCCCCCATACTATGCCCTACTATAGTCAGCTTTTTAAGCTGCTTATTCTTTACATATTCAATCAGATCAATTTTTAATTTATTATACCAGGGCATTTCTACAGGAGCAATTCCTCCAAATCCAGCATAGGTAACCGTGTGTGACTGGTAATCAGGAAGCTGCGTAATAACAGGTTCCCAAACCTCACCGGGAGTAGCAAACCCCGGAAGGAAAAGAATGGGATCGCCTTGGCCCGAAGTATTCACAGAAATAGCCGATTGGGCCAGCAGGATACTTTGAAACCCTGTAAAAACGATTAGTAGAAATAGTATCTTTTTCATGTGTTTATTATTGTTTTTAAGTGGTCACACGGAATCTTTGACGATTAACCCCGACATATCGGGGCATTACCCTGTTTGTTTAATGATAATTTCAATCGTGTCGATTTCATATTCAGATTAGTTGTTTTTCTTCTTGGAAAAAGACCCCCCCCCATTTGTTACAGGGCAATGCCAAAAAATTTAAAATAATCGGGAACTAGAGCTCTTTTAGACAAAGCAGGAAAAAGAACCCAACAAGAAAAAGAAATCAAAAAATCAAAAAAAGACTCTTTTAACCTGATCCAAAAACTACCTGAACAAGAATAGATTCCAAAATAGAGAAGGCTAAATTACCCCAAGCTTGAAAACCATGAACTTTGCCTTCCTTCCAGCCGTGAATCAGACCGAAAAGGCTACATGACTTATCGCCATCATCAGGGACTGAGGAGTTCGCTTATCGAATGTGCCTGGACCACTGTGCAACGCGATCCGGTGATGCTGAATCGATACGAGGAACTATTGCAAAGACATACCGGCAAACGAGCCATAGTTATCATAGCAAGAAAACTCCTGTCAAGAATATATCATGTCCTAAAAACCGGTGAACCTTACCAAATAGGATATTCCACTTAGTCCGTGGCTGAGACCATCGGATCAAGCCCGTCAAAAAGCTCCAGACCTCTCAATCTCGATGCCTATCGGGATTTGAGTCCAATAATCAGGAACTCTATTATAGTATGGGGCTGGAGCACTTACTAAACTAAACGGAAACTGAGACCAATCAGTCCTGCTTTAAGTTGGCAGGCCAAAAAACAGGCAATCAAGCCTGCCTGCCTCTGGTAGGTAAAAACAGCCCCGCCTGAACATCTGGCAGGCTAAACGAAGAAAAAATGCTAGAAAATGAACTTTTGATTATTCATGGAAGCCGTTGTTGGCAATAGTTATTTTATACTTCCAATTATCTTATCAAAAAATAAATTGGACGAATTATCTAAAAGCACAAAACTGGTTTTCTTTTTTGTGTTTCTCACAAAGTATGTATTCGCTGCTAACCAAGCTCCATTGTGCATGACTACGTCATCATTTATAATTACCCAACCAAAACCATAATTTGATTTCTCTCCATTATGTAGGGTGGGTCTTATAAAGGCTTCTTTTAGGTTTTCATCACTAATAAGTTTATTTCCGTACCAAAATTTATCCCATTTTACAAAATCATTAATACTACTAAAAACAGCACCATCTCCGGCAACGCCATCTACAAATGTTGGTTTAATTTCTCGGGTTTCTCCAGCTATATCCTCAAATCCATCGGTTTTTCCTTTAAACGTTTTATCGTCTGAAATTAAATTCCAAACTCTTGTATCATGCATCCCTAGTGGAAAAAAAATATTATCTTTCATATAGTTCTCGAAGGATTGGTTAGAAACCAATTCAATTATTCTTGCTAAAATTATATAGTTTGTATTAGAATACTCGAATTTTTCGTTAGGCTGAAAATTGGCTTTTGGTTTATTCTTTACGATTAGTTGAATTGCTTTTTCATTGGTTAAAATTCCAATTTCATCTTTTGCTTTTTCTGCTAAATCTAAATAAGAATCTGGTATTCCAGAAGTTTGATTTAATAGGTTTCTAATGGTAACACTGTCATATGGAAAATCTGAAATGTATTTTGAAACTAAATCGTCGTAATTAATTATTTTTTTTTCTTTTAACAGCATAATTCCACTCGCTGTAAACTGTTTTGAGATTGAAGCAAGTCTGAATGAAGAATTATTATTTAGTTTTTCTGTTTTCTTGGAATTAGTGAAACCGTATGTTTTTGCCAAAGTTGGTTCGCCATCTTTTGTTATAAGAATTCCACCATTAAATTTTCTTTGAGAATTAAGTTTTTCTAACCAATTGTCAATTAAAACTATTTTTTCTTTTTCACTTGAATTTTCAGGAATATTCAATTCAGGTACGTGAAGAAAGAAAACAAAAAACCAAACAAAAAATCCGATAACTATTATTACAATTCCTAATGTAATATAAAGAGCAACTTTCATTATTTTTTTTCTATTTGTCTTTAAAGTTAGAATTTTGTTACTAATTATTGCCACCGGCTCGGCTATGCGTAGTGCGGGATTTCAAGGCACTTACATTTCCATTTAGCACTTGATTAATTTAATTTAACTACTTTCATATCAGCACTTTCATCCGCATTACGTATAGTTCCCATGATATTCTCTGGCTCGTAAGAGTAATAGAACCAAAAAGAAGATATCATGGACACCGAAGTTTCTCCTAAGTTATTCATTGGGATCGATGTACACAAGCATCAGTGGAGTGTTTCGATCTTTACAGCCAATTGCCATCATAAAACCTTCAGTCAGACACCTGATCCCAAGGAATAGACTAATTCTACAGAAGTAAAGAACAAGGCGAGTGGACCTGCCGACCGAAGGTGGGCAATCCACCCGCAGGGCAGCGCTTTGTCCATTCTTTACTTTAAGATGGATTTCATATTAAACCAAATAGAAAAATATCCAGATCTAAATTTAAAAAACATACAAAGCCACAGCTTATCTTAAAGTTGAAAGACAAAAAAGCGAGACAGAATCAAATACTAATCTTTTTTGCATTTCTTTACTACGATTTAAATTCTAAATCATTTCTAAAAAACACCCTCTACCAAATCAACACCTCATTATCTGTTCTTCGAGTGTTGTCTCTGAACAGATTGAAAACAGCCGTGAACTCGTGGGTATTACCCGGCAAGTTGTAATCTCCACCCACCGGAAACTCAAAGAGGTAGCCGATTCGCAGTCGTTTGGTCAAAATACCCATCTGTAGATTGGTCGCATTGTTCACACGCGTGCCCACACCCAGCCAAAACCTATCCATCAGCAAGGTCTTCAGATTTAGCTCAAAGTTGTCGTTGACATCTTTCTGTGTTCGGTAATAGGCATTGAAAATCAAGGCCACATTGGGACTCAAGGCTTCCCGATAGCCTCCCTGAATGATACTGGAGGCCGGATAGCTGTCAATAAACTCATCCCCGGAGATGATCGCCCCTCCCCCTACTCGATGCATGCCGTAAGAGAGGTAATACTTGGAGTGGGTCAAAGCTAATCCAATATTGAAGTCTACCACCTGCATATCAGAGAAGCCACCCAAATACTGACCCAAGGTGGGGTCGTTCAGGTCTTCCGAAGTCAAGGCATTCCCGTCAAGGCGGATGTTCTGATAACTCACACCCGCACCCAACCTCAGATTATGCTTCTCGGTCAATCTTACTCTAGAAGCATAGGACACAATCAATTCGGTCTCTCTAAAAGCGCCATAAGTATCCTGAAGCATGTTTACCGATAATGCATTCTTACCCATCAAGGCTGGATCCATCTCTCCTGACAGTTCCCCAAAATCCAGCTCCGCACTCACAAAGTAGCTTCTCGGAGCTCCCTCAATGCCCGACCACTGGTTTCGCACAAAGCCTCTGACCGCACTTCCCTCATAGCCGGTCAGGCCGGGATTGAAATAGCTCTGAAAATGGCTAAAGTTGGAAACGTATTTTCTGGTCTGAGACTTTGCTTGAAAATTCATTCCAAACATCAAAAGTCCAATGGCGAGTATATAGTAAAATTTCTTCATCGTTTTCTTCGTTTTACACTGTTAAAAAATGGGGGCAGAAAGGGTCTTTTTCTTATCTGCCCCCTTGTTTCTACTGTTTCAATAGGTTTAGCATTCCCCTTCTCACCTCTCCGGTTTCTACCACCGTAATCACCCAAACATAGGCCGTTACTACCGGGTCTTTGCCATTTACACGACCATCCCATCGTACATCGGGATCTTCGGTGTAGAAGACTCTGTTGCCGCTTCCTACTTCAATGACCTGGATCTGAACTCCCTCGTAGTATCGCAAGGCCGGTACTCCCCAGGTGTCATTGACACCGTCATTGTTTGGAGTAAAGGTGTTTGGAATATCCAACTGATCCAATGGTGTACGCTGTCGTTCGATCTGGAACTCTTTGTCCAGAGTATTGCCTGCCCGGTCGGCAACCCTCACACGAATAGTGAATTGGGTTCTTCCCGATACCTGCTCTGCACTGCTCCAGAATAGGATTCCATCAATGATTTCAAAATATTGATTGTCTGCTGCTCCATCGATCAAGGTGATCTCGTGAACATCATCGGAAGGATCCACTACTGTAAAGAAGCCTATCTCCTGGAAGAATACATCCGGTATCGCAATGAAACTGTTTGCGCTCAAGCTCAGATCCTGCGGGGCCGGCTTCGGCTCAACGGTAATCGAAACGATTGGCTCCAGCTCATAGGTATTAAACAGTCCTTCAGGGAGCGTTACGGTTCCTCTAAAGTTATTGGTTCCTACAATCAGCGGGTTAAAGCCTGTCAGGTTCCAGCTTACCGCCAGGTTGATAAATTCTCCAAGACCCGTGATGCCCACCACTTCGTCTGCCAATGGTACTTCCGTGGCCGGGGTGCCCCAGGCAACTGTCACAGACTGGCTTACAAACTCAACAATCGAGCGGTCCTGTACATAGTCCGGAACACCGTCTTGGTCGGAGTCTAGGAAATCTGAACCGTTGTTTGGATTGGTTCCCTCTCTTTCCTCCGCATAATCAGGAACTCCGTCTTCATCCGTATCCGGATAGTCACTTGAATCATTCGGATCAGTACCTGCATCCTCTTCAACCGTGTCAGGAACGCCGTCTCCATCTGAATCCCTGAAGTCGTCCGGATCATTCGGACCGGTGCCGTCCGCCAGCTCCACATCATCGGGAACGCCGTCTCCATCACTGTCATTCGTAATAATCTCAAAGTCAGCTCCCGTAAAGTTGATCGTGTAGTTTACTCCAGCGTCCAGGCTTCCCTGATTGATCGCATAGAAACCTACCGCTTCACCGGCTTCTCTGCCCAAGGCTCCCGTAAAAATGGATTCATCATCCCCTTCTCCGTAACCCGTAGCTGTAAATGTCAAGACCGGATCGGTCTCACCGAAGAGCTTGCTCTGCCCTATATCTGCTGTCACTGTCAATTCAGCTGTAGTGATCGTCAGACCAGCTGTCAAGACCAACTCAGTATAGTTGCTTCCTGTGATCGTGGCCGTAGCCTCCTGGGTTCCAACATCCGTTCTGGTGTTGTTTGCATAGGCTACCGAGGTTCCTGCCGGAAGAGTACCCGAGATCACTAGGGCCTTTTCAGTTCCATCGAAGACAAAGCTTCCATCATCAAAGGTGATTCCTGTAATATCGGCCGGTGTGATCGTCAGATCAGCAGTCAAGACCAAAGTATTGTAATTGCTTCCTGTGATTGTGGCAGTAGCCTCCTGAGTTCCTACATCGGTTCTTGAATTGTTGGCGTAGGTTACCGAGGTTCCTGCTGGAAGCGTACCCGAGATCACTAGGGTCTTTTCAGTTCCATCGAAGACAAAGCTTCCATCATCAAAGGTGATTCCTGTAATATCGGCCGGTGTGATCGTCAGATCAGCAGTCAACACCAAAGTATTGTAATTGCTTCCTGTGATCGTGGCCGTCACCTCCTGAGTTCCAACATCGGTTCTTGAATTGTTGGCGTAGGTTACGGAGGTTCTTGCTGGAAGTGTACCTGAGATCACTAGGGTCTTTTCAGTTCCATCGAAGACAAAACTTCCATCATTAAAGGTGATTCCTGTAATAGCTGCCGGAGTGATCGTCAGATCTGCTGTCAAGACCAAATCATTGAAATTGCTTCCTGTGATCGTGGCCGTAGCCTCCTGAGTTCCAACATCCGTTCGCGTGTTGTTGGTGTAGCTTACAGAAGTTCCTTCTGGTAGAGCACCCGTAATAGCCAGCGACTTGGGTGTGCCATCGTAGACAAATTCTCCGTCATTAAAGGTAATACCTTCGATATCTGCCGGTGTGATCGTCAGATCAGCGGTCAAGACCAATTCATTGAAATTGCTTCCTGTGATTGTCGTCGTAGCCTCCTGAGTTCCTACATCGGTTCTTGAATTGTTGGCGTAGGTTACCGAGGTTCCTGCTGGAAGCGTACCGGAGATCACTAGGGTCTTCTCTGTGCCATCGAAGACAAAGCTTCCATTATCAAAGGTGATTCCTGTAATATCTGCCGGGGTAATAGTCAAATCAGCAGTCAAGACCAAATCATTGAAATTGCTTCCTGTGATCGTGGCCGTCACCTCCTGAGTTCCAACATTCGTTCTGGTGTTGTTCGAGTAAGCTACCGAGATTCCTGCAGGAAGCGTACCCGAGATCACAATACTCTTATCGGTACCATCGAAGACAAAACTTCCATCATCAAAGGTGATTCCTGTAATATCTGCCGGAGTGATTGTCAGATCAGCAGTAAGTACGAGATCATTGAAGTTGCTTCCTGTGATCGTAGCCGTTACTTCTTGGGTTCCAACATTCGTTTTGGAGTTATTGGTGTAAGCCACAGACGTTCCAGACGGAAGCGTTCCAGAAATCGCCAGCGACTTGGCCGTGCCATCAAAGACAAAGATGCCATCGTCAAAAGTGATTCCTGCAATATCTGCCGGCGTGATCGTCAGATCAGCGGTCAGTACCAGCTCATTGAAATTGCTTCCTGTGATCGTGGCCGTAGCCTCCTGGGTTCCAACATCCGTTCTGGTGTTATTTGCATAGGCTACCGAAGTTCCTGCCGGAAGTGTACCCGAGATCACAATACTCTTATCGGTACCATCGAAGACAAAGCTTTCATCATCAAAGGTGATACCTGTAATTTCTGCTGGAGTAATTTCAAAATCAGCCCCAATAAAATTGATTGAATAGTCTGCACCTGCATCTAGAGTACCTACAGTAATGGAATACATGCCTATCTCCTCACCTGACACTCTAGCTAATGTACCTGTCAGTATCGATTCATTATCTGTACCTTCAAAACCATCGACGGTATAAGCAAAGATAGGATCAGTAGCTCCGTAGACTTTCGACTGACCGGTGGCTACCTTTACATCCAGTTCTTTTTTGGTAGTTCTAAAAGTAATCTCATTCCCATAGATAGTCCTACCATTCTGGTTGGTGGTATAAGCTCTGGCATAATATACCGTATTGAGTTTGAGACCAGATACGGTACCCGAAAATTCACTACCTGATAACGCCATCACTACTTTGTCATCAGTAATATCAGGTCCTGAAGCAGTACCATAAACAATCCCGCTTTCAAGTGCACAATCCACTCCATTCTGGAATTCACCGCCTAAAACAGCACTTGAATAAGATATCAGGTTTGGTGATGATGTAGTGATGGCTGCGGGGGCAGGTTCAGTGACCTCAACACTTTTGGTGACGGCACACCCATTGGCATCTGTAATCTTAACCGAATACCTGCCGGCAGTTAGATTCTCGACCGTAGCTGTCTCAGCTCCGGTATTCCATTCATAAGTAAATGGTGAAACACCTTCATTAAGAGTTGCTGTGATAGATCCGTCAGAACCTCCATTACAAGTCACATTAGTGGATCGAATCTCTACGTCCAGCACATTGACCTGAATCAGGTCTGTCTTCCTAAGCGTTCTTGAACATCCATCAAAATCACTTATGGTCAGGGATACCGAATACGTTCCAGCTTTCTCAAACGTGTGAACCGGGTTTTGATCTGTAGATCCTGATCCATCCCCAAAATCCCATTCCCATGAAACTGCCCCCACCGATGTATCAGTGAAATTTGTAGTAAGTGGACCACAACCAAGGGTAGAAGACACTGTAAAATCAGCTGAAACCTCTTCAATACTGAACACTTTACTGGAAAAAGATGAACAACCTGTAACCGTATCTGTAACCGTAAGAGTCACTGTAAAATTACCTTCCGATGTATAGGTATGGACAGGATTTTGAGCCGAAGATGTACCTCCATCACCAAAATCCCAAGACCAGCTGTCCGCAGAAGTAGAATTGTCTGTAAAGTAGACGGTAGTTGGGCTTGTACAGGATTGTTCAGGGTTTATCGTAAAGTCACTCTGCGCCACACAGGACTCAGGATCTTTCAGTTGCACAGTAACTTCCTCAGAACAGCCATTTTGATCAGTTACTATACATTTGTAAGTACCTTTACTCAATCCCGAAATAGTTGACGTCGTACCTAGATTGGGAACCCAATTAAATTCGTACGGTCCCATTCCACCGGTCACATCCAGTGCTACTACCCCGTCACTCCCTGCTGACTTGGTGGGATGCGTTAAAGTTGGCGTAATAATCAGCTTTGAGGGTTCTTCAATAGTTGCTGAAGCAGTCGCTTTCTGCCCATTTCCGTCCGTAATAGTTACCGTGTATGTCCCGGCACTAAGGCCATTAACCGTATTGGTGACTGAGGATGTGTTAGTGGTCATAGCCCCATTGCTCCATGAATACGAATAGTTTGGTACTCCTGCGTTTACCTGCACCGTCAAGCTACCCGTAGCCTCGCCATTGCAGGCTACATCTACTTGGTCGCTTATGCTTGCTGAAATCGGGGAAACTTTATTACTCGTATCGGACACTGCTTCTCCCACATTTCCGGCAAGATCAGTAAGCCTTACCGATAGGGTAACCGTACCATTCCCAAGACTGGTCAGATCAATTCCTATTATTTGCTGGTTTGCAGCAGTGATAAGCCCGCTACCGGTAATGACCGCAGCTCCGGAAGAACTGGAGAAGGTATAGGTGTAGTTAGTTCCTACTTCAGCTCCGTCAAAAGTAAAGCTTACTACATCTTGATTTATAGAACTAATTGGAGACTGATCTATAGCCACCGAATATCCGGAAGGAGCCACAGCATCAACCAACACACCTATGGTTGGGGGAACAAAACCTAAGGTTAAATCAACAGAAACCCCTTTATTCGTTTGAATACTTCCGCCATTTAAGCTTAATCTATTTACCTCGATCCCATCTTGATCTAAATCCCCTTCTCGAACCGTGTAGCGAAATACCATCCTCGAAGTACCACTACCTGAAAGGTAAGCCGCTGTTTTGGTTTCACCCCCTATATTTAAGCCTAAACCAGGTGTTCCGTCTGTGGTATTGACAACAACAGCTTCCGAAAAATCAAGTATAAAATCTATATTTTTCCCCAAACCGTAAGTACCGCTTTCAGGAACTGTTATCGCAGTAATGGTTGGTCTTCTCAATACATCAATATATACCGGATCAAAAGAGGAGGCTCCACTCCCCGAGCCTGTATTTCCGCCATCATTCGCGCTAATCAATAATTGGGCAACAGCATCCCCTGTGACACCCGTTTCAGGTGTATATTGAATAGTTGCCGCATCTTTTAAGAATGCATCAATTTGGGATGCTGTGCCTTCTATATTTATAATGTTAGGCACATTTTGGGACACCGTCACACCAGCATTGCCTATGGCAGACAATGATCCGGAGGTGACCATCAAAGTTAAAAGTACCTCTTGAGAGCCTGAATCCACATCCCCAAAAGTGGCATCCGATAGGTCAATAAAATCGGCTGCGCCTTCATATACCTGTATAGTTTTAGGCAGTCCTGTTAAGAATGGAGAGTCATTAATCGGAGTTATATTAACTGCCACCGTTCCTAAATCTACAAGCGATCCACCTCCTATCCCTCTATTTCCATTATCGGTGATTTTTAAATCAACAGATCCGGCCCCTGTGCCATTGAGATTGGCATCCGGCCTGAAGTAAATACGATCTGCAACGCTTAGGTACTCATTCAGTTTGCCAAGGGTCCCGGTTAGACTTAAATCAGTGGTCAAATCGCCAGAAACCAGTATCCCTGAAAGTCCAGCAGCTTGGAAAACACCACCACTAGCTGATAGCAATAAAGTCAAGTCCCCGCTTAAGGCATCAACATCTGAAATGGTAGCTGCGGAAATATCAAAGTTTCCCGTTAAATCATCTTCTTCTATGGTAATACTGGCAGGTAAACCAGTTAGTTGTGGATCATCATTTATAGGATCAATATCAAAAATTACAAATGCGGTTTCAGAGTCTAAATGCCCATCGTTGGCCACAATTGAAATACTACCGGCTCCAGCTCCATTTAAATTAGGAGAAGAGATAAATGTAGCCGCATCCAGGGCGCTATTCAGGTTTACTAAAGTACCCGATGCGGTAAAACTTGCCGAACCGTTGCCCTGCCCTCCGAAAGTAATGCCATTAGTACCCATACTTAGGGTACCTCCTGTCACAGTAAAAGTGAGGATTAAGTCATCTCCTTCTTCATCGGTAACCTGTATAGCATCAGGCATAGCATAAACCACATCTTCCTGTACCCCGGTAATAGCTGGCGCTGTCACCACAGGCGCTGTCCCCTTTTTTATGACCACATTTTGCGTTTGCGTACTGAAATTGCCAGCAGCATCTGTATATGTCCAAGTGACCACAGTGTTTTCGGTAATCGGAAAAACAGCATCATTAGTCACCGTCACACCGGTTGTACAATTGTCTGTTGCGGTGGGCAGGGTCAGTTCCGTGACCGGAGCCTCAGCGGTGACCTCGGGTAAGGTGACTACGTCCGGTACCGGCGGGCTAAGATCCTTAATGACCACATTCTGAGTTTGTGTTGATGTATTTCCATTACCATCATCATAAGTCCAGGTCACAACCGTGGTGCCCTGAGTTGCTATGGGTAAAACAGCATCGTGGGTTACCGTAACCGTAGTAGCACAGTTGTCTGTTGCTGTTGGGGCTGTAAGCCCCGTAACTTCACACTCGGCAGCAATATCGGGCAAGGTAACCAGGTCAGGTTCAGGTGGAGTATTATCATCTGTACATCCCGTAGTATCACAACTTGGTCCACCATCTGTAATTTCCCATCCAAAGGATTCTATTAATTTAGTCCTACCGGGTTCACCCAAGCAATAGTTACTATTACCTGCACTAAAAATCACATCGCGTTTTAAACCCAAATTGCTCCAACTGTTCAAAAGCTTATCATAGTTTTCTTCTGATAGTGTGACCCCATCAAACATCCCCTGCATATTGGTAATCGTACTCACATTCCAATGGCTAAAATCATAATCCAGGCTTGTGGCTCCGGCAAACATGTAGGAAAGGTCTGTGGCATTTATTAAACTAGGAGCATCTTTTGCATTGATCACCAAGTTGGAACAACCGTAAAATGAATTTCTCATCGACCTCCAATTGCTACTGCCCCATTGATCAATCGAAAGTAAATTGTTTTTATAAGGTGAATCTTTAAAATTAAAATTAATCCCTAATGCATAGATGACAATTGTATGGATTCCAGGTTCAGCAAACGTATGGGTTATTGCTCTGGATTCAGTCTGTAAGGCAGAATTTAGAGTATAATCAAACACACCATCGTTATCCCAATCAATCCTATAATAGTTATATCCTACTACCGGCAGTGTAATTCTTTCGTTAACTGTGGTAGTTTGCCAAGTAGTTACAAAATAATCAGTATCATACCCGTATTCATATGGACCTAAGTCAATTTGACCAAGAATACGTTTCTGACCGTCCAAATCTTTCTCTAAAGTATTATAAGATTTATCTCCTGCATCCCTAACAATTCCAAGTTGCGCGTGGAAATCCCCAGCGGTTGTAGGTAAAGCTTCCGTCGTAAAATCGATACCTTCTACAAACAATGGGTCTGCATTTGAGACAATACCCGAGCTGCTTATATTGGCTACCAAACTATTTGCGTAAGATGCAATTCCCGAAATAGAAGCACTAACCGAAGTTGTGCTTCCTTGAGCACGATTATTCCAAATAATACTGTTTTTGACGGCTAAAGTACTCCCTAAGGGACTGGAAATTGCTCCTCCATCTGTTGATGCGCTATTGCCTGACAGCGTAGAGTTAATCAATGATAAACTTGATACATCGCTATAAATAGCACCACCGGTATCAGCTGTATTTCCCGAAAAAATACAGTTGATAAACTCCACCTCAGCATTAGTACTAAAAAATGCACCCCCTGCCAAATTTGCCGTATTCCCGGAAAAAATACAGTTTCGAAACGAAGAAGATGAATTACCGGCTACCCCCCCACCAACACTGGTTTCATAAGTAGTTCCATTGGAATTACCTCCCGAAATGATAAAACCATCCATTATAAAAGGCAGGGTATTCAATGAGGATACCACTGTATATGCATTATCTGCATTGTTCAAACCAGCTTGATCATCTTGCTGCAGATCCCCACTTAAAATGGTGGGGTTATTGGCATAATCCCTTTGATCCAGGCTGGTTTCATCCCCTGAAAAACCTCCATAGATGGCTATCTCATTACCTAACAAAAATGTTGATAGCCGATCATTATCGGTTTGGTTTGTCCCTTCATCGGGGTAATAGTTGCCACCTGCAACCCATATTTGTTTACCTTTATAACACTGAGCCCCATCAAGCATAGCCAGTGCAGAGTTTAAATACTTTTTAGCGGTGGCCCAGCTTAGGCCATCCCCACTATCATCGGGCTGATTTGCATTTACATATATTTTTGATGTGTTTATGGCACTGCTGGTAATGCTGTAGTTTAAGTACACGACATTTTGATTGCCCGATGCATCTGTAGCCACAACTTCTTTGACAAAGCTCTTACCTATATCTGAGCAGGTCACCGTAAACGGTTCTGCCTGAACCACACTTGCCACCCCACAATTATCCACAAAATTTAACTCTGGCGGAGTAATAGTCAACGAGGTTCGGAATCCCATATCTATAACCCCAAAGTCGGGCGCATTTATAATTCTTGAAGTCGCTGAAGTAATAGTAGGTGCAAAATTATCGACCACTGTCACCTGGGCCGAACAACTTCCACTATTACCATTTGCGTCTGTAACCGTTAAGGTGACCGTATTTTCACCTAAATCATTGCAGGTGAAAGTGTTTTTTGAAGTGGTCATTTCCACTAATAAGACATCATCAATAGAACCACCATCAATTGCTGCGGGATCTAAAGTTGCCTCCCCGTTTATACCTGAAGCAACACCTATTTGGCCATCATTGGTAATATAATTTCCCTGCCCCAAGACAAGGACTGTGTTTTTACAGACTGCTACCGGAGGCTGGTTATCGTAATTAACCTGATAGCTTACTGTCCCATTTTGGGAATTTGTGACATAACCACCTTCCCTGAACGAGGTGTTTGTAAATTTCGGATCGACATAAGAAGAGCCGCCGCCACCGCCACGCTGCTTACCACCGCCACCACCGCCGTCATAGCCACCGCCTCCTCCTCCTGCACCAAAGCTATTCCACAAAACTTCTGAGCAGCTTGAAAAACCAGGATCGTAAAGCCATGGGCTTCCGGCACCGCCCCCGCTGTATCCGGTTCCCCCGCGACTGCGGTCTTTTGTTCTTACTTGTATACAGCCTTCAACCTGAAATGGAGTGTCCTGATTGCAATTGGTGCCAGAATAAAAAGTATCTTCCGGATGATAACCTCCCCAACCACCATCGCTGGCTGACTTTCCTGTTATGCTCTCACTATGAATTCCAGTGTTTACTCTCGAGATTCCACTAAGCCCTCCTCCTCCTCCTGCATGAATGCTTAATTTGTCTGAGGATCTAGCAACTATAGCCCCTAAAGACTCTGGTGTGTTATTTCCGGTAGTTCCATTTACTCCTGCATTTCCTGAATCACCACAGGTTGTGGCATGTCCATCTGTTACCGTGCCTCCCGGCCTTCCCGAGGATTGATAAGTTTCTACAGCAGACCCACCGCCGCCACCACCGGCAAGCGCAAGTAAGGTACCGTTATGATCAACTATAGCTGTAGATGCCCCGCCGCCGCCACTTGCTATAATAGGATGGGATTCGTTTTCCCCATGTTTACCCAGGTAAAAGGTGATTCTTTTCCCCTCGTTTTCAGATGTGATGGGCATCGTAAAGGTCACTGTACCTCCTTCTCCCCCTTGCGCAACAAGGTCTGTAAACAATCCATCCCAAGTTGCTGTGCCTCCATCACCTCCTTTTAAAGTAAAGGTAATACTTGCCGCCCCAGTGCTTCGTAAGGGTATGGTGGCTGTTGCAGTAGAACGTACCCTTATAGATGCATTATCAAATTCAATAGCGGTTTGTGCGGTATTGGTCAAAGTGCCATTGTCTAAAAAGGTAGTGACTTGGGCAAAACTTAGCTGAGCAATTAAGAAGCAGAGACAAAAAATTACGGTAGACTTCGTCATAATCAATAGGTCTTTTTAAGTACCTCAAAATTATTGACGGGGCAGTCCTGATAAAATACGTAACTCATGCAAATATTACGTAGAGTACGTATGTCTTTAAAATACTTACAGACTGTTTATGATCTCGGTATGGGAGTTGATCCAAACAGATAGGGTGTTGGCTACAGGCTCCAGTTCTAACTTGGCAATGATGTTGGTACGGTGCTTTTCAACCGTCCGTTTAGAAATATTCAAAGTCTCACAAATCTCCAGAGAAGTCTTATTTTGGGAAATCAACCGAATGATGGTGCGTTCTGAGGGAGTAAGTAAACTTATCTTTCTCAACTCCTCGTTGGCCATGGTTTCAAAATCACCTTCAAAGGACTTGCTGTAATAGTAATTGCCCTTCATCACCTCAGCTATACATAAAGCAATTTCTTCAAAGCTATCCTCTTTCAACAGGTAGCCCTGTACACCTACTGTTTTGGCCTGTACGACAAAACCTTTCTGCCTATGATAGCTCATCATTATAAAACGGGTATCCAATTGCTGATCCTTTAATCGGTTTACCACTTCAAAACCATTTAAAAATGGCATTTCTATATCTAAAAAAGCGATATCAGGATTATGCGTATGTATAGCTTCAAGCGCCGAAGTACCGTTAGTTGCAGTTGCCACTACCTTATATCCCGCCTGCTCTAGTTCTTGTTGCAGCCCGGTTAACATTAAGGGATGATCATCTGCCAGTATTACGGAAAGGTTGGTTTTAGACATAAAATTTAAACTTAAGGATTATAAGGAAACTGAGACTTTTAAACGTGTTCCTTTGGAGGTTTCTGAATGCACTTCTAGGTGAGCCTTAATAATCTTACAGCGTTCCTGAATGGATTTTATACCTAAACTTTTACCGGAAGTCATTATTTCTTTATAATCGAAACCAATTCCGTTATCCTGTACGGTCAGGCTTACCCGGTTTTTCTCTTTTAAAACTGTTATAGCAACTGTACTGGCTTTTGCGTGTTTTACGATATTTTGTAAAGTTTCTTGAAGGATTCTATATACGTGCAGTGCTTGTTCCTCATTTAAAACATCATCTACGAAAGCTATTTCTGTTGTAAAAAACAATTCTGTTGTTTCATCCAGATCGTTTACAAGCTCCTCAGCAGCCTTTGTAAAACCCAACCGTTTGAGCACTACCGGGTACAGGTTGTGAGAAATTGCCCGAATATTAGCCAATGTATCTGTAGCCAGGTCTTTGATAAAACTATCTCCCGAACTCTTTGCCTTCCGCGTTAGCAACATCAGTTGTTGACCCACACTATCGTGCAACTCCATGGCCACCCGATTTCGCTCCTGCTCCTGGGAAGATATTACGTATTGAGAAAATTCCTCGTTCTGTTTCTGAGCCTTTTTCGCAAACCTCCTGGAGCGCAAAACATTGGAGAAAGCGAATGCAAAAACCAATCCCAAACCTCCAAAAATAAGCCATTGTGTCTGCAACTTCTTTTGGGCTTGCAACAACTCAATATTCGTTTGTTGCGCGGCTATTTTTGAATCTCTCTTTTCGGTTTCATAAAGGGTTTGATAATAACTTAAAACCCGTGCTCTTTGAATATTGGTTATGGAATCTTTAAGGTGTGCGTAATTTTCAAAATGCTTTAAGGCCTGCTTTTCATCACCAAGCATTTTATATACTTTCGAAAGAAACTGATCAGCTTCCTGGATTTCCTCATATTCTTTACTCTCTTGTTTCAGTTTGAGGTAAGCTGTTCCATAATCTAGTGCCTTTTGATAATCTTTTTCGGCAAATGCCAATCGCTTTTTTGCATCTAAATAGAAAGCTTCGTTAAAACCACTTATCTGATTGGGATCCCGCTCCAATTCTTTTATTAACCTATTTGCCTTGGAGACACTATCGTTTTCGGCATAAGCCCCTATTAAGCCAGTCACAAGTATGGGATGAAAAAAATCCTGATATTCAGATGTTTCATTTGACGATAAGGCCTTTTTTAAATAATTAATGCGTTTTTCTTGCTCCCCCATCTTATTGGCACTGGCTGCTGCATTATAAAAAATCAAAGGTAAACTGGGGTATTTTTTATACGCTTCCGCTAAGCTGATCAGCTCATTACGTTCTTTGGTCTCTTCATCATAAAAACCGTTTTTACCATACAAAATGGTCATGGAACTTTTGGCATTGATCCAGTTGAGCGTATCCTTATCCTTTCGGAAATAGCCAATAGCCTCCTGAAGAGTAAGGGAGGCTTTGCCAAACTCCCCTTTATCGACATATACAATCCCTTTCCCCAGTTTAGCAAGTCCTTTTAAAGGAGTATCCCTGTTTTCGGCATAATAAAATGAACTGTCAAAGTTGGAAATTGATTCTTCAAATTCCCCTGAATAGTACTGCAGATCAGCCAGCTCAAAATAAAACTTACTTAGCACTTCTTTATCTTCTACCGATTTTAAAAGCGGGATTGTTTTGGGTATAAGGACTTTTGCCCGGGCTGCGTTTTCATATTTGAAAAGGTTGATCAGGTTAGCGGTATGCTTTACCGCAACATCATAGTCCTTTAGCTTTTGAGCTAGCTCAATGGTTTCATACAATAGGGAGTCATTGCTTGGATTTAAAGAACTTAAGCTGTCCAGCTCCTTAAGCTCATTTTTAATTTTGGAAGAAAAATTCTGGGCCTTTGTCCTTGGTACACAAAACGCACTAAGTAAAAGCAAAAAGAAAAAACAAGGGATGATCCTCATTGAAAAACAAGTAATTAAAGTATAAAACCAGCCTTTTATTTAACTCTAGAAAGTACAGAAACCACTTAGTGTAGCTAAAGCAGTCTTACTTTCTGCTCCGAAAGGAAGCCCAATTTAATATTAAAAGGGCGTAATAGTAACCTAAAAGCTAAGAATATGGGGGTATCCCTACTTGTTAAGCAGGACTCATCTAATCCTAGGCTCCTTGTGTAGCCTCGGATAAAGTCGGGTTTTTCTGGGTGTAATTAGCTTCCGCTTAGGTATTTTGGCATCAGATGCGCAACCACAAAAAACAGGTAGGATATTCCACTTAGTCCTTACCGGAGGAGACCATCGGATCAAGCCTATTAATAAGCTCCAGACCTATCAATCCCGATGCCTATCGGGATGTGAGTCCAATAATCAGGAACTCTATTATAGTATGGGGCTGGAGCACTTACTAAACTAACCGGAAACTGAGACCATAAATAGTATGGATCTTCCCGATGAATATCGGGAGAAGCATGGCTTGCCCGCCTGTGGCGGCTAAATATTCCGATGATCGCAAGGAATGGACTGAATCTGCAGAAGTAAAGAACAAGGCGAGTGGACCTGCCGACCGAAGGTGGGCAATCCACCCGCAGGGCAGCGCTTTGTCCATTCTTGACTTCTTCCAATCAGTCCAAAAAGAAGGCAATCAACTCAAAAACAGCCTAAACAAAGAAAAAATGCTAGAAAATGAACTTTTGATTATTCATGGAAGCCATTGTTGTGGGCAGTTTTTATTTGTTTCATTAAATTTTCTATTCCCTTAATTTTCTCAATTGTCCTTTCGAGGTCAATTCTATTTTCAGAGTCAGTTTGTATGTAACTCGATGATAATTTGGCAACGGTCATAGTCTTGGTTTTGCCTTTTATACACCGCCCATTCCTTTCTATTCTAAGGTCATTTTTTTGTGCAAACTGAAAAAGTATATTTCTGTAGTAGTTTCTTATCTCTTGATTTAATTGTACATCATTCGGAATGATTTTGAAACAGAATTTTCCATGTTCAAGTTGTAAATAGAAATCGAAACCTGACTCCTTGTAGTCCATGTGGTCCCAATGCCACCAAAATCCGAGAAACCCACCGTTCTTTTGAGGCACGTAGTCCCAATCTCCTTGATCTAATCTTTTTTGAAGTTCTATATAAAACCCTTTCCAACTGTCCCTATGCCATTTATCTATTGGCAGTGTTTTAAAACTGTTTACTGAGTTGTCAATATTCGTTAGGTAATTAAGAAAATCGTTAAAAATATTGTTGTTTACTCCATTTTCTTTCCCTTCATTCAGTAGTTTCAATAACTGGCTACGCTTAAAAGTTTTATAACCTTTTGACTCTACATTCCTGTAATTGCTTTGGTCACCTGTTTTAAGGTAAATGAGATATAAGTCTTTTTCAGAAAATTCTTCTTTTAGGGTTTCAGCATATCGCTGAAGTTGGTTGCTATGATTTTTTGCGTGAACCTTGTCTTCAATCAGAATTGCAAATCTCTTATTGATTACAACAACTATGTCAATGTTTTTATACTGTTTTCTAACTTCTAATTCGTCAATATCAGATGCTTTAAGGTCTGAAAGTTCTGTAATGAACTTTGTGGCTAACGTATTTAGGGGTTCACCTTTTAAGTGAGGTTTTCCCCATTCAACTAACCAACAGAGAAATGCGTCCTGACTAAGTTCTGATGTCGCCCATCTAAATAAGTTTGGTTTCATGTTTTTCTTTTAATTGCCCACAACGTTTTGCGTATATGACTTGTGGCGGTTTTCGAAGCACTTTCCTGTCGGTTTGCAACAAACTTACTTAAAAGCACAAAGCTTGAATTTACCACTTTCCCCGCCATAAGTTATAGTTCCCATGATATAATCTGGTTCGTAAGAGTAGTAGAAACAAAAAGAAGATATCATGGACACCGAAGTTTCTCCTAAGTTATTCATTGGGATCGATGTACACAAGCGTCAATGGAGTGTTTCGATCTTTACAGCCAATTGCCATCATAAAACCTTCAGTCAGGTACCTAATCCCAAGGCCTTGAAGTCTTACTTGGATAAGTTTTTTCCAAAACATCAGATCATCTGTTGCTATGAAGCCTGTAAGTTCGGATTTTGGATCTATCGTGAACTATGTTCTTTCGGATATGAATGTTTGGTGATCAATCCTGCCGACCTACCCACCACCAACAAGGAGAGCAGTGAAAAGACTGATCCGGTGGACAGCCGTAAAATGGCCAAAGCACTTCGAGCGGGACTGCTGCGAGGAATCCACGTTCCAACTCAGGAAACAGAAGGTGATCGACAACTCTTCAGATATCGAAAGAGACTCTGGGCAGACTTGGTCCGGGTGAAAAACAGGATCAAAGACAAACTTCTACAAAACGGGATAGAAACACCTCATAAGTACGACAATCCTTATTGGACCAAGGACTTTCTGGACTGGTTGGCCGTAGTCGAGCTTCCTTCAGCCAGCAGCAGACTGGTAATGGATTTATTGCTTGACCAATTTGAGTTTACGTATCGCCATTTTCTAAAAGTTTCTATCTCAGTACGCTCCTTACAGCGAAAGGCAAAATACAAGGCAAATTCCAAGTTGCTGAGACAGATTCCAGGAATAGGACCTTTGACAACAGTCCAGTTACTCACTGAGATTGAGGATATCCATCGCTTCAGGAATTTCAAACACTTCAACAGCTATATCGGGCTCAAACCGATGGTCCATTCCAGCGGTGAATCAGACCGAAAAGGCTACATGACTTATCGCCATCATCAGGGACTGAGGAGTTCGCTTATCGAATGTGCCTGGACCACTGTGCAACGCGATCTGGTGATGCTGAATCGATACGAGGAACTATTGCAAAGACATACCGGCAAACGAGCCATAGTTATCATAGCAAGAAAACTCCTGTCAAGAATATATCATGTCCTAAAAACCGGTGAACTTTACCAGGTAGGATATTCAACTTAGTCTGTGGCAAGGACCATTGGATCAAGCCCATCAATAAGCTCCAGACCTCTCAATCCCGATGCCTATCGGGATGTGAGTCCAATAATCAGGAACTCTATTATAGTATGGGGCTGGAGCACTTACTAAACTAACCGGAAACTGAGACCATAAATAGTATGGATCTTCCCGATGAATATCGGGAGAAGCATGGCTTGCCCGCCTGAGGCGGCTAAATATTTTGATGATCGCAAGGAATGGACTGATTCTGCAGAAGTAAAGAACAAGGCGAGTGGACCTGCCGACCGAAGGTGGGCAATCCACCCGCAGGGCAGCGCTTTGTCCATTCTTGACTTCTTCCAATCAGTCCAAAAAGAAGGCAATCAACTCAAAAACAGCCTAAACAAAGAAAAAATGCCAGAAAATGAACTTTTGATTATTCATGGAATACCGTGTTGTATGCTGGGCTTTATTCATTATCAGTTAATTATCAATCTTTTCCAATCACTAATCCGCTCAATCAAAGTACGGCTGTTTCTGAAAAATTTAGTTTTTAGGGTCGGCAAAAAAGCGTTGGTAGACAGGTAAGCTCTTTTGCAATTTTTGGTTGTGTCTTGGCTTGTGCGAATTGCAAATGTGCTTGGCTGTGTGCGCTTGAACTACCATTTTTCATCTTCAAATCTATCTCTTTCAATATCATTATTTACTCTTTCTAATGAGTAATCAAAAATTCTTTTCACTTTCGCATGCATTTGATATTTGCCCATCAATTGATTTAATTCTTCTCTTTTATTTAAATCTTGAGGAAAGGGTCCACCTGCAGGACCCGATTTTGAACCAAGATTTCTGATATAATTGGAGCCAAAAATTTGAATTAATTTTTCATTATCAAATTCATATTTAGCACATAATTCATTAGCTATTTCGATAAGCATGGAAATTAAGAATTCCCCCTTTTCTTCATAAACATCAAGGGAGCTACATAAATCAACTGCTCTATCAATGTTATCACCGCATTCTTCAATTAATTTCTTAAATTCAGTTTTGAATACTTCAGATTGAATCTGAATTGGACGTAAAAATTCAACTAGTGCTTTATGAATATATTCAGATTTACTTTCTAACTCTGCTCTTTCCGCTAAAAAGTTGGACTAGTTAAGCAGCGATTTTAAAGTTATAAAATTCATTTGGTGTTTTCATTTCTAAAGCGGAATGTGGTGCATATGTATTGTATTCATTCATC
>NZ_NIUC01000005.1 GCF_002807035.1 Algoriphagus formosus | reverse complement strand
TGGCGCAGGGGTTCCACCTCTTCCCATCCCGAACAGAGCAGTTAAGCCCTGCAGCGCCGATGGTACTGGGGTTACACCCGGGAGAGTAGGTCGCCGCCTCATTATTCAAAACCTCAATCTACCGATTGGGGTTTTTTGGTTTTAGGACAACCCTCTTTTTGTGATCAATGAAATCTGATAATATTCATTCCTGATTAGGAGATTTATTTTTCATTTTTGGATTATTGTCGCAGTTTTGTAGCAAATCACGATCGAATGGCTGTATTATTTAAAGGGTTGAGATGGATTCACAAGGGAAAGGCCACAATTGGGGACTTTATCTTTGATAATGGAGAGATTATTCCTGCTGGATCTTATCACTCATCCCCCACTGAGACTATCATAGCTGAAGGTTGGATTTGCTCTGAGGGTTGGGTTGATCTGAGAGTAAGCGCGGGAGAACCTGGTCACGAACATAAAGAAACAATTGAGAGCCTTTGCAATAGCCTTAATGTTTCCGGATTTTCAGCAGCTGTTCTTACTCCCAATACTGATCCAGTAATTGAAAATAAGGGATTGGTTGATTTCTTATTGAGTAAGTCCAAAGCCTTTCCAGTTGAAATCATTCCCCAAGCTGCAGTTACTAAAGGTACTCAGGGAGAAGATCTGACAGAAATTCTAGATCTACATTTCCAGTCTGGGGTCACCATATTTGGTGAGGGAAAAGTCTCTCTTTCCAATAGTGATCGCTACCTCAAGATTATCCAATATTTACAACGTGTCAACGGGATTCTTTTTGATCATGCTTATGATCCTTTACTGGCAATATTTGGTCAGATGCACGAAGGGGAAGTTTCTACCCAATTGGGGATGAAAGGAATTCCAAGACTGGCAGAAGAAGTAGCAATCCAAAGAAATTTAGAATTGCTTCGATATGCAGGTGGACGTGTACATTTTCAGACTATCAGTACTGCGAAGTCAGTCGACCTGATAAGGCAAGCCAAAAAAGAAGGCCTGAATATTACTGCGGATGTTTCTATCTATCAATTGATTTTTAATGATCAGGATTTATTTGATTTTGATCCCAACCTAAAGGTCAATCCTCCATTTCGAGAGAAAGAAGATAGAGACGCATTAATTGAAGGTTTGAAGGATGGAACCATCGATGCTTTGGTTTCCAATCATCAACCTGAAGATTTCGATTCGAAATTTATGGAGTTTGATCTAGCCGCTTTTGGTATGACAGGATTGCAGACTTTTTTGCCTGCGCTAAATCAATTGCAAGAAGAGCTAGGTTGGGAATTGTTATTAGAAAAAATAACCGATGGACCAGCAAAGGTCCTTGATTCAAAGATTTCTCGGGGTTTCACGATTTTCGATCCAAAGGAAAAATGGATATACAACGAGGACTCCAATCATTCTTTAGCTTCTAATAATCCATGGTTTGGCAAAGAGTTAATCGGAAAGGTCAAATACAGGATATATGAAGGAAATCTTCTGAAAATCAATGAATAAATACCTCAGTTCTGCTTATCAGTTTGGAACCTTGGGAGGAATTCTAAGTTTAATTTCCTTTGGATTTTTAGCTTGGGTTCAGCCAGATCCGACAAATCTGAATTTGATTTTTGGATACATTATCACTCCAGTTTCCATTTTCTTGGCCTTGAAGTTTTTTAAAGATTATTCAAATAATGGCTACCTTTCTTTTGCGGAAGGAATGTCAGTAGGTTTCGTGACTTACATGCTGATCGCTATTATCTCTGCTTTGGGGATTTGGATTATTTTAGTTCTTTATCCCGATCTTTTTGAAGTTATAAAGGCCTCAAAAATTCAGGTTATGGAGCAAAGTAAGGATACTATCATTTCTCAAGTAGGGGAAGAGTCCTTCCAAGCAACCCAAAAAAGTATTCAAGAAATGGCTTCGATTGACATTGCGATCAACGATGGAATTTGGAAAATAGTCCCCGGACTGTTTTTTACCATTATTATTTCTATTATTTTCAGGAAAAACCCCAATTAAACGACTATGGAAGAAAAACAAACTCCTTTTCAAGCTGCCGTAAGACCAGGTCTTACCATTGGCTTAGTTTCCGTTGCACTTACGTTTCTGGTATATTTTATTGATTCTAGCCTACTAGTAGCGGGTTGGTTTGGACTTGTGGCTCTTGCCATATTCTTTGTATTGGTTATCTTCTTCGGCAGGCAGTACCGGGCTGAATTAGGTGGATTCATGACCTTTGGCGTGGCCTTCAATTTTTCTTTCATCACGATGGTGGTTGCTGGATTAATCTCCATCATAGGAGGAATACTGCTTTATCAAGTAATTGACCCTGCATTGCCTTCTGTTCTTGCAGACCAATCTGTGGAAAATACTTTAGAAATGATGGAAAGTTTCGGTGCGTCCGCAGATTCGATGTCTGCTGAGCAATTGGACGAAATGAGGAATTCCATATCAGATGGTTTCTCTTTAATGGGGCAAATTAAAAGCTTTGGTTTTGCCCTTATATTTTATGCAATTCTTTCCCTTATCACGGGTGCTATTCTGAAGAAAAAAGATAAATCACTGGATTACTGATATGTTGCAAATTTCGGCGGTTGTTCCTGTATTTAACGAGGAGGAATCCCTTTCAGAATTGACTCAATGGATTAGCCGTGTCATGAACGATCACGGCTTTTCTTATGAAATTATTTTGGTCAATGACGGAAGTACAGACGACTCTTGGGCTGTAATAAGCCGCTTGGCTGAAGACAATGGGAATATCAAAGGAATCAACTTTACCCGAAATTATGGAAAGTCAGCAGCTCTCGACGCTGGCTTTAAAAAGGCACAAGGAAAAGTTGTCATCACCCTTGACGCAGACCTTCAGGATAGCCCGGATGAGATTCCTGAACTCTTTCAAATGATTCATGAGGAAGGCTATGATGTCGTCTCAGGCTGGAAAAAAGAGCGTCACGATCCAATCACCAAGACAATACCTTCCCGCTTCTTTAATGCAGTGACACGATGGATTTCTGGGATCAAGCTACATGATTTTAATTGTGGTCTAAAAGCTTATAAATTAAAAGTCGTCAAAAACATTCAGGTCTACGGAGAAATGCACCGCTATATCCCCCTTCTAGCCAAGTGGAATGGGTTTGGGAAAATAGGTGAAAAGGTAGTCCAACATCAAGCCCGAAAATATGGGGTCTCAAAGTTTGGGATCGAGCGATTTCTCAATGGTTTTCTGGACTTGATTTCAGTTTCATTTGTACATCGATACAAAAAGAAACCCATGCACTTTTTCGGGCTCCTGGGTACGCTTTCTTTTGTTTCTGGTTTTTTGATCACTTGCTGGCTTATTTTTCAGAAGATTTATGGTCTAAAAAAGGGTCTAGAAGTGCGTGAAATCGTGGACCAACCGCTTTTCTTTTTAGCATTGGTGGCGTTGATCATTGGTGTTCAATTGTTTGTTACAGGATTTATCGCGGAGTTGATGACTTCAAACCAATCCAAAGAATCAGAGTACAAAATAGACGAAGAAATCAACTTTGACTATTGATGTTTTTTTCGGTAATCATTCCAGTTTACAATCGCCCTGAAGAACTTCGGGAGCTTTTGGACTCACTTTCGGCCCAATCTTTCCAAGATTTTGAGGTGATTGTCATTGAGGATGGTTCATCGCTGACATCTGAGTCGGTATGTGATTCATTTAGCGAAAAGCTAAATATCCATTACCTCTATCAAGAGAATCAAGGTCAGGGCTTTGCCAGGAATCACGGAATGCAAGAAGCTAAAGGCTCTTTCTATGTCATTTTTGATTCGGATGTAATTGTTCCCAAAGATTATCTCGAAAGACTCAAGATGGCAATTGAGTCTAGAAATTTAGACGCTTTTGGAGGTCCTGATGCGGCCGAATCCAGTTTTTCAACCTTGCAAAAGGCAATGGATTTTGCAATGACCTCTTTTTTGACGACAGGAGGGATTCGTGGAAAAATGAAAAACCCGGCTTCTTACCAAGCGAGAGGGTTTAATATGGGCGTGTCTAGACAGGTTTTTGAAGAGACAAAAGGCTTTGTAGATCCGAATCGTGGAGAAGACATCGAATGGAGTATTCGAATAAAGAAGTCCGGATTTAAACTCGAGCTAGTCCGAGAAGCCTTTGTATTTCATAAGCGAAAGAATACTTTGAAATCATTTTTCAATCAAGCCTATTCCTTTGGTCAGAATCGGGTTAATGTGTCGAGGTATCACCCAGATGCCGTAAAGCTGGTTCATTTATTACCTTCTGCATTTTTGGTATTCTTAGCTTTAACCTTTGTTTCAGGTCTTTTTTCCTGGTCTATTTTTCCAGTATTGATCTTGGTCTTTTTGACTTGGATCACCTTGGTCTTATTTTTTGCAAGTCTTCAATACATGTCCCTAAAAGTAGGAGGGCTGGCTATTGCAACTTCGATTCTTCAATTGGCTGGTTATGGGGCCGGCTTGCTTGTCGAAGGTTTTAGAAAGCTTGTAAAGGGTTAATATGATTATCCGCAATGATGCCAGTAACCTAATTTTCTTTGCTAATCTAGCCGGATGTCCGATGTCGGATGACGGAAGCTGCAAAAATCGATCATTTTCCCAGAATTTTATCCGCACAATTTCGGTCTTGGTAAGAACGCGTATACCCATAAAGGTTAAACGCCCTTTTTACAAACAAAAATGGTCTCATCAGGAGGTAAAGCGAACTTTTGAACCATTTCAGCAGGAAGGTTTTTGACGAAGTCATTCTCTTCAATTTCTAATCCTGACCTTCTCAACCGCTCTGCATAGTCTTTTCCATACTTTCTTACATGGTCTCGCTGGCCAAAGATGCGCTCCCTTTCAGCCGGGTCAGTGATTGATTTATCTTCCAAAGTTTCCGGTAGGTCATATACCGGCGATTGCAAGATTCCCCAGCCACCGGGTTTTAAAACTCTGTTGATCTCTGCACAGGACTTGATATCATCGTCGACGTGCTCTAATACATGATTGCAAAATACTACATCAAAGCTAGCATCAGGGAAAGGAATATCATGGATATCCATTTTAACCTTGGCCAAAGGAGACTCAATATCCGCGGTGATATATTCCAAGTTTTTTAGCGAATCGAAGGGCTTCAAAAAGCAGTGTTCTGGAGCCACATGTAATACGCGGAGATTGGCAGTGAAGAAGTTGGTTTTTTCCTGAAGAAAGAGCCACATCAAGCGATGCCGCTCCAATGAAAGGCAGTTGGGGCAAAGTGCATTTTCGCGTGCCTTTCTTCCATAGGGCAAAAACTTTCCAAATTGAGATTGACAAACTGGACACTGGACAGCATCACCTTTATTTTTCCAGGCAAAAAATTTCATAGCCAAAGGGCTGACACGCTGCAAAAAGGGTCTGGGAAGGTAGCGAATGACGAAGGAAATGATGTTTTTGATCATGGAGTTGCAATTTAGCTATCGAAGCTTTGGCTAGCTAGTCATCCAAAAAATGTTTTAGCATTTTTTAGCATCAGATGAAGATGAGTTGGTTTGGAATTGAGATATCTATCAGTATTTTAGTTAAATTATTTTAACCGCCTAAGTTAACTGCATGAAAAAATTATTTATCCTACTACTCTCAATGGGGATTTTTTCTTTCCCCTTTTTTGAAACCAAAGCCCAAGAAACGGTAACCTACACCCTTCAAGATATGGTGCAGCGTGCCAAGGAACTATCACCAGCTTCCCTTCGTGCCAAAACACAAAAGGAAAACAGATATTGGCAATACAGACTCTTTAGATCAAATTACAATCCTCAACTGCGATTGAACGGTACAATTCCTAGCTATTCTCAGGCATTTAATAGCATTACACAGCCTGATGGATCTATCGAATTCCTTGAGGTGCAGCAGAACTTCATGGACTTGGAGTTGGGGCTTCAGCAGGTAATTTCACCTACCGGAGGGGTTATTTCAGTAAATACTTCAACCAATCGATTTGATAATTTCCTGGCCAGTCCAAATGATGTGCAGACTCGTTGGTCCGGTGTCCCGGTAAATATTCGCTTGCAGCAGCCAATTTTCGCCTACAATCCTTTCAAGTGGGATAAAAAAATTCAGCCTTTGCTTTTTGAAGAAAGCAAGCGAGCGTATGTGCAGGAAATGGAACAAGTTTCTTTTTTCGTCAGTCAGCTCTTTTTTGATTATTTGCTTGCTCAGGCCAATGTGGATATTGCGACACAGAATCTGAGTAACACGGAGGAGATTTTTGAAATAGAGAAAGCGAGGTATCAATTAGGAACGACTTTCGAGGATAAGCTTCTGCAGGTAGAACTTCAGGTGCTTCAGGCGAGACAGGATTTGGCACAAGCAAAGTTGGACCTGGAAAGCTCGGCACTTGCTGTGAATTCATTTATCGGCTTAGATCCCAATACACTGATACAGCTTGAATCACCAGAAAATGTGCCAGATTTTGATGTAAACGTGGATAATGCCATTTCTTTAGCATTCCAAAATAGGGCAGAGGCACTAGCTTTTCAACGGAGAAAAATTGAGGCAGAGGCTGCTTTGGCGGAAGCAAAAGGACAACGCTTCGCCGTTCAGCTCAATGCCAGCTATGGTTTTAACAATGCCGCTTTGACTTTCCCTGACATCTATCAAAACCCGAACACTCAGGCTTTGGTCAGCTTAGGCTTTTCAGTACCTGTATTGGATTGGGGGAGAAATAAAGCGCGAATGGCTCAAGCAGAAGCAAATCAGCAGCTTGTGGAATATACCGTGGAGCAGGATCAGATTAATTTCGAACAGGAGATCTTCACAAAAGTCAAAAACTTTCTAATGATCAAAGAGCGTCTTCAAGTGACAAAAGTATCTGACGAAGTGGCTCAGCGACGATATGAAATCGCCATCAAGCGCTATCAGTCAGGCAATGTATCGATCACTGACCTCTCCATTGCTCAAAATGAAAAAGATACCAATCGAAGGGCTTATTTCAGTGCATTGAGAGATTTTTGGTTGGCTTACTACGAATTGAGAGCGCTAACGCTGTATGATTTTGAGACAAACCAACTTCTGTATACCGCTGAATAAAAGAAAAAGGTCAAAAAAAAGGGCGGGTTAAGACCCGCCTTCTTCTTCATATTCAGCTATTTCTTCTTTTAGTTTTTCGATGTCTTTTTCGAGCTTTTCGATTGATTTTTCCTCTTTCTGAATTTTCTTAGTCAATTTTGCGACATCATTTGGAGAAAGCTTCCCCGCTGTGTTATCCTTATCAAATTTTGCTCTGCTTTTCTCAAGCTTTTCCTTCATTTTGGCGAGTTTCTCCTCGTTTTTAGCGAGTGATTCTTTAGCCTTTTCATAATTGGCTTTCGCTTTCATTGCTTTTTGCTCTTCTTTGGCAGCAACTTTTTCTTCCTTGGTCATTTCTGATTGCTGAGCATGTACCAATTGGGGTACTGCAAATAATGTCAAAAGAAAAAGGGGCAGTATGAGTTTGATGAATCGTTTCATAATTTCTATTGGTTAGTTTACCTGAAATTACAAATTTCATCAATCAAATAAAAAAGCAGGTAAAATTCATTCTTCGGATGACTTTTGGTTTTTGGGTAATCTCCCGGCTTTTTTGAGTGCCTCGCGAATAATCCATTCCAGCTGACCGTTGGTGCTGCGGAATTCATCCGCAGCCCATTTCTCAATCGCTTGCATGGTGTCCTCATTAATTCGTAGTGCAAAAGCCTTTTTCTTACTCATTATTTTCCTCCTGCCAGTATCTTAGAAAAGCCTTCAGTTCGGACTCTTTTCGAGTGCCAATCATTATTTTCTTTTTCTCTCCAGTGTCTATTAGTAGGCCCATATCACCGATGATGCTAAAGGCCTTTGTTGTTTTATTTCCTTTGATTCCCCAACCTCCATAATCCGTCAATGGAGAGTAATTGATTACTTTCAGGCTTCGGATTTGAGATTTTGGAAGCGTTCTCCATTTATTGATAAAAGGGAAAAAGCGGTAATGGACCCCTTTTTCGTCTATTCTACTTTCTAGGCGAATAGCCATCATTAGAATAAAGACTAAAGCAGACACTCCAACCAATACTGCCATTCCCATAGCTGTTTCATTGGGATCTGAATCAGTGGTTTGCATGATTACAAGTACCAATACAATGATGGGTAGCTCAGTCATGAGCAACAAATACATAATCCAAGTGCCCCGATAACTCTGGCTTTCCTGAAATATTTGATGTGCCATGACTTATTGGTTCAGCGTACCAACATTTAATACCGGGCTTGCACTCTTGTCAGAGCAAAGAACTACCATCAGATTAGACACCATGGTGGCTTTTTTCTCCTCATCAAATTCAATAATATCTTTGACTTTCAAGTCCTCGAGTGCCATTTCAACCATTCCAACCGCACCCTCTACAATTTTTTGTCTTGCTGCTACAATTGCGGTTGCTTGCTGTCTTTGTAGCATGGCCGATGCGATTTCAGACGCATAGGCAAGGTGGGAAATTCTAGCTTCGATTACTTTAATGCCAGCGTGATGTAGTCTTTCAGATATTTCCTCCTCTAGCGATTGATTCACTTCCTCAACTCCAGATCGAAGTGTGATCTCGGCATCTTCATCCTCGAAATTGTCATAAGGATAAAGTCCAGCCATTTTCCTTACTGCTGCATCGGATTGAAGATGGACGAAATTTTCATAGTCTTCTACATCAAAAGTTGCTTTGAATGTATCTTCCACCTGCCAGACGACAATAGTTCCGACCATGACGGGATTACCGATTTTGTCATTAACCTTCAAAGGTTTGTTTTCGAAGTTTCTAACCCTCAAAGAGATCTTCTTTTTGGTCATAAAAGGATTTACCCAGAAAAAGCCATTGGCTTTGACGGTCCCTTTGTATTCACCAAAGAGAAGTAATACCATGGATTTGTTTGGCTCCACGATGAAAAAGCCTGGAATGATCAAAATCAAAAGAAAAATGCAGATTACTCCGGGAATCGGCATTTCATTGAGGAATGAGAAAACTGCAGCCGGGATCATCAAAAGATCAATTAAGATGATCAAATAGCCAGTGATGGGTTTTGTTATTTTTTCCATTTCAGTATGATATTAAATTGATATCACATTGAATTACGATAAAAAAAATTTAAGGTTCAAATTTTGGCAAAAAAAAATCCCCAAAACGGGGCTTTATAATTTATCTGAGGGGCTAAATTACTTCTTCGAGAAAAGAGAATCTACAAACTCCTTTCGGTTAAATAGTTGTAAGTCAGTTACCTTTTCTCCTACACCGATATATTTTACTGGGATTTTAAATTGATCAGAAATTCCGATGACTACGCCACCTTTTGCTGTGCCGTCTAGTTTGGTGATGGCAAGAGAAGTGACTTCGGTGGCTTTGGTAAACTCCTTTGCTTGGATAAATGCATTTTGACCTGTTGATCCATCGAGCACCAATAGTATCTCATGAGGAGCATCAGGGATGAATTTTTGCATCACCCGCTTGATTTTGGTGAGTTCATTCATCAGGTTGACCTTGGTATGTAATCTTCCTGCGGTGTCAATGATGATTACGTCTGCATTTTCTTCCTTTCCTTTTTTGACTGTATCAAAAGCTACGGAAGCTGGATCTGTATTCATGCCATGAGAAACTACCGGGACACCTACTCGGTTTCCCCATAGAATCAATTGGTCCACTGCAGCAGCACGGAAAGTATCGGCTGCGCCTAAAACCACTGATTTTCCGGCATTTTTGAATAGGCTGGCTAATTTTCCGATTGTGGTAGTTTTTCCAACACCATTGACTCCGACCACCATGATGACGTAGGGCTTTTTATCTTGAGGAATGTCAAAATCTAAAAAGTCTTGGGATTGATTTTCTTCCAAAAGCCCAATGATTTCTTCTCGGAGAATTGTGTCGAGTTCCTCCGTATTGACATATTTGTCGCGAGCTACCCGTTCTTCGATCCGCTCAATGATTTTGATGGTCGTATCCACTCCTACATCGGAAGTGATCAATACCTCTTCGAGTTCGTCAAGGATTTCCTCGTCCACCTTGGATTTCCCTACGACTGCCTTACTGAGTTTTGAAAAGATGGATTGACTCGACTTTTGAAGTCCTTGATCTAAGCTTTCTTTTTTTTCTTTTGAGAAAAAACCAAAGATTCCCATGTTGATTCGATTGTATGAATTGAAAAATACTAAAAAAGTCCCTACTGACCGAAGTACAGAGGGACTTTGCTATGAAATATGCCTGATGGCAACTTATTTTTTCAACGTATCCTGCACGAGTGTGCTAGGAACCATTTCTTCTTTAAAGGTATAAGCACCGGTTTTGTCAGACTTGACAGCACGGATTACTTTGGCGTAAGTCACACCACCTTCTTTTTTCAGGGTTGCTACTACTTTCTTTGCCATGATGAATATGGGTTAGGGATTGCTCCTTGTGAATTACTTAATTTCTTTGTGTACGGTCACACGCTTAAGAATAGGATTGAATTTTTTCAATTCCAATCGCTCTGTTGTATTCTTTCTGTTCTTGGTCGTGATATACCGAGAAGTACCTGGCATTCCGGATGTCTTGTGCTCTGTGCACTCCAAAATCACCTGAACTCTATTTCCTTTCTTAGCCATCTTTCTAAATGTTTATCGCTGAGATATGATTATTTGATAACGATCATCCCTTTGTTCTGAGCTTCTTTCAATACTGCAGAGATACCTTTTTTGTTGATCGTCTTCAGTGCCTTGGAGCTAACTTTCAATGTGATCCAAGCATCTTCTTCTGGTACGTAGAAGGTCTTCTTGTGTAGATTTGGATAAAATCTACGCTTGGTTTTGTTATTAGCATGGGACACATTGTTACCCACTTGAGGTCTTTTTCCGGTAATGTCGCAAACTTTTGCCATGATTCAGTATCGTAATGGATGTGCGTTTCTGTAATTGGTCTGCAAATATCGGAACTTTTTGCGAATAAGCAATAAAGCCCCTGAAAATATTCTGGTTAAATCCTCAGCTTTTTGGAAAAGGACAGTGCTTACACCCGCTTCCGCAACAATAGCCCCGCTTGAGATGGTATTTTTCTGTAAAAACCATCAAGCCCTGCTCATTGAAATAATAATCTCCGGGTTCTAAAGAAGGAGGATTGCTTGCTTTCTTTTCAGGTTTCATTCCGTGGGCAATAGGGCATTTTGTATATTTGAACTTTATTGTTCTAACATAATCCCAAAATTACTAAAAGATATGCAGACCATCACTTCCAGTAAGCAGGCAATCCAACTTGAAGACCAATACGGTGCTCATAATTATCATCCACTGCCCGTAGTATTGACAAAGGGGGAAGGTGTTTTTCTTTGGGATGTAGAAGGAAAGAGATATTATGATTTTCTATCCGCTTATTCGGCGGTCAATCAAGGACACTGTCATCCTAGGATCAAGGATGCTCTAATCGAGCAAGCGGGTACTTTGACGCTTACTTCTAGAGCATTCTATAATGATGTATTAGGTCCGTTCGAAAAGTATATCACCGAGTACTTCGGCTTTGAAAAAGTCCTGCCGATGAATACGGGCGCTGAAGGCGTGGAGACCGCTATCAAAATTGCTCGAAAGTGGGGCTACGAGCGAAAAGGAGTTGATGAAAACCGAGCCAAAATTATTGTTGCAGAAAATAACTTCCATGGTAGGACGACTACCATCATTTCATTCTCTAATGATGCCAATGCGCGAAAGAACTTTGGACCTTACACGGCAGGCTTTATAAAAATTCCTTATGATGATGTCGATGCCCTAAAAGCGGCACTTCAGGATCCAGAAGTAGTAGCATTTTTGGTGGAGCCCATCCAAGGGGAAGCTGGAGTATATACTCCTTCGGAAGATTTCATCCGAAAGTCCAAAGCAGCCTGCGAAGAGAAAAACGTACTATTCATAGCTGATGAAATCCAAACGGGCATAGCCCGTACAGGTTCCTTATTGGCGGTCTGTGGGAATTGTAGCTGTGAAGCTCACTGTGAGCGTCAGTCCACGTACACCAAACCAGACATGTTGATTCTAGGGAAAGCCATCTCGGGAGGTTTTTATCCTGTTTCTGCAGTATTGGCAGATCGAGATGTCATGGATGTTATCAAACCAGGGCAGCATGGATCTACTTTTGGAGGAAACCCTCTTGGAACTAAAGTAGCTATGGCAGCCTTGGAAGTTGTGAGAGATGAGAAGCTAGCCCAAAATGCTCGAAAACTGGGACAGATTTTCCGAGATCGTATGCAAAAAATGGTTGATAAATTCCCAATCGCAAAGCTTGTGAGAGGCAAAGGGTTACTTAATGCCGTCGTCATCAACGATTCAGAGGATAGCTCTACTGCTTGGGATATTTGTGTGAAGCTAGCAGAGAATGGCTTGCTTGCTAAGCCAACCCATGGAAATATCATTCGATTTGCTCCGCCGCTTGTGATGACTGAAGAGCAGCTTCATGAATGCTGTGATATTATCGAGCGAGTAATAGCCGAGTTTAATTAATTGAATAAAAGATCAAATGCTAAGGCCGCTTTGTTCGATAAGAATGGCGGCCTTTCTTTTAAAATAGTATGAATCAAGCAGTGATTTTCGATATGGATGGGGTTATATGTCATACCAATCCATACCATTCTAAAGCGTTTAGGATTTTTTTCGAGAAAAGAAATGTATACCCCACCGAGGAGGAATTTGCTCAGCATATGTATGGGAAAAATAACTCCTATATTCTAAGTCATTTTTTGGGTAGGAAAATTGAAGGTCAAGAACTTTTGGAACTGGAAGATGAAAAAGAGGGGCTTTTCAGAGAGATTTATCAGCATCATGTTGACCCAATTCCTGGATTTTTGGAATTCTTGACAATGCTGAAATCCAATAATTTTAAGACTGGTGTAGCAACTTCTGCTCCATTACTCAACTTGGAATTGATTGCGGGGAAATTGAATTTATACCCTCACTTCGAATCAACTTTTGCCAGTGAGCATGTCAATAAACACAAACCTGACCCCGAAGTATATTTAAAAAGTGCGTCCAAGTTGGAAGTAGCTCCGGATAGGTGCGTGGTGTTTGAAGATTCTTTCTCAGGAGTCATGGCAGCAAAAAATGCAGGAATGAAAGTAGTTGGAGTACTTTCATCGCATGGTAAAGAGGATTTGCCAACCTGTGACTTATATATCGAAGATTATTCTAAACTTTCATTCGAAGCAATTCATTCGCTATAATTATGCAATACCGTAGACCAAGAAGAAACCGAAAATCAGCATCAGTCCGTGAATTGGTGGAAGAAACATCTTTGAGCACTAAAGACTTGATCTTTCCTCTTTTCCTGATTGATGGTCAGAAGAAGAAAATCGAGGTGGACTCCATGCCGGGAATTTATCGATTCTCGATTGATGAGATGCTTTTGGAGATAGAGTCCTGCCTGAAACTGGGAATTCAGGCCTTTGATGTTTTTCCGGCTTATCCGGAGTCATTAAAAGATCCATTTGCAAAGGAAAGCTATAATCCGGAGACATTTTATCTTCAAGGGCTTCGTGCGATCAAAAAGGAGTTTCCTGAAATCTGTTTGATGTCGGATGTCGCCATGGATCCGTATAGCTCTGACGGTCATGATGGGATCGTGCAGAATGGAAAAATCCTGAATGACGAGACTTTGGAGATTTTAGCCAAAATGTCCCTGGCTCAGGCTGACGCTGGAGTGGATATTTTAGGTCCTTCTGATATGATGGATGGTCGTGTAGGCTATATCCGGGAAGAGTTGGACAGTCACGGATTCACGGATGTTTCGATCATGTCTTACACGGCTAAGTATGCCAGTGCTTTTTACGGACCGTTTCGGGATGCCTTGGATTCCGCTCCGAAGTTTGGAGACAAGAAGACCTATCAAATGAATCCTACAAATAGTCAGGAAGCCTTAATTGAGGCGGATTTGGATATGGAGGAAGGTGCTGATTTTTTGATGGTGAAGCCTGCCCTGAGTTATTTGGACATCATTAAACTGCTTCAAGACAATTTCCCGCTGCCAATAGCTGCATATAATGTCTCCGGTGAATATAGCATGATCAAGGCCTCAGCAGAAAAAGGCTGGATAGATGGAGAACGAGCTATGCTAGAAGTCCTGACATCTATTAAGCGTGCAGGGGCAAAAATTATATTAACCTACTTTGCCAAAGAATTTGCTTCTCTTAAATAAAAACAAAAAAGAGGCTTTTGAGCCTCTTTTTTTTATAAGTCTTGCTCTCGCTCTAGCATCAAAATAGCTCCTTGCGAAACGATGTAGTATTTCTCTCCCTCGTACATCACCTCATGTGCTCCTGAGAGTAGAAAGATGGCTAAATCACCTTCTTTTGCTTGAAGGGGTACATATTTCACCTTTTCTTCACTGTCCATCCAAGGCTCGTGATCGTCTACAGGCATCGGAATCGGATATCCGGGACCAGCTTTGATGATATAGCCTTGCTGAACCTTTTCTTTCTCATGCACTCCTGGAGGAAGGTAGAGTCCGGAGGAAGTTTTTTCATTGGGCTTTTTGAGGCGGATCAGAACCCGGTCTCCAACCACTATTATTTTTTTCAATTTATTGTCGGCTGTCAGTTGCATAGAAGATCGGTGTTTGAATCAAAAAAAGAGGCACCTGTACTATATACAGATGCCATCTTTTATTGGTTTAGCTTTGATTATTTTTTGTCTTCGCTTACCTCTTCGTAATCTACGTCAGAAACTCCATCTCCACTTTCGGCAGAGGCTCCGGCACCTGCATCAGCTCCTGGCTGTGCACCGGCACCTTGAGTTGCGTTATAGATTTCCTGAGAAGCTGCTTCCCAAGCTTTGTTTAGAGCTTCCATTCCAGAGTCGATCGCTCCCAAATCCTGAGCTTGATGTGCTGCTTTCAACTGATCCAAAGCTCCGGAGATAGCTGTTTTGTTACCTTCGGAAAGCTTGTCTCCGTATTCCTTCAACTGCTTTTCTGTCTGGAACACCAAGCTGTCTGCCTGATTTAGTTTTTCGATTTTCTCTTTTTCAGCTTTATCTGTTGCAGCATTTGCTTCTGCTTCTTTCTTCATTCGGTCGATATCTTCCTGAGAAAGTCCAGAAGATGCCTCGATCTTGATTTTTTGCTCTTTGCCGGTTCCTTTGTCCTTGGCAGATACATTCAGGATACCGTTGGCATCGATATCAAAGGTCACTTCGATCTGAGGTACACCACGTGGTGCTGGTGGAATATCTGCTAGTTGGAATCTACCGATTGTACGATTGTCCTTCGCTAGCGGTCTTTCACCTTGTAGCACGTGTATATCTACAGCAGGCTGATTATCAGCAGCTGTTGAGAATACTTCAGATTTTTTGGTAGGGATAGTCGTATTAGCTTCGATAAGCTTGGTCATCACTCCACCCATGGTTTCAATACCAAGTGATAGTGGTGTGACATCCAATAGAAGTACGTCTTTCACTTCACCTGTCAAGACACCACCTTGGATAGCTGCTCCGATAGCTACTACTTCGTCAGGGTTTACACCTTTAGATGGCTTCTTGCCGAAGAATTTTTCTACTTCTTCCTGGATTTTAGGGATTCGAGTAGAACCACCCACTAGGATTACTTCATCGATATCAGAAGCACTCAATCCAGCATCCTGAAGCGCCTTCTTACATGGCTCCATACTTCTTCTTACCAAGTCTTCGGATAGCTGCTCAAACTTTGCTCTAGAAAGGTTGCGTACCAAGTGTTTTGGACCAGTCTGAGTTGCAGTGATGTAAGGCAAGTTGATCTCAGTGGAAGAGGAGCTCGAAAGTTCGATTTTAGCTTTCTCTGCAGCCTCTTTCAGTCTTTGAAGAGCCATTGGATCTTGTCTCAAGTCAATTTGCTCCTCTGCTTTGAATTCGTCAGCTAGCCAGTTGATAATAACTTGATCAAAGTCATCACCACCAAGGTGTACATCACCATTAGTAGACTTCACTTCAAATACTCCATCACCCAGCTCAAGGATAGAAATATCAAACGTACCACCACCGAGGTCATACACGGCGATTTTCATATCCTGATTTTTCTTGTCCATCCCGTATGCCAATGCTGCTGCAGTTGGCTCGTTGATGATACGCTTCACTTCCAAACCGGCAATTTGTCCAGCTTCTTTTGTCGCTTGACGCTCGGAATCGTTAAAGTAAGCCGGTACAGTAATTACCGCCTCAGTCACTTCTTGACCCAAGAAATCTTCCGCAGTGCTCTTCATTTTTTGAAGGATCATAGCAGAAAGTTCCTGTGGAGTATAAGAACGGTCACCGATTTTGATGGCTACCGTGTCATTTGAGCCTTGCTCTACTTTATAAGAAGCATGCTTTTTTTCTTCAGAAACTTCAGAAAACTTTTTACCCATGAATCGCTTCACAGATGAAATCGTATTGGCAGGGTTGGTAATAGCCTGACGCTTGGCAGGATCACCTACTTTTCGTTCTCCATTTCCATTGTCAAGAAAAGCCACAATTGATGGTGTGGTTCTTCTTCCTTCACTGTTTTGGATGACTACAGGTTCATTTCCCTCCATCACGGCTACGCAGGAGTTGGTGGTACCCAAGTCAATGCCTATAATTTTTCCCATGATTATAAATTTTATTTAGTTGCTTTTTTAATTTAATTCCATTGAATCAATGCGTATGCCATCCCGGGTTTTTGAGATTTTTGTGTCACAATGTCAGATTTTATGTGGGTGGATTCCTGACTTTTCCTGCATATTGGCACAGTGGCTGATTTTTCCTGACAGATTTTTCTTCCTTCGATGCAACTTTGATGATCTAGACTGCATCTATTGGTCATGAGAGGTTTTTTTGATAATAAAAATAATCAGGATCGGCTTCGTTGGTTTTTGATTGTCTTTGTACTATTGGGTTTTAGCTTGGTTTACAGGACTGGTCTTGTCTTGTTTCTCTTCCAGTGGTTTTATTGAAGTTTCTCCAAACTTCCAGCTATCTTTCAGGGTAGGAATAAATAGCTAGAGTTCTATGGTAGTGCAAGATATTTTCATCTATCCGATCAAGTCCTTGGGTGGTATCCGCTTGGATCAAGCTGAGGTTGAAGAAAAGGGGTTTAAATATGACCGGAGGTGGATGCTGATCGATTCAGAAGGACTTTTTGTATCCCAAAGGACCTATCCTAAGCTTGCCCTACTTGGAGTTGAACTCACCCCTGAGGGACTTTTGGTTTATCAAAAGAAGCGTCAACATGACTCCATTCTTATTCCCTATACTTTGGCGCCGGGGGAAGAAGTTTCTGTGGTAGTCTGGGATGATACGATGAAAGCTAGGTTGCTTGCCGAGCAATATGATCAATGGTTTTCGGAATTTTTAGATAAAGAAGTTAGGCTGGTAATCATGCCTGAATCTACCAGACGAGCAGTGAGCCCCAAGTATGCTGTCAATGCAGAAGCAGTCAGTTTTGCGGATGGAATGCCTTATTTATTAATCGGTCAAGAGTCATTGGAAGACTTGAATCGACGATTGGATCAACCCGTGCCCATGGATAGATTTCGGCCAAATATTGTTTTTTCAGGAGGAGAAGCTTTCCAGGAAGACTCCCTTCAAAAAATCCAAATCGGGGAGGTGGCTTTCCAAATAGTAAAGCCCTGCGCGCGCTGTGTGATGACAACCGTAAATCAAAATACAGCTGAAACTAGCAAGGAGCCATTAAAAACTTTGGCTAGCTACCGAACAGTAGGTAGTAAGGTGTTTTTTGGTCAAAATATGGTAGCGCTAGGCGAGGGAGTAGTCCGTATAGGGGACAAAATCGAAGTCTTAAATTAAGAGTCGATCAATTCTGATCGACTCTTTTTTGGTTTTACTTAATGATTCCTAGAAGGAAAATCCGGTTGTCAACTTAAAGAAGGAGTCATTCCCTTCGACAAGGTCTGTTCCGAATGAAAAGCGCGCAAAGGGACCGCCTTTGGGATCAGCGAATTGCACGTATGGGCCTAACCATTGATAGACATCCGTGGAGGTAGCGACATTGGATCCGCCCGAATTGATCAAATGCTCATAGTGAGCACCGATGGAGAAGAAGTCACTGGCTTTGAACCCAAAGTTCACCCAATAGTGAATGTAGGCTAGTGTCGTACCATCAGCGAAGGTCTCATCTCGAAGTGGCGCGTAGTAGCCAAAATAAATTTGGCCTTCTGTTTTGTCTCTATTGAGATTGACGGTCAAATTAGGAACGATCCCGTCTCCAAAGACAGCAGGGCCCGCGGTACCGGAGCTCAGCAAGTTACCGCCCAAAATACCAATCTGCGGATTGATGTCTAGGCCATCAGCTGCTTTGAAATTGGCTCCAACTCCAAACTCCGTCCAATTGCCCCAGCCTCCACCAGTACCTCCAGACCAGAGGATTCCATAGAAGGTAAAGCTAGCCTTATCTGAAAATCCATAGGAACCTGCAAAGGTTGGGTAGAACCCAAAGAACTGATCGGAATTTAGCGTAGCGCTGAAATTGAATTCTTTCTCTTCTTGCGCCAAGGCAGAGTTAGAGATGGCGAGAAATGAGTATCCTGTTAAAAGAATACAGAGCATTCTCAGTTTAATTTTAAACTGATTTTTCATGATTTAATAGGTTTTGTTTGAGAATAGGTTTGAATTATACCCTGATAATAAGATTTCAGTGTATTAGTCAGGATATATGGCTCAAAAATATACCATAAAATAAAAAATCAATCTTTTTATTAATATTTTTTCAAATAGACTGAGGGTTTATTGGGGAAAGCGCAATAATTCTACCTTTAAATTGGGAATAAGAGAAAAAGCAAGCAGGCAATATCCGAGATGGAAAAAAGCATAGATATCCAGGCTCTGATTAAAAAATCACAGTTTGATATTAGATATGTGAAAGAAGTTTATTGGAAATCCTTTACGCTTTGGATGAAGACCTTGACCATTTCAGGATCAATATCCGGATAGACGCCATGCCCCAAATTGGCGATGTGTCTGCTTCCTTTGAATTGCTCCATCATATTTTGGGTGGCCTTTCGTACCTGATCGGGATTTCCGTAAAGTGCTGCCGGGTCAAGATTTCCCTGAAGCGTTTTGTCTGCACCGATCATTTTTCTGGATTCAGCTATACCCATATTCCAGTCTAAGCCGATTGTATCACAGTTCAACTTACCCATGGCCTCCCGAGCGAAAAATGCGCCTTTTGCAAAGACGGTTTTTGGAACTTCTTGTACCGCATCACAGATTTGGGCGATGTATTGGAGAGAAAATTCATCGTATTGCTCTGGTCCCAAGATCCCTGCCCAGCTATCAAAAATCTGTACGAGATCAGCACCCGCTTTGATTTGAGCTTTCAAATAATTGATGGTGCTGTCCGTGATCATCTGAAGTAATTGGTGGGAAAGCTTCGGCTCTCGGTACAGCATGGCCCGAGCCTTGGAGAAAGTTTTGCTTCCGCTGCCTTCCACCATGTAGGCAAAAATGGTCCATGGTGCTCCAGCAAATCCGATAAGTGGAACCCGTCCATTCAATTCTTTTTTGGTGATTTCGATGGCCTTGATCACGTAGCTAAGGTCATTGGCACCATCTGCTACCCGAAGATTTTTTAAGTCAGCCGCTGAGCTTACGGTATTTGGGAACCAAGGGCCTCTTTTTTCCACCATCTCGTATGGCAAACCCATGGCCTCGGGAATCACCAAAATGTCTGAAAAAATAATCGCTGCATCCACATCTAGTAGATCCACTGGCTGAATGGTAACCTCCGCCGCCAACTCAGGCGTCTGAGCCAATTCGATAAAACCTGAAACGGATTCTCGGACTGCTCGATACTCAGGGAGGATTCTTCCTGCCTGTCGCATAAGCCATACGGGTGTTCGTTCTACTTTTTCGCCTTTGGCTGCCCGGAGCAGCAGATCATTTTGAAATTGCATGGGGCAAAGATAGGAAGCAAATGCGTTTTGCCTTTAAAATTTTGGACATAAAAAAACAGGATTAGAGCATGGCTTCAATCCTGTTTGTGGGAAGAGTTGGTTTAGAAAATAGCTTAATTTTTTGCGTCAATTCTGATGAAGTCGGATTCGTCAATACTTAGCAACTTCAAAGTATTTTCATAGTCAGAATAATTTATCCTTCCAGATAAGAAATCAGAAGGAAGGACTATTACTCTGAAAATTTGTCCATCTGTCCATTCAGATCCAAGAATAGAATAATTAATCGGGCCATCTAAAAAAATCGAAAAATCACTGATAGTATAGTCAAAATTATAAATCATTACACCTTCTTCGAAGAAGTAGTTTTGAGGGAGAATTCTCCATACATCTCTTCCATTATCAACTCCGGAAAGTCTATATACTAACACTGCATCGCTTTCAACTATGTCTTCTGGAAACTCAAATAGATCAGTATAATCATTTGATTCTGTAAAGTCAATTTCCACTTCATAGGTTGTCCCTAATATATTTATTCCTGGTTCGCCTTCTGGACCCATGGGGCCTTCAGGCCCTTCGCAGGCTTGCAGGGAAATTATTCCAATAAAGAAAAACAGGTGTTTAAAAGTTCTATACATGTTTATTAGAGATTATTTGTTGAAGGAGATATTAAAATATTGATTGGCACTTCATAGGGGCCGTTTGGAGTTAAATATATAATTATTGCAGTTCCAACTATTTTATCTTCTCGGACAACTATTGTGCCTCTTTCACCTTGATTTCCATATCCAATATTTATGAGCCTTCTTTCGGTTGTTGAACCAGAGCCGCGAGGTCCGCTAGAAGTTCTTAGGTTTGTCCATTTAGAAACGAGAAATTTAAAATCAAGTGTTGAATCTACAATTATATTGGAATTGTCATATTCATAAACTCTTTCTTGCTCTATTTCAATTACATAATCCTGCTCAGTACTTGAAATATATATTAAGGAGGGGATTATTTTATATATGGGAAGTTGAAATCCTCTAACTGTATACTGTGTATTATTTAAATAATCAGTAGAAGACTGACTAAAAGCATTAAGGGAAGTTAGAACAAAAAGTCCAAAAATTGCAGTTAATTTTCTCATTTTTGATTTATTAAATAGAGTATAGTCTTTATTACGGTAATAAATATCCTAGGGTTGATTAAAAAACCTAAATTGTTTTCAGTCTTTTACCGGGGCAATCACATGTACTTCATTTTCAGCGATTATCTTGTCAATGAAAACCTCTGATAGACTTATTTGTGCTGAATCAGCAAATTCCCGGATTCGTTCCTTAACCTTTTCCGGCCCGGGCATTACCCATCGGTTGGCTTGAATTTTGGCTAACAAAAAGCTTTGTTCTCTAAAGATTCGCGTCTCAATTTCTTCTCCGGAAAGTGCTTGATTGATCCCAACAAAAACCCGCATGGTGTCGAGCTTTCCCGCAGGTTCTACCTCATAGATGGTATGTAGGAAGGTGCCGGGATGGAGATTTTTTTGTTTTTCCATTTCCTGAAATGCCTCCGATAGCCTTTCATCTTGGGGAGTTCCTACATAGTAAAAACCAGAAAGCGGCTCTGGACTTTTCTTGATTAGGGAGATTTCTATCGGGGTATTTCCACCCAATTTGTTGAAAACGATGTAGGCGACAGTTCCTATTACTACCAAACCTATTAGAGCAAGGCCTAATTTATTTTTCATTTTAGAATAAATAACGGACCCCGATCCCACCTTGGAATTTGATGTGGCCGACACGGTCCAGTAGCTCTACAAAAAGTCCCACCTCACCAAAAACCGAAATTGGTAACTCATCCAAGTAATATTCAGCTCCTCCAAATACCTCAGGACCAAAATCTATGTTGCTTCTGTCCTCTGAGAATATGTTGCCGTTTCCATTTCCCACATTGTAGGTATAATTGACCTGAGTGGTACGTATCTGGACTCCCGCTCCTCCATATCCTAGCAAATAGCCTTGAGTAATGTCAAAGGCATCGGTGATATCTTCGTGATAGGCTACCCGACCATGGATAGAGGCGCCTTTTCGGGTCGAATGACCAATATAGAATGCATTTGAGTTGGGTGGGTTGTTTTCGAAATCCCGTTGATAGTAGCTCGGGCCATTCACTCCACCACTTCCCAGCATGACTTCCCAAGACCAATAGTCGTCAAAGAAATCTTTGTAGGTCAGTGAAAAAGGTTCGCCCAGTCTGATACCGGCTCCCCTTTCTTGGGCTAGAGAGGCAAATGGGAGCATGAAAAGAAGCAATAGTAATTTGTTTCTCACGATGAATAAATAGTTGGTTTTGATGATTCAAGCAAATTCCAGGCTAGATTGCCATGCTTTTAAGTTGCATTTGATGCAATTGGGTGTAGTATCCACCTTTTTCCAGAAGTTCGTCATGTCGACCTTGCTCCATGATCTCTCCTTTGTGCAAAACAATAATTTGATCAGCTTTTTGGATGGTAGAAAGTCGGTGAGCGATTACGATGGAGGTTCGGCCTTTCATCATTTTTTCGATGGATTCCTGGATCAATTCTTCAGTTTCAGTATCAACTGAGCTAGTCGCCTCATCCAGGATAATGATCTCCGGATTGTACACCATGGCTCTTACAAAGGAAATTAATTGGCGCTGACCCACCGAGAGAGTTGCTCCACGTTCCATCACATTGTAATCCAGTCCTCCGGGAAGTCGCTCGATGAATTTTCGAGCGCCAACCATCTCGGCAGCTTCCATTACCTGTTCACGGGTGATTTTTGGATTGCCGAGGGTGATATTGTAGTAAATGGTGTTCGAAAAAAGGAAAACGTCCTGTAGTACCACTCCAATGTGCTTGCGAAGGGTGCCCAATTCAAAATCCCGGATATCAGCCCCATCGATGGTAATGGCTCCTTTATTGATTTCATAGAAGCGTGAAAGCAAATTGATGACGGAAGACTTTCCAGCGCCTGTGGCACCAACCAAGGCAACAGTTTGTCCGCTTTTTACCTCAAAATTGATGTTTTTCAAAACGTAGTCCTCATCCACATAGGCAAACCAAAGGTCCTGAAATTGGATATTTCCCTTGACTTTTTCTGGCTTGAAATCACCTTCATTGGCAATATACTCGTCACTGTCCAACAGCTTAAAGATCCTAGATGAACTGACCACTCCCATTTGCAGGGTGTTGAATCGGTCCGCAATCATCCGAATGGGGCGGAAGAAAAGCTGAAGGTACATGATAAAGGAGATCAATACCCCTACCTGCAATTCCATCCCTAAAACCCCGACTGCTCCGTACCAAACTACCAAGCCGATACCTATTGCTTGGATGATTTCAGCTACCGGGAAATAAATAGAATAATAAAGTACCGAGCGAATATGTGCCGTTCGATGCTCTCGGTTGATTTCTTTGAATTTGTCAAATTCTCGCTCTTCTCGATTGAAAATTTGCACAATATTCATCCCGGTAATGTGCTCCTGAAGGAAGGAATTGAGATTAGACACTGCATTTCGGACATCGTTGAAGGTGACTTTGATTTTCTCCTTGAAGATGTAAGTCGAAATAATCATCAGTGGTAAAGTACACAAGCTGACCAAGGTGAGCTTCCAGTCGATGTAAAACATCACACCCAAAATGGTCACAAGCTGAAGTAAGTCACCGATAATCGCTGCAAGGCCTTCGCTGAAAACATCTGCCAATGTTTCGATATCGGAGACGTTTCGGGTAACTAGCCTTCCAATGGGTGTATTGTCAAAAAACTTCAGCTTGAGTTTCAGTAAGTGATTGAAGAGTTTGACTCGAAGGTCTCGGATAATGACCTGACCGATCCAGCCTGAATAAAAAGTATGAGCCCATTGCACGATCGCCTGCAAAATCATCAGGCCTACTAGGATGTAGATCATCCGAACCAGCCCAGAACTGTCCCCAATGGCCACATAATCATCAATCGCTACCTGGATGAAATAGGGGCGGGTCGGAGCCAACAAAGCCAAGGAAATGGTCAAAAACACCAGCAGGTAAAACTGAAACTTGTAGGGCTGTACATAGCGGTACAATTGCTTCAGGACTTTGGTGTCTAAAATTTCACCGGAAGAAGTTTTTTCTTTTTCTAAGCTCAAGATTTCTTAATCTAAATAAATGCTCTCGGGATAAATGACTTTGCACAAAAACAATCCTTTTGCGGGTGCAGCCTTACCGGCTTGTGCTCTGTCCTTGGAAGCTATGATTTTTGGCATATCCTCTGGAAGTCGCTTTCCGAGACCAATATCCACCAAAGTTCCGACAATTGCCCGTACCATCCCACGCAAAAATCGATTAGCGGTTATATGGAATAACAATTCCCCGTCTTTTTGTTCCCAATAGGCCTTCTTTATTTGACAGCGGAAGTGATTGACTTCCGTATGAACCTTACTAAAAGCCTCGAAATCTTGCTCCCCCAAAAGAAAATTTGCCCCTAGATTCATTTTTTCTAAATCTGGATTGGCAAAAAGAGTCCAGGCCAACTCATCCTGAAAAGGACTTTTTTGAAATATAATTCGGTAGAAATAGGAACGTTCGATTGCATCAAAGCGGGCATTGGCATCTTTTTCTACTTCCCGAATCCGTTTAATGGCTATTTCTTTTGGTAAGATTCCATTCAGTGCTTTCAGCAATCTTTCAGGCTCAAATGCCACATCGCAGTCAAAATGACAGACTTGATGACTTGCATGTACTCCCGTGTCCGTTCTCCCGCTACCCATGATGGTGGTGGGTTTTTGAAAGAAAGTGGAAAGTGCCGATTCGATTGATTCCTGGACGGAAAAGGCATTTTTCTGTATCTGCCAGCCATGAAAGGGTTTGCCATGGTAGCTTAATTCCAGAAAATAACGCTTTTTTTGACTCATACCCCGCAAAGATACAATTCCGTAAGGATTCCTGATATCAGATTTATTCAATCCTTGTGAAAGCGGGGAATTGGCCTTTTCTTTGCCAAAAAATTGATAAAATGATCCAACGCGTTCAAACCATATTTCTTTTCCTAGTAGTCATCTGTATGGGTATTACCATCGGTTCGACCCTTTGGGTGCAAACAGAGACAGGTTCAGGGACTGATGATTCCTGGCAATTATCTGCATTTATGCTCAGCAATCTAGACACCTCAGGTGAGGTTATTCAGGAATCTTCCAAGTGGTACATTGCGACTTTGGCTGCTTTTGCAGGTCTGATGGCCTTAATTTCTATTTTTCAGTATAAAAATCGCACTCGGCAGATGCTTTTTAATATGATCAATAGCCTAGTGATGGTTGGCTTGGTTGTAGCTGTATTCTTGACCACCAATGGAATAAATAATGCCATCAATGCTACCTCATCTGGTACCTATCAATTGGGTTTTTGGGTAGTCTTGGCAGCGATGGTCTTTAATATGCTGGCTAATCGTTTTATCCGCAAGGATGAAGCTTTGGTCAGGTCGGTTGATCGGATTAGATAAAAAATCGACGCCCAGTTTTCAAAAGAATTGGGCGTTTAAATTTTGTGTGACTTTTCTCAGGTTGTTTTTTGGTTGGTTTTGATAACTTGATGGCAAAATCCAAAAAGCCTCATGAAATTCGAAACTCGCGCCATCCATAAAGGTAACCATGTGACTGATAATTCTGGCTCCGTGGTACAGCCAATTACCCTTAGTACCACTTTTGAGCATGGAAATGAAGCTGGTTTACTTTACACCAGAGCTGGTAACCCCAATAGAATCTCCCTTGAAGAATTGATTGCCTCTCTAGAGCAGGGTGCAGATGCTGCGGCTTTTTCCTCAGGAAATGCTGCCGGAACTGCCGTATTTCAGGCACTCGAGCCTGGCTCACATATCATCGCACCGGATGATATGTATCATGGGCTACATAATTCCATGACCAAGCTTTTCAAGGGAATTCACACGGTCAGTTTTGTGGATATGAGCGATCTAGAAGCTATCAAAGCTGCACTGCAACCAAATACTAGACTTATTTGGGTGGAAACTCCTTCTAACCCATTGTTGAAGATCAGTGATATCCGAAAAATTGCAGAAATCGCTCATGAGCATCAAGCGATTTTGGCCTGTGATAATACTTTTGCGACTCCCGTTTTCCAAAATCCACTCTTGCTTGGAGCAGATATTGTCATGCATAGTAGTACCAAGTATTTTGGAGGGCATAGTGATATCCTTGGAGGAGCTTTGGTGACCAAAGAGAAAAATGATTTTTGGACAAAAATAAGAACCACTCAACGAGTAGGAGGGGCTGTGCCTTCTGCCAGTGACTGCTACTGGTTGGCTCGGAGTATTCGGTCCTTGGCTTACCGGATGAAAGGACATGCCGAGCATGCAATGGTATTGGCGGATTACTTTCTGGTAAATCCGAAAGTGGAAAAAGTTTTCTATCCAGGTCTCAAAAGTCACCCCGGACATGAGATAGCTGCTTCTCAAATGAGCGGTTTTGGAGGGGTAGTTTCCTTTCAGGTCAAAGGAGGTGCTGAGGCTGCGGATAAATTGATTTCCGAGTTAAAACTCTTTGCAAACGCAACAAGCTTAGGTGGAATAGAAAGTCTGATCGAGCGAAGAGCAGCTGTGGAGGGACCTGATACACTCACACCTCCGAATCTTATTCGGGTTTCAGTTGGCTTGGAACATACAGACGATCTGTTGGAGGATTTAGATCAGGCTTTCTCTAAAATAAATTGAATCGACTTAATCTAATTCATAGAGTTTTTTAATTGTAAAATAATTATTTCAAGAATTTTCTTAACTTTTAATTGATTTTGGACAATGTTCTACTGATATGCCAGCACAACCTTTGGAGTTGATTTTGGGTCGACAATTCATTGATACGATTTCCTTACCTGCTTTTCTTGTTGATACAGAGGGGAACTTATTGTTTTACAATGAATCGGCTGAGACTGTTTTTGGGTTGAAATTTGGGGAGACAGGAGGAATGCGGGTAGAAGAATGGGCTACCATTTTTACTCCATACAATGAAAAAGGAGAACTCATCTCTCCTGAAGGTCTTCCGCTTGTGCAAACACTTCAAACCAAAAAACCTACTTCTGGTAGCTTCTTTATTAAGAATATGCAGGGGAGAGATGAACATATTCAAGTCACCGCATTTCCCATTATCGCAAGACCTGACCGCTTTCTAGGAGCAATGGCAATCTTTTGGACCCTTGATGAATGATGAAAGTCAAAATCTGGGGTTGTCGTGGTTCCCTTCCTGCGCCAGGTCCAGAGAATAATTTTTACGGAGGGAATACATCCTGTGTGCAGGTTTCGGATGGAGAGACTTGTTTGGTTTTAGATGCGGGATCAGGTATTCAGCGATTAGGGAGGTTTTTAGATCAAGATGTTCGGCAGATTCATATTTTTCTTACCCATTTACATATTGATCATACGATGGGGCTAGGTTTCTTCTTGCCTTTGTACAATCCAAACGTAGAGGTGCATTTGTGGGGACCAAGTACCTCTGATACACCACTTCTCCAAAGACTTCGAAAATACTTTTCACCGCCGCTTTTCCCAGTGAGATTGGGAGATTTACCCAATCATCCCATTATTCACGAGCTTTCTGACGATCAAATCCAAATTGGGAGTTTTGCTATTCATTCAGAATTTGTCTGTCATCCAGGGCCTACTTTAGGATTTAGAATCAGTCATGGGGATACTGTCCTGGCTTACATTCCTGACCATGAGGTTCGCTTGGGGTCAAACGATTTTCCGAATGATCCAGAATGGACCAGTGGGTATGAGATTGCCAAAAAAGCAGACTTGTTGCTTCATGACGGTGCCTACACCATAGCTGAGTATGAGGAGAAAGCTGGTTGGGGGCATAGTGCTGTTCAGGATACCATTGAGTTTGCAAGCATGTGTAAAGTGAAGCATTTGGGGATTTTTCATCATGAACCCAATAATACAGACTCCCGGTTGGATGAGATACTCGCTGAAAGGCTAGCAGGGAAGGAACTCGATTTTTCGGTGGAGATGTGTCGTGAGGGTGCTGAGTATATCTTTGATACTTGAGTTTTTGTACCTTATTGATGGAGTTTTAAGTTGGTTTTTACTCTTGATTTCTTCTTTTTGCAAGAGAAACCTATTACCACAAGAATTTGAAATCGAGCATGACTAAAAAGTCACACACTGGAATAATTATTTACCAAGCGACCTGCCTGCAGCAGGCAGGGATTCCATCCCGTTTCCTTTGTCACGGGACAGGTTGTGACAATTGAAAAGCATATTATAAACACATGAAAAAGGTATTGATTACAACTGGCGGTGGAGACTGTCCGGGATTGAATGCAGTGATCCGAGGAATCACCAAAAGAGCAGCAAAGACTGGTGAATGGCAGGTTTGGGGAAGTTTTGAGGCTTTCAACGGGCTGATGGAAGATCCTCCGAGGTTGATGCAGCTAAATGAATCCAATACCGCTGGAATCCATGTACAAGGTGGCACCCTAATCGGTACTACCAATAAAGGCAACCCAATACGATTTCCGGTCAAAAAAGCAGATGGAACCATTGAAATTGAGAACCGTCTCCCTTTATTGATTCAGAAAATCAAGGATCAAGGGTTTGATGCCGTAATAAATATTGGAGGGGATGGTTCCCAGGAAATTTCCCAAGCGCTATTTGAGCAAGGCATACCAGTAGTAGGTGTACCAAAGACGATTGATAATGATCTGTCTTCCACTGATTTTACTTTTGGTTTTCAGACAGCTGTACAGGTAGCCTCAGATTCTTTGGACCGGTTGGTGACCACGGCTGCAAGTCATCATCGGGTGATGATTATGGAAGTGATGGGTCGAAATGCTGGTTGGATTGCCCTCTACACAGCACTTTCCGGAGGAGCTGAAATTTGCCTCATACCGGAGATTCCTTACGACTTAGAAAAGGTGATTGATCGAATCAAGTCCCGCTATGATGATGGACGTGGATTTGTCAATATTGTCATCGCTGAAGGCGCATATGCCAAAGATGGGACGATCACCTCCACGAAAGGCGAGGAGGGGCGTCAGGCAGTTAAATTAGGTGGAGTTGCTTTTACACTCAGTCAGCAGCTCAAAGATGCAGGCTTGGAAGCAGATATCCGTGAGACAATTCTAGGACATATTCAGCGTGGAGGCACTCCAGTCGCTTTTGACAGAGTGATTGCCTCTGTTTTTGGAGTGAAAGCGATGGAATTGGTTTTGGATGGAAAATTCGGTCAATTGGTCGTGCTTCGAAATAATGACTTTTCCTCAGCTCCGATCAAGGAAGCGATTAGTACCTACAACGTGGTAGATCCATCCGGTACTTTGGTTCAGGCAGCCAAAGGAATGGGGATGTGTTTTGGGGATTAGAATATTCTGATTCCTTTTGCCATTAGCCCAGCAAAAAGTGGGATTAATGCCAGCAGAATCAGCTCTGCCCTCAAAGACCAATGAACCAAGGATGGGATTTTTACGATGTCAGTGGCATCTCCTTTTCCATTTTTGATGAAAAAAACTGTCGGATAGATTGAGATCAGGCCGATCAATACAAAAAGGCCAAGCTTGAGGTGGAAGGTTGGATTTTCGCTATAGAACTCAGTGGGTTTTCCATATCCACCAAGCCAAAGCGTCAGGCCTACACCAAGCAGAATCAGGGCAGAAATGCCATAGACTGCATCAATTTGGCCTAGGAGACGAATCTCTTTTTTCTCTAAAGAACTCTTCAAAAGAAAAAACTCGGCAATCAAAGTTCCTGAAAGGGTTATGACGGAGATGAAGTGTAGATAGCGGAGGAGGATTTCCATTAAGGTTTGTTCGGTGTAATTTAATTCTCTGGATACCAATTTCTCAATCTTACATCTACTCCAGGGGCGGTCGAATTGACAAGAGATCTAAACTTCTCAACATCTGCCAGACCTCCTGTACCCCGATAATGGTAAGGATAAACGACTTTGGGCTTAAAGTCCGATACGGCACTAGCAGCCTGATCCACATCCATGGTGTAAGGAAGGTTCATGCATACAAAGGCAACATCGATCCCTTCCAAAGATCTCATTTCGGGAATATCCTCTGTATCTCCTGAGAAATAGAATTTTTTACCATCTAGCTCTACAATATAGCCATTGCCTCGTCCTTTTGGATGGCGGCTATCGGCTGTCTCTGGTAGATTGTACATGGGAATAGCTTCCACATTATGTCCCAAAATGCTTTTCATCTCTCCATTGCCGATCACTACGATACTTTTATATTTCTCAGCAGGAAGTTGCGCCGCGACTGCCTGCGGGGCAACTATAGTAGCTTGAGAAAGATCTAGACCATCCAGCGTTTCCTGATTGAGGTGGTCACCATGGATATCTGTGATCAATACCAGATCGGCGGGACCAAAAGACTCAAATCGCTCCGCTCCTCCATAAGGGTCAACGAAGATGGTCAAATCATTATATTCTAAAGCCAACGAACCATGCAAAATTGGATTGATTTCTACTTGAGATCGATCAGTTTTAACGATGTCTTGACCTTGTGCATAAAATGAGAAAACTATTAAAAACAGTGTGAGAGCTTTCTTTATCATTTCAATTTTGGATTTAATGTAAGATTTGATTCTTTATGATTTTTGTTATGGTAAAATAACCTTTCCAGCGACTCAAGGTTTAATGATTTTTTCAAACGGTCATGAAATTCACTTTGGTTAATTTAGGAAAAAAAGAGTCAGATATTCAGTAGAATGAAATTTTAAGAGAGAAAATTCTTTTCTGAAAGAAGTTTTTGTAGATTTATTTTGAGAGGATTAGTATTGTTTGGCCAGGATCTTCTCCTATAGCTCAATTTTCTTGTTTAAATATTCATTTAACTATAAAATCGTGATGAAATCAATTTTTAAAAAATGGTGGGTAATCCTAATTCAGGGGCTTCTTTTTGTGATCCTAGGGATTTATGTGATGCGTCATCCAACTGATATGTTGGCAGGTCTTTCCTTTTGGTTGGGGATTTTGACATTAGTAGCAGGAACTACAGGGCTTTTGGGCTACTTTTTTGCACCAAAAGAAGAAAGAGAAAATCAGTCCCTTTTTTGGAGTGTGTTGACAGCTATTCTGGCTGTACTGATGCTGGCAAACCTAGTGGCCACTATGAAACTAATCACCATCTTCTTTGGGCTATGGCTGTTTTCTACCGGAGCATTTCTGGCTATTCAAGGTTGGAGCTTAAAAGAAGCAATCAGTTTTGGATGGGTTATTTTTGGACTGGGATTGATAGCAGTCATTGGAGGAGTTATGATGGTTTTTGATATCGGTAAAGGAGCTGTCGGAGTCAGTGTGTTCCTAGGGCTTCAGGCGGTATTGGCTGGTATTGGTTTTATTATCCTTGCTTTTTTGAAGCGTTTTCTAAAAAAACGACTAGAAAGTAGTCGTTTTATGAGCTAGGATAATTTGGGAGCCTATTATTCATCAGACAAAATAACCTTTCCTCCCTTCATCACGAATTTCACTCTTGTCAATTCATAGATATCATCAAGAGGGTTATCCTTTGTCGCGATAATATCAGCAAACTTCCCGGATTCAATCGTACCGATCTCCTGGTCTTTGCCTAATAATTCAGCATTGACACGGGTACCCGCTTGAATTGCTTTCATGGGTGACATACCCAATTTGACCAATTCTCCAAATTCGTTGGCTGCAAAATTGGGAGGGAATCCCACATTGTCTGAGCCAATTCCAATTTTCACTCCCCGTTCAATCGCTTTTTTATACATACGATTGGTGGGTTCCTGATACTTTTTATGGAGAGCGACACTTTTGGCTTGGGCAGGATCACCATCCCAATTGTTCACGGCATACTCTCCGATGTAAATCGTAGGAATCAAGTAAGTCCCATGCTCAAGAAATAGGTCAATACTTTCATCGGATAGAAATGTACCATGCTCAATAGACCGAACTCCCATCCGGATAGCCATATTGATCCCTTCGGTAGAATGGGCATGAGCCATGACAGGAACTCCACGTCTTTCGGCTTCCTGAATGACTGTTTGAAGTTCTTCTTCACTGAAATGTACGTTTTGTGGATTGTCGCCTGCAGACATGAATGCTCCTGTCACCAGTACTTTGATCCAATCGCTGCCGTTTTTTAGTTCCTGGCGAACAGCTTTCCGAACTTCATCCACACCATCCACGACTAGCCCGTCCGCAATGAGTTTTTGCTCTGGAGAAAAATTATTGATATCTCCACCACCACCTGTAATGGATAGGTAGTGTCCTGCACCGTAAATCCGGGGACCTTCAAACATCCCTTGATTGATAGCATCCCGAATTTCCAAATGCGCATATTGCACATCCGCATCTCCGGCTATACGCAAGGTTGTCCAACCTTCTTTGAGCCAGGTTTGAACTGTTTTGAGTCCACGAAGTGCATTAAATGCTGAAGAGCCTTTTAGGAAATTGGTTTGATAGGCGCTGCCATAAATCAAAGGATGTACATGAGCATCAATGAGTCCGGGTAAAACCGTGTATTCCGAAAGGTCAATTAAAGTGTATTCCTCACTGAGTAGACTTTGATCTCCGACCGCTACGATTCGCTCTCCCTCGATCAAAATAACTTGATTGTTTAAAACCTGATCATTGCTTGCTGTAATCAGTTTACCACAGAGAATTGCCGTTTTTTCTTGAGCTAGGGAAAGATGGGAAGTTATTGCTATTAGAATTAGAAGGAAAATTGTCTTTTTCATTTTTTAATAATTCGGTTTTTCTTCCAGATAACCTGCCTCAAACTATGCTTGGCTTAATCCCAGCTTCTGGTAGAAAAGCTTGATTTCATGCTTCAATATTACCAATAGATTTAATATCACAAGCAAAGCTGTAATTTGAGAAGGGATTTAGAAACTTAACACTTTGAATATTTCGTAAATCTGAAAGTAAATCTATTTCTTCTTTTGAATTGAAAAATCCGGAAAATGACCATTTTGATACCAATTATGAGTACTTCACTAATTCTGGCAGATTGGTTTTTTGTCATTTTTCATTCGGTACTTATCCTTTTTAATCTTTTTGGTTGGGTATGGAGAAAAACCAGAAAAGCCCACCTCATTACGATTAGCCTCACGCTACTTTCTTGGGGTTTTCTGGGGATTTGGTACGGTTGGGGTTATTGTCCGCTGACTGACTGGCATTGGCAAGTATTGGAAAGAATGGGTACTGAAGGACTGCCCAATTCATATATCAGCTATCTTTTGGAACGTCTTCTAAACTGGCAGCCCAATCAAGAGTGGGTGGATATGGGTACCCTAGCCTTTACCCTTTTGGCACTTGGGATGTCGATTTGGGTGAATTTTTGGAAAAGGAGATCTACAGCAAAGATTTCTGAATAATAAAAGTTTGTGCAGAATGAATCAGGGCTGTTGTATGACTCTTTTACAAAATCAATTCTGATTTCGACTTCTGTAGTGATTGATCATGTCTTTTACATAATCTCTATACCACCTGATTGGACATTCCATCAGAAAATCTTCGAATAATTGGGTTTTTTCCTCTCCTGCAATATCTTTTTTTAGAATGATTTTACCCATGCGTACGTTCCATTCTAAATTCGTTTTGTCTAAAAAGTCAATCATTTCAAGAGGTTTGAGGTCCTTTTCTTCAAATCCCAAACTTTCCACGACAAAATCAATTTTATCCTGAAATCTCGGATCAAATTCCCAATCTGCATCATGGCAAAGATCTACATACTCTTTTAATAAGTCTAAAGTATCAAAACCCTCTTCTTGGTTTTTTTCAGGCAGGAGATTTTGCTCCAAGTGAGAGAATGCCGTGTTTAAATTCCTAAGTAGTCGATTTGTCCGGATAAGTAGCAGGATGTAAAGGTGTTTTCCTGCGGTATCCTTTGGGGCATCCTGAGCATTGATTTCTTCTAGGAGGGGTAGAGCCTTTTTATACTCCTCTTGGTCAAAATAGATATTTGCAAGTTGAGTCTTTGTCATGTACTCGACTAGCTCAAGGGGATAGTCTGCTTTGACAGTATCAATATAATCCAACGTGAACTGGATTTTGGTTTCCGTATCTGCATCCCGAAGCTCTCGGTAAAGTTTTAGGATAAATTCCTTGGAAAAAAATTCGTTAGAGTGGGGCATTATGGAGTTTTATTGGCCTTCGAAAAAATCTTCATCAAGTTCTTTAACCGTGTAGGTTGATTTTATTTGTACCCCCACTTCATATTCATGCATTAAGGTCACCAGTCTTTCCCCATCAATTAAGATTATATTGTGATGAGCAAACTTTGCTTTGTCGATTGCTCCCTTATCAAATTCAGAAGTGGTAACGAAAATGCCTTTTGATGTATCCCCACTCATGGCTCCAATAAAATTCCGAATGTCTTTTTCTCTTACTTTATTGGAATCGAATCTTTTGGCCTGGATGTAAATTTTATCAAGCCCTAATTTGTCTTCGTTGATTATTCCATCAATGCCGCCATCACCAGATTTTGGGGTTTCTAAAAAGTCTCCATACCCCATTTTCTTGAAAAGTTTGAGGACAACCTTTTCAAAATAATAAGGATCTATAGCCTTTAACTTTTCTAAAAGCTCTGATTTCACTTGGTTTTCTAATTCTGCAATTCCTCGATCTATTAAATCCTGTGGAGTTGAAGATTTAATTTCTGTTTCTTTTGAAATCCCCTTGGACTTTTCCTCCGAATAGAAGTCAAAAAGACCACTTTCTGATTCTAGGTCTTTTAGTTTTAAATCTCCGATTTGATTAAGTCCCTTCTCTGAAATTTGAACGATCCCTCTTTTTGGATAATGTATGTAACCTCCTTTTTTCAAATAAGACTTACCCCAAGCTATTCTGTTTTCAATTAAAATTTCTCCGCTTTTGGTTTTTTCCTCTAATAAGTCTTTCGGAAGATCCGAATAGTATTTTTGAATGACCGATTTGATTAGATCTCTATGATGAACAGGTTTTCCATCTTTGAGTATATCCAAAATGGGATTGAATGTTTCGTGAAACTTTGGAATTTCTTTCATTTTTTAATTTTAATATTCATCATTATTTACCTTGCCCACCCTTATAGGTCTAATCTCCAATCGATTGGTTCTAGAAATAAACATTTTTTATAACTCTCTTTCTAATTCATTCATTAGGATATCTGTAAAATCATCCATTCTAGAAAAAGCAAACCACTTTTTCCCAAGGTCTTTTAGTGAAGCTCCAAAGTGGTAAAGCTCTGACTTGTCTATAATTATAAAACGATCGTGACTTTTTGAAAATAATTTCAGACTTGCATTAGGATATTGCTGTGTGAATTTTTCAAAATCCAGCTTGAGCTTATTGCTAACTTCCTTGGTATAAAAGGTAATTGATACCCCTGGAGAGCATTTACTCAATAGGATCAAAACAGACTCATCGAGGTAATTGTCAATAATGATGATTTCCTCTTTTGGTTTTTTTATCAGTTTTGCCAGAAATACATAGGCGTCAAAAATCTGTCCGTTGAAAAAAATCCCTTTTTCCGGACTAAGCTGGTTCTTTTCCAAGGCATGGAACAATTGATCAAACTTTTTATCATTCTCAATCTGCTTGATTTCCAATTGGTCCAGTCGTTGAAACAGGGTCGCGTTTTGTCCCAAAAATCTGCGCATTTCCACAAATGCCTGTATGATCTGGATACTCACTTGGATCGCTGTTTCTGTTTTGAGAACGGCTGAAAGCATGGCGATACCTTGCTCTGTGAATACTGTTGGCACAGTTCTTCTGCCTCCGTGAGAAGTTGAGGTTCCAATTTGGAACTTCAAGTTGGACCACTCTTTTTCTGATAATTGAAAAGCAAATGCTACTGGAAAACGCTCTTGGTTTCTTTTGACTGCACGATTAATGAATTTTGTTTCTGTTCCATACAAGACTGCCAAGTCACTATCCAGCATCACCTGCTGTCCTCTGACAGTATGAATTTGGTTTTCTATTTCTTGTTTCGATGGAATATTCATCATTTACTCATAAGAAATCACCCCGCCCAACCTTCACGATCTAAGCTTCGGTATTGAATGGCCTCGGCTAGGTGTTCTACTTTGATGTCCTTGCTGTCGGCAATATCGGCTATGGTCCGGGCAACTTTCAGGATGCGGTCATAGGCACGGGCAGAAAGTCCCAACCGCTCCATGGCGGTTTTCAGCAGGGCTTTTCCAGCTTCATGGATTTGGCAAACTTCCTTGACCATATGTGAAGGCATCATGGCATTGCAGTAGACTTCGGGATTGTTTTGGAAGCGTTCTTTTTGTCTTTCTCGACCCTGAATCACTCGCTCACGGATAGCTTTGCTGGACTCTGCTTTTCGCGTGGAGGTCATCTCGTCAAATTTCACTGGAGTGACTTCCACATGTAGATCGATTCGGTCGAGTAGGGGACCACTCACCTTATTGAGGTAGCGTTGCACGATCCCGGGGCCACAGACGCATTCCTTTTCGGGATGGTTGTAGTAGCCACAAGGGCAGGGGTTCATACTGGCGATCAGCATAAAGTTGGCTGGATAGTCTACCGAAACTTTAGCTCGAGAGATGGTGACTTTCCGTTCTTCCAAGGGTTGTCGCATCACCTCGAGGACTGTCCGTTTGAATTCCGGGAGTTCATCCAGAAACAGCACACCATTATGCGCTAGGGAGATTTCTCCGGGTTGGGGGTTCCCTCCGCCGCCAACTAAAGCAACGTCTGAAATAGTATGGTGGGGACTCCGGAAGGGTCGATTGGCAAGCAGTGATGCGTTTTTTCCAAGCTTTCCAGCTACTGAGTGGATTTTTGTAGCTTCCAAGGCTTCCTGCAGCGAGAGTGGAGGTAGAATAGAAGGAAGCCGTTTGGCAAGCATAGTTTTTCCCGCTCCAGGAGGGCCGATCATGATCACATTATGGCCACCCGCTGCGGCGATTTCCATGGCTCGCTTGATATTTTCCTGGCCTTGCACATCCGCAAAGTCAAACTCCACATCATCTAAGGAGTGATAGAAAATCTCCCGTGTATCGGTAACTAAGGGTTCGATCTCCAAATCCCCCATCAAAAAATCAGCGGCCTGTTGAAGGGTCTCTACTCCTATGATATCCAAATTATTGACAATGGAAGCCTCCTTTGCATTTTCGAGGGGAAGGATAAAACCCTTGAATCCGCGCTTTCGGGCTTCGATGGCGATAGGTAGTACGCCTTTGATTGGTCTGAGATTACCATCTAAGGATAGCTCACCCATGATGACATAGCGATCTAGCTCAGGAAATTCCACTTGCTCTGAAGCTTGCAAGATTCCCATGGCGATCGGAAGGTCGTAGGCTGAGCCTTCTTTCCGAATGTCGGCAGGGGCTAGATTGATGACCACCTTCTGCCTCGGCATTCGAAATCCGAAGTACTTCAGCGCGGATTCCACCCGCTGCTGAGATTCCTTGACCGCCGAGTCGGGTAGTCCCACCATGTAGAAACTGGTACCTTGTCCGACATTGACTTCTATTGTGATGAGATTGGCATCAACTCCCGATACCGCACTGCCAAAAGTTTTTGCTACCATAATAAAAAAGGAAACCGTTTTTGGTTTCCTTAATATACAGGTTTCGGATTGAAACCGTTAATCTTCGGTAAAATTTTGTCTTGGAGGAATTGACCCAGAATCTCCTTCTGAAGGTTTTTGTGGTGTCTCCTTCTTGGGTTTGTCCATTGTCTTGGGATGCTCAAAATCGTAAATTTTGGCTTTTAAGGAATTCATTTCAGACTCCATTTTTTTGATTTTTCCATTTAGGGAGGATTTTACAGCTTTTCCTATCAACCACGAAATCAAGAAAAGGACCAAGCCAGTGAGCATGATTTTGACGACCGAATTGGAAGTGACCTCTGCAATACCCACGAGGTTTCCCATGGTGTCGAATGCAATGAAAAAGATCAAAATGCCTACAAAATAGACAAGGAGAATAATCTGAAGAATCCTGTGAAATTTTTGCATGGGTATAAATATTAAATCATTCGAATATACTAAACGGACTGAATACTGGAAAGCTTTTGGTACAAGCCCTGCTCCTGAATCAAGTCTTGGTGGCTTCCCCGCTGTATGATTTTTCCTTGCTCAATGACCAAAATTTCATCGGCATGCTGAATAGTGCTTAGTCGATGTGCAATGACCAAGGTAGTCCGGTTTTTCATTAATTGGGTTAGGGCCTCCTGAACCAGTTTTTCGGATTCAGAATCCAAAGCTGAAGTAGCCTCATCCAGAATCAAAATAGGTGGGTTTTTGAGGACTGCTCGGGCAATGCTGAGGCGTTGTCGCTGTCCTCCGGAAAGTTTGCCGCCTCGCTCTCCAATGCTGCTTTGATAGCCATTTTCCATTTTGAGGATAAAATCATGAGCATTGGCAATTTTAGCTGCTTCGATGACGGCTTCCTCTGTCACTCCCTCCAGCCCAAAGGCGATATTGTTGAATACGGTATCGTTGAAAAGTATCGATTCTTGGGTCACAATACCCATTTGTTTTCGAAGAGATTGCAAGTCGAGGTCTTGGAGATTGACTCCGTCGATCAGGATTTTTCCCTCACTGGGATCATAGAATCTTGGAACCAAATCAGCTAAAGTGGATTTACCCCCTCCCGAAGGACCAACCAATGCAATGGTCTTTCCTTTTTCTAAATCAAAATCTATATCACTTAGCACTCGCTTATCCCCATAGGAAAAGCTGACATGCTGAAAAGAAATTCTGTCCTGAAAGCCCTGAAGTTTCTCGGCTTTTGCTTTGGATTGGATTTTTGGCTGTGTATCCACTACTTCGAATATCCGCTCTGCCGAAGCAATACCTCGCTGTATGCTTGAAACAGCCCGGGAAATTTCCTTTGCCGGATTGAGTACTTGCGTGAAAATGATAATGTAGGTGATAAATTCTGCTGCATCCAGGCTGGATTCACCACTGAGAACCAAGCTTCCTCCATAGACCAGTATGCCTGCCACTACGGTCACTCCCAAAAATTGAGAAATGGGAGAAGCAAGCTCGTTTTTACGAGCCATGTTAATATTGACTGCCGCATATTGATCGGTTTCTTCGTCAAATTTCCCAAACATAAAACGCTCCGCATTGAAGGCCTTGATGACCCGCATGCCACCCAGCGTTTCATCCAAAATATTGACGATTCGTCCTAAACTCTGTTGACTTTCTACAGCTCGTTTTTTTAGTCTTCGGGTGATGCCTCCAATGATTGCCCCTGAGATAGGAATCAATAAAATGGTGAAAATGGTCAATTTGACTGACATGAAAAATAGAACCGCGAAATAGAGGATGATCGTAGCAGGTTCACGGAAAACTACCCGAAGAGACTGTACAATGGTGTTTTCAACCTCCTGCACGTCATTCGTCATTTTGGACATCAAATCACCCTTTCGCTCATCAGAAAAATAACCCAAGTGAAGCCCACTCACTCTCTGGAAAATATCGGTGCGCATTCCCTTGATGACTTTTGCCCGAACTTTAGCCAAAACTACCCCTGATAGGTAAGTGAAGAGGTTGGCCAAAAAGACGGAAAATACAATTACTATGCAGACAAAGGCTAGTGTACCCACTTTGCCATAGCTTTCCTGAGCCTGAATAAAATAATGATTGAACAGCCCAGAGAAATAGGAAAGACTTAATTCAAAGGAAGGAGCTTCCCGAAACTGATCAAGCTTATCTGCCGAAACTTGATCAAAAATCACATCAAAAAGTGGCTTGAGAAGGGTGAAATTGACTAAGCCAAAAATAATGGACAGTAAGGTGTAAAGAATATAAGCAGGAACGAACTTGCCATAGGGTCTGGCATAGGACAGGATCCTTAGATGGGTCTTCATGAAGTAAACAAGCCAATTTTGGCCTGCAAGTTACGCAAATTTAGTGAGGAGCTTTCCACTTGGATGGTCAGAATCGTGATTCCAGGAAAGCTCTTCAAACTCAAAAGTTATATTCCGGACGAATGAAATTCCATCGTAAACCCAACTGAATGACTTGGGAATTATCAGGGGCATCGAGATCTTGTGCTGTTCGTCTTCGGAATATATGTGTGGCATCCACAAAGAGATTATGCTTGAGCATGTAGCTAGCCACCAGATTTGTTTGGATTACCTTATTCTCGATTCCTTGTCCAGTCACATTTCCAAAAAGGCCTGTCGGACTTCCTTCCAGCCTGTTTTTCAGGATATCTCCTCCCCAGTTCGTCTCCTGATCAGGGTCTGTGCCGTACAGTTGGTAGTTACCAAGAAAAGTTAGCTGTAGTTTCGGAATGGGTTGATATCGAAGTATGCCCAAAAACTCCTTGAAATTGGCGCCTAGGGGGTGAGTCAGTGGAGTCCGCCAGTTGGTGAAAGATTGATAGTCAAATTTTTCCTGAAAGGTATAAGGCCTAGCGGTGTTGAATTCTAGCTGAAGGTCTAAGTTTGATAGACCCAATACATTGATGTATTTATAACCTGCTTGGACGCCGTACTTATTTCTTTTTGAGCCTTTACCATCTATTCCGAAGAATTCATTGAATACAAACTCATCCAGCGCAAACTGACCGTAGAGTTGCATTCCAGGTCGGAAATTCCATTTCGCATCCATCCCTAGCATCACTTTGTCGGGTGTTCCGAGCTGCTGCTCTACCCAGCGAAAGAAGACAATGGGGTTGAAGTAATTGAAATTGACCTTATCCGTCATGACAGACTCAAAGAAACCGAGATTCAGTTTTTTGCCGATATCGACTCCCAATCGATGCATAGAGAAATACTTCTGGGGATAGCGTCCGTCTGTGGGTCTTCCTCTGTCAAAAATCACATCTGCGGTCATCTGGGTCCAGAGATTAGTCAGCTGAAATCTTCCAAACCGTGTATTGATTTTGACAAACATGTAGGGGTTTGAAAAATCGGAAAGCAGAAAGGAGCGATATCCCTCACCAATGAAATTGCGATCATGTCCAACCTGCGCCTGAATGCTTTTGGTCAGGTGAAAGTTGACATGTCCTCTAGCTGAGAAAAAGCTGTATCCGCTTGAATTGTATTCTTTCCAAAAACCTTCACCAGGGACGGCTCCTCGGTATTCAGCATAGTCTTTTACCCAACTTGGGAAAAACAATTCAGTAGTCGTGAGGTAGGTGAAAAAGCTCACTTTTTTATCAATCGCTCCACGTACTACAAATCCACGGCTGAGTTGAGCCGGGCGATCCTCGTAGTCATTTTCCATGCCTCCGGCCAAATAAATAACTGGGCTGAGATGAATATCAAAGTCCTCCGAGTAGGAATGGGCAAAGTCTCCAGGACGTCGGTAAAGCTTTTTGAGAAAAGGTTTCTTGGAATCAGGAGTCTCTTGATTTACAAATTCCCAATTATCCTGAGCGAGATAGGAGAGGTTGAATCGATCCGAAGCAGTTTGGATGACCGGGTCCTGAGCGAGGCTGTCTAAAAATAGGGCCAGTTTATCCCTTCGTATGGGTTTGTAGCCTGTCTGAAAAAAGGGATTGTTGTACCCTTGGAGAATTTCGTATCGCTCAAATCGGTGATAGTAGTCCCGCTCAAAAGGGATGTAACTTCCTTGTGCCAAGCTGTCCAAAGCGAAAACACTAGAGAAAAGGACGATGATTAGAGTTGATATAGATTTATCCCAAGAAAAGAGCTGCTTCATGTAGGGCTGATATTTAAATAGTGAGCCCTTTATGGGCTGTTTAAATCGAAAAATAGTAGTTTTGTATTCTACTCAGTTGCCGTAAGGGCAATTTCTGCTAAAAAAAGTCTGATGATCAGATTATTTTTAGCAAAGATTTTGTCTCTTTTTACAAAAAGGGTAACTTTGTGCCTCATTTGAGCAAGCGCCGACAAAAACACTGAAAATATGAAAAAAGATATTCATCCAAACTACAGACCAGTAGTCTTTTATGACACTTCTTCTGAGTTTAAATTCTTGACCCAGTCCACTATCGAAACCAGCGAGACAATCGTTTGGGAAGATGGTAATGAATATCCCCTATACAAAATAGAGGTAAGTTCTCAGTCTCACCCTTTCTACACCGGAAAGAAGATGCTTTTGGATACTGCTGGTCGAGTAGAGAAATTCAACAGAAGATACAAGAAGTAAGCTTCAATATCCTTCTGCTAAAAAGTCTTCCAGAGCAAAGTTTCTGGGAGACTTTTTTATTTTTGCCTCATGGAAAACATCCTTTTGTTTGATGACCCTTCGATTCGTGGGGCGCTGCTACCTTTCACTTTTACCCGTCCCATCGCTGATATCAGAGTAGGTATTTTGAAAATATCCGAAAAATGGGCGCAGTTCTCAGGTTCTACCCCTTCTTTTTTGACCCAAGACTATCTGCAGGACCTTTTTCCTCGTCAAGCTGGCGCTCATTTAGCTGTAAACGGAGCACTTATTCCCACACCAGAATTATGGGAGGAATTTGGCAAGTTAAGTGATGGACAGGCGCTGTATTTTGGGAAAACCCTCGTAGCTAGCTATATCGGTGAAACTGAAAAAAATCTAGGTCTGGTATCAAAAAAGCAAGCTGTCCAGCTTGATTTTGAGCCTGTCATGATTCAAAAGAGTTGGGAGATTTTCCAGTTTAATGGCAGAGAAATTCGACGGGATTTTGAGCTTTTGACTAAGGACCGAAAAAGTCAAGCCATCACAGACCCTCACACCAAAGTCTATTCTCCTGAAAATATTTTCATCGAAGAAGGGGCCGTCATTAGGGCATCTATTTTGAATGCTGAGGGAGGACCGATCTATATCGGAAAGAATACAGAAATCCAAGAAGGTTCTCTGATTCGTGGACCTTTTGCCCTTTGTGAAGGCTCTACGGTGAATATGGGTGCAAAACTCCGGGGAGATACCACAATAGGCCCTCATTCCAAAGTAGGAGGTGAGGTTTCCAATTCGGTGATTTTTGGGTATTCCAATAAAGGCCACGAGGGCTTTTTGGGAAATTCGGTCATCGGTGAGTGGTGTAACTTAGGAGCGGATACGAATACAAGCAACTTGAAAAACAACTACGCTCCTGTCAAACTTTGGGATTATATCCGAGGAGGATTTACCAATACCGGGTTGCAGTTTTGTGGATTGATGATGGGAGACCATTCCAAATGTGGGATCAATACCATGTTTAATACAGGGACTGTTGTGGGGGTAGGAGCAAATATCTTTGGAGATGGTTTTCCAAGAAATTTCATCCCTTCATTCGCCTGGGGTGGAGCAGCAGGTTTTTCTACCTTCCAGTTTCCAAAATTTCTCCAAACTGCCCAAGCCGTCATGCAGCGCAGAAAAGTTGAGCTTGGGGAAAAAGACCAAGAAATGCTTCAGAAAGTTTTTGATTTCAGCAAGAACTACAGAATTTGGGAAAAATAATATAATACCTCATTTGCATGCAGTTTGCTCAAATTCCCGGACTAGAAGATACCAAGACCAGGCTTGTACAGGCGGTTAAAAATAACCATCTGGCGCATGCCCTGCTTTTCCATGGGCCGGAAGGCTCGGCATCACTGACTATGCCATTGGCTCTTGCCACTTACCTGTACTGCGAGAATCCAACAGAAACCGATTCCTGTGGCACTTGCTCCAACTGTCAGCGAATGGCCCGATTGGTTCTTCCTGACTTTAATTTCGTTTTCCCTCGAGTAGCGCTGACCAAAGAGGAGCAGAAAAGAGCAGATCAGATCAATGCTCAACTCTTAGCCAATTTTCGTGAGTTTGCTTCCAAAACGCCCTATGCGAATATTCACGACTTTATTCAGCTGAATAAATTTGAAAAGAAAAAGCTCAATATCTCAGTAGCCGCTGCAAGAGAAGTCATCCAATCTCTTTCCCTCTCGTCCTTCGAGGGAAGCTATAAGATTATGATGATTTGGGCTGTGGAGCATCTCAATACAGAGGCTTCCAATGCATTATTGAAGATCTTGGAAGAACCGCAACCCGGGACGTTTTTTATGCTAATTACTTCCCAGCCGGATCAGTTGTTGACGACTATTTTATCTCGAACCCAAAAAATTAACATTCGCTCTTTCACCGATCAGGAGATACAGGATTATTTGATCGCCTCGCAAGGATGTAGCGAAGAAGTGGCACGTCAAGTAGCAATGATAGCTGATGGCAATATTCGTACGGCTGTGCGAATGGTCGATCAGGTGGAAGATAAGCAGGTGATTTGGATCCGGGACTGGTTTAGACTTTGTATGACACGAAAGTTTGCTGCTTTATTTCAGCGAGCTGATGAATTCAGTAAATCCAACCTTGACTATCAAATGTCCTTGTTACAAACAGGCCTGAATGTCGTGCGGGAGATTTTGCTTCAAAATGCCAATGCCGAAAAGCTTTTGCGTACCCAAGGTGAGGACCGGGATTTTATCCAAAAGATTAGTGCGTCTGTAATTGATGCCGACTCAGCTGCTCTTTTGTATGAGAAATTTAATACAGCCATCTATCATCTAAATAGAAATGGAAATGCGAAGTTGATATTTACTGATCTCTCTTTGCAGGTCCTTCTCTTAATGTATCGCAATGTCAAAGCAGCCTAAAACCATCATCGGACGAAAAGAGCGCATCAGCTTGCCTGGCTTGGGGCTAGATTCTGTCTGGGCCAAAGTTGATACAGGGGCCTACACGAGCGCGCTACATGCGGAGCATATCCGATTGGAGGAGAAAGAAGGAAAAGAGGTGCTCGTGTTTCAGGTTTTGATGCCGGGGCATAAAAAATTCACGGGAGAGGAAGTCGTTTTTGAAAACTTCAGAGAAAAGAAAGTTAAAAATTCATTCGGGCAGGCAGAAATCCGATATTTGATTGAGACTGAGTTGGAGCTTGGAGGAAAGAAGTTTCAGGCTGAGTTTACCCTGACTGATCGGTCCAAAATGAAAAACGCCATCTTGCTCGGGCGTAAAATTTTAAAAGGGAGATTTTTGGTCGATGTAGATTCCATCAATCTTTCCAAAAACCAAAAATCAATTAATTCATGAAGATCGCCATACTATCCCGAAACAGTAACTTGTATTCTACGCGCAGACTTGTGGAGGCTGTCAAAGCTGCAGGCCATGAGGCGGCCGTAGTCGATCATAGTATTTGTGATCTGATCATCGAGCAGGAAGGCCCTTCGATCATTTTTAAAGGCCAAAGTCTTACTGATATTGATGCTATTATTCCCAGGATTGGCGCGTCTGTTACTTTTTATGGTACTGCCGTGGTTCGTCAGTTTGAGCTGATGGGAGCATTTTCTGCTAATAATTCCCAGGCAATTGTCCGAAGTAGAGATAAGTTGCGTAGCCTTCAGATTCTTTCCAGAGCAGGTTTGGGTATGCCTAAGACGGCATTCACTAATTTTTCCAAAGGAGGAGAAAAGCAAATCATTGAGCATGTGGGAGGAGCTCCTTTGATCATCAAACTATTGGAAGGAACTCAAGGGCTCGGAGTAGTCTTGGCTGAAACCAAAAAGGCCGGGCAGTCTGTCATCGAGGCTTTTCATGGACTTAGGGCTAGAATTATTGTCCAGGAATTTATCAAAGAAGCTAAAGGAGCTGACATCCGGGCTTTCGTAGTTAATGGTAAAGTCGTCGGGGCAATGAAGCGACAAGGAGCTGAGGGTGAGTTTCGCTCCAATTTACATCGTGGAGGGAAAGCTACCGTGATCAAACTTTCCCGGGCTGAACGAGCAGCGGCTTTGGGAGCTGCTAAAGCGCTAGGACTTGACGTAGCGGGAGTTGATATGCTGCAGTCAGACCGGGGTCCCTTGATTTTGGAAGTGAATAGTTCTCCCGGACTAGAAGGGATTGAAAAGGCTACAGGTGTAGATGTCGCCGGGGCAATTATCAAATTTATAGAGGAAGGAGTACTGAAAAATTCTCCAAAACGTAGTGCAGATCAATGACAAAAATAAAAATAGGGACGAGAGGGAGCAAACTGGCGCTTTGGCAGGCATACCATGTTCAGGATTTATTGGAGCAAGGTGGGCTAGAAGCCGAGATTGTCATCATCGATACCAAAGGAGACCAGATATTGGATGTCTCCATTTCAAAAATTGGAAGCAAGGGGGTTTTTACCCAAGAGCTTGAAGATCAACTACAAGATGGACGAATAGATATTGCAGTTCATTCTGCAAAGGATATGCAATCTTCCCTTCCGGAAGGTTTCGAAATCATCGCATTTACCGAGCGAGAGCTTCCCCACGATGTGATTCTTTCTCACAAAAAATCCATTGATCTGGACGATTCGTCCAAGCCTCTCCTTCTGGGTACATCATCTACTCGCCGAGTGGCTACCTTGAAGCATTTTTATCCCCATGTCAAAACAGTAGAAGTTCGAGGCAACCTCCAAACCCGCATCCGAAAGATGGAAGAGGGTTTGTGTGATGCCCTACTTTTAGCCTATGCCGGAGTTCATCGGATGGGGTATGATGAGATGATTGCTGATAATTTGTCACTGGACAAATTTATTCCGGCTGTGGGGCAGGGCTCCGTCGCGATCGAAGCATCTACTAATCTTGATCCATTTCTAAAGGAAAAAATAATCGCCACTTGTGATCATCCCGAGACATCCCAAAAGTTGAGGGCGGAAAGAGCTTATTTGAGGGTTTTAGAAGGGGGTTGTAGCATTCCTGTTTTTGCTTTGGCTGGCCATAAAGAGGACGGATTGACACTCAAAGGAGGGATTGTCAGTTTGGATGGGCAAAAAAGAATTTTCTTCGAGGTAGAGGGGGCAGTTACTGATCCTGAAGGCCTTGGAGAAAAGCTCGCAGCGCAAGTTTTTGCAGCAGGAGGAAAAGAAATTTTAGAAGAGATAAAATCCAATTTAAATCAATGAGTTTAAAATCATTACTTGGTATTGCGCTGGTTGTATTCGTAATGATTGGCTGCGCAGGTCAGAAGGAACAAGTCATCCGAATAGACACAAGGCATGGTGAAATCGTGGCTGTGCTATTTGATGATACTCCGGTTCACAAGTCGAATTTCCTTGATTTGGCTGAATCAGGACGCTTTGATTCCACCGAGTTTCACAGAGTGATTCCTGATTTCATGGTGCAGGGTGGGGATGTTTTTAGCAAGGAAGAAATGCCAGCAGAGGAGTGGCCGACATTGCCAGCTGAGATATTGCCCCATCATTTTCACAAAAAAGGAATGATCGCCGCTGCCAGACAAGGGAACAATATCAATCCTGAACGTAGATCTAGTGGTTCACAGTTTTACATTGTCCTTGGCGAGGAATATACGGAATTAGAGCTTACGACTGATATGCCTAAGCTTCAGGCAGCTTTTATGCAGTATGTGCAACTTCAAAGTCAGGATTCCCTACGCATGCTATACAATCAGCTTTATGAGCAGGAGGAATTTGATTCCCTTACCCAGGTGATTTTATCAAAGCGGGACGAGATTGAACAGTCGCTGAATATGAAATTGACCAAGGATATGTCAGCAGAGCAAATTCAAGCTTACACCACTGTGGGAGGAACGCCACACCTGGATGGGGAGTATACGGTATTCGGTGAGGTGATTTCAGGAATCGATGTCGCTGAGAAGATTGCTCAAGAGCCGAGAGCTTCTCGAGATAGGCCTGTGAATCCTGTATATATGACCGTCAAAGTCGAATCCATGTCCCGATCTCAAATCGAGCGGGAGTTTGGTTATGTGTATCAAAATGAAAAATAAAAAGCGGATATTTTTAACGGGAGCAAATGGTCTTCTGGGGCAGAAGCTCATAGACTTGCTGGATAATCATCAAGACTATGAGCTCATTGCTTCTGGACGAGGGTCATCCCGTCTTGGGGATAGAGCGGTGAAGTATGTTTCCTGTGATCTGGAAGACAAGGATACTTTCACCAAAATCCTTGAAGAAATTCGGCCTGATATTATTATTCATGGTGCTGCCATGACTCATGTCGATATTTGTGAGCAAAACCAGGAGGCTTGTTACAGCGCTAATGTCTTGGCGACAAAATATCTTCTTGATGCTTCCCAGTCCTTTAGCCCGCATTTTATTTTCGTATCGACAGATTTTATTTTCTCCGGAGAGAAAGAATTATTGACCGAAGAAGAGGAAGCAGCTCCGGTCAATTATTATGGTCAGACAAAGCTGGAGGCAGAGGAGCTCGTAAAAAAATCGGGCCTAAAATGGGCAATAGCACGAACAGTCTTAGTTTTTGGAATCTCACCCGGTTTGAGTAGAAGTAATATTGTGCTGTGGGTGAAGGAAAGTCTGGAGCAAGGAAAGACCATTCAGGTAGTCAATGACCAGTTTCGTACTCCTACTTTGGCAGAAGATCTAGCGATGGGCTGTTTCTTGATTGCTCAAAAGGGTGCCGAAGGGGTATTTAATATTTCTGGTCCAGATTTATTGACTCCATATCAAATGGCCTTAGAAGTAGCAGACTATTTTGATTTGGATCAAAGCTTGATTCAGGAAACGGATAGCACGAAGTTTACCCAGCCAGCCAAACGCCCCTTAAAAACAGGTTTTGTAATCAAAAAAGCCCAAAAAGAGCTTGGATACGAGCCGAAAACTTTCCGAGCGGCAATTGGTATTTTGGCAAAACAAATTATCTTAGCCCGCTCTTAAAAAGCGTTATTTCCCAAAAATTTAACAATCGCATCATCTATGGCAGTAAGTGCAAACCCCGAATCGAGGGGACAATTTGGTTCAAGCCTAGGCTTTATCATGGCAGCAGCAGGGTCGGCAGTCGGCCTTGGGAATATTTGGAGATTCCCTTATTTGACAGGTGAAAATGGAGGTGGAGCCTTTGTTTTTGTTTATCTCATCTGCGTGCTCTTCATTGGTTTACCTCTTCTATTTAATGAGATCGCACTAGGTAGAAAATCGGGTAAAAACCCCATTGGAGCGATTCGTGATACGGGAGGAAATAAATTCTGGCAATTAGCAGGCGTACTTTGTGTGATGGTCTGCTTTTTTGTTTTTAGCTACTATTCAGTAATTGCAGGCTGGACAGTTGGATATATCGTTACAGAAATTATCAATATTCCTGTGAATTTTGAAGAGTTTGTACAGACTCCTCTTTACGTTATCCCGCTGACATTCTTGTTTATCCTCATTACAATTTTGATTGTATTGGGTGGTATTTCCGGTGGTATTGAGAAGGCAGCTAAGTTTCTAATGCCTATCCTCTTTATCATTATCATTTTCATCGCTGGACGCTCTGTCACTCTTGAAGGTGCAGAAGCAGGTATTCAATACTACTTAAATCCTGATTTCTCTAAAATCAACGGTACTGTAGTATTACAAGCTTTGGGACAAGCTTTCTTTTCCATGTCTGTTGGTTGGGGATTGATGATTACTTTCGGTTCTTACTTACCAAAAGACTCCAATATTATTCAGTCCTCTGGTTGGATTGCTGGAATGGATACCATGGTGGCCCTTTTGGGAGGTTTGATGGTGTTTCCTGCATTGTTTGCCCTTCTTCCAGGGAAAGATCCAGCAGCTGGACCAGCACTTGTATTCGACGTTTTGCCAAGGGTATTTGATGCCATGCCAGGCGGAAGCATCATTGGTGCACTATTCTTTTTATTGCTAATGGTAGCTGCTTTGACTTCTACAATCTCGATGCTTGAGGTTCCTGTTTCTTACTTGATTGATGACAGAAAGTGGAACCGTACCAAAGCTACTTGGACTGTAGGTATTGCAGCGATGTTGATGTCTGTACCTTCTGCACTTTCCTCAATTAAGGGTAATTTCTTTGCTGAGATTCGATTCAACTTCTTGAGCAATCCGATTGAAGGATTCTTCGGAGCAATGGACTTTATCTTCGGTACATTCGCAGTAATTGTAATTTGTTTGATGCTTTCTCTTTACACTGGATGGGCGCAGAAAATTGGAAAGTTCGCTGACGAATTAGCGTTGGGTTCTCCAGGTTTTAAGGGAATCTATCGTACAGGCTGGGTTTTCTTCATCAAATGGGTTTGTCCAATTGTGATTATTCTATTGATTTTGAACATGGTAGGATTGTTTGGAGCACCTCAGGCTGCTTAAAAATCTTATTAAATCATACTATTGAAAAGCTGTCTTTCACAAGGCAGCTTTTTTTATTTTTAAAAAATTCGAGCTGGAGTAAAAGTTTGGAACGATTATTTCATAATATTGAATGATCATTTCAAATATAAAAAAATGCGGGTCCTTCTTGTCGATGATGATTTGATGCATCTTTTAATCTTAAAGCGAATTTTTGAAACTTCGCAGGATATCGTCGTGACCGCCCAAAACGGTAAAGAGGCCCTTGAGATTTTGAGTGAGAATTCGGATTTCCATGTAATCCTTACAGATATCCAAATGCCGGAGATGGACGGGGTAGAACTTTTGGCAAAAGTAAAAGAAAACGGTCGAACGAATAAGATACCTGTAGTAGGCTTTACCTCAGGAGATGTGGGTTACTACCGAAAAATATCTTCTATACCATTTGATTCTCTTGTGCCAAAACCATTAAACTTTTCAGACCTTCATCATATCGCGAAGGAAAAAGCACTTCATGACTTGAATTGATTTTTTGGCAATGGAATTGTACGGTTGATCAAGTCTTTTCGTTTGATCATTAAACCTCAATACCATTATGAAAAAGCTATTTGTCATTATTTTATTGGCAGGTCTTAGTCTTCCTGCCTTCAGTCAAAACTCAGGATTCGGGATTAAAGCTGGACTCAGTAGTTCAAAGGTGGATTTTGAATCTCAGCAATTCATTCCAGATGGATCTACTACCGGGTATCATTTAGGGATTTTTGCAAGACTTGGAGGAGCTGGTTTTTACGTGCAGCCTGAATTACTCTTCACTCAAACAAGCGGGGAATTTAAGCTCAATCTTCAAGGGAATAATGGCACTGAAAGCTACCGGGCAGATTTTAACCGCATCGATTTACCTGTAATGCTGGGAGTTAAGATGTTCAAATTAATCCGGCTACAAGCAGGACCGATTGCTTCATTCAATGTGAATTCCAATTTGGAAAATGCGGCCGGAACGGTAAATGATGTCAACTTTAAAGAGGCTAGTATAGGATATCAAGCTGGTGCCGGGGTGGATATAGGCAATCTTTTTATCGACCTAAAATATGAAGGCGGCTTGAGTAGTGTAACCCAACAGGTTGCTGGTTTTGATACTGACAACCGCCTTAATCAGTGGATTCTTTCTGTTGGATTCAAAATCTTCTAAAGCCATTCACTTTCAAAAAAAAAGCCCGGTAATTGTGAAACTTACCGGGCTTACTACTTTTAATCTCTTTTCTATTGCATCACTTTTTGATCAGGTTGGGCTAGTTTTTGGATTTCTTCCAGCTCAACGATGTAAACGCTTCGGCCATGCGTACCGATGACAAGATCATTTTCTCGTTCCTGAATGACCATGTCATAGATGGCTACGTTTGGAAGTTCGCCTTGGAAAAGATTCCAGTTGTTTCCTCCATCCATGCTGACATACAATCCGTGATCTGTTCCTAAATAAAGGATATTCGGGTTGGTGTGATCTTCCACGATGATATTGGTAGACTCTTCGGGAAGGTTTCCTTTGATGGAAGTCCAGTTCTTGCCATAATCTGTGCTTTTGAAAACATAGGTTTTGAATTCATCATAGCGATAGCCATTCAAAGTGATGTAAACCAAACCCTCCTGATGCTTTGATGGGGCAATTGAACTTACCCATCGATCCTGAGGCAGGCCATCATTAAGGGATGCCCAGATACCGCCATTATTTCTGGTAATCCATACATTTCCATCATCAGAGCCCGCGTACAAGGTCCCAAATTCAAAAGGTGATTCTTCCACTACCGTCAAAGTAGCAAATGGAACGTTTCCGCTTTTTTCATTTTTGGTCAGGTCAGGAGAGATTGTTGTCCAGGTACTACCCTGATCCAAACTTTGGTACACATACTGGGAACCCATATAAATGATATCCTGGTTGTGATGACTCAACCTGGCAGGTGTTCGCCAATTCCACCGATTAGGTTCATTGCCGATATCATGACCCGGGGTGATTCGCTTTCTGTCTCCGTTAGATTTGTCGATACGGAAGTAATTACCAAACTGGAACCCAGTATAGACAATGTCATTGTCTCTAGTATCTACTGCCACGACCATTCCATCTCCACCCATTAGGGATTCCCAAGCTTCCGATGGATCATTTTTGGAACTGCCAAACCATACCCCATTGTCCTGCATCCCACCATAAACATTGTATGGAGTAGCATTGTCTGTCATGATGGAGTAAAACTGGGATATAGGCATCTGAGTATTCAAATGATCCCAAATAGCTCCACCTCCATAGCTTCTATAGAGCCCACCATCATTCCCAAGAAGAATGTGCTTTCCATCTTGCGGGTTGATCCACATGGATTGGTGGTCTGAGTGTGGGCGACCCACAGAATCAGTTCGGGTGAAGTTTTTGCCTCCGTCCCTTGAGACCAACAGCGGTACTCCCAAGACGAATACTTCATCTTCATTTTCGGTACCAACTCGGACTTCGCCAAAGTAGTACCCGTAAGTATTATAAAGTCTGCTTAGATCAGATTCTGATACTTTTTTCCAGGATTTACCTGCATCCTCAGAGCGAAAGACCTCAGCTCCGATGATGGGGGCTGAAAATAAAGCTTCATTGGCATCATTTGCATTTCCATTATAGTTAGCGATTTGCGCTGTTGTGATTTTTCCGGTTCGAAGCTGTCGCTTGATTTCACTGGCTGTGTATTTGGAAGCAAATTGATTTCTTCGGAGGAAGGAGTTTAAACGGCCATCTTCCAAACCCATGGCATCATCCACAGACATGCTTTGAAAGTCTTCAAATTTCAAGGGATTCTCTTCTTGATTTCTCCGCCTTCTTGGCTCCTCTTGTTCTTTGTCTGAAGGGCCTTGGTTGTCATGCAAAGCATAGACTACATCAGGATTACTCTGTGCAAAATCAAAACCAATTCTGCCTACAAATTCGTTTTGGGGGAATCCATCTACGGCTTTTTTCCAAGTTTTACCGCCATCCTCTGATCTCCAGATCGCAGAGCCTTTTCCATTTCCGATAAAGTCATGAGCCTGTCTGAATCGCTCCCAAGAGGCTGCAAGCAGGATATCCGGATTGTTGGGATGTACTTTGATGTCAATAATTCCGGTATTATCATCGATGTAAAGGACTTTCTTCCAAGATGCTCCCCCATCTTTGGTCATATAGAGTCCTCGTTCCTTGTTTTGGGAGTAAAGTCCTCCCATAGAACCGACCCAAACGATGTCAGGATTGGTCGGATGAATCTGGATCTGACCGATATGCTGGGAGTGGGGTAGGCCCATGAATTGCCAGGTTTTTCCCGCATCGATGGATTTGTAGATTCCAGCGCCCGCGTAGGTGGATCGACTGGAGTTGTTTTCTCCGGTTCCTACCCAAAGGATATTATTATCTGAGGGAGACAAAGCCATGTCACCTATTCCCAAAGCTCCCTGATGATCAAAGATCGGGGTAAAGGATTGACCATTGTCTTCTGTTTTCCAAACTCCTCCCGAAGCTGCGGCGATGTAGAAGGTATTAGGATTTTGTGCAACTTCGATGTCCACGATCCGACCAGACATATTGGTCGGGCCGATGTTCCTTGCTTTATAATTATTTAATGGTGTGGAGGAAAGCAGCTGCTTGTGGCTTTCGACTGCCTGTATCAGTTCCTTTTCAGTGGTTGGTTTGATATCCTGGGCAGTAGCAGTGCCAAAAAACAGAAGTCCTGCTGCAGCCAAAATTAGGTGGCTAGGTGATTTTTTCATGTGTGTATAATTAATTTTTAAAGGTCATCCCGATTGATCGGGACAGGCTATGGAATCTCGCACATTTAAGAATCATCCTTTTGTGTGTCGCTTGAGTTGTGCTCGATTTCATAACATTCAATTGATCAGAATGGAATATAAGCATAAGCGGGCAAAACAGAATCAGCTTTGCCCGCAAAAGGAAATGGGGATAGATAAGTGGTGTTTATTGGTTGATTAGCCTGGTTTTATAGATCACAGAATAGTCATTTTCAGCCTCTGAAAAGTTGAGCGAAAACCAGATTTCATCTTTTGAAACATACTTGTTAAGAGTCCCTAGGATCTCCGGTTTTTCGATAATGGGACTGAGTTGAGAACCGTCGAAAAGCACAAAGCCACCGCCATTGTATTTCTCTGCATCTTCAAACATTTTATTGAAGTCAGCCCCTGCTGCTGAAGTGACTTCATTTGCTTCCTCATCTGTGAGGCCTGTCAGATATTGAATTAAAAAATCTCCACTTTCTGTGGGGAATAAAGAGAGGTTTGTTCCAAGAAAAAAGTCTCTCATATTGAAGCCGCCATTTACAGGTTTATCATCCACCTTTCGCTCAATAAATTCCGGATATGGGATGGACTTGACGCTAGCGGGTTTTTCTAGATTGGATAGTTGGTAGGTAAATAGTTTCGGTTCATTGCGAAAAAACAAGAACAAGGAGTCTCCTTCGATTTTGAAGGTGGTGTAAAAATCCAAACTGCCAAATTCCTGGGTCTCGCTACTGTATTTGGATTCTTTTGGAAAAGGCATCACAGATTCAAATACTCCTGAATTTAGATCTAAAACTTCTAGTCTTTTGGAATTTTTCTGAAAATCCAAGCCTTGCTGGCCCAAGTCGCTATATCTGCCTGGTAGATAGATATAAACTTTTTGACCTGAAGCATCATGTACCTGACTGAATGGGATAACTAGACTTGACATCCCAGTGAATTCAGGTTTGAATACCTTCTTAAGCTTTCCCGAGATTTCATAGGTTGCAATCCCTTGGCTTCCAGGAACCAAGATAGTCTGATTATCCAAAAACTTGCCCAAACCGGTACGATTACCAGGAATAGCTTCCGGGTCATCGCCGTTTCGGTAGTATTTGTGCTTGATTTCCCCCTGAGGATCGGTAACAAAAACAGTGTCGGTATTTTGATCGATCATGAGGTAGTTTTGCCCATCTGGACTGATGTCCATCAGCATAAGGTTTCCCAAATAATCCACCACCAAGGAATCGTAGATTTCGAATTTTAATTGTTGTTCGCTTAAAGGGGCTTTTGGTTTTTCGCTTTCCGCTTCACCACAGGCAACCAAAAATCCCAAGAGGATTGAAAAAAGGATGATATTAAATCTCATTTGTGCTCTAATTAATATTTTAAAAGTAAGCTTATTCTGTCAATGATTTATTCAGTACAAACAAAAAACTAAATCAGTCCAACTTGTATTCATAAATCCTCACGAAATCTTCCTCTACTTCCTCAGAAGGGGCTTTTTGAAACCAGAGGGAATTGCCAGCAGCTAAAAAACCTCCCAAATTCACTCCTTGGGGTAAATCTACCCTATCTAGCAGCTGGAGTGTTTCCAGATCAAAAACCAAAAAGCCCTTGGGTACTTCTGCTTCCAATTTATCAAACAGTAACCCCGCTTCCTCTTCATTTCCGGACTGCCAAAGCTCTCCAGCTTCTTTTACTTTCTCGGGGTCCATGCCCGCATAATAATGAAGGATCAATTTGTTACCTACTCGATGAATATTCCGGATAGAAGCTGTACTACCATCTAAGGCAACGGATCCCTCGGAGAACTCATTTCTTTCACGAACCGGTAGCTCCTTAAATTCTGGAATAGTCAAGTTAATCGTAGTGTCCAATTTGGCAGTATTATCTGCCAAGTCATACACTCTCAAGATAGGTTCTCCGCCTAAGCTGATGTATAGTTTGCTATTTATCCATTCAAAAGAGGGTGTATAGTCACTCTCGATGTAGCCTTTCCCGTTTTTAAAAATACTACCAGTTTCAAAAGGGATGATTTCGGTGGATTCACCTGAGGCTACATTGACCCACTCCAAAGCCCTGAAACGATCATAAAAAGCTTGTTCTCCCGGGTAGGTATCTCTGGGTCGAACGGATTTTGATAAGATGAATTCCTGGTTTTGGAGAGTGAAGGTTTCGATGGATTTGCCGACCTGCGGCATGAATGCAGCTCCACCGACTGATTCAGGATGATCAATTTTTTTGATCTGATTTCCTTCCAAATCATAAATAAAAATACCTCGCATCCCATTCACCACAACTTGGTCGTTTCCTAGAAATCCGGGTAATTCCATCATAAACCCATAAGCGTCAGGGGTATCTTCCGTTTTTGAAAATTTCCCTAAGAGATTCCCTGCTTGATCAAAGGTGATGATTTCCTGGCCTGCATAATCATAGATCATGATATGGCTTCCATCTTGACTCACATCAGCCAAAATTGGGTCCCCCAGAAGCTTGTAATCTACTGAGTCTACTTTTTCGATGGAGAGGGGATTCATTTCTTCAAGTCCCTCTTCTGTTTGATTGCTTTCTCCGCAGGAAAAAAGAATAAAAGCAGCAATCATCACTGCAGGAAGGGAGTATCCATTGTGTTTCATCAAAGGAGTTGGTTAAGTTTAATTTTAAAAATAAAAAAATCCACGAAGTTATCGTGGATTTTATAGTTGATTAACCAACAATATTTCCATCATCGTCCCATTCGACGACTTTACCCCGGTCTTCAGGTTTGAGGTAAAATGCTGTATATTTTTCGGGATTGGAAAGTCCATGTTTATCCAAGACCTGCTGTGGAATTCCGTCCCAGACATTCGGTGTGTTTCCTTTGTAGCCCATGTACCTCCAGCCTGCCTCTGTGGTAAAATAGCCTGTGCAGGTTAGATTTCGAAGCAAATTGAACCAGCGAACTCCTCCTTCATAAGCAGGGTCAGCCTTATCTGGCCAAGCTACCAATTCGACGATTTCAATCACTTGATTTTTGGAAAGCTCATTGAAAGGCTTGCCAAATTTCTCGTCAGCTTCAAAGTCCAGCCACATCAAACCACCCCGCATAGGAGTCTGATAGCCTGGCTGATCCAGCATCATAAAGTCCATGAAATCAGTCACTTTCAATTCAGTAGCTGCCGGAGACTCGGAATCAGCCGGCATAATGATATCTACCAGGGTATCCAGTTTTTTGCGCTCCTCCTCTGTGAAAAAGGAGTCAGCCAAAAGTTTGGCGTCTCTTGCCTTTTCCTCAGCGGTTCGACCTCCTGGGGTGCCGCCTTCGAAAATCTGTCCGGTAACAGCTTGCTCCTCTGGTTCGCATCCAGTCATCATCAAGCCCGCTCCCAGAGAGCCTGTGAAAAGCAATTTGAGGTTTTCTCTTCTGTTCATGGCTTAGATATTTTTTTGTTTCAACTGATCTACAATGTAATCGGAAGTTCTCCAAGACAAGGCAAGAATGGTCCAAGTTGGGTTTTTGTCTGCCTGTGAGACAAAAGGTCCTGCGTCGACTACGAATAAATTGTCGCAGTCATGGGCTTGGCAATTGGAGTTGACCACGGACGATTTAGCATCATTACCCATTCGGGTTGTGCCGACCTCGTGAATGATTCGCCCAGGTGCCGCTAGTCCATACTTGCTTTCAGGTCCGGGTTTTGAACCTAGCAATATCGCCCCAGCATTGGTCAGGATTTCCTCAAAGGTATCCTGCATATGTTTCGCCTGCTTGATTTCCTGATCAGACCAAGTATAATTAAATCGAAGTACAGGAATTCCATATTTGTCGACTACATTCGGATCGATCTCACAGTAGTTGTCGTAGCGAGGAATACTTTCACCTCTTCCTGACATTCCCAGTGTGGAGCCATAAATTCTTCGAATATCTTTTTTCAGTCCCTCTCCATAGCCGCCATTTGGACTTGGATTACCAAATTCATCTTTGATATATTTTCGCATGCTATCCATGCTCATACCGGTACCGTAGGCAGGTTGCCCCATACCTCCCCAGTATTCAATGTGGTAGCCTCTTGCAAAGTCCAACTTCTTATTATCTAACCACCAAGGGGTGTACATGTGCATGCCACCAACACCGTCTTCATTATATCGTTCTCGATCAATCAAGTCAGGCATGATTCCCATTCGGTCAGCACCTGTAGAATCATGTAAATATCTTCCAAGAACGCCTGAGTCCCCGCCGATTCCATTCGGGTGAGACTTCGATTTGGAGTTCATCATGATCCGTGCTGATTCACAAGCAGAAGCACCAAGGACGACTACCCGAGATCGGAGTTTGTACTCTTTCATATCCACTTTGGATACAAAAGAAACACCAGTTGCTTTACCTTGATCATCGGTCGTTACTTTGCGTACCATTGAAAAAGTGTAAAGGTCAACCTTTCCTTTTTTCATGGCAGGATGTACGAGACAAGTTCCTGCAGAAAAGTCTGCATAGGCCTGACAAGCTCGATTACATTGGTTGCAGAAAAAGCAAACGCCCCGCTCATTATTGATAGGGCGGGTCAGCATGGAGAGGCGTGATGGAATCATAGGGATTCCGGCACGATCTGCTCCTTTCTTTATAAATAGTTCATGAAGCCTAGGTTTTGGTGGAGGAAGGAAAAAGCCATCAGGCTCGTTGTAAATACCTTCTTTGGTGCCAAAAACTCCGATCAACTTATCGACACGGTCATAGTAGGGCTTTAACTCATCATAGCCGATAGGCCAGTCATCACCCATGCCGTCAATGCTTGCTCTTTTGAAATCATTCGGACCAAATCGAAGAGATATTCTTCCCCAGTGATTTGTTCGGCCTCCGACCATACGAGATCTGAACCAGTCGAATTGAGTGCCGTTTTTTCTAGTGTAAGGTTCACCTTCGATATCCCATCCGCCGATAGCTGCATCAAAATCTCCAAAGGGGCGAATTCTTGTTCCTGCTCCTCTTCTTGGTGATTCCCATGGTGGTCTGAGTTGAGTCCGGTCTTCGTCCTTAGCCGGATCAAAGTCGCCACCTGCCTCTACAACGGCTACCGAAAGGCCGGCCTCTGAAAGAACCTTGGAAGCCATGCCTCCTCCGGCACCGGAGCCTACAATAATCACATCATAGGTATCCGGAGTCTCTTTGATTTGAAAGCTCATTTTTTAAAAATTTTAATGAAGTCGAAAATATAACACGATTTTTTTAAATTAAGGAATCTTTGTAATTCATCTTAAATTTTTTTGTTTTTGAAAATGTGACTCGCTAGGAACAGGTTTAGACTTTCTTTTAATGATAGCTTTAGGTTGGTTCTGTTTGTAAAGGAGAGAAAACAAATATTAAAAAAGACATATTTGATCTATTGTATAGAGCAATTACTGACTTTTTGTATTTGAAAATCCACCTTTATATCACAGTTCTATTTCTCGTTGATTTTGAATTAACATTAATTTGAGTGCTTCATCCGCTATCATCAAAGACTTTCCTCTCATAAGCTTACTTTTTATTTGATTTAGGAGATTTTTAATCAATTCCTCAGATCAATTTTAGTTTTTACCAAAGAGAGTCAAATCAATAAACTAACTGTTTTTCACATTATTCACTCCAAAAAACTTTTTGTGTTTCCACTAATTAATAGAATATTTGATTAAGGGTTTTTCTATAAATCAAAAAGAATCAGATGAGTAAAATAATAATCAATTTTTGTCCTACCGGCATGGTTCCAACCAAGGAGATGACACCTCATGTGCCTGTATCACCTTCAGAAATCATAGAACAGACACATGAGGCATACGAAATTGGAATTACTATAGCGCATCTTCATGCTAGGGAAAAAGATGGAGTTCCTACCTACAAAGCAAGTATTTATCAAGAGATCTTTGAAGGTGTACGAAAGCACTGTCCAGATTTGGTTATTTGTGGAAGCAGTTCGGGGAGAAATTTTCCAGAGTTCGAAAAGCGTTCTGAGTTGTTGGAACTGCAGCCTGATATGTGCTCACTTACCTTGTCTTCTTTAAACTTTTTGAAGCAAGCTTCAGTAAATGCTCCTGATATCATAATTGGTCTAGCCAATAAAATGAAAGAAAATGGTGTCATTCCAGAACTAGAGTGCTTTGATCTTGGAATGATCAATTTTGGAAAATATTTAATTCAAAAGGGAATTGTGGAAGGCCCCTATTATTGGAACTTACTGTTTGGGAATATCGCTGGATTCCAAGCTCAATTAAATCATGTAGCTACAGCTCTACAAGAGATTCCAAGTGATCATTATGTGTCTCTAGCAGGATTGGGCAAATATCAGCTGTCAATCAACTCGATGGCAATATCGCAGGGTCTTGGTGTCAGAGTTGGGTTAGAAGACAACATTTGGTGGGATCGAGCGAAAGATCAGAAAGCTACTAATGCTCAGTTGGTAAAACGAGTTCATGAGCTTATCAAACTCAATCAAAAAACTTTTATGGAGCCAAAAGAATTTGGCAGGTTGGGTTTTTACAATACCCTAAAGCAAGTTGAATTGTAATTTTTAATGGAATATCTAGGTGAGTCGAAACCAGTTAATTCTATCGAACCTTTAGTATCGGTTTGTGTCCCCACTTTTCAGCATGAAAAATTCATTGAGGAATGTCTAGCTAGTATATTAAACCAGAAAACGGACTTTCCATTTGAGATTTTGATAGGCGAAGACGAAAGCCCGGACCGTACTCGAGAAATATGCAAAAAAATTGCCCTCGAAAATCAAGATAAGATTAGATTATTTTTAAGAAAAGACTCAAAAAAAATCAAACTTTTTGGCAAAAAGGCAGGTAGAGGAAATCAATTGGGATTGTATGGGTCAGCAAGAGGGAAGTATGTTGCATTTTGTGATGGAGATGATTTCTGGTTAGATCCACTGAAGCTACAAAAGCAAGTAGATGCATTAGAATCATATCCTGAAGCTTACATGTGCATTACCAATTATAGCATAGGCACTAATGAAGGGGAAGTAAAAATCCCTCAGGGAAATAAGATATTTACAAAAAAAGAGCATAAGAAAATGTCTTATTTTGGACATGTTTCTTGTTGGTTGGTCAGAAATAGAATGAATTTACTCTTAAAGAATAGAATCATTAAAAAACCATTACCCTTGGATGCCATATTGTTTGCTTTTTATAAGCAAATGGGAGATATTTTTTACCTCTCCGATATTACCAGTGTGTATCGTTACAATCCCAACGGGTTATATCTAAGTCAAACCAATAAGAATAAGCATTTAGTGAATATTTCTAATGCTTGGTACAAATTCAGATATATCGATCAGGATTTCACACATTTCTTCCGTTCCTTTTCTTATGAGTTGAAAAGATATTTTGCTCATTTGATAAATTAATCTCCTAATGATGATTTCAAAAGAAGAAAAATTTAAGCTGATACTATTGGGGCATAGTGAAGCAGGTGTTGGTTTAATGACAGATCTTGTAAACGAAAGCTTTGGAATTTCTCAGTTTGATGTGGTGAAAAATGTCGATTTGCCGGATTGCCAATTTGTCCCTTCCTTATATGATATCCATTACTTTTCTGATAGAGAGTATGATTTCGAAGCGAATAAGCCTTTTATGGTCCAGTTTGGCGTTCAGCAATCCCATATACGGTTTATTTTATTTCAACATTTCAATGAATTAGGAGGAATCTCCCAAGAAGATTATCTACCGGTAAGGCACAGACTAAGTTATGTTGCTCCGAGTGCTAGCTATCAGGGAGGTGTTTTGATTGAACCTCAAGCGGTTGTTTCTTCATTTTCTCGGCTGGGTTTCGGTGTTTCTGTAAAACGTTCTGCGTCAGTAGGGCATCATGCTTCCTTGGGGGATTTTGTAAGTATCAATCCAGCTGCAGTTTTATCGGGATATGTGGAAGTGGGTGAAGGAAGTGAGATTGGATCGGGGGCAGTTATTTCTAATAACGTCAAAATCGGCAAGCGATCCCTGATTGGTGCTGGTAGCGTCGTGACAAAAGACATTCCTGACGGAGTGATTGCTTATGGAAATCCCTGCAAAGTGGTAAAAGAGAATTCCATTTGGAAAGATGTCTAGTCTATTTTAAAAATCTTAGCTATTCGTAACCAAGTCTCTGATATAAGGCCAAACCGTTTCAAAGACGATCTGATGCCCTTCTTCAGTAGGATGAATTCCGTCTGGTAGGTTCAAATCTGGATTTCCTGCGACCCCTTCAAGGAGAAAGGGAATAAGTGTCACGTTCTTTTCAGCAGCCACTTCTGGGTAAATGGATTTGAATTCATCGGTATATTCTTGACCCATATTCGGTGGGATTTGCATTCCTGCCAAAATGATATGAGTCTCAGGATACTTACTTCTAACCTGGTCGATAATTTTCTCCAGATTGCTACGTGTTTCGCTAAGTTGGATGCCTCTCAGACCATCATTACCACCGAGTTCCAGCACAAAAATGTAAGGCTCTTCTTCTAAAAACCAATCTAATCGACTAAATCCACCTGCAGTAGTTTCCCCGCTTAGCCCCCCATTGATCACGCGGTAATCTAAACCCAAACTATCCAAACGCTGCTGGGTAAGCCCGGCAAAAGAGTCTTCCTTATCTATTCCATATCCAGCAGTCAAACTATTTCCAAAGAAAAGGATTGTCTTCTTGGACTCTTTTTCTACAGGTTCATTCTCTACGCTGCCAAGTTCTTCAGTTTTCGAAGTTTTATTTTCACTGCAGGATGAAAATATGGTAACCGAAAATAAAATCAACAATAGTAGGTATGAAGAGGAGGTTTGGAGTTTGTTCATTATTTCAAAAGCGCTTTCTGTGGTTAAATGTTCTGATAAGTAGTCAAATAGGAACCAATTTGGACCGTTTGACAGTTTCTTCTACAATTTTCATCAATAATTGGTTTAGATTCACTCAATAAAAAATTTTCTTTCAAAATATATTGGCAGTTAGAGTTGATCTAGCTATGAGCAAAATCCAAAACGAAATAACATTTCATGAATATTCTTTCAGTAAAAGACCTGAGTAAAACCTATAAAAGTGGTAGTCGTAGTTTGACTGTTCTTGATCAGGTGAATTTTGATATCCAGGCAGGGGAGACTATCTCTATTGTCGGACCTTCAGGTAGTGGTAAAACCACCCTTTTGGGGCTTTGTGCAGGTTTGGACTCTGCTTCTACCGGATCAGTTCAGTTAAATGGTCAAGCACTTGAAAAGCTAAGTGAAGACCAAAGAGCAGCAGTCAGAAATCAAGATGTTGGATTTATTTTTCAAAATTTTCAATTGCTTCCAACGCTCACCGCCCTCGAAAATGTCATGGTCCCTTTGGAACTTAAAAAGCGAAAAGATGCCAGAACCAAGGCCTTAGAGCTTTTGGAAAAAGTAGGACTCGGCGACCGGGCGACTCACTATCCCACGCAACTTTCAGGAGGAGAGCAGCAGCGGGTTTCAATCGCAAGGGCTTTCGCCAATGAACCCAAAATTCTTTTCGCGGACGAGCCAACAGGGAATCTAGATACTGAGACTGGTGAAATGATTGAAAAGCTGATCTTCGACTTGAATAAAGAAAAGGGGACCACGCTTGTCTTGGTCACACACGATACTGAATTAGCAGGTAAGACTCAGCGAATCATACACATCAAAGGAGGAAAAATACAGGAGGATGCCCATGCCTGATTTTGCTTGGATTCTAAGGATGGCTTTTCGGGATTTCCGAAAAAATATCTCACGTTTACTCCTCTTTGTCAGTTCCATCGTGGTTGGTATAGCCGCTTTGGTAGCTATAAGCAGTTTTGGTGAAAACCTCACTTCGGATATTGATAATCAAGCTAAAGAGCTTTTAGGGGCGGATTTGGTTCTTGAAAACAACAAACCTATCGGAGATCAGCCCATCGATTCGATGGCTTTAAATACAGCTTCCGAGGTCAATTTTGCATCAATGGTTGCCTTTCCAGCCACAGGGGCTAGTCGATTGACTCAGGTTCGTGCCTTGGAAGGGGATTTTCCATTTTACGGTTATCTAGAGACAATTCCAGCTTCGGGGGATGCAGATTTTCGAGCTGGAGGAAAAAAAGCTCTGGTCGAGAAAATTTTGATGGCCCAGTTTGATGCTCAGGTGGGAGACATCATCAAGGTAGGAGAGGTAGAATTTGAAATTGCCGGAGAACTTCAGTCGGTGCCTGGTCAAACCGGAATCACTGCCACTGTGGCTCCTGCCGTCTATATTCCAATGGCTTACCTGGAAGAAACTGGCTTGGTCCAATACGGAAGTCGTGTGGAGTATAACCGCTATTTTGTATTTGCCGAAAATACAGACATTGATTTACTTATCGAGCCTTTCGAGGATGAATGGGAAATCGAGCGGATTGACGCAGATACGGTAGAAGATAGAAAGCGATCAACAGGGAGGTCATTTGAAAATCTGTCCAATTTCTTGAGCTTGGTTGCATTTATAGCTCTACTCTTGGGCTGTGTAGGTGTGGCTTCTGCTGTCAATGTATTTGTGAAGGAAAAACTAGCCTCCGTGGCAGTTTTACGCTGCTTGGGAGTTTCCTCACGGGATGTCCTTTTGATCTATCTTTTTGAGATTCTTGTGATGGGGCTTTTTGGGGCGATTTTAGGTTCCATACTCGGGACATTGTTACAATTTATTCTCCCTGCTGTTTTTGCAGATTTCTTGCCAGTGGAAGTGACAGTCGGAATTTCTTGGCTTTCGGTAGGCTTTGGAGTGATTACCGGACTCTTTGTCTCGGTATTATTTGCGCTTTTACCATTGTTAAAGGTTCGAAATGTGTCCCCAATGGCTACGCTTCGTCCTGAGACGGCAGATTCTAGATTGATGAAGGATCCCTCTCGATGGGCTGTGATTGCCGGGATTTTGATTTTCATTTGGGGTTTTAGCTATTACTTACTTGGATCAGCACAGCTAGCTTTTGGCTTTACCGGGTTTGTAGTTTTTGCCTTTGGTATTCTATGGGGAGTTGGCCAATTGATCATGTGGGCAGTACGGAAGTTTTTACCGATTTCACTCCGATATACTGTGCGTCAGGCCTTATCTAATCTTTATCGACCCAATAATCAAACCATCTCATTGATTGCTACCATCGGCTTGGGTACAGCGATGATTAGTACGCTTTTCTTTCTTCAAAATCAATTGCTCGAAGAAGCAAAATTTGCTGATAAGGAAGATCAGCCCAATTTGCTAATGTTTGATATTCAAACACCCCAATTGGAGGCTGTAAAGGAAAAAGTGACTGGACGTGATCTGAGGATTTTGCAGGAGGTCCCTATTGTGACGATGCAATTGAATGAGATCAACGGAGTAGATAAGCGAGAAAATGAAGAGCTTCCGGATGATGAAAATTACTCTCGATGGATGTACAACCGGGAATATCGAGTCACTTACCGGGATACATTGATTGATACCGAGACAATAGCAGAAGGTGAACTGATCCCAGTTGGTGCTCGGGGAGATTCCATTTTTGTGAGTCTTTCAGCCAGTTTTGCAGAGGGAAATAATCTGAAAATCGGTGATGAGATCGAATTCAATGTGCAGGGCCGACCAATCAAAACCTACATTGGAAGCTTTCGGAATGTGAAGTTCAATCAAGTCTCGACCAACTTTATTGTACTGTTTCCAAATGGGGTATTAGAGCAAGCTCCTAAATTCCATGTGATCATTACACGGACCAAAAATGATCGGGAATCTGCGGCTATTCAATCTGAAGTGGTGCGGGAATTTCCCAATATTTCTATAGTCAACCTGGGAGTGATCGTCGAAACGCTGGAAGATATTTTGAACAAAATTAGCTTTGTGATCCAGTTTATGGCATTTTTCAGTATTGCTACGGGAATTTTGGTTTTGATTTCTTCACTCATCATCAGCAAATATCAGCGGATGCGAGAAAGTATTCTTCTCAGAACGCTTGGTGCCGGTTCTGGAACTGTAAGTAAGATCAATACGCTGGAGTATTTCTTCCTAGGTAGTCTAGCCTCACTGTCAGGGATAATCTTGTCTTTTGCAGCTACTTGGCTCTTGAGCGCATTTGTGTTCGATATGAACTTTAGACCGGCTTGGGGCGCAGGCCTGATGCTCTATTTGGCGATTACAGGACTTACGATTGTGCTAGGCTGGTTGAATGGTCGAAAAATCATCAATCAACCTCCTATGGAAATCCTGAGAGGAAATGGATAAAAAGGAAAAAAGGGCGTTTCGCCCTTTTTTTATGTCAAATTCCAAACTGGCTGAGATGATGTTTGAAGTGCTTCGCATGAAAGCGCAGCCATTCTTGGTGATTTAAATAGCCAAAGCGAGGATGAATAGCCTTAAAGTCAGGTTCTTGTTTATACTTTTCCTCAAACTCTTCGAGGCTTTGTACCAGCTTTTCTTTGGCCGTATCCAAGTTTGGGTGGCGAAGCTCAGGAAGGTCACCGGTATCATTTGGAGCTTTGATCCCTTTGGGAAATTCCATCTCAGTATCGAGTAAAAGACGTTTCATTTCTAACTGTTTTTCCGAAGGGGTGAATTCAGGGATTTTAATTCTGCCGGTGGAAAGCTTGACTGTGATGGTCAGGTGCTCCAGTACATGTTGGGGAGTCATTCTTCCAAAAATTGGCTTTTGCTCGGCGCTTAGGTTTTGGATTTTTTCGGCTATTTCTACAGAAGTCATGGTTATTGTTTTTTCAAAGCTAAAAAAAGCGCCCAGAACTACTAGGCGCTTTTTCAAATTGACGAACTCTAAAGTTTTTAACTGCCGCACATTTCGCAGTCATCTGGATTGTCCAGAGAACAAGTGATTGCAGCTTGTTTGTCTTGCAAGTCTTGTGCAGTAGGAGTGGAAATTTCTTCCTGATCCACCAATGCGCTCTTATCAAGTGTGAACTTGATCGCTGCAGCTGCAGCTTGAGATCTTAGGTAGTACATGCCTGTCTTGAGACCTTTCTTCCAGGCGTAGAAATGCATGGAAGTAAGTTTTCCAAAGTTTGGATCCTGAAGGAAGACATTCATACTTTGAGACTGGCAGATATAAGCACCTCTGTCAGCCGCCATATCGATGATGACTTTTTGTGAGATTTCCCAAACGGTCTTATACAGATCCTTGATGTTTTGAGGAATGTTTGGAATATCCTGTACAGATCCATTGGTAGATATTAATCTGTTACGCATTTTATCATCCCACAAGCCTAACTTGATCAGGTCATGCATCAAATGCTTATTCACGACAATGAATTCTCCAGATAGGGTTCTTCTTGTGTAGATATTGGAAGTGTAAGGCTCAAAGCACTCATTATTTCCCAGAATCTGTGAAGTAGAAGCCGTAGGCATTGGAGCTACTAGAAGGGAGTTTCTAAGTCCAAACTTCTTCACTTTATCTTTCAACTCATTCCAATTCCATCTGCCTGACTTCGGATTTACACCCCACATATCAAACTGAAGAATTCCTTGAGAGGCTGGAGAACCTTCATAAGTTTCATAAGTACCTTCCACCTTCGCTAGTTCCATGGAAGTTTCCACAGCAGCATAGTAGATGGTTTCAAATATGTCTTCATTTAGCCCTTTAGCTTCCTCCGAATCGAAAGGCATTCTGAGCATGATGAAAGCATCAGCTAAGCCTTGAACTCCCAAGCCGATTGGTCGGTGACGGAAGTTAGATCGTCTAGCTTCTTCTACAGGGTAGTAGTTGACATCGATTACCTTGTTGAGGTTTCGGGTGGCTACTTTGGTGATTTCATAGAGTTTTTGATGGTCGAAATATCGCTTTCCATCAGGACCCGTAGCCACATATTTTGGAAGTGCAATAGAAGCTAGGTTACAGACAGCTACCTCATCAGGTGAAGTGTACTCGATGATTTCAGTACACAGGTTGGAAGACTTGATAGTTCCAAGGTTTTTCTGATTGGACTTTCCATTTGCAGCGTCTTTATATAGCATGTACGGAGTTCCCGTCTCGATTTGAGATTCAAGAACTTCAAACCATAGCTCTTGGGCTTTGATCGTCTCTCTAGCTCTTCCTTCCCGCTCGTACTTTTCATATAGTCTTTCAAACTCCTCCCCGTGACAATCTGAAAGTCCAGGTGCCTCATTGGGACAGAATAGCGACCAGCTTTCGTTGGCTTCTACTCGCTTCATGAATAAGTCTGGAATCCAAAGTGCGTAGAATAGATCCCTTGCACGCATCTCTTCTTTTCCGTGGTTTCGCTTTAGCTCCAAGAAGTCTTTGATATCTGCATGCCATGGCTCTAGATAGATGGCAAATGATCCTTTACGCTTTCCTCCTCCTTGATCTACATATCGGGCAGTCATGTCGAAGTTACGAAGCATTGGAACGATACCGTTTGATACGCCATTGGTTCCTTTGATATAAGATCCCTTGGCACGCACATGGTGTACAGATAGGCCGATTCCACCAGCTGACTGCGATATTTTAGCACATTGCTTTAAAGTATCATAGATACCGTCAATACTATCTTCCTTCATTGTCAAAAGGAAGCAAGAAGATAGCTGTGGTTTTGGAGTACCAGCATTGAATAGGGTAGGAGTGGCATGAGTAAACCACTTCTCAGAAAGGAGATTATAAGTCTCTATTACTGAATCAATGTCATTCTTATGAATTCCCACAGAAACCCGCATCAGCATGTGCTGAGGACGCTCCACTACTTTCCCATCCAGTTTGATCAAATAACTTCTCTCGAGTGTTTTGAATCCAAAGAAATCATAACCAAAGTCACGCTTATAATCGATTGCCTCGTCTAAGCGAGCAGCATTTTTCTTGATAATTCCATACACTTCCGTATCCAAAAGCTGAGCGTTCTCACCAGTCTTTGGATTGACATAGGTGTATAGTCTTTTCATCGTATTAGAAAAAGACTGGCTAGTCGTCTTATGGAGATTGGAGATTGCAATACGGGCAGCAAGGATGGCATAATCCGGATGTTTGACCGTCAAGGATGCACATACTTCCGCGGCAAGATTATCTAGCTCAGAAGTACTCACTCCGTCGTAAAGACCATCGATGACCTTTTTGGCTACTTCGATGGGCTGAATATATTTTGGATCCAATCCATCGCATAGGTTTTCTATCCGGGCAGTGATTTTGTCAAACCGGACCGATTCGCGTCTTCCGTCTCTTTTGATTACTAGCATTTCGATTTGGGTTAAGGTTGTGGGATAGGTTATGGGTATTGTTTAAAAATCTTCTTCGATAGAAAAACGAGAAGCACTTGAGGTTTCTTGGGATTTCATTACCCCTGCCTTTTGATAATCTCCAACTCTCTTTTCGAAGAAATTTGTCTTTCCTTGAAGGGAAATCATGTCCATAAAGTCGAATGGATTGGTGCTGTTCCAGACTTTATCGCATCCAAGCTCCATCAACAATCGGTCAGCGACAAACTCGATGTATTGACACATCAAATCTGCATTCATTCCGATCAATCTTACTGGGAGTGCGTCAGTCACGAATTCTTTCTCGATTGCTACCGCATCCATAATGATTTCGCGGACGGTGTCTTTTGGAAGTGGGTTGACCACATGCTTGGTGTAAAGATGACAAGCAAAATCACAGTGCAATCCTTCATCACGGGAAATCAATTCATTGGAGAAAGTCAGTCCCGGCATCAAGCCTCGCTTCTTCATCCAGAAAATAGAGCAGAAAGAGCCGGAGAAGAAAATACCTTCAACTGCTGCAAAGGCAATCAGTCGCTCCTGGAAATTTCCGTTATCAATCCATCGTAGTGCCCAGTCTGCTTTTTTCTTTACACAGTCAATATGCTCGATGGCATTGAGTAGTCTGTCTCGCTCAACAGCATCCTTTATATAAGTGTCGATGAGAAGGCTGTATGTTTCAGAGTGGATGTTCTCCATGGCAATCTGAAAACCATAGAAAAATTTAGCCTCTGTATATTGAACTTCTGCCACGAAGTGCTCAGCCAAATTTTCATTTACAATCCCATCGCTGGCTGCAAAGAAGGCCAATACGTGTGAGATAAAGTGGCGTTCGCCGTCATTTAGATTTTTCCAATCAGTTAAATCCTGACTAAGGTCAATCTCTTCGGCAGTCCAGAAACTTGCCTCCGCCTTTTTATAGTATTGCCAAATATCAGGGTGCTGAATGGGGAATAAAACAAATCGATTCTTGTTGTCTACTAAAATGGGTTCCTCTTGCATCGTTCTCTCTGTTTATTTATTCAATGGAAAATTTATCTCCTGATTCAAAATTGACTGGGCGAAGGATCTGACCTTCTGGGATAGAAAAGGCTGCCTTTTCAGAACAGCCTCTGAACAAATATGTGAACCAAATTGGATAAATAAAACCCCTTAAGAGCAACTTGAATTGAGTAATTGACCAAAGGTCAAAAACATTATAATAGGTTGTAAATCAATATTTAAATATGTCTTAAATCAAGTTAAGGTTTAAAAAATTATCAATTTACAGGGGGTGAAAAGTTTTTTCAATTATTTCAAAAAAATTTTTTTTAATCCTGTTCAATCAAAAATTTGAACGTAGGTCAATTTTTTAAATTCTATTAAACCATTGAAAATCAATATAATATGGAAATGTCTTTGAGTAAAAAATATTATTTTGTAAGGTCTAGATTTTCTTGATGATTATTTTTTGAGTCATAAAGGTACCGATTTATCGAATTGGATGGTCTCGAATAGAAATCAGGGTAATTCCAAAATCGAATTTTTAAGTAAGCTTTTTTCTTATCGGATAGTTATCTATATTTGCACTCCGATTTTCATAAAGAATCAAAATCACAATATGTACGCAATCGTAAACATCGCTGGTAAGCAGTTCAAAGTAACTAAAGATCAGTCCATCTACGCTCCTAAATTGGACGCAGAGGCTGGCGCTTCCGTGGAATTTGACCAAGTACTGTTGGCAGAAGCTGACGGAAATGTGTCAATAGGCGCACCACTTCTAGAAGGTGCAAAGGTATCTGGCAAGGTGCTGGATCATGTTAAAGGTGATAAAGTGATCGTCTTCAAAAAGAAGCGTAGAAAAGGCTACAAGAAGAAGAATGGTCACAGACAAGATTTCACTAAGTTATTGATCGAAAATATTTCACTCTAAGTTTTCATTTTAGAAAACCTTAAACGTATTAAACCATGGCACACAAAAAAGGTGTAGGTAGTTCCAAAAACGGTAGAGAGTCCCACTCCAAGAGATTGGGCGTGAAAAAGTTTGGTGGTGAGGCTGTAATCGCCGGAAACATCATCGTAAGACAAAGAGGTACTAAGCATCATCCTGGCGAAAACGTAGGATTGGGTAAGGATCACACGTTGTTTGCATTGACGGACGGTAAAGTTGCTTTTGTAAAGAAAGCTGACGGTAAGTCAATTGTAAACGTGCTTCCTGCTGAAGCTTAAGTTTTATAAATTCAAATGAAAGGGCGATCGATAGATCGCCCTTTTTTTGTGCCCGATGATTTTATTTTTACCTCAGATGTAATTTGTGTTTGTTTTTTAACTGCAGTGGTCAATCTTGTCCATTGTCTATAAATAGCTTAATCCACTGCATATGAGAATATTTACACTAATCTGTCTGTTTGTTTTCTCCTGTCTGAACCTTCAGGCTCAGCAGAAGACACTCCAATTAGAAGACTATCCCAAGTGGTCTAGGATTATTTCGCCGGAAGTATCTCCTACAGGAGACTGGTTCGCCTATTCCCTTAGACCAAATGGATCTGATGATACGCTTCATATTATGTCAGTAGCGGATCGATCCATTATCCGCGTTCCAAACGGTTCGAGGCCTGCATTTTCCAAAAAAGGGAACTATGTGGCCTATTTCACCAGACCTATTGAAGAAGAAGCTGAAAAGCTCAAAAAGGCCAAAAAACCGATCGAACAAAAAGCTCATGTGCGTAAGCTTTCCGGAGACGCAGAGTACTCAATTGCCAATGCCGCTTCAATGGCATTTTCAAATGATGGCAAGTTTTGGGCAGTTTTGAAGAATAAGCCTGAGGGTGCCAAAGGTGCAGACCTGATTCTCTATGATCTTGATAAGGAGCAGGCCATGTCAATAGGAAACGTAAGTGAATTCGCTTTTAATCAGAAGAGTTCGCATTTGGCTTACCTTGTTGATGCGGAAGATCAAATTGGCAACGGTGTTTACCTGTTGTCATTGAGCTCAAAGTCCACTGATCTGTTGGATGCTTCCAAGGCCAGCTATCAAAGCCTTACTTGGGATGACCAAAATGCCAAAAAGGAAGAGTATGAAGAGAAAGGAAACCAACTTGCGGTTTTAAGAGGTAATAAAGTGGATACTCTTTGGCAGCAGCCCAATGATTTGTTGGTTTTTTATAATCTGGATATGGAACCGAAGATGGCTACGCTGGACTCCAAATCATCTGGCTTTCCAGCAGACTTTGTCATCAGTGATAAAGAAGCCCTTTCCTTTTCCGAAGATGGTAAGTCTATCTTTTTTGGAATTAAGGAGCAGGAGGAGAAAATCAAAATGAATAAGGATACAATTGCTAATGTGGACGTATGGCATTGGAAAGATCCCTACATTCAGTCAGTACAGATTGTAAGAGCCAATAGGAATAAAAACTTTACCTATCAATCCGTTTATCATTTCCAAAATGACGATTTCAAGCAACTGGCTGATGAGGAAATGAGGACGGTTTTGGATTCTAAGCATCCAAAATACCGATTGGGAAGAGATGAAACCCCGTATATCAGTGATGTGAACTGGGGCGTTTCTCCAGCTGATTTTTATCGAGTCGATATTACTTCCGGTGATAAAAAGCTCATTGCGAAAGAGGTCAAGCGTCCATTGAGTTATTCGCCGGACGGTCGATATTATTTGTATCAGAAAGATACAGCCTTGATGGTTTATGATTTTGACACTGAGCAGATCACAGATGTTTCTTCGAAAGCTCCCCTAGTATTTATGGATTTGGAGCATCCTTATCCGCATGAAAAGCCTCCCTATGGAGTGGCTGGCTGGACTAAGGATGGTAAGCATGTAATTGTCAATCACAAATTTGACCTTTGGCAGCTTGCCTTGGATGGCTCCTCTGCGGAAAATATCACCAAAATTGGAGATGCTGAGGAAATCAGATTCCGCCTGGTACAGCTTGATCCAAACCAAGAGTGGGTGGATACCGATCAAGCTCTACTTTTATCAGCTTATGGAGAGTGGACTAAAAAGGAAGGATTTTATGAATTAGAGGTGGGTAAATCTCCCAAACCACTGGTTTATGAAGATTGGAGCTATGGTAACCCTATGAAGGCCGAGGAATCTGATCGGGTCTTCTTTACCAAACAGACCTTTGAGAATTTTCCTGATTATTACGTCGCCAATACTGCTTTCAAAAGTCAGGAAAGGATTACCGATGCCAATCCTCAACAGGCAGAATATGCTTGGGGAAAGCGAAAACTTATTGACTTTACTGATAGCAGAGGTAATAAATTACAAGGGACATTGACGCTTCCTGCAGGGTATGAGGAGGGCAAAGCCTATCCAACTATCATGTACTTCTATGAAAAAATGTCCAATCGCCATCATCAGTATTCCATGCCTGTTTACGATGATCGACCTCATTTTTCTACTTACGCGAGTAATGGCTATTTGATATTCATGCCGGATATCGTTTTTGATGAAGGTCGTCCGGGAACCAGTTCGTTGGATGTCATTACTTCAGCTGCCAAGGAATTGATCAAGCTAGGATATGCCGATGCAGATCGAATTGGGCTTCAAGGTCACAGTTGGGGTGGATATCAGACTTCTTTTATCCTTACTCAGACGGATATGTTTAGATGCATTGTCACGGGAGCTCCTCCGACCAATCTGGAGAGCTTTTATAACAATATCTATGGAAGCTCCGGGACAGTCCACCATGGTATCATGGAAATTGGTCAGGTGAGAATGGGTAGGGGTGTAACTCCTTGGACACATCGGGAGGATTATCAGCGGGAGAACCCCATGCATCATGTGCCCAATATTAAGACACCTTTCATGATACTTCACGGAACGGATGATGGAGCCGTAGACTGGTCTCAGGGCTTGGAGTTGTTCAATGCGGCTCGAAGAAATGGTAAAGAGGTGATTTTCCTTTCCTACCCCAAGGAAGGGCATCACTTGGCCAACGAAGCGAATCAAAAGGATTTTCAAAGAAGAATGAAGGCTTATTTTGATCATTACCTCATGGACAAGCCTGCTCCTAAATGGATGATAGAAGGTGTTCCTCATCTGGAAAAGCAGTATGAAAGAGCCGATTGATCGATTTTGGTAATAAATCTCCCACTAGATTCCGCCCTAATAGAAAAAATTAAGTAAGTTTTAACCATAAAAAATTGCCAACCTTAATATCTATGAACAAAACAAAGCAATTGGGATTAGTGATGCTCTTCATAGCATCATTATTTCTCTTTGAAGCAAAAGCCCAAAATGTCCCTGATCCTCAGGTGTATAAAGCGCTAGAGTGGCGTTTAGTCGGCCCATTCAGGGGTGGGCGATCCGATGCCGTTACAGGGGTAAGTGGATCAGACCACACTTATTATTTCGGAAGTACAGGTGGAGGAGTTTGGAAAACAGTAGACTCCGGGAAAACCTGGAAATCCGTTTCTGATGGCTACTTCGGTGGATCCATTGGAGCAGTAGCCGTTGCAGAAAGTGACACCAGTGTCGTCTATGCAGGCGGTGGTGAAAAAACCGTAAGAGGGAATGTTTCTTTTGGATATGGTATTTGGAAAAGTACCGATGCCGGAAAAAGCTGGGAGAGAGCCGGACTTGATAAGTCACGATTTGTGGCAAGACTGCGAATCCATCCCGAAAACCCTGATGTAGTTTATGCTGCTGTGATGGGAGATATCTTTAAGCCTGATGAAACCAGAGGAGTCTTTAAATCGACCGACGGTGGTGCCAATTGGGAAAAAGTCCTTTATGTCAGTGACGTAGCTGGAGCAGTGGATCTGGTTTTGGATCCAAATGATCCTGAAACCATCTATGCCACTACTTGGGAAATCAAGCGTACACCCTATTCACTTGAGAGTGGAGGGCCAGGCAGTAAAATGTTTAAGTCCACAGACGGAGGTAAAAACTGGGAAGACCTAACCCAAAAAGAAGGCTTTCCAGAAGGAACTCTCGGAATCATGGGGATTGCAGTTTCTCCTCTGAATTCAGATCGCTTGTATACCATCATAGAAAATGAAAACGGTGGTGTATATGTATCCATGGATGCAGGTGAGTCTTGGACTCGCACCAATGAAGGCCGAAGTCTACGTCAGCGTGCATGGTACTATTCAAGAATCTACGCGGACCCTCAGGATGAGGAAACGGTCTATGTATTGAATGTAAGCTATCACAAATCCACTGATGGTGGTAAAACCTTCAAAGGAGCCAATGCTCCACATGGTGATCATCACGACCTTTGGATTGATCCAAACAATAATCAGCGTATGGCTATCGCAGATGACGGCGGTGCCCAAATCTCTGAAGATGGTGGTGCAAGCTGGTCAACTTACATGAATCAGCCAACTTCTCAGTTTTACCGCGTCACCACTGATAACTCTTTCCCATATAGAATCTATGGAGCACAGCAAGATAACTCCACGGTGAGAATCAGACATCGAATTGATGGAAGAGGAGGAATCACCGAGGATGATTGGGAACCAACAGCAGGTGGAGAATCCGGTTGGATTGCACCAGACCCTGATAATAATGACATCGTTTATGGAGGGTCTTATGGTGGATACTTGACTCGTGTAGATCATGACAAAGGAATTACTCGCTCTGTAAACGTGTGGCCTGATAATCCTATGGGTCATGGAGCTGAGGATATGAAATACAGATTCCAGTGGAATTTCCCTATTTTCTTCTCTCCGCATGATTCAGATTTATTGTATACCACGAGTAATCAGTTTCACAGGTCTAGAGATGAGGGACAAAGCTGGGAGGTATTTTCCCCTGACCTTACAAGAAACGATAAGAGCAAGCTAGGGCCTTCAGGAGGACCGATCACCAAGGACAATACCTCTGTGGAATACTATGCGACTATCTTCACTGCTGCTGAGTCTCCTTTAAAGCAAGGTGTGATTTGGGCTGGATCGGATGACGGTTTGGTGCATGTGACCACAGATAATGGAGAGACTTGGCAAAATGTCACACCAAGTGATATGCCGGAATGGCTACAGATCAATAGCATCGAAGCGAGCCCATTTGACCCAGCTGAGGCCTATTTTGCTGCTACAGGCTACAAAATGGGGAACTACGAGCCATATCTGTACAAAACAAAGGATTATGGGAAAACCTGGACCAAAATCACATCCGGGATTGACCCGGAGCACTTTACCAGAGTGGTAAGAGCCGATCCAGTGAAGCGTGGAATGCTTTACGCAGGTACAGAGACTGGCATGTATTATTCCAAAGATGATGGAGCTACTTGGCATTCGCTTCAGATGAACCTGCCGATCGTTCCAATAACAGACCTAGCCATTAAAGAGAATAACCTCATTGCAGCAACTCAGGGACGTTCTTTTTGGATCATTGATGATTTGACAGTGCTTCACCAAGCAGAGCCAGGAATTGAAAACAAAGCTCTACACCTTTTCAAACCACAGGATTCGTATCGAATTGATGGCTCAAGCAGAAGCTCAAATTATGCCGGAACAAATCGGGATGGAGGAGTTTTGGTTTACTACTTCATGAAGGAAGAACCAAAGGATGAACTTCGAATTGAGTTTATGGATAGCAATGATAATGTTCTCAGAACATTTTCTTCCAAAGGCTATAATGGTGACACACTTAAGGTAAAAGCGGGAAGTAATGAGTTCAACTGGAATCTTCGGGTAGAGGATGCAGAAGGCTTTGACGGGCTGATTATGTGGGCTGCTAGCTTGAGAGGGCCTAAAGTGACTCCTGGGGATTATAAAGTGAAAATGACTCTAGATGGACAATCCCAAGTTCAGCCATTCAAGGTATTGGCAGATCCGAGATATCCTTCTACCCAAGCCGATTTGGAGGAGCAGTTTGAGTTTCTGATGAATGTCAATAGAAAACTGACAGAGACTCATCAGACCATCAAGCTGATTCGTCAGTATCGTGCTGAGTTGGATAGTATGGAAACCAAGCCTGCCAATTTGGAGGCCATTCAAGCGGAGATGACTGAGATAGAGGAAACTTTATATCAAACCAAAAATCGAAGCGGGCAAGACCCTTTGAATTTCCCGATTCGACTGAATAATAAATTGGCTCACTTGAACTCAATCGCTGGCAATGGAGATTACAAGCCTACAGATCAAGCAGAGGAGGTCAGAGCAGAATTGACAGAGCAGATAGATGTACAGCTAGCGCGATTCAAGCGACTCGAACAGGAGGAAATTTCCAAACTCCTGAATATCGAGGAGCTGAGAACCAAGCTGGATATTAAAAAGTAAATTTGAACCTCCCTGATTTTTCAGGGAGGTTTTTTTAAAATATGCTGAAATTTTTGATTTGCTCTACAAAGTCCAGAGCACTATTCGGGGATAAAACCAAAATGAAAATTATTCCAAATAAGGCCCCATACAGGTGAGCGTCGTGATTGATTCCGTCGCTATCCTGCTTGCCTTTGGTGTAGGAGTAAATTAGAAACAGGGCCCCCAGAATAAACCCTGGCAAGCATAGAATTCCAAATAGGCAAATATCAGCCAGTGGAAGAATGATGATACTGGCAAAGACAGTAGCTGCGGTCCCGCCTGAAGCACCTAATGCTCTGTAGTAGGAATTGTCCTGATGCTTCAGGTAAGTAGGAATATCCGCAATGATTATCCCCAAGAGGTAGAATAGGATAAAGATGATTCCCCCCGTAGTACTTCCATACTTGAAAGCCAGAAACTGCTCCACAACCCTTCCAAAGAAGTAGAAGGTAAACATGTTGAAGAGTAGGTGAATGTAGTCTTTATGAATAAAGCCTGATAGGACGAAGCGATCCCATTGCTTTCTGAGCTTGATCAAGTAGGGAGTGAACATCCAGCGTTCGATCAGTGAAAGGTTTGAAAAAGCCAAAAAGCTACTGATTGCCGTAAGGGCAATAATGATAACCGTGATGGATACGTTCATGATTTATTTTTCTCGGTGGACTAGGGCTTGTGTGATTTCCAGCAAGCTTTGGTAATATGGGTTTTCCGATTGAGCAAAAGTTTCCAAAAGCTCGAATCCGCTCTGGAAATAATCATTCATTCTATTTTCGGCTAGCTTTCGTACACCCAATTTTTCATAAAGCTCCTTGACGGCTTTCACTTTCTCTTCCGGATCAAATTCCTTCTTAGCTAACCAATCTTTCAAAACTTTTTCATCTTCACCTTTTGCCAGCTCAAGTGCCTTAATCAAGAGGAAGGTTTTCTTGTTTGAAATGATATCCCCACCTACCTGCTTACCGAATTTTGCTTGGTCCGCAAAGACGTCCAATAAGTCATCCTTAAGCTGAAAACCTACTCCGATATTCACACCAAAGTCATACAAGCACTTTTGATCCTCCTCTGAAGCTCTGCCCAGCATTGCCCCGAGTTTAAGAGCAAAACCCAATAGAACAGCTGTTTTCAGCCGTATCATCTCGATGTATTCGTCCTCATGAACTTCATCTCGAAGTTCGAAATTCATGTCTAGCTGTTGTCCCTCACAAACTTCGGCGGCCGTCTGATTGAATTCCTGAATAAGTTTACCCAGAATATCAGCCGGACTCGGCAGCAAGAGGTCATAGGCCCTTACTAGCATGACATCACCTGATAGAATGGCTACATTGGCATTCCATTTTTCATGAACTGTCGCCTTTCCTCGGCGGAGAGGCGCTTCGTCCATGATGTCATCATGCATCAGGGTGAAATTGTGAAAAACTTCTATTGCAGCAGCCTGACTGAGGATTTTTTCAGGATTGTCTTGATAAAGTCCATAGGACAAAAGGCTGAGCAAGGGCCGGATTCTTTTTCCTCCAAGTGATAAAATATACCGGATGGGGTCATAAAGTTCATCGGGTTTTTTTCCGAATGAATAGGTACTGAGGAAATTCTCTAATTTATCTAGGAGTTCGGGTGCGATGGGGTTTTTCGTCATTATCTGCAAATTCCAGGTCGATGGTTCTTCGGTCGATATCGGTATTAACTACACGAACCGAGACTTTGTCGCCCAAAGTGATCATTTTTTTTGATTTGGTTCCGATGAGTCGCATGTTTCGTTCATCGAATTCGTAGTAATCATCCGAGATGTCTGATACCCGCACCATTCCTTCGCACTTGGTCTCAGTGATTTCTACAAATACGCCCCATTCGGTGACTCCTGAGACAATTCCCTCATAGTCTTTATCTTCTGCCAGCGACATATATTCCACTTGCTTATACTTGATGGATGCTCGCTCAGCATCAGCGGCTCTTTTTTCCCGATCTGAGGAGTGAAGACATTTTTTCTCCCAGTCTTCTGCATCGGGTGATTTTCCACCATCCAAGTAATGCTGAAGAAGTCGATGAACCATCATGTCAGGATAGCGTCGAATGGGTGAGGTGAAATGAGTGTAATGGGCAAAAGCAAGTCCAAAGTGACCTTTTGGTTCGGTCGTGTACTTGGCCTTTGCCATGGACCGAATAGCAAGTTGCTCTAGCACATTCTGCTCGGGTTTTCCCTGAATCTCGTCCATGAGCTTATTCAATGAACTCGATACCTGTCGTTCATTGTCTAGGTTGAGATTGTGTCCAAATCGCTTTGCAAATCCAGAAAAGACTTCTAATCGATCCATGTCCGGCGAATCGTGCGTACGATAGACAAAGGTATCCTTGCCGTTGTTCTTTTTGAAGATGAATTCTGCTACATACTTATTTGCCAATAGCATGAACTCTTCGATCAATTTGTGAATGTCCTTACGCTCCTTGACCATCAGGCCTAATGGCGTACCTTTCTCGTCCAGTTTAAATTTGACCTCTACAGTCTCAAAGTTAACCGCACCGTTTTGGAAGCGCTGTTTTCTGATTTTTTTCGCCAGTTCATTCAGATGGGTAAGCTCCTCAAAAAAGTCACCTCCTTGCTTGTCAATATTTTCTTGAGCTTCTTCATAAGCGAAGCGACGATCCGAGTGGATTATTGTTCTCCCGATCCAGTGCTTGAGCACTTTCGCATTTTCATCTAGCTCAAAAACACATGCAAAAGTGAGTTTATCTTCATTTGGGCGAAGAGAGCAAAGACCATTACTCAATCGCTCAGGGAGCATGGGAATTGTTCGATCTACCAGATAAACGGAGGTAGCACGCTCGTAGGCTTCCCGCTCCAAAGCCGTTTTGGGCTGAACATAATGCGTCACATCGGCGATATGCACGCCTACTTCGAGATTTCCATTTTCCAGTCTTCGATAGGAAATGGCATCATCAAAATCCTTGGCATCTGCTGGGTCGATGGTAAAGGTGGTTACCTCTCTGAAATCCTCCCTTTTTTGAATTTCTTTCTTGCTGATTTCTTCAGAAATAGCATTTGCCTCAGCATCCGCTTCTTTTGGGTATTCAAAAGGCAACCCAAATTCGGCCATAATGGAATGGATTTCTACTTCATGGACTCCAGCCTTTCCTAGTACTCGGGTTACTTTTCCTGTTGGATTCTTATCTCCTTCTCTCCATTCGGTCAATTTGACGACCACCTTCTCATTGTGCTGGGCACCTTCTAGGTCTCCTCGATGTACAAAGATGTCCTTATGCATCTTTTTGAAATCAGGAACGACAAAAGCGAACCGAGGGGAAATCTCCACTCTTCCGACAAACTCATCGCGAGCCCGCTCCAGAATTTCCAATACACGGCCCTCACTTCTTCCGCTTCGACCTTTATTTGGATAGACCATGACTCGGACGCGGTCATCATCCAGGGCTTGCTTGAGGTCTGCTTCTTTTACTAGTATATCTCCGTCTGTTTTTTCAGGGTCTTCAGGCACAATGTAGGCGAAGCGGGGATTGACATAATCCACTTTTCCAATGATAAAATCTGGATCCTTTTTCGACGCGTAATAATTCCGTGGACTTTTGGATAGCGTGCCATTCTCTACTAGCTTGATGAGGATGGGTTCTACCGCATTTTTGGAGAGCGAGTCTCTGATTTCCAGTTTTTTGATAATCTGCTTGGCAGAGTATTCCTCTCCATAGTGATTGTCTAAAAATGTTTTGATTTTTCTAGCCAACTGCGAAGCACTGGGTGATTTGCCTCTTTGGTTGTTTTGGTTTCGATTAGATTTTCTTCCCATAAAGGGTCTTGTTTAATTTAAATGATAAAAATTTCCCCGGTTTATTTATGTGATTTTTTGAGCTCCTCAAGGTGCACTACTTCTATTTCCATTTCATCCAGGGTAGGGTTCATTGCAAGGTACACTCTAGCGGTGACTTCCACATCTTTGAGACAATACTTCTTGATTCGCTCAGTGTCTTTTTCAAGGTGAAAAGTTCCATTTACCTGACTTCCGTCGAGGTCATCCTTGGAGGTAGGTATGCCAAATACCGATGCTAATAATTCTAGACGGGTGTAATATTTGTAGTCCCCAAATTTCCAAAGTTCCATGGTATCAAGATGGCGGACTTCCCAAGGCTTTTTACCGGCTATTTGTAAGGGTTCAGGTAAAGGGACTCCCTGAATGAGCATTCGTCGACAAAGGTAGGGGAAATCGAACTCTTTGCCGTTGTGTGCACAGAGAACCCATTTTTTCTTTTGGAGTAACTCCGAAAAGGAGACTAATAGTTCCCGCTCGTTTTCATCCTGAAATACTTTCGATCTGAAAATCAGCTTTTTATCTTTCTTTTTCCACTGAAAATAGCCGACGCCTACACAAATGACTTGGCCAAATTCAGCATGAATGCCTGCTCGGTCAAAATACAGCGAGCCGGGTTCTATGAGGCCCTCAGGATCCTTTTGGAGATGTTGTTCTTTTTTTATCCATTCTTCTTTCAGCCGCTCATTTAGCTCGTCAAACCGCCCTGTTAGAGAGGCTGTCTCAATGTCCAAAAACAATATATCGCCTAGTTGATCAAAAAAATCTGCCATGGATTTCTAACTATGTAAAACCCCTTCCAGTCCAAGTTCGGGTATCATCCGCTGCAGTGAGGGGTGAAAACTGCCTGGAGTAAAGATAAACTTTTTGTCAAAAATCTGATCTAGGATGTAATAGCTCACCCAAAATTCATTGGTCAACTCGAATACAGCAGGGTCAATGGGTTCGATTTTAGCGACAGTTTGGGCCCCTAATTCCTCGATGAGATGACGGAGGGTGGAGGTTTTTCGTTGCTCTCCTTCCAATTCGCCATACCCTTTCGAAGTGATCATGACATTTTTGAGTTCGATCAGGTTGAGGTTGATGATGTAAACCGCCCAATCTTCCCCTGATTCCGTTTCCGTTTTTGCAATTGCGAGTTTCACTCCAGTCACCGGAGAAAAATCAATATCTTTCTTCATCCTTTAATAATCATTCAGACCCATTCCCATTCGAATAGATCTGCGAGGTGTTTTTTTACTTTTTCTTTAGCCTCAGCCTCATCCACTTGATGGCCTAGTTCAAGATGGAGGGATGTGACCGCTTTGTCATCAATGCCGCAGGGGACGATATGGCCAAAATATTCCAAGTTTGCGTTGAGATTGAAAGCAAAGCCATGCATGGTAACCCATCTACTGGATTTGACTCCCATGGCACATATTTTCCGTGGGTTCTGCTGTTTGATATGATCGAGCCATACCCCTGTGAGTCCTTCGATTCGCCCGGCTTCAACGTCATAATCGGCAAGTGTTCTAATGATGGCTTCTTCCAAAAAACGGAGGTATTTGTGAATATCCGTAAAGAAGTTTTCCAAATCTAAAATAGGGTATCCTACCAATTGTCCCGGGCCATGATAGGTGATATCGCCTCCCCGGTTGATCTTGTAGAATTTTGCCTGATGCTTTGCCAGACCTTTTTCATCCAGAAGTAGATTTTCTTGCTTTCCGCTTTTTCCCAAGGTATAGACGTGAGGATGTTCGACGAAAAGCAGGTGGTTTTTACTGGCCTTTTGCTCGGAAAGTTCTGCTTTCCGATTCGCGATTTTCAGCTTGACAATCTCATCAAAAAGTGACTCTTGATAGTCCCAGGCGGCTTGGTAGTCCATGGGTCCAAGGTCTATGAAATTCACTTTTTTATTGATAACTTCATTCATAATTCTTTCTCCGAAGTTGAAGTAGAAACCTTGCTTTAGGTGTATTCGTTCGGATTTTTCAAAATTAATCAAATCTAGCATGGCCGAACACAATGAGAGCGGAAAACGCGCTGAAGAGTTAGCATGTGAATGGCTAGTATCGAAAGGCTATGAGCTTTTGGAAACAAACTATCGCTACAAGCATGCTGAAATTGATTTGATCATGAAGTATCAAGGATTATTAATTTTCATTGAGGTCAAATACCGATCTGGTACCGGCTATGGTTTTGCAGAGGAATTTGTGGACTACGGCAAGAAAAAGCTGATCGTAAAAGCAGCGGATGCCTATATTCATGAGATTGATTGGCATAAAGATATCAGATTTGATATTGTCGGCGTTTACAAAGACAAATCAGGAAACATTAATTTCAAACAGTTTGAAGATGCATTTTACTAATACCTGCCCCACGAAACTCTTTTTGCTTTGCCTAAGCTTTTTGATGATTTCAACCTTTGCAAATGCTCAAAGCAGTAAAAAGGACCAACAAATTTTAGAGGACTCCCAGGAGGCAAAGGCGGAGTTTTTGGAGGATGATCCCTCTATGAGTGAGCTTTTTGAAAATGCTTATGGCTATATCATATTACCAAATGTAGGGAAAGGTGGACTTGGAGTAGGAGGAGCTGCCGGAAATGGAGTGGCCTATGAGCAAGGCGAGTTTGTTGGATTTGCAAAGATGACTCAAATCACGATCGGCTTTCAGGCGGGAGGACAGGCTTACAGCGAGGTGGTGTTTTTTGAGGATGAAGAGTCTTGGGATAGATTCAAGACTGGAAAGATAGAAATGGCTGCACAGGTCTCTGCTGTAGCTGCTGCATCAGGTGCTTCTGCCAATGCCGAATATGTGGATGGCGTTGCGGTTTTTACTCGAACGAAGGGAGGGTTGATGTATGAGGCTTCAGTAGGAGGGCAGCAATTCAAATTCCGAGAGAATTAATTGGCTCTTTCGCTTCGATAGATCAGATTTCCATCCTTATCCCACTCGGCACGGATGTAAGGTCTAAAGTCGTCCATGTAGGGTTCTTCTTGGTATTGAATCTCCCGCTTCCGAATAGCTCTCGCGTTGTTTGTGTCCCAATATTCTGTCCATAGACCAACTTTCTGCCCAAATTGGTACTCGCCAGTGACGGCTATTTGCTGATCTTCATAAAAGTGGAAAAAGTACCCCTCTTCTAATCCGTATTGAACAGGAATAATTTTTTCGATGGATTTGCTGCTTTGATTATAATAGGTGATCCGTGACTCACGCGGCCACCCTTCTTCGAAATGATTCTTATCCTGAAGAACATTACGCTGATCAAATAGCATCCAGGTTTTGTGCTTCATGCCATAGTAATACATTCCGCTTTCTACTACCACATCATTGATTCTTCGCTCATACGGACCGTGAAGAAGATAGCCTTGGCCCGGTTGATAATTTTCGTTTTGAATACTCTTTTCACCTGGATCGTACCAAAATACATCCCGAATGTACGGATCAGGTTGACGCTCGGCATCGGTGTAATTGAATAGTTCGACAATGTCTTGCCCTCTCAAATCCCTTCTGAGAAAGCCTCGTCGAGTTTTGATTCCGAAATAGATGTTTTTCCGGATTTTTTTCTTTTTGGCCTTTTTCTCTTCCTTTTCTTCCGAATCATCAAACAAAAGTAAAGGCATAGTTGTAGGAAGCAAGTAGGAGTCCACTACTCCCGAGCTGTCTGGATCAGTTTTCTTTTCTTCAGTTTTTTGCCCAAAGCACATGGATAGAGTACCCATGGTCAAAAGACTAAACAGAATGAAATGCTTCATACTCAATTAACGGTGATTTGCCTGCTGTATTCTCTTCAAAAATAACATTTCAAGATCAAATCTATCGGTTTGTTTAGAATTAATAATCTTCTGCCTATTTTTGAGGAATTTGTAAAAAAACCTATCAAAAAATGAATTCTATTCTATCAGATCGCATCTTGAACATGGAGGAATCCGCTACGCTAGCCATGGCAAAAAAGGCTCGCGAGTTGAAGTCCAAAGGTATTGATATCATCGGGCTTAGCCTAGGCGAGCCGGACTTTAAGACTCCTAAACATGTGCAAGAAGCTGCAAAAGATGCCATTGACGAGGGAAAATACTTTTCTTATCCCCCTGTAGCAGGCTATCAGGATCTGAGAGAAGCAATTGCTAAAAAACTAAGAGAAGAGAATAATATCTCTGAGGCTAAAGCCGAAAATATCGTTGTCTCTACCGGTGCGAAGCATTCCATCGCCAATACGTTCATGTGTCTTTTGAATGAAGGTGATGAGGTAGTGATCTTTTCTCCGTATTGGGTAAGCTATGCAGAGATCATCAAGTTGGCAGGTGGCGTACCGGTCTTGATAGAGGGAACTTTGGAAAATAACTTCAAGGCTACCGCTCAGCAGCTAGAAGAAGCGATTACAGACAAAACCAAGGCGGTGATTTATTCCTCACCTTGTAATCCTACAGGATCAGTCTTCAGCCAAACTGAGCTTGAAGCGATAGCAGATGTGATCAAAAGTCATGAAGGTATCATGGTGATTGCTGACGAAATCTACGAACTGATCAACTTCACAGGCAAAAACTTCAGTATCGCCTCACTTCCAGGAATGTTTGATCGAACTATCACGGTCAACGGATTTTCAAAGGGATATGCAATGACAGGCTGGAGAGTTGGGTATATCTGTGCACCATTGGCAATAGCAAAAGCCTGTGAGAAAATTCAGGGACAATTTACTTCCGGTGGAACAGGTATCGCTCAGCGGGCAGCTTTAGCGGCAATCTCTGGAGATCAGACTCCATCAAAAGAAATGGCTGAGGCCTATTTCAACAGAAGACAACTTGTTTTAGATCTACTTCAGGAAATCCCGGGCATCAAAACTCATATCCCTGAAGGAGCCTTTTATTTCTTCCCTGACGTAACTGCATTTTTTGGAAAATCAGCGCACGGACATACTGTAAAGGATGCGGATGATTTGTGTCTTTACCTACTCGAAGTGGCAAATGTATCACTTGTGACTGGTGGGGCTTTTGGAGCTCCCAATTGTGTGAGATTGAGCTATGCTGCTTCGGAGGATGAATTGAAAGAAGCGCTTAAGCGGATTAAAAAGACGCTAGCTGAACTGGCCTAAGAGATTTAACCCCGGTGAGAATCGGGGTTATTTTTTTACAGCTTCATAAAAGTATATTTTTGTTCAAAATCTTACTCATGCCGCAGGTTCTTGTCATTACTCCAGTAAAAAACTCCATAGAAACCACTTTGGATACCGCCAGGGCCATTGCAAACTCGGATCTGGAGGTTCTTCACATTATTTTTAATGACTTCAGTTCGGAAGAGACAAAACTGGAGTTGGAGCGAAATAAGGATTCGATCGGCTATGAGTTAATTCATTTAGAAGATATCACAGATACGCCATCCCCTAATTACAAACTTGTCCTTCAGATAGCACAAAAGAAAGCCTTGGAGCTTGGGCTTCCGCTTTTGGTAATCGAATCAGATGTGGTTGTCGAGAAGGATACGATTAGTAAGCTTTTGGCTCATCAGAAATCTCATTCCTCCTCCGGGCTGACAGGTTCAGTCACTGTCGATGAATCCGGAGAGGTCAATTTTCCTTACCTTAAGTTTAAGGGAAGGAAGGAATCCGAGATCAATACTCAACGAAGTCTTAGCTTTTGTTGCACGCTTTTCTCGAAAGAGTTCTTGTCCGCATATGACTTTACAGGATTGGACGATGCAAAGGATTGGTATGATACCTTTATTTCTTCTAAGTCACTGGACTGTGGCTTCCAAAACTATGTTTTGATGGATGCCCCGGTATGGCACAGACCCCATGGAAGTAGACCTTGGAAACAATTAAAGTATAAGAATCCCCTCAAATACTACTTCTTGAAGTATTGGAAAGGTCTGGATAAGATTTAATTATTAATCAAAGAAAGGCTTAAATGCGTCCTCAGGGTATCGCATTGCCAAGGTATCTCGACCAAATTCCTTCAGGCTATAGCCCTGATTTTTTAGCATTTCATAGCATTCATCAAGGTCTTTTTGGCTGTGATTTACATTTTCAAAGATGATAGCTTTCGGGGTGTTTTTAGGAATATCAAAGATCCTGATTACTTCCAAATCAAAGCCTTCCGCATCGATTTGTAAGAGATCTATCTGATTGATTTGGTATCGTTTGATAAGTGAATCGGGACAGACCACATCGACCCATTCAAAGCTGATCCGCTTCTCAGGTTCCTGCGGAATTGGGATCCCAAATTTCTTGCAGTTTTTATCCACAATTCCGTTTTCAAAAAGCTCTTCGATTTTCTCTTTTGAAAAAGATGCCAAGCCCGTAGCCCAGCGCATATCGCTAAATCCGATTTTGTAAAGTTTCTGTTTGCCGTCCTCTCTTCCTATTGCAGCGCAGATAGGGTGGAGGCCTTCATTTTTCTGATAGATTTTTTTCAAATACTGATTAAAAACGGCTGGCTGAGGCTCCAAAAGAACCCCTTTCCACCTATCCCGCTTGATAAACTTATGGATGGGGTCATTGGTGATACCGTCATTTGCACCTACTTGTATGACGGTAAAATCTCCTTTTTTTGAAAGTGAAAATTCAGAAAGGAATTCGGAAAGACTCCCTTTTTTGGGTTTGTAAAACTTCCGATAATAAGCCATGAAAATCGGGTTTTCATTGGCGCTTAGAGAGATTCTAAGGTCTTTATAAAAGTTTTTAAAGCTGGATTTGATCGACATGGTGGAAATTGTGAGCAGCAAAATAAATCAATTCTTATTCTTTGAAAAACTTAAAGTCTTCCAAGCAATTTCATAAGTCTGTTGTAGGGTCTTGACCAAGTGCGCTGAAAACGGAGAGGGCCAAGTAATTCCCGTTCAAAAAAATCAGCATGTTTTTCATTCAGATAGGCGATTCGCTCTCGTTTTTTTTGATCTGTGCCTGTTCGCTTTCTTTTGCTGTTAGGAGTCAGTCGGTAGAAGAAACCCACCATGGGAAGCTGAACTACTTCGCCTCCATTTTTTAGCATTTTGATCCAAAAATCCCAATCTTCCCTTCCCATGGTCATATCTTCCGAAAATCCTCCCACCTCTTCCCAGTCCTTTTTTCGAAAAAGTGCTGATACAAAAATCATATTATCCCGTGCCAAAGCTCTTCTGGAAAAGGGTTTTAGGTTCCAGTCTTTAAATCCGTTTTCGTCAAATTTCTTGCCTTTACAGTAAACGACTTTTATCGCTGGTCTTGAGTTAAGAACTGATACGGCTTTTGAAATGTACTGCGGATGGATCTTGTCATCCCCATCAAGAGGCAAGATAAAATCGCCCTTTGCCTGCCTGATTCCCGCATTTCTGGCACTTGCCACCCCAGAATTTTCCTGATCAATGACCTCTAACCCTTCATATTTTTCTAGAAGGGAAAGAGCGACTTGTAGACTTGAGTCCGTAGACCCATCATTAACTACAATTACTTCCAGCGGCCTGTAATCAGACTCGAAGGCTGATTGAATGGTTTCGGCTAAATAACCGGCCTGGTTGTAACACGGAATAATGACGGATACAATGGGTTTCTGTGGGTCCTGCATATAAATATCTGATGGATAGATGGGGATTTGTATTTCTGATAAAATTGTAATAATCACTCTCCTTTTTCAAAATAATCCAAATATTTATTTGCATTATTAAATTAACTCAGTAAATTTATTTCGGTGATTAAGCAACTTTGTTAACTATTCTTTCAAATAACGAGGAGAAAACCTCATTTTCGAACTCTAAATGTTTTGAAAAAATCCGGAATAGCCATCCGGATTTTTTCGTTTATTTGATTTCTAATGCAAAAAAGCTTCACCGGACTCTTCAAGTTTTGTACGCTAATCGTTGCCTTTTGCCTTGGTAATTTGGCTTTAAATGCTCAAACGTCCCAATATGATTCCGGCTATGTGGAAGTCAGTCCTGAGACTTTTTTACTGAGGTTTTATTTTTCTAAAAAATATTCTGATTTCTTAATTAATGCCCCGAATAGCTCTGATAAATTGATCTATCGGCCAAACTCTGGTAATAATCTTGGGATAGGATTTACCTATCAGAAGTTTACGTTGAACATAGCTGGACCGGTTGGCTTTCTCAATCCAGACCGTCAAAGAGATTTTCCAGCCTACTTGGACCTTCAGGCTCACATCTACCCTCGAAAAATGATTGTGGATTTATTTGGGCAGTTCTACAATGGATTTGTGCTTAGTGCAGACCAACTGGCAGGCTCAGATGAAGATTATTTGAGACAAGATGTGAAAATGAGAAAGATCGGATTGAATTTTAACTATCTCCCAAATGGGGATAAGCTTTCAATCCAAGCGGCCTTTAATCAGTCCCAAATTCAAAAACGATCCGCTTTTTCACCCTTTTACGGTTTTGAGATTTATGGGGGAAAGGTTTTTGGAGATTCTTTATTAGTTCCTGATTCTGAAGAATTGGCCTTTGCCAATTTTCAGCAAGTGAACTACTTTCAATTCGGTCCAAATGCTGGTCTAGCAGGCACCTTGGTTTTCGGAAATGGATTTTTTCTTTCTGGTGTAGCTTCTGCAAATGTCAGTCTTGGTCATTCAAGATGGCAAAATGGGACTTCTACTCAGACTTGGAAAGTCTTTCCGACTTATTTCTTGAGAGGTTTTTTTGGGTATAACTCCAGGAGGTTTTCAATCAATGCAAATTACGTTTGGAAAAATCTTCCATTTGCAGAAGCAAGCCTTTTTGACCAATCCATTAACACGGGAAACTATCGGATCAATTTGATTTACAAGTTTGCTGTTGGAAAAAACTTCGAAAGGAAATTTCAGAAAATCAATCCTATGCGATTGATATCCAGGGATTAAACGCATTCTCTCTTTAGCATGCAGATTTGGCCTGAGTTAATTTCTCGCTTCATGAAGTTGATTTCTATGAATCTTAATTTTTTCTCATCCCCATTTAATTTAGCTTTGGGTTGAATCAAAATTTTATAGAAATGGATAATCGCTTTGGAATCTCTTCTGCTCTTGAAAGGCTAGGTATCAAATCTGAAAATCTTGGATCTTCGACTGGTGAAAACTGGCTGGATTCCGGTCAAGCCTATTTTTCGTCGGATTCACCCGTTGATGGGAAATCTATCGCAAAGGTTCAAGAAGCTAATTCTGAGACCTATGAGCAGATTATTTCTACGGCACAGATTGCTTTCGAAAAGTGGAGACTTGTCCCAGCGCCCCAGCGAGGTGAGATTGTCCGGGAGATCGGAAATGCCCTGAGAGAAGTTAAGGCTGACCTAGGAAAACTGGTTTCCTTTGAAATGGGCAAATCCTACCAAGAAGGTCTCGGGGAGGTTCAGGAGATGATCGATATATGTGACTTTGCAGTGGGGCTTTCCAGACAATTGTATGGATTGACCATGCATTCAGAGCGCCCGGGACACCGGATGTATGAGCAATGGCATCCATTAGGGATTGTAGGGATTATTTCAGCTTTCAATTTTCCAGTTGCTGTTTGGTCATGGAATACGGCTTTAGCCTGGGTCTGCGGTGACGTTACTGTATGGAAGCCTTCGGAAAAGGCGCCACTTTCAGGGATAGCTTGTCAGCATATCGTGGCAAAAATTTTCAAAAAGCATGGAATGCCTGAGGGAATTTCCTCGCTGATTATAGGCGACTACAAAGTAGGAGAAATGCTTTCTCATGATTCCCGTGTTCCGCTAGTTTCGGCTACAGGTTCTACCCGAATGGGAAAACTGGTCGGTAAGGCAGTAGGAGAGCGGCTTGGTAGATCCCTGCTAGAACTTGGGGGGAATAATGCAATTATCATCACCGAAAACGCAGATATGGATATGGCTATCCGAGGTGCTCTTTTCGGGGCAGTCGGCACTGCGGGGCAGCGATGCACCAGTACGCGTCGTTTGATCATTCATGAGAGCGTATTTGATGAGGTAGCGAAGCGATTGGCTTCAGCTTACAGCAAGTTGGTGATCGGTAACCCACTGGACGAGAAAAACCACGTAGGCCCGCTAATTGACCAAGATGCCGTCAAAATGTACGAAGCAGCCATCGAAAAGGTCAAGGCTGAAGGAGGGAAGGAAATCGTAGGAGGGGAAGTGTTGTCGGGTGAAGGATATGAGTCAGGTTGCTATGTGAAACCTGCGATCTTCGAAGCAGAAAACCATTATGAAATCGTACAGCATGAGACTTTTGCACCCATTCTTTATTTGATTAAATACAAAACTATTGCAGAGGCAATTGCCATTCAAAATGGTGTTCCTCAAGGATTGTCTTCGGCGATCATGACTACCAATATGCGCGAAGCAGAGGCTTTTCTTTCGGCCGCAGGTTCTGACTGTGGAATTGCCAATGTCAATATTGGTACTTCAGGAGCTGAAATTGGAGGTGCATTCGGCGGTGAGAAAGAAACTGGTGGAGGTAGGGAATCAGGTTCGGATGCCTGGAAAGCCTACATGCGTAGACAAACCAACACGATCAATTATTCTACGGCGCTACCTTTGGCTCAGGGAATTAAGTTTGATATTTGATAATACAATTAATCTGATTCAAAGTCCTCGATACAAGATTATCGGGGACTTTTTTCTTTTAGTGGAGATTCATCGATTACTTTCTCATAGTGAGTTTTGAATCTGCCCAAAGTTTAATCCTGGAGTAGATAGGTCAAGATTAATTCATTTTCCGTCAATTTGATGATTTTTGCTTGAAGTACTTTAGGTTGAAACTGGGACGTCCAGGTGATTACAGAATCGGCTTCCCTTACATTCCAAATGGATTTTTCCTGAAGAATATTTTTGCCATCCAAGACAGTCGAAGTCATTGAGTCTAGACTAAAGAAGTTTTTAAAAGACTGATCATGAAACCTCTCCATCAACTCAAAAAACGCCTCCTGTTGGTCTGTGGGTTGATTTTGGGATTCAGGAGCATTGATAAAAAACGCAAAGCCTTCATCCCTGGTGAGTTTCCATTTTCCTAGAAGCTTGGATTCGAGGCTCTGTGAGCAAGTGTCTGAAAAAATGAAAAACAAGCAAATGGTAGATAGAAAATAATTCATAATAGTTTTCTGGTTTTAAAAAGTAGTCGAGAAATTTCCTATTTATAGGACAGGTAGAAAGGTCTTTTTGAATTCGGGCAGATAGGTCATCACAGGTATGTCCGAGATAGTATTTATCGGTTTGATGAGCGGACAAAATGTGAAAGTAGCGTAGCATAAAACAACAAAGCCCCAGATTTCTCTGAGGCTGATGTCGGAGCTGATCCCGATGCAATATCGGGAGAAACCCCGACCCTCCCGATCTAATCGGGATGCCCTGAACCAACTGAGCTATTTTCTTGGATAGTATTTTTCGGTTTGATGAGCGGACAAAATTTGATAGTAGTGTGGTATAAAACAACAAAGCCCCAGATTTCTCTGAGGCTGATGTGGGAGCTGATCCCGATGCAATATCGGGAGAACCCCCGACCCTCCCGATGTAATCGGGATGCACTGAACCAACTGAGCTATTTTCTTGGATAGTATTTTTCGGTTTGCTGAGCGGAAAATATGTGAAAGTAGCGTGGCATAAAACAACAAAGCCCCAGATTTCTCTGAGGCTAATGTGGGAGCTGAGGGATTCGAACCCCCGACCCTCTGCTTGTAAGGCAGATGCTCTGAACCAACTGAGCTAAGCTCCCTTATGGGTAAATTAAGTAAATAAAATGTGGGAGCTGAGGGATTCGAACCCCCGACCCTCTGCTTGTAAGGCAGATGCTCTGAACCAACTGAGCTAAGCTCCCATTTTCTCTATCCTTTTCGTGTAAAAGGAATGCAAAAGTAAGCTGAATTTTGATCGAACCAAAGATTAGAAATTATTTTTTTTAGGAAATATTCTAAGGCCTTGATTCTCAATTTAAAATTTATCTGGTCTCAAAATTTTCTTTCTAAAACTGATTCAGCTTCTTATGGAGAGACATGGGATTTGTCATTTTTAAATTTTTCGTCTAGAATGATGCTATTAACATGCTTAAAGTATTTATCCATGGTGAAATGTTTTAAATAAAGTTTCCTTGCTTCACTACATAAGCTTTTATACTCAATATTTGAAATCGTTTCTAGTTTACGGAAAACCTGAAATAGTCCTTCTGAATCAGAAGGACTGAATAAAAACGCATTTCCCATATTTGAAAAGAGATTGGCTGTTCCAACCCTATTGGATAAAATGGGTGGAGTCGAAAGCATCAAAGATTCGGTAACCACTGTTGGCGCATTATCGGCCAAAGACGGCGTGATTGTAAAGTGTGCTGATTGGATAAATTCATCCACTTCCTCGTATGAAATTTCTCCGAGGTAGATAATCCTGTTGGATTTTTTTATTTTCTCTTGCAACTCCTCTTTGAGAAAACCTTCACCAGCGATTTTCAACTTGATTTTTGTTTGAGGATTATATGATTCATAGACGAGGAATTGTTCAATCAACCAAATAATGTTTTTACAAGGAATAAGTCTTCCTAGGTATCCAATTGTTATATTTCCTTCAATAGCAGGCGATTGGTTAGTGGTCAACCTGTCTGGAAGTGGATTGTAGATTAGGACTGGATTTTTGTGTTTGAATTTGTTGGTAACATCTTCAATAGCTTTAGTAGAAGGACATATCACCATATCGCAGAAAAAATTGTAAAGGATTTTCTTTCGAAAGAGGAAAAACTTCACTCTCCAGTCTGGGCCTAGGTTGTCAAGAAGGTATGACTCTGTGCAGACGTGATGATAATCAGCCGTGAGTACATTTTTTCCAAATAATAGTTTAGAAGTGATGACTGATGTTATTGTTCCGTTGTGGTGACCAATTACAACCTGAGGCTTATACTTTTTTGAGAGTTTGTAAAAGAAAACAAAATCTGACCAGCTAGTAGATCGGAAATTGTTAGGCCAAGAGCATAATATCAACTCTCCTTTACCTATTTTTCTTTTTTCTGATTGATTGAGATATGGCCGTTTTGAGATAAAAATCACTCTGTACCCTTGATTGCAAAGATGATTAGCAAGGAAATAGCTCATCGCAGCAAAAGACGTTTGCTCGTAATTATGGGCAATAAGGACTGTTTTCATATTTAAAAGTTCAAAGTAAAAAAGTGGGTTTTACTACAGGTGGAATGGATTTACTAGTCCATTTGAAATATTTTTGGTCTAAGTTCACTCTAAATTCATCATCACCCCAGCCCGAAACCACCGACCGGGCATTTGGACAGTTCCAGCCTCAATGTAGTCTGCATTGGTGAGATTAGATATTTCAGTAAATAGACCCACTTTTCCGGCACGATTATAATCTACCCGGATATCCAATAGAAAATACGGATCTAAGCTCATCCGTTCGGTATACCGCATTTTGGTGTTCCATTCAATTTTTTTACGGATCCCAATCAAGGCACCGCCTATTACCTGATTTCTCAAAGCAGTAAGGGCGTATCTTGTTTCTATTCCTTCTTGAGGGTTCAGACTGGCGTCAATATAATTATAGGAAAATTGCACTTCCTTTAGGAAAAGCAGTTGATTCTTTGGCTGAAAGCGGTAAGAAAGAGCAAACTCTATCCCTTTGAATTTGACCGCATTGAAATTTTGGGGTTGCCAAGGAAGATCCGAATCAGTACGCGTCCACTCAATCAAATTATCAGTGTTTCTTTGGAAATAAACCAGCTCAGCGAAAAACCCTCCTTTGATCCATTTCGAGCCAATTTCAAAATTACCGGCTTCCTCTGGCAGAAGCTCAGCGTTTCCGATGTTAGTTGGGCCGACGTAATAAAGATCCGTATAGGTGGGGATTCGGAAGCTATTGCCAATACTAGAATAAAATCGAAGAAACTCGCTGGCCTGAAATCCAAGTTCTGCTCCAGGAAAATGCTTCCATCCCCAGTCATCGAAATAATTACTGTATACTCCCGCTCTGAAGTCAACTTTGTCTCCAAGTTGGATAAGATGTTCTAAAAACAATCCTCCAAGTGTACGGTCACGATTGCCTAGATTGTTGCTTTCCAGTCTTTCTTCCCGTATTTCCAGTCCAAATCCAGTTTTTCCCAATTTTGACTCGAAGCTTCCATTGATTTCAGCAGCATAAGTATTCGAGGTGTGGAAGTTCTGAAAAAATTCAGGTTCATTTCTCCTCAATCGGTATTCGTCTTTGTTTTGACGCCAATATACTCGAGACAAGAGATTGAATGCGGTTTTTGAATAGCGATGACTCAAAGCTCCCAGTGTTGTCTGTAGACTTTCCCATTGATCCGGAAAGGCGGAGGTGTAAAATCCATTAGCTCCGAAACTCCTGTCAGCGTAGGCAAGCATTCCTCGGAATTCATGGTTCTCATTCAATTCCAAGCCACCCTCATAAAACAGATTGGTAACTTGATAATCCGAGTTGTACCAGTGACCATTCGAGTCATCATAGGATGCACTGATGTTTTGTCGGTATTTTCCGGTTGGAAGGGAGGCAGCCATTGTCAGTCCCTTCATTCCAAAATCACCCGCATATCCTTGTAAGCGTAGACTTTTTTGATCAGAAAGTTCCGTAATCACATTGACGGCTCCTGCATAGGCGTTCTGACCAAAAATCCTGGCTCCAGGTCCTTTAAGAACTTCCACACGATCGATATTGATCATGGGTACTGGAATATTCATCATGTGATGGCCCGTTTGAGGGTCCGTCAGTTTGATCCCATTCAAAAGCATCAAAGTCTGATTGAAAGATCCTCCTCTGATTCCGACATCTGCCTGCACTCCGGAAACTCCACGCTGTCTGACGTCTACCCCTGGCACGAATGTCAATACTTCTTGGAGACTACGAGCCGGAGTGGTTTCCAGCTGAGGTTTGGTTACGACTGAGATGTTTCGACTTTGCTTGGAAAATGGGATTTGGATTCGGTTTTCCTGAATTAGGATTTCATCCAATTCCTGTGATAAGCTATCCTGTTGGCTGTAAACTTTCCCGAAGGACAGCAAAAGAATAATTAATGAAAATTGTAATCTCATTTTTTGATTTGCGTAATAGTGAGGCAAATTTGAGGTCAAAAACTAAAGAATCCTATTTTTAGACCCATGTAAAAAATCGTTAATCTCTATCATCTAGTGTAAAATTAGCTTGAGGATAGCGATAGAGTCCTTAATTTTAAAGCTTTAAAAAATCGATAAATTATGATCAAAAAATTATTCTTAGGACTGGTACTTACAGGTAGCCTTGGTATGAGCAATGTAATAGCTCAGCAAGGTCTGGATAATAACCAGGCTGACTTTGGAGAATTTATGAATCGCAAGGGTACCTACACCCGGACGGCTTCTGGTAAGCCAAGCGAAAATTACTGGCAAAATGCCGCTAACTATCAAATTGAAGTTACGCTAAACGAAGAGGAGCACGTCCTTGCAGGAAAAGTAACCATCGACTATATCAACAATAGCCCGGAGGAATTGGATTTTGTCTGGTTGCAGCTGGAGCAAAATCGATTTACTGAGGATTCACGTGGTACTTTAACTACACCAATTCAGGGTAATCGCTACAATGGTGATACTGATGGAGGCTATGAAATCTCCGCTGTCCAGGCGAAAGTTGGGAAGAAAGGAAATGTGTCTTCCAAGTATTTGATTTCAGATACCCGTATGCAGGTTTGGTTCGATGAGCCTATTCCAGCAAAGGGAGGAACTGCTACCATCTCCATGAATTTTTCCTTCAAAGTACCTCAAAAAGGTATGGATCGAATGGGAAGGCTACAGGTTGAGGATGGCTGGATATATGCCTTTGCGCAGTGGTATCCCAAAGTGGCAGTCTTTGATGATATCGAAGGATGGAATGTGGAGCCTTATCTGGGTGCGGGAGAGTTTTATCTAGAGTATGGAGACTTTGATTACAAGGTAACAGTCCCTTATGATCACATCGTAGTGGGGAGTGGGAAATTAATGAACCCGAAGGAGGTCCTTTCTTCGGAATTGATGGATCGATATGAAAAGGCCCAGAATAGCGACGAGACAGTATACTTGGTCTCTCCTGAAGAGATTCAAAATACAGAATTAACCCGTCCAAAGCAGGAGGGAATGATTACTTGGCATTTTCAGATCCAAAATTCTCGTGATATAGCTTTTGCTACCTCCAAAACATTCATTTGGGATGCTGCTAAAATCAACCTTCCTAGCGGAAAGACCATTTTAGCTCAATCTGTCTATCCAAAGGAATCTGACGGAGAAGAAGCTTGGTCCCGTTCCACGGAGTATTCCAAGGCTTCAATTGAGCATTACTCGGAGATGTGGTATGAATTCCCATACGACGCTGCTACCAATGTGGCTGCAGATATTGGTGGAATGGAATATCCAGGCTTGAACTTCTGCCGATATACTTCAAAGGGCGAAGGTCTTTGGGGAGTGACTGACCATGAGTTTGGACACAACTGGTTTCCGATGATTGTGGGAAATAATGAGCGTCGCTATGCTTGGATGGATGAGGGCTTCAATACCTTTATCAATCACTACAGTACTTTGGCTTTCAATGATGGAGAATATCCATCTACACTGAATCAGACTCGTCGATACAATAATTACTTCCTCAATGAAAATCGGGAGGGGATTGATACTTATCCGGATGTAGCCAATACCTCTAATTTGGGTATGGTAGCCTACATGAAGCCAGCGATTGGCTTGATTATGCTTCGGGAATACGTTCTTGGTGCAGAGCGATTTGACAATGCTTTTCGATCTTACATTGAGACTTGGGCCTACAAGCACCCTCAGCCTACTGATTTCTTCAATCACATGGAAAATGTAGCTGGCGAAAATCTTTCCTGGTTCTGGCAGGGATGGTTTTATGGCAATGGAAATATCGATTTGGGCTTAAATGCCGTGGTTCCTTACGCAGGGAATTATGTAGCGGTAATCAACAATAAAGGAGACATTCCAATGCCTGTACTTTTGGAAATAGAATTTGAAGATGGTAGCAAAGAACGTCAAATGTTACCTGTGGAGATCTGGCAGCGTGGAGATACTTGGAATCATTTGATCAAGACCACCAAAAAAGTGAAGTCTGTGGTGATTGATCCAGACAAGGTGCTTCCAGATATTAATCTAGGAAATGATAGCTGGCCACAGCCAATTTATGAGGATTAAATCCCCGATTTGATAAAAATTAGAAGCCCGATCAGTTCATAGCTGATCGGGCTTTTTTGATTTAAGGTGTTTTCGCTTTTCTTCCTGTGAGAAAATGGATTCGGTAGAATGGCCCAAGATGCTCAGCATCCAGATACTTCACGCCTATACCTTCCATCTCGGTTTATTGAAAAAATTTGGCAGTTGAAGGTATCATGACGAATAGTCAAAAAGACTAATAATCATCGTTGATTTCCAGCCAATATCCATCTGGATCTTGAATGTAAATCTGTCGGACTCCATCAGGTCTAGTGGTAATCTGTCCTTTTTTTCCTGGCCAATCCTCAAATGGATAATCGGCAGCTTTGAGTCGCTGAATAAAACTGTCCATGTCAGACATGCTGAAGCAAAGATGATTGGTCTTGGAGATTTCAGTAGGAACTCGATCAGCTTCGATCAAATGCAAAGCTGCCCCGCCACCGATATCGTACCAAGCGTGTAAACCATCTTTGAAAGGTTCATCAATTTCCTGTAAGTCCAGAATAGATTGGTAGAAGGCCATGCTCTTTTCCAGATCAGAAACATGCACGGCAATGTGATTGACTTTGATTTGAGCAGATAGGGGGATTGACATGGCCAGGGATACAGCTAACAAAAGAATGAAAACTTTCATGAATAGTTAATTTTGAGTTTTCTCAAGATAGGCCTAATCTGAACGAAAGCAAAAAGGACCAACCTTAATCCCAAGGTTGGTCCTTTCAATTATAATTTCACAATCGACTTATTCTTCTTCTGCCATTTCGCTCAGATCAGTAGCCATGGCGATTCTTTCTGCCTCGTCGAATAGTTTGATAGCTTGCTGATAAACTTCGTTGATGTCATTGATGACCATGTAGAATGCATCGTCGTCATAAATCTGACGACCCAAATGTGCTTTCACCAGTACCTTAAGGTAATCTACTGATTCATTAAAGTCCTTTGAGTCAAACTTGACTTTATTCTTTTCTCCCACTGCTACCAAGTCTTTCAGCATGGCATCACTGACTTCGAAATCTCTATAATATTCCTCCAAGCTCATGTCTGAAAACTTGTCCTTGTTCTTGTTGGTGTAATCCAAAATGAACTCTCTTGAGGAATCGGAGTTGAAAAGTCTGCTTACATAGGCTGAGGAATAGGTGGTGTCGAGTGGCACGAAATAATCCGGCATGATTCCACCTCCGCCATATACGATTCTACCTTTTGTGGTTTCGTATTTCAGGCTATCATTGAACTTGATGCTATCTGCAGAGAAAAACTCTCCATGCTCGAAGCGCTCCATCCAATCTCGTTCATAGGCTTCATAGTCTGGCCCGTAAGGCTTTTGAATCGATCTTCCCGAAGGAGTGAAGTATCTGGCTATGGTAAGTCTGAGTTCTGCACCATCAGATAAGTCGATAGGCATTTGTACAAGTCCTTTACCAAAGGATCTCCGACCTACTATCAAACCGCGATCATTATCCTGAATTGCGCCGGCAAGAATCTCAGATGCTGAGGCAGAACCCTCATTTACCAATACAATCACAGAACCGTTTTCAAACAAACCAGGTCTGAAGGCATAGGCTTTTTGGCTGTACTGTTCTACTTTTCCTTCCTGAGAAACAATCAGAGCCCTGTCTCCAAGGATTTCATCTGCGATATTGATAGCAGCCCCCATGTAGCCCCCCGGATTTCCCTGAAGGTCTATGATGAGTTTCTTCATTCCTTGATTTTTCAAGTCTGTGATAGACTCTTGAAATTCGTTGTAGGTCGTAGCGGCAAATCGGGTGATTTTCACATAGCCGATTTCATCATTGACCATATATGAGGCATTGATGCTGTATTGAGGGATTTTGTCGCGGGTGATTTCGTAGGTGATCAGTTCAGGCTGATTTTTACGCTTGATGTCTACCACGACTTTTGAACCTTTTGGTCCACGCAATAGGTCAAACACATCTCGATTCGTAATACCTGTCCCGGCTACTGTTTCTCCATCTACATTGATGATTTGGTCTCCAGATTGAATTCCCAATGCTTCAGAAGGGCCTCCTGTGAGCGGAGCAACCACATAAATGGTGTCCCGGATGATCCCAAACTCAACTCCAATTCCATCAAATTCACCATCAAGCTGAGATTGAGCCAGAGTAGCATCCCTTGCCGGAATGTAGCTAGAGTGTGGATCAAGATTCTCGAGCATTTTTGTGATCCCATATTCTACAAGATCGTTGGTGTTGACACTATCGACATAGTCGCGATTGATGTATGTCATGATCTCTTGCATTTTGTATAATGCTGCTCGGAGATCATTCTGATTGTTTTCGGGTTCGGCAAAAGTGGCACCAATCCAAATACCCGCCGAGATGGCCAAGGCTAGGAAAATGGGTAGGCGAATTTGAGATTTTGAGTTTTTTGTATGGCTCACGTTAAAGTTGGTTTTATTATTCTAAACACCTGATAAACGATGGTGTTTCTTCCAATAAACAGAAATTTATGATAATCCTAAACAAGGATTATACGAATGTAACTGATATTGGGATGGAATTGTCTCCATTATTCTGTTAAAAATAATTATTTTTGTCCAATGCAAGACCCCCAAAAGCTTAATAAAACATCTTTGGAAGACTTAGTCTCCCATAATTATGTTTTTGCTTCTGTCTTGCATTACTTCGGGATCAGTTTTTATCAATATCCAGCTGACTCTCTGGAACATGTCTGTAAAAAGCATAAAGTTAATCCCAACCAATTAATAGCAGAGCTCGAATCATGGGCACTGCATCAGGAGCCAACTCCAGAGCAACTTTATCTGAATCCCATCGAAGTCTTGGTCGCTTACCTGAAGAAAAAGCACTACTACTTTGTACGACAAGAACTCCCCTTCTTATCCAATATGATTAGTGGAGTAAAGCCAGAGCCTGGTTTTGAAGCACTAATGGCTGATTTGAAGATCATGTTTCCGCTGTTTGTGGAGGATTTTATTCATCACATCCATGAGGAGGAAAGCAGGCTGTTCAAGAGAATTGAGCTATTGCAGGATGTAGAAGATGGGAATTTTGCGCTGCACGATGCAGTGACTATTTTAGAAAAAGATCCTGTGAGACTGTTGGCCGAGCAACACGAAATCCATGATGATGAGATGGAAGGGATTCGAAAGCTCACCAATGATTATTCACTGGAAGAGTCGGCTCCTTTAACCATGAAAGTACTTTTTCACGAGCTTCAAAATTTTGAAAGGGAACTCACCATCCATGCTCAGATCGAAGATGAATTACTTTTTCCCAAGGCCGTGGAATTGGAGAGGGAGGTTCTTAGGAGAATTTATCAAAAAATACGAACTAACTAATGCCTAGAATTTTGGCGATTGACTTGGGTTCCAAAAGGACTGGTCTTGCCGTGACTGATCCTTTGCAGATAGTGGCAAATCCACTTGAAACTATCCCTACGCAAGACTTGTTGCCCTTTTTGAAAAAATATACTTCGAGTGAAGAAATCGAGGCGATTGTCCTAGGTCTTCCTAGAAACCTTCAAGGTGAGGCCACCCAAATGACAAAGCCCGTTTACGATCTCAAAGCTAAATTGGAAAGTGAATTTCCAGCTATTCCCATTCATCTCATGGACGAGCGATTTACTTCAAAAATGGCAATGCAGTCCATGATTTCGATGGGTAGTAAGAAAAAAGACAGACTAGAGAAGTCGGGTAACCTCGATAAAATAAGTGCAACTATCATATTACAATCCTTTCTATCACAAAAATGATTTATCCAATCGTATCATACGGTAACCCCATCCTCACCAAAGAAGCTGAAGACATAGAGGAGGGTAAAGACCTGAAAGAGTTCATCGACTCGATGTTCGCTACCATGGATCATGCCAATGGTGTAGGCCTAGCTGCACCCCAAATCAATCAAGGCGTAAGACTTTTTGTGATTGACAGCAGCTTGATGCTGGATGAGGATGATACCGAAAAGGGGATTCGAAGAGCCTTTATCAATCCGATTCTTTTGGATGAATATGGAGATGATTTTGGATTTGAGGAGGGCTGTCTGAGCATTCCCGATGTACGGGCTGAAATTATTCGTCCCGAAAAATTGACATTGGAATACTATGATGAAAACTGGAATCTGAAGGAGGAAGAGTTCTCTGGAATGACCGCCCGTGTGATTCAGCATGAATACGATCATTTGGAAGGGATTCTTTTTGTTGATTACCTCAAAGGATTGAAAAAAAGACTTCTCAAGTCAAAATTGATCGATATCAGTAAAGGGAAGGTCCCTACAGACTATCGAATGATTTACCCTCTCAAATGATCCAAAATTCCAAACTGACTTTAGCCCTCGTACAGACTGATCTTTATTGGAAGGATAAGGTGGCCAACCTTGCCATGCTTGAAGAGAAACTCTGGCAAATGGAAGAGTCGGTTGATCTGATTTTGCTCCCGGAGATGTTTCCTACGGGCTTTACCATGGATGTGGAGGAAGTTAGTGAACCCATGAATTTTCATGTGTGTAGGTGGATGCAGCAGCTTGCAGCGCAGAAGAAAGCTGTGATTGCTGGAAGTGTGATTATTCGTGATGGGAAAAATTATTTCAACCGCCTGCTGTGGGTTCAGCCTGATGGGAAAATATCTACCTATGATAAACGCCATTTGTTTCGCATGGCTGAAGAGCATCATTATTTTTCTGCCGGAACCGATCTTCCAATTTTTGAACTGAATGGTTGGAGAATTTGCCCTCAAATCTGTTATGATTTAAGATTCCCGGTATGGTCTCGTAACCGAATGGGAGAATCAAGAATGGACTACGATTTGATTTTTTATGTTGCTTCCTGGCCTGCTGTACGTACTTCTGCTTGGGATGCTTTGTTGCCTGCTAGAGCTATTGAAAACCTAGTCTATTCTGTGGGCTTAAATCGAGTAGGTACAGATGGAAACCAAATTCCCTATGTTGGACATTCGGTAGTTTACGATTTCAAAGGAGAAAGATTGTTGGATTTGGGAGAAAAGGAACTGATTTCCACTATTGAGTTGGATAAAGCTAACCTGGATAGCTATCGCAAAAAATTTCCAGCATGGACAGATGCGGATAATTTTAAGTTGCTTTAAGTTATTCTTTGATTTTTACCTGAATTCCACGACCGGAATTTGAAAGCATTGTAAAATCTGTATTTTTGCGACCTCAAAATCATCCTGTTATCACCTATTTTACTGATTTCAAACCTAATTTCATCCTGTTGATAGGACAGGATTACATTCAAACATTTCGATTATAAATGAGCACACAAACTCCAAAAATTCTTTACACTCTCACTGATGAGGCCCCAGCGCTAGCAACTTATTCTTTTTTACCTATAGTAAAAGCTTTTACCCAATCAGCTGGAATTGAAGTTGAAACTCGCGACATTTCTCTTTCAGGAAGAATTATTGCAAATTTCACTAATTACCTAAAGCCTGAGCAGCAGCTTACTGATGCTTTGGCTGAATTAGGGGCAATTGCTAAAACCCCTGAGGCTAATATCATCAAACTACCGAATATCTCTGCTTCCATTCCCCAGCTCAAAGCAGCAATCAAAGAATTGCAAGAGAAAGGATATGCACTTCCAAACTATCCGGATGAGCCCAAAAATGATGAGGAAAGAATTATCAAAGACACTTATGATAAAATCAAAGGCTCTGCGGTAAATCCGGTTCTAAGAGAAGGAAATTCAGACAGAAGGGCTCCGCAGGCAGTTAAGGCCTATGCCAAAAAGCATCCACACTCCATGGGCGCATGGTCTGCTGATTCTAAAACCCGGGTAGCAAGCATGGAAAGCGGGGATTTTTACGGAAGTGAAAAGTCCCACACCTTGACAAAAGCAGATGAAATCAAGATTTTGCTCAAGGTAGCGAATGGAGAAGAGGTCGTTTTGAAAGAAGGTCTTAAGCTTTTGGAAGGTGAAATCATCGATGCTTCTACCTTGAGTGTATCTGCACTGCGTGACTTCTTCAAAAAAGCTATAGCCGAATCAAAGGCAGAGGGTGTGCTTTTCTCTCTTCACATGAAAGCAACCATGATGAAGGTTTCTGATCCTATTATTTTTGGACATGGAGTTAAGACCTTTTTTGAGCCTGTATTTGCAAAATATAAAAATCAACTTGAGGAGGCGGGTGCTGATGCCAATAATGGTTTCGGAGATGTACTTGCAGCGATTGATAAACTAGATCAGAATCTGAAAGCTGAAATCCTGGAGGAGATTGAAGCATGTTTGTCCGATCAGCCTGATTTGGCAATGGTGAATTCTGACAAAGGAATTACCAATCTTCATGTTCCATCTGATGTGATCATTGATGCATCTATGCCGGCTATGATTCGTTCATCCGGAAAAATGTGGAATAAAGAAGGTAAGCTGCAGGATACGCTTGCGGTGATCCCTGACCGAAGCTATGCTGGTGTTTATCAAGCTACCATTGATTTTTGTAAAAAGCATGGGGCATTTGATCCCTCGACGATGGGTTCTGTGCCCAATGTCGGTCTTATGGCTCAAAAGGCAGAAGAATACGGATCTCATGACAAGACTTTCGAAATTTCCCATGATGGGGAAGTGGAAGTGATTAATCAGGATGGAGATGTTTTGATTTCGCACTCCGTGCAAAAAGGAGATATCTGGAGAATGTGTCAAACCAAAGATGCTCCAATTCAAGACTGGGTTAAGCTTGCCGTAACACGTGCAAGGCTTTCTGATACCCCTGCAGTATTCTGGTTGGATCCACAAAGATCTCATGATGCTGAATTGATCAAAAAGGTCAATGCCTACTTACTCGACCATGATACCGAGGGACTAGAAATCCATATTATGTCTCCAATTGAGGCTACTAATTTTTCTCTTGCTAGAATCAAGGAAGGATTGGATACTATATCCGTCACGGGAAATGTCCTTAGAGACTACTTGACAGACTTGTTCCCAATTTTAGAATTGGGCACCTCTGCAAAAATGCTCTCAATTGTTCCTTTGATGAATGGGGGAGGTCTATTCGAAACCGGTGCGGGAGGATCTGCACCAAAGCATGTGCAACAATTCACTGCAGAAGGTCATTTGAGATGGGATTCTTTGGGCGAATTTTTGGCTTTGGCGGTTTCTTTGGAGCATTTGGGCAGAACCTATCAGAATGACCGTGCTATGATTTTGGCAGAAACACTCGATCAGGCTACTGGAAAATGGCTTGAAAATGATAAGTCACCTGCGAGGGTAGTGGGCAAACTCGATAACCGGGGAAGCCATTTCTACTTGGCAATGTATTGGGCTGAAGCTTTGGCTGCTCAGGAGAAAGATGAGGAATTGAAGCGGAAATTTGTTCAGGTTGCTGCTGCTTTGAATAGCAAGGCTGCAGAGATAGAGGAGGAGTTGAACGCAGCACAAGGCAAGCCAGTCGATATCGGTGGTTATTTCCGTCCAGATACAGAAAAGACTGCCAAGGCTATGCAGCCGAGTGTTCTTTTTAATCAGATTTTAGACTCATTGAATTTCGTGGAAGCGTAAAAAATCAAAGCCGCAGCTCAAACTGCGGCTTTTTTTATCCCTCTTCAAAACTGACATTTTGAGCTTTGAGGAATTCTTTGATGACGCTTACATGGATACATTCACCTAGATGAATGAAGGCATAGTCGTTGATTTTTTTTGTCTTTCCATGGGCAACTATTTCCTTATCCTCAATATCAAAACCAAGGTGAAGGTGTTTTGTCCGGCTTTGCATGCCGACTATTCTTCCCATTTCATCAAATAATGGTCCCCCACTCTGTCCTCGAAGACCCGGTGTACTGAGTTCGATGCCGTATATTTTTTTGTTTTGGTCTCCCAAAAATCGGGTGAGCATTCCTTCAATTGGAAATCTTGGGGATCGGGCTACTCCGTTTGAGGTCCATTCAAGTTGGTTTTTCTCAGCATTAAACTGAAAATTGGAAAATTCCGGGAAGGGAAAGCCTAGGCGGCACAGCATTGCTCCTGGCTGGACACTCTGATCATCTTTCAAAAAGCGTGGTTTTCCCTGTGATAAGGACTTGTCAAACCCTTCAAATTTTAATAGAGCCAGGTCATAGGTAGGATGAAGGACAAACTTTATGTTTTTTATTTTATCTACACAGTCCACAAAGGTAATCCGCATTTCGCAGGCTATATCCTGTGAGAGATTGAGTGATTTTGCCAAAATATTTTGTTGCTTTCCACTCAAGGAAGGACTTTGGTCCAAGAAGCTTCTGTAATTCTTATTGATTGCATCCGCTTGCATGATCCATTGTGCGACATGCTTGCAAGTGAGAGCCCAGCCTTCCTGATTGACAAAAAATAAAGTAGCTGAACCCCGTTGGATATTTTTTCCTCCAAAATTTCTTGAAATTGAATGTATGGCCCGGGTGAAACCGGCGACTTCCTGAATAGCTTTTACGAACATAAAAAGGTTTTATTGGACAAATTTCAAATTAGGGATTGATTTTCCAAAAGCCTTTGAAATGGGGAATTATTTGAAAAAATCTTCGAAATCGATTGAAAAAGGAAACAAGCGTGAAGTGTAAATGTGCCAGTTGTTTTGTTTTGGGCTAGCCAAAAAATTGTAATAACTTTAAGCCAATTCTTATATTTTAAACCTGACTAGGTGAACTAGCTTTTAGATCAAACCTATATCAAAAACAATAAAATCATGAGCAAAATCAAAGTTGGAATTAACGGATTCGGAAGAATTGGTCGATTGGCATTTCGTGCAGCCCAAGAGCGGGATGACATGGAAGTGGTAGCAATCAATGACCTGATCGATGTAGATTACATCGCATACATGTTGAAGTATGATTCCACCCACGGGACTTTCAAGGGCTCTGTGGATGTCAAAGACGGCCATTTGGTGGTAAATGGAAAGTCTATTCGCGTGACTTCAGAAAGAAACCCTGCCGACTTGAAGTGGGGAGAAGTAGGAGCTGACTACGTGATCGAATCTACCGGAATTTTCCTAACTAAGGATAAAGCACAAGCTCACATCGATGCTGGTGCCAAAAAAGTAATTATGTCTGCACCTTCCAAGGATGATACGCCGATGTTCGTCATGGGTGTAAATGAAGGTTCTTACACTCCAGACATGACCTTTGTTTCTAACGCATCTTGTACTACGAACTGTCTAGCTCCAATCGCTAAGGTTCTTAATGATAACTGGGGAATCGAAGAAGGTTTAATGACTACCGTTCACGCTACCACGGCAACGCAGAAAACTGTGGATGGTCCTTCGGCAAAGGATTGGAGAGGTGGAAGAGGAGCAGGTCAAAACATCATTCCTTCTTCAACAGGTGCAGCAAAAGCCGTAGGTAAAGTTATTCCTGATCTTAATGGAAAGTTGACAGGCATGGCTTTCAGAGTTCCTACTCCAGATGTATCTGTAGTCGATTTGACTGTCAGACTGAAGAAGCCTGCGAAGTATGAAGAGATCTGCGCAAAAATGAAAGAATATTCTGAGGGAGCAATGAAAGGAGTTTTAGGATACACAGAAGATGCTGTGGTTTCCAATGACTTTCTTGGTGATTCCCGTACATCCATTTTTGACGCTGGAGCAGGTATCCAACTCTCTGATACCTTCGTGAAAGTAGTCTCTTGGTATGACAATGAGTGGGGTTATTCTTGCAAAGTCTTAGACTTGCTAGCCTACATCGCTAATAAGTAATTCATAAAAAGCTCCTGAGAAGGAGCTTTTTTTATGGCTGGATGGAAAGAACTAAATGAAGCTTTAGAAGTTATTAAACTATTATGAGTACTTATCTTCCTTTCTTTCCATTGAAACTTATCGCTTTTCCCGGAGAAGAGCTTAATCTACACATCTTTGAGCCACGTTACAGGGAGCTTTTAGCGGATGTTGAAGCCTCAGGAGGTTCCTTTGGGGTTTGTGCGTATTTGGATAAACTTTCCGGATTTGGAACGGAAGTAACCCTCGAAAAGGTATATAAGCGCTATGAAGATGGCCGACTCGATGTTCAGACTAAGGGAAAAAGGGCCTTTAAAATACTCTCTTTTCATAATCCTATGGAAGGAAAGCTGTATGCGGGAGGAGAGGTAGAGTTTATTGAAAATATTCCTGTCACAAATGCAGTCCAGAATCACGAGTTTATTTTTTATCTCAAGGAATTGCTCTACCTACTCCACTATCCAAATGAAATCGATCCTTCGACCACTACTTCTTTTACTTATGCTCACAAGGTAGGGCTTAAGTTGGAAGAAGAATTAGAGTTACTTCAGATTGAAGAAGAAGGAAAGCGGATGGAATACCTCATTAGACATTTTAAGCGAATCATTCCAGTAGTAAAGAGTATTGAGCGGGCTAAGGAAATCATCCGTCAAAACGGCCATTTCAAAAACCTAGACCCCTTGAACTTCTGAGAGAGCTAGAATAAATCATACTCGAAAAATTCTTGGAAACAAAAAAAGCAGGTTTTAAAACCTGCTTTTTGCTTTAGATTCTTCTAAAAGGCTTCCCGATATCGCTTTGCTCTTCGGGATAAACTTCTTGCTCTAAGAAGAATCTCTAAATAAGTGTGATCCCGCTGGGGCTCGAACCCAGGACCCTAACATTAAAAGTGTTATGCTCTACCAGCTGAGCTACGGAATCAAAATTTCAAATAAAAAGCGGACAATATCCGCCTTGTAAAGTGATCCTGTCAGGACTCGAACCTGAAACCTACTGCTTAGAAGGCAGTTGCTCTATCCAGTTGAGCTACAGGACCCAATAAATTGTCGGGGTGGCAAGATTCGAACTTGCGACCTCCTGCTCCCAAAGCAGGCGCGATAACCGGGCTACGCTACACCCCGAGAATTAGTTTGATCTTACACTTTTGTAAGCTTTCTCTTTTTTTCTTTGAGCTTTTCGATATCGATTTGCTCTTCAGAATCAGTTTCTTGATTAATCAAGAAACTCAATATAACTGTGATCCCGCTGGGGCTTCCCGATATCGCTTTGCTCATCGGGATAAACTTCTCGCCCTGCCAAGAATCTTTGTATAAATGTGATCCCGCTGGGGCTCGAACCCAGGACCCTAACATTAAAAGTGTTATGCTCTACCAGCTGAGCTACGGAATCATTTTTGGCTTAGAAATCCTCTCGAATTTCCATGTAAATATTTGTCAAATCTGGCTCCCAACCTTGCTTTTTGGTAGATCATTGCCTTAATTGGACTGCAAATTTATGACTCTTGAATTTAAATGCAAAGCACTAGACCAATCTTTCTGGTAAATCTTCTGTTCTTTTTCTTGATTGTTTTTCAACCTGTTTATTCACAGGGGGTTACGAATTCACTTCCTAAGGCAGATTCTTTGTTTGAAAGCAGAAGTTACAAGGAAGCCTTCGAAATTTACTCTGAAAACTATCAGGAAGGACTCTATTCTCCAGCCATGCTTTTGAAAATGGCCTTCATTGCTGAAGGGATGGGTGACAAGGAGCAGGCTACACATTATTTGGGTAAGTATTATGATCTCAATCCCAATGAACAAATTATCTCCAAAATCAAGACATTGACAGGGCAGACTACGCTGTTTGGATATGAGGTAGACGATAGAGATAGATTTGTTCTTTTTCTAGTGAATTACAAGCAATATCTATTGATTGCTCTCTCAGCCATCCTGCTGCTTTCAGTAATCATGATTTTTTGGACAAGTCGAAAAAATGAATCTCGTGTCAGTTATTGGCCTACCGCTGCTTTGATGATTTTGATCTTTCTTGTCAATAATTTTTTGGATAAGCCAAGTACGGGCTTGATTACACATAGTCCTACCTACATTACCACGCATCCAAGTGCAGGGGGCGAGCTAGTCGATCAGATAGAGCCTGGTCACCGTGTCAAAATCAAATCCTCAAAAGATATTTGGTTTGAGGTAGAATGGAAGAATCAACGCGCCTATATCCGTAAGGATCATATCACCAGACTTTGATCCGAAATATGTATTAGCTCTCTTCCCGAATCCCAATAAATCGGGTAGGGCCAGGTTACTTTAGAGCCTATTAGTTGATCCGTGTTAAAGCATAAAAAAATCCCGAATTTCTTCGGGATTTCTTGTTTCAATAAGATCTTAAACTCAAAGATTTTTAATTCTGATGTTTCGGAAGTGAACGATGTCTCCATGATCCTGAAGAGCAATTCGTCCTTTTTTGTACTTTCCAAATCCAGGCATATCCTTGAATTTGCTATCCGCAATCAGAGCTTCCCATTCTGGAGTCCACATCGTGGTTTTTACGACATCAACTCCGTTGAGACGAAGCGTTAACTCACCATCGTTTGCGATGATTTCAGCAAGATTCCATTCGCCTACCGGCTTGACAGTTTCTTCACTGCTCACAATTAGGTCGTAGAGGTCTCCTGCCCGGTGACTGATGATTTTTGCGTCAGGGTGTCCGTCATTGTCCAGAACTTGCATTTCTGGGCCTGTCTGCCACGGGTAATCATACTCTTCAGATTCATTGACAAGGAAGATGATACCGCTATTACCGTTAGGAGCTATTTTCCATTCTGTCTGAAAGTGGAAGTTTTCAAACTCCTGATCAGTGACGATATCGCCGCCATCTCCGGTTTGCCATCCATCCTTATTCGCTGCATCAAGGAAAAGCTCTCCATTTTCTATTTTCCAGGCTTTACCTACTTCTCCACCACCGTATTTGTGCCAGCCGGTGAAAGTCTCTCCATCGAAAAGGGAAATCCATTCAGACTCAGCGGGAGTACTTGTTTCGGTCATGGTTTCCTCGGAGGCTGTATCGCTACTTGGGGAGCTGCATCCCCAAGCCATTGCTAGTCCTGCTACTAGTACGTATTTGATTCGCTGCATGGTCAATTATTTTTTCAAAAGTAAAACGTATCTAACCATATCTTTTGCATCCTCTTCACTCAATCCTGGATGTGCTGGCATAGGAACTTCTCCCCATACACCGACTCCGCCATTGATTACTTTTTGAGCGAGCATGGTTACATTTTCTTCTGTGCTTTCATACTTTGCAGCTACTTCAGCATAAGAAGGTCCAACGATTTTCCGCTCTACCATATGACAGGATTGGCAATCCGATCCTTTCACTTTTTCTAAGCCTTTGATATAAATCGGGTCATCCTGATATTTTTCCTCCAAACTCATTTCCTTCGCAGGAGCAGAACTGCTAGCAGCTGGAGAAGTGGTAGAGGTAGACTCGGAAGAGCTTTCTCCACCGCCACAGGCAAATGTCAAACTAGCCAATGCTAGCACTCCCAAACTGATTTGATTTTTAATTTTCATTCGATTGTAATTTGATATTTAAATGTCGTTTTTCTTTAGGCTTGAAGAGGATGTCGTACAACTATCCTAAGTCTTTACTTGGCTTTTTGATATTGCTAATTTCCGAAATATTGATTTCTGGATTTCTTAAATTCCTAAGATTTTTTTGTTGAAATTTTCATCTGCGCCACTTCCGGCAAAGTCATCAAAGGCTTTCTCGGTGACTCTAATGATATGAGCATCGATGAATGGAGCACCTTCTGCAGCTCCTTGCTCTGGATGCTTGATCGCGCATTCCCATTCTAGCACCGCCCAACCGTCAAAATCATATTGCGAAAGTTTGCTAAAAATTCCACCAAAATCAACTTGGCCGTCACCTAATGATCGGAATCTACCTGCACGCTCTACCCATCCTTGGAATCCGCCATAGACACCTTGCTTTCCGCTTGGGTTGAATTCAGCATCTTTCACATGAAACATTTTGATCCTGTCGTGATAGAAATCGATGAATTGTAGATAATCCAAGCATTGTAGCACGAAGTGACTTGGATCGTAGAGGATATTTGCACGTTTGTGATTATTCACTTTTTCAAGGAACATCTCAAAGGTGATTCCATCATGAAGGTCCTCGCCAGGGTGCAATTCATAGCAAACATCTACGCCATATTTGTCAAACTCATCCAAAATGGGAGTCCATCTTCTGGCCAATTCAGTAAAACCTGTATCGACCAAACCTGCAGGACGCTGTGGCCACGGATAAACAGTATGCCACATCAGCGCTCCGGAGAATGTCGCATGCGCAGTAAGTCCAAGATTGTGTGAAGCTTTAGCGGCATACTTCAATTGCTGGGTAGCCCATTCGCTTTTTGCCTTTAGGTCGCCTGCCATCGATGCAGGTGCAAACCCATCAAACAGCTCATTGTAGGCTGGGTGAACAGCGACAAGCTGACCTTGCAGGTGAGTGGAGAGCTCAGTAATGACCAATCCTGCCTCCTCGACCGTTCCAGCTATTTCATCTGCATAATCCTTACTTTCCGCAGCCTTTTGAAGATCAATCATTCTTGCGTCCCAAGAGGGGATTTGAACTCCTTTATAACCTAAATCTGCCATGTAATTACAGATATTTTTCAGGTTATTGAAAGGTGCTTGGTCATCCGCAAATTGCGCCAAAAATATGGCAGGTCCTTTGATCGTTTTCATTATGAATTTTTATTTTAGGTTTAAGAGTTATTTATTTTTCAACTTCAAAAGAAGTCCATTTGTATTCGGTCTCGGTACTTTTCAAGACATGTTCGATGAACGCCATCCCACGGATACCATCTTCAATACCTGGGAAATCCTTCCACTCCTCCTTAGGAGTCTCACCATTTCGCTCTGCGTAAATACATCGTGCAAAGTTTCTGTATAAGTTGGCAAAGGCTTCTACGTATCCCTCAGGATGACCGGCAGGAGTCCGGGTGTTTTCTTGTGCTAGGGACCCGAGATAGCCAGTTCCAGCTCTGAAAATTTGTGCAGGTTGGCCCGGGTAGCGAACGATTAGACTGTTGTTGTCTTCTTGTTGCCATTCGATCCCACCTTTGTCACCAAACACCCTGATTTTTAGATTGTTTTCCAAACCTGTATCGGTCTGAGATGCCATTAGAACTCCGGATGCACCGTTTTCAAACCGCATCAAAACGACACCGTCATCGTCAATCGGGCGTCCTTCGACTTTGATGTAAAGGTCAGCACAGATTTTTTCTACTTTTTGCCCCGAGACATATTCAGCCAGGTGAAAGGCATGGGTACCGATATCTCCCATACATCCAGCCATTCCGTTTCGCTTTGGGTCTGTTCGCCATTCGGCCTGCTTGTTATCTTCTTTTTCAAGGAGTTTATACAGCCAGCCTTGTGGGTACTCTACATATACTTTGTGAATTTTCCCCAGCTTTCCTTCTTCGATCATTTGCTTGGCTTGCTTAATCATCGGGTAGCCGGAATAAGTGTGTGTCAGTAAAAACTTCCGATCGCTGTTGCTGACGATATGATAAAGCTCTTTTGCTTCTTGATAGTTGAGTGTGAGGGGCTTGTCAAGCACCACATGAAATCCAGCCCGGATGGCTTTTGCAGTCGGATCAAAATGAACATTATTTGGGGTGACAATCACCACTACATCAATTCGCTCATCTTCGGGAAGCTGTAGCTCCTTTTCGAACATCTCGTCGTAGCTGGAGTAGACCCTGGAAGGGTTGAGTCTGAGTTCCTCACCTCTTTTTCTAGACTTTTCAGGATTAGACGAAAATGCTCCAGCCGCAAGCTCAAACATGCCGTCCATCAGTGCACCGTTGAGGTGAATCGCTCCGATAAAAGAGCCCGGACCACCACCGACAAGACCAATTTTTAGTTTCTTATTCGTGGACATAGGTTATCAGGTTATTTGGATTTGAAAATAGTTGAATAATCGAAAAAAAGCCATTTTTTGCTGAGCTTCACAGATTATGTTTACAAATAGCCCCATCCCGTTATGAGTGGCTTTTTCAAAATAATTATCGGCCTAATTTCGCAAATTCAAAGGACTTGCTTAAAATACGTTAAATTCACCGAATTCTAAACTTTGACTTAATTCCCAATCCAGTTTTTCTATGAGTCTATTTGTGCGGATGCGCCTGTCTTTTATGATGTTTTTGGAGTTTTTCGTCTGGGGCTCTTGGTATGTGACGATGGGTACATTCTTGGGAGCGAATCTAGGGGCAAAAGATCAAGAAATTTCGCTGGCCTTCTCCACTCAGTCTTTTGGAGCGATCATAGCCCCGTTTATTGTGGGATTGATTGCGGATAGGTATTTCCATGCGCAGCGGATCTTGGGAGTGATTCATCTCTTGGGGGCGGTACTGATGTATTTATTGTATAGCAGTGAGGATTTTTCAGGCTTTTTCCCGGTTTTACTCGCTTACATGATTTTATTCATGCCGACTTTGGCCTTGGTCAATTCCATTTCTTTCAATCAAATGAAGGATCCGGCAAAGGAATTTTCTACCATTCGTGTTTGGGGTACAATCGGATGGATAGCAGCGGGAATTCTCATCAGCGCCTTAGCATGGGATAGTGCAGATGGGCTCGAAAGCGGACTGCTAGGCAATACTTGGCTGATGGCTTCCATAGTTTCTTTGGTGTTGGGGATTTTCAGTTTTACCTTACCAGCAACACCCCCTCGTGCAAGTAGCAGTGAAAAGATCAAACTATCCGAGTTGTTAGGCCTGGATGCCTTGGCTCTTTTGAAAAACCGGAATTATGCCATTTTCTTTTTAAGTTCTGTCCTGATCTGTATCCCGCTTGCATTTTATTATCAAAATGCCAGTCCATTTCTGACCGAAATTGGAGTAGAGAACTCTACCGGAAAAATGACTATCGGACAGATTTCCGAAGTGCTCTTTATGCTAGCCTTACCGATCTTTTTTTCAAGATTTGGGATTAAAAAAACATTGATTGTGGCAATGCTTGCTTGGGCTATTCGGTATGTGTTTTTTGCCTATGGTAATGCGGACGAAAATGTTTGGATGCTACTCGTAGGAATAGCACTTCATGGAGTTTGCTATGATTTTTTCTTTGTCAGCGGACAGATATACACGGATGCTCATGCTGGGCATAAATATAAATCCTCCGCTCAGGGATTAATTACCTTAGCTACTTACGGGGCTGGTATGTTGATCGGCTTTTGGGCTGCCGGGCAAATCTCAGATTACTATCTCAATGCTGACGGATTACATGACTGGCGATCGATTTGGTTAATTCCTTCTGGTATTTCCGTTTTGGTTTTACTATTTTTCATACTCTTTTTCAAAAAAGAAAAAATCTACCCTCAAAATAACCCATCATGACCAAACCTATCAACCCAGGAAGAAGAGAGTCTTTCAAGAAAGTTTTGCTTGGAGGAGCAGCTCTTGGGAGCCTAAGTTCATTTGATTTTGAAGAATCAAAGAAACCTTTATCTCTGAAAGGAAACATCAATCACGGAGTTTGCTTGTGGTCCATGCGTCCCCTTTCTTTGGAGGAATTATGTGCAGGAGCAAAGAAACTCGGAATACAAGGTGTGGATATTGTAGGCCCGGATGCCTATCCCACGCTTCAGAAATATGGACTTCAGTGCTCCATGTCAAATGGTGCCGAAATTAGTATAGCCGATGGCTGGAATGACCCAAAATTCCACGATCAATTGGTCAAAAACTATGAAGAAGTTATTCCCATCGTCGCAAAAAATGGGTACAAGAACTTGATTGCGTTTTCCGGTAATCGAAGAGGGATGGATGATGAAACGGGTTTGGAAAATTGTGTCAAAGGCCTAAAGCGGATTATGGCTACAGCCGAAAAGCATGGTGTCGTGATTCAAATGGAGCTACTCAATAGTAAGGTGGACCACAAAGACTATATGTGTGATTTGTCTCCTTGGGGTATAGAATTGTGCAAAAGAATTGATAGCGAAAACTTTAAGCTGCTTTATGATATTTACCATATGCAGATCGATGAAGGTGATATTATTCGCACAATTAAAAACAATTACCAGTACTTTGGGCATTATCATACTGCGGGTAATCCTGGAAGAAACGAACTGGATCAAAATCAGGAGATCAATTACCCTGCCGTCATGCAGGCCATAGTTGATACTGGATACAAGGGATTTGTGTCCCATGAATTTGTTCCAAAACAAGAGGATAAATTACTTGCTTTGCAGCAAGCAATTGAAGTCTGCGATGTTTGAAAATTAATTAACCAATAAACCATATAATTTATGGCAAATGAAAAATATGATGCGATTGTAGTCGGGTCAGGAATAAGTGGCGGTTGGGCCGCCAAAGAGTTGACGGAAAAAGGGCTGAAAGTATTGCTCTTGGAGAGAGGACCGAATGTCGAGCACGTAAAAGATTACAAGACAGCAACCTTGCCACCATGGGAAGTGCCTCATCGAGGTAGGAGAACCATTGAAATGCTAGAAAAGCATCCTGTTCTCCGAAGAGATTATGTGCTGAATGAACTGAATGTAGACTGGTGGGCACACGAGGACGAGTCTCCATATGTGGAGGAAAAGCCGTTCAACTGGTTCAGAGGATATCAAGTTGGTGGTAGATCTTTGCTTTGGGGAAGACAATCCTACCGCTTGGCAGATATTGATTTTGAAGCAAATGCGAAGGAAGGAATAGCTGTGGATTGGCCCATTCGATACAAAGATTTGGCACCTTGGTATTCTTATGTAGAAAAATTCGCAGGGATCTCTGGAAATAAGGATGGCTTAGAAATTCTTCCTGATGGGGAGTTTATGCCGCCAATGCCGATGAACTGCGTGGAAGAAGATGCTGTAAAGCGGATCAAAGAACATTACAAGGGAGCTCGGCATTGGATTATGGGTAGACCAGCCAACATTACTCAGCCTCTTCCCGGTCGAGTAGGCTGTCAATACCGAAATAAATGCTCGTTGGGCTGTCCGTTTGGGGGTTATTTTAGTACCCAAGCATCAACCTTACCCGCTGCAGATGCGACAGGAAATCTTACGCTAAGACCTTGGTCTATCGTGAGAAGATTAATCTATGATAAGGATACTCAAAAAGCTACCGGAGTAGAGGTATTGGATGCAGAGACTAATCAGACTGTAGAATATGATGCCAAAATCATATTCCTCTGTGCTTCGGCCTTCAACTCCACTGCGATCTTGATGCGTTCTGCCACTGATATTTGGCCAGGAGGATTAGGTTCGAGCTCTGGTGAATTAGGTCATAATGTGATGGATCACCATTTCCGATTAGGAGCAAGGGGAACCATCGATGGGTATGAGGATAAATACTATTTCGGTAGAAGACCTACAGGTCTTTACATCCCTAGATTCCGAAACTTAAATGGTGAAAAACGAGATTACGTACGTGGATTCGGTTATCAAGGTGGTGCAAGCCGAAGCGGATGGAGTAGAGACGTTGCCGAATTGAACTTTGGGGCGCCAATGAAGGATGCCTTGACTCAGCCAGGTCCATGGAGTATTGGATTTACTGCTTTTGGAGAGATTCTCCCATATCATGACAACCATATCCGTCTCAGCGATACTGTGAAGGATAAATGGGGAATGGAAGCTTTGGTAATGAGCGCGGAGATCAAGGAGAATGAGAAAAATATGCGGAAAGACATGATGGCTGATGCAGCTGAAATGCTCGAAGTAGCTGGATTCAAAGACGTACAAACCTACGATGCAGGCTATACATTTGGTCAGGGTATTCATGAAATGGGAACCGCTCGTATGGGTCGCGATCCAAAAACATCGGTACTGAATGGAAACAATCAGGTTTGGGATGCCAAAAATGTATTCGTCACTGATGGAGCTTGTATGACTTCGGCTGCTGCTCAAAACCCATCCTTGACCTACATGGCGTTGACAGCGAGAGCTGCAAATTTTGCAGTAGAAGAATTGAAGCGTCAGAATCTTTAATCAGAAAACAGAGAAACTATGAATATGAACAGAAGAGATGCACTCAAAAGCGTAGTACTGATGATGGGAGGAACCATGGTCGGAGCTACCGCTATTCTGACAGGATGTGCACCGGATAAACAAATTGAAGGATTGGATTTCAGTCCAGAGGACATCGCTTTTTTGGATGAAATTGGAGATACGATCATTCCAGAGACTGATACTCCTGGAGCAAAGGCTGCCGGAATCGGTACTTTCATGGTCATGATGGTCAAAGACACTTACGATGAAAACCAACAAAAAACCTTTGTGGATGGGTTGAATATGATTCGTAAGGATTTTAAAGATTCAAAAGGTGTAGAATTTGAGAAAGCTAGCGCTGAAGATCGTTTGGCCTATTTGAATGGAATGTATGAGCAATACAAAAGTTCAGAAAATCGCGAGCCTCAAATTATTTATATGCTGAAAGATTTGACCGTATTGGGATATTTTACTTCAGAAATTGGGGCTACCCAGGCTTTGAATTACGTAGAAGTACCCGGTCGATATGATGGATGTATTGACTTGAAGCCAGGCGATCGGGCTTACGCCATCTAAGAATTGATTGTTTAGAGTTTAACAAACCTCGGGATTTCAGATTCCGAGGTTTTTTATTGCATCCACTTTTCTCGCTGAGGAGTTTCTTGCTCAATTTGAAATTTGTATTCCGGGAAAAACTGAGTCGATGATTCCTTGATTTTATAAGAGTAGGAATTTCCATTGATCCGATGGACCTCTAGTTCACCTTTAGGACTTATATTTTTGATTTCGTCACCCAGCATGAGCACTTGGTAGGCGAAGCTATCTGGATGGATCTTTTTTACGGATTCACCTTCCAGGAGAACACCTAAATTGTTTCTGAGATAATCATTTTGGAAATCCTCTTCTAGCTTAATTCCTAGAATTGGCAAAATCTCTTTTAAATGCTCTATGATGGACTCTTTTCCTGAAATGTATCGACTGTAGAAACCCATGAAGTCAAATTTTCTGCTGACTTTTTCTACCTCTCTCCAAAAAGAATATTCCTGATAGCCCCGCATTTTACTTCCAAATCTCTTCCAAGCAATCTGCATGAACTCTGATAGAGATAAGCCATCATTCAAAAGATGAATGTCCAAAGCAAGTGCAATAAGTGCTCCGTTGGAATAAATGTTTTGTCTCCGGTCAGGAATCGACTTTTGATAGCCATCTACCCAGGTGTCAAAGGAAGATTCTAAGATGCTTTGATGTCTCCACCCAAAGTCTTCCGAAACTCGTTGAACAGTTCGCTGAAGTTTATCGAGAAACTCAGATAGTGACCAAAAACCGGATTTCAGTAAATAGAGGTCCCCCATATAAGAAGTGATTCCCTCCAAAATCCATCCTGACTCAGTATAGTTCTCCACACTAAAATCATACGGAAGAAGTGCTTTTGGCCGGATTCTGCAGACATTCCAAGCATGATAGAGCTCATGGCTGCTGATACCCATAAGTTCATGATAGTTTTTGGGATTTTTGAGGCTTTCTGCTGGGCCATAAGTAATCACAGTTCCTCGTCTATGCTCTACCCCATGATAATGAGTATAAGGGAGAAGTTGAAAAATGAAATGATATTCCTCTTCTGGAAACACCCCAAAGTCATTGATTAGCTTCTCAGCAACTTTTTGAAGGGATTCTAGGAATTCATATTTGTTGAAATAGACATCTCCTTTAAACCAACAGTGAAATTTGACAGAATTCACCTCGAATTTAATGTGCATGATTTGCTTAGTAGCTAGAATGGTTGAATCTGCCAATTGCTGGAAACTACTTGCACTGAATTGGTTTGAATTAATCGAGTCAAGAGTAGTTACCTTGACAGGATAGGGGAAACGGGTCTGAACCTGACATTCTGTGGGAGCTACTCCACTGACCTCCATACAGCAGTTTACAAGATTCAAATACACCTGCTCATCGTCTATCCACGAAGATCCGGCATCCATTTGTCCGGCAAAAAACTGGTATTTGACAGAATATTCTCCCCCTTTGCTAGCCTCAAATTGCCAAATAGCTTTCGAGACTTTCATGAATGGAACTTCTTCTCCAGAGAAATCCTTTACTGCAAAATCTCTTATAAATTTTGCATAATTAGCCTCTTGGTACCTTCCGGCACGCCATATGGGGAGTTTTAGGGATATTTTCCCCGGTGCTGATACTTGGAAACTTATGGATACTTCCAAGAACTGAGAGGTAGGGTATTGTACCGAAAGCTGGTAATGGATCATAAATTTATCAGATTCAATGAGACAAATATTTATGGTGTATTTGTATTTCAAAATTGACTACGTATCTTTGCAGTCCTTTTTGGGGTCAAAGTCCAAAAGTCAAGAAACGAAAGCAATAAAATAAAGATATTCGATCATGAAAAGAACATTTCAGCCTTCCAATAGAAAAAGAAAGAATAAGCACGGATTCCGTGAAAGAATGTCTTCTGCTAATGGTAGAAGAGTGCTTAAGGCTCGTAGAGCAAAAGGAAGAAAGAAGCTTAGCGTTTCTTCTGAGAAAACACTCAAGAAATAATATTGAGGGAGATTTTGTAAGTTGCATGCAATAAGCATCCTTGCAATGAATTTCAGACTTCCTAAATCTGAACGGCTTCATAGCCAAAAACTAATCAAGGAACTTTTTGATAAAAGTTCCTCTTTTTTTTTGTATCCCTTCAAGGTACTGTACCTCGAGGGAGAAGAGACCAATGGGGACTGCCCGCAAGTCCTTTTTTCGGTTTCAAAGCGAAAAATCAATAAGGCTGTATCTCGCAATCTGATGAAACGTAGAATGCGGGAGGCTTATCGTATTAACAAACATTTGCTTTCAGAATCTTCGAGTCAATTATTTATTGGCTTAATTTATGTCTCATCAGACATCATGGAGTTTAAGCAGGTGGAAGAAAAGATCAAGCTTATTTTGCACCGAATTAATAAGGAACAAAAAAATGAAAATGAATAAAACCAAGACAAAAATTCTTCTTGGCGCCCTAATCGGATTTTTTCTGTTAGCAGGTTCTGTGGCGTTTACGGTGAAAAATGACAAGCTTTTTGCAATCGCGAAGAACATAGACATTTTCGCCACACTTGTCAGAGAGTTGGACTCTTATTACGTAGATGAGATCGATCCTGATGAATTGGTTACCGTTGGTATTCAGGCAATGCTAGATGAGCTTGATCCATATACAGAGTATATTCCAGAGGAAGAGTCTGAGGATTTTCGCATGATGACCACTGGAGAATATGGTGGAGTAGGGGCTTTAATCGGTGCTAGAGGAGAGGGTAGCATGATCATTATGCCATATACCGGTTTTCCAGCTCAAAATGCAGGTTTGAGAATTGCAGACAAACTCCTAAAAGTGGATACTGTCGATGTCTCTCAGAAGAATACCTCAGAAGTATCTGAATTGCTAAAAGGCCCAGAAAATACTCCAGTCAAGGTCAGTGTATTGCGAGATGCGGATACTTTGGAATTTGAATTGGTACGAAAGAAAATTTCTCTTAAAAATGTGCCGTACTATGGCAAATTGGATGCATCCACTGGGTATATCAAATTAAGTGATTTTACGACCAATGCTTCAGCAGAAGTTCGGAATGCATTGGTGGACTTAAAAGCACAGGGTGCCGAAAAATTGGTATTGGACCTCAGAGATAATCCAGGAGGACTATTATCTGAAGCGGTTGAGATTGTGAATTTGTTTATTCCGAAAGGTAAGGAAGTGGTCAAGACTATTGGTAAGATTGAAAATGTAAACCGTACCTATAAGACCTCAAAGACTCCGGTGGATAAGAATATTCCTTTGGTGGTTTTGTTGAATGAGCGTAGCGCATCTGCCTCTGAGATTGTGGCTGGGGCATTGCAGGATTATGATAGAGCAGTTTTGGTAGGAAGGAAGTCTTTTGGAAAAGGTTTAGTACAGACGACGATTCCGCTTACCTATAATGCACAGGTTAAAGTGACTACCGCAAAATACTATATCCCAAGTGGTAGATGTATTCAGGCTATTGATTACGCATTGAGTAGGGAAGAAGGTGAAATTCGATCCATTCCGGATTCACTTCGTCAAGCCTTCAAAACGCAAAATGGAAGAACGGTTTTGGATGGGGCAGGTATCGAACCGGATGAGACAGTGGAAGCTTATAGATATGCCCCGATTACCTACAGTTTAGTAGCAGGTAATCATGTTTTTGATTTCGCTACGCAATATTTTTATTCCAAACCAGCGGTGGCAAATATTGAAGAGTTTGAAGTGAGTGATGAGCTCTATGAGGATTTTGTAAGTTTTCTTTCTGATAGAGAGTATGATTACACCACCTATTTGGAGAAGTCTCTAGAGGATATGAAGGAATTAGCGGAGCAGGCTCCATATTATTCTGAAATCAAAGAGCAGGTGGAGGCTTTGGAAAAGCGAATTATACACAATAAGGAGCAAGATTTGATTTCTTATCAAAAAGAGATTAGGAAAGCACTTCGGGAAGAAATTATATCTCGTTACTATTTTCAGGAGGGTATGATTCAGGCGAGCCTTCAAAATGATTCTGTCATTGAGAAAGCGATGGAGTTATTTAGTACTCCAGATAAAATGGGGCAAATTCTTACTACCAAGTCGGAATAATGGCTTTGATTCTATCATTGGAGACTGCCACAGACAATTGTTCGGTGGCTTTACATGACAAAGGACAGCTTATAGCCTCAGCAAGTCATTTGGAATCAGGTGCGCATTCTCGCATGTTACCATTGTTAATCAACCAGGTGATGAATCAAGCTGGATCTAGCTTTCATGAATTAAAGGCTGTTGCAGTATCTGAAGGGCCGGGATCATATACGGGATTACGTATAGGTACTTCGACAGCGAAAGGTTTGGCTTTTTCTTTAGATATTAAATTGTTGGCAATAGATACCCTAAAGGGGCTGGCCCACCTAGCCCGCAGCCAAAAACCAGGGTTTACTATAATTGCCATGCTAGATGCAAGAAGAATGGAGGTGTATCGAGAGGTTTTCGATTCGGAGGGAAAGCAGATTGCAGGTATCGATAGTGAAATTCTGGAGACTGATTCTTTCCTAGAATATTTGAAGGAAGGCCAAGTGTGTTTTGTCGGAAATGCCAACGTTAAGGCGAGTCAGGTAATCAGCAGCCCAAATGCCTACTTCTTAGACAGCTTGCCCAATGCATCTTCCATCGGTGAATTAGCCTGGAAGAACTATCAAAACGAGCGATTTGAGAGTATACCCTACTTTACTCCGAATTATTTGAAGGAATTTAGAGTTCTGAAGAGTAAGAAAAATCCATTTGCCTGATGAGTGAAATTGTAAATAGAGTGGCGAAAAGCCCAATCAAGTCTTTGAATTTGGAAGAAATTTATCCAAGAGAGGAGCGTGTTGGGTTTGATTTAAAAGATTTTCTCTTTCAGGAGTTGATTTTGAAAGAGCAGGATTTTCGCAAATCATTGAAGGAGTTGGATTGGGAACAGTATAAAAACAAGTGGGTGGCGATTTTTTGCAGTGCTGATGCGATAGTTCCTACCTGGGCTTATATGTTGGTAGCCTCTTATCTTCAACCAGTGGCCAAGGGGTTTGTAATTGGTGATTTTGAAGACTTAGAATTAAATATTGTCAACGTTTTGGTGGAAAGCCTTGACCTGAAAGAATTCCAGGATCGTCCAGTAGTCATAAAAGGATGTAGTTCAATTGAGATTCCTTTGTATGCCTATGGAAAGCTTGTTTCCAAACTTCAGCCTATCTCCAAAACACTGATGTTTGGTGAACCTTGCAGTACCGTGCCGATTTATAAGAAGCCAAAAAGCTGATAGCGAGGCAGTCTCGGTAAGAGGTCAAAAAAAATAAGATTTTTAGGGTTCTTTTGTTTGTCTTTTCTGAACAACTGCGCTATGTTTGCACTCCCAATTCAGGAAAAGCCCTGAAGAATTTTGAATTTGAAAAGATAAAAGTGGTGCAGAAAAAAATATTTAAAAAATGTTTTTGCCAGTCAAAAATATTCCTCGATATTTGCACTCGCTTTTGGGGGAGATAGTCCTCACAATTTCTTGAAATGTCAAGAAAAAAGTTCTTTGAAGTGATGTAAGGCAAATAATACCTGAGAACTAGACAGGTTGACAGCTATAAACAACGCGAGTTGAAAAGCTGTCAGTTATAGACAATTTACAATGGAGAGTTTGATCCTGGCTCAGGATGAACGCTAGCGGCAGGCCTAATACATGCAAGTCGAGCGGTAGAGATACTTTCGGGTATTTTGAGAGCGGCGCACGGGTGCGTAAC
>NZ_NIUC01000004.1 GCF_002807035.1 Algoriphagus formosus | reverse complement strand
CAATCAAATACAGAAATGGATGAATGAATACAATACATATGCACCACATTCCGCTTTAGAAATGAAAACACCAAATGAATTTTATAACTTTAAAATCGCTGCTTAACTAGTCCAACTTTTTAGCGGAAAGAGCAAACTCGAGAACAATAATTAGCCTGAAATTGTCCTTAATAATATTCTTGAAGAACTGCGGTTCTTTAGATACGTCGTTCAAGTTCATCAGCATTACAAAACCAGATCCTATAAACCAGTATACTGAATCTTTTAGTAATTCTATGTTCCAAAAACCTAAGAAACGAAGTAACCAAATTATTGATGCCGAATAGCCAATGGCCAGGATAATCATGATTATTATTTTTAGCTGAAAAAATGCTCGAATAAAATGATCTATGGAAGTTCTTGTCGGTTTGTAGATTAGAAGAAAGAATAGTCCGATGATAATCCAAAGACCTGCTGCTAATTCTCTGTTAGAAAATATTGTTATTGTTTCTTCCATCTTAATTCTTCGGAAGTTCTAATTCGAAGACATCTATTTTTTAATTTTGGCTAAAGTTCTACATAAGAAATGTGGGGATTTCGAAGTGCATTCCCGATTACCCCTGACGAACTAAACTAAGTAGGTTTAAGCTTACTTTCAATACATGTCTCCCTATCTTTCTTAGATTTTGATAGGCTTAGTGTTTTTTTCTTAAGTCAACAAATAAAGGCTCATCATCAAACCCATTCCCCATAAGAATTCCAGTTTTTCGTGCTTGCTGATACCTGTTCAATCTATCTAAGTAGCGATTTCTATTCTTCTCATTATTTTTAAAAACCGTTGAAATGAACTTAATGGATCCCTTAAGAAGCAGATTTTCAACGGTATCATCGAAGTCGTCAAGTAAAGTAATTAGGTCATATTCATGATAGATATTCTTTGAATCTAAAATTACAATTTTACTATCGTCTCTAAGTCCCCGTGATATTTGTAATGGGTTTTTCTTAGGTTTTTTTTCTCCTCTATTTTCCAAATAGTCAACAGTGTGCGCCCCAGCTTTATTTCGAAGCTCAAGAATTTTTAGTTGGTTGAATTCCTTTAAAGCGCTGGTCTTACCTGGAAATTTTATAACTTCAAGAAATGATTTTATTGCACTGTGTTGAAGGTATACAGCATTTAATATCCCATAAAGCCTTAAGTATCGTTCTCCATAATTTTGAATTTTTGTTGGTCCTTCAATTTTAAATTCTCGGAAGTTACTCTTGGCTAATTCAGTGTCTCCGATAATATCAAGCACACTACAAATTGTCATCCAGTCTGATTCATGCTCGAATTTGAGACTGTCTTTTACAGAGGGAAGAAAGTCTCCATTGATCGTGTTTGCTAATTCATTGATTAGATCACGAACATGTTGTTCAATTCTTGAAATCAGCGATTCTGTCATATTTTACATTGAGCCCAACTAATTAACATCCTCAATGATATGTATTTTTTCTTACCTAAAAACCTGACCCTGAAAGCACTTAATTATTGGAGAATTTTGGATAAATCAGCCTTGTAATCCCTATATTCCCTACATCCGGTCTATACTCAAATGCATTTGAAAATCAGCTTCAGTATCATAAGGGACTTTCCCCAAAAGGCTCCATTTGCAAGAAAGTGAATTATTCAAAGAAAAAAATACCATAAAGTGGGTAATTTTAAGTGAGAATAGGTGAATAATGAAGAATCTCCCAATTTCAATTATCCTGAAATGATATAGTTGAAATACAAATTCCCGATAAATCATTTAACCATGCCAATTGAAGTGATTATTCTCAATATCTACTCTCCAATTTCTTGAAATCAGAATTGGATAAAATCTTGATTTTACAATTTTTGAATTCATTCAATTCCTTAATTTTTTGAATTTTTGACCATCCATACCCCTCACCCAAGACGACGTAATCGACTTTGCTTGAAATAGTTTGTTTAATAAGTCCTCCATTATTAAGAATGAACTCTTTGCCTTCATCCCTATCTTGAGTTAGTTCCCCGGTAAAAAGAAAGGCTGCCCCTTCAATTTTCAAGTCTTCTAATTCATTTTTTGATATTAAATAGTCCTTAATAATATCAATATTCTCATTTTTAATCTCCAAGCTGATTTTCTGATGGCTCCTAATCTCCTTTTTTATAAGTGAGTCGGGATTTAAATTTTGAATCAATTGAAAATAATTAGGATAAAGTTCAATGAGTTCATTAAAAACATGGGCACAAACCACAGCATCATCAAGAGGATCATGATGGTTTTTAATGTTGATTTCAAACTCATCCGCTAGATCCGTAAGCTTTCTAGGCTTTCCGGATTTTTCCGCAAGCCTCATTGTGTCCAAGTATCTAATATTAAAGTCTTCGATTTTATAATGTAGAAACAAATTTTTTAAAATGCTCAGATCCATACTTGCATTGTGAAACACAATCAAGCTGGAATTGAAATATTTAGAAAATTCAATTTCCCACAAGTCTTTGAAGTCGAGTGCGAACTCAAGGTCCTCTTTACTAATCCCATGAATTTGGTAATGCGATTGAAGAATTACTTCGGCTTCAGGCGGTGAAATAAAAAATTTATCTTTGTGAACAAAAGTGTCGTTTTTAACAAATGCCAAACCGATTGCACAGGCACTGATTCTATTATTATTGGCTGTTTCAAAATCTATCGCGATGAAATCAAATTCAGAATTAAAATATTCCGGAAACTTATGGGGGTTTCTAAATTCTCCTGTTCTTAGTTTTTCTTGAATGGCACGTTCGTATTGGGGTTTAAACTCGTGACCTAAGCGCTTAGATTGGTCAAACCATTTTTGGAGAAAGAATACCGGTTCAGTCTCTACAAATTTAAAAAATCGAAATTCATTTTCAGTTTGCGGATTTACACCATCCACGGTTATATTAATTTTGTCTTTAGTTCCAAAAAGGTTTTTAAGCCAGTTCATGATAATCTATTTAAAGAATTTAAATCTCTCAGGAATCGCCTTCCCTAGAATTACCCATGATACTTAATTAGGGAATCTTGTCTTTCTAAAAGATCAACTAAAACTTATTAGTCGCAATAAAGGAAAATAATTAATCAAAAAAATACCATAAAGTGGGTAATTTTTAAGGTTAATTAAAAAACAAATCAGTTAGGCTATAGATTTTCAATGCTTTGAATGAATGGTTATCAATCATTTTTAGCCGGACAATACCTACATTGACAGGTTCAACCAGAAAGCTCAGAGGTTTAGCGAGAAGAGCCCGTTTTTTATCGTGACGCATTGAAAGCTCACCATGGCCAGCAGGGATATTATCTATGGGATTACGATGATCAAGGCCAGGGTTCGTAAGGTGGTTCTGGTGGATTTAGGGGAGTTGGAATAAAGGCATTACCTTCTTTTAACTCAATGTATTTTTAGTTTTGACTCAAACTAATATCTTTACTGAGCTTTCTATTTGCACTTTTATGAATAAGAAACAAAAAGAAACAATCGAGAAGATAATTCGGTCCAAGGAAAAAGAGTTTTTAAATGAGTTCTTAGACCATTTCCTGGATAGAGGTTTGGGATCAGTTTCGAAATCTGAAACAGATATTTTTCTCTTCCATTTGCTTCAGAAATTTGAAAGAGAAAAGGAATTAGCACTTTCAAATTTTGATTGGAGTACTTTATTGAAAATATCAGAAAGGAAAATTAAAAATCTAAGATTGGAAGTAGGTATAAGATATGATTCCGATGATGAGAAAGATGAATGGAATTCTTGGGTTTCATTTTTAGAATTAATTACAGATGGTTATCTAGAATTTTCTGGGAGTGCTAAAGTCATCCTTACTATTGAAAACCCATATCTATTAAGATTTTTAGAGGGAAACATAAAGAAAATGAGACTTGGATCTACAGATTATTCTTTCAATTCGGAAAGAGTTTCCTTTTCTATTTCAACTCTCGAAAAATTATTGAAAAAAGCGGCACATGAAATTTCTATTGGAATTGGGTCAACCAAAGCTGAAGAAGTTTTTAAAAAAGCCAAATGGAAGAATTATGGGAAAGAAGCAAAGACCAAATTATTCGATATAATAGGAAAATCAATTCCAACAATTGTAAAATCAGTAGTATTTCCAACACCTTAAATACCCATGTTCGAACAAACCTTTAAAAACGTAGATGATATTCTCCACAAGGACGCAGGATGCGGTTCGGAGCTTGATTATGTGGAGCAGACATCCTGGATCTTGTTTTTAAAATACCTTGATGATTTAGAAAAAAATCGAGAAACTGCCGCTCTACTCACTGGTAAGAGCTTTTCACCTATCATCAATTCAGAATTTCATTGGAGTACTTGGGCAGCCCCGAAGCTTCCCTCTGGAGAACTAGATCATCACCAAGCCCAAACCGGGGATGATCTAAACGACTTTGTCAATAACAAACTCTGGCCTTATCTCCGGAGCTTCAAAAAATCTGCCCTTAGCGCCGATACCATCGAATATAAAATCGGGGAGATCTTCAGCGAACTCAAAAACCGGATTCAAAGCGGATACAACCTTCGGGAAGTGATCAATCTAATCGATTCCCTTCGCTTTCGAACCTATGACGAGAAGCATGAGATGTCTCATCTCTATGAGGGAAAAATCAAAAATATGGGTAATGCCGGCCGAAATGGAGGAGAATACTACACCCCTCGCCCTCTGATCACGACCATCATTAAGGTAGTCAATCCTCAAATTGGAGAAACAGTCTATGACGCTGCCGCAGGTTCGGCAGGCTTCCTCTGTGAAGCTTTTGAATTTATGCGCAAAAGTAAGTCACTGAGCACTGCCGAATCCGAAATCCTTCAAAAGCGAACCTTTTACGGTAAGGAAAAGAAATCCCTTGCCTACATCATTGGGATCATGAATATGATTCTACATGGAGTAGAAGCTCCCAATATCATCCACACGAATACCTTGGCCGAAAACTTGGCAGATATCCAAGAAAAAGACCGCTACGATGTAGTCTTAGCCAATCCTCCCTTTGGTGGAAAGGAACGAGCCGAAGTACAACAAAACTTCCCAATTAAAACCGGAGAAACGGCTTCACTTTTCCTACAGCACTTTGTCAAAATCCTTCGGGCTGGAGGACGAGCCGGAATCGTGATCAAAAACACCTTCCTAAGCAATACCGACAATGCCACCGTCGCCCTGCGTCGCCAATTGCTGGAAAACTGCAACCTGCATACTGTCTTAGACTTACCAGGAGGAACCTTCACTGGAGCTGGTGTCAAAACGGTGGTACTATTCTTCGAGAAAGGAAAGCCAACCCAAAAGGTATGGTTCTACCAACTCAACCTTGATCGTAACCTGGGCAAGACCAATCCATTGAATGAAAACGATCTAGTGGAATTTGTTGAACTGCAAAAGTCCTTTGCCGATAGTGAAAACTCTTGGACGGTCGACATGAAAGACGTGGACCAAATCACTTTTGATTTAAGTGTCAAAAACCCCAACAAAAAAGAAGAAGCCGCCCTTCGATCTCCTCAAGCTATCCTAAAAGAAATGAAAGCCTTGGACGAGGAAAGCTCAGATATCTTAAACTCAATTTTGGAATTGATATGAAGCAGGGTTGGGAAATAAAGAAGTTGGGGGAAGTATGTGAATTATCAGCAGGTGGTGATGTTCCAAAAGACAACCTTTCCAAAACTAAAAGTGAGTCTTACCAAATTCCGATTTATGCAAATGGAGAGAAAAATGATGGGCTTTATGGTTATACAAATATTGCCAAAGTAGTGAAACCAAGCATTACGGTTTCAGCTCGTGGAACAATTGGATATTCGGTAAAAAGATTAGAGCCATTCTTTCCAGTAGTAAGATTAATTGTCGTAACACCAAAGGATAGTTCAAAATTAGGTTTGGACTATTTGAATTATGCTATAAAGACAATTGATTTTAAACATAGCGGAACGTCTATTCCTCAATTGACTGTTCCAATGATTAGTAATTATAAAATCCCACTTCCCCCCCTCCCCGAACAACAACGCATTGTTTCCATTTTAGACGAGTGCTTTGTCACCATAGATAAGGCAAAAGCCAATGCCGAACAAAACCTCAAAAACGCCAGAGAACTTTATGAAAGCTATTTACAGGGGGTGTTTGAGAAGAAAGGGGATGGATGGGAAGAGAAAAGATTTGAAGAATTAATACGAGAAAATCAAATAGGTCTTATTAAAAGTACGAAAGAGCAAGGAAATGATAAACCATATCGCTACCTAAAAATGGACTCAATTACTTCCGATAACAATTTAGTCCATAATAAATATGTTTATGTTGATGCAAGCAAGATTGAATTAGAGAAGTTTGCTTTAAACGATGGAGACTTCTTGTTTAACACGAGAAATAGCTATGATTTGGTTGGAAAAACTTGTGTATTCACTCCAATTGATGATGAACCAACCTTATTCAACAACAACATAATGAGAGTTGTATTTAATAAAGGAATTTCATCAAGATTTATCAACTATGCTTTTTCTTCAAAGTTGGTTAAAGAAAGATTACAGAAACTAAAAAGTGGCACAACAAGCGTTGTAGGTATTTATTACAAAGGTTTGAGAAATCTTAAAATACCGGTTACCAATTTTAAAGAACAGCAAACCATTGTCAGAAAATTAGATACCCTTCGAGCCGAAACGCAAAAGCTGGAAGCGGTGTATCAGAAGAAGATTGAGGATTTAGAGGAATTGAAGAAGAGTATTTTGCAGCGGGCGTTTATTGGGGAGTTGACTGGGAAGGAGGTTGTGGTATGAATTTTAAGAATAGAGAATTCATAGTAAGAAATGGTTTGTATTGGCCTGAAATATTGAGAAAAGATGTACCAAAATCTAAAACCGCATTGCAACCAATATTTGAAGCATTTACAAACTCCCTTGAAGCAATTAGAGACAAGCAAAAAGAAGATAAAGATCATAAAGGGAAAATTTTAATAAGAATTTACGTTGTCGAGGGAGCAATTGAGGAAACCCATTATTTCAAAAAGGTTTCAATTATAGATAATGGAATAGGATTTAAAGACGATCAGTTTGAAAGATTTAATATTTTTAGAGATGTAAGAAAAAATTATAAAAATCTTGGTTCAGGAAGAATTCAATACGCTCACTATTTTGATAAAACTGAAATAGAAAGTGTTTATGAATTTGAGGGTATTTTTTATAAACGGGTGTTTTATGTTTCAAAAGCAGAAGACTTTCTAAAGCATAATTCCATTGTTTATCATAAAGAATGCAAAAAAGTTGAAGCAATCGAATCAGAAACAACTATTACTTTTAATGACTTAATTGAAAATAGCGATGTGTATAATAGCTTAAATGATGCTACTTTAAAAGAAAAATTATTAGAACGATATATTCATTATTTTTGCTATAATAAAAATAATATCCCTGAAATAAATATTGAATTTTATATCCATTCTAATAAAGAAAGTGAAAGTCATATCACTTCATTTGATTTACCAAGTATTGACAAGACGAAGACAATTCCACTTTTTTATTCAAGGAAAACTGATCTTGGAATTGAGAAAACTAATGAATCTGAAGAATTTATGATCGATGCTTATAAAATACCAAAAGATAAACTTAAAGAAAATAGACTAAAATTGGTTTCCAAAGGTGAGGTAATTGAAGAATCCGAAGTATCACTGGATATTCTTGCAAATACGGACACCATAAAAGGAAACAAATATCTCTTTTTAGTATCAAGTAACTATATCGATTCAAGAGATACGAATTTAAGAGGAGTATTAAATATCCCAACCAGAAATTCTTTTGAAAGAGACTTATTTGCTTCCGACAAAGAAATTTTTTTAGAGGAAATTAAAGAGGAAGTGAATACATCTATTAATTCGATGTATCCTGAAATCAATGAAGTTACTCAAAAACATCAACAAGATTTATCAAGATTAAAAAATATGTTTTTGCTAGATGAGGAAACAGCAAAAAGTATTAATATATCTATCAATGATAGCGAATCTGAAATTCTAAAGAAATTTTATGAAGCTGAAGCCAAGAAAGAAGCTTCAATTGACGCTTCAATAAAAGAATCCATTGACAATTTGGATAAACTCGATACCCGTAACCCTAATTATGAAGAAGAATTAGAAAAAGAAATTGATCGAATTGTTTATGCAATTCCAATGCAGAATAAAAAAACCTTAACCCATTATGTAGCAAGACGAAAATTAGTACTTGATTTACTCGATAAAATATTGAAAAGAAAGCTTCATGTACAACAACAAAAAGAAAATTACGATGAGGCACTTATACACAATCTTATATTTCAAAAGGGATCTAACGAAACAGATAAAAGCGACTTATGGATAATTAATGAGGATTTCATTTATTTCAAAGGAAGTTCAGAGAAGCAATTAAGCAAGCTTGAAATTGACGGAGTAAGGGTATTTAAGAATAAATTTTCAGAAGAAGAAGAACGCTATTTAACTTCGCTAGGAGAAAATCGAAAAATTAAAAGGCCTGATGTTTTACTTTTTCCAGAGGAAGGAAAATGTATAATTATTGAATTCAAGGCGCCTCATGTGAATGCTTCTGATCATCTGACGCAAATAGATAGATATGCAAACTTAATTCGAAATTATACAATTGATCAATTTCAAATAACAACCTTTTACGGTTACCTCCTAGGTGAAAGCATTGAACCTAGGGATGTTTTAGGCTCTGTAAGTAGGTATGAATATTCATATCAATTTGATTATTTATACAGACCAGCTGAAAATGTGATCGGCTTTGATGGCAGATCAAATGGTGCTATTTACACTGAAGTAATAAAATATTCGACATTACTTAAAAGAGCACAACAGAGAAATAAAATTTTTATTGATAAACTAAAATGAACGAATCCGAAACCCGTGCCGACCTGATAGATCCCAAGCTAAAAGAAGCAGGCTGGGGAGTGGTAGAAGGCTCCAAAGTGCTTCGAGAATATAAAATCACGGCTGGAAAGATTCAGGTTGGTGGTAGAGGCAAGCGGCAGATTGCCGATTATATTCTCGTTTACCGAGGAACGAAGTTGGCGGTGGTTGAGGCTAAGAGCGCCAATCTGGAAGTAGGTGAAGGAGTCATGCAGGCTAAGGACTATGCCGCCAAGCTGAAGCTAGCCACTACCTACTCCACCAATGGCAAAGAAATCTACCAAATCTGTATGGAGACAGGATTGGAAGGTATGGTAGATGATTTTTTAAGTCCTGATCAACTTTGGGAAAAGACTTTTCCAATTAAAAAAATCGAAAATCAAGAAACTTTTAAAGAAGAATGGCGAGAAACTTTCGCTGCTGTTCCCTTTGAAGACAAGTCCGGAACTTGGGAACTCCGGTACTACCAAGAATTAGCCATTGCAAAAACCTTAGAAGCTATTTCAAATCAAAATGATCGAGTGCTTTTGACGCTTGCCACAGGTACCGGAAAAACAGCCATTTCATTTCAAATTGCATGGAAGCTATTTCAAACCCGATGGAATCTTAATGATCGAAATAAGCATCCTGATCAGGCTTCTCGTAGGCCAAGAATTTTATTCCTAGCAGATAGAAATATATTAGCCAACCAGGCATTCAACTCTTTTTCAGCATTCCCTGAAGATGCACTTGTAAGGATCAAACCAGATTCGATAAAGAAAACAGGGAAAGTACCTACCAATGGGAGTTTGTTCTTTACAATCTTCCAAACTTTTATGTCTGGTAAAGATGAAGATGGAAAACCTACCCCCTATTTCGGAGAATATCCAGCAGACTATTTTGACTTGATCATTATCGATGAGTGTCATCGAGGTGGAGCACAAGATGAAAGTAATTGGAGAGGGATTTTGGAATACTTTTCTCCAGCAGTGCAATTGGGCTTGACAGCTACTCCCAAGAGAAAAGACAATGTAGATACCTATCGCTATTTCGGGGAGCCAGTTTATTCCTATTCACTCAAAGAGGGCATCAATGATGGTTTTTTGACACCATTCAAAGTCAAGCGAATTCAAACGACCTTGGATGATTACACCTATACCTCAGATGATGAGATTGAAGAAGGAGAAATTGAAGAAGGCAAGCGCTACGAGGAAAAGGATTTTAACCGAACCATTGAGATAGTAGAAAGAGAGCGAAAACGAGTTCAGATCTTTCTATCAGACTGCAATCAAAAAGAGAAAGCCATCGTCTTTTGTGCCAATCAAGCCCATGCAGCCCTTATTCGAGATTTGATCAATCAAGAAGCTCAATCCAAAGATCCTTTTTATTGCGTTCGGGTCACAGCAAATGATGGGGAAAGCGGAGAGCAGCAGCTTCGGGAATTCCAGGACAATGAAAAAACCATCCCAACCATCCTCACTACTTCCCAGAAGCTTTCAACTGGAGTTGATGCTCGGAATGTAAGGAATATCGTCTTGCTCCGACCTGTCAATTCCATGATTGAATTCAAGCAAATTGTAGGTAGAGGAACGCGCGTTTATGACGGAAAAGACTTCTTTACGATTTATGATTACGTAAATGCCTATCAACATTTTTCTGATCCAGAGTGGGATGGTGAACCAGCGGAACCCGAAGAAATAATTGGCCACCCTCCTCCTCCAGTTCCATGCAAAGATTGCGGACAAATTGATTGTGTTTGCATAAAGGAGCCTCCATCACCTTGTTTGGTTTGCGGTGAGTCTCCTTGTATTTGCCAAAAAAGACCAAAAAAGGTCAAAGTCAAATTAGGTAAAGGAAAAGAAAGGACTATTCAGCACATGATGTCCACTTCCTTTTGGAGTGCAGAAGGAAAGCCCATTTCTGGCGAGGAGTTTATGACCGAGTTATTCGGAGAACTCCCCAAGCTTTTCAAAGATGAGGAGGAATTGAGAGCAATTTGGAGTAATCCAGTCACAAGGCGAACTCTTTTGCAGAAATTGGAAGAGGCAGGCTTTCCGCAAAGTGATTTATTAACCTTACAGAAATTGGTAGACTTGGATAAAAGTGATCTTTTTGATGTATTAGAATATGTTTTCAATGGTGATTTTATTGCAAAAACACGAGAAGAACGATCCGTAGCTGCCAAAAAATCCATTGTTCCCCTTTTGAATGAAAATCAAAAAGACTTTATTGAATTTGTCCTAGACAAGTATCGAGAATCTGGAATTGAAGAATTAGACGACTCCAAACTCAACACTATCCTAGAAAATAAATATGGAGACATTTTCAGCGGTGCAGAAATACTAGGCGGGGTCTTGGAGGCAAGAAACCTTTTTATTGATTTTCAGAAGTATTTGTATCAAGATGTAGTGGCATGAAAAAATAAATGAATTAAGAAATTGATAGTTATAAATTAAACCACAAGGGCTAAAACAAATTATGGTAAAATATAAAAATTGAAATTATGTGTAATGCTTGGAATCATAGTCCTGACTGTACATGTGGATGGGGAGGAGAAGGACATAAAGGAAAAAAAACATTAAATTTAAATGATTCTTACTCAATATTAAGTGTCTCAAAATTTAAGTTTGAAAAGTCTAACCCAATCTCTTACACAAACCCAAATGCCCTTTGCCCAATTTGTAATAAAAAAGTCTTCTTTTTTAAAAGTGAAAATGGAGGGTGTGCATACTTTGATGAATTGGGCCCTCCCTGGACAAAACATCCTTGTATGGATCAAATCAAAATGAATTCAGTAAAAGTAAAATTTTACAATAATTTTAATCTAGACCCTAAGGTAAAGAAAAATCACTTTAATAGCTTAGTTAAAATTGAAAACATTTCCCTCCTTGAAAAATGGGAAACTATTCTAAATAATTATAAATTACTAACCTTTAGTAATTTGATAACTAGGGAGCAAATATTGTGTTTTGCGGAAATAGATGAGATTTTTCTTTTAAACTCAATATTTAACCTAAAAGAAATAGAAAAAAGTAAGGTAGAGATTGAATGTTTGAATATAGATGAAAATAATAATTTATCAAATTTTAAAGTCATAGGAAAAACACCTAAAAATCACTTTAGACTAGGAGAATTAGCGAGAAAATCATCCATGCCAATAGAAAAATTAATACGTATAATAAATAACAATTTTGGAATTACAATCTCTAGTGAAAATCCAGCCATTAAAGTCTCTGGTTTAATTGGAGAAAAAATATTATTGAAATTGTATAAACCTTGAATTCTAACAAGCTTAATTTCTACAGCTGAGGTTACAACCAATTTTAAAACTCTTTAAATACTCAATCTAGCACTGCCCTTCAAGAAAAAATAACTACTTATTAAACTTCCTAAAAGCAGCTACAAACTGATACAACAAATACGCATATAAGATTTTGAACAAGAAGTCAAAACCTTTGGTAACAGGATGAAACTTAGCATTCATGTTCTCACTGTTTAACGGCCTATACCCCTCTTCTATGTCTGATAAGAAAGTAAATGGTTTAATGAAGTAAGAATAATTTTGGTGAAGGAAGTCTAGACCAGCTTCATAAGCAAGACCAGTCTGTAGAGCCAAATCAAGGTTGATAATTCCGAACATTAAAACAATTAGGAACAAAATCCAAAAGAAAGCTTTCTGAGGCATTGTCCCATGTGCATTAGACCAATAATTAAGGTTAAGCACAACTTTATCAAACCAATTTAAGGATGAGTCCTTGACTTTAGCTCTAAACTCCAATTCCAAAGCCCTGTAAATTGTGGCATAATGCTTATTGTTCTGCCCGATCATTAATGCATTCATTTCCCTGCAGAAATCAATTTTGTCTTCAAAATCACCCCTCATCCTCCTTATCGTTTCCGGCTCAACCAATTTAAATGAGGGAGCAACCAGCCCCATTATAGATGAATTTTTGAACTCAATACTTTTAAAATGGTGCAAGAAGCTTGGATTTGTTTCGACACCCTCTAAAATAGCATTGTCAAGGATCAACCCACCTTCACCATATTCGCCCAAGTTAAAGTCTACGTTTTCTTTTACTTTGAAATAAAGGAAACGCAAGTTTCTAATGATACATGAAAAGACCAGAACATTGGAAAGACTAGTACCTATAATGGTTAGAGAATTGATTTCTAGGGAAGCGAGAGTAAAATTTGAAGTATCTTTAATCTCTATGCTCTTAATGAGCAAATCCTCATCAGTTCCGTTAAGATGCAGATTTGAAAAATTACAACTCAGAATATTCAGGTATCCATATTCAAAGACTCTCTTTTCCCCTAACCTAACCTTATGCTTACCAAACAAACTCAATTCTCCTCCAGAAACAGCGCTTAGCGTTAAAAATCCTGCTTCAGAATTCTCAAACTGGAGATTTTTAATTTTAGAGCTATAAATTGAAAAATCCTTGAAAACACATTCACTAACCATGATTCCTGGTTCGGTGAGTTTTTCAGCTTTAAAATCTATTTTTTTTACATTTCTAAGCTTTAAACCCCTCAAAGACAAACCCTTAAGATGCAACTCAATGTCAGTACAGTCTTTTATTAAGATGGAACCAAAAGAAGTCTGATTAGTGATTTGTATCGTTGAATCAGAGCAATTTCCAAATGAAAAGTTATTGGTTGAAGATTTGCAATTTCTGAATTCTACCATAAAATTCTTGAAAGATACCGCCTCCTGAATTCTAAACCGACAATCATTAAAAATTATATTGGGCTTTTCAACAGCTTGAGTATCTTCTTTTCTTCTGAAGATCGCGCCAAATTTACTTTTGTCAAATTCTATGGCGGTAAAAAAAATAGGCTTACTCAAGTCCAAGTTAACGTACTTGTCGTCTAATAAAACAAAAATGTTCCAGTTGACACTATTGTCATACTCATATCCCAACAAGGCTCCGAATTCATCTTCGATTCGCTTAAAAAAACGATTTGCCATACTAATAATTTCTTTAAAAAAAGGCTACAAAGGTCTAGTTTACAAATTCTTACAGTAGGTAATTTCTTTTTCCCAATCTAATTTGGTGAAATATTTGAAATGAAAAGGCAATTTTTGAAGTTCTACTCTTATCATTTCATTTTTGATTGAAGCTGTAGGAAGCCATATAGCATTTGGTAAGTCTCACCCAAATAACCCTATAAATAAGCTGGGGATAAGCTATACTTCCTCCCACTATCATCCCACTTGGCTCCCTATCATCTCCCTAGTCGCTCCCAAGTAAGGGTTGGGAGGAGCTAGGGCTCCAAGCGGACCATGGCAGGTAGATAACCTTGCTTTTAAAGCATTATCCTAAGGGGATAAAAAAGTCGCTTTAACTGTAATGATCTATTCATGTTCTCCCTTTACTAGCCTTGCATTTACAGTATTTCAGTCCAATTCTTTTCAGGTCTATCTTTTGGGTATCCAAATTCCGCTCTAAATTTCTTTCGCTCTGACGTAAAGTCCCACCAGTTCTTGGAGTAATCCTTGGTTTTAGCGAAATTGGTCTTCCACACAGGGATCAGTTTTATAACCAATATGTTTTTCATGTAGATCGGTTAATTCAGCACCATCCTTACCTAGCAAGTCATCGATGCTGTAAAAACCCATTGATATCAAGTCTTTGGCAAAATTAATCCCGATAGAGGGTACTTGTTGGAAATCGGCTAAAGCATGGATTTCCCTAGCTCTTGACTCAGAAACATTTAATAAAATTTCAATCTCATCAGCGGAAAAGTCCAAAATTTCCGAAAGCTTGACTTTGTTCTTCCTCATGCTTTCTTTCTCTTCTTTTGAAAGCTCTAGCTTGATATTGGCCCTACTTTTCATGATCCGAAAATATTATTTAGCCTGTTTGACATATGGAAGGTATACAAGTCAAATACTATTCACAAGAATAGTACATATGGAAACCAAATTTTGAGAAAAATCTAAATGAATGGAAATTAATCCTCTCTATCCAAAGACAAACCACCCCCTAAGTAAATCAACATCAGCCCTATTCTCCTTAGTGAGTAGAAATCCTGACAATTATTGTCAGCGGGATCTAAACCATAATGCCTTTCCTTAAGAATATAACGATATTGAAATTGAATCTTTAACCACAAAAATTATTTAAGATGCCTGTTTTCGTCGTCAACAGCCAAGCACAATCCAACGGAGATCATGAGGTACACAAAGAAGGATGTCCTTATTTCCCCCAGTTTTACAAATCCCTAGGTTGGCACGGTAACTGCAACACTGCAGTGGCCGAAGCAAAAAGAACTTTCAAACAGTCAAATGGATGCAAGTATTGCAGCCCTGCTTGTCATACTAGTTAAACTTTGAAAAGTTTACCGTAGTCAAGCTTTCCTTTAGCCAAGTCCAATAATTTACTCAAATTTGATTTGATTACTCCTGTCTTAGATAATTTGAAGGCTAGATTCACTTTCCAGTTTTTAATAAAGTATGCACGATTCATCTTCAAGATGATTCATCCTGATAACGATACAGGGCTATAGTTTGTACCATTGGGTCTTTATAAAATCTTGAACTTCCTCCGGTAAACTCGAAAATGTAAATTTACTTTCTTTACTATTTCTACCTCTCTCCTCAGGAGAACATTGCTTGGGTTGGATGTCTTCACCCGTTCCCTCAAAGAAATAATGTTTCTTTGGATTTCCTTCTTCAGTAACATGATGGGTCTCAGTTGTAAAATTCAAATGATAGGTTTTTCCATCATAATCCCACCTTGACATTCTAGTAGACTTATCAATTGATTTTAACGCTTCTGCTACTCTTATTGACTTTTCTAAATCCTTATCTCTATTGTAGAAATAAGTCCCTAGTTGTTCTTTCTCATCTTCCTCCATATAATCATTCTCATCTAAAATATCAGCTAGTGTTTTTCCTTGATACAATTTTTCATTGTAAAAGTCGATTAGTTCCTCTCCAGAAAGCACTAGCTGAATAATTGGCTTCTTTTGTATTGATAGATGAGTCAAATTCTGATTTTCTACTAGCCCTGAATCATGATTATTATCGGGAGTTTGTTGTGCCTTCTGCCCCATTAAATCAGCTTCTCTTTCCAAAACATGGTCATCATTAATAGCATCCCCACCTTTCATCTGCAAAGTAGGCTTCACCCTTCCCTGCTTCTGCTGCACCACATGCCATGCTTCATGTGGCAAATTCTTCTCCTGACCTGAAGCTAAGTGGATATCCGTACCCTGAGCAAAGGCATGTGCCTGGAGTTGCGAAGGTTGATCCGAATTATAATGGACTTTCACATCATCCAAGGAATAGCCAGAAAGGTTTTCAATCCCGGATTTGAGATCATCAGGCAAGCCGGTTTTGTTCGCTTTTCGCTGTAAGGAAGGTACCTGAGAAGATTTGTTTCCAGCCAGGCTCTGAAATTGAGCAGCTTGCTCTGACTGGAAACCTTTACTGTTGTTCGCCAACTCTTTTAATTCCCTTTGAGCTATAGCCTCGGGCCGGTTGTCAACAAACTGGAATGGTGATTTTGGGCGGACTTGGGACTTTGCATTTACCTGCGGACTTGGAGTTTCATTTACTTTTCCATTTTTCTCAGAATGTATATGCATAAAATCGGTTTTAAGTCAAAACCTTATCACAGAACTGAGCCCTAAAACTAGGTGGAACAGGAAAAGGTCGTGCGGTAAAGAATATAATGAAAATCAAAAGCTTAGCTCAATAAAAGAAAAATTTAGAAGATATGAAAGATTGAAACAAATCAAATTTGGGATTAAAAATCCTATTTGTTCCTCAAAATGAGAAAAACAACAATTGCTAAACTATTATTTTTAAGATCCGGGATTATTAAGGAAGTTAAGATTACCAACCCAAAAAGAAAGGGACAATTACTCTTCGAGTATCCTTTCATCGATTTGAATACAACGACATTCTATTAATTAGGCCTATTTCCATAGAAAAGCAATTTTCAATTGTCACGCTATCTTATTTAAACTACAGGATCAAAAATTTGAGAATTTATTCAACTCCTTTGTCCTGTTTCTAAATCGAACGATACTTTCAGCCAGAATCATTTAATACCACATTTCATCCGAATCACTTAATTCATCTTCATCTGTAGAATTCCATTTTTCAGCAACTTTGTCTACTACTCGGTCTGCACTTTTAACAGTCTTATAAAAAATCTTCATTACTTCAAATGGGTTTGAACGCAAAGCATTGCTGAGGATTTCGTATGTACTATCCAGTTTTTTTCTAAGATTCGGAATATCTACCTGCTTACTTTTTGAAAGTTTTGCATAGGTAAGCTCCATGCTTTGTTTTACTCCTGACTGAAATATCGGCAATAGTTCAACAAAATCAGATTCTTCAGTGGACTCTTCGCTATATGCATTATTTAGTGCAATGTGAATATTATCCTTATTATCGCCTAGCACTTTGAAAGTTGTATTTCGTAAATTGATCCGAAGATCATGATCAATTGCCTCTTCAGTGACTTCCCGATCTTGGATTAGCAATTCAAGAACTAAACTATCATATTCATTGGAAATAGCTGAATTTCGTTTAGGATTCCCCAAGAACTGCCCCCCTTCTCCTTCAATCTCTTGCTCCCACATATCAATATTTGGCTGTAAATCTCCACATAATTCGGTCGCATTATTTACCACTTCATTATCCTCTAGATAGAATCGCATTACATTGGCCATAGCATCTCGCCGAGTGGCTTGCGAATCCATGTGTCTGTAGGTATTCTGTTTTTGCATTTCACTTTTAGTCTTTCCTTTTTCAGAAGTACTGTAAGACAAATCCAGATATCGTTTGAGGTCATGTTCTCTTCCCAAATCAAGACCATCTTTTGTTATTTTGACTTCTGCTTTCAATTGAAAAGTATCCATGTTTTTCTGTTGAATTCTCTCCCCTTTTAAGTGCTTTACCGTCAATAAATCCGCTGCCTTTTTTAAAATAGCATTATCGTTGTTTTCGGGACCACCTTTCATCTGCAAAGTAGGCCTTACCCTTCCCTGCTTCTGTTGTACTACATGCCATGCTTCATGAGGCAAGTGCTTCTCTTGACCTGAAGCTAAATGGATATCTGTACCCTGAGCAAAGGCGTGTGCCTGAAGTTGTGAAGGTTGATCCGAATTATAATGGACTTTCACATCATCCAAGGAATAGCCAGAAAGGTTTTCAATCCCGGATTTGAGATCATCAGGCAAGCCGGTTTTGTTCGCTTTTCGCTGTAAGGAAGGTGCCTGAGAAGATTTGTTTCCAGCCAGGCTCTGAAATTGAGCAGCTTGCTCTGACCGGGAACCATTACTGTTATTCGCCAACTCTTTTAATTCCCTTTGAGCTATGGCCTCGGGCCTGTTGTCAACAAACTGATATGGGGAATTTGCACGAACTTGGTTCTTTGCATTTACTTGGGGACTGGAAGAGCCAATTACTCTTCCATTTTCTTTAGAAAGTGTACGCATAAAATTGAATTTTGCATCAGATCCTTTTCACTGAACTGAGCCCCAAAAATCAAGGTGTAACAGGAAAGGTCTAACAGTAAATAATACAATGAAAATCAAAAGCTTAGCTCAATAAAAGAAAAATTTAGAAGATTTAAAATCCATTTTGAGAATAAATACCCAAAGAGGTATCAAGGATTAAAACAGATAGCATTTAACTAATACCTTACTAGTCTCAGAAGAAAGAACTGTGGCAGGAAATTCAATATAGGAGAATAGGATTCAAGAATTAAAGAATGTGGAAGTTGGAAACTTAGAGATTCGGATTTATAAAAACTTAACCGAAGCATAACTTTGGAATAGGCAGTATAAGTATGGTTTTGAGGATATTTATTTTTTAAAACTTTGAATAAAATGATAAAAAATTTACTTAAACCATTATTTATCTTCCTGCTTTTTGGAGCTTATACAGCTCAGGCTCAGGTAGTTTTTATTAATGAAATCCACTATGACAATACAGGCACAGACTCTGGGGAGGCTATAGAAATAGCAGGACCGGCTGGAACTGATCTCAGTGGTTGGTCTTTGGTTCTTTACAATGGAGCAAATGGCAGTGTTTATTCCACCAATAATCTATCAGGATTAATCCCAGATTTGGGAGGGGGGTATGGAGTAGTATCGATTTCCTACCCGGTCAATGGGATCCAAAATGGTGCACCCGATGGAATTGCTTTAGTAGAAAATGGCTCTGTGATACAATTTTTGAGCTATGAAGGAACATTTACAGCAATTGGAGGACCGGCAGACGGAATGAATTCCGAGGACATTGGTGTCAGCGAAGGGTCTTCTACCCCTGTTGGTGTCTCACTTCAATTAACGGGGAATGGTAAGACTTATGCTGATTTTACCTGGAGTCCTGAATCAGCCCAAAGTTTCGGTTCTTTCAACAGCGGGCAGAATTTTACGGGAGAACCAACTCTATTCGTAAATGAAATTCATTATGACAATACTGGTTCTGATGTCAATGAAGGTATCGAGCTCGCTGGTACTGCGGGTCTAGACCTAAGTGGCTATTCACTTGTCCTTTACAATGGTAACGGTGGGGCGGTGTATTCCACAATCTCTCTTTCAGGTATTTTACCTGATCAAGACAATGGATTTGGCACTATTTTCTTTGCAACACCGGGACTTCAGAACGGCAGTCCTGATGGTTTTGCTCTTGTTGGCCCATCCCCAGAAAACGAAGTACTTCAGTTTTTAAGTTATGAGGGGAATTTCATTGCTGTAGGAGGACCTGCCGATGGCTTATCCAGTGAGGATATTGGTGAATCACAGCCAAGCTCGGCTCCTGTTGGTACTTCTCTACAATTACAGGGTACAGGAATGAAGTATTCAGATTTCATTTGGTCAGAATCCATTCCGAATACCTATAATCAAATCAATACAGGACAGAGTTTTGGAGGAGTAATTGTTGATCCAGAACCTGTATTGATACCCATTGCAGAAGCCCGTTTAAAACCGCAAGGAACCGAAGTATTGGTTCGTGGTATCATCACTGCTTCAGACCAATTTGGCGGTCCTGCATTTATACAAGATCAAAGCGGTGGAATTCCAGTTTTTGATAGCCAGCTTCATGGAGCAGGACTATATCAAATTGGGGATGAGGTTGAGATTTTAGCCTCTACCGGTTCTTTCAACCAACAGATTCAACTGGTAAATATTTCAGAGATTGAGCTACTGAGCAGTGGCAATACCATCAACCCTAAAGTTGTTACAATTTCTGAAATCGATTCAAGTCTGGAAGGACAACTTATTCAGATTCCGAATTCATCCTTTTTAATTCCACAAGGGCTATTTTTCCCAGAAAGTAATTATCAAATCATTGATGGTTCCGGTATTTTAGACCTTCGAATTGATGGCCAAGTATCTAGCCTTGTGGGAAGAGTCATTCCTCAGGCCCCACAATTAATCACCGGAGTATTAGGCAGCTTTAGAGGAACGCTACAGCTATTCCCTAGATTCATTGAGGATTTACCTGGAACAAGCGCTTATGAAGCGGCAGGTTCTTCCATTCCAAAAGACCAGACATTGGATGTCATGACTTGGAATATGGAGTTTTTCGGAGCTACTATATCCAATTTTGGTCCGAATGATGTCAGCCTACAGGCAAGCAATGCACTAAAGGTATTCCAGGAAACCCTGCCTGATATCATTGCAGTGCAGGAGGTCAGTGATGATGCGCTCTTGGCAAGTTTGGTTTCTCAATTGCCTGGATACGCTCTCATTTGCTCTGACCGCTTCTCCAGATCATTTGAAGGTCCGGATCCAACATTCCCTCCTCAAAAGCTCTGCTTGATTTACAATACAGCTGTGGTAGAAATCCAAAGTGAGCGTGCCTTGTTTGAACAAATCTATGACGAGGCCAGATTAGGGGGCAATTCATTATTGGACGACTATCCAACTGGTACACCTTCCTCCTTCTGGTCCAGTGGAAGATTGCCTTGGTTAGTGGAACTAATTGCCGATATCAATGGGGTGAAGGAAAAAATCAGCTTGATCAATATTCATGCGAAATCAGGTTCTTCCAATGAAGACTTGGCAAGAAGACGCTATGATAACCAAGTTTTGAAGGATAGCCTGGACACCTATTTCATGGATCAAAACATTATTCTTTTGGGAGATTACAATGATGATTTAGATGAATCCATAGGATCCGGCCCAAGCACTTATGAAGTAATCATCTCTGATCCTGAATTTGACGGTGTAACGATTTCACTTAGTGAAGCGGGTCTTAGATCCTTTATATTCAATGATAATGTGATCGATCACATCACCCTATCCAATGAACTTTATGATAATTACTTAGAAGGTTCTGAAGTATTGTTTATTCCATTCAACCTGATTGAAAACTACGCCAATACGACTTCTGATCACTTACCGGTTTCTGCCAGATTAGTCGCGGGTGATGCCTTGAGTTCTGATGCAGGTGAAGGAGGGGTTGTCTATTTAGGATATCCACCATTATCCCATATTACTTTAAGTGCGGAGACCGCAACCGGCGGAAATGGAACGTATACTTATACCTGGAGTGATGGACAGGTTGGACAGGAGATTGTGGTATCACCTACCGAAACGACTACCTACACGCTTACAGTAACCGATGAGGCTGGCAACGAGTTTACCGATACGGTCACTGTTTGTGTGGTGGATGTAAGAAGTGGCAGAAGTGCGAATCGAGTATCTATGTGCATAAGTTTAGGTAATTCCGGCAAATCCAGAACAATCAGCGTTCCTATCCAAGCAGTACCGGCCTTACTCAGAAGAGGTGCTACTTTGGGAGCTTGTGGAACCATCCCTTGTGATACAGAAGAAAATGAACCTGCTGAAGATCCAGATTTTGAATCTGCCAGAATCATTAAAGCTTATCCAAATCCTTTTGAATCAGAAGTTAGCATAACCTTGGATATTAAATTGGACATAACAGTTTCTTATATCCTGTTTGACCATCGAGGAAATGTGATTCAAAGTGGTACGAGTTCATTCGTTAATGGAAAATTAGAATTAGACTTTGAAGAATCAGAATTGAAGAGAGGATTGTATTACCTACATCTCAATCAAGGCTCAGAAACCAAAGTGGTCCGATTGGTGAAAAAATAAAATCAGGGTAATCCCAATTTATAGAAATAAAAAGGCTGTCTCAAAGTAGAGACAGCCTCTTTTTTTAGAAGAAATGATTCTGTTTACCCTCATGAATGATTCAACCTTTTCATCCAGTTCTTAAAGAACCTAATTTTTTCAGTAGAATTACTAATTTCCTGTTCTTGGATCGTATTTTTCTCCAACCAACCATACGATCTCACTACATTTCAAAATCAAAGATCCAGTAGCCGTATTCTAATTATTTTTAATATTTTTAGATTTTATTAAATCTATCAAATGATTACAACATTTCCTGTATTTTACAGATAAAAAAATGGATTTAGCATATAAAGACCTACAATCATACCAGATTTTAGATACAGAAAAGCAGGGAGTTTTTGATGAAATCACAGAAATGGCAGCTGAAATTTGCGATTGTGCTGTAAGTCTTATCGTACTGCTGGAACCGGAAAGACAGTGGTTTAAATCTGCTTTCGGGTTGGATGTTCGAGAAACTCCGATTAAATACTCAATTTGTAAAAAACTCAAAGAGGAAAATTTGAATTTTTTGGTAATTCCGGACTTAAAGGAAGATCCTGAATTAAAAAATCATCCTGCTTTGGAAGAATTTGGTGTTCAATTCTACGCAGGGTTTCCTTTGAAATCCGAATCAGGAAATACGATTGGGACATGTTGTGTTTTAGACTACAGCCCAAAGCACCTAGATGACTTCCAACTAAAGAACCTACGATTGCTTGCTAAGCAAGCAAATAATCTATTAGACATCCATAAATCCAACTATCAAATAAAAAAAGAAAAGCAGCAAATTGAAAAATGGCAAAAAAGAGTCTATGATATAGCAAAAATAGCCAAGGTTGGGGGTATTGTTCTGGACTATAATGATGAAACTGTCACAATCGGTGATCATACTAAAGACTTGCTACAGTTACCGCAAGATTTTGTATTCACATTCCCATCTTCCAAGAATCTTTCGAAAACCATATCAAACCCACTGGAAGAAATGGTATCCGAAGTAAAAGGTCAAATATCCTTAATAGGTCAAAAAGAAGGATCGATAAAATATTATTCCAAGCATAACAAACGAACATATAATCTAGACTATCTCGATTCCAACAATACTTTAATAATCGTATTTAAAGATATTACAATAACAAAGGAGCTTCAATCAGACCTCTTACTTTACCAATCTCTAATGAAAGAGATGGAAAAACAAAGTACCATTGGAGCATGGGAGGTAAACCTTGAGGAAAACAAAATATTTTGGACACAAAACACCTATCGAATATATGGACTTGATAACAGACATGAACTTAGTCTAGACTTTGTGAAAAGCTTCTATCCTAAAGAAAGCTATGATCAAATGGAAAGGGATTTTGAGGAATGCATAAATTCTGGAAAACCGTATGAAAACAACTATAGATTTCTATCAAATGATCATCAAAATAAATGGGTAAAAGTAATTGGAAACCCCATTAAGGTAGAAGGAAAAACCATAAAAATCATAGGAAGCATTCAAGATATCACTGAAGATATGAAGGTGAAGAATATGCTGGAGAGAAATAATTTTCTCCTTGAAAAAAGAACACAATTTTTAGAAGGGTTAGTAAATAACAATTCATTTTTCATTTTCAGGATGAGTACTGAAAAAGAAGTGATTTTTATCAATGAATATTATAAGCATTTCTTCGGCTTTGATGAAAGTTATGGATTTGGAAAAGCTGCTGACATTTCAGTAATAGACCAGCCCGGACTATTAGAGTCAGAAAAAATAGCCAAAAAAGCAATTGAAAATCCCGGGAAAATATTTAGATCGATCTTAAAGCAATACACCAAAAAAGGGGAAGAAAAATTTTGTGAATGGGATGTAGTCTTCATGGGTGAAAAAAGTTCAGAAGGTCTTTTGTGGATAGGTCATGACGTGACAGACAAAGTTTTTCAGCAAAATGAATTGAATAGGGTGCTTAGATTAACCTCTGTCTTGAATGCTAAACTGGTTGAGTTCAACAACATTACCTCCCACCTATTTAGAAGTCAAATAGCTAATTTAACAGGGCTTTATCAATTGATCGAACTCTCTGATTCTCAAAAAGAAAAACAAGGTTTCTTAGATTCATTTAAAATATGTCTGGATAAGGTAAATGAGGTGATTTCTGATTTAGATGCAATTACAAATCTAGAGTCGCCTGGCATATACGACATAGAGCCTATAAATCTGGACTATTTCATCAATGACATCATTAAAACTAATTTCCCTTATTTTAAATACAGCATCAACAATCTAAAAATATCCATCCCTGAGGATTTCTTAATCTTGACTACCAAAGATTATTTGAAACTTACTCTAAATCAGATTTTCTCGTTCATTCATAAAAACAGACAAAAAAACATTCCATTTCATATGGAAATAATTGCCTATCAAGAAAAGTCAATCAATGCTATTATTGAAATAAAGGTAAAACTGGACCGAGAACTAAAAGGAATAGAAACATATAATCTTAGTGATTTTCCTGAACTAGAATCATGGAAGCTCAGATCATCGGCTACCTTATTGGAATTGATTAAGGGTAGCATCCAGGTGATCAATACAACTAATTCAGGTACAAGTTTCAAAATTATTTTGCCTAATGCTTCCTAAGAAAATCATCGCAATAGACGACGACCCTATCTGTATTCTAATTACGAAAAAACTCCTGGAAAAAAGTGGGCTTATCGGGGAAGGAGTCAGTTTTAAGTCCTTCAATTCTCCCAGAGAAGGACTGACTCATTTAATTAACGAATTAAGCTTCAGTAATGGAGAGGTAATTCTTATTCTAGATATAAACATGCCAGAATTAAGTGGATTTGATATCCTCAATGAAATCAAGAGTGAATTTACTGATAATTTGCATGTCTTCATGCTTACCTCCTCAATATCAATGGCGCATAGAGAAATGGCCAATGAGTATAAATTGATAAAAGGCTATTTCAACAAACCCCTAAACAAAGAATCCATTGAGATTTTGAAAACCTATTTAAGCAAGTAATTCTGTTGAATTTTTTATTAAATAATCTTGTCTAAAACTAATTAAATCTTCTTAATAACCCGTTACAAAAGTAAATGTTGAAGCTGTTACTTTTGGTTGTATTCACGCCTTTCAAAATCAACAACAGATTAAATCCCTGAATTCAAGTGAATTCATTAAGGGTTTTACTTCAAAACTTCAACTCAAATTCTTCTCCATCCTTTGGGACAAAGACCCTCCCAGAAAGATTATTTTGCTTGATAAATTCCACTAAAAAATCTCGTCCCTCTTGACAGGGACTTATGGCTTCCAAATGAGTAAGCCAGATTAAAGATCCTGATGTAAAATCAGCTAATTCCTTGATATCTTGGGCATTCATAGTAACGGGCTTACCCATTTGAAATGTTGCTGCACCACCTGCTACTATCATATGCTTAGGTTTATAAAACTCAACAATACTGCCAACCTCCGGACACCAAATTGTGTCTCCAGCTATGTAAATAGAATTACTCCCTTGAGAAATCACCAATCCATAAACCGGTCCCATCAATTTTCCAATCTCCCCTTCCCCATGTCTTCCCATAGTGAGTTGTAAATTGATTCCATTTAGGTTTAATCCATCCCGTATTTCAATAACAGACCGAAAGCCGTAAGATTTTATGGTTTTTGTTAAAGTATAAGGACAAATGATTGTTTTATTTTTGTCAATCAAATCTATTGCTGCTTGATCAAAGTGATCAGGATGGAGATGGGATACGAATATCGCATTGATTTGATTTAACTTCCTTTTAAGCTCCTCTTTTGTAAAAGGCAAATCCACCAAGGGGTTGTCTCGCTTATCATCTGTCCATGGAAATGGACCAAAGGAGCCTTTTTCTCCTAACATAGGATCCACCAATAGCTTCCAATCTCCAATTGTCAATTCTAAAGTAGCATTTCGCCAAAGTTGTAATTTCATCTCATTTTTTATTTCTTCATCAAACCTATGAGACACTCAACCTTTTACCAAGAAGGTTACTTTTTGGTAATCTAGTTTTTCAAAAGAAACTATGAAGTACACTGAATTTGAGAATTGCGGATTAAAAAAATCACTGGATATGATTTCTGGAAAATGGAATCCTTTGATTTTGTATCACTTATTTCATCAAGGAAATTACCGTTTCAATGAACTTTGGCAAACAATACCCAAGGTTTCAAAAAAAGTACTTACAAAGCATCTTCGCCAATTGGAGGAAAACGGTTTAATACAACGGAAGGAAATTCAAGGGTTTCCTCCTAGAACTTCCTACAACCTATCCAATAAGGGCAAGAAATTGGGACCAATACTTAAAGATTTGGATAATTTTGGAAATTCCTAAAGTTCTTGTTCTCCCTTTTAATTCAGCACTTTCCTTGACATCCTTTTAAGGGTGACATAAATCAAAACCCCTTCTCCTACCTCCTCTAAATTAGCCACTACCCCCCTTTTCATTCCAAATCCTACTCTGTCCAACGCTCAAAAAATTATCACAAAAGCCAAGGCTATTGGATAAAAAAAGTAACACAATTAAAATCTGCAATCAGATAAGCTGTAAAAACATGTCGCCTCTTTACACAATCCTAGGAACTAGAATTGGATTTATAAATTAAATCTCTTCCAAAATACTTTCTCCAATACCCTTCTTCCCGGATAACCATTCCCATTTCTCATGAAGTCGTATTTTACCCGAATCAAGAAACTCTGGAGTTGACTGACATATTCCACTTGATAATTCCCCCTGATCATTCAGTTGATGGTACGTAAAAATCAAACTTCCTGTACTGGGATCCACCTTACCCAAAATATTTCCTTGTAGAAAACCCACTCCTGAATAAGTACAGGTTAGTATCTCCCCTTTCTGCATATAAACAAAAATCTGGTCTGAATCCAATTCTCCTGCACCGCTAGTCTGGACTATCTTAAATTTCCGTTGATTGTAATTCGTTTTCACCTAATTTACTAGCCAAAAGTTAAATAAAAGACATTGTCAGTTTAATGATAAAAAATCAATCTTAAAAATTGCTTTTCCTTGAACTTGCCAATTTGTCTATCTCCTCAAGCAAGGCAATCATTTTAATCCTGTTCTCCTTCTTGTAAATATCAAAACCAAGGGCAGCAAATTGTTTTTGAATTAAGGCCATAGCGTTGAATGGCGTAACTGTAATTTTATTAAAAGCGGCTTCCTCAGGAGTTAAAATATTATTGTACATATCCATCAAAACCACCCCCCTGTCTGATTTTTGCAAGATTTCAATTGAATTATTTATTACTTTATTCCAGTCCATTTTATTTACAGGTTAGGTTCGAAGATAATTATAAATTAAAATTCTGGATAATATTCAAGATTTAAATAAATATTAGATTTTATGATATCTATTTACTTTAACTTCGTCACACCCATTATAAACTTATTTTTTCCTTTATTCCCGGCCTAAAGCAACAAAGGCCGAAGTAGACTTTTTTCAGCCAATTAGATTCAAGCCTTATGAATAAAAATCTATGCCATCACCGCTAACATCTTCACAAAATGATTCGCAAAGATATCTTCTCCGGTGAATTCTAACTTTTCCAATGCCTCCTTTTGAGAAACACCCTTGGTAAAAATTCTCCAAGCCAAATCATCAGGGACAGTAATGACAGAAGAAGGTTGTCTTTTGCTAAATGGCAAAAGAACCCAGGAATTTTCGGTATTACTGAGCCACCAAGTAGCTTTAAACTCACCTTTGATCTCTATTTTTACTAATGATCGCACATCTAGATCCAAGGCAGAAAAATGATTTGGGAGGGCACGCATTGAAGTTTCCAAGTAAGGCATATAAAATTCTTCTGCTAGCAACCTTCTATCTGATTGGTCTATCGCCTCTAAAATCTGCTGGATATGATGCCATTTTTCCGTGTATTCCCTTGCTACATGAAACCAATTTAATGACTCTTCCTCCCCTGCCCAAGCTACACTGAAAACTGCCTTCTCAAATGGCTTCAATGATCTCAATAGCCCTCTATATTCCTTCCCTGAAGATTCCAAAAGGCTAATCAATACGCTTGGACTGAGGCGCTGCATCGCTTTAACCCAATCAGCATTCAATCGATTCAGGAAAGTCACCAAATCGGTGTAAGAATTAATATCACCCTGGTTTTCACCAAAATAGCCATCCCTAAGCATGGACAATGCTCGAAGGTTTCCGTCTAAAAGGTGGCATGCTAGCTGCTTGACAGTCCATGAACCCGCCCTGGTAGACGCTTCCCATTCCTCAGAATTAAGAACCCTCAATTTTTCCAACAAGAGGAGGTCCAACTTTTCAAATAAATGGATGGTTCGGATAGGAATGGAATGTTTCACAATACTTTGGCTAGAAACCCAAAAATCTCCTACCTGAAGCTTAAATCAAAATTAAAGCTTAAAAAAATCGACCAAAAAAGGGGTTTCCCCCTTTCTTCAAAATGGACATTCCATCAAGATATAATCCACTGCCTTTTGAGCTTTGGATGCTGCCTCAATCAGTAAACTCTTATCCTTCTTTAGCACAGTAATCCAGTTTTGAATATAGGCCGTATGATTAGAGATTAAGTCCTCATCCAGTATCCCGGTCATTCCCCCCAGGTACCCCGCTCCCATTTCAGCAATCAGTTCTTCCTTACTGTATGCTTCTGTTCCAAATTGGGTTGGTTCAGTAATTCCGCTTCTTCCAAGCCTGCTTTCATTTCCGGTTGCATGCACCAACTCATGAAATAGCACCGAATAATAACTTTCTGCCCGTTCGAACCTAGCCATTTCCGGAATCGTGATACAATCCTCCCCTACATGGTAATATGCCTCATTGCCTTGAATTCTAATTTTCGGCGGATGCAACATTTCATCAAATATTGCCTCGCATTGCTCAATTGGAGGAATACCTGCCTTACCTGTTTTAATGTCTTCAAACTCGATTCCTTCAATATCCGAGATACAAAAGACCTTGTATTCTTTCAGGTAAGAGGATTTCGTCACCAAATCCTTGGGATAGTATTGAATCAAGTCCTTAGGAATCCGCTCTCCTGTTTCCTTATGCCGATATACAAAATTCCAATAACAGATCGGGATGGATTTACTTCCTTTCTTCACCTTCCCTCCAAGCTCCTGAGCCTGCTTGAACGTCAGGTAATAGGGTGTACTATGCTCTTGTGATAAAAGAATCCAAAGATTGATTCCCCGATAGGGCTTCTTTGTCAGGTAATTACTCGGCAAACCCAAGTCTCCCCAAGGCTGCTTCCAGGGAATGATTCCTTTTTCCAGTTTCTCCAAAATCAAATCAGTGACCTCCTGATATAAGTCCTTTGTTGACTTCTTTGGGCTTCTCCATCCCTTGCTTTTGACTGAACTCTTCCCGTTTGAGATTAATCCATTTTCTTTTTTTGCTGTAGTCTTCATCTTTCTTTTCGTTTTAGGTTAGACATAAACTGATACAGCAATCCCCGCGGAAAGGAGGCACTAAGTGCAAGAGGAAACGGAATAAACCAGAGAAGGCAAGAGTGCTGGCTTTATGCCGTAGTCTCTTGCCTCGTGTGCATCCTCCCCGCTACCTTAGCTGAAGCAGGGAGTAGTAAAAATTAATGGTTTGGGGTATCCGTATTAAAGCAGGGAGATGAATAGTTTTAAACCAAGCTTAATTAATCACATTTTACTTAATCATTAAGCCCGTCAAAGCAGGGGTATCCATCATTCGATCCAACTCCTCCTCGATCAATTGCCCCACTTCAGACTTAATCCTTCTATAATTTTCTAAAACCTCCTCCCCTTTTAATTTCCGAACAGCCAGAATGGATTGATAGCCCTTTTCCTCCTTGGCCAAAGCCTGATGATTATTTTGAATTTCACAATGAAATGCTTTCAGCTCAATCCGCTGGGTAGGATCATCTGCTATAATCCCAACAAACTGACCGGATGAAAGCTGAGAAATCGTTGACGGTGGAACTGCCAACTCCAATTGGGTGGAATGACTGATGGAAGTATCACCTGAATTAATAGACAGACTTCTTCTGGCTTGATTGATTTTCCCGATACGATCTGACAACTGTTTGGCGGTATCTCCCAATACCTGACCGGAAATAATATTTCCCACGGTATTCATGATCACTTCAGCCTGCTCCCTTCCATAATCTTTCTTCAACTGACTGTAATCCTGTACCCCAAGAGTGGTCGCTACCTTATTGGATCTTGCCGTGGCAATCAAGGAATCAATTCCATTAAAATAGATGGTTGGGAACTCATCAAATATCAAGCTGGACTTCAAGCAGTTTTTCCGGTTAACCAATTTGGTGATGCGAGAAATATATAAGGAAAGCACCGCCCCATAAACCTGCTGTTTTTGAGGGTTGTTTCCCATACAAATGATTTTGGGTTCTGTTGGATTATTCAAATCCAACGTAAATTCACTTTGGCTGAGCACATAGTAAAGCTGAGGAGATGCAAGGCGGGCCATGGTAATCTTGGCACTGGCAATCTGTCCTTCCAACTGCTCGGCAGCCCCATGCAAATAGGCTGACACAAACGGATTGATCAATACTTCAATTTCTGGTTCAGTGCGTAAAACCGAAAACAGTTTGGGGTATTCTACCTGCATCAGTTCGATCACGTGTGGAAGCGTACAAAATTTCCCACCTCGATATTTCTTTAAAAACCAGATTACGGCTGTCACAAAGTTGATAGGTGACTCCACAAAGAAATCTCCCTGCTTTTTAATCCACTCTCGGTTTAAGCCCAGCATGATGGTTCTCGAAGATTCGGAAGCATCCGTAATATCCGTCATTGTACTTGGCTCCAAAGGATTACAGCGATGACTAGTCTCCAGATTATCAAAATTGATGGTGTAGAATTGGGGCTCTATTGGATAAACATGACGGTACTTCAGCAGATTATTATAAGCGATTCTGGAGAGGTCATCATATTTGAAATCATAGACAAACATGGAAAAGCCCTTGCTCAGGTGTTGGGTAATGATATGTCGGATAACGAAATAAGATTTACCTGCACCCGGAGTACCCACAACCAATATGGCCCGAAAGGGATTAATAATATTCAACCAACCATTCATCACCTTCTTTTTCAACTGAAAGCGAGTAGGGAGATTGACTGAAAATTCATTCTCCAAAAGCCGTTGTTCCTGAGGGAAGGTTTCTTGTAGGTGGTTAAACACATCAGGAGAAAATCCATCCCGGATAACCCTTGACAGCTTCCCTCCCATCATCAGAATACCTATCCAAGATCCCCAAAGAATAGCCAGGTAAACCTCCCTACCCCAATTCCAATATTCCACTGCAAAACCTACCGAGCCATACAAGCCATTCCAAACTAAAAACCAAAAAACAATCACATACCATTTTAGATCCGGGTTCTTTTTCCCCTTAGCCCCCAATAGGGAAATCCAAAGTAAAATCACTGCGATTCCTTTAATCCTAAAACCCTCCTCAAACAAACCCGTTTTTCCGAGCTGAATCAATAAAAAATCGATCCACTCATGCGTTAGCCCCCAATTAATCAATTTAGTATAGGCTATCATATAGGTATGAATTCCCATCAAAGCTATGGAGCCAAGTCTGGTGAAATCCAGTATTTTTTTCAGGCCTTCCTGATTCTCTCCCGTGTTCATGATTCGCTGGAATGATCTTTTTTCTTCTTGCGTTTTTTCCTTTCCCTTCGCACAGGTCCCTGGTAGGGCGAATCCGATAAGACCAATGAAAAATCAGGAATCGGGTCAATCTCCAAATCCTTAAAGGTTTGCCTCACCCAGTCCTTATTTACCTTGGCTCCAAATTTTGAAGCCTCCCCTTTCGAAAGGGGTTTTGCAGAAGAAAGAGGAACCAAACCAAAGCGACGGGAAAGGTCATTGGCACCAAATTCTTTCCCCAAATCAGATCCCTTGACCCCCACCCGATGAAGATGATCTACATAGCTAGTCCCATAGATTTGCCCGGTATCTGTATAATTTAAGACTAGAAGAATCCCTGACTTTTTTAAACTATCCTGAAAACCCTTCAGGCTATTGCTCTTTCCAAGAATCTCAACTACCCGGTCTTTAACCAAAGGGCACAGCTCCTTTTTCTTTTCTAAATCCCGGGCAAATCTGAATTTTAGCTTCTTAAGGGTTGGCTTAAGATAGAAGCTGCTTGCCTTGATCGGCACCCCTTTGCGCTTGCCCTGTTTATCCAAGAGATGAAAGACTAAGCCTCCCTTTCGGTAGCGCTCTGAATCCTTTTCTCCCCGATAGGCGCAAACTCCAAAACCTGATAAAATAGCATTGAATTCTCCCAGCGATGAGAAAGTGTAATTGTTCCAGACATGATTAAGAACTGTCTGAATACTGGACTTGGTGGTCTCCTGACCGTAGACTAACTTGCCCAGTTCCTGAATACTGGGCCCTATTCTTTTTTGCTTTTCTGCCGGTACCAAAGCAAATTCCTGCTCAATTTCCTTTCTGGCTTTTTCAGATTGATTCTTCCCAAGATTATGGGTCTCAATTCGTTTACCTTCCCGATCAATATTGACTGTCACCAGATGAAGATGGGGATGGCCTGCATCAAAATGCTGATAAACCAGACAAGGCTGATTTCCAAATCCAATTTTATTCAGATACTTCCTACTGATCTCCTCCAAGACTTCATCCTTAAGATTTTCACCGGGAGCAAAATTCAGAGAAATGTGAACCGCATTGGTTTTTGTTCTTCGGTTTAGAGATGTCAGGGATTGAAACCGCTGGGTCAACTGATGAGTGGAAAGGTTCTCCGCTCCCCTGGAAAATCCCAGATGAGAAATCAGTTTGGCAGAAGACTCCCTACGCTTGGATTCATTGTATCGAATCAGTCCGTAAACAGACTTTCCTGTGCTTATTCGGACAACCATTTGACCTGAAGTTTACCTAAGATATCCTCCATTTTTTTCAACTCTATTTCCAGACTCTTCCGAAAATCCAGTAGCTTTTTGGCCAATAAAAATTTTTGAATAGAACTGGAATTTCCATGAAATGCTTTCACAACCTGGTTCAGATTCACCCCTATTTTCTTCAATTCAGATTCCACCGAAATCAGCCTTTCCATGATGTTGGAAAGTCCTCTTTCCTGAACCTGAATTCTAATGGGCTGACCTTGCAAAATTCTTCGAATCAACTCACTCATTGACAGGCTGGGATCCCTATCAAGAATTGCTTTCAATTCCTGAAATCTTGATTCGCTTATCCTTCCTTCCACTCTTCGTGGAAAGCCTTTATTTTTTGTATTTCTACTGTTTCCTTTCATGCTGGTTTTCAATTATGGTAATTCTCCAATGCGACTTCGGAGCAGACCCAAAGGGGATTGGTGTAGACAATCCTACATCTTGCTTACTGCACCACAGCGCAGTAATTCCCCTTGCAGGGCTTTAAAGCAGATCTTGTAAGGAATTTAAAGAAGACCCTTTCAAGGTTTATCAAAAAAGCGCGGCTAATCGAAATCAAACCTTTCGAATTGGTCAAAACCTTGCCTTCATTCATCCTAATTTTCAAGATTCCAAAGCCAATCCGAAGCAGCAGCTTTCCAGTCTCTGAGTGGCAAACCCGATTCAGTCCTCCAGCCCAAGGCCTGGTAGTAATAATAGAAAACCTCACCTTCTTCCAAGGGAAAATCCGAGCGGATAAAAAAGCGATTAACCTCTTCTAAACTAGGGCCTGAATAGATGCCCCGTAATGGTTCAGATACATCATGTTTCATGGTATTTGATAATTAGTGAGGGTATAAACTTCTGAACAGAAAGGAGGCAATCTTCACTAGTATCTAATGACTCAGGACTTTTACCTAAAAAACTATACGCATATACCCCCACTCCCCTTGAACTGGTGAAAATCAATAAAAAACATCCCCTTAATTGGAATCCCTAAAAATTCAAAGAATGGAAATCGAACTTATCACACTCGCTGATCTTCAATCATTAAAACAGGAAATCCTCTCAGAAATCCGGGAATTAATCAAACAAAAAAGTCCTGCTTTCACTGAAAAGAAATGGCTCAAATCCCGAGATGTGCAGCGGCTCCTCGGTATTTCCTCAGGCACACTTCAGACCCTCAGAAACCAGGATAAAATCCCATTCACAAGACTGGGAGGAGTCATCTACTATGACCGCCAAGAACTGGAAAAGTGCCTAAAAGAAAATGATCAGAATGAGAACTGGGAGGGGTTGATGAAAAAGTTTAGGATTTGAACCTTATTTACTGATTTCAATATTTTTTGCATAGGAGGCTAATCGTAAAAGATCATAAGCCTTTTTTAAATGCCCTTGAATTACCGACACGGCACTGTGACTAAGAAGTAATGACCTAGAAATTGATTGTTTCTTTTCATTTAGAATTTGTTCAACAACTACTTTCGAATCTTTTTTACCTTTTGTTTCATATACAAATAAGACTTTAACAGAATTTTCTTCAGCTGTGATAGCTCTATCTTTAGGTCTATATCCTAATTGCTTTACCATGGCTTCTGCCATAGCCCAAACTGACCATGGGTTTTGACCTGTAATTAAATTTCTGTCCTGAGTAATTTTTTCTAGATACATAATACCTTCATTAAAAATGGCTCCCTGAGATATCAATTTGTCTTGCAACAGAAAAGGAAATATAGTTTCTGCATTTGAAATTAATAACAACTCTTCCCTATTGGTAAAGCCACTTACCTTCCTGGCTTTTAAAAATGAATTCCCATCCTCTAAGGTGACATTAACAAATGCTGCTGGACCATGACATACAGCGCCAATTACCTTGTTTTTTTATTGAAATCTTTGATAAGAGCCTGTATGTAACTATTATTTGGGAAATCAAACATTGCCCCTTTCCCACCTACAAAATAAATTGCTTCATACGTGTCAGGTTCAATATCATTTAATAATAAACTATTATTTGTTTTAAATTGAGCAATGGAATCATTCAAAAATGCATAATCGAATATCCCCATATCATCATCATCCAACACAACGGGTGGGCGACCTCCTAAAGGGCTAGCTATATCAACTTCAAAACCATTAGCCTTAAAAACATAATAAGCTCTGGCTAATTCCGTTAGTTCGTACCCTGTACTTTTCCCACTCTCTCCCATGGTGTCTGTACTGGTTACAACAGCCAGTATTTTTCCGCGATAAGCAGGTAAATCTTTACTGATGTAATCAATATTATGTGCCTGACTATTTGCTATCGTTTCGTCTTTGGCTGGTAAAAGACTTGAGACATAAATGCCAAGAATGACAAAAATAGCCACTATAATGGCTATGGAGTTTAGTATCCATTTAAGGATCCGGTATTTTTTGAACATGATTTATTTTTTAATTGATTTATAGAGTATGATTGATTAATTCTTAAGGTTGATAAATTATTTTAGACAAGTGTCCTGTTTTATTTATGCCATTCAAACCAAGTTTCCTTATCCCCTTTCTTGATTTCAAATCTTACAGGAAAGGGTTTTGAGGGCTTTAAAGTAGGATACCAGTTCCTTCCCTTTTTAGAAATTATCAGCAACCCTGAGTCCTCTCCCAACACCATAAAATCAGATTCTTTTGGTCCTTTGGAGAAATAATCCAATCCGGAATCATTTCTGATTTTTTCGGCTATTTCCAAAGGAGAGTTTCCAACTATCCCAATTTCGTTAATACATAAAATGCTTTGGCTTGAGAAGTCATCGTTTATTTCATTTTGAAGATCTGACCGCTCGATAAACTCCAAAATATTACCCAAACTATCCTCAAAATACACCGACTTTGCCTTCCAGCTTTTGAAATCCACAATTGGTCCAGATTCTGAATTCAGAATCTGGACCCGATCTAGTAACCATTGATAAGCTTGTTCAATAGAATTATATGGGATTAAGAAGGCATAATGGTATTGGGGACTTGATTCTACTTCCACTTTTTCAAAAATCAATTTTGAAAACCCAACTTGAAAAACAAGCTTGTTCTCATCTTGGAGAAGAATCTCAAAACCCAGTTTTTCCTGATAAAACCTTCTTGTTTTCTCCAAGTTTGCACTTTGTAAAACCAGTGTCAAAATCTCCATTTACCCAGATGTTTATCAAATCATTTCAAAAAGCTCCTTAGTACTTCTCCTCACTTTCTTTCTAAACTGTGCGGAATCATCTACTGCTCGATAACCTACGGGAGCAACCAATACAGCATGTAGTCCCTGATCACTTAAGCCCAAAATTTGGTCATACTTATCCGGTTCAAAACCTTCCATGGGACAGGCATCCAACCTGAGTTCTGCCGCTGCAATCAAGAGATTATTCATGGCCAAATAAACCTGCTTTTCCGACCAGAACTTTCTTTCCAAGTCTTCCATTGAGGAGAGGTTTTCTTTTATGCTTTTCCCATAGGCCAAAATTCCGGAATGATTAGACTCTTCAGCAGCCTCCTGTAGAAGGGAAATATACGAATCAACACCTTCTGTGAAGTTTTGCTTGTAACTACAAAATACAAATAAATGGGAGGCATCCGTGATTTGGGACTGGTTCCAAGAAGCTGCCCGAAGCAGTTCCTTGACTTTTGGATCTTCAATAATCAAAACCTTGTACAATTGAAGACCATAGGAAGATACCGACAGCCTAATGGCCTCTTTGAGCAATTCTAAACTTTTCGAATCAATTTTTTTCTTCGAATCAAATTTCTTTGTGGCATATCGCCAATTCAATGTTTCTATCAATTTCATCTGTTTATTATTTAATTTTCAAAGGTGAGATAGAATCTCGCATAATGACCCCGATGTATCGGGGCATCCCTATGGATATCGAACTTTACCATACTCGATTTCATTTCTTTTCTTTTTTTTGTTTATAAAACCTGATCTTAAAATCAGATTGGAATCCATATTTTAAATACAAGCCCATCCCCATGGCAGAAGCCTGAAGGACAACCTTATTGGCCCCTGTTTTTTTGACTTCCGAAAGTGTGGCTTCAAATAATTGGTTAGCCAAACCCTTTCCTCGAAAAGCGGGAGCAACCCCTATGGAATAAATCCCAACTATCCTCTCTGAGTCGTGGAAGATCATGCTGGTCCCGATGGGTGTTTCTTCAAACAAAGCCGTGTAGAAATCGACTTTTTCTTTCAATGCTAGAATAGTAGGAGCAAGAATTTCATAGCCAAAGGAATCGAAGAACACCCTGGACCAAATACTAGCTTCCTCACCTGAATTAATCTTTTTCAGCATGACATCCAGTTGACCTGAACGAGTGAAGTTTGTTAAATCAGCAGACATTCCTATCAGTTCCATATTGGGCTGAAACCCGATTTTAGCTAAAAGCTTATCTGAAAATCCATCCTCCCAAAGCCCTAGTCCAAGAGGTTTGTCTTTTCCAATTGAGCGAATGATCTCCAGTTTTTCTGATGTCAATTCTCCATCTATCCATAGTTTGTTAGGCCAATCTCCGCTATCTGCAATACTTGCAAAGACGCCCTCTCTGGAGATCAATTCTCCTGAATTCATCCCGCCCAATTTCCAGAGCTCGGTGAGATTGAAAATATTTTGACTTTTCATCATTTGATTAAGATTTGATCAATGAGACTGAAAATATCATCAAGATAATCCCTGCTACTCTCTTCAGAGTAATGGGTTCAACAGGTAATCCAAACCATCCAAAATGGCTGGCAATTGCTGCAAAAATCAGTTGACCGCTTAAACCAAAGGCTACAGTGGTGGCGATACCGATTTTAGGAATAACATAGTAAAATGATGTAATCGCCAGAAAACTGAGAATACCCCCGACAAACAACAAATACACTGGGATCGCTTGGACCTTACTTAAAGCCGAAAGATTTTGAGAAGCAAATAGCAAAACTACAACCGCTAGTCCCCCACTTACTAAGAGGTTGATTGAGGATGCCAAAAGCGCATTATCAAGTCTAACTCCAAGCTGAGCATTTAAACTTCCCTGCATGACTATCAGAATCCCAACTCCAAATGCCAATCCCATCAACTGAAGATTTTCCATAACCAATCTATTTAATAGGGATTGCAATCGGTCGCATGGGAGCTGCTGAAGCACCTCTTAATTTCAAGGAGGATCCGATAAAAGCAAATTCATAAACCCCATCCTCAGCGAGAATCTCCAGATTCATTTGCTCTATAAACATCACCCCCTTTTCAGCCAATAAATAGGTATGCACGGGCACCCAATTATCTTCCCGCTCAGGCGGAAAAGCCTCAAAACTTAGGTTATCTGAACCCAAAAGCATGATTCCTTGATCTTCCACCAACCATTTGACAGCATCCAGATTGATTCCAGGGTACTTATCCAAATACCTTTCAGCCTGCTCATAATGGCGTGCCTGGCCGGTTCGGATGAGAACAATGTCCCCTTCTTGTAATTCAACCTTTTGTTTCGCCAAAGCTTCCCTCAGATCAGAGGAGTTAATTCTATAATTTTCAGGAAGTTGATCTACTTGTTTCAAAGCTAGAATATCAATCAGGACTCCTCTACCGATCACAGGTGGGATAGTCTCAGCACCGGTTTTTTTCCAACCCTTATCTCCCAAATACTCCTCGGCACTAAAGCCATTCCATACCTTCCCATTTAGACCAAAATGGTTGAGTGCATCGATGTGGGTACCCATATGGGTGTACATGGAAATAGCATCCCCCGTGTAGCTCACCTTCAAATTCATGGCCTCCCCTAGCCCATTGGGATTATCAACTACGGTGCCTTTAGGGGTATGAGTCATCCAGAACTGGTAGGCAGGATCTCCTAGGGCATGAAAGCTAGGCATACCTACAAAGTATTCTACACTTAAGTCATACACCTTGCCTGATCTAATTTGGCTCAACACATCCAATCGACTTTTCTCGTCCATCATGTTGAGCGTTCCAATTTCATCTTCAGGTCCCCAGGGACTTATTCCAACTTGTTCGGAGGAAGTCCCCTGAGCTAGTCCTATTCCTACCTGACATGTCAGAAAATAGGAAATGATCATCCATCTTTTCATGATATTAGTTTTTTTTGGTTTATAATGACATTTCAAAGGTCCGTCAATTACAATCCCTGTCGAATGACCTGGATTAAGACTTTTACTTAACCTAGATCAAGATGAATCCTGAACTTCTTTGGCAAAGCCTGGAAAAATACATTGTGTTATCTGACTCAGAGAAGTCCCTAATTCTTTCCAAACTCAGCACCCGCAAATACAAAAAGGGGCAATTTTTGGTATTTGCAGGAGGGAAAAGCAATGTGACCAATTTCGTACTTGAGGGATCGGTTATGGCCTACTTTACGGATGACAAAGGAAAAGACCATATCATCCAATTCGCTTTTGAAGGTTGGTGGATCAGTGACCTGAAAAGCTTCATTACCCAAGGGGAAGCCATTTTTAATGTTCAGGCCTTGGAGGAAAGCACCGTTCTTGAACTTTCTTATGAGGTGTTGGAAGAATTGTATTCTAAAATCCCCCAATTGGAGCGTTTTTTCCGAATTGTTACCCAGCGAGCTTTTGTGTCTTTTCAAGAGCGGATTTTAGAAACCAATAGTCAGTCCGGGGAAGATCGTTATCGCGCTTTTCATGAAAAATTCAAGAAATACGAAACCCGAATTCCCCAGAAACTCATCGCATCCTATTTGGGAGTAACACCAGAGTTTTTTAGTCGGATGAAAAAGAAAATGGACTGGTAAAATCCATGCTTATCATTACTCAGTAATTCTAAAAACCTTTCCATACTCAAACTCAAAACAGCTAATAAGTAATAGGAATGATAGTATTCATTTTAATCAAATTGGGTTCTAATTTGATTAATAGAGGCTTAGATTGAAACCTCTTCATATTTAACCCGAAATTTTGACAGGCGGATTTTTAGAAATTCCTTATTTTCGACAATGGTTACTCGAAGCTCAGCCCTTTTTGAAATTCCTCTTACAGAAGAAGAGGCCCAAATCATTGATGAATTGATCCCGATCAAAACCTTCAAAAAAGGCACAATTCTTCTAGCTGAGGGTCAGGTAGCCAAGGAATCCTATTTCAACCTCAAAGGATTGGTGCGCTTATATTATTTAATAGACGGAGAAGAAAAGACCATCCACTTTTTCGAAGAAGGCCAGCCAATTGCTTCCCTTTCCAGCTACCTGAATAAAACTCCGGCCAATCACTATTTTGAATGTGTGGAAGACACTACTCTGACCATTCTCAGCTATGACAATGAGCAAGAATTAATCAAGCAGGTGCCGGCTTTTGAATCGCTTTGTCGCGTTTCCATTGAGCAAGAGTTTGGAAAAAACCAGCAAATGCTCGCTGATTACATGATCAAGTCACCGGAGAAACGCTACTTGGAATTGCAGGAAAAACAACCTGAACTCCTCAACCGGGTTCCCCAATATATTCTTGCTTCTTATCTTGGAGTAAAGCCGGAATCTTTAAGCAGGATTCGAAAACGATTGGCGACCAAAGCCTGATCTAAGCTACCCGAATGGCCACATTCCCTGCTTTTCTCCCTTTTTCCACATAGGCATGGGCAGCTGGGAGTTCATCAAATGAATAAACTCTATCCAGATAAGGTCTGGCTTTTCTTTCAGCCAGCAAAGATTGAATTACTCTCAAATCTGACTTTTTTTGGTCAGCAATCCCCAAAATGATTTGCTCTTTTTTACCCCCTATAGTTTGCATCAGCAAATCCAAATAATCAGTCAAGGCAGCATCATTAGACAAGTATTTCCCTTCGGGCTTGAGTAAATGTCTGATCTCCCTAAAAGAAGTTTTTCCAACCGCATTGACAATCAGATCAAATTTTTCGGGGAGTATAGTAAAGTCTTCTTTATCATAGCTGATTACCTCATCAGCTCCCCAATTTTTTACCCAATTCGCGTTTTTTGAACTACAGACCCCTACTACATAGGCATCCTTTGCTTTGGCCAATTGAAGCATAGCTGACCCAACCGAGCCGGAGACTCCATGAATTAACACCTTCATTCCAGGATGAAGATTTACTTTTTGAAGAAAATGATATGCGGAAAGAAAGCCAATCGGAACCACCGCAGCTTCCTCAAAACTCAATCCTTCAGGAATTTTTGCGATGGGCGACTCAACGTCAACTGCAACATATTCTGCATAAGTCCCAGATTTCATCCCCATGCTTCCAAAAACCCGGTCCCCGATCTGAAATTCGGCCACTTCCTCTCCAACCATATCAACCACTCCGGCAAACTCATGGCCAAGCAAAGTATTTTTTGGCTTCAATATCCCGGAATGAAACCGAATAGGAAAAGGAGTTGCACTGCGGACTCTCCAGTCTCCCGCTGTCACGGAAGTTGCGTGAATTTTCACCACAATCTGATTGGGATTTGGAATTGGCTTTTCCAGAATTTCAGGATGTAACACATCCGAGGCTCCATAATTTTTGAAGGTAAATGCTTTCATTTTCAACTAGTTTGATTTACTCCTCAAAAGTAAAATCCACTTCTTTCCCAAAAATTGACTTGGGTTAAGAAGTGGATTTCTTCAAAAAAAGAATTACTCAGGACTTCAATGCCAGATGCAAAATTGGAAATGGTTTTCCTTGGGGATCTAATTCAGAACGGCCAATAATTTTAAACCCACAATGAAGGTAAAAGCCCAAGGCCTGCTCGTTCTGTTCATTGACATCCACCTTTTCCACTCCCATTTCATTAATTGCATAGTCTAGGCAAAGTCTACCTAGGCCTTTTCCAAAAGCATTTGAATGCAAAAACAGCATCTCCAAATTCTCTTCAGCCACTCCAAGGAAACCCAAGATTTGACTATCCGAATCCCGTACCACCCTAAGATCAACTGCATGTAAATAGGAATTCAAGATCAAAGGCTTGAAGTAAGCAATATCCTCCTCTGACAAAAAATTATGAGTCTTTCTTACTGAGTCCTCCCAAATTTCCACTAAAAGTGGAAAAACAGAAGGCTCACATTTTTCTATTAAGTAATTCATTTTATAGAGGTTTTCATCAAAGTGAATCCAAGGCGAATTTGGCAATTTCTCGGGTAATGACAGTAGGTGAGTTACAATCGCAGTTACTCAATCCAACCACATAAATATCCTTTTCCGGAAGGTAAACTCCCATGGATTTAAAGCCAAAAACACTTCCTCCATGCTCTCTAACCGGCATTCCTTCTAATTCCTTGATATGCCATCCAAAGCCATATGTCAAGGTTTCTCCATTGGACAAGGTCCCGGGCGTGAAAGCCTTTCGTAGGGTTTCCTTCTTCAGAAGGGTATCCGTGTTCAAGGCATTTTGCCAAATCAGCAAATCATCCACGGTAGACATCAACGAACCAGATGCATAGGGAATATTCAAACTCACCCACATTTTATTGGTATACCCATTTCTGTCATGGTATCCATAGGCTCTGTTTTTTACCAATTCACGATCGGAGGCATAGCGAGAATCTTTCATACCCAATTTTTGAAAAATTCGTTGCTCCACAAAATCCTCATAACTCATTCCAGAAACCAATTCAATCACATAACCCAAAACCACATACCCAGAATTGTTGTATTCAAATTTTTCACCAGGAAGAAAGTCCACTGGCTCATCCTTGAAAAAATCTACCAATTCTTTGGGACTGAGATCATTCCGTGCAATTGTCATGATGGTTTTCATTTTGGTAAAATCCTTGATCCCAGAGGTATGATTCATTAATTGCTGAATGGTTAATTGGGCTCCCTGAACAGGAAAATCGGGAATATACTTTCTAACATCATCTTCGATATTGAGTTTCCCCTCTTCTTCCAATATCAAAATTCCAACCGCAGTAAACTGCTTGGTCATGGAACCGATCTGAAATATATTTTCGGGGACCATTGGTACGTCTAGCTCCAGATTAGCCATTCCAAATGCTTTCCTATAAATAGGCTTTCCATCTTTGGCTACCATAAAAACTGCTCCAGGTCCTTCTTTTTCAAACAATTCTGTCAATAGACTATCAATCTTAGTTTCCAGAGTTTGAGCTTTGAGGCCTAGTTGGCTTAAAAGCAACAGTGCAAAAAGCATACAGATAGTGAGGGCGTTTTTAGTTTGTTTTTGAGTTTTCATTTCTATTCTTTGACTAATGATATGGGATTGCCAATTCCATATGGAGGCAATATTTGAATTGATTTAAATTTTGAGATTTGTAATTAGGGAATCTTTTTAAGCTTATTGGGAAGCATTGATTTCCAATACTTCCTTCAACAAGGAATCTAAGGCGGTACGATCCAGCAATTTTCCGTTGAATATGACTGCAGCTATATCTTTTGAGGCTCGGATATCCTCCAAGGGATTTGAGTTCAGAAGGACAAGGTTGGCGTTTTTACCGATAGATATTGTCCCCTCTAGTGCTTGAGTTCCAAGATATCTGGCTGAAGTTATCGTTGCTGCCTTCAGGATTTCAAATGGATCTAAACCGACTTCCTGTAAAAGCTCCATTTCTTCGTGAACTGAAAAGCCAGGAACTACCAAACCAAAGGTATCTGACCCAATCATCAAGGGTATTCCTGCCTCAGCCAAATGGAGGGTAAAATCCTTCATCCACTCCAGCCATTCAGTTAATAAGACTGTAGCATCCTTTCCAAAAAGCACTTTTCCTTTTAAATCTTTTCTGTAGGGGTTTTCCTCTGAAAGCCAGTAATTCCTATCCCCGGGAAGTAGATATTGTGCTTGATCCAGTTCTCTTAACTTTTCGAATTGAGCATCATTTAGGTAATGAACAATCCGCTCAAATACTTTTAGCGTGGGCACTATAGTTATTCCACTGACTTGGATAGCCTGAACGGTCTCGCTCATAACCTCTTCATTCTTTCGCTGTTCCTCATCAAAGAGGTAGACAAACTCTTCGACATGCTCGATGGACTTCATTCTCAAAGAATAGTCTAAATCCATCGCCCGTTGAGCATGTCCAATGACAGGAAGCTTAACCTTTTCGGCTTCCTCCAATAGGGTCAGGTAGATATTTTTCGGAAGATTGTCTGCAATCTTTAGAAAATCATAACCTTTTTCCAGATGGGTTTTCACGACCTCTAAAGCCTCTTCTTCTGTTTGAAGCATGGAAGAATTCAGATATGGTCCAGTTGTAAAATACCTTGGCCCAAAAATTTCACCGGAATTGATTTTTTCACGGATATCCACCTGATCCTGCCAATCGTATTCGGCCATATTACGGACGGTAGTCACCCCATTAGCAAGCAAAAGATTGAGGTCACGCTCAATGCCTCCATCTTGATTTCTCCAGTGAAAATGCATTTCATGAAACCCCGGCACCATAAACTTTCCGGTACCATCAACTACTTGAAAGGAGTCCGAATTCTGATTTTCAGAAGCCTCCTGAATACTCAGTTTTCCCATGTGCAATAAGCACATCTTGATCTTGCAAAACCCGCTTAGATTCCATTGTAATCACATGGACATGCTTAATCAGCAAGGTATCAGCATCTTGATCAGGATTAACACCGTTCCAAAAAGGCAATAAGATTCCCAGAATGAATAATTTCATTTTCAAATTTTGTTTACTAGTTAGTTTGGAAATTAGTCCAGACGGGAAAGCCTAAGGTTCTTTACCCGTCCATTTGAAAGCTTGACTTGCTTCACTTTTCCCTCTGAATCAGGAAAGAATTCTACTGTAAGAACCGGCCAGCTTCCCCGGAATGCATTCGCTGTAAGTCTTTCTAAAGGGATCTCACCATGCCTTGGATGATAGGCCACTAAGCCTTCTCCATTTACTGAAAACCAATAAGAGGTCTGAAGCTCCTCGCTGTAAAATTCCCCTTCGAAATTCTCCAAATCAGCTACTGAAAAGGCATTTTCTCCCAGCAGAATCAAAGGATTTATTATCTCTTCCTTTGAAAGCAACCGTGCTCCGTTAACTTCCCCTTCTTCAATTTCAAATCTTAATTCACGCCCATCGGATTTGGGAAAAGCGAATGTTCCATTTCCCAAATGATTTAGAAGAAATTCAGATTCACCAACTTTTGCGACAATTCCAGAATCTCCTGCCAAAATTTGGATCAGTTGCTTTTCATAGGTATCCCAATATTTACCCACAAAGAGTTTGCTATCATTTGATTCAAGAGCATCAGCTTCTTTTGCCTTAACGATGGATTGATCTTGAGAACTTAAATCCGTACCTAAAATTATTTCAGACAGCCTTGTGAGTCTTTGGCCCAAGTTGGAGGAGCTATAATTAGAAAGCATAACAATGCTCAATCTTGATTCTGGGAAAGTGGCAAGCTGCGCCCGAAACCCACCGATAGAGCCTGAGTGATGGATTCGTTTATGTCCATTAAACTCGTCTACAAAAAGCCCAAAGGCATAATTGCTAGGTTGCCCGTTGGAATAAATTCCAACCTCTTTTATTTGCTCAAAAGCATTCTCCCAGCCCGGTGTAGGGCGGTATAAATTTTTAGCCCAATAAAGTAAATCCTCTGTAGTGGAATGAATATTTCCTGCTCCTGTATAGTTCCAATAATCCATTGCCCGCTCAAATATTGCTCCTTGACTGTGGTAATAAGAAAAGGCATTTCCAGGAATTACTCGTGTGTAATTGTCTTCAACATAAGTGTGTGTCATTCCTAGAGGATCGAAAACCTCATTCTTTATCCATTCGGCAAAAGATTTTCCGGAAAGTCCCTCTACGACCAAGGCCATGAGCACATAACCGGTATTACAATAGCCGAATCGCTCACCCACCGGATAATTGAGATCCTTTTGCAAGGTTACAAATCGAAATACATCCTCATTAGTACGCAAATCATCACCCCTCCATCCTGCCAAGCCCAGCATATCATGCACACTTCTCAGTCCACTACTATGGTGAATCAAATGTCGAAAAGTGATTGGCTGACCAAAATCAGGGACTTCAGGAAGATACTTTTGGACTTCATCATCCAAGGAAAGTAAACCCTTTTCAGCCATTCGAACGATGGCCATCGCTGTAAATTGCTTGGAAACAGAAGCAATATTAAATAGAGTATTCGGCGAATTTGGAACACCAAAGTCTATACTAGCAAGCCCAAAAGCCTTGGAGTAGAGAACCCTACCATCTTGCATCACTGCAACCGAACCTCCAGGCATACCCGGCTGATTCCATTTCCTAAAAACTGAATCAATTGCGGCTACCTGATCAGCATTTAATTGTGCAAAGGAAATCCCGATGGCATTTATATACAGAATGAAAATGAGGGCTAGCTTTTTCATAGGCTATTGATTACATAGTGATTTCTAGTTTCAAAAGTAAGGGACCCTTTTCCCTTGGACATTGACTTAGGTTAAGAATTGATTTTTCTTCAATATCTACAATTTTTCACTTCTTAACCCAGATCAATGTACAGCCTTTTTCAGCACCCTAGGTTTGTAGAAAATTTAGAAAATGAAATCGAGCATGACTTAGCAGTCACAGACTGGAATGACTATTAAACATGCGAGATTCCATGTGGCAACTGAAAAACAATTATAGACACATGAAAAAGGAACTTCATCCAAGCGATAGAAATCTCCATTTAGGACTGACAGGCATACTTTACTTGCTGGTAATTGTTTGCGGGCTCTTCAGTGAAATGGGAGTAAGAGGTGTATTATTCATTCCTGAAGACCTCATCCAGACGATGGAAAACATCCAAGGAAACCAAAGCCTACTTAGACTGGGAGTGGCTTCAGACATGCTAATGGTACTAGCCGATGTAGGATTGGCTTGGTTCTTCTTGATCTTATTTCAAGAGAACTTTCCAAGACTTTCTTATTTGGCGGCCTTTTTCCGCTTGGTTCAAGCAGGAATTATCGGAATCAATCTGATACACCTCTTACAGATTCCTTCTCTTTTCCAGTTTTTCCCCGAGACCAGTGATGCACCATGGGTAGCTCAACAAATAGGCTATCTATTTGAATCACATCGTATGGGCTATCTACTCAGCGGAATTCCATTTGGAATGAGCTGTATCCTATTGGGCTATATGATGTATCAATCCGGTTGGTTCTCCAGAATTCTTGGAGCCATGGTATTCATTGCCGGGTTTGCCTACCTGATTGATTCCTTTACCAATATCCTCTCGCCCCAATACGCACCACAAAGTGAAATACTCGTATTGACTACCGCCGTGATTTCAGAATTATCCTTGTGTATTTACCTAATATTCAAAGGATTCAGAAATAACTAAACCAACTATTTACAAATAAACACAAGCAAAATGAGAAAAATCATTTCAACATTCGCAGTGGTTCTTGCCGCTACCCTTCTCTTAAGTTCCTGCCATTCCTATACAGTTACAGTAGGAGAAGGCTCCCAAACCGGTATTGAATACCGAGAGAAAAACCATTACCTGATTGAGGGCTTAGCACCCCTAAAAATTTCCGATCCTGAAAAAATGGCTCGGGGTGCCAAAGATTATGAGGTCACCACCAAGCACACCTTTGTGGATGGATTGGTTCATGTATTGACTTTCGGGATCTATGCTCCTACGACTACCATTGTAAGGAAGTAAAATCACGCACAATCAAAAAAGAAAGGGTATCCGCAGGTTACCTGTGGATACCCTTGAATCATCAAAGCAATTATCTCATCAAAAAGTCCTTTTCTCCATGCTTTTAACACCTAATTCTGAATTGGAGCTAATCATCCGATGAAACAGACTTTTATGTTGCTATCCATTATCAATTAAAAAATGAAAAACATAATGACTGAAAAACACAATTCAATCGATTTTCCACCTCCAACGATTATTCCTATTAACGGTATTAAACTCGAAGTCTTTGAGGCTGGCAAATCAAATGTCAATAAACCAATTGTACTCTGCCATGGCTTTCCAGAAAATGCATTTTCTTGGCGTTTCCAAGTCCCAGCATTAGTCCAAGCCGGTTTCCATGTAATCGTTCCAAACCAAAGAGGTTATGGTAATTCCTCTTCTCCAACTGAAATAGCGAGTTTCGATATCAAAAATCTAACTGATGACCTTGTTGCGTTGCTTGATTATTATGGATATCAAGATGCAACTTTTATGGGCCATGATTGGGGAGCAAATGTGGTTTGGAACCTGGCATTACTGCATCCGGAACGGGTAAAAAATGTAATTAACCTTGCTCTACCTTATCAAGAAAGAGGGAAGAAACCTTGGCTATCATTTATGGAAGAGGTCTTTGGTGAGGATTTCTATTTTGTGCATTTTAACAAACAGCCAGGTGTAGCCGATGTTATATTGGAGCAAAATACAGAACAGTTCCTTCGTAATATGTTCCGAAAAAACCTCCCACTTGCACCTCCTGAGCCAGGAATGTTGATGATTAACCTTGCTAAAGCTGAAGAACCACTTGGTGATCCTTTACTGAATGAACATGAACTCTCTGTTTTTGTCTCAGCCTTCGAGTCATCAGGATTTACAGGTGCTATAAATTGGTATAGAAACATGGATAGAAATTGGCACTTGTTAGCTGACGTAAAACCATTGATTCAACATCCTACACTTATGATTTATGGGAATCGTGATTTAATTCCGAAATCACCGAATCTAAAAGAGTTTGCACCGAATTTAGTTGAGATCAGTCTTGATTGCGGTCATTGGATTCAACAAGAATTACCAGAAGAAACGAATCAAGCAATAGTGAAGTGGCTGGAACAGCAGTCTGCTTAAAAGGTAATTAACCCATTAACAGTTTCTACAAGATCGATATCCTGATCTGAAAATCCCTGATTCAATTTCAGAAAAATTGAAATCATCAGAGTGTCAATACACTACACTTTAATAACCAAGACTCACACTAACCATAAAATACTATGCCCCATTTTATTGTCGAATGTTCCGAGGTGCTTTTTGAAAAGCAGCCTCCGGAAAAAATTATGAAAACGATTTATGAAGCAGCAACCGCATCAGGCTTATTTCAGCCGGAAGATATTAAAGTCAGAATAAGACCCTTTACCTATTCATTCGGAACATTTACACCTTCCGAGTTTATCCATGTCTTTGGTAATATCATGGAAGGCCGCACGGCTGAACAAAAAAATGCACTATCAGAAAGTATAGTAGAAGCGCTCAATCAGATTTTCCCCGAGCTTACAATTATTTCCATGAATATCAGAGATTTTGAAAAGCAGGGATATTTCAACAAAAAAATGCTTGGCTAAACCCCATTTAATTCAAAAATCCCAACAAGTTTGCTTTATACGTTTGACCTATTGGCAGTTTTGTTCCTGATATACTAACTTGATTTCCTTCCACAAACTCTATCTGGTCCCGATTGATCAGATAGGACTTATGAACTCTTATAAAGGGAGGAGATACTAGCTTCTCTTCCAAATCCGAAATCTTATCCGGACAAATCAACATCCCTCCGGTATGAAAGACTTTGGTGTAATTCCCCAATGCTTCCACGTAAAAGATGTCTTGCAGCTCAAGTTGTACCAGCTTTTTATCTGATTTGAGGAAAATTCTGGAAGATGATTCTTCAGCTATACTAGTCCCCATGTTTTCCTGAGAAACTTTCAATTTATTGATTGCCTTAATAAAACGATCCAGGCCAAATGGCTTCAATAAATAATCTGTGATATCTAACTCATAGCCCTCCAATGCAAATTCCTGATATGCAGAAGTGACAATGACTTTTGGCGGATCGGTGATTGACTTGAGCATTTCAAAACCGGTCAACTTGGGCATATTAATGTCCAAAAAGATCAAATCAACTTTTTCCTTTCTAAAAAACTCCAGCGCCTCAAATCCATTGTAGAAATTCCCAACCTTATTCAAAAAAGAAAAATTCTCACTGTAACTCTCAATAATTCGATGAGCGATCGGCTCATCATCCAATATCACGTAGTTGATTAGTTCCATAAAATCTCCAAGGTCACTTGATGAATATCCTTATTTTTTGTGATTTGCAAAAAATGAGCCTCCGGGTAGGCCAACTTCAGCCTTCTTTTAAGATTTTCCAGCCCGATACCGGATTCTTTGCTTTGTAAACTTGGATCGAAGTTATTCTCAACGGTAAATCTCAGCTTCTCCTGATTTGAGCTGATGGAAACTTTGACAAAGGCCTGCTCGGTCAACTTCTCTACTCCATGCTTAAAGGCATTTTCCAAAGGGACGATTAACAGCAGCGGTGAAATCATCTTATCCTGTTCCAAGCTTAACTGAAAATCAATCTTAGGATGGTATCGATGTCTTAATTTCTGCAAGCCCAGAAAGTTCTCCAGGTAGTGTATTTCCTTACTGAGCAATACTTCATTTTGGCTCCCCTCATAAATAGTGTATCGCATCATATCTGAAAGCTTTAACACCACTTCCGGAGCCTCATCGGATTTTTCCACGCAAAGTCCATACAGGTTGTTCAGCGTATTAAATAGAAAATGAGGATTGATCTGGTTCTTCAACATGGCGAGTTCCGCTTGATTCTTTTCAGCTTCCAACTCTTTCATCCTTTTCCATTGCTCAAAAATCCATAGCAACAAGAAAATTGGAATGGGAAACAACAGTAGAAAGATTGCCAACTCCCGGTTTTCCTGATAGGTATTTTCATTCCACCGGAGTAAAACAAACAGAGCCCATACCAATCCATAAAAACCAAGAATATACTTCCTGTATTTTTTGAAAAAGGCCGGAGCAACAAACTGCGCTATCCCCATCCAAAATAGGATCAAAAGGAAAATGGAAACCGGATTATCTGGAATGGACATCCACTGATCCAAAAGCAAAACGAAACAAAAGAAAATTGCGAGAGAGAAAATATGAATCAGGCTCTTCCTTCGAACCTGGATTTTTTTACCGTAATAAAAAATCAAACTAACCAATATCCACCAGGATCCAAGAATCAGGATATTTTCAAGGTATTCAACAGGATCAATTCGAATAAACCCCAGCAACTGGAGAATGAACGTGACCAACAAAGTCACTGCTAATCCCCATCCTAATGACCTGAAAAATGAAGCTTTTGGAAACATTCTTCTAAGGTAGCCAAACCCTGTTTTCCAAAAAATAAAGATGACCAACTAGCCATTTTTCATGACGAACCTATCAAAACGCTCTTTCCAATAAGAAATACCTGAAATAAGCAGTTTGTCATCATTCCAGACTAGTTCGACATGTTAATTAGATCGGCTTCAAAGAATTCCCAAGCTTCGTAAAATCAAAAATTTGAGCGATGAACAATTCTCTTGAAATACAAAACCTCAGTAAAATCTATTCAAATGGAGTAAAGGCTTTGGATCAGGTAAGCATTACCATTGAAAATGGAATGTTTGGCTTATTGGGGCCAAATGGAGCTGGCAAGTCCAGTTTAATGAGAACAATTGCCATGCTTCAAAGCCCAGATACAGGAGCTATTTTCTTTAATGGCTCAGAAGTCCAGCAAAAGCCTGAAAAAATCCGATCTATTCTGGGCTACCTACCTCAGGAATTCGGAGTCTATCCCGGCATTTCAGCATGGGATCTTTTACATCATATGGCAATTCTCAAAGGGATTGACAATTCCGCAGAAAGAACCAAGCAAATCAATCAGCTTTTGCATCAGACCAATCTTTTTCAGCATCGGAAAAAGGCAGTTTCCTCGTTTTCCGGAGGAATGCGTCAGCGCTTTGGCATCGCACAGGCACTGCTCGGCAATCCTAAATTAATCATTGTAGATGAGCCTACTGCAGGCTTAGATCCAGAAGAGCGGAACCGGTTTCTCAATCTTCTAGCGGAAATTGGAGAACATGTCATTGTGATACTTTCCACTCATTTGGTTGATGACGTACAGGAGCTCTGTACACAAATGGCAATACTAAGCCAGGGCAAAATCTTAAGTCAAGGGAATCCACAAAACCTAACCAAAAACTTGAATGGAAAAATTTGGGCAAAAACCATAGAAAAACAACAGTTGCCAGACTACCAAAGCAAATTCAGACTGATCTCCTCGAAGTTGATGGCAGGGAAAACCAAGATTCATATCGAGTCCGAAAAAGCTCCGGGAACTGATTTCGAACCCGTGACAGCCAGCTTAGAAGATTTTTATTTCAGCATCCTACAGTCTCAAATCACCCAATCATGAAACAGTTTTTTCACTTGATGAGATTCGAATTATTAATTCAACTCAAAAGCTGGACAGCCCCCCTTTTCGCTACAGTCTATTTTGGTTTTGCCTTCATGATGGGAGGACAAGGTTCACCAAGTTCCGAAGCAATTTATAACTCCGAGTTTGAGCTCTTTTTCAAAATGGGATTATTAAGCCTCGGAGCTGTGTTTTCCATCATGTTTTTTGCTGTCAAGGCTACCCAACGAGATGCCCATTCACATATGGAGGCATTAATCTATGCCACGCCTATTTCAAAGATGAAATTCTTCCTTTCTCGCTTCTTTGGTGCTTGGTTGGTTTCATTGATAGTTATTCTACCGGCTATCATTGGTTTTCAACTAGGGCTGTACTTCTCAGATCTTGATCCAAGTAGAATCGCAGAATTTCAGCCCTATCCTTCACTTTCAGTAGCCTTCAAGCTTCTCATTCCTACAATCACCACCCTTACTACCTTACTATTTATCATTGGATTGCTGACAAAAAACCAGCTTGCTACCTATGCCATGGCAGTGGGAATCTATGCAGCCTATTTCATTTGCTCCATTTTCCTAAACTCACCCTTGATGGCCAATGCCGCTCCCATAGCAAGTGAAAATCTGGCTTGGGCAGCATTGGCCGACCCATTTGGGCTTTCAGCTTTTTTCCATCAAACCAATCTTTGGACTAATTTCGATAAGAATCAATTGGGAATTGAATTTTCAGGCTTGTTTGCATGGAATCGCATCATCTGGCTAATCTTTTCTGCAGCCCTTTTGACTACGGCTTATCGTCGATTTTCATTCAGAAATTCCAAGGAAAGACCAAAAGAAAAAAAGAGGGAGAAATTAGCGGACTCAGTTGCTTTTTCACAGAAAAAAATCATTCCACAAACGGGAAGCTACAAATCAGTTTTCAGCTCTCAACTACGTCTATCTATTCATTTTATACTCAAAAGCATTCCTTTTTGGACGATTTTGGGGGCTTGGCTAATCATCGCAGGTACAGAGATTTATTTCAGGCTTTTTGCAGGAGGCTCTTACGAAGAAAGCTACCTTCCAGCTTCTCAAATCCTTTTGGATAGAGTTCAACAACCCTTATTACTATTTGGAATCATTCTCTTGCTCTTCATCAGTGGATCTCTCGTTTGGAGGGAAAAAGACAGTCAAATACATGAGCTAGTAAACGCCACGCCAGCCCCAAAGGGACATATTTTTCTTTCATTGGCGGTCACTCAGATTTTGGTCATTTTCACAATGATCAGCTTGACAATCCTGGTATGTTTGGCTTTTCAGCTGATTGAAAATCCATGGAATGAGCACAGCTGGGCTATTTTCTCACTCTTTCTCAGCCCAGGTTTCAACCTGATCTTCTTCAGCATTTCTTTCTTACTGATTCAGCGAATCAGCCTCCACAAATACTTGGGGATGGGCTTATCTGCCATAAGCTTTGGGGTTTTCGCCGGTCCCTTGAGCTCGACAGTTGGTTTGTCTCACCCCCTATTTCTGATAGGAAGCACACCATTTCTTACTTATAGTGAACTAGCAGGATTTGATTCTCATGCAGGTTCCTTTTTGATACTGAGCATGCTTTGGGGGATTCTTGCCATAGCCCTTAGCTTTTGGCTATATAGTATGTGGGATAAAAGTATAAGCTCTCGACTCCAAACAATGCTAAGAATACCATCTGTCCGCTGGGCAACGGTAATTTCAATTCTTTTCCTAGGTCTTTGGACAGGGATCTATTTGAAAACAGAGAAGGAAGGAAGTTTTCCCTCCAAAAGCCAGGTAATGGACCAGAGAGCGCTGTATGAAAAAGAATTCAAAGTATTTGAAGATGCTCCGGTTTTGGCCTATGCCGATTTAGATCTGGAAGTAGAAATGTTCCCTTCCAAAGGAAACTACAAGGCTAAAGTAAAAGGGAAACTGTTCAATCCATTCGATAAACCCATCACAGAATTATTAATTCATGAAAAAGAAAAGCTGAATGATTTTCAATTGGAAAAAGTCGCAGACTATGGATACCAAGAAGATTTGGGTTTATTCCATATCACCTTTTCCGAGGAAATTCTTCCCGGAGACAGTCTGAATTTTTCTTTGGAAGTCAAGCCTGAAAAATCAATTCTTGGGACCCGAAAAGCTATTGTACAAAATGGTTCTTACCTAAACTTCCGGGATTTTGCTCCCTTCTTTGGCTATTCTGAATCCATGGAGATCACTGATTTTTCTGAACGAAAAAAGAGAGGTTTGGCCCCGAAGCTTTCCGAAGAATTAGATAATTCCCACAGTGGAATCACGGAAAAAAATCTTTTCAAAGTACCATTCGAGGCTATTATAAAAACAGAGAAAACTCAGACAGCCATCACATCCGGTAAACTGATTAATGAAAAGATCGAGGGGGATCAAAGAGTTTTTCATTTCAAGTCAACAAAAGCTATTCTCCCTACAGTAGCCTTCTTTTCGGGTATTTACCAAAAAGACAGCATTCAGAGTGAGGGTGTTCAATTGGAAGTTTATAGCCTTAAAAATCACAAAAATATCCATGCAAAAACACTTCAGGTAATGCAAGAAGCGCTGGAGTATTTCAATCAAAATTTTGGGGAATACCCATTTGATCACTTGAAGTTGGTGGAAATCCCAGGGTTTTGGGGTTTTGGAGGCTATGCGCATCCAGGGGTAATCAGCATGACGGAAGACAAGTATTACTTGGTCAAAGAAGGTTCACCTCAGTTTGACCTTCAAACCAAGCGAGCAGTTCATGAAGTAGCGCATCAATGGTTTGGACACCTATTGGCACCCAGAAATATCCCTGGAGCCACCTTATTGGTGGAAGGTCTTGCTAAATATGCAGAGGTATTACTTCTTGAGAAAATGCTTGGGAAATCAGCCACATGGTATCTGAGTGATCAGGCAAATCGGACTTATTTCACAGGACGAGCCATGGCATCGAAACCTGAAAGCAGTATTTCCAAACAGGATAATCAAAGCTATTTGGCCTACGGAAAAAGTCTATCTGCCTTTCTTGCCGCAAGAGAACTTTTGGGTGAAGAAGAACTCAATTCCATCATTCGGGAGCTTGTCGATAAATCTCTAAGTGAGCCCAAACCAGTGGTAGATGCCGAGCTATTAATCGAGAAAATGAAAAACCAGTCCAGTTCCGAAGATCAAAAACTGATTGAAGATTGGTTTGAAAAAGTCATTACCTATGACATTAAAATTCAAAACTCCCAAATTGAGAAATTTGAAGAAGGGCTTTATCAGGTGACTTTGGACTATGAGGCAACCAAAAAGGAAAGACAGTCCGATGGTTCAGAATTGGAAATATCCATGGATGAGGAGATTGAATTTGCTGCATTTCTAACCCATCCAAAAGGTCTCCAAAATGACCAAGAAATCCTCCTCTCCCAAAAAGTGCGAGTAAAGTCTGGAAAAGGACAGCTTAAAATCAGGTTGGATCAATTTCCTGAGATCATTTCCCTAGATCCCTGGGGTACCCGAACCGAGCAAAACCGGGAGGATAATTTTTTCAATATTATTGGGGAGAAGGAAAATAATTGAAGTAACCGAATCTAAAACAACAATCTTCATTACCCCTTATCTTTCAAGACAATCCCCAATAAGAGTGAGATTATCAGAGTAATTAATGCAAATATTTGTTCCGTTGTTGTTTTTGCGAAAGCGTTTCCAATTGTATTCAGGGTAAAAAGAATCAAAAAGAACCAAAGAGATATTTTCACAACCTTGGGAGGAAGTATTGGTCCAAGAAACTTCCCTTTTATTGATAAAATCATCACCAAGTATAATGTAACCAAAATAGAAATGCTTTCAAGCAGATAAACCAAACTATTACTGTTCAACCTTCCACCCCATATTATTTCTACCGGTACTATATTTAATAGCACGCCTAGGTGAAATAAGGCAAGAGGAATTAATATCGACAATAAAACCCGAATAGCGATTTTTGATTTCATAAGGACCCTCCGATCGATTTTCTGTTCAACTCCTTGTTCATAAATGTAACTTCATCCCCTCATGACTATCTACAAATCCCAAATCTCTGTAAAAGCGTAAAGCATCTAGTCTTTTCTTGTCTGTGGTGAGTTGGACCACATGGGCACCTTTTTTCCTTGCTTTGGAAATCGCCCACTTGATCATTTCAGTTCCAAGTCCCGTTCCTCGATGATTTTTATGGATCCTTACCGCTTCCAACTGGGCCCGAATACCACCCTGATAAGTCAAATACTGAATAAAAGTCAATTGCATGGTGCCAATAATCTCTCCCTTCATATTTTCAACTACCATCAACTCTTGATTAGGATCCAAGTTGATATTTTCGAAAGCATCCATATACGAGGCTGGAACTGGAAATCGAAAGTCCTCACGGGTGCTTCCCAGGTCATCGTCCGCCAGCATTTCCACAATATATCTTAGGTCTCCTCTTTTTGCTTTTCTTAGTTGCATGTCTTTATAGAAAATGATTTTAAAATTAGGATTATTCATTCGGCCATTTCTATAAGATCAAAGAGTTCCTATATCAAACAAGAAGCCTGTGAAACCATTTGTGATCCCTAGCAGTGCAAGCTAAACCATTTTTTGAGTTTAGGAGAAGATCTTAAAATCGGAAAATTCCCTTGAATAATTCCGATTGAGCAAAATCTGTAAACTCAGTTGCAAATAATCAACTATTCAATTTTCAAGAAAGAAACATTTTTCGCTCTGCTGCTTGATACTTCAAATCCTGTGAGTTCATTGGATGTGTTTCTTATAAAAACCACCTTTAAAAAAGACCCCTTATCACCAATGAAATAATCCTTTTTGATCGCTTCTAAATAAAATTCACCCAGTCTTGTGTGTTTTGCGACTAACTGATTCCCAATTATGGAAAATGAGTAATAGGCGTTCAGTTCTGGGCTGTAATATCTTCCTGTAAATTCATCCAGTGTGGTGGCATTGTAATTTGCAGGAGTATATCTCTCAGAAACTATTTGGTACCCATCATCCAGTGTGATAATCATCATCTCTTCCAAAAAAGAAACTGCAACATATTCTTCAATATCCAATTCAAAACTATGTTCACCAACAGGGACCAAAGCAGTTTTACCATTGCTAGTGATTAAGCGCAAGGTATCATTCTCAAATTTAATCTCCCTGGAGTAATTGTCTCCCTCGTCCCAATAATGGCCTTGATATGGCTTTAATTCATCAGGTGTTAGTGTGATAGGTTCTTGATGGGTCAGCTTATTGGGAATCGTTTTTATGGCAATTTTATCATTGCCATACACCTCCAAACAAATATCCATGATATCATAAACCATCCTTGCACCATTAATTTCGCCGTTGATATTTGTAAACATCACACTGATATTCAATTCTGGAAAAGTTGCCAAATAAGCCTGATAGCTCGCATCTTGACCACTGTGCTCTAGCCGTTTAAAACCCCTGTAGGTATTGATAAACAGGCCATTAGCATAGCCATAGTTTTCACCATTATTCAAAGGTGTTAAGGTGTGCATTTTGTCAAAAACAGCTTGGCTACCTATTCTTTTGGATTGATAATTAATAGCCCATTTACTCAAATCTGTGATTGTCGTGTTCAGGTTGGTAGCGCCAACACTGAAATTATTAAAAAGATCTTCCACGTAAATTGAATCAATCCTAAAATAAGAAAGACTTTTGTTTTTGACCACCTGCCCTTTTTGATCGACAAATTTTGAATCATTCATTTGCAGGGGTTCAAAAATGCGTTGCTGCATAAATTCCGCAAAAGACATCTTCGACACCCTAGCCACAATTTCTGCCAACAATGCATAATTGGCATTGCTATACATATGTTTCTCATTAGGCTGGAAATTCAATGTCTCTTGGTTAAAAATGATTTCTAATACCTGTTCATTGGTAATCACATCATCTAGCGTCCATCCGGAAAGTCGTAATAAGTTATACTTATCTTTTAGCCCACTGGTATGATTTAATAAATGACTGATGGTTATTGTATTCTCAAATTCATGCATCTCAGGAAGATAGACTCTGATATCATCGGCTAAGGAGAGTTTGCCTTCTTCTTCCAGCAAAAGGATGGCAAAAGCTGTAAACTGCTTTGAAACTGAAGCCACATGGAACGAGGTGTTTTTATGAATTGGTATTTCATAATCAAGATTGGCCAATCCAAAATACCTTTCAAAAATCAATTGATTTTCTTTTACAAGTCCGATAGCGACTCCAGGTTCATTCTCTTGATAATTAGCAAGCAGGCTATCAATTTTAAAAGAAATGGATTCTAAGTCTGAATTTACTTGAGCTTTTGCACAGTGAACACATGCAAACTGTAGAATTATTAAAAACCTGAATTTCATATTTTCGAATTGATTTTACTTTGAATCTCCAATTGCTTTTTTAGTGTTGAAAATTTCACCCAATAGATATCCCCCTGATTTTCATCTCCTCGGTGGAAAAATAGGTACTTCTGATCGGGAGAAACACTGGGGCACATTTCAGTTAGATGAGTATTTACAGTGGGCCCCATGTTCAATGCCTTCGACCAATTACCCTTTCTTTTGAAACTGATATATAAGTCACTATCTCCCAGTCCATCGCTTCGTTTTGCGTCGTAAATGATGTAGCTTTCGTCAGGAGCTATGTAAGAATGTGCTATATATTCACCTTCAAAGTTGATGGCATTCCCCATTCTTTCAATTGACAGATATCTTCCTTCATGAATGATAGACTGATAGATTACCCAATCTTCAGGCTCGTCACCTTCTTCTCCGGTAGTAAAGAAAAGATTTCCTTTTTTTGAAGAAGTCAAGTACATTATTACTGGCTTATCAATGAATGGGCTTTCTAAGGGGATCGGATCAGTCCATCCGTTTTGTGTTCTTTCACTATACCATTGGTGCAGCCCACTAGATTTAGAGGAATTTGGCAGCGGCCTTGTACTTCCAAAATAAAGTCGGCTTCCCTGAGGATTGATATGTGGTTCAAAGTCCCAACCAGATTTGGCCTTAAAAAATGCAGACTCAGGATCAGTCCATGTACCCTCCTCCATTTTCATAGTCCAAATTTCATTATTAGAGTCAGTTTCCCTTCTTGTCCAAAATACCTCATCCATGTCTGGTGAGAAAGTAATCCCAAATTCAAAAGCATCCGTTGAAATTGTCCCTTTCCCAAAAACTGTCGCTTCATCATTTGGCATTGATTTACTTAATGAAGCTAAGCTTGACGTTTCGACCAATCGTTTAGAACATCCAAGAGACAGCATACTGGCCGCAAGGAAAATGGAGGCAGTAGCGAATCGTCTTGATTTGATGTTAGTTTTTAGCCAGTTCATTTTTACCAAATAGAAAATTAGCCAGCCCTACTACCAGCATATATTCAATCCCCAAAATCCAAAAGCCAGGATCACCAAAAAAACTGAGGTGACTGCCTCCTGCTGGAATTATAAAAAGCGGGACAGTGACTATTGCATCAAGTAGGATCGTAATAAAGAACATGAAACCACCTAATGATAGCCAGTTTGTTCTATTGCTCTTTCTATAATAAAAATGTACGCCAATTAATATAGCAGGAATTAAAGCAAGTGTTAGAAACCAATTGGCCTGTTCGTCTAAATTATCCATCAGGGGAATTAGATAAGAGCCAATAAAGGCACTGACTCCTATTAGCCAAATAATCAGTGCGGAAATACTCGCTTTTTTAATATTCAGAGTCTTCATAATCTTGATTTGTTTAGATAGCACCTGACACTGTTTGATTCCAAACCCCTGTCAAGGCAGCCTTTTGAACAAATTCTTCAAATGAAGTAGCTCTTCTCCCCAAAACTCTTTCTACATCATTAGAGACAAGTTGATTAGCAGGATTTCCAAGAACATCTTGAAATAAATAACTGAAAAGCCATACATAAGAATCCGGAAGACCAGCAGCCTTCATTCCTTCTTTAAACTCTTCGATGCTGATCGGGATATATTGAATATCTTTTCCAATTCCCCTCTGCATTATTTCTACGGATTGCTCAAAAGTCAATTTTTCAGGACCAGTTACGGTTATAGTTTCTCCATTGTAAGAATCATCAAGCAGTACTTTTGTAACCACCTCTGCAATGTCATCTGCATCCACAAATGGGATTTCTGCTTCTGGCATTGGTAACGCTACCTGCCTCGCCAGAATAAAATCTAAGAATGCTCCTTCACTGAAATTTTGATTAAACCAGGAGGCTCTAACTACAGTATAATTCAATCCTGAATTGGCAACGATTTGCTCACAGGCTTCTGCTTCCTTTTCACCTTTTCCGGATAGAAGCACCACTTTTTCTAACCCTTCATGTAAGGCAGCCTCTGTTAAGGCTTCGATGGCTTCTTTAGCACCTGGCACCGCTAAGTCAGGATAATAGACGATATAAGCTCGATCTATTCCTTTTAATGCCGGTGCGAATGTGCTGAAGTCATCCCAATCAAATGAGGGAGAACCTTTTCTTGAGCCCACAAATACATTCTGGCCTAGCTGGAACAATTCTTCCACCACTCGGTGACCGGTCTTACCGGTACCGCCGATTACTAAGATATTTTTCTTCATAGTACGTATGTTATGTTTTTGTTTAATTCTTTAATTGAAAGTTGAGAGCCACGACCGTCATTAAAAAAGAAAGGACAGAGAACAGCATCCGAAAGGTGTGGAACTTATTCCATCTCAATTCATAGTATTCTCTGAATTCGGTGATTTCTTTGGTACTGAGTTTGGCTAAATTCAATAGCTCCAACTCATTATTAAGGGGTACATTCCCCACCCCTGTCACACCTATTGTTCCAAATAGGTAAGCCAAAGTTGCAGTTAACAGAAGCCAAAAGCTGGTAGTACTTTGACCATAAGTAATATAGGTCGAATAGGTAAGCGCTGCTATACTCCCGAAAAAGACCAAAAAGAAAGCTGGGTTGATAATTTCCCGATTAATACTTTGCATGGTCTCCAAAAAGCTGAGGCTATCGATTTTTTGCGTTCCCGGAATTACTGAAACCGACCAAGCAAAAAATAACCCCGCAGATAGTCCTGTGAGAACCAAAGCGACATTTAGTGAAATATTCTGAATCTGTATTTCCATGATTTTTGGATTTTTATTTTAAATGCCAGTTTTTCAACTGACAATTTTCTTCTTGGTAAGCCTGTTTTTGATTCCTTTAGGCATGCTCTGTTCGACGAATACCATTTGATAGGATTTACCTGTTATCCTAGAAATATTCTGTTCTTTAAGGATCAAAAAAGGGTTCTTCCTTTGATGACAGAAATCGCATTTGTTTCGGAGAATTTTCAAGACATCTCTTTCTAGCAATAAGTCTTCATTGGTAGCATCCTGAAAATTTTCTAGTGCAACTTCTGCCTGAAACATAAAGCTTGATACAAGAAACAGCACACTGGTTAGGAGACTGAAAAACAAGGACTTATTTGCAAAACTTTGATCCAACTCAATCAAATTTGATATGAATACAAAGGTAGAGTCCACAAGTATCCCACCATTGACTAGTTATGCCAATGATTTAGCACTTTGCGCCAAACTGAAAAATTTCTATTTGTTTTTGAATTCGGAGGGTGAACAGCCTACCCAACGCTTAAAGGCTCTATTAAATGTACTTTGCTCGGAAAAGCCAGTTTCATAGGCAATTTCTCCAATACTTCTATTGGAGTTTTTAAGCAGGTCCTTGGCAACTTCTTCTTGAGATTTTTGTACCAACTCACGAAATGTGATCCCTCTTTCAGATAATCTTCGGTTGAGTGTCCTGCTGCTCATGCCAATGTGATTGGCTATTTGAGACAAAGCAGGTATGCCACTTGGCAAAGCGTTCTTGATGAGTATCTCAACATCAGTGGAAATTTTCCCTATACTAAACTCTATTCCACGCGTCTCTTCTTCCACTCTGTCTACTAAAAATCGATTGATACTTAGGTCAGCTTTTGCTGTACGCTTCTCTAAATCTGCTGTTCGATAAGTAATAGAATAATCGGGCCCATTAAAAAGTATTTTACAGTTGAAGGCTTTCTCATAACTCGATAAATCAATGGGTGCGGCATGCTTAAATGTAACTTGGGTGGGAGACAGATTAGTTTCGGTCATTGCCTTGAGCACCACAGTGGTTGCCGAAATAGTAGCTTCATTGGAAAGCTCTACACCTCTTCGATGAGGCTCCCTCAATAAAAATACATGCGAAAAAATCCCCTCTCTTTCCACTTTAAAAAAGTATGTATTCGATAATAACTTAAAATACCGCTCACTTCGCTCAAATATTTCACCGGCCCAAGAGCAAGTCCTCCAAGATAGTCCTAAGACACCGTAATCTTCAATTTCCATTTTTTGTCCTACTCTTATTGCAAAACCGGGCCCAAGCTTTTCATCTAGTAGTTCATGCAATCCGAAAAAATGGTCTGCCGGTACAGCCTTTATCAAATGAATTGAATCAATCGAGGTTGGGAGATCTATGAAATCCTCTTTAGACATACCCTCCTCAATAGCGCATTCAATTATTTTCCGGTAAAGATTGATAGAGATGTATTTCACTTTTGGTGGTGGTTACCTTTTGCAGATAGAAAAAGAAGAAGACTAAATTTAATTCTTTTAAAGATAATTGGAATCCCTTTAATGCAGAATCAACAAAACATCTTACTAATCATAAAACTCTTTCTTTCATGGAGTTATAGCAAAAAGGAATTTCTTTAACAAATATAAAATAAATTGATTACTTTTACTTTTGTTAATTAAATCACACCAAAATGAAATCGCATTCAATTGGGGAGTTTGAAGAACTGGTATTACTGATGGTTGCTGCCTTACATGATCAGGCCTATGGTGTATCCATATTGTCCGAATTAGAAAAAGAATCCGGTAAATCGATGAATATCAGTGCAGTCCATGTGGCACTTAAACGAATGGAAGAAAAGGAGTTCGTAAAGTCAAGATTTGGGGGAATAACAGGTGAGAGAGGCGGAAGGCGTAAAAAATATTATGTCATAACCGCTTTGGGAAAACAAGTTCTAGATCAGCAATTCACCCTCAGAAGTAGTCTATACAACAGAATTCCAAAAATATCCTTTGGCTAATGCATCCACCCCGAAAAGCACTTGAATTCCTCCGCTGGTTTTGTAGAGAGGATTATATCGAAGAAATCGAAGGAGACCTCATTGAATTATTTGAGGATAGATATGATAAGCTATCCCCTAGGAAAGCAAACCGAAAATTCATCTGGGATGTGATCCGTTCCTTTAGGCTACGAAACATTAAAAAGGTGGATTTAAGCTACCTAAAAGACTTTATCATGTTTAAACACTACCTAAAAATCGGAGGAAGACAACTCATAAAGAATAAGGGCTTTTCGGGGGTTAGTATTCTAGGTTTAGCCATGGGAATTGCTTGTTGTTTATCCCTGTTTGTTTTTGCAGAATATGAATCCAGTTTTGACAGTTTTCATCCTTATACAGAAAGAAGCTATCGGGTAGTTCAGCACACCCAATATGTTGATGAAACCCTTTATTGGAATACGACAGCTTATCCCCTTGCAGAAGCTTTGCGTGAAGACTTTCCAAATCTAGACCTAGTCACTCAAACAGCCGGCCCCTTTAACAAGCTATTGACAGTTGAAAATAGCGGAGGAAATAATCATTCCTTTGAGTCCAGGTATACGCTGTATGTTGATTCCTATTATGCCAAGGTTTTTGAATTGAATTGGCTTTCCGGAGATAAAAACACCGCATTCAATCAGCCCTATTCGATTGTGCTTACCGAAAGTTTTGCAAAAAAAATATACGGAGGCTCTGTTTCATTCGAGACTCTCCTTGGAAAAAGACTTCTGCTTGAGGGAAAGGAAGCCCTACAAATAACAGGTATCATTCAAGATGCGCCCGGAAACAGCACCCTCCAATATGAATTCCTCATTCCATATGAATTATTTAGACTTAAGAACCCAGACCCTGCGAGTAATTGGTCAGGAAATCACGGAGGAACAACCTTCCTTGTTGCCTCTGAAAATCAATCTTCTGAAGAAATTGAATCTGCTATCCAAACCTGGCAGAAGAAATATCTAAGCAAGGAAGATAACAGCAGAATTCAATACAAATTACAGCCTTTAAGTCAAATGCATACGGATGCACGATATGGCAGCAGTCCAGGAAGTTATAATATAAGTCGCTCTACCTTGATAAATGCCCGGTATGTTGGAATTTGTATTTTGCTTATTGCCATTGGAAATTTTGTAAACTTGGTAACCGCTCGATCTGTCAACAGAGCAAAAGAAGTAGGAATACGAAAATCCATAGGAAGCAGCAGGTTTGATTTATTCCAACAGTTTACCTGGGAAAACAGCCTTATCGTTATAATTTCTATTGTTTTCTCCCTCCTTCTTTCTTCAATCCTATTCAATCAGGCAAATCAAGTATTCTCCTCGATCAACCTTGAATTAAGCCTGAAGTGGAGTCATGTAGGAGTAATTCTTATCATAGGGTTTATAACAGTTCTATTGGGGACCTCCTACCCTGCTCTGATCCTTTCAAGATTCCAACCGCTACAAATCATTAAAAACAGGGTTCCTTTTTCAAAAACCCGTGGCATTTCAACCAGAAAGGCTATTACAGTATTTCAATTTATGATTGTCCAGATATTTGTAATTGCCACCATCATTGCTGCTTTCCAAATGGACTTATTCAAGCATAAACCTCTGGGTTTTTCTTCAGAAGCAGTATTGATGACTCCCATACCCCAAGCGGATAAAACTGAATTTTTTAAAAACCAATTGCAGCAAACTTCAAATGTTTTGGATGTCACAATAGGGTCTGGACCCCCCATGGCAGTAAATGGCCTGCAACTAGGTTCTCGGTATAGAATTCCTGAGATGGCAGAGAATGAGGGCTATGAAACAGAGTTGAAAATTGGAGATGACAATTATTTAAACTTCTATGACATAGAATTACTCGCTGGAAAAAATTTCATGAACAAGACTCCATCCTTTAATGAGTTTATAGTCAATGAAAGCCTAATTAAAACTTTTGATTGGACTCCTGAAGAAGCTATTGGAAGAAAGATCATTACCAATGAAGGAGAAGCTACCATTATCGGAGTGATGAAAGATTTTCATAATAATTCACTTCAAAACGAAATTTCAGCCTGCATCCTAATTAACTGGGAATATTTTAAGGATAAAGCTTTTATTAAGCTTAGTAATTTGGATTCAGATGCAATCCGGGATATTGAAGAAAGCTGGAAAAAAGCCTTTTCCGGCTCCGTATTCTCCTACGAATTTGTAGATGATTCTATTCACAACGAGTATTTTGTGGAAACCCTCATATTCAATGGCTTTACTTTATTTTCCATAGTAGCAATACTAATCGGTAGCCTTGGCTTAATAGGATTGATGACCTTTTTGACCACCCAAAGGACCAAAGAGGTGGGTATCCGAAAGGTCTTTGGAGCCAGTGTTTCAGAGATTATCCATTTCTTCTCAAAAGAATTCACATTTCTAATTGGAGTGGCCTTTCTTCTTGCTTTGCCAATCACCTACCTTTTAATGGAATATTGGCTCGAAAACTTTACCTATCGGATCACCATGACCTGGTGGATGTTTATTTGCGGAGGCTTGGCTACATTACTCATTGCAGCATTAAGTTCATTTACACAGGCATTTAAAGCTGCCTATGCGAACCCTATCGTTTCCATTAAAACCGAATAAGAGGATAATTTTTCCATTTATTCATCTTAAAAGTCGATAACAGAAGTAAAATTTACCCTCTTGTAAACAACGAGGGTAATTTTAATCATTTTCTACCTTTGTTAGGCAAACAGAAGTAAAATCCAAGGCACTTCCGATCTCAGTCAGCCGCTTTGTCAATCTCCTCTCCAGCCCGCAAGGAATCTGATTTCCTATTGGATGGCTATGGACTACAATCTCCGAAAAAACTAGAACTTAACTTACTCTTTTTTAGAAATATTTTTCCCCGGTTTCACTATCTAACAGGAAAATTCATTCTCGAAAAAACCACATAAGAAATCAAGCGTAGACAATTTAAAGTTCTAATTGAATTGATTTCCGTTCAATTAGCGAAATATATTCATCTTTCAATTTATCTGATAAAAAGCTATGAATGATAAACTGATTCCACTGAGGAATCAATTTTTTATACTTCTTGAAGATATTCTCGATTACCTTTTGATCAATCCCAGCTCTTTGCATTCCTGTTTCAAAGTCATTCCGTTTGATCTTTTTCTTTTTACCATTCAAGTTTAATGCAAGTTCTTCATCATCACCTTCTACTACCAACTCTGACGCAACTAAATCGTAGGCTGGACAAAAATCATATTTCTGATTTCTTTTAAGCAATGAAAAGTTTTTCAAATGCATGTCATTATTTCCTGTTAAAAAACAAAACAAGACTAATTCGTAAAAATCTGTTACCCCTAATCCAGGGTTAGCTGCATATTTCAAAATTGCCTTTGCTACTTGCTCGTGAGACCCTTTGTATTTATTTTCTGTTAGTCTTTCTGTTAATTGACACATGTCTTCCATGTGCAATTTTTTACCATTAATTCGATCAATTCTTTTAGTGATGTAAGCATACTGTCCTGACCTAAGCTTTATCAATGAATGATCAACTGTTTTTATCTTGCTTATTTCAGCCAGGTGCATGGTTAAGTCTTCTATTTCAGGTAAGTTTGGATAGGTTTTGGTCTGCGGTTTCAGTATATATTCTCCCCATAATCCAACAATAGTAAAACGATCATTGTCACCTTTTCTATCATTCAATCCAAGAGATAGTTTTGGTTGTACCCCCGTTACTGTCTTTTGACTTTTAATTACTTGTTCGGCTAGTTGCAATATTTGATCTTCTGTGAAATCTAATAATGGAGGTATAGGTTTACCGTAAAACTTCTTGCTACATTTTGGATGGTATCCACTCTGACCAGCAGAAGTGCTTAAATCGGAGGAGCTAATCGTATTATAACAGTAAAGACATTTGTTTTCCATAGGATTAAATTTCTTTAATAGATACTGCACCTATACAATCTCGACAGGTCTTTAATAAAACCTCCATTCGGTCTCTTGGGTCTAACTTCCAATTTTTTTGAGCTATATCGAGTAACCAACCTTCCGGTATCAATCCATCAAAAAACGGGAACATTACCTTACTTGTATATACTTCCTCTGAAAGAGGCAAAGTCAAACTTATGGGTTCAGCATAATCAGAGTGCAGATAAGAATTATCATATTTAAAATGAAATCCGTCCTCATCTTCCGTTAAGATGCCGGATAACTTATCATACATATATACTTCAGCCTTCTTCATTTCTTTCAGATTTTATTGGGCCCAATTCATGACCAAATAATGTTAGGATCTGATTAACCTTATCCATTCTTAAACTTTCTTTTCCTTGTTCCAAATCCCTAACAAATCTTAGCCCTACTCCGGCTTTGAAAGAAAGGTCTTCTTGAGTTAAGCCAAGCGACTTCCTTCTTTTCTTGACGAATTCACTTAATTTATTCATACCGCTATACCTCTTTGGGTATAAATATACAATGAATCCATCATAAATATACCTTATCGGGTATATAATCTCTCAAAAAACAAAAAAATATACCTTTTCAGGTATAAAATGATTAATAATTATTAAAATATACCCTTTAGGGTATAATATTATTGAATAGAAAAAAAAATCAATCAACTGGTTTGACGCAACTGTTTGACTTCATTAAACACCAATTTTTAGCAGAACCTTTAAAAAATAATAATAACAATAGCCCAATTCCTTGCTCCCTAACTTGATGTTTTTGGGTTCCTAAGTGATAAATCCTATACCAAAATGAACAAAAAAAGGGGTCTACAGCACCCCTTCATCTGCAAAGGAATAATACCCTTCATTAGTCACGATCACATGATCCAACAAGGGCAGGTCCAAGGCTCTTCCGATCTCAGTGAGTCGTTTTGTCAATCTGCTGTCCTGCTCGGAAGGAATCAGGTTTCCCGATGGATGGTTATGGGCTACTATCATCGAGGAGGCATTCGCTTTCAAGGCTGTCGCAAAAACCACCTTTGCATCCACTACCGTTCCCGATGTTCCACCGCTGCTGATGGTACAGATTCCCAAGACCCGATTGGCCCGACTGAGCAGCATGAGATGAAAATCCTCCACCAACTCAATCCTATCCTGATTCCAAAACTCCAGAAACACCTGATACACCTGTCGGGAACAAGTCACCTTCGGCCGGTCACTGGCCCTGACCTTGCTGCTATACCCGATGGTAATTTCTGCTACTGTACCCAAATCGATTTTTTCTCTTAAAGCTTCCATAATTGTTTTTGATTTTGTGAAACATGAATTATGGAATCCCACCAAGCCTGTCCTGAGCAAGGCCAAGAGGAAAAGGAATAAATAATGAGCCGCAGGCGAATGGCTTTATGCCGGAAGCTCTTGGCCGCCTCCGAAGAGACTGGCTTACCTTATTCCTGAATTCAGGTGAATTTTAAAATGGCACTTCTTTAAAAGTAAAAAGCCTTTGGCTGAAAGGGAAGCGGCAAAGCCGATACCCTTTTAAGCCAAGGGCTGAAAGTAAGGGTCTTAAGAAAAATCTTTTCCCCGCTATCAGCGGGGAAGTGATTTTGAATGAAAACCGAAGCTACATTTTCTTTCCTTTCATAGATAAACGTTCTTTCAGTTTCCCCATATCCTCCTTCACTTTTACCTCCACTACTCTTGCATAGATCTGAGTGGTTGAAATTTTATTATGCCCCAATAGCTTACTGACTGTTTCCATGGGTACCCCGTTTTTGAGGGTAACAGTGGTTGCAAAAGTATGTCTGGCCACATGAAAGCTGAGATTTTTATCAATTTCACATAGATCGGCTATTTCTTTCAGATAAGAATTTAGCTTTTGATTGGAAAGAACCGGAAGCAATAGATCATTGGAAACAGCCCGCGGATGATCTTTATATTTATTTATAAGCTCCATCGCTTTTGGCAAAACAGGTATCTTAATAGGTGTATTTGTTTTGGTCCTTTCTGTATTGATCCAATATTCACCCTGTGATTTAACCAAACTTTGTCTGGACAAAGTAGAAACATCTATATAAGCTAATCCTGTATAACAGGAAAAGACAAATAAATCCCTTACCAAATTCAATCGTTGGTTCGAAAACACTTTTTCTTCTAAGCGCTCCAGTTCCTCATCTTCTAAATAATCCCGATCAAAACGTTTGTATTTAAACTGGTACTTATCAAAAGGATTTTTCTCCAGCAAATCCATTTTGACTGCAAGATTCAAGATTTTCTTAAAGCGCTCCATGTGCTTCAGAATTCCATTGTGCTGTAAAGGCCTTTGATGATTGGTTGGTTTATGTCTTCTCAAAAAACTCTCAAATCCCATTATGAACTTATAATCAACCATCTGAAATGATATGTCCTTTTTCTTTAAAGACTTTTCAAGATAGGTCAAGAGGTACTTTTTGGAAGTCTCATAGTTTTTCAAAGTTCCGGGCTTGAGTGTATCACTCATAACTTCCTGATGATATTCGATCAATTCTCTTAAGGAATACGCTTCTTCTTCAATTCCTAGAACCGCTGCTTTTAAATCCTCTGCGGTAAATGGAATTCCCTTGACCAACAACTCATGATACTTTGAAGAAACAAAAGCCCTTATTCTATCCAATGATTCGTTCAGCTGACTACTTTCCTCCGAACTACCTTTTGCACTTCCTTTTACAGGGTTCCACAACTTCTTAGGAATTGGTCTTTTAAGACTAAACTCCACCCTTCGACCATTGACCGTAAGTCTCAAAAACAATTGAAGCAAACTGCTATTGGATTTAGTCGGTCTTGTTACAAATTGAATTCCTAGTGTTTTCTGGCTTTTCATAATTTTTTAAACTAAATAAACATTTTTCAAAACACTGATTTTCAGTATTTTACCAGAAGTCATGAATTAAATTTATGCAGGAGCTCACCAAAAGTGCCTTAGCGCTTCAAAAACGCCGATTATTTTTTCATTTTTTTTGGCACTTTTCATCAAATTTTGGTCAAAAAGTGGCTAAAATTCACTTCAATTCGATTGATCAAAATTATTGATAATCATTGACTTAAAGCACATCTGGTGAGTATCTATTTTAATAGTTTTCCGGTTCACCGAATAACTCACCAGCTTTTTGACCTTTTTTGACGTATTCTGAATAGCCTAAAAATAAAAAAGCCTTGTAAATCACTGATTTACAAGGCTTTGGATTCTTTTGAAATTCCTTACTGTCGGGGTGACAGGATTTGAACCTGCGACCACACGCCCCCCAGACGTGTACGCTAACCGGACTGCGCCACACCCCGATTTTATGATTTCCGAGACCTAATCGGCCCCCTGAATCGCGAGGCAAATGTAAAATTTTCAGCCAAAATATCCATTTCCAATTCGAAAAATTCCCGAGATTATAAACCCCAGCATTAGCTCTTTTTCTTGAGAAGCACGGAACTCGTAGAAACTTTACAGCAGTGAACACACAAAGTGACATTTTCACTAATCATCTTCGCTTTCCGAATTGCCTCCGCTCCATTATTAAATGGGCCCAAATAATCTCGATCCAAAGAATCGGGAATGTTGCTGCATTCCCGTTCATGAATCTCAAGCATATTGTCTTCATTGGGGGTACTAGACAAATAAAAGAATTTCATAATCGGTAATAGTTTGAGGCTACTTAATTCACTCCGTTTAATCGGCCCCAAAATACGAATCAAAAAAACACGAAAACATCCCCTAAAAAGGGTATTTTTTGACCTTTTTTTGTCAATTTTTCCCGTCTTTTCTCATTTCACTCTGTCTCATCGGCATAGAATCTATCCGTTTAAAAGTTTTCAATAAATCCAATTCCCCGGATTTACCTGAAGATTTTACTCCTCCATCGAGACCTATAAGCATCCAATCTGCCCGAGGATTTTTTGATTTTAATTTCAAAAATGATTCAACTTTTATATCCAATGTATCTGTCGAATAAACCAATTCTTCATTTTGAAATCGCATGATGATTAGTTTCCGTTCTTGAATCTCATCTAACTGAGTCTCGAGAAGTTTTTTATCAATTGCTTCTTCTCCAAAAATCACTAGCAGCCTGTTCTTCCATCTAAAATCTTCTAAGCTCAAAGACGGATTACTACTCAAAACTACCATAAGAAAAATACTCCAAATTAGACTCATGATTATACAACTTACTTATAATTAGGATGTTTGAAGAAAATCAAGAAGCAAATCCTCCCACTCATCATCCAGCGAAACTGAAGGTCGACTGACACCTGCCCTTCTATACCAATAATCTGCATTCCAATCATCTCCCTCTTTCCGGTGGAGATAGGCATGGACCTTTGCCGCTGACTTTCCCGGCAGTTGATCCACTTCAGCATGGGCCATGTCCCAATTTCCTTTGAAATCCCACCAAAGTGAGCGTAGCTCTGGTGAAAAACTTGGCAGCGGTTGTTCTAAATTTTTGAATTCTTTGACGGTCATTAGGTTGATCGTTTTATTTGATTTTCAATTTTATTTTCCAATCTCTAAAAAAAATAAAGCTTTCGCATCGAAACATTGCCTCTTTTTCAAAAAACACATAACAATAATCACAAAATAGAAAATTTTTTACCTGTTGGCTGGAAAGCTAGAAGTTCTATATTTGCCCAATTATTTAACCAAGCAGTCTAAAGAAAAAAAATAAATGGAAAACTTAATCTACATTTTACCAGCCTTCGGGTTGGTCGGATTAGCATACATGTTTTATCTGAGAACATGGGTGAACAAGCAAGATCAAGGCGAAGAAAATATGAAGAAGCTTGCCGGCTACATAAAAGAAGGCGCAATGGCATTCTTAGCAGCCGAGTACAGAATGTTGGCGGTCTTCGTGGTCATTGCCGGAGCTCTTTTAGGTGTCGTTTCAATGTTGGTTGAAACTACCCACTGGTTCATTGTTGTAGCATTTGTTATAGGAGCTGTTTTCTCAGCTATTGCAGGAAATATCGGGATGCGGATCGCCACAGACGCTAACGTAAGAACCACGCAAGCTGCAAGAACAAGCCTGCCAAAAGCTCTTCAAGTTTCTTTTAGAGGCGGTACTGTCATGGGTCTAGGTGTTGCTGGATTGGCCGTATTCGGTCTTTCACTACTACTTGCCCTTCTCGTCCAGTTTTTCATTACAGGTGAGCAGTCATTCTACATGGAAATGACCATCGTTCTCGAAACCCTTGCCGGCTTCTCCCTAGGAGCTGAATCTATCGCCCTTTTTGCACGTGTGGGTGGAGGTATTTATACTAAAGCTGCTGACGTAGGCGCTGATCTTGTAGGAAAAGTGGAAGCTGGAATTCCAGAAGACGATCCTCGTAACCCTGCTACCATTGCAGATAACGTAGGTGATAATGTAGGAGATGTTGCAGGTATGGGTGCTGACCTTTTTGGGTCTTATGTAGCTACCATGTTGGCGGCGATGGTATTGGGTAACTACCTGATCAATGATATCAACAATGGCACAGCTATGAATGACGCCTTTGGCGGAATGGGGCCAATATTATTACCAGTTTTGATTGCTGGCATCGGGATTGTTTTCTCGATCGTAGGGTCTTGGTTCATCAAGATTAGTGACAACAATGCCAAAGAGCCGCAGGTACAGGCTGCATTAAACAGAGGAAACTGGGGATCGATCATCTTAACGGGTATTGCCTCTTATTTCATCATTGATTGGATGCTACCTGCAGAAATGCAAATGACATTCTTCGGTAAAGGTTTGCAAACTGTAACCTCATTCAACGTTTTTGCTGCCGTATTGATCGGCTTGGCTGTGGGAGGTTTGATTAGCTACTTTACAGAGTACTATACTGGTATGGGTAAGAAGCCAGTAATGACCATCATTCAAAATTCATCTACCGGAGCTGCAACCAATATCATCGCAGGCCTTTCTCAAGGTATGATGTCCACATTTGCTCCGGTATTGCTTTTCGCTGCTGCCATCTGGGGAGCTTATGCTTTTGCAGGTTTCTATGGTGTAGCGATTGCCGCTTCTGCCATGATGGCTACCACAGCCATGCAGTTGGCTATCGATGCCTTCGGTCCAATTGCTGACAATGCTGGTGGTATTGCGGAAATGAGCGAATTGCCAAAAGAAGTACGTGAGCGTACAGATATTCTTGATTCTGTTGGTAACACGACTGCTGCTATTGGTAAAGGTTTTGCAATTGCTTCTGCAGCCTTGACAGCGCTTGCCCTTTTTGCAGCTTATGTAACATTTACAGGTATTGATGGCATCAATATTTTCAAAGCACCAGTTCTTGCAGCGCTTTTTGTTGGAGCGATGATTCCTGTAGTATTCTCTGCACTGGCTATGAGTTCGGTTGGTAAAGCTGCCATGGCTATGGTTAAAGAGGTAAGACGTCAGTTCAAAGAGATTCCTGGTATCATGGAAGGCAAAGCAGAACCTGAGTACGACAAGTGCGTCGAAATCTCTACAAACGCTTCTTTGAAGGAGATGATGCTCCCTGGATTACTGACGATTGTATCACCAATCTTAATTGCCTTTTTGACACAGTTGTTTACCGGAGACACCCTATTGGCTGCTGAGGTTCTCGGAGGATATATGGCGGGTGTTACAGTTTCTGGTGTCATGTGGGCCATCTTCCAAAACAACGCAGGTGGTGCTTGGGATAACGCCAAGAAATCATTTGAAGCAGGTGTGATGATCGACGGAGAAATGACCTACAAGGGATCAGAAGCGCACAAAGCAGCCGTAACAGGCGATACTGTCGGAGATCCATTCAAAGATACGTCAGGTCCATCCATGAATATCTTGATCAAGTTGACCTGTTTGGTGGGATTGGTAATTGCACCACTTCTATCTTCACATGATTCTCATGGTGAAATGGCAGATGCCAAAGTGATCGAGGTTAAAAAAGAAATTAAAGTTGAGGAAGGGAAAGAAATCGTCACTGTGACCGAGAAAATCGTCAAATAAACCCTCCTTAATTAATCATAAAAAAGATCGCCGGTAAATACGGCGATTTTTTTTTGCCTAAATTTTAATTACTGCAAAAAACAGCAATCCTATTTTTTACCTGAAAATCAATGAAAACTCAATTTTAAAAGAAATTTCAGGCCAAATCTTCGGATTTTAACCATTTTGTTTAGTAAATTAAAAACTGTTCTACAAAATAGGTTTCCTAAGTCAGGATAAAAGACAAGAAATCCGCCAGTTTTATTGCAGTATTTGCTGCTTTTTAGAAATTATATTTGGTGATCTGCCTGTTTTGTATTTTAAAAATTGCATAAAAAAGCAAATTAATGTTTCACTAACCCTAATCTAAACGCACATGAAAAACTACTACAAGTTCATGTTGCTTTTCTTGCTGAGTTGCTCGACCGTGGGAATGTCCATGGCCCAGCAAACTGTCACAGGAAAAGTTACAACACAAGAAGATGGCCTACCCTTACCAGGGGTAAGCGTCGTGGTGGACGGTACGACCAACGGTACCGTTTCAGACATCGATGGAAACTATTCCATCTCAGTTCCAAATTCCGATGCGGTTTTGGTATTCTCCTTTATAGGATTTGAGACTCAGCGAGTATCTGTCGGAAATACCAGTGTGATCAATGTCATCATGAAAAAAGAGGAATCTCAGCTTGATGAAGTCATTGTCACAGCATTCGGTATTTCTCAAGAGAAAAAAGCACTTGGTTATGCTGCCCAAAGCATTGATTCAGAAGCAATCACCAAGACCAGACAACAAAATGTGGTTAATGCCCTACAAGGCCAAGTAGCCGGTGTACAAGTCACTAATTCCGGAGGTGCTCCAGGCCAATCTGCCCGAATCATCATCCGAGGAATTAACTCATTGGACCCTTCAGCAGACAATCAACCACTATTCGTAGTGGATGGTGTGCCGGTGGATAACTCCACGGTAGAGTCAGGAGGTACACCTCGTGGTATGTCAAACCGTATTGCTGACATCAACCCAAATGATATTGAGTCCATGTCTGTACTAAAAGGTGCAGCCGCTACAGCACTTTACGGTGTACGAGCTGCAAATGGGGCAGTCATCATTACCACTAAGAAAGGTAAGGCAGGTCAGATTCGAGTAGATTTTAATTCCTCTCTAGGTTTTGACCGATTGGTGAAAAAGCCTCGACTTCAGGATGAATATGGACAAGGATTTAGCGGTGAAAGAAACGACTCTAGTTTCTGGCCTTCTTGGGGTGCTAATATTGCCGAAGAAAATGACCCGGATTACGTTTATCAAAACAACTGGGAAAGAGCTTTTGACACAGGAATCCAATTTGATAACTCTATCTCTGTATCAGGAGGTAATGAACAAGCCACATTCTACGGTTCCTTCGGTAGACTAGATCAAAACGGTATCATTCCTTTCTCCAACTGGGATCGAACTAGTGCCAAACTTTCCGGTACCATCAAGGTGAGCGAGAAGTTCAATTTCTCAGGCTCCATGAATTACATCAACTCAGGTGGTAATCGAGTACCTCACGACCGCTTCTTGGAGCGGATGATGTATTGGTCAGAGACTACTGATGTGAGAGATTACATCAACGAGGATGGTACGATGCGTACTTATGGCAATACCAATCCAATCTATGACGCCCGTTTTGCTACTTATGAAGACAATGTAAACCGAGTGATCGGAAACATCAATCTGAACTATAGCCCTACAGAGTGGATGACACTATCCTATCGTTTGGGAGTTGATAATTACTCAGACTCTAGAACAGAAATCACTCCAGGTCCAAAGGGAATCGACGGCGAGGTAGCCTTAAGTTCTACTGGATTCATCGAGGAAACTCGAATCAATAGCCGGGATATTACTTCCAACTTCTACATTACTTTACAAAAGCAGTGGAATTCAGATTGGAATACCACGCTTAGATTGGGAAATGATATTTTTGAGCGGAAGTTTGATCGAGTGACTGCAACGGGTTCCAACTTCGTAATCCCTGATTTCTTCAATCTGAATAATACCACGCAGATTTTCGCTTCTCAGGGAAAGAGCATTCGTCGATTGGTAGGTTTCTACAGTGACTTGATGGTCGATTACAAAAACTTCCTTTTCTTGAACGTGACCGGAAGAAACGATATCTCCTCCACTCTACCGAAGAATAACAACTCCTTCTTTTATCCTTCAGTTAACTTGGGATATGTATTTAGCGAGAATTTTGACTTGCCATCATGGGTGACCTTTGGAAAGCTAAGAGCATCTTGGGCGCAAGTGGGTAAAGATACCAATCCTCATATTCTAGGATCATTCTTTGTGTCTCCAAGTGTATTCCCACTGAATGGACAGGTAGGTTTCTCCCGAAACTCTGTATTCGGTGATCCAAATCTCCGTCCTGAGTTGACGACGTCTTTGGAGTTCGGTGCACAGTTTGCCTTTTTCAACAACAAAGCAAACTTGGATGTAACCTACTATAAGACAAACTCCAAAGATCAGATTATTCCAGTGCCGATTTCTGATGCTACAGGGTTCTCTTCTTACATCACAAACGCAGGAGAAATCGAAAACCGTGGATGGGAATTTGTAATCGGAGGCACACCGATCGAAAGAGGCGATTTCAGATGGGATGTTTCAGCTAACTTAACTACCAATGCGAATGAGATCGTGGCGATTAGAGAAGGAATCGAGCAAATTGTAGTTGGTTCCCAGTTTGGATATGCGGGATCGACAGTAACCATGATTCTTGAAGAAGGGGAAGCTTATGGAAATATCTTTGGTAGCAGCTATGTAAGACCTGGAGCACCTGAGGGAGCAACAGAACTTGATAGAGGCCTTCCACAATTGATCGGAGCTAATGGCTTCCCAGTTAGAAATGGAAATCAATTGGTTTTAGGTAATGCAGTTCCTAAGTTTTTTGGTGGCTTGAGAAATGATTTCAGCTACAAAGGTTTCGAGTTTTCATTCTTGATTGATTTCCGTTCCGGACTTCAGCAGTATGATCAGTTTGGCAACTTCCTTTCTGCCTTTGGTAAGCAAGAAGATTCTGAAAGAAGAAACGACTTCGTAGTATTCCCTGGAGTCTTGGCTGATGGTTCTCAGAACACTCAAGAAGTTTGGTTGGGTCAAGGCGTAGGTCCTGACGGCGTAAATTATGGTGCAGGTTACTGGAGAAATCACTATCGAGGTGTATCCGAAAACTTCGTCAAAGATGCGGATTTCATCAAGCTAAGAAATATCACTTTGGCTTATAATCTCCAGCCTAATGTTTTGGAAAGAACACCTTTCAGAACAGCTAGAATATCGCTTGCGGCAAACAACATTATCCTTTCTACCCCATGGGATGGATTCGATCCTGAATCTTTCTCAGCAGGTGCTGGAGGAAATGCTGTTGGATTTACCGGTCTGGGATTCCCAGGAGTACAGAGCTACTTTGTGACTTTGAATTTGGGACTGTAACACTTTAAACTAACGAACAGATGAAATTCAAAAATAAATTATATACCATACTGGGTGCCGGAATTTTACTTACAGCTTCAGCCTGTGAATCTTTCTTGGATGTCAATGAAAATCCAAATAATCCGGAAGACGCCCCTATTTCTGGTCTAATGACCAATAGTACTTATGAAACTGCTCTCAATGTGCAGCGAATCGGAAGTGCTACCAGCAACTATGTACAATACCTTGCCTCACCAAACCCTGCAACCTCATCGGATACGATGGATCCGGTGAATTTCAGTGGTACTTGGTTTAGCCTTTACAATGTCATGACTGATGTCAATGAAATCATTCGCAAGGCAGAGGAATCAGGAGCAAATCATTACCTCGGTGCAGGTCAAATTTTGATGGCCTTGAACCTGGGAATGACTGTGGATATTTTCGGGGATGTTCCATTCTCTGAAAGTTTCAATTTCGAAACGGTAACACCAGCTTATGATAGCGATGAGCAATTGTACCAGCAGGTTCTTTCTCTTTTAGATCAAGGCATTGCCAATCTTCAAGGTGAGACGGCGATCTCAATTGGAGCTGACGACTTCATCTTCGGTGGTGATATCGACAAATGGATCAGATTTGGAAACTCCTTGAAAGCTCGATTCCTTTTGCACACCAAAGAAACATCAGGTTACAATGCCAATGAGGTTTTAGCGGCTGTTTCAGCAGGATTCCAGTCGAATGATGATGATGCTGCTGTTACTTTCTTTGAGCAGCGATTCAACCCTTGGGCGCAGGTTGCGATCAACAATTCCAACTTGCTTCTTGGAGGATGGATTTCAGAGCAATTCGTTCAAGCATTAGATGGAACTAGCTATCCTACTGTAGATCCTAGACTTCCTTTGATGATCGGAACTACAGACGAGGGTGAATTCATCGGTACAGTCAATGGAGCTGGTCGTGGAGATGCTCCTGAGCAAGGTGCCAGATCTACATTGATCCCTGGGCAATTCTATACTTCCACTACTTCTCCCCTTTTGATCGCCACTTATGCAGAGTTGAAATTCATCGAAGCGGAGGCGGCTTTAGCATCTGACCCAGCAAGAGCCTATGCGGCCTACCTGGCAGGTATCGAAGCGCACATGGATATGTTGGGTGTATCAGAAGAGGACAAGGCTGCTTACTTAGCTGATGAAAGTGTCAGTGTGGGAGCAGGGTCCTTGACCATGGATGAGATCATGAAAGAAAAGTGGGTTGCCATGTTCTTGCATCCTGAAACTTGGAATGACGCTCGTCGATTCGATTATGGATACAAGGATATGACACTTCCGGAAAACCTAAATCCAGAATTAAACGGAAACTATATCCGGCGCTTGGCCTATCCTGATAGTGAGGTTAGCCGTAATGGAAATAACGTTCCAAATGTGACCCTGCTGGATAGAATCTGGTGGGATCAATAAATATTTGACCATTACTCTAAGTCTCCTGCCCAAAAGCAGGAGACTTTTTTTATTTTAATCTTATGAAAAGAATCACCTACCTCCTCCTATTTCTTTTGAGTGCATCCTGCACGGTTCAAAAAATCAATAAATCCCTGACCAAATCGGATGTTTTCGAAAAAGGGCATCTGGGATTTATGCTCACGGATCCTGCAAAAGAAAAACCTTTGGTAGCCATCAATGAAGACAAGTATTTCATTCCTGCATCGAATACCAAGCTATTTACTTTTTATACCTCCTACACCGTATTGGGAGATGAAAAGGTAAATGGACTGAACTACTTGGAGCGAGGGGATTCCTTGATTTTCTGGGGTACAGGAGATCCGAGTTTACTACATCCTGATTTACAGGATAGCACAGTCATAGAGTTTCTCCAAAAATCAGAAAAGCAACTTTTCCTTATTGACAACTTTGATCAAATCGATGCTTTTGGCCCGGGGTGGTCTTGGGATTGGTATAATGCCTATTATGCCACCGAGCGATCAGCCTTACCAATTTATGGGAATATTGTGCGATACAAGTTTGAGGAGGGAAATAAAAACTTTACCATTTATCCTGAGCGCTTTAAACCTTTTTTAGCAGCTGTAAAAACTGAAAATTGGAATGGTTTCCGATTTAGAAGAGATAGATTCCAAAATCTATTTTCCTATCAAATCTCAGACGATCAGGAATTAAAACCTTTTGAAACCGACATCCCATTTATTACCTCGGCAGAGTTTGCTGCTCAGCTTCTAAGCGAAAAATTAGATAAAAAAGTCAGCCTGATCTCTGGCGACCAGTACCTGAAGCTTGATCCTAAAAAACTCCAAACCGCTCCTGCAGACAGCATCTATGCCCAGATGATGAAAATCAGTGATAATTTTCTGGCAGAGCAGCTGATGCTTTTGGTTTCAGATCAACTGAATAACCGACTAAGCACCCGAGAGGCAATAGACTACGCCAAAGAAAATCTATTGAATGACTTGCCTGATGAACCCATCTGGTACGACGGGTCTGGGCTATCCTCCCGGAACATGTTTACGCCTCGATCAATCATCGTGCTCTTAGGAAAAATCCGAGCCGAGGTCCCGCTAGAAAAAATCAAGGCTTATTTTCCTGCGGGAGGCGAGTCTGGAACTATCCGAAACTGGTATCCTGCTGATGAAGGGCAGCCTCCTTACATATATGCCAAAACGGGGACGCTTAGCATGTCCAATGCACTGAGCGGGTATTTGATCACCAAAAGTGGAAAGATTCTTCACTTTTCCTGTCTGATGAACAACTATCAAATTTCTTCCAGTGAACTGAAAACGGAATTACAAAAGGTGCTTTACGTGATTCACGACAAGTATTAAGCCATGAAGGAATCCCCGCAAACGAACAGTTATACTTCTTTAAAGAAGGAAATCAGTCAGCTTCTGATCGCTGGAAGAGAACAAGCTGGACGGGCTGTCAATACTATTTTGGTTCAGACCTACTGGCAAATCGGAAGGCACATCGTTGAGTTTGAGCAAGGAGGTGAGGCAAAATCGGAGTATGGTTCCAATCTTCTGGATCGGCTTTCCCGAGATTTGACATTAGAATTTGGAAAGGGGTTTAGCAGATCCAACTTATTTCAAATCCGAAGCCTCTACATCAATTTTCCAAAAATCCAGACACTGTCTGGACAATTATCTTGGAGTCATTATTGTGAAATATTAAAAAGCGATAATGAGTTAGAAATAAACTTCTACACCAAACAATGCGAAAAAGAAAACTGGTCTGTAAGAGAGCTCAAGCGGCAAATGAAGAGTATGCTTTTTCACAGATTGGCTTTGAGTAAGGAAAAAGATGAGATTCTACAACTATCCCAAAAAGGAGCTGAATTCCAGCATCCAAAAGACCTAATCAAAGATCCCTATGTCTTTGAATTTTTGGGCCTTCAAAACCAATCTACTTATTCGGAAGGAGAGCTTGAAACTCAATTGATCCAAAACCTCCAAGGCTTTCTATTGGAACTGGGAAAAGGTTTTGCCTTTATCGGACAACAATATCGCATCAGTTTGGCCAACAGACATTTTTATGTGGATTTGGTTTTTTACCATAGAATCTTAAAATGCTTTGTTCTCATTGATTTAAAGCGAGGCGAAATAGACCATCAAGATATTGGTCAAATGAACCTTTATCTCAATTATTTCAGAAAAGAAGAAAATGTTGAAGGCGATAATCCTCCCATAGGGATTGTTTTGGGAGCCTACAAAGATCATATTTTGGTCGAATACGCTACGGATAATATCAATAATCAGCTTTTTGTCAGCAAATACCAGCTTTACCTCCCAAATAAGGAGGAATTAGCAAAAGAACTCGAACGCCATCTTACTAACAATTAAACTATGAAACTCCGCCTAGTCTTTATCCTTTTTGTACTCATCTCCTTCCCTGTCCTCTCCCAAACCTTCACGATGGAAGAGATAGGAAAATTCACCTTTCCCTCTGAACTCACCGCAGATCGATCAGGCACTCAACTTGCCTGGGCAATGTATGAGCAGGGAAAGCGGAATGTGTATTACGCAGAAGCCCCTAGATTCGAACCTCAAAAATTGACAGCTTTTGACGAGGATGATGGGCAGGAAATCACGGGCTTACACTTTTCCAAAGATGGCAACTGGCTCGTGTTTGTACGTGGTGGAGACCATGGTGGATACCTTTACTCCTCTACCGTTAATGTTGACAATCTTCCTACCCTTCCAAAAGTAGAAATTTGGAAAATCAATCTTACTACAAAAGCAGTAAGCATCATCGGTGAGGGGGATGACTTGGTGATGGGACCTGACTCAAATCTAGCTTTTTTGAAAAATGGAAAGGTCTGGACTATGGATTTGGCAAAGGACCTAGATGCAACCCAGCTTTTTGATATTAAAGGAACCGTTAATTCCATGGAGTTTTCTCCTGACGGAAAAAGCTTAGCCTTTACCGTCAACCGAGGTGGACACCAATTGATCGGTATCTACCGAGATGCTGAAACTCCCATCCAATTTATTTCCCCATCTTTTCACCGCTATTCCCAACCCAAGTGGTCACCCGATGGCAGTAAACTCGCTTTTATCAAAACCTTAGGAGGAACTGGAGCTGCTTTTCCCCTTTTGGAGCCGAGACATGATCCTTGGGAAATTTGGCATGCTGATGTGGCTAGTGGAGAAGCCGAAATGCTTTGGAAAGCCCCTGAGACTTTGAGAGGTTCTCATCGGTATTTCTTTTTCTCTTACCCCAATCAAAATGAATTGGTATTTGAATCCTACCATGACGGATGGCAGCATTTGTATGCCTTGGATATTGAAGACAAAAAAGAATCACTACTTACTCCCGGTGATTACATGGTGGAGCAAATCAAACTCAGCCCAAATGGAAGCCGAATCCTCTTCTCTGCCAATTATGGTCCTCAAGAAGAAGATAAAGACCTAAGACACATCGGTTCGGTGGACTTGAAGAATAAAAAGCTGACTTGGGAAACTTCCGGAGAAGGAATTGAAGCCTATCCGGTTGCTTTGGCAGATGGGCAACTCGCTTACTTTTCTGCCACTCCTCAGCGGCCCCATTTAGTTACGGTGAAAAAGGGAGACCAAGCTCAAATGCTACAGGCAGATTTAATTCCTAGTGATTTTCCTCAAAAGCAATTGGTAACACCAAAACAAGTCAAATTCACCGCTCCGGATGGGACTACTGTCTATGGACAGTTATTCGAAAAGGAAGGTGGTTCCAGTCAAAAACCCGGAGTAGTATTCGTGCATGGAGGACCTCAGCGGCAGATGCTTTTGGGCTGGAGCTACATGGACTACTACACCAATACCTATGCGCTGAATCAGTATTTGGCCGAAATGGGTTTTGTGGTACTTTCCGTCAATTTCCGCTTGGGAATTGGTTATGGATACGAATTTCACAGACCTGCTTACGGGTACTATCAAGGGGCGGTAGAATACCAGGATGTGAAGGCCGGGGGAGAATTCTTAGCCAATTTACCTCAAGTGAATAGAGAGAAAATCGGTATCTACGGAGGAAGCTATGGAGGTTATCTGACTGCTTTAGCTCTAGCTAGAGATTCTGGCCTTTTCAAAGTTGGAGTAGATATCCACGGAGTTCATGACTTGGATGGAAGGTATGATTTGCCTGAAGGCTACGAAGTGGCTCCAGACTATGAAAAAGCTAAAGAAATAGCTTGGAATTCTTCTCCTATCGCTGATTTGGATACCTGGACCAGTCCGGTTCTTTTTATTCACTCGGATGATGATAGAAATGTAAATGTTTCTCAAACCACCAATTTGATCCGACGATTTGATGAGTTGAAAAAGCCCTATGAATCGATTTTAATTCCAGGTGATACCCACCATTGGATGAAGTGGAAAAACATGATTCGAGTTTCTAATGAAACTGCTAAATTCTTGCAGAAGCACTTAATGAACTAGCCATGGCAGAAAATAAAACCCAGCCTACAAATGCCTCCGTCGAAGATTTCCTCAATCAGGTAGAATCTCCCAAAAAGCGAGAAGATGCATTTCGGATCAAGCAAATCATGGAAGAAGTCACGGAAGAAAAGCCTGTAATGTGGGGCCCTTCCATCGTAGGCTTCGGACAATACCACTACAAATATGAAAGCGGTAGAGAAGGTGAATTTCTTATCGTTGGCTTCTCTCCCCGCAAAACTTCCCTCTCATTGTATTTATTGGGCTGTATGGAAACTAGTTTCGATGAGCTTTTCGCAAAGCTTGGAAAACATAAAACCGGCGCCTCCTGCCTTTACATCAACAAATTGAGCGATGTTGATGAGCAAGTTTTGCGGGAGCTGATCAAAAAGTCATATGAATACATGAAGTCAAAATACCCGACCAGATGACTTTGCACATTTTGAATGGAGACTCCTTAGCTGAGCAATTACCAAAAGAAATACCGGGTAAGAAAATCATATTCAGAGAATGCTTGATCGATGGACCGGTGGCTGCTAAGACAGAGAATGAGTTCTGGAAACTAAGAAAAGACTTTTTGGAGAAAAACTATGGAGCTGAAGATTACGATATCTATTCCAAGTCCGAAATCCTAAAAATCACTCAAATTCAGAGAGAATCAGCTGTTTACCTTTGGTTTGAAGAAGATCTTTTTTGCCAGGTCAATCTTTGGAAGGCAATTTCTCTTTTGCCAGATGAAATCGAACTCGTCTATTTGGTCATACCTGGAAAACAAACCCCCTACTCTTTCGCCCATTTAAATTCCAAGCAATTAAGAGTCCAATGGAAAAATCCAATCAAAATTGATTTCGAAGACCAAAAGCTATTTAAAACCCTTTGGAAGTCTTTCCAATCTGCAGATACAGAAACTGCCTCACTTCAAGCTCAATTGGGTAAAGAGAAGTTTCCCTTTTTAAACCCTGCATTGGATGCATGGAAAGCGATGATCCCATCAAAAGACTCAGAAGGACTTCCACTCAAAACTTTGAAAGAAATCCAAGCTGCTCATCCAGATTGGGGGTTTGGAAAGACTTTCCAGGAATTTCAGAAGAGGCATCCAATCTATGGTTTTGGAGACTTGCAGGTGCATCGATTTTGGGAAAGCCTAAAAAAAGGGGCCTAGCCCCTTTTCATTATTCAATTCCTTCGATTACTTCCTGTGCTTTGTCCAGCGCTCGCGTATATTTTTTCAAGGTCCACCTTCCAAAAATGAAGATAAAAATCACTCCTATTGGCACATAAACCATCCAAAACTGAGGATTGGAGACCATATCAGCCTTACCCATCAACTCAGCAAGAGGAGGCAAAATGGTCATGGCGAATAAGCCAGACAGCACAATTGTTACAATCTGAAAATCCCGGTAAAACCGCTTGTCTTTTTTGAATTTTTCAAGTAGCTGAACAGGACTATTCTCACTGATATTCAACCTATTGAATCGATAAAGCATCACCAAACTGATAATTGGCAAAATGATCATCAAAACGGTATTAAAAACCGCAAAGATTTGATTGACTTGCAACTCCAACTTATCTATCTGAAAGATAAAAAAGCCAGCATACACAAAGCATATCACAGCTCCTAGAATTTCGGGTAGGTAGATCGTCCCCAAACTATTTTGATATTTCTTTTTAGTCATTTTCATGAGTTCTTCTTTTTTGATTTTTTCTTGATTTTCTGCTTTTCCACTGAGTTCACCCCAGAGTATTTTCATTTCCTCGAGTTCCATGATCATTGGGTTTTTAGTGGGTTTGTACTCCTTTTCTCAGCTTTTCCTTGATTCGTGACAGTCGGGTCCCCACATTACTGGTACTGATCCCGACGATTTCGGCAATTTCCTCATGGCTTTTTCCTTCCAGAAAAAGGAAAACGATTCCTCGGTCCAGCAATCCCAACTTTCTGATTTCAGCATAAAGCTGTCGGACTTGCTCTTCCTTCTGCGAATCTCCATCATCCATCAGCTCAAGTTCCAATCCCTCCATAGGCACTGCAGCTACCCGTTTTTTGGAGCGATTGAGATGAGTGATCGCCGTATTCATCCCTACTCGATACAGCCAAGTGCTGGGTTTAGCAGCCTTTTTGAACTGATCAAAAGACTTCCAGGTCTGATAGACAATCTCCTGATACAAGTCCTCCTGCTCTTCCCTCTCCCGAGTGTAGATCGTGGTGATCTTGTAGATCAAGCCCTGGTTCTCCTGAATGAGTTGAATGAATTCGTCCTCGCGCTTCATGAATTAGCTTTTGCTCTATTAGTCTGAGATAGTTTCAAAAAATCACAACTCATTCCAAGTTTTTTTAAAAATCTAGGAAATTTTTTTCGAAAGGACCCTGATAGAAACTGTAATATGGATATACGGAATTATTTCATTTACCTAGTTTTCTTCGTTGGATCTAAACGGATGTCAGATGTCCGATGTCGGATACCAACGTAAATCAATCATTTCTACAGAATTTTAGCCTTTCAATTTTGCTACTGACAAGGAAGCGTATAATCATAATCTGTAAATTCGATACATGAACTGGTTTACCTCATTCGAAATACCTCCCGCATCCTCTCCGATTTCTCACCAATCTAAAATCCTCAGTATGGGGTCCTGCTTTGCGCAAGTGGTGGGAAGCAAACTGGAAAGCAACAAATTTGACGTATTGTGCAATCCATTTGGCACAATATTCCACCCCAACATTTTATCCCGGCTCCTGAATCACGCTCTATTCGAAGATTCCTTAGATGAATCGGGCATCTTGGAGCGGGAAGGAATGTATTTCCATTATTCTGCTCATTCGGATTTGGTTGGAAAGAGCAAGGAGGAGCTGATTCAGATTTGGGATGAAAGAATCCGACAAACCCAGGACTATTTAGCCTCAGGCACACACTTGATTTTGACTATTGGTACAGCTTGGATTTACGATCATCAGGATTTTGGCTCGGTAGCAAATTGCCATAAACAGCCACAAAAGCAATTCGAAAAAAGGCTTTCTCCGCTGAATGAAATGTTACTTGACTTGGAAGTGACACTGGGCAATTTTTCCCGTGTATTTCCCAAATTGAATATCATTTTGACTGTCAGCCCAGTTCGTCACATCAAGGACGGCATTCCAGAAAATCAGCTCAGCAAAAGCCTATTGCGACTGCTATGTCATGAACTCGAAAAGAAGTTTGAAAAGGTGAGTTATTTTCCCGCCTATGAAATCATGATGGACGAATTACGGGACTATCGGTTTTATAAAGAAGATAGAATTCATCCCACAGCAGAGGCTGAAAATTACATTTGGAAGCGATTTTCAGAAGCCTATTTTTCAAAAGAAACACAGAGTAAAATTTCTGAAATTCAAAAAATCCATCGAGAACTTGCTCACCGCCCTTTGAACCCCGAAAGTGACTCCCACCGCAAATTTCTTCAGAACTTACGGACCAAACTGGAACAAATGGGTGCGGAATTCGACTTTTCAAAAGAGTTAAAGTTAATAAATCGAACACTCGAAAGACTTATTAATCCTTGATCCACTTACGAATTCCTCAAACAGTCCAAGGGATTCCAAATCCTTGTATGTAAACCTTTCAACTTTCCAACTATGCCAAACCGTCTTTCATCTTCCCAATCTCCCTACCTACTCCAACACGCTCATAATCCCGTCGACTGGTTTCCTTGGGGTCCTGAAGCACTCCAAAAAGCCGAAAAAGAGAATAAGCCAATATTAGTTTCCATTGGCTACTCCGCCTGCCATTGGTGTCATGTGATGGAGCGGGAAAGTTTTGAAGATGAGCTTACCGCTGAGTTGATGAATGAGCATTTTGTCTGCATCAAAATCGACCGGGAAGAGCGGCCCGACTTGGATAATATCTACATGGATGCCGTGCAGGCGATGGGATTGCAAGGAGGCTGGCCCTTGAATGTTTTTCTGATGCCCAACCAAAAACCCTTCTACGGAGGCACCTACTTCAAAAATGAGCAGTGGACACGCTTGCTTGCCAATATCGCAGATGCATTCAAAAAGCACGAGGATCAGTTGGCGGAAAGCGCCGAGGGATTTGGTCGCTCCCTTAATCGATCGGAGATAGAAAAGTACGGAATCAAGGAATCAAAGGAGGATTTTAGCGCGGATGACTTAAGCGAAGTGATCACCAAACTCAGCGCGCAGTTTGACAAGGAATGGGGTGGTATGAACCGCATCCCCAAATTCCCCATGCCGGCGATTTGGGATTTCACCTTGGACTACGCCATCACCTCCAAAAGGAATGAGCTAAAGGAAGCGGTCTTCTTTACCCTCAAAAAAATGGGAATGGGTGGAATCTACGATCAGCTTCGGGGTGGATTTGCTCGGTACTCCGTAGATGGTGAATGGTTTGCGCCACACTTCGAAAAAATGCTTTATGACAATGGGCAACTTTTAAAGCTTTTTGCCAAAGCCTATCAGGTCAGTGGAGATTCATTCTTTTTAGAGAAAGTAACCGAAACGGTGAATTGGCTGGAAGCTGAGATGCTGACTAGCGAAGGAGGTTTCGAAGCTGCACAAGATGCAGACAGTGAAGGAGTGGAAGGGAAATTTTACACTTGGCGCTATTCCGAATTGGAAAAACTGGTGGGTGATGAGATGCCTTGGCTTCGAAAGCTTTACAACTTGAAAATTCATGGCAACTGGGAAGATGGAGTCAACATCCTTTTCCAAACTTCCTCCTATAGGGAAGTGGCAGAGGAATTCAACATGAGCGAAGCGGAATTACTCGAAAAACTGAAAGCAATTAAGACTACCCTTTTAGAAAGTCGAAATCAGCGCATTTTCCCTGGAAAAGATGATAAGATTCTAGCCGGTTGGAATGGCTTGATGAGTACTGGCTTGGTTCAGGCTTATATCGCCACTGGAGATAAGCGGATGCTGGATTTAGCTTTGAACAATCTGAAATTCATTCAAGAAAAACTGATGGTGGATGGTGTGTTATTTCGAAGCTATAAAAATGGAAAAGCCTATACGCCTGGATTTTTGGAAGATTACGCAGCCGTCATTGAAGCTGCGCTAAAGGCTTTCGAAGTAAGCGGAAAAAGTGATTTACTGGACTTTGCTAGAACTTTGACGGACTTTAGCCTGGAAAACTTCTACGATGAAAAAGAGGGCTTTTTCTATTTCAATAATCCCAAGGCCGAAAAACTTATCGCCAACAAAAAGGAGCTGTTTGACAATGTAATCCCGGCCTCCAATTCCATAATGGCTAGAAACCTTCATCGGCTCGCACTTTATACTTACGAGGAAAATTACTCAGAGATCGCCAACTCCATGCTTCGAAAAATGAAGGAGCTCATTCTCAAAGAGCCTGGTTTCCTTTGTAATTGGGCAAGTCTGCTTTTAGAAACAGTTGTCCCAACGGCAGAGATTGGAATTGTGGGAAAAGGTGCAGAATCCTTAGCCTTAGACCTTTTACAAAAACAGCCAAGCAATATTGCTTTGGCTTGGTCAGAAAAATCGACAGAAACTGCCCCGATTTTGAAAGGAAAAACTCCGGATTCGACAGGAAATGCCTTAATTTATGTTTGTTTCGATCATGCCTGCCGAAGACCGGTAAGCCATGTAGATGAAGCTTTATCGCAAATCCCTTATTTGAACTGACCTAGTGCTGAGCCTTTTTGGAGAAAATGAGATCACCCAAAATGAATCGGGTTTTTCCTTTGCGGATATTATTTTACCGGTACCCATCCCCAGGATGTTTACCTATAAAATACCCCGAAATCTCTCCTCGGAGATCCAAATCGGTGCACGGGTAATCGTTCAGTTTGGAAGAAAAAAGATTCTAACCGGAATCATCGGGAAAGTTCACAACAAAGCACCCCAAGCCTACGAGGCCAAACCCATTTTGGAGGTTTTGGATGAGCGCCCCTCTGTCAATCCCCTTCAGATCCGATTTTGGGCTTGGATGGCCGATTACTATTGCTGCCATATCGGGGAAGTAATGCATGCCGCGCTACCTTCGGGGCTTCGGCTTTCCAGTGAATCCAAGATTCAAGCCAATCCGGATTTTGATCGGGAAAACGCTGCTTATCCCCTTGATGAGCGAGAGGAGAAAATCCTTGATGCACTCGAAAATCAAGAGGAGCTCACTTATGAGGATTGCGAGAAAATCCTCGGAATCAAAACGGTCACACCGATTTTGAAAAGCTTGGTAGCCAAAGAAGCTATTCTGATTTTTGAAAAAGTTCAGGAAAAATATACCCCAAAGGTCGAGACAAGAATTCGCCTGCGGGAAGATTTAGCCAAGGAAAAGAAGGCTTTGGAGGCAATCTTTGAGCAACTTTCAGGAAAGGAGAAGCAGGAATCCATCCTCCTGAAATACCTTCGAGATGTTCCTGTTTTTCAGAAGCCAGAGCTGAATGAAAAAGGACTGGAAAAAGCGACGATTTTGGAAGAAGGAGATTCGGAAAGTTCGCTCAAGACTCTGATCAAAAATGGAATATTTGAAAGCTTCAAAGTCACCGTCAACCGCCTCCAAGAGGTAGAACCGGAGCGGGTTCCAGCCCAATTATCTCCTTCTCAGCAGGAGGCCATGAGTCAAATCAAGGCTCAATTTGAAGAGAAACAAACTCTTCTTCTTCACGGAATCACAGGAAGCGGGAAAACAGAAATTTACATTCAACTGATCCAGGAAGTCTTGGAAAGTGGATCTCAGGTATTGCTGCTTTTGCCGGAAATCGCTTTAACCACACAGATTGTCAGTCGATTACAAGAAGTATTCGGATCGAGTATGGGGGTTTATCATTCCAAATATTCCGACAATGAGCGCGTTGAGGTCTGGAATGGAGTTTTGAGCGGAAGATTTTCTTTTGTGGTGGGAGTTCGCTCCTCTATTTTCCTGCCTTTTGATTCTTTGGGTTTGATCATTGTAGACGAGGAGCACGAGTCCAGTTACAAGCAATTCGATCCAGCACCACGCTTTCAAGCGCGGGATGCCGCGATTATGCTAGCCTATTTCCACCAAGCCAAGACCTTATTGGGTTCGGCCACTCCTTCCTTTGAGTCTTTTTACAATGCCTCACAAGGAAAATATGGCTACGTGGAGTTAAAGTACCGATACGGAGAAGCCGAACTCCCCGATTACTTCTTAGCAGACTTGGGTGCTGATCGTCGTAAAAACCTGCTCAAGTTGGATTCTACTCGACTCTTACGAGAAAAGATTCAGGAGGCCCTGGATAAAAATGAACAGGTTCTCATTTTTCAAAACCGTCGCGGGTATGCTCCTTACATCCAATGCGAGGATTGCGGCTGGACTGGAGAGTGCGTCCAATGTGACGTCAGCCTGACTTACCATCAATTTACCGAGGAACTCCGCTGTCACTATTGCGGCTACAAAGAAAAAATCCCTACCTCCTGCCCTGCCTGCGGAAGTACCCAGCTTTCCACCAAGGGAATGGGGACAGAGCGGATCGAAGAATCCTTGAGCTTACTTTTTCCAGAAGCCAGAATGGGAAGAATGGATTTGGATACGACCCGAAATAAATATGGTTATCAGCGTATTTTGGATGAATTTGGATCCGGACAGTTGGATATTTTGGTGGGTACGCAAATGATCACAAAGGGACTTGATTTTGGTCGAGTCACGGTGGTGGGAATTTGGGATGGAGATCGAATCTTGAATTTCCCGGATTTCAGAGCAGGAGAGCGGGCCTTTCAGCAAATCACACAAGTAGCAGGCCGAGCCGGTCGAAGATCCGAGAAGGGAAAAGTCATTATCCAAACCCGAAATCCTGATCAGAATATTTTCGCGAAGGTAATTGCAGGTGACTATGGCTCGTTTTTCCAACAGGAAATGGTCGAAAGACGCAATTTTTTCTATCCTCCCTATGTCAAACTGGTGAAAATCACTACCCGACATGCAGACTTCAAAACCGCTGAAAAAGCTGCCATCGCCCTTCATCGGGAAATGGCTCAGATCGCTGTCAAAAAGATTGTTTTAGGCCCTGAGAAAGCACTTATTGGACGAATTAAAAATCAGTATCAATTTGAAAGTCTAATAAAACTTGATCGATCTGGCGCCACCCAAACTACCTTTAAGGAAAAACTCGCTGAAATCACTGAGGAATTACAAGCCCGTCCAGAGTTCCGGTCCGTCCGCTGGATAGTGGATGTAGACCCGAGTTAGTCCGACAACTTACTGAAAATGAACTTTTTGCAGGAAATCCAAATTATGCGTATAATTATAAATAAATACGCATCAAATGAAGAAGCGCCTCAATATTACCATTGACGAAAAGCTGCTTGAGAAAATCAAACAATACGCAGCAAAAGAAGAAACCAGTATTTCAAGTTTGGTAGAAGAGCATTTCGAAAAGCTGGTCAGCCGAAGAACAGGCCTCCCAGAGGGTATGTCTTTGGTGGAGTATATGCGGTCACTGCCAAAATTTGATTTTCCAGAAGATTTCGATTACAAAGAAGAATATTACAAAGCCAAAGCAAAAAAATTAGGGTATGAGGATCTTCTTTGATGTAAATGTAGTCCTTGATATTGCAATTAAACGGACTGATAACCCTGAAATTTTTGAACGAATTACCAAAGAATTAGAAAGTGGAAAAATCATTGGTTTTATAACCACAGGTCTTGTTCAGACAGCCTCCTATTTTCTTCTGAAATATCTTAAATACGAAAAAACGAAAGAAATATTAAAAATTATAGTTCCTCTTTTTCATTTTGTCGATGGTGACGGTAAAGATGTTTTAAATGCCCTTCGGATGAATTCAAAAGATATTGAGGATACAATTTTTTATCAAATAGCTTTTTCAAATCAAATCGAAGCCATCGTCACCTCCGACAAGGATTTCCTTAAGCTCTCAAATACTTACTTACCCATTTTGACTCCTGAGGAACTGGTGCGCGTACTTTCTTCAGAATGAGAATCAATGAAGTTCAGGACATCATCATAGCCTTTGCTCCATGTCCAGAAGTATTGCGTGACCATGGGAATATGCTTGGTTTTAGGATAAAAAGAATAGGTCAAGTCCACTCCTTTTTCCTCCGCCTTTTCCCGAAAACGCTCCACAGTCAGTCGAATTCCCGGGTAGGTCTTTTCTCCCTCCATCAACAATAGCGGCACTTCATTTTCATCCAAAAAATAAACCGGAGAGTAGGCCTTCCAAACCTCAGGATCATCCGTAAAAGCATCATAATTAGCCGTTCCATCCGGTCTATCTCTCATCTGCTCTAGAAACCAATACCAATCCAAACCCGCCGGATCATTCAAGATGGCTCCTTTGATGGGGTTGGATCTGCCAAGTTCTTCCCAAGGCTCCTTCTTGATTGCAGCTAAAGCCGCCAAATGACCACCTGCCGAATGACCCGAAACAAAGATTTGATCAGGATCTCCGCCAAAGTCGAAAATATTTTTTTCTACCCATTCTACAGCTAAAACAGTCGCTTTTTCCATATCGTCTACCTGATAGTCTGGAGCCAAAGGATAATCAATAATTACCGTCACCACATCTCTTCGAGCCAGTCGATTTCCCATAAAATCATAAATCTCCTTTCGACCCTTATTCCAACTTCCTCCATGGATAAATATCAAAACCGGAAGATTTGAGGCTTTTCTGGGCGAAAAGACATTCAATTCCTTGATTGGTAGGTCATAGAAATTATCAGCTTCGATGTAGGGAATGTTCTTTTCCCGAACCACACCTTTGAAAGCGCATGACTGAATAGCGAAAAGAAAAATTGCCAAGAAAAGCGGTGAATATTTTTTCATCCTTGAAGAACCGTGATTAGAATCCTTTGTTTGATTTGAATTTGTGAGTAAGTTGACAATAATCAGGAAATTACTGAAAAAAACAGGCTTTCTTTGATTAATAATCTTTTCGAAAACACACATGAGCCGTTCGAAACTTCTAAGCATCCTGGCATTTTGGGGTCTTTTCTCCTGTATGTCGTCCGAGGAAGAAACCACTACCCCTTTCATTAGCGATATTACCGAATCTGTCTATGCTTCAGGCAATATCAAAGCCTTAAATCAATATGAAGCCTTTGCCAACGGAACAGGGCCTATTCAAGAAATTTTTGTCAAGGAAGGTGACTTGGTAGAAGTTGGGATGCCCATTCTGGCAGTTTATAATGAACGCGAACGATTAAGCAGAGAAAATGCCGAATTAGCGCAGGCATTTGCTGATTACCAACAGAATCAAAGTAAGCTCCGGGATCTTCAGTTGGCCATTGATTTTGCCAAAAGCCGAATGCAAAATGACTCGTTACTTTATGCCCGTCAACAGAATCTCTGGAAGCAAAATATCGGAACGATTGTGGAATTGGAGCAGCGAAAACTGGCATACGAAAATTCTAAAAACAACTATCAGTCAGCACTGCTTCGGTATCAAGATGTGGAGCGTGAGATTGAGTTTAACTCCCGAAGTGCTGCCAAGTCCGCTGCCATCAGCCGGGCCTTAGAAAGTGACTTCGTGCTGAAAAGCCAGATTAATGGTCGGGTATACTCCCTGCCTAAGGAAAAAGGCGAAATGGTAGGCCCTCAGACAGTGGTAGCCGTTTTAGGTGATGCAAAAGAGTTTGTCATGGAGCTACAGGTGGATGAATACGATATCGCCAAGGTGAAGCTCGACCAAGAAATTGCGATCACCATGGATAGCTACAAGGGCTCTGTTTTTGATGGGAAAGTGACTCAGATATATCCCCTCATGGATACAAAAACCAAAAGCTTTCGAGTGGAAGCCACTTTCACCAATCCGCCCCCATCCCTCTATCCCAACCTGAGTCTCGAAGCAAATATTTTGACTTCGTCTGTTGAAAATGCTTTAGTCATCCCAAGAAATTACCTCATAAACGATAGTCAGGTAATCCTCGCAAGCGGAGATACGGTAGCTGTGGAAATTGGTATCCGAAATTTTCAATTTGCCCAAATTCTTGAAGGAATCACTGAAACCACCGAAATCATCAAGCCATGAAGATGAAGTGGTCACTGATTTTTGAGATTTCCACCGCTTTGATGCTGGCGAGATTCAAACAGACCGCTATTGCAGCTGTGGGTGTACTTTTCAGCATCACCATGTTTGTGGCTTTATTGGGATTTATGAATGGATTAAATACCATGCTCGATGGACTGGTGCTCAATCGTACGCCACACATTCGCTTCTACAATGAAATCAAACCTAACCCCAATCAACCCATAGATCAAAAAGGAGAATTTGCCGATGCCTGGAATGTAATCCGCTCCATCAAGCCCTCTACCAGCCGCTTAGCCATCCATAATGCCAGTAAAATCATTCAGGATTTAGAGGAGGACCCAAGGGTATTAGGTGTGAGTAGAAAGATTTCATCGCAGGTTTTTTTCAATGTCGGCACGATCGATTTGACCGGCTTAGTCAATGGCATAGATGTGGAAAAAGAAACCCAATTATTCGCTTTTTCAGATTATGTAACGGCAGGAAATCTGGAAGAATTGGTTCAAAACAATACCATTGTACTCGGTAAAGGACTGGCAGATCGCATGCTCGCCGATATTGGAGATGTAGTGCAGGTCACTACTTCCCAAGGCAACCGAATCCAACTAAAAGTGGTCGGGTACTACCAATCCGGACTGGGAGACTTTGACAATGCCAATAGCTTTGCCTCGATCACCACGGTGCAGAAAATGCTGGGTGAGCCACCCTCCTTTATCACCGACATTCAGGTCAAGCTCAAAAATCTAGACCTCGCCCCTCCCATGGCACGGGAACTGGAAACCATTTACGAAATCGATGCTGATGATATTCAGACGGTCAATGCGCAGTTTGAGACGGGAACCCAAATCCGCTCGCTCATTAGCTATGCAGTGGGAATCACCCTTTTGGTCGTTTCCGGCTTTGGGATTTACAATATTCTGAATATGATGATCTATGAAAAACTGGATACCATTGCTATTTTGAAGGCAATTGGGTTCAGCGGATCGGATGTAAACCGCATTTTCATCACCATCGCATTGAGCATAGGCTTGGTAGGTGGGACTTTGGGTTTGCTTTTTGGGTTTTTGGCCTGTCTTGGCATCGATCAGGTTCCATTCGAGACAGAAGCCTTGCCGACGATCAAAACCTTCCCGGTGGATTACAACCCCAAATACTACCTCATCGGAGGGATATTTAGCATTATCACCACATATCTCGCGGGATATTTTCCGGCCAAAAAAGCAAGTGGAGTCGATCCGGTGGATATAATCAGAGGAAAATGAATCAAAAAGCACAATCCGTACTTCAGGCCGAGGATATCGATAAGTACTTTTTTAGCCCTGTCAAAAATCAGGTACTTAAGAAAGTTTCCTTTACCATCAATCGGGGGGAATTTGTATCGGTAGTCGGTAAGTCAGGCTGTGGAAAGTCCACCTTGCTCTATATCCTATCTACCATGGATACGGACTATCAAGGCAAGCTTCACTTGGATCAAGAGCTCATTACAGGCAAGCCTCACGATTACCTCGCACGCATTCGAAATGAGAAAATCGGCTTTGTCTTTCAGTTTCATTACCTTCTCAATGAGTTTTCGGTACTGGAAAACATCCTTATTCCCGGGCTGAAACTGGGAAGATACTCCCGAGAGGAACTGGAACAGCGTGCGATGGAAAAGTTGAAAATATTTGAGATGGAGGAGCATGCCCTAAAGAAAGCCTATCAACTTTCCGGAGGTCAAAAGCAACGGGTAGCCATCGCTCGGGCTTTGATCAATGATCCGCTCTTGATCATGGGCGATGAACCGACGGGTAATCTGGATAAGAAAAACTCGGATATTGTATTCAACAAGTTTAAGGAGCTCGCCGAGGAATTCAATCAAACCATGCTAATCGTCACCCACGACCCGGAATTTGCAGCAGGCACTAGCCGGATTATCGAGATGGAGGATGGAAGGGTGATTAAGTCGTAGAGTTTTTTTCAAATTGGCTTTGTTAACAACACGATTATGAACTGTCAAGAATTATTTAAACTTTGCCAAAAGCAATATGGGGTTATCTCCCTCCTCTATCTGATCTAATACTGATTTCATTTTTTCAGGATAATTCTCATCAGCTTTTTTATTCATAAACACGGATGCAGGATCTACTACTGCGATAAAGTATCCACCTGAAGCATGAGTAAAAGCGAAGTTTGGAGTCAGGGTAATATCATTCTCAAAACTCAAAAAATCAAAGACTTTGGAGTCATTTGTCTCCTTATTTCGCAATGCAAAGTAGGGAGACATGGAACTAAAATAAAATACCAGTTGATGGGAATCATTTTCTAAGTAAAGCTGATTCACCGAATAGTTACTAGTCAGATTTTCCAGCTCATCGTCATTAATGGCTTTATCTCCCCAATTTTGGTTCAGAGAAAAAGCCTTATCCCCATGGTCTATAAACAAATGAGGCACCGGAACACCGTTCTTTTCGATTTTAAAGATCGTATCGTTCAAAAACCTTCTGTAAAGCAAATCGCCATTTGAAGTCTTAATGAGTGGATATAAAATGATTTGGTCAACAAATCGACTTCGGTAAGGAAAAAATGATTGCATTTGGCCAAACTGCTCATCCGTAGTCACTAGGTTTGATGAGGTTCCCCCGTCGATCATCGCAAACCCATGATCTTGATTAGGTTCTATCCTAAACCCCGAAATACCAGTACGCTCACTATCGACAAAATCACCTCCCAAATTGTATTTCAGTAATTTGTCTGGATTATCGTAGATGAAGATGAAATCGTCTTGCAAGAAAAAATCGACCGGATTTCTATACTCCCCCGGTCCTTCTCCAGTTTTGCCGATTGTTTGCAAAAAATCCCCAGAAGTATCAAACACTTTGATACGAGCCTCTGAAAAACCATCCAACAAGTAAATTTTATCTTCGTGTAGTACAACCTTATCGATTTTGGAAACTAAAGATTCTGAAGAAGTCTCTAACGGAATTAACAAATATTCTGGAAGAATGATTTCTGATAACTTTTCACTTGAAGAAATACCTGAGGAAATATCCCAGCTTGTCAAGTTCAGCTGGGACTGTTCTACGTTTTGGCAGCTTTTAAGAAAAGCAAAAAGAAACACGGGGGCTAAGAGGTATTTTTTTTTCATGGGTCAAAAGAAGAACAAGGCGTTTGCCCTACTCTATTAAAAATTTAACAGTTTCTAGTTACATCACCACAAGAACAAAGACTACCATCGCCATTGGTAAGACAGGCTTCATAGGTTCCTTGGAAAAGTCCGCAGGAAGCTCTCTTCCATTTGCAATCTCCACCGGGACCTTCGAGTCCACCTTGCGCAAATACGGCACTAGACATAGAAGTAAAACTAATCAATGCGATAAATGCAAGTCCAATTTTAAGTTTCGCTAATTTTTCCATAGTTGTTAATGGTTAAAGTGTAAGAAATAATTAAATGAATGGTTGATTTTAAAAAATCAGTTCCAAAGTTCCAAACGACTAATCATCAGATCATTGCAAATCTTGGAAAAGTACAAGCTGAAAAACAAAATTTATCGAAATATTCTTTTGAATTCTTAGTTTATCCCCCCCCCCTAAATCCTCAGTTTATTTTGAAGTGATTTGAAATGACAAAATATTTCATCGAATTTCAACTATTTTTAACTTTTTTTTAATTCTTAGAAAAATCAAACGATTAATTTAGCCGAAATATCTATTTATAGAAATCCAGAGAAATCAGCCGATTCAAAAAATTCAGCTTTCTAAATCACGTTCTAAAAATAGCCATAGAACTAATCTTCTAAATTTAAAATTGGCTCACAGATAGTGATTTGTGTCAAAACCAAACCAAATGCCTACAATTTACCCCTTATCTTATTTCAACCCACCCACTGCTTACTACTTACCATTTACAACCTAAGACTCAATTGGAATACTTCTCTCCGTTTGATTCGACCCCTTGTTTCATAAACAAATTACAACTTTGTTTGGATAGAGAGGCGTAGTTACAAACATACGCCTAGTACTTATCATGTCATGATTTTGCGACACCCAGAAGGGGTTCGGTCGTCAAAACCGATACCGCCCGCTAAATCCGCCGCGAATCATTCATCCCGGAGGTGATGTCCCCGACCTTTCTGGAATCAAAAAACACCTTGGGTAATCCCAGCAACTGCTGAAAAAATCCGCTGATCAGACGAAGATTCAGCTCTTTGCTCTGACGCACCAAAATGGAAGCACGCAGGTAGCTGAGTACCGATCTACCAATCAAAAGGACAGAAAGCAAAACCAGACCCAAACTCAGCCATTCCTAACTATCATCAGCAAGAATCCCTTACCAGTAGCCTTTAAATCTTTAATTTCGTTAAGATTAGGCCAAACGCTTAGATTAATTACCTAAAGAAGGCTTGTAACACTCCATGCAAGTATGATCATAGCATTCCGAATTACCTTCAATACAATTATTACATCTCCAAGATTCATCCGGGCTTTCACAGGTGCTTCCAAGATAACGTTTATTGTTTTCTCCGTTCGCATTGACGCTTTTTGGAGCAAGGATTGAAACCATACCCAAAATCATAAAAACAGTAATTAAGCAAGCCAAAACATTTAATTTTTTCATAACTTTATCTTTTTAATCATTAACTATTTCATCAAAATCCAACTTTTCCGAATAAAATCCTTCGAAACTCATAATCTTAGGCGATCCAGAAAAATTACCATGTACCAAAACGTCAGAATAAAAATACCCTCCCGTTTTCTTATTATAGCTGACAGTAATCTTAACTGAATCGTCCGGAGCAATCTTCTCGTTAAGAAAAGTGCTGGAACTACAAGAACAAGACACTTCAACTTTGTCAAGAATTAAGTTCTCTACTCCAGTATTTTTAATATAGAATGAACCTTGGGCTAATTTTAAATTTGAAACTTTGCCAATGTCAATATAACTATTATTAACAGTAATTTCCGTCAATTTAGAGGTTTTAAGCATATCATCTAATAAAAAAATATTAAATCTTAAAATCAAACTTATTATAAAGAATATTAATGAAATGGCGAACAAAGCATAAACAAAAAAATTTTTCATATCCTTTCCTTTAATTTAAATTTCATGATTATTGATTCTTCCAAATCTGTACTCTTTAGGATTTGCAAAAGATCTTTATCATAAACCCGTTCTGAAGTAATTATATCCACTATATAATCGAAATATATTCCAACACTTTGAGTGTTAGAAGCAACAAAGAATTGACCATTTTCTTTGGAATAATATGGAATATTATAAGGACCTTTTAAAAACATTTGTAAATAAATATCATCAAATTTATCTTTTGCTGCATGTTTCAGATTCTTATGTCCAAATTTTTGACCACTGGCTAGACGAATACCTAAAGTATAGCCATTTGAAGTACCTTCTCGGAAGCCATAATAGCAAATAAATTCTCCATTCAGACCAAATTCAAATTTGGTAAGAATGTTGTTATTGTGTTTAGCCAATGAATTCTCTTGGAAAGTAGTCCAATTAAAAATATCCTCTTCTGGAAACTTCTGTGGGAAGTTTATTTCGTATTTTAGAGAATCAAATTTTCCACCTTCATTAATTTTGTAGATATATGACGAGAGTGGATAGGTATAAAATTCTCCATTAATAAACCCCGAATAATCTAGACCTTCAAAATCACCGGCCCTATCAAAAATCATTCTTTTTTCAAGAATTGATCCTTCATTGTCAATTACATTTATGTTAAACTCATCATCCCCTTCCACCAATAATGAATAAAGTGCATAGTGACCAGTATTCAATACACTCATTTGCAAACCCCATTCATCAACCTTGATTTTTTCTTCAAAGACTAAATCAGAATTAAATTTGAATATTGCGAAATCAGCTCTTGAAAATAAATAAACCTTATCGCCTTTAACATCAAAATCAGTGACTTCTTTAAATTCTGATGGACCCTCTCCTTTAGAACCAACTAAGCTAATAAATTCACCCTTTTCGTCGAAAACGAAAACAATATTTTTTTTCTGATCTAGAATTAAAATGTTTTTATTCAATTCTCGAATTTTCCCTGCAACAGTCAACCTTAATGAATCAGGAGTTTTTAAAAGCAAGAATTCAGTTTCGGAAAATAAGTATCTTGGAGACAATAATGAATCAGTTTCTTCAACTTTTTCAAAATCAATCAGTTCAGCCTTTCCCTGACCTTTTTCATCAGCCAGATTAGTACATGAGAATATGAAAAGGCTTAGAATAACCAAATACCTCATTATAAATAAGTTCTATTTATCAAAAAATACAATAATTATTAAAGACCAATTCCGCCTCCATAGCAAGAAGTACAGGTGTGGTCAAAACAATTTTTTTCACCTGCAATACAATCGTTACAATCGACCGTTCCATTAAGATCATCACACTGTACTTCAATCCATTGACCTTTCCCTCCCAAAGCTTCTGCTTCTTTTGGAAAGAGACTTATCCAAATGGAAATGATTACTAAGCCAAAACTAAACAGAATTAATAAAACATCCTTCTTCATAATTATTTATAGTTTTTATTTTTTTATTTAAAACCTAAAGAGAAATTACTATCTTTCAAGCGTGTTGCATTAATGGATTGAATATGGCAAAGGCTGTCTAAAAATAAACAGTCCTTATATTATTCTAAGGATTTTGATCTACACAATTTCTTGCGTAAACAGACCATCCATAAGCCAAATCACCTTGGTAGTTACCACCTGTAAGCATGGTCCATAGATCCTCACAATACCCTGTTCTCACCAGATTTTCCATCTGGTCATTTGTTAATTTTTCCATAATTGTTTATGGTTAAATATTAATAATGTTTGAATCATTGGGTGATTTTAAGTATTCTAGTTCATACTTCCAAATCCCTTAGGATCAACATCTTGTGATTCTTAGAAAAATACAAGCTGAAAAACGAAATTTTTCGAAATATTCTTTTGAATCATTAGTTTAACCCCCCCCCCTAAATCCTCAGGTTATTTTGAAGTGATTTGAAATGACAAAATATTTCATCGAATTTCAACTATTTTTAACTTTTTTTTAATTCTTAGAAAAATCAAACGATAAATTTAGCGAAAATCTCCTTTTTTAGAAATCCAGAGAAATCAGCCTCTTAAAAAAATTAGCTTTCTGATTCTCGCTCTGAAATACCCGAAAAATTAACCTACTGTACTTAAAATTCGCTCCCAGCTCGTGATTTGTGTTAACTGCAAACCAATGCCTACTACTTACCTCTTATCTCACTTAAAACCGCCCACTATTTACTACTTACCATTTACAAACTACCACTCAATTGGAATACTATACTCATTCTGCTTCGACTACCCTCCTGCTTAGGCACTAATGAACTTTCTACTACACCGACGGTTCCTGTTGACTCAAGCAATGAAAAGAACCCAATCCCCAGATAATGTCGGTGCTGTCAAGCACATGGAATTGCCTACCTTGGAAGTATTCTAAAAATATTTTTACCACTTTTCATTCATATATTATTTATTTTCAACGACTTAAGTGGATCCCGGTAAGCTTAATTAATTCCTAGATCATTTTGGCCTAGATTTGAGGCAACCTACTATTCTGGTTGAAATAGCGTCAAGGATCATTTTTCATATAACTGTTGAGTTTGGTGCAAAAAATCGGTCCTCTTATACAACACCTCGGTGAAACAATTAATCTGAGACTTCAAAAAGCATCTCCAACTGTTCAATTATCAAGGTTCTGGGACCGGGTGTTATTGATCCGCTTCTTTCCCAAGTTTCCCCGTTTTTCTTCCAAAGCGTGATGGAAAACAGCGGAAAACTTCCATCTAGGATATTCTCCCTCACGTATTTCCTATCTGGATCAAAATGGATTAGGGTAAAATCATTCAAGTATTCGTCCCGGTATTCAGCAGAAAGAAATTTATCTTCTACAGAAAGGACAACCAATACATCATCAGCCAGTAGTGTTGCCTTACTTTCAAGCCAATCACCTACGGATTGCTGACAGGAATTGCAGGAATTTTGAAGGGGGATAAACAAGATCTGATTGGCTTGAGGGAATTTCTCAGCTAGCACTTCTAAATCCTGGTCTTTACCCTTTTTATTACAGGCTAGAAGCAGAAAGAATAAAAGAGAACAAAACCCTACTCGTCCCATGACAACAAATAAAAGTCTACAGCTTCCTCTTTTTCACTCATCTTGCTGAGGTACAATCCTTTTTCCCCTACAAACATCATGGGAATCCGGTCTAATTCACCTTCTTGAAAGTCAATCTCTCCGATAAAGGTATCTTGCTTCAAATCATAAATCAATAGGTTCCGCTCAGCGGTTGGCTTGAATTCAGAATAGGTAGAGAAAGAAGACGGGTCGCTTTTGCTATAGGATATGGTTCTGTATAAATAGTCTCTATTCTTTTCAGCCAGGACATCTCTAAATATACCATGGCCTAATGCTTCAAAATATGCAAGCTCACTATTTCTTGCTACGGAATTATCCTCAAAAGAAGGGGTTTGGGACTTTTTAACAGATGAAAATTTAAATGAATTAACTTCTTTGAGTTCTTCATTATAAAAATAAACTGAGTCACTATATGGGAAATTGATGAAAACCACTTCGCCATTAGTAGTTTGATCGTTAAGTGTAATTACTATCGGCCAATATTTATTATGATATTCCTTAGGGTATCCGATTCCAACTTTATTTTCTCCGGATATTAAATCAATGGATTGGGCAATTTTCACCCGGTTATGATAGTCCAAACCCTGATAGGGGACTTCCGGGAATCCATAAAAAATCAATTTCCCGTTGATTATTCCTGAAATAGCATTATTGGTGGTAAAAGGGGTTATTTGATCCATGGCAGGAATTCCTTCTTTGGTATTGTAGGTTCTTACCTTCTTACTGCCATTCATCAGGTGAATCTCCCAACTAAAGCTGTTCACCACAAAAATAGAATCCAAGGTATGAACATAAAATCCGTTCATTGTCCCTATTCCATCCGGCCCTTCTTTTTCAAATCGAATAGGCTCTTCCCATTCCTTTTTGTCCATATTGAAAACTTTGATATTGTCTTTACTTCGCACATCCCCAAAAAACAACTTTTCTTCGCCATCGATAACTTTGGTTTGTAGGCTCCAGGTACGAAGTGGGTGATCCTCTACGACTAGGCGAAAAGCATGGGTGAGTTGATAGGAAAGTGGTTTGGTTTTTTCTTCCTCTTGGCATGAGAAGAAAACAAGGCCTAACAAAATAAGGCTTAGGGTCAAAAATCTTTTGATCATTTTTTTTGAGATAGATTCAGTAAAGAAGAGGGCTTTCACCCTCCTCTGCAAAATTTAATCACAGGCGAACTGCTCCTCAAAAGGATCTTCTGAATAACAATTGCCTCCAGGTTCATAGCACCCATAAGTACATAAGTCTGGGTCTTCATCATAAACCCTATAATGCCTAGGATCCGATTGTGCGTTTGCTTCCATTAATTGACCACTTCCGAAAAACAGAAGGGCAGATGCTAGCATAAATGTAACTTTTAACTTTTTCATAGTTGTTAATGGTTAAAGTGTTGAACTAATTAATTGAATGGTTGATTTTAAAGAGTCTTTTTCAAACTTCCAAATCACTCATTATCAGAAACTTGAATTCTTAGAATTGTACAATCTGAAAAACGGATTTTTTCAGAATATTATTTTGAGTCCATAGCTTAAGCCCCCCCCCCTAAAACCTCAGTTTATTTGAAAAAACATAATCTAACGAAATATTTCATCGAATTACCAAATTAATTAATCTTTTTTCGATTCTTGAAAAAATCTAACGATGAATTTAGCGAAAATCTTATTTAATAGGAATCCAGAGAAATCAGCCGCTTAAAAAAATTTAGCTTTCTGATTCTCGCTCTGAAATAGCCGAAAAATTAACCTTCTGTACTTAAAATTCGCTCACAGCTCGTGATTTGTGTTAACTGCAAACCAATGCCTACTACTTACCCCTTATCTCACTTAAAACCGCCCACTACTTACTACTTACCATTTACAAACTGCCACTCAATTGGAATACTTTACTCATTCTGCTTCGACTACCCTCCTGCTTAGGCACTAATGAACTTTCTACTACACCGCCGGTTCCTGCTGACTCAGACAATGAAAAGATCCAAGTCCCCAGATGATATCGGTACTGTCAATTCCGATCACACGTCTGCCGGGAAAGCAATCCGTCAGAATATCGAGGGCTTTTTGATCGTTTTTATCCCGGAAAGTCGGCACCACGACCACCTCATTGGCGATATAGAAATTGGCGTAGGAAGCCGGAAGTCGCTGATCTTCCCAAATCACGGGACTTGGCATGGGAAGCTCCACAATGTTAAGTTGCTTGCCATTTTCAAGCCTCATTTTCTTAAGGAGCTCAAGGTTTTCAGCCAGGATTTCGTGGTTTTCATCCGCTTCATTTTCCTCCACCACGGTCACCACCGTATCTTCATTCACAAATCGTGTGATGTCATCGATATGCCCGTCGGTGTCGTCTCCGATGATTCCATCACCAACCCACAAAATATGCTTTACCCCGTAGTAATCACAGAGGTATTTTTCAATTTGAGCTTGATTGAGGTGAGGATTCCGGTTTTCATTGAGCAGACAGGCTGTGGAAGTGAGTAGCGTTCCTTTTCCGTTGAATTCTACCGAACCGCCTTCCATGACGATTCCGGGTTTGAAAAAGGGAATACCCAAATGCTCTGCTATCCGGATGGGAATCTGATTATCCAAATCATACGGAGGATACTTGTCTCCCCAGGCATTGTAGTTCCACTTGACGATAGCTTTTTTCGGTTCTGCTTGGGGATTGATCACAAAGGCAGGTCCATGGTCCCGGCACCAGGCATCATTGGTTGGGAAAAAGTGGAAAGCGATTTTGCTCAAATCCACCTCAGCCTTTTCCAAATGTGCCAAAGCAAAGGACTTCATGGCTTCATCAGCCACATTGATATTGACTTTTTGGCCTTTGGCTACTTCCTTGATAAACTGGGAGTAAGGCGCAAAAATCTTCTCAATTTTACCCGGCCAGCTAGCTTCCTTATGGGGCCAAGAGAGCCACATGGATTCTTGAGGTGCAAATTCCGCTGGAAAATAATAGCCCAATTCGGCTGGAGTTGCTGCTCCAGATCGAGCCAATTCAAATACATCAGCCATCTTTATTCCTCGTCTAGGTAACGCTTGGTAATCGGTTCGTAACTATCGATGCGGCGATCTCTGAGGAAAGGCCAATGCGTACGGTATCGATCCGAACCAGTCAGGTCCAGCTCCTCTACATGCACTTCTTCCTCGAGATGAGGAGCCTTGTACACCACCCGACCAAAAGAGTTGGCTACAAAAGATCCTCCCCAAAACTGCATCTCACCTTCTACGCCTGTACGATTGACTGATACTACCGGAACTCCATTAGCGACGGCATGGGAGCGCTGAATCGTTTGCCAAGCGCCATATTGCTCATCATTGGTAAGTTGGTCCTGATCTTTATGCCAACCGATGGCCGTAGGATACACCAAAAAGTCTGCGCCTTTCAAGGCTGTAATTCGAGCAGCCTCCGGATACCACTGATCCCAACAGATCAAGACGCCGATCTTTCCGAATTTGGTTGGAAAAACCTTGTAGCCCAAGTCACCCGGAGTGAAGTAAAACTTCTCAAAATAGCCCGGATCGTCCGGGATATGCATTTTTCGATATTTGCCAAGGTAAGTTCCGTCAGCATCTAGAACCGCTGTAGTGTTATGATAAAGCCCTTCCGCCCGCTTTTCAAAAAGGGAAGCGACAATCACCACTCCTAATTCTTTGGCCAAAGCACCGAGGGAATCTGTAGAAGGTCCAGGAATGGCTTCCGCTAATTTGAAGTTTTCATAATCCTCCACATCGCAGAAGTAGAGGGATCTAAAAAGCTCTTGCAAGACCACTACCTGAGCGCCTTTTTTGGCTGCTTCACGGATACCTGCAATGGTTTTCTTCATATTATCGGCCACATCCCCAGAGCAACTGAGTTGAACGAGGCCTACTTTGACGTTTTTATTTGACACGGCTTCTGGTATTGAATGAGTTGGTAAAGTTACAGTTGAATAAGATATTCAAAAAATTGACGATGGAAAATAAGATCTTCACATTTTCTTTCAAAATTTCAACTTTTCTTAAGTAGGTTGAAAGGTCTATTTAAAATCTACAAGTATTTAAAAAAACAAAAGGTCAAAACTTCTGTATGTAAATTCTAAATTTTGCACTAAATGGATAAAGTATTGGAGTTGTATCACCTGCTTTGTAAAAACTTCCCGAAAGAGTGCCTTCCACAATACTAATTTCCTCATCAAATTTTGTGATTTCCATAGAGATCATTTGATCTGAGGGGTCTGGTGAAATATTGGGACCAGTATAGCTTAAAGCATAGGTATCACCTCCAACTAAAAGTCCATTTGTAAATTCATTTGCAAAATTTCCTACACTAAGAGGGTTTGATCTAAAAATGATCAAATCAATACAATCCCTGTTCTCCTCAGTACCACAGTCGCGGTTCATCAAAATTGAAATAGAATAATCAAAGAAATTGTAAAACATGGCATTTATCCCTGGGTTCCCTGAATCATTTTTTTCAAAGCCTGTGTTTGGAACCAGGTCTGCTTCAGGGATTTCAGTGCGGAAATTTTTTCCATCAATTGTCAAATCGAAATAGAGTGAATCTTCTAACTCTTCTTCAGCAGGAATTTGAGGATCTTCAGATTCAGTACAAGCAAAAAAGAAGATAGTAAATAATAGGTAGGTTAAATTCCAAATTTGAGGTTTGCGATAATTTTTCATTGTGGTGGATAAGTTAGATTTTTGGGCAAAAAAAACACATCCAATTTTTAAATCCTATAAACTTCTTTTAAATAAAAAATAAATCGAAAAATCAGTTTCAAATAGAAACGCACCATATTTAACACATGAAGAAAAAGCTCCCATTAATCCTATTCATTTCATTATATTTTTCGATGAGTGTTTTAAGCCAAATCAAAGAAACCCTTCTTAAAATTCCTGAAAGAAAAGCAAATGCAGAAACGGGTTCAGAGTTTATGCACCGAATCAGTTCTCTGCCTCTTTCTGAGCGAGAGGAGGAAATCTATAAGGCCTTATCCTCAGGCAATATGCCTGATTTTTTAAGAAAACTAGTGATTATTAGAGGTGATTTTGAAGATGCATTAGGAGAAGAGCATGAAGTGATTTACCAGGCTATGCCCGACTATTTAGCGGTAGGTTCAAATGAAGATTATTGCCGAATCCCCATGAATCCTCATACAGCTCAAAAACTTGCTGATTTATTTGGAGGATCGTTGATTACGGCAAAAATCAGCGATCATATTTACGATCATGCCACCATCAAATTGGCTCCATTTTTTTACAAACCAGTGGGTAATCAAAATGAAAGCGTAGAAAAATTTGTCGAACACAACAACCAGATCGAATTGCAAAAAAAGGAAGCAGGTGGGCAAAACGGCCAACTAATCGCCGGAATCAAAAAGGACATTATTCTATCCCATCAACTCAGTGACTTATCCAATAAAGTTATTATCTATGGCTGGCATCAATTGGATGGAAAACCCATTCAGCCAGTCTATGCGGGGCACGTGGACTGGTATGTGGATTACAGCCATGGAATACGTCTCATGGGTCAAACAGTGATGGTGGATGGAATGGAGCTGTCCGTCACTCAAATTTTGCGAGACCCCATTCTATTTAAGCTGCTAAGTAACGAGGATGATCCTATGCTTCAACCTAGATACTTCGAGAAATAAAATAAGATTTAGCTCCTTTAGAAACAGTAAATAAGAAAGATTGGGTAATTATCAAATTGGTAATTGTGTTTTAACCCATATCATTCCTGCGGCCCCAACTTCCCTTTTGCTGCATTTTTTAAATCATGGGATGAGTAAAATTTTCCGGCTTTTACGACCGTATGTACGCTGCGGGTTCGGTTGATATCTTCAATGGGATTGCCACGAATAATCATCATATCTGCCCATTTGCCGGGGCTGATGCTACCCGCTTTGTCAGCTATTCTAAGAGCCTCCGCATTTTGTTGAGTAGCTAAATAAATCACCTCTCCAGCAGGAATCCCGATCTCAACCATGGCTGCCATTTCCCGATGGATGAAAAACCCACCGATTCCCCCACCCAGATAATTATCTAAAAGTAGCGGTCGGTCAGTACCCACGGTGATTAAGCCGCCGGCATCATAAAAGCGCTTGAGTGTTTGCTGCTTCACCGGATAGATCAAAGCACAAAGTTCATTAAAAGCCGAAGCTGACTTGGATCGGATGATCTCACGAGTAAAAGGGGTGAAATATTCATTCTCAATCGCAAAATCAAAGAATATCGGAGAGTCAACAATGCCTATGGCTCCATAGGTAGCCAAGGTGGCGTCAAAATAAACCCCATTGCCAATGTACAACTGAATAATCTCATCCAACCTTGGGTCTGAGGGATCCAGCGACTTTAAACTTTGATAAGCGTCCACCGAGTCAGCCAACAATCTACCTCCAAGAAAATGCTCGACGCGATCGATTCCCATTTCAATGGCTTCTTGAGGATTGACGGAGTTTCGATAGCCCGAATTCAAATGCCCGGTAACAGTCAGTCCATGCTTGTGAGCCTGATCAATCAAGACTTGGAGTTGCTCTGCATTTACCCCCTTGGCTTTAAACCCATAAGCGCCCCGACTGGCCCACTCATCTACCCGTTGCCTGATTTGAGACTCTGAAATATCCGGGCTCCAATCTGCTGCAGCAGTACCAAAATAAGGCCCTGAGTGTAAAATTCTTGGCCCAGGCATTTGCCCAGCATCTATTTTTCTCTGCAAATCCCACATTTTTTCAGGCTCAATCTCACCTGCAGGAAAAGTGCTCGTGACCCCATTTGCCAAAAAGATCTTTGGCATGGCTACCGTATCATCATAGGCCTTTCCTTCATAGCTTACCCGATAGTGGGCATGCAGGTCGATCAAGCCCGGCAGGATATAATCATCGTCTGAAAGCTTCTTGACCTGCCAGTTGGTGATATTTTCACTGCCAGTCCCAAACAATCCATTGACTAGATAAATGGCGGAGTTCTTTTTGAAAGCTTTGGTATCGGTATCATAAATCCAGCCACCTGTGATAATTTGATATTGGGAAAAAGCGGGAAAAGTCGTCAGAATAACAAAAAACGAAAGGAGGATGATTTTTTTCATTTGGGAAATTAAAAGTGTTAAACGATTGAATTTAAGTAAATCTTTATCAAAAAAGCGAATATCAGTCTAAATCCGTATTTATAAATACCCTTTGCCAATCTCTCGATAAAACCTACTTTTAATCTACCTTAAACCCATTAAAACCATGAAAAAACTACTTTTCCTCACCGCTCTAGTGATGATGAGTTTCTCCTTTGTAAATGCTCAAAAAGGAACTAAAGAACGAATCAAAATCCACAGTCAAGCTCTAGAAGGCAATCTCATCGGCGATCCTGCCGAGCGAGATGTCACTGTTTACCTTCCACCCTCCTATGCCTCTAATCCAGACCGGCGTTTTCCCGTGCTATACATGCTTCACGGATTCACTGATACCGACTCTCAGTGGTTTGGTTGGGAAGACCACTGGATCAACCTGCAAGATGTCATTGAGCAATCCATAGAACAGGGACTTTCCAAAGAAATGATTGTGGTCATGCCCAATGCCTACAATAAATTCAAAGGAAGTATGTATGCGAGTTCGGCTACCATAGGAGATTGGGAAACTTTCGTCACCCAAGAATTGGTCAGCTATATGGACAAAAACTACCGAACCATCCCAGACAAAAATAGCCGAGGACTAGCTGGCCACTCCATGGGAGGCTATGGCACCTTGCGATTAGGTATGAAAAACCCAAATGTCTATGCGGCCATTTACGCATTGAGCCCTTGCTGCATGGATGGAGCTGCGTCAACCAATGCAGAATTAATGAAAAAACTCGAAAGTCTTACTCCGGATCAATTGGCAGAAACTTCCTTCTTCGAAATAGCAGCTTTGGCCACTTCTGCGGCTTTTGCTCCAAACCCACAAAATCCACCACTCTACCTTGACCTTCCAGCAAAAGATGGGGAGCCTCGACAGGAAGTAATCAATAAGATCATAGCGAACCGAACACTGAATTATGTGGATCAATATGTCCTAAACCTAAAAAAACTTAAGGCGATCGGTATGGATGCTGGCTTGCAAGACCGAGGAATCAGCGAGGCCACAAAAAAGTTGCACGAGCTGCTGGAATCCTATCAAGTCCCGCATTTTTATGAGAGTTATGAGGGTGATCACCTCAATCGTATCGCAGAACGAATTCAGACTAAAGCACTTCCTTTCTTTTCAGAAAACCTTGTCTTTCAAATCGAATGATGGTTCAAAAGAAATCTCATTTTTTGAAATTTGAATTTGACAATTTATGATGATAGGTTTTCAAAAGAGTTTTTTCTATTTTTCCAAAATGAAACAATAGATCTCGTAATCCATGAAAAAACTAATCCTACTCTCAAATTTCCTTTTCGCACTCATACTGAGTTCGACTGCTCAGGAAGCCTTATTCAATGCTCAGCAAATCATCTCACCTGAAGTTCATGAGGACAATTCGGTGACATTCCGGCTTTTTGCACCAAATGCCGATGCGGTAGAAATAACCGGTGACTTTTTACCTACGGTAAAGATGGAAACCCCTATGGGTGAAATGGACGGACCAGGCAAAGCATCTTTATCTAAGGATGAAAATGGCGTCTGGACCTACACCACCGAAAAATTAGGACCGGAATTGTATAATTATGCCTTTCTTATTGATGGCTTTCGAACCACTGACCCCAACAATCCCTTTTTGATCCGCGATGTAGCTAGCTCTACGAATATTTTCATTATCGGAGGTGGTCATGCGGAACTTTATAAGACAAATGACATCCCGCATGGCTCGGTCACTCGCAGATGGTATGATTCACCGGGGTTAGGGATGGATAGAAGGATCACTGTCTATACTCCTCCTGGCTATGAAAAATCAACCGAAGACTACCCTGTTCTCTATTTACTGCACGGAGCAGGTGGAGACGAGGAAGCTTGGATTTCCTTGGGTCGCACTGCTCAGATCCTAGATAATCTGATTGCCCAGGGAAAAGCCAAACCCATGATTGTAGTGATGCCAAATGGAAATGTGATCCAAGATGGTGCTCCGGGAGAAGGTATCCGAAACTTCTACAAACCTGCCTTTATGATCCCAAAAACAATGGATGGAACCTATGAAGGGGCTTTTGAGGATATCATCAAGTTTGTGGAAAATAATTATCGAGTAAAAGCAAATAAAGAGAATAGAGCCATTGCAGGGCTATCAATGGGTGGCTATCACACCTTGCATATTTCAAGGTATTATCCGAACACATTTGATTACATGGGACTCTTTTCGGCAGCAATTATGCCGCGGGAAGATGCTACAGGAAAGGTCTACAGCAATTTTGACCAAACCCTTCAACAGCAAATGGACAATGGCTACAAACTGTATTGGATTGCCATTGGAAAAACAGATTTTCTCTACGATGCCAATAAGGAATATAGAGCCAAACTTGACTCCATGAACATGCCATATGAATATGTAGAAAGCGAAGGCGGGCATATTTGGAGAAACTGGAGAGTCTACCTAAGTCAATTCGCTCCAAGACTTTTTCAATAGTCTTAAAAAGGAAAAAAAGAGGCTGTCTCATAAACGTTTTTTTGTCAGGCTGAGCGGAGTCGAAGGCCATTTCCAGTATTCTGGACAACATTTCGACTTCGCTCAATGTGACAAACTTTACTTTTGAGACAGTCTCTTGTTATTTTTCGAATTATTCAACCTCTTCTGCTCCTGGAGGAAGTTTTTGGACTATTCTAAATTGCCCCTTGGTCACCTTCACTTCCTTACCATCTTTTGTTTTAAAAGTACCTGCAAACTGACCTTCCACCGTCCCGATGAATTGGCTGAAGGTTCCATTCATAAAGTTGTAGGTCGTCTGCTTTCCCTCAAAAGTGATAACCTTGACTGTCGCAGAGGAACCCGGAATTCTTTCCTCTTCTAAGAATCCATATGCGCTGAATAAGCATAATACTTTGTTCCCTCCTTTTTTACAAAAGCCATCATAAAGAGATTGTTTCCAAAAGTACCATTACCGGGCCCCAAGTCATGTCCTGCTTCATAAGTTCCGGTTCCCAAGGGAATTGAGTTGATTGCAGCGAAATTGAAGTCACTTGGCCCCCAAAAATTGATGGAAATAGACTTGTCTGTATTGAGAGTATTGAGAATCTCAGCATAATTACTCACCTCTACCCCATCGATTTCCATTACATAGCGACTTTCATCTCCCGAAAGTGTAAAGAGAAAATTCAAGTCATTGGTCAGCTGCTGATTATCATCTGGCTCCATATCTTCTCCATCCGCACAGGAGAGCATCACAAGACCTATTGCAATAATCCAAATCCAGTTAAAAGTCCTTTTATTCATTTTGAATAGTGTTTAAATCCTTGCCAAAGTTGATTTAAAAGGAGTTACTTACCTATACGTCATTTGCCCTAAATTCAGACTTTAAATACAGTCCTTACCAGCAAGATTAAAATTTATTAGAAAAAGCTATGGCTTTGATTTGAGCTATGGACATATCTAGAAGTCACCATTCCTCAAAAAGAATTTGTACTCTGACACAGGCTGCTTAATTTCCACCTTGAGCAGAAATATATTCACATGAAAAATAAATACCTCTTACTCTTGCTTTGCCTAGGGTTTTCGATGACTAGTCAAAGCCAAGAACTTACAAGCGAATTACTAAACGGGCTCCCACTTCGAAATATTGGGCCTGCTACCATGAGCGGTCGAATTGTAGACCTGGCAGTACTCGAATCTGACCCTTACACCTTTTATGCTGCCACTGCCACCGGTGGAGTCTGGAAGACAACCAATAATGGTGTCAGCTTTGAGCCTGTTTTTGAAAATGAAGGGACTCACTCAGTAGGTGCCATAGCCCTTCACCAAAAGCATCCCAACATCGTCTGGGTTGGTACAGGGGAGCGGGCCAATCGCCAAAGCTCTTCCTGGGGAGACGGGGTTTACAAGTCACATGATGGCGGTAAGAATTGGGAAAATGTAGGATTAAAAGACTCTCATCATATCGGTCGAATCGTACTTCATCCCACGGATACCTTGGTCGCATACGTCGCTGCCATCGGTCACCTTTGGGGCCCCAATGAAGAGCGAGGACTTTACCAAACCAAAGATGGCGGCAAAACCTGGGAGCGAATCATTTATGTAAATGAAGATACCGGTGTCACCGATGTGGCCATGGACCCTTCAGACCCAAACATCCTCTATGCAGCCACCTACCAAAGAAGAAGAAAACCCTATGGTTTTCACGGAGGAGGACCTGGTAGCGGGCTTCATAAATCTACAGATGGAGGCAAAACCTGGAAAGAACTGAAAAACGGACTTCCTGAAGGAGATTACGGCCGAATAGGAATCTCTATTTATCGAAGCAATCCTGAAGTAGTGTATATTTCCTTAGAGCAAGGCTATCAATACAATGCTTCCACCGCCTACAATGAGCGTCGGGCGGGTCTATATCGAAGCAAGGACAAGGGCGAAAGTTGGGAACTCATGAGTGATTGGAATCCTCGACCAATGTACGCTTCGCAACCACTAGTGGATCCCAGCGATGAGTCTCGCATTTACATGATGAACCAATACAGCTATTCCAGTGATAGCGGTAGAACATTTATCGCTCCCCGCCAATCCTTACACGGTGATGATCGGATTCTTTGGGTCAATCCAAAAGACTCCAGACATGTCATCAAAGGTGATGATGGAGGTATTGGAATTTCTTATGATCGTGGAATCAAATGGCTATTTATCAGCAATTTACCAGTAAGCCAATATTATCGAATAGCGGTTGACAATGCCAAACCTTACAATGTGTACGGAGGCCTTCAGGACAATGGCAGCTGGGTTGGCCCAAGCGAAACTTACCGAGCTAACGGAATTATCAATGAGGACTGGAGACGACTGGGAGGCGGAGATGGTTTCTTAAACCTAGTCGATCGAAATGACCCGGATGTAGTCTATACCGAGTCCCAATATTTGGGACTTTCCCGACTCAATATGAAAACGGGACAACGTCAAGATATCCGTCCAGGAGATCCACAAGGGAAAATCGGCGCTAGAAGAAATTGGGATGCCTGGGGACCTGGGATTCCGGAACCAGAACTTGGCAATGCCATGGCACCTGCCAACTGGGATGGTCCATTTTTCCTATCCCACCATGATGCCAATACGATCTATGCGGGTACCAATGTACTTTGGAAAAGTACCGACAATGGAGCGACCTGGACTTCACTGGGAGATCTGACAACCAAAGTGAATCGTCGGGAACTCCTGATCATGGGACAAAGGCCTGATGAAAACACAGCTTCATTGGATGATGGAATCCCCTACTACCCCACCCTCACCGCTGTGGCTGAAGATTTATTCAAACCCGGCATGCTGTATGCCGGAACAGACGACGGATTGCTTCAAGTCTCTTGGGATGATGGACAGATATGGAATGATGTAACTTCCCAACTTGCGGGATTACCCAAAGAAACCTGGATCAATACCATTGAGCCATCGTCTCATCAAGCCGGAAGAGCCTATGTCGCTATCAATAACTATCGGAATGATGATTTCAATAATTACATCTACCAAACCGATGATTATGGTAAAACCTGGAAATCCATAGAAGGGAATTTACCGGAAAATCGAGTTGCCAGAACCCTAAGAGAAGATCCAAAAAACCCGAATCTACTCTATTTGGGAACAGAGCTTGGACTATTCATTAGTATCGATCAGGGAAAGAATTGGGTAGAACTCAAAAGCAATATGCCTACCCTCCCATTCAATGACTTGGTAATTCATCCCCGAGATAATGATTTGGTTTTGGGTACACACGGACGTGGAGTATGGATTCTTGACCATGTAAATGCACTTCAGGAAATGACTCCCGAGGTCTTAAAGCAGGATGCCGCACTCTTCTCCATCGCTGAGGCAGAAATCATTAATTATTCTCGAGATGGAGCGCATACAGGAGATATGTACTACCGAGGCGAAAATCCTGATTTCGGAGCAGCTATTGATTTCTATCTTCGAGAATCAGTCTCTTCTGATGCGATCAAACTGACGATTCTAGATGCGAATGGAAAAATAGTGGATGAAGTCAAAACACCAACTAAAGCAGGATTGCATCGCGTAATGTGGAATCTCCGATACCAAACCGAGACATCAGGCACAGGACGAGGTAGAATTTCAGGTCCTTATGTTTTACCTGGGCTCTACACTGCCAAACTGGAAGTCAATGGAAAATTACAGGAGCAAAAGTTTCAGGTCAGCGATGATCCAAGATTGAATATTCCGATAGATATCCGAAAAGAATGGACTGCATCACAAATGGAGGTTTTGGCCCTTTATGCTGAAGTATCCCAGGATCAAACAACCATCAATAAACTTGATGATCAACTCGAGAAATTGGAAAAGGACGGAATTTCTTATGATAAAAGTACCGCTGCACCCCTGAAGGAAATCAGCAGAAAATACGGAGAATTAAGCCGAAGAATCCGATCACTGTATTCTGAAATAGGTGACTATATCGGACCTTGGACGACTGACCAAAAACTCCAATTTGACTACTATCAATCTATGAAATCTAAACTTCAAGATGAGCGGGATGATGTCCTTGAAAATGCGGTCCCAAAAATCAATCGCGGACTCAAAAAGCAAAATAGATTGAAAGCATCCATCTAAAAATTAATCAATGAAGTAATAAAAGCACTGGCACTTAAATGGTCAGTGCTTTTTTGTTTACACCTTTCCCACCGAAATTTAAAGTCCATTCAATAAATGCTTGTATTTTGGAATTCTTAAATACAAATCGCCATGAACATTTTCAATATCATCACGATTCTGACCATTCTTTCAGCTGGTTTTGCTTTTATCAATACAAAATTTCTAAAGCTTCCCTTCACGATAGGTTTGATGATCATTGCCATCGTTTTCACTATAGCAGTTTATATCCTAGGTTCCTTCAACCCTTTTATTCTGGAGGAAGCCAATTTACTGATCAATTCCATCGATTTTGAAACGGTTCTACTCGATGTGATGCTGAGTTTTTTGCTTTTTGCGGGAGCCCTTCACACCAAATTAGATGCTCTTAAAAGACAGAAAGGTCCTATTGCGCTCTTTGCCACTATCGGAGTGGTAATTTCTACTTTTCTGATCGGGACGCTGATGTACTATTTGTTCCTTGCATTCAGCTATCCCATTGATTACATCTACTGCTTGCTATTTGGAGCCTTGATTTCCCCGACAGACCCGATTGCAGTTTTAGGTATTTTGAAAGAAGCCAATGCACCCAAAAAACTAGAAACCAAGATCGTGGGTGAGTCACTTTTCAATGATGGAGTGGGCGTCGTAGTTTTTATTGTGATTTTCAAAATCGCCCAACAAGGCCTGGATTCGATGTCATTTGGGGATGTCGGATTACTGTTCGTTGAAGAAGTTATCGGAGGAATAGCTCTTGGGTTGATTGCCGGTTGGTTGGCTTTCAGACTAATGAAAGCGATCGACAATTTCGAGACCGAAGTGATGATCACACTAGCTCTGGTGATGGGAATATCAGCTTTGGCTCATTATCTGCATGTTTCAGGACCTCTTGCAGTGGTCGTGGCGGGAATTTTCATTGGCAACAAGTCCCCTGAAATCGCCTGGTCGCCCAACACCCAAAACTATGTAGATAAATTCTGGGAGCTAATCGACGTCTTACTCAATGCACTACTATTTGTATTGATCGGCTTAGAATTATTAATCGTTTCGCTTGATAGCACCTATGTGATTTTTGGAGTGTTTGGAATCGTGATTTCGCTTCTGTCAAGATTTGTTGCCCTTTCTGGACCAGTTGCCCTATTTCAAAAGAAGTTGGACTTTATCCCAAAAACGAATCTGATCATGACCTGGGGAGGTATACGGGGTGGCATTTCCATCGCCTTGGCACTTTCACTCGAACCGCAGATGGGACGGGAATTATTTTTGACCATTACCTACCTCATTGTGATTTTCTCCATCATTGTTCAGGGATTATCCATCGGTCCCTTGGTCAAAAAAGTCATTTCCAAATCTGGAGTAAACAATGCTTAACGGAGATTTTTACAGAATACAATGAATTGACAATCAAAAATTTAATTACTTAAATAAAGTATGATTATCCGCAATGATTCCAATAACCAAATTTTCTTTGCTAATCTAGCCGGATGTCCGATGTCAGATGACGGATGATAGCATAAATCGATCAATTTCGCAGAATCTTAGCCGCATAATTTCAGCACTGGTAAGAAAACGGACATTCATTAAATAAAGTAATCAATAAGATTTTTCCCAAAGCAGAGTAAACTATGCGGGGAGAAATCCCAGCTTCGATTTCAAAAAAATCATGTAGCCAAATACTTTTTTGTAAAATTTCATTTACTTTGAATCACAAAGTACTTTTAAAATGAAAAACCCTGAACAAGAATTAGCCGAGATTAAATCCATGATGGAGCGGAGCACGCGCTTCCTTTCTTTAAGTGGACTATCGGGTGTATTAGCTGGAATCTATGCATTGATTGGTGGCGGCATAGCTTGGTATTGGCTCTACTTCCCTACTAGCCAATGGGGAGATTCTAGTCAAATATTGAATAGTTCGACCTTATTACCGAGATTACTTCTTTTGGCAAGCAGTATACTTCTTTTTGCTGTAGGTACGGCCTGGCTGCTCAGCAAGCGAAAAAGCAAACAAAAAGCCCAAGTGTTCTGGAATGGTGCCAGTAAGCGCTTTATGCAAGCGCTGTTTATTCCTGTCTTGGTTGGTGGGCTTTTCACCTTTGCGCTGATTCATGAAGCAGCTTTCCAACTGATTCCCGCCAACCTATTGATTTTTTATGGTTTGGGTCTAGTTGCTGCTTCTAATTTTACCTTAGGGGAAATACAGAAATTAGGCTTTTTTCAATTGATTTTGGGAATAATGGCAGCCTTCTTTCCTGATTATGGCTTGTGGTTTTGGGTTTCCGGTTTCGGAATTTTACATGTGGTATATGGCGCCTTGATGTACCAAAAATACGATCGCTAAGGTGAAGGGGAATTACGATAAAGCATTTGAAAATGTCGTCAGACTGCGTGTCATGTCCATCCTGATGGTCAATGAGCAATTTGACTTCAATTCCTTCAAAGAGATCCTGGAGGTGACGGATGGAAACCTCGCTTCTCACCTACGATACTTGGAAAACCAAGGCTATGTAGCCGTAGAAAAGACCTTTGTGGGCAGAAAACCGCAAACCAATTATTCGGCTACAGCATCAGGAAAAAAAGCCTTTCAAGATCATTTAGACTTTCTTGAAAATCTCATTAAAGAGAATAAGTCACACTAAACCAATCCCAAAAACACCATGAAAGAAGAAATCCTATCCCATCTCGACCAGGCAGAAGAGTTGGAAAAACTTTATATAAAGAATAAATCTGAATTCAAAAAAGCATTCTTGGACATCTATCCAAGTATTCAAAACCAATCTCCGATTTCTGAATTTTGGAAAGCTCGACTTCAAACACCTTCGGATAGCATTCAATGGGGAGAAAAATCAGATTGGACATTCTTGATTGTGGTTTCTTTGCTTGCAGGGCTTTACGCAAAGCTTCCGGCAATTTTTCCCATCCAAGAAGATTTCTTTTATCCCAAAAATCTTGGACTGATGGTTTTCCCTTTTGTTTCAGCCTATTTCGCTTGGAAAAACAAGCTTTCACAGAAAAGCACCATCATTCTTACCCTATCCTTTCTCGCTTCGCTGATTTACATCAATCTACTACCTGACAATGAAAGTAGTGATACGCTGGTTTTAGCTTGTATTCACTTGCCTATTTTACTTTGGGGATTATTGGGCTTTTCTTTTGGAGGGGAAAATTGGAAAAGTTCGGAAAGCAGATTGGGCTTCCTTCGGTTCAATGGTGATGCCATTATCATGGGTGGATTATTGGTCCTTTCGGGAGGAATCCTTTCGGCAATTACGATTGGACTCTTTAGCCTGATTGGTTTGAGAATTGAGGAATTTTATATGGAGTACATTGCCGTCTTTGGACTGGCCTCTATCCCATTAATTGCTACCCACCTGACCCAAACCAATCCCCAATTGGTCAATAAAGTCCCGCCGATAATCGCTCGAATTTTCAGTCCGCTAGTTTTGGTGATGCTCTTGGTTTACCTAGGAGCTATCGTATATGCAGGCAAAGACCCATACAATGACCGGGAGTTTCTATTACTCTTTAATTTGCTTTTGATTGGTGTGATGGCATTGATTTTTTTCTCGATTGCAGAGAATAGCCAAGGAAAAAATCAAGCTTCCCAAAACTGGCTTTTGCTGCTTTTAGCCTTAGCTACTTTGCTTGTAAATGGTGTTGCCTTGTCCGCCATCATCTTCCGAATCAACGAATGGGGATTCACCCCTAACCGCACGGCGATTTTAGGAATTAATATACTGATGATGGTGCATTTGATTTGGGTGGGAAAAGACCTCTTGTTGACTGTTAGATCCAAGAAAAGCATTAACCAGGTCGGTCAAACCATCTCCAATTTCTTACCAGCCTATTTGGTTTGGGCTTCGACTGTCATATTCTTATTTCCAGTTCTTTTTGGATTTGTCTAAAATTGGAGGATTAGGAAACCAGTCCTTCTTGCACAGCAATTCGGACAAGTCCTGCAACATTGTGCACATTTAATTTTCTCATAAGAGATTTCCGATGACTTTCTATCGTTGAAATTTCCAAAGAGAGTTGGTTGGCTATTTCCTTGGTAGAAAAAGCTTCGGCTATCAATTTCAAGACTTCTCGTTCCCGACTACTCAATGACTCAAGTTGGGAATGAGAAGTTTTTTGAATGGATTTAGAACGGGAATTCAAAACCTCTGTCACTGGAGCGCTGTAATAATTTTGTCCTTTACTAACTTTTTCAAGAGAAATCCTCAACTCAAATTCATCTAGATTTTTCAGGATATACGCATTCACTCCTACAGATAAAGCTTCCCTAACTGTAGCATGATCCAAGTGCATTGTCAGTAAAACTGTCTTTAATTCTGGAATTTGTTGTTTCAATTTTCGAATCAAATCCAACCCGTTTAGGTGTGGCATTTCAAAATCCACCAATAAGATATCTGGCTTCCAAACAGGAACTTTTTGCAAGGCTTCCAACGGATCATGGTAAGCCGTGATCAGTTCAAAACCAAAAATATCCTGGATGATTCGACTCAGCCCATCAATAATCAATTGATGATCATCCACAATGATAATTCTCGTATTCTCCATTTATTTGACAGGAACAGAAATGACCGCTACAAAACCACTTTCCGGACTGGATTCATAATTGACAGTTCCTTTGATTAAATCTAATCTGTTTCGAATATTCATTTGGCCATGTCCATTTGATTTTTCATCGGATAAGCCTTTCCCATTATCTTCGACTAGTAGGGTCAATTTATCTTTCATTTTTAGGAGCTGAACGTTCACAAAATTTGCTTCGGAATGCTTCAAAATATTGTTGAGAAGCTCCTGCAATACCCGATATATACTGATTTCTATCCGTTCGTCCAGCCTGCCTTCCATCCCATGATGTTCAAATTCATATTGGATTTCGGAATATTGAAAGGTGTTTCGGAGTAAATCTTCGAACGCACGGACCAGTCCTTCTTCCATCAAGGCACGGGGCATCATTTGATGGGATATTTGACGGATTTCATCTGCAGACTTTGAAAATTTCTCTGTAATGTCCACCAATTGGGATTGAATTTCGGGATCCGCTTTTTTCTGAAGGTTTTGAAGCCCAAGCTTCAATACCGAAAGCTGTTGACCGATTCCATCATGTAAATCCTTGCTGATTCTCTTTCGCTCCTCTTCTGTAGCTTGAATTACCGCATCAAAACCCCGCTCTTTTTCTTCGATGATGGCTTGTTGAAGTGCAGCTTTTTGTCTAGATCGATTTCGTTGATAAATGAAAGTCCCTCCCAACAATACAATTACTAACCCGGAGAGCAAATAGGTCAATTGAGAATTACGAACAGCCAATGTGGCTTTTTGAGTTTGAATCTCCACTTCCTGTTCCGCAAGCTGCTTTTCTTTCTCCGAAGTCTCGTATTTAAGCAGAAGATCATTAACATTTTTTATATTCTCTGTGGATTTAAGCGAATCTTCCAATTGCTTATAAGCTTTGAAATAAGTCAATGCATAGTCAGTATTTCCAGTTTCCTCATAAAGCTTCGCCAAATTCTCCCGAACAGACTTTAGGTATTGACGGTCATCATATAAATTGCATAACCTTTCTGCCTCTTTCATTTCAGAAATTGCCTGACTATACTGCTTCTTAGCTGCTAAAATTTCAGACCGATTGATTAATCCTTCCAATACACCCAAAGGATAGTCTATCTCTTCAGACATGTCGATGGATTCCTGAAATAAGGAAGCTGCCTCATCCATTTCTCCCTTCATTTTCAAGGCCAATCCTTGGTTGTTTTTAGCAGCAATCACTCCGTAAGGAAAGCCTACTTTCACATAAATATCTTCTGCTTCCTTTGCCATATTGAAAGCAGATTCGGTAGAATCCATTCCGATGTAGGCATTACTTAGATTAAGCCTTGCATGTGCATTATTAATTTCATAAGAAGATGAAATAGCGATTGCCATTCTGGTGTATTTGACAGCATTCAGCCAATCTTCCAAGGAGAGGTAATTTTTCCCAATATTGTTGTACACGCTATTGAGTAATGCATCTTTGCTTTCTTGATTTTCAACTAGCTCTCCGTATTCAATAGCTTTGAGTAAATAGCCAATCGCCTCTTCATATCGGTTCATTTCATTGAGTGCATTGGCTCGATTATTCATTACCCTAGCCAAATCCCCATTACTTCCCAAGCGCTCGTAAACCACTTCCGCGCTATCCAGGTACGGCAAAGCCATATCAAGATCCCGAAGGCCTAAGGCGACAAAAGAAAAATCCATGTAAACCTTGCCAAGAAGAGAATCCTGAACTTGTTCTTGAAAATGGGCTTTTATGTATGCTCCCTCTTTCCGATAAAAGTAAAATGCTGAATCATAGGCTTGTATTGACTCATAATACCGACCGATATTTTTATATGACTCCACGACTTGAAAAGACTCACCCTTCTGTTGAAACTCTTCAAGTGCTTTAAAAAGACTATCGGTCTGTGCGAAGGAGGAAATGCTCATTCCAAGAATCAATCCTAAAAAAGCAGAGACGTTTTTTTTCTGACTCATCGTATGCAGTGGTTTTCTCAACCTTGAAAAATAAAAAAATTGGATTAAAAAGTAGTCGCTAATCTTAAAAAGGATTTTTACTCCCCGAAAACAGGGAGAAAAATCATGGAAAATGGGAGAGATTTTTTTCCTAGGGATCAGAAATTTGATTCAACAAAACACTCAAAGCAATGATCAAGAAATTAACACTCGCACTCCTTATGGGAATTGCAGGGATTTACTCCTCCTATTCCCAAGAAATCTCAGCCAATGAAGTTGATATTCCTCTAAGTCCTAATGCTGAGAAAGCCGCCCAAAAAGGGCAATTATTTAATGGCGGTTCTTATTGGAACAGTGACATGACCCAGCTTTACAATTTTTTCCTTTATCGGGATAAAAAGAATGGGTTGATGTTTTTAGAAGTAACCACAGACGATTCTGGAGAGGTAATTTCTTCTATCGAAGAACCTTACAACGAATCCAGCCTCACTCAATTTCCAAATATCGGAGCCGAACCCATGCTAACAGATTCAAAAGTCCCTGATAATTTAGCAGGAAAGGAATTTGGCTACTTCCAAAAAACCGTCCTAGCTGGGAAACCCAAGTTGAATATCGGGAAGTTCGAAAACAGATATTACAATGATTTGTGGGCTGGATATAAGTTCAAGAAAGATGATCAAATCCAATTGGATGACAAATTCTGGCCTTTTGTCTCCTTTGCACTGCAAGGTGAAGGTGTTGACAACCAAAACTATCAAACCCGAAGAATGAACCGCTTTCTACGTGCTTTAGATGGCAACACGGATTACATTCCTTTGGATGGGAAAGCATTTATTGCAGGTTTGATGGCTTCCTCTGAGCCGCAATACATTTCTGGCGTGTATGACATGAGCTCCAAAACCTGGGACAATCAGGTGATTACAAACCTGGAATCAGCTCCAGTTGGAATAACCTATTCTCAAACGCCATATGGAGTTTTGGCACTCGTTTCACAAGGTACAAAAGATGATAGCGACTTGATGGCTATTCGAATGGATCCGCAGGGAAATATTTTAAAGCAGATTCGACTTCCATTTGCTGAAGGCCCTAAAAAAAGACCAACGGTAGATGTAAAAATCATGGATGCCGGTAATTCGCAGTTTATTATCGCACCCTTCTACCCAGACGGACTGAATAAAAAACCAAGCATTGCCATTTACAAGGTTGAGGATGATCTAGTATTTGCAAAGCAAATTTTCAACACGGATATCGAAGCTAAATTGCAAATCCCAGCAGGGTCAAAAGCGAAAATCAAGGATTTGAATGTCGCTTCAGTTGAAAACATCACCCAACTTTCCAATGGGGATTATATGCTCAGCTTTGCTAATCAGCAGGCACCAGTTTCTACAGTGATCCTTCAACTTTCCCCTCAAGGCGATTTGAAAAAGGCATACCTGACTGAAGAAATCGAAGGAGATAACAATGAGCCTGTTCGCTTAATCGGGAAAAACCCAATCCATTTACCTTCGGAAATTTTTGAAGTGAACGGGACGGTTTTTGCCTTAATCCGCAGCGTTCCAGCTGAGCTGGAACAAGGAATCCATACCTCCCGAGAAGATTTTGGAAGCGTTCTGAAAATCACAACCGTACGGATGGATGAAGTTATGGCTGAAGCGAGGATTTTTAAAATTGATCCTCAAAGCATGAAAATATCCAGCAGCTATGATTTTGATGATCACCTAGTTGTTGGAACCATACCATATCTAACTACTCCATCTGGTAAACTTATTTTCAAAACAGTGGATCCTAAAAAAGGAGCCCGCAAGCAACTGATATTACACTGAGAAGAGCGCTTTTTGCTTTGAGGTGAGGCTGCTCAGTGGACAGAGAGCGAGGACTTTTGTCCTCCTCTTCCTTCCTCTCGGCAAAACTTTCAAAGCCTCACTTCATCTACAACTCTCAAAAATCTGTTTCAAAACAAAAAGCCAAACTAAGTTTCTCAAGCTATTTAAACAGGGAATGCAACTATTGAAACACCCGAAGTTTTGGATTTACTCTTTAAAACATACTGATCAGAACAAAATTATAAATCGGATTTTTAAATTTTTTAAATTTATTAATTAAAAAAAATCAATTTATTAAAATTTTATTTTAATGTCATGAAAAAATACCTCATTCTATTGCTTTCGCTATTGGCCTTGAATGCAAAGGCTCAAAGTTATGAAAGCCTTAATAAACAAGGGATAGAAGCATTTTCAGCAGGGGATTACCAAACGGCCTATGAATATTTTAAAAAAGCGTACGAGGGATATCCGAATAATCCTGAAGCCCTATTGAATTATGGGTATCTACAGGCTTTTTTTGGGGAAACTGACAAAGGGATTGAAAATATTAACAAGGCCATTCTAGGAGCTCCCGACAGTGTCAATTGGTTAATTAACCGAGCCCAAGTGCTATCCTATGCGGGAGATTTTGAAGGATCAAATCGGGATTACCTGAATTTCGCCAATCGATCAGAAAATCCAGAACAGGTTTTTGTACCCATTGCATCAAACTACAACAACCTAAGAGATAACGATAAAGCTTTGGAATACCTTCAAAAATTTGAAGATGCTTCCTCAGAATTAACATCTGATTTTTATTACACCAAAGCATCTGCCCATTTGGGTAAGCGGGACTATTTATTGGTAATTCAAGCTGCCACCATGGCAATAAATGGTAATCCTGAATTGATTGACGCCTATTTCATCCGAGGTTTTAGCTTATTCCAATCAGGAAAATACGAGCCGGCGATCCGGGATTTTGATGAATATTTGAAAAGTGATCCCGAATCTAGTTTTATTTGGATGCTTAGAGGAGAGTCGAAAGAAAAATTAGATGACCTTTCAGGTGCCTTAGCAGACTTTCAAAAATCCATAGAGTTAAATAGCCAAAATGCCACAGTTTACCTAAAACGTTCTGAAGTGTTCAGAAAACAAGGGGAACTAGAAAAGGCACTTTCCGACCTGAATCTATCGGATAAAATCGAACCGAATAATGAGGAAGTAATCTCAACTAAAGCTAGCCTTTTGGCCGATATGGGGAAATATTCCGAATCAATCACGGAATATTCGAAAGCTATTCAACTGGCTCCAAAAAATGCAGCCAATTATTACAGTCGATCCTTGGCCTATTTAAAAGTAGACAGATACCAGGAGGCATTAAGTGATGCGAAAAAATCACTCGAACTCGCGCCTGGCAATAACAACGGCTATTTGAATGGAGCAACAGCACTTTTTAATTTGAATCAGTTTTCGGATGCACTCTCCTTTATAAGTGAAGGGATTTCAAAAAATCCAAATGATGGGATGATGTATTATTTGCGATCTGCGATTCATAAAGAATTGGGAAATGATGCAGAAGCCGCTTCGGATGATGCCAAAGCCAAAGAACTATTGACAAAATGATCAAAACTTTCCTAATCGGACTTTTTATCTTCGCTGGCTTTATCACCGCAGAAGCGCAGTGTCTGGAAGGAGATTGCAAAAATGGCTTTGGAAAAATGGATCTCATCTATTGCATCTATGAAGGGACATTTGTCAAAGGAATTCCTGAAGGTGCGGGTACAATGTACTATGAAACCTACCGCTACGAAGGCGAGGTTCAAAAAGGTCTCGAACACGGTTTCGGAAGGATTATTTTCGAGGATGGTTCTTATGAGGAAGTAGAGTATTACAAAGGGAAAAAAATAGAGAGTCAATACATCAAAGTAGAGGCTCAAGATTACAAATCCTATCAGGCCAAAAGAGATCCAAGATGCGTATCAGGTGACTGTGCGAATGGCCAAGGCGAATACCATTTTCCATCTGGAAACAAATACAAAGGAAACTTCAAAGATTTCCAACCCTATGGAAATGGTGAATGGGATTTCGCTAACGGGGATCGTTATGTTGGAACTGTTAGCAACGGCCAAAAAGAGGGAAATGGCACATACCATTACTCCAATGGATGGCGATTTACAGGAAGTTATCAAGCGGATGCAGAATATACTGGAACTTATTTCGCTCCAAATGGACAGACCGTCAAAGTATTAAATGGCACAGTCCAAATCCCTAAACCTAGCGTTTCCTATACTATTACTACCGGAGGAAGTCCACAGCACCCCGACCATGAGCGCTGCCCCATGTGTGATGGAAAAGGAACCATGATGATCCCCGGAAGATCCAGGCAGATACAAGGAAGCCCCTCCTACAACGTTTATCGATCTACAGACGGAAAGGTCTCAAGAGAATATGCCGGAAGTGCTCCAGTTTATACGGTGCGTGGTCCTGACCGAGAATCCACTTGTAGTATTTGCGGGGGAACAGGAGTAGTGAAATGGTAACTAAGATGCTTTTAGCAACTCAACTTAATTCCAAAGGTTAAATCCCTAGAAAGGAAAAATAGATAACAAGCTCCTTTAAAACAGGTCATTTCAGCTATGGATGTTCAATCTACTTTTCAAATACAATCGCCTCCGGATTGGCGCCGAGTTCTTCCAGCGCTTTGCTGACTGCTTTGATCATCGGTTCGGGTCCACAGACGTAGAATTCCTGCTTGAAATCAGAAATATGCTTCTGTAAAAATTCTTTGTCAATTCGACCATGGGCATGACCTTCTTTTTCTTCCTGATCTAAAATGGAAATGAAATTTTCCCCGAGCGTTTTCTCAAACCAATCTTCCAAAATCACATCCTTGGAAGTTTTGTTCGCGAAAAGCAGGCTATTTCCGTCTACTTTCCCTTGGGCTTTCAAGCTTTTGAAAATGGCTATAAAAGGCGTAACTCCAGCACCACCGGCTATAAAAACCCCTTTGCCTTGGTATTGAATTGCTCCCCATGATTCATCGACTAATAGCTCATCTCCCACTTTAAGACTGTCAATCTCTTTGGTCACTCCATCGTGGTCATGGTAGGATTTGATGACAAATTCTAAGTGATCGTCTTCTGGGAGGCAGGTAAAAGTGAAGGGTCTTTTTTCTTCTATCCAACCCTCTTTATTGATTGCTACCTCGCAAGCTTGGCCAGGCTCAAAAGAATAGCCGCTTGGCTTTTGTACTTTAAACTGCTTCACATCATGTGTAAGCTCCTGAATATCTACTATTTTGACTTTATCTGCCATAAAAATTTTAAAGGTTAGTTCCATTATAGAAAAGGATTTGAGTACAAATTGTTCCATCGAATCTAACAATGAGGGATATACCTCAACCATTTCCTTCCTTCCATTTATCCAAAAAAGGGATCATTTTCATGTATATGAATTAACTTAGGGACAAATTAAAAATCACTATGAAGACACTCCTATCAAACCTTGGAATTGCTGGTCTTTTGGCTTTAAGCCTAGGATGCAGCCCGCAATCCAATGAACAAACCGAATCAAACGAAGAGACAAGCATGGAATCAACAAACTTCGGAGGCTTGGCCCTTTACACCCTTCGAGATGCAATGGGCACCGATCCGAAAGGCACACTCCAAAAAGTAGCAGATGCAGGCTATGCCTACGTAGAGGCTGCAGGCTATGCCGATGGTAAGTTTTATGGTATGGAACCAGCCGAGTTCAAAAGCTATCTAGAATCTATCGGCTTGGATGCCAGAAGTACGCACATGGGTGGCGTGACTTTGGAAAATGCCGATGAGCAAATTGCTGCCACTAAAGCAGCTGGATTTGAATACTTTGTAATTCCTGTTCCCCCAATGGGCATGTTTAGCTTTGGTCCTGATGGAATGGGTATGAAAGGAACACCAGAAGAATTAGTGAGCATTCTAACTGAAATCGGTGAGAAATGCTCTGCTGCTGGACTTGAGCTTCTATATCACAACCATGACTTTGAGTTTAAGCCTATGGAAGATGGCACTATCCTGACAGATTATATCTTAGAAAATACAGACCCTGCTCACGTCAACTATCAAATGGACTTATTTTGGGTAACGAAAGCTGGTGCTGACCCAGTAGCCTACTTCGAAAAATATCCGGGTAGGTTCAAAGCTTGGCATGTCAAAGACATGAGTGAAGCTGGAGAATTTGCCCCTGTGGGTACAGGTACAATTGATTTCGCTCGGATTTTGGCGGAAAAGGACCAATCCGGAATGGAATATTACCTGGTCGAGCAAGACAATACCTTTGATCTTGATCCACTTGAAGCCATTAAAATCAGTCATGAAGGATTGAAAAAGTTTGGATTTAACTAATCGAAAAAACTACTAAAAAGGCCACCTTGTTTGATTTCAAGGTGGCCTTTTTCATTAATAATCAATCATTTCAACAGCAGCGTCAAATTTCTATGAGTAGAAATATGCCCAATGTAATCATAGCCATTGGTTGTTCTTGCCGAGGCTGTAAGCACAAAGCTGTAGGCACACGTTTGAGGTGGACGCCAATTACCACTAGATGGTATCAATAGATTGGTATGACCTACCCAATTGCCTTTCGAGGGAAGATAGCTTTCACTGAAAATTACAGCAGTTTGATTTTCACCGTAGGTGGCTTTGAATTGAATTGCACGAAGGTTTCCTTGCGGATCGTTCGCTGTAATTCTAAAATTCAATCCATCAGGTGCGGGTCCAATCGTTTCAATCGCACAGGCAGACACCTCACTCCTTCCGTGCTTGATACTTTCGATATTCACTCCTGGCAGATGATTATCGATGTAAATATTTACCGTATCCGTCGCTGCAACCGTTCTTCCCTTGTAAAATATCACGGTGATTTTGTGAATCCCTGGAAGCAAGGCTATGGTAGGAAATTGGATCAGTAAGTCATCGATCGAGTAATCTATCGCTGGATTTGCCAATTGATAATATCCCAAAGCTGAAGCGGAAAAGGTCTCTAGCACATAGGAAGAACCATTCCACCGATAATTGGACCAATTGCTAAGTAACTTCTGAGCCGGTCCTGTTGGCGGGTCTATGAGAACCCGGTATTTCCTAGCTCCTTGCTCCCAAAGCTGCTGTAGTTTGGTACGATTGCCAATCACATTCAATGTCCCTCCAAAAGCAGCATTTTCGAAGTGCTTATAATAACCCTCATCAGTGGTGGCCCTTCCTGTGGATTGATTGATATTCGTTTTCGGAATCAAGCCAATTCCTCCGATCAAAGGGCCGGCTAATTTGTCAGGGATTCCGGGTTTTCTGGACAAAATAATTTGTCTCAGCTTTTTGAAATCCTTGAAAAAATTGCCCGGGAAATCTGTCGTAAAACCAGGTCTAGTGGATTTCACCCGAAAACCGAAATAAGAATAAGGCGGACTCAAGGGCCATGAAAGGGCGATATTGATTTCTTTCAAATCAATTTTAAACTTCCAAATACGATGGGATGCTGAGGATGCCTCGCTTGAGCCAAATTCTTGCACCACTTCCGAACTACTCGGATCATTCAAAATACCTGTCCACCTCGCTGGCCCGAGGTAATACTGCCGCGCAAGTTTATTCGGCTGGCCTGGGTGGAGCGCATAATTGATGTCATAATTTGAAGTGATCGCCCGGTCTCTATTTCTGTCAAAAGAAAGCCAGAAGTAATCACCGGTACCGGAATCATTACCTGTGTCCTGCACCACATCAATTGCCAGATAGAGAAATTGCGCATCGTTTTTTGCCAAAACTTCTCCACGGGAAAATTTCAGCTTTCCTGCACCATCCCAAGCTCCACCAGAGAGCGGGCTATTGATGTCAATCGGAGTGACAGCCCAAGCACTTTTTAGTGGAAGCGCAAAAAGGATGGGCGATGTAACGGTTAAATTTTTGATTTTTGCCATGATAATATGGGGGGTAAAATAAGGGAGAGAAAAGGTACCCAAGTGGGCATGTTCGAATCAATATCCCGAAGCTTTACCTGAAGGTGTTGAGCGGGAACCGTAAACAATCTAGCCTAAAGGCTATTTATTAGTTTGAAAATCAGTGTTTTAAAAGGTAATTATTTTTAATTCAAAAGGAAAGAATTAGAAAGTTTTTAACCTTACTATCTAAAAAAAACGACATGTCAAATTGATTTTGTCCAAAGAAAAGCACTCCTAAAAGAATCTTCAAACAAGGAAACTCGCTGAGGTTCTTTATAAAATTGATTTACTCCCAAGCGATTTTGTTAATTTCAACCGTAAACCGTCGATTGAAGAAACCCATGCAAAGCAATACCACTTTGATCATCGTAGTCGTAGTTTTGGCCCTCCACTTCTTGGTTGGTATTGGATGGCTCCTCTACAAAATGGCAGGACCAAAAAAACCTGATAATGATTCTTGATTCCAAGGCTGATCCTGAATGAAGTTTCTATGAACTTTTTTAAAAAATTGCCATAATTCCTAGAAAGGGAATAATTTCCGCTTTCGAAATCCAAAATCAATCCTAAAATGCAAGCATTTCTACTCTCACTGGCTCTCTGTTTTCTAAGTCTCAGCCTCAGTGCACAGAGCACTTTTATCCAAAATAAAGTCATAGCCCACCGCGGTGCTTGGAAAAAGAATGAGCTTCCACAAAATTCAATCGCTTCCCTCAGAGAAGCCATTCGACTGGGCTGCGAAGGATCTGAATTTGATGTATGGATGACTGCGGATGAAGTGTTGGTAATCAATCATGATGCAGACTTTCAGGGATTGGACATAGAGCATGAAACCTATGAGACCCTATTGAGCAAAAAACTCCCAAACGGAGAAAAAATACCCACGCTAGAAGAATACCTTCGAGAAGGAATGAAGCAAAAGAAGACGAAACTGATTTTGGAATTTAAGCCATCAGAAATCAGCACCGAAAGAAGTGAGCGAGTGGGAGAATTGGCAGTGCTTACGGTTCAAAAACTTCAGGCCCAAGATTGGGTAGAGTACATCACCTTTAGCTATGAAGGTGGCTTAAAAGCCATCGCTACCGATCCTACCGCAAAGGTCGCCTATTTGACCGGAGACAAATCGCCGGCTGAACTCAAGGAAGCTGGGTTTTATGGCTTTGATTACAACTTCAGAATTCTCCAACTGAAGCCAAACTGGATTGAGGAAGCCCGCGAACTGGGACTGACCACCAATTCTTGGACCGTCAATGACCCAGAGGTGATGCAGTTTCTGCTTGATAAAAAAATCGATTTTATCACCACAGATGAGCCAGAGACACTTTTAGAAATAGTGGGAAAGTAAGTTTTTAAGAAAAAAGAATGATCATCCGGAAAATGGCCAATAGCATAAAATGGCCTCGACTTCGCTCGGCCTCCGAATTCGCGGTTAACTTTAGGAGGGGAGGGAAATGAGGCTCAACCGCATTTCCCTCCCCTCCCCAACCTTACAAAGTGACGTTCACCGAGCGAAGTCGAGGTGAATCTAATATAATTTGGTTATTGATAAGTAAGATAGCGGACATTCAAATAAAAAAATCCCGAGAAAGGCTTAAACCATATCTCGGGATTTTTCTTTACGCTTATTCGAAGCTATTACTTGGCCGGAAGGAGTTTGGATCGAACTTCTCCAAAGCCAACTCGCATGCCTTCTTTTTCTGCGTATCCCTTAAGGATCACCGTATCTCCATCTTCAATGAATTTTCGCTCCTCTCCAGTATCCAGTTTGATGGGCTTACTTCCTTTCCAGCTTAACTCGAGCATGGAGCCATAAGAATCCTCAGTGGGACCTGAAATAGTTCCTGAAGCCATCATATCTCCCACATTGATATTACAGCCATTGACAGTATGATGCGCCAACTGCTGCGCAATATTCCAATACATGTATTTGAAATTGGATCGACAAACTCGACTGGCTTGTTTTACTCCCTCTGGCTGGATATAGGCTTCCAGATTGATATCGAAACTATGTGGCGTTTCACATTTCAAGTATGGCAAAACCTCCGGGTCTTGAGTCGGTCCATCTAGGCGGAATTGATCCAAAGCCTCCATGGTAACTACCCACGGTGAAATGGAGGAAGCGAAACTTTTCCCCAAGAATGGACCCAATGGAACGTATTCCCAAGCCTGAATATCCCTTGCAGACCAATCATTAAACAAGACAAATCCGAAAATATAGTCTTCCGCTTCTTCTGTAGATATTGAGTCCCCAAGCTTGGTAGACTTTCCCGTGATGAATGCTAATTCCAGCTCAAAATCCATTCTTCTGCTCGGACCAAAAGAAGGGCTCTCCATATCCGGATCCTTGAATTGGCCTTTTGGGCGATGAATATTTACGCCCGAAGGAATGATGGACGAAGCTCTTCCATGATAGCCTACCGGTAGATGCTTCCAATTTGGCAAAAGTGCATTTTCTGGATCACGGAACATCTTTCCTACATTGGTAGCATGCTCCATGGAGCTGTAGAAATCCGTGTAATCCCCGATTTTGACGGGCAAAAGCATTTCGGCTTCTTTTCGATTGACCATTACCTTCCCACGGATGGAATGGTCGCGAAGCTTTTCATTATCAGCCAGAAGCAATTCTTGTACGCGCTCTCTGATTTTTTTGGTTTGAGTTTTACCCAAGGCAATCAAATCATTGAGTGCTTCGCTTAAAAAGATCCCCTCCGGTAAAAAAAGGTCAGAAAAGAATCCTTCCTGATCCAAGATGCTCAAGTCAACAATCTTATCACCAATTGCAATTCCAACCCTAGGACTTAGCCTTTTATTCTTGAAAATGCCAAATGGCAGATTATAGATGGTAAAATCGGAATTTTTGGGAATCTCCACCCACGTTTTTAGCTCGTTCATCATTTATTGGCTACTGATCAAAAATTTGTGAGGGCAAATTTAAGCCTTCTCGATGAATACAAAAGATAATTACCATTTCATTGAAAAGAGTTTAAAGAAACTAAACCCTTAACTATTATTTCCAATTATTAACCTTCTTCTCCTAAAAACCCTAAGAAATACCTCTTATCATTATTTTTTTAGAATAATCAGATTGTAAAGGGTAATTTAAAGCAAATAAATTTTAACAGCACCATGAACAGAATAATACCCAAGACACTATTTACTGTCCTGATTTTTCTTTTCTCCATCCAGGTTTTTGGACAAGAAAAATCCATTTTGGACCAATTGGAGGAGGTCGCGATCGTCGATCAGAAAGTAATGATGCCAATGCGAGACGGAATTCGCCTGGCTACGGACATCTACAGACCAAAAACAGATGAGCCTGTTCCGATCGTATTCTCAAGGACTCCTTATAATTTTAACACCTATGGAGACGGTGAGCTTCGTACCCGTACTATGCAATCTGCCCTTTCCTGGGTCAAAAAAGGATATGCCTATGTCGTACAAAATGAAAGAGGGCGCTTTTTCTCTGAAGGTGAATGGGATATTCTCGGGACACCGCTGACAGATAGCTATGATGCTTTTGACTGGATGTCTGAGCAAGCTTGGAGTAATGGAAAAATCGGTCTCCTTGGCTGTTCCTCCACAGCAGAATGGCAAATGGCTGCTGCTTCACTAGATCATCCTGCATTAGCAGCTTTGGTCCCACAAGGATTTGGTGCTGGAGTTGGTAAAATCGGAGACTTTGTAGAGCAGGGCAATTGGTACCGAGGAGGTGCTGGGCAGATGCTTTTTACAGCTTGGCTTTATGGTACACAACATGACCCAATGGCTCCAAGACTTCAGCGAGGAATCGCTCAAGAGGACTTATTGAGATTGCAGCGCTTCTATGACATGGCTCCGGAATACCCAAGAGTAGACTGGAAAGAAGGCCTTGCGCATTTGCCCGTTCAGGACATTATCAAAAATGTAAATGGACCAAAAGGCATCTATGAAGAAATGATTACACGAAAGCCCAATGATGCACGCTGGTATCAGGGTGGACTATATCATGACGATATGCCTTTTGACAAACCAAGTATGTGGTTTGTGTCTTGGTATGACGTATCCTCCTCACCAAACATCGCACTTTACAATCACGCCAGAGAAAATGCTATCAGTCAAATGGCAAGAGACAACCAGTATTTGGTTATCGCCCCTGTTTTGCATTGCTCTTACACTAGAGCAACTGAAAACACCATCGTAGGTGAACGAAGTGTAGGAGATGCACGCTGGAACTATGATGAGGTGATTACGGCTTGGTTTGACAAGTGGCTAAAAGGAGAAGAAAGTAATACCATCAATGAGCTTCCAAAAGTAACCTACTACACCATGGGCTCGAACGAGTGGCAATCCTCAGATGTATGGCCTCCCAAAGAAGCTGTGATGACCAATTTCTATCTAGACTCAGAAGGTAATGCCAATACGAGAAATGGAGATGGAAAACTGGTAGCAAAGGCGCCTAAAAAAGAAAATCAAGATACTTTCACTTATGATCCGATGGATCCTGTTCCCTCCTATGGTGGAAATGTATGCTGTACGGGTAATGCAGTACAAGGTGGGGCATTTGACCAGTCGGAAATGGAGCTTCGGGATGATATACTCGTCTACACCTCAGAGCCTTTAGAAGAAGGAGTAGAAGTTTCGGGCTTCATCGAGTCGTATTTGTATCTGAGTTCAGATGCCAAGGATACAGATGTCACCATCAAAGTCATCGACGTTCATCCGGATGGAAAAGCCTACAACCTAGACGAAACCATCCAGCGGGTTCGATACCGTGAAGGCTATGACAAAGAAGTCTGGATGGAGGATGGAAAAGTCTATGAGATCAAAATGACACCTATGAGCACGTCCAATTATTTTGATAAAGGACATCGAATCCGTATCGAAGTGACCAGCTCAAACTTCCCACGTTTTGACAGAAATATGAATACTGGTGGAAATAATTACGACGAAACGGAGGGAGTAGTAGCAACAAACTCTATTCATCATGGAGGGAAGTTCCAAAGTAGAATAGTACTACCAATGATAAAAAAGTAATAGCGGTTTTCAATATAGAGGGGCTAGGCCCCCTCTTTTCTTTTGAAAAATCCTTTTCTGCCAAAGAATATTTACAAAATATCATTTCTACTTTCCTTTCATAATATTTTTTAACAATAAGTTGAAAATTAATCGAGGAATCCATTCCCTTTTTGTAATTTCAGATTAGATAATTAAATATTTAAACCTTATGAACAAATTTTACAAACTAAGCCTTCCTTTGCTTTTTCTGTGGCTCTCCACAGGGATGGCATGGGCACAGATATCCGTCTCGGGTACTGTGACAGACGAGCGGACTTCGGAGCCGCTCATCGGTGCGAGTATTCTAATCAAGGGTACGACCACTGGAACTATCACGGACATTGATGGTAACTTTTCACTAAGCATCCAAAATGCCGATGGAGCAACCCTTGTTGTTTCTTCTATTGGATACTTGACAAAAGAAATCAATGTATCCTCCTCTATGAGCAATCTGAATATTCAGTTGAATCAGGATGCAACTAATTTGGAGGAAGTGGTAGTGACGGGTCTTGCATCTTCTGTAAAAAGAAGTAATCTCGCCAACGCAGTTTCTACTGTTTCTGCCAAAGACCTCACTGGAACAACAACGATCCAAACCACCGACGGGGCCCTCTATGGTAAAGTAGCCGGTGCTACTATCCGGTCAAACGGCGGTGCTCCAGGTGGTGGCATGTCGATACAGCTTCGAGGTATCTCCAGTCTTTCTGGTGCATCTCAGCCACTAATTATTGTGGATGGTGTTTATATTTCCAATGCCACCCAACGAACCGGTCGAGCATCTGTAACAGGAGCAGGTGGTAGCAATCAGGATGACGGAGCTAACCGTCTCGCTGACTTAAACCCAGCTGACATCGAAACGATTGAAGTTTTGAAAGGTCCATCCGCTGCAGCGATCTACGGTACCCGTGCCAATGCAGGTGTAATCATCATTACTACCAAAAGAGGTGCTGAAGGAAGAACTACCGTATCCCTTTCTCAGGATATCGGTTTTGCCGAGCCATTAAGACTACTTGGTGTAGATGACTGGAGTGAGGATAAAATCAATTTCTTCTTCCCTGAAGCAAGAAGACCGCTTGAGCTTGAAAGATTCAGAGCTGCACAATCTTCTGGTAATTTCATCGACTATGAAGACTTCTTTTACAACAATCAAGCTACACTGCTAAATACTCGAGTGAATGTATCGGGTGGTAATGAGAAGACCAAATTCTTCGTATCAGGTAACATTTCTGACGAAGAAGGTACTGTTCGAAATACCGGTTTTCAGCGTTATTCCGTAAGAGCAAACATTGATCATAAGATCAGTAATGCCATTCGTCTTGGAGTATCTTCCAACTACATTCAGTCTAACACAGACCGAGGATTCACTGGAAACCAGAACAATACTGGTGCATCTATCGGATACAGCATTGCTTATGTACCTAATTATTTTGATCTGAGAAGGAATGCCGATGGTACCTACCCTGTCAACCCTTACTTCTCAGACAATCCGGTAGCAGTAACAGACAATGCGGTAAACAACTCAGAAGTAAATCGTTTCATCCAAGCATTCACCTTGGATATTGATCTTTTGAAAACTGAGAATAGTTTTCTTACTGCCAACATTGCCGGTGGATTAGATTTCTTACAAAACAGAACACTGATTTATCTTCCTGAATTTCTACAATTCCAGAGAGCTCAAGCAAACCCCGGTGATGTATTGAAGGGTAAGCAGGAAAGCTTCAACACCAACTTCCAAGCGGCATTGGTTTACAACTGGTTTCTTGGAAAAGTCAATATGAACTCTCAGGCTGGATTGGTTCGACTAGATTTCAACAATAGCGCTCTTTTCAATAGAGGTAGAGGATTGGTTCCAGGCCAAACAAACCTAGGACAAGCGGCTATTCAGGAAATCAATCAGGAATTCAATTCCGAAGTACAGGAAGCAGGTATTTTCTTACAGCAGGAAGCCAACTTCGAAGACAAAATCATCGGTACGGTTGGTATTCGTTGGGATAAGTCCACTTTGAATGGTGACCCAAATCAGTATTATGCTTTCCCTAGGGCTTCCTTGGCTGTAAACTTAGCTAATTTCGACTTCTGGAGTTCTTCAGTTTTCAATCAAGTAAAACCAAGAATTGCTTATGGTGAAACTGCTGGTCCGGTAGGATTCGGAGCGACCTTTACTCCACTAGGCGGTACCAACATTGGAGGGCTACTAGGCTCTGTAGTTTCCACTCAAATCGGAAACACACAAATCCGCCCTGAAACAGCGACAGAACTGGAATTCGGTGTGGATGTGGGTATGTTCAATAACCGACTTAGCTTGGAAGCAACTTACTACATCAAAAACACTCAGAATAACATTCAAAGCTTGAGACTTTCTCCAGCTACCGGTGTAAACACCACTCCAAGTAATGAGGCAGAACTTCAAAACAAAGGGATCGAAATCGCGCTTTCCGGTAATATTGTAGAGAATCCAAATTTCAAATGGTTCTCGAGAATTCTCTTCTGGAGAAATCAAATCGAAATGACCAGATTAGGTATTCCTACCTACACTGCTGGAGCATTTGGTGCTGGTCTAGGTACTTTCTTGTATGCTGAAGGCTACTCTCCTACCACGATCGTAGGTACTCCTGCTGATCCTAACGTGCCGGGTGGATTTACCATTTGGGGTAATTCTCAGCCAGACTTCAACCTATCTTTCTTCAATAACTTTAGCATTTATAAAGGACTTGAACTTTCCATCTTGACAGACTGGAGACAAGGCGGAGACAACATCAACCTGACTTCATTCTTGACTGATAGTGGTGGTACTACGAATGGTTGGTTTGACGATGACAATGGTGACGGAGTACCTAATGGACGTCAGCGTGAGCCAGAGCCATACAACAATGCTGGACGATGGGTACAAGATGCGACTTTTGTCAAAATCCGTGAAATCGGTTTGTATTACACCATCCCAAGAGCAACAATTCAAGAATGGTTTGGAAGCGCAGTTCAGAATATCCGAGTAGGTGGATCTGTCAACAATGCTTTCCTATTCACCAACTACGAAGGCTACGATCCTGAGACTTCCACTTTTGGAGCTCAAGCAGTAGCAAACAACGTGGATATCGCACCTTACCCTACACCACGTCGCGTATTCTTCCACTTAACTATCGACTTTTAAACCCGCAACAACATGAAAAACACACTTAAAAATATCAGTAAAGTGATTGCAGTTGCAGGTGTACTTGCAGCATGTAATCCCCTACAATTAGACGAGATACAAGATCCAAACAACCCATCGGTAGGATCTGTATCAGACAATGCAACACGGGAACAAATACAATTCTTGATCACAGGACTCGAGTCAAGACACAGAGGTTATGTCACCAACGTTTCGCAAGCTTGGAATACCTTTGGCCGGGAGATTTGGTACCTCAATGCTTCCGATCCTAGATTCCAGACTGACTGGCTAGGACAAAATGGTCGAACTCCAGATCGATCTTATTTCGGTTTTGGTAACACGGGTGGTGGCTCTTATGCTTCCCCTTATCAGGCCATCAATCAAGCCAATGTCTTGGTAACTGCTTCGGAAAATACCGAGAATATATCTGCTTCTGCCAGAAGTGCGGTTAGCGGTTTTGCTAAAACAATCCAAGGATATCAATACATGATTCCAGCCAACTTCGTCTATGAAAATGGAATCCGAATTGATGTATCTGACCCTTTGAACCCAGGACCCTTCGTACCTTATGCACAGGCATTGGATGCGATCAAGGCAGTTTTGGATGAAGGTGATGCAGCCTTAGGTTCTGCAGGTTCTGGAGCATTTCCGTTCACCTTGACAAGAGGCTTTGACGGGTTCAATACCATCGAAGGTCTACGTCAAGTAAACCGTGCTATTACTGCAAGACTCAATGCCTATCGTCAGGATTGGCAAGGAGTATTGACTGCGCTGGATGCATCTTTCATGGATCTGAATGGTGACTTGAATGCCGGTCCTGCTCATCCTTATGGAGCTGCGCCGGATGTTTTCAATCCGCTATTCTACGTTCCTAATGCCGCTGTCAATACCATCATCGTGGTTCATCCATCTGTTTTGGAAGATGCCACACCAGGTGACTTGAGAGTAGCTTCCAAGTTCTTGGAGCGAGATACCCCTGTAACGGTTTCTACAGATGCAGGTACTTTGGTAGGAACTCACCAAGATTCACGTTGGGCTTCTAACACTGCATCAATTCCATTCATCAGAAATGAGGAATTGATTCTCTTGAAAGCAGAAGCACATGCTAACTTAAATCAATCAGCGGAAGCTGTGGAAGCAATCAATATCATCCGAAATGCCGCAGGCCTCGGAGATTACTCAGGAGCTACCACACAAGCAGCCTTGATTGATGAGATCTTGTATCAGAGACGCTATTCACTTTGGGCAGAGCCTTGGGGACACCGATGGATCGATGCCCGTCGCTACAATAGATTGAGTGAAATTCCAACCGACTTCGACGGAGGAACAATCTTTACCCAATTCCCTCATCCTCAGGCCGAGCTAAGCTGGGAAGAATACGTAGGAAATTAATCCTCGAATTAACTGATTTAAAAGACCGGCAATTTTGTCGGTCTTTTTTCATTTGCACAGATCGGATTTGCTTGAATTTTACCTGCCCAAATCCCTAAAATCCCCTATTTTTGCCCTTTCATAAAATCACCAGCTTTCATGTCCACAATTGCCAGCAAATACGATCCAAGTAACACCGAATCCAAGTGGTATCAGTATTGGATGGAGCACAAACTTTTTGCATCCAAAATTGATCCTAACAAGGAACCCTACACCATCGTCATCCCTCCTCCTAATGTGACTGGCGTATTGCACATGGGGCATATGCTGAACAATACGATTCAGGATGTCTTGATTCGACGTGCCCGCATGCAAGGCAAAAATGCCTGCTGGGTACCGGGTACCGACCATGCCTCGATTGCTACAGAGACTAAGGTAGTCCAGCTCCTAAAAGAAAAAGGGATCGATAAGAAGGACCTTAGCCGTGAGGAATTTCTCAAGCATGCTTGGGAGTGGAAAGAAAAGTACGGAGGAATTATCCTAGAGCAGCTAAAGAAACTGGGAGCTTCCTGTGATTGGGATCGTACTGCCTTTACCATGGATGAAGGCTTGAGCGATGCCGTGATTTCTGTTTTTGTGGATTTGTATAAAAAAGGAAAAATCTACCGTGGCATCCGAATGGTCAACTGGGACCCGAAAGGTCAAACCGCCCTATCGGATGATGAAGTGATCACCAAAGAAATTGCTTCCAAACTCTACTACATTAACTATCAAATCGAAGGAACGGTAGATCAGTTTTTGACCATCGCTACTACTCGTCCAGAAACTATCATGGCCGATGTTGCCATTTGCATCAATCCTAATGACCCTCGATTCACTCATTTGAAAGGTAAAAAGGCCATCGTACCACTGATCAATCGAGCCATACCCATTATTGAAGACGAATACGTAGACATGGAATTTGGGACAGGTTGCCTTAAGGTGACTCCTGCTCATGATATCAATGACTATGAGTTGGGAATCAAGCATAAACTGGAAGTCATCGACATTCTCAATGACAATGGAACCCTTAATGAGAAGGCTCAAATTCTCGTAGGTGAAGACCGATTTATCGCCCGAAAGAAAATCGGAAAGTTGTTAGAGGAAGCCGGTCAGCTTGAAAAAGTCGAAGACTACAAATCTAACGTAGGACATTCCGAAAGAACGGATGCCGTAATCGAACCCAAGCTCTCTTTGCAGTGGTTCCTCAAAATGGATGAAATCACCAAACCAGCTTTCAGCTCGGTAATGGAGGATGTCATCCAACTCCATCCACCCAAATTCAAAAACATGTACCGGGTCTGGATGGAAAATGTCCGGGACTGGTGTATTTCCCGTCAGCTCTGGTGGGGACATCAGATTCCCGCCTACCATCTTCCTAATGGAGACTTTGTGGTTGCCAAAACCAAAGAGGAAGCACTTAAAATTGCCCAAACTGAGCATGATTCCAGCTACACCTTGGATGACCTTAAGCAAGATGAGGATGTATTGGATACTTGGTTTAGCTCTTGGCTGTGGCCGATTTCTGTATTTGACACAGATGTCTTTAACACTGGCAAGCCAAACGAAGAACTGAAATACTACTACCCAACCAATGACCTGGTGACTGCTCCCGAAATTCTATTCTTCTGGGTAGCAAGAATGATCATCGCCGGCTATGAATATATGGGTGAAAAGCCCTTCAAAAATGTGTATCTGACTGGAATCGTACGGGATAAACTGGGCCGAAAAATGTCCAAGTCTCTGGGTAATTCCCCGGATCCACTGGAGCTGATCGCACAGTACGGTGCGGATGGGGTCCGAACAGGGATGCTTTTCTCCTCCCCTGCCGGAAACGATCTTCCCTATGATGACAAGCTAGTAGAGCAGGGAAGAAATTTTGCCAACAAAATCTGGAATGCCTTCCGATTGGTAAAAGGCTGGGAAATTGACTCCAATTTGGACGGTGCGGCCAATACGTCATCAATCCATTGGTTTGAAAATCGCTTCAATCAAGCTTTGTCAGAGATCAATGATCACTTTGAGAAATTCAGAATTTCCGATGCCCTAATGGCTACCTATAAATTGGTATGGGGAGACTTCTGCTCCTGGTATCTGGAGATGATTAAGCCAGAATATAAGAAGCCTATTGATCAGGCGACTTACGATAAGACCATTGAGATTTTCGAGGATATTCTAAAGATTCTTCATCCCTTCATGCCTTTCATTTCGGAGGAAATATGGCATCAGATTCAAGATAGGAAATTGGAAGAATCCTTGATTTTGGCGAAATGGCCCGAAGCAAAACCATTCGACTCTAAAATCACTGAGGAAGCCAACCAAGTATTCGAGGTGGTTTCTCAAGTCAGGAATTTGAGAGCTTCTAAAGGGATGTCTCCCAAAGAAGCTTTGGACCTGACGATCAATACCAAGCAACCGGAATTGTATCAGCGCTTTCAATCCGTACTAGTCAAACTGGCCAATTTATCTTCCTTAAATTTCGCAGCCAAGGTAGAAAATGCAATGAGCTTCGTGGTCAAGGCAGACGAATGCTTCGTTCCCATGGGAGACTCCATCAATGTGGAAGAAGAAAAAGCCACTCTTCAGAAAGAATTGGAGTACACGAAAGGCTTTTTGAACTCGGTGATGAAAAAGCTATCCAATGAGCGCTTTGTAGCCGGAGCACCCGCTCAGGTAGTAGAAAATGAAAAGAAAAAACAGGCGGATGCAGAGGCGAAAATAAAAGCCTTGGAGGAAAGCCTGGCCAAATTAGGTTAATCTTCGAGGTCTTAAAGACCTCGAAGATTTTAAGCAAATATGAAAAAGAAAATCCAGTGCCATCAGGTTCTGGATTTTTTTTAGGATTAATAGATGTCAAATTTAGGATAGGAAACAAGAAAGTTTTACTCCACACTGAGCCTCACAAAACCCAACTCATCATCTACGTTTAAATACATCCAAATCTGACCATCTTTGACAAAGTGTCGCTTGGGTTCTTGGCTTAGCTCTGGAACAAGGGCCTCAGCAAGTAATTCAAGATCGGCATCAAAAACACTAAGATATACATCGGATCTAGTAGGAACATAACTCCCATATTCGTCCTTCTCTTCTCCGAAATAACTTTTCTTAGAAAATCGATAATACTTTTTGCTCGCCTTATCATAGATAAATCCTCCATAGCTGATATCAGACTCTGCCATTTTCCTAATCTCCTCAATCTCGTCTGTTTGCCCATCCACTTCCTTTGGTGGCAAATAACCTCTTTTGCTGCCTAGCAGCGGAGTATCCCAGCCTTTGGTGTATAAGGTATCACGCTTTAAGTCAAAGATCTGTATTTCATTGAGAACGTTGGTAGAAAGAATAATTTTGTCAGAATTGGAAAATGGATAAACTCCGGTACCATAGCTTCCCATCCAATTACCTTCATATAGAATATCGGTATTGTAAACTTGTGTTTTTTCGAAGAACGGAAGCTCGATTTCGGTATAGCTACCTGATTCCAAATCAAAATCCATCAGGAAGTAAGATTTATCCTCCCATTTAATAAAATGACCTAACAAACGATTGGAATCTTCAGGATCTAAGTAAAATCTAGAAGGGTAAATCTCCGATCCTCCTAATACCTCTGGAGCAAGCTTATCTAATTCTAAGTCCCTCACAAGCTTTCCTTCTTGGTCGAAGATTTTATAAAAACCATAATTCCAGATAAAAATATGCTCCTCAGGTGTCAACAAAAATCCGGATATATATTGAGGTATTCCATTTGGTCCTTCTTTTTCGAGAGGAATCAGGTAGTCTAACTTAAGTTCATCCAGATTAATGCGCTCTGCTCCTATTTCTTGCCGATTGAAATTAATCAAATAACCATCTTCAGCATCGAGCTCTGACAAAAAGAGATTGTCTTGTAAATACAAAAACTCCTCTCCCGAATCTACCATTACCGTGTCCAGAGTAACTGTAAAGCTGTCCGAAAGCTCAGATTTTTCCACCTCATTGCCATCACATGAAGCCAAAAACAAGCCTATCAAAAAAACAAATATTCCATTTCGCATAGTCGAAGAGTAAAGGTTTAAAATTAAATCCTTGGTCAACTTACACACTATTCTCTTCTTTTTTGATTTTGAAAAAGGATTTTTTTGTTAAAATATTTAAACAGCAAAGTCCTTTTGAACAGGTATTTATAAAAAATACCATGTAAATTATGATCAAATCTTTTTAACAATGGAAAAACCCAATAACCCAAATTATCACAACGCAGCCAAGGATTTAGCAGGCCTCATTTATGGGGTAGCACTGGATGGAGTGGTCACTAGGAACGAATATGCTGCGCTTAAAGAATGGTGTAATGAGCACGAAGGTCTATGCAGCTATGGACCTTTTGACAAGCTCTATTCTAAAATCAGGCCTCTGATTGATTCCGGCAAAATCTCAGTGGAAGAACTAGATGAAATCGAAGAAACCCTGGATCAATTTCTTGAGAGTATTGGAAGTGAAAAACGAATCGATAAGCCTGATCAGATTTTTATCAATGGGATGTTCAAAGGAATACTTTCCAGCGGTGACATCAACGATCAGGAGGTTTACAAACTCAAAACATTCCTAGAACTTGAAGAGAACAGGAAGATTCGAGAAGAGTACACCGGTCTCTATGAATTGATCAAAAAAGTATGGGCTGATGGTAAAGTTGACGATCAGGAGTTTCGAATTCTCAAGGATTACCTGAATCTACTGATCAAGAGTCACTAGGCTATATTATCCCCTTATCAGGGTGCTTGGGTGTGACAGTTCTACCAAAGGCCTTCAGCTCTTCAACTTGCCCGTCTACGTCTCCATTTGGATAAATCACTGGCCCTATTCCAGCTTCTTTCTTTTTGTAGTCTAGATATCCTACTACTACCGGTACTCCTGCACCTAAAGCAATGTGGTAGAAACCTGTTTTCCATCTCTTGACTGCCTTTCTTGTTCCTTCAGGGGTAACCATGATGACCAAATCGTCTGAATTTTTGAGCATTTGGGTCATGGCTTCGGTGTAGGTTTGCTTCTTTCCACCCGGAATTCGCTTTCGATCAATCGCAATGCCTCCCAAGCCCTTCAAGAGCCAACCTAATGGCCCAACCATAATTTCCTTCTTAATGGTATATTTCACAGGAATATCCATCAAAAAGAAGGCGGCCCTAGCGTACAACAAATCCCAATTGGATGTATGAGGAATAGCGATCAATACAGCCTTCTTTACACCTTCAGGCCAAGCTTTTTTCATTGTCCAGCCTGTAATCCAAAACACAAATCTTGAGAGCAACTTCATCATGCTGATAGGGATTTTTCACCAGAATTTTTCAATTCCAAAATGGAAGGATTTTCTTCGATGTATCGAAGTGTTTCTACATAGCCTGCCTGAAATAAATCGGAAGCTTTTTTGATATCAAAGACACCAAACTTTCCCAGTCCGGGAGCTTCGATGAAATAATCACACTTTGCCTGACGGCTGTACACATTATAATTCATCGACATAATGACCGATCGCTCGATTAGCCTTTTCATGTTTTTGATATCGCTTTCTTCAGGAAGGTGATTGCAGTTGACCCCAATCACAAAATCACATGTCCCATCCAAAGGCTCCACTGGAAGATTATTCAATACTCCCCCATCGATTAGGAATCGGTTTCCGATCACAATTGGCTCAAACATTCCAGGGATACAACTGGAAGCCATTACAGGGGCGATGAGCTCTCCTTCGGAGAAATACACTGCCTTACCCTTTTTGATGTCTGTAGCAGCAACTGTCAGCGGAGTTTTGAGTTGGGAAAAATCATTATGCTTCAAATAAGTTCGAAAAAGACCTTCGATACTACTCATTTTCAGAATACCTTTCCAAGAAATAGCAGGTCGAAGAAACTTAAAATAATTCGTCTCCACGATAATCTTGAGGATTTCCGTAGGTGAATACCCTTCGCAATACATGGCTCCTGCAATTGCCCCTGCTGATGTGCCACTGACATGAGTAGGGAATATCCCTGCTTCATTCAGTCCTTGAAGTACTCCCAAGTGAGAAATTCCACGGACACCCCCTCCGGAAAGGGCAACACCGATTTTCAAATTAGATTTCATCGAGTCGGAAAGTTTGATCTACACGTACCCCTTTTTCAGTACGCTTTAGTGTACAACACTCATTGACTGGGTCATGCTCAAAAAAGAGGATGTAATCATTATCAACTGCCTCCTCGAGGAACCTAGCCTTTTCATCCATGGTCAACAAAGGACGGGTATCGTAGCCCATTACATAGGGAATCGGAATATGTCCTACTGAAGGAAGCAAATCTGCCACAAACACGATAGTTTTTCCCTTGTAACTGAGTTTTGGAAGCATTTGCTTGTCTGTATGACCATCAACAGTGATAAAGTCAAATCCCGGGAAAAGAGTCTTTTCTTTCAAATCCACAAAATCCAGTTGATTTAATTCCTGCATAGGAAGAATATTATCCTTGAGGAAAGAGGCCTTCTCCCGAGGATTAGGCTCAGTTGCCCACTTCCAATGATCTGGATTACTCCAATAGGTTGCCCGAGGAAAAGTCATTTCATACTGGCCATGAGAACCATATTTGACTCCTCCTCCACAGTGGTCAAAGTGCAGGTGTGTCAGAAAATTATCTGTAATCTGATGAAAACCCACTCCTAGGGCTTTTAGGGAATTCTCCAAGGAGTCATCTCCATGCAAGTAGTAGTGAGAGAAAAACTTGGCATCCTGTTTATCACCAATTCCATTGTCAATGAGTACAACACGGTCACCATCCACTACAAGCAAGCAACGCATGGCCCAAGTGCAAAGATTATTTTCGTCAGAAGGATTTGTACGGGACCAGAGAACCTTAGGCACTACACCAAACATAGCCCCTCCGTCCAGTTTGAAAAATCCGGTATTGACAGTGTACAGTTCCATAGTATTTCAAAATAAAATCCCGAACCGGAAAGTTCGGGATGGAAGATTTATTCGACGACCACACCCATCGAGCAAAACTTCTCGATTCGTTGATCGATCCGTTTTTCGGGTTTTTGTTTATCGAGTTCTTTTAAGGTTTTTAAGATAGTGTCTTTGATCGTTTCGGACATGGTTTTCAAGTCGCGATGTGCACCACCTAGGGGCTCAGGAATAATATCATCAATTAATCCATTTCCCTTCATATCGTTTGCAGTAAGCTTCAATGCCTCTGCTGCTTGCTCTTTATAATCCCAAGACCTCCACAAAATAGAAGAGCATGATTCTGGAGAAATAACTGAGTACCAAGTATTTTCTAGCATAAAGACCCGGTCTCCTATGGCGATTCCAAGTGCGCCACCTGATGCACCCTCACCGATAATGATACAAATGACGGGTACTTTCAGCATAAACATCTCCTTGAGATTTCTTGCAATCGCTTCTCCCTGACCTCTTTCTTCAGCCTCAAGTCCTGGAAATGCTCCCGGTGTATCAATTAGCGTAACGATCGGCTTACCAAATTTCTCAGCCATTTTCATTAAGCGTAGTGCCTTTCTGTAACCCTCTGGATTGGCCATCCCAAAGTTTCGTTCCTGTCTTTGCTTGGTATTTCTTCCTTTCTGCTGACCGATAAACATCACCGTCCGGCCATCAATATCTCCCAAACCACCAATCATTGCTTTATCATCTTTGACACTGCGATCTCCATGCAGCTCAATAAAGTCATTGGTGATCTCATAGATATAATCAAGCGCATAAGGTCGGTCGGCGTGGCGACTGAGCTGAACTCGCTGCCATCTAGTCAGATTCTCAAATGTTTCCTTTTTCAAATTTTGGATCTTTTCTTCCAGGGATTCAATATCGGCACTTAAATCGATATTTCTACCCTTGGCCAAATCCTTCATTTCCTGGAGTTTTTGCTCTAAATCAGCAATTGGTTTTTCGAATTCTAATACCATTTGATTGGTTTTTATCAAAAACAAAGATAATGAATATCCTGCAGCGGCAAATTCTTTCATGGAAATTGAAAAGTATCTCACTGAAATACTTTTCAGATAACCTTAGAGTCCTACTTATCGGTTTAAAAAACAAAAAAGCCCCAAATTTTGGGGCTTTGATGCGGAACGGACGGGACTCGAACCCGCGACCTTCCCGATTCTCGGGACAGGCATTCTAAATCGAGGAGTTATTTTGGATAAGTTTTATTAAAAACTGTTTGCTTTTTTGAGCCTTAAGAAACCGCTCTCTTAACAAAGCTTCTTTTTTAGAAGAAAATTTCTCAAAATACTTTAAAGACCAAGGCTGCTTTCTTGCAGTGTATCCTTTATGCGGCCTGTTATGCTTTTCAAGTCGAGAGTATGGATCGGCAGAGCTCCCAATATAAAATGAGCTATCGAGATCAGATTGAATCACATAAACATAATATTCCATAAGCTCTTGAACAAAACAAAAAAGCCCCAGAATTTGGGGCTTTGATGCGGAACGGACGGGACTCGAACCCGCGACCTCCTGCGTGACAGGCAGGCATTCTAACCAGCTGAACTACCGCTCCGGGAAGATTGATCAATAATAAAATATGCGGAACGGACGGGACTCGAACCCGCGACCTCCTGCGTGACAGGCAGGCATTCTAACCAGCTGAACTACCGCTCCAATAACATTTCTTAATCCAGAGTTCTTATAACCTTGGCTTAAAGTGATGCAAATGTATCGCTTTGATTTTTCATTACAAAAACCAATGCAAAAAAAAACACCTGCAATTTGTTATCTCCTTATTTATCAGCAAAATAATTTTCTTCAAAAATACCCTTTGAACTTTTACATCCTTCCATTTACCAGAAAACTATTGGACATACTCTTTCAATCATCTAAACTTGATCTAAATATTCATACTATGAAAAGACTTCTTCTCTTGGCTTTAGGCCTATTGGTATTTTCAAATATTAAAGCCCAAGACCGGGTAAGCGGCAAAAACTTCGCGACGCGTTCAGAAATACTGGCACAAAATGGAATGGTGGCTACCAGCCAGCCCCTAGCCACACAAGCTGCCTTGGATATTCTTAAAAAAGGCGGAAGTGCGGTGGACGCAGCAATTGCAGCCAATGCGATGCTAGGCCTAGTAGAGCCACATGCCTGTGGAATTGGCGGAGATGTATTTGCCATCGTTTGGAATGCCAAAGAGAAAAAGCTCTATGGACTCAATGGAAGCGGCAGGGCACCTGCAAGCCTGACCATGGAAGTCTTCAAAGAAAAAGGCTTACAATATGCTCCCTTCCTTGGACCACTACCCATTTCTGTTCCCGGCGCTGTGGATGGTTGGTTTGAGCTACACGAGAAGTTTGGAAAGCTTAGCATGCAAGAAATCCTTCAACCGGCAATTGATTACGGGAATAAGGGCTTTCCGGTATCCGAGGTGATTGCTTGGCAAATGAATGACGACTGGCCACGAATGCAAGATTTGCCTGGATTTAGAAAGACCTACATGCCCAATGGAAAAACTACACCTCAGAAAGGAGATATATTTAAAAACCCTGACTTGGCAAGGACCTATGACATGATTGCCAAAGGTGGAAGAGAAGCCTTTTATGAAGGAGAAATTGCAAGGATCATCGATCGGTTTATGAAGGATAATGACGGCTATTTGAGCTATGAAGATCTAAAAAATCATACATCTGAATGGGTTGACCCAGTAAGCACTAACTATCGTGGCTATGATGTCTGGGAACTGCCTCCTAACGGTCAAGGAATCGCCGCTCTGCAAATGCTCAATATCCTGGAAGGCTTTGACCTTCAATCCATGGGCTTCGGAAGTGCAGAATATCTCCACGTACTTACAGAAGCTAAAAAACTTGCCTACGAAGACCGGGCAAAATACTACGCTGATCCGGCTTTTAATGAGATCCCTGTTGAATACTTGATTTCGAAGGAGTATGCCGCTGAAAGAAGAAAGCTTATCGACCTTTCAAAAGCTGCCCAAGAATATGCCGCTGGAGATCTGGAAAAAGGAAATACCACCTATTTGACTGTCGCTGATTCAGAGGGTAATATGGTTTCATTTATCCAAAGTATTTATGATGAATTTGGCTCAGGCATGGTTCCTGACGGTCTTGGATTTGTCCTCCAAAATCGAGGTCAAATGTTCAATGTACAAGATCCGGATCATTGGAATTCGCTAGCTCGGGGAAAGCGACCTTTTCACACCATCATTCCTGCTTTCGTGACTAAAGATGGAGAGCCATTTATGAGTTTTGGTCTCATGGGTGGCGCTGTGCAGCCTCAAGGTCATACCCAGATTTTGGTTAATATCATCGATTTCGGAATGAATATTCAGGAAGCAGGAGATGCTCCCCGCATGCGCCATACAGGCTCCTCCCAACCCACCGGATCAAAAATGACTTCTGGGGGCTCGCTTAATTTGGAAAGTGGATTTTCTTATGAAGTGATTCGGAAATTGGAAGAAATGGGCCATCGGGTAGAATTCAGGGTCGGAGCCTTCGGAGGTTATCAGGCCATCAAATTTGATCCCGTTCGAAAAGTTTACTACGGAGCATCCGAATCCAGAAAAGACGGTCAAGCAGCCGGTTATTAACTTTACTGAAGAATTCTGCCTAGAGCCTAGATTACTTTGATCATCGGGCTCGAAGGCGGAAGAGTGAAGGAAGAAGCTTCCAGAATCTGAGCATTCGGCTTGTCCGAAGAGTTAGTCTTTTCTATTTGATTGAAAAGCCAAAAATCAGATTAATTGATTTAGTCCAAAAAAACCTCTTCTTTGTTTTCTGAAAAAGCTAAGTCCAAAATCTGGAAATACAATTCCAAAAAAGGATAGCTCTTAGTTTCAAAATCGACTTCAGATTTGAATTCTTTGTATTTGGATAATATTTCACTTGCATCTAGACGGATTCTAAGATCAATCTCCGCAGGTTCATATCCTTTGGGAACTGCGTATACAAAGTGCCCCTCTTCCATACTGGCTACTGGAATTTGAAAGAAATCCCTTTCTAAAAACTCATTGGTCTGTTCATACGATAATGAAGCATTGACAAAGAAATTCACAGCATGCTCGGGATAGCCAAAAAAATACCCATATGCCTGATATCTCTCGTATTTTTCCCCAAACTCAACTATAGAGAGAATCTGATGGACTGGTGTCTCTGGAAGAATACCTCTTTTTAGAAAAAAAGATGAGAACTCCTTTATCTTTTCTTCAACAGACTCTTGATGGAAAACAAGAATCTGAAAGGTTCGCTTATCCCCATAAATCGATTTGAAAGGAAGAATGATGAATTTTATGTTCTCATTTTCGAGTAGACTCAAGACACTGTGAAAACTACTCAAACTGGCTTCGACAGCTTTTTCATCTAAAAACTCTTGGCTTAAGGTATCGATCTGAAAATCAAATTGTAAGACAGTGCTCATTGGCTTGAGACCACTTGCAACGGTGTAAAGACCTTCATTTTCAAGTATTTCCTTAGCCAGCGAATCCGCAAGAGCCAATTTTGGAACCTGAGCGAAGGAGTTACTTAAAAAAAGTAAAAATGTAATTGACAGAAATAATTGCTTACATCGAGACATCATCTGCAAAGTCAATTGAGTTATCATCATGCAAATTCCTTTCTTCTAAAAATATACCCCTGAGTTTTTTTCTTTATTTAATGAATTGATTACAAGCCTTTTTGCCAGTTCCAACTGTCACGCATGGAATCGGCAAGCGAGTATTTTGGATACCAGCCAAGCACCTCATTGATTTTATGGGTATCAGCCCAGATTTTCACCACATCACCAGGTCTTCTAGGACCGATTTCATAGTTCAGCTTGACATTGGTAACTTCTTCAAAAGTTTTGATGACTTGCAAGACAGTGTCTCCCTTCCCAGTACCCACATTGAACACGTCATAAAAATTGTTCTCTTTTTCATCCAGGTAAGCTAAGGCTTTGACATGGGCATCGGCAAGATCCATCACATGAATGAAGTCTCTTACACAGGAGCCATCAGGCGTATCATAATCATCTCCAAAAACGGTCAGTTTTTCTCGAATCCCGGCTGCTGTTTGCGTCACGAATGGGACAAGATTATTAGGCTTCCCTTGAGGAAGTTCGCCTATTTTTCCGCTTGGATGAGCTCCCACAGGATTGAAATAGCGGAGCGAGATGACTCGAATACCAGGCTTGCTTTTCACAAAATCTACCAACATATCCTCACATACTTTTTTGGTATTTCCGTAAGGACTCTCGGCATCCTTTCGAGGAGTAGCTTCTGTGACAGGAAGGACGTCTGGCTGTCCATATACAGTGCAGGAGGAGGAAAAGACCAAATCTTGGATTTGATGATCCCGCATAAATTCCATAATCTCTATGAGGGAAACCAGATTGTTTCTGTAGTATTTTAAGGGGAGTTCTGTGCTTTCTCCCACTGCTTTGAAAGCTGCAAAATGAATCACGCCACTCAGTTGATGGTCTTTTGCCACCTGATCCAGAAGACTCCTATCTGCACAATCTCCTTGATAGCAGGTAATTGCTTTACCGGTAATTTCTTCCAGTCTGTCCAAAACTTTTTCCTGAGAATTGGAGAAATCATCAATGATGATGGGCTCGAATCCCGAATTGATCAATTCTACTGCTGTATGAGAGCCAATATATCCAGCTCCACCTGTAATTAAAATTTTCTTCATTTTTCAAAAATTGCTTAACAAAAGTATCAAATACTAAGAGAAAGCATGGATAAAAATGTAATTATTGAATCAAAGTAAATGACCCACGAATTTGATCCGTCTGAAGGCCCGACTCTAAAGCATATTCATAATTGAGATAGTAGGTATACACACCTACAGGCATGGATTCGCCTTTGAAAAGCCCATTCCAACCTTCGACGCCGGAATACAGTAATTGTCCCCAGCGATCAAAAATTAACAGTTCGTAAGAGATACTGCAGTTGGAAACTGGCTGGTATGGTCCATCTTGTGGATCAAAACCCGTTGGCATGCGGACTGCCGGGCGAGCATCTGGAACTACACCTACCCCGCTGACTTCACAGCCATTTGCATCTATTACTCTGACACCATACTCTCCCGATGAAAGCGACTCGAGAATATCTGAATTCCCGCCTTGTTCCCAAATTACCTGATAAGGGGCTGTTCCTCCTGTGGGAATCACTCTGATTGCCCCATCTACCCCACCGGGACATCCCGGGCTAAGTTGTTCAAAACTGATTTCCAAAGCTTCTGGAGCTTCCATTATTCCCTGGACTGGGAAGGTACAGCCATTATCATCCTGGACAAGTAAATTGAATTCTCCTTCAGAAATCCCAGAAACAGTTAAAATACCAGAATTCCATTCGCTTTGATTTCCTACAGCAGTAAAAGGTGCCGTCCCTCCTATCATTTCCAAAATGACCTGTCCGTCACCACTGGCCTTGCATAATGGCCTATTTTGGGTAATGGAAAGTAATTCTATGGGAGCGGGATCCTGAATTTCAACTTCAAAAGGGAAATCGCCACAACCTTGTAAATCCCGGACTAAAACCTGATAAACTCCAGCCACTAAGCCTTCAGCTATGGGCTCATTAAGATTCGGATCATGAGACCACTCAAAAGCAAAAAGGCCTGATCCTCCAGAAATATTCAGTTCGATTTGACCATTCTGGTCTCCTGGACAGGAGGGACTAATTGCCGAACCAAGCTCCACCGATAACTCAGGAAATTGATCCACAGTCAACACCTCAGATGTCCCAAAGCATGTACCTCCACCCGGCAATCGCTCCTCGTAAAACAAACTTCTAGTCGGAGCATTTGGATCCCATTCTACTTGAATAGACTCCGAAATCGTATTACCAATGATGCTACCTCCAGTAATAAACCATTCGTACTCTTTTCCTGCTTGTGGAAAAGGAACCACATAATCAAAGGGTCCGGTATTGGTTCCACAAAGACCTAATTGCCCTTCCGGTAAATCAGGAGTAATGGATTCATCCAAAGTTATTTCTAGCTCTAAAGTTTGGCCTTGACAACCATTTTCAGCAACAGGTATTGCTAGAACATAGGCGGCAGGGTTGGCAATACCCCAATCAACTACTATTTCCAGATCATTTACTTCAGTAAAGGTACCTCCTTCTACCTCCCAAATCACATCAAAAACGCCTACTTCATCTTCCAAAAAGTAGCGCACACCCGCCGTCTCTGGACAAAGAGAAGTAGGACCGGAGAGCTCAGCTCCAATATCTTCCACAGTCACCTCAAAATTGAATTCTGTTTCACTGCCGCAAGAGCCGTCTCCTGTGGATGCAAAAACAGTCACTTCATAATCTCCTGGCTCGGTGAAGGTATGATTGACGGCTTTTCCATTCTTCAAACCTGAATCATCTCCAAAGTCCCAGGAAAAATCAACAAAGCGGGAATCGTCCGGGAATATTTCCCATAAACCCTCTTGATCCAAGCAAGCCACCCGATCTCCCACCACTTCAAAATCATAGGTGGTTTCGGTTTCAAACTGTACATTTTCCAAACTAGCCCCTATCGCAAAACCATAGGACTCAATCGATCCGGAGCCATAAACATATCCAATGAAGCCCTCTGGATTTGAAAGCGTATTCACCCCAAAAGGAACTTTGATTCGGGCATAGGAAAAACCGCTATTCAAAACTGGTTGAAATTGATTTCCTACAGCTTGCCCGTTTAAAATGGTTTGATTGACGGCATCGCTTTCTACAAGAATCGTAACGAAATGCTCAATATCTTGATTAAAGCCACCAATTAGCTTTCCGGTGGAAAAGGTAATACTTTCAAGTTGCTGCGAATTGGGACTAAGAAGAAAAAGGGTTGGGTCTCCCAAAGGAGCTACCCCAAACTCATTACAAGCCCCACTTTTTGCAATTACAGCAACCGAGCTGGGCTTTGATGTTTCGATCAGAGCCAATTCATCCTTGCCAAATTCAAAACGGGTAAACTCACGTGCATCAAGGGTAGCTCTTAATACGCCGTTCACACGAATTTCTGTGTCATTCTCAGAAGCCAAAACTTTGACAATTTCTCCCGAAGTCCGACCTGCTAAAGGAACGTGGATATACTCTTTGCCCCAACTTTCGAGTGGGTAAGCTTGCTGAAAAATATGATCTCCACTCGTACCACAATCTCCTGCGCTAGAGGTCTTATTTCCTCCAAATACTGCCAAAAGCTTGCAGGAATCTGAGCTGGCATTTAGTACTCGAACACGAGAGCCTGTCAGATCTCCGTTGGCTTTGATTTGATAGCTTTCGCCTGCATTCAGGGTGAATTGAATGGGTGCTCCTGCTGGAATAGTATTGACAGTTGGTGCTGTAGGAATTACTTCAACTTGCGTATCATTCTCGATGGCTACCACCAGAAGGGTGCTTTCGAAGTTTTGATTACTTCCGGGATCCAAACTCGGATCAACTACATCAAAGTGCGCCATGACCAAATACTCGCTGCTCAGAGCGGTAGTTGGTAGAATAACTGTTCCGTCTGTACTGTATTCTCGTCCATTGATGGCATGTACAGTCAAATCTCCTGAACTAGTAACTTTAAACGGTTTGAAATCTACAGCTCCACTTCCCCGGTGAATAACTCCTTCCCCATCTCCATCAAATTCTCGAATAAGTTGTTCCCCAGGTTCTAAGTCAAAAGTAATGCTTTGGCGGGGAGTCTGAATAGTTCCGGCTGCTTCCTCTACAGCTGTAATGATTACGACTACGCGATCGGGCTGAGAGTTCCGACGATTATTATCCATGAAGCCGATGTAAAACTCCCGACCGATGGTGCTGATTTGAGCATGGGATAAAAATGGCAAAAGTATAAGCAACAAGGCTATCAACCTTTTACCTACACTCATCTTACTCTCCCACACTCGTCTAATCATAGTCAAATTTACCTAACCAAAAGGAAACCACCACGCTTTTCAAGTGTTTGGAGTTGATCCTCAAGAGGGAATAAATAGCGTGCCAAATAGGAGTAATTTCCGGTAGGAGCTTCTTGCCCATTTTCAAGAAAACCATCCCAACCTGTAGACCCTTGATACACTAATTGCCCCCAGCGATTATAGATCCACAGCTCGTAATCTACCTCGCAATTAGAAATACCTTCGAAAACAGAACCATCGCCCGGATTATACCCGGTTGGCATCCTTACCTGCGGGGCAGTCTCTACCACCTCTCCATTCCCCAAACTGACACAACCTTGACTATCGATCACAGATACATTATAGGTTCCTTTTGAGAGACCTGTCAGTAGTTCTCCACTCCCTTGACCGTCCCAGTCATACACATATGGGGCCTGGCCTCCAGCCGGGAAGGCAAATAGTTCTCCATTGCTCCCACCCGGGCAGGCAGGCTTTTCCAACCTTACCTCCACCTTTAGCGCCGGTGGGGAGGTGATTTCAAAGGAAATGGGTAAGACGCAACCATTTGCATCTACAACTTCCCATTCATAAAGTCCTTGTGGTAAATCATTCAATTGAAGATTTCCTGAAAAAGTATTTACCCCTTCATAATCAATAGTATATGGAGATACACCTCCGGTAATACTTAAAGAAATTGAGCCATCAGGTTTTCCAAAACAAGACACACCTACGGGGTTTTGGGACTGAAGCTCAAGAGGTAAGGGTTCAACTATTTCAATATTTTCGATTAATCTTTCACAGCCTAGTTGATCGGTGATCTTCACCGTGTAGGTACCAACTGATAAATTGCCTGCCCGCTCCTGTTTTAGATTGCCGTCATGGGACCATTCAATTTCATAGGGCCCTACTCCTCCTTGGATTTCGAGGTCAATAGCCCCTGTTTCAAAACCCGAACAACTCACCGGAATAAGCTCTTCGATTGAAACCAAAAATTCAGATTCAACTCGCACATCAAAGGTTCCTGATTCACCCTCGCAAAGGGAATCAATTAAACTTCGAACAGTATATGAAACCTCACCTGTAATATCCGGTTGATCCCAACTCACCTCAATTTCAGGACTTCCTTGCCCGCTGATGATTTGTCCTCCTGTCACAGTCCAAGTGTAAGACCTTCCTGTGGGCCCGTTTGGTACGGTGTAGGTTTGTAAAGCATTAGGATCAAAACAAACCTGCTCAGGTCCTTCAGGTAGTATCGCGTCTATTCGTTGATTGATTACAACAGGGTATGTAATTGGCTCTCCGGGACAGCCATTAAGAGAAATAGGCGTCACTGTTAGGCTTGCATTATCATTAGCCACACCCCATCTGATGACAGCAGAAAGATCATTGATTTCCATCAACTCTCCCCCATCGACTTCAAACTCAACCCTTTCTACATTTTCAAAGTTTTCAAAGGTGTAAAGCAGCTCCTCGACTTCGGGGCAGGCCGATTCAGAACCGACTACCTCTCCAGAGGAATCCAATACCGTCACAGTGAAGGTTACTTCCTCTTGTTGATCACAGGAATTAGGACTCAAAGCTGCCAAAACAGTCACTTCATACTCACCAGACTGGGTAAAAGTATGATTTACCTCTTTCCCCTCTTGCAAAGTACTACCATCCCCAAAGTCCCAAACAAAATAGCTGAAATCAGGATTTTCAGAGTTGATGATCCAATCTCCAGGTTGATTCAGACAAGCCACATTTTCTCCTGAGACGTCAAATTCGTAATTCGCCTGAGTCTCGAAGTTTAGATTATCCAAAGCTGCCCCTGCAGCATATCCATAAGACTCCAACTCACCAAAACCATAGGCATATGCGGCAAATCCATCTGGATTCGTCAGGCGATGTACTCCTTGTGAAATATTGATTCTGGCATACAAAAAATTAGGATCTCCTGGCAAGGGAAAGAATCTTCCACCTACATTTTGTCCATCCAATATGGTACCGTCCTGCGTTCCGGCTCGGACAACCACATTTACATAATGATTCACAATGGAAGGCAAGTCCAAAGAGATAAATGTTAATTGCTTCAAAAATTGCTCGCTGGGGCTGTAGGTAATCATAAATGGGTCTCCCGTAGTCGATCCAGGTGCAGTCGGTTCATTACAGGCTTGGCTTTTTGAAAAAACCGAAACTGATGCAGGCTTGCTTGTTTCTATTTTACCATGCTCATTGATCCCAAATTCAAGCGGCAGCCATTCTCCTTGGTCAATAGTCCCTTCCAAGGCCCCGTTTACTCGTACTTCTGTTCCATCTTCAGCAGCTAGAACTTTGACTAGCTCACCCGAAGTCCGGCCTGATAGGGCTACATGCACAAAGGAACTACCCCAGGTGTTGACAGGATAAGCCTGCTGAAAGAGGTGATCATTTGCTTCCCCACAATTCCCAACTGAAGTCCATTTATTTCCACCAAATACAGCGATCTTTTTACATTCATTGGCATCGGCACCAATCACTCGTACCCGAGAACCCGTCAAATCAGCTTTTGCTTTAAGCTGATAGCTTTGTCCACGATTCAGCCGGATGGTATAGGGAGCTCCAGCAGGGCCACCTCCAATATTGCCGACAGAAGGGGTAATTTCTACTTCCGTGTCATTTTCTGTAGCAATGACCAAAAGCGTGCTTTCATCATTGATATTTCCGTTGAAATTGACATTGGCGGTAAGTGTCTCATAGTGGGAGGTGATAAAATAATCTGTACCCAAGGCTGAAACTGGTAAAATGACTGTTCCATCCGCACTTCGAAATCGTTCATTGTAGGCATGGACTGCAATTTTTCCTGTGCTAGAAATATAAATCCCCTTATTCTGGGTGACAGCTGAACTACGGTGTAGCAAATCCAAATCCTCCGAAGGAACCCGAAGTGTGTATTGTTGCCCTGCATTCAAAGAGAAATTGGCCGTCCTGCCAAGATATTCAATACTACCATCCGCATCTTCATTAGCTGTGATGATCAGTACTGCAAAATCTGGCGCACCAGCACCTCCATTACTCGGTGGGATCCGGTTATTGTCCATAAAGCCTACCCAAAACTCCGTTCCAACTGTGGAAACCTGAGCTTTTACAGCATAAGACACAGAAAAAATTAAAAGAAATATAGTGAGTTGGTAAAGTCTTCCCATCCGGCTTCAGCAGCATAAATTCCCGATCAATATAAGCATAGAGACTGAAAAATGTTATCTGCTTCTTGTAAGCACTGAAATGGATTGATTAGCGGAGGAGAATAAATAGTCATGGAAATAATTATTCCTATCTTTGCGCCTTCAAAAAAACACAACTAGTACCATGATTTCTGTAGATAATCTTTCCCTCAAATTTGGAAAACGAACCCTCTTCGAAGATGTAAATCTGAAATTTACACCTGGTAACTGCTATGGGGTCATCGGAGCCAATGGAGCCGGGAAATCCACTTTTTTGAAAATCCTTTCTGGTGAAATCGACAGTACCTCAGGAAGTATTCATATCACCCCCGGCCAACGGATGGCTGTTTTGAAGCAAAATCACTTCGAATTCGATGAGATAGAGGTACTGAAGACCGTGTTGATGGGTCACAAAAAACTTTACTCCATCATGGAGGAGAAAGATGCGATCTACATGAAGCCAGACTTTTCGGAAGAAGATGGCATTCGCGCATCAGAGCTCGAAGCCGAATTTGCGGAAATGGATGGTTGGAATGCAGAATCTGATGCTGCAGCACTACTTTCTGGTCTAGGCATATCCGAAGACATCCATTATCAGCCTATGAAAGCACTGGCTGGTAATCAAAAAGTTCGGGTTTTGCTCGCACAAGCCCTTTTCGGCAATCCAGATATCCTGATTCTTGATGAACCTACCAACGACTTGGATGCAGAAACCATCGGTTGGTTGGAAGACTTCTTGATCAATTTTAAGAACCTGGTCATTGTTGTGTCTCACGACCGACACTTTCTGGATGAGGTCTCAACGCACATCGTAGATATTGATTTTGGCAAGATTAAAATCTTCTCAGGAAACTATACTTTCTGGTACGAATCGTCCCAGCTTGCACTCAAGCAACGATCTGATCAAAACAAAAAAGCGGAGGAAAAACGAAAGGAACTTCAGGAATTTATCGCAAGATTCTCTGCGAACGTGGCCAAATCCAAGCAGGCAACCGCAAGAAAGAAAATGCTTGAAAAACTGAACGTGGACGACATTGAGCCAAGTTCTAGAAAATACCCGGGCATCATTTTCAAGCCAGAGCGTGAAGCTGGAGACCAGATTTTCATGTCTGAAGGTTTAGAGCTGGTGGAAGATGGAACAACCTATTTCACAGATGTAAATCTAATGGTGGACAAAGGCGATAAAATCGCTTTTATCTCCAAAACCAAGCAGGCGGTCAACAAATTCTTTGAGACCATCATGGAAGAGCAAAAGCCTACGAAAGGAACTTTCAAATGGGGAGTTACCATCAACAAGGCTTATTTACCCAATGAAAATTCCAAGTATTTCAACTCAGACCTGAACCTCATCGACTGGCTGCGGCAATATTCCAGCAATCAGGAAGAAGCTTATGTCAGAACCTTTTTAGGGCGAATGCTTTTCACAGGTGAAGAGACTTTGAAGAAATGTACAGTACTCTCGGGAGGTGAAAAAGTCCGCTGCATGATTTCCAAAATGATGCTTCAAAATCCAAACTTCCTGGTTTTGGATGAACCTACCAATCACCTTGACCTAGAGTCCATCACAGCATTCAATAATGCCGTGGTTGAATTTCCCGGTACGGTCTTCATCTCCTCCTATGACCATGCATTTGTGCAGTCCACGGTCAACAGAGTAGTTGAATTCACTCCAAATGGTGTGATTGACAGACGGACCAGCTATGATGATTACTTGGAAAGTGAGGAAATAAAAGCCTTGCGGGAAAAGATGTACGCTAAAGGCTAGTCGGGTTGCTACTGACGGCCATCATCGTTTATTTGGCAATCACCGTGGGGATCGGGATTTGGTCCTCACGGCTTGTCAAGAACTCAGGAGATTTTGTCCTAGCAGGCAGATCTCTTCCTCTTTTTCTATCTGCATCCGCCTTGTTTGCCACTTGGTTTGGGTCAGAAACAATTTTTGGAGCATCCTCGGTATACCTAGAAGAAGGACTTCTCGGCGTAATCGAAGATCCTTTTGGAGGCGCTCTCTGTTTGATTCTTTTTGGAGCTTTTTACTTGAAGCCCATGTATCGGATGAATGTCCTGACCATCGGGGATGTATTTGGAAGAATCTTCGGGAGAAAAGTAGAACTGACAGCATCCATCTTTATGATTCCGGCCTACTTTGGCTATGTTGCCGCCCAATTGGTCGCTTTGAGTTTAGTCTTAGGAGCGGTCACCGACCTTAGCTTATTGCAGGGAATCTTGATAGCCGCCGGTGTAGTAGTTCTTTACACCTTTCTTGGAGGAATGTGGGCCATCTCCATCACTGATTTTATTCAGACCACAGTCATTGTCATTGGTTTACTTTGGGTGGCAATTATGGTAGCTAAGCAGGCAGGGGGATTTACGGCTGTTATCGATCAAGCGCCTGAAGGTAGCTTTCGATTTATCCCTGAGGCCAATCCTACTGATTGGCTCAATTATCTAGGGGCTTGGATGATTTTGGGCTTAGGTTCCATACCCAGCCAGGATATCTATCAGCGGGTGATGTCTGCCAAAAGTCAAAAAGTAGCAGTACAGTCCACCTATTTGGCCGGGATATTTTATTTGTCTTTTGGTTTGCTCCCATTGTTTATTGCCTTAGGTGCTCGTGTGCTTTATCCCGAATTATCCCTAGACAATAATCAAATGCTGCTACCGAGAATGATTCTCGAGCACGGCGGATTACCCATCCAAATTGTCTTTTTTGGAGCCCTTATTTCAGCTATTATGAGTACGACTAGTTCCGGGCTGCTAGCTCCTTCTGCTATCATTTCAGAAAATATCATCAAACCCTATTTTGGACAAAATTTATCAGACAGGCACTTCCTTTGGATTCTAAGGATCAATGTAGTTTTGGTGGCAATCATCGCTACCATCATGGCTAGTTGGAAATCAAACATTTACGATCTGGTTGCTGGAGCTTCCATTTTGATGTTGGTTTCGCTGTTTGTACCGCTTACGGCAGGCTTTTATTGGAAAAAAGCCTCTCGAGGCGGAGCATTTTTGTCTATGATTGCAGGAATGCTTACTTACCTTTTCATGAATTTCATTTCTTCCGATGTAGCCGCCCATCTATTTGGGTTGGCAGGCAGTATTTTGGGAATGGTCATCGGAAGTTTTCTATTTCCCAAATCAAAAAATCAATCCCATGAACTATCCTAAAATCATCCTCAAAAAAGGAAAAGAAATCTCTCTTAAAAGAAGGCATCATTGGGTATTCTCAGGTGCTATTGCCGAGCAAGAAAGCGATCTAGAAAACGGTGCGCTTGTCAGTGTCTATTCAAGAGGAGGAGAATTCTTAGGAATCGGACACTTTTCCAATGGTTCCATCATGGTGAGGATGATTTCCTTCGAAAAGTCGGAAATCGATCAGAATTTTTGGGATGAAAAAATACAGTCCGCTTTTCAACTTCGAAACAGTTTGGGATTGACGGATAGCAGCCAGACCAATGTATACCGTTTGATTCACGGAGAAGGTGATTTATTGCCCGGCTTGATTATAGACTTTTACAATGGCACAGCCGTGATCCAATGTCATCAAATTGGGATGCACCAGCATCTGGAAAACATCAGCGAGGCACTCCAAAATTGCTATGGTGAAAAGCTAAAAGCTATTTTCGATAAGAGCTCCGAAACGCTGCCCAAGCATTTTGGAATTAATGAGAACAATTGGGTTTTTGGTAGCCCGGAAACAGATTTGGTTCAAGAATATGGAGCCACCTACCGCATTGATTGGGACAAAGGCCAGAAAACAGGCTTTTTCATCGATCAGCGAGAAAACAGAAAACTTTTGGCGGATTATTCCAAGGGAAAGAAAGTCTTAAATACCTTCTGTTATTCCGGTGGATTTTCAGTTTTGGCTCTTCTAGAAGGTGCAGAAGAAGTTCATTCAGTAGATATTTCGGCCAAAGCCATCGAACTCACAGAAGAAAACATCAAGCTTAATCCTGAGATCAAAGGCAAGCACGAATCCAAAGTGGCTGATGTGGTCAAATACATCCGTGAAATAGGAGACGATTATGATATCATCGTTTTGGATCCTCCGGCTTTTGCCAAAAACATCAAAGCCCGGCATAATGCGGTTCAGGCCTACAAGCGACTGAATGCAGAAGCTCTGAAACGAATAAAAAAAGGGGGAATTCTATTTACTTTTTCATGCTCCCAAGTAGTGGACAAAAACCTTTTTGCGCATACAGTCACAGCAGCGGCCATGGAAACTGGCAGGAGAACTCGAATACTTCATCAGCTTTCCCAACCTGCAGATCATCCGATCAATATTTTCCACCCTGAGACAGAGTACCTCAAAGGCCTAGTGCTATTTGTCGACTAATTTTCGGTCTTTTTGGAAACCTTTTTCCATTTTCAGCTATTTTCACACAAACAAATCGAACTATGTACACAGGATTACAACATGCACACTCCGGACTGGCTTACCTAGTGCTCATCGCACTGATAGTCGTGATCTTCTTAATGCTTATCGGCTCACTCAGTGGACGTGAGTTTACAGAAAAAGACAGAAAAATAGCACTGATTGCTTTCATCCTTTCCCATGTCCAATTACTCCTTGGCTTGATTCTTTACTTTGTGAGCCCTGTAGGACTATCGCTTCTACAAGGCGGAGGAGCAATGTCTGACCCTGCTGCTAGATTGACGGCTTTGGAGCATCCACTTATCAACATCGTGGCGATTGTGCTAATTACTATTGGCTACAGCCGGGCTAAAAAAGCTCAAACTTCCCGAGCAAAATTCAGAAGTATTTACATGCTTTACGCCGTGGGTTTGGTGCTTATTCTCAGCAGAATACCTTGGGGCGCTTGGTTGGGATAGTTTTTATTTATTAAAAATAAAAGCCAAAAAAAACCCGCTGGAATTAAGTTTCCAGCGGGTTTTTTGAATTCTAATTATCCTCAATCATACCCATAGTTCAAATTGGCCTCGACCTCGCTCGGCCTCCGGATTCGCGGTTAATTTTAGAAGGGGAGGAAAATGCGGCAGCACCGCATTTTCCTCCCCTTCTCCAACTTTACGAAGTAACGTTCACCGAGCGAAGTCGAGGTGAACTTAATATATTTTGGTTAATGGTAAGAAAGCAGACATTTAAATATTTCATTATTCGTATCGAAGTGATTCGATTGGATCCAGTTTACTTGCTTTGAAAGCGGGGAAATATCCCGAGAGCAAGCCAACCACCACACAAATCACGAATGCCACAAACATCCAAAGCCAAGGAACCAAGAATCCTCCCGGACCAATGAAATTAGCGATGACATTTCCGATGGTAATTCCTAGTAAAACGCCTACCACTCCACCAAAAAGGCAAATCACAATTGCCTCGATCAAAAACTGCTGACGGATCCGAAGTGGAGTTGCGCCTAAAGCTTTGCGGATTCCAATTTCACGAGTTCGCTCGGTAACTGAAACGAGCATAATATTCATTAGACCAATTGATGCACCCAAAAGCGTGATAAAGCCTATTCCAAAACCTCCAATTCGCAAGTAACCTGCTACTTCCTCCAAGCTCTCAGCCACAGACTCACTTTTTGTCAGTTCAAAAGAATCCTCTTCAGTTACTCTGTCTTGACGGATTTTTCGCATAATTCCAATCGCCTGACCCATTTCATACTCCAATCTATCAGGTCCAGAAGCCACGGAAGTAGCCTGATATCGGAAGGTACCACGTTGATCCAGTCGAGAAGCATTTTCCACAGGAATCAATATCTGACGATCAGCTCCTTGATCATTTCCTACGCCTCCTTGCTCTTCCAGTACGCCAATCACGGTATAAGGTCGGCCATAGACCGTTATCTTTTCATTGACTGGATTCTCGTTTGACTCAAATAGTATCTCTTTGATCTCTTTTCCAATGATGCAGACATTGTTTCCATAGCGGATTTCGACATTTGAAAAGTTTCGCCCTGCGTCCAACTTGATGGCTTTGATAGAAAGGTAATTATCATCGGCTCCTACGACACGAACATTTGGATCAGACTTTTTAGAGTCCCTTTTAACCTCAGCAGAACCCGAAACTCTGGTGAAAACTGTGGAAATCCCATACGCAGAATATTCATTCTTGAACTCCATGAATTCCTTGTAGGTGATGATCGGATAGGTCTTCTCCTTCTCTCCCTCTTGGATGGCTCTACCACCGGAAAAACCCCTATTTCGCAGGTCAAAAGTATTGGCACCCAATCCCGAAAAACTCTCGGCAATCTGTGCTTTGATTCCGTCAATGGCTGTCAACATTCCAACCAAGGAAGAAATCCCAATGGCAATGATGGCACCAGTCAAAATTGTCCGCAGGATATTCACCTGCACTGACTTGGTCGCCTCACGCATATTTTCGATCAAATTCATATTCTGTCCGCTTTTAGAACAATTTCTTTATTCAAAATTTATTTCTGCCAATAAGTATAAGCATTTCACGAAGATACTTCCTAAAATATTACTTAATGCATTCGATCACCTCGAAGCTCCATATTTTTCATTACCTCAGCCTCAAATTCCAGCCATTCCTTCCAACGCTTGTTTACTTTTTCGGGATCTTGGTATTTTCTGGCTAAATCAATAAAGGCCACATAATGGCCGGCCTCCGAGATCATCAATTCATAGTAAAATTTCCGAAGCTCCTCATCCTCAATATTTTTGGACAGAAGCTTGAATCGTTCACAGCTTCTTGCCTCAATCAGAGCATTCATGAGTAGTCCTTCTGTCAACTGATCTTTTCTGCTCCCCCCTTTGCGAACAAAGTCATAAAGCTTCGCCACATATTCATCTTTTCGCTGCTTCCCAAATCGCATACCTCTTTTGCGAAGCTGCTCCATGACCCGCTCAAAGTGTCCCCACTCCTCCGCTACGATCGGAGTCAAAGTATCTACCAGTTCATCCAAATCATTGTATCGGATGATCAAGGAAATGCAGGAGGAAGCCGCCTTTTGCTCGCAATAAGCATGATCAACCAAAATATCTTCAATCTGCATCTCCGCTATTCCCACCCATCTGGGATCTGTAGGTAGCTGGAGATTCAGCATTTTTTCTTTCGTACTTTCTTGCCAACTCATCAGTCAACCAATCTTTTTCTTCAAATGTCTTTTAATCAAACAGCAATTCATCAATCAAGTTCAGGACACCATCAATCGAATAAATACCAAGTGATTCCCAAATCAATAAAGGATCGAATTCCAGTGTAGTCAGGCGTTACAAAATATCCATCTCGACTCATCATCCCCGAATTCAAATGATTGTATTTCAGCAAAACTCGAGTTCTGTTGATTCGGAAATTCAAAAACACGTCAACCACCGGATAGGCATACACATCAAAGGTGTTTTGGAGGTAAAACTGCTGATGGGATGGCCAATAGGCATCCGCAAAATAAGAAGAGTGATAGCGAATATCCAATCCAAATTGCAGGAATACATTTTCATCAAATGCAGGACTATCGAAGTAAAAACGGGTATTTGCAAATAACTCAGGAATTCGAAATGCATCAGCTGCCCCTCCGGATACACTTGTGAAAATCACCTCCGCATCCCATTGGAATTTTTTACCAACCCGAATAGCAGATTTCACGCTGGGCATCAGCATAAACGCTTCTCCATCTGCTTGAACAGGCAACCTGCTTTCATCAAAATAGATATAATTATTTACTCGGTTGATAGTCAAGCCCGGTCTTATTTTAGCTTTGCCGATATCTAGTTTAAGCGTCCCGGTGACTTGATCCACGCCAACATTGTCGAAATCATTGTCCCAGTTGAAGTGATTACCGGCATATCGCTGCTGCATGGAACTGGGTTTGTAAAGGGCCTTGGTATATTCCACATCCAGCCAGGGAGATTGAAAAACTCCATGAATCCGAAACGCGCCGGGAAGTAGGTATTCCCCATCTGCACTTAAAGACCACTTCTCGGAAAGTTTCCCAATAAGCTGCCCGCCGATAAATACTTCATTGAAGGTATTGTCGCTTTCGAAAGCAGGGTTTTGCATTCTACCATTTCGGAGCTTTGCATAGGCATTGTAAAAAAAGCCTCCGAAGGTTCCTTTTAATCCAAATTCATTTTTCCACTCTGAAAAATCATGGATATTTCTCGTGGTGTCGGGCTCCAGCAATCTTGTAGAAGGATAAAAAAGAGAGTCAGTCGAATTCAGTAAGGCATCAAACCTGATATCCTGACTCTTTCTGTCGAAAACGTGATAGATCTGAAGGCCGTCCCTCACTTTATACTCATGATAGAAATGGTAATCCTGCCTTAGGTCTCTCGCTTGGGAGTTTCGCAACCAAACTTTGGCATCTTCATAGGTGAAGTAAACTGAGGTAGAGTCCTCTTCAGGAGGGATAATTCCACCAATCTCGTTCACCACGTGCCTCATCCTTGAGAAATTCCCCAGGAGCCAATATCGGCCATTTTCAGATCGATAATTGGTGTGCAGCGAATAGGATGTCTGCTCCACCATATTGTCATCCCTGGCGATTGGATTTAGTGTTTTTCGGGACCGAATAGTATGGAATTCAAATCCAATATTCCAGCGTGGATTCACATTTCGGGCAAACTCCAAATCCAACATATTTCGATTACCCCCACCAAAAAAAGCTGACATATTGGTAAAGGGAGACTTGGTATCGAAGTACTTTCTGGTTTCGGGATTGTGATAGTAGATGTCGTATGCATGAAATCCAGATCGAGTACCAATTTGATCAGGTATTTCATAAAAAATAGGCTGGGCAGCGGAGCCGATATTTCCGAGGTCCTGATATTTCCACCCCCCTTTTGCAAGAGGGTCATAATTATGAAAATTGGTCAATGAAGTATCTTGGGGATAAAGCGTCAAACTGTTTCGCTTGATATCTTTTTCATAGAAAAATAAGGCAGTCGTAGGCCCAAAAACCATCCGGGTACTATCGTCCAAAAGAGTTCTCCTGCCCGTTTGCTCCTCTCCTTCAACTTCTCCCTGCTGCAAAGCTTCCTGCTGCACTCGCTGATTTGGGTTTTGAACCTGCCGTCCATTTTGGGGAATAGGGCGCTGCGCAAAGGAATGCTGAATCAATCCTAAAAAAAAGAATATAAATACTGCGAGTATGGATTTATTCACCTTTGTGGTCTTTTCCAAAGACTTTTTGTTGGATTAGTTGTAATAGCGCTGTCGCTTCCTCTTGCTCAAACTGGGCCTCAATTGGTAGGACAAAAATCGGAATTTCTCCCAAAAATCCTTTCTTAAGCTGTGATTTAACTTTTACCCCATCTTTCTCTGTCGTCAAAAAGACCAAATTCTTACTTCCATGAGCTGTTGCCTTTTGCTTGAGCAACTCATAATCCTTTTCAGAATAAGCATGATGATCTGGAAAATCTACCACATCCAACACTTGATAATTCTGCTCACAATAAGCCCTCAATGCACTGGAATCGGCCAAACCACTGAAAAGAATCACACGTGGGGAAAAAGCCTCTTGATGGATTAAAGCTAGAGGCTTTCCATAATCGATGGAAGAAAAGAATACCGGTGTAGTATCACCCGAATAAGAATGAATCTGCCTTTTCATCTCGTTCTCTTCCTGAAAAGTTCTAGAGCTTGGACATTTCGTCACAACTATCGCATCGGCTCTTTTTGCACCATGGCGGCTTTCCCGAAGTCTCCCTACTGGTAGGAGAAAATCCTTAAAGAAAGGATCATTCCAGGTAGTCAAAAGAATATAAGCCTGCGCCCGGATAGCTCTGTGCTGAAAGGCGTCATCCAGGATCAATAAGTTTGGTACCTTGGACTCTTTCAAAATCTCATCTACCCCCAAAACACGATTCTCAGAGACAAAAACTTGAATACCTTGTCCATACTTTTGGTGGATTTGGTAGGGTTCATCACCTACTTCTGTCACTTTTGAGTCTGAGTTGACTTTTCGAAAACCTTTTGTTACTCTTCCATAACCTCTTGACAAGGTTGCTACAGCATGATCGGAGCGAAAGCTTCGAATCAGAAATTCCACCATGGGAGTTTTGCCGGTCCCTCCCACTCTTAAGTTACCTACCACAACCGCCGGAATCTTGGAATCAGTGCTTTTGAAAAGACCCCAGTCATAAAACGCATTGCGAAGACGGGTGATGCCATCGTAGAGAACAGAAAAAGGAAACAAAAGAAAAAGCAACCCTCGCATCTAAAAGAATTCTTATTTTTGATCAAAGAAACAAAAAACCATGGAATACAAAATCCGAGACATCATTTCATTTTTAGATCAACTTGCACCTCCTGCCTACCAAGAGTCCTACGACAATGCACGGCTGATAGCAGGAGATCCCAATCAGCCTGTCAAAGGCATACTTTGTTCTTTGGATTGTACTGAGGAGGTAATAGACGAGGCTATCCAACTCGGAGTTAATTTGGTGGTTGCCCATCATCCGATTGTCTTCAAAGGTCTGAAAAGCCTCACGGGGAAAAACTACGTGGAGCGAACTGTCATCAAAGCAATCAAAAACGATGTCGCGATTTTCGCCATTCATACCAATCTTGACCATGTCGCTCATGGAGTAAACAAGCGGATCGCAGATCGTCTTTCGCTTCTCAACCCCAAGATTCTTCAGCCCAAAAAAGGCATATTAAGCAAGCTTACTTTTTTTGTGCCTGAAGATGCAAAAAACCAAGTGCTAGATGCTGTCTACCAAGCCGGTGCAGGACAAATCGGGGAATACAAAAACTGTTCTTTTCAAGTCAATGGAATGGGAACTTTTACTCCATCCGATGCAGCCAATCCATACTCAGGAAAAGCTGGGGCCCCCTCCTACGAAGCAGAAGTGCGAGCAGAAGTAATTCTACCCAAATATTTGAGCCAAAAGGTAGTTTCTGCTATGAAAAAAAGCCACCCTTATGAAGAAGTGGCCTTCTACCTTCAAGATCTTGAAAACGAAAATCAGGAGGTAGGTGCTGGAATGATAGGGGAATTGGAATCGCCGATGGAGGAGCTAGACTTTTTGGACTATCTCAAAGAGCGAATGAACCTTCAGGTAGTGAGACACACGGCACTTCGCTGGAAACCTATCAAAAAAGTAGCTGTTTGTGGCGGGGCAGGAATATTCCTTTTGGGCGATGCTAAAAGACATGGTGCGGATGCTTTTGTGACCGCAGACGTTAAATACCATGAGTTTTTTGATGCAGAGGGCCAGCTTATGCTTTGCGATATCGGGCACTATGAAAGCGAAATTTTTACAAAAGAGTTACTATCAGAACTATTGTCGCAAAATTTTCCTAATATTGCACTCTATTTGACGAAAGTAGTTACAAATCCCACATCCTACCGATAGTACATGGAAAGTACAGTAGCACAAAAACTCGACGCTATACACAATTTACAGCTGATAGATTCTAAACTGGATGCGATCATCAAAGTACGGGGAGCACTGCCTGAGGAGGTTCAGGATCTCGAAGATGAAATCGCCGGTTATGAGACCAGACTTGAAAAATTCAGAAATGAAATTGAAGCCTACGAACAGGACATCAAAAATTTCAAGGAAAGTATCAAAGAGTCTGAAAAACTGATTAAAAAATATCAGGAGCAGCAGATGAATGTTCGCAATAACCGCGAATACGATGCTATCACCAAGGAATTGGAGCTTCAGGATCTTGAAATTCAAGTTTCGAAAAAGAAGATCGCAGAAGCAGGCGCAAAAATCGACCAGAAGAAATTAGATCTTGATGATTTGAATGCTGTCATGAAGGACAGACAGAAAGATCTTGATCAAAAGAAAGACGAATTGTCTACAATTGTCTCCGAAAGTGAGGCAGAAGAAGATAAGTTGAGATCAGAAAGAGAAAAATCCATCAAAAAGGTGGATGACAGACTCTACAGGTCGTATGAAAAAATCAGAGCTAATGCGAGAAATGGTCTTGCAGTAGTGATGGTGAAGCGTGGAGCTTGTGGCGGTTGTTTCAATACCGTACCACCACAGCGTCAGGCAGATATTCGCGAAAAGAAAAAACTCATCGTGTGTGAGCACTGCGGAAGAATCTTGGCAGGCGTCGAAGACGAAATCGTCGAAGAAAAGCCAAAAAAGAAGCGTACCGCAAAAGCTTAACAACATTCAAACCCCGGGATATTTTCTCGGGGTTTATTTTTTGCCTCCAAACAAATTTGCTTTCCGAGGACTTTAATGTTTATATTAAGGCATGAGAAAGTTTCTGGCAGTCATATTATTCACTTTTATAGGACTACAGGTTCAGGCGATTCAGCCCGAATCCAAAACTTTTTTGGTCATCTTCCAATCTCAGGAACTCAAACAGCATAAAATAGCACTGAATCAGATAGAAGAGCAATTTTCTTCTTTTGATACCAAAAGCTATGAAGGCAATTCAGAACTTGCCCTTTTCATTGAAATTCCTTCTTGTGATTTTGATGAATGCTTTCTTGGCGACTTTTTAGTAGAAGTTTCAGGAAAAAAATCTTTAAAACTCGAAGACATTGCATTTCGAGTTTATGATTTGACCAAGAATGAATCTGTTTTTGAGAATTTCCTAAGTGAGCAATCACAAATTAAAGAGTCAAAAACCAAAAGCCGAAAATTGCTTACAGAGCTTTAAGATGAGCTCGATCATTTGCCTTTCGCAGCACAAATCTATCTTCTCCAAGTTGCTCCAGTAAATAAAGACACAGATTGCTGTGCTCAAATTGATCCATGTAGCGCAGGTCGTAGTGAAAAATCAAACTCAAAAATATACGCATGGCTCTACCATGCATGCATACCAGAATCGTTTCGCCAGGACCCGAAATTATTTTATTTATCCCCCGCTGTAGCCTTACCGCTACTTGATTAGGACTTTCTCCTCCGGCTATAGCATAGTCCAAATTTCCTTCCTGCCACTGATGCAACATATGCCGGTAGTATTCATTTTCCTGTGGCGTCATCGGAGTTCCTTCATATTCACCCCATGAAATCTCATTCAATTCCGCTAAAGCTGTGGTGGGAATTCCTCTATCCACAAATTGCTGAATGGACTGGCGAGTACGAATGAGAGAAGTATGGTAGATCTGATCAAACTCGACATCCTTGTATGCTTCAAAAAATGCAGCTGCTTGGGATCTACCGGTTTCATTGATAGGTGCATCTATGCCACTTCCTTGTACTACCCCTTTGAGATTGAAATCAGTCTGCCCATGTCTGACTAAGTAAATTTTTTTTCGCTGCATTTTCTATATTTTTGTCAAAGTTCAAATAAAATCAATTCCCAATAGAATTCATGGTTTTTAAAACAAAGCCTTCATTGCAACAGCTCAACCAAAGCGGTCAAAATACCATGGTGAGCCATCTGGATATTGTTTTTACAGAAATTGGGGATGACTTCATAAGTGCAACCATGCCCGTAGATAGCAAAACCAAACAACCAATGGGCTTGTTACACGGGGGAGCGAATGTAGTGCTAGCAGAGACGCTGGGAAGCGTAGCGGCTTCCTTAACCATTGATTTGAAGAGTCAAACTTGTGTTGGATTGGAAATCAACGCAAACCACCTCAAATCTGTCCGTTCAGGAAGGGTAAAAGGCATTGCAAAAGCCATACATTTAGGAAAAAGTACCCAGGTTTGGGAAATAAAAATCTATAACGAACAAGAGGCCCTTTGCTGCGTAAGCAGAATTACAATGGCTATTTTAGATAAAAAATGATTGAATCCTTAGCAGCCAAATCCATTTCCCAGTACGAGGCTCTTCAGCAAATTCTTCATGCAGGATTCCAATTCGGTGGTTCCTTTGCCTTATGGAAAAGACCAAAAAGTAATGAGTTGGAAGTGGTTTTCGATGATTCGAAGTTGGCAAGAAAAGTCAATATTTCTCTCGAAGATGTGCCATCCGGCTTTATAGTTCATCCTTTTGAAGATCAAGCCGATCATTCGGCCTTTTTTATAGAATCCAAGGAGTATTTTAAAATCCCTTTTGCAAAAGATCAAAGCGAAACCAACCTACCCGAATGGATTCAGAAGTTTGCTGAACAAGGAGATAAATCTCTTCAATTTTCTGCAGATCATTTCCCTAAACTCTCTGCTCAAGAGATCAAAAAAAACGGAGGAGATAAGGAGCACTTTTTGGAGCTGGTTCGAAAAAGTATAGAAGCAGTCAAAATGGGATCTATGGAGAAAGTGGTTCCTGCCCGAACCAAAACCTTGGAAATGACCAAGGATTTTGACTTGGGAAAAAGCTTGCTCAACCTAATCCACACCTATCCCAATTCATTTGTGAATTTCTTCCACCTACCCGATGTAGGTTCCTGGATGGGAGCTAGCCCTGAGATATTAATCGAGACCAGTGGAGATCATTTTTATACCATGTCCCTTGCCGGTACACAGGTAGCCAAAGGGGAAAATCCGCTTAAATCAGCAGCTTGGACTCAGAAGGAAATTGAGGAACAAGCACTTGTCAGTCGATACATTGTAGATTGTTTTAAGAAAATCAGACTTCGAGAATACGAAGAGCATGGTCCAAAAACAGTCATGGCAGGAAACCTTTTGCATCTTCGATCTGATTTTCGGGTGAATATGAAAGAGACCAACTTTCCTCAGCTCGGATCAGTCATGCTACAACTCCTCCACCCTACCTCAGCAGTCTGCGGGATGCCGAGAAAAGAGGCGCATGAGTTTCTAAAAGCGAATGAAGGTTTTGACAGGAAGTTTTTTGCAGGCTTCATCGGACCGGTCAACATTGAGAATAAAACATCCATCTATGTCAATCTACGGACGGCCTCGCTAAGTCAGAACACTATTACTCTCTATGCCGGTGCTGGGGTGACCGAGGATTCTGATCCAGAGAAGGAATGGGAAGAGACAGAGGTGAAATGTAATATCATCGGAAAATTCATTCAAACAGTCAACAATTGACCATGCAAGCCATCGTAGATTTAGTCGCCATTTGTGCGAAAAAAGGCATTCGGCATGCAATTCTTTCTCCTGGTTCTCGCTGTGCCCCTTTGACTCTTGCTTTTGCGAGGAATCCTGAAATTCAGACACGGACAATTTCAGATGAGCGATCCGCGGCTTTTATTGCTTTGGGGATGGCTCAGCAACTGAAACAACCCGTGGTATTGGTCTGCACTTCAGGTTCTGCCACTCTAAACTATTTTCCGGCTGTTTCTGAGGCATTTTTTCAAGAAATCCCCTTACTCATTCTTACCGCAGATAGACCGCCCGAATGGATCGATCAATGGGATGGGCAGACGATTCATCAAACCAAAGTCTACGGAAAGCATGTAAAGGAAAGTTTTGACTTTCCAGATAGCTTTGAGCACCAAGATCAACTTTGGTATGCCCAGCGCGTAGTCAATGAGGCTATCAATTTAAGTATGAGCGGCCCTAAAGGGCCTGTTCATATCAACATTCCGCTTCGAGAGCCATTTTATCCCAAAAAAGGAGAATCTTTCTCGGCGTCCGCCAAACTTCCAGTTATTCAAGTCAGAGAAGGTAAAAGAAGCCTTGCAAATGAGGACCTTGATGCCCTCAAGTCCAAACTAAATACTTTCAAAAAAATACTAATCATACCGGGTCAACAGAATCCAGACCCTACTATTTCTGAAATTCTTCAGAAACTAAGCAAAGAACAGCACCTAGTTGTGGTTGCGGATACGATTTCTAATCATCAGATCCCGGGCTCCGTCACTCTGCATGATCATTGGATGGGAAACGAGTCCATCAGCAAGGATTTAGTGCCGGACTTGGTTATTAGTTTCGGGAAATCAGTGATTTCTAAATCATTAAAGCTTTTTCTTCGAAAGAATGAAGTCGAGCATTGGCATATTCAAGCCAATCAAGGGCTGCGTGATCCTTTTCAGGGCCTGACTGAGTTCCTTGATTGCGATGCTATATTCTTTTTAAAATGGCTTTCGGAACAAGGCTTTTCGAGCGACAAAGCCTTTCAGGAAAAATGGTTAGGCTTGGAAGACAAAGTCAATACAAGTTTATTCAACCTTCTTGACCAAGAAGATTTTGGTGAATATCCTGCTTTCAAAAAGGTTTTAGAGCATATTCCTGCAAACTCACAAATTCAGGTAGCCAATTCCATGGCTGTCAGATACTTAAACTTTTTGGGAAAAAGACCACAAGAAATCTATTGCAACAGGGGCACGAGCGGAATCGATGGGAGCAATAGTACCGCTGTCGGAGCAGCTTGGGTCAGTGATGGCTTGGTTACTTTGATTACTGGAGACTTAGCCTTTTTCTACGATCGTAATGCCTTTTGGAACAATTATCCTTCTCCAAACTTGCGGATCATCTTACTGAATAATCACGCAGGAGGAATTTTCAGGCTAATAGAAGGCCCATCGCAGCAACCGGAGTTGGAGGAATACTTTGAGACCGAGCAAACACTCGATGCTTCCTATTTGGCCAAGGAACAAGGTTTTGATTATGCATTAGCCCGTGATTCGAAGGAGTTGGAAGCCTACCTTCAAGATTTTTACCTAGAGAGCTCACAACCGAAAATCCTTGAGATCGAAAGTGAAAGTGGCAAGAACGCTCAAATTCTCCGCCGAATCAAAAATCGAATCACGGAAGAGCTCTTATAAAATTGAACTCTAATGATTCTTTCAGCTCCCTTTTGTCTAATTTCTTCTTTTTCAAAAACCCTAAACTAAGAGTCAATTTAACTTTGAAAGGATTTGATCTTCGCCACAGCTTTCCCAACTATACTATTTATTTCATCGAACAGTAGCTTCCCATTTATCTTTTAATCAAAATAGATTCAAGTTCTTCCAGAGACTTGTTTTTTGTTTCGGGCACCACAGCCCAAACGAAAATTAAACCTACTGCTGCGAAAAGCCCATATAAAAAGAATGTCATGCTGCTTCCAAACGTATCAAGCTGCCAAGGGAAAAACTGCTGGACCAAATAACTTACCAATGAGTTAAAGAAGCCTACAAAAGAAATGGCAACTCCTTTTACTTTGATAGGGAAAAGCTCTGAAAAGAGTACCCACATTACTGGACCAATAGAAATGGCAAAGGAGGCCACAAAACCCAAAATCCCAATCAAAATAAGTGTTGGATTCATTGTAATCCCTGCAGTGATCAATTGAGACTCATAAGTCAAGGCATCTTTCTCTCCTAGATTTTTCCTTAAAGCCTGCTTAAAGCTCACATCGTCCTGAAATACTTCTTGCAGCATTGGAGAAATGGCTTCACGGTTGAATTCGGTAGGCAGTTCTTTTATAGAATCTGAAGTGAGTTGATAGGTGGCTGATCCAAAACCATAGGCCAAAAGGCTCATACAAATAGCAATACCTGCTAATCCGAACAAGAGAAGGGGTTTTCGGCCCAAACGATCAATAAAAAGAATAGCTAAGACGGTAAACACCAAGTTGGTCAAACCGACTAGAATTGCTTGAATGAATGAAGCATCCGTACCGATTCCTGACTGCTCAAAAATCATTGGAGCGTAGAAAAACACCGAATTGATACCGGTGATTTGCTGAAGTATAGCGATTACCAGCCCGATGACAAGAACCAATCTATAAGCCGGCTTAAAAAACTCAGTCAACTTGACTTTTTGCTCATCCTTCTCTTCATGAATGCTTCGAATAGCATCATTAATTTGTTTGTCTGCATCATCTATATCGGTGAATTGCCTCATGATTATCAAGGCCTGATCGGTTTGACCTTTCATCACAAGCCAACGCGGACTTTTTGGAACAAAAAACAAACCTCCGTAAAAAAGAACAGCGGGTAAAAATTCAAGACCAAGCATCCATCGCCAATTCCACTTCTCAAAACCAAGAGTAAGTGCCCAGTCAGCCTGAGATTCACCTAATTGCAAAATCAAATAATTGGTAAAAAAAGCAACTGAAATACCAATGACAATATTCAATTGATTGAAGGATACTAGTCTACCTCTCATCCCAGGAGGAGCTATCTCAGCAATATACATGGGTGCCAAGATCAAGGAAGCTCCCACTCCGAAACCTCCTATCATTCGGGCAACAACAAGACTTATAAAATCGGGAGCTACTGCTGAACCAAAAGCACTGACTGCGTAAAGAATTGCTGCTACTTGTAATACTTTTCTTCGGCCAAACCTATCACTCATAGGCCCAGCCACCATCATCGCCAAGGTAGAAGTCAAGGTGAGAGATGCAACGGACCAACCCAATTCTAGTTTGCTAAGGTCAAATTCTGTTTCGATAAACTTGACAACTCCGGAAATTACAGAAGCATCAAAGCCCATCAGAAATCCTCCTAAAGCGACAATTAAGGATATTCTGACCGTGTAGGCACTACTACTTTTCGTCATAGTATTTTGGGTTGATTAAAAATTGATTGAATAATTCCTAAACAAATTAAAAGGAAAGCCCATTTAACCCTAATCAACAACCAACACAATAACACATCAAATAGCTAAAATAATTTTCACAGAACCATCACAGCTCATTCCAAAACCCACCTTATTTTGATTAAAATGGCATATTTTGGATCAAATGAGATAGACTCAACTCAACTTTATATACATCATGCCATTTTTTTTTAACTTTAACCAAAACCCAAAATAACAGATGATCTTTCGGCTTATCATTGTCCTTCTGATAGGTTCTATATCGGTAGCTCAGGCTCAAGTTCCCGGTCTCCCTTTTTCTAAATACTACTCTTCCAACGACTATCAGGGAGGTATCCAAAACTTTGCTTTTACCCAGAGCACATCAGGGATGATTTACGTGGCCAATAACTTTGGGCTGCTGGAATATGATGGTACTGAATGGAGGCGGTACTCCTTGCCGAATAGTACCAAAATACGGGATGTAGCCATTGATGAGTTTGGGACTATTTATGTGTCCGGACAAGCAGAATTTGGATACTTCAAAGCAAATTCTCAAGGAAGGCTCCAATACCAGTCACTGTTGGAAAAGCTGCCTACTGAGAAGCGAAACCTAGAAGAGATTTGGAAGATCTTGTTCATCCGGGACAAGGTGGTTTTCTGCACACTGGAGGAGATCTTCATTTTCAATAAAAAACTGGATTTAGAGGAAATTCTGGAAGCAGAGTCAGAGTTTGAGAGTTTTCACTTTGCAAACAATAACCTGGTAGTCAATCAACGTGGCAAAGGTTTACTTTCCTTAGAGGCTGGAAAATTGGCCTCAATGGATAATAGTGAGCTTTTTGGTGATAAAGTAGTCGTAAGCTTTATCTCTCTTGCTGGGAACCGACACTTAGTTTTCACTCAGAACGAGGGGATTTTTGAAATCAGTCCTGGCCTAGTTAAACCATGGTCAATTAATCTACCATCTGAAACTCAGATAAACCGTGCACTTAGGCTTAGAAATGGAAACATAGCCCTTGGAACGCAGCGACATGGGATTTTTATAGTAGACCAGAATGGTCGCATACTACTCCGCATGAACAAAGAAAAAGGGCTGAGAAATAACTCCATTCTATCGCTCTTTGAAGATACCGTCGGAAATCTCTGGATAGGTCACAACAATGGAATCACCTTACTAGAATTGAGTCTGCCGTTCCGCTTGATTGATCAGTTTTCAGGTCTTCCAGGAACAGGATATGACGCCTACCTGAAAGATGATAAACTCTACTTTGGCACCAATTATGGCCTTTTTTCAAAAGAAGAAAGCTCAGATGTCGAATCGGAGATTGAGCCTATTCCAGGTGGTACGGGGCAAGTATATCAGATTTCGCAGATCCAAAATCTCTTGCTTTCGGCACAAAATAATGGCGCATTTAGTGTAAACAATCGGAATATATCATCTCTAGGAGGGCCAAATGGAATTTGGAATTTCCAAAGCCTGAAAGATCATCCAAATCTTATCTTAAGCGGTAGCTACAATGGCCTCCTCCTGTTTGAGCTTACCAATGGATCAGCTCGATTCCTTCGGAAAATCAAGGGTTTTGATGAATCGTCCCGACTGATCGAACAGGACAGCAATGGAGATATTTGGATGGCTCATGGATACAAAGGAGTCTATCGACTTCGCCTAAATGAAGCTTTGGATTCCGTAGAGTCTAAATATTATGGAATAGAATCTGGATTGCCTACCACCTTGCTAAACAGTGTGTGGAAGCTCAATAATCAGGTTGTTTTTTCGACAGAGTATGGTATTTATCGATATAATCCGGATTCAGATCGATTCGAGAAAGACCCCAATTTTGAGCCTTATTTCGATTATGATTTTTTAGCCACAAGCATGGTAGAAGATCCGGCAGGTAATATCTTTTATATCGGCAGTGACGAAGTAGGAGTCTTAGAAAAGCAAATCAATGGAACCTATCAAAAGAATCATCAGATTTTCAATAAGATCAGGCCTTTCTTAAATGATGATTTGCAGAATATATCACTCATTCGGCCAAATGAAGTCCTATTTGCTGCCAATGAGGGGTTCATTTGGTATAAACTTGAAAGAAATTACCGAGTATCGACGGTATTCCCTACCATGATTCGATCGGTATATCTCACGGGTATTTCAGACTCCATTATTTCAGAAGGAAATTACTGGCTCAACGACACTTTAAATTCAAATGAGGCGAAAGAGGAAATTACAACCGTTCCTTATGAAATGGCTCATTTTAGATTTGAAGCAAGCAATCCTATTCCAAACAATGAAAACACCACTCAATATCAATTTTGGCTGGAGGGTTTTGAGGATGACTTTAGCGAATGGTCTACCAGAAGGGATAGGTCCTACACCAACTTGAGAGAAGGCAACTATACTCTTCACGTTCGTAGTAAAAACATCTATGATCAAGTCGGGCAGGAGGATCAGTTTACATTCAAAGTCTTGCCACCATGGTATCGATCACCACTCGCATACCTCATTTACGCAATATTGACGATCACTCTGCTTTACTTACTCTTCCGAATAGCTGATCGAAAATTGAAAAAAACCACCGCGAAGATTCAAGCCGCTCAATCCAAAGTCATCGAGCAAAAGGAAAGTGATTTGCAGGATTCTCAAAAAGAAATCGAACGCCTCAAAACTGAAAAACTAAAATCTGAAATTCAGGGAAAAAATAAAGAGTTAGCCTCAGCTACGATGCACTTGATCAATAAAAATGGCTTTATCGTTCAGACAAAATCACATCTCAACAGCATCATCAAAAAGAGTAAAAATCAGGAGGTCAAAAACGAGATCAAAAAGATCATTTCCAGCATTGAAAAAAACATTGCCGGTGACAAAGATTGGGAACAGTTTGAAATGCATTTCGACGAGGTACACGGGGATTTTATGTCTCGATTCAAGTCAAGATTCCCTGATCTTAGTCCACAGGAAATCAAACTGAGTGCATATTTGAGAATGAATCTTTCATCGAAAGAAATAGCCAACCTGATGAATATCACGATCCGGGGAGTGGAGATTGCCCGATATAGACTTCGGAAAAAAATTCAATTGGAGCGTTCTGAAAACCTTCAGGAATTCATCCTAAAATTCTGATACAAAAGAAGTAGAATCGGGGGAAGACTTACCCCCGATTTTAGTAATTAAATAGATCATCAGACCGACCTGTGCCAGTTCAGCAAGCGTCAATGGAATTAATCCGAATGCCGCCCCAATTCCCGAAAAGATCAATACTCCTGCGATAACTGTTAGTACCCCGATTACAAGGGCCATATTGGACCATGCTTTTTTGTAAGCAATAAATCCCATTCCAAGGATCCCATATATGAGTCCAAACGTACTGACTTTGACTGGATAGTAATCAATCAGGTCAATGCTATTGGTTAAGAGTGCCAAAGCATCCATGCCTAAAAAGACAAAATTTGCTCCGATCATGATCGATAGGGCTATTTTGAGCAGCTTATTGGGAAAGAAATCAAGCATCTTGATCCATCCAACCATAAACAATATGTAACCTCCGTAGGAAAATATCTTAATCAAAAACAAGCTCATTGTGGCTATGTTTTTTCCTTCCATGACTAGCTCAAATTCGGAGAAAATCTCGAAAATGGATGCAAAGAAATAAACAAAAAACCCAGCTACGGCTGCGTAAATCATCCAAGGAATATTTCCGTCCGTATTTTCGAATGAAACTACAGGTTCTGGATCTATTTCCATTCCAAGTGCCTCCAAGATAGTTTTTATGGTGTAACTCCGCGGAGTGACTTCACCAGCTTCTATCCGTTGGATCGTACGCACATTCAAATTACATTTTTCGACTAGCTCCTCTTGGGTTAGTCCTTTAGCTTTTCTCCATTCAGAGATTTTCTTGCCTAATTCTGGTTGTTTCATTGTGATGTGTGTTTTTGATTTGACCATGGCAAGTTGTTTTGAATAGAGAAACTTTAGGACGAAAATGGGACGGAATTGACCCGACATTTTCCCGACATTTCGGCAAAAATAGGTTTTTCAGTCTATAAAGGCTGTTTTTCATATATAAAATAAGATCTAGTCTAACTAGCTCTTAGCTTCTTAGCAATAGACAATCTCTCACCTATTCAGCTATTGAAATTACAATCAAACAGGGAAGAAAGAAATCCGAGAAAAAAAGGCTTGATAAAAGGACGATAGCAATAGAATTCTGTCCAATTTTTTAAAGGAATGAAATCTTGAACGACTTCCTGAAATTAAAAAACACTGGTAATAGGCTTTTTCATTAATCTTGAATCGCAAACTAAATTATTTAACAAATGGATTTTGACATCTCAAAAATTTTAGATCAAGCTTACGCTTATGCCCCAAAGGTTTTAGGAGCAATCATCACACTAGTAATTGGATTTTGGATTGCTGGATTGATTTCCAGTCGAGTCAAAAAAGGACTAGAAAAGAATAATGTCGATAAATCACTAGCCCCATTTTTACATTCGGTCATAAGTCTATCGCTGAAGTTCTTAGTACTCCTTAGTGCCGCATCCATGTTTGGCATTGAGGTCACTTCATTCATTGCCATTTTCAGTGCTCTTGCTTTTGCAATAGGATTGGCACTTCAGGGGAACCTTAGCCATATGGCAGCAGGAATCTTGATTTTGTTCTTCAGACCTTTCCGAGTGGGAGATTTTATTGTCACCAATGGATATTCGGGCACAGTCAAAGAGATTCAAATTTTCAATACCATCTTAACCACACTGGATAATCGAATCATTATAATCCCCAACGGTTCTATTTCATCAAATCCACTGGAAAACCTGACTTCCAACCCAGTGCGAAAAGTACCAATGACCTTTGGAATAAGCTACGGTGCTGATATAGACAAGGCAAGAAAAGTCATCGAAGAAGTAGCGTCATCTTGCGAGTTTATTGATCACTCCCAGCCGGTAGACATCCTAGTTTCTGAATTGGCTGATTCCTCGGTTAATTTTGCAGTAAGGCCGTGGTGTAAAACTGAAAACTTCTGGGATGTTCATTTTTACATGCACGAAAACATCAAGAAGGCTTTTGATAAGGAGAACATCGGAATTCCATTTCCTCAGCGGGATGTACATCATTACTATCCAGAAGGAAAAGCTTAATTTCCTCTTACACTCAAAAAAGGCTGGTTCTCCAAGAATCAGCCTTTTTTGTTTTCATAGGATTACTTTTCAAGGGCCTCCCACAATATCTCTACGGGATGTAGAGCTTTTCGACCCGTTCCGTCTGCAATCTGATGACGGCAGGAAGTCCCTGGAGCTGCGATAATGGTATCTGAACCTGCTTCTCTTACCGCTGGAAAAAGCACCAACTCCCCTACCTGCTGGGAAACTTCATAATGCTCTGCTTCATAGCCAAAGCTTCCGGCCATTCCGCAGCATCCACTTGGGATAGTCTCTACAGAATAGTTGCTTGGTAGCGAAAGAATCTTTTGAGTCCAAGTCAGGGATGAAAGCGCTTTTTGATGACAGTGCCCGTGTAATTTGACTTTTCGGGACTGAGTAGAAAAAGCTTCAGGCTTAATATTCCCGGCAGCTACTTCCTTGCCCAAAAATTCATCAATCAAATGCACATGAAACTTCAATTTCTTCGCAGCATTGACCAATTCCTTGATGACGATTCTAGGATATTCATCCCGAAAACTCAAAATGGCAGAAGGCTCCAAACCTACCAAGGGTGTATTTCCATCAATGAGCTTGTCAAATATGCGGACATTCGCTTCAGCATGCTTCTTTGCTTTCTGCAAAAGGCCTTTAGAAAGAGCAGATCGACCGCTTTCTTCATGATTAATCACCTTGACTTCATATCCCAATTTTTTCAAAAGGGAAATAGCTTTTATACCTATTTCGGTGTCATTGTGATTGGTGAACTCATCCACAAAGAAATAAACCGACTTGATTTTATTTGAAGGTCCTGGAAGAGAAGCATAGTGCTTTTTATACCATTTTCGAAGGCTGATCGAGCTGATTTCGGGTAGGTTTCGCTTGGGAGCAACACCCAGGACAGATTTCATCAGGCCTCCTGTCAGTGAGTTTCTAAGGAAGAAATTAGCGATACCAGGCACTTTTGCTCCTAATCCATTGAGTTCGTTGATATAGGCAAATGCTTTAGAGCGAAGCGGAACTCCGTGTGTCTTCTGGTATTGATAGAGAAACTCGGCCTTCATACTGGACATATCCACGTTGGATGGACATTCTGCAGTACAGCCCTTACAGCTGAGGCAAAGATCTAAAGCTTCTTTGATCTCAGGATGATCGAAAGCGTTCTCTTTTTTATCCAGCGTCAGAAACTCCCGAAGTGTGTTTGCTCTACCTCTAACTGTGTCCTTTTCATTCCGAGTCGCCATATAACTCGGACACATCGTTCCTCCCGATCCCGGAAGTTTGCGACAGTCTCCCGAACCATTACATTTCTCCGCCAATCGAAGGATCCCACCTACATTGGAGAAATCCATAACAGTATCGTGTACAGGCGTTTTCATCCCCGTTTCATAGCGGAGAAATTGATTCATGGGAGCAGCATCGACGATTTTTCCGGGATTGAAGATATTCTTCGGATCCCATTTGTATTTGATTCGGCGGAAAAGCTCGTAATTTTTCTCTCCTACCATCAGCGGGATAAAAGCCGCCCTCACACGACCATCTCCATGCTCACCCGATAAAGAACCCTGATATTTTTTCACCAACTCGGCGGAAGCACGGGAAATTTTGTGAAAATCCTCCACTCCCTCTTGCGTCTTCAAGTCCAAAACCGGACGAAGGTGAATCTCCCCAGCCCCAGCATGGGCGTAGTGTACTGGTTTTTGATTGAAGGCGACCATCATCTCATCAAACTCAGCTATGTAATCCGCCAAGTCATCGATATCAACCGCTGTATCTTCAATGCATGCCACCGCTTTGGGATCTCCAGGGATATTTGCCAGCAAACCCAAACCGGCCGCTCGGAGTGCCCAAGCAGAAGCCACCTTCTCAGGTTCGATGATAGGATATGCATAACCTAGATTGGCTTTCTTCAGATCGGCTATCAAGGCTTCACCTTTTGCAAAAGCTTCATTAAGAGTCTTTCCACGAAACTCTATCATCAAAATTGCTTCCGGGTCACCCTCGACGAAATAGCGGTTTTTGGAGTACTCGATGCTTTCCTTGGTACAATCCAAGATGATTTTATCCATGAGTTCCACCGCAGTAGCAGGATGCTTCATCGCTACTTGGGCAGACTTCATGCTTTCATGAATACTTTCAAAATGTGCAGCAACCACAATGTCTACCGGGTCAGGAAGTGGATCCAGGCTGATTTTGATTTCTGTGGTGAAAGCCAAGGTTCCCTCGGATCCGGCCAGGAGTTTACATAAGTTAAATTTTTCCTTTCCTTCGAAAAGCTCCGCTTTGAGCAATTCGTCTACAGCATAGCCCGTATTCCGGCGATGGATGGACTTCTTGGGGAATTGGGAATGGATTTCTTCCCGAACCTCAGGATTATTTAATTCATCAAAAATCTGCCGATAGAGGCTTCCTTCCAGATCTTTTTGCCCACATTTTCTATCAAACTCATCTTGAGAAATTTCTCCAAAAACAACCTTTTTTCCATCACTCAGAATCGTGTTCAGGGAAATTACCTTGTCCCGAGTCACCCCATAGACAATGGAAGTAGTTCCTGAGGAATTATTCCCCACCATCCCACCGATCATTGCCCGATTGGCAGTGGAAGTAATCGGACTGAAGAATAGTCCATAAGGTTTGAGGAAACGATTGAGTTCATCCCGAACAACCCCAGGCTGCACCCGCACCCAGCGTTCTTCCTTATTGAATTCTAAAATTTGGGTAAAGTGCTTCGACACGTCTACCACGATGCCATTTCCCACACATTGGCCAGCCAGCGAAGTTCCCGCAGTTCGGGGAATCAGTGAAGTACCGTTTTCTGTAGCAAATTGAATGAGCTTCTGAATGTCAGACTCAGTTTTTGGAAAAGCAACGGCAAGCGGCATCTCTCGATAGACAGAAGCATCGGTAGCATAAAGCGTCCGACTCAGTCTATCAAATTGCAGGCTACCTTCAAGTTGAGTAGCTAGTTTTTCTAATTGAGGTACTAGGTTGGGTTGGTCTGAAAGCATGGGGTAAAAATAGCTTTCTTAGTCAGATAAAGGAAATAAAAAAATCAATAGGCAAAGGGCAATGATTAATACCTCACTTCCCAATACAAATGTTTATTATTCCTCAATAACTTTGCTGAAATCAGTTGAATAAAACACCTTTCCAACCCGACGAATATGTTCCTTCAGGTTTTCATTTTTGATTTCTTTCCAAACCTGAAGATCGACAGTTAGGGGAAATCCCTGGAATTGATCTCCATCCAAATCTCAGCTAAAGTCTTACGGTGAAGCTCGTCCATAATCACCAGATCCAAATCGCTTCGGTCATTGTTTTTCCTTTAGCCCGTGATCCATAGACTTTGCTCTCGGAAAGGGCAGGGTATTTCCTAAAAATTCGCAATAGAATTTCGTAGGATTTTCCGCTTAGACCAAAGTTTTCCATCACGATTTTTTCGAAAGATTCTTTACCAAAGTGGCTAAGGCTCAGTATAAGATTTCGAAGCTGACTATAGGAAACAATACATTTTTCACCTTTTTGGCACGAATATTTTATATTTTTCTTCTACTTAAATCTCGTGCGGAATGGTGAATAGTCAAAATATCAATGCGATTATCGTTTAGTATTTTGTAGATGATTCTATAGTTTCCTTCAATTAGCTCTCGAAAATCACGTTGGGGCAATTCAGGTACAATTTTGCCAGCCATGGGGTTGGTCTTTAAGATTTGAGTTCGAGCTTTAATTCTCACAATTTGGCGCTTCGCATATTTTTCCGAGTCGATACTGATGTATTCAAAAATGTCCGATAAGTCTTTAACCGACTGATGGGTCCACCTTAATTGAACCATTTTTTCATTTCTTCTTCGAGTTCAACTTCGCTCAGGGTATTATCTTCGATTGAATCGCTATTTCCCTTTTCTATTTTGTCCAATAAAATCAACTTGTCCACCAATTCTTCCAAGGTAAATTCTTCGGGAAAGCTCTCAATTGTTTCTATTAACTGGTTCTTTTTGATCATCGCTTATACTTTTGATTGAAGATACGAAGTTCTTACAAATTCCTCTTTTAAATGTACCAAGAATAGTGTAAACAGACTGGATATCAAGAATATCTGACTAAAATTTTTCCAAACCATAATACTGACTAAAAATAAAAAAATCCCGCTAGTTGATATACTAGCGGGATAAAATTTATCTGTTCCCATTAGGATTAGCTGATCGTCGACCCACTTGCGGTTCCCTCATGCGGAGTAAGAAGTTTCAACTTTCCATCCTTGTCTTCGGCCATCAGAATCATGCCTTCTGAGTCGATACCCATCATTTTTCGTGGTGCCAGATTGATCAGCATGGTCACTTGCTTGCCGATCAAAAACTCCGGCTCAAAATGCTCAGAAACACCACTCAAAACCGTACGATGACCTATTCCTGTATCCACTTTCAGCTTGAGGAGCTTTTTGGATTTTGGCATTTTTTCGGCTTCCAAAACGGTCACCACTCGCATATCCAATTTGGCGAAGTCATCATAGGTAATAATCTCCTTCATCGGAGCAACAGGTGCATTTTCAGCTTCATTCATTTTCTTAGCGTCTAATAGTTTTTGTACTTGTTTTTCAACTGTTTCGTCTTCTATTTTTTCGAAAAGTAATCCAGCTTGCCCGATTTCCTGACCCTCGACAAGCAATTCACCTTTACCGGCTTTAGTCCAATTAGCATCTTCCAAATGGAAAATATCAAACAACTTGGCTGCTGTAAATGGTAAGAAAGGCTCAGAAACAATGGCCAAGTTCGAAGCAATATTCAAGGCAATATTGAGAATGGTTGCAGTCCTTGCCTCATCGGTTTTGATTGTCTTCCAAGGTTCGGTATCTGCGAGATATTTATTTCCCAATCGCGCCAAATCCATCATAATTCCCAAGGCTTCCCGGAAGCGGAATCTATCCATGGAACTCATGATTTTGGCAGGAAATTCAGCCAATTGATCCAATACTTCCTGGTCATATCCCGTCAACTCAGCTCGTGACGGAACTTTACCCTGAAAATATTTATGAGTTAACACCACAGCCCGATTGATAAAGTTGCCGTATATGGCTACCAATTCGGAATTATTTCGTGCCTGAAAATCCTTCCAGGTAAAGTCATTGTCCTTGGTCTCGGGCGCATTGGCCGTCAAAACATAGCGCAAAACATCCTGCTTGCCCGGAAATTCTTCCAGATACTCATGAAGCCAAACAGCCCAATTTCGGGAAGTGGAAATTTTATCTCCTTCCAAATTAAGGAATTCATTTGCTGGCACATTATCCGGCAAAATAAAATCTCCATGTGTCTTTAGAATAGCTGGGAAAATTATGCAGTGGAACACAATGTTATCCTTCCCAATAAAGTGAAGAAGTTGTGTCTCTTCATCTTTCCAGTAAGGCTCCCAGTCTTTTCCTTGCTCAGCAGCCCATTCCTTGGTAGAAGAGATGTACCCGATCGGCGCATCAAACCACACATAAAGCACCTTGCCTTCTGCGTCTTGTAGCGGAACTTTTATTCCCCAATCCAAATCGCGAGTCATAGAGCGTGCCTGCAAGCCATCCCCAGCTTCTAGCCAAGAGCGACACTGTCCTAGCACATTATTTTTCCAATCTTGCGCATGATCCTCGAGAATCCACTTTTTCAAGAAATTCTGATAGCGTGCCAAATCCAAAAACCAATGTTTGGTTTCTTTCAACACTGGCGTTCGACCACTGAGTTTAGAGCGGGGATTGATCAGTTCTGTAGGGCTGAGTGAAGAGCCACATTTCTCACACTGATCGCCGTAGGCATGCTCAAAACCACATTTTGGACAGGTCCCCTCGATGTAGCGATCAGCCAAAAACTGCCCGGCTTCCTCATCAAAATACTGCTCCGTACTTTGCTCCAGAAACTCTCCTTTTTCATAGAGATCCTTGAAAAATCCCTGTGCAGTCTCATGATGGATTTTGGCAGAAGTTCGGGAATAATGATCGAAGCTGATTCCAAATTCCTCGAAGCTCTTTTTCATCATCTCATGATAAAAATCCACCACTTCCTGAGGCGTTTTTCCTTCTTTTTTGGCTTTGATGGTAATGGCGACGCCATGCTCATCAGACCCGCCAACAAAAAGGACATCCTTGCCTTGAGATCTCAAGTAGCGCGCATAGATGTCAGAGGGAACATAACATCCCGCTAAGTGTCCGATATGGATGGGACCATTGGCATAAGGCAAAGCTGCGGTAAGGGTATGACGTTTGAAGGATTTATTCATCAGGTGATAAGCTATATTCGTTTTTCAGGGGGCAAAGATAGGGAAAAGCTAATACCTAATCAGGCATTATCGAATTCCTGTCGGGCTTCTTCGGAAAGAATTCCCTGATAAATGATGGTAATCGCCTGATCAAAAATATCAGAGGGCGGAATCTGAAGGTCCTTTTGAATGGAGGAAGGGAATTTGGCTCGAAAACTTGGATCCAAAAGTGACTGCACCGCCGAAGCATAGAGCATGACCACCAAGCCTACATTCAAATTAGGACGAACTTGACCACTTTGAATCCCTTCCTGAATCAATCGCTGAAAGCGTTCATAGGCAGATTCCTGAATGTATAGAATCAAATCCTCCCAAACTTCAGGGGCATGCTCTCGAAGATCCTCAAACAGCTCAGGATTGATGGGAGCCAAATAGTTCGCGATGACTGAGAGGCTTGATTTTAGCTTTAGGGGAAAAGCGATGTACCGATTATCTACGATTGCCTCCACTTTTGCTGTCATTCGGATTTTTAGCTTTTCAAAAGCAGCTGCCAGCAGTTCGGTTTTGGAAGAGAAAAAGCGATAGAGAGTCTTCTTGCTAATCCCCAAAGACTGACAGATATCATCCATGGTCGTGCTACGAAAGCCCTTTTCCAAAAAAAGCTTATATGCCGCATCTACAATCTTGGCTTCCTGGTTAATTTTTTGAGTCATAGCGGGTTTATTTCAAAAACAAGTTACAAAGGTATACCCCTCTTCAAACTTTTCCATCTTACCACTTTACAAGCATCCAACTTCCACTTAATTTAGCCATCATTTCAAAAACTATGACGCAGCAAGAAGCCCAAAAACGCATCGCCCAACTCAGCAAGGAAATCAATCGCCACAACCATCTCTACTATCAAGAGAGCCGGATCGAAATCTCGGATTATGAATTCGATCAATTGCTAGAGGAACTGATCCGTTTGGAAACTGAGTTTCCGGAGCTTCTTCGAGAAGATAGCCCGAGTCAGCGTGTGGGTGGGACGATTACCAAGGAGTTTCAGACCGTGGCTCATGAGTATAAAATGCTTTCCCTTGGAAACACCTACACGATCGAAGAGCTACAGGCCTTCGATGAGCGAGTCGAAAAAGGGTTGGGCACGCGTGATTACGAGTATTTTTGTGAGCTCAAATTCGACGGTGTTGCGATCAGTTTGGTTTATGAAAATGGAAGCTTGGCACGTGCTGTCACCCGAGGAGATGGCACCAAAGGAGATGATGTCACTGCCAATGTGAAGACGATTCGAAACATCCCCTTAAGCATTGAAGGTGAGTCTATTCCGGATAAATTTGAAGTTCGAGGAGAGATCTTTCTTCCCCGAAAGGAATTTGATAAAATCAACGCCGAGCGGGAGAAAAACGGAGAAGCCTTACTCGCAAATCCTAGAAATGCTGCCTCGGGAACCGTAAAAATGCAGGACAGCAGCGTGGTGGCCAAGCGTCGTCTCAACTGCTACTTTTATCAATTGTTGGGAGAAGACTTATCAGTAGCTACCCATTCGGAAGCTATTCACCTGATCGAAAAATGGGGATTCAACGTCTCTCCTACCTACAGTCAGGCCAAAACCCTCCAAGAAGTCCTGAAATACATCGAAGACTGGAGAGAAAAGCGACATGAACTACCACTTGATACGGATGGGGTGGTCTTGAAAATCAATGACTATCAGCAGCGAGAGGAGTTGGGTTTCACCGCAAAAAACCCTCGATGGGCCATTGCATACAAGTATAAGGCTGAGAGTGCTGAAACAGAATTGCTATCGATTACCTATCAGGTTGGCCGTACGGGCGCCATTACTCCGGTGGCAAACCTCTCCCCTGTCAGCCTTGCAGGCACGACCGTCAAGCGAGCATCACTACACAATGCCAATGAGATCGAGCGCCTTGGGATTCATGAAGGGGATATCGTATCAGTGGAAAAGGGCGGAGAAATCATTCCAAAAATCACCGGAGTGAATCTTCTAAAACGAAAAGCAGATGCTAAGCCGGTTCAATACATCAGTACCTGCCCCGAGTGTGGAACTGAGCTGGAACGTAAAGAGGGCGAGGCCAAGCACTTTTGCCCCAATGCCGCTAGCTGCCCTCCACAAGTTTTGGGAAGGATCGAGCACTTTGTCAGTAAGCGGGCCATGGACATTGACTCCATGGGTACCGAGCGGATTCGGGCTTTGATTGATCAGGGATTCATCCGAAGCTATGCAGACATCTACGATCTGGAGACAAAAGAAAAAGACCTCCTAGGCTTAGAAATGAGTCAGGATCAATACGAAAAAGAAGGAAGTGGCTTATTGTATATCAGCTTGGAAAAAGCGCTTTTCGCTTTGACAGAAAGCATTTCTTTCAAGCAAATCCAAGAGTACTTGACCGAGGCGGCAGAACTGCCGCTTTTTGACACGCTGCGAGGATTTCAGGAACAAATCCGAAAATGGAAAAAGAAAGTCTCCTCTAACGTGGGGATGGTGGATTACCTTATCCATGCATTGAAGGAGCATGCCGATTTGCCCAAATTGGAAGACTTCGTGCCGGTAGCCGTTGTTTTGGATATCTTCTTAGGAAGGCGATCCGACTTCGGGTCCATTTTGGAAGCCAGCAAAAAAGAAGGAACAGTACACGGCATCTTGCTCAAACTAGGGGTGGAACTTCCGGATGAACTGCGGGAACGGATCAAAAAGCTAAAAGCCAATACCTTTCAGGAAGGCGTGATTACCAATATGCTGGAAGGGATCAAAGCTTCCAAAGAACAATCGTTTGAGAAGGTGCTGTTTGCCTTGGGAATCCGAAATATCGGAGAAAATACCGCCCAGCTTTTGGCCAGACATTTTGGAAGTATCGAAAAGCTCCAAGCGGCTTCAAGCAAACAACTTTTGGATATCAATGGCGTGGGAGAAACGCTGGTTCAAAGTATTCAGGACTTTTTCGCACAGGAGGAGAACTTGGAGCATATTGAGCGATTGAAGGCACGAGGCTTACATTTTGAGATTCAGGAAGATGAAAACACCCCAAAAAGTCAGGCTTTGGCAGGGAAGCGAATTTTAGCTTCTGGAAAGCTGGAGAATTTCAAACGGGATGAAATCAAAGACTTTGTGCAAGCGCACGGAGGACAATACATCAGTGCCGTCAGCAAGAATCTGGACTTCATCATCGAGGGAGAAGGAATGGGTCCTAGCAAAAAAGAAAAGGCCGAGAAGCTTGGGGTGCCAATGATTTCGGAAGTTGAGTTTTTGAAGATGGTGGAAGGATGAGTATTCCTTTATTTAGCGACGAAATACAATTGAAATATGCCTCACTCCGTTCGTGCCTGCCTGCAGTGGCAGGAAATATTCTAGAAAAATGAAGGCTTGAAAAAATAGTGCTGAAGGCATGCCTTATGATAGTCCTACCTGAGGTAGGCAGCCCTGTGTAAGGGGAAACGACGCGACCCAGTGTATAAATTGATTCCCTTTCACCCCGAAGCTGGCTCTTAATCTTTGATTTGGAAATGGGACAACAGTCCCAGCAAGAGAAAGTAAAACCTTGAAAAAATGCCGTGCATGATGACACGAACGGCGGCGACAGATTTTCTAGCCACTGTTCAACCTTAATCTATTGACAAATCAAAAGATTAACTAAAAATAAGACGGTTGAAGTTGTTTTTAGTAGTAATTTTTACGTTATTTAATAACGTATCGTCTTTTAAATCAAATCCTTATGGTAAAGTCAATCTCATTTTGGTTAGTCGTGTTTTTGGTCTCCTCGGTAAATTGTTTTTGTCAAGAGTCGGGACAAATGACAAAAATTGATGGAAAAAGCATCTCCTTTGAACTGTATGGAATTGAAAAGAGGCAGTTTGGCCAACCTTTGGTCATCCTCGAAAGTAATCACGCCTCAAGTTTCGACACTTGGTATCAAGTAATAAATAACCTAGGGGAAAATGTACCAATTTTGGCCTATGACCGTGCCGGAATTGGGAATTCTGATCAATTTGAAGAATCTCCTACGCCAGAAAATCGAACCCGCCAACTTAATAAGTTACTTGAAAAATTAAACTTGGAACCTCCTTATATTCTGGTTGGTCACGGTTGGGCAAGTATCCTGATCAAGGATTTTGCTATTACCTATCCCGAGTCTGTTGAGGGGATGATTTATATCGATCCTGTGGATGAATCTTCAAGTTTTGAAAAAATGATCACGATTTTTAATCAAGAAGGTTGGGATGGAGAAAAAATCGCCAACGAGTTTTTTGAACTGCGAAAGGAAAGATTCCAACAAGCACCGGCAGGTATAAAGGCAGAGGCACAAGTGATGTATGAGTTTGCAAAAGGGGAAAAAAGCAATACCAAGCTTTATGATTTCCCTGAAATTCCATCGGCAGTTCTGCTGGGAGGCAAGCACAAGCAGGAAAGCTATATGAAAAATCCATTTGAGCCAAAGCTATCTGTAGATTATCTGCAAGTAGTCAATTTGCTTCAGCGCCACCGCATTTCAAATTTGACCGATTTGATTCTAAGCCAACAAGATTCCGAAATGATATTACTATCCAACTACATGCATTATCTCCATCTTCAGGAACCTGAGAAAATTTCCGCTTCAATTCTTTCCAAGTATTATGGTGACCCTGTCAAAAAGCTTGTATCCGCGGCTCAAAAGTATGAACCCGAGCAATTCAAAAAATACCTTGAAGGATTGTATAAATATAGTTTGAATGGGCAGATTACTGAGGCGACCATCAATATGCTTGGTTACGATCAGCTCAGAAGAGATCAGCCTGAGCATGCCATGGTTCTGTTTTCTTATAATCTGGAGCAAAATCCAGAGTCAGCCAATGTCTATGATAGTATGGGGGATGGGTTGGTAGCTTTGGGCAAAACCAAGGAAGCTATTCCCTATTTTGAAAAAGCTGTCAAGCTTGGAGAAAAAAGTCAACATCGGGATTTGGGACTATTTAAAAAGAACTTGGCAAGTGTGAGTGGGGAAAAGTGATTGCATATTTCGCTTTGAATTTCTTTAATTATGAATGTCCGATTCCTTAAAAGTCAAACAAAAATTAGGTGTTGCATTTATGAGTTGAACATGGCGAATCTGAATTGACGATGTACGAATTATAATTTACGTCGTAATTTTTCCAATTGAACCGAAAAATAAATTTTATTCGACACCTTGTTTGTAACTCTTTTAATTTCGAATGTTGGCAAATATTTCAAAAAGAATAAATAATGAATGAATTATTTGCATTTGGACTTCTGGCCTTCACCTCATTTTTTACCTTGATCAATCCGCTGGGCACCATGCCGATTTTTATGACTATGACAGCTGAATTGAATGAACAAGAAAGGACCAATACAGCTAAAAAGGCTTCTATTGTCTCTTTTGTCACCATTGTGATTTTTGCCTTCTCTGGTCAATTATTATTCAATTTTTTCGGAATCTCCGTAAATAGTTTTCGAATCGTAGGTGGGGTCATCTTCTTTCTGATGGGAATGGATATGTTGCAGGCGAGACTAGGCAAGGTCAAAGTAAAAGAATCAGAAATCAAAACCTATGTGAATGATATTTCGATTACTCCATTAGCCATTCCCATGATTTGCGGACCAGGAGCTTTGACTAACGCCATTGTCTTGATGGAAGATGCAAATACCATTGGACTTAAAATAGTTTTGATTTCTACCATTCTACTGGTCATCACTTTGACATTTATTATTCTTTACAGCTCTTCCAAAATCATAAAATTCTTGGGAGAGACGGGAAATAATGTGATGATGAGACTAATGGGATTGATTGTTATGGTCATAGCAGTAGAATTCTTTTTTAGCGGACTAAAACCAATAATCATGGAAATGATTAAGTAACTATTCGTCAACAAGTGCAAAAAACATTTACCTAAGACGAAGTAAGCTTCGCGAAATATTTTTGATAATTACAGTATTGAAAAAAGAGTGCTGAATGCACGGCTTGTAACAGCCCCGGGTACAACCCGGGGATTTCAATAGGACCTAGTCACCAAGCGCTGGCCCCACTATATAACAAAGAAATGAATATCCAGTCCCAGCAAGACAAAGACGAATCTGATTTGACGAGTTACGAATTACGATGTACGTTGTATTTTCTCCGATTGAACCGAATTTTAAATTTTGATTACCAGGTTTTTCTAATCGTCTTAATATCGAATGATGAACACTGAATGTCGAACTTGCCTGCTGCAAGCAGGCCTCCGATTTTTCGGCTCTCGCTAAGCATATTTCGACGAAGTCATATATCGCTCGACGAAGGAGAGCATATTTCAGCCGAGGCACGAGGCTATATTTCGCGAAGCATTTTTTATCAACGGAACTCAAAAAGCCTCTAGACCCTTATCTTTGCATCTAATATGCAAAACGACAAGAACTCTAAATTTTACGGAACTGGTGTGGCATTGGTCACTCCTTTTACAAAAAATGAAAATATTGATCTGAAGGCGCTTGCCAAGCTAATCGATCATTGCATCGATGGAGGTGCGGATTACCTAGTAGTCTTGGGTACAACTGGGGAGGTTGTCACGCTTTCTGCCGCAGAAAAGCGACAGGTATTGCAGGCAGCTGTTTCCTTCGTAGATCAGCGCGTACCCATCGTGTATGGCCTTGGCGGAAATAATACCTCAGGGATTCTGGAGGAGATTGAAAACACTGATTTTCAAGGAGTCGATGCAGTTCTCTCTGTCAGTCCCTACTACAATAAACCTTCGCAGGCGGGCATTCAGGCTCATTATGAAGCAATCGCAGACAAGTGCCCTGTACCAGTGATTCTTTACAATGTTCCAGGTCGAACCGGTTCGAATCTAACATCCCAAACCACCTTGAATCTAGCTAAGCACGACAACATCATCGGGATCAAAGAAGCTTCTGGAGACCTGACCCAATGCATGGAAATCGCTGCCAACAAACCGGAAGATTTCCTATTGATATCTGGCGATGATATGCTTACCGTTCCTATCCAAAGTATCGGAGGAGTTGGTGTGATTTCAGTCTTGGCAAATGCCTTTCCAACAACTTTCCGAAAACTCACTCAAGGAGGATTTACCGAAAAGCAAGAGGCTGTATACTCCCTTCTAGAAATCAATCCACTTATGTATGCTGAAGGTAATCCCGTAGGATTGAAGGTGATTTTGAATGAAATGGGTCTATGCAGCGAAGAAGTCCGACTTCCCTTAGTTGAGGCTAGCGAGGAACTCAAACAAAAAATCAAAGCAGCGCTGGAAAAGATTGATTATTGATGACCAATGCACTCTCCATTTCCGAACTCGGGCAACTTGTCAAATCCACCCTTGAAAATGAGTTGGCCCCCACCTATTGGGTGATTGGAGAGATTGCAGACTTTCGGGTAGCTGCAGCAGGTCATGCTTATTTTGAATTGGTGGAAAAAAGCGGGAATCAGGTTCTTGCCAAGATGCGGAGCAATTGCTGGGCTTTCACCTACCGCTCCATTGCCTCCCGATTCGAAGGTCTCACTGGAAGTGGAATCAAAAATGGAATGAAAGTTCTGGCTCAAGTGCAGGTGACTTTTCATCCTGTTTATGGATTTAGCCTGAATGTCAAGGACATAGACGCTTCTTTTTCTTTGGGCGAACGAGCCCGAATCAGACAGGAAACCATAGATCGATTGACTCGGGAGGGAATTCTTCGCCTCAATGCCCGGCACGATCTTCCTAAAGTCATACAGCGAATTGGTATCATTTCAAGTCCCACGGCAGCAGGGTATGGAGACTTTGTGGACCAACTGGAGCAAAACAGCCAAGCCTACAAAATCTATCATCGCCTCTTTCCTTCACTGATGCAGGGAAATGAGGCCGCCGCAAGCATCCGAACGGCAATCGCAGAGGCTGAATCCCAAAAAGACAAGCTTTGTCTAGACGCCCTGATCATTATCCGCGGAGGGGGAGCTCAGTTGGATTTGGATTGCTTTGATGATTACCAACTTGCCGTCAGGATCGCCAATTGTAGCTTACCCATTATCACCGGAATCGGACATGAGCGAGATGAAACTGTAGCAGATCTGGTAGCCCACTCCCAACTCAAAACGCCTACTGCTGTCGCGGAATTTATCCTTTCAAGTTTTCGGATTTTCGAGGAAAACATGATGCTTCTCGCCACCCGGATTGATCGGATCACGAATCAGCAGCTCAAACTTTCCCAAAATCAATTGGGTGTGCTATCGCAACGAATTCAGTCCCTCGTTTTGTCCCAAATCCGATTGGAAAATGAGCGAATAGAAAGCCGAAAAGAGCGGGTCATCCGGGCAGCCAATTTGCAAACGAAGAATCAACTGGAGTTTTTAAACTCTTTGCAAAAATCCATTCAAAGCCTAAGCAATCAGCACATTCGAAGCAATGCGCAACGATTGGAAAGCTTGGAAAAGATGCTGGAGCAACTGGATCCTCGGTCCATTCTAAAACGAGGCTACACAAGAAGTGAAATAGACGGAACCCCCGTACACCTGACAAAAGCGAAAGTAGGAGACCGACTTCGGACCATCTCGGAAAATCAAGACATAGAAAGTACCATTACCCAAATAAAGGAGTCAAATGAAAACGTATAAGGAATCTGTAGAAAGACTGGAACTAATCCTCAGCCAATTGGAAGAAGGAAAAAAAAGTGTGGACGAACTTTCAGAGTTGGTCAAGGAAGCTTCTGAACTTGTCAAAACCTGCAAAGAAAAGCTTCGAACCACGGAGGAAGATATTCAAAAGGCTTTTCAAGAGCCCTGATTTTCACCCCTACAAACAATAAAATTTGAGACTTTTGAGTTTTTAGGGATATCCAAGCAAAGACATTGGCATATTTGTTGCCAAATTTGCAACACAGAGATTTTCCAGATAAAACGTGATGAATTTGAGCCGCCGACTTCTTTTTATACTTCCAGTAATGCTAGCTTCTACCCTACTGGCAGAAGCTCAGAATTTTTATAAAGAGCGAATTTCAAGAAATAATATATTGACGATTGGAGCAGGTCCTTCTTTCGCCTATTTGGACAATGGTGGGCAGTATCGTTCTTTTGATTTTGAGATCAAGCCCTCTGTAGCCGTCTCTTTGACCCGGAAAATCACCTCTACCATGGATGTGCGGGCAACTTTAGGCATGCAATCCATCAGCAGTGGTGGCAACCCTCCTACCGTATTACGAGATCAATGGTTTGCCAATTTCTCTTCCTTCACGGTAAGAGGCTCTGCTTTCTATTTTGATGTGATTCCAAGCTTTAACCTCATTCGCTTTTCCAATCATATGCATCGCTCCAAAGTCAATTTATATGGCGGTGCAGGATTGGGAGTGCTTCATGCCTTTACAGAGCAGACCAAATCATTCAGTCCGGATGAAACCCCTACCAAGCATCAAACCACCACTGGCTATGTGCCGGTAAGAGCAGGCTTAAGCTTTAAAATCGGTCCCTACTCAGACATTGCCGGAGAAGGAACCATGCTTTGGACATTCACCGACAACCTAGACGGCAATGTGGGATCCAATCGCTATGGAGATCATTTATTCCAAGCGCAAATCGTCTATCGCCGATTTTTCCGACCGAAGGAAATGGATTAAAACAAGGAATTCAAAGAACACTTCCCAAGGATTAATTTTTTCAGTTCAGTAACTTCACAGGGAGATAACCTTGATCCCACCTTTTTTCCCTACCTTTGCGGCTTGAAAAACGCAGATCATGCAGAATATCAGAAATATCGCGATTATCGCACACGTTGACCACGGCAAGACTACCCTAGTCGACAAAATCATCCACGCATCCAAAATCTTCCGGGAGAATCAGCAGTTTGACGATTTGATCCTGGACAACAATGATTTGGAGCGTGAAAGAGGAATCACCATCCTATCTAAAAACGTATCCGTACGCTACAAAGACACCAAAATCAACATCATTGACACTCCTGGTCACGCCGACTTTGGAGGCGAGGTGGAGCGTGTCTTGAAGATGGCTGACGGGGTAATCCTCCTAGTGGATGCCTTCGAAGGACCGATGCCACAGACCCGATTTGTATTGGGCAAGGCACTCTCTCTTGGCCTGACCCCTATCGTGGTGGTCAATAAAGTGGATAAGGAAAACTGTCGCCCTGACGAAGTGCATGAAGCGGTATTCGACCTGATGTTCAACTTGGACGCTACTGAGGAGCAATTGGAATTCCATACGCTTTATGGTTCGGCCAAGCAAAACTGGATGGGGCCAGACTGGAAAAACCCTACGGACTCGATTCTTCCGCTTTTGGATGCTATTTTGGAATATATTCCAGAGCCAAAGATCGAAGAAGGAAGCCTACAGATGCAGATCACCTCATTGGATTACTCCAATTTCGTCGGTCGTATCGCGATCGGAAGAGTAAAAAGAGGAAGCGTTACCGAAAACCAACAAATCGCCCTTTGCAAAGCTGATGGCAGCATCAAGAAAATGCGCGTCAAAGAGCTTCATACATTTGAAGGATTGGGTAAAAATAAAGTGCAGTCCGTACAGGCCGGAGATATCTGTGCCATCACCGGATTGGAGGATTTCGAAATCGGCGACACCGTAGCAGATGTAGAAAAGCCAGAACCACTTCCACGAATTGCGATCGACGAGCCTACCATGAACATGCTCTTCACGATCAACAACTCCCCTTTCTTCGGAAAAGAAGGAAAGTTTGTGACTTCCCGTCACTTAAGGGATCGATTGATGAAGGAAATGGAGAAAAACCTCGCTCTTCGAGTAGAACCTACCGATTCAGAGGATAAATTCTTGGTATATGGCCGGGGAATTCTTCACTTGTCAGTCTTGATCGAGACGATGCGTAGAGAAGGCTATGAGCTACAGGTGGGACAGCCTCAGGTAATCTACAAAGAGATCGATGGCGTACAGTGCGAACCAATTGAAACATTGGTAGTGGATGTACCTCAGGAAACTGCCGGAAAAGTCATCGAACTAGCCACACAGCGAAAAGGGGAATTACTGATCATGGAGCCTAAAGGCGACTTGCAGCATTTGGAGTTTAAGATTCCTTCCAGAGGATTGATCGGATTGCGAAATAACGTACTGACAGCGACTCAGGGAGAGGCAATTATGAACCACAGATTCTCTGCCTATGAACCTTTCAAAGGAACTATTCCAGGAAGAATCAACGGCTCGCTTATCTCCATGGAAGGTGGACCTTGTACTGCCTATGCCATCGACAAGCTGCAGGATCGTGGAGTATTCTTTGTGGAGCCAGGAGAAGACTTGTACACCGGACAGGTGATTGGTGAGCACTCGAGAGACAATGACATCGTAGTCAATGTGCAAAAGGGTAAGAAACTGACCAACATGCGTGCCTCAGGATCTGATGACAATACCCGGATCGCTCCTCCGAAGCGTTTTTCTCTGGAAGAGTCCATGGAATACATCCAAAAAGATGAGTACTTAGAGATCACGCCAAAAAGTATCCGTATGCGAAAAATCTATCTGGATGAGAACGAGCGGAATAGAATGGCTAAGAAAGAAGCGTAAGTAAAATACGAAGTACGATGTACGAAGTACCAAGTATGAGGTACTAAGATGGACCCCGAAGGTTTTCGAAACCTTTGGGGTCTTTTTTTGACCTTTGGGGTTTCCAAAAACCTCTAGGGTCTTTTAAAGTTTCTGTCATCAAGTATCAAGTACTTAGAATCCTACAGAAAGAACTAAGTACCTTGCGGTTCCTGAAGACACGAACCGAGGCAGAAAAAATGCTTTTCAATAGACCAGGAAAAAAGTACCTTAAGCCTCCTAGCTATCAAGAATTGAGTTTATTTTTATCAGAATATCTACAGATTCAAACATGAAAAATCTAAGATTTGAGATTGAGCAAATCCTTCAAAATACTTCTAAAATAAAGGAATGGGATATTCCGAAAGACTATTTTAATTGGGGTAAAGATCCTAGACATGTCGTGGATAATACCGAAAAAATGCCCGTTAACCCCAATCTCAAAAAGAAGTCTCTGAAGAAAAAAATCACCGGAGAATTAAAAAAGCTCTTTTTCAAACTACCTCCTTTGGTCATTTTTGATAGTAGATACTCCTATTTTGAGGAGACTTATCAGCTTATGAGCAATGAGTCTTCAAAAAGGCTGTTTGCTGAATTAGTCCTTATGATGATCATTGGTGAAAACAAAATGCGCCTTTCTTCTTTTACAAAAGAATATGTTCGGACCTATGAAGACGCGTCGGAGGAAATTCTCAAATCAAATGATATTTTAAAAGTATATAAATGGGAATTGCGAAAGGTGAATATAAATAAGCCTTCGATTTCATTTTTTACTACTCCGGTCAACCTAGCATTACATAAGACGAATAGGTTATACAGCTATCATTCCAACGACACTTCGGTAGTAGTTGAAAAAGGGGATATCGTCATAGATGCCGGTGTAGGCTGGGGCGATACGACGGTATATCTAGCCGCTCTTGCAGCCCATGAAAATACGGGTTGGTCGTATGCCTTTGATATTCTTGAAGACGGAATGAATGCCTTGGCCGAACAATGCAAACAGAATGATAAGCTAACTAATATCACTCCCGTACTCAGGGCCCTTTCAGATAAAGATAATGAAACCGTAAACATAACCTCCCCCTCTCCCGGGGCAAAGGTGACTAATATCAATACTGGAAATACCATACAAACCATTACAATTGATACCTTTTTTAAAAAGCAAGGCTTGAAAAAAGTCGATTTTATAAAAATGGACATCGAGGGTGCGGAAGTGCCTGCAATAAAAGGTGCATCCGAAACAATAAAAACCTTTAAACCTAAGCTTGCTATTAGTGTGTATCATAAATGGGATGATCTTGTAGTGATTCCTAAATTGATTCACAGCTTACGAGATGATTATAAATTTTACCTAGACTGCACGACAGGTTTTGGTGGAGAGGCTATCCTATATTGCAAGTAAGGGGCATTTTTTACCTTAAATAATCACCTATTGCCTAGGTCAAAATACGAGGAGCCACAGAATACATTTGTATCTATCCGATAATGCAGACTGAACTGTCCTCAGGGATGGTGTCACCAATTCTCCCCTACACGCCTTCCTAAATTAGCTCTACACTCATCGCCTAGGTGCACGGCCAATAGTAGACAGTTCTTATTCAAGGCTTATCTTCCTTCCCATATTCCATTTTACAGGGGGAAGGAATCGGGGAAGTGCAAAGAGAAAAGAAACTAGGCTTGTAGAAATTAGACAAAACCTCAGTAATTATCCGTTGGGTGTTTTTTTATTCTGGAAGAAAGAAGCGTAAATAAGTATCAAGTACCTAGTATCAAGTACAAAGATGGACCCCGAAGGTCTTTTAAACTTTCTGTTATCAAGTATCAAGTACTTAGAATCATGCAGAAAGAATCAAGTATCCTGCGGTTCTTAAAGACACGAACTGAGGTAGAAGCACCTAAAAAGTAAAAAACATCACCTATAACTCCATTTGAAATTAAAAAATTGATAATTTGAGGGAGTTTAATTTTTGATCATGAAAACCATTTTTGTGAAAAACGGGAGAAATAAGGGTAAAGATCAAGTCTTTGTAGAGTTGGCTTATGATGAAACCTTGATCAAAAAAATCAAATTGTTTCCAAATGCCACATGGAATTCTCGCGAGAGAGCATGGGTATTACCCTATTCAGACACGATTATCAGTGATTTATTAACTGCATTTCGTGGATTTGCATGGGTGGATTATTCAGGCTTCCGAAAGCCAGAAATAACACTCAAAGATAGGCTCCAACCCTTATCTTTAGAGAGGAAAAGAGACATCGAAAGATTTATAGATTCGATGAGAGTTCAGCGGCTAGCTGAAAGTTCTGTTACGCATTATGGCTCCGGGGTAGCACTTTTTTTCCGTTTTCTTGATAATAAAAACCCTAGCGAAATCGACGAAGCAGATTTAAAGCGTTTTCAAAAAGAATATATTTTGGACCAAGGGTATGGAAGGTCCTATCAGCGCATCCTCTTAGGAGGTATAAAGAAATATTTTGAAACCGAAGAAAAAAGTAGAATACAGCCGACGAGTATAGTACTTCCGCCAAAGGAAAAAAAGCTTCCGAATGTGCTTAGCAAGGAGGAAATCAAAAAAACCCTTGGTGCATTGTCCAATATCAAACACAAGACCATGCTCAGTCTGATCTATGCCTGCGGTCTCAGACGGTCTGAACTAATCAATTTACGGATCGAGGATATAGAATCGGCTCGTGGAATTTTACGTATCAATCAAAGTAAAGGAAGTAAGGATCGAATCGTATCAATCAGTCAAAAAGTAATCAAAATGCTCAGAGTGTACTTTCAGGCCTTTCAACCAAAAGAATTTTTATTTGAAGGGGTAAAGCCAGGAAAACAATATTCTGCGAAAAGCTTAGAAAATGTATTCAAAAAGGCAGTCAACAAGGCCGGGATTAATAAACAAGCAACACTACATTGGCTTCGGCATTCATATGCTACGCATTTGATGGAAGCTGGAACAGATTTACGAATTATTCAAAGCCTTCTTGGCCATCAAAGTAGCCGGACCACGGAAATCTATACCCATGTATCCAATCGAACTATTCAAACCGTCAAATCTCCTTTTGATGATTTATAGAAATGAGATAAAAAGAATATTTATGGCGCCTATTCCCCGGAATTGGATGGATAATGGAGTATTTATGGCGCTTAAAAGAAGTTGTAAGCAAGCCAAAAGAACGAGCGTACTTCGAAAAACAGGCATCTGAAGATCGAACATCTTAACATAATCTTACGGACTGACTTTAACGACACACAATCCAACCCGATTGTTTTAAAAATTTTCCCACCGCACATTTAAAAAAATAATTTCAGCCTGCCCACATTGGCACATTTGGGGTTTGCCTCCTCACACAACCCGGCACACAGGCAAACCCAAAAAGAGCCAATTACCCACCGCACCAAGATGATTTTCGTCACATTTTCAAGTTTTCTCAAAAAAACTTGCAGGTATAAATAAAATTGAGCTATCTTTGTGAGCGAATATTCACTTACTTAAAATTATATACAAGATGAACGGTAAAAACAACATTGCAATAGGCTTCCTGACAATGGGGCTTTTTATGGCTTACGGCTTTCTATTAATCTACCTGCGTGACTTCGCTCCGGGTAAAGAAGAATGGGTAAACTCATACAGTATCGGCAAGCATTTTGAAAGCAGACTGGCTCACGTTCACGGGAACTTGTTCGCCTTTCTAAACATACTAATTGGTTATCTACTTCTACATTTCAGAGACAAGCTCCAAAACGTGAAAGCCATTTCTTGGTTGGCACTTACTGGATTGTTAATGCCAATTGGAATATTAACCGAGGTCTACTTTGGAGTGCCTCCTGTTTTAGTGTTAATTGGGGCAATTGCAATGACCGCATCTGTAATTTGGTTAGGAGTTGCGTTTTTGAAAATGAAATCTATCGCTCAATAATTAATTAACTTAAAATACATAAAAATGAAAAATTTAAATTCAATTGGTTTGCACCAAGACAAAGCCGAAGAATTGGCAAATAAATTAAACGAGTTACTCGCAAACTATTCAATTTTTTATCAAAACACAAGAGGCTTTCACTGGAACATTAAAGGTGAAAAGTTTTTTGAATTGCATTTAAAATTTGAAGAACTCTACAATGATTTGTTGCTGAAAATTGATGAAGTAGCAGAACGCATATTAACATTGGGACACACACCCGAGCATAGCTATTCTCAATACGCTAAAACATCAACCATAAAAGAAAGCAAGAAAATTTCTGATGGTTTGATTGCAGTAGAACAAATTCTTGAAGGATTTAAAACAACAATCGTTATGCAAAGAGAAATTCTTGGATTAGCTTCTGATGCAAATGATGAAGGAACAAATGCTTTAATGAGTGATTATATCCGCTTTCAAGAAAAACAAGTATGGATGTATTCTTCTTTTTTAACAAAAAAAAAATAAAAAGATAATGGAAACAAATAACAAAAACTTAGAAACCTTAATTAAGTTGAGACATTTATCAGAAGGTTTAAATTCCAATTGGGAAGCGTTAAACACGGCAAAAGTTAAAGTAGCTCATTTGCTTGATGAGGCAAACAACATTGTAAAAATGTTTGGAAGTGATTTAGGTAAAAGCAAATTTCAGGAAGATGTAAATTTAATTGCTTCTTTGAGAGATAAAATTGAATCTCAATTAGCCTATTTTAAAAATAAGATTGAAAGCCAATCTAATAGTGATAGTTCGGAGATTTATAAAGATTTTTTGTCGAATACGGAATCCATTTCTTCTATATTTACAAAAATTGGTAAGTATCCCGATGACTACTTTTCAGGGATGAACAGTGCGGATTGGTTTGGAGTATGGGCTGTCATTCAGTCTAATATCTATACTGTTCAGGGCATCGGTCATTCTGCATTTGTTCAACTACAGATGTTTGAAAATTTTAGTAAACAAGAGATTGACGACCTTACAAAAGAGATTATAAAATACATTCCAAAATCTTACCATATTGAAGATGCTATTCAATACAAACAAGAGTATATAACAGCTTTAGCTCAAATGGAAGAAGAAGCGAATAAAAAAGATAATCTTTGGGATCGTTTTTTAAATTTATTAGCGGGAAATATCCCATTCAAGCAGACTCCGCAGGAACGTGTAATGATGATGCGATGGGTAAATGGTGAGAAAGGCGAACTTTAAAAAGCGAAAAAATGACAACAGAAACAATTTCTGATAGACAACTTGAAATTATAGAAGCAGCCGGAAAAATATTGACTGCTTCGGGATTAAGTGGTTTAACAATTAAGAACCTTGCTAAGGAAATGAAGTTTTCTGAGAGTGCCATTTACAGGCACTTTACAAGTAAAGAAGAAATAATTATTGCCTTACTTGATTATCTTGCTCAAAGTATGGATGAGCGTTATACCAATGCAATTTCAAGCGAACAATCGCCCGAAGAAAAATTCTCTACACTATTTCAAAATCAATTTTCATTTTTTAAAAAGCATCCGCATTTTGTAGTGGCAGTTTTTTCTGACGGATTAATGGAAGAAAGCCAACGTATCAACGAAACTATACTGAAAATAATGGCTGTAAAAATGAAACATTTGATGCCTATTATTTTGGAAGGACAACAAAAGAAGGCATTCACAAATTCAATAACGTCCGATGAATTGATACATATTGTGATGGGAACTTTTAGATTGCAAATGTTTAAATGGCGTGTTGCAAATTTTCAATTTGACATAAGTAGAAACGGAGATAATATGATACTTGCATTATTAACACTTATAAAATCCAAATGAAAAAGTATGTCCTCTATACATCAGCAGTAATTCTAACAGCATTTGGCTTGCTCACTCTCTTTCTAAGCACATCTGTAATTTTCGATTTGTTTGGTATCAGAGCCAAAGAAGGCAATTATGTTCTGTTTGTAGTTTGGTCAAATTTCATTAGTAGCATTCTTTATTTGTTTGCTGCTTATGGATTTGTTAAAAGCAAAAAATGGACAGCTAATTTATTAGGAATTTCAACAATCATATTGATAGCTGCATTTATAGGGCTTAAAATTCACGCTAATTCGGGTGGTATCTATGAAACAAAAACCATAGGTGCGATGATTTTCAGAATTGCGATAACGCTTGTATTCACAATCATTGCATTTTCCACTATCAATAAACAACTAAATAAAACAAAGAAATGAATAAAGTAATCTTAACACTATCGGTATTTAGCCTTTTGCTATTTGGCTGTGGCAATTCCGCAAACGAAAAATCGAATAATCAAAAAGAAGTTGCAGAACAGGATGAACATCATCACGATGATGAAAGTGAAGCCATAGAACTTAATAATGGTGAAAAATGGGTTGTGAATGAAGAAATGAAACCGTTTATCCTTGAAGCAGAAGAAATTTTGAACCAACACATTGAAAGCCAATCCCAAGATTATCAAACTTTGGCTGCTCAACTCAAAGAAAAAAATAGTGGGCTAATAAAAAGTTGCACAATGAAAGGTGAAAGTCACGATGAATTGCATAAGTGGTTATACCCACACATTGAATTAATCGAATCTTTGTCAAAGGCAGAATCTACAGAGCAAGCAAACAAGTTTATCACAGATCTTCAAGCATCTTTTTCAACATACAATCAATACTTCCAATGAACATAAAAGAATTACACACACAAGAAAAACCAGTTTCAGCAACTTCTTTTTTCAAAAGTGAACTGGGCAACGCAACAGCTATTCAAATTTTGAAAGGTGAAAAGTTAAAAGAGCATATTACCAAAACACAAGCACTTTTGATTTGCGTTGAAGGAGAAGTGATTTTTGAAAATGAAAAAGGAATAAAAGAAACACTATTATCGGGTGACTTTGTAAATATTGAACCAATGGTAAAACATTGGGTTGTAGGAACAATTGAAAGTCAACTAATTCTCATTAAATAAAAAAATTTGACCAATGAAGTTAGCGAATATTCACAAACATTATGTTGCTCTATTATTGATAATAGGAGGCTTTCAATCTGCACAAGCACAAACTTGGACTTTGCAACAATGTATTGACACCGCACAGGTTCATAACAAAAACCTGCAAATGAGCAGAAACAATATGGCCATTGGTGATCAAAGAGAGAAAGAAGCCAAAGCCAATTTAATCCCAAAAGTCACAGCCAATGCGGATTACAAGTATTTTGCAAACCTCCCCTATCAGCTTTTACCAGTGAATGCTTTCAATCCTGCACTACCCGCAGGAGAATTCAGGGCTATGCAGTTTGGCGTTCCCCACAACATAAACGCAAACTTGCAACTTTCAATGCCTTTGTATAATCCACAAGTTTATGGAGCCATACAAACTACTAAAATTGCTTCGGAATTGACAGACTTGCAGTATCAAAAAACGGAGGAGCAAATCTATTTTGAAATTTCCAATTTGTATTACAATGCCCAAATCTTGTATCATCAATTGGCATTTATTGACAGTAATCTGATTAACGCAGAAAGGCTTCTGAAAAATATGCAATTGCTCAATGAACAATTGCTTGCCAAAGGAACAGATGTAAGCAAGGTAAAATTGCAAGTATCACAATTATCCACCCAAAAGGAAACCATCAAAAGCAAATACGAGCAGGTTCTAAATGCCTTGAAATTTGCTATGGGTATTTCCATTGAACAAAATCTGCAAATTGAACCAAACATTCAATATCAAACAGCAACTGAATATAATACTTCATCAACCTTAGATATTCGAATAATAAAAACTCAAAACCGCTTATTGTCGAGTGAACTCAACACACTCAATAAATCAAGGTATTTGCCTTCACTAAATCTGGTTGGAATGTATGGAACAACGGGCTTTGGTTATAACGGACAACCTGCTTCATTCCTTGATTTTTATCCGATTGGTTTTGCAGGTGTTCAATTATCTTATCCAATATTTAACGGAACGGTTACGCTTCGAAAAATAAATCAGAAAACGCTTGAACTGCGAAACAATGAACTTCAATTTGGATTGCTTACCGAACAAAACAATATGCAAGTTGAAAATGCCAAACTTCAAAGAGAAGTCGCTAAAAAAACGGTAGAAACCACAACCGAACAAATCCAATTGGCACAAACAATCTATGAGCAAACCGTTCTTCAACAGAAACAAGGAACGGCAAGTTTAACAGATGTTTTGCTTGCAGACAATGCTTTGCGTGAAGCACAACAAACCTACCTATCTGCTGTAATTGATTACCTAAAAGCAGATTTAGAACTTAAAAAACTCACTGGAAATATTTCAATAATCAAATAATTATCACAATGAATACAAAATCATCAATCCTAAAAAAAGTGCTATACTTCATCATACCGTTGGCGATAATTGCCATTGTGGTAATTAAGTTGAAAACAAACAAGGAAATTACGCAGAGTAAAGTCTATCAATACGATAAAGAACAAGCTATAAATGTTCAAGTAGATACATTGCAACTTGAAAATGTGAATGCAGAATTTTCTTATTCAGGCACATTTGAGCCCAACAAGGAAACAAAAATAAGTGCCGAATTACAAGGGAAAATTAACGCCATTTTAGTTGATGTTGGAAGCGTGGTAAGTAAAGGTCAACCTTTAATTCAATTGGATAATTCATTGCTGAAATTGCAACTGCAAACTATTGAAGTGCAAATAGAAGGATTGGAAGCAGATGTAAATCGCTATACCATTTTGGCTAAAGCAGATGCCATTCAAGGTGTTCAATTAGAAAAAGCAGAATTAGGTTTGAAATCTGCAAAAGTTCAGAAAGCAACTTTGTTGGAGCAGATAAACAAAACGACCATCAAAGCACCTTTTAATGGAGTAGTTACTGCAAAATTAAGTGAAAAAGGAGCTTTTGCTGCACCGGGCGTTCCATTACTCCAAATAACGGACATTACAACTTTAAAATTCACCGTAAATGTTCCCGAAAAAGATTTAAGTCAGTTCAAATTAAATCAAAGCTATTCTCTTTCGTCAGATGCTTATTCTGAAATTTTATTGACTGGAAAAACTACTATGATTGGCAGTAAAGCTAATATGGGCAGTAGTTTTCCTATTCAGTTTACGGTAAATAACACATCGGACTTGAAAATAAAATCTGGGATGTTTGGTAAAGTTTTACTCAAAAGCGAAACGTCTGGAAAGGGAATTATCATTCCGTCTTCTGCCATACAAGGCACTGAAAACCAACCACAAGTTTACATAGTGCAAAATGGCAAAGCCCTTTTGCAAAACATCACTATATCAAATAAGATACAGAACAAATCAGTTGTTTCAAGTGGATTAAATGAAGGTGATGTAATTGTAACCAATGGCTTCATCAATCTTTTTGATGGGGCAAATGTAACTGTTAAATAAAATCAGCGAAAAATGAATATTACAGAAATTTCAATCAAACGCCCTTCGCTGATAATAGTGCTGTTCAGCGTATTTACTTTATTAGGTTTTATCGGGTATAAAAATTTGAGTTACGAGTTAATGCCCGACTTTAATCAGCCCGTAGTTGTAATTAAAACTGTTTACCCTGGTGCCGAACCAAACGAAGTAGAAACATCTGTTTCACGAAAAATAGAAGATGCTTTATCGAATCTAGAAGGTGTAGATTACTTGGTTACAAAGTCTTTACCCAATGCTTCTATCATCATAGCCAATCTGAAATACGGAACCGATTTGGATAAGTCAATGCAAGACGCACAACGCTACATTGACAACATTCGCAAAGATTTACCACAGGATATTTTAAGTCCTGTAATGAGTAAAGTTTCGCCCAATGATTTGCCGATAATGTCTATCAGTGCAACAAGCGATATGTCAGCCACCGAGTTTTATCAAAAAATGAAAGATGATTATCTGCCCCAAATTCAACAAATAAAAGGTGTAGCAGAGATTACTGTTTTAGGTGGAGAGGAAAGAGAAATACAAGTAAAAATAAATCAGGACAAACTGAAATTGTATAAAATTTCAATGTTTCAAGTTGTTGAAGCAATTAATCGTTCTGGCTTAGACTTACCTGCTGGAAAGGTGCAAACCGAAAAAGAAAGTAATTCAGTTCGTTTAACGGGAAAATTCACATCTATTGAGGATATTAAAAATGTCCAAGTCGCTATGCCTGTTTTAGGAAGTCCAGTTTATGTAAAAGACATAGCAGATGTAATTGATGGTATAAAAGAAACAACCTCCATCAGTCGCTACAATGGTAAAAACGGCATTGGATTAATGCTGAAAAAGCAAGGTGATGCAAACGCAGTAGATGTTTCAAAAGCCGTTCGAGAAAAATTTCAATCCATCGAACAACAAAATGCCAGTTCGGGTGTAAAATTTATTATTGCAGACGATAGCACCGATAACACAATTGCAGCCGTTAATTCCGTTGTTTTCGATTTAATCTTAGCGGTGTTATTGGTGTCGTTGGTAATGCTTTTATTTCTGAGAAGTTTTAGAAATTCATTAATCGTTTTGGTAGCTATTCCAACATCTTTAGTTACCGCCTTTGCTGTGATGTGGCTTTTGGGCTACACTTTAAATTTAATGACCTTACTGGCAATGTCATTAATCATTGGTATTTTGGTAGATGATGCTACCGTAGTTTTAGAAAACATTCAAAAGCACCTAGATAAAGGAAAAGACAAACGATCTGCTGCAATGGACGGTAGAATGGAAATTGGCTTTGCTGCTTTATCCATCACCTTAGTTGACGTTGTAGTTTTCTTACCTATTCTTTTTCTGCAAGTGTTTGTTGCCGATATGCTAAAGCAGTTTTCGGTTGTGGTAATAACTTCTACACTCACCAGTTTATTGGTTGGCTTTACTTTAACGCCTTGGATGGCTTCTCGTATCGGTAAAAAAGAAGATTTACAACCTACCAATTTTTTCAATCGCTTTTTACTTTGGTTTGAAGTTCAATTAGAAAAATTTAATGAATGGTATGGTCGTAGATTAGAATGGGTTTTGAGCCATAAATTAGCTTTTACAGGTATCGTTATTGTGCTTTTTGCAATGACTTTAGGCATTATGAAACAAGGAATTATTGGTAAAGAATTAATATCTACAGGAGACCAAGGTAAATTTAGAATGGCATTAGAGTTTGACAAATCCACATCCATACAACAGAACAACTTAATTGCCCAAAAGATTGAAACATACATTATTCAACAACCCGAAGTAGCAACTGTATTTAGTAACATTGGCGGACCAAGCACTGGCATTGGTAGTTTAGGTGTAGGTTCAGCAAATAAAACGGAATTTACAATTCAACTAAAATCCAAAAAAGAATTGGATAATTTACCTACCGAGACATTTATGAAAAATCTTCGGGAAGATTTAAAAACTAAATTTCCGAGTATCAATTATTCAATGGCAGCATTGGGTTTAATTCCACGTTCAGCACCAATTGAAATTACGTTAAGCGGTAGCGATTTGGATTTGGTGATGAAAACAGGCAATGAATTGAAAACGGTAATTGAAAAAATTCCCGGTGCGGATAATGTTCGCTTATCCGTTGAAGCAGGTAGCCCCGAATACAAAATAATTCCCGACAAAGATAAAATGCAACGATTAGGCTTAACAACCGCTTATGTTGGTTTGAATCTACGAACTGCCTTTACAGGAAATGACGATGCTACACTTACCGAAAACGGAACGGAATATCCTGTGCGAATTTGGTTAAATGAATTTAGCCGACAAAATTTTGAAGATATTCAACAACTTTCCATTATTAATCCAATGGGAATACCAGTTGAAGTTTCTCAATTTGCAAGCGTTGAGCAAGACAATTCTCCGTCATTATTAGAACGAAAAGACCGACAACCAGCAGTTACGCTTACAGCAGATGCTTTAGGCAGACCATCAGGAACTGTTGCTGATGATGTAATAGCATATCTCAAAGAAAATCCATTGCCAAACGGAATACAAATGACTTGGGGTAGTGATATCAAAAGACAAGATGATAGTTTTGGAGCATTAGGTTCAGTTTTGCTGATTTCGTTTTTGCTGATTTATCTGATTATGGTGGCACTGTATGACAGTTTTGTGTATCCATTTGTAGTTTTGTTTTCTATACCAGTTGCAGCAATTGGGGCGTTTTTCGCTTTGAACTTATCGTTAAGCAATTTGAGTTTATTCGCCTTGTTGGGTTTGATTATGCTAATGGGCTTAGTAGTAAAAAACGCTATTCTAATTGTTGATTTTACCAATCAATTAAAAGCAGAAGGTAAACATTTCAAAGAAGCCTTAATCATAGCAGGAAAAGGACGAATGCGACCAATTCTAATGACAACGCTTTCAATGGTAGTTGGTATGCTTCCCATTGCAATGGCAACAGGAACAGCAGCCGAATGGAAAAACGGTCTTGCTTGGGTAATCATTGGCGGACTTCTATCATCTTTAATTTTGACTGTGTTTTTAGTACCTATGATCTATTATTTAGTGGACACAGCAAAAGAGAAATTAAACAGAAGAAAATAGCCATCACACAGGTGTAAGCACATTTGCAATTCGCACAAGCCAACGCACAAACCAAAAATTGCAAAAGAGCTTACACCTTTACCACACAAATAAAAATTATTTTTTAAAATTTCCTTTCCTTATAAAATTTTTAAACCCTGCCGAAACGAAAGCCTACAGACGGTAAACAGACAACTAAAATGATCAATATAAAAGAGATATACCACGTCTTGAAAAGAAAAAAGCCAGCTTACAACATTGTATAAAAGCAATAGCGGTTTGGGTGTAAACTCGAACTGGTTTTGCATCTAATTAAGTATCTTGCTATCCGAAAGGTCAGATCATTAAATCCGCTACTGCTCTTATACTAACCGTTGGGCTTCATACAAAACAAATAACTAAGTGAAGAATAGCATTTTCAAGATATCAACCATAATCCTTTTCCTATTCATCGCTTCTTGTGATTTAAGTGAAAAGACCCTTGATAGCGTATCTTCCAGTTACATTACACTCAATGATTCTAAAGTTCATTATAAGGAATATGGACAAGGCGCAAAATCGTTGATTTTCATACACGGTTGGGGGTGTGACCTGAACACTTGGAAATATCAGTTTGACTACTTCAAAGATAAATATCATTTAGTGCTTATTGATTTGCCAGGTTATGGACAAAGCGACAAAGTCGAACAGGATTACACCATTGATTTATTTGCTCAATCTGTATCAGAGCTAGTCCGCGATTTAGAAATAAAGAATCCTGTATTGGTGGCTCATAGTATGGGACTACCTATTGCAATAGAAGTCTTGAAACAATTGAATACTGAAACTGCAATACTGGTCAATATTGATGGCGTGTATTTTGACTTTCCAACTGACAGTATAGAAAGTAATCAATACGAAGAAGGCTTGACCGAATTTGCCAATATGTTCAATGTTGAAGATTACAAGCAGAATGTAGAGCAGTTTTGTAATGGCTTTATCACAGAATCAACCCCAGAAGACGTAAGAAGTTATATTATTTCAACAATGACTGAAACACCTCAGACGGTAGGTTATCAGTCAATGAAAAGTTTAATAGATCAAAAATATTGGGATAAGAAAATACTCAAGAATCAGACAATTTCTATTTATGCAAAAACTGATGAATTAGTACCTGATAATGAAAACCTATTAAGGAAGCAGTTTCCTAATTTGACCTATATTGAGATGGATAGTGTAAATCATTTTCTTATGATGGAAAAACCAAAGAAAGTGAATGAAATATTGAAAGGATTTATCGAAAAATAAAGTACGAAAGCCCAACAAAAGCTATACGTAATGCGGGTTTTGGTGCTAAATTGAAAGTCAATGAATATTTACAAACAGATCGGTAGGCGGACAGTGAAGAGCTATTTAATCCCGCACTACGCATAGCCGGACCGTTGGACTCAATTACAAAATGGCAAAGAAGAAGCACGAGATATGGGAGTAATAGTATTGAAAAATTTCTTAAACAGGTCAAAACGATAATTGCTTATAGTGTAGAAGTTGAGGTAATAAATTAAATTGACCATGGATATATTTAACATGCTTATAGGAATATTACTCATTCTCATTTCAATAATTATTTTTATTATTCAAATTAGGGATAAAGCATATAAAAGAGATGATTTTAACATGGGAAACGTAAATATTTACTATGCAGGAATAGTGTCTTTTTTGGCAGGTATGTACTTTTTTGTTACCTCGTTTTAAAAGATTTAAACAATTATTAAATTAAGTAATTACAAAATATTCATTTAAACTGCTAATAATGTCAGATATTTTGGTCCTAACTTTCAATAACATTCATGTCCATAGGGGGAAAGATTGACTGTTGAAAGAATAAAAAAAGGAAGGCTGGATACAAAGCTCGATTCTTAATTGACTATACTAATATTCAGAAAATTCAAATATGAATGATGAACCCGAACTTTGACTACAATAGTTTAGATAAACTCCTTTAGATGGTGGTAGGCATTCGTTATACTAATACTGTACCTAAAAATAACTGAGTCCAACATCACCTTGGAAGACAGCGGGCGGTTCCGAGTAAATTGAAAGTTTAGTATCTTTAAGAAGTTAGGAGTAGGCTGGAAGAGAAGTAGCCCGAATGCCCGGCGTCTCCAAGCTGAATCCCGTTGCCAACAATTAAAAAAATCCGTATTACATGGATAATAGAGTACTAAAAGATATACGATATTTTGAGATAAAACCTGACGACTACCACGGAAAATTTGATGGTATGATTGGGAATATTTATCAGAATTCGCCAGATACAAAATACATCGGACAGAGAATTGCGAGAAAGCTAAATGAGTTCGGATTTATTTCAGGAGAATTTGACCATATTTATATAAATCTTTCACAAATACTCAATGATAACGAGATAAATGAGAGCCCTCTGTTTTTGGATAAGCAGATAAAATACTATGATTATGGTTTAAAGGCTTCCGTATTCAATAACTTGACTGATTCTGAAAAAGACGCAAAAATTAAGGAGATAACTTTTAAGGTTTTAAATTGGATTTATAAAACTGACGAATTAAAAATTCAATTGATTAAAAATGTAAAGGATTTGATAGATAAATACGATAAGTGTTTATTGATTAAATACATAACAAAAGAGACGAGTCAATATCGGATTGACCTAAATTTCCAAATTCGACCAAATGATGATAAGTCTACATTGATAATTGAATACACTGACAAGAAAGAAAATAATACTAAGCAGACAATTACGGACATTCTTGATTATGAAGATTTGTATTCATTAGTTGATAAAGTAGTAATAAAAGATGGATTGATTATTTTTCAACCTAAGAAAAGTTATCACGCTGAACTCGTAGCTGGAAAATATAAAAATCAGTCTTGGAATATTGAGATTAAAAATATGATAAATAAAGAATAACTGTTGGCAACACATGGTATAGTGCATGCGGGCTTCAGAGGTTTTCGAGCGTTTGTGGCTCGTAAACAAAGTCGGTGTAAACTGATAGGAAATCGCCTCGTAATCCCGCACGACACCATACCATAAAACGTTATCAGCACTTATGAAAAAACAAAAAAGATGAAAAATACTATAGCACTTTTATTCATAATCATCCTCTTTGGGTGTCAAAATCAGGATAATAAGGATACCCAAACCAATAAAAGCATGGGAAGGGTTCAAGAAAAAACTTTTGTCGAATTAGGTGGTGAAGAACAATATGTGGAAATGACCGGGGCCTCTGAAGACTTGCCTGTTTTGCTTTTTATTCATGGTGGACCAGGCTGGCCTCAGACACCGCATCTGAGATATTTTAATGCTGAATTGACGGAAGAAATGATCTTGGTTTCCTGGGATCAAGCGGGTAGCGGGCAATCTTTTATCCGTAATCCCAATCCAAAAAACTTGAGTCCTGAGAGTTTGGTCAATGATGCACATGAGTTGACCCAGTATCTAAAAAAGAAATTCAACAGAGAGAAGATATTTCTTGTGGGCTTTTCCTACGGTAGTGTAATCGGAATTAAACTAGCCGAAAAATATCCAGATGATTATTACGCCTATATTGGTGTTGCCCAGGTAATAAGTGTAGCAGAAAGCTGGGACGTTTCGATGCAATGGTTGAAGGAACAAGCCCAACAAAGAAAAGATACAGCAGCAATCGAGAAGTTGGATTTAATCGAAAAAAAGGATAGCACCGTTTGTGCTACCATTCTGGATTGCTTTATGAGCAAGTATGAGTTGGTTGTAAAATATGGTGGGACGGTTTACGATACGGCTATTGCCAAAGAAATTGAGCAAGCGGAAACGATGTATGAAGATTACAAAGATTATGACTGGTTTGAAGCCTTTAACTACACCTCGGCTCGAATGGATGGCGTAGCCTTTACCACGGATATTTCAGATATCACAGCATTAGAGTTGCCTGTTTATTTCCTCGGTGGTCGTCATGACTGGAACCTACCTAGTGTAGTGGCAGAAAACCATTTAAACAAAATGACAGCTCCAGAAAAAAAATACATTTGGTTTGAAAAATCAGGACATGAATTAGCGGATGAGGAGGCTGAGAAATTTAATCAAACCATCATTGAAATCGTGAAAGAAAAAAGCCGCTAACATCACCTACACGCCATGCCCTCCGGGACACTTCGCATTGGCAAAACCTTTAACAAATAAAAGATAGTGAACAAAAAAATCGGAATTTTAAGTCCTATAGAAAATTTGCGTTCCAACAAGGAAAGCACGATTTGATCAGGATAAGATTATTTTACTAGACTTTACTAAAGCAAACAAATGCAACAGATCTCTTTTTGGCAAACATGGCTCCTGGCAGCCTTACTGATGGCGATGCCCGCTACCCTCCTAGCCCAGGAAACTGAGCTCACGCTTGATGAAATCTTCGCAACACCAAAACTAACGGGAACAAGCCCTTCTCAGCCTGTCTGGGCACCAGACAGTGAGCACTTTGCTTTTTCCTGGAGTGAACCGGGAAATCCTGGGCGAGGGCTCTGGGTATCCACTAGCGATGGGCTGGAAGTAGACCTCATTTCCAATACGGATTCCCCCTCAGTTCGCGATATGGTCTGGACCGACGCAAATACCATCCTTAGCCTACGTGGAGACAATCTATGGCAAACATCGCTCAGCCAAGGAGTCGACCTTCAGTTGATGCCTGTCGAGGCAGGTGCAAGTAACCTTTCGATATCGCCGATCGGCAAGCAGGCGGCGTATATCCGCAACGGCGATCTTTGGCTTGCTGACTTCTCTTCCAAACAGAATCGCCAGCTCACCGAGATCGGCATTGCCAGTCTCTCAAGCTTAGCTAAAGGACGCTACAGCCGACCTGAACGTGAAATCGGCCCAGGCATTTGGAGTGGACCAACTTACAAGTGGTCCCCGGATGGCAAAACCATCGCCATTCACGTGGTTGACCGACGCGAGATGCGAAAAGTACCCTTCCCGGATTACCTCGCTTCCGAAACCAACCCCAACGAGGTACGCCGAAGTTATCCCGGGGATCCCAACGAGATTCGGAGGGTTGGCCTACTCGAAGTAGAAAGCGGAAACATCACCTACCTCGATTTGCCGGAGCCCCATGCCAATCAGGTCATCGACTTCAATTGGTCACCAGAGGGTGCGCTGCTGGTGGATATCGCAACCGACACGGCAGTTGAACGTAAGTTGTATGTCCTTGCACCCGGAGCAAGCCAACTAAGAGAGATTTGGCGAGGTGTTCGAGAAAGCCGCATGTACACTTCCTTTGGATCTACCTGGCATCCCGATGGGCAGCAGGTCGTTTTCTTAAGCGATATAGGTGACCGTTATGGTCTTTATACCATCGACGCCTCGCCATCAAGAGATCTTCCACAACTTTTGACAGATCCATCCTACGATGTGCTGTCCTCCCCTAGCATTGCTGGTGACGCCCTGTTTTATGCCGGCAACGGCGTTAATCCCTACGAACAACACGTCTATCGATTGAAAATATCCGGTGGTGATCCAGAGCAGGTGACGCATCTTTCTGGGCAGAACGTGGGCTATCCCTCACCAAATGGCAAGCACCTAGTTTTCATGCACAGCAACGACACCTCACCGCCCGAACTTTACGTGGTCAGCAGCGAGGGTGGTGATGCTAGGCAGATAACCCAGTCGCCATTACCCGCCTTCACAGAGCGAACCTGGACGGCTGCGGAATATGTTAGTTTCCCCAGTCTTGTAGATGACTACACACTGCATGCCCGGATTCTGAAACCTACCAACATGCAGCCCGGCAAAAAGTATCCTGTGATCTTTGGGCCCGTGTATTCGAATACTGCGAGAAACCGCTGGGCCGGCAACTACAGCCTCGTACAGCAGCTCTTGGTCAAGAAAGGATATATTATCGTGCAGGTGGATTCACGCGGTAGCAACGGTTATGGCCGGGCATTCCGCGAGGAGTTCTTGCTGGGCTTTGCCGACCAGGACATTGAGGATTATGCGAGTGCCGTAGCCTACATGGAGTCACTGGATTTTGTCGATCCCGACCGCATCGGCATCTGGGGCAGCAGTTACGGGGGTACACTCTCCGTTTATTCGCTGTTGATGAAGCCAGGCTTATTCCAGGTGGGTGTTGCTGCTGCTGCAGCTGTGGACCCGATGTTCTTTGGCACGGACGACGTGGCGATTGTACGTACCCCACAGACACATCCGGAGATCTTCGAAAGAAAAGCCCTCAAGTATGCAGGCAATTTGGAGGATAAAATCCTATTTATCCACGGTATGCAGGACCATGTAGTGCCATTTAAGACAATAGCAGTGTTAGCCGAAGAACTGATCAAACAGGGTAAGGACTTCGACTTTGCATTTGCACCGGGAGCAACGCATGGATGGAGTCGTGAGCCGAATTACGATCGATACCTGTTTGGCAAGATGATCGAATACTTCGACCGACACCTAGCCGAGCCAAAAGAGTAGAAGCCTGGCAGCCGGCAGGCAGGGACTCCATTCCGACCGACGCTACGGGACAGGTTGTGGCATTTAAAAATCAAATGACAAACAGATGAAGGTTTGCATTGCACAAACGAAATCCGAAAAAGGAAATATCCGAAGGAATATTGAAAGCCATTTGGAGTTAATTGAGCATGCAATCAAATTAAAAGCTGATTTGATCATCTTTCCCGAATTGTCTATTACAAACTACGAACCTGATTTAGCCAAGGAATTAGCAACAGACACCAAGAGCAATATTTTTGATCCATTTCAAGAACTTTCCAACAGAAATGAAATAGCTATTGGAATCGGAATACCAACAAAAGCAATCGAGGGAATCAATATCAGTATGCTGATTTTTCAGCCAAATAAGGAAAGGGTAACTTATGCCAAACAAATGTTGCATTCAGACGAGCTCCCTTATTTTGTAAGTGGTAAAAGCCAAACCTTTTTAACTATCGATGGAGTAAAAATCGCCGTAGGAATCTGCTATGAGACATTGCAAAGAGAGCATTTCTTAAATGCAAAAAACCAAGGAGCCGATATTTACATTGCAAGTGTAGCCAAACCAATAGGCGGAATTGAAAAAGCATACCAATACTTTCCTCCCATTGCAAAGGAGTTTAACACGCCAATATTGATGTCAAATTGTGTTGGGCATTGTGATAACTTCATGAGTGCTGGACTAAGTGGTGTTTGGAACAAAAAAGGTGAGTTAATGGAACAACTTGATGCCTATAATCAAGGACTTATAATTTTTGACACGAGTACCGATCAAACAGAAAAAGAAATAATAGCTACGGGAAATATTGCATCAACCGAATGATCAATCATTCCCAACAAAATTCGCTCTTCCGAAGAATCGTTGATTCACGAAGTTATTGAGATTAGAACCAAAACGGTAATTAAACCCAAACCTCGTATCGATGGTGTAGGCTGAGGGCAGAGTGACTCTCCCACTCAAAATATCCTGTTCGGTGAAATCTCCTGATGCCAGATAAATCTGGTCCTTCACGTAGTTACCTTCTGCCCGTACATAAAAAGAAAAATTACCCGTCACCCGGACTTCTGCACTAACATTCAAACCGGTGGTCCAAAAGCTAAAATCATCCAGATAGTTTCTCAGACGATAGCCAACTTGTAGATTTCCCCATCGTTGAGTTAATCCTAGACTGGCTCTCAAACTTTGGAGTGCTCTGGTTTCTTGATTTGAACCGTAAATCGTTTCTTCGACATAGGTATTATTCCTCACCTCAACCCCATAGTTTAATCGAAGAAACCTAGAATTTTGCTCTGATTCTGGAAAGAAATTGTACTCAATTGCCGGTCTGAAGCTGACTTGAAACTGGTAATTGAAGCGAGTGTTCTGCCGACCATCCAAATCATATCCGTAAGACCATTGGGGCGAAATAGACTTCACCAACTGGTGCCCAAATCCAAATTCTGACACATCAAAATCACTCTCAACTTCGTCGATAATGGGGTTGCCATTTTCATCAAGAACCGAATTTCCATTCCCGTCAACCCTTGGCACTCTTTGAACCGTTGTTCTCAGCCTTTCATTTATTCTCCCGGATATATTGATCTTCCAATCATCTGTGATCCGGTTGACATTGATATCCGCACCAAAATTGATATCTCTGCTTAATTCCTCCAATTCAATATTGGCATCACTACCAATATTAAAAACCCAATAATCCCAGGGATCAACCATTTCCAGCTCAGTTTCTTCAAGAACGCTAGGGCTAGTCTTCATGTTGATATCAACTATCTCCCCTGCCTTAGTCTTCGCTACATATGGAGCCAAACCTAATTTGATATATCGGGTCAATTTTTCACGTACTTCAAAGTCGGTGTCCGTCTGTTTGTTATTCAAATAAAGAGTGTCTGTCCTACCTGCATGAAGGTTTTGTTGACCTATGAAAATGAGTTGGTATTGTCGTCCTCCTCCACCAGATTCATTATTATTGATAAGCACAAATACATCAGCCAGTTGATTATCCCTGTAGAAGTCCACTGCCGTAATTTCTGTTCTGATAAAATCCATATCACAGCCCCCATCTCTTCGTTCGCAGCCATCAATAAAGACCCGAAGTTTATTGGGAGGGCTGGTATTACCGATTAACGTTTGACTAATTGCATAAGGAGTTAAGGAAAAGAATATCAGGACCAATAATAGCGGTGTTTTTCTCATTGAATTTGGGAGTAATTAACATTGACCATGTTCTTTAGGTCAAGCTTGAATGCCTGTAATTGCTGGCATATTACCAATTGTAATGTGAAAATAAGTACACATTTCACACAAAAGTGCAAAGGAAATGATTGTCGGTATATGCTGACAATAAATCAAAGGAATGAATAGATAGAACGTCCGTGTTTATGCTAAGCTTCTTCTTTTATTCTTTGGTACAAACCAGATCGTGTCCCTTAAACTTATTGGGTCGCGTCGGAGCATATCCTTAACCCACTTTTTTTCAATAAATTAAGTATATTCATACCTAGAGTTGGGTGTTTTTTTGCCATCGCTCTTGTACCATCCCTTGGCATTTAGGGGTGAATGTTTAATATCTAAATCGAGACATTATGAAACTTAATCGACTCATTTTAGTATCTGCTATTCTATTTACCATTACGGCATGTAAGCAAACTACCATTGACCAAGAGGCTGAAGCAGAAAAGCTAATGGAACTTTCCAGATCTTGGGCTAAATCTGTTAAAGACAGGGACGTTGAAAAAATGTTGTCTTATTGGGCAGATGATGCGATGGTGATGTCACCTAATGAGGCTTCAGTGGTGGGAATTGAAGCACTTCGAGGAATGGTGGAGCGATCTATGAAAATCCCAGGTTTCGAAATCTATTGGGAACCGCAAGAAGCATTTGTTTCAAAAAGCGGGGATTTGGGATATGTCATTATCAAAAATTACATGACCATGCCGACAGATACTTTGGGAAATACCCGCACAGTTTTTAACAAGGGGGTTGAAATCTGGAAAAAACAAGAAAATGGAGTCTGGAAGAATGTTGTAGACATTTCCAACTCAGATCCTTCAATAAGCTCTCTCGATTAGAAGGCCCCACACCCTTGTGGGGTTACACATTTTTTGGTCGATAAAGGGTTTTATAAAGAAATTTCACTTCTTTACTGGCTTTGGTTTCGAATGGCTATAAAGAGGCTTTGAATAGTCTTTTATTTAATGCTTTTGGGATGCCAAATCAAAAAAAATCCAGAATGAATTTGAGTGATTCATTCTGGATTTTATTCGAAATTCCTGAGGCTGATTAAAATCCAAACATTCCGTTTGTATGTGCCAATCCTTCTGTAGGGATTTCTTGAATCACATCCCAATGCTCTACAATCTTGTCATTTTTCATCCGGAATAAATCATAGAAAACGTGTTTCTTACCCCCATTCCATTCGCCTTCACTCACTGTAAGTACAAAATTTCCCTCTCCCAATACCTTGTGGATTTTGGTGTACTTAAACATATTTCCTTGTGAACTTAGATATTCTACCGCTTCCACAATGCCAGTCAATCCATCTTTGATTTGTGGGTTGTGCTGATGATATTCTTCAGAACTGATGTATTCACCAATCTTCTCTGGATTTTTACCCATCAGGACATCTTCTACAAGCGAAATAGCCAATTTCTTATTCGCTTCAGTCTTGTCTAAATCTTCCGCAGTAGTTGGTCCGTCGGTCTGGGTCCTTCCGCTGGCTGTTTCTTTCACTAAGACTGTCATTGCATCCCAATGCTCGGCCACTTTGCCATTCTCATCCACGCGGATGATATCAAAAGCCACCATTTCATCTGCTCCAAAAGGCTTGGCATTTTTCCAGATGTTGTGCATAAAAACAAAGTCTCCGTCCTGGAACATCCGCACGTTTTCGGCATAGGTCCCATTTTCCTTTAAAACGGGCAGTAGACCAATAAAAGGTTCTAATCCAGTCGGCACAAATGGATTATGCTGAATGTAATCAGCATTTGCAAGTTGGCGCATGGTCTCAGCGTCTTGCTTGGCAACAGCTCCTAAGAAGGTGCCCACAATTTCTTTGTTATTCATTGTTTTTTCTGTTGAAGAATCATCCTCGTCTATTGATTTACTTTGACTCATGCCGCAGGAAGCGAGGATACCTGCCAGCAGAAATACAGTGATTGCTTTTTTCATTTGATTGGAATTAATTACTTTTGATTTGCAAGTAAAAGTAAATAATTACTTTCAATTTGCAAGCATTAATGAAAATAAATTTCATTTTGCAAGTAATTTTCAAAAAAGACGTATCAGATGCGACAGGATTTCAGATGTGATTGTCCCTTTACTTCAGCCTTGGACATTCTAGGAGACAAGTGGATATTGGTGATTATCAAGCAGATGCTTATTGAAGGCAAAGAGACTTTCAAAGACTTTGCAGAAAGTGAGGAAGCAATTGCTACCAATATTCTATCCGCCAAACTCAAATTTTTGGAGGAAGTGGGAATCATCATCAAAACAAAACGACCGGGAAATAAAAAGACCAATCTTTACTTATTGACTGAAAAGGGGCTGGCCTTGACGCCTATCCTTGTGGAACTTGCTACTTGGAGCGATGCCCATTTGCGAGACCTCCACCCCAGTATTGTGAACGGAGAATCCATGGAGTCACTTCGAAATGATAAAACAGCATTTGCAAAAACCCTGGATAAAAAATACAGGGAAAAGCTAGCTGGAAATTAGTTGTGCAATTTTACAGACTGGCTTTATATCAAAAAGCAATGCCTTTGTCGAGATATCCTTAAATCCTTCAAGCTCTTACCGCTGATTCTGAAAATTGAATACCGCTATTGAATATCAAATTCTGCAGAAAGTTTATCTTTAGCCATTCAACAAGCCTAAGCATGACACAACGAAGGAATTTCTTAAAAACTATTTCCGCAGCCTCTGCAGCTGCTTTCTTACCTATTAACTCAATTGCACAAAACATGAAAAAACAACCGATGATCCACCAAGTTTATTTTTGGTTACATGATGAAAATGACACCCAAGAATTCCTAACAGCGGCAGTACCCATGCTGGGAAAATGCAAAACTGTAGGAAGATTCATCGCCGGCACCCCTGCTGATACCGAAAAAAGAGATGTGGTCGATCATTCATGGCAAGTATCCTGCACGCTCTTTTTCGATAGCCTCGAGGACCAATTAGCCTATCAAAAAGACCCCTTGCACTTGGAGTTTATTGATAAATATTCATCTATGTGGAAAATCGTAAAAGTGTACGACATCGCGATCTAATGACATCCGCTTCAAAGGATATTTCGTAAATACCATAAAATCAATGGATATGAGGAAAATAAGATGGATTCTTGGATTGCTGGTCTTCGGAATATGGTCCTGTCAAACGACAGATGACCCAACTCCAAACCCGCAGTCTGATGTGGTGAAGGATGCAATATTCTCGACCATGCAGGAATGGTATTTCTGGAATATGGAGCTTCCTGGCGAAATTAACACCGCAAATTACCCGAGCAATGAGCTGTTGTTGGAAGATATTATTTACAAGCCGCTAGACCGCTTTTCATATATTACCACGCAAGAGGCGTTTCAGAATGCCTTTGTAGGAAGAAATGCGGGACATGGTTTCGGCTTTGCTTTTGACCAAGATGAGCGTCTATTCCTGACCTTTGTGTTCGACGAAGCACCAGCTGGGAAAGATGGCTGGCAGCGAGGATGGGAAATCATCGAAATCAACGGAAAACCTCTTGCCGACTACAAAACTTCCTCTGGCGGATACAATTTCGATTTAGGTCCTCCAGACCCAGGGATCAGCAATACCTTTACCTTCCGACTTCCCGATGGCAGCACGACTACTCGGACGAATACCAAAGCAGAATATCAATCCAATTCGGTACTCTACCAAAATGTCTACCCCATAGGAAATAAAAAAGTAGGGTACTGGGTCTATCAAAGCTTCAAAGCCACGGCTGGGCTCACTCCTACCCGAAGTCAGGAGGTAGAAAACTCCATGAACTATTTCACCGGAGAGGGGATTGATGAATTGATCATAGACCTACGATACAATGGCGGGGGCTCGGTGGCTGTCGCCGAACAAATCCTCAATTACTTGATCCAGTCCTCGAACTCCGGGAAAGTGATGTACACCAATAAACTGAACGAGGATAAATCAGAGCTAAATCAGTCAGAAAACTTCTCTAAAATCGGTTCGCTGAACCTATCCCGAGTAATTTTCATTACGAGCCGTGGTTCTGCCTCCGCTTCCGAATTGGTGATCAATGCTCTCGATCCCTACATGGATTTGGTCTTGATTGGAGACAATACCTTCGGCAAACCTGTAGGCTCTTTTCCCCTATCCCGATACAACCGCACCTTGGCTGAAAACGATGTTGAACTAGTACCCATCACTTTTGCCACAGCGAATGCAGAGGGCAAAGCTGAATATTTCGAAGGATTCCCTGCTACATTCTCCGTCAGTGATAGTCCGAATATTCCTTGGGGCGATACCAGAGATTCCCGACTGAATGCTGCCCTTCAATTTATCCTAGATGGCATCATCAATGGTCGTGTACAGCAAGAATTCTACCGTCCATCTTGGGAGATGATCGACTCTTTTCATGGATTACAGCAGGAATTCCCCGCATATTAATTTCAAAAAGATTTCAAAGGCCGCTCTTTTTCTAAGGCGGCCTTTCTTAATTTAGCCCTGCAAATAAAAACAGCACTGTGCAAAGATTAGCCATTCTCGCTTCCGGTAGCGGCTCCAATGCCGAGAAAATAATGGAGCACTTTCAAAAAAGTAAAAAAGCTTCTGTTGCCTTGGTCGCTTCAAATAAAATGGATGCTTTTGTTCTAGAGCGAGCTAAAAAATTTCAGGTACCCACCTTTACTTTTTCAAGAAAGGAAATGCAGGAAGGAAAGCTACTGGAGAAATTGAAACAAGAAAAGATCGATTGGGTGATTTTGGCTGGTTTTCTTTTGAAAATCCCGGAAGACTTGATTCGGGCTTTTCCTGATCGAATGGTGAATATCCATCCTGCCCTCCTACCCAACTACGGGGGAAAAGGAATGTATGGAATGCATGTTCACGAAGCGGTCAAAGCAGCTGGAGATGAATCAACCGGCATCACCATTCATCTAGTCAATGAAAACTACGACGAAGGAAAAATCATCTTTCAGGCAGCCACAGCCATAGACCCCGCCGATACTCCAGAGGATATCGCCCAAAAAGTGCATGCACTTGAGCATCGATACTTTCCTGAGGTGATTGAGAGTCTGATCAAATAAGAGATCAATTGCTGTAAAAATCACTCTAATTATCAGCAAAAGAAAAACATACTTCCTGATCTGTCTAATCCTTACGATTAGTGTTTTAACCCTTCTGGTCACTGGGTCGCCTTTGCTGACGCTTCCCTTGGATGCCAAAGGGGAAATCCCGATGGGAACTCCCATCACCTGGATAGGAATCATTGCTCTTCCTTTATCGATTTATTGGGGGGTGGAAAGCCTAAGAAAGCCTAGAACTTTATTTCATACTTTTCTCGCTGGCTTATTAAAACTGCTGATTCTTTTAGCGATTCTTTGGGTGCCAATTTCCTTTTTAATCGTTGGAAATCTTTCTTTTGAGGGTCCGGGCCAAACCATGCAATGGTTTTGGAGGTTCAGCTATGGTATTGGAATAGCAAGCCTTCTAACTTTAACTTTCTATGGACTCTCATGGCTTTTCACTAAGAAATAAATAAAAAATCGCGCTGTATGAAACTGAGACCAATAAAAATAGGACAACTCACCATCAGTCCCAAAAGGTATTTAGCAATTGCTGGCGCTTTTTTGATCTTGGGGATTGGAATTGGGGCTACTATTGCCTCCTAAAGCGACTCTAAGTTTGCCTTATTTTTTTGCACTATACTCAGTATCGGGATTCTTCTTTTCAGTTTTTTGAAAAAATAGTTTAAGGCTAAGCTCTATTTTTTGATAGAAAATTGTATCCTGGATGTAGTAGACAATCTCTCCTAATGAAACCAGATTCAATACTACTTTTAAATACCAGAAAACCGATTTAGATAATTAGGCACATACTTCTAGGACAAACAAGCTAAATACAGGATGGCATTGTTCTCTGCTTCCGTTTGATGAGCTTGAAATTGGAACTCAAATATACTTTTCAGATCAAGGCCTAAAAGAATATCAAATAATCGTCTCCGAAACAACCATCTAACCTCCCTTCAAGTCTGACTATGTGACTTTTGTCCTTATACGATTATGGTTCATTGTTTTTATTGCAACTATGTTGCGAATAACACTAATAAAAACCTAACCCATAACTATAAATTTTTATCCAAGATGTTTAGAAAGCTATTTCTCCTCCTTATCCTTTCAGTAGCCTTTTTTCAGATTCAGGCTCAAAACCTAATCAAAGGCAAAATCACCGACCTCGAAGGGTTGCCATTATCCGGCGTCAATGTGCTTTTATACCAAAATCAATCAGGAGCTGTAAGTCAAGCAGATGGCAGCTATCAAGTTAATGTACCTTCAAACCTAAAGGTAGTCACCTTAGAATTCACTTATGTTGGCTATCGAACCCAGGTCAGGACCATAGAATTCCAACCGGAAGTTTCCACTGAATATTCGCTCGATATTCAATTGGAAGAATCCCCGCTTGAACTTGAAGAAATCACTATCACGGCAGGTTTTATGAAGGAAAAAGATGAAGTCCCCTATCCTATCGAAGTGGTCAGGAAAGAAGAAATGGTGAGCTTTGGTGAGCCTACGCTGACCCGATCAATCTCCAGAACACCCGGGGTCTATTTTTCAAGCTTCGGATTGGGAGGAGGTCAACCGATTATCCGAGGACTCTCCAATACCAATTTGGTTCTTCTGAATAATGGAATCAAGCAGGAAGCTTTTCAATTTTCGTCCAATCATCCATTTCTAGTCGATGAATACACTGCTTCCCATATCGAAATCCTCAAAGGACCCGCTTCTCTTCAGTATGGTTCGGATGCAGTAGCAGGAGTGGTCAATGTCATCAGGGAGCGTCCAGCCAAGCCAAACAGCATTGATGGAGATATCATTTCGCAGTATCACTCCAATACTAATGGATTACTCAATAGTCTAGGTCTTCGAATTGGTTTGGATAAGTTCTTTTTCGGATTCAGAGGAAGTATTAAGTCTCATAAAGACTTCACAGATGGAGACAAAAATATCGTTGATAATACCAGGTTAAATGAAGGAAACCTGAATTTCAATTCTGGTTTCCGCTCAGATCGGGGGCTTTTCACGCTCAACTATAACTTTACAGACGCGAAGTATGGAATTCAGAATCAGCCACAAATCAATCTTTTTTCCAGTCCTTTAGCCTCAAGGTTATTGATCGAAGACCGAAAAAATGAAGTATGGTATCAAGATCTGCAAAACCATTTAATAACCTCCAACAATACTGTATTTCTAGGAAAAAACACATTAAGCGTTGATTTGGGATACCAGTCCAATATCAGGGAGCTTGTGGCTGGAGGGATTAACCCTCAAGGTGAGTTACTAACACCTACTGTAACTTCCATGCAGCTAAATACGCTTACCTACAACACGAAGTTTATCATGCCTTCAGGTGACAATAATTTCATTTTTGGGATAAATGGGGCAATAATCAATAATGAAGCTGATGAAGAAAAAGCTAACATCCCTATGCCTGATGCAAAAATCAATGACCTAGGTTTCTATGCAATAGGAGATTTTCAGCTTTCAGAAAACATCATTCTTACTTCCGGATTGCGATATGATTACCGAAACATGAAATCTTTTCCGGTAGCCACAGAAAATACTGATCGATTTGAAGTTGATAATACCTATAATAACATCAACGGCTCAGTAGGGCTAATCTACAACTTTACTGAAAACCAGTTTTTCAAAGCCAACATTGCAAGGGGATTCAGGTCACCAAACATTCCTGAGCTTACACAAAATGGAATTCACGGAGGCAGATTTGAAAGAGGTGATCCAGATTTAGATGCTCAAAGCAATTACCAGATCGATTTCACCTACCATTTACACACTCAGTGGGCAACTTTAAATATCGCTCCCTTTTTCAATACAATAGACAATTATATCTATTTAGTGATGACGAATGAAGATGCTCCTATTGGAGGCGGAAAAATATTCCAACATGTACAAGATGATGCAAACCTGTATGGAGGGGAAATTGCACTGGATATACATCCAGTCACATGGATAGGCGTTCATGGTAGTTACAGCATGATTCGGGCGGATATCAAAAATAATTTGGAAGGTATTGAGCATCCTACCTTTACGCCTCAGGATAGATTGACTGGAGAAGTGAAATTTCAACAAAACCAAATTGGCCCTTTCAAGAGGCCATTCTTCTCCATAGAAGTCATGAACTTCTTTGAGCAATCTCGAACTGGCCAAAATGAGGCTAGCACCCCTGCTTATACTTTACTCAATGCAAGACTCGGGGCAAGCCTACCCCTAGGAAAACAAGACTTGGATCTATTCATTGCGGGAAGCAACCTGGCCAATGAGACCTATATTGACCACTTGTCAGTCACTAAGCCCCTGGGCTTGAACATGATAGGTAGAAATATTACTTTCGGATTAAGATTACCATTTAATTTAAAATCAACCCAATAAATACTACTATGAAAAAATCAATTTATCATCAGCTGGGCGTCCTAGCCCTTGCTTTGTCAGTAGCTGCTTGTGGAAATCAAAATACGAGCACTAACGAGAATGTCACAGAGGAAGTCAAAGAAACCATGGAACTTGGCCATGAGCTTGTTTTTGAAAATGACTTTGCCAAAGTCATGAAAGTCAGCTTAGCCCCAGGTACTTCCCAACCTTCTCACGAAGGGGAAAATAGAATCATTTACTCCTTGAATGATTACACCATCGAATGGGAAGAACAAGGGGAAAATAAAGGGGAACAGTCCTGGAAAAAAGGTGATGTTCACTTTCATGAAGCAGGTGATCATGCCGCCAAAAACAACGGAACGACCGCCGCAGAATGGCTGGTATTCACTAAGAAAAATACCGAACTGCCTAGCTGTGAAGGAAATTCAGTAAATAATGATGTCAACACCGTATCATCTGACTACACCAAGGTTTTAATAGATAATGATATATTCAAGGTTACAGAAGTAAGCTTGCCTTCTGGAGCTAGCATCCCGATGCATGCTGGAATTAATAGGATGATCTATTCAGTTTCAGATTTTCAAATCGCCTATGAATCCGACAAGGAAGGAAAAAGTGAAAAACAGTTTGCAGCTGGTGACATCCACTGGCATGAAGCCTGCCAACATGCATTGGAAAATATTGGTGAAACGGAGGCTAAATTTATCGTTGTAGCCTACAAGCGAATGGGTAATTGAATTCAACTTCATAAAGAAACCAGAAAGGTGGGGAAATCGATCCCCACCTTTTTTTAATGAAGAAAAAATTTTGTTCTGAAGCATGAATATGTACGCGGCTTATACATTTCTTTTTTAAGATATAAATATTCCTAAACCTCTAAAGTTAGACCTCGCTTGAATTTTATAAAATCATTTATGAACTTGATTCCTAGATAGGTCCTCCACTTATCATTCAATTTCAGTTAATTTAGCTCACCCATGGGAGATCATCAGGTCAGTTTAGATAATAATGCACAGGCAAGAAACCTTTTTATAAATCATCTTCTAGAGGATCTGGAGGCATTAGATCAGCTCGTAAAAAAAGACCTGCTGGAAAAAGGAGTCACTCGAATAGGAGCAGAACAGGAGTTTTGCCTGATCAATGAACATTACCGTCCCTCCAATCAAGCAGCGGCTGTGTTGGAAGATGTACAGGACGAACATTTCACAACCGAATTAGCCAAGTATAATCTGGAGATCAATCTGGATCCAATCCTTTTCGAAGGCAATTGCTTCGAGGAGATGGAATCTCAGTTGCTAGAATTACTGGAAAAAGCCAAAAAAAGCAGTGCAAAATTTGAAGAACGAGTTCTACTCACTGGAATCCTTCCAACGATATCCATGGACGAACTCAGTCTCGAATATATGACCGAAAACCCACGCTATTTGGCATTGAATACCCTGATGCGGAAAGCCCGAGGAGGAAATTTCCGGATGAGTTTTATGGGTGCTGATGAGCTTTCTATTGTCCATGATTCGGTCATGTTTGAAGCCTGCAATACAAGTTTTCAAATGCACCTTCAGATCCAGCCTGATGATTTTGAATCGGCATATAACTGGGCTCAGGCGATTTCAGGGCCTGTTTTGGCAGTCTGTGTCAACTCACCACTCCTTTTGGGAAAGGAGCTTTGGAACGAAACAAGAATCGCGCTTTTCCAGCAAAGCATCGATACGCGAAAAGTTTCTAAAGCACATATTACAAAGCAAGCGCGAGTTTCATTTGGCAACTCTTGGGAAAAGGGAAACATCGTAGATTATTTCAAAAAACAGCTTTCTAGCTATCGAATTCTACTCACGAAGGAAATCGAGCAAAATGCTTTGGGAGAATTGGAAGCAGGCAGAATCCCCAAACTCAAGGCGCTGAATCTCCAAAATGGCACCATCTATCGCTGGAACAGACCCTGCTACGGGGTGCTTAATGGTAAGCCAGGATTGAGGATTGAAAACCGATACATTCCGGCAGGCCCCACAGCAAGAGATGAAATTGCAAACTTTGCCTTTTGGTCTGGTTTGATGCAGGGAAGACCAAAGGAATATGATATTCTTCCCGAGCAAATGGAGTTTGAAGAGGCAAAATCCAATTTTGTAAGGGCAGCACGCTATGGAAATGAAACCTGCCTAAACTGGATGGGAAAAAGTATCCCTGCAAGCGAATTAATCCTAAAGGAACTGCTTCCCTTGGCAGCTGACGGCCTGCAGAAAATGGGACTTGCCCAAAATAGTATAGACAAGTATCTCGGAATCATCCGAGACCGATGCCAGAAGCAAACAGGATCACAATGGATGATCAAAAACTTCAGAAATCTCAAAAAGAAGCACAAAACCGATGATGCTATCGTAGCCCTGACTCAAGCCATCTACGAGAATCAACAAGATGAAACGCCTGTTCACCAATGGCCGGAAACCCATCAATTTGAAGCTTTTGAAACTAAAGCCGGGAAAGTTGGGCATATCATGACCACAATGCTTGTAACTGGCGATTCCTTGGATTCAGCCAAATTGACGCTGGAATTTATGCATTGGAATAGGATTCATCACCTGCCCATTGTGGATAATAGAGAACGCTTGGTCGGAATCATTACTTATAGTCATCTACGGCAGTTTTGGGATAAAATCCATGATACATCCTCCGAGCTTCTTGCAAAGGATATCATGGTAAACGAGGTGATTGTTGCAAAACCTTCCACCCCAATAACGGAAGCCATTGAACTAATGAAAGAAAAAGAGATTGGCTGCTTACCGGTAGTTCAAAACGGCTATCTCGTCGGAATTATCACTACTAAGGATTTGGAAAACATCAAAAGTGTCTGAGCTAAGCCCACCTATTCAAACTGATTTTGACTTTGATCGCATCATAGACCAAATAGAGGGACAATTGCCTGGACCACACCTAATCTTCTTTGCCGGAATTCACGGAAATGAACCTTCGGGGGTTTGGGCCTTGAGAAATGTCCTTCAAAAAATTCGAAAGGAAAAAATCCCCTTAAAGGGAAAAGTAACAGCTCTAGCCGGAAATCTCCGAGCACTTCAAAAGGGGAAGCGATTTGAAGAGAATGACCTTAATCGACTTTGGACTAAAAAAAATATTGAGGCACTTTCAAAAGACAACTTCCAACCCGAAAATGAAGATGAAATTGAATTAGAGGAGCTATTTGCCCTGATTCAGGAAATCATTCGAAACCAATCAGGCCCTCTGTATTTTTTCGACTTACACACGACTTCCAGCCAGTCCATCCCTTTTATCCCTGTCAATGACAGTCTGATCAATCGTGCTTTTGCGCAGCAGTATCCCCTACCGCTTATTTTGGGCATTGAGGAATATATCGAAGGACCGATGCTTTCCTATATCAACGAGTTGGGTTTTGTGTCCTTTGGCTTTGAAGGAGGTCAGCACACTGACCCTAATTCTGTCAAAAACCATGAACGATTCATTCAGCTTTCTCTTGCTTTTGCAGGAAGTTGTGACTCCAAAACCATGAACGTCGAGGAGAGTTTGAATGTCTGGAAGAAGGAATATGGATCTTTCCAGGAATTCTATGAGATCTTTTTCCGATTTGAGGTTGAGCCTGAGAGTGAATTCAAAATGAATCCAGGATTTAAAAGTTTTCAGGAGGTAACAAAGGGTGAAAAACTTGCTATTTCTGGGGGTAAAGCAGTGCATTCGCCGAAAAACACACAGATTTTTATGCCACTTTATCAAGCTCAAGGCAGAGATGGATTTTTCCTGATTCGGAAAACACCCCAGTTATTTTTAAGCCTATCTGCCTTTCTTCGGAAAAGAAAACTAGACCGACTTATCACTTGGCTACCAGGAGTGCAATGGGCATCTCCAGAAAAAGATGCAATGCGTGTGGATTTACGAATTGCAAAATTTCTAGCCAAGCCTATCCTACACCTTTTCGGGTACCGTGCCATGCAAAAAAGCGATCATTATATGATCATTTGGAATAGGGAATGGAGATCCCGATTTAAGGATTATCAAGAAGAGAGCTGGTATCAATCTGATCTACCCTCCTGAAACTCCCCTATTCACGCCATGCAAACCTAAAAACTGGGGAATCACAAAGCTGGACCAACAAATTTCTCTGGATAGTAAGGAACACAAAGTAGCCTGCCCCACCAAAAGTGCAAGAATCAAAATAAGTGTATTTACTTGAAAAAATATGGCGAAAGCCATCAAGGTAAGAATTACAATTCCCGCATAGACCACCTTCAAGCTAGAGTAGCGACTGATGCGGATCTGAACAAAAAGGGATAAAAACCCAAATTTTGTTCGGTTATTTAGAAGAGCCAATAAGGGTAGCAATATCAATATTAACCACAAGTATGGATCTCCAGGCATGGTATAAATCAGAACCCAGGAAAGGGCCAAAAAAACTCCCAAACTCAAAAGGAATGATAAGCTTGTCACTGATCTCTTGATAGCTTCGAATCGTTCAAGATTTCCAGAATTCCACTCCTGCGAGAAAAGATGCAATGCTGCCTCATAGGCACCATTGGCTGGAGCCATCATTACGCTCCAAAGTGCAAACACCATGGAAAAATACATCACCTCGGAAGCTGCACAACAGATCGTCAGATACCCCATAAATAAATAAGTGAACAAGTAGAAAAAGAAGACTGCCAGCCCTGGCAAAAAACCAGCTTTGACGATTACTTTCTGAAGTCTAGCTGAAGGTGCTGAATTGACCTCTACCCCACTTAACAATGAGTTGATATGAATGCGGAGTAAAATCAGCCAAAGTAACTCCGAACAAATCCCCGCAATCAAAACCATGGTAACCGGATCAAATACTTCACCTGCAAACTGCTGCAATCCTAAAATCAAACTGGTATTGACCACAATAGAGATGAGTGCAAGAATACCGACGGCTTTTAGCTTTCCCATCCCAACTAACAAGGCATGATGACTAAGTCCTGCAAAGAATACCAAGACTAAAACCAATAAGAGTGGAAGACTTTGGATAAAAATCTCAATCGATTCGCTGGACATCCAACCGCTTAGTAGAACCCCAAGTAGAGCTGTGACCAGAAAAACCTTAAATCCCTGAGATAAAAACACCCATAAAGAGCGATTGAAAATGCTCTTGGCAAGGGGAAGCCGGCTGTTTTGCTTTGCTCTGGTGTAAAAATTATGGTAACTATCCGCCAAGGCATTGCCGATAGCAAAGCAGCAAAGTAAAAAAGTATCTAACAAGCCTATCACCCCGATGGCTTCCCCATGTCCAAAAGCAAAAAGAAAAACCCCTGAGAAAAGCAGGACACTTTCGCTCAGCTCACAGAGGATCAGTGAAAAAGAATATTTGAATAGTTTGGACTTCCGAATGGTCATCATCTTTTTTTATAAAAATTGATGACACAATATCGATCGCTTACCTTTTGGCATCCTCACCCATTTGGGTGATTTTGTCATACTTGGAAAGCTATGATTACTGTTCTAGGAGTTCCTTGATTCGAAAAAGGGCCTGAGTCCGGTTACTAACATCAAGTTTCTCAAAAAGATGCTGCAAATGAGTCTTCACCGTATTAACGGATATAAAAAGTTGATCTGCTATTTCCCGGTTGGTTTTTCCAGTTTGAAGTTGCTCGATCAGTTCCAGCTCTCGATCGCTGAGGGCATTTGGTATGAATTCATTGATTTTTTTGAAATCCCATCCAGTTGATTTTTGATATGTATGTTGAAAGTTAAAAATAGCCACTTCCAATGAAGTCATGAGACTATTCCCGTCGAAAGGCTTCAAAAGATAACCTGATGGAATCGTTTGCTTGGCGCGCTCCAAAGTAGCCTTATCGGCATGACTCGTGAGGAATACAAAAGGAAACTCATAGATTTTCCGAATTTCACCCGCAAGGGTAATTCCATCCATCCCATCTCCCAAATTGATATCCAATAAAAGAGCATCCGGCTGACTGGATTTCAAAATTTCTAAAGCCTCTTCGCCCTCATGTGCCACACCAAGCACTTCAAATCCACTGTCCTCCAAATAGCCCCTAATATCCTCTGCGATCAAGGGCTCATCTTCGACGATCAGGATGCGATATCTTCTAGCCATATTCTTTTGTATTTTGAAATTTTACAGGTGACCTGATAGCCGTTCTCAGAAGCTATTTCGATCGCAGCACCCAGCTTATGCTCAAAAGCACGAATCAATTTCATTCCGAAATTGGTGCCAGAATGTTTCCCCGTACTTTGTCCTATGCCATTGTCTTTCACTATTAAAACCAAGCAGTTGTCCTTTTCGAAAAGACTAACTTCCAAAAGTCCACCTTGTCCTTCTGGAAAGGCGTATTTCAGCGAATTGGTGATCAATTCATTCAAAATAATCCCCACCGGCACGGCAGTATCCACATCCAAGTGAACAGTTTCAATCTCCAGCTTCAGTTCAACGAGGTCCCGGTCCAGCCGGTAGGTGTCAAATAGATTTTGGCTCAATTGGCTTACATATTCCTGCATATTGATGCTCTTCAGATCATGTTCTCCATATAGATACTGATGAATCAAAGCCATGGACTTGACCCGGTTTTGGCTTTCCTTCACTGCCTCAAGCGCTTTGGCATCTTCGATTTCTCTCCCCTGAATACTCAAAAGGCTACTGACGACTTGTAGGTTATTTTTGACTCGATGATGGATCTCCCGCAGCAAGACTTCTTTGTCTTTTAGGGCTATTTCAATGGTTTTATTCTTTTGTGACAAAATCAAGGAATTCTTTCGCTGCGTCCGGTAGCGATAAGCATAAAAACCTCCTAAAAACAAGAATAACAAAGCTAAAACGACCACATAACTCAAACGAGCTCGATTTGCACGATCTCTCAGTTCTTGCTCAGCAGCTTGGAGTTCGAGTTCGGTGATTTGTCGCTCCTTTCGTTCAGACTCATACTTTTGTTCCATATCAGCGGTCAGTCGGAGGATTTCCATCGTTCGCAGGGAATCATTGAGCGCGATGTATTTGTCATAATATGTGGAGGCCTCTTGGTACTGACCTGAGGCTTTGAGTAGTTTCGCTTTGTTAAAGTACACATTACTGAGACCAAGAAAACTTTTTACGGTATTCAGATAAACTTCCGCTTGATTCAGATAATCCAGTGCCTGCTCGAGTTTTCCTTCCTTCATTGTCAAATTTCCCAAACCCTGAAGAGCAACACCCACCGAATTTAGGTCATTGATAATAAGCCCTTTATCCCGAGCCACTTCGTAAAAGTATGTTGCCGAGTCTGACTTATTTTCTTGATAAAAGAAGTCACCCAAGCTGAGGCTGCTGTGTACGATTAGTACAGAGTCCCTGATCGCTTCTGAGAGTTTATTTGCCTTCCGAAAAAGCACTCCTGCAGTATCCAATTTTCCCAAATTTTTGTAAGAAATACCCAAATTGATCAGACAGGCAGCTATTCCATTTTGATTGTTTCGTTCCTCCTCAATTTTAAGGGATTTTTTAAAATAGATAAGAGATGTCTCGTAATTCTGCTGATTTTGAAAAAGTGCCGCCATGTTGTTGTAGGTATTTTCCAAACCTTCACCACCTGCTTTTTGACGAAGAGGAATAACCTCCAAATACAGAGAAATCGCCTCCTCATACTGACCGGACATTTCCATCAAAATCGCCTTCATCTCTAGCGATACTGACTGCCAATACTCATCCTCCAGTTCGTCGGATTTAGCCAATGCTAGGTTGGTGTAATACATCGCACTGTCAAAATTCTGATAGTAGTATTCCCAAGCTATATCATTGAGCAGGCCTACCTCCTCTTCGACGGTAGACACGTTTTCCAGTCTCTGTTTCAAAGTAAGAATCAAATTAGTATCCGACTGTGAGAAAGCAGTATTTTGAATAAAACAGAAAGACAGAAAAAACAACCAAAAAAAAGTAAACTTCATCTTCAAAAGCTTAAAACTGAATTTGATTTTGTTTCTATTCCAAAATAGTAATTTCCGCTTTAACTCATCTCAGATCGAATACCAAAGTTTGGGATATCGTGAAAAAAGTGATCAAATTCCTTTAACAAAGTTTTAACCCGAATCTCTTTAATGCTTTAAAGCCTTTTTTCCTACCTTTGCCCCTTCATTGAAATCCAAACCTATCCATTCAAAAAATGGCTGTCAAAAAAATCGAATCTGCCCTAATCTCAGTCTTTTACAAAGACAATCTCGAACCTATCATCGCCCTTCTGAAAAAACACGGAGTAAAAATCTACTCTACTGGTGGCACTCAAAAATTCATCGAAGAACAAGGTGCTGAAGTCATCCCGGTTGAAGAATTGACCTCCTACCCTTCCATTTTTGGAGGAAGAGTGAAAACCCTCCACCCAAAGGTATTTGGCGGGATATTGTATCGAAGAGAAAATGAAGGAGATGTGTCCCAAGCGGCTGAATATGACATTCCGGCCATCGACTTGGTCATCGTAGATTTGTATCCTTTTGAGGAAACGGTAGCTTCTGGAGCTTCAGAGGCAGATATCATCGAAAAGATCGACATCGGAGGAATTTCTTTGATCCGCGCAGCTGCCAAAAACTTCAAAGATGTGACCATCATCGCTTCCAAGAATCAATATGCAGAATTGGAAGCCAAGTTGGAAGCACAAGACGGAGGCACTACCCTAGAAGATCGAAGATACTTCGCTGCTCAGGCTTTCCAGGTGTCATCCAATTACGACACGCATATTTTCAACTATTTCAATCAAAACGAAAATATCCCTGCATTGAAGGTTTCCGAAAGCAAGGCCAAAGCACTTCGCTATGGAGAGAACCCACATCAAGCGGCTCATTTTTACGGTGATTTGGAGAACCTTTTCGATCAACTGAACGGAAAAGAACTTTCTTACAATAACTTGGTCGATGTAGATGCAGCAGTCAATTTGATTGCCGAATTCCCAGACCAGACAGCCTTCGCTATTTTGAAGCATACTAATGCTTGTGGCTGTGCCACGGCGGATTCTGTAAAAGAAGCTTATCAGAAAGCTTTTGCCGCAGATACCACTTCTGCTTTTGGCGGTGTATTAGTAACGAATAAAACAGTAGACAAAGCAGCTGCCGAAGAGATGCATTCCCTGTTTTTCGAAGTATTGATTGCTCCGGAATTCACCGAGGAGGCTTTGGAAGTTTTGAAAGGCAAAAAGAACCGTATTCTTCTTCGCCAAAAAATGGCTTTGCCAGGCACCAAAATGATCAAGACCTTATTGAACGGTGTGATCGAGCAGGACAAGGATTTGGCTACGGAAAGCAAGGAAGATTTCAAAGTGGTGACCAAAGTTGCTCCTTCAGATAAAGAACTCGATGCATTGGTTTTTGCAGCTAAAGTCTGCAAGCATACCAAATCTAATACGATTGTGTTGAGCAACGATTCTCAGCTATTCGCTTCAGGTGTAGGACAAACTTCTCGAGTAGATGCATTGAGACAGGCAATTATCAAAGCAGGTGAATTTGGTTTTGACCTGAAAGGTGCCGTTATGGCATCAGATGCTTTCTTCCCTTTTCCAGATTGTGTGGAAATTGCCAACGAAGCGGGAATCACAGCAGTGGTACAGCCGGGTGGATCCATCAAAGATCAAGACAGCATTGACTACTGCGATGCCCATGGGATGAGCATGGTGATGACGGGAGTGAGACACTTCAAGCATTAATTTGAAGTATTAAGTATCAAGATTTTAGTATCAGGACCTCCGATTCCATTGGGTTCGGAGGTTTTTTTGTTGGGGAAATCGATTTCAAAAATGAATACCAAATTCAAAAATAGATTAATTTAGGCTATGGGTAAGTATGAAAAACTTATAGCCAAAATCCTCTCAGGAAGCTCAGATACTAACATCACCTTTGCAGAATTAAGGAAGTTGATTTTGATCTTTGGTTTTTCGGAAAGAATAAAAGGCAGTCACTACATATTTAGCAAAGAAGGTGTGGAAGAGATTCTAAATCTTCAAGAAAAAAATGGTAAGGCTAAACCTTATCAGGTAAAACAAGTAAGATTAATTATATTGAAATATCAATTAAGCATAAAAAAAGGTGAAGACTGATCCACGTTACGAAATTATCATTTACTGGAGCGAGGCTGACGAAGCATTCATTGCTGAGGTTCCAGAACTTGCTGGTTGTGCTGCCGATGGAGCTAGTTATTCAGAAGCTCTTCAAAATGTTGAAATTGTAATTCAAGAATGGATTGAAACAGCAAAAGAAATGGGAAGGACAATCCCAAAGCCAAAAGGTAAATTGATGTTTGCCTAAACGGATAATCAAGATTTTAGAAGCTTTATTTACAAATTTGATATTCACGAATTAAAATGAAACCATTACAGGCCATTCTTCTAATCTTTTTTTTGCTTTGCTCTTGCTCAATCACCGGGGAAGATGGCCAAGAAGAATTTTTAGAAACTCTTCCCGCGATTTCAGTTGCCCAACTTCAAAGATTGGCTGTAAATTTTGATGACAAAGCAACTCGAATTAAAAAATACCAGTTGAACTCACTTCTTTCAACACATGATAAGTATTATGACGCTTCTGGAAGAGAACTTTTTGATGTCTACCTGAGAAACTCAAGCTTGGATACTTCGAGTCTTGTACTCTATACTTATGAAAATGATCAATTGATTAAAAAAGAGGTATTTCCATTTGACGGTGAAAAATACGTTTTTGGAGAAGTATTTACCTACCAGTATGATGGATCAAAAAGACTAATTCAGCAGGATCGGGGAAGTACCATTTATTTCAAGTATGAGTATAACGATCAGGGTCAAGTGGAAAAAATCACTTTCGGTCCCCAGATTTCATTACAAGAAGGTTATCGATTCTATTATGACGAGCAGGGTCGTATTCAACGTCAGGTTTGGATGGTTTTCACTCAGCCAAATTCTCCTATTCGGAATTGGCACTATGTCTATAATAAGGATGGAAAATTAATTGCCAAATCCATCCCAACATCTCCAGCTGGAGAATTGAGGCCAATGTTCGAATATACCTATGATAGCCAAGGTAGGTTAACAAAGGAATTGGAAAGGTATCCTGAATATGACTTTCAAGAATACTTTTCTACCATTTACCAGTATCATGAATAAGGCTTTGGGCTTTTAGCTTCTCTAAAAAAATCAGTCGTAATTTTTAAAAGATTTAGAATTTGGTATTTATTGACAACTGATTCAACGGGGATCGGAGGTTTTTTATAATTCTCTGAATCTAGAAAAGCACAAATTAAGTATTCAAAATTCCCCGATTTTATTTTTAAATTGGAAAAAATAGAGAATTCATGGAAGCTATAAGGATAAAGGCATACACTAAAACTAGAAAGCAAATTAAATCCATTGAGGATTTTCTTACCAAAGAAGGAATTGAATTTGAAGTCATTGACAAAGAAGAGGTTCTTGAATTTTTTAATGAATTAGAATCTAGTTTAGGTCAAGTAAAGAAAATACAAGAGGGTAAACTTAAAAAAGAAAAAGCTAACGATTTTTTGAATGAATTATGAGGTAATCCTTACGCCAAACTTTAAAAAATACTTCAAACGGTTATTCAAAAAATACCCGTCCTTGAAAGAAGATTTATTGGAGTTAGTCAAAGAATTGGAAATAGACTATAGGATAGGAATACCATTAGGATCAAATCTTTTTAAGATTCGGATTTCAATAAAAAGTAAAAATAAAGGGAAATCAGGAGGTGCTAGAATAATCTATTTTTTCGTAGACAAAGATCAAGAAGTCTACCTAATCCACATTTTTGATAAAAGTGAATTTGACAACCTCCCAAAAGAAAAGCTTCTTGAACTATTGAAGAAATCAGGGCTATAAAGAAATATATTTTTAAAACCCTTTATTAAAACATGCTAAGATTCTGTTGGTAATTTCCCTTCTAACTTCAATCTCCCCCATTTTTCAGCTATTTTGCGCTTTCATTGAAACCAGACTACCTACTCATCGTGTTTCATCATTCGTAATTCGTACTTTTGAAGACTTATGAAGTCGCATCAACTCAAACTTTACAATACCCTTAGCAGGGAAAAAGAAGAATTTCAAGCCATCAACCCACCATTTGTAGGCATGTATGTCTGCGGTCCAACCGTCTACGGAGATGCCCATTTGGGACATGCCCGGCCTGCAGTCACCTTTGATACGGTCAATCGCTATTTGACTCATTTAGGTTATCGTGTGCGCTACGTTCGCAATATTACCGACGTAGGTCACTTGACGGGTGATGCTGATGAAGGCGAGGATAAAATCGCTAAAAAAGCCAAACTGGAGCAGCTCGAGCCCATGGAGGTAGCTCAGCAGTATACGGACACCTACCATCGGGATATGGCTGCCTTGAATACCTGGAAGCCGAGCATTGAGCCTCGGGCAACCGGACATATTCCCGAGCAAATAGCCTTAGTAGAAGCCATTCTTAAAGAAGGTTTGGCATACGAGGTCAATGGATCGGTCTATTTTGATGTGCTCAAATACAACCAATCCTATAAATACGGGAAGCTTTCTGGCCGTGTCTTAGAGGAACTGATGAGTGGAAGCCGGGACTTGGACGGTCAGGGGGAAAAGCGGAATGCCGTAGATTTTGCACTTTGGAAAAATGCAGCACCCGAGCACTTGATGAAATGGGAGTCACCTTGGGGAATCGGTTTTCCAGGCTGGCACCTGGAATGTACCGCGATGAGCTCCAAATATCTGGGCAATCAGTTTGATATTCACGGTGGGGGGATGGACCTGATGTTTCCGCATCATGAGTGCGAAATCGCTCAGGGAAATGCCTGCAATCATCAGGACCCTGCCCGCTACTGGATGCACAATAATATGATTACCATCAACGGGCAGAAGATGGGGAAATCCTTGGGTAATTTCATCACGCTGCAAGAGCTTTTCAGCGGAAGTCATGACTTGCTCGAGCAAGCTTACAGCCCAATGACTATTCGCTATTTCATGCTGACAGCGCATTATCGATCCACTTTGGACTTTTCCAATGAGGCACTAAAAGCAGCTCAAAAAGGCTACAAAAAGCTGATCAATGGACTTCGAATTGCCAGAATACTTGAATTCCAGCCAGAAAGCGGAGTGGAATTGGACGAAAAGCAAATCCAGCAGATCGAATCCAGTATTGCAAATGCCTACAGAGCCATGGATGATGACTTCAACACAGCTCAAGCCATCGGTCATTTATTCAACCTACTGAAAAAGATTAATTCCATCTTCACGGGTCAGTTGAAAGCAGCAGCTCTAGGAGAAGCAGTTTTCCAAAAACTCAAGGACACTTTCATGACATTCGTTGTGGACATTCTCGGTCTTATGGAAGAAAAAAGTGAAGTACAGGAACCTATGCTTGATCTTCTTTTGAAGCTCTATGGAGAGGCTAAAACAGCAAGAGATTACCAAAAAGTAGATGAAATTCGTGCTGGATTAAAATCGATGGGATTTGTAGTCAAAGATATGAAAGACAAGATAGACTGGGCATATGAAGAATAGATTCTGGATTTTGCTTTTATTGGCCTTTGTCTGGGCTTGTTCATCTGAAAAAACTACCGAAACCCAAGTTCCCGAGGTGGTAGTCAAGCCCTACCCTACCTTTAGTGCTGATTCGGCTTATGCCTTTATTGAAAAGCAGGTGAGTTTTGGACCCCGAGTACCTGGTACCACAGGACATGTCAATACCAAAGCTTGGATCATCGATCGACTTGAGTCTTGGAATTGGTCAGTTCAGACGCAGGACTTTCAGGCAAAAACCTATGATGGACTTACTTGGGACCTCAGCAATATTATTGCATCCTATAATCCTCAGGCTACCAAACGAATTCTTCTCGCAGCTCATTGGGATACGCGGAGAATTGCCGATAAAGACACCGAGCGGATCGATGAACCTATCGATGGCGCAAACGACGGAGGTTCGGGTGTGGGTATTTTGATGGAAATAGCCCGAGTAATTGGTTCCGGTGACCTCAAACCGGATGTTGGCATAGACATCATCCTATTTGACGGAGAGGATGATGGAGAGCCAGAAACAGCTCGTGTAAGAGACAATTCGCAGGTTTGGTGGTGTTTGGGTTCCCAGCATTGGTCACAAAATAAGCATACTCCAAACTACTCAGCTTACTACGGTATTTTGGTGGATTTGGTAGGTGCAAAAGGAGCTCGATTCTACCGAGAAGGCTACTCCAGAAGATATGCTTCCGGCATTCTCAAAAAAGTATGGGATCATGCTTCTAAATTGGGACACTCGGCATTTTTCATCAATCAAGACTCTCCGGAAATCTTGGATGATCACCTTTTTGTCAATCAATATGCACAGATTCCTATGATCGACATTATTGAGTTTTCTCCGCAGTATGGGTTTGGGCACTATCATCACACCCATCAGGATAACCTAGACTTGATCGATAAAAAACCACTCCAAGCCGTGGGTGAGACGGTTTTATTCACTGTTTTCCAAGAATAGTAGTTTTCTGCTAAATCTTTGCAATATTGCTAATGCAAAAGGATTTGAATTGCCGAAATTCAAACATTCCACAAGGGAATTGAGTATTCTAATTAATTTGCTGAAAAAATCGATTTCCTAAAATCATTTGAATAGGAAATCGAGCCTGCCTGAAGCAGACAGGCAAGACGCAAGCGACACACAGAGGGATGATTATAATTGCGAGATTCTCCCGAAACAAGTTCGGGACAGGCTATGAGACTGCTTAAAGACAAATTATAAACAAATGAAAAAAGGGCATCAGGTCACGATGAAAGAAATCGCCAAGAAATTGGGGGTGTCTGTATCTACTGTTTCAAGGGCACTGAAGGACTCCCCTGAGCTGCATGAAGAGACCAAGCGGAAAATCGTGGAAATGGCTAAGGAGATGAATTACCAGCCCAATTTATTGGCGCAAAGTCTTCGAATCAGCCGTACAAAAACCCTGGGAGTCATCGTACCAGAGATTACTTCTCATTTTTTTGCATCCTGTATTAGCGGTATTCAAGACCACGCCAATTCAAGAGGGTATAATGTGATGATTTGTCAATCCAATGAATCCATTGATCAGGAAATTGCCAACATCAAAACCTTGGTAGCCTCACAGGTGGACGCCTTATTGATTTCACTTAGCCGCGAAACCAACCATTACGAGCATCTTTTTGAGCTTTATAACCGTGAAATCCCATTTGTACTATTTGATAGAGTGCAAGAGGATATCCCTGTTTCAAAAGTAACATTCAATGATGCCGGAGGAGCTTATCAAGTAAGCAACCATTTGCTAGAGACAGGTTGTCGCTCCATTGTGTATGTTTCAGGTCCTGAGGATCTATACATCTCCAAAAAACGAAAAGAAGGATACCTCAAAGCACTTAAAGAGTACGGGATGGAAGAAAATCCTGACTTCATCAAAGTATCGGATCTGACGGAAAGCGGTAATATCCAGATCGCCAAAGAAATAGCTGAAATGAATCCCTTGCCAGACGCTGTTTTTTGCATGATAGATCCAGTAGCGGTGGACGTACTCACCTACTGGAAAAGCATTGGCTTGAAAGTTCCGGAGCAGATTGCATTGGCAGGTTTCACTAATAATCCTACCTCGGCTGTTGTGGAGCCACCCCTTACCACTGTTTCCCAACCTGGATACGAGATGGGTAAGCTCGCTGTCAGTCACCTTTTGGATCAGTTGGACGGTTTGGCCTCTGATGATCCAATTTCCATCGTTTTGGACACGACACTTGTTCCAAGAAAGTCTTCCCAAAAATCAATTTGATTTGACCTCAGAATTAAAGGCTCTCTTCCATCAATATTTCGGAGGAAATCCAATCATTGCTTTTGCCCCGGGCCGAATCAACCTCATCGGAGAGCATACCGACTATCAAGAAGGCTTTGTATTCCCAGCAGCTGTTCAATTTGGAATTTGGACAGGAGTTCAGAAAAATGAACTTCCATTTTGTCGCTTGTACTCCATGGATTTTGGAGAGGAGTTCACTTTTGACTGGAAAAGCTTTTCACCTAAAATAGGGCATTGGAGCACTTATGTGATGGGGTTTTTAGCTCAGGTGAAACAAGCAGGTTATCCCTTTGAAGGTTTTGATATGGTGATTGGGGGAAATATACCCCTAGGAGCAGGTCTATCTTCTTCCGCAGCTTTATCCGTCTCAATTGGAACTGCCCTTTCTCAACTTTTCGGGTTAAAGCTCAGTCCACTTTCCATTTCAAAATACGCTCAAAACTCAGAACATCAATTTGCAGGGGTCAATTGCGGGATTATGGATCCTTACGCTTCGGCCTTTGGAAAAAAAGACCGTGCCCTCCTATTGGACTGCAGAAGCAATCAGCATCAGGAAATCCCAATTGATCTCGGTGAATACTCCCTACTTCTGGTCAATAGCAATGTGAAGCACGCTCTTGCAGACTCGGCTTACAATCAGCGGAGAGCTGCTTGTGAAGAAAGCGTTCAATTACTCCAAGCGCATTTCCCTGATATTCAAACTTTGAGGGACTTGAAAAATGAAAATCTAAATGAGGTCGAGAAACTGCTCCCCTTTTCTCTATTCATAAAGGCCAAACATGTGATCACCGAATGCGAAAGAGTACAGTCAGCAGCCCAACACCTAAGCTCAGGTGATTTGAAAGCATTTGGAAAGCTAATGAATGAGTCTCATCGAAGCCTTAGCAGAGACTATGAGGTTTCCTGTCCAGAACTGGATTTCTTGGCAGAAAAAGCTTGGGAATCTCCTGGGGTTTTAGGGGCTAGAATGATGGGAGGAGGATTTGGTGGCTGTACCATCAATTTGATTAGGAAGAGCCAAATAAAAAAATTTCAAGATAGAATAGGGAATGATTATCTGGCTAGCTTTAATCGACAAGCCACTTTTATATCGGTAGAAATCTCTTCCGGAGCCCATATCATTTTGGGACTTGATTAATCATTTCCCCTCCTTTTTCAATTTTCTACTTACCCATTTTTATCCTTGTAAAAATCGGACCTCTCCATCGGACTTGGATGAATTTTAAACTGGAAGAAAAATTATTGTATCATTTTGAAAAAATAGAGCATTCCATCACCGAAATCCACCGAATTTCAGTTATTTAGCTCTTCAATTTTCAAAATTGTCTATTTTGACAAAAAATTACGATTACATGAATTTTAACAAAAACCTAAGAAACCTATTGACCCTATTCACCCTAATAGTGGTCGGCGGAATTCTCTTTAGCTCTTGCTCCAGAAAGCGAGAGGGTGCGCCAAAAGTACTGGTCTTCCACAAGACTGCCGGATTCTATCATGAGTCTATCCCTGACGGGGTCGCAGCTATTCAAAAACTGGGAGCTGAGAACGGATTTGAGGTAGATGCTACCGATAATGCAGAAGACATCAATGAAGAGAACCTTGAAAAATACGCTGCGGTCATCTGGCTGAGTACTACCGGCGATGTATTGAATCATTATCAGGAAGCTGATTTTGAGCGATACATTCAGTCCGGAGGTGGCTATGTGGGTATCCACGCAGCAGCAGACACCGAGTATGAGTGGGGTTGGTACAATAAATTGGTGGGAGGCTATTTTGCTGACCATCCGGGTATCAATGATCCACATCCTAATGTTCAACCGGGTGTCATTACAAAAACTGCTGAAAAACATCCATCTGTGGACTTTTTGCCTGAGTCTTGGGAGCGTACAGATGAGTGGTATTCCTACAAAAAGGTCAATCCTGACACGAAAAAACTGCTAATGCTTGACGAATCATCCTATCAGGGTGGCTTGGATATGGGCGATCACCCCATCGCTTGGTATCATGAATTCGATGGCGGAAGAGCATTCTACACCGGAGGAGGACATACCAAAGAGTCTTTCCAAGAGGAAAATTTCTTGAAGCATCTCCTTGCCGGCATTCAATATGCCATTGGTGAAAATATGGCCCTTGATTATTCTCAGGCTTCCCAAAAGCGTACTCCTGAGGAAAACCGCTTTTCTAAAACCATGCTTGCTGTTGGTGAATTTACCGAACCAACTGAATTGACGGTTTTACCTAATCTGGATATTTTGATTTCTCAGCGAAGAGGGGAAATCTTATTCTGGAATGAGGCAGAGCAAAGCCTTCAGGAAGTCGCCAAATTGGATGTTTATTGGCAAAGTGGCGTACGTGGAGTCAATGCTGAAGAGGGATTGATGGGTATCCAAAAAGATCCAAATTATGCCTCTAATAACTTCGTATTTGTATACTACTCTCCTGCTGGAGACGAAGAAATCAATAGGCTTTCACGCTTCGTATTCAAAGATGGCGTTTGGGATATGGATTCCGAAACAGTCATTTTGGACGTGCCATCAGATCGATATATCTGTTGTCATACAGGTGGTTCCATTGCCTTTGATAAGGATGGAAACCTTTTCCTTTCATTGGGAGATAATTCTACACCATTTAATCAAAATGATTCTCGCTACACGCTAAACGGTTATGCTCCTTTGGATGCTAGAGATGGCAGAAAGCAATGGGATGCCAGAAGAAGTTCAGGAAATGCCAATGACCTTAGAGGTAAGATTCTTCGAATCAAAGTAGCCGAAGATGGAAGCTATACCATTCCTGAAGGAAACCTTTACGCTCCTGGAACAGAAGGAACTAGACCTGAAATCTATGTACAGGGAAACAGAAACCCTTATCGAATTTCAGTCGATCAGAAAAATGGATTCCTATATTGGGGTGAAGTAGGTCCGGATGCACGTGCTGACTCCATGGGAATCAAAGGTCCTAAAGGCTATGATGAAGTCAACCAAGCTAGAAAAGCAGGTAATTTTGGATGGCCATACTTTGTCGGAAATAATTACGCCTACAGTGAATTCAATTACGAATCAGGGCAAAGCGGTGCAGCTTTCGATGCTGCCAAGCCTGTAAATAACTCTCCTCACAATACAGGAATTACTGAATTGCCTGCTGCCCAACCAGCCTTTATTTGGTATCCATATGACAAATCCCCTGATTTCCCTCAAGTAGGTACGGGAGGAAGAAATGCCATGGCTGGCCCAGTTTTTTACTCGGATTTATACCCGGCCGATACAAGATTCCCGGATTACTTTGATGGAAAACTCTTCATCTATGATTGGATTCGAGGCTGGGTGAAAGTTGTCACCATGGAAGAAAACGGTGACTTCTCCAAAATGGAGCCATTCATGCCAGGAACCAAATTCAACTCCCTAATCGATATGGAAATGGGTCCTGATGGAAAAATGTACATTTTGGAATATGGTACGGGATGGTTCAGTAAAAATGCAGACTCCGGACTTGCTAGAATTGATTTCAATGGAGGAAACCGAGCTCCAATTGTCACAGAGGTCAGCTCTGATAAGAATTCTGGAGTTTTACCGCTTACAGTTACTTTCTCTGCGAAAGCAACTGATCCAGAGGGTGACCCAATCTCCTACACTTGGAATTTGGGCAATGGAAAAACAGAAACTACGACAGAGCCTAATCTGACGACTACCTTTGATCAAATTGGTGAGTATGAAGTAACAGTAAGTGCTTCGGATCCTTCCGGTTTGGCAGGTGAAAGTCCAAAGGCAATTGTATATGCTGGTAACAGCGCTCCTGAAGTAAGCATTACTGTTCAAGGGAATCAATCATTCTATTTCCCAGGCAAGCGAGTTGCATACCAAGTCAGTGTGACGGATGAAGATCATGCTACCGATGATATGAGCCAGCTGTATGTTGCTGCGGATTACATAGAAGGATTTGATCAGGCTGAAGCAGATATGGGTCACAAGGTGATGAGTGAAGCAATGACAGGAAAAGCCCTTGTGCAATCACTCACTTGTAAGACTTGTCATAAAGAAAATGAAAAGTCTATTGGTCCTGCCTACACAGCAGTAGCTGCTAAATATAGAACCCGAGATCGTGGTTACTTGATGGATAAGATTAAAAACGGAGGCGGAGGCGTCTGGGGTGAAACCGTAATGCCTGCTAATCCAGATCTAAAAGAATCAGATTTGAACGCCCTGCTTGCATACATCTTCTCACTCAAAGGAGAACAAAAGCCAAGCTTACCTGCAACTGGAACACTTGATCCAACCATGGGTAAGGCACCTTCTCCAATGGGTGCATTGATGATCAATGCCTCATATACAGATGCCGGAGGCACCGATGTTAAGCCAATGACAGGAAGTAATTCCTTATACTTGATCTCAAATTCTGTGGATCCTGGTCTCGCAAGCGACCTTAATGGCTATGCAGCGATGGCCTTTGGAGGAAGAAACCTGTTGACTGTACCATCTGAGGCGGGTCATTTTGCACTTCCTGCACTAGATATGAATGGCATCGGATCAGTTACCTTCACTGTGGCTTCCCAAGAACCGATTACCACACCTGTGGACTTTGAGATCCGGCACGGAAGTCCTACTGGAGAACTCATCGGATCAGGAACTTACACTCAAGGACCAGTGGTGAAAGACCCGAATATGCCAGTCATGTATGGACAGGCTACAATTCCAATGAATAAAAACTCAGGTGCTGAAAAACAACCTATCTATATTTTGAGTAAGCCTCAAAATTCAGATCTAGGAACCTTCATCATTGCGGGTATTACATTCAACCCAAATTGATTTAATTGATCAGCAAAGAAGCCGGGCCGCGAGGTCCGGCTTCTTTTTTTATCTCAATTCGAACTTCTCGATTACATTTGGGTTTATTTCAAAATCAAAAAACCCATAATCCCAAATAAAATGAAACACATCAAACTCTTTACTCTTACAGCTTTTTTGGCTTTTGCATTCGCCTTTTCCGCTCTAGCCCAATTACAAACTCCAGCCTTGAGCCCTGCAGCGACCGTATCTCAGGTAGTTGGGTTTACTAAAATCAGTATTGATTACTCCTCACCTGCTGTGCGTGGAAGACAGATTTTTGGAGAAATTGAAAAATATGGTGTGACCTGGAGAGCAGGAGCTAATCTTCAGACTACCATCGAATTTAGCACTGATGTTTCAATTGCCGGTAAAAACGTTCGAGCTGGAAAGTACTCCATCTTTATGACCCCTGCCGAGACTGGAGATTGGACTGTACATATCAACAGCAAGGGTGTGTGGATCTACAATTACATGAAAGACGGAAAAATCGATGAGGAAGCTTTGGCTAAGGATGACCTGGTCTCTTTCAAAGCTACCACCGAAAGAGGTGGAAATACCGAGCGTTTGGTCTACACAATCTCTGCCAATGACAACAAAACTGCTTTGGTTTCTATGGCTTGGGAAGCAATCAAAATTACCTTCCCTGTAGATACGCAAGTAGACCAGAAAATGGAGCAGTTCCAGAATCAAATCAAATAATGAGTTTTAATTCCGATCAAAATCCCATCTAAAAAGATGGGATTTTTTATTTTCATTAAGGGTATTTTTAGCTTTACAAAAAAAGAAAAAGTCCATGTCTCCTATCCTTTCCCCTTCCGAGCTAGCATCCCTTTTCACCAATCCAAACTTCGTATTGGTTGATGCTAGAAATAGCGCCAACCCAAAGAAAGTTTTTGAAGAAGGCCATTTGAAAGGAGCACACTTTGTAGATCCCAATTTGGAATTAGCGGATATCAAAGAAAACCTGGCTGAAGGAGGTCGTCATCCGCTTCCAGAGGTGAAGGAGTTTTGTAAGGTTTTGGGAAAATTGGGAATTGATCCGGATTCCCATGTAGTAGTTTATGATGATCAAAATGGAGCAAATTCAGCAGCTAGATTTTGGTGGATGCTAAGAGCTCTAGGGCATAACAAGATTCAAGTTCTGGAAGGGGGAATTCAAGCAGCAATTGCTGAAAACTTCCCTGTGGAAAAAGGAAAATCTTCCAATAATCCAGTCGATTCCTATCCAGCATCTGAATGGACCCTTCCAATTGCCTCTTTGGATGAGGTAGCTCAAAAAGCTGGAAATCCAGACTTCACAGTGATCGACGTTCGTTCAGCAGAAAGATATCGAGGAGAGCACGAGCCCATCGATTTGATAGCAGGTCATATTCCTGGTGCTATTAATATTCCTTTGACAGAAAATATGGATGAAAAGGGGCGTTTTCTTTCCAAAGACGCTTTGCACCAGAAATATTCGCCATTGCTTGAAAATAATGATCAAGTCATTGTACACTGTGGATCGGGAGTATCAGCTTGCCATACTCTCCTTGCCATGGATTATGCAGGTTTGGAAATTCCTTCGCTATATGTAGGCTCCTGGAGTGAATGGAGCCGAAACAATATGCCTATTGGAAAAACCAGCCAACCGTGACCAATAAAAACACTACCCCCCGTGTCAAACGTCAACAAAGTCCATCAGAGGAATTGGCGAATACCTTTTCTCATGGGCTTGGCTTGCTTTTAGGCCTAGTTGGAATTCCTTTCTTGGTCAAAAAATCACTAGAGACTCAGGATATCAAGTTCACCATAGGAGCAATAGCTTTTAGCCTAGGAATTCTAATGGTCTATGCCTTTTCTACAGCTTATCATGCTGCAAAGAACCCTATTAAAAAGAGTAGGCTTCAAATACTCGATCATGTATCGATTTACTTTTTGATCGCAGGTTCCTACACCCCCATGGTTTTGGCTATTTTGACCACTGACAAAGCGATCATTTTCCTTTCCATCATTTGGGGGACGGTATTGGTAGGCACCTTCTTCAAAATATTTTTCACCGGAAGGTTCAAGACCTTATCAGTCATTCTTTACCTGACTATGGGATGGTTAGCGGTCTTTTTTTTCAATGATCTACTGGAAAAACTTTCAATGGAAACGCTTTTCTGGATCGGAGCAGGAGGCTTAAGTTATACGATTGGGGTATTTTTCTATGTAAAAAGTGATCGACTGTTTTTTCATGCGATTTGGCATGTATTTGTTTTGGGAGGGACAGTCAGTCACTTCATCGCCGTCTGGAATATTTTGAATTAAAAAGAGACTGTCTCAAAAGACTTCCCTCATCTAAATCCGATAAGATCAGGATTGTAATGACGGAACATCACACTTTTAAGACAGCCTCCCCTTGGATCTTAAAATTCACCCGAATTCACATCCTTGATAAACTTGATCACGCCCGGAAAAAAGTGCTCCGGATCATCATATTGACTTAAATGACTACCATTCGGGCAAAGTAAAAATCTCCCATTTGCCACCTCTTTGGACATCCATTCCATGTGATTAGGATCCATGGTGTCGTGGGTTCCTCCTACTACCAAGGTGGGCACCGTGATCTCTTTCAACTGATCCCGAACATCCCAGCCTTCTAGACTCGCCCCTGGAGTGATTCCGAATTCGCTGTGGCCTTGCATGTAGACATATACATTTGGGTTGACCTGCTCTAAGGTCTGATTAACATCTGCCGGCCATTCATCCAAGGGCATGCGTAGGACATGCTCCGGATAGTGATGCTCCATCAAGAGTTCCATGTAGCGGGGATTTTCGAAGTCCCCATTTTTCTCAATTTCCATCAATTCAGCAAAAACCTCATCCGGCATTTGTGGCCCCAAGACCTCTTTGGCATATTTTTCATACTCATCCAGACTCGACATCATATTGCAAATAATGAGACCCTTGAGTTTATCCTGATGACGAAAAGCATACTCCATGGATAGCATTCCACCCCAGGATTGACCCAAGAGATAAAAATTATCTTTATCAAGCCCCAAAGCCTGACGAACCTGCTCTACTTCATCGACAAATCGCTCAATAGTCCATAGCGAAGAATCATCAGGCTGATCTGAATGCGCTGAACCCAACTGATCGTACCAGATAAACTCAATGCCTTCCTGAGGAAAATATTGGTCAAAATTACCGTACTGCAAATGGGACATCCCAGGTCCGCCATGAAGTAAAAGCACCTTCATGTCTGGATTATCCCCTACTCGCTTCGTGAATACATTATACTCTCCCAAAGGTGTACTGATCGGAATCATTTTTACTCCATCCTCACTCATTGTTATTTCAGCAGTGTTTTCCTGCTCAGAATCTTCACTAGCCGTTTCTGACTTGCAGGAAAGGAAAAGGAAGCTGATTAAAGCAAATGCTATCCAGTAGTTTTTCATTGTTAAATGTGATTTAATTGATCTTGGAAGGTTTTTTATCTGAGCCTAAATTACTTGGTTATATTTCAAATGTAAAATCGCTCTTGACGAGTGAAATTTGAGTTTCCATGTTGAATTTAGCTTAAGAATTCGGTTTATCAATAAGCCTATTCGTATTCCTGATCGACTTAATTTAGTCTCGATTCTCTTTCTTTTTATTTATGAATTTTAAGACCCTGGAATCAAAAATCGAAAACCCTCAATATATTCGCCTGAATTTAACTTATATGACACAGGCAACTGCTTATCAGAAAATCCCCGGCATCCTGATGGCACTTTCTTCGGCCATATTTTGGGGTATTTCCGGCACCTGTGCGCAGTTTCTTTTTGAGGAGAAAAACCTGGATCCTGCTTGGCTGGTTACTTGGCGATTGATCATCGGAGGGAGCATTTTGATTTTGTTTTCACTGTCCCAAGAGCGGAAGGCTGCATTTTCAGTTTGGAAAAAACCCATCCATATTCTTCAAATTTTGCTCTTCGGGATTGTAGGCATGGTGGCCGTTCAGTTTACCTACTTCTACAGCATCTCCCTTTCCAATTCCGCCACCGCTACCATTCTTCAATACATTGGGCCTGTATTCGTGGTAGCTTTTTATGCTGTAAAAAATAGAACATGGCCCATCACCACAGAGTACCTAGCTTTAATTCTAGCGCTTTCAGGGATTTTCTTATTGGTTACTCACGGATCCTTTGATTTGCTCGTCATATCAAAAGATGCCCTCCTTTGGGGTATTTTGTCAGCCTTAGCCTTGGCTTTTTACACCATCCAACCCGTGGGGCTCCTTAGGCTATTTTCGCCAGCAGCCATCACAGGCTGGGGAATGCTGATTGGAGGGTTTACTTTTTCGATTTTCACCCAACCTTGGAGTCTTTCCGGACTTTGGGATGGAGAAACCTTACTCGCCTTTGCCTACATCATTTTATTCGGAACCGTACTTTCATTCTACTTCTTCTTAAGATCAGTTTCCATTATCGGAGCAACTACAGCCAGTCTACTTTGCAGCGTAGAACCCCTATCTGCAGCTTTGACGGCAGTATTTTGCCTTAAAGTGAGCTTTTTAGGAATCGATTGGATAGGAACCATCCTTATTCTCATAACTGTCGCTCTCTTGACTTGGAACAAAAAAGACAAGAAAGCTAGGCCAGTTGAAATATAGGCCTCTCGATGAAAGACAGATTAGATTCGGAATCTAAATACAAGCCCTTGAAACCTCTACCTATTCGGTAGCAGGGTTTTCGGTAGGCCGAATCTCTAAAGTCCCCAAGGCAAATCGCATCTGCACCTCCTGAAAGAACAAGGTATAAATAGCCTGGGCTTGATCTGCTTTAGCAGCTACTAGGGTTTGATTGGCCGTAGCTAAATCCACAAAATTTGACAAACCAAGTCTAAATCGCTCATCCACGGCCACCTTTGCCTCCTCTGCTGCTTTCACTTGGACCGCTGTATTTGCACGTCGCTTAAGCGCAGCTTGGTAATTCTGTTGAGCCAATTGAATATCCTGGAAAATTCGACGGTCTAGTGCCTGCTCTTGCAGCTCCTGATTTTCAAAAGCCATTTTAGCCCGGGTCACATCCAATCGAGTCTGCCAATTTGAGAAAATAGGGATATTGATACTGAAGCCCACAGTTCGTTGAGGATAGATTCGCCAAAGCTGTTCGGAAAATCCACGCTCGTCCAATGAGGTGAAGAAGGTATTGTAATTGAAGAAGGCTGAGACCCTAGGGTAAAACATGGACTTGGCGGCCTGCATGTCTTTTTTGAAGGAATTGGAAAGTAATTGTTGCTGCTGGAAATCCTGTCGATTGGACATGGCCATTTCGTAAAGCGTATTGAGGGGTTGACTTCCAAAATCACTTCCGCCTTCCCTTGGATTAACCGGTTCCAATCTTGCTGTGACGCCTCCTTCTAGCTGAAGGTATTCTGCTAGAGCCCAGCGGTCATTTTCCAATTGAATCTCGGCATCTACCAAGACCGATTCCAATCTTGCTACCTCAGATTGCTGATTGTACAAATCGGAAACAGTACGGATCCCTGCATCCACAAAACCTGTAATTTGACGAAGCTGTTCCTGTTGATTTTCGAGGTTTTCTCTCGCAATTCGTACCAATTCCTCATCCAGCAATACTTGAAGGTATCGCTGTGCTACATCAAAAATCACTTGCTGTTTGGCCCTTTCCAAGCCCTTTTCACCTGCTTCATAAGCCAACTTTGCAGACTGTGTATCCAAAATTCTCCTTCCGGCATTGAATACCGGCATATTGACATTCAGACCTCCTGATACAATATTATTGGTCACATTGGTTACGACAATTTCACCTTCTACTTGCTGAAATTGCTGGCCTGACTGACTCAATACATTTGAATTAATTCCTAGACTAGGAAGATGGGAAAGCAGGGCTACTTGCTTTTCCTTTTGCAAAATCTCCAGATTATTCTCTTGGATGCGATACTCCAGATTGGCTTTCATTCCCAATTCCACTGCCTTGGGAAAGTCCAAAAGCAAGGTATCCTGAGAAAACCCCGTCAAGGGAGTCAATACGAACCAAGTAAATACAATGAGTTGATTAAATTTTCTCATCACTTTCAATTTTTCCATCCAAAAGATTGATAAGTCGGGTACCATATTCCGCATTTTCACGGGCATGGCTCGCTTGAATAATCGTCGTCCCCTCTCGGTGCAATTCCTGAAACACTTCCATGATTTCCTTTGCCTGAGCAGAATGAAGGTTACCCGTTGGTTCATCGGCCAGCAAAACCCGAGGCCTTCCAGCAATCGCTCTAGCGATTCCTACCAATTGCTGTTGCCCACCACTCAGTTGAGCGGGGAAAAGGTCCTTCTTGGCTACCATATTGAACCGATCCAATAGCTCTGCGATGATACTTTTCCGCTCAGAGGAAGGGACCTTTCGATAAAGCAAGGGAGTTTCAATATTTTCATAGACCGTCAATTCGTCGATCAGATGATAGGCTTGAAAGATATAGCCAAACTCACTCTTATGAAGATTTGAACGCTCACGCTCTTTCATGGAGCGGATATTCTTTTCCCCGAAAAAATAATCACCCGCATAGTCTTCATCCAGCAGACCAAGGATATTTAGAAGTGTAGATTTTCCGGCACCAGATGGCCCCATCAAGGTGAGAAACTCACCCTCCTTTATTTCCAGATGAATACCTTTCAGCAGAAAAATCCGCTGAAACCGGGACTCGATGTACTTATCTATTTCTTTTAACTGAATCATTATCGCGATTTATTTGACTAGAAGCATTCTACTTCCATGCCATAAAAAAAGCCTATCCAATTGCTTAGACAAGCATTTTTGCACTTAAATCTTGTAAAAATCTCGAACATTTTTGTCCGCCAGCGAACAATAACTATTCGTCTTTCAAAATTTCAGCTGGGTTGGTGCGGGCAGCTACCCAAGCGTGGGTTCCGACGATGATTAGACAAAGGGAAAGAAGCATCAAGCCTCCCAAGACAAATTGGAAGTAAGGCATGGAGATTCGGTAGGCATAACTTTCCAAAACTTGTTGGGCCATCCAATACGTGGGATAGGCAGCCAAACCAAAAGAGACCCCCGTCAAAATCACATATTCCTTGGAAATCAGACCAAGGATTTGTCCCAAGCTTGCACCCAATATTTTTCTGAGGGAAATTTCTTTCATCCGCTGAGAAATCGTAAAGGACGATAACCCAAACAAGCCCATTCCTGAAATAAGAATAGCCAAAATACTGGCAAAACTCAAGATCGTTTGAATGCGCATATCCTCCTCATAAAACTTCTGAATCTGCTCATCCAAAAAGAGGTAATCCACTTCTTCGAATGGGTAAATCGTAGAAAATGCATCCCGCAATCCAGTCATGGCTGAAGCGAGATTGATTCCATCACTCAACTTAATCGATATGACATTGAAATAATCAGGCTGCTGGAAAAAGATCATTGGCATGATTTCTTCCTTAAGTGATCTGGAATTGAAATCTCGCATTACGCCAACCACTAGTTGAGGGTCTGTCCTAAAGTCGATCGAGGTACCGATTATCTGCTGGGGATTTGAGATCCCCGCTTCCTTTAGAAACTGCTCGTTGACCAAAACTTCATTGTCTTGATTGGAAAGGTTACGACCTGCCAATAGCTGAACACCATTCACTGATACAAAAGCTGAATCCACATTTTTGACCTGGGTGAAAAACTCAACTTCTGAAGTGTCATTCGGGACTCTCACATCTGAGGTCCAAATTCCCGCAGAAGAAATCGCATCTCCTCCTAAACTTGCACCTTCTACGTAATTTAATTGCCTAACCCGGTCCCTCAGAAATGACGCTTTCTCGTAGCCTGCCATAAAAGGGAGGTAAGCATACACCACCGCATCCTTTTCAAACCCGACAGGTTGACTATTGATGTATTTCATTTGGGAATTGATGACCAAAACCATCACCAAAAAGATCAAGCTAGCCGTGAATTGTAGGATCGTTAGATTTTTGCGAAGAAAGACTCCAAATGAAAATCGTCCTACTCCCTCCTTTTCACCCTTAAGGGCACGCTGAGGCCGATAATTAGCCAAAACTGTAGCCGGATAAAAGCCTGAAATCAGCGTAAGCAGTAGGCTAAAAATGAATAAAAAGGCCAGATTAAAACCCGCCAAATAAGGAATAGAGAAGCCTGAAGGCAGGTAGGACTGAAAGCTTTTCAATATCAAATCACCAAAGACCAAACCCACCAAAACGGAGAAAATCACTATCAAGTACGTCTCAGAAAGAAATTGAAGCACAAGTTGAGAACGATCTCCTCCCAAAGCCTTTCGGATTCCTACTTCTTTAGCTCTGTTGATGGCTTGAGCTGTTTCCAAATTGATGAAATTCAAGCATGCCAAGATCAAAATGATCCCGCCTACAATAAGGAGTCCTTTGATCAAGGCTTTAGAAGTACCCGTTTCATCTAGCAAGCCTGAAGAAAAGTGGAGTTCGGATAGTGGTTCCAGTCCAAATGTTGTCTCCCCTTCCTCTTCTTCATAATGCTTTTCAGAAATGGCAGTTAAACCCTTCTGGATCTCGGATTCTGTATATCCGTCAGCTGTTTTCAAAAATAATTGGCTACTGGAGTTGATATTATTCCAAGAGTGAAGCCCGTACCAGTCCTCTTTTTCATACCTTTTAATGGTAGGGAATGAGATAAAATCCTGAAAAACAATGTCTGAATTTTCTTCATAATCCTCCACTATACCACTGATAGTTGCATAAATCGTGTCGCTATCCACATAGCGCATCTCCTTCCCTAAGATCTGTGCATAATCCTCATTTGGAAAGTACACCTGAGCACTCCTTTCAGAAATCACCACCTGATTGGGTTCGCTTAGAGCATCTTCTGGACTTCCTGCCAACCATTTCCTCGGAAAAACCTGGAAAAACCCTTGATCAGCGAAGGCGATATAGTTTTTTCGCCCAAAATTTCGATCACTTGAAGGAATACTCGCATGGGTCTCTGGCAAAGTATAAAGTCTACCTGCCAGCTCTACTCCCACCAATTCATCACCTATTACTTCCCCCAATGGGCCCGGAGCTGCTGGGTATTGATACTGCATGTCCCCGTAATCATTCATTGTCGTGATTCTATAAATTCGATCCTTATCCGGATGGAAATTGTCAAAACTATAGGCATGCCAGACGATATTAAAGATCAAAAAGCAGATTGCAATCCCCAGTGAAAGACCCAAAATATGGATTGTAGTTCTGACCTTATTGCGAAGGAGGTTTCTCCAAGCTATTTTGAAGTAGTTCTTGAGCATGGTTTTGTTGGTTATTCTGATTTCAAAATTTTAGCCGGATTGACAAAGACAGTTCGAATTGTCAAGACCAGTGCTGTACTAAAGAAAATGAGCAAAATAGACAGTATCGGAAGAGTATAAAACCACCAGCCTATTTCGATCCTCACTGGAAACTCCTGTAGCCATTCTGTAAAAAGAAAATAGGCCAATGGAACACCCAATAAAAAACAGGCGCCTAGCCAATAGAAATAGTCCTTAGAAATCATCATAAGAATCGAGGAAGAAGATGCTCCCAATATTTTCCGAATGCTTACCTCCTTCAGTCTGCTTAGCAAAACCTGTGAAGTCACACCGAATATTCCCATGACGGCAATGAAAATGGCCACCAAAGAAGCCAAAGCAAAGAGTTTCTGAAATTGGAGCTCGGCTTTGTACTGCTTGTCAAAAAATTCGTCTAGAAAAAAATACTCAAAAGGCGACTGTGGGAAATTGGCCTGAAAGGAACTTTCGATTTTTTGCAAAAGATTTCCCATTTCCTCCAAAGAATTAACTTTCAGAATATAATAATTCAAGTCACCTGGAGAATAGTTAAGAACTATAGGATCCAATGGAGAATTGACCGCTTCTTGATAATAATCTTCTACCACTCCGACGATTCTTGCCTCACCGCGTCCAGAAATCAAACTTTTTCCCAAAGCATCTTCAGGATTATCCAGTCCGAGACCTGCGAGAGCCTGTTGATTGATAATTGCTTCTTCTCCTTCTCCGATTGGATTAAATTGTCTGCCGGCTAGTATTTTAAGATCAAAAAGTTTGAAGTACTCCTCTCCAACACTAAGCATGCTATACATCACCCCACTCTTTTCCTTTCCCTCCAGATGAAAATCTTCAGTCTTCCAATAAATTTCATTACCCGGAATCTCATTGGCTGCCGCGATTGATTGGACTTCAGGTAATGCTCCTGTAGTGGCTTTCATTTTTTCCTGGTAATTGCCACTTCCATCTACAAAAAGCATAGGCGAGCGTACCACAATTCTATTGTCTAATTCTAGACCCAAATCCCTGCTACGCATGAAGTCAATCTGCTTATATGTTGTCATTATACCTGCTAGAATAACCAGACAAAAAACTAATTGAACAACCAAAAGTGGACTTCCAAATGCCTGTCGAAAAGAAAGTTTGCTTTCTCCCTTGATGGTTTTGTGGGCTGAGAATGAAGTCAAAAGCAAAGCGGGGTAAATACCTGAAATAAATGACCCAAGTACCCAAAAGGATAGAATCCATCCTAGATAGTGACTTAGCTGAAGGCTATCAATTGGCAAACCCAAACCCAAAATCTGATTGACCCAATCACCAAAGCCAAAAATCAAAAAGCAGGCAATTAGAATTGCGATAAAATGACTTAGGTAGGACTCCATGAGAAACAACCTGATTAGTTGCATCCTTGAACTTCCAGATACTTTTCTGACTCCTATTTCTTTACTTCTATTTTGAGCTTTGGAAGTAGCTATATTCATGGAATTCAAATACACCATAACCAACACAAAAAAGCCGATCCAAACAAAATAGGTAAGCTTTCGACCATCCACACCTTGGTTGTATTCCCCTGAATAGGCAAGACTATTATGGATATCTCCTACAGCAATCAAATCCACATCCCATTCCGTACCACTGGTATTAAGTTGATCACCGTGATGGGTTTGAAGACTTGCATTTAGCTTATTAGTGGTCTCCTCGATATTGACTCCGGGACTTAATTTCAGATATGTGTATTGATTGAGCCAGTCATAGGAGTTGTCAATTTCGGAACCAAGAAAATGATGGAGGGTAGCATATGAAATCATCAATTCAGGCCTTAAATGTCGATTGGTAGGCAAATCCTGATAAACACCTGCCACCTGAAATTCTACCGTTCCATCGAAATTCGTACTGTTTATATCGAGAGTCTGTCCCACGGGGTCTTTATCCCCAAATATCCTTTTTGAAATATTCTCAGAAAGATAGACTTGAAGCGGTTGCCCTATTCCTTCTTCACTTCCTTGGGTCAGATTGATATCGAAAAATTCAAAATACGCTTCATCGGTAATAAAAATTTGATCTTCTCTTACGAAAGAATCATCCTGCCCTGCAATGACTTCTCCCATGATAATTAATCTGGAAAAATCCTCTACTTCTGCCAAATCTTCTTTAAAAACCATTCCCATCGCAGGAGCAGTGCGAGCACTTTTGTCCATTTCCTTACCGGAAACTCGAGAATTCAAGTTTACTCGATACAGCTGTTCTGTCTGAGGCAAGTCCTTATCAAAACTCTTTGAAAAATTCACATACAACGCAATCAAGAAAACTGCGAAAAAACCGATCGTCAGTCCTCCTAGATTGATCATGGAGTCCACCCTATTTTTCAAAAGATTTCTCCAGGCAATTTTTAAGTCATTTTTCCACATGTTTTTCGAAATTGAAAGATTATAAGAGCTTAAAATTGGCTTTTGAAAGAGGTAAGAAAACTTACACTAAACTCTCGCTTCTTGGCTCTTACTTCTTGTTTCTTTTCTTGATACTTGATACCAGATACTTGCTACTCACTTACTCGTCTTTCAGCGTTTTTACCGGATTGACCTGCGTCGCTCTAAAGGACTGGAGGTAGACTATCAGTAGCGTAAAGCCGATTCCGCCCAAGCCCAGCAGTGTGAAACTGATCCAAGATGGCCAGGCTTTGACTGCAAACTGCGCTATCCAGCTTTGCATCAAATAAATACTCAGCGGCAAGGAAATCAGCAATCCAGCAAGGGTAATCAGAAGGTACTCCTTACCAAACATCCAGGAAATACTCCAGCCTGAGGCACCCAGTACTTTTCGGATTCCAATCTCCTTGGTTCTCCCAGCGATCGAAAGTGCAACCATGGCCAAAAGCCCCATGGATGCAATCAAAATCGCGATGCAGGAAGCGATAAATACCATTTTACCCAAACGTTCGTCTGCTCGATACTGAGATTCTACTGATTCGTCTAGAAATGTGAATTCGAAACTTTCACCCGGAAACACCCGATTCCACTCCTGCTCCAAGGCTGCCTTAAAGGCATCGAAATCAGAAGAACTAGCTTTCACCAATACTCGCGGATTGGTATTTGAGCGGATCATGAGATTGCTGATTCCACTAAAAACCGCCTCGGGCGTTTTGGCAAAGAGTATGGGCTCGATAGGTTGATACAAGGATGCATGATGAAAGTCCTTGACTACACCTACAATCTGATGCGGAGCAAAACGGGTATTTGGTAATAGTTCCTGCGTCGGATCCTCCCAGTTAAAAGCTTCGGCAAATGCTTCATTGATCAAAAATGCACTGCTATCCGACCCTATTTGGGGATTCAATGCTCTTCCATCCACGATCTCCAAACCAAGAGCATCCAAATAGTCCCCACCAATAAAATTCACATAGAAATTAAATTGAGATCCATCTTCCAAAGGAAAAGCCACCTCCCAAAATGCCTGATCTCCGTATGTTCCTACAGTGATTCCTGCAGAGGCAACTTCTGAGCGCGCAGCTAATGCCTTTTGGTAAGTATCGGCTTCCTGGAAACTTTCTTTCAGCGAAGTCACGAAGCTCGTGGAAGGCACATCGGGAATATCAATCACCAACACCTGATCGGTATCAAAGCCTAGGTCATAATTTCGAATCGTATTCATCTGATTAACCATAATAAGCGTGGCTGCTATCAGGAGAAAGGATATAAAAAACTGAAATCCAACCAGTCCTTTCCGAAGGTTTTGCTTACCAAATCGGATTGAAAGAGAACCTTTCAAAACCCGAATCGGTCGCATGCTGGAAAGATAAAATGCGGGATATGCACCTGCTAATGCAGTAATTAAAAGGACCAAACCAATCAAGATGGCAATCTGTGCCAAGCCATAATTTAAGTCTAGTTGCTTTTCAAAAAGGGTGTTGAAAGTCGGCAATAGAAGTTCGGCTAGGATCACCCCTACAATGGCCGAAACTAGGGTGATCAGGAATGCTTCTGTCAAAAACTGGAAAGTCAATTGGGAATAATTAGCACCCATCGTTTTACGTACTCCCACTTCCTTGGCTCGAGTAGTCGCGCGCCCAATTGCCATGGTGGTAAAGTTGATGCAAGCAATCAAGAGTACCAGAAAGGCTATGCCGGATAAAATCCAAAGCAAAGATTTTCGTGTAGTCTCTAAGCCTCCGTCACCCTGACTTTCAGAAAAGTGCATTCCGGCAATTGGATGAAAAGTGAAGTAAAATTCTCCTTGTGCATAATCCTCTCCTAAAGCGGATTTCATAACCGCATCCATTCGCTCATGAATTACATTGACATCTTCCGGGTTTCGAAGTTTGGCGATATTCTGTCCCCACACGCTGTACCAAGAGGTCATTCCCTCAGGGTCAGAGAAAAAGTCCATATTGGCAATAGGCATCAAAATTTCAAATTGGATAGAGGAATTGGCAGGAATATCTTTCAAAAGCCCTGATACCCGATACTCTTGGAAATCCTCTCCCATCTTGAGGCTTATGCTTTTGCCGATGGGATTTTCACTTCCGAAATACTTTTGTGCGGTAGCTTCCGTGATGACGATTTCATACTTATCCCTCAGTTGTTTACTGATGTCCCCTTGGATCAATTCGAAGCCAAACATTTCCAGGAAATCCGGATGAACCAGCGAAAAGCTTTGATTTTCTTTGCTCTCATCGGGAAGTTTTGCCTGCACACCGGCAGTGATGTATCCGGTTTTTTTTTCGATCTGAGGAAATTCTTCCCTGAAAGTAGACTCCACAATCATAGGTGAGGAGAAAGATTCAATCATCTCTCCATCCACTAGCTCATGACTTTGGATTCGATAGATTTTCTCGCTCTCCGGGTGGAATGAATCAAAACTCAGTTCAAACTGAACAAAGAAGAAAATCAAAATCCCGACTCCCAAAGCGATGGATAATCCAATCAAATTGATTCCCGTGTGAAGCTTATGCTTCAGTAGATTTCTTAGAGCTATTTTAAAGTAGTTTTTCCACATACCGTTGGAAGGTTTTTAAGTTTCACTTTTCACAATTTACTTCTTACCACTTACTTCCTACTCCCCTCTCCCTACTTCTCTCTTCCCACTTCCATACCAGTCAAAAAGCCCCAATCCGGCTCATTTTCAATGTTTTCAAAAAACAAGCATCAGAAACTACGGACAATTTTGTTCGCTATCGGGCAGAAAAGTGAATTTGTTCTTGGTCATAGCATAGCTAGGATAATCCTCAACAGGAGAGACAAAAAGACATAAAAAAACCTGCAATAAATTCTTGCAGGTTTTAGGGGGATTATAGTCAGCTTATCGCTTTCGGATTCGGCTAGATCCTGAAGTTTTGATCTCTCCCAGTCTTGGCGAACCGGAATACACTACATCTCCTGATCCGGAAGACCTTACCGAGATTTCTCCCAAGTCTCCAACATGCGTGTCGCCAGAACCAGATTTGGAAACATACAAACTTTCTATTGCAAGGTTTTCTCCCTTGAAATCACCAGAACCGGACTGCTTGATTTCAGCTGATTCTACCTCTCCGTCTTCGATTTTTATTTCAGCAGAACCCGAAATCGAAGCCATCAACTGACCCGCCACGAGCTCCTTCATGGAAATATCTCCTGAACCTGAAAGCCCAATGGAAAACTGATCTGCTCTTACCGGAGAGGTAACTTCCATATCTCCTGAACCTGATACACTTACTCCTTCCAAATTGCGGTAGGTGACATAGAATTTCAGCTGCACATTTCGGTAGCTTCCGCGCTCTAGTCCAAGATTTAATTCATCGCCATTGATTTCAGTCTTCACCTTACTCAGGTCGACCCCTCTTACCTCAATTCGGACCTCTTCTTGGTTTCCCTCGGTCAGAATTACTTCCCAACTTCCGCCGGAACTGACTTTAGAAAAGCTTCCCAGATTTCGAGTTTCAGACTGTTGAGCTTGTACACAAGACACCATGGCCAAAAGGGCAAATGCCGAGACAAACAGTTTTAGATTAGTTCTCATAGCTATAGATTTTAATTGTGGGTTATAATTATTCGTTTTTAATACTTTTTACGGGGTTGGCCCAAGCAGCACGGATTGTTTGACTGGTCACTGTCACTGCCGCAATTAGCCCTGCAATCAATCCAGCCCATAGGAAAGTAGTCCAAGATATGCCAATTCGGTATGCAAAATCCTCCAGCCAACTACTCATTCCGAAATAAGAAAGCGGAATAGCAATCAAAAACCCAATTCCGACCAGCTTCAGGAAATCTTTACCCAAAAGTACTAGAATATTGGAAGTCTCAGCCCCCATTACTTTTCGGATTCCGATTTCTCGGGTTCGTTGCTCGGTGGCAAAAGTTACCAATCCTAAGAGACCCAATACTGAAATTACAATTGCAAGGACTGAAAAGAAAGTAAAGATGGTTTTGACTCTTGCCTCAGCTTCATATTGACGATTAAACCCTTCATCGATAAAGTTTGGTTCGAAGGGATAGTCAGGTCTGAATTCTGCCCACTCTCCTCTCAAATAAGACAAAACCTGCTCCCGCTGATTTGCATCGAATTTGATGCTGACCTGATTATTTCTATCCTGAGAAATCAAAAATACGATGGGTACAATCGGCTGATGAAGGCTTTCGAAGTGAAAATCTTCCATCACACCGGTCACAAATCCCCGTCTTCCTCCATAGAGAAACTGCTTTCCGATAGCCTCCTCAGAAGACGTCCATCCAATCTCCCGGATAGCAGCTTCATTCAAAATAAATGCTTCAGTGGAATCACTGGCACGTAGATAATCGAAATCTCTTCCCGCTGCCAGTGGAATCCCGTAAGTATCCAGAAAATTATGAGCCACATGGATATCTGCGATCCGAACATTTAATTGGGTCAATTCTCCTCCCACTTCAGCTGTTGCGCCTTGAGAATCCAGCAATCGACCAGAAGGAACCCGACTAGATAAACTCACCTCCTGAATGCCTGGGTGATTTTCCAATCTATCTTTGATGATCAGGTAGTTTTCATTGATTTGATTGGAGCTAGGAAGGACTACAATATCTTCTTTGTCAAATCCCAAGTCCTTATTCTGCATAAAGCTCAACTGCCCTATCACTACCAAGACGGCGACAATAAGCATAACGGAAATGGCGAACTGACCCACGACCAAGACAGCTCGGAAGTTTTCATGACCTTTTCCAGCTTTGAAGGCACCTTTGAGAACTTTTGCAGGTGAAAAACCAGATAAAAACAAGGCAGGATAGCTTCCCGATATCAATCCCACAAAAAGCACAATACCTGCAATCCAAAGGAAATACTCTGGATTGGAAATGAAATTTAGGGAAAGTGGGCTTTCTAAAAAGTTGGAGAAAGTCGGCAAAAATAAATATACCAAGCCAACAGCTATTATCATGGAAATAAAGGTCATGACGAAGCTTTCTCCCATAAATTGCCTAACCAAAACCAGCTTGTCGGCACCCATTACTTTCCTCAGACCAACCTCCATGGATCGGAGCGATGAGCGAGCAGTACTGAGGTTCATAAAGTTGATACAGGCAATCAAAAGAATGAATAGAGCTACTGCGGCATAGATGTAGACATAGTCAATATTACCATTTGCTTCGATTTCCGAGTCTAGATTAGAATAAAGGTGTATGTCCTGAATCGGCCAAAGGAACAGCTTGGTGGTTTGGGACATAGGGATACCTGAGTTGGTCTCTCCCATATGTCTATCAATCATAGTAGGAAGCTTATCTTCGAATGCCTGATAATCTACACCTGGAGCGAGTTTGAGGTAAGTTGAAAAATTATTCGATCCATAATTTCCCATAAATGCTTCCTGTCCTCCAAAAAATTGGATGACCGGTATCATGGAAGCAAGGAAATCCACATGGAAGTGGGAGTTTTCAGGGATATCCTTGATCACACCCCGCACCTGCATGGTAAACTGCATCCCTTGAATCTCTACCAACAAATCCTTACCTACAGCACTTTGATCACCAAAATATCTTTGAGCTGTCTCTTCAGTCAGGATAAGTCCATCCGCCTGTGTCAGAGCATCTCGCGACTCTCCTTCTAAAAGCTCCCATCCGAAAACATCAAAAACCTCTGGATCGGCAAAGAAAAAGTCCTCTTCCACAAATGAATCCTCCCCATTTTTTATCAATGGATCGGCATTCATCAATCGGGCTGAAGCCTCCACATCCTCTGGAAAATCAGATTGAATCAGCGGGCCAAAAGGAGGTGCTGCATGACCCAAATGAAGGCTTTCCTCTCCACTTGGGTTGAACCAAGCCCGAGATACCCGGTAAAGGCGATCGACATCCTGATGATAGTTGTCATAGCTCAATTCGTAGCGAACATAGAGCAGAATCACCAGACTCACGGCCATCCCAATTGCTAAGCCAAAGAGATTGATAAAAACATACAATGGATGCTTTTTGGCATTCCTAAATACGATTTTGAAGTAATTCTTGAACATAAGAGGCTGGGGTTTAGAAAAAATGCCGATAAGTACGTACTCACCGGCATTTGACTTTCATAAGGCTGGGTTTAATATTATTGCTTGATTACACGAGCAGATCCGGAGACACCTACATTCAATTCTGGATTTCCTTTGTAATACACATTTCCAGAGCCAGAGGCACCTACTTTCAGTGACTTGCACTCTCCTAAATAGGATTTTCCTGAGCCAGATTTGCCAACATTGATTTGCTCAGCTACTAGGCCGGGTCCACTAAAATCTCCTGATCCTGACTGTCCGATCAATAATTTCTTGGTTTCTCCACCTTCAATTTTTACATCGCCAGAGCCACTGATCCCTACATTAACGGTCTCAGCAAAGACATTTCTCATCTGTACTAAGCCTGATCCGGATACTCCAAGATTCATTTTCTTAGTCTCCACATCATCCTCCACGATAATGCTTCCAGAGCCAGAAGAGCCGAGCCCTGTCAGCTCACGAACCGTAACGTAAAAGTCGAGTTTGACATTTCGATAATTTCCTTTTTCAAGCTTCAGCTTGAGCTTCCCGTCTTTTACCTCAGTGATGACTTTGTTGAGAGCGATATTACCGGATTCTATGGTCACTTCATCCCGATCACCAATGGAGACATATACATTCCAGTTACCACCAGACTCAATACTCGTAAAAGCTCCCGGAGTACGTGTTTCCGTACCTTGAGCATTAGCAGAAAAACCTAAAAGAAAAAGGAGCAGAACTGCAGCGGTTGTTTTTATCAGATTCATAATATGTGTTGGTTTATAATTATTAATTCAGAGATGGTGCCAAGAGCAAAAAGTGCCTTTACAAGCTCTTTTAGCGGGTTAATTAATATTGATTGTCCGATCTGCCTAAAATATGACCGCGAGCGGACGATAAACTCAAGATAATTGATTCACGAATGCGCCCCGTTTCCAAAAGATTCCGAAAGGCAATTTTCAAGTAGTTCTTAAACATGATTGGCTGGGTATTTTCTGGGCAAATAAAATAAGTTGGCTTAGTCTCTAGTGCTGAGATGCAGCTTTTCATGGAAAGGTTGCAAGCCTAATTCCAAAAATAAAAATGCCCTTTAAAGCTATTTAAAGGGCATTTTGAAATATCCAGACGTATTTAAAACTGTCCGTTTTCAGCTAGTTCGGACACTATTCCGCTCGAATGGCATCAACGGGATTGGACCAGGCAGCTTTTAGAGCCTGAAAACCAACTGTGAGCAAAGCGATGAAAATCGTCACACAGGCACCAAATAGGAAGGTCCATATAGAAAGACCAGCCTGATATGGAAAATCCGCTTGCCAGGTTTTCATCCCATACCAAGCCAGCGGAAAGGCTAAAATTATCGCCAGCAAAAGAAGAATCACAAAATCACTGATAATCAACCTAATCACACTGGGACTGCTGGCACCGAGTACTTTTCGAATACCGATCTCTTTGGTCCGCTGCTCCACGGCATAGGCCGCCAAGCCAAATAAACCTAGACAAGAAATCAAAATCGCTAAAATTCCTGCCGTGGTAAAGGCTTTGCTCAACTGTTGATCTTCCGCGTATTGAGAAGCAAACTGCTCATCCATAAAGTAATATTCGAAAGGATTTCCCGGAAAAATCTCCTCAAATGTCGCCTGCAGAGAAGTTAAGCTTTCTTCCAAATTCACAGGATCCACTATCAGCGAAAAGTAGGCCTGACCTTCATTTGGAAGAAGAATCATAGGGAGAATTTCTTCTTTGAGCGAAAGGTGATGATAATCTGCCACTACGCCTACAATCTCATATACATCTTCGCCCCATTTGATGTTTTGACCAGCTGCATTCTCAGCTCCATCAAACCCAAGTGCTTCGGCTGCTGATTCATTGACCATGAGCTTTCTGCTTGCATACCAACCTTGTCTTGCTTCTCCAGGGCTGAAACTCCTTCCCGACTTGATTTCAATTTCGTATACCTCCAAAAACTTTTCATCGATGATTCCCATGGCATAACTCTGATCTCGGTCCTCCGGCCGAGGCACCATAGGGGTAATCCCAGCTGCGGAAAAATTATAAGATCGACCTGGAAGGACATTGGATGAGGCTGATCCTTTTACAAAAGCAAAATTATTGAGTTGGTTTTTAAAGCTTACCAACTTCTCCTTCGCATTTTCTCCCAACTCATCAGGCCCAGAAATCACCAATAATTGGTCAAGATTCATTCCGAGGTCTCTATTCTGCATGAAGGAAAGCTGATCTTGGATCACCAAGGTAGAGATGATCATTCCCATGGATATGACAAACTGGAAAACCACCAACGATTTCCGAAGCCATTGTCCACTTTCAGGTTTCAAATTGACTTGGGATTTTTTATCAAATTTCCCCGAAAGTAATACCACATAAAAACCGGATATAAGCGAGCATAAGGCGATAATAGCTATGAGTAAAAACCAAAAAATCATAAGATTGAAGGCTCCAAGCCAAATGGATTTACCTAAAACCGCTACGACTAAGGGCTCCATCAGAAAAACACCAATCAAAGCCAAAAGTGCTGAAATAAGAAAGAGCACCAAGGTTTCCAGTACAAATTGCTGTGCAAGCTGCCAAGTATTTGCTCCAAGCACTTTTCGCATTTTGATCTCCTTGAGACGTGTCAGAATACTCGCTGCAGAAAGATTGAGGTAATTGACATAAGCAATTGCCAAAATCAGAACCGCCATAGCTCCAAAAACAAAGACACCTGCCCTACTTCCAAAAGTAGGAAGCGGATCATCGATAGATCTACCCAGATGCCATTCGGTAAGGGGTTGTAGGTGCACAGTGATACCGTCAAGACCTGGAAACCGCTTGAAGTAGTCTGTCATTTGCTTGGCGAGTTGCTCTCCATCGGTGCCTGGATTGGTTTGCAAATAGAGGTTTGCAAATCCAGAGTCCATTCCATTCGGATCGGCCCAACTGTTTCCATTTCGATTTGCTTCATTTTCCAGATAATGAATGGAAAGAAAAACCTCTGCACGAAGGTCTGAACGCAAAGGAATTTCATCCAGCACCCCAGAAATGGTGTAGTCCGATTTGCCAAAATTGTTGCTTAGCGTGAAGCTTTTACCCAGCGCGTCCTCCTCTCCAAATAATTTTTTGGCAAGTTCTTGGGAAATGACGGCAGTTTGGGGGTCTGATAAATCCGCATTTCCACGCTTGATAGGAAAGGAGAAAGTCTGGAAAAAGTCTCCTTCTACAAAACTGATGTCTGCTTCCTTGATCGCAATATTGGCTTCCCGATTAGAAATTAATCCCCCAGCGATAAAACCCGCCGCTCTAGTCACATGATCCAAATCAGCAAATTGATCCTCGAGAATATTGGCAAAGCCCGGTGGAAGAAAAATTTCAGCCTCGCCATTTCCTTCAACTACCACCACACGATAGATATTCTCTTTTTTATCATGAAAGTCATTGTAGGTCAACTCCGTTGCCACATAGGCAAAAAGAACCAGAAAAGTGAGCAATCCCAAGGTGAGTCCCAGCAGATTAACGGCCGAAAAAACCCGCCTCTTCAGCAGGCTTCGAACTGAGATTTTTAGATAGTTAAAGATCATAAATTCAGGTTTAAGAGAAAGGATTACTCACTTTTAAGTGATTTGACTGGATTGCTTGATGCGGCTTTAAAGGCTTGAAGGCTGATGGTGACAAAGGCGATAAATGCCACGAAAAGACCGGCTAGGAGAAAAATGGAGGGACCCAAATTTACTTTGTATTCATAATCTTCCAACCATTTTGTCATACTCCACCAAGCTAATGGGCTTGCCAATACAAATGCAATCAAAACAAGTTTTGAAAACTCCTTGGAGAGCAAAACTACTATTCCTGAAGACGTGGCTCCCAAGACTTTCCTTATCCCAATCTCTTTGGTCCTTTGCTCTGCCGTAAATGCTGTCAAAGCAAAAAGTCCTAGGCAGGCAATGAAAATGGCGAATCCGGCAAAAACCCCAAACACCTTACCCAACCGGGTCTCTGCATGATACATTTTGCTGAATTGCTCATCCATAAATTCGTAAGTCAAAGGCTGACCGGGTGCCATTTCTTTCCATGATTCCTCGATCAGTTGGATGACATTCTGCGTATTTTCAGCTCTGAATTTAAATGAGACCGGACCTCCCGGAACCTGATAATATAGCAGCATAACTGGAGAAACAGATTCTTTCATAGATTGAAAATTGAAGTCCTTCACCACTCCTACTACTGTCCGGATTTGGTAAATCTCTTCATTCCCATCCCCAAGGATCTGAGAATATACTTTTTGGCCGATCGGGTCACCTTCAAAATTGAACTTTTTCACCGCAGTTTCATTCAGAATCACTGCGCTACTGTCAGAGGGGAAATCAAGAGAAAAGTTCCTTCCAGAGACTAAGTCCATACCTAATGTTGGTATATAGTTTTCGTCGACTCGCCAATTTTGAATACTTACTGTGCTTTCCATATCGGCCAGATCCCGTCCCTCCACAAGCCATGGACTATCACTTCTATAAGATCCTGCTACTGGCAAATATCCGCTGATGGTCGCCTGTTCAATACTGTTATCAGCCAAAATCCGATCCTTAAAACCTACAAGCCGATCATTTAAGGCGTAGGTATTAAACACCGTGATCAACTGATCTTTTTCGAATCCTATCTCACGGTTTTGAATGAAGTTCAACTGATTATTCACAGTAATCGTAGCGATGATCAAAATCACCGAAATAGCGAACTGAAAAACCACCAAAGTACTTCGGATATTACCACTCTTCATCCCCATTCTGATTTTTCCTTTCAGGATACTTACAGGTTTGAAAGCAGAGAGGAAAAAAGCAGGATAGCTCCCCGCGATCAATCCGGTTACAATTGCTCCAAGGAATAAGGCTGCATAAAAACCGGCAGATTCAACAGGCATTTCGAGACTTCTTTCTGCCAAATCATTGAAGAATGGTAGCATAAGAGTAGCCAGAGGAATCGCAATCAAAAATGCTATGGAACTAAGCAGGATAGACTCCATTAAAAACTGTCGGATTAGATTAATTCGAAAAGAGCCCATCACCTTCCTGATTCCTACCTCCTTGGCTCTGCTGGCAGATTTTGCTGTAGAAAGGTTCATGAAATTGATACAGGCAATCAGAAGGATAAATAAGCCTATAGCTACAAAAATGTACACATACTGCTCACTGAAATTTGCCTCAAACTCACCTTCCAAATCACTCTTTAAGTGAATATCATGTAATGGTTGGAGGATGTATTCAAGTGAGCTTCCCTGCGCAATCAAATCATCAAAAGTAGTTCCCTCTCCAAAAAAGAAAGAGAGCTGAGACTCCATATATTTTTTGAGCATTGGGAAGAATTTTTCCTCTATAGCTTCAGGCGAAGCCCCTTCATAGGCCTTGAAATAGGTCTGGAAATTATTACTGAACCAAACTTCACCTTGGGCTTCTTGTAATCCTTCAGCGCTCAATAAAAATTCAAAATGAAAATGGCTTTCCTCAGGCAAATCCTTATAAACTCCGGTAATTCTGAATTCCAATTCATTATCTAGTATCAGCGATTCTCCAACGGCTTCCTGATTTGGGAAGTATTTTTTAGCCATAGATTCACTGATCGCCACAGTACCTGGTTCATCCAGAATTCCTTCTTGGGTACCGCTAACCATTTCAAGATCAAAAACCTTGAAAAAATCCTTACTGGCCCATATTACTCTTCTCTCCAGTAGGTTTTCTGAATCATTTGGTCTTTTGACCAAATAGGGTCCCTGCTCACGAAAATGTACGGCCGCTTCCACTTCGGGAATTTCCTCCGGCAAAGCTCTGACCAAAGCTGCTGGAGTATATAAGTTATGAGAGGACCTCCCTCCAAAAACCGTTTTATTTGAAATTCTATAAATCCTGTCTCCATCCTTAAAATGCTTATCATAGGATGATTCGTTGATCACGAAAAGGGCAATCACCATACAAACGGCAACTCCCACCGAAAGACCAAAGATGTTGATGAAAGAATAGAAACCTTGCTTGCGAAGATTCCTCAGTGCGATTTTAAAATAATTTTGAAGCATTCCGATTTTCTTTAGTGCTGGTTTTCTTCTGCCAAATATTATTCAGGTTTTGTGCCACCAAAAAAAGGCCTCCTGATATATAGAAGGCCTTTTTTACTATTTCACATATTTGTAGTTCGAACAAAAATGTCCGCTTGCGGTCAAAACAATTACTCACTTTTCAGAGAATTCACTGGATTATTTCGGGCGGCCTGAAATGCCTGGTAACCAACAGTCAATAAAGCTATCAAAACAAGAAGCAGACTAGAACCGGCAAATATCCACCAACTTAGATCAGTCTGAAAGGCATAACTTTCTAACCATAAATCGGCCAGATACCAAGCCAGCGGAATGGCTAGGATAATTGATATCAATACCAAAGAGACAAAGTCTTTGGACACAAGTGTCAATATCCCTACCGTGGAAGCTCCCAGTACCTTCCGAACCCCAATTTCTTTTCGACGCTTCTCTGCTGTGAAAGCTGCCAAACCAAAAAGTCCCAAACAAGAGAGAAAGATTGCTGTAACCCCAAAATAATTGGCCAGTTGAGCGGTACGCTGCTCGGCAACATAAAGGTTTTGATAATCTTCATCTAAGAATTGGTAAGTCAAGGCTTTCCCGGTAAAATCATGGAAAAGATCTTCAATCGCAGCAATACTTTCTGCCTGATTTCCAGGCTGAATTCGAACCATAATTTTTTGAGCAAAATCGGGATCAAATTTTAGGAAAGCCGGTTTGACGGTTTCCTTTAGCGATTCAAAATGGAAGTTTCGGACTACACCGATTACTTCCATATCCTCTCCCCAAAGATTCACGATCTGACCCACAGGATCCTGAAAACCAATTGTTTTCACAGCAGTTTCGTTGAGGATGATTTTTTTCCTTTCCTCTCCAAACTCAGGGGAAAAGGCCCTTCCCGCCAACATCTCAAATCCCATCGTTTCGATCAGGTCCATATTGACCGTGATATTTTCAAATTTGATTTGATCATCAGAGTCCTTCCCCTCCCAAGTCAATCCAATCGTAGAGCTCCCCAAACCGACCAAGGGGTGGGACAGGCTTGAAGCATTCTCCACTCCAGGAAGGCTTTTGGTCTGCTCTAAAAAGGAAGGAAGGTTTTCAGGATTGATACCAGAAGAGTTGATTTCTAAAAGATGAGCCTGATTGTAGCCAAGATTCTGATTTTGGATGAAATTCAACTGCTTGCTCACCACCAAAATCCCAATGATTAAAAGCAAGGAAATCGAAAATTGAAATACAACCAGCCCCTTTCTGGCCAGAAGCTCTCCAAAACTCCCTTTGACTTGAGTTTTCAAAACTTGAACAGGCTTAAATCGGGAAAGATAAATCGCCGGATAAGCTCCTGCCATTAATCCTGTGATGATCCAAACTCCTCCCAAAAGAAGAATAAAATCCAGCTCAAACTGGAGGTTTAGGCTTTTTGAAGTAAGCTGATTGAAAAAAGGCTGTAAAAGGTAAGCGCCAAGCACTGCCAAAACCAATGCAAGAAATGTCAAGAGTAAGGATTCTGTCATAAACTGCCCAAAAAGACTTGAGGTGCTGGCTCCCATGGACTTTTTCACACCAATCTCCTTCATGCGACTCATGGATCTGGCGGTGGCCAAATTCATGAAATTGATACAAGCGATGAGTAAAATAAAAATGGCAATGACAGAAAATAGACGGACATAGCTGATCTTTCCCCCCACCACTTTTCCTTGTTCGTATGTTCCATAGAGGTAAGAATCTCCATAATTCTGTATCATCACGGACACATTGGACTCAGCTTCCTTCTTTTTGATAAAATCTATAATCTGCTCATTAAAAAGCTCGGGATCAGCACCCGCTTTCAAAAGGATATCTGCCCCGGAATTAAAATTATCCCAATGGGCTCCATCTCCTAGCATCTGCAGGAAAAAAGGAAATGCAAGTAAGTACTCAGGCTGACGGGTTTCCAGGTTCGACGGGTCCTTGTATACCCCGGTGACTTCCACCTCATTTTTGAAATCAAAAACCTGCCAACGCAGCGATTTTCCTAGCGCTAGTTGGGGGGATCCAAACAATTTGGTGGCCAAAGATTCGGATAAAATCACCGAATTGATACCTGTTAAAGCTTTTTCCTGATTCCCGACCAGAAAAGGAACATTGAAGATCTCCAGGTAATCCTGATCCACAAAAAAGCCTGAAGCCTCCAGAACTACCTCTCCCTGCTCAAAGGTCATCCCTTCTATGAAAGGAGAAATTGCGGAAGCTTTTTCAACCTGCGCGAATTCTTCCTTCATGGCTTCGGCCATTCTAGCCGGAGTAAAAGGAATTGTCACAAGACCGTTGGCATTGTCATGATTGGTCAGAACCGTATAGACTCGATCAATTTTAGCATGCTGCCGATTGACAGACAACTCATCCTGAACCCAAAGCATAATCAAAATCACTGTCGTCAACCCAATGGCAAGGCCAGATAGATTGATGGCAAAGATATGTTTGTGTTTGAGGAAGCTTCGGAGGGATAATTTGATCTGATGAGGTAGCATGAAAGTTGGGAAGTTGGGAGGTTTGGGAGATAGTAGGTGGTTAAGAAATAACGTTTTGGATTTTATTACCCATTCTTATAATTTGATTTTTAGTTAGCCTGTAACCAATTAAATGCTGTAATTATGGAAACTTTCAAATTTGAGAAACTGAGAATTTGACATACCTCCATGGATTTTGGGGAGTTGATTTTTGAGGTATCTGGTAGATTTCCGAATGATGAGAAATACAATTTAATCTCTCAAATACGTCGGGCGGCTGATTCAATCGCCTTAAATATTGCAGAAGGGTCCACTGGCCAAACCAATAAAGAGTTTAGGAAATTTATTGGCTATTCTTTAAGGTCTCTAGCTGAAGTAGTCACTTGCTTGCATAAAGCGAAAAGAAGGAAATATCTAAATGATTCTGAATTTTCAGCCTTTTACAAACAAGCTTTTGTCTTAATGAATAGCATGGGAGCTTTTCGAGCAACTTTAAAGGAAAGGAAGTAAATCGAGGAAAAAGGCTTAAGTTCTTAAGGAAATCGGACCTCCTATCTTCCAAACTTCCTTCCCTCCTACCTCTCACACATGAAACTGCTCCCGGATATTCTCGGTCACAACTTTTCCATCAAACAAATTGATGATTCTGTGGGCGTAGTTGGCATCGTGGGGTGAGTGAGTTACCATGACAATGGTTGTTCCTTCATTATTCAACTCTTCCAACAGTCTCATCACTTCTTCACCATTTTTAGAATCCAAGTTACCCGTTGGCTCATCCGCCAAAATCACGGATGGCTTGGCGACAATAGCCCTTGCAATCGCCACGCGCTGCTGCTGACCACCCGAAAGCTGCTGCGGAAAGTGATTTCTTCGATGCATGATATTCATCCGAGTCAAGACCTCTTCTACCCGCTTTTTGCGCTCATCAGCTGGTATTTTAAGATAGAGCAGCGGCAGCTCTACGTTTTCAAATACTGTCAATTCATCAATCAAGTTGAAGCTCTGAAAAACGAATCCGATGTTTCCTTTTCTCAGTGAAGAACGCTGTCTCTCGGAGTAATTGGCGACCTCTTGATCCAGAAAGTAATACTCTCCTTCATCGGGATTGTCCAATAGTCCGATGATATTTAGCAAAGTAGACTTTCCGCAACCCGAAGGTCCCATAATGGCAACAAATTCGCCTTTTTTGATTTCGATCTGAATACCGTCCAAAGCGGTAGTTTCTACTTCCTCCGTGGTGTAGAGTTTTCGAAGGTTGTTGGTTTTGATGACGTGTTCCATGGTAATAAGTTTGAAGATGGAAGTAGGAAGAGGGAAGTTGTCCCAAGTCCAATTCCAGATTATTTATTTGTTTTAGAAAATCTTTTATAAATCGCTGAGTCTTCTTTTGATAGATAGATTCATCTTAATTCGTTGTTTTGATTTTACTCCTATATCCAATAGTCATATTCATTAGGTCAAAGCAATCTTGATAGTGTTTTTTAAATTCATTCTCAGAAATATACGCTCTCCTTCTTGCCTTATGTAAACAAGTTACTACTTCGGCAATAGAGCGGATCGCATAGCCTAAAAACTTACTTTGTTCGGGATTAAACTGCAAAATTGATCCCTCTGCGATATTCAATGCTATGGAGTCTGAAGCTCTATTGATTTGGCTCGTCAAATTGAAAAGCTCCTCTTTCGCAAAGTTTTTAGATAATTTTTGAATACTTTCTGCCAAATCCATTGCCCTTTGCCATATCAATAAATTTTCAAATTTGAAGCTCATGGTGTATTTGATTGGTTAGTAAATAGTTAATCACTTCAATTTAACTAATAAATAATTTATTTCTACACCCATCTTCCATCTCCCCTCTTCCAACTTCCTTCTCCTCTATTTCATCTCCAAAACCTCATTATCCCCGAAATTCTCATATCCGGAAACGATGACTTTTTCACCTTCTACCAATCCCTCCAGGACTTCATAGTATTCAGGGTTTTTTCTTCCCAGACGGATATTCCGCTTTTCGGCATTTCCTGTTGACGGATTGATGACAAAGACCCAATTGCCACCGGTATCTTTGAAGAAGCCTCCAGTGGCCAGCAATAGGCTTTGCTCACTTTGACCCAATTCAAGACGGATCCGAACACTTTGTCCACGTCTAATACCTTGAGGACTTTCTCCAGTGAATACCATGTCCACTTCGAAGCGCCCATTGGTGATCGTAGGATAGATCTTGGATATTTCCAGCTCGTATTCCTGCCCACTCAGGGTAAACTTACCCCGAAGCCCTCTGCCGATTCTCGGAAGGTAAAGTTCATCGATAGGCACCCGAACTTTAAATTCATCCAATACATCAATCTGCCCGTATCGTTGCCCGGGGTTAATCGCCTGACCTACTTCGATCTGCTCCATGGCCAATTGCCCGGCAATAGGAGCGGTAATAATCAGATTATTCAAAATCTTCCCCACGCCTTGCAAGGAGGCCTGCATACGGTTCTCAGAATTACGGAGCTGATTCAATTGAATCGATCTGGCAATCGAGTCATTTTTATAAGACTCATAGGTAAGCCTTCTCCTTTTCAAATTGTATTCGTATTGCTCCTTCACTTCCTCAAATTCCCGGTCTGAAACCAGTTTTTTCTCATGCAGCTCCTTGAATCGCTTGTACTGAGGCTCCAAAAGCGAGATTTGATAATCGATCTCAGCCAATTGACCTTGTTGGCTCAAGTCATTTTGATCCAAAAGCAAGCGCGTCTGACGGAGATTATTGATTTGCTCATAAAGCATCGTCTCCCGCTGCATGACGTCAAGCTGTAAATTAGAATTGGTCAAAGCCAAAATCGTATCCCCCCGATTGACGGTGGCTCCTGACTCTCGAATCACCTCTGCTACCATCCCTCCTTCTACTGCATCCAAGAAAAAAGTCTGGGCAGGCTCAATCTGACCTGAAACCAAAATGTAATCGGTGAATTCCCCCGTTTTGACGGTGGTGATACTCAATCGATCCTGCTCTACATTCATAGTAGATCGGTGATCTGCAAAGCCCAATTGATAAATGATTCCGGCGACCAAAAGCGCACCTCCGATGATATAGGCAATTCGCCTAGGAGTCCAAGTTTTCTTTTCTAATTTTCTATCCATTGTGTGTTGGCCTTTTTGAGGCTGTCCATCTTATGCCAAAGGTTATGCCATGGAAAAATCAGGGCTTAGGAGCTTTTTGATGGGTTTTTGAGAAAAAAGCTCAATTCTAACTCGAACATTTTCGTCCGCCAGCGAACAATCCCTTTCAAAAGCGAAGCGAATAGAATTTCAATTCAAAAAGTCGATATTGAGAAAAAATGGCCAAAATTGTTCGGATTCGCCCATTTTCAGAATTTTGATCAAAAGTGAAATTTTCGGCAAGCTTTTAGAACTTTATACAGCCTACCACAAAAACCACAAGATGTATGGAAGAGCAACGAATCGGTAAAATTCTCATTGTAGATGACAACGAAGACCTGCTAAAGGCTGCCAAGATTTTTCTTAAAAGGCACTTTGCCCAAGTAGATACCGAAACCAACCCTGATCTTTTACCTATTCTCACACATAATGAAAATTATGATGTGATTTTATTGGATATGAACTTCACCAAGGACGTGAGCTCGGGACAGGAAGGCTTCTATTGGCTGGATCGAATCTTGGAACTTGATCCATCTGCCGTCGTGGTTTTGATCACAGCCTACGGTGATGTCAATCTTGCCGTCAAAGCCATCAAAGAAGGCGCAACGGACTTTGTCTTGAAGCCTTGGGAAAATGAACGACTACTTGCCACACTGAATTCTGCCCTTCAACTCCGTCAGAAAAAACTGGAGGTCAACCTCCTAAAAGATCAGAAAACTACCCTTCAACAAGATATTGACAATAAATTCAAGGATATCATCGGCCAAAGCCCGGCCATGCAAAAAGTCTTCGAAACGATCGAACGAGTGGCTACTACCGATGCCAATGTGTTGATTCTTGGAGAAAACGGAACGGGAAAAGAATTGATTGCCAGAGCTATTCACCGAAACTCCCGAAGAAGTCGAGAAGCTTTTGTAGGAGTGGATTTGGGATCCATCACCCAAACGCTATTTGAATCGGAGCTTTTTGGCCACAAAAAAGGATCCTTCACCGATGCCAAAGAAGACCGGGCAGGGCGTTTTGAGCAGGCGCATAAAGGAACACTATTTTTGGATGAAATCGGAAACCTTCCCCTACCTCTTCAAGCCAAGCTTTTGGCAGCTCTTCAAAACCGACAAGTTACCCGTGTGGGTGCGAATAAACCTGTGGAAGTCAATATCCGCCTGATTTCGGCTACCAATATGCCCATTCACAACATGGTGTATGATAATAGCTTCCGACAGGATTTGCTTTATCGGATCAATACCATCGAAATCCAACTTCCCCCACTTCGGGAACGAGTCGAAGATATCCCATTGTTGGCAGACCATTTCATTAATTTTTATTCAAAAAAATACAACAAAGACATCCGAAAAGCCTCCGAGCCTTTGATCAAGCGGATGACCAAGTATCATTGGCCGGGAAATATCCGGGAACTTCAGCACAGCATCGAGCGTGCAGTCATCATGAGCAATCACAATGTGCTTCAGCCCGAGGATTTGTTTTTGCAAAAAATGGGACAGCCGGAGAAATCCGAAGAAAATGTGAGTTTGGAACACCTGAATATTGAAGATGTGGAGCGAATACTCATCAGAAAAGCACTGCAAAAGCACAACGGACATATCACACGAGCGGCTGAGGAACTGGGTTTGACGCGATCCTCGCTTTACAGAAGATTGGAAAAATATGGTCTATAGGCGATTTTCTGTCGGGATCACCTTCCGGATCCTTCTCATTACTACCTGTATTTTTTTGGGACTCTGGCTCTACTTTAGTCAAGGCCTGCTGCTAGCTCCCGCAATTTTGGGATTACTCGTCTCTGGAATCGTCGGTGAGATGATTTATTACGTGAACTCGATCAACCAGAAATTAGCGCGATTCCTTGACTCCATCCGGTTTGCGGATTTCTCAAGCTCTTTTACCTCAGACAGTAAAATGGGGAACTCCTTTCGAGAGGTCAACATGGCTTTCAACGAGGTGATGGAAGTCTTCAAGCAAACCCGTGCTGAAAAGGAGGAGCAGATGCTTTTCCTGCAGGTGATTATTCAACACATCAATACGGGAATCATATCTTTCAATGCTGAAGGCAAAATTGGTGTCATCAATAATGCCGCCAAGCACTTGCTTCAGATTCCTCAGTTTCGGGATATCAGTGATTTGGGAAAGCTTTCCACAAAACTTTTGAAGGAAGTCATGGAGATCAAACCCGGTCAACGAATCTCCCACAAGGTCAATTCAAACCTTCACCTGATTATCCAAACCACGGCTTTGAAAATGGGCGGTCAGAGTTGGACTTTGCTTTCCCTCCAAAACATCAATGCGGAATTACAATCCAATGAACTGGAAGCCTGGCAAAATCTTACCAAGGTGCTCCGTCATGAGATTATGAATTCCATCACGCCCATTTCCAGCCTGGTCGAATCCCTTCGAACCATACTAGATGAAGACAGCTATGTGCAAAAAGAGGGAATGCTGATCAAAAAGGATGGATTTCAGGATATCCAAGAGGGATTGGATACCATCTCCAACCGTAGTAAAGGGCTTGTGAATTTTGTCAATGCTTATCGGGATTATACCAATATCCCCATTCCTGAAAAGGAACTGGTTCGGGTTCAGGATCTTTTTGAAAATGTACTTAACCTAATGAAAGAAGAACTCAAGTCCCAAAGCGTCTTTGTCAAGACAGAGCTTCATCCCAAAGAGCTGGAAATACAATGTGACCGGGATCAGATATCGATGATATTGATCAATCTGATAAAAAATGCATCTGAGTCCATGCAGAAACTCGCCGACAGACAGATTATCCTTCGGGGTATTTCACAAGGAGATATGGGTATCCGGATTGAAGTCGAAGATCATGGACCGGGTATTGTGCCAGAGGCTTTGGAGCGAATATTTGTGCCTTTTTACACCACCAAAAAGACCGGGTCAGGAATTGGCTTGGCAATTTCCCGTCAAATAATGAATCTGCATCGGGGCAGTTTGGTCGTAAAGTCTGAGCAGGACAAGCGAACGGTTTTTAGTCTAATCTTCAAGTAGCCTGTTTCTCAAAAAAATCTAATCGCAAAAAACCCGCAACAAAAAAGCAGCTCTATCTTTAGCGCTGCCTTTACAAATAGATCCAATTGCTGACGGAATTATTTGTTCGGTTGTGGAGTCATTCTCAAATAAGGCTTGATTACTCGATGACCTTTCGGGAATTTAGCTGGAATGTCTTCCGTCTTGATCGCAGGTGAAACGACCACATCCTCCCCTTCTTTCCAGTCAGCTGGGGTTGCCACGCTGTAACTTGCTGTCAATTGCAAGGAATCAATCACCCGAAGCAATTCATCAAAATTTCGGCCTGTGCTTGCAGGATAGGTGATGGTCAATTTGATTTTCTTGTCCGGGCCGATGACAAACACCGAACGAACGGTGAAACTCTCATTCGCATTTGGGTGAATCATATCATAGAGTGTGGAAACTTTCTTGTCTTCGTCGGCAATAATGGGAAAGTTCACAGCCGTATTTTGAGTTTCGTTGATATCACCGATCCAGCTTTTATGACTTTCCAAGCCATCTACACTTAAGGCGATCACTTTCACGTTCCGCTTGGAGAACTCATCTCTCAATCTTGAGACAGCTCCCAATTCCGTGGTACAAACCGGCGTAAAATCAGCAGGGTGAGAGAATAGCACTCCCCAACTGTCGCCTAGATATTCATGAAAGTTGATCGTACCCTCTGTACTTTCTGCTGTAAAATTCGGAGCTTCATCTCCTAGTCGTAATGCCATAATTATTTTGTTTAAAGTCTATAGATTTTATAGGGTATTAGACAAAAGTTAGATTGAAAAAGTTTACGAGGATCGCATTTTTTTCAAAAAAGGATGAAAGCAGGCTAAGCTTCAGGACAAAACTCATTGAATATCAATTTCCTTTCTCCTCCCTTTCTTCTTGCTTCTCTTCTTTTATTTTGAAAATTCTTTTTCGGAATACAAGAAATAGGATCAGAATAATCGCAGGAATGATAATGTAGATAACCAAATCAGAAGTATCGTTCAGATCCACGGGACCGCTTGGCTTTGGAATTCCAGGTTGATTTTGTGAATGAGCTAGAAAAGGCGGAAAGAAAAAAAGGGATAAAAGATACTTTGCTATTTCTTGAGTTTTTTGTTTGACAGGCATAGATTTTAAGGTTGCTTCCTTATTAGTTTAGTGAAATTCTAAGCCAAAAAGAAGGAATCTACCCATTGATTTAAAAAAGCTTGGTTAGGTAGTGTATTCTAAACTATTTTTTGTAGTCAAAAAATTAAGGATTGGGTCCAGGGTTGAAAAATCATTTAAAACTTTACTTTTCAATCCATAGTCCCTAATCAAAACGATAAAAAAAACAGCTCGACTTTTTGATATAGTTTAGAATTATGCGGAGGAGGATGGATTGACATCGTCGATCCCGTTTTGGGAGGAGTTGCAAAAGAAAAGCTTGCTCTCTTCGCTCGCCTTAAGCTTTTTGCAGAGGAGGAGGGATTCGAATATTCGACCTTATTTACTTGATAAACAGGTTTTTGTAACGGGTAAAGTGCCATAGGTCTCGATTTTTCTGACCCGCTTTTTTTCGAAAAATTTGTGATGAGCGGTATGTTAGGGGATTCGAACCTGGAGTACACGCCATTGAATTTGATCGATGTCAGGTCCTTTGATTACCCGAGTGAGCTGTTTTCAAGAATTTTCATTAAGGCAGTGTTCAGATAGAGTTTTTCATTCCCTACTTTTTTGGAAGTCAAAAATCCCGCAGCTTCTAATTCGCTCAGGTAGTTGCTTACTGTCTTAGGAGTGCCCAATCCAGCATCGATTAAGGATTGTCTCTTGGTATAGGGGAGACGGAAAATAATTTCCAGCAGCATGGGCCATGATCAGAGCGAAATTTATACTCATAGAAGCAATGAGGGTAAATCCATCGATTTTTTACCCTCGTTTCGATAATGGAGGTAAAATTTACTCTCGTTTGGAAGATGGGGATAACTCAACCCACAGTATAATATGGTAAATGGTGAGAATAGGGCTGTTGGTAAATTGAAGACCTTTGTTTTCAAATTAAAATGTGATTTTTGAGCTTAGCGATTCTCGCCTCCACATATTGTGCAGATATAAAATGTATTAAGTTTTTAAATGGTCTTGAAACTTGTCTAAAAAAAACACAACCCCATAAAATGCAATCAATTTGGATGGTGTGCCATTATTTTGCCTTATCCACTTTTTCCCCATTGGTCAGATAGGCATCTATTCCTATTTTTCTAACAGTACCAAGATTTTCAGGGTATTCAATTGACTACTTTAAAACAAAATGTAGGTTTAAACCGAATAAATACAATCGAGGATTTATTGAAAAAGATATGAAAACATATAGTTTGATTTGGATTATTACCTCCCCAGAATCCGAAATAGGTCAAGATTTGTCTCTTCAAAAAGATGTTTACCTCCCTTACTTTTTAGAGGGGAATCAAGAAAAAGTTTTTGAGGAAAAAGATGAGGATGTTGAAGTAGGTCCAGAAAATTTGCTGAAGGGAATTTTGATAGGGTATAAAGAAAAATATCCATTTGGAAACCATGAGTTTTCTATAAGTTACTTTAGGAAATTAGCTGTTCTTCTAATTGACTTTTTTGATTATGCTTCTTTAGAAGAAATGCTTTTAAATGTCCTTCTTCAAATCAAAATTAAACACGGAGATATTACTCATTTGAAAGCCCTTCAAGGAGCACAGTTTATTGCTGGTCACAACTCTAAAATCACGTTCAACTTATGTAATCAGACTTACTTACTAATACTAAATGAAAACAGTTTCCCGAAAGAAGAAGGGATTGAAATTTTGAAGGAAAACCTACCACTAATAGTCAAAGGCGAAATTGATCCTAAAGCAATCCCATTTTATGATAAAATGTTTGAATTTTTAAGAAAAATCAGTTAGCCAATGATATTGTTTTCGTGCCTGGAAATTTAAATCCGTAAAAGCAATGAAGGACAGGCAAAAGTTTATGATCAATAAATTGCTTGACCTTGAATCTTTTGATGAATTAAAGAAGATTGTTTTAAGAAGAAGTTTGTCAAACGTGGGTAAAAATTCACTTTAAATAAGAAGGAGGGTAAAAAATCGAGAAATTAATTCTCGTTTGAAGAAATAAGTGAAAATTTGACTTCTTAGGCAAGCACATGATTGTCGTAGGTTAATTCACCGTTTCGATAAATTGTTAGTTGAGTATTTCTGATTAATAGATTTTGAATAAAATCATCCTCAACATCAATGTCATCCGCAATTAGTACTTTGAGATTGTCAAAATAAAATAATTCGTCTAAATCGACCACTTTACAGCCACTAATATTCAACCATTCAAGATTTACGTTTCGAGATCCTTTAGTTAAATTTCTAATTCTATCAAAAGAAGAATAAGAGCAATCCAGTGATTCCAGGTTAGTAATTTCAATCCTTTTGAACTGTAGATTTTTACAATCATGAGCGATAAGATTCTTAAGTGGGTGATTATTATTCAAGAAATTCAGTTCTGTCAAATTGGTGTGACTAATATTTAAAAATTCCAGCCTCCGATGGTTTCTTAAGAATTCAACACTTTTAATTGGCAATCCTGCAAGGGAAAGCCTTTCAAGGTTTGGAAGCCGTTCAAGCAGACCAATTTCTTTAACATTGGAGAAGGATATGTCCAGTTCGCATAGTGAAATATTATTCAAAATTGGACGGATCGTCTCTATCTGCGTATTGGAAATATTTAAATATTTTAATGAATTTAGATCAATAATTGGTCTTAATCCATTGATAGTAGAAAAGCTTAAATCAAGATATTCCAAGTATTCCCAATCGCTAAAGCTACTAACAGTATGATAGTGTAGCATACTGCATTCAGCCCTTCTGATTTTCTTTAAGGCTCTTAATGGAACTAAGCCTGACTTTATTGTTCGGTTCCGCAAATCAATAGTTTCAAGGTCCCAAATTGCTCGAAGTTCCTCTTCTGATAAATTTGTTGGACTTGATTTAGAAATTTCAGCACTACTGCTCAGCATATCTTTTAGCTCTTCGGAAAGAGAATTCCACCATTCAAAATCAATCTCAACTTTATCGTCAAATTTATTAATCTTCTTCTCCTCCCCTAATTGAAATTCCTCCATTATAAGTTCTTGGAGTTCAACAGGGAGTTCAATTTCTTTTGAAAGTATTGATTTTTTTATTTGATCATTGGTTTCTTCAGATTTCTGTTTTGATTTAGTTCCAGCCAAACTCCAATACCTATTGGTTTTGATTAAGCCATGTTCAATCCATAGTTTAGCATGATCTAAGATGAGACCTTTTCTTCCGTCTGGCTTTGGACGCAAGCAACGACCTGCCTGCTGAAGGTAGAGTGAAAGGGATTTAGTGGGCCTGGCCATGATTACCACATCAATATCTGGACAATCAAACCCTTCAGTAAAAATTTCCACATTACATAAGGCATCAATTTTTCCCTCTCTAAAATTTTCAACAAGTTGTCTTCTTTGTGAAGCCGGAGTTTTATAATCAATATGTTGAACCTTTATTCCTTCCTTTTGAAGCCTACTGACGATATCTTTAGAATGCTCTGTGTTTACAGCAAATATTAAGGTTCGCTTTCCAATACAGTACTCTTTAAAGCTTTTTACCATATCGGCCATAACCTTAGATTCTGACATAATCATTTTGGCCGATTCTGACTCATAATCCTTAGTTATTGAATCAATTTTTATTGTAGATAGGTCTGGATACGAGCTTGCTCGTTGAGAAACATCACAGAGATACTCCGGTATATAATCCCTTATTTGTCCTGATGGGATTAAGACATCGTAAATCTGATCAAATCCCCGCCCGTCTAAACGTTGAGGTGTAGCTGTTACACCGAGGATCTTTAAAGATTCTGTGGTGTAATGTTCAAATATTCTTAAATATGATGGTGAAATACTATGGTGTGCTTCATCAACCACGATAAGTGAAAAATTAGCAATTTTATCGAGTCTTTTTACCAGCGTTTGGATTGTAGCGACTGCAACTTGATTATTAATGTCAAAATCTCTGTCTGAACTAATTGTAGTCGCTCTAATTCCAAATTGCACCAATCTATCTTTGACCTGATCTAATAATTCAATTCGGTGGACGAGAATCAAAATCCTTTTGCTTGGAAATCTATTCGTTTGGAAATCTTTAACTATCTCTGAGAATACGGTTGTTTTCCCTAAGCCAGTAGGCATTTGAAGCAGTACTCTATTACATCGTTCCCAAGCTTCATTTATTGAATTGATGGCATCAATTTGATAGGGCCTAAGGCTTATCATATTTAGAGAGTGGAAAAATAAAACTCATTATTTATCTTACCTAAACAACAATTTATAAAGGATGCGTTGTTTAGACATCAACTAATATTAACTAAGAAAATTAAATTCTCAAATAATTTTCTCCAAAATTCTCCTCCCAATCCCTCGATCCAACTTGCCCTCTTTATTCATAACATTAATAAAGCCAACCTTGCATTGATTTCCATTTGGCCTTCCTTTATGGAAGTTCCCGAATTTCTCTTCTATTGTCTCCGAACCGGGGTAGAGCAGAATACTCTTTCCTGTGTCCCAGTAGATATTATAAGCAAACATCTGCTTCAGGTCATCATCGGAGGGATTATTGGCATCGATGATTTTCCACTTAGTGTCGATGATGTATTCTTCCTCGGTTTCTTTGTTTTTCAGAACTAAATCAGGTCGGATAGTCTTGAACTCCCAGAAATAATCGAAGTTCTGGAAGCTGACTTCGTATTCGGAGTCAGAATCATTTTGTAAGACTCGATAAATGTATTCTTCCCACAGTTTATTCATGTCAAATAGCAGTGCCAGCATATTTTCTCCCCCATTTCGGATGTCAGGGGAGTAATTCAAAATGATCATTTTAGCGATCTGCAGCGCATTTTGATAGGGCTTGGTTTTACGGTTTTCCTTAAGCCGGGTAAAATGGGCTTGGGTGATCTGTACTTCCTGAATCTCTGGAAAGTCAAGCTTAATTCGGTGAATTTGATCTTTGATGGAAGGGTTGGAAGATACCTGATTAAGTATAGTCAAAGCTCTCAAAAGGATCTGATTATACAGGTTTTCAGTATCATAAACTTGATGCTCGGTATAGACTCGCTCTTGGTGGATAAGGTTCTTTCGGATCTGTTCGGTGAAGAGGATTCGGCCCTTAACCACATTTAGGTTCCCTGAGTTTTTCCGATACTGTTTAATCAACCCTTTTCTCAATAGGTATTTGACTTCGTCCAGGAATAATTGGAAATACAGATCCAGAATGCTGTTATACCTTTTTTCAAGGGCTGCTTCTGAGACCGAATCTACCTTGATATGATGACAGAAATTAAGCATGTCCAAAAGGGCTTTTTGCCAATTCTGATATTCATTTTCTGTGGAATCAGCTTTTCGGTCCGTCTTAGGCAGGATTTCAATTGTGAGACCTCCAATCTGGATAACCCCTACATAGCTGTTGAATTTAATTCCATTTCGGATTCCTGTAAAGTAGATATTCCTATTCCGATCATTGTAATCATAGAGTTTATCTAATTCAGATTTAGTCAAATAGCGCCCACCATCCTGAACATTAGTTGTTAAAGATTCATATTCAAAAACCCGAATGAGAGAACTTCGACTCATAAAAAAGCTTATTAGGTTTCAGGAGAGTATATACTCTGAAAATTCCACTGACCTTCCGGTTTAATTTTATAAACTTTCCGCTGTTTTAGATCTGAAGAAATATTTGAATCATAATCTTTGAAGTCTGCGAAATCAAACTCTTTGGCCTGATCGGCACCAATAAAGGAAGAACCCAAAACCAATCCGATTTTACCAAAGTCACCAAAGAAGTATTCTTCCAATAAGGGGATTACCTTGTTCTTAAAAGTTTTTTTCAGATCATCAGCAGTGATATCTTCCATGAAGTAGGCATGGCCGATTTTATGATCCTTATCGATTAGTTTCTCGATTCGTTCATTGATTTTTTCAAGCATCTTTACCACATCGATTCCCTGGATTTCGCCCCCTCTTTCCTTTCCAATTTTCCCCTCGGATCGAAGTAACTCTGGTCTGGAAGACATTTCTCGGAAAGAAAATCGCCGTCTCAAAGCGGTATCTAAAGCCTCGATACTTCGATCAGCAGTATTCATCGTTCCAATGATATAAACATTAGACGGTACACTGAAAGAGTTCTTTGAATAAGGTAAGGTTACAGTCATCTCTTCAGCTTTATCTTTACGTTTATCCGGCTCAAGAAGGGTAATTAATTCTCCAAATATGGATGATACATTACCCCTATTGATCTCATCAATAATTAAAACAAAACTTCTTTGAGTTACAGATTCTTGAGAATCTTCAGTCTTGATAAAAAACCTTTCCTTTAATCCAGACTTGTCTAAAGGGTACAATGTTTTTTGAGTAAATGACCGATCATAAATAGTGTCTACAGGAATTAGTTCATTTTTGAATATCCAATCTACTTCTCTGAAGTGTTCATAGTTGATTTCGGAGTCCGAATTGAATTTATAATCTCCTTTTACTTTCCCTAAGGCCCTTAGATATTTATTCCCCTTACTGACAAATATAAAATCTCCATTCTTCAGCTCATTTACAAAGTAATTTAATTGTTGAGCTTCAATCCCATTATATTCTTTAGACTTACATTTGCTCTTTCCGCTAAAAAGTTGGACTAGTTAAGCAGCGATTTTAAAGTTATAAAATTCATTTGGTGTTTTCATTTCTAAAGCGGAATGTGGTGCATATGTATTGTATTCATTCATCCATTTCTGTATTTGATTGAGTACGGT
>NZ_NIUC01000003.1:388966-486761 GCF_002807035.1 Algoriphagus formosus | reverse complement strand
TTTTGTTGTGAGGTCAGTAGCTTACGGCCACTGGATGAAAGTCGTGCGTTTTTAATTAAGTCTTCGATCATTTTGTTCCTAAGTTTAGGCAACAAAACTGGTCCAGTTATTTAAGCGGTTAAGAACACATTTTGATTTAATTTCTTCCAAAGTATTATTCGTGAAATCAATCTCCCTTGTAAACCCTAAGGCAATTTTATTCTCACGAATACAGAAATCATAGATATCTGAATCCGCTTTTTTACTCGTATCACCGAGAGATATTTTCCAAAAACTCGCCTGCTTGAATGATTCCTTTGGCCAGTTCAGCATTCCTTCATTCTCTATTTTTGTAGATACCTGATCGGATTCTGCTAATTCACAGATAATTTTAAAAATCCCATCTTCAATAACATACTTTAGGGATTCAGATTTTTCTCCACTTAGCTCTGGTTTTATCCCTTCTACAAAATCTTCATAGCTAAAAGACTGATGAAATGTACAGAATGCTATTTGACCCTGAGGGTTTTGTAAATCCTTTAATAAAAGTGAGTTGAATCTTGACTTTATCTTATCTCTATCTCTATAATTGGATTGATAAAATTCAGGATCTGCAATTTTTACCGCCTCAGAAATGGTTGAAAAAGTTTTACCTGTTCCAGGAGGTCCAAAAAATATCTGATTGAGTTCGGGAAAAGTCATATCAATAGAGTTTTGGGCTGGTTTATTTATTGCTCGATTAGGCCGATTGATCTCTTTAAATTCAAGAAATTTTGATCGATAAATGGGTTCAAATGCGGCCTTTCTAAATGCTGCATTGTCGTAATTTTTTTCCTTTGCATGATTATCCCTGTCAATTTCAACCTGAACTGCATTAGCTATCTCAGGATAATAATCAAGCAAAATTTCACCTGAAGTTTCTTTAACAAAGCCTGCTTTTGGAGATCCATCAAATGAGGAATTCAAACTCTCGGGAACTTCAAACCCTTCAGGTACAATAAAATAGAAGCCCTTTTTATCCAAAACCAGGCAATACCTTTTCCCTACATGGAAACTTAATTGCTTAGAACCAGTGCTAAAAACCAAGTTTTCCAGATCTGCTAATTCAAGATCACTTATTAACCAGTCCAAGACATTGAAAAAAATATTTACATCCTTATCAGAGAAGGATTTAATACGTTTAGACAATTCATTTTCTTCCTGCTGAAGAGAGAAATCAATCTTGGAATTCAATTCCTTCCACTTTGGTATCAAACCTCCCAAGGCATTAAGGTATTCATCCCAAGACTCAAATTGTTCAGGTTCTTTTCTAAAAGGAATGTTAGTGATTTTATGTCCAGGATAAATTCCTCCCAAAACTCCATCTGCATTAAAACTGAAAAAAATTTGAAAAGCATGTTGTACGCTTTGAGCACTTGAGGGGATTACTGCACCCCAAGAAATGTCAGACCCATAGTTTTGAGGGCCATCAAACCCTACTGCATGAACTTGAGCATTTTCAAGGGAATATTTTTGGATAATCTCATTTCCACACTCTTTTAGTTTGTGGATAACCTCTTGTTTTTCTTCATTAGAATAAAAGAATTGATATAAAATTGGAAAGGGCTCTCTCCATTGAGGAAACATCCCCTTATCACTGGTTTTATAATCATTTAAGTTTTTTAAAAATAACTCAGAAGCTTCTGGATAAATTTCCAAAACCCTTCGATTTTGAATGGAAATTTTTAATTCTTCTAACTTATCTCTCGAGATTTTTTCACCCTTTTGAAGTAACCAAGCAACGAGGTATCTTAAGAAGTTGACTGGTCTAAAGATGTCTTGATGATCGAATCTTTGAACCAACTCATCAAGTGTACTTTTATTAAGATTATTGATAGCAGAAAAAAGGTTGTCGTCTGCTTGCAATTGGTTTAGTTCCTTTGCTTTTGTGATTAAGTCCATTTTCAAAACTTGGGTTAATTGTAAAAGAATGATTTTGGATTTGCCAGAAAAAAAATTCTTTCTTAAATCCTCAAATAAGTAACATCACAACCTTTGCACTTTCGCTTTGTCTGATCAAGGTCAGCAGCGTTAAATTTCCCTTCAACTCGATCAAAAATATCTAATCCTCTGCCAAGGCTGATTTTCCAGCCATTATCTGCTAAAATCGACCGGTCATGTACATCTGCAAACTCATAAGTTAGGATAATTCCAAGCTCTGCAACACTTTCTTGAAGATCCTCGAAATTGTGAATGGAGTCCTCTCGATGTTCAGGTGTATTATTTGTGATTACATGAAGACTAACTTCCTCCTCAGGTGACTTAATTTGACTGAGCATTAAACAGAATTCTAAGAGATTTTTGAACTGGTAATATAGCCGGATATAAGGGTCCTGAAGTTGAATCTTAGTTGCTCCTTTGAGGTAATCTCCGAATAAAGCCTCATATGAAACCCCTGTTTGATTATCCTTTAAGCTTATCTGGTGAGGTTCAAGAGTTAGAGTTTTTTGTTCCTCAACTTGATCAGAATTACTGTTTTGGGGATTTTCAGATTGGATAGAAGAAGTGATCGCTTCTGGTTGCTTTAAAACAGCTGCTTTGAAATTTATATTTTCAAGTGCTTCAGGTTCAATCTCTTTCCCAGAAGACTTAACTCGATATTTAAAACTTACTGGCTCATTTCGAAAAGTTTCATCAATTATATAAAGTTGGTCTTTAACTCTTTTTCTTCCTTCTATAGCAAAGTCAATGAGTTCCAACACCTCTGATTCACTAAGCTCCTGATGAGGGTATAAAAGTTTTGCAAGCCCTGAAAAAGATTTCCGGATTGCGGTTTTATCCCGGGTTGTAAGTGATCCATCTAATTCGATATAACGGTCCATTAGACCGCTGTAATCTGATTTCCTAAGCTCTTTTAATATCTCAGCCAAATAATCCACTATGAAGCCAAATTCCTTTGTGAATACTGAGCTTTTCAAAATTCTGACCTCCCATCCCGGAATATACATGTGCATCCTATCCAAAAAGGCCCCTTTAATATATCCTTCTGGAATCGACTCAAAAAGATGGGAGTTTTTTAGCATATATGGAACCGTATGCTTTGTATTTCCTACAAATGCCATAGATGCAGTTGCTTGGTAGGTATCTTTACCGCGGTTAAAAGATTGATTGGCCATGTAGTTTTGCATGATTTTCACCAAATCACCATCTACCTTTTTACCGCCTTTCTCTTGCTCAAACTCATCTAAGGCTACTACATCCCAATAGCCAACTAACCCTATCCGATTCCCTGTGTTATTTACAAAAAGACGGGCTTTGGACACATCCCCCCCAGAAACTAATACACCGTGGGGCGATAACTCTGAAAATATATGTGACTTTCCTGTCCCCTTTGGCCCAAGCTCGATGAAATTGAAGTTGTTTTCAACGTGGGTTATCAGCCTTGATATCTGGATCAATTTCCCTCGTTTATTAAAAAACTCAGGATTCAATCCTATGCTGTGCATCAATAAGTCGAGCCATTCTTCAGAAGAAAAACCCTTCCTTGCTTCCAAGTACTCATCTAATCGCACATTAGCTACTTGAATTGGTTTTATATCCTCTATTATCCATCGAACATCTGCCTCAGCTGCATGGGAATAACCCATGGTTAAAATGCACCAAACCCCTCCCCCACTTAGAAGTTTCTTATGATCCATTACCATCGCATCTGAAATCGGGACTTTTTTTATTCCGAGATTTGCAAATTCAGCTTCATAGATATTTGCCTTATCATTTAAAGAGACATTGATCTTGTCTATAATCTTGTATTGGCCAGTATCTCTAATTTTTGATTTGACGATTTCTGAATCCGATCGATGGACGTAATTGTTCTTAATAACATTTTTAACTTTCTCAATTCCTGCTTCTATGATTTCTTCATCATTAATAGCACAATATTGACCGAGAAGATATTCGAGCACATAGGTCGGAACAACCGCATTCCCCTTTACTTTCGCTGTTAGATCCTTTCGAACAACCTTTCCTTCAAAGTGCTGAAGGATTTTTTCTTGAAGCTCCATATTAAAAATCTGTTGGAATTATGGTTTGATTTTGGACTCTAATCTCAAAAATCGGATTTAGTCTTTCTTCTGAATCAAACCCTTTTAATTTCAAAATACTTTCATTTATTGCAGAACTATTCAATATCAACTCCACTTTTCTTGTCCTGTCAGTTGGTGACTCAGACACAGAGTTGAGTTCTATAGAAAGTTCATTACTAACCAAGTCATTTTCCTTATACAAGCCAATAATCAAAGTCAGTTCCTTTTCGGTTCTTGATACTTTTTTCTCCTGAAGAATACTGACTCTTAGAATATTTGAAACTATTCGAAGTTGGGCCTCATTGGTGACAATTGGCCTTACTTTTTTTGCGATAGCTTGAGTTTTCCTATAGCTATTAATTACTGGAGTTAATACCTCTTGTAATGTTCCTCCGCCATGAACAAATTGATGACCCACCCCTTGTTTTCGATATCGATTTATTGATTCAGGAATAGTAACAAAGACCTCTTTACCATCCTCAAACTTGGTTGTAGCACTTAATGGAAAGCAATACCCTAACTTAAGTTTCTGCTTGGAAGTCGAAAGCTCGTATCGGTTATGGTTACCGATGTCACCATTACCAGGAGCCGGCTCTTTATCTTTTTCTTCAATCTCTTGATCCTGATAGACAAACCCATGATCTGATGTAACAAAGACACGCGTAACATTGAAGGTATGATGAAGCTTATTGACAAACTTTCCTAATTCCTGAACTGCTTCATTAACTGCATTGAAGGTTCCACGTTCACTGGTCTTTTTGTCTCCCCTTGCATCGATAATATCATGATAGACATAGACCACAGGAGCCTTGAATAACTCGCGTGCCTCTTTTAAAGGCATACTCATTACCTTATTGAAAGAAATTGCCACTGCCCCATCCCTATTAGATTCGAGGATTTGTTGACGATTGGACACCCCTTCTGTGGAAATTCCATTTATTGTGATCGTTCCTTTATTAAATGTGATAGACTTATTTGGAAGCAATTGCGCCATCCCAATGCTTGTCTTTGAAGGCATAGATGCTAATTGATAACCTATCTCCGCAATATTTTTATCGTCGCCATGCATGACACCAAGAAGTTCCTTTGCTGCCTCAAATCGGAGTGCATCAGAAATTATCACAACGGTCTTTACATCTGAATCAGCTATTTCTCTAAAGTAAAAATCATATTGTTTCGGAGCTTTTATCGTCTGATAATCGAAATTTTTCTCAGAAAGACATTTGAGCCATTCTCTATTCGAATTCTCTAAAAACGTATCATACCATTTATTTAGAAGCAAATAATACCTGTCAAGATCAAAATCATCCGGTATACTTTGAATATTTCGATACGATTCAATAGCTCTTCTGTAGTATGAATCAATTTTATACCAGTCAATAGTATAGGCAATTAGGTAATCTTCTGGGGTGTTGAGAGTGTAAGAGGAAATGGAATTGATTTGGAATATCATCTCACCCAACCGGATAAAAAAGTCATATGCATTACGCACACCCTCATCTAATTCATGACTTATCAGGATTTTTTCCAAATGTTGAATCGTCCTGTTTGGAGCGAAACCCAAATTCTCACAATGTCCAGCAAGAAGTATCCAAGCCATATCTGTACTTACGAACCCATAATTAGCCTCAACCCCATACAGATCTATAATCTTAGACCCGTGGATTGTTTTTCCTACCCATGCTAAAGCTTTTTCCAAGCGCTCCCCGATTTGAGGATGATTAGAAGCTTCTTGAAGAAGCTGAAACATGGAAGTCAGCTGCCTTTTATCTTTTATCTTGAGGCTCTTATAAGGATCATCTCTATGAGCTTCTTGGATAAAATGTGTTATTTGATTATACCGTACTTTTTGAAGTAAGTGGGTCAAATACTCCTGGTTTATTTCATTGGGTTTTTCGCCGAAATAATAAAAAAGCTTACCAGCTAATACGTCTCTTAATCCATTATCAGTGAGTTTTTTCCAGAATCGCTTCCAGTCTGACTCCTTTTCAAGAAAGGCCAAAAGAAGCATCTTTGCAATGATATTTTCCCAACTGGTAACCTTGCTAAATTTCAGAAAGGCAGAGATTAGACCAACCTGAAGTGATAATTCGTCCAACTTATCAGCTGCCAATATGGGGCTACAAACTTCTTGAATAGATGAATACTGAAGCTCTTTAATGTATTTCTTTACAATATTTTTCTGGGCTCGATTTAGTCCAAACTCCTCTATAAACGCTTCCTCATCATCCATTACCAACTCCATATTAGCTTCTAACAAATCAAGAAGGGGAAACTCTAAGAATTTCTTACTTTGATGGGGAGATGGGATCTGGAAATAAATTAAAACTTTTTCGGTAGACCAATCAGAGAAAAGTTTATTCTTAAGGCCAAAAAAGTTGTTTTGAAACTTAACTTTCATGAAGTCAGAGGATTGAAGCCCAGCGAACTCTTCTTCAAAATTACCATTTGGGTCAAACAAAAAAAGGACTCTGACAGCAGGGTTTTTTTCGAAGGATCTTTCAACCTTATTCTTTAGCATTTCCTGATTTCACTTGTTTTAATTCCTAATCTATTGTTCAAAATGCCTATAAGAAGACGGATAAGCAAGAATAACTTCGTGATTCTATACCTTTATTTTATCAAAATTGAAGTTAAGTCAGACTTTGGGATAGGGTGCGGTAGACGATGAACCATCCTGTGACAATTTGAGCAAAGCAAAGCAATATCCTCGGGGTTTGTATTTTTATTTTTAGTTCTTTTGCTCAGGGGTTCGATATGATGACCTTCGATAAAGTTTTTACCCAGGTCCCCATAAACCTTGTAAAAGTCAAAACCGCAGGCCTCACAGAATAACTTTCCGTACTTCTTTAAAAAATTTTCTTTTGCCAATTTCACAACTTTTGGGTTTCTTTCTCTAATCAGATGTGTTCTTAGTGAAAGTTGGCCTTCTTCAAATTTTTGTAAATAAGCAACTTCATGAAGTTCTAAATTTGTGTCCCAGAATTTTCTCTGATTTCCATGAGAACCAGTTTTGTTAGGTTCTATATTAATTTTAGAACAGTATTCAAGGTACATCTTTTCCAATTTCTTATTTGGCTTTGGAGCATAGCCCAATATCCTGTTTATAGCCAGGTTGGTTTTGCCTCCATGTAAACTATTGTTCAAATGCTTCTTTTTAGAATTGTTGGAATAACCAACAAACCGGCTTGGAGCAAAAAAGTATTGATCTTCAACCTTATAGGCAAAGAAACATTTTCCTCTTTTTATCAATCCAGCACTGAATTCAAATTCCTCATCAGTCCCTTCAAATAGATAATATTCTAAGGTTTGGAGGTTTTCTTTAAGGTTTTCATAAGACTGGATTAATTTCATGCTCATTTTCTTTATTAAAATGAATCTTCATTGCTTTGCCTTAATCTGAAAGTTAAAATACCTAATCAGAAACCACTTTTCATAAAGGCAATTTATTTCGGCTTTCTAAGATGCTTATGCTCCCTTTTGAAATTATATTTTTCAGTGTGATAATAAACATTACAAGGCTGACAATGAAAAGTCTCTTCTTCAATTTCACTCATCTCTGATCCACACTTGTAGCAGAAATATTCGGCTCTCTCCAAGTGCCCCAATTTTTCATTTACTATTCTTCTCAATTGAGGGTGAACATATCCTCCTACTTCCTCAAGGGCGGATAACCTCCTGGCCATTTGATTATGAGAGCAGCAGCTTCCGCACTTTTCACAAATAAATAAATCATGTGGGCATTTTTTGGACCGTCGACTGTCTATGATGGCATTACATTTTCCATTAAGGCAGTGGTTTAAATAAATTTCGTCCCCTTTGCAGCTGCAATTAGAATTTACACAATGAAAACGAACTACAGTCCTTGATGCATAATGAGAGGTATCAACCGGATGTAGAATCTCGCCGCATTCCTCGCAATAAAGCCTCTCAAGCATTCTATTAAATCGATTTACTAAGGAAATAAAACGATAGTATATCCCATTTGGGATAAAGTCACCCATCCGGTTCGTTTCATCTAAGTTATAGCCCAATATTTTGCAAAAATCCAGGAGTTTGTAATTCCTCCATTGCTCTGGACTATGAATTTTTTCACATCTCTGAAAACATTTGTCTCCAGCACACCAAAAAAATTCTTTATTGAGATAGTTGTCAAGTTTATTTGCAACTCTTCCTTCGCAATATTGAATGCCATCTGGAATATCTTCTCGAGTATATTCTACAAAGTGAGGGTTATTTTTATAGTTGCTGCCTTCAAAATCCAAAAAGAATTTTTCCCGTTTGGCAAACTCAATTACTTCGATTTCATATTTGCTTGGAACACCCCAATGTTCAGCCTCTGGATTCCATTTTCTTCCAGGAAGTCTTTTAACTTTTTCGACTAATTCTTTGAAACTTGAATTCCACTCCTCTCTTCCATGTGAATTAGATAAAATCCTTGGAAAAGAAATTGAAAAATAAAATTGGTTTTGGCCAAATGGAATTTTTTGAATTTTTCCTTCTGACTGTTTCCAATTGAATTCTCCAACCATTCTTCCTCCACATTCTTCAAAATATTTTTCAAACTTGAATCTCTTTGACCTATTAAACTTTAAATCATTTAGAACCATAGAAAGAATTTCTGATTGACTGATTATTTCGCTTTTAGAATCTAATGATTCCAAAATTTGGATAACCAGATCTGTAGAAATATCTACCGGAACATCTTTGTGATGAAGGATGTGAGTTTCAAAAAGATCCAAATCGAAGCGATTGATTTCTTTTAGATCCTTAATGGTTATTTTAACTTTTGATTTTGCTATTTCAGAGAAAAGTTTTTTAAACAATAAAGCCTGATCTTCAGGGTTGAAATAGATGAATTTTTGTTTGAACACTTCTAAGTTAAAGGTGTCAAAATCCTTATGATACCAAAGAAGAAGGTTGTAAAATGGGATTTGAAGTTTTTCAATTTCAGTGGCTTTTTCTGGATCCAGTTCTAAAATTGCCCAAAAGCAATTTGTCGCAAACAAGAATTCATGGAAAGTGGAAATATTGCTCCTTTGGACAAGTAATTTCAGGAGAACCTTAACAGTCCCTTTCTTAGGCGATGAAGAGTATTTTACACTTGAGATTAGTTGTTCGAAGCTTTCATGTGTTTCATTTAAAGATTCAATAATATTTTTTTCAGGAGTTATTTTAACATGACCTTTTTTCCAAAGTTCAAAATAATCATTACCATTTAACTCTTCTCTTAAATTTTGATCAACTTCTTTGAAGTTTTCTTCATCCAAAACGGATAGTGTGATAGAAATCAATTCACTTAACGATTTGTTATCAATTCTTTTTAAAATATTAAACCATTCTTTGATTAGTTCGGGTGAGTCTTTAAATTGAATAAAAATATTTCTTATCAATTCGTAAGAGAAAGATTCAATATTATTTCTAACATAATTCTCTGAAATAGTTGGATAAAAACCCTTGATATACAAGAGGTCTTTTTCCCTTTGTTCTACATTTTTTTCAATGAAATCATTAAAATTTTTAAGCAATATTTTAGCGTTTTCATTTAAGTTGATTTTTGCCAAATATTCTTTATTGAATAAAAAATCCTTTGGTTTATTATAACCAATACTGTTATTTATTTTATTTAAATAATTTATTAAAAGAGTATAAGCTTTTTCAGAACCTTCCTTTTCATAGAACATTTTCAGGAATTCATCCTGTTCCTCAAAATCAATCCTAATAAATATTTTCAATACTTCATTTGAATCCTTTGAGAAATCCAATAAATATTTAAATATCTCTTGTGAAATTGGTTTATCTACCAACCCTTCAAACCAACTGTATATTCTCAATTCTATATCAATACTTTCATTTACTTTCCCATAAGCATATTTCTCAATTTCTTTCATTAAAGGTTTTGGGGTCGACTTTAATCCATATTTCAGAAAATCACTTAGATCACGTAATCTATATTCAGCTCCCTTTTTCTCTTCAATAATATTATTAATATCTTTTTCAAAATGACTAATGTAAATCGGGGTTAATTTCCCAATTAGCAATTCTTTTAATTCTGGGTTCACTTGTACTAATATCTCAAATATCTTGGGTAAATCTGAAAACTCCCTGTTTTCAAGATTACCTAATTGAAAGTCAATGTATTTTTTCTTTAAATCTTCATAAAAGTCAAACTCATTTTCAATTCTCTTTAATTCTTCAACTGAAAACTCTTCAAAATATCTCTCAAATAAATTCTGAGTAAGAGGAAGATCTTTGGGATTAAAGGTATTTAACCATTCATAAGTTTTAGACTTCCATACTTGAAAAACAATTTCTTCAGTTTGATTTTTTTGAAAAAAAGAGTAAAGTTCATTTAAATATACTTCTGCATCATCCTTTTCAACATTTTTAATCACTACATTGATAACAGAACAATAATTATTAAAAAAAACCTCTGTTGGGGCTTCATGAAAAGTATCTTTAATGAATTTCAGAAATACTTCCCTTCCTACAGATCTGTAAATTTGGATACCAGTTTTACCTCTTAAATAACCTTTATATTTATTTCTTTTCCCGATATAATTATCCGATTTTTCGTATATAATTGTATCGTCTAATCCAAAAAAATTCCAAATGAGTTTGATATCCTCAATCTGGTTAGCCAATCTACAGTTCTTAGCTTCGGTTCGTTTTTTATCTTGATTATAATCAGTCTCAAAAACAACAGGTTCCCCTCCAGCAAGAATAGCTACTCCTCTTATTTTGCTTCCATGAATGAATATTTCTCCTTTCTTCAAAGTCGCTATCACTCCAAATCCCTTCTCCTGATCAAACCATTTAACTAAACCTAATTCATTTCTCTCATTTGTGTTCATTTGTAATAATCTGATTTTTTAAAATCTTGGTAGAAAACTCTATCAACGGTATGAAATTATAGATTGTTGTTTCCTTGTCAATCAATTGGTGGGTGATTTGAAAAAGACTTTAAATCAAAGATCCAAAATCCCAAATGCTTCGTGATAAGGTATATTTAAATCAATGAAGGCAAAATTAACTATACCATTTTTTTGTAGGAGATGATAAATTTTTTTGGACTCTGAATCGGAAGTTAGATAGAAGGCAATTCCTTTTTCTTGATTGGCTTGGGCAAAAAGCTTGGTGTCGTTTGGAATGATGGCTCTTTGGATTATCTCCATTTTCCCTTTTTCTTTAAAAATTATCTCGGCGAAAATTCCGGACCTTCGTGCATGTTCCAAATTGAAGGGTAGGACCCTTAAGTTTTTCAGTGGAAGTTCATCGATTTCTCCTCGGACACAGTATTCTGCGATCGCAATCGTGCTGATAAAAAGTTCATAGTCATTTTCCAAAAAGTACTTGAAATATCCTAAAGCATTAAGGTGTAATGGATCGCGCTCGTCCATAAGTCTGATAAAAAAACTGGTATCCAATAAAACCCCTTGCTTAGTCATAGCTACCTCTTATTTCTCTAAGCCACTGATCTTTGTCTTTCACATTTGACCACGTTAGGGATGCCTTAGAAATCAACTTATTGAGATATGATTCATCGAATTTTGGCTGATAATCTACCAACTCCATGAATTTCAGTGAACTGGTGTCAATTTCACCGGTTTCGGAATGCTGTTTTCCAGCAGCGCGAATCCCAAAGCTTTTATACAGTAAATTGTCCTCGTACTCTTTTAGAAATTCAATAGGAGTTTGGATTCTGATTGTCCCCATTTCATCGGTGGTTAAGTGCAGATTGGCTTTATCTTTACCTCCAGCATTAGTCACCTTACCATAGAAATAGAACTCTGCATCAACCCACACCGGCTCTGATCTCTTAAATTGACTGGATCTGGTGATGGTCAATTCATGGGTTTTAGCCATAGAGGTCTTTAGGGAAAAAGAATAATCATGCTTGAGTGCAAGTTCCTGAAGGCTCTCAAATGCTTTGGCAGAGTTTAGTTCCAAGAAATCGATACGACCTAAACTACCGATCTCTCCCAGAAGTGCATTGAATCCAATGACATATTGCATGGAAGTTTTGAAGAGATGGCGAACTGAGCCTTCTTTCATTTCATAGCTGACTATGGGGCGATCTTTTTTACCTTCTGGGAAAAGAAGTTTCTCAGCCGTTTCAAGTACCTCCTTGAGCTCTCGAATATCATAGGTATCCGGAGAAAGATCAAGATTGCCTTTCTTTCCTTGAATTCGGATTTCTATGTAGCCTATGTTTTCCACTTCGTAAATCTATAAATTTTCTGACAGGATGTTTTCGATATTTTACGAGGAAAAACTTAAAGACACTATTTGGGGAAGTATCTTTCACGGTTTTATGAAAAGGTCATTATAAATGTTGGTTTAATCTGCCCCATTAATTATTAAGTTTTTATCAATTCACTCGAATCAAAAATTCTCCGGATTGACTCCCTTACTTCTTAGCCAATCGTGATCCAGATGTCCATATCCAGGTCGATTTATTGGAATTTGATGTTCCAGACTATTCCAAACCCAGCAATGAGTTAAACTCCAAGGTTTTTTATTGAATGGAGCCCCGAGATTTAGGCCGAAGCCATTTCCTGTGGGAGTAAATATCGAAGCAGAACTAACATCTTTTCTGATTTCATTTTGAATTTCCTTAAGCTTTATTTTCAACCATTCTCCAGATTTAAAAGTGAAGTAAACATGCTTAATCGATGGAGTCTGGTTTAAATACTGAACGATTGCTTCTACATTATCATCAAGCCATCCCTCTTTTCCCATAAAATCCAAATGACCATCTGAGTAGGCTCCAAAATCTGTTTTCTTCCTTTTTTTACCGCCCCAGCGGTACTGATTATTGACTAAAACATGTTTTTCATTTTTAATTTCCTGAGCTGGTATTTCATTCTTGATACCTTTTACGATGTCAGCAAATACAATTTTGCCTTTCTTGCAAATCTCAAAAATCTCTTCCTTTGTCGGTTTGTTGTTATTTGCGTTTCTGGTTTTGGTCAAATGATTTTTACCATGAATGAAAAGATTGGCAAGAATCGTCCACATATACATGTCTCTGCCATAGTAAAAATCTGACTGGTTCCAGGACCAACCGTGATTATTGGTACCGATAAAGATTACTTCCGGCTCATAGGGAACAATATCCAAGATGGAATGATGGGTCTCAAATCCGTTTCCAAAATTGTGTTGCTGGTATTTGTGTAAAAATGGCATTTATCGAAATGAATTAACCTTTTAAATAATAACACTTAATAAGAAGCTTTTATAAAACATCAGGTTTTCTAATACTTTTTCTTTGTTAATTAATTCATCATTCTTTCCAAGCCAGTTTTCTCCTTCAACAATTGCAACGGTCATATATTTTCCATTACCATATCGGTTAGGGCGCTTTATCGAAGAAATGTTTTTCTCTCTGGCAGATTTTAAAATTAACTCACTAAGCTCATTCCTGACTTCTTTTCGATTCACATTGGCAAACATACTATCCTCAGCTGGATCCGTAGACAGCTTGAAGCATAACTTGTATTGTTCGGTCTGTAAGTATGCTGGGTAATTGCCCCAATAGCTCCAATTTATTACTGCGTTCCAAAACCCTCCATTTGGATTGTTGACATATTTCCAATCAATTAAATCAATTTGTTTTTCCAAATATTGATAAAATCCCTGCCAATCACTTCCATTCCAATCTTGGATGAGCTTTTCTTCCCAATCATTATTTGCTTCCTCTATTCTACTCAACCTTTCTTTGAAATCATTAAATATTTCATTTTTAATGGAATAATTGTTTATCAAGGTTAGCAAATCTTGTCTTTTAAAAATCTCGAAACCATCCTTGACAACTGATTTAAGGCTATTAAGGCTTTCGTTTCCAGTCTTGAGATAAATACAAATTGGAGGAAAATATAGAGGAGTTTGTTTTTTGCACCAGGCTTCTGCTAACTGCTTATACTTCGGCAACTGACCAGAATGCTTTTCTGTATTGGTCTTGTCTTCTATGATTATCAGATATTTGGAATTGACCTTAGCTAAGACATCAATGTTGTTCCACTGCCTATTCACAGAGACGGTTTTGATCTTTTCGTTAAAATTGGAGTATTTCTTCTTTATCATTTGGGTGATGAAATCCGTACCACATTTGTTGAGTTCAAAATCATAATCCTTATTTTTCTCGTCTGCCCACATCAGTAACCAAGTTAAAAAAGCGTCTTGGCTTAATTCTTTTGTAGAAATGTCAAAAATGTTTGGTTTCATATTTACTGTTTTTCGTATTAAAATATTCAATCTTCTTTTAGTTACTTTTCAGATTTCATTAAAAGAGCTCAATTTGATGAACTTTGCAGAGGGTATTTTTTCATATACTCTGCCTTCAGCAAAAATGTATGGCTCCAACTCACCAGTCATAGTATTGATTCCAAAATTGATTAGCTCATCTGTCAAATGTGAGATTTGATAAGATGCGATATGCTTTAATTTCACTGGAAACTCAAGTAGATATGGTTCTCCAACTTTTTTGAGAAAAGGCAGATATTCTGGCAGCTCACTTTCGATCACTTTTCTTAAGGCTTCTCCACCAAAAAAATCAAAAAATTCTCTACAACCGATATCTGACCACATTTCTCGATTTAGAAGAAACCAGAGTTGGTTACTTCTGCCATCAAAGAGGCCAGATCTGTTATGCTTATCGATTTTCTTGAGGATCAGGTCTTGCTCTTTGACAGAGAAAATATGACTTAAATCAAACTTGATAAGTTCCTTAATCAACTTCACCGAAAATGGACGTAATCCCTCTGACCTGATCCTTTCCGGATTAACCAACTTAGTACAATGCCAAGCCAGAGCTGAAGAGCCGATTAGAAGCTCTTCAATCTCTGACTTTACCCTATCAAAAGTTGGCATAGGAATAATATTGTAGTGGGCTTTCCCGGCAAGAATATTCTCCCAATCTGCTTTTTTCTCCGAAGAGATCTCCTCCGAAAAATCAAATACAAGTCGCTTGAGGTTATCTGGCCAAGTTTCGATTATTCCAAAGTCAATATGCTTTTTCAATTTCAGTTACTCTAAATAGCTTGTTCACTCAATAAATTCTATTTCGTATTCGTATCTTCTACGTACAATTGCTTTAAGTTCTTCAAATTCTCGAAGATCACAGTAAGCTCCTTTCTCGATCCTAAATAACTTAAATTTTATCACAGGATTCTCAAAAGGGACAATTACATAGGATTGACCGTTATCGTGTTTTTTTAAATCAAATTTATGAGTGTCATTGATTCTATCATGGATAAATCTGTACTCATCCTCAAAGTCTAATAACCCTGAAATGTAAAAAGCACCTGCTTTTGAAATTTTATATAGCCTCAAAGTCGTTCCGAATTCATTTTTTACAGCTTCAGAAAGATCCTTGAGTAGTTTGATTTTTTCTTTTGGTTTTGAATAACGAATTTTTCTGAATGCAAACGACTCACTTTCAACTTTGAAAAAAAGCTTTACTCCTTTGTACCCATTACCGAAGCTTTCCCACATCGCTTCTGAATTATTGTTCTCAGAAGTAAAGCTTAATGAGAAAATCGACTTTCTGTTATCTTCATAGCTTGTTTTTAAACCAATGAATTCTTTCTGTTCTCTAAACCCAAAGAGTCCATGGTCTTCATAAAATTTTTGGTATTCAGCTTCTGCATTTTTCGCAAGATTGAATACCCAAAATGATTTTGAACCTACTATGCTTTTTGCAGTGTCAACCGATGTGAAATGCGCAAATTCAATCTGCTGAGGCTTAGGAAAAACGTGGTTGAAAAATATTTCTGTAAGTTTTTTGTCTTCCTTCCCACAATAGTTATTTCCAACAGCATTCGGCTCAAAGTTGATGTGTGCTGAATTAATACTTTCTGGAATATTATTTTCTTCTAATACAGAATTGACACAATCGACTAACTGATTGATCTGAGTCCTGTTTTTTTCATTAGCCACTCTTTTGGCTTCATCAAATTCTTTTTGTTTGGCTTCATTTTCCTGGATTAATAAAATTATTTGATCTTCATCCATAGTTATCTTTTATTATAAATACTTGTTGATGGATAAAAAAATCATTGAAACCAAGAATTTTTCAACTTTTTTTCACGCTTACTATACCTTCCCCTTACTCCCTCAAGTAGCGTATAATTCTTCATCACTCGATCTTCAAATTCAAAGGCGATTTGATTGTCTATTACGCTTTTGATTATCCGGTTGTGGACTTCGGTAAATAAAACTTGGATCTTTTTGCACTACTCAAATGTTTTTTCGTATCTCAATTGAAGCTAATCCAAGAGATATTAAAAAAGATCATTTTATGATCCATGTAAATGGATTAATTGAGAAGGGGATTTGTGGTTAAAAAAGGGAAAATTCCAAAATCCATCAATTTCCTTTTTCGGGGATTTTTTTTGAGTCAATTAATTTTTCAATTTTTTTATCAATTTCTGATTTTGAGGTGGGTTTTACATTTTCTTTGGAATAATCAAAAATTGGTAAAATGGAAGTCGATATTCCGATGGCTATACCCACTGTCCGAGGAAAATAATTATTGAAATTAGACTTTTTTATTGCCTCTTTTAAGAAACCTTTCGGAAGAGAAGTGTCCAATGAAGATGTGCCCACTTTTATAGCAGAGGTTTTTAAATAATTATTTAGTTCTAACCCTTCTCTATATGAAATTTTCTTGGGTAATCCCGGATTCAATGAACAGTCTCCTGATAAGCAACTTAAATGAGTGATTCTACTGTTTTTCGAATCTAAATCCTGAATTGAAATTTTTCCATCTACCAATTTATATCCTCTTAATTTAGAATTGGATCCGTGTCCCATTTTTTCACTATGACCAATGATATTTATTGGATAATTTTTATTGTCATTAATAAAATTCTCCAGTTCTTCAACTGTTTTTACTGAATGGATCTCACTCTTTTCGACCAAATTCCTAATTTGAGTTATCTCGTTTTTCTTTGATGTAGTGATTTCGAATCCAAATATCTCTTTAAAATCCTGATCTGAATCCGGAAATATTATTACGGGTTTGATATTAGAATTTACTGGTAAGTTATTTGAGTAGATACTTAAAATCTGTTTTGTTGTGTATCCGCTTACAGTCCCAGCAATTCCGCCTTTGAGTAAATAATCTTTTTTGATAAAACCATTTTCATCGAATTTTGACGCCTTTTGATTCATAATTGAATCAACTTTAGAATATTTTTTAACCTCCTGTGGTGGTACTTGGGCCAAAGAAGAAGAGGTAGCAGTAAAAATTAATAGCCAAAGAATCAAAAATACTTTCTGCCAGCATTTCATGAGAGATAAGAATTTAGAACTTCCCTAAAAGACATTTTTTCATCGGTTGCTCCCAATTCGGTATCCGGATTTGGAATTATTTTTTTAATTATCATGGGCAAAGCCATTCCTGTGATGAATGGGATTTTTGCCCTAAGTTCTCCTTGAAGAAATTCTTCTTCAAGTAAAAAATAGGTTACCGGACCTGATGCTAAAATGAACAAAAGGGTGATAATCCAATACCCTTTAGAGCGAAGCAGTTTCTGGTATTTAGACTGCGGTAGGAAATTGCGCAAATGAAACCAATGAAGAAGTTCTTGAAAGAATGATCCAAAACATCCAACTAAGATGACGTTAAATAAATTTTCCATATTTCAGCTATTAAAAAACAAGTGAAAATACACTTAATAATCACATTATCAAACATTTTCGAATTTTTATTCAATTAATTTCATAATTCTAAAAAATCATGGCTCTTTTTTCTTTATCAATTTAACCAAGCCCTACTTGCTACCGATGTTTAGCCGTCGACTATAAGCTTTACCCTAAAATGAACATCTGAAGTCAATCCAAATAACACTTCAAAACAAGTTGATCATCCTACCCGTGGACTTATGAGGAAACAACTTCTCAAGCTGGTCTTTTTTTGAACAAGAAAAATGTTCAACTTCCTTTGGAGTAAGGACGTTTAGTTCTTCAGGAAGATCTTTCATTTCTACCCATTTTTGTTGGGAAATCCCTCGGTTTACATATCCTTTCTCTTCCAAAATTTGAATACCTTTTCTCGCACCAGCATGCAGATAGACTTTTTCAGGTTCGATACTCAAGAAGGAAGATATTCTTAGTGATGTATCATAAATGGAAAGCTCGCCAAAGCCCTTAACCTTGCACTCAGTTACAATCTCAAAAATCTGATCAAATGAGTCGGAGTTCATTATCTCCTGAATCCGTTTGACAAGATTATTTCTAACTGCTTTTGTGATTTCTGGAGACACTCCTCTTTGGTTGCCTTCTTTATCTATAAAAACTTCCTGATGACTATGTCTGATAAAATGCTGAACTCCTTGATTGGTGAGCTTAAAAACCCCATCAGAAGCCATCACAATTACTTCTGTCAAATCATCTAAGGTTTTATAAAAACCTAAATATTTATCTAAATAATCCTTATGCGTTTCAAAAACGAAATGTGTCTTTATCTCCTTTCCTTCGCGATCCCTGTATTTGAAAAACTGATATTCCTCTGTTTGGTATTCTTGGATGATTTGATCTAAAGTCATGTTTTAAATAGGTTTAATTGAAAAGCTTTGAAAAAAATTGAATTTCTTTAATGATTAAACATCCTCAAAATCAATCTTAACCGAATATTTTTTAAATCGAACTTGGTTAACTTGATCTATTGTTTTTTTCACTTTTTCATCAATAGCTGGCGCTACTAACAGGCCTCTCACTCTTGAACCAGTCTCGATCACCAAATCGGCAATAATTGTATTTAATACTATAAGGTCATCAATTTTTGCTTTCTCTGTTTTTATTTTCACAGGAATAAGTGATCCTTGATGATCCTTGCAAAGGATATCAACTTTAAAACCACTTTTTACTGATCTCTCCAGACTTAGTATTTGCAACCCTTCTTCTAAAGCTTCAATATTCAATTTTAAGGCCTTGATTAAATCTTCCTTGTTACTTATTTCTAATGGAGCTTCCGAAAAATATTCTACTAATTGATCTAATTCTTTCTCAAACTCCTCCCCGAATTCCTCTTTTTCAAATAATGAATTGGCATAGCTTGTATCACCGTTCTCATCTGGTTTCACTCCATAAACATTTCCATTGAAATCAACCTTTTGCCAGCCCAATTGCAATACTTTTCTAAATGGTGAATGTGTATTTGGTGTTTGAATTGGAGGGTTAAACAAATTTTGATTTGCTCGAATCCAAACAAGAAAAGGGCTAACCACCGGGTTACCTTCTTCGTTTTTAACTACTGCATAATACTTGGCCATATCTGTAGCTTTAAATAATTAAGATCACTTCACCTTCTTCACCACTCCCTCAAATAACTCATAGTTCTTTTTCACTCCGTCATCCAAATCAAAGCTGATCTGCTTATCTGCAACATCCTTAAGTTGGAGATCATAGGCCTCGCATTCGGTCAAGGCTTTCTGAAGTCGGTCAAGGGTACGCGGATCTTCCTTGCTGGATTCAAGTCGGTCGATTTGGGTGCGAAGGTGTTTTAAGTGAGGCATCAGGTAATTACTTCGGATCTTCTCAACCGTGAAGGCATTCATCCGGTGCATGTAGGTCAGTACCTGGAAGGCTCCCTTTTCGGAGCTGAAGAGCCAGTAGATCGGCTTTTTCTTATAGGTCTTGCAGTGATCCGCCCAGAACTTCTTCACCAGATAGGATTCCAGATCTTCGTCCAGGCATTCCTGCAGGAAGTTTAGATTCTGGGTCAGGGTATCGGCACCCCAGATGACTTCGAGGAAGTACTTCACCCGCTGCAGGGCATCGTCGGCGAAGGTGCTGGCCGATCCCATGATCGGGATGATAGCATCCTCATCGATCTCGATACGATAACCATCAAAGGTATAGGATGCAAGCTCCTCGGGGGTAGGATCGGGATGGGCGATATGTAATCCCGGAAGATCTAATCGATAGCGCCCCATACTAACACCGATCAGGTAGGAGATCAACTGTTTCATTACCACATCCCGCTTGATCGGTAACTTCAAACTTCTTAAATCTTCCGTCTCCAGTCTTCGGTCTTCCAGCTTCTGCAACTTCTTCTCATCTAACTCCTCCTGCAGGATGGTGATCTCGGTCAGCGGTACTTCTGGAGTCAACTCTTCCTCCAAACCATAGATCTCGATAAAGATCCTGTTCAGTTCTTCCTCATTCCGGTGTAGGGCAAAGAAATCAGCAGTTACTTTTTCCTCCCATGCCTGGTAAGCTGACTTAAGGTTTCTTTCCCTTATGAGCGGAGAACCTTCAAAATCCCAGGAGGTTTCTCGGGAGTTCCAATCAGATTTTCCTATTTGGATTGCCGATTGCGAAAGTTTTTGAATTTCACTACTATTGGAAAAATTTTTTACTGGTACTTTTTTTACATCCCCGATTTGATAGTGTAGTGTGGGATTTGTGAGCTTTAGAAAAAACCTTGATACCGTTGAATTAAAGAAACCAACATCCGAACTGGAAATTTTTGGATCTACAATAGCCGGAGAAACATCATCAAACCAAACGAATTCATCACTTATACGAAAGGTTGGGTCACCTGAACCAAGTCCACTCCAAACCAAATGCGGTTTTGAGAAGAACTTCATTGCTCCTAAGCCAGAACCACTAAATGATTTTAATTCCGATCCTTCATTTTTCCAATTGATGACGTGATTCGCTAAACCAAACCATTTTCTTTGTCCTCCGGCTTTATCATACTTTTTCCAGTATTTATGTTTTTTTCCGACTTCATGCCATATTCTTAAAAATCTCGAGTTATCGCCTGTAAAAACCCCTTTAGTTATCCTGAAATATTTTGATTCAGCATTGTCACATTCGCTATAAATATCAATTATGTTTTGACTTACCCAGTATGCAATAGGATTACCTGGGATTTTGGAAAAGTTGGTTTGGAAGATTTGAGGGTAGTAAAGACGAATGCCGGTAGGCGTTCCTTTTTCAGGTATTTCGGTGATTCCTTCTTCTCCTCGGTATTGTCCAAAGTCATATCGATAGCCAACATTTCCTTTGCTATACAGGAAAAGCTTCTCAATGTCTTCGTAGTAGATATGCTGGAAGTTCCGCTCGTGCAATCGGAAGTAGGTTCCTTTCGCTTCTGGATTTTTTCTTTTTGCAATGCTGAAGGTCACCGAACCAAAGTCTATCCCAAAGATTCCTCTTCCCATATGAAGAAGGGAATCAAACTGGTACTTGGAGATGTAGGATTTTCTGAGTTTTTCGAAGGAAGAAAGGAAAAGCCAGGAAGGAAGATTGATCATGGCAAATTTTCCGGACTCCTTGACGATCGCCGGAATTACTTCCATAAACACGGTCATTAGATCCGACTTGGCTTCCGGGTAAAATTTAGCTACGTAGGAGCTAAGTGTTCCATTCATATTCCCACTCCCCATATAGGGAGGATTGGCAGCGACTGCTTCATATTGATCAGTCAGTACCGCCATCACCTGGATATAAGGTCGGATTCGATTCAGGACGGATTGCAGCCCAAGGTCGGTTTGGGCCAGTTTTTCGAGTTCTTGGATTCTTTGGATCAGGAATTTTCTTCCTTCCTTGTTCAGGTCGATGATCATGGTCGAGCCCAGGTTTTGGGCATCCCGCATCAGTTTCAGGGCATCGGTCAGTTCTTCCTCATAGTCGAGTCCCTCTCGGCCCAGGAAGTCCAGGATCTCCTGTCGGGTAAAGAAGTACGGCTCAGGCATGGCATAGATTCTCGGCATCCAGCCTTTTTTCAGGACCTCAGGATAGTACTTGGCAGCCTTCAGCAGCAGGGCGAAGCGGGCCAGTTGCACCGCCCGGGTGTCGATATCCAGCCCGAAGAGGTTCTGTGATAGGATCGCCTGCACGGCATCCTCAGGGGTATAATACTCCTCCTGATACATGGCATAGAGCAGGTCGAAGCCCTCGACCAAGATATGACCGGATCCTACTGCCGGATCGAGGAGCTTGAGTTGGGCCGCCTCGGAGATGATGGGAGGCTGCTTTTGCTCTGGATCATCAATCAGGTACTTCATCTCTCCCCGAATCGCAGAGTCAGGATTCAGATCCAGCCAAAGCTTTCCGGCGGTATTTTGCACCATGTACTTCACGATCCAGTTAGGCGTGAAGATCTGCGTGGCAGCAGGAATATCCTTGGCTTCCGCTTTCTTATTCTTCTTGAAGGATGCAAAGACCTCATCTTTTTTCTCCGAGATGTAGAATTGGTAGAGCCAGCCGATCAGTTCCACCTTCCGGTAGTCCTCATCGGAGATGGCATCCGTAGTATTGAGCAGCTGAATCAGTCCGCCTTCTTCTAAGATATCATCCGGGAGTAGCAGCTCAGTGTAGTCATCCAAGCGTCCAAATACTGCACTAAGCAACTCATGATGCTCACAATAGCCACAAAGCAGGATTGCAAATGATTCCTTGTCTTTACTATAATCCGTCAGCGTTTTTTGAAGACGGTTTTTTTCTGCGGTAGATAAAAAATCGAGCTGACCCCGTCTTGCTCGCGCAAGTAGGGTTGGTGTTTTGCTTTCTCCCTCATATTCAAGTTGAGGCCGATCGTAGCCATTTTTTGCCAAGATTCGGATCGCCATGATTCGGTTAAACCAAGTATAGGCTGCCTCCTCGACCACTGTTTCTATTCCTTTTCGGGAAACTGCCTCTTTTAGGGCTTTCCATTTACCGGGAACTGTCGGATCATCATAAGATTCCCCCCGGAGAAAATACCCTCCTTCTACGGCTTGTGGTTCGTCCAGCACATTTCCTTTCGGATCAAATCCCCAAAACAGTAATTTTTGGGCTACTCCTTGAAGGAGAATTCTTCGCGCTTGCTGAGAAAAAGTCTTTAAATTCATAAAAAAAGGCTATTTGATAATGATGGTTTTGTTGTTTCGGATCAGGTCCAGCATATCTTTTTTCACTTGCTCCAGGTAAGCCTCGAGCTCCTCCTCCGTAGAAATGGTAGCCTTGACTCGCGTCAGATAATATTCTTTGGGTTCATTGACCTTTTGACCTACTCCCGAACTGCTCTGCTTTTTACTGGCAAATCGGATGGTTTTCTCCAATTCATCAGCCTTGAATGCATTCGCTTGAGATTGTCGGAGCTTCAGTTGAGTAATGGAGGAGATTTTTCGGATTTGAGCAAGATGTGTATCCCGATCAGCGTAGACAGCAGATTCGGTGATGCCCATAGATTGAGCCTTTTCTTCCAGCTCCTCAAAGATTCCTTCATAGAGCTGCACCACTTCATTCCGCAATTGATCCATCCAAGCATTCAACTCATCCTTCAGCTCGCGATAGGCCTTGATAATATGACGCAAGTCATGCCGGGGATCATCGCTTCGTAGAAAGTCTGCGATTTTTTCCCCTTTCTCCATTGCCTCGGGAGACAGCTCTCGGATATTTTCCTGATTGTTCTTATGAAATTCCCGAATTGCATCGTAGTCCCCTTTAGCCCGTGACATCAGTTCGGCCATTCCTTTGGCCAGATCAAAAGCTTGTTTCAGATCTTCTTTTTGATCCTCCAGGCGTTTGAACAGCGTCTTAGGTTCTCGGGAAGTTTTCAGATCCTCCAGCTTTTTTCGTAGCTGATGAAAAACAACCCCAAAAGGATATGCTCCATAGAAGGTGTCCTCGTCCTTTTCGTAGGAAATATAAATTCTATCCAGCTCTGCTTTGAGGTAATCAAATAGCTCTCCTCCATTAGTACTCCGTGTTAGGTCTTTGTTAAAGACATATTTGAAATGATCCTGTACTGCATCGAGGGTACTTTGGGGAATTTCCTCGCCAGCCCGAACGATACAAACCGCTCGCTCGGAGGTTTTCATGGCATGCTCAATAAAGTCTCTGGACGGATAGCGGGGACTGTTTTGGTAGACGAACTCCCGTTTCTTCTTGGCCTCCAATTGGAATAGCGCCTGAAGCACTGCTTCAAACTTCCATCCAAAAGGCGCTTTTTCGAAGTGCTTAATGATATCTTCAACGCTGAGCTCATCCCCTCTCGCTGTGATAAAGTCGTTGACCTCCTGCTCGGCGGCATCAAGTTCCAGACTACTCTGAACCCCACGCTTCATCAGGTCACGGAGCTCACTTTGGTTTCTGACGTAGTTTTGAGTCAGGTGATTCTTACTGTATACCCGCTCCAGGTGTTTGGTGATCGCATTTTTCAGCCGTTCCTGAGGAGAGGTTCCGTTGATTTCGGAGGGGTCTACCACTCGTTGTCCCAAAATAAATTCAGTATCAGGGAATAGCGCATTGATCCGATTCTCTATCTTAATTCGAAGGGCATCATTGCGAACCTTAAAATTATCTATGGTTTTGGCTCGTTCGCCAGTTGCCGAGTCAGAATTGAATGCAAAGAACTTCTTGGTTCGCACGTACCATTCGAAGTCACGCTGCAACTCCTTGTCGGCCATAAACCAAATACTTACTCCCACCATCATATCATTTTGGGAGTTGATCAGAGCTTTGGAATGGTAGTCAGCTTTATCCGTCAAAAGGACCTTGAGTTGGAAATCCCCATTACGGAAGATCTCCTTATCATCGATCCAATAGGAAAGTTTGTAGTCACTTTGCCCAAAGCTAATCTTATTGGAAAGATTGGTAATTCGACGGAAAATCGTGTCAAATTCTGACCATCGATCTTCTAAGCTGAGACTTTGGTTTTTGATGTAGTTCTGTACATCGATTTCATCCTCATTGAAAAAGAAGAAGGCGCTTTTTTCCTCTCTTATAATGCTTTATTCTACCAAACGGTCTAACACCTCCTTGATTTTAGTCTGGAGCTGAAGTTTATTCTGATCCAGTGTATCCATCATCAAGATGGCAAGATTGTCCACATTGGAAGGGAAAGTCAGCTTGATCGAGTCAGGAAGATTAGAGATCATAAAGAGCGTCTTCACTACTCGCTGAGCAAAATCATTTTGCTGCACATAGGGTAACTGAAGTGCGGTTCCGATCGCTCTAAGACCTCGTTGAGTCAGATTTTGCTCCAGTTGCTGATTGAAAAATTTATCAAAAGGAATGAATTCACCTACCGGAAGCTTTTGGTTTTGTCTGACTGTAAAATGAGTGATACCTAATAGGGAACGCTCGTTATCCTTGACCTGCTTGATTACATAGCCCAGATTTTGGAATGCCTCGAAGACATGAGAGATCAGCTTGAACTGATAAGGAACAAAAGGATAAGCAAGCTCAAAGGACTTAAGATCGACGTAACCTTTGTAAAGTTCATGTTGAACTTTAAACTGATTGTGGATATAATCGGTATTGTCGCGATAGATCTTTCCCAGGACTTCGATCCCTTTTGCGTTCTTATCCAATATCCGCTTTTGGGTAATGTATGAAGCATCATTGCTCTGCAAAGAAATCCGGGTATCAAATCGGCCCAGGATTTTACCAAATTCATCTTTAGTATCCTCAACTCCATCAATGCTCTCTGATACCTCTTCCAAAGTCTGCTGAGCAGTACAAGCTATCCAGACTTGGTTATTTAAGTCTTGGCTAACCCGCTCAATGATATTTTGAAAATTCAATAAGATCTCCTTATTACTTCCGATGTACTGGGAAATCTCATCCACCAAGAATAGAAGTCTATACTGAGGACCTTTATCTTTGAGGTATTCCTTGAGCTCAGGAATCAAGACACCTTCTATGTCTATTTTGAAAGCTTCAGGATCGGTCAATCGATGATGCAGGGAGACAGTATCCATTTCCGGAACCAATCTTTTCCCCAGTTCTAAAATGGACTCCAATTCAAAAGAAGCAATGCTTGCCGCCTCTGATGTCCAGTCCTCATGTCCGAGTTCTTCCGCTACCAAGAATTTGAACTCATCCAGTTTGCCCTTTTTATCCAGGTATTTTTCGAATAAAACTGCAAGCTTGATATCATTCGCATTATAGCCACGGGCTTTATTGAGCATATCGAGAAATACACGAGTCAATCGCTGCTTGTATTGATCATCAGAGGTGACATCTTCTACGTTGAACAGGATATCCTCAACCTCTATGCTTTGGATCTTTTTCTCGAGAAGCTTGATGTTACTGACCGTGATGTCCTCCTGCTTTCCGGCCTGAGTGGTGTCATACTTTTTTGCTGCTTCTGCAAAGTGAGCAAATGCATCTTCGGAAGTCTCGGAATTCAAACAATAGTGGGCGTATTTAATAAAGTGCGACTTACCTGAGCCATAGTATCCATTGATCCAAATGCCTGTTTTTCCCAATCGCCTATTTACAACAGTATCGAGCAGTAGGTAAAGTTTTTCTAAAATTTCATCAGTGAAAATGTACTCCCGAATTTCCTGGTTGACAGTTTCGGCGTTTTGGTTACTGACGACTACAGCGGAGTTGATTTCCCGGTCAATCGACTTTTCAAAAATCTCATTGATAATCATATCACTCATTGATTAAAGTGGTGGCCCGGTAGAGATTTTCATCGTCTACCAGTCCGAAAAGATTATAGCGTGGTTTCACTTTTCCGGGGTAAAAGACGATGATCTTATACTTCCCGACATTTTTTTCAAAATTGTTCAAAAACTTACTGGTACGGAGATAAGGGAAAATTGCCCCCCAACCGTAAATAAAGACGTAGGCTACTTCAAACTTTTCAGAAGCTTCCAAGTGAGCTGTAATCCTTTTATGAATCCAATCTAAAAATTTGGAATCATTTGCATCTTTCAAAAGAGCCTGGTGAACCTTATCCGGTTTGCTTGATTCAATTTCCAGATAGAATTCTAATTTGTTCTTTTTCCCAAACTTCTCACTATCCAAAAAGGCTAAAAACTCCTCGAATATATCCAGAGTAAGGACATTCAGATAATTGTTTGGTCGATGAAGTCGATCCCTGATATCCAAAATTTCCTGGCGTATTTTATACTCGTCCTTTGGATCATAGCCATACATATAAACCGGCCAGAAAAGCTTGGCTGTATTGTAGTCTTGAAAGTCCTTGTTAGAAAGCTTTTCGTAAAGTTCGGCTACAGTCATCTGATCAGTTCACGTTCATTTTTTGATAATAAGCATGCATCAAGAAACCAAGCTTCACCGATTTGGATGAAGAATTCCCAAAATCCAGAGGATTGGGCTGGTAATTTTTGAAGTTTGCCTCTATTTAAAATTCCAACTTCTCGCAAGCATCTCAAAAAGACAGTAATTACTTTCAACCGAGTAGAATCCGACCATTCCATAATATCTTCTTCAACAGATGCCAAAACATCCAGTCTCATTTGCAGATCAAAGGTATCCAAGGTCGTTTCCAATCTTTTCCACTTAGCAAGCACTACTTCAAATTGAAAATCCTTTGTGATTTCATAGTTCTTAAGTACGATGAAAAATAACAAAATATTTCGTTGGTCAAAAGTAGCAGTTTCGTAAAATGACCAAAACCCTGATGGTAGGTTAGCAATCCGGCGCTTGATTTCAGTGATGATTCTTTTGCGAGCAGATTCAGTTTTGATTCGCATAAACTGATTAGCCTTAGATTCTTGGTTAAGGAGTTCTATTTGGTTTTCCTGCTCAAGAATTGGAATCAGCTGTTCGAACTCATTGAAAAGCAGCGCTCCAGAGGTAAGGGCTATGTATTTTGGAGTTTTCATGGGTGGATTGAGTCTTAAAAATAGAATTTCTAAAGGGAAAAGGAAGGCTAAACTCTACTTCATTTTCAAACGATTTGACATTTCGGATAAGAATGCATTTTGCCAATTCTTAAAAAGGCAGTAGTTTTCACTTTCAAAATTTTATAACCACGAATCAAAAATGCCCTACCTCCATACTATCGGATTAGAAAACTTTCGACTTTTTAAAGAAAAGACTGTTTTTGAATTAGCCCCAATTACGATATTGACAGGGATCAACAACTCCGGGAAAAGCAGCCTAATTAAGGCTTTGCAATTAATGCAAAGTAGCTTAGAGTCCACTAAAGAGTTGAATGAATTAAACTTTGTTGGAGGAAGGCATAATTTGGGGACCTTTTCACAAACAAAAAATATTGATTCAGCGGATAATTCAATTCGACTCATTTTTGATTTTGATTTACGAAGCATTGATTTTCAAACACTATTAGAACTTGAGTATTCGGTTACAAAAAACGAACAAGAATCGGGGGTACTTACAGGTTTAAGGGTTTTGGTTGAAGGGGAAACCCCAATCATTTCAATGAAATTTGACCTATTGGATGTGAAATGGAAAGTGAAATTGGATCTGGAGTATCTAATTGGCTACTTTTCTGAGAAATTCAATCAGCAATACTTTTCTGATAAAAGAAAAAGTGAGGAAGAGCTTCAAGATGAAGAATCAATTTTATCTAATTTATTTCCAAACCCAAACGAAGAAAGAGCCAATATTTTCGAATCATTTTATTCAAACAACCATAAATCAACATATTTTCCATATGAGGAATTTTCTTCAAAAGAATTGATTAGAGGGTTTTCCTCATTAAATGAAGATGTCAAAAATGCAATTCTTGAAAGAATAAAAGGAATGAGAGAAATTGGAAATTCTCTTGATATGGCAGGGGTAATTGGGACAGATTTAAAATTTATTGAAGTTGCTGAAATGCTACTTAATGATCTTGACCAATGGTTTTTATTGTATGACAAAAAATTAAACTTGGAATTAAGCACTCTTGGGGAATTCATTTTTAAAGATTTTTTGAAAAAAGAATTGATCACCTCATTGAGTAACTTCAATGAGAAATTCAAATTTGTGAATTCACTTTCATCAATAAGAGCTAATTCAGAAAGGCTTTATGCCAATAATTCCTCGATAGTCGACATTAATTCTTTATTAATTAATTACTCCAAAATTGATTTCGATAATACTCCAGACATTAAAAGGTTTGTAAAAAGGTCTCTGGAACATTTCAAAATTGGTGAAGGTTTAGAGGTGAAGAGACATCAAGGAGTTGCAACTGAGATTTTTATTTTAAAAAATGGCCAAAAAGTTTTGTTGGCTGATTTAGGTTTTGGATTTACCCAACTGGTTCCCATAATTGTAAAAATCGCATTAATAGCACATCAGTGCAGGGGATTGGATTTGCCTTGGGAAGATAAAATTGAAAACACCTTTCTTTTGGAAGAACCTGAAAGTAATCTCCATCCTTCATATCAGTCCAAACTGGCTGAACTAATTATTGATGCAGCAAGGACTTTTAATATCCAGTTCATTATTGAAACGCATAGCGAATACATGATTAGAAATTTCCAATATTTGACAGCTACCAAGAAGATCCCATCGAATGCAACCAAAATTTATTATTTCAATCAACCTGGTACAGAAGATTTTGAGGAGGCTCCTTATCGGGAAATTGAGATCATGAGAGATGGCAGGCTTTCGAATGAATTCGGTGAAGGATTCTTTGATGAGATTCCGCGGTTATTGGCATTTTTGTATAATTCAAATTCCAATTGATGAACACTATACCAAGTCACGTAATCATCAATGAAAAGGACTTTTCAAACCTGGAAGAAATGTATAAACACGGTCTTTCGGATGATGAAATTGCTTTATTACGAATTGAATTCACGAAGTTTCTCAAAGGTGCCTATGCAACGATTGAAGGCTTAAACGTGGAAGTGAATAAAGAGGATATTGAGAAAAGCTTCTTTTTACGTTTAGTTTTAGACAAGTATGCCACTCAGGGTTTTAGAACAAGGAAAATATCCGATTTGAACCAAATTTCAAATGATCCTTGGGACAGAAAAATACATTTTCATTTAAGTCTCGATTCATCCTTGAAACCAAAATCAGAAAAACCATTTTTTAGCCTTTCAAAACTACCCGGTGACTGGAAAAAACTATCTAATCAGAAAAGAACCATCTATAAGGTAGGTGGTCCTGGATCAGATTTTTCAGGTTGGAAAGGTCTTAACCTACAAAAAATTCCGATCAAAAATATACTAATAGTGGATCCATACTTTTTGGAGAGATTGGATCAATCAAAACTAAATTTGACCAGAATAATCGAAGGTCTGATAGATCCTAAAATGGCAGCTGAAGTTTCTTTGATGTTATTTGTGAGATACGATCAAGAAACTAAAGATTATTCCAAGAAGAAGGTAAAAGATTCAACAGAGATTCAGAGCATATTGGGGGCTAAATTTCCAAAAATTCGATTTCGCACCTCAATTGCCTACATAAGAAAAACCTTTACACATGATCGGTATCTTTTTACCGATTTCTACTATATGAGTTGCCAAGGCGGATTTAATTTTTACAATTTATCGGAAAAGCTGGATGGGAATAGATCAATAGATTTGAATATTTACTTTCTATCGGATCTGGATGTCGCAAAGGCCTATTCAAAGCGTTTAATTGAGATTCAAAGTTGGCTTAAATCAAGCCGTTCCTTATTTGATTCTGTGGGTGAGCTGGAGAATGGCCTTTTTGAAATTGAATACTAAATTTTATTTTTTAAATGAATTAGATATTATGATTTTCAAATGAATGATATCGAAAATACTGAACATCAAACCAGAATAACGTTTAGCTACAGCGCTTCAGCTACAAGTAGCAAAATCCTTATTTTATTATCTCAATTAATTGAAAAATCAAATCATATCATTTACAGGTTAGATTCCACTGATCCGAAATTTGAGATGGTTGTTCAGGGAAAAGTCGAAGGCAAGAATGAATTAACACCAATTCTAAAAAAAATATTTGGTAAGCATTGGCAAGCCGTCTACAAATACATTTCTATTCAGTACGAGGTCTTAGACAATACTGAGAACATTCATGGATCAATCAAAACAAAATCAAGTATTCGGACAATTTACACTCCTATGAAGGGCTAAGCATCATATTCATCCTCTATAAATAGGGGTTTTTTCTGAAGTGAAGTTTGAATTCAATTTCGCGCCGAGTTTAGTCTGGAAATAAAAAGTTGTGTTAGTATTTCTTCTAATAAGAAACTGTTTAAATAATTAAAATTCCGGAGCTTTATTAGATTTCAGATAGCCTCTCAGCAAGTCTTTCTTTCATTTTCTGATACCTTTCTTTTCCGTACATTTTCTCAAAAAAACTTTCATCGACAACGGGTATATGCTCGTCGTATTCAGGCGAGAGAAAGGAATTGATGTAAGCTCTACGATACTCCTTGTCTAATTGCTCTTTTAGAGACGGTTCTACTTTTTTGGTCATGGTTTCATAGTTTAGTTGATTACTTCTTTCCTTGCTTCTTGGCATTTTCTACAGCTCTCACTCTTTCTTGCATTCGTTTTTCTTCCCTTCTCCAATACCATCCACCCGTGACTGCAGGATTATAACCTCGACTTTTCCAGTCGTCATAATTATTCTGCCAAATTAAATCAAATGCACACCAAAGCTTCCAGTGTGGGTCATAGTCCAACTCTTCCTTGTTTTCAGGATTGACAATTTGTCCAAGTTCTTCAACCTGTTCTTCAGTTGGACCGACATCATAAAAATGATTCAACCATTCCCAGAGCTGATCCTCAGTCAAATCCCCAATCAGGTTATCCATCCAATAGAAGACAGGCCCAAGTAAAGGGCTTTTTACCAATTGGGTTTTGCCGTCATTAAATGTCAGGTCGCGGATGTTCATGAATGATTTGGTTTTTATCTTAAGGATCTCTTTATCTCCTACTCTCTCTTTGTAATAAGTAGATACCGGCAATGATCAAACCGATCCCGTAAATCACAGCTAAAAGTCCCATATGATATAATTTTCTGATGAACTGATTGATTCTCAAAAGTCATTTTGGCCTGCCCTTGTTCGATACTTCTTGTGAGGAAATTTTTAATCTGAGATCAAGATCGAACGAAATAAATAGAAATCCGAGTAAGAATAAGGAAGGTCTGACAGTTTGCGTCAGTCATTTCATCGGTTAGGAATGATTTACTTTTTTTAAGGTGTTTTAGGAAATGAAATAGATCATTTTACCGCCAGTTCCTATTGGGAAATAGCATGAATTTTAATCATAATGTAAAGTTTAAACATTGAAGAAATGAAAGATCAAAAATTAGGTGATGATGGATTTCACCTACAAGAAACGGCTAAGTCAGAAAGATATTCAACGTATTTTGCGATTAGAACCCTTATCAAAGAGTGTGGATTCACAGTAGAGAAAGCTCGCAAAACCTATGATGTAGATGAAGGAGAATACAAATCCTTACTTGAAGAATTCGAATCAATAGCGAAAGATGAATAGCCGCTGGCTTTAATCAGTAAAGAGAGAAGCCAGCATCAATAATCCAAAAATAATGAGCAACAAGAATTGAATGGATTTGAGTCTTTGCTAATCAAATAACTTATCCCGCGTAAATAATTCTTTATTGGCAAGTTTGAAAATTTCAAGTTTAAAAAGCAAGAATGTTAGTTTGCTCATAAATGTGTATTGTTTGAAAAACGGGTGCCTCGACCAAATCAAAACTGGGGTAAAAACTAATTAAAATTTTATCCACCCCCACCCCCTGAATTCACATTCAGGTGGTTTAGATTATATTTTATGAAAGCAAAAGAGATTGATCCGGTTTTTGAGCTCCTCCAACGAGCCACTGCGAAAATTTATCCCAACTACAGCCTTTTTCTGGAGGAGTTTTTAGAAAAGCTAAAGCCCTTCATCTATAATGAGCAGTCAAAAGCCAAAGCTCATTTTATTCATTTAGTAGGATTTGAGCAAAGAAAGAGGGCAAGAAAAATAATAACCGATGTTTTGGAGCTGCTACAGTGGCAGAACGAAACGATTTTCCTTTGGGAAAGTCAAGACCTAAATGGACCTTCCTTAGTATCTCAAGCTGTGGCTATGCAAAACACCTATGCCGAATTTCCAAAGGTGATTGTAACAGATGGACTTTATGAATTCTTTTATGAATTGCAATATGAGAATCTAAGACTATGCGAAGAAGGAAAGCCTGTGATCAATTTTCTCCAAGAAAGAGAATCATTGAATTTTCCTTCGTCCAAGTCAAATCCTCTTCGAGCGAACGGAAATTTGATAATCAGTTTCATCCCAAGCTTTGAAATGTTTGAAGCTGAGTATATCGGAGGGATGTTCAATTTTCTTTGGGAGAACCCTGCTAATAACTTTGAAAACTTCCGAAGAAGTTATTTTCCTAATGAATTGAAAAATTTGGTCGAGAAAGGTTTACTGAACCAGAAAGAGTTGATTTTTTTCTCAAAGGATGAGAGTATAACCATTCAGACAGTAATGAATGTAATTTCCCTCAAACCAATCATCGAATCACAAGGAAGGCAAATCTTAGCCACACAAGTAGAGATAACCTCTCGTACCTTATCCTATTTTCACCTATATGTGATATATAAAAAACTAAGCTACCCCAAGCTAAAAAAAGAAGCTCTTGCTTTTTTTGATCCGGTTTTTAGACAATACCCAAGATTGGCCAGCAACCTTCCAAAATTGGAAAAGCCAGAAAAAGTAAAACTCGATTTTATCGGAGGATGGAGGTTTTCAGTTGAAGGAGAATTGCTATAAAAAAATTAAAATCTCTAACGGTTATTAATTCTATTGATTCAATGGAAAGAAGAAAATTTCTTAAAACACTCTCCTTGGCAGCAGGGTCCACATTCGCGATAACGCATTCTTTGGCAAAAAGTGAAAAAGAATCACGTCATTTAATCGCGTTGGGAACAGCCGCCTGCCATTTCGCAGCAAAGAACATAAAAGAGCTTCCTTTTCAATCCGTTACGCTTATGGATGGGGAAAGACCAACATTCCATAATCAAGAAGGAGAATTCATCGAGTTTTCGCCTCCAGATTCTCTTTTCGAGTCAATTGGTTCAATGAAAATTCTAAAAAACGGAAACCTTCCCATTTTGCCTATTTCATCGGAAATCGATGACCATTTAAGGAGTCTGCAAGGTGATTTGGTCTTTTTGGCTGGTTTGGGGAAAGCTACTGGAACATTGCTGTTTCAGTCGATTGGATTGTACTATCAAAACCCAAAGCAAAATTTAGAATGGATAGGAACTTTACCCTTTGAATTTGAAGGAAGTAGGAAAAGTGCCCATGCCGATCTTGCTATACACCTTTTGGCAGAAAATGGCAAGGAACCTTCGGTAATCTATAGTGAAGAAATCAGAAAAACTTTTGGAAATATCTCTATCCGAAAGGCTTATGAAATGTTAGATCAGCGGGTTTATAAACTATTCAAAGGTTAATATTTCGTCCTGAATCCAATTTGATCTTTTTGAAGGGTTGATCGATGCCAGTGAGCTGTCAGAAACCGATTTTCATAGATATTTTTTGAATTTAGAAAATCAGCAAGGCCTAATACAAAAAGTCATCAGCTTCATTTTTCCAATCCAGATCTTTAACTGCTTCCTCTATGATTTGAGGTATTGAACGATCTTGTATTGAATCTTCAAACCAGTGCACTACGAGTTCTGAACCATCCGCAAATGGATCTCCTGCCAGTATATCGCTGGTCAAATATGCGTAGCATGAAAATAAAGGTAATAGAGAGTTGATCCCATCTTCTTTCGCTGAAATACTGAAGAGTTTCCGATCACCCCAGTTTTTTGGCACTCGTATCTCATCTTGGATAAATTCAAAAACACTTTCTTTTAAAGGATTTCCCTCCATCAGCCCTCCATAGGTGAAGGCCAAATGAAAGCCCTTTAGGGTTAGCTCAAGTCCTGAATCCAAAGTAACCTGAACAGGGTGAAAATTGTAATCCTCTTTATTATCGTCGAAGTCGAATGTCATGGTGAGTTTGGGTTCGAAAGAAGAAAGAATCTGATAGAATCAATTGTTTCAATCATACAAAATTCATTTTGATAATTTATTCTTTTCTCCAATCTGTATACGACAATTAGTGTCCCGTTGAGATTAAAAATAAACCCTAAAAAATTTTGAGCAACTCATAGCAATTAGCAAAATGATTCGGCTTTCTTTAAATGAAACGGTTTAAATGAGATCGCCATGAAGAAAAATGAGATGACAAAAAAAACTGGTCAATTAACTGAAATCAGATACAAACTTGCTGAAGAGTTTCCATGGTCCAGGAACATTCCAAGAGAGTTTATCAATCGGCTTCAATCGTGGTATTGTTTACCAGAAAGCAAGGCTAAGCCAACTATCATCAACCTTTGGGGTATGACTGGTGTGGGTAAGACAACTTTTGCCCGAGAACTTGTCAACATGCTTGAAATGAAAAAGTGCTTTTTTGAATTCGACGCAAGGCAAAGCAATATCCATTCTGATTTGATTTCAACAATCAAAAGCTTAGCAACGATAAGTCAGCCTGTTCGAGGAATATTTTTAATAGATAACTTTCATTACTTTTTGAAGAACCAGACTCCCCCACCCTTTGAATCTCCATCATCAAAAAGTCCTATTTGGAGAATTTTTGATGATGGCAAATTGACTTTGCAATACTCTGAAATTGGCTACAGGAAAATTAGAGAAGTCTATGATGAGTTTATGTATTGGTTCAAGAAAGGTATTTTGATCGAAAAAGGCTTGGTTTCAGATGCCTGTAAAGACTTCTTCATTGAAAAGCAGATTCCAACAGAAGCCAAACCCAAAAGCTTTCAACTTGCAAATATCGCTGAAGACCAACCGCCGCAATTTATTTTCTCCCGTTATGAGGCCAAAACTCTTTATAACTCAAAGCTACACGATTGCCACTCCTATCACGAATTCCTTTCCAAGATACGAACCATGGATGGTGATCAAATAAAGGCATTTTTAGATGAAATGATGATGAACGTATTGGAGCCAGAAACTATAGAGCTTTCTCAATGCTTATTTATTTTGGTTGGATCATTGGATGAGTTAGCGAATGAAGAAAGTCATCTGGATTTTGAAGAAATGACAGAAGAATTTGAATCTTCCTCAAAAAAAATCACTCAAAAGGATATTCAAAGGTTTCTTACCAAGTCAATAGGAAATCATCAACTATCCAGATTAGGATCGCATTACCTTTTCTTCCCTTCTCTTCCTACCATGGCATATTATAAAGTCATTGACAAAGAGCTAAGTAAAATTTCTACATACTTTGAGAAAAAGACACAAATACCGTTAAGGTTTGAAAATGGAGTTTTAGAGCTAATCTTTGAAAAAGGTGTTGAACCCTCGCTTGGACTACGACCATTATTGTCAACCATAGACCATTTGATTGGAAATTTTATTCCCACCATAATTATGTCACTGGAAATCTACAATTCAATCAAGAGTATTGAAGTTTACAACTCGGATAATGGTCTTGAAGCACACTTCATCATTGAAGGAAAGAACCCCATAAAGCTGTTTTACCCTATTTAGGTTTCTCCAGTAAAGTCAAAGAACAATTGTAGTCTAATCTCATTTTCTTTGATGTAGTTCTTCTCTGGCTACCGGAAACTTGCTAATCAAAGAGGTCCTGCAGGAAAAATCAGGGAAGTCTAAACTGACTTCCCTCTAAAGACCCAAGCATCGGTTAAGTTATTCTTGAAAATCCTCGGTTCAGGTTCTGGATGGATAATCTGATACGTTTCTACAAGATATTTCATTACCTCATGCTGGAATACACTGCCATCAAATAGATAAATCTTCTTATCTCCTCTTAAATTATGCCTAAATACATAAGAAAGATTGAAGTGGTCTTTTGGCATTTCAGGATCACCTAATGGTAACTTGCCTTTAAACTTTTCAGAGGCCTTGTACTCATGAGTATAGAGACTTCTGAAATGAATTATTGCACTTCGGTAATATGCATAGACTTTCATACCCAAAGCAATCCCAAGAGATTTTTTTTCATGATCCGTATCGCTCCCCTTTAATGACTCAGACATGAGCTCACAGTATGACGGAAAGAAACAATTCAAAATCCCTCTGATTTCGTCTTTAATCATGTATTCATGATTTTTATGATCATAAGCCCTGAGGTGATACTCCTCATTGCCCTTTCTAACTATTAGACAGGACAGATTTAAATCCGGATAACATTTTATAACCCTTGCAGAGTCAAGGAAAACATAGTTTCCATTTGGTGCTTCAAAGTCTAATTCGAAACCTTTGTTGTTGATCGACATAATTTTCTAATGGTATAGTTTGGAATTGTTTACTGGAAAAATTGGAGAAAATACCGAGAACAGAAACCTGGCTTTTTGAAGATCTGAACCTTCAGGTTCAATTTCCTTTTTTGAAATTCAACTAAAATCAGACAAATCACTTTTTCGGGTATTAATTCCCATTTCCAAACCATAGGGGGGTATACTGATCCATGCTCTCCCGTTCAGCCTTTACATCCAAGAAAAAGGGCATGGGGGGCCTTATTATTTCGGGTGGGATATTGTATTTTCTTTTTCTGCTAATCCTTGGCTTTAGTCCATTTTTTTAATGAGGTCTTACCAGGGGGTTAGTGATGGATAACTATTAATTGACTTGCTCCTAAAGAAAATAGAAAATGACAGAATTAGGCACCTAAAATACTCAGAGTATTGACTAATTCACGAACGTTTCTGTGTGATGGAGCTAAGGCATATCGCCCAGATAATTTTATAGAAAAGGTTTAAAAAAGTATTAATCAGTTCCAATGCAAAAGACCGGATTTTATTAAAAGATCATGTCAATTCTGAATATTGTTTTCGATTTAATTAAAGCGTGATTGACTAGGAAAGGCTTTGATCTTTTAAAAAGCTCCTAAACGTTCAATCTTTTTTTCTTTCTATTTGAATTTTGTTTATCGAATTTGAATTTTCCCATTTCCCCCTCCTAAGGGAGGGGGAGGGAAAATAAATTCGAATTGATTTCAAAACTTGAATTAGTTTTTTTCAAGTAGTTAAAAATCAATAATGTAGCTTCTATTATTTCACAGTAATATCAGAACCTAAGAAAGGATGAATTTCCCCAGTTTTGATTGGTTTTAGGCTGCTGTCCCGTTCGCACTGCCCTTATCAATTTTTGGATGCCTGTAAATTCCATGACTAACCTTGAAGCTACTCAATTGGTATTCTATTAATTTTCGGGAATGTTGTTCACATAAATCGTATTCTGCCTCCAGCCGTTTAAGTATTTCCTTTGCTTTCATTTCTCTGTTTTCGCCAAAGACCAATCCCCAATCAATTTCACGCTTGGACAATGAATTTGGGCTTTCAATTTCGATTTTTTCGAAACAAAGAGTATCTTTATTTAATTGGATTTTAAGGGTCCTGGATGAAGATTTATAGTGTTCATCCACATCATTGCCTTTAACGATTCCGATTTCGGTGTAGGAAGGAATTCCACTGGATCTCTTCTTCATTTCAATCATTAGCCTTGATTTTGCCTCTATAGCTTGACTTCCTAGGGAATTAGATTTGTTCAATTTCCCAGACTCTTCAGATGTTTTCGTAATGTGATGACAGAATATTACGGCAACCCCATATTTTGTAGAAGCTTTTTTAAGAACCTGCATTTGCTGTCTAATAGAAGTCGAACTATTAATGTCCGCTCCATTTAATATCTCTGTAAGTGGATCTATGATTATTAACCCAGTATCAGAGTGTGCTTCCATATGGTTCTCTATTTTTTGTTCTATATCCTCAGGATCAAACTCAAACAGAAGATTTTCGCCAATTTGATTTTTTGAATCTGGTGATAAACAACTCAGCATTTTTCTTAATCGGCCTTTGAGTGAGTTACAATCATCTTCGAAAGAAAAGTATAGCACTTTCTTATTACCCACAACGGTTAAGCCAAGAAAAGGCTTGTTCAAAATATAACTGATACCGAACTGAAGTAGAAAAAGAGATTTACCACTATCAGACCCTCCAATCAATGCACACAAGTTTGATTTTGACAAAATTCCTTCAACGATAAATTCCAAAGTGCTATTGGAATCCAATACTTCTTTGGCCGTCATGAAAGTCTTGTTATCTACATGATTTTTTATAGAGTAATCAATAAGTTCCATCAATTCCTCTTTGGTTCTTCCTTGAGAGTGAAAGTCATAAATATCTTTTCCGTTTAAATCATCCGGTAGTTCAATTCGAGGTATACCAAATATCTTTTCCCACTTCTTTGAAACCTTCGCACCGGTTTCATCGAGATCATAGCAAATCAATACATGCTTAAACCTTTTCTTTAAATCTGTGATTAATTCTGGTGGTATTGTAGCATTTTCACTTTGCATTGATATAGCAGGTATGTTAAACATATCAAATGCAAGCACATCTTTTTCTCCTCCAGTAAATACGACAATATCTCCTTGCAAAGGGAGTTGCAAAAATCCAAAAGGAGGTTTTGGCCCTTTAGCATTGCCACTCCAATTCCATTTTGGTAAAGACCCCAGCCTTCGCTCTTTGAATCTTCCATCACCGTAGGGATAGCGTATTAGGATTGGATCTTTTTCGGTTCTAATACATTCCACCCCATATTTGATCAAGGTCTCAACAACTATATGGTAATCCTGAAATTGTCCTTCTGATACCTCTTGTCTAATGTCAATTTTCATTTTAGAATATCAATTATAGTTTTTACCGCGTCCTGATAGTTTGTATTCTTTATCCTCATCACGAAAGTGATAACTGAACCCCTATCTCCTGTAGCATAGTCATTAAATAAATAACTACCATCCTTAGCTTTGAATACATTGAAGGAAGGCGTTCTCTGCAAATGGGATAGAAATGGGTTTGAAATGTTTTTTCCTGGAATCAGCTTCCCTTTTGGGTATTTGCTCGCAAGAAAGTGTTCAAATACCCTAAGAGAATTCCGAGAGATCTCCTCTGATAGCTTTCCTCTCATCTTCCTGAATAGTTTTCTTCCACAAGTGAATTAATATCTTCCAGTTTGTAGTAGATTGTACCTGCAACTTTTGAAAAAGGAAGCGTCCCATTACTTCTTAAAGTTGCAAGAGTACTGTCTTTGATTTTGAGGATCTTTTTTACCTCCGAGGTTCGCAATAGGATTGGTAGACCTTCCGTACTTTTTTCTTGAAGTACCTTCTCGATTTGGATTAATTTGGCCTGAATTTGATCAAGCTTTTCGCTTTCGATCAGAATGAATTGATTCATCATAATATTTGATTTAATTATGATGCAAATGAAAAATATACGGTTTACTTATTTCGAGAATAATTGGTGGTTAAATTGGTTATTAATTAAGTTTCTGATAATCAATAGCTAACTCATAGAAAAAAAAGGGCTGAAAATCACAGCAAAAAAAAGAGGTACATTTCAATTTTAATGAATATGGCTCATTGAGACTGTTCAATTAACTGTGTCAAAATTTAACTTACTAAATTTTGATTATGAAAGATGACAAAGAAAAGTTTGACTTCAAGGCTTTTGCCAAACAGGCGGGAGATGCACTCCGTTCAGGCAAGCCTTTGGCGGGTAAAGACGGAGTTTTTACCCCATTGTTGAAGATGATTATAGAATCTGACCTTGAAGGAGAGCTGGATGATCATCTCTATGAAACCCAAAAAATGAATAGGAATAGGCGGAATGGATATGGAGCCAAAAACCTTCAAAGCTCGCTGGGCGGCTTTGAAGTTTTGGCTCCCCGTGACCGCAATTCCAGTTTTGAGCCGCAGATTGTAGGCAAACGTCAGCATAAGATCAGTTCGGATATAGATCAGCAGATCATTGCCTTATTCGGTGGGGGGGATGAGTTACCGTGACATCCAGAGCCATGTCGGGGAGATGTATGGTATAGAGGTTTCAGAAGGGACCCTGACTGCTATTACTGACAGAATTTTCCCATAGATTCTCGCCTGGCAAAACCGCCCGTTGGAGAGTTTATATCCAGTCATCTGGTTGGATGCCATGCATTTCAAAGTCAGAGAAGATGGAGCAGTAAGAACCAAGGCTGTTTACTCCATTCTGGGAATGACTACCCGGGGAGAAAAGGAGGTGGTCGGGGTTTATTTTGGCGATCATGAATCCAGTAAATTCTGGCGTCAAGTACTCCACGAATTCAAACAGAGGGCATTGAAGAAATTCTGATAGCCTGTATCGATAATTTAAATCGCTTTGCAGATGCTATAGAGGATGTTTTTCCACAAACTGATGTCCAACTTTGCTTGGTCCATCAAACGCGCAACTCCATGAAATGTATCAGTGAAAAGGACATGAAACCTATGGTAAGCGACCTAAAAAAAATTTATAAAGCAGACAATGAAAAGCTGGCCTTTCACCTGCTTGAGGAGGCTGAGTCCATCTGGGGAAGCAAATACAAAGTGGTTTTCAGATCCTGGCATCGAAACTGGGAAAGATTGACCAACTTCTATAAATATCCTCCCCAGCTAAGAAGGTTGATTTATACCACCAACCCAATCGAAAGTTACCATCGAATGGTCAGGAAAGTCACCAAAACCAAAGGGGCTTTCAGTTCAGAAAATGCTATCCTAAAACAAATTTATCTGGCTACAATGAATGCCCAGACCAAATAGCAAGGAAGTATATTCGCTTGGCCGTCTATTCGAAAAGATCTAATCGCTTACTTTGATGAACGTTTTAACCAGACTGACACAGTATAATGAATACTCCTGGCTCATTTAAAGAATGAAGTTTTTTTACTTTTACTTAATCCTTAAGATTTATTTAATCTTTTATTTTTCATTTTGCCTTTCTTCTTCTCTTGAAGGAATTTTTTCATTTCTTCAAATTCTTCTATCATTTCAGTTAAATCAATGATAAGCCCTTCTAAATCAGAATCATTCACCTCTTCTAATATTCTTTCCTTTAGCTTACTTTTGATTGTGCCACTATTAATTTTAGTTTCTACAACTTTCTTATCTTTAATTTTAACATTGTAAAATGTATTCGAGATTATTTCAGCAAATTTTTCCTTTGATATGGCTTTTGATTTTAATTCTTTAGAAATTTCATCGCCATATTTTTCATAGAACACATGATCAAAATCCTCATTAGCCAAAAGAAATTTATGTTTAATTAAAAGTCCAAAAATACCTGCCGTCTTATTTATAGATCCCCAAGTTGGGATTTTATTGATATTGGAATAATTAGGCTTAAATGGCGGTGTCCCTTCTTTTTCTTTGTAGTATTTCAGGTTTATCACCAGTTCTTCTTTAAAAATGATGACTTTCTCTAATTGCTTTTGGTGTCCAATGAAAAGGTCAAAAAAATTATTGCAGTTAGAATCCTCAATTTTCCAATCTTGACCAAAGATATCAATCCGCTGAATGGGATAAGTCCACGTCTCTTCATTTAGAATGCCTATTTCATCAGAAATCGTTTTCTTATTGATGTCTAACCCCGACTTCCAAGGATAATTTTGAAGCTTGTCTTTAAAAAAATCAAGTTCCTCTAAAATTACTGAAACAAGATCTTCAGAAGAGGCTAAAAGAAAGTCCAGGTCTTTTACCCAAACACGGTCACTTTCCTTTAGCCAATCTTCTATAAACTCACTTTTTTTGTAATGTAATGAGATATCCAAATTTCTGGATTCCTCAAAACTCTGAAGAGAAATTAAAGCTTTATTGTAATGGGTCATTTTTTTTCTTCAAAAAAAACAGACCTATATCAAAGATCAAAGCTTTGGAGGGACTGAATATTCTGCAACTGTCAAATCCTCTAAATTAAAACCAGAATATCGGAATTCTTCAGGGTGACTCAAGAATTCCAAGATGTCCATTTTATCTTCTTCCAAAAATTTAAAATTAAAATAACCAGTGTAATCAAAATAGTTGATGTCACCAGTGAAGGTTTGATTAAATCCTAAAAGAACGCAAGGATAGTCATATTCGTCGTTCATTGTCCCAAGAGGAACAGGAATACGATTCGCCTTATAAAATTGGAACCAAAGGGTACTTTCCCTAACTATGAATGAGTCTGCATTACACCTTTCATCGATTAAGTCAATTTTTTCGAAATCTCTGGAATTAACCTCTATCATCGAATATGGAGTTGTTTTAATTCGAAGAAAATCTTGATCCAAGTATTTGGATTTATTTTTTACCCAGTCCATGATTTGTTCTTTTGTCCACCAAAGTTTAACAGGTTTAGCGATACCAGCTATTGACAATTCTCCTCTGAAGACAGTAAATGAATTATTTTTCATAATACTTTTTTGTTTAAGTTGATTTCCAATTTTTCAAATTCTTCTCTTATCCTGTCATTTTGCAAATCAGCATAAGACTCTTGAGTGATGCGGATATTGCTATGTCCTAAAGCTTTACTGACGACCTCCATGCTCATTCCGTTTCTAAGGGCTATAGTTGTAGCAAAGGTTTTTCTTGCCGTATGTGTAGTAATTGGTTTTTCTATTTTAGCCAGTATAGCCAGTTCTTTGAGGTAAGCATTGAAATTTTGATTTGCAGGAATAGGAAATAGTTTTTTCTCAATTATCCTCTTTGGGTGATTTTCATATTTCGAAACCAATTCCAAGGCAAAAGGAAGCAGAGGTATCTCCGGTATGTTTTTATTGGTTTTTTGGCGGGTCATTACTATCCCGTATCCTCCAGAGATCTTTTTGGAAAGATTTTCTTCTTTGAGCCTCTGAATCTCATTAAAGGCTAACCCGGTGTAACACATAAATAAAAATGCATCCCTGATGATTTCTAATCGCTCCACAGTCCTAATCGACTGAAGCCGATTAATCTCTTCCTGAGTAAGAAAAATGATTTCCTTCTTCTGCTTTTTGGTCTTGTACTTTTTGCTCAAGTCCTTTTCACAGTAATCCATATTATATGCCCACTTAAGCATAGCCTTTACCCGTTCGATTTTTTTACAGACTGTATTGTGTTGATTTTGCTTTTTCTTCTTCAGAAATTGCTCAAACCTCAAAAAGTGTTGGTTATTAAATTCTTCCAGGTTTAGCTGAGCCTTACCTTCGAGTTTTAAGAACTCGACCAAATGGTCAAAAGTAGTTTTGTTGATTTCCAAAGAAGCTGCAGAGTAATCTGTTCCAAGTCGGCTTTCTAAATTTTCAATAAAAAGTTTGTATACCTGAACAACAGAATGGCTTTGGAAAAGCTTCCCAGACAATCCAAGTTTCAAGTTATTGGCAGTAATATCGTAGCGCTGGATTTTGACCTGCTCTAATACTTCATAGACTTTTAATTTAAAGTCTTGTAATTGCTGGTTCAACCTGATTGTTATTGGCTCTTTCCCTCGGATCAATTCCTTCTTGGAATCCCATTTAGAGGGTGGGACAGCTATCTTGGTAGATACTTCCGATCGGGTACCATTGATGGTGATTCTTAGATAGATCGGTGCCTTCCCATCCTTTTTAATCTTTTTTTCCTGTAGCAGGAAGGTAAGTGTTGGTATGTTCATAGCTCATCGTTTGATTGATGACAAAGCTATTTGGGTTAACCCACAGAGCCCAGCGAATTTCCATAATCACCAAAAAGGTCACCAAAAAATAGGTCTCGATTGGAATTGCAATAGGTCTCGATATTTCCGTAAGAAATCAGAATATTATGATTAAAAACGAGGCAAGTGAAAAATAAAAAAGCCCCAAACTGATAAAATTTGGGGCTTTTCGAAAGATTTGATTAACTAAAAGCAGAGGAGGAGGGATTCGAACCCCCGGTACCTCGCGGTACAACGGTTTTCAAGACCGCCGCAATCGACCACTCTGCCACTCCTCTATTCAACCGAGACAAATATCTCTGTTTCGGTTTGCAAAAGTAAGACCTTTCTCAATTTTGCAAAAGGCTTTTGCACATTTTTAATCAGGAAATTTTAGGGTCATCAAAGCTTACTTTTTGAGAAAAACCCTATCCCCTTGATTACTTGGACAAAAGGAGGCTGTTGCCCTGCTAGCAACAGCCTTCTAATCTTGAAATATTTTTAATTCGGAAGCTTATGAGCGAATTTCCCATAAACCCAAGTTCCCGCCAAGGCAGAAATCAAAGTCACCAAGATCACGGTATATCCACTACCAATCTGAGCAAACAATGGTCCTGGACACGCTCCGGTCAAAGCCCAGCCTAATCCGAAGATAAATCCTCCGATCACCTGCCCTTTTCTAAATTCCTTATTTGGAATATTGATAGTCTCACCATGGATGGTTTTAATATTAAACCGCTTGATGATTTGAATCGAGATAATCCCCGTTATCACTGCAGACCCAATCACTCCATACATGTGGAAAGATTGAAGTCTAAACATTTCCTGAATTCGAAACCAGGAAATAATCTCTGCTTTGACAAAGACGATTCCGAAAAGAACACCCAAAATCAAGTATTTCAGCAATTCTAGTCCTTTGTCTTCGTGCTTTCGCAAGTTGGGAGCCTCACAATGAGGATCCTGTATCGTTGTTGGCTTTTCTGCTACTTTCATCATTTATCTATTAAAATCCTACCAATTTCATTAAAGGCTCAAGCAAAACGTGCGTCATCAGGAAACCACCGATCATAAAGAAAACTGTGGCTAGCACTGACTGCCATTGCAGGGAGCTGATTCCCATGATTGCATGGCCTGAAGTACATCCACCCGCATAGCGAGTTCCAAAACCTACCAAAAATCCTCCAATCACGAAGAACAGAAGCCCTTTGGCAGTAAATAGATTCTCCCAAGAGAAAATGTCAGCCGGCAATAAGTTGCCAAAATCAGTAACACCTAATGCTTTCAAATCTGCCTGAGTTGCTTCTGAGACAATAATTGAATCAGGGTTGGCCAGGAAGTTGGTTGCTACAAAGCCTCCTATCAACACACCGAGTACAAAGAGAAGATTCCACATTTCCTTCTTCCAGTTGTAGGAAAAGAAGGGTATCCCTGCTGGCACACAGGCCGCGCAGACGTGTCTAAGTGAAGAGGAAATACCAAAGGTTTTATTTCCTAAGATCAATAGCGCCGGCACTGTCAGTCCGATCAAAGGACCAGCCACATACCAGGGCCAAGGTTGAGTAATCCATTCCATAAGTTGATTCATTTTTATTTATTCGTTTTTCTTTTTTAAAATCTGTAATCTAAAATCAATGAGGTATTTACCATGTTCACCCGATTGATTACGTATTCAATAGGCGTGATTTGATTGGCATATTGCCTTTTCCCCACCACCAATAATTGTAAGTCCAATCCCTTGAAGAATCCATCAAACCGATAATCGATCAATCCGCTGAAGTGATAATAGTTTGGAATTCCATATTTATTCAACCTTACATCTTCAAAATCAGCAGTATCCGTATGGGAAGCCCCTACGCTTACCTTTAATTTGTCATGGATAAAGGTATGATCATACTGTACCATAAAGGAGTTTCCTCCACCCAGGCCTTCAAATCGCTCTCGCTGAAGGCTTACAAAGAACTGCTCTCTTCCCCATTCCCTTGGAAATAGAAACCGTCCGTGGTCGGATATTCCCATGTAATTAAAAGTAAGAAGTGCATGTGGCCATTTCAACCCTGCCCTTAAACCCATTCCAAATGACTTTTCATTTGGGAGAATGTAAGCTTTTTCTGGTTCTGGATTTCCACCATTTCCAAGAGCTGTTTGAGCAAAACCTTGAACACCCCAAACCCAATCAGTAGCTCCAGAGCTTTTTGCAGAACCAGTGGCTTGCAAAAAGGAAATTCCAAAGACACCTTCAGCAAGGTAATTCCAAGATTGGATATGTAATGAATTATTTAAATACTCCACTCCAAACACCCCTATTCCCTTAGACTCGATATGATGCTTGTACGAATCATCCGAACCAAGAGGATTTCTTCCTGTACTGTAGAATCCAAAGGACTCCTCCACCGGCAACCACTCTAAGGAACCTCGGGATATCACATGGGAAAACCAAGCTCCATTGAAATGGAATTTACCTGGAGTATAATCAACAGACAGTCCACTAAATAAATTTGGACGCAATCTATTGTCTGAGGCATTCAGAAGGGGACTCTCAAAGTGATGTCTCCCTACCCAGACTGAGAGATCTTCTTTCTGATAAGAGAGAAATAATTCCTCCAATCGATCCATGTCCTTATGGTTTTCAGGATGATGAACATCATAAAGCAGGATTTCATAGCGATTTCCTACTCCGGTAATCGGATCTAGCTTTTGAATATTATTTTCATAATGTCTGAAAACAAAGAATCCACTGAAGCCCAATCCAAAACCTTTCCATCTTGGACTAAAGTAACCTAGTCCTGCACCCGTTCCCCAGGTGCTGTAATCCATCAAGTCCCCTTGATTGACGGTACTCATAAAGAAAGAACGAAGGTGGAACTCGAATGAACCCTCACGAAGGACTTTTCCGAATAATTTCTGATCTGAAGGAGATTCTACCTCCTCTGCATGACCATGCTGAGCTGCCACATCAGTAACTCCATATCCTATACCAACTAGGCTCAGCAAAAGCACTGCAAAATTGCGTTTCATTCTTGACATAAAATTGTGACTTTGATCACATCAGATCGGGTGATATCAAAAATGGCAAGCCTTTCGGCCTGCCATTTTGGGATTAAGCAACTTTTCTACACTTATCTTTAGAGTAAAGTAGTTGGGCAGACATAGTCAGAAACTTTCAATTTTCCTGACTCTTTGATTGCAGTAAAACCGCCTGCCACATCAATCAAATTATCATAACCTCTCGCCTTCAAAATTGAATTGAAGATCATGGAGCGGTAGCCTCCTGCACAGTGTACATAGTAGGTTTCATCCTTCTTCACTTTGAGCATGGAATCATTGATGTAGTCCAAAGGAGCATTTTCAGCATCAATTACATGCTCTGACATGAATTCAGAGTTCTTTCTCACATCTAGAATGTGGATACCAGGATCTCCTTCCTTGATTTTCGCCAATTCGTCTACAGAGATAGACGTGATGGAATCTACTTCCTGACCACTTTCTTTCCATGCTTTGAATCCTCCCTGGAGGTATCCAATGGCAAAGTCATATCCTACTCGTGCCAATCTGGTAATTACTTCCTCTTCACGGCCTTCTTCTGCGACTACAAGAATCTCTTGCTTCAGGTCAGGAATCATCGCTCCAACCCATACAGCAAAACTTCCGTCGATTCCGATATTAATGGAATTAGGGATAAATCCTTTAGCAAAAACCTGAGCATCTCGAGTATCCAAAATCATCGCTCCCGTCTCATTTGCAGCAGCTTCAAATTCATTTGGACTCAATGGTCTGATACCTCGCTCCAATACCTCATCAATACTGTCATAGCCTTGAATATTCATCAGAACGTTTTGAGGGAAATAAGCCGGAGGAGGAGTCAATCCAGTCAATACTTCTTTGATAAACTCTTCTTTGGTCATCTCCTGAAGCGCATAATTGGTCTTCTTTTGATTGCCCAAAGTATCAGAAGTCTCCTTACTCATATTTTTACCACAGGCAGATCCTGCACCATGTGCCGGATAGACGATCAAGTCATCTGAAAGAGGCATAATTTTATTTCTCAAGGAGTCATAAAGATGAGCTGCCAGTTTCTCTTGCGTCAGGTCTTTTACGACTTTCTGAGCTAAATCCGGACGGCCAACATCTCCGATAAATAAGGTATCACCCGTAAACAAAGCTTCTTCTTTGCCATCTTCATTGATAAGAAGGTAGCAAACGGACTCCATTGTATGTCCTGGAGTGTGAATGACTTTGATTTTAGCCTTACCTAGTTCGAAAACCTGATTGTCCTCAGCTACAATGGCGTCAAAACCCATTTTCATTCCTGTAGGACCATAAACGATCTTGGCACCTGTCTTTTCGGCCAAGTCTTGGTGACCAGAAACAAAGTCTGCATGGAAGTGAGTCTCCAATACATACTTGATTTTTGCGCCTCGGCGCTCAGCTTTTTCAATGTAAGGTTGTACCTCTCTTAGGGGGTCAATTACGGCTGCTTCGCCGTCTGACTCGATGTAGTAGGCTCCTTGAGCCAAGCATCCGGTATAGATTTGTTCGATCTTCATAGGTTCTGTTTATTAAGTTTCTATCAAATAATAATCAAATTTAAGAAGTGATTAAAGCCTATTAAATGACTTTTGTCACATCAGAATCAAGCATTTACCATCAATTGGGATTCGATGACTTTAACCAATTGATGAGCAGGCACCACACCTGACTCTCTCCAAAGGACTTTTCCCTTTTGGAATAAGATCAAAGTTGGTACTCCTCGTACTTGGAAAGTGGAAGCAGCTAAAGGATTTCTATCCACATCTACTTTGACAATTTTGATCCTGTCACCCAATTGACGGGATGTATCTTCGAGAATCGGCTGCATCATTTTGCAGGGACCGCACCAAGTGGCAAAGAAGTCTACTAATACAGGAGTGTCCCCGTTTATCAGTTCTTGAAAGGTTTTTGGTTGTGCGCTCATAAGACTGCTTGTTTTTAAATTACTCTACAAAAGTAAAGGCAGGTCAAAAGCAAATCAGTAATATTTATCACAGGAGCAGTTCCCCTTCATTTTTTTAAAAAGTGCTAAAAAAAATTCTCTTGGGAATAAATTTCCTATTTTCGTCCGTCTAAAATTACCGTATTGATGCTCAATTTTAAGCAACTCAACAACATCACCGGCTGGGTGGTGTTTGTGATAGCGACATTAGTCTATATTCTTTCAGTAGAACAAACGGCCAGTTTTTGGGATCCGGGAGAATTCATCGCCGTTTCCTATAAGCTCCAAGTACCCCACCCTCCCGGTGCGCCTTTCTTTTTGTTGGTGTATCGGATGTTTAGCTTTATGGCCTTTGGCAATGAACTGGAGATCGCTTATTGGATGAATGTGGGATCTGCAGTTTTCTCCGGATTGACCATTTTATTTTTGTTTTGGTCCATCACTCTTTTTGGAAGAAAGCTCTTTGGGGTCGTTCCGGGTGAAGAAAGCAAAGGACAGACCATCAGCCTTTTGGGAGCGGGGATCGTTGGTTCCCTGATTTACACCTTCTCAGATAGCTTTTGGTTTTCAGCTGTTGAGGCGGAAGTTTACGCCATGTCATCTTTCTTTACGGCCATTGTCATTTGGGCTTTCCTCAAGTGGGATGTCATCAAGGACCCTAGAGAGGAAAATAAGTGGATGATCTTCATCGCCTATTTGGTAGGTCTTTCCATCGGTGTTCACTTGCTCAACTTGGTAGCTTTGCCCGCATTGGCACTGATTTATTATTTCAAAAAATATCCTAATCCAAATCTCAAAGGTGCTGCAATAGCATTTGTGCTTGGAGGAGTGGCTTTGGTCATTATCAATAATATCATTATCCCTGGTCTTCCAAGTCTAGCCGGCTCGACGGAGATATTTTTTGTCAATAGCCTTGGTCTTCCCTTCGGATCTGGAATTATTTTCTTTATCGCTGCATTCTTCACTGCCCTGTATTTTGGGTATCGCTATTCTTATAAGAAAGAGATGGCGGGACTGAATACCATCCTGCTTTCCTTGATCTTCATCCTGATCGGTTACAGTTCTTATACACTGATCGTTGTTCGGGCAAATCAAGATCCTGTTATCAACGAAAATGCACCTAAGGACATTATTAGCTATGTCTCTTACCTGAAGCGTGAGCAATATGGCTACCGCCCCCTACTCCATGGGCAGTATTTCACCGCCAAGCTCACAGATCAGGTAGAAGGTGATCCCATTTACCGAAAGGGAAAAGACAAATACGAGATTGCTGACTATCAACTCGTAAATACTTACGAAAAAGAGAAAACGACCATTCTTCCTCGAGTCTATTCTACTCAGGAAAATCATAAGCGGATTTACCGACAAAAATTAGGACTTCGGGAAGGACAGGATCCAACCTTTGGTGACAACCTGCGCTTTATGTTCAGCCATCAGCTGGGACATATGTATTGGCGCTACTTTATGTGGAATTTTTCTGGACGAGAAAGTGACTTTACCGATGCTCCTTGGATAGGGATAACCGATGCTTTTTCGGATAAATTTCCGGACTATATCAAAGAAAATAAAGGGCACAACAATTACCTGATGCTTCCCCTACTTTTGGGAATCATCGGCTTGTTTTTCCAAGCCAAAGTCGATCCCAAATCCTTTTATGTGAATCTAATGCTCTTCCTAATGATGGGAGTGGTCTTGGTACTTTACCTGAATTCACCTCCGGTCGAACCTCGGGAGCGAGACTACATTTACGTGGGTAGTTTCTATGCTTTCGCTATTTGGGCTGGCATGGGTGTCTTAGCTATTGCACATGGTTTGGGAAAAGTCACCAAAAACTTGGCAACAGCTGGAATCATTGCTACTCTCCTTACTTTGCCGGTAGCGGGTCTGATGGCAGCTGAAAACTGGAATGATCACAATCGAAAAGACCGCTATTTCTCAGTCGATGCAGCGAGAAACTTTCTTGCATCCTGTGCTCCGAATGCTATCCTTTTCACGGGTGGCGATAATGACACTTTCCCGCTTTGGTATGTGCAGGAAGTAGAAGGTTTCCGTACGGATGTACGGGTGATTGTACTCAGCTATTTTGATACGGACTGGTACGTCGATCAGATGACTCGACCAGCCAATGAATCTGAGCCACTTCCCTTCTCACTTTCCCCTGAGCGTTACCAAAAAGGAACCAATGATGTCTTGTATGTCATGGAAAGAGAAGGCCTCGATGCGATTTCAGCCCGAGAATATATTAAACTCCTCAACTCCGGTTCCAATCTGCTCAAAATGCAGACGGGAGGAAAAAGCGAGATCAATATGGTGCCGTCCAGAAATCTGATTTTGGAAGTGGATAGTGCGGCTGTGTTCCAAAAAGGAATCATTCCTGAGGAATTCGAACCGCTATTTACCCCGCAAATCAACTTGCAAATCAAAGGTCAGTATGTGACAAAAGGAACCATGATGTTGATCGACTTAATCGCCACCAATAATTGGGAGCGTCCGATCTACTTCAACAATACTTCCCTAGCCACTATTGGAATCAACGTATCCGATCACGTGGTGATGGAAGGGTTGACTTACCGACTGCTACCCATCCGCAAGCCATCTTTCATACGGGAAGAACTGGTGAATGCAGACTTGGCCTATGAAAATTTCATGGAGAAATTTGCCTTCCGTGGCATGGACAATCCAGACGCTTACTTAGATGAAGAGTATCGTAGATTCGCCTCCAACCATCGAAGTGCGGTCAACAGCATTGCTATGGCACTACTCGACCGTGACCAAATTGACCGGGCAGCTGAGGTGCTAAACAAAGGGCTCGAAGTCATGCCGGATGAGGCTATCCCATACGACCTTTCCAGTGGGCAGTCTGTACCGCTTTTCTTTGAAGTAGGTGAAGACGACAAGGCATTGGATATCGTGGATAAAGTTTCCAAGCGCTCATTGGATATGATCGAGTTTTATCTGGAAGAAAACCGCGATTATGACCGAGATATGATGATCTCGATCGAAATGATTCGCTACTTCATCCCACTTTTGGAAGAGCGGGGATACACCGAAAAAGCAGAAGAATTACAACTCAGAATGGACTCCTTATTAGGCCCCCAAGAATCAGGAGGCTTACGTCCGACGAGATAAAAAAAGAGGCTGGGTTATAAATCCAGCCTCTTTTGTATTTTACTTTTCCTTCTTCCAAAGCACATAAAACAAATCCAATCCCTCAGAAGCATTTTCGACCAATGGATAGTCTTCATGGGTGATTTGCACGACTGAATCCCCTTGTTGCTGATGAAGTTTATTTCGGTTCATCCGATTGAGGATTTCATAAGGCATACGGAGAATCCAGGCAGGAAGTCTATGCTGTAAGTCCAGGACATCGAATCGCATGATTTTCTGAACCGACTTCCGATTGGCCTCATGATAATTCCATACTTTTTCATTGCCACCGATTCCTTTGGCTTCCACCCGGTCAAAAATACTCCCTGCCAAATCTATGAGCTCCTGAGGGACATATTCCCGGACATGCCAGGGGTTTCGGGAAAGGGTATGTTTATTATTCGGAGTAGAAATAACTGCCTTGCCACCGGGCTTTAGCATCCGATAGATTTCCTGAAGAAAAAGTCGGTCATCCTGAATATGCTCAATCACCTGAAAGCTCACAATCGTATCGAAGCTTTCATCCCCAAAGCCTTCAAAAGGCGGTATCACAGCCTGTCGAAAATCCACTCCCGGAAAGCGCTGACGCAAGTCTGAGATCACTTCTCCGATTTTATCAATCCCAACATAAGAGTTTGCCAGAGGCAATAAAGTCTCCACTCCTCGTCCTTCTCCGCAGCCGATTTCGAGCAAATCTCCCTTAATCCAGGGCTTGGCTGCAATGTATGCTTTGAGTAGTCGTTGATGAATAGGATTGTCGCTCACCAACTTATCTGAGGCGATTTCCGTTGTGTAGGTAGCCATGTAAAATTTTACTATTTTGGCAAAAGTAAGTTTAATTTTTAAAACCCTAGAATTTGAACCCATGATGCAGAAAAACCTCCTTGTTCGGATATTTTTTCTACTGATTATCTCTCTCCCATTTCAATCGCTAGCGCAAAAGTCCCTCAGCAATATCAACCAAGCTCTTCGATATTCCCGCTATTCCCGTTTGGGCTTGAAAATCATTCCTGTACAGATGAGTGAGACGCAATTCAAAGTGCAGTTTATCGCTGAGAAAATTGAAGAAAATCCCGAATACAATGCCTACAGCTTTTCCTATGCGCTTTTGGATAGCTATGACATCCCCATTGAGCCAGAGGATACGCAGCTTTTCGGTCCGGCTGATTTGGTCTATGACACAGACCGGCATTGGGTTTTTGAGAAAACCATTACAATCGAGGAGGGAAAAGAGCAACTCATGGTGCTTTTTACGGCCTTAGACACGCGGCAAGGTGATGAATATCATTATCATATTGATCTGAAAAGTGCTTTTGTTGAATCCCATCCAACCTTCGGGGCCTACTATGCAAATGAAGTCCCTTTTGACCAAAATTACCTGAATGCCGGAGAGGCCCTACTTTTCAAAACCACCCAAGGACCTACTCTTCATTCCTTTTATTATCCCATGAATTTCGATGTACCCTACCCTCCTATGGAAACCAAACCAGCACCTGTGCCAAAGGAATTGGAAGTAGTGGATCAGGGAGATTTTCTGGAAAATATCCCCAAGCAACTCGACCAATTGGGTTATTATTTCTTTCAGCAGGACACAGCTGAGGCTTCAGGCCTTTTGCTTAAAACTACGCATGAAGCCTTTCCGAAAGTGAAGGATTGGGATGAAATGGTAGAGATGGTCACTTACATTTCGACAAGAAAGGAACACGAAGATTTACTGGCAGCTTCCGACAAAAAGAAAGCTCTTGACGAATATTGGCTTAAGCTTACTAGAAACCCAGAAACGGCCAAAGAATTGATTCGGGAGTATTTTCGTCAGGTGGAATTTGCAAATATTCTCTTCACCGATTTCAAGGAAGGGTGGAAAACTGACAAAGGAATGGTCTATATCATCATGGGGCCTCCACAGGAAGTTACTTTTTCTTTGGATCGAGAAATCTGGAGCTATCAGGGAATCGGTGAAAGTTCGAAAATTCGCTTTACCTTTGCCCGGGTAAAAAATATACTCACCCCACACTATTACACGCTGAACCGATCCCGTGCCTACCAGCCAGTTTGGTTCAAAAATATATCCCAATGGAGAAGCGGAAAGATGGCTTTTTGATCGAAAAAGGCGAACACGATAAAGATTTTATTTTTGGAACTCGAGCTGTGATGGAGGCAATCCATGCAGGGCGGGAAATCGACAAGATACTCGTTCAGAAAGAGTCCAATAATGACCTGATCAAAGAGCTTTTGAAAGAAAGTAAGCAAGCAGGAATCCCGATCGTCCGAGTACCTGAGGGTAAGCTAAACCGCATCACCCGAAAAAACCATCAGGGAGTAATTGCTCATCTCTCTTCGATCACCTACGCCTCCCTGGATCATGTCATTGACAATTGCTATGCAGTAGGAAAGTCTCCCCTGCTATTGGTATTGGATCAAATTACCGATGTTCGAAACTTTGGAGCTATAGCCCGGACAGCCGAATGTGCTGGAGTCGATGCTTTGGTTATTCCTGAGAAAGGTAGCGCCCAAATCAATGCTGAGGCGGTCAAAACTTCTGCAGGAGCTTTAAATTTCCTTCCGGTGGCACGAGTTAAAAACCTTTTCTTTGCTTGCCGTGACCTTCAAAAAATGGGACTTTCGCTGGTGGCCGTCACAGAAAAGTCTGAAAAGGAAATGTATGAAGCGGATTTTTCAGGACCGGTTGCAATGATTCTTGGCTCTGAAGAAAACGGAATTTCAGAAGAGATTCTGAATATCGTAGATGAGCGAGTCAAAATACCGATGAGTGGGAATATTGACAGCTTGAACGTGTCCGTATCTGCGGGAGTAGCGATCTACGAGGTCATCCGTCAGCGCAAAGGCTAAACGTAATCTTCGCCTTTTTTCCGGGCATTACTTACAAACTGACGGAAGCGCTTTTCCCCATCTAGCGGACAAATCAATAGCACATTATCTGTATCGCTAACTAGGTAATTTTCAAGACCTTCGACTACAATTAGTTTTCCGGAGTCAGACTTGATGTAGCTCTTTTTAGTACCGTAAAGCATGACGTTGCCTTCGATGACATTTTCGTCCTCATCCTGCTCTCTAACCTCGTGCAGGCTTTGCCAGGAACCCAAATCTGACCACAAAAAATCGCCGAGAATCACGTAGACATCTGACGATTTTTCCATCAAACCATAGTCTACCGAGATATTTTTAAACTGCAAGTAGGCCTTGGTGATAAAGTCTGCTTCACGTTCCGAACCAAAGTGCTCCTCCCCTTCCTGGAAAACCTCAGCGAGATCCGGCATGTGTTTTTCCATGGCCTGAATAAGGCTCGCACACTTCCAGATAAATATCCCTGAATTCCAGACAAAATCACCGCTATCAATAAAAGCTTTTGCTAATTTGATATTGGGTTTTTCGGTAAAAGTCTTGACTTTAAGCGCATCCTTTCCACTACCTTCTACATATTGGATATAACCGTATCCTGTCTCGGGACGATTGGGCTTGATACCAAGTGTCACTAAGCGACCCGGTTCATTGGCTGCCGCGAGCGCTTTTTTGATAGATTTAAAAAACTTATTCTCCTGCTGAATCAAGTGATCCGAAGGAGTGATAATCATCGTGGCATTGGGATCAATGGAATGGATTTTATAGCCTGCATAGGCGATACAAGGCGCGGTATTTTTCCGGTTCGGTTCGCTAAGAATCTGATAATCTTGAAGTTCAGGTAATTGTTCCTTAACCAAGTCCACGTATTTCCGATAGGTAATCACAAAAAACTGCTCGGGACTTGCCAACTGTCTAAATCGATCGTAGGTCATCTGAAGGAGTGTCCTTCCAGTACCCAAAATATCCAAAAATTGCTTTGGCCGCTTTCTGCGGCTATAAGGCCAAAAACGGGAACCTATTCCCCCGGCCATGATGACTATGTAGGGTTTATTGTGCATGAATCATTTTAGACGATTCCTTCTTTCATTAGTTCGTGAATATGAACAAATCCTGCGATTTTTTCCCCATCTAAAGCTACCAGCTGTGTAATATTGTGTGCTTTCATGACATTCAAGGCCCGAATAGCATACTCTTCTTTTGCAATAGTCTTGGGACTTTGAGTCATGATGTCAGAAGCTTTGAGAGACTGAATATTCAAGGTCTTCTGAAGCATTCTTCGAAGATCTCCATCGGTAATTATACCTACCAGTTTTCCTTGAGAATCCTCTACTGCAGTAGCACCTAGTCTTTTCCCAGATATTTCTACGATCACTTCCGGAATGCCGGCATCTTCTTGCACAACCGGAATTTCGTCCTGACGAATTACATCTTCTACTTTCAGGTAAAGCTGCTTTCCTAATGCTCCACCCGGATGATATTCAGCAAAATCGTCCGAGGTAAAGCCTTTTGCTTCAAGCAAGCAAACCGCCAAAGCATCACCTAAAGCCAAATGGGCGGTGGTACTACTGGTCGGTGCTAAATTAAGCGGACAGGCTTCCTCCTTGATGGTTGCATTCAAGACAAATGTGGCCTGCTCAGCGAGATAGCTTTGAGTGTTGCTCACCAAGGCGACTAGAATGGAACCTCTTTTCTTCAGTAAGGGAACGAGGACTTTGATCTCAGGCGTATTGCCGCTTTTGGAAATGCAGATTACCACATCTTCTCGCTGCACCATTCCCAAGTCGCCATGAATAGCATCAGCAGCATGCATAAAAAGTGCTGGGGTGCCGGTAGAATTCAGCGTAGCTACAATTTTATTAGCAATGATGGCGCTCTTTCCTACTCCTGTAACGACTACACGCCCTTTGGATTCTAAAATAGTGGAAACACAGGCCTCGAAGTCCTCATCAAGCAATGAAATCAAGTTTTTGATCGAATCTGCCTCATTTTGCAAAACTCTCGTGGCAGTATTTCTAATATTTTTCGCTAAATTCAATTTTACCTGCGTTAATCACTAATTTTGAACAAAGGTATAAAACTAATCGATCAATCCCGTTTTCAGATTACTGTAAAGCACCCGTTCCTGTGGAAGAAAAAGTCAAATCGGATTTAAAAGAAATATTTGGTTTTAGCCAATTCAGAGGCAATCAAGAACCAATTGTAGATAACCTCCTGAAGGATCGTAATACCTTCGTCATCATGCCTACCGGAGCTGGTAAGTCACTCTGCTATCAGCTGCCTGCCGTGGTCCGTGATGGTACTGCCATCGTGATTTCTCCACTGATAGCCTTGATGAAAAACCAGGTGGATCAGTTAAATGCCATTGGTATCAATGCCCACTTTCTGAACTCGACCCTCAGTAAGTCAGAGTCCAATCGAGTCAAATCGGAGGTTTTGGCTGAAAAGACCAAGTTACTCTATGTCGCACCTGAATCCCTTACGAAGGAGGAAAATGTAGAATTCCTAAAATCAGCGAAGATCAGTTTCGTGGCTATTGATGAGGCACACTGTATCTCGGAGTGGGGACATGATTTCCGACCTGAGTATCGAAGAATCAAATCCATTGTCTATCAAATCGCCCCCAATCTTCCCATCATTGCTCTGACCGCGACTGCTACTCCAAAAGTACAGCAGGATATTCAGCGAAATCTGCAGATGGAAAGTGCTGATATATTTAAGTCCTCATTTAATCGGACAAATCTTTTTTACGAAGTACGTCCAAAATCAAAGAATGAGACTAAAAAGCAGCTGATCAAATTCATCAAGTCGCATAAAGGGAAATCAGGCATTATCTACTGTCTAAGTAGAAAGAAAGTAGAGGAAATTGCAGATCTCCTTCGTGTGAATCAAATCAATGCAGCCCCATATCATGCTGGATTGGATGGAGCTGTACGGATCAAAAATCAAGATGATTTTCTAAATGAGGAGGTCGATGTAATCGTAGCGACCATTGCTTTTGGAATGGGGATTGACAAGCCCGATGTACGCTATGTCATCCATTATGATGTACCCAAATCACTAGAGGGCTATTATCAGGAAACAGGTAGAGCAGGAAGAGATGGTCTGGAAGGTCACTGCTTGATGTTTTACCGATATGAGGATATCGTCAAGCTTGATAAATTCAACAAGGATAAAGCCGTCACGGAGCGTGAAAATGCCCGAATTCTTCTTCAAGAAATGGCGGCATACGCAGAGACGGGCGTTTGTAGAAGGAAATTCATCCTAAACTACTTCGGGGAGACCTTAAATGAAGACTGCGGATATTGTGACAATTGTAAGCGAGACCGCGAAACTTTCGAGGGAATGGATTTCCTTCAAATTGCTTTGGAAGCTGCCATTCAGACTAAAGAGCGATTTGGTTTAGAACACCTCGTGGATGTGATTACCGGTCAAATGAATGACTACATCCAAAGCTACAAGCATGATAAGCTGGCCGTTTACGGAAAAGGCTCTGAAGAAACCGCAAAGACCTGGACCTCCATTTTACGACAGGCATTGGTTTTTAATTTTCTAGAAAAAGACATCGAAAACTACGGAACGCTGAAAGTTTCTAAGAAAGGAAAGGCATTCCTAGAGGCTCCTTACTCGGTAGATTTCTTCAAAGATCATGATTTCGAGCGAGAAATGGAAAACGAGCAGCCGGAAGTCGAGGTGAGTTCGGGAGGAGTAGCCTATGATGAAAAGCTATTTGAACTGCTCAAAGCAGAAAGAAAAAAAGTAGCCCGAGCCAAAGGACTACCTCCTTACGTCATTTTCCAAGATCCTTCCTTGGAAGAAATGGCCACCATCTACCCTACCACCCGCGATGAACTCGCGCAGATTAACGGGGTTGGTATGGGAAAAGTAGCTAAATTTGGTGGGCCCTTTCTCAAACTCATCGCCAACTATGTAGAAGAGAATGAGATTGAGACAGCTTCGGAAGTGGTAGTGAAGACTGCCGGTTCCCGGTCCAAAGTGAAAATCTCCATCATCCAACAAATCGACCGTAAAATCGACTTGGATGAGATTGCTGAAAACCTCAACCTCAGTATGAATGAACTGCTTCAAGAGATTGAACAGATCATCTACTCAGGTACCAAGTTGAACATCGATTATTACATCGAGCATATCATGGACGAGGAGCGCGAGGAGATTCTCCATGATTATTTTATGACCGCAGAAAGCGATCATATAAAACCTGCCCTTGAAGAACTTGAGGATGAGGACTTTGCAGAGGACGAACTGCGGGTCTATCGAATCAAATTTATTTCAGAGCACGCCAATTAAATTAGACATTACTCAATGAATATACTCTTGCTAGGAAGCGGAGGCCGGGAACACGCCTTCGCATGGAAAATTGCACAAAGCCCAAAATGTGATCAACTTTTCGTAGCACCCGGAAATGCAGGGACTGCCCAAATCGCTACCAATCTTTCCATTGGAGTTGCTGATTTTGAAAAAATCAAAGAGGCCGTCCTTCATCATAAAATTAACCTTTTGGTGGTAGGACCCGAGGAGCCCTTGGTCAAAGGTCTGGTAGACTTCTTAGCTCAAGATGATAAAACCAGAAATCTACCGGTCGTAGGCCCCTCCAAACTGGGAGCCACACTCGAAGGAAGCAAGGACTTTTCAAAGCGATTTATGCAAAGGCACCGAATTCCTACCGCTGCCTACGAAACCTTTGACGCCAACCAAATTGAAGAAGGACTGGCATATCTGGAAAAACAAAACCTTCCCATCGTATTAAAGGCCGATGGATTAGCTGCCGGAAAAGGGGTATTAATTTGCCAAACGCTGGAAGAGGCTAAGGACTCCTTAAAGGAGATGCTGCTTGACCAAAAATTTGGCGAAGCTTCTGCAAAAGTTGTCGTGGAAGAGTTTTTGACAGGAATCGAACTCTCTGTATTTGTGGCAACAGATGGTAAAAGCTATCGAATTTTGCCGGAGGCCAAAGACTACAAAAGAATAGGAGAAGGTGACACAGGACTGAATACAGGAGGCATGGGCGCTGTAAGTCCCGTGATCTTTGCAGATCAGGAGTTTATGTCACTGGTAGAAGATCAAATCGTCAAACCCACGATTGCAGGATTGGCAATCGAAGATATTCCTTACAAAGGCTTCCTTTTCATCGGATTGATGAATAAGGCAGGCAAACCTTATGTAATCGAATACAATGTACGGATGGGCGATCCCGAAACGGAAGCTGTCCTGCCACGTATCGAAAGTGACTTTCTGGATTTACTTTGGGCTATAGGCACTGAAAACTTGAAAGACTATAGCTTAGAGATTTCCCCTGACTATGCTACCACGGTAGTGATGGTAAGCGGTGGGTATCCGGGAAGCTATCAAAAAGGGCACCCAATCAGCCTTCCCGATGATGCTCAGAATGCAATTATTTTCCATGCCGGTACAGGCAGGAAAGAAACTGGTGAACTGACCAATCAAGGTGGAAGAGTCATTGCTGTCACGGGAAGAGGAAAAGATTTAGAAGAATCCCTTCAAAACACCTTCCAAACGGTCAATAAGATCTCATGGAAGGATCATTACTTCAGAAAAGATATCGGGAAGGATATCTTAAAATTGATCAAGTAAACCCAAAACTAATCGGAGTTTAAAGACTCTGTATACATATATGTCAGGATGTAGTAGCTGCTCCACCTCCTCAGGAGGTACCGGCGGCTGTCAAAATAACGGCAGCTGCGGCACGAGCGATTGTAATAAGATGAATTCTTTCGACTGGCTTGCCCACATGGGCATCCCGACAGTCGATAATTTTGATATAGTTGAGGTAAAGTTCAAAGGTGGCAGAAAGGAATACTTTCGAAACGTGGATTACCTCGATCTTCACACCGGTGACCCGGTAGTCGTGGATGTCCCGAGTGGACACCACATTGGCTATGTGTCCCTACAAGGTGAACTGGTACGGCTTCAAATGCAAAAAAGGAAGATTCGTGATGATGACAACATCACCCGAATCTATCGAGTTGCCAATGAAAAAGACATCGAGAAATGGGAAGAAGCCAAAAATAGGGAGGTTCCCTCTCTCTATCGATGCCGACAAATCATCCAAGAACTAGGCTTGAAAATGAAACTCTCCGATGTTGAGTTTCAGGCAGACAACAGCAAGGCTACTTTCTATTATTCCGCAGACGAGCGGGTTGATTTTAGAGAGTTGATCAAATTGCTGGCTGGAGAATTCAAAATCCGGGTAGAAATGCGCCAAATCAGCCTTCGACAAGAAGCTGGAAGACTAGGTGGCATCGGGGTTTGTGGTCGGGAGCTTTGTTGCTCGACTTGGTTGGTTGATTTCAAAAACGTAAGTACCTCAGCAGCCAGATATCAGCGATTAAGTTTGAACCCAGCCAAATTAAGCGGACAATGTGGCCGCTTGAAATGCTGCCTCAACTATGAGCTCGACACCTATATTGAGGCTATCAAACACATCCCAAATGTAGAACGTCCGCTACAGACTGAACAAGGTCCTGCCAAGTTGCAGAAGACGGATATTTTCAGGAGAATGATGTGGTTTAGCTACAACAATGATAATGATTGGCACAGTATCACCTGTGATCGGGTAAATGAGATTTTGGAATTAAATGAGCAAGGTAAAAAGGTCTTCAATCTTCAAGTAAATGAATCTACAGAACTCGAGGATATGGCTGCTAAAAGCACCCTAGAGCTTGAGCTTTTGGATAAGAAGTTTGCCAAAAAGAAAAAGAAGAAGAAAAGCCGTAATCGCCCAAGAAACCAAAATCAATCAGGCGCCAATCCGAATCCTCAAAAGGAAGCTTCCAAACCACAGAATACTCCTCAAAATAAAGGAAATCAATCTGCTGGACAAGCTGGACAAGGTCGAAGAAAAAATCCTAGGAGAAAGCCAAAACCGAGACCGGATAATAGCAATCAAGCCAATACTGCTCCAAAAGCTCAGCAAAAATCATCTGAGAATGGAGGAAATAGCGGGAATTCTAAACGAAAGTTCCCGCCTAGGAGAAATCAAAAGCCAAATGATAAAGGGAACAACAATGAGTAAACGCATCATTGCTGGGCTGATTCTTCTTTTGGCTTTTACATCTTGCGTGGATGAGAGGGTCTATGAGGATTTTCAAAAGCTACCCAGCCAAGGATGGTCTGCACAGGACAGTTTGATTTTTGAAATTGGTGAGTTGCCTGAGAGCTTTGGGCCAAATCTGATCGGAATCAGGTTTAAGGAGGATTATCCCTACGCCAATATTTACGTTAGATTGATCACTCAAGACTCTTCCTTACAGACTTTGGAGAATCAATTGATCAATCTAACGCTATTTGACATAGATGGAGAACCAATGGGTGAAGGCTTTGGCAGTACTTATACCCTTTATGACACCCTTCCTTTCAAAATCCAGTCAGGGACAAATCAAGTCATTCTGCTTCAATACATGCGTGAAGCAGAACTCAAAGGAATAGAGGCTATTGGACTGAAGATCTTAAAGTAAAATTTAAGATCTCATTTTTTTGTAGGCATTGATTAGTCCATTTGTCGAACCGTCATGTGAGCTGACTTCTGCATCAGATTGTAATTCCGGCAAAATGCTACTGGCCAAAACTTTTCCTAGCTCTACCCCCCACTGATCAAAACTGAAGATATTCCAAATGACACCCTGAACGAAAATCTTATGCTCATAGATGGCAATGAGCATTCCTAGATTATAGGGCGTGATTTTCTTGACCAAGATCGAATTGGTAGGTCTATTTCCTTCGAAAACCCGATGTGTTGCCACCCTGTCAATTTCCTCCACTGATTTGCCAGCTTTATTCATTTCTGACCGGACTTGCTCCAATGACTTTCCATTCATCAATGCCTCAGTTTGTGCAAAAAAGTTGGAAAGGAGCTTCACATGATGATCACCGATCGGATTGTGTGAAATCGCAGGGGCAATAAAATCACAAGGAATCAGGTGCGTACCCTGATGAATGAGCTGATAGAAAGCATGCTGACCATTGGTCCCAGGCTCTCCCCAAATGATAGGCCCTGTGGAATAGGATACGCGCTCTCCATCTCTTGAGACATATTTGCCATTGCTCTCCATGTTTCCTTGCTGGAAATAGGCGGCAAAACGATGTAAATACTGATCATAAGGCAAAATCGCTTCCGAAGTGGCCCCAAGGAAATTTGTATTCCAAATCCCAATCATCGCCAAAATCACCGGAATATTTCGATCAAACATGGAGTGACGGAAATGCTCATCCATGCTATGGGCCCCGGCTAGAAGCTTTTCAAAGTTGTCAAAGCCTATCGCACAGGCAATCGGCAAACCAATGGCGGACCAAAGTGAGTACCTACCTCCTACCCAATCCCAAAACTCAAACATGTTTTCAGGATCAATTCCAAAGGCCTCAACGCCTTTTTGATTGGTAGAAAGAGCCACAAAATGCTTTGCTACGGCTTTCTCATCTTTAGCATGATCCAGAAACCAATTCCTTGCAGTATGAGCATTGGTCATGGTCTCCTGTGTGGTAAAGGTCTTTGAAGCGATGAAAAAGAGGGTAGTCTCAGGATCTACTTTTCGAAGCGTCTCTGCGATATGAGTACCATCAACATTGGAAACGAAAAAGATTTCGATGTTTTCGGATTGGTAGGGCTTCAAAGCCTCCGTCACCATGACAGGACCAAGGTCTGAGCCACCGATTCCGATATTTACCAAACTTTTGATAGTTTTTCCGGTATAGCCCAACCACTCTCCTTTTTGGATTTTAGTGGAAAAGACTTTCATCTTTTCCAAGACACGGTTGATTTCCGGCATCACATCTTCTCCGTCAACATAGACTGGATTACCTTTTTGATTTCTAAGGGCTGTGTGGAGTACAGCCCGGCCTTCGGTACCATTGATGGCCTCACCGGTAAACATGGACTCAATCGCCTTGTGTAATTCACACTCCCGAGCCAAGTCTAAAAGCGTATCAAAAATCTCCTTATTCAGTCGATTTTTAGAGTAATCAACAAGGGTGTCTTCTAGAGAAATACTAAATCGTTCAAACCTTTCAGGTTCCTGAAAAAGCTCTGAAATGGAAAGATTTTTATATTTTTCGGATAAGTCTTTAAGTCTTTTCCAAGCGTCGGTTTGAGTTGGGTTAATCTGTCTCATGATAGGTTTGATAGCGAGTGACAAAAATAAGAGATATCCTTTTGGAATGAAGTAAAAATAGGAATAGACTTAAATTCTAATTTAAAAAACACTATTTCACCAGAATGATTCGATAATCTATAATGAGCCTTCTCCTTAAAATTTTTAGTTTGCTTATCATCTTCCTTACTTTTTTGCCGCTACTCAAGTCTGTAAAATGGTGGATACGTGTCTTTGATTACCCAAGGCTTCAAAAGTTGGTTTTACATCTACTCCTCATCACCCTATGGATTGCCTTGAGCAAAGAGCTGTCTTCTGAAATATGGCTTTGGATAGGGGCTCTGATAATCTCTGCAGCCTACCTGACCTATCAAGTATGGCCATTTACACTTTTTGGCAAAAAGATGATAGAATCTGTAGAATTTGATGAAAATAGCGGTTTACACGTCCTAGTTGCCAATGTGTATCAAGACAATAATCAATACCATAAAGTTTTGAACCTTGTTCAAAAACAAGATCCTGATATTGTTTTTTTGGTGGAGACAAATCAAAACTGGGCCGATTCTCTAGAAAAGCTAGATCAGATTTACGATTATTCAATCAAAATCCCGAAGGAAAACACCTATGGCTTACTTTTCTACAGTAAGCTAGCCATTGCAAGAAAAGAAATTCACTATCTGGTAGATCCTGATATTCCATCCTTAGAACTGGATTTGGAGCTCAAAAATGGGAAACTAATTACCCTGTATGCCATTCACCCTACACCTCCTGTCCCGGGTGAAAATGACGAAAGCACTGAGCGGGACGCTGAAATTCTGATTGTAGGCAAAAAATCCAAAAATAATCCAAAGCCATCCTTTGTGATTGGGGATTTGAATGATGTGGCATGGAGCTATACGACTGAATTATTTCTCAAAATCTCCGAAATGGCCGACCCTAGACGAGGAAGAGGAACCTTCAATACTTTCCACGCGAAAATCCCGTTTTTACGCTGGCCTCTAGATCATGTATTCCTGAGTAAGCACTTTGGCTTAGCTGCATTGGAAGTACTTCCAGGGATAGGGTCTGATCATTTTCCCATTAAGCTAAAAGCCGTACTTACCAGCGAAAATACAACTGAGGTCCTTTCGGCAAATGGGGATGAAAAAAAAGAAGCCCGTCAGAAAATATCCAACGGGCGAAACTCTTAAAATACCTTTTTAGCTTATCAATTGCCTTCTGCTTCCTTAGCTTCTGCTTTGGCTTTTCGCTTGAATCCCTTTCTGAAAGGCCAGGTATATTCCAATGCCTCCATTCCTCTATTTAGGTTGTAAGTAGCGGAATCTGTGTTTTCCAGCGTATTTTTTAAGGTCTGAGCAAACTCAGGATCATTAAGCAATAGTCCTAATGTATTATCCTTATCATTTAGCTTCTCAGAGATTTCAGTCAATTTCTGCGTCAAAACCTCCGTATTTTCCGCTGATGTCTTGAAGCTTTCAAGCGTAGCACGAAGATCTTTGGCTATCTGCTGATCTGTGGCTAGATCGTTGAAAAGATTTCCCTCTTGGTTGATCTTAGAAGTAAAATCGTTTAATCCTGCGAGCATCTGATTGCTGGTTCGGCTAGCCCGATCCAGATTGGTCAGAATAGAACGGAAATTCTCAGCTAAAGTACTATCAGTCATCACAGCGCCTACAATCCCCTCTCCTTGGGCCAATTTCCCAGTTAAGAGTTTAAGGTCATTTGTGATCTCTACCAAGTTTTGATTGTTTTCCTGCAGGGTCTCCATCATCTTATCGGTATCTAGCGGCATAACTGCCTCCAGTCTGTCTCCATCCTCGACGGGTGGAGCAAGGGTCGTACCTCCATAGATGACAATAATCTTATTACCAATCAATCCATCCGAACTGATCGTGGCTTTGGAGTCTTTGCGAATGAACTCCGCTACGGCCTCTTCCACATTCATCTCGATTTCCACTTGGGAGTCCCCGTAGAAATTGATTTTGCGAACGGTTCCGATTTTCACCCCTGAAAACCAGATGTTATTTCCTGTCTGAAGTCCTCCGATATCGTCAAATACAGCCTTGAGGCCGATCGATTTGACAAACTTTTTCTGCTGACCTCCTAAGGTCAATACGCCAGTTACCAAAATGGCGATACCCAGAAAAACAAAGATTCCGACGATTACGGAGCGTTTATTTTCGCCTCTCATGTTTCTGTAAAATTATAATCGTAAAATGATTTAATACGCTGGTCAGTCGCACGTGGGAATACTTCATCAAAAGTTCCCATCGCCTTAAACTGTCCGTCAAGCAATACCGCCATTCGATCCCCAGTCATTTTTGCACAGGTCAAATCATGCGTGATCACAATGGATGTGGTTTTGTATCTCTCTCTTACCTCATTGATAAGGTTGTTGATTTCCACACAGGTGATCGGATCCAAACCAGCTGTCGGCTCATCATAAAGCATGATTTCAGGATTAAGAATAAGCGTACGGGCAACACCGATTCGCTTCTTCTGTCCTCCAGAGAGCTCAGATGGCATCTGATTGATAGTCTGCGGAAGTCCTACAGCATCCAGGAGTTCCTCGATACGGTAGGTAATTTCCTTCTTCGTGAGATTCTTGATATTTCTGACCAATGGAAACTCCATATTCTCTCGCACAGTCATGGAATCATACAAGGCTGAGTTTTGGAAAGAGAATCCAATTTTTAGCCTTAATGAATTCAGATCTTTGGTGCTCAAGGTAGAGACTTCCCTGCCTAGCACTTCCATGATCCCTTCGTCTTGCCGCAGCAAACCGACCATGATTTTGATCAAAACGGATTTACCCGTACCAGATCTACCTAATACAACCACATTTTCCTCCCGGAAAAGATCCAGGTCAACGCCTTTGAGGACATCCAGGTCACCAAAGCTTTTATGCAAATTGCGGATATGTACTACTCTTTCTGACATGCCTACATTCCCCTTATTGCGTTTACAATCTGAAGAGCAAGCAACTCTTCAATAAAGATCAAGAACATGGAAATTACCACCGCTGAGTTGGCTGCACGCCCTACTCCTTCGGTACCTTTGGATGAATTATACCCCTTGTAGCAGCCGACAATACCAATTGTGAAGCCGAAAAGGAGTGATTTCAGTACAGAAGACCAGATATCAAGAAAGGAAACAGATTCGAAGACCTGCACGAAAAAGGTGGATAAACTCACCAGTTCATTGGCGTTTACATTGAGAAAGGAACCAATCAAGGCCACAAAATCAGTATACATCACCAAAATCGGGATCATGAAGGTAGTTGCTATAACTCTGGTAACTACCAGAAACTTGAATGGATTGGTCGCCGAAACTTCCATCGCATCAATCTGCTCCGTCACTTTCATAGAGCCGATTTCCGCTCCGATGCTGGATCCCACCTTACCCGCAGCAATCAAAGCGGTTACCAATGGACCCATGGCACGCACCACTGCAATAGAAATCAAAGATGGTAACCAAGAAGTCGCCCCAAACTCTGAAAGAGAGGGTCGAGACTGATTGGTAAATACAATCCCCACAATGAAACCTGTCAGGGAAATCAATGGAAGAGACTCCACTCCAATGCGATAACACTGATGAATAACCTCTTTGAATTCGTACGGAGGAAGGAAAACCTCTTGCCAAAAACGCTTGACAAAGTTCCAGGCATCTGCTAGACCCTTGAAAAACTTGTCAATCTTTTTTGAAATAAATGGTTTTCGGTCGCTTGCTTCTCCAGCCATAGGAAGCTTAATCTATAAGTTTTTACAAAAATACCCGCTAGGAGTAGTGCAAAGAAAACAAAAATCTAACCAAGGGGCGTAAGAATGTTTGGTTTTTTATGAAGGGCGAATAGACTTGACAATAATTAACATCGAAGAAAAATCCATTGTCAATGAATTCAGAAATTGATTGCTGAGGTGAAAGTTTCTAGAACCATTATCAGTAAAGCCCAAACTGATTTCAAATTTCAAAGATTAAAGAGGGCTTTGATGGTCTTTCTATCGGCCAATAAAATCACTAATTCGAGGATGGTTTTTGGGATAGGAAGGAAAGCAAAACACTACTCAAAAAGGATGGATATTGGACAAGAATTAAAGGTGAGTTTTGGATGAAAAAAATAGGGTGAAAAGGATAAAATCCTTTTTTAAATCAACCTCCAATCATAGACAAAATTTCCTGCCATTTTTCCTCCGAAAGTGGCTTTTCGAAAAGGCCTTTTACCTGAGGAAAATCTGCTGTTTTTAATCGATCTTCAGAGGTGGCATGTCCAGTCAAAAACACAATTGGTGCCTGAGAAAGTTTTGCGATTTTAGATAAGATTTCCCAGCCTGTTTCCTCCTCCAAATTGAGATCTGAAATGATCAAATCTACTTCATTATTTTGCAGCCAGGTCATTGCTTCAGTAGGGGCGAGGAAAGCGTTAAACTCCCAAGAAGGAGCGTACATCATTAGCTGTTTTTTAAAAAGTAAATGCTGAATTCGATCATCATCTATCAAAATAAGCTTGGGCATTCTTTGTGATATTTTATTAAAAAAGAGAAGATCCGCAGATCCGAACTGAGTAGGGACAAAATTATTCTGAATTTTTTAAGGAAAAAGAGAAATCAACATAATTTTTCATTTTTAGATTTATCTAAATTTTTTAGCCTCATTTAATTTTGAATAGCCTAAAAGTATTTTAAAATATTTAAATTCAATTATTTAAGATTTCTAAACAAAAGTGATAATTGAAGTGAAAAAATGAAGTAATTCTCAAAAAACTTATCCGAACTGGATGAAACTAATTACATCCATGTCAAGGATCAGGCCAAAATTCGAATAAAAAATATCCTGATAGATTTCTCCTATAAACCGTATTTTGTGCTCGAATTTAAATTGAACTACATGGAGCAAGTAGCGCCGAAGCCTAAAAGAAGAAACCAACTCATCCGCTTTTTGATCTATCTCAGAAATCGATTTGACCTGCAGGAAGGTAAGGAAGACGAGCTGGAAACAATCGAGTATATCCGTAAAAACGTAGAGTTTAAAGGAGCTAATTTATGGATCCTGATCTTCGCTATTTTTGTGGCTTCCGTAGGTCTCAATGTCAACTCCACTGCGGTGGTTATTGGCGCCATGCTAATCTCCCCTTTGATGGGTCCAATCATGGGTATCGGGATGGCTGCAGGCATCAATGATTTCGAGCTATTGAAGCGCTCTCTCCGCAACTTAGGGGTAGCTGTTTTTATCTCCATTTTGACCTCTACCATTTACTTTCTTTTCACTCCGCTAGATACTGCCCAATCCGAACTTTTGGCACGTACAGAACCCACCATTTGGGATGTGCTGATTGCACTCTTTGGCGGGCTCGCCGGAATCATCGCAGGCTCCCGAAAAGAGAAGAGCAATGCCATTCCCGGAGTTGCCATTGCCACCGCTCTCATGCCCCCACTCTGTACCGCAGGCTACGGGTTGGCCACCATGAATTTTTACTACTTCTTCGGAGCCTTTTACCTCTTTTTTATCAACTCGGTATTCATCAGTCTTTCCACCTATCTGATTGTTCGCTTTATGCGATATCCGAAAAAGGAGTTTCTTGACGAGAAAAAAGAAAAGCGGGTTCAGACCTACATCACAGTTTTCACTTTGCTTACCATGATTCCCAGTGTCTTCTTGGCCTATGGTATCGTCGTCCGCACCATCTGGCAAGAGCAGGCTAGACGTTTTGTGGAAGTTGAGATGAAATTCCCAAGAACTCAGGTACTCAATGCCGAATATGATTTTTCTACAAAGACTCGAACCATCGAAGTAATGCTAATCGGGGAAGAGCTCAATCAAGAAATCTTAGATATCACCACTGCGAAGGCGAGTGAATACAATCTTGACAACACTGAGGTAATCATCAAACAGAGCGGCAACTCCCCTACCGATATGAATTTGCTTCGCTCTGATATCCTCAAAGATCTATATGAGCGAAATGAGGAAATCATCAAAAACAAGGATGAACGGATCGCGCTTTTGGAAAAGGAGGTCGCGAACTATGGTCAGATTCGAGCTTTGGGCCCAGAAATAGCTCAAGAGGCTAAAGTTAATCATCCCAATTTGCGTAAATTCACCTTAAACCGAACCGTATTGAGTGATTTGGATTCTGCTAAAACTGATACCCTGTTGATGGCTTTTGCGGAATTTGGAAGGAAGCCAACTAAGGCAGAAACCGACAAACTTCTAGCCTGGCTGAAAGTCCGTACAAAATCAGATACCGTAGCACTTATACTCCAATAACCCAACTCTCCCATGAAAATGCTTTTATTCGCCTTTGCCTTAATTCTGGCTACTGCTTTTGGAGCTTTCGCTCAAAACAGCCAATATGATGAGAAACTTGCCCAAGAGCTCGGAGCAGATGACTATGGCATGAAAAAATATGTCATTGCTTTCTTGTATCGGGGAGAGCGAGTTCAGGAATACAGCCCTGAGAAACGGGCAGAACTTCAGCGAGGACATTTAGACAATATCACCAAGTTGGCGGAAGAAGGAAAAATGGTTCTGGCAGGCCCTTTCTTTGGAAATGAAGACCTAAGAGCCTTATTTTTCTTCAATGTGGATAGTCTGGAAGAAGCGCAGAAGCTTTCCGAAAGCGACCCGGCTGTTCAGGCTGGTGTTTTAAAAATGGAACTGAAAGAATGGTACGGTTCGGCCGCTCTTCCCATGCTTTTGGAAATGCATGCCAAGATAGCTAAGCAGGACATTTAAAAATAGGCGAAAACTGCCTAAAACAAGGAGAAAGACAACTTATCAGTCAAAAGCTCCAATGCCTTGATAGCCTTGACGGAATTGCCTTTTTCATTTAACTCCGGACTCCACACGGCTATGCTAAACTTATGGGGCATGACAGCCGCTACACCGCCTCCCACACCACTCTTACCGGGCATTCCTACCCGGTAGGCAAATTCCCCCGCCTCGTCATAAAATCCGCAGGTAAGCATAATAGCATTGACCCGTCGGGCATGACTTTCGGAGAGAATTTGTCTATTCGCAAAAATCGAAAAGCCATCATTTGCCAGAAAAGAGAAGGATTTGGCGAGATCGACGCAGTTCATCTCAATCGCACAATGCGAAAAATAAACGTCCAACACCTCCTCGACGGGATTATCGAAGTTTTTGTATGATTTGAGAAAATAGGCCAAGGCAGTATTTCGCTCCCCATGGCTTTTTTCGGAGTTTTTCACTTGCTGATTGATGCTTACGCAGTTTTTACCCGATATCTCATTGATGAAATCAGAAATCTGCTCTGTGGGCCTTTCAAATTTGCTGCAAAGCGCGTCCGTTATGACCAGCGCACCCGAATTGATAAAGGGGTTTCTTGGAATACCCTTTTCATACTCCAACTGTGCGATGGAATTGAATGGATTACCGCTAGGCTCCACATTGACTCGGTACCAAAGCTGGGTGTCAAACTTATGAAAGACCATGGTCAGCGTATGAACTTTACTGATACTTTGGATGGAAAATGGCACCTGATAGTCCCCTACCCCATACACGTTTCCCTTCAGATCTACCAAAGCAATCCCAAACTGCTTAGGATCTACCTCGGCAAGTTCAGGGATATAGGTGGCGACATTCCCCTTAAGATTAAGATTTTGAACTTGATGATATACCTCTTCGATGATTTCTTGATAATCCATAAAAGCAAAATTGGGGATATCCTAAGGAAATGGAAGTATTAGTCACTATATTTTATCCTAGGCACTTTTAGCGTTTGTCTACGTTAGACAGGTCTCCACCTTTAAATTAAATCCACGTGAGTGAAGACACTTACGTGGGCGAAAGTTAGAAACACTCACGTGGGCTTAGAAAAGTACTCCTAGAATTTTAGCGGTAAACTTTTTTTTCGTTGTAAGTGTATAGATTTACGTAATCAAAAAATATCATTAGGAAAAAACATCTTGCTTTTATCATCCCTTTATTTGTCAGTCTTTCAGGTTTTGATTCTCAAGCTCAAGTAGTTTCAAGTGGCTACATGGAGAAAAAAGAGTGGTGTTCAGAATTTTCCTTTCAGATAAGATGCAGACCTGCGGACGACAATTGCAATGTATCCGACCAAACCTCCTGCGAAAGTCCGATTCTTACTTGAGTTTACCTTTATTGAGGGAATGGTTTGAAATTTTGGTTTTGAAATCTAGCATCCATAAGATTATGCGTAAGCTTCTGTTTTTTATTTTGATTCTTTTCTCTTGCCAGCCCGATGAGGGTATTGAAGAAAATCTCATTCAAATTGACTTATCTTCAGCAAAAGAATCGGTAAATAATTTATCGGATTTCTTTAGCTCCATCGAATATGTGATGCTAGAAGACTCGGATACTAATCCCCTAGTCCAACCTTATAAGATTGTTTCCTATGACAGTCTTATCTTTGTGGAAGATCAAGAGCTTGACAACTTACTGATATACAACCGTTTCGGCGACTTTCTTTTTGCACTGAAAAGTTCTGGTAGTGGGCCCAAGGAGTTTAATCAAATTGAAGATTATCAGGTATCTGAAAACTCCATTATCATCAAGGACAATATCCTAATGAAATTTATTGAATTTGACTTTTCAGGAAATTTTGTCCAAGAGTCTAAGCATCAATTATTGTCAATGAATTTTGCAAAGGGCAACAGTCATGAGATTCATTTTTTCAACAATGTCATTCCGAATGAACCTTACAATTTTCTAACGATCAACGGTTCGGATAGTAGCTACTCGATCCCTATCAAAAAGGGATTCGAGGGTATAGTTTTTGTTCACCAAAGTGGCTTTACCCTAAATAGGAAAAGCAGTGAGAATTTTCTGAGTTTACCCTTTTCTTACGATGTTTTTAATTTTGGTTATGAAGGAGAATTAAAAAAGAGAATACGATTCAATTTGAATAGTCTAGGGCTTTCTGAGGAAGAAAGATTATTATTCGAAAATCAAAGGCAGGAACCTTCTCAAAGAGAATTCTCATTGATGATTCGCTCCTTTTATCCAGTCGGGGAAAATTTCTTTTTTAACTATACCTCAAATCTTCAAAATTCATATTTAGGCCTTTTAGATTCTGATTATTCATTATCCAAAATCGGAAAAAACCCGACAAATGATTTGGATGGGGTTCCATTGATTTTAGTGCCTTGGAGCTATCATAAGGAAGGGCTAATCCTCAAATTACCTAGTCGAAGAATTGCCGCCTATATATCGAATCGTAGCCCAGTTGAGGAAATTAAATCGAACTTAGTCTCATTTGTTAAGACTCATAGTGATGAACTCAATTCAGATCGACATGTACTAGTTTTTTTGAATAGATGAGGTTAGAATAAATTTGATTTTTTCGAAAAAGGGTTTTCCCTGCTCCCAACCTTTTTTCTCCGCCGCTGTGAGTGCCTGCCTTCGGTAGACAAGGTTCCACTAACAGCAGATAATAGGATGAAAAATTAACGTGAGTGAGGACACTCACGTGGGCGGTTTTGGCATCGAACCAAAAATCCCAAACACGTCGCCGCTGTGAGTGTCCCCACTCACAGCATGTCTTATGGCGAAATAAACATGTAAGAAATACCCACTTGGGCTTAAAAAAAATTCCCAAACACCAAATTTTTTCATACATCAGTTTCTTATGTATATAGTCTTTTTATATATTTGAACAAATCAAAAAATCCATGTCAAACAATAACCTGATAAAAGGAAGTCTTCAGACCATTATCCTCAAGCTTTTGGAGGAAAATGAAAAGATGTATGGCTACGAAATCACACAAAAGGTAAAAGAACTCACCGCCGGCGAAATCAAAATCACAGAGGGTGCACTTTACCCAGCCCTGCACAAACTGGAAGCCGAGGGCCTACTCAGCACCGAAATCCAGCAAGTAGATAATCGGGTGAGAAAATACTACAGCCTGACCAAGGACGGACAGAAAGAAGTGCATTCGAAAATGTCCGAGCTCCAAAGCTTTGTGGAGAATTTGCAGCGGATCATTAACCCTGGCCTAAATCCCGAATTAAAATTTTAATTTTTTGACAAAATGAGAAAACTCACTGATAAAGAACTTCAAGCTATACAAGATTCCATTCGGAAGAAGGAAATCCATGCCGCCGAACTTCTTGCAGAGATTTATGACCATTACATTAGTCATTTAGAAAATTACAGCAAGAAAGAGTTTGAATCTGAACTGGAAAACTTGGACCAAAAATGGTCCTATGCTTATTGCCATAAAATCCAGCATGAACTCAACAAGAATATCAATAAGACCATAAGAAAAACCCAATGGTCATTGATCAAAAGCTATTTTTCTTGGCCCAAGATGGCTTTTACACTGCTCTTGGTGGCAATTTTGGCTTTGATCGTCAATACGCTCACTTGGCATTTACAGGTCCTAATCCTCTTTATCCTCCCCTTGGTCTACATTGTGGCTTTTTCTATCATTTTAATGGTCAGAACTCGAAAAAAAACAAAAGGAATTCGTGCACTATTCGGGTTCAGCAAGTCAGGCATTTTGGTGAGGTCGGTATTTAGCAATCAGTTTCTGAACTATGTCGCATTACCCCTTCATTTTTACAACCTATTTCTGAATCTTCCCCGGGTTTTAGGTTGGGATAAATATGTACCGGATTACTTAGTCAATTATCTATCCATCGCTTTTTGCTTTATGCTTGTCATTCATTCACTATCCAGCTATGAAGCATGGAAACTCAAATCCAAAACTGCTTTTGTATGAAATTGAACCGCAGTCAAATATCGGAGATAGTGCAGATTTCGAATCAAAAGGATATCTACTACCGGGACATTCAGGCTGAATGGGTAGATCATATCGCTTCTGAGATCGAGGCCGAACTGGATTCCCCTGCGGAGTTTGAGACTGTATTGAAGGAAAAAGTGAGAGCCCTTCCTCCACGAAAATTTCAGCAGTCCGTACTTATAAACATACATTGGGGAGTAGTGAAGGAGTTTTTTGCTGGAATCTTACATTGGAAAAGCTTTCTTCCGGCTATATTCCTAGGTTTTGGACTGTTTGCAGGTTTTTCAGTTTATGGAAACTTGGAGATAAAAAGCCTAGAGAAAATCCTCAAAACCACCTTCCTGATCCTGATGTACGGAACCATTTTGATTGGATTCTGGAAGAATAAAACACGCAGGAATGCTCATATTTTAGCTACGGTGAATACCATCTTTTTCCTTTCCTCCATGTTGGTACTCGGGCTGCAAAAAAGCTGGTTTGAGGGTCTAGGAATTGATGAAGCCAGTTTTCTCTATTGCTTATTGGCTTGTATCAGTATTTTTCTTGTCAGAGGCTATACCTTACTTTTTCAAAAAATAAAAAAAGTACAGTGGAGATGAAGTTGACCAAAGAACAAATCGATCTGCTTAAGAAGATGATCTCCAAAAAGGGCTATGTGCATATCGATGTGCAGTACGAGATCTTGGATCATGTGGCCTGTAAAATAGAGGAGCTCTTGGAAAAACGCCCAACCTTAAGTCTTGAAGATGCCTTCAGAAAGGTTCACAGCAGTTTTGGGATTTTTGGATTCAGTACCCTAGAGGAATCTTACACGAAGAGCATTCAGGCCCGGGTCAAAAAATATTTTTTGCAAGAGATGAGCGCATTCCTTAGCTCCTATCGAATCCTATACCCCATTCTACTAGGACTTTTGATTTACCAAGTTTCGGTTATTTTGAACGATCCCAAAGCTTGGGTTCTTATTTTATCCGGCTTTCTAATCTTGACCTCATTGGCTTTCATTGGTTCTTATTGGCCCAAGTATCAAAGGCTTAAAAACTTTGCCTCCTTTTCTACCTCCAGCAACCTTTTCCAACTGGTAAACTTTGGAATTATATGCTGTTTATATTCCTATCAATGGGTCTACAAGGTACCACAGGGCACCGATTCCCTGTTTTTTCACATTTTCCAAGGAGGAATTATTCTAGTAATGGTCTGCTTTGCTCTCAGCATGTTTGTTTTACCTCGTGTCCTGGACCAAAGCATTGAAGAAACCGAGGCTTTGAAAAGGGTTTATGGAGAGTGATTGGTTAAAAAGTATTGAATTTCATGTGAGTAAGGACACTCACGTGGGCATTAGATCCTTGTTGCCGCTTTGAGTGTCTCCACTCACAGCAGATCCTTTGACAAAATATACACGTGAGTGAAGACACTCACGTAGGCAGAAAGTCTCCACTCACAGCAGGTAGTAGGATGCAATATTCACGTGAGTGAGGACACTCACGTGGGCGAAAGACAGCCTACCTTCGGTAGACAGGTCTCCAACCCCAGTCCCAATCAACTTCTCGGCAAAAAGATCTCAGCCAACATACAACGAGCCGAACCCCCTCCCAACTTCTCAATCGTAGGAATCTGAGGGCTGATAATGGTCGTATACTTCTCAATTAATTGAATTTGACCTACATTCAAAGAGTCATAAGCAGCCTGTGACATCACCGTGAATTTTTCCCCTCCATCATTACATACCTCCAGCATATTTCCAGCAAAATGAAACTTCTGCTTGGCTGTAATCGGAATGACTTTTTTCCCGGATTGAGTCAGGCTCTGTTGCACCTTGAGTTTGTCGGAGGCTTTCACGATGCTTTCCAAGCAAACTACTGCCAAATCAGTACCCACATGCATCATCACATTGGTGTGATAGATGGGAACCACCTTACCTCCAGCCTCCTGAACCGCATCAAAGGCTATTACCTTGTATCCAATCAGCTTGGAGAGGTAATCCAAAGGAACCGGATGGGTACGCTCAGAAAGGCAGGCATAAATGATTTTTTGATCATGATCCATCACCATACTGCCCGTCCCCTCGAGATACTGTCCATCCTGCTCAAAAAAGCTTAAATCAATGATTTCTTTTACCTGAAATCCTGAATTCATCAGCAGCTCGATCAGGTCCTTCCGACGCTCTAGACGGCGATTAGGCGAAAACATAGGATAGAGAATGATTTTCCCATCAGGATGTGTTGAAAACCAATTATTGGGAAATACAGCGTCTGTTTTCACAGGCTTTTCCGTATCCTCAACCACCACCACTTGAACACCTTGATCCTCTAGCAGTGCCACAAATCCATCAAATTCCTTTCGAGCCAATGCTTTGATCTCGGTCGGAGCCCGCTCATCTTGCTGCTGATAAATATTATTCTCCGCCGTATCGGTATTGAAACCAAAATTGGCGGGACGAATCATGACTATAGTTTGGCTGCTTTGCATTTTAACGGGTAGATGGATAACAGTAAAGAACGGGCACGATGGAGAATCGTTTTTCGGAAAGGGTGTAGAAAGTAGCTCCCGATGGTCCGAAACCAATGGCTTCACCCTGAGGCTCAGGATTGTAAGGGAGTTCGATTGGATCTCTTTTCAAAACATCCAATAAATCTTCCCCTTCTTCCCGCTCCCAATAAAATATGGACTGGTAATTCTTAATCAGAATTTTGCTGCCATCAGCGGAAATATCCCCTGCTGTGGACATGGTAAAAGGCAGGTTGAAATGGTCTTTCATCTCAGTTTCTCCAGCCTTCTCAAAAGCCTCCTGATCAAAGCTGTAAAGAGAATTCTTATCATCCCGCTTGGAGAGTATATAAATCCGGCCATCAAGGGGATCCACCATCATCGTTTCAGCATCCCGTGCACCTTTGGGATAGGTCAGGATCGCTGCTTCCACTGCGACTTTACCAGATTGAATTCGGTTGGGTTCGGGAAAGCGATAGACAATGACTTCGTCATGCTTTGCCAGATTATCCCCAATTTCACCCACATAGACGTAAGATTCCCCATTAGGCCCCGGACCGACGGCTATCTCTTCCCAATCCCGATTTTCTACCCCCTCCAATTCCAATTTGCCCAATTCATTTCCTATAGAGTCCAAAAGGTACACAGCCGCTTCTCCCCCACTATCCGTATGCACATAGATCAGATTGGGATGCTTTCTTGAAAAAGCCAAACCGCTGATTTCTTCCAACAGCGGATTGGAAATGGTAGCGACGGCCTGACCCGCAGCGTAGGGTGAAGGGGTTTTATCAGACTGCTGCGCAAAAAGGAAAAAAGGCAAACAAGCCAAAACAAGAGCATAAATAATCTTTCGCATGCTCAAAAATAGGGATTCATATGGGCAATGTTTTGAAATACTGGTAAATTGATAGAAAAAAATCATGGATCCGCTACTCAAAAAATTAAACTTTAAGGAGGGGATGAAAATTCAAATCTGGAACTGTCCTGAAGAATTAAAAGCCCTAGAGAAAGAATGGAAATCTATGGGTTTATTGGCAAAAGACTCTGATCACCCGGACTTTCTTTTAGGTTTTGCCCTAAGCGAGGAGGAGATACGGGTACTTTTCGATCAAATGAAACCACAGCTGCGGGAAGATGAAATCTTCTGGATCGCTTATCCGAAGAAAAGCTCCAAACGCTATCAGGTATCAATCAATCGAGACAAAGGTTGGAAAGCTTTAGGAGATCAGGGGTATGAGGGCGTTCGTCAGGTTTCTATCAATGAGGACTGGTCGGCCCTACGCTGGAGAAACGTCAAATTCATCAATAAAATGACTCGAAAATTCAGCGCAAAAAATCAATGAATGGAATCCCTTGGTGACCAAAGTCCCCAAAGGATCCCTGCGAATTCTCCTTTTTAGTTCTGATTTTAAATTAACTCACCCTTGATCAAAAACTTCTTTAAGTGGCAAATCCGGATTTTCGACCAACTCGATGAGCATTGGGAGAGTCCCCGAGTCAGTAAAATGATCAGCAATCTGGTGGTAGCCTTCTTTGTCGGCGGCCTGATCATCGGTTTGCTGAATTACCTGGGCATCGCCAATCCACTTGCAGGAGTATCGGCTTTTTTTGCAATCGAACTCGCATTTACCGTTTTACTGATTTTTGAGATTCTCGGCTTGATCTTTCTGATTCCGCACTCGGTAGCTGATTCCGTAGGGAAGCAATTTGAGATTATTTCCCTACTGCTGCTTCGGGATGCCTTCAAGGAGTTTGGACATTATTTAGGAGAAATTCACTGGGATGTGGACTTCCTTTGGGAATTGGGACCAATAATCTCCGATGCTTTTGGAGCTATTCTGATCTTTTTGATCACGGGATTATTCTATCGAGCACAGCGACATATTCGTATTACCGGCAACTATGAAGAGCAATCCGGCTTTTCCAATATAAAGAAGCTGATCTCCACATACCTCGCTCTCACTTTTCTTGGCTTGGGTATTTATGATCTTTTTACCGCCTACCAAACCAATCATTTCAATTATAGTCTGGAGCTTTTCTATACCCTGTTGATCTTTGCAGATGTATTTATATTGCTCTTTTCCCTACGATATACGACCAAGTACCTCAACTTATTTCGCTATTCTTCATTTGCCTTGGCGACAATCTTCCTTCGACTGACACTTTCCGCTCCTGCATATTTCAATGTTTTGCTGGCCGTAATTGCTGGTTTGATGGTCTTGGGAGTGACCTTTATCTACAATGGGATGCTTGACAAGCGAAAAGGAGAAATAAAAGAGTAGATTTAAGTGACTGAGGGCGAAGTGGAAAGAAAAATTTATAAAATTTAGCTAAGTTTTTTTTGTGGGGGTATTTGGAAAAAATAACACATCCCTCTACATTTGCATCACGTTATCCGAAAGGGATGACGTAAAACAAAATTCCTCCTTAGCTCAGCTGGTTAGAGCACATGACTGTTAATCATGGGGTCCTTGGTTCGAGCCCAAGAGGGGGAGCCAGTTTAAAAAAGAGGTCAGAAACGACCTCTTTTTTTGTTTTAAACCTTTCCAGTTTCGTTTAAATGGACTTTTTCAACGGCTGCAGCTTTTTTATAACTCACAACTCAAGAAAAAGACCGAGCTGCAGCTAAAAATTATAATTGATTGATTATCAATCAAACACTGAGCTAAATGAAAATAGAGTCTTTTCGTTTTTTTACGTAAAGAGTGAGCTTTTTAAACCGAGATCGTCTTTTTAAGATCTTCTAATTAATCATTCCCGAACGGATCTCTAAGGCTAACACCCAAGTTATAAGGAATGTAAACACCTTCTTTCCGAAACCTTTCCCTGTTATCAAGATGAAAAGACAAAAGTCGCTTCACTCGATATTCAAGATCAGGGTCTGTATTTTGATCCATAAATTCATCCAATTCAGACTGCGTCAATGAGAAATAGTGTAAAACCAATTTTTTTCGCTCAATCTCAAACCAGGTTAGAAATTCCTCTGCAACTGCAATCAAATTATCTTCTATTTCAAATGAGAGACCTAACGGGCGGCACAATTTCCATTCAGTAGGAAAAAACTCTATGGAAGTCATCATACCTTGCAATCTCCAGTATTGATTTCTCTCAATTTTTTCTTCAATTTCCAATACCCAATCCATAAGGCTCTCTTCCAATATAGGTTCTGAAACTATTAACTGAAATCGTTGAAAATCATGCTGAAAATCCTTAATTAAGTGTATTAGTAAATCTAAAAAGGAATACAAGTTCAAAAAATCATCCCACCTACGCTTTATGTACCTGATTTTTGGATTAGGCATATTATCTAAAAAGTAAGCCATTTCTAAATTTTCCTGAATATTAAAATAAACGGGTTGATAATGGTTCAGCCAGCCCCGAAGGTCGGATAACGATACCACCTCTTCCTCATATTCTTCTTTCCAAAACGCCACTCCTTGTTTCGCTTTTTCAACTAGAAGAATGTATTCAGGGGTTTTTTGAAAAGATTCTTGATCATCCTCATAAACCCAAAAATGGTGATAATCCCCTAAACCCTCCTCTTTTTTAAATGTTACAAAACGATTACATGCAAAAATATCTTTTACTGTTTCAATACCCCCTTCATCCATTTCTGTAGCGAATCTCAAATCGAAATGAATCCCTGAGAAACCTATGAACTTATAGCCAGCTCTTCCTAGATGGGGTTCACAAGATTGATGACAGCAAATTCCCGGAAGAACAATAAGTCCACTATCCTGCGATTTATCTGGATTTTTGAAATCTTCAAAATGTTCCTCTAATCTTTCCAAGAACAAGTCTTTTGGAACATCCGAATAAGTTTGTTCATTCAACAGAATCCTTAGCCCTTCGATATCCATTCTTGCAAAGCAATCGAGAATCTTTTCAAGATGAGAGTTCATTCCAAATAGTTAAGATTTATATAAATGATTTAAAAATAAAATTCATAAATGACGTAATGGGAGCCCTAGAAATAATATTCAGCCTTATTCAATTACTTAAGTAGTTGACCTGATCAGCTAACTGCTTGTAATGTTTTTTTAGCAATTTAATTTCTTTTCCCAACCGATAAACTCGATATCCTAGGAATAGTCCAATCCAAAAAAGCACTCCCCCAAATTTGAGAAGACCCCGAGCATTATTGAAACCAGACTCCGAAATTTCAGAACTTATATAAGAATCTTGGAGTGGAATTATGATGAGTATTGTCAAAATAAAAAGCCCAAAAAAAATGATGGCCTTCTTTTTAATTCTTTCTTTTTCTAGAAGAGCATACTCAATCTCTTGTCTCTTAATTCGAAGACGTTTTAACCCAATAAATTCATGCATAATCATTTAAAAATCAATTTTATTTTCTATTTCCAATTAGAAATTAGAATTCACCAAACAACCTAACAGCAGGAAATTCAATCCATTGAAAGAAACCTTTATTAACGTAGGCAATCTGGGAGGCGTATTTGTAAGATCCATGAATAATTTCTTATAATTCTTAAGCCAACCAGAAAAATCCTTATACCTATTTAACGAATCAATCGCCTCTTATCATTAAATTTCTTTGATAAAATAATCAATTCTCCACTTGGGTCTCAAGTTTGGGACTTCATTCAAAAAGACTCTTGTGATATAAAAACAATTAAATGAAATCAGGAAAAATGCTACTTCGGGAAGGTGCCCCTTCAAGCTTAGTTCTAAATGCCCCTCCTGGATCTTCCAGCATTCTTCTAGGTGCTAAATGAAAAAATCGGGTCGAACCAGTTCTTCCTTTAGAGTTTTGTTGAATCAACATTTCCATTAAACCTAAAGAAGTATACCCATCTTCACACATTGTGATCCCATATACTTCCGGGCGATATAATTGAATCACTTTATGAGAATAAGTACTTACCAAATCACTCCTGTAAACATCACAGAGCCTTGGACTCATATCTCCTCCCCTTTTTTCAGCCATCCTGGAAGTCAAAATTGTCACAAAAACGGAGATTTTTTTCTTTTGAACAAAGTCCTGAATTTTAGAAAAATCCTCCGCATACTTTTTTACATCATATTCCCAAGTATAACTTCTGAAATAATCATCTAGCAATATGTAATCCGCATTATGCAGTTCAGCCAAAGTGAAAATCTCGTCTAAGGAAAGAATTTGATGAACAACCTTCACTCTTTTTGAAGTAAGCAAATTGTAATGTGGATAGATTTTCTCTAATGTCTCTTCAGTAGGCTCTGCTTTAAAAAAATCAGTATTTGTGATCCAAGAAGAGAAATAAAAAATAAAGTCCCGCTGCGTCATTCGTGTGAAAGCTACGATTCCTTTAAATTCCTGTCTGATTGAAAAATTCATCATCAGGTTGAAAAGCAAAGATGTCTTTCCATGTGCTGGTCTACTTGCGATTGTTACTATTTCATTCGAGAAGCCACCATTGACCAACACATCCAGATCTTTAAATCCACTCAACAGGGACTGTGTCAGGCTCCCTTCTATCCCTAATCTTTTTAAAAATTCTTCCTTATTCATTTCAATTATTTTTTCTTCAGTCACTTGGGAATAAGTTTCATAAAAAATTTCATTATATGATTAAGCTGAAAAAAAATTGACTCAAAATGTCAGGTTTTGATTATTTCCAATATTTAAAATGTTTAAGCCTACAATTATTTCCAAATAAAAATTGATGCAATCAAACCTTCTTAAAACAATTTAACGCAAGAATTTCATCAAAATCTGTGGTTCATCCGAATGAATTAAAAAGGAAAAACTACTACATGCTAGTTAAATAGCTTCGTTTCCTGTCAAACTACATTTTCAGAATTTCATCATATTAAGATTTTAAAAATTGAGAATTTTTCATATTATCGAAAAGTGATTTTTAAAGTAACGGTTGAGTCAATCATTATCCTTTTTCAATGAAAACAATCAGAGTAATCAAAATTTCTTTTAATACTCCTCTGAAAAACAGTGAAATACTAGCTTTTCGAGGTGCTATTGTTGACTTGGTGGGAAGAGATCATATAATCTTTCACAATCATATTGAAGGCAACAAATTTGACTACACCTATCCACTGATCCAGTATCAATCGAAAAAAAATAAAGCAGAAATCATTAGCATTCATCATGGGACTGAGGAGATACATCATTTATTTCTAAAAAATCTTGGTGAGATTAAAATTGGGAAAAACCCTCGCCCCCTCTTTGTTGAGAATATAAAAATCAATCAATTCAACCTAGGGGTTAACGGAACCTATCATAGATATAGATTGCAAAATTGGCTGCCTCTAAATGAATCAAACTATCGCAGGTATCAAGATTTAAGCGATTTATCAGAGAAGGTTGAGTTTTTGGAAAAAATTTTAATTGGCAATATTCTGTCTTTCGCAAAAGGGGTATCCTGGAAGATTCAAGAAAAAATCGAAGTGAAAATATCAGATATTCCAAAAGTGAATAAAGTCCGGCGCAAACAACAGGACTTGATGGCTTTCACAATTGAATTTAAATCAAACGTCCTTTTACCACCTGACATCGGCTTAGGAAAAAGCGTAAGTGTGGGATATGGAAAAATAATTAAACATTCAACTTTATGAGCAAATACCTATATGGTGCCAGTATTCAGGGCATTCAAAGCTTCATTTTTCAGACCAATAAGCTTAAAGAGATTGTAGGAGGCAGTGAGTTGGTGGAAGAGATTTGTACTACGGATTTTACTGATTTTATTTTGGAAAGCGGAATTCAATTTGAATATGATAGTGTGATTCTTCAAGCTGCTGGAAATATTAAATATCTCTTTTCAAGAAAAGAAGACTGTCAGAAAATCGTTGAGAAGTTTCCTCGCAGGGTAATGGAAAAGGCTCCGGGAATAACGGTAAGCCAAGCAGTGATAGAGCTAAAAGATAATATCTCTTTCAAGGATGCATTACAAGGCTTAGAGGATAAACTTAGAATTCAACGAAATAAAGCTAAGTATACATCAAGCCAGATCAGTCACTTTATGTATGGAGAGACAGCTAGAAGAACAGGTGGTATAGGGGTAAAGTATAATAATAAAACAGAAGTCATAGATGCAACACAAGATGCAAAATTAGTTTTCAATAAGCGTGCAAGCAAAAGGTTATACGAATCTCTTACAGGTGTTGATTATATCAAGGACAATCAAAAGATTTTTGATATGGAGGATCTCACAGGTAATAATCAAGGTGAACTTGAAACCCTTTCTTCTAAAAGTAACTGGATTGCAGTTATTCATGCAGATGGCAACAATCTTGGTAAAAAATTGATTTCCATGTACGAGAATTTGCCAGAAGATCTTGTCAGAACCACGGTAAGAGAATTTTCAAAGACTCTTGATAAAGCAACAAAATTAGCTGTCCAGGAAGCGTATAAGGAAATAATTGCTCCGCAAATAGAATCCGGTAAATTGAAGAAAATCCCTATCCGTCCAATTGTAATCGGAGGAGATGATGTAACAGCTGTTTTAAGAGGTGATTTAGCAGTTCCTTTTACAAATACATTCCTAAAGGCTTTTGAGAGACTCACCAAGGAACTATTTTCCAAATTTGAAGACGAATTAAAGCTTAAAAAATTCAATCTTGGATTTTCTGAAGGCTTAACAGCCTGTGCAGGCATTGCTTTTATCAAACCAAAATACCCATTTCACTATGGCGCCGATTTGGCTGAAGAACTCTGTGCCAAAGCAAAAAAAGTTTCCAAAACCATTGATTCAGATTTCTCTCCTTCTTCCCTATTATTTCATAAGGTTCAGTCCTCTTTTATCGATGATATGAATGAAATCGAAAAACAGGAACTTACAACTAAAGAAGGGCTAAAATTTGATTATGGCCCGTACTTCTTAAAAGAGCAAACCGGATTTGATACTGTGGACACACTTCTTTCACGTGTAGGAAAAATAAACAGACCTTCTGCACCAAAGTCAAAAATAAGAGAATGGTTGGGAATAATCAGGGATGATGAAACCCAAGCCTCATATTTAATGGCAAGAATCAAAGAGATTTTAGGTCCAAATTCTACCTACTTAACAGAATTAAACTTGAATCATCCAAAAGTAAAAAGAGGAAATTTTGAATATACGCACCTCTATGATTTGATATCACTATCCAATATTTAATCGAAAAGTTATGAAATCAATTATTTATAAAATAGAATTTTTCACCTATTGGCATATTGGATCAGGAATTACCGGAGGGACATATGCAGATAATTTAGTTTTGAAAGATTCCAATAACTTACCCTACATCCCAGGCAGAACTATGAAAGGGCTATTTAGAGAAGCTTCAGAAGAAATCGCCAGGTTAAATAAGGAAATGATTTCGTCCAAAGAAGTAGAAATCATATTTGGAAAACGAGAAGGGCATGGAATGCAGGACGAGTCTTGTGCTTTTTTCAAAGATGCGGTTATTTCTAGATCATTAGCTGAAAAAATCCTAGAAAATAGTCAACAAGAGACTTTGTATGAGGTTATTTCATCCACGAAAATAGACTTGAATGGTCTTGCAGATGACGGTAGTCTGAGGCAAATGGAGGTTACTGTTCCTTTAACACTTTTTGGCACTATAGTGCTTTTCAAAGATGTTGCCCCCCATCTCTTAACACAATCAGTAAATTGGGTTAAAAGTCTAGGATTGAATAGAAACAGAGGCTTGGGTAGATGTCAAATTTCAATACTATAATCAGGTAAAAAGCTATGAAAAAATATGAATTCCACATCCGACTTTTATCGGACTTAGTATTGACTAGCAGTGCTGCAACAGAATCGCATTCATCCTCCTTAAACTACATTCCGGGATCAAAATTTTTGGGGATAGTAGCCAAAAGCCTTTACAAGATGGATGATGAAAAATCCACTTTGGAAATTTTTCATTCGGGAAAGGTGATTTTTAGTGATGCGCATCCCATTATTGAAAAGAAGAGATTCTACCCTTCTCCTGCTAATTATTATTTCAAAAAAGGTGAAGGATTAGGAAATGAGATTTTTCTGCATCATAATCTGGATAAGAAAACCCAAAAGAAATTAAGAACTGAAAACATTCAATTGAAGCAATCCAGGACAGGGTACATTCAACCTGAGTTAAAGAAATATTTGGCTATAAAACAAAATTACAGGTTAAAATCAGCTTATGACCCAACCTTAAGAAAATCTAAAGACAGTCAAATGTTTGGGTACTTTAGTGTTCCGGCACATACTGAGTTTGTTTTTACTGTAGAAGATCAGACTGGGCAATATATTGAAGAAATAAAGAAAGCTTTAATTGGAAAAAAACAGATTGGAAGATCTAAATCTGCAGAATATGGATTGGTAGAAATAGAGTTCAATGGGGAGTTGAAACCCATATATCAAATCAATTTGACTGGAAGAACAGTTATTTACGCACAAAGCAATCTGTGCTTTATTAACAATTTTGGCCAAACTACAGCTTTACCTGAGGCAGAACAGCTAACAGGAATTTCTGAAAGCGAAATAATTTGGGAGCAATCACAGATCAGAAGCAGGAAATATCAAAGTTGGAACGGGACCAGAAACAGCAAAGATGCAGATCGAATAATTATTGAAAAGGGATCTGTTTTTGTCGTGAATTTAAAAAGGCCTATTGACTCTGATTTTTTTGAAGGTGGTGTAGGTTCTTATAAATCCGAGGGATTTGGAAAAGTGTTGGTCAACCCTGATTTTTTACCTGTGGAAGGTGTCAATCTAGGCTTTTCATTTTCATCTCAAAAAAAAGCAGTCTCAAGTTTTGAGCTATATGCTGACGTGGTAGATGAAGCTATCGATGTTGTAATCAAAACTTTAAAGAATAGAGAAAATCTACATTCATTCGATCAGGAAGTAAAGTCGGAGGTCAAAGGATTTCTGGAAAATCACCGTCATTATTTTAAAATGGTGAGTAAGAGCCAATGGGGGACTTTAAGAGCGTATGCGAAACAATGTCTAACCCTTCAGGCATTTGATGCATTAGTCTTTGGTAATTCTGATGTAAAAGGATTAGAAGGATTTGTTTATAAAGGATCATCCCAAAATCAATGGAAAGTTGGTGGTGATTTTTTAAGAAAAGAGCTGAAAAGGATTGCAGAAAATAAAGGGGAGAAATTTGCCCTTTCTTTCATTCAGAAACTATCTTCAGAAATTAAAACCCAGTAAAGATGAATTATACCTATAGATATATTGCGCAAATTACCATTGAGGCACAAAGCGCATTTGCCATTAATTCAGGCAAGGTGGGTTTGCTGCATGACAATGTTGTGTCTAAAGACGCCAATGGTCTTCCATACATCCCCGGGACATCTTTGGCAGGTATCATCAGACATGCCGCAATTAAAAATGGAATTGCGGAAGAAATTTTCGGAAACGGAGGAAGCGAAGGTTTTGGCAGCAGGGTTTTGTTTTCTCCGGGCCTGATGGTCGGGGAGAATGGTAAAGTAGTGGAAGGCTTGAAGGATTTAGACTTTAATGATGGATTCTACAGCCATTTCAAACAACTTCCTTATCGTGATCATGTTAAAATAAATGACAGGGGAACAGCTGTTGATCGTGCTAAATTTGATGAAGAGCTGGTTTTTAAAGGGACAAGATTTGTGTTTGAAATTGAACTCGTAGGAAATCAAGATGATCAACAAAGCTGGGAAAAACTATTAAAGTTGATAAACAGTCCAGAGTTCAGAATCGGCTCAGGAACAAGAAAAGGACATGGAAATTTTTCACCTATTGAGGAGGTTTGTTTTCAAGTAATCTATGATTTAGCGCAAAAAGAAGAACTTGAAGCTTATTTAACCAAATCCGCCTCCTTGAATCAAATTTTACCTAAAAGTTCTCCTCTCAAATTTGAAGATACTGCTATTAATAATTGGAAGAGGTACGGTTTAAAATTGACTCCAAATAATTTCTTTCTTTTTGGAGCAGGTTATGGTGATGAGGAAGCAGATCGAGTCGGTAAAAAAGAAAAATATATTCGGTGGGAAGATGGAAAGCCTAATCTACTCGAGGAGGACTTTATTTTGATACCTGCTACATCAATCAAAGGAGCCTTGTGGCATAGAGTTGCTTTTTATTATAATAATGAATCCGGTAATGTGATTGGTGAGCCAACAAATGCGCAGCCACCAAGTAAAGAATTTCCAATAGAAACGTTTTTGGATCAACTTAAAGGAATAAGAGAAAAAACCAACATCGAAGTGACCTCGGAAGATGAAGTTTATGAAAACTTAATCAAGGAGATAGAAAATTTCAATTTTGAGGAAATAGATGCGTGGAAAAAATACATGGAATACCTCGAAGATGAAGGAGTAAAAATCAGTAAATCTTCTACTTTATCCAATGATGAAAATAAAGGGGTAAATGAGCTTTTTGGTTTTGCTAAAGATTCAGAAAGGAAAGTTTCCGGAAAACGAGGGGCTGTACTTTTGAATGATCTTTACATTCCTTATGATAAAAAGAAAGAAAAAGTTTTTAATCATGTTAAAATCGACCGCTTCACCGGTGGTGCATTAGACGGTGCTCTTTTTCAAGAAAAAGCTTTCCATTCCAATGAGCCAATTGAATTGGAGTTATGGGTTGAATCTTCTGTTTTGAACGATGATCAAATCAAAAAGGCTTTTGAAAAAAGCTTGGATGACCTGGTTTCAGGAAATTTACCTTTGGGCGGGATGACTACCAAAGGTCATGGTTTTTTTAAAGGTGAAAAATTAGAGAAAAAATGAAGAAAATAGATATATCAGCGATAGACCTTAATCTAGAATATGAAGGTTATTTATGGCAGTCAGACTCCAAAAAACCTTTGATCCTTAAAAACAGCAAAGTTCCTCAGGATATTTTCACAAACCTCCCTTTTGTAATTGAAGGCTATCTATTTTGTGCATCACAAAATGGACTCAGTATAAAAATCTCTCATTTTGATGGGGCATATCATGTCTTTGCAGTGGAACTGAATCAGATTTCAAATGATCGTCTTACATCAAATTCATTTGTAGCAAGAAATTTTGATCAGGACATCAAGTTCATCAATAGTGTACAGTTTTGGGAGTCAGTTCCTGATGAGCTATGTGAAAATATGAGTGTATTAGAGCCCGCATGGGTAGCATTCTCTGGATTTAATTAAGACTTTAAATTTGAAAAACATGATAACTGCACCATATAATTTTGTTCCTCTTAATAAGAAAGTAGTAGAAGCTTACTGGGCTGACCAAATCAGTCATGATAAGCCATTCAAAGAGTTTCAATCAGGGACATTGGAGGTTGAGATGACTGCCGAAAATCCTATTTATATTAGAAATGGAGGTAAAACTATTTTTATTACCAATAATAAAGGCGAAAAAGAAGAAATCCCTGATCCAGAGTTCAATAATTTCAACGGCCGTTATTTTATTCCTGGATCCAGCATCAAAGGGATGCTACGAAGCGTAGTTGAAATCATGTCATTTGGTAAACTGGAGGATAAAGTAAATGATGTCAGGCTTTCTTTACGGGATTTTCAAAATAATTTTTTATATCCAAAATCAGATCTTTCTAAAGAATCTCAGGCTGGATGGTTAAGGTTTGACGGTGTATCCTACTACCTAAAGCCATGCGGAAGACCAGGAAGAATTAAACATGTTGATTTGGATGTTTTGACAAGACAAAAACCAATTTCAAAATATTATCAAGATTCCAGGAACGTTTCAAATGACAAGCAGAAATCTGCAAAATCTAAATACGAACTTTTTCAAATCACAAATGAGACCTTAACCTTTTCTGAAGAGGGTGAAGAAGATGGGATCGGTAGAAAGAAATTCTTGATAGATGCCAATGGACCCTATAAAGGTAAGATTGTCTTTACAGGACAGCCAAGTGTCAGAAAAGAACCCAATAGAGGCAAACAATACGAGTTCATATTTTTTGAAAGGGATTATGAAGAAATCAAAATTTCAAACGATGATCCGGAATTTCAAATCATCAAGAACTTCTTTTTTGCTTACTATGACCATGATAGAAACCAACAAAAAGAGGACTGGAAGTGGAGAAAGAAGCAATTGACATCAGGGGAATCTATACCTGTTTTTTTCAGATTAAAAGATCAAAACAAACCTGTTTCCAAACCCAATATCAAGGATATTGGCTTATCGTTACTTTATAAAATCACTTACAATAAATCAATTGTTGAATCTATAAGATCATCTCAAGATAATGTTAAAAGAGATCTTTCTGAAACCATTTTCGGATATACTGTAGGGGATAAAGAAAAAAAAGAACAATCACTTAAGGGAAGGGTTTGGATCAGTCATGCGTTTGCAGAAGGCAACCCTGTGTCCCTCGGCCTGAAATTAGAAGTTTTGGCTGGCCCAAAACCTACTTATTATCCCAATTATATTAAACAAAATGAGACCAATGGAAAGGTGGTTGGCAGGTACTCCACCTTTATGGATAAAGAGTCTGAGATTAGAGGATATAAACGGTATCCAGTCAGATTTGCTGAAGAAATTGCTACAAACCCTCCTCCTAAAAATGAAAGAACAGGAGAGATTAATGAAAAAGTAGCGACCAGGTTTAAACCCTTGGACAAAGGCACAAAGTTTAAATTTTTGATCACCTATCACAATTTAAAAAAAACAGAATTAGGGGCATTGATTTCTGCCATTACATTTCACTTGAATGATGGTTACAGCCATTCTATTGGGATGGGGAAATCCCTAGGATATGGAAGAGTCAACCTAAGAATTGTCAATAAAACCCTAGAAGAACTAAAGCCACTCTCCTCAGAATTCGAAGCTTTCATGAATTGGTCATTGGGGCTTCCTGGTTTAAACTGGCATCAATCTGAGCAAATTAAGGCCTTGTTCACTCTGAGTAAACCTTTTCCAGGGCTAAATAGTAAGTTGAAATTCATGGCAAAACCTGCTGATTTTGCTGCGGCAAAAGGTAAAAAAAAAGAGGACCCAAAATATGCGCTGCAAAAGTATACAGATATCGTAGGTCAATCCATTGAAATAAACTCCTTGTTATCGATAGAGTCGTTAAATAAATTTTTTCAAAGATTTGAAGATGATAAGATTCAATCCCAATCGTTATCCGATAATGATCCAGGAAGTGAATGGGTCGAGTTTTATTTGAATAAATTAAAGGGGGAGGTAAACAGTTTGATAAATGAAAAAAAGGGCAAGCTGATTGAAGAAATTCATCGACTACAAAATGAAAATGAAAGACTTAAAGCAGAGATGCTCATTGAGAAAGCAAAAGCAATTGATGAAGAAAACAGAAAAAAACAAATGGAAGCTGGACTCGATTTATCATCCGTAAAAATCAATTCACGGGCTTTTGATGAAATTTCAAAAAAAGTGAATCAATATATCAAAAAGCTTCCAAATGAACTTCTCACGAGAGAAGATGATATCGCAACTTTAAAATTGAAAGTTATCGAAGTCCTAGAAAAATTTACACAAAAAGAATTGGATAAATGGAATGGCAGACCTTTGGAGTCCAATCCATATTATCAAAAGATAGCTAGGTGGGTAGGTGAAGAAAGTGCAGAAAGTTTCTTTTAAAATCAATCTTCTAACATGACCCACCTTGTCTGCATTATTTCCGATCAAGCCGTACCTAACCTTTTATTTATCAGGCAATTTAAACATCCCGATTCAGAGTTTTTCTTTATCTCCAGCAAAGAAATGGAAGAAAAAAACTCGACCAAAAACCTGATAGTTTCATTAAAGCTCAACCAAGACAAATTTCATACAATACTGATAGATGCAAATGACGCCTTGAATATTTTTGATCAGCTCAAAGCTTTTCCATTTCCTGAACAAGCAGCCTATGCTGTAAATATCACAGGAGGAAATAAGCTGATGTCCCAAATGGTTTTTCAGCATTTTTTGAATTTCGAATCGAGAATGTATTATGCCCCTATCGACTCACCAGAATACCAACAACTCTATCCGGAAATAAAATCAATTCCAAAAAACACAGAAGTAAAAACCTCCTTGCAGGATTACCTGATGGCTTATGGTTTTTTGATTCACGATAGCCTTCTGTATTACGAAGAGAAACCTTCGCCTGAGGCTCTCATGAACAAAATATTAAAAACAAAACATCCCGGAAAGGTCAAAGAAATCACTGAGGCTCTAGATGAAGAAAACACCAAAGAGTCAAAATCCTATTTAAGCGGGGAGTGGTTTGAATTGTATTGCTATAAATTCTTTAAAAATGCTTTTCAGCTTAAAGATAACCAAATTGCCTGTAGCGTGAAAATTAAGCGATTGGGCAGTGATTCACAACATGAAAATGACAATGAAGTTGACCTGATGTTTGTTCACCAAAATGATCTTTATGTGATGGAGTGTAAAGTATATAAATCAGACAAAATAAGGGCTGAAAAATTTACGCGTCCAATGTATAAACTGGCTTCCTTATCTCAATCAAAAAACTTCGGACTGAAATCAAAAAAGTACCTTGCCGTACTTTGCAATAAACCTAAGGACCCGAAAGCAATAAGTCAGATAGAAAACGCAGTGCAAACACTTGGTATCGATAAAATTCTTGATATAGAGGCATTTGCCAATTATACTGGTAAAGATATTTTGAGAGTGGATCAGGAATTCAAGGTAGCACAATTATTAAAAAAGTTTAATGATTGAATCATGAAAAATAAAAGAGTAGTGGTGTCTCTTGTCAGTCTGCAGACAATTCCCAATGTATTATTTATAAAAGAAAAAGGACCGGTAGACCTTCATATCTTCATCACCACTAAAGGAATGGAAAAAAAAGGAGTGACTTCGCAAATCCTAGAGGCTTGTCAAGCAGAAATCAAAGAATCTACGACGATTGAGGTAGATGAATATAATCTAAAAGGATTTGAATCGAATATTTCCAGTAAACTCCAACTAGAATCTGGCATAGAGATTTTTTTAAACCTCACCGGTGGTACGAAAATCATGGCATTAGGAGCTTACAATTTTTTTCTCTCCAAATTTCCAAATAGTACCAAAGTATTTTACTTGGATGGAGGAAAGAATCAGTTTCGACAGATTTTTCCTGAAATCACTGAAAATATCATTACTCATCAGTACAAAATTGATTTGGCTACCTATCTAAAGGCAAATGGAGTGAAGGATGGAGCTAATAGGTATTATGAGACAAAAGATATTCTCAAAAGGAACAAGACCCATCGGGATTATCAGCATTCTGAAAAAATTCTTGACATATTTTTGAGTAGCAAAGATCATAAAGTAATTCAAGCTATTAATTTTTTACATAGCAATGGATTGCGCGAAAAACTAGTTAAGCTCGAGGAATACCCTGGTTTTAACAATCATTATGCTGAGCTAATCCGCTTTGGATTTGAACCGACTAACAAAGCAAAGGGCTGGCTATCAACCAAAGAAACCAAATATTTGACGGGTGATTGGTTTGAAGAATATGTTTTATTCACCCTAAAGAAAATATTTGGTTTTGAAGGACCGGAAATTGGAATGGGAGTCCATATCTATAGAGAAGGAAGTCCAAATGAAATCGATATTCTATTCACGTACAAAAACTCTCTCTATTTTATCGAGTGTAAATCTACCATATCGATAGATGATAAAATAAATAATTCGCTTTATAATGAAACTCTCTACAAAGCTGCCGCATTGAAGAAAGATTTTGGACTTTACGTCCACACGTATCTTTTTTGTACAGATGATTTGGACCAGTTGAATGCTAATCAAAAAAATAGAGCGAAATATCTGGGGATTACACTTGTGGGAGCAAATTATTTAAAAGATGAGTCTAAACTCAAAAAGCTCTTTGATCTCTGAACCGTAATGCTCCTCAATCTCTCCAACCACCCATCTGCAGCTTGGTCTAGTGCACAGGTTCAGGCAGCAATTAAATCCTATGGTAGCATAGAGGATATGCCCTTCCCTCCTATTGATCCGAAAGCTGATGAGTCCGCGATACAGGAATTGGCTATTATATATCTGGAAAAAATTCGGGACATCAATCCAAATGCTGTGCATATAATGGGTGAATTAACTTTCACATTTGAATTGGTTCGCTTACTCCAAACTCACGGAATAACCTGTATTGCCTCCACCACCCACCGTAGTACTATCGAACTGGAAGATGGTACCAAAAATGTAAAATTTGAATTTGTGAGATTTAGAGCCTATTGACTATGAACGATCATTTGCAACTCACCCCGCAGCAACAGGAAGCAATCGATCAAATAAAAAAATTCCTTCAACTTCCTGGACAAGCTTTCTTCATTCTTAAAGGCTATGCAGGAACTGGAAAGACTACGATGCTCCAAGAGCTAGCGCACTACCTCGAAGACTCGCAAATTGAATTTTCACTGCTAGCTCCTACTGGTAGAGCTGCGGCAGTCCTCAGCGCCAAAACAGGCTTCTCGGCAAGAACCATCCACTCAGAGCTATATCACTTCAAAGATATCGATGGTGATGCGCCTGCCGAGAAGGAAAGCACCGAGGTAGAAGACTATGGTCAGATGCGACTTCTTTTTCAAATTCGCCAAGCAGATGAAAATTCAGAAAAAGTATATATCGTCGACGAAGCCTCGATGATCGGGGATGAACGTAGCGATGAGACTTCATTCGCTTCTTTTGGTTCTGGCCATCTTTTGACTGATTTCCTGACTTTGGTAGGCAGCAATAAAGTGATATTTGCAGGGGACCCCTGTCAGCTACCGCCTGTCGGCAGTGATGACAGTCCTGCCCTGACGGTAGATTTTTTTAAGAATCTGGGGAAAGAGGTCCATTCTTATGAACTCACCCATATTTTGAGACAAAAACAAGACTCTGATGTACTAAAACTCGCTACTCAGATCCGAAGGATGACGAGCATCACATTCAAGTCTAAATGGGTCAAAATACCTGCAAAAACTACAGAAAACATTCAATTGGTTGGATTTGACCAAATGAAGGAAATGTATATCGAAGACCTCTTGGCAAACGGGACCGATCAGATCACTGCCATCAGTCAGAGTAATCTGAATTGCCATCATATCAATCTCGAAGTACGAAAGCACCTCTATGGCAATGCACATAGCCCATTACAAGCGGGCGATTTGCTCATGGTCACCCAAAACAACTACATCGTCCCACTGACAAATGGTGACTTTGTCGAAATTCTAGAAGTAGGCAATCCACTCACTGTCAAGGGAATCAACTTTGTAGAGGTGACTGTCAAAGCCAGACTTACAGGCAAAGCACATCAAATCATTCTTTGTCTTGAGCCTCTTCACAATGGACGGACCAATCTCAACCTGGAACAGCAAAGGCTGCTAATGATTGACTTTAGCCAGCGAATGCGTACGAAAAAGATCAAACCTAAGACAGATATTTATTTTGCAGCCATGCAAAAAGACCCAATCTTAAATAGCCTTCGAGCCAACTATGGCTATGCGGTCACCTGCCACAAAAGTCAAGGTGGAGAGTGGGAAAAAATCTATTTCTTTTTGCAAAAGGGCATGTATGTGATGAATCCTCCTTCGCTGACGCGATGGTGGTATACCGGCGTCACCCGAGCAAAAGAGAAGCTAGTACTCGCTCAGGATTGGTGGATAGGGTAAGCTACCCTTTGGGGTTTCCAAAAGCTCAGAAGTTTCAAAATCAAAGTATGATGCAAATTTCTAAACTTGTAAAAGTTAAGCTTCAATAGATTTTAAGAAAAAGGAATTGCAGTGCTCCAATCCGTCAAGGGTAAGAAAGAATGGGGTTGGAAACTAATCCGGGTCAAATCAAATTGAATAAAAGAAAACCTTTAAAACCATAAAAAAGAATTAAATTAGAATCAAACAAGAAGAAAATTGAGTTTTATTTTCGTAAAACTAAAGATATTATCCCGAGATTTTGATCATAAGTCATTGAGAAACAGTAAGAATTGGATCTAGGTCTCAGAGTACTGCATCCACTAAAACAAGGATTAAGACATCACTCTCACGTTATCAATTTTCTAACAAAACACTCAGAGTACTGCATCCACTAAAACAAGGATTAAGACAAGTCGTACTCCGTTCCAACGATTCCAACTGTAGGCCTCAGAGTACTGCATCCACTAAAACAAGGATTAAGACCACTTACGTATTTTTGTTACAACTTAATGTTTTTTCTCAGAGTACTGCATCCACTAAAACAAGGATTAAGACTATTTCGTTTTGTTCATTTACAGCCAGTCTGACTGGCTCAGAGTACTGCATCCACTAAAACAAGGATTAAGACAATTACCCCAAGGATCTTCTATTTTACCATTGTTTCTCAGAGTACTGCATCCACTAAAACAAGGATTAAGACAAGAGTTGAGTTGATTGCTCCGTCAACCACACGACCCTCAGAGTACTGCATCCACTAAAACAAGGATTAAGACGTCTGAAACATAATGGGTTACGCGTGGACTACCAACTCAGAGTACTGCATCCACTAAAACAAGGATTAAGACTTGGGAACATTTTCTTTACGTCTGAACATATAATCTCAGAGTACTGCATCCACTAAAACAAGGATTAAGACTTAAAATCATCAACCATTTTCATAGTTTGCTCAACTCAGAGTACTGCATCCACTAAAACAAGGATTAAGACGGTATTATACCAACCAGAAAGATCTCCATTAGGCACTCAGAGTACTGCATCCACTAAAACAAGGATTAAGACTCTTCTTCAAAAGAAGTACGAGAATATGATCTCTTCTCAGAGTACTGCATCCACTAAAACAAGGATTAAGACTCTCTAAGTCAGATTCTGTTACCCAAACGCATATGTCTCAGAGTACTGCATCCACTAAAACAAGGATTAAGACGTTGACTTGTAGATTGGAGCTTCAGCGTTAAACGCCTCAGAGTACTGCATCCACTAAAACAAGGAGGGACGAGCGTTAAGAAACAGTCCAGTGGACTGGTTTAGCGAGTAGCCAGCTTGCAGGGTGGGCTAATCGTACATCTAGTATCTTTACGAAAACATCTGCACCCGCCTCGGCGGGCAGGTCCACTAAAACAAGGATTAAGACTTTCATATTCCTTTCATCAATCCAATTCATTGTTCTCAGAGTACTGCATCCACTAAAACAAGGATTAAGACAATTTCAGGTTCCAATGTGCAGGACGGCTGTGTACGGCTCAGAGTACTGCATCCACTAAAACAAGGATTAAGACTCTGGCAACCCCTGAAGTTCTGCTTTCTCCTCAATCTCTCAGAGTACTGCATCCACTAAAACAAGGAGGACGGAGCGTTTAAAAATCTGCCCTTGGGCCGATTTTAGCGACGGGCCAGCTTGCAGGGAGGGCTAATGGTATATCTCGTATCTT
>NZ_NIUC01000003.1:0-388926 GCF_002807035.1 Algoriphagus formosus | reverse complement strand
CTCAGAGTACTGCATCCACTAAAACAAGGAGGACGGAGCGTTAAAAAATCTGCCCTTGGGCCGATTTTAGCGACGGGCCAGCTTGCAGGGAGGGCTAATGGTATATCTCGTATCTTAACGAAAACATCTGCACCCGCCACGGCGGGCAGGTCCACTAAAACAAGGATTAAGACTATATCCTACTACGAACTTAGGCAATATTAGTATATCTCAGAGTACTGCATCCACTAAAACAAGGATTAAGACCTACTACTTGAGCAGTCTTTGATGCATTTGCACTTACTCAGAGTACTGCATCCACTAAAACAAGGATTAAGACTTATGGTTGATCACCAAATAAGGGAAAGGATCTTTTCTCAGAGTACTGCATCCCCTAAAACAAGGAGGGACGAGCGTGAAGAAACAGTCCGGTGGACTGTTTTAGCGAGTAGCCAGGCAGCGGGGAGGATAAAAGTATATCTCGGATCTTTACTTCAAAGAACCATCCCGATACGCTACGCTATCGGGACAGGCTATCCACTAAAATCCGCCACGGCGGACAGGCAAGGAGGGACGAGCGTCAAGAAACAGTCCAGTGGGCTGTTTTAGCGAGTAGCCAGCTTGCGGGGAGGGCTAATCGTATATCCAGAATCTTTACTTCAAAGCACCATCCCGATACGCTACGCTATCGGGACAGGCTTTCCACTAAAATCCGCCACAGCGGACAGGCAAGGAGGATGGAGCGTTTAAAAATCTGCCCTTGGGCCGATTTTAGCGACGGGCCAGCTTGCAGGGAGTGCTAATGGTATATCTCGTATCTTTACGAAAACATCTGCACCCGCCACGGCGGGCAGGTCCACTAAAACCGAGCTACCTGTGCTTTCAGGTTTTGCACTTTTAGCCAACTGAGACGAATTGAGCTGATTACTGCCTGGATAAATAATTTGCCGTGAGGTAAACCGGTAGAATTGTAAAAACTCACTCTTAAGTATGAAGAAAAATTTCACACCTTGTTTCTAGTTTTGTTCCGAAACAAAAAAATGAACAAATCATGACGAAGAGTTTTAAAAAAGAGCCAATTGAAATTATCGAGATTCTGCTACTGGCAGCTCTTGACACTTTACAAAAGCTCACAGAAGAAAAGAAGTAGGAGCGAAACAAAATTTCTCCGAAAAATTCAGGTTTGACCTCACAGAGGTAGCAACAGGTATGATGAAAGTAGAATGGATACTTCATCGTTTTTATCTTCATGAAAATCAATTGTAAAAAATTAAATCAAAAAAAAATTCACAAGTACAAAAATCATTCTCTTGATCAAGATCACGCTATTAGTTGTGCAATTATTAGTCAAGAAATAGAAGATAGGCACAATTTTGCGGCAGTCTTTCTAAGGACCACCTCAGAGTGGGTAGTAATAGGTACGGAAGTAATCTCTGAATAGTAGCAGGGGTCTTCCGTTTTTTTTATCTTAAATTTTGAAATCATAGTAAAAATGCCAAAAAATAAGAATGTAGATATCCGGTATCGCGTGCTGGATGAATGTCTTCGAGACCGCGTCAATCAATATACCTTGGAAGACCTAGCTAAAAAATGCGCTAAGAAGGTAAATGAACTTTTGGAACCTGAGGAAGAATATACGGTCACCACACGACAAATCCGAATGGATCTTAGGCATTTGGAGAGTGAGGCGGGATTTGGAGCAAGTATTATTTCTCAAAAAATCCCCGGATCTACAAAGCACTTTCACCGATATGAAGACCCTGATTTTAGCATCAGCAATAAGCCACTGAAGGAAGAGGATATAGCTAACCTTAAATCTACACTTTTTCTTTTGCAACGTTTTGGTGGTACTCACCATGAGGAGTGGATCCATGATTTTGCACTTCGAATAGAAGATCTTCCTGTGAAGAAAAATAAGATTTCAAAAGATTCAGGATCATCCCCTTCCGAAAAGAAAATCATCGTCCAATACGATCACCAAGATAGTGAAGGAGGAGGAGAGTTTATAGTGAGGCTCTATCAGGCAATTGAAAACCGGCAGTCCCTTTCAGTAATCTACCAGGAGTTTGGTCATAATCAAGCAAGCGAATATCTAGTATCGCCTTATCTACTGAAGCAATACAACAGGCGCTGGTTTTTGCTTTGTGCAAGTGAGGGATTGGATCATCTTACCACATTGCCTTTGGATAGAATCAAAGAAATCAAAAATTCCAAGCACCCTTATAGAACTTATGGTGGGCCCGGAGATGAACCCATTAATTTTTTCGACGAGATCTTGGGAGTGATTAATGATCCCCAGCTTTCAGTCATGACCATAGAGCTTGAGGTACATAAGAAACTATTACCTTATCTCAAAGCAAAGCTCCTTCATGAGAGTCAAAAGATGGAAAAAGCCACTGATGATCCTGACTGGTTTTCTATTAAGATTAATGTAAAACCGAATTATGAACTCTATTCTGTATTGCTTTCTCATGGTCCTAAGTTGAGAGTGATATCGCCAGTGGATGTCAGGAATAAAATGAAGGAATTGGTTGAGGAGATGGAAGATCACTACAAGTAAGCAAGTCAAGGGCCCCCAGTATTTAGTTGCATCGATTTAAGTCAAACCCAAGTGGGAAGTAAAGCTTCCTGCTTGGGTTTTTTATTTGTGTCAACAATAAGAAATCAACTTAAATCACAGAAAATGACTATTCCTTCCACCACTTCTATGACTTACAGTCGGCACAGTAAAATCAGACTTCAGCAGCGCGGAATCCACCAAGAAGAAATCCAAGCAGTCTTAAGATACGGGCGAGTGATCCATAGGCAAGGGATGAAATTTCACTACCTACCCAAATCAAAGAGCAAATCCTTAGGCATTCAAGATCCGGGTCAATTATCAAAGCTGATGGTTGTGACGGTGAATGGGACTCCTTTGGTAGTAACATGCTACAAGCACGAGAGTGCTATACATCGAGTAAAAAAGAAATCAAAAAGGCTTCTCAAAAACTGAAAAGCAGCTATAAAGAAAGAAATATCAAAGTAGGAAGAAAAGCTTCATACTTACCTGATAAACTTGCAATATCAAAACAAAAAGGAGGTGCAAAATGGAAGGTAAAAACAAGAACAATCACAACGCCTAAGCATCCTCTCGGATTCATACTGCCTACAGCAGGTTCTCCGCGGGGAATCGACTTAGCAATTAAACAAGTCAAAACCAAAACCCTGAAAGGAGGAACCAATGACTCTAGATACCCCTACAACAAAACGGAAAGAGATGTACACCGATGGATTGGTAGATCCCCGCTGGAAAAAGCTGAGAGATACCATCCTAGACAGAGACGGCCACCAATGCCAATGTTGTGGAAAAACAGACTCTCTTCACGTACATCATCGACAGTACCACCGGCACAAGCATTCGGGAGAATGGCTGAAGCCTTGGGAATATAGCCCCACGCTCCTAGTCACATTATGTGACTCCTGTCATCATACAGGACATCAGCACTATTCAATTCCAATTAAAGACATCTAAAATCAAAGAAACTATGACAACTTTCATGAAAAAATTATTCGGTTCACGACAGGTAGAAACACCGCAGGCAGATAAAAAGGATCAGTTTATCCCAATACCCGACAAATACCTCTTCACGGAGGACAGGCATCCAGAAGAAATGATAGAGTCTCGAGGCCCTTCAAAACCAAAGGAGAAAACGCTTCTAGAAGACCTACTATCGCAGGATTTTATGCTCAAAGGAGAACGAGATGCATATAGCTCAAAGGACATGACTGCACTGGGAGAAGGCCTAAAGCTAATTGCCATGGAATTCAGGCAAGTTTATGATAAAGCGATTCTTGAGCTAGATGAAAAGATTGAGTTCTTAAGGTTGCATCTGACAGATACCCTGGAAGAGGAATCCATGGCCTTACATGATAAAGTTTATCATTCATTGAGTCTATTAAAAAAACAGAAGTTGGATCTAGTTACTCAGAAGGACCTGGCGATGACCGGTGAAGGGTATATCGAAAAAGCCTACACAGAATACAAAGTAGGATTCATACGAGGCTACGGCCTTTATTTAGAGGGTGAAGTATTATTCAAACCAACCAAAACACTTTAAAGCCATGACAACAATACTAAAATTATTCAGCTCGCTGTTCGGCTATGATTATGAAATGGTAAAGGCTCAGCCTACCGCAAGCCGACAGAAAATTGTAACGATGGGATTCTTGATCTTGATCCCTGTGGTACTCTGGACATTCTCAGGGTTTTATTTGGCACATGTATTAATAGGGATTGGACTATTCGGCTCTATTTTGGCCGCTGCTTTTCTTGGAGGGACTATACTTGCTGTGGATAGGAGTTTTGTTGCCACTCCAAAGCGTTCGAAAACCACCCTATTAAAATGGACCAGGTTTGGCTTTGCTATCATTTCCACTTTGCTTGGATCATTGGCTATTGACCTAGCCCTGTTCCAGGGTGACCTAGCTGAGTATAGACAAGAAAAAATGATGGAGGAAAAGACAAGAGCGATTTCAGAATATAAGGAAAGGGAAAAAGGTGAAATCTTAGCTATGGTGAGTCGAAAAAGTGAACTCGAAAAAGCCGAGGAAGAACTTGGGAAACTACACGTCGCCGAAATGACTGGTCAAGGAGGTTCTGGAAAAGCAGGTCCAGGAAAGATATCTGACGCTATCGAGAAGAAGCAAGCTCAAAAACAAGATGAAATCGAAGAATTGGATCGAAAAATAGCTACGAAAAAGGATCAACTGGATATAGATGCTACCACCTATGCTGATCAAAAAATCGTCAAAAGGCAAGATGCATTACTTAGTCAACTGAAAGATCTGCATGACTTTGTCCTCAAAGATGGAATGTCAATCGCTATCTATGGAGTATTCTTCTTCTTTATACTTCTCCTTGAGGTCTTTTTCATCCTGTATAAAAGTGCCACAGGAGATACTACATTCGATCAATTACTCCAGTCGGAAGAAGATTATCATCTTCAAAAGCTTCAATCCTATGAAAGAAGAAAAGCAAGAATACTTCGAGATCAAGAAGTGGTGGGTGATGACTATGACAAGGTAGTCAGACTTTTGGATAGCGGAAGAAAAATGCGTGTAATGTAAACAGGGGTGATTTTTTTAATGAAACCGGGACGGCATAAACTTATATGTTTTCATGATTTTTTGTCCCGGTTATTTCTTTATAAAGCTTTATGACAAGGAAAGCTTTTCACTAACCTCCAAAACACATCTCGCCACTAGTAGCTTATTTTTTGATAAAGCAGCTAATTATGTCGGAAGGAGTATCAAGTCCACACTCATTTACCATGTAGATTATCCACTCATATTTAGCTGGACTAACTCAAGTTTAAAAAAAAACATTGTAAATGGATTTTCTCTTTCATTTACTCATTGGTACAATGTCAAAGTGTTCCTAATCACTGAAAAACAAACCTAGGAGCTTATCAAAAATGAAATAAACAGAAAACCAGAGCATTCAGCTAAAACAGACCTAAAAAAGACACTCTCAAACAGTCAAAGTCGAAAAGTTGACAAGAATGTATTTGAGCTAATTGGTCCAGAGGAAATCCCACTATTAAAACCTAAAAAAAATACCCAATATGTATTCAATGATGATTTTCAAATTCCTATCAGAAACGCTTCTGAGTGCGAAAAAGAATTGGCAGAAAAATATTTTAAATTGCTGGAAATGAATTTCAAAGACTCTAGTGATAGTAAATTTTCAATTCATCCCACTGAACTCTTTAATCTTTTTATAACCCTTCTACGGGAAACCAAAAACAGGTAAGTATTTTGGGTATCAAAGGAATAAATTAAATTCTTCTCAAATGAACGTTTACGCTGAATACCATCTAGAGGGGGACCATGAATTTAGAAAGATCACCTTATTACAATTTGGAGAAAGTTGGGATTTGATTGGTTCTGCTGTTTTAAAAAATCCCGGCAGTGCTAAACCTGAAGGGATGGTATCCTATGAGGAATTCAATCAGATTAAATCATTTCTAAGTCCTTACCAAATTCATCAAAAAGACTGGCAACGATTCAGACCAGATACTACCATGCGATTCTTAGAAAAGATATTTAGCGGTGCATATCTTGGTTCTGAAAAAAAACTGGATGGAGTTATCCAACTTTTCAACTTGACCTACTTGAAAGAGCCTAAACTTGATATTGCGCATCTCAAAGCCAATGAGATTGACTCCCAATTTCTTTTTCCAAAAGTTGATGAGTTGGTACTTCAATTCAAGAATAAACCTGTCTATCTGGGATGGTTTGATACATGGAAAAAGGTGCAAGGTGCTGAACCGATAGCCAAGGGTATTTTTGAGGTCCTGAAAAATAAAAGTGGAAATTATCTGTCTCCTATTTTTGAGGAAAATCGGTTTTATCATCCGATATACATCAACAGATCTTTAAAAAAGCCTTTGGTTTACTATTCCCTTCAAGAGTTTCAAAAATTGATAGGTTAGTTATTTTAGAAAAAATATCAACCCATTTGATTCGACTTCCTTGGTGTAGTCATTGTTGATTCTTTTCAATTCTTTTGGGTCTTCAACTGGGTAAAAAGTTTGTACCCTAAATTCACTTAAAACTCTACCTCCCCTAATATTTGATTTAAACTCCCTAAACCAGATAGCATAAATCTTTCCATTCATTTTGAAAAAGATCTTTTGCTCATCAAAGTGTCCAGAAGAAATCTTTGAGTAAGCTGATATAATTCTACCAAATTCTAGAGGTAAATTCTTGTAATCCAACCCTTCCACATGGTATGATTTATCATCTTGGTGTTCTTTTAATGATTTTCCAAAATGTCTTAATAGAGTGTGAACGTAACTGAAGGAATCAATGAGAATGTTTTTCCCATCAACCACCATTGTCCAATGAGGGGCATTTTCTTCATAAAAAGCTTGGACGTATCGAAAGACAAATTTGCTATGCAATATCAATTCCTTTTCAAGAGCCTTTCTTTTATTAGCTCCCAAAAACGCCTTTCGACAGTACCTTTCAATCTCCCTTAATTGATGTCTTGTTTCAGTAGAAATGTTATTCAATAATGAGTCGCTATGGGAATTGTTGAGAATTATTGCTTTCCAAGACTGATGATGTCTTTCAAGCATTTGTATATCTCTCTCTTTGTCATGGCCTGTAACTTCACCTTTCCAGATCCTAACTGGATAAAACCCTTCTAAATTATTGAAGTACCAAAGATATCGGTCGTAAAAAATGGACTCATCACAGCAGGGAAAATCATATGGATCGAGTAGCTCATCTTTTTCATTATGAAGAATTTGAATTTTTGAGCAAATCCAATCCTTTTCGGCAATTGAAAGGCTACTGCAATCTTGATTTAGCCTTTCCATTAGATTGGATATCACTCTTTTAATTTCATCCATATCGGTTAAGTATGGATTTCCAAGGTATTCCAGTTGATCTTTATAGTATTTCATCACCACCAAACCACTTCATCCCCTTTAATTTGCTTATAGTCCACTCCAGTCAATTCAAAGTGTTTGGTGGCACAATCAATTTTCCGCTTTTCATTAGGGAACTGGAGTAGGTTGGGATTTACATTTCCTTTGGTTTCTCGCACCAATTCGAGTTTCAGTTTGTGATTTTCATCCCATCGTATAATACCCCAATCGGGATTGTAATTACCAATAATCTTTGGAATAGAGATTTTAAACTGGTTAGGAAACTTGAAGTAGCAAACTATCTTGTCAGCCTCCTTAGGGTCATTCAGTTTAAATTCAACAAACTTTCGCTCAATATCTGAGTCAATCTGAACTTGATCGTATAAAGACCAATTTGCTCCCTCAATTAATTCCTTTTGGGGGAATTTCCGACTTTCAGGAAACATCATATCAGGATCAAGATCATTCAACTCTTCTGTCAGAGTATATTCTATTCTCTCTGCAATATGATCAGCCAATACTTCCTTGATCTTTTCAATAAAAACTGAGGTAAACCCTTCTGGATTCTTGAAGATTCTCGTTTTTACATCTTCATTTAATGATTTGAAGATTTGCACTAAAAACCCTCTCGTTAAGGATGTCGCATCTGCCGCACGTTGTATAAAATTGAATACAGGATAGTTTGTCTGTGCCTCCTGTTTCGATTGTGGATCTCCTTTTTGACCTCTTTCGCTAGTGAACTGATGAGATTCCCCAATTCTCAATGGACCATAATCCCCAAAATATACAATGGAGTTGTCTCCATCTGACTTGATTTCAACAATCTTAAAACCTTTCAAGCGTTCATCTTTGGCCTTTTTTGCCAGATCATCACCAACCTTAAACCAAACTCCATCTTGAGTAGAAGTCTCTCCAAGGGTATCTTCTCTCTCAATCCTTAACCTAACCATTCCTACCTGTGCTTTAAGGAAAGTGATTTTAAAAGTGGTCATTACAAACTTTCCTTTAACCACTACTATGTTTGGTTCAGGATATTTTGCAAGATTCAATTTCCCAATGCACTTATAAAGAAGTTGAGGCTCATCGATCTCGATCTGGTAGGTGGTTTTTCGGCAAAGCTTATTCCAAAAGTTTTTAAAATCCTCTGATTCGAAAATCTTGTTGTTCCTTTTTGCTAAAGTTTTTCGAGCATTGGATGGCATTGGTGGTGCAATGTCTCCACTCTCCAAGTAGTCATTCTGAAGGTCTTTGCAATATTGTTCATAGCTTTCATTGGCTATGACTGTCAAGATATTGATTCCTTCATCCATCACTCGTTGTCCATCTTGATTGACAGCCAATCGAAGACCACGACCAATCTCCTGTCGTTTCCTCCGTTCAGAGGTTGCGGTATTCAAAGTACAAATTTGAAAAACGTTGGGATTATCCCACCCCTCTTTAAGAGCTGAGTGAGCAAAAATGAAACAGACTTTTTCATCAAAACTAAGAAGTTGTTCCTTTTTTTTCATGATTAGGTCATACGCCTCTTTTTCCAGTTCTTTTTCCGCTTTAGTTTTCTTCTCAATCCCTGTATCGACAAATTCATCTGGTTTATTCTTGGCTGTCTTTTTAGCGAAATATCCTTCTCTGACCTGCTCTGCATTGTAACCTTTATAGAATGGGTAGTTTAACTTGATCCGATCAAAAGCTTCATCAAAAAGTCTTTTGATCACTCCATCACTCTCCACATAGTTAGCTACTTTATCAATAAAGAAAAGTGAAAGAACCTTTACCCCACTTGCCAAAAGCTGTTTTTGCTTGACCATATGAGCTTTGATTGTCTCTTCAATCTGAACTCTGAAAATCTCCTCTTTTGAGAGTGTAACTTCACCACCTTCTGCTACTTGGTATTCATCACCACTAATGATGATCACCCCATTCCTTTTATCGATACTTTCGACTTTCAGACCTAAATAATTTTCATTACCAGTCTTTTCAAAAAGGTCTTCATTGCCTTTCAATCGGACTTTCTCCACGGACTTCTCGCCATTTTTTACTACCTGAAGTCTCGCTTCTACCTCCGGCCCAAAACCTTTCCTGCCCTCCAAAAAACTGAATGACATCTGATTGTCATTCATATTGAATTGCTCCTCAACGGAGAGTACCTCAATTTTCTTGACAAGATTTTGTTTAAAAGCATCTACAGGTGATAACCAATAAACTCGGTTCATCAACTCCCGATCCTCATGTTTGGTACGACCACGCTCAGTTGGTGTAGCACTATATTTCAATGCAAAAAGTGGATGAAGGGTCCTAAATGCCTGCTTGGACTTTTCAGTTGTGTAATTTTGAGACTCATCCAGAATTACAATTGGTCTGGTCTCTTGGATGTAATGATATGGAAGTTTTTCACCTTGAAGTTTTTCTGTGGGTTTGAAAATTACATTCTTCTCACTATTAAATGAGTCTATGGTTATCAAAAGGATCTCTACATTGGCAGAGGAAGAAAAATTTCTGAGCTTGCTCAACTTGCTACCCGAATACTCAATCAAGTTGACTGACTCATTTCCATAGAGCGTCTTGAAATGCTCCCGAGTCATCTGAAAAGTCTTTTTCACCCCTTCGTAAATCGCCACACTCGGGACCACAATGATGTATTTACCCCAACCGTAATTTTTCCGCAACTCATTTATGGTACGGAAGTAGGCATAGGTTTTTCCTGTACCAGTTTCCATATCGACGGTGTAGTAAGGATATCTCCAAGAGTCGATACCACTCATTTCGAATCCATCCTCAAAGTTGAGAACCATGTCCTCAACCAGCCCATTTTGTCTCTGAACTGAAAGAAGATTATCAAAGAGCCAACCTTCATCGAGGCATTCGAAGGGATCAAGATTGGGGACGGTATCATCGCCCATCTGGAATCCAGTGGTCTTTTTAGTGAACCCTTCAAAAAGCTGAACGATACTTCCTATGGCCTGAATTTGATGAGGCTGATCGGATTCAAATTGGATTTTGAGCTTATTCATAACTTAGATCGTTTTGATTAATCCCTTGTCAGAAAGCCTCAGTTTCTCCACATTACTGATTGCCGAATCCAAGCAGATAAAAATATCCTGACCGCTCAACTTCAGTTGTTCGATGGTCTCGCTATGAATTTTCTCATCAAGACATACCAATAAGCTGTGCTCACAATAATCATCCGTCACTTGGATGATTTTATTTTTGGAAAATTCTAAGAGTTTTTCAAATGAACTTGACAGAGTAAATCCTTCAATTAATGTGACTTCTGTTAAAAGCCCTTCTTTTGACCAATTTTCAACTAAAGGACTTTGATTGAAAAGATCAAGGCTCTTTTCTAATGAATCCAATCTACCACTCGATTGGATTTCCCAATTTTTGAAAGCTGTTTGGGTTAGTTTAAATGATCTATACCCAATATCTAGTGAAGCGTTTTCACTAAGTAGATTTGAACTTCTCTTTATTCTTTCTTTCGAAATTTTAGACAAGTTATCCAATCCAAATCCGATTGCATCGCTGTTTTGATCCACTTCTTCTGGAAATTGTACCGTTATGAAGTTTCTTTTCACCTTCTCTAGGTCATTTAATTCCAAACAAGCATGTGCAGTGGTGCCTGAACCAGCGAAAAAGTCAAGAATGGTGTCACCTTCTGTGGTTGATTGTTCAATTAGCTTTTTTATTAAATCTTTAGGCTTCGGGAAATCAAAAATTTTCTTCCCTTCAAAAATTTCAGCAACCTCTCTGGTTCCGTTAGTGGTATATCCAACATCCTTTGAGTCTAACCAAGTAGAAAATCCAGTAAAATCATTTTTTACATCTTGCAGAAATTTTTTCTCCCGTGGTCTTCCTGTTGGCTTGGAAGGGAAAAGAATTCTGCCTTCCTCGATCATTTTCTCAATATTCGCTTTTGATTTTGACCATCCCCGTTTTGGATTTGGAGGGTAATGAAAACCAGTTTTGGGATCAATTATATCATAATGAAGATTTGGTCTTTGAGCTGAATTTGCAAGTCCTGAAAGATCAATACTGGCCCAAGGTCCTCTAGGGTCATTATCTGGATTAGTATATTTTGAAATATCAATTGGTTTGCCTTTAAACTTGAACAGATCCGTTTTAGAAAAACTTAGCACATACTCATGGTCAGGTGAAACCATGTTTTGGTTTCTGCTATCAGGATTTTGTCTTCGTTTCCAAACAAACTGAGCTAAAAAATTTTCTTCTCCAAAAACTTCATTTAGGACTGCTCTTAAATTATGAACCTCATTGTCATCAATACTTACGAAAATAATTCCTTCCTCACAAAGTAAATTTCTTGCTAATCGAAGTCTAGGGTATATCATCGATAGCCACTTGGAATGAAAACGACCATCTGCACGCTTATTGGTGGTAAGCGGTTTTCCTTCTTCATCTACCTGTCCTGTCCTTCTGAGGTATTCTTGAAGGGGTTCGGTAAAGTCGTCATCATAGACAAAATCATTCCCTGTATTGTAGGGGGGATCGATATAGATCATCTTGATCTTTCCTGCATAGCTCTTTTGAAGAATCTTAAGAACTTCAAGATTTTCCCCTTCAATAAAGATATTTTTGGAATCGTTTTTACCGTCTGTGTCGGGAGTTCCATCAGATTTCAAACCTTCTCCATAAATAGGCTCCAAAGTGCCCTGAGATGGGATCGAGGCGAGTCTTCGGGCATCCTTCTTACCAGGCCAAGAAAGTCCGAAATGTTCAATTTCTTCATCCTCATCGATCACCCATTGACCGAGATTTTGGCGTAAGGTTTCGAAATTGATCTTACCATCCTCGAAACACTCTGGCGCAATCTGTTTGAGCTGTTTGATCTTTTCCTCGTCAAAAAGGTATTCGGGTTTTAATCGTTCGTGGGACATTTATCTTGAAAATTTTTTAAGTCGTTCTTCGGCTAATTGAAGCATTTTATCAGAAAAAAGCTTCCGGTATTTTTCTTTAGTCATTATGTATTCAAAGGATTGATCCATTCGATTTACTTCCACAAGCTTGGTAAAGCCTGATGGAATCATCGAGTCATCATTACCTTTTTCCAATACTTTTCTGCAAGCACCAATCGCACCATATCGATGGATCATATCGAGAACTATGGTCTTACTAATTGGCACTTTTAGTTTTTTTAATTCCTCCAACGTATCGAGAATTTCCTTTTCCAGTTCTTGTTCGAGTTCTTTTAGTTCCTCTTCCTGCTTCAGAAATCCTTCCGAGTTTTGGTTGATCAATCTTTCAATTTTGAAGTTTTCTGCAATCTCCCAAAGCTTCTTAAATCGGATGTTATATTGATTTATCAGCGTTTCATTTTCCGATTCAATGATAGACTCATGATTGCAATATTCAGCACCATTGGTCCAGTTGTACGAACCAGAAATCAGTTTTTTTCTATCGAATAAAGCAAACTTTTCATGTAGGAATCTATCCCCATCCATAATCGATAGTTCTACTCCTGCTTTTTTTGCCTTTGAAAAATCGAGTCTCTTGTTGATGATATCATTACTTATAAGGATTTTCACAGACACTCCCGCATCTGCCTTTTCAGCTAAATGAGCTAAAAGTTCCATATTCGTAAACCATGCAACTGCCACTTGAATCGACTCCTTGGAATCAAAGATTCGACTCTCGATCTGTTTTTGAATCTGATTGAAAAATGCTCTCATAGTCTAATCTCTTCACTGACAATTAACCCATTTTCATTTCTCCTGAAAATCTCAGCTCTACCGGAAAAATACTCCAAAACAACTCCAAATCGATAATTAAACTCATGGTCGACAAGGGCATTGATCTTATTGTAGTCATCCTGAGAGGCATTTATTTTTTTACTTTCAATGGCAAAAAGATTCAAATCATCGTTTCCTCTGGAATGGACTACTATGTCTACCACAGCCGATCTTCCTTCTAAGCCATATTTCTTTAATTGATCCCCATGGCGATTATACTCAGTATCTACAGAAATCAATTCAGACTCCAATTCATCTCTCAAATAGCCAGCAAGCCTATTACTTAGGGCATCTTCATGAATGTTGATATCAAATAGGTATGAATCCCTTTTTTTTAGCCTTTGGAAAGTTTTACTCAAAATTTGGATTAAATCATTCTTCTCCATCAAATATTCCGTTTCGAGTAGCTCCAAGATTGGCATTGATCCATTCTTCTTTGTCAGTATCCGATCCAAAGTCATCAAAATACTTCTTGAAATTTCCTCTTTCACCTTTGCCTGAGTGAGTTGCATATTCCCGATAAGAGGAGCAGGAAAATCGGGCATCACAGTTTCGACATACCCGAGTTGCAAAGAGGGCTTTTGTTCCTTCCATGGTATTGTTCAAAACCTCCACAGGTGCAGGTTGGAATTTTTTATCCTCTATACTGTCCACCACTTCGGCAAAATCCCTTATGGTAGATTGGACCTCTTGTTGATTGAATTCCAAATCCACCAATGGACTCCATCTCGATAATTCGTGTTGAATCCTGAATTGATCATTCAGCAAATGAGCCTGCTTTAAAGAATAGGGAAAAGCGGTTGAGATGATAGCCGTTTTGTCCAACTGTTGCCCTCTTAATTCCTGCCAAATATGAGCATAAACATTTAGCTGTTTGGCATAGAGTTCTTTATTAGAATTGATATACTCTAAGTCATGAGTCTTGATATCATACATCCAAGTTTCGTTATCATCCCTTACAATATCGACAATCCCTTCAATGGTGAAGTTTCGCCCCTTTGGTGTGACTTGATCAGGTAGGGTGAGCTTCACTTCTGTATCTGTCACTCTTGTTGCTACATCCTTGAGTTTTGTGAAATAGTATAGCACCTGAGTCAGTGCCTCTCGCTTGATATCTTCGGTGATCGCGTGCCCACCTTCCAATCTCATCAATTCGTAATTTTCCTCGAAGAACTCTCGGATTTTTTCGATGATTTCATAATCTTTCATGAGCTAGCTTCCTCCTTTCTTCGATTGGCAATTAAGAGATGATGTAGGTCCTCAATTGTTTGGTGAATGAGGCTTCCGAAGAACATGGTCTGCGATCGAGAAGGGATAAATCCATATTTCCTGAATATCATATACTTTCTTGGACATTGACGATAATTGAGGTAATCCCCTGTATAGGAATAACTTTTCCCGAGATCTTCGACCTCCAATTGAGAATCAGGTAGTTCCTCAATATTGATTTGAGGTATAATTGGAAATTCATTAGCATTGAACATTTCCTTGAAGGCTGGACTTTGTTGCTGTCTTTTCCATTGGGGAAGAATCATGAGATTTTTGGCTCGGGAGAGAGCTACATAAAACATCCGCATATTATCAAAGTGAGATATTCGTTCTAATGGCTCTCCTTCCTTCTTCATTAGGTCCCTTACGATGATTTCTTTCATATCAGGTTCTCTATCCCTCTTCATTAGATTACCTAGCACCACGTATGGAAACTCAAGGCCTTTTGATTGATGAATTGTTAAAAATGGAACTCGACCCTTGGGAAATGGGTCATCTGCATCTTCATATTCGGATTCACCCAATCTATAAATTGCATAGAGGATTGACCCCACAAACGTATTAGCAAACTTATTTTCATCCAGAAAAGAGGCAGTGATGATTGGTGTGTACTCCTCCATAAATCGGGCAAGGTATTGGGTAAGTAGTCCAAGATTACAAACTGGCCCTTCATCAATACCATTTTCTGCCAATAAGAAATACTCTTGAAAATGTTTGAATCCACTCAACTGATAGAATAAATCCAATACGCTCCAGTCCACTGAAGTAACCCGATTGAGCACATAGCTCAAAGAAACTGGCTCTCCTGCTTGTTCTTTCTTCTTCAAAACATTCAAAAAGGCCTGTTTCTGAAGATTGCTTTTAGACTTTGGCGAAAGTCCTGAGGCCATGGCAAGATCCCTCACCATATCAAGTTTAAGTCTCGAGTTTGGCTTCCACCTATTTCTCTTCACTACTTTCATCAAGGCTTGAAAATCCGATTGAATTAGATCTAATTCATTCTTTCTATCGGTGACATATTCCTTGAGGTTTGGGTCATTTGCCATTAGCCTTGTAGCTATTGCCATCGATCCAGTCTGCCAATCTCGAAACGATTGTAACCCTGCACTAGCCTGACCTTGATGACTAGGTCTCCCAAGAATATGGAAGATAAGTCCAAAAATTTCTTTGGCCTCTGTCACATCTAAAAATCGACCTGCACGAGGAGCGAAGATTTGTATTCCTTTTTCATTAAGTGCCTCTTCAAAATCACGAACTGCTCCATTCTTTTCACCCATGTAACTCAAGGATGGAAAGAGAAATGCTACTTGACTGTAATCTTTAATTTTACCAGTAGCTTTCAAGTCGAAAATAAATTGGGCTACTTGGGTAAAGACCGAATTCTTTTCAATTCTAGCTGTGGTGACTACCGCATGGAAATCCTCTCGATTAAAAGCTCGGATATTTTTATCAGCTACCCTGAAAAATCCTCCTTTTGGTTTAGCCCAATTCGTCTGCTCAATGAACTGAGTATAAAACTCTACAATTCTTCTTTTTGATCGATAATTAGTATCAAGATCAATTCTCTTTGGCCTTTGTCCCAAATAGGTTTGGCATCTTTCCTCAAACTCTACAAGGTTTTCAACTGTCGCCCCTCGGAATCGATAGAGAGCTTGGTCGTCGTCACCAACAACACATATGTTTTTTGTTTTCTTCGACAGTTCAAAATAAATCAACTCTTGAATAGAGTTGGTATCTTGATACTCATCGACAATGATATGTTCATATGCATCTTGTGAACCTTGATGTGATTTGATTTTTTCGTAGGCACGTTGCTGCAATAGGGAAAAGTCAACTGTATGAATTTTATTTTCACGATGGCTTGCCTTATAAAAAGCATACATGTGAAGAATCCTCGATAAAACTTCATCACTACAGTTAACCTCATCTGGGTCCAGATTCTCTTCAGAAAACCGATTAAACATATTGATAATTTGAGTCGCAGCCACATGTCGAGACCCTTTTGCATCACTACCTGTCAGGTAACGATTGATTTCCATTTGAGCATATCTTTCCTCTGGATCAGTGTTTTCCAGATTGGTGATATAACCACCAGCTTTTAGTAATTCAACCCAAAAACCTCTTCTATAAATCTTGAAATATTGAGCCAAAGAATCCAGTAGTACTGGTGCCCTACTCTTCTCCCCAGCTTCCGAAAACCTTCGATCCCTATCCAGAAGTATATCTTGACAGATCGAATGGACCGTACCAATAGCCATCCCTGAAATATCATATGGTTGACCTGTCTCATTGGTAATCATCCCAAGTAGACCACGTAATCCTTCTTTTAATTGATGTGCGGCTTTTTCTGTGAAAGTGGCAAGGAAAATTTTTCTTGGTTCAACTTTATGGAAGACAATAAGATTTACTGTTCTCCATAGTATTACCCTTGTCTTGCCAGATCCAGGTCCGGCAGTTAAAAAAAGGGGGCCTTGATGATGCAAAATAGCATCCCGTTGTTTGGGATTTGGGGAAAAGCCCTTAAGGGCCCAATAGTGTTCGATGGAGAATTCTGCCATTTTTGGAGATAACTTTACTTTTTTGAACCGAAAAAAGGTTGTTCGAATCTCAGATGCCTTGTATCTTTTGATTTTGGAAAAAAGGTTTCAAGGATAAATTCCAAATTATAAAATTAATTTTAATTAGACTAGACGGATTTGAAAAATGGAGCTGTTTGAAATAATCATCAAAAATTTAAGCCTTCCTAAAGAATTTTTGAATCTTCAGCTTCATCCATCCAATTGATATTCTGTATGCATTCTTTAATTAATTGGGGAATCGTATTCAGATCGATTGTATTTTCAAACCATTGAACAACCAGTTCTGATGTAAGAGATCCTGTCCCTTTAGTGACATCTGAAGAAAACTAGGCAAAACAATAGTATCGAGGGAGCTTCTCTTTTTTATAATTTATAGAATGGACATGATAAAGTACATTTTTTAGCCATAAGGGTGGAGGATTAAGATTCATGAAAATATCCATATTATCTACCCTTTCTTCCGGTTCTTCATTGCTAAATAGTTCATGAGTAAAACCTATGAAAAACTCCATAACATAAGCTTCAATGCCATCTTTGAATGTTACAATTATTGGATGTTCAAAAAGTGAGGCTGAAAGTTTAAATCCGGCATTCATAAGGAGGTGAATTCTTAAATATTAATTTGAAGGTTAAAACCAAAAATCATCTGCTTCATTTTCCCAATCCAGATTTTTTACCGCTTCTTCTATGATATGAGTTATCGGCCTGTCTTGTATTGACTTTTCAAACCAATGGACAATTAGTCTAAAGTCAGATGCCTAAAAATCTTTTGTTGCGGTAAATGAAGTAAGCTCGGCGAAACAAGAAAACGGGGAAAGGGGAGCTTTTTTATCACCTTTTTTGAGTAGAATCATGTACATCTTTTTAACATCTCCAAACCCTGAGAGTTCTTCCAAGTCTTCAATGATATATTCCGATATAAGCTCGTCATGTTGATTCCCTTCTAGCAATGAACCGTAAGTCAATTTAAGATGGAACCTGTCAAGCCGAACTTCGATTCCTGAGTCAAGTTGAAATTTAATGGGAAATAAATTAGTTTGTTGATTTTCGTAATTGCTTTGATCTTTCAGGACTAAAAATAAAAAGTTTTGAAAATTTAAAGTGAGATTACATATATCTTTTTTATTTCACTTTCTCAGCTAACCAATTCATTTCATGGGGGATTTTTTTTATTAAATAGGTATTCCATTGACTCCAGCTGAATCTCTGGCTTGTATGTTTGATGAAAATCAGTAAGATTTCCTTTCCTTCTGTATCTTGAATAGTGGAAGTTTTGGCATAAGCATTATTTATTTTTTCTTCCCAAATAACACCAGGAGTTGAATATCCTGTATGTTCTAATGCACGTTCTAAGGAATTTGCAGCACTTGTACCAATAAATAAACATATTTTTGGTTGGAGAAGCTTTGTTGTTTCTAAAAATGGGAACCAACTATTGTAGAAGTCAGTATAGTTTGGTCGTTCTTTATTGGTCACCATAGGACGCTGGATAAAATTGTAAAAAGATACCGAGTTCCAAAATGAGGCGCTATTGAATTCGTCACTTTGAAACAAAGCTCGATGTAGGTTTGGGAAGATTTTTGTTCCATAATAACACCGATCTATAGCAAATTCTTTTATCACTGATCTTGTGAATGTTTTATCATTGTGCCTATCAATGGTTGCAGGAGTATTATCATGGTAATGGCTTTCACCAACAATAAGAAGCCTTTTATTAAAAGGTAAATTGAAGAAATCACTTCCAATCCAAGGAAGCCATTTTAAATTCTCAATGCTGCTTAAACTCAGGTCTATCATGAAGTTTTTATCTTGATTTTCAATTTGTAATTTTATAATTCTCTCTTGAAGAATAAAATTTTATCTACTTTACCCAAAGATAATTTAATATATTCTCTGTTTTTTGCCTAACCATCTCCCTCAACCTCTCCGGATTCTCCACTCTAACCTCATCCCCATGGGATAAAATCACCGAGATAAGTTCGTAGTTAATCTTGACTCTGATACTGATTTGAAGGATTTTCCCATCATCGATGAGGATTTGCTGTGTCGGATGTAGTGGCATTGATTGGATATACTTCCCTTTAAATTCAGTAAAGGTGAGAATTACGGTTTCAACGGGCTGTTCAGGATCATTAATAATCCCAATAGTTTCCAAAAATCGAGTTTCCAGATCAGGAGTTGGTGGAACACTAACTTTACCAGGCAAACTTTCTATTGACTTGATTCTATCCAAACCGTAAAAGCGCAAATAATCCCGCTCATTCCAAGCAAGCACATACCAACGATGAAGATATTCCTTGAGGGCAACGGGTCGGATTTTCCGGTATTCAGCATGCCCTCTCCAATACTTCTCATAGGAAATCATAACCTGTTCCTGATTTTCTATGGCATCAAGTAGAGGTTTTAAATATTCCGTTCCTCTTGCTAACCTTTCCTCAAAGAAGACCTTACCCTTCAGTTTCTGAGCCCTTCCAAATGCCTGAATAGTCTCAAATGATTCCAATATCTCAAGATGGTTTTCACTACTTTCCTCGATGTTCAACTGATATTTTCCAGCCTTGAAGTTGAACTCGATTACAATTCCAAATAGCTCTTGGATTTCTTTCAAATCTCGATTTAGGGTCCGCTTTGAAATCAACAAGTCTAAATCTGTCCCCTCAGACTTTCTTTCTAAATGCTCCTCTACTCTACCCCATGTAAATGATTCCTTTTTGGCGAGTTTGATAATTTCAAGTTGCCGATATAGAGATGTTAGTTTGCTCATAATTGTAATTCACTTGCAATAAAAGGATAGCCTCAGCCAAATTAAGACTGAGTGTGAAAATTAAAAAAAATTTATCCTCAGTCATCTTTTGGCAATAGGTGGATTTAGGTTTGGACTTATGAAAGCGACAAAACCCGATCTGAATTTAGACCTCTTGAAAAGGGCGCTATTGAAGATTCATCCTGAATACTGTCTTTTCCTAAATGACTTTTTGGAAAAGTTACAACCCATCATTTACAGAGAGCAATCCTTAGAAGAAGCGCATTTTATTCACTTGGTTGGATTTGAAAATAAGTTGGAAGCGAGGAAGATTATTACAGACGTGATAGAATTGCTCCAATGGCAGAATGAAACCATTTTCTTATGGGAAAGTGCTGATTATATTAATGGTCCCTCTCAGCTTGCACAAACTCAAGCTCTTCAAGAAAATTTTTCTGATTTTCCAGGCGTTCTTGTTACGGATGGCTTATGGGATTTCTTTCATGAAGTTCAATTTGAAGATTTGAAGCTTTGTGAAAATGGAAAACAAATAGTCAAATTCTTGAGCGAAAGGAGAGAATTGGATTTGTCCGAATTTCGCTTGAAGCCTCTCCAAGCGAGGGGAAATTTGATTGTCAGTTATATTCCAAACTTTGAATCGATGGAATATGACATCGGAGGCGGTTTAATCCAATACTTATGGGATTCCCCAGAAATAGATTTTGAAAGGTTTCGAAAGGATTTTTACCCGATTGAATTAAGGCGATTGGTGGAGAAAAACTATGTAAGGAGAGAGGATTTGATTTTTTTCTCTAAAGATGAAAGCTTTCCTATTCAGTACGCCATGGATTTGATTTCACTTTGTCCTGTAATTGAGACTTATGGGAGCCAAATTTTGGGGTTTCCAGTCAAACTTACTTGCAATGCCTTATCTTACTTTCATTTCTATGTGTTTTACAAAAAGTTGAGCTACGCAAAACTAAAAAAAGAAGCTATTGATTTTTTTGAACCTATTTTCAGACAATATCCTCGTATGGTTGGAAGGTTAAATGGATTGCAACCCGAAGCCCATGAAATAATCCTTGATTTTAAGGGAGGATGGAGATTTTCAGCCGAAGTAGACTGACCGTAATTAGAATAAATATCTCTAACAATTACTAAATCTATTGATTCAATGGAAAGAAGAAAATTTCTTAAAACACTCTCCTTGGCAGCAGGGTCGACATTCGCAATAACGCATTCTTTGGCAAAAAGTGAAAAAGAATCACGTCATTTAATCGCGTTGGGAACAGCCGCCTGCCATTTCGCAGCAAAAAACATAAAAGAGCTTCCTTTTCAATCCGTTACGCTTATAGATGGGGAAAGACCAACAATCCATAATCAAGAAGGAGAATTCATCAGGTTTTCGACTCCAGATTCACTTTTCGAATCAATTGGTTCAACGAAAATTCTAAAAAATGGAAACCTTCCCATTTTGCCTATTTCATCGGAAATCGATGACTATTTAAGGAGTCTGAAAGGTGATTTGGTCTTTTTGGCTGGTTTGGGGAAAGCTACTGGAACATTGCTGTTTCAGTCGATTGGAATGCACTATCAAAACCCAAAGCAAAATTTAGAGTGGATAGGCACTTTACCCTTTGAATTTGAAGGAAGTAGGAAAAGTGCCCATGCCGATCTTGCTATTCACCTTTTGGCAGAAAATGGCAAGGAACCTTCGGTAATCTATAGTGAAGAAATCAGAAAAACTTTTGGAAATATCTCTATCCGAACGGCTTACGAATTGTTAGATCAGCGCATTTTTGAGCTATTCAAAGGTTAATAATTCGTCCTGAATCCAATTTGATCTTAATGAAAGGTTGATCGATGCCAGCGATTTGTCGGAAATCTAGTTTAATAGATATTTTTTGAATTTAGAAAATCAGCAAGGCCTAATACAAAAAATCATCAGCTTCATTTTTCCAATTCAGATCTTTAACTGCTTCCTCTATTACCAGAGTTATAGGCCTATCTTGTATTGATTTTTCGAACCAATGAACCACCAGTTCAGAGCCATCTGCAAATGAATCTCCAGCCGGTATATCGCTGGTCAAATATGCATAGCAAGAAAATAAAGGCAGAAGTGTATTAAGTCCATCTTCTTTAGCAGGAATACTGAAGAGTTTACGCTCACCCCAGTTTTTTGGCACTCGTATCTCCTCTTTGATGAATTCAATAACACTTCCTTGCAAGGGGTTCCCCTCTATCAACCCTCCATAGGTGAAGGTCAAATGAAAGCCCTTTAAGGTTAGCTCAAGTCCTGAATTCAAAGTAACCTGAACAGGGTGAAAATTGTAATCCTCTTTATTATCGTCGAAGTCGAATGTCATGGTGAGTTTGGGTTCGGAAGAAGAAAGAATTTGATAAAATCAATTCTTTCAATCATACAAAATTCATTTTGATAATTTATTCTTTTCTTCAATCTGTATACGACAATTAGTGTCCCGTTGAGATTAAAAATAAACCCTGAAAAATTTTGAGCAACTCATAGCAATTAGCAAAATGATTCGGCTTTCTTTAAATGAAACGGAATCAAATCAGAATTGCCATGAACTCTAAAAAACTTGAAAACCCTTTCAATCAGCTCCAAAATCTCAAGAATCATCTCCAAAGCACCTTTCCTCACATGCATCCCGCAATTGATGCAATCATCCCAGCCTTGAGCGCATGGTATGGTGTGGAAAGTCATCTAAGTAGACCCATAGTAATCAATCTATGGGGATTGACCGGAGTAGGAAAAACAAGACTGGTTCGTGAGATTATAAATTTCTTGCAGCTTCAGGACATCTTTTTTGAAATAGACAGCGATGCTCGAAATCTTCAAAAACTCTCCCAAAAAATTGAGCATTTGTCTTATCTGAATTCTCCTTTGCAAGCAGTCTTTCTAATAGATAATTTTCAGGATTTAATCTATTCACCGGAATCAAATCATCCTTTCAACGAATCAAAGAAACTCTGGAAGCTAATCGGTGAAGGTGTATTGGAAAAAGAAAGATCCCCTATCGGGTCCGAAAAAATTCTTGAGATCTATCGTGAATTTTCAGGTTGGATCAATAAAGGACTTAAAGTAAAAGAGGGCTTGGTTTCAGAAGATTTTGTAGAATTCTTTAAGGAGAGAGGAATTCCATTAACAATGCCCAAAAGGCGAAGCATTCACGAACAGGATTTAGTAGAAAATGAGTCCAATCTTTTTGTCTTCAACCGATATGAAGCGAAGGTGATTTATCAGTCCCAACTTCATGAATTTGGCACCTACAAGGATCTGATAGAGCACATCAAAACCGTAGATGAAATCGGATTGATGGAGTTTTTGGATGCTTTGGTAAAGAAAGCCTTTGAGCCTGAGCGAATAGATGTATCCAATTCTGTATTCTTCATACTTGGAAATTTGAAGGGCTTATTTCCATTTGAAAATGACATTTCCTTTTCACTTGATCCTGATGCATTCTATTTATCCTCTCTAAAAGTTGGGCCAGAAAAAATAAAAAAAATCCTTATGCAGAACTTGGAAATCGAGAAGCTTTCGAGATTAGGAAGTAACCATATTTTGATTCCTTGCCTCTCCAGGAGGGCATTTAGTCTAATCATAGAAAAGGAACTCCAAAACTTTGCCCAAAACCTCAATACTGAGTATGGAGTAAGGACTTCGTTTGAAGATAGCGTTCGCCAATTACTTTTCATGGAAGGCGTTGTACCAGCTTCGGGAGCTTGGTCTATCTTATCAGCATTCCAAAGGATCATGGTTGGTAGCATCCCTTTCATTGAATCTTCTCTTACCATGGTCAGAGACGTTGACCAGATTGAGGTGGCTTTCGATGGATATGTCTTGGAAGTACAATTTTTCAAGAGAGGAAAAAGAGTTTTTAGAGCATTCAATCCTTTGGAATTAAATGTGATCTCTAAACTTGAAATGAACCCAACTGATGTCCAAGCCTCAACAGCCCTTCATGAAGCCGGGCATGCTGTGGTTTATTGTGCAGTATTTGGTGAAATCCCTTCCAAAGTCCAATCTGTAAGCAACGAAGGAGAAAAGCTCGGAAACCTCCAAAGTGGGTTCTCTTTTGATTTCATGAATCGTGATCGATTAAAAAAACTAACAATGACCTATCTGGGTGGCTATATCGCAGAGAAGGTAATTCTTGGAGAAGATGGTATCCAAGAGGGTTCCAAAACAGATTTGGCTTCAGCGAGCCATGAAGTTCTTACTTTTTTCAAGGAGTACGGTTTTGGTGGCTCTCCCCTATTCTATGGCCATAAAGAACAACTCTCTATATATCACTTTCCGGTTACAGAGGATATTTATCAGAAAGCTACTTCATTCATCGAAGAATCAGCAAGAAACACAGAAAAGATCTTGTTGGAACAAGAAAGCCTTCTGCTTCAAATGACCAAGACCCTTATGGAAAAACCAATTCTGGAGCGAGAAGAGTTATCAGAGATTGTGAAAAAATATGGTTCACAAACTCTGATTCAAAAATTGGGCAGTAGTGAGAAGGGTGTGAGGGAAATCTTGTTAGAGAAAATTAACTCTATAGGAAATTAGTACCAATCGTAATTTTCCGATTGGTAAGGTCAGGGCTTCGTGAAAATTTTCAGATAGTAAGCGGTACCTGAGAGGATGATGGAAAACCTCTCATGAGACTGAAGTTTGGAATTAGATACTGAGGAATAATTTTTATAACGACAAAAAGTGACACCTAAGATTAGACCTTTGCACTATCGTTTCACTTAAACCTTAATTCATGAATGAAAAAAGATCAAAAAAAACATCTACTTGCTCTTGGATCATATGGATCATCTTTCTTCTCCTCTTACGCAAAAGACCTTAAGCTTGACTCCTTCACGGTCATCAATGATATCGATCCAAATGAAGATGAGGTGCCTTATAAATATATCTTTTTCCCTGAGAAAAAATTATTCTCCAACATCACTGCTCGGAAAAAAATGCCAGAAAGACTAAAGGAAATTCTGACAACTCTGGATGGGGATATATTCTGTATTGCTGCTTTAGGGTTTGGAAGTGGGAATGGGCTTTACGAAGCAATTGGTCAGTTTGTAAAAACACTTGAAAATCCTGAGAAAATTAAATTTATTAGCCTCCGGCCACCTGAAAAGGAAGGTAGATATCCAGTTGAAGTAGCCGAACGAGTAGTGTTAGGGCTTACTGACTTAAACCAACGGTCAATTTCTTTAGAGGATCTGAAAATTGGATATGGATTGTGCACATCTGAAGAATATTTTTTGCTAGGAGATCATTGGGTTCTAAAGCAAATCGGATAATCAAAAAATTAACATCAACGCTTTAAATACTAAACTTAAAAAAATGGAAACTTTAAGCATTGCCAAATCAAAGTTTTTAAACAAATACAACCCAACAGAATCGATTGAAAAGGCTCAATCGCTAGCGATTAGTGCTGCACTTCAACACAACTCCCTTTATGAACCAAATACCTCTTTTAGCCAAAAGAAAATTATCAGGTCAACACTTGCCGGTAAACTTATGGACATTTCTACGAAGTATATCAGTTCGGTAAGTGAAGAAACCTATTACAATGATATAATTGAATTGAAAGACTTCATGAATCAGAAATATTCTGACCATTTTTTAAAGAGTGCTCATCCGAAATATGGATATGATCCAGGTTTTAGAATCTCCCACTCCCAAAAAAGTCTTTCAGTTTTTCTTAAACATCTTTGGTGCATTGGAAAAATCGAAGAACCGCCACAATGTCCTGTAGATAGAATAATCCTAACGTCAATTGGTCAAAAGAGTAAAAACGCTGCGTGGGGATATGTTAACTCCATTGAAGAGCATGCGACGAAAGTTAACTTCATAAAAGAATTTATAAAAAACACTAAAAACCCCAAGATGTCTTTAGCTAAATGGGAGTTAATTCAATTTTCAAATGGATCATTTTAAAGATTGAAATATTTGAAAAGTGCTGGAAGGTAAGGGCTAAAAATCATATTTGGATTGCCCTCACCTGCTGGCCAGTTTTTATCGTCATATGAACTTTTTTCAAACTTTTTATCATCCTCTAATCTTAAAAAATGATTCCAAACTGCTTCGAAAAATTTTGGATCTACAGTATAGGAGTTGCCATTTGAAGTTGTGATTTTTATATTCTCTTCGTTGATGGAAAAAGTAATTTTACTTCTTCCTCCTAAAGTGGGAATAGTCAAAAATTCTAATTTTTTGTGTTCAAGTTCTTGTTTTAACAGAGTAATTAATTCTTGAAAGGACATATTTTGGGCTTCTTAATTTGAAATAATTAATCTTCAATATTAATTAAAATATCATTTAAAATACCCTCACACCTCTTCCTAATCCCTTCAGGCTCCAAAACCCTTACCTGATCTCCATAGGATAATATTTCCGATATAAGTTCGTGGTTGATTTTCAGTCGAAGCTCGATAATCAACCCATTTTCATCATCCTGAATAACTTTCTGACTTGAATGAATGGGTAAGGATTTAATATAATGTCCCTGCTCTTTGGAGAATTGAAGTTTGATAGTCTCTACTGGTATTGAGGAATCATTTAAAATCCCAAATACATTCTGGTAGTAATCTTTAAGATTTAAACCATCAGGCTTTTCAAATTTTTTAGATGTAATTGTCAAATGATGAATTCGGTCTAATCCATAATTCCTCAATTCTCCCTTTTCATTTAACCCAATAAGGTACCATGCATACTTCACCTCTTTCAGTGCTAAAGGAGAAATCTCTCGATAATCTGAAGTTTCAAGCCAGTTTCTGAAGTGCTTAAATCTAACCTTTAATCCTTTCCTGATTGCTTCTACAAATGAAGAAAGGTGTTCAGTACCTTTGGCTTTCCTTTCATCAAAGAATACAATCTGATCTAAGTCAGACGCTAAATCAAAGGCATTGATAATATCCCAAGATTCCAATAAATGCATTCTTATTGGAGTAGATTCTTCTTCATTAATCTGATATTTTTTCAAACTTTTATTGAATACGATATCAATACCATATACCTCTCGGATTGAATTCAAATCCCTTTGGAAAGTCCTGATCGAGTACCCCTCTTGGACCCCAAAGGTATTTAGGCTGTTCTTCATTTTATCAGAAATAAAATCCCAAGTAAATCCTCCCATTCTTGCATGGTTGAGAATAACTGAGACCCGGTACATTTTATCCTTGAGCTTCATTTTTATTAAAATTTCCTAAGAATAAATGTTTTCTGATTGGTACCAAAATGAAAACGTCATATTCTGACGCTTAAAAATGTATTTTTGAAATGGTGAGACGAAAGGATTTCAAAAAAACAAAAAAAGGAATCTGCTGTCCCATTGATCGAATTTAATCAGTAACCAACCCAACAAAATACCATGTCTACTCAAGAAATTTTTATCGACGAGTTCAAACTATTTGACACGCTTTTATTGGTAACACACTCCCTTGATGAAGAGCTACAGAATTTAAATGAAACGGGAATTTTCTTCGTGCCGGAGCTATATTTTGTCTTTGAGGTAGGAAAAGCACTTTACAAAAAAAGGAAAGAGATTTTCGGATTAGAATCAATCAAGTGGGTAAGAGAAAAAGACTTGGGGAACGGAGGTCCGAGTGACTTGGTATTTGAAACGGAATCTGATCAAGTGGTTTTTGAATTCAAAATCGCGAATACCTATAATTCTTATCTATCAGATATTAAGAAGCTAGAATCACTCAAAAAACCAAACCGAAGGAGTTATCTCTATTTCGTGGCTTTGATCGATTCATTTCGGGGAAAATCAGACCCACGTGTAGAAGAGGTTCATAAGGGATCAGGTTATAGACCCATTTATGATGTGTCATTTCCAAGCAACTATTCTGGCTATCAATCTGAAATAGACTGTAGGGCGGTACTATACTCAATTTGAAATCATGAAAAAAGATACGCAAAGAAGGCACATTGATCATATATTAAACCATTAATTCTTTTTAAAATTTAGCCCATGAAAGTTCTTTCAAAATCACGCTTTAAAGTCGGCTTGGAGTGTCCGAATAAACTTTATTACCATTATCACAAGGATATCTACCCTAGTAACAAAAACGACGACAGTTTCTTAGAATCACTTGCACAAGGAGGTTTTCAAGTTGAGGAGCTTGCAAGAATGCATTATCCTGAAGGGATTTTAATTGACAATCCTCACTATGACTATGAGGGAGCCGCCAATAGAACTGGAGAGTATTTAAAGATGGATAATGTGGTAGTATTCGAGGCTGCCTTTTTATGGAATGATTTGTTTATCAGAACTGATATTCTTGTTAAGAAGGGAAATTCAATTGAACTGATAGAAGTTAAAGCAAAGCTATTTGATCCGAATGATGAATATGTTTTTGTTGGGAGAAGAGGAGGACTTGTAAGTTCTTGGAAACCCTATCTTTTTGATCTTGCCTTTCAAACGTATGTAGTGAAGAATGCCTATCCAGACTTAAATATCACCTCAAGTTTAATGATGGCGGATAAAAATAAAACTGCAACTGTTGATGGATTGAACCAAATGTTCCGAATTCCCAAAAAAGGTGAGGGTGATCAAAGAACTGATATAGTTAAAAAGGTAAATTCTTTAGAAGAAACAGGTGATTCGGTTTTATCAAAGGTTGATCTTCATGAAATTACTTCGAATATTTTAAATGATAAATATGAAGTAATTGAAGGTTATTCCTTTGAAGATTCAATTGACTTTTTGAAAAAAACCTACCAAAGTGGGGAATATCCGAATTGGCCTACAGCATATTCAAAATGCAAAAACTGTGAATTCAGGGCAACTTCCGAACAAATGGAAAACGGACTTAAGTCCGGCTTCTTTGAATGTATGAAACGCCAACATCATTGGAATTCTTTGAGTATTTCGAAGCCAAACATATTTGAAATCTGGAACTTCCGTAGTCGAAACATAGAGACTTTGTTCAATGAAAATCGGCTATTTATGGATCAGTTGTCTGAAGAAGATCTCAATCCTGAATTGAACCCCAATGAAATTTCTTCATCAGAAAGAAGATGGATTCAAGTCGAAAAAGCAGTAAGTGAAGACAATAGCATACATTTTTTAAAGGATGAATTATTCTCGGAAATGGAGAGTTGGCGATTTCCATTACACTTTATTGATTTTGAAACCAGTGCGGTTGCTTTACCTTTCACAAAAGGAAGAAGACCCTATGAGCAAGTAGCATTTCAATTTTCTCATCATACTGTCGATGAAAATGGAAGTATCAAACACCAAACTGAGTTTTTGAATGCCAGTCCTGGACTATTCCCAAATTTTGAATTTGCTAGGTCTTTAAAAAAGGCATTAATTAATGACAATGGTAGCGTTTTTAGGTTTGCAAGTCACGAAAACACGATTTTAAATGTAATTATCAGCCAGCTTGAAGAGAGTGAAGAATCCGATAAATATGAACTTATTGAGTTTCTGAAACATATTTCCAGCTCTTCAAATAACAGCCACGACCAGTGGGAAGGAGAAAGAGATATGATTGATTTAAGAAAAGTTATCATGAAGTTTTACTACAACCCATACACTAAAGGTTCTAACTCCATCAAATACCTTCTCCCTGCGGCAATTAAATCAAGTGATTTTCTAAAAGAAAAATATTCTCAACCCATTCAAAATATAGGACTAAGCAGTAAAAACTTTAGTGAAGACCATATTTGGTTTCGGCCAGAAACAGATGAAGGGTTAAACCCCTACGTAACACTTCCTCCCCTATTTGAGGAATGGGACGAGGAAAAGATTGGAGAGAATATTTCTGGTCTTGAAAGCATTGCTGATGGAGGTATGGCATTAACTGCCTACGCAAAGTTGCAATATGTGGATATGTCTACCGCCGAGCGTGAAGAACTAGAATCAGGTCTAAAAAAATATTGTGAATTGGATACTTTAGCAATGGTAATGATTTACGAACACCTGAAAGAAATTACCCATTAAACTCCTAGTCCTATTGAAAAATTAAAGATCACAAATCGTAAATTTCCAATAACTCCTTTATTCTAAGAATCGGAAGACATTTTAGTCCCAGCTGCAGCTATTGTCAAGAGGGGGAGCTTCAGAAAAGCCTTCAGATATACTTCTGAGGGCTTTTTTTTTGATCTCTGTAGAAGGGTAAGATGGGAAGGTGTCAAATTGTTCACCCTATTGCAACCCACTTTTTCATGAAATGAGTTGCTAATGAGTTGCCAAAAATTCAGTACGCAAAGGCCTAACGCAATCACGTTGTGGCTACAATTCAACTTACATTAAAATCAAGATCAAGAAGGGATGGAACATTCCCTCTAGTCTTCAGAATAAGACACAACCGTCAGTATTTTGATATCCCCACCAATAAATCGATTCCATCATCAAAATTTGACAGCAAAAGAGGTAAGGTGATTGGAAACAAAGAGTTACAGTTTCATTTAGAAGAAATGATGGAGCTTTTTAAAAGGAAAGTTTAGGGGATTACAGCTCCATCCAACTTAAAAATGAACAATCTTTAAAACTGAGGAAAAATCAGTGAATGGACCAATCGTTTACCGAATTTTTTTAGAGTTCACCGATCCTTTTTTAATCAACCCCGGATTTGCCATTTATAAGGGGCAGGGAATCGAACTTAATGGAGATTATTTAATTCCCATTTCCCGGTCCTATAAAGAATTGACCAGGAAATAATTTATTAAAAACCACGCTGAATAAATCGAGAGCTACGAATTGACGTGGTTATTTGAGCAAGGCTAAGCCTTCCTTTGCGGAAGAATCTCCTGGATTATAAAGTAAAACTTTTTGGAAAAGGACGATCGCTTCCCGGCTTTTTTGCAATTGGAGTTTGTTCCATGCCAGCAGCAAAAGCCCATCGTATCCAAAGGGATAAAGATTGACTACCTTTTCAAGATACGGATCGGCCTTATCAAAATTTCCCCGATTGTAATAAATCAAACCCAGCCGGTAATTTACCAAGGAATTTTGTGGATCGATTTGCAGGATCTTTTGGTAGCTTTCTTCTACTTCGGTCCACAATCCTTGGACAGAAAGGGGAAGAACCAATCCCAGTTTGGGCTCTACCGCATAGGGTTTTAAACTTACTGCCTTTCGATAGAATTCGATCGATTCATTTAATCGGGACGCTTGATAGTGCAGCCAGCCAAGCCGAAGATTTATTTCATAGGAATCCGCCCGATAATTGTCTTGAAGAACCTGAATAGCTCCCTTAAAATCCCCCGAATTTTCCAGAGAATAGCTTTTTTGGAACGCTTGCTCCAGATTTTCCTGAGCTGAAAGAACTCCAAGAAATCCTATGAAGAAGATTCCGACTAGAAATATCCTTCGGAACGTGGAAAAAGCAATCGGTGATTGTATTGTTAAAACTTCCATGATAGTATAGCGGTTAGGGATTTTTGTTGATATGATTGTTGGTTCTGTTCTTCAGAGAAAGAAAAAGACCGGAAACGGCTGCTATTGGAAAAATGAGTGAAATCCAAAGTCAGTTTCCAGTTGGATTGGGTAAGTAAAATCAGCCTTCCTCCCCAACGCTGATCGATTTGATCTAATCGGTTAAATACGACTGCACCTTGCTTAGTCATGTAATTTTCGAGTTCACCAAATGTACCATATCCTTCAAGCCAAAGAAAACCGGTCAGTTTCACTCCTATTTCCTGATTGAAAATCAAGCGATTCGTAGATGGATTTTCTCCAAGTTTTTGGTTTTGAAAACTAAGCACTGAGTAGGTATAAAAATTCAAATTCCCCATGGGAAAAAGGGTGACTTGAAGGTCTGACTGCAACTGCTTTCCTCCATTGATTTCGCCCAAATAAAGTGTCGAACCGATATCTAGGAAATGCAAATTTTTTGAAATCCCCCCAAAAGCGACCCAGTCAAATTCTTGTAGCCTTTCGATCTGAATTTCAGTTTGGGGTCCATTCCCAATCGATTGAACACTGGGTGAATCATAGGAAATAAACAGCAATTGACCTCCAAAGGAAAGGTGGTAACCCTTTCCAAAATAATAACTTGCAGAAGCCACATATTGCCAACTGGAGGATTTATTATCCGGTAACTGAAATGAAAGCCCCTCCTCTTGATAATGATAAAATTGGGTTGCTTGTAAAAAGCTAATCCCTTGATATATACTCCAACTTGGGGTTACTTGAAAATCCAATGCCAAAAACCCATAATTATGGAATCGGGGAACAAATTGATATCCACTAATTCCTTGATCTATCGGCCCAACAAAGTCCTCGATCACCTTTTCATCAAGAAAACCAGTGTAATTGTAAGCCAAATCCAATCCTTTTAGACCAGTCAATTTTTCGGTTTGAGTCTGTTTTTTTAATTCAGTAGAAAAACCTTGAGCCAACAAACGTGCCTGTGCTTTCCTTCCGGACCAGAGATAAGCATAGTAGAGATACTCTTCCACATAGGCCTCTTCATGACTTACTTCTCTTGCTTTTTCAAAATGAAGAGTTGCCACCTGATAATTTTGAAGCTCAAAAAAAGCTATCCCCATGCGAACCCGGAGATAATAGAAGTCAATCCCCTGATTGAGCGCTTCAGTTCCAACCCGAATCACCCCATCCCAATCTTTGGCTAGATATAGGGAATATGTTTCCGAATCAACTACGGTAAGGCTTTGCTTTTTCTGGGCTTGGAGTCCCCCAAGAAAACCTAAAAAGATCAATATCACTATCGTCACTCGCTTTCGCATACAGCCTTTATATTTTGGGAACCTCTTTCGAATTCAAAGGAACGGAGGCCCGCTGCATCTATGATAAATTCAAACCGAGAACTTTCCATGTTTTTTCCAAAGGAGGATTTTTGAATATTGCCTTTTAGGGATAGGGCCTTATTGGAAAATCCACGGTTGCTTTCTGGATAGTTTAACTCGTATTCAGCTCGTAAATACTCATGGAACGGCGCCAAAAAGTCCTGAAGAAAGATACTTCTAGGATTGAAAATTTGATTGATGGGAAAGGTGTCGTTCAATTTTAATCCTGGAGTAAATCCAAAGCTGATTTTATAAGCAGATAGGTAAAATAGGTATAAGATAGATTTTCTTTTGCCTTCAAAATGTGTAAAGTGGAGCATCAAATCATCCACCTTGAAGTAGGCCTTAGAATTGGTTTTTTCACAATAGAGGTACTTATTCAGAAAATAATCCCGCTTGACTTCCCAGACTTCTTCATTTTCAAAAGTTTTAAGCCGAATAGTCTCCCCAACCACAAATGAGAAAGCTTTTTTCATTTCAGGATGAGGAGTAAGAGAGGACACAAAGGCATCCTTTGGTGGATTGGAAATAGATTGAAGCGATTCCTTCCCCTTGTATCGAACCAACACATCAGAAATGGGGTAATCTAAAGTATTTGAACCAATGTATGGGCTAGCTTGAATCTGAAAATGAAGATGCGGATAGGGTGAATTGCCGGAATTCCCGCATTTTCCTATTACTTGTCCTTTTTCGACCGAATCTCCAGGCTTGACGGGAATGGAGTTTTTTTTCAGGTGGGAAAGCTTTGAATATAAGAACTCCCCGTGTTTGATAATTACCGTGTTTCCCCAATTATCCTCCAGATTTCGGGTACCAATGACATTATCCTCCACATCATTGACTACCTTTTCAACGACACCTTTTGCAGGAGCTAAAATATTTTTATCAAAACAATAGTAATCCGATGGATAATCTCCTTCATTTCGATAGGTCCTACCTTCCTCGTCCTTGATTTCAAAATCCCACGCATGCCGCCAATCATCCTTATGGGTATATTCTCCGTTATGGCCCTGTGTCACCGTCCATTCTCCAAAAAAGGGAAGATAGATTGGTATGGAACTGTTTTTCCCAAACCTTCTCATAAAGTTTGTAAAGCTGTAAAGGTTTTTCTCCGGAGTATTTTGTTGCCAAAAAATAGTACTTAACCCAGCTCGATTATCTACCCGGAATTTCAAAGCGTAAAGGGTGATTAACGTGACTAAATTGAAGGGGAAAGAATGAACCGGCAAGAAAAAAGAATCCAATATCTGCTGTAGCGAAACCGTCATCAGCACAGCCAATGGTATCACCAAGAGAAGTTGTAAGTAACTGTTTCGACTGGGAATAATAAAGAAACCTCCCAAGGCGATAGCTGTCAAAATGTAATTGAACCCAATGTAACTGAAGCTGACTTCAGAAAAGGGAATCCCCAAAACTGAATAAAATAAGTAGCCAATATAAAATCCTAACAAAGAAAGAGTGAAGGCAATTCTTGAATAAATCAGAAGCCCTAAAGCAGCCACTATACCTGCTAAGAGAGTTTGCTGGAAAAAAATCGCTCCCAAAGAAAGAAAATAAGATCTAATCGAATCAGGAATCCCCAAATACTGCACCCATTCATAAAATTCAATCAGGGGTTTTCCACCAAGCGTATAAAGTTCATTCAAAACATAGACTCCCCTTTCGCTCAGTCCAAGGTCGGCAAACAGCCGAGCTGCCAACCGGAACATCCAAAAAATCAGAATAAAGGGAAGACTAAGAAAGGGAAGTCCATATTTACCCAATACTCCTTCCAAAGTCACCGAAAGCAAGACAGATAGGATCCCGGAGAGAAAAATCAAAAAGAAGAGGATAAAACTGGGTTCAAAATAAATCCCCAAACCAACTCCTACCAGCAAGGCATTGAACCCATAAAACCCCTTTCGGATCAAGCTCTCCTCAAAACCTAAAATTTTTGCGGCTATGAGGGCCGAACTCACAGCCAAAAAACCTGAAAGTCCAACAAATACATCAATGAAAGTAACCAGCAATAAAGCAATCCCAAAACCCTTATTATCGGAGAAAAAGACCTGAGCATAGCTATTGGATATTGCTACTCCAAGCCATTCTAGTCGCTTGAAAAGCTGTTTGACTTTCAAAGCCATATTCGAATTGGTTACAAATCAAATTTTTGTAGATGGTCTGGAATCAGCTCTTGGGAATTGAGTGTTTCCAAGTTTTCCCTTTTTCGAATCACATGAGAATTCCCCTCCTTATCCAATAGAATTACTGCTGGCCGGAAGGTGATAAATTGCATCCATTGGGTCATATTGTAAGCTCCAACTCTTCTCACAACAAAGCGATCTCCTTTTTTTAGTAGTGGAAACATCATATTGGAGCGGATTACATCAATATTCATACATAGAGGACCAAAAATGGTCGTATCCTCAGACTGGTCAGATATGGGAGCTACTGGCCGGACATCGTGATCATACCAAAAAGAGGTAAACAGTAGATTGACCCCCGCGTCCAAAATTGTGGCACGTCTTCCATCCGACAATCTCTTTGTAGCCAAAACCGTCCCTGCCAAATATCCAGCATCATCGATCAAAGCCCTTCCTGTTTCCAAAATCAACATAGGCAAATGATCCGGTTTGATATCAGAAGTCATCAAAGCCGAAGTGATTGCCTCCGCAAAATCATCAAAGGAAGGAGCCGTATCTGTTCCAGGATAATAGGCTCCTTTAAGGGTATTTTTAGAAGCAAACCCTCCTCCCATATCTATGTATTGGAGGATATGGCCATATTTCCGTTCCAGTTTCACCGCCAAACTAGCTAATTTGGTTGCAGCGATGCGATAGGCATCGGTACTAAGCATATAGGTACCGATATGCGTATGAAGGCCTACCAAATCCAGTTTTTGGCTGGTCATAATTCTATTGATCGCGTCCCATGCCTCTCCATTTTCAAAATTGAATCCAAAGCGATCCCAAAGTGGATAGATTCCAGTATCTAGATTGACCCGTATGGCAACCTTGGGCCTTTCCTCCATTTCCTTACTGAGATGAATAATCTCATACAATTCATCAAAGTGATCGATATGAATCAGGGATTGGTGTTGAATGGCTATTCTAAGATCTTCCGTGGATTTATCCGGACCATTGAATAAAATCAATTCACCGGGCACACCATTGGCAAGGGCCTTTTGAAACTCAAATCCAGAAACGACTTCTGCCCATGCACCTTCCTGATGGAAAATATTGCAAACTGCGTTCAGGTAATTGGTTTTATAGGACCAGGAAAACTGAACCTTTGGATAGCGGGAGCTAAATGCCCGATAGGCTTCCCGATACGTTTTTCGGATGGTCTGTTCTGAAAGAATAAATAAGGGCGAACCAAATTCCTGAAGCAAGGATTCGATGGATACTCCATCGATATGACTTAAGGGTTCCAAGTGCCTAGGCATTCCATATTTACTCGGAAGCCCGGCGTTTATTCGTTGGATGATGGGACGTTCAAAAGTTAGCTTATTCATGGTCATTGGGTAAAATAGTCTAGAGTTCTCCGGTAGTAGAAAACTTTTCAAATGCCTTCAAATCGCAAATCATATCATAGGAATAGCGGATAAAAAGCTTTCCTACTTCATATTCATCAAATGGCTTCACTTCCTGTCCTAAAGCCAACAGGACCAAAGCCTCAGGTAAATTCTGACCTGAAGCCACCGCTAAGTACACCCATGCTGGCAATCGTGGATTAATTTCAATGAGGTAAAGTTCTTGCTTAGCAGTCCGGATCAATTCCAGCTCCATGCCACCTCTCCAGCGCGTTTGTGAGATCACCCGATCCGTTAATTCCAACATCGCTGAATCCTTCAGGGTAATGCCACCCCAAGCCTTTCCTTTGTCGGTAATGTAGGTTTTTCGCATTGGCACAGCTCCGATGGTATTGCCTTTTCCATCTCCCATCGCCACGACATTGACTTCTGTCCCTCTAATGAACTCTTGGATTACTATGGGGAGCCCCCATTTAGCTGCAATTTTGTTGAAATAAATAGATACCTGCTCACGGTCATAAGCGATGTGGGCGTCATAAAATTTCCCTTTGACAACAACCGGATAATTGAATTTTTCTTCAATTCCTCTCCAATCCTGTAGATTCAAGATAGGCTCACTGTAGGGCACTTTTACTTCATATTTTTTTCCGAACTCGGGCAAATTCGATTTATGTCTTTCTTCAAATTGCTGGAGGGTCGGCAAAAAAACACGAATCCCCATTTCCTTAAGAATTCGCTCAGACTTCATGACTGTAAATAACTCTGAGTCGAAATTGGGGATTAAAACTCCGATATTTTCTTGTTCATGAACATATCTAATTCTATCCAAGAAAGGCTCGACACCATCTGAAGGATAGGGGACTTTATAGGTTTTATCCACTAATTCATGCATGTATATCCCCGGCTCCAAATTTTCATAGGCAAGTCCTATAATTCGTACATCGAGTAATTCAGATTCCTTCAATCCACGAATGACGGGAACTCCCGGACCCGGGCTGTCAATATTGTTCAATCCGGATAGCGCTACGGTGACTTTAATCTTCTCCATCTTGTTCGATTAAATTCATTTGCTTAAGTGTAGCTACAAAATCATAGAAGTAGCGTTCAAAACTCTCTGGGTCAACTTCGTATTTTTCAGAAAGGATCTGTAAAATCTCGGGAAAATCTTTCCCTGCTTGAATCAATTGAACAATCTCCAAACCCGTAGCATTGAGAGAAAAAGAGTCTCCTGCCCCCGCATCAAAGACAAATCCAGACTCGCTAATAGCGACATTACTCTTTAGCTTGAGCATGACTTTTTTAGTTTATAGCACCTTTAACACAAGAAAGTAAGGTAATTAACCAAGAAATAACTATGATAAATATCACATAGATAAAAGATATAAAGGACTGAAAAATCTATCCTTAAAGAGATTTTAAAATGTAAATCAGGGCGGGGCTTTTTTTATTACCATCAGCCTTGCTTTCCTTTCCCCGACCTCGCTTTCCCACAAAATCCTTATTTTTATTCATCTTGTCATTTAAGAATTCTCAAACCCTGATTCGATTATGAAAAAATCACTTTGGTGTATCCTTGCACTCGTTCTCACTTTTACTGTCAATGAAGCCAGTTTCGGACAGACAGTCCTTGACCAAGAAACCATTACCGACCTCAATAAATCCTCCAACTACGTCTTCGGTGTGAAAGACGAGGATGGTCTCAAAAGTGCATTATCGGTTTATGACACCTTTATGGAAAATGGAGTCCAAATCGAAAATTTTGAGATTGTAGTGAAAGGTCCGGTAGTCAGGACAATGGTAAAAGAATCAGAACTAGAGAAGTATTTTGAAAAATACAAAGGAAAGGTCCGGGTAAGCATTTGTAGTATAGCTATGAAAAGGTTGGGTGTACCCAAAGAGCAGCTTTTCCCCGGATTGGATGTGGTAGAGACTTACACCATACGCATTCTCCAGTTACAGGCTTTGGGCTATAATTCGATCTCGTATTGAAAAAACTTCAAAAATAGATAGCACTCGGCAAATAGTTCTTTTATTACAGCCTAATGAAGAGAAAAGAAAAAAAGCCTTCAGAATCATTTCTGAAGGCTTTTTCACTTACAAGCCCTCCAACATCCCCACTAACTTAGCTCTCACTTCTCCCGCAAGCGGCTCAATCTCAGGATTGTCAACCACAGACATCGCAGCGGCGGGGTCCATCATACTTACTTCGTAATCATCCCCTCCCAAACTTCGAATCGTAACATTGCAGGGCAAAAGTGTACTGACATGTGGTTCGGCAGTTAAAACCTTATCGGCAAAAACAGGATTGCAAGCGCCCAGAATCAAAAATGGCGGATAGTCCTTATCCAATTTCTTTTTCATCGTGGCCTGAATATCGATTTCGGTCAAGATACCGAAACCCACTTCCTTGAGTCCAGCCTCGACCTTGCTACGAAGGCTTGCCAAATCTTTTGATTTTAGAGTTTTGGATTGATAATAGTTCATGTCTTAAGGGTTAGATTGTTGTCTTTAATTGAAAATCTGAATTCAATTGTTAAGCTAATCAGATAAGTCTTAAATTACAGTAACTTCCATTACATAGCATCTTGTCAGCTCCATACTTTACCACAATCAAGAACTTCTCCTTCTCCCCATTTTTCTCCAATTCTTAATCCTCATGTTGTATCTTGCAGACATTCTAAGCAAATCATTTCTTTCATCCCAAAATCCCAATATCCTTGAAGCCTACTTACCTGATCCAGCAAGCCACCCTAGTCAACGAAGGCAAGACATTTGTCGCTGATGTCTTGATCGAAAATGAAAAAATCCAAAAAATCGGCTCGATTCCAGCCCAAGAAGGCTACCAGCTGATTGATGGAAAAGGGAAACTCCTATTGCCAGGAGTGATCGATGGGCAGGTTCACTTCCGGGATCCGGGACTTACTCATAAGGCTGATTTACACAGTGAAAGCAAGGCCGCAGTAGCCGGTGGCGTGACCTCTTTTATCGATATGCCCAATACCCGACCGAATACCCTCACGCTTGAGCTACTGGAGGAGAAGTATCAAATCGCTTCTCAAAAGTCAGTGGCCAATTATGGTTTTCTTTTGGGAGTGAATGCCGAAAACCTAGACGAGGTAATCACTTGGGATACCAAAAAGCTTTTGGCCATTACCGATGATGGGCTTTACTTTTCCGGAAAAGGAAATATTCTGGCAGACCGCCCGGATATGCTCGAAAAAATATTTGCTGCCAACAAAGGAATTCTAGCCATTCACTCAGAAAAAGAGGAAATCGTCGAAAAGAACGAGGAGGCCTACCGTGAGAAATATGGGGATGATGTTCCGGTGAAGTTTCACCCACTGATCCGAAGCGAGCAAGCTTGCTACGAAGCCACAGAGAGAGCTATTTCTTTAGCTAAAAAACATGATGCCAAGCTTCATATTCTCCACCTGAGCACCGCCAAAGAAACCAGTCTTTTTCGAAATGATATACCGCTAGAAAATAAAAAAATCACAACCGAGGTATCTGTTCACCACCTTTGGTTTACCGATGCGGATTACGAAGAAAAAGGAACCCTGATCAAGTGGAATCCCGCTATTAAAACCCAAAAAGATGCGGATGGATTACTTCAGGCCCTGATAGATGATCGCATTGACTTGATCACCACCGATCACGCCCCTCACGCTTTAGAAGAAAAGCTGAAGCCTTATTTCCAATCCATGTCAGGAGCTCCTTTGGTACAGCATTCATTGGCTTGTATGCTCGAATTTTTCAAGAAAGGGAAAATCAGTCTGGAGAAAATCGTGGAGAAAATGTGCCACAATCCAGCAATTCTCTATAAAATCAAGCAAAGGGGTTACATCCGGGAGGGCTATTTCGCAGATTTGGTCTTGGTGAATATGGATAGCCCTTGGACTGTGAGTAAAGAGAATATACTGTACAAGTGTGGCTGGTCACCTTTGGAAGGCACCCAATTTCAGACTCAAGTAGAAAAGACCTTTGTCAACGGAAACCTAGTTTTCGATCAGGGTAATTTTCAAGAAGACTCAAGAGGAAAAGCGCTGGAAGTTGAATGGGAAAAGAAGGAGTAAAAGCCCTTTTTGAAGGTCGCAAACTAGTCATCGCTACCAAGCATCGAAAAGAAGAAGCCTTAGGGCCGATTTTGGAAAAGGAACTGGGAGTAGAAATTCTAATTCCTGAAGGCTTGGACACGGATTTGCTGGGAACCTTTTCCGGAGAAATCGAACGAAAAGAGAACCCTATCACCACGGCAGAGCGGAAATGTGAATGGGCTATGAAAATCACCGGTATGGACTTAGCATTGGCCAGCGAAGGTTCATTTGGAGCTCATCCAGCAGCTTTTTTTCTTCCCGCAGATGAAGAACACCTGCTGCTGATTGACAAAAAGCTGGGTTTAAAAATTCATGCACGTCAACTCAGTACCGAAACCAATTTTAACACTCAGGAATTTGAATCGGAGGAAGAACTACGGGAATTTGCCGAGAAAGCCCTTTTTCCCAGTCATGGACTGATTTTGAAAGGAGGAAAAGATGAAATTTTTAAAGGAATTGTCGATTGGAAAGCGCTAAAGGAAAAGGCTCAAGGACTCCTCAATCATTATGGCAAGGCTACTGTGGAAACTGATATGCGGGCCCTCTTTAATCCCAGCAGAATGAAAGTAATTGAGGAAACTGCTGTCCAATTAATCAAGCAAATCAACTCCTGCTGTCCTGCCTGTAGCAAGCCTGGTTTTTGGGTCAGGGAGCGAGAGTCCGGCCTCCCCTGCTCTTGGTGTGGTTCGCCTACGGAATCTACCCTAGCCCATCGCTATATCTGCGACCATTGTCAGCATGTGGAGCGAAGACTTTTTCCGAATGGAAAGAAAGAAGAAGATCCCATGTATTGCAATAGATGCAACCCATAATTATCCTTAGAAATTCTCATAAAAAAATTGAAATGCGTGATTAAAATCACCTTTTGAGTCAGAAAGAGGGAACAAATTTGTAGTCTAATGGCGAAGGCTATCACCCATATTCTACTCATTTCGCTGGTCCTGCTAAATGGAATGGGCTATACGCTTATTCAGGCGCATTTTTATTGGGACCGGGAGGAGATTACAGCCTTGTATTGTATCAATAAGGATAAGCCTGAAATGGAATGTGATGGAAAATGTGAGCTTTCCAAGAGGCTTTCCGAGGCAAAGGACTTGCCTGCCAATTCAGAGGAAATCACCCTAGAAGAACTTCAGCTCAATTTCATCTCACAAAATTTGATAGAGCTCCCCGACCGCAAAATCATTCACATTTTAGAGAATAAGCTAAAAAGTAGCGTGGAATTATACCAGCATATTAATTCGGAGGACTTTTTTCACCCACCTCAAGGCTAAGTTTTCCTATTTCATTTTTCACCCATTCACCCTTCATTTCTATGAATTGAAGCATGGGATTCTATTATCAAAATACTTAGTCTAATGAAAACTCATTTGATTCAACTATCGGGCATACTCAGTATGCTCCTAATTACCTCATTTGCCTTTGGGCAACAAAAAATTAATTTCCAACTCCTTGACTCAGATCAGCAGTCTCCTATCGTAGGGGTCAGCTACAGCTATGGCTCCCAATCGGGAATCAGTGACGCAGAAGGAAGGCTTTCTTTGACATGGGAAGAAAAAACCATTCTTTATCTAAATCATGTAAGCTATGGAAGGTGGTTTCTAAGCCCTGAAAAGGTACAGGAAGCAGCAAAAACCGGATTTTCTTACCGAAAAGAAACAACGATAGGATTACAACCGGTTTCTGTCATTTCCATAAAAATGACCGATGAAAAAGATAAAAAGATTGTGCTTTCTGATCAGGAAAGATTACACCATGATGCGGGCGCGATCCTGATGCTCAATCCAGTTGTCTCGGGTATCCGAAAGGGTAGTAATTTCGCCTTTGACCCGGTGATGCGAGGCTTCAAATACGATCAGCTTAATATCGTAATCAATGGTATTCAGACAGCCAATGCCGCTTGCCCCAACCGGATGGATCCACCGACCTCTCAGGTTGCCTTAAACCGCATCCAGCAGGTCGAAATCCTGAAAGGTCCGCATGCTTTACGCTACGGAATAGGCCTAGGTGGCACTATCAATTACATCCCGGAAAAGCCAAATTTCGGATCCAATCCCGGAACCTATGGCCAAATTTCCTCCCTCTATGAATCCAATGGCAATATCTGGCGAAATGAAGGCCGTGTTGGCTTCCAAGGTTCTAATTATGATATTGGAGTTTTAGGAAGTTACTCCTCAGGCTCAGATTATCAGGCTGGAAACGGGGAAATGATACCGGGCAATTTCAAGCGGGGAACCGTAGGTATTTATGGGGATTTGCAGGTAAGTAAGCGTGATTTGCTTCAGGTATCTCTAAATAGAAATTTTGCACGGGATGTGGATTTTCCATCCTTGGCGATGGATCTTCGCACTGATGATACTTGGATGGGAAGTATCTTTCATACCCGCACCATGGAAGGTCAAAAACTAGTTTCCTGGACTAATTCCGCCTACTTTACCCGGGTCGATCACTTGATGGATAATCTTCTCCGTGATCTAAATCCCCGAATGGTCAATGCCTCCACTCCTGCCATTACCCAAAATTGGGGGCTTCGAACAGAAGGAACTTGGACTTTTGAACAAGGAAAGCTTTATGCTGGAATTGATCACCGATCGGAATCTGCAGAGGGAAGTCGTACCCGCGAAATGCTGATGGGCCCAATGGCAGGAAGAGTGTTCACGGACAATGTCTGGCAAGACTCGAATATTCAGAAAACCGGGCTATTTGCCAATTACATATTCACCCTAGGATCCTCTACACTCAATGCTTCTACCCGATTGGAAGTTAACCAAGCACAAGCCTTGGACCCTGCCGAGGAATTTATCCAACTGAATCCAGATACTAAAAACACCCAAATCAATCCAGGAATCAGTTTGGGTTGGCAACATAGCTTGGGAAAAGCTTGGTCTTTGGGCATTTGGGCAGCTAGTGTGCAGCGAAGTGGAAGCCTTCTGGAGCGCTACATTAATTTTCTACCTGTGGGACTGGATCCCTGGGAAATGGTCGGTGACCCTCAGATCAATCCTGAAACAAATAATCAGATTGACTTGGTGGTAGGTTTTGAAAAAGAGAAAGTCTTTGCAGAAGTGACCTTATTCGGTTCCTACTTGACTAATTACATTTCCTCTGTCAAAACAGATCTAAATCCACGTCTTCCAAGCAGTCCTGGCGTTCGTCGTTTCGTTAATTTGGATGAAGCTTTAAAAGCTGGGGTTGAGGTATCATTTAGACACCAAATCATTCCCAATCTATCCCATTCCTTGGATCTAGCCTATACCTATGGCGAGGATTTGGGTCTAGATGCTCCGCTTCCCGAGATCGCTCCCTTGGATGTAAGATATCGGATGATGGGACAGTTTGTAGAGGGAAAATTGCAGACAGGATTAAATTTCCGTTTCGTCAGTCAGCAAAATCGAGTATCTGAAGTATTTGGAGAAGGAAAAACACCCGGATTCAATTTGATAGACTGGGATATCAGCTATCCGCTATTCTCTAATCTGCTTCTCAAAGGAGGAATTCAAAATATCCTTGATGAGACTTACTATGAACATTTGACTCGACCCATTGGAATGAATAAAACTCCCATGTATTCACCAGGAAGAAATTTCTTCTTGATGCTAAGCTTTAAGTTTCCTTAAATAGAAATAAACAGGTCTTTAAAAATAAAAAAGCCGCTTGGGTTCTTTCACTCGAACCCAGCGGCTTTTTCAATTTACATATAATCGATCCTGCCTGCAACGGGCGGGGATTCCATACCGACCTTCGGTACGGGATAGGCTATGACCTTCAAGAAAAAATTATAAGCATATGAAAATACTTTAAAGCCTAACCGATAATCCAGCATTCAAGAGTCCTCTGAATCCAAAACCTGCCTCTGCGAATAAAGCGATATTATTTCCGAAACGAATTCCGATGGGCGTAATTTGATACGCAAAAGCTACTCCCTGTTCAGACTCATTGCCACGTTCTGCCGAAAGAAAAGAGCCTCCTGCAGCTAACGAACCATAAAGAGAATAGGCCTCCTTATTCACATAGCGGAGATCAACTCTTGGCATGACCGTAATAAAACGATCCTTAGAAGTAATATTGGCTTGTGAAGGCGACTCATAAATAACATCCAATTTTTCGTATCCAAAATCAAGACCAAAAGAAATCCGATTGGAAGGGTTGAATAGTAGTGAAAAGATTAAAGCCCCTCCAGAGGAAATATCTGTCTTCTCATACCCAGCTAATCCTCCGACTATACTATTACTTAAAACAGACCCTATGGCTTGCGCTGAGAGAACGCCATAACCAGCTCGTACCTCAACTTTGGATTCTTGTGCATTGGAATCGAATACGATTACCAACATAATTACGAGACCTAACACTAATTTTTTCATGATTTCAAAGTTTAACGCGCTCCTTGTTGAACGTATAGAATATAATCAAAAACTGGGTAAAAACCTAACTTAAAAGCATTTAAATAATTGAAAATCATATATTTAAAAAGCTATTCTTGCTGAGTTTTTTATTTGAAAAAGTACTCCTGAAGACAAATCATCAAACAGATATCAAATGGTACCGAGTTTTTAATCTCTTCCCTTAAAACTCAATCATGCTTCGACCCTTCCATCACTTTGAAAATATGAAGGATAGCTGGGAAAACCGCATCCATAGATTCGGCAGCTCCCTTAGTAGATCCAGGCAAACCCAAGACCAGGGTATTACCAATCAAGCCGGCTACAGATCGGGAAAGCATGGCATAAGGCGTACGCTGCTGACCATAGTTTCGGATCGCTTCTTCAATCCCCGGCACTCTTCTTTCCAAAATTGATTCCAAGGATTCTGGTGTCACGTCTCTGGGAGATAATCCAGTTCCGCCGGTAAAAATCAACAGGTCAATTCCAGCTTTCGAGGCATCCTTCGCAAGACTTTGAATCTGCTGAGAATCGTCAGGGATCACTGTTTTTTCCAAGACCTTTACCCCATGTTTTTCCAGTCTTTCACGAATCGCCTCCCCAGCTCGGTCCTCTCCTTTTCCTTGGGAAATAGAATCAGAGCAAACCACCACCCGGGCGGAAATATTCCTTTCCGAACTAGGAGTACGGTCAGATTTACCTCCCCTCTTTTCCACGAGCTTGATCTGCTCAATACTAACTCCTTTATCGATCGGCTTGAGCATATCGTACATGGTCAAAGCCACTACGGAAGCAGCATGCATCGCTTCCACCTCTACGCCTGTCTTGTAAATAGTATGGATCTCCACCAAGACTTTGACCTCCATCTCCTCGATTTCATAGCTGACTGAGGTAAACTCGATGGGAAGTGGATGGCAATCAGGAATCATATCGGCAGTACGCTTAGCCGCAAAAAGTCCAGCCACACGAGCACATTCCAAAACGTCGCCTTTCGGAACGGTTCTTTGCTTGATAGCTTGGATGGTTTGAGGTTTACTGACTTTCACGATAGCCTGAGCGATCGCTTTCCGAAGGGTACTGCTTTTATGCGTAATATCGACCATTTATGAGGGATTTGGATGCTCGCAAGATACCATATCCTGAATAAAATCCTTCAAGTGCTCGATCTCCACATGATCCATCAGGACGATTTTGTACCATTGATTAGACTCATCATGGGTCTGTGGCACGAGATTGTATTTGTGGGCAAGTTCCTCGGGAACGCATTCAGACCTGATGGTGACGATATTCATCTCGGGCTCGCGGAAATAAGTTACGCCCAACTGATCGAGCTGCTTACAAAGCCAATTGGTACGCATCTTAATCACTGAGATTTTCTCATACCACTTGTGTGGTCCATAGGTGGTAAGGATTACCCAAACTGCCACGGCATTGGCTCCGGACCGGCTTCCACATAGGGTCAAGTCCATCCCCTCCACATATTGGGCTTCCGAGGTGAGTACATTTTCGATGAGGCCTTTTCGACACACAAAAATCCCCGTTCCATAGGGTGCCTGAAGCATCTTATGTGCGTCTATGGTAATGGAAGTAATGTCAGGATTGGTAAAGTTGATTTGGTTTTCGAAGTCTCCAAAAGGATAAACAAATCCACCGTATGCCCCATCTATATGCAGTCTGAAAGGAAGTTGGTATTCCTTCAAGGCATCTGTGAAAACTGCAGGATCATCCACAGAACCAAACATGGTGGTACCCATATTGGCTACGACGATGAAATATTTTTTTCCCTTTCCAAGTGCTGCTTTAATACTTCCCCGAACAGCTTCAGGACTGACATCCCGAGTCTCGGTATCGACCGGGACTTTCTCCCAATCCAACATCAATAAATTGGCAGATTTGGGAATGGAATAATGGGTGTCCTCAGAGGCCAAAATGATAATCTCATCGACCTTTGCCCCAAACTTTTTCATGAACTCATTTCTATAAATCCAAATTGCCTGAGCATTAGCTTCTGTCCCACCCGGAGAAATGTAACCATCAAATTGATCTTCCTCAATTTTAAATAAATCTACTGCCATCATTTTCAGCACTTCCTGCTCGATGGCCTGCGTCCCTTTGAATGCAAATTCTGAGGTCCCAAAAGTATGGCAACCTATATGATTGGGGTTGGCTATGTAGGTACTTAGAACCGGCATTTCACGAAGAAAAAGAGATTCATTGGTAAATACCTTTTCATCCAAGCGGGATGCAGGGTAACCCAAATTGGCATCTTTTGAAAAGTCTACATTGTCCTTCAAAGCTTGTTGAACCCGATTCAATCGTTGCTCAGCATTCAGCTTTTTCCAATATTTCATTTCAATCATCATGATTCCTACTCTTTTATGCGAAACAAAGTTAGTCCTGCTATTCGGGAATAAAATTGACTTTCATCAGGTTTTGAAAAAGGCTTTCATTCTACAGCCTTAAATCTTCTTCGCACAGTTCTTGGCTGCTGTTTTTTCCAAGAATAGCTTCGAAATCACCTCTCCTTATATTCCTAAAATGAGAAAATTGAAAGAGATAAATTCATCTGAAAATCAATTAGTTGCCGATACTAGGGAAAGGGAAACATCATTCCATCAACTGACTTTCCTCATACTATTTTAGTATAGGATCCCCTAATATCGTTCAACAAAAACCCGAAAAACTATGTCGGCATCTCAACCCTTATCATCAGCACAAACCATCGCTTTGGTATTGTTGCGACTATTTGTGGGATGGCATTTTCTCTATGAAGGTGTCATCAAACTTTACACCCCCTCCTGGACGGCCAAAGGCTATCTGCTTAGTGCGACCTACATGGAATCTTTTTTCCATTGGCTAGGCAGCGATTCCATGATTTCGTTAGTAGACACCTTGAATGTTGCTACATTGATTTTAGTAGGTGCAGCCCTTATTCTTGGTTTTCGCACCAAGATCGCCAGTATCTTGGGGATCGGTCTATTGCTTCTCTATTATTTGGCACATCCACCCTTTCCGGGACATCCCCAAGGTATCACCGAAGGAAGCTATTGGATCATCAATAAAAACCTCATTGAGGCAGTAGCCTTAGTAGTGATTTACCTATTTCCTACCTCGATGAGCTTTGGTTTGGAAAGATTATTCCATAAAAAAGAAATCAAAACTCAATCCACTTAAACCCAAAGAAATCATGTCAACAGATAAAAAACTATTTGGTGGATTTTCAAGAAGAGACTGGCTAAAAAGTGTGGCAGGTCTCCCAATTTTGGGCTCTGTTTGGGCAGCCGGATGGGATACTACCGAAAAATCAAAACTTGAAAAAGAACTGCTTTTAGAAAGATTAAACATCAAAGCCAGTCCACCGCCACCCTCGGGATCCATGGAAGGAAACCCGGTTCGAATTGGATTGATTGGCTTTGGGATACGCGGAGAGCAATTGATGCGGGCCTTGGGATTTGCTACCAATGAATGGTTGGAAGCAATGGCAATATCCAGTCAAGAGGACCCAAATGACAAAAGACTAGAAGACTTCAAAGCTCAGGAAAACCTCAATGTCAAATTGGTGGGAGTCTGTGATATTTTTGACGTAAGAGCTGAGGATGCTCTTCGCTCTTTTAATACTCCTGATAATCCCTGCAAAAGATACCCGACTTATTTGGACTTAATTCATAGCGGAGATGTAGACGCTGTAATCATTGCTACTCCAGATCATTGGCATGCTCCCATGGCGCAGGCAGCAATTGAAGCGGGAGTTCATGTCTATGTAGAAAAGCCCATGACCCATACAGTTTCGGAGACTTATCTACTACGGGATGCCGTAAGAAGAAATCCAGGGGCTGTACTCGCTGTTGGACATCAGCATCGACAGACTTTAAGCTTTCTGACTGCCCAGGATGCCATTTCTAAAAATACCCTCGGTCACATATCCCTTGTTGTCACCAACACAAACCGAAACGACGATAATGGAGCTTGGCAATATAGAATTCACCCCGATGCTTCTCCAGAAACCATTGATTGGAATGCCTTTTTGGGGAATGCCCCTTTTGTTCCATTTAACAAGGAGCATTTCTTTCGCTGGAGAAAATGGTGGGCTTATGGTTCTGGACTATCCGGAGACCTATTGACCCATGACTATGACCGGATTAATTGTGTTTTGAATATGGGAATTCCAAAATATGTAACTGCGTCCGGAGGAGTATACACCCATCGAGATGGCAGGAATGTACCGGACGTCATGCAAGTGAATATGGATTTCCCTGAGTTTAGCTCCGGATCCAGTCAGGAAAGTGGAAAAGAAAAAGGAATGAGCCTAGTTTACAGTGCAACCTTGGGGAATCAATTTGACCGGGGCACTGTACTCATGGGGCATGATGCCAGTATGGAACTTGGAAACATCCTGACTATCTACGCTGATCCTCGATCTACCCAATACAAGGAAATGATTCAAGATGGAAGGATTGATCCGGCCGTTCCGATCTATCAATACGACCCAAGCGCAAATGGAGTAGATGCTGTCACCTCGGCCACTGCTAAGTATTTTGCCAACAAAGGATTGCTGTGGACTTACCGAGATGGAAAGCGGGTTGACTCAACCTTCCTTCATATCCGGGAATGGCTCAGCTGTATTAGAAATGGTGGAAATCCAAGCTGTGGTATAGATGAAGGATTTGAAGAGGCAATCACCGCTCATATGGCAGGCTTGTCATATAAAACTGGAAGAAGAATGGAGTGGGACGAGGAGACAGAAAAAATCATCACCCTCCCAGAAGAGGAATTGGACGCCATTCTTCTAGATAACTCGGTAAGCTATGTCAGCTAGTCAATTTTAATTCGTCGTTTAGTACTTACAATAAGCCGCCAACCCTAGAGGCTGAACTAACATTCAGCCTCTTTTTATTACCCACATTTTACGAGGACGGTTGGTTTATTTCGAAAATTGCCCCGATTTTGAAGCCCTCCTTTCAAATTGAGACTTGATTAACCAAGGAATTTTGGAATGGAATAAAATCATATTTAAAAAGCCTACTCTCACATGATTCAATTAATTGAAAATGCCTTTCAATTCCCTTCACGAATAGCTGTTTTAGATCAAGGGCAGCACCACTCTTACCAACACTTATTGGATAGAAGCGCAGTGATTGCCAGGAGTCTGCTCGCTACGCAAAGGGATTTGAATCAAGAAAGAGTAGCTTTTATCATCCCCCCTTCTTTTGACTACCTGGCTGTTCAGTGGGGTATTTGGCGGGCAGGCGGGATTGCGGTGCCACTCTGCACCTCTTACCCTATACCTTCCCTAGAATATGTCATTGATGACACAAAAGCCAGTTTTTTGATCGTAGCTCCAGAGTTTGAAGACTTACTTTCTCCATTGAGAGCTCGGGAGGATTTAACCTATCTATCCAGCAAAGATTTCGATAATCAGCCATCCTCTCATCTTCCTGATATTGACCCATTGAGAGGAGCTATGATTTTATACACGAGTGGCACCACGAGTTTACCCAAGGGAGTGTTAAGCTCACACCAGACCATCACCGCCCAAATCAAAAGCCTGGTTCAAGCTTGGAAATGGTCAGAAAATGATCACATTTTATCGATTCTGCCTTTGCACCATGTACATGGAATCATCAATGTCAATTCCTGTGCTTTATGGTCAGGTGCAAAAGTTCAGTTTTTACCTCAATTCGATGCTGCAAAAGTCTTTGACATCTTCAATGAAGGTAAGGTAAATGTATTTATGGCTGTGCCTACGATCTACTTCAAATTGATCGCTTTCTATGAAACTCTATCAGGCTCCGAGCAGGAAGAAATACAAAAGGCACTGAAAAAATTTAGATTCATGGTCTCTGGCTCTGCTGCTTTGCCGGTTTCTGTCATGGAAAAATGGAAGGGAATTTCAGGCCACACTTTATTGGAGCGATATGGAATGACGGAAATAGGCATGGCGATCAGCAATCCTTATGATGGAGAGCGAAGACCAGGCCATATCGGGCAGGCCCTCCCGAGCGTTTCGGTGAGAGTTTGTGATGAAGAAGGAAAAGAGGTCCCTCCAGGTAAATCAGGGGAAATCCAAGTCACGGGAGACACGGTTTTCTCTGAGTATTGGGGTAAGCATGAAGCCACCGCCAAAGCCTTTACCAAAGATGGATGGTTTAAGACCGGAGACATTGCTATTGTGGAAGATGGCTACTTTCGAATTCTTGGGAGAGATTCGGTAGATATTATCAAATCCGGAGGATACAAAATCTCAGCTTTGGAAATAGAAGAGAAAATCCGCGCACATGAGGCTATCAAAGATTGCGGAGTGGTGGGAATCCAAGATGAAGAATGGGGTGAGAAAGTGGTAGCCGCGCTAGTTACCGACCAAAATATTGATATTTCAGAATTAAAAAATTGGCTTCGAACGCAACTTCCATCCTACAAAATCCCCAAAGAATTTATCTTCTTGGAAGAATTGCCACGAAACGCACTCGGTAAAGTGACCAAAAATGAACTCAAAAAACTATTCTAAATCATGACTATTTACGGAGTAGCTCTTCTAGCCCTTGCCTTTATCCTAGGACAATGGGTGGGAGTGCTTTTGGGGGATTGGCTAGGAATCCAAGCAAATGTTGGTGGTGTCGGTTTTGCCATGACTTTCTTAATGCTTGGCAAGGAATGGTTGGTCCAAAAAAATCAAATGAGTCCAGAAATGACTGGAGGCATTGCTTTTTGGAGCAAAATGTATATCCCCGTTGTCATCGCCATGGCAGCCAGTCTGAATGTAAAATCCGCAGTTTCTTCTGGAAGTTTGGCACTGATAGCAGGAATAATTCCCGTTTTGGCTGGTTTCCTCATCTTTCCTTGGATTATGAAAAAGTTTCATCCTCGATACCATGGATAAGCTAGTTGAATTGATAGGAAAAAACGGGCTGATTTTTGGTTTCGTGGTCATTGGATTTGTTTTTATCATAGGCGATATTTTATCCAAGACTGTTTTCCGTTCTAAAATTCCCGGTTCTGCGGTTTCTATCTTTCTAGGCTTGGTTTTAGGCTACTTGGGAGGGCTTTGGACTGACGGAGAAAAGGGAATCTCTGATCTTTCACTCTTTGCCGGAGTGGGGATTTTGGGTGGTTCGATGTTTCGGGATTTTACGATAGTAGCCACCGCATTGGGAGCAAATTTGGAGCTTATCCGAAAAGCAGGTTGGTTAGGTTTAGTTTCCTTATTGATCGGTATAATCTTATTTTTCATCCTAGGAGTTTCGATAGCCTTTGCTTGGGGTATTCGGGACGCCGCTAGTTTGTGTACCATCGGTGCAGGTGCTTGTACCTACATCGTCGGTCCGATCACCGGTGCTGCTGTTGGCGCTTCGTCGGAGGTAATTGCCTTGAGTATTGCTATCGGCGTTGTAAAAACCATCGCTGTTACAATTTTCACCCCTATTGCAGCTAAAAAAATCGGACTCTTTAGTCCAGAATCCGCCATGGCATTCGGAGGAATCATGGGGACTTCAAGTGGGGTAGCTGCAGGGTTAGCCGCAACTGACCCCAAACTAGTTCCTTATGGTGCCGTAACTGCCACTTTCTACACGGGCGTTGGTTGCTTACTTTGCCCCTCTCTTTTCTATCTAATTCTCACCTTCTTTTTCTAAGACAAATGATTTAATAGATAGATCTAGGCTTTGTCTAACTTAATCACCAGGAGAAATTATTTCCCCAAGAAAACATTCACTCCTATCCCTACTTCCAAGCCATGCATCCTGTCCTGTAACAGACCAGGCCGAGAAATCGGAAGCCAATAGTGACTTCTCAAGAATAACCCAAGACGCTTGGTCATCAAATAGTTGGTACCGATTCCTACTTTCAGGTGACTGAGGTTGAACTCGCTGGAACTAGTACTTCCATATTGGTATTCGACTTCCGAAAAATTTTCAAACTCATAAGTAAAGTCCTGTTTTGAGAGATAATTACCCATTAGCGCGAAACTACTTTCAAAGCTAAATCCGCTGTAATACAAGCTTCTCCACCTAAGTTCTAGTGGAAAAAACCACTGCCTGTTGATGACGTAAATTTCATCCAAGGAATTAATATCGGAAGGGATATTGGGAAGCTCATTTACTACTGAAGATGGCAGAGAGAGGATTTCTTCATCGTCCAGTTCGCCTTCGACATTATTTCGAATAGCTCCGAGGTAAACACCCCAGCCACTTTCCCATTCGAGACCCAAATGAATGTTTTGTTGGAAGGGGGTATAGTATTCCACCAAATTGCTGATCGGGAAAAGCAAGGACCCACCCAATTCTAGATGAAGCATGGGCTTGCTTTTTTCTGGTACAGGAGCCTGATTGAGATTGCTTGTATCTCCTTCTACGAGTTCCTTTTCGGATTTGAAAACATATTTTTCCTGAGGAGCTACCGATGGAGCAGCCATACTTCTTCGTACTGGTGTGGAATTGGCTTGCTGCTGAGAATTCATGTCAGGCATCACAGCATTTCCCGTCTGCACTTTTAATTCCCCAATGGAAATTTGGCTTGAATCTACCTGAGATAACTTAGGCACAAACTTGACTGCTTCTTTAATTGAAGAAGAGTCTGTACTATTCTGTTGATCAGAAATCCCTTTCTCTTCTTTTCCAAATTCAAAATCATTTTTGGTTTGCGCCGTGGATGAATTCCACGTTTCAGAAACTGGATTTTGAAAATTAACTTCATTGGAAGAACCTAAACCAAAGGCTGATTGATAGCTTTGAACTTCATTCAGATACACCTTCTTGTAAACATAAACTGTATCGACCACATAAACCGTATCTCTTCTAAATACCGTGTCTGTAGCAGAAAGTAAGGGTTTAGCCTCCATCTGAGCAACCTCCTGTGAAGTTTTTTCACCCCACTGATGCCATGCAAGGGAAGTGAGAAAGAGTACCGATGCAAACAAATACGGCATACTCCAATGCTTCCAAAATGGAATAGCGGGAGGATTCAGAAGCGGAGCAAAACTCTGCCACGCCTGATCGGCCTCATTACCGGAAACTTCCTCCAGTTTAGCTTTTATGTTCTCTTCAAAATTATCTCGCTTATCCATGATTTTGCTGCTTGATAATGTGCTGATTTGCCAATGCTTTTTGCAGTTTTGCTTTGGCCTTGGAATAATTTGACTTGGAAGTACCTTCGGAGATTCCGAGTTCCTCGGCGATTTCACGATGATTGTAACCTTCTACGGCGTAGAGCGAAAATACCATCCGGTATGCCGGTGGCAACTCTTGCACTAGTGCCAGAATTTCATCTGCACTGATTTTTTCCAGAATGCCTTCGTCGAAAATCATTGCGCTCTCCTCTCCTTCGTAGTCCGTGTATCTATCCTGATAGCGCTTGAGTCGGCGATAGTGATCAATCGAGGCATTCACCATGATTCTTCTGATCCAACCCCCAAAGCTGAGTTCGGGCGAATACTGATCCAATTGCCTGAAAACTTTCAGCATACCCTCATTGACCACTGATTGGGCTTCGTCCAAATCACGCGTGTAGCGTTTGCTGACGGAGATAGCTAAAGGGTAGGCAAGCTTAAAAAGCCTTTCCTGGGCTTTTCGCTTACCATTTTGGCAGTCTCGGATCAAATCCTGTAAATCCTGTGAGTTGGGTAGATTCATTTCAAGGGTATCACGATCAAATGTCTATAAAGAGTTGCCTCACCTTCTCAAAAAAATATTTCTACCCCCAGGCAACGCTTTGATTTACTTCCATCGTAATGAAAGCAAAACAGACTAATTGCACATACTACCATGAAAAAAACCTTTTTGTTTATCGCATTCATCAGTTTATCACTGACTAGCCTAAAAGCTCAGGAAGATCCGGAGACACTCTTCGATGGCAAGCTTTCATTCTCCAACTTGGGTGTATTTGTAGACCCAGGATTTCAGGCGACCCAGGTGGCAGGTGAAAACACCGGCTACTTTCTTTTCCGAGGTGGCATGACCTTTGGAGACAAACTAAGCCTCGGAGGCTTCTATGGACAAATGGTCAACGATATCCGTCCAGCCTCATTCGAAAACATTCTCCCAGCACGTGCCCATGTGGATTCCTACCAGGCCGGAGGTTTTATCGAGTACACGCTCCAGGCATCTAAAATGGTCCATCTGACATTTCCTCTTTCCTTCGGAATAATGGAACTCGAGGTAGATGAAGAAGGTAGAGATTTCGATTATGAGGAAACCAAGACCTTCTTTGTCGAACCCGGTGCTCAGGTAGAGGTAAACCTTCATCGCTTTGCACGGCTGCATGCAGGTGTGGGCTATCGGGTGATGACCGGATCCATCGAAGATTTCCCAGGAGTCCCTGAGGCAGGCAATGCCCTGACCTTCCAAATCGGACTAAAAATGGGCGTATTCAACTTCAACCAACTTAAAAACCGATAAAATGAAACGACTATCTCTTTTTATTCTACTGCTTGGATTGTATTCCTGTGAGCTAGACGGAAATAGCAGCTCCAGCACCTCCGATATTGGCGCAGAGCAACTTCGCAATGATCTGAATATTACTTCAGGGCTAAGAATCGTGCAGTATATCGACGACGGAGAAGATGAGACAGATGATTTTGACGATTTTCTTTTCCGCTTTTCCACAGACGGGACTGTCACAGCCACCCGGGGAAATGAAGTCGTGGAAGGATCCTATCGCGTTTTCAGAGACGATGGGCAGACTGAGTTGGAATTGGACTTTCCATCCACCTCAATTCTGGATGACTTGGATGATGACTGGTATTTCAGAGGAAAAGCCAACAACCGACTGACCTTCGAAGACGACGACGATGACAACGATTTCGAAAGGCTAGTATTTGAATTCTAAACCATTCTATCTCCTTTATTCGACAGCGGTCAGATTTGGCCACTGTTTTTTTATGGGTACTTCCCAAAATTTCTATCTTCGCTGATATGAATAAGCTAAGCAAAACGATTCCTGGTCTGATCTTAATTTTTCTACTTCTCCCCTTCTTTGGGAATGCTCAAACCGTCTGTACACCCGAATCCCGTGCTCGACTGGAGAAAGCCCTTGCTTTGCTACCGACTCTTGATGCCAATTCATCAATTAATGATCTGGTTTTTGACATCGGTAAAAGCTTTATGGGTACGCCCTACGTGGAGAAAACCCTGGAAATTCCCGGTCCTGAGCAATTGGTCATCGACTTGCAGGGGGTGGACTGCACTACCTATCTGGAAACAGTGGTGACCTTGGCACGAATGGCCAAAGAAGGGAAGAACGATTTTGAAACCTTTGAAAAGGAACTGGAACTCGTTCGGTATCGAAGCGGTAAAAATGAAGGCTACCCCTCTCGATTACACTACTTTTCGGATTGGATTGCAATCAATGAAGAGAAAGGAATTTTGACAGATATCACTGAGCAAATCGGTGGAATTCCCTATGAAAACAAGCCAACATTTATGACTGAAAATCCTCAGTTTTATCCCCAGCTTAGCAATCGGGAAAATGTGGAGCAATTGCAAAACATAGAAGCTTCGATAAGACTTCGGGATTATTTTTTCATCCCAAAAGACCAAATCAGTGCTCATGAAAATCAAATCCAATCTGGAGACTTGATCGCGATCACTACCTCAATTTCTAATCTGGATATGGTACACGTGGGTTTTGCTGTGGAGCAGAACGGTCGAATTCATTTGATGCATGCGAGTTCGGCTAATCAAGAAGTAGAAATCTCCGAAAAGCCCCTGCATGATTATTTAGCAGGCAATAGAAGCCAATCCGGAATTATGGTGGCCAGACTTAAGTAATTAACCCGAAGGGCAAAAACCCAGTTCTATTTTGCTAAAGATATATTTCCATTGTATTTCACCCGTATTTCCTCCAACTTCTAACTCCCCACCTTCCTTCTTCCCACTTCCTACTCCCTTCTTCCTACTCCCTACTCCTCTCACCTCATCTTCGAAATCCCCACATAATAATCCGGATCCACCTGAATGGCTGCCTCCTTTTTGACCTGCAATTCCTGCCAAGCTGTATTGGGCTGAAGTCTGATTTTTTCTTCTCCAATCATAATATCCACAGGCATATCGAAGGAAGGCACACAGCTAGTCCAGCGGTAGTTGAGGGTTTTATTATCTGAAAAATAATACTCCAAGACCGGAATAGCCGTTTCTCTCAGATACTGATCAAAAAAGGGCCTTAAATCCACCCCTACCTGCTGGGAAATATAGTTTTCGACTTGTCGAGTTGATACGGTTTGATGATAAAACTCCTCATTTAATCCCCGAAGAATACTTCTCCATTTTTCATCATCCTCAATGATTTCCCGAAGGGTGTTGAGCATATTACCTCCCTTGTAATACATATCTCCCGAGCCCCTTCGATTCACCCCATAGATCCCAATGACAGGAATTTGATTAGCAATATTCATTCGGGTTCCTCGCACATATTCCTGTCCTGCCTCTTTTCCAAAATGGTAGTCCAAAAAGAGACTTTCAGAGTAATTGGTAAAACTCTCATGAATCCACATATCGGCCACATCCCGATAGGTGATATTATTTGCAAACCACTCATGTCCAGCCTCATGGATAATGATAAAGTCAAATTTCAATCCCCAGCCTGTTCCGCTGAGATCACGGCCCAAATAGCCATTTTGATAGCCATTGCCATAGGTGACGGCACTTTGATGCTCCATGCCTAAGTAAGGCACCTCAATGAGTTTGAAACCATCCTCATAGAATGGATATGGACCAAACCAATACTCAAAAGCCTCCATCATTTTTATGGCATCCTGAAATTGCTTCTCTGCTCTTTTTAGATTTTCTCGAAGCACGTAATAATCCATGGTCAAAGTGCCCTTTTCACCTTCATACTCTTCCCCAAAATGTACATAGTCTCCGATACTGATATTGACTCCATAATCATTGATGGGATTGGAGACAAACCAATGGAAAGTTTTGGTGGTCTCATTTTCATCCACCTTTCGAAGTCGACCATTGGAAACATCCATCAGGTCTTTGGGTACCGTCACCGAAATCAGCATACTATCCACCTCATCCGCAGGATGATCTTTGGTTGGCCACCAGATACTCGAACCGATACCCTGATTGGAATTGGCGATGAAATGCTTGCCATTGGAGTCTTTTTGCCAGGTAATCCCCCCATCCCAAGGTGGACGGACGGCTACCTTGGGTTTTCCTTCGTAGAAAATTTCTAGCTCATTGAAGGCTCCTTTTTCCTGACTTTTCTGAAGTGAAATAAAATGCGCAGCGCCTTCCCGCTTAAAGGAAAGCTCCACCCCATCCTGCTTGACTGCAGTGATATTCAATGGCTGCTGCAAGTCAATTTGAAGTGTTTGAGCAGGTTCTTTGACTTGATAGCGTACTAGATTTTTACCCTGGATAGCTTGTGTTTTGGGAAAAACTTCCACCGAAAGATGATAGTAATTCAGGTCCCACCATGCTCGCTCTGGAGTAATACTCCCTCTTAAAGTATCTGCTCGAGTAATGACATCCTGCGCAAAAGCAGCGTTAAACAACCCAAAGATCAAAGCCATACAGCCGATCCATCTCAAAAAGCCTTTTCTTATAGACATAAACTAATTCCTAATTCCTAATTCCTAATTCCTAATTCCTAATTTTCAATCCCGGCTTAAATCCCTCCTGGAGGACAATGTTTCTTCAAGAAGTCTGTGTACAATTTTCGCAAGTGAGCATTGGTTCCCATCCCTTCAGAGATAGAATGCGAGCGATTCGGATAGGACATAAACTGAAATAATTTTCCATGCTTGATCAATTCGTTGACCAGCATATCCGCATTCGCATAATGCACATTGTCATCGGCAGTGCCGTGGATATAGAGGAGGTTTCCTTCCAAGTTTTTGGCATGGGTGATAGGTGAACCAGCAATAAAGTCCTCTAGGTTTTCCTGAGGCAATCCCATGTAGCGCTCCTGATAGATATTATCATAAGTCAACTGATTCGCAACGGCGGCAATGGAAATACCGGTTTTGTAGATTTCAGGGTATTGGAAAAGTAAGTTTAGAGTTGCTGAACCTCCACCGGACCATCCCCAGACGGCTATACGCTCGGGATCTACATAGTCCCATTCCAAAATCTGTTTGGCAGCTTCAGCTTGATCTGAAATATTCAATCGCCCGATCTTTCGATAGATACTTTTCCGCCATGCCCGACCTTTCGGAGCAGGTGTTCCGCGATTGTCCAGGGAAATATAGATATAGCCATCCTCGGCCATATCTCCATCATAAAGGCGATTTCTACCTACCCCATAGGTATCTTTGACATTCGCTCCCCAAGGCTCTGTATAGACATAAAATACGACCGGATATTTTTTCGTGGGATCAAAATTGGTTGGCTTGACCATCCAACCGTCCATTTCGGTTCCATCATCCAAAGTCACGGTAAAAAACTCCATACCCGTATCATCAGGCTTTTTTACTGAGACTCCCATCTGTTCCCCCATCGATAGGAAATCATGATCAGGAAGTGAAATCCAATCGGTGACAGATCGCGTGTAGTGATTTTGACCACGATAGAGGGCAAACTTACCCGAGGGTGAAATCTGATAATCGTGGGTCCCCTCCCAAACTGGAGGAGTAAGCTTTTCAGCTTCTCCACTACCATCCCAACGCGTTCGGTAAAGATACTTTTGGGTGGCATTATCAGGGGAAGCGTGGAAATAAACCCAGCCTTCGGCCTCGTCCACATGCAGGAGATTTATCACATCATATTCTCCGCGAGTGACAAGCTGCTCTTTTCCATCCAATCCAATTCGATAGACATGTCGCCAGCCGTCTTTTTCTGAGAGCCAGACAAACTCCTTTCCTTCGCTTACCCAAGGAAATCGATGTCGATAGGTCAAGGCATATACATTGTCCCAAGTAGACATCACATCGATCCAAGCTTCATCCATTTCTTCATGGATTACCTCCGCTTGATTTTGAGGTACATTCACTGCATAAACCTTCGAATGATTTTGCTTGCGATTCAATTGCTGCACGAGCAATAAGTCAGGGTTGTTCCACTCCATCCTCGGCAAATAATGCTGTGCCGGGTCCCCCGGAATATTCAACCAAGTAGTTTTTTGACTGGAAAGATCAACCACACCAATTTTTGCAGGAGATGGAGACTCCCCTACTTTGGGGTATTCCACGGGAATGATTTGAGAATAAACCGAATCGGTATTATTGATCATATAAAAATCCCGAATCTGATTGGCGTCCAGCTGCCAATAAGCTATCTTCTTGCTATCCGGGCTCCATTGAAATCCATCTCTACAGGCAAACTCCTCTTCATAGGCCCAGTCAAAAGTGCCATTGATCAGCTTGCGGTTTCCATCGGTAGTCAAAGCGGTAATTTCCCCACTGTTTAAATCCTCTACATAGAGATTGTACTCACTGACATAGGCGGCCTTTTGGCCATCCGGAGAAATCTTAGCAAAGCGAAGCGAGGACTCCGGCAAACCCTTCCCGATTTGCTGAAGCTTTTTGCTATTCAAGTCCAAAACCCAATAGTCACCTTGGGTATCCAATCGCCAAACTCGCTTGGTATTGGTGTAGATCAAAACCTTATCTCGATCTTGGGAAAAAGAGAAGTCCCGAATCGCCAAAGGCCTTCCTTCCGGCGTTTGAAGCCAAGAAGATGGAATAAAAGTTTCTGGAGTATTTTCTGGTAAACTATACTTTAAAATACTGTTGTTTTCAGCAACGAAGTAAGTATTCCCATCCAAAGACCATTGCTTAGTTTGGGCTTTGGATAGGTTGATAAGAAAGCACAGATTAAGGAAAAGGATCCCTAGTCGGAGGAGGATTGATTTTTTCATAGGGGAAAATAAGCCTAAAAATCAATTCTCTCAAGATTCTAGCAAATTATAGAATCCTGTTCAATGAAATTTGCTAGGTCCTAACTCTCACATACTGCCGATCTCTGAATCCATCCAGCTGATACGGTCTGTCAAAAATGATTTCAAATTTGAGATTGACTCCTCGTAATTGACCCCAATTCCCTGATCCCATTTCTCATAATTCCGTTCAATAGCACCATTTTGGATCAATTGATTTACACTGGAATCTACGATCCCCTGAATATTGGATTCACTTAACGGTCCCTTTCTGAAGAAAGCCCATCGTTCTTTTAGTTCTTGTTTGAAAGTTTCATCCTCAAGCAATTTAGACCACCAAAAAGGAACCATCCAAGGATCTTCACCTACATAATTATTGTAATTAATCACCCAATCATTAGCAGGAATCCTTTCACCTTCATCAAACCCAATATTGAAATCCCAAACGGGGCCCATAGCCAATTTTCCATCCCGATCTTTGGTGAGGAAGGTACTAATCCGATATGCATCGACATTCCTGCATAGTTCATTGATAATAAAATAATCCAAAAATGAATTTAACTCTATGTATTCCAGATAATTAGGAGCCTGACCGGGAATTGGTTCCTCTAGAAGTGAATGTTCGAATTGGTTGATATAATTTTGAATAAAGGTCTTTTGGTCGGCAGTAAGGTCCTCCGCTTTTGGGTACTCATAGTTAAAATAAGTCTCTTGAAATAGCATAGGATGGTAGGGCGCTCCAAAAGGAGAAAAGTCCAAGAGCTGACCGGAAATTCCGAAATCACTTCGAAAAGAATTGAATTCGGTGTAGCGGGCATCATCTTCCCAATTTCCCATGAAATAGGATAAGGGCTTACCGTCATGTTCGGGGCCAGCATCCGATTTGTCTATTTTGAGAATATATCCTCCTGAAATATTTTCAGATGAGGGTTTCAAGGATTTAATATCGATTCGTTCTGAATCTCTTTTCAGCTTTTCGCAGAAATAATAAACACCCAAATATTCTCCGTTGACTTCTACTTCAACAAACAAACCCCTACTGGCATACTTTCCGATTTCTAAAGAAAGGCGATATGCTACATGGTTAAAAATCAAGGATCTATCCCATGCATACTTTTCTTGGAGGTTGACCACATGTCCTATCAATCGCCAATCCTCTTCCTCGGGCAATCCAAAAAAAGAAACATCTACATCTTCACCACTTTCATCTATGGTTTCAAAGTTGAAGGACTTTTTATCTGACAATCGAAAAGAAGTTTTGCCTCGATATTCGATATCAATGCGTTGCTCTTGAATGAGTTTCTTTTGTTGATAAATTTTCATCCTTGCAGGAACTCCAGGCTCATAGGGAATTTCGCCATCTGTAGTGATTACCAAGTATGGGATTTCAGAATCTCCCATATCGATGGCGAACACTTGTCCATCATCGGATTTGGGTAAAAGAACCTCAGTTGGCTCTTTGCAGGAGATGAAAGAAAGAAAAAGGAGGAATAATATGGTGCTTAATTTAATTCTCAGCATTTGTAACGATTGATATTAGGACAGCCCGACTAAAATGTCGGCAGGTAAATTAATTAAAAAGAACTCTTCTTTTTCTACTCGGCTGCCTTATTTCGATTCAAACCCTGAATGATTGATCTTATGATCACCCAAAAAGAGTAAACTTTCCTAAAGATGAAATTTGATAATCATAAGCATCTTCCCTAATCAGAGGAAAAAGTGTCTTCGCATACATTCAAGAGAGTTCAGAATGAGCATTTTTGGGTAGTTTTTTATTTAAAAAAGTGATAATAGTACAATTCTGGAAAAGCCAGATCTAAATCTCAACGACCAAAATCATCCTGCAATCTGACAATATCGGCCTCGTCAGAAGGGTGATTTGAGTCGGTATGCTGCCAGATCTCAGCTACTACTCCCCAATCATCCAAGCCGATCAATCGATGACGCTCGCCCTGGTGCAATTTGATTTTATCACCTTTAGCTAAGGTATTTGTATCACCCTCCTCATCAGTCAAACTTGTAGCCACGGCAACTTTCCCCTCTATACATCTCCAGATTTCAGCGCGTCGAAAATGATACTGCCAACTCAATCTTTTTCCGGGAGCTACCAGCAAAATCTTTGGACTGAGTTTGCCAGAAATATTAATAGAGTCAAAATCTTCTTCCGGAAAAAAATGGCTTGCAAATTCCTTCGCTTGACTTTCATCAATCACCAAAAATCCACCCCAGGGCCTTTCTGAGTCCTCTTTGACAACAGTAAATCCTAAATCAGAAAGTTGAGATTTGGCTTGGGAAAAAATAGCTTCTTGTGACTGCATAAAATAATTCTTTCAAATACTCGAAGTCCAAAAATAAAGATGGAAATTAAAAAAAGGCCATTTTTTCATAGGAAATAGATGCAATTCTAAAGAAGAAAGCCCAAAGGCAGAACCTAAGGGCTTTTCATGCGCAAATTAAACCAAAACTAATCACTTGATCGCGATGACCTTAGGGTCAGGAGCGGCCGTCAAAGATTTGAGGAAAGCTACAATCTTGTCGACTTTAGCATCATCAAGTTTCTTTCCCAATTGTGTCTGAGCCATTATTTGCACGGCATTTCCCAAACTATCCACACTTCCATCATGGAAATAAGGATAGGTTTTTTCGATATTTCGAAGGCTAGGAGACTTAAAAAAGTACCGATCAGATTCACGTTTGGTGATATCATAGAGTCCGTTATCTATTTTCTCACTTCCTGTCAAGGTCCAGTAATCCTCATAGATTCCAAACTTTTGAATCATACCTCCACCTAAGGCCACCCCACTATGGCAAGTCGTACATCCTTCTTCCATAAAAATGGTCAACCCTTCTTTTTCTAGTGCGGAAAGCTTGGAATCATCACCATCTAAATAATCGTCAAATCTGCTTCGTGGATTTAATCTTCTCTCAAAAGCTCCGATGGCATCTCCAATATGATCAAAAGTCAAAGTCTCATGAGTTTGCTCCCCATAGACCTGCGCAAATTTTTCAACGTATTCCGGAATAGTTTTTAGCCGCTCAACAAGAAACTCTTCTGAAGGAATATTATGCTCCACAGGATTCAGGATAGGCATTCCTGCCTGTTCCTCCACATCTTTGGCTCTTCCATCCCAAAACTGCTGCTTATGCATATAGGCATACAAGGTGGTCGGTGAATTTCTTCCTCCTAATTCATGGGTATCACCCGGCGAGGTCGCTAAATTATCTACCCCGTAGGTATCAAGATTGTGGCAGGAATTACAGCTGATATTTCCATTTTTTGAGAGGCGTGTATCGAAATAGAGCATTTTTCCGAGTTCAACCTTTTCATAAGGGTTCGGACGATATTCACGAGGAGTAACGGATTGGAAAGTTTCCTGGGCTTTTTTCATCAACTCAGGCCTAAGTGGATCATCCGATTCAAATACTTGGTTATAAATAGTTTGGGTTTCTTTTTGACAAGAAGAAATAAGTCCCAAGAGCGAAAATAAAAGGATAAGGCGTTTCATTTTTGAATAATTTTTCTCAAAAATCGGCAGCCGTCAGGACTTCAATGGTGACCTGAATCACTATTTAAATTCAATAGATTTTATCTATTGATCATTCAAGTCTTATCACGGATAAGTGTGATTATTTTCATTTTAAAAAAAACCAGTACTTTCACTTTTGCAAAGAATCAACTAAAACACATGCTTTCTCAAATCGGAAAATCAGCTTCCAAAAAAGCCATGAGAGTGGATCTGGAAATCTACTATGAAGCCATGGAAAACCTTTATCACCCAAAGGATAATCCAGAAGGAACTTTTCCGATGAATATTGCAGAAAATCATCTTTGCTGGGATCAGCTACGGGAAAGAATCCAACAGGTAACCCGTGATAACGACATTCCCGAATGGGTCGCGAGTTACACGGATCCTGCCGGAGCTCCGAGCTTCCGGGAAGCTACAGCAGGATTTTTGGGTAAGTTTTTATTTCACTGCCCTGTTGATCCCGAAACCATTGCCTTTTCGGGAGGTGCTACTTCGGTAATAGAGATGACTAGTTTTTTGATTGCCGAACCGGGAGAAACAGCTGTGATTCCCGCACCAAGCTATCCGGTGTACACCGGCGATATTGGCACACTTCCCGGTGTGAAGCGATATGATTTGCAGCTACCGGGAGATTTCAGCAAAAGCGAGTATGATTTTGATTTAGAGCTTTTAGATACGGCAAAAACTGAGATTGAACAGGCTAGAAGTACTTTTCGAATGCTCATTCTGACAAGTCCTGATAATCCAACATGTAGAATCTATCGCGAGTCTGATCTGAGGAAAATCGCTGAGTGGTGCATGGATAATGAGGTCCATCTGATTGTCAATGAAATCTATGGACTATCACAACTGGATATCACACATCCTGATCTCAAGTCTGAGTATGAGCAACCTACGGCTTTTGTTTCCTTCGGCAAAATCATGGAAGAGTTCAAAAGCCCTTTCCTACATTTCTGGTATTCCTTTTCTAAAGATTTTGGGGTATCGGGATTTCGAATAGGCCTCCTTCACTCACACAATATGGATTTGATCCAAGCTTATCGAAATGCCGGTTTGGGTCATTCTATTTCTAACTACACTCAATGGGTGATGCAGGAAGTCCTGAATGATCACACCTTTCTTTCATCCTATTTCAAGGATTTTCAAAAGCTTCTTACTGAAGCCTATCTGGCTTTTACTAGAGGATTAAAAAAGCTTGAAATTCAATACAATCCTTCTAGGGGGAGCCTATTCGTATGGATGGATCTTTCCGAATTTTTGGAAGAAAAGAGCGAAGCTGGAGAAGAGAAGCTTTGGCTAGAAATCTACCATCAAACAGGTATTTTGCTAACGCCCACACAGGGTTTTGGGCATTCTCAGAAAGGATGGTATCGTGCAGTGATTACAAGCATTCACCCCTCAGAAATGGAAGTTGCATTAGGTAGGATGGAAAAATTCGTTCAAAAGAAGAGAAATGCTTAATTCCCGAAAAATGAGATTTTATTTCAGTTTATCCATTTGTTTTTTATTGGTTTCCAACTCCTATGGACAGGATTTTCAGACTATTCTTGAAAATGAACTCAATGAAAACTTACCTGGAATATCAGTCTGTATTCAATCCGTTGATAAGGTTTTTTCCTGGACAGGAGCAGCTGGTTTTGCAGATCAGGAATCAAAATCACCATTGCGATCGGATCAGACATTCCGCATAGCCAGCGTCACCAAAACCTATGTGGCAGCCGGGATTCTACGGTTAATGGAAAAGGGTTATTTGAGTTTGGAAGACCCTATATCAAAACATATCTCCCCAGAGCAAGCAGAAATTCTGTCGGAAGACTACGACCTAGACCAAATCACCATTCGGCAGACACTGAGGCATTCCGCAGGTTTTTTTGATCATACGAATGCGCCTGACTTTTTCAAAACCATTCTGGAAAAACCAGATCATCAATGGACCAGAACAAGTCAAATCAGGCTTGGAGTAGAACAGGGCGATCCTGTAGGAGCTCCGGGAAAACAGTTTAGCTATTCGGATATGGGTTATGTGATTTTGGGAGGAGTCATCGAAAAATACACTAACAAATCCCTGGATGCCGGCCTCAAAGAACTTTTGGGCTTAGAGAAATTGGGGCTGGATAGAACAGACTTTGAAGGAGAAGACTCCCTGACTGATCAGCTTAGAATTCATCAGTATTTTCAGGGAATGGACACCTTTGGGTGGAGTCCGTCTATAGATTACTACGGCGGTGGTGGTTTTCTTTCTACTACCTGTGAATTGGTGGATTTTTTTCAGGCACTATTTCAAGGAAAGGTCTTCGAAAACCCTGAGACTTTGAATATCATGTTGGAACCAGTCAGCTACCCAGAAAAGGCCAGTATGAATTATCAAATGGGTATGTATCAGGTAGAAATCAATGGAATGAAAGCCTATACCCATACCGGATTTTGGGGTACTCTGGTACTTTTTATTCCTGAGAAAAATCTATTTATGGCTGCGAATTATTCCAGTGTATGGAGAGGCGGAGCTGTGGCACCTGTTTTTGAAAAACTACTGGAAGAAATTACAAATTAAATATGTACTAAGCGGTCAATTGACTGTCCGAAAACAGAACAATTCAAGCCGGTTTAATTTTATAATCAACTCATAAATAAGCGATTACTTATTTGGCATTTCGCTTGTTGATTATTTATCATGCTAAACTTTCTCCTTTGGTTGATCCTTTTTGTGATTTGCTGGCCAATAGCAATCATTGCCTTGATATTGTACCCCATCGTGTGGTTACTTCTCCTCCCCTTCCGACTATTGGGATTGGCTGTGGATATTTCCTTTGATTTGGTGAGGAATATCTTTCAGCTTCCTTTCAGGATGATCGGGATGAAATAAAAAAGCCTTGATCCTTGTCTTGTTGCGGATCCAGATTGATCATCCTTTTAACGCTTCAGAACCAATGGTCAACATTATCGGGATTCGATCTCTTTTCTTCTCTGTTTAATGGCTTCGGCTCGCTCCTTATTTATTCCCCAAACTTTCCCAGCCTCAGCATCTTCCAAAAGCTGATTGATATAGCCTTGGCTTAATTGATTCGAGTCCTTGTATTTTTCCCGAAGGGCATCCAATCTTTGATGCAAATCAGCCTTGATCTCTGCATAAGCAGGATCGTTGTACACATTCTTCAATTCCATGGGATCGTTTTTCCGATCAATCAACTCCCACTCATCTTCTACAAAGTAATAGTGAATCAGCTTGTAATCCTGTGTCACAATGGCGTAATGGCGATTGACCATATGCTCTGCCGGATATTCGTAATAATGGTAGTAGACGGCATCCCGGGTCCATTGATCTTCATTTCCGGTAAGCAAAGGTATCATGCTTTCACCTTGCATTTCATCTGATGCGGGTATTCCCGCAGCCTCCAAAAATGTCTGTGCAAAATCCAGGTTTTGTACCAAAGCATCTGATTTTGTCCCAGGTTTCACTTTGCCTGGCCAAGCCACCAAAAGTGGGGTTTTGAAGCTTTCATCGTAAACAAAGCGCTTGTCATACCAGCCGTGCTCACCCAAGTAAAAGCCCTGATCAGAGGTATAAACGATGATGGTATTCTCCATCAAATCATTTGCTTCCAAATAATCCAAAAGCCTTCCTACATTTTCATCTACTGCTTTAATGGTCCCAAGGTAATCCTGCATGTAGCGCTGATATTTCCATCGCATCAGCTCTTCATCAGTCATTTTTGGATATTTCTCGATAAAATCGGCACTGATAGGGTCATAATACTTTTTGAAGTTCTCAGCCTGGGATGGAGTGAATCGTTTGATTTGATTGATAAATCTGATGGTATCATAACCTCCGACATCTGCAATTCCCAGTTGCTTAAGTACCTCCGGCTTGAGTTTATTGTCACCTGACCAACCCATGTGATCCAAGATATTCATTTCAGCCTCAGCAGCGGGTGATGTACGTCCAGAGTAATGGTCAAATAGCGTAGCCGGCTCGGGAAAGGTCCTTTTCGTGAATTCTTCCATATGACGCTCTGCCATCAGCCAAGGCCGGTGAGGTGACTTGTGCAGATACATGAGAAGAAAGGGATCTTCAGGATTTCTTTCTTTTTCCAACCAATCCAAAGTCATATCTGTGACTATGTCGGTCACATAGCCTTCCACCTGAATTCTCCCCTCATTTTTGGTAATGAAATCAGGATTGTAATAAGATCCCTGACCCGGTAAGATTTTAAATTGATCAAAGCCTTTGGGATTATTTCCAAAATGAAGCTTTCCAAACATAGCTGTCTGATAACCAGCATCCTGAAAGAGTTGCGGAAAAGTCACATTGGTGGTATCAAAAGGAAAGTGATTGTCAATTTTTCCATTGAGATGAGAATGCTTTCCAGTCAAAATCGTAGCTCGACTCGGAGCACATATCGAATTGGTCACAGAAGCTTGGGTAAAAAGCATCCCCATTTCTGCGATGCGGTCAATGTTTGGCGTCTCAATCAAATGATCACTATAGGCCGAAATCGCCTGATAGGCATGATCATCGGACATGATAAAAATGATATTGGGACGATCTAGAGCAGAGCTTTGCTCCTCTGTTTTACAAGCTGATAAAAGTCCTATTCCCAATAAAACGCCAAAGGCAACTCGCAATTTTTTTATGAGTCTCATGTTTTATCAAATGCTTATTCCTTCTCAGTGCTGAGCTTTCTATCCTTGAATATTTTATCCAAGAGATCCGTGTTTTTCCCTCCTGCGTAGGAATTGTTTTTTTGAAGGTAATCTAGGTATTCTTGCAGGTAGCGTTGAGAAATCTGAGAGTTGTCTCCATACTTTTCGCGCAAGCTATCCAATTTCTGATGCAGCTCTTCTCTGATCTCAGCATATTCAGGATCATCATAGACATTTTTCAACTCCATGGGATCATTAATCCGGTCGATCAATTCCCACTCATCGGTATCGAAATAATAATGAGTCAACTTATACTCCTTGGTCACAATGGCATAATGACGCTTTACCATGTGCACGGAAGGATATTCGTAATAATGATAATACACAGCATCCCGAGTCCACTCCCCTTCTCCTGTCAAGAGCGGTAAAAGGCTTTCACCTTGCATATCCGATGGAGCTTCGATTCCTGCTGCTGCCAAAAATGTCTGCGCAAAATCTAAGTTTTGAACCATCTCATCCGATTTTGACCCAGCAGCTACTTTTCCAGGCCAGGCCACCAAAAGCGGGGTTTTGAAACTTTCATCATACACAAAACGCTTGTCAAACCAACCATGCTCTCCCAAATAGAATCCCTGATCTGAGGTGTAAACGATGATGGTATTTTCCATCAAGCCATTTGCCTCGAGGTAGTCAATCACTCGACCTACATTTTCATCCACTGCCTTGATCGTCCCCAAATAGTCCTGCATGTAGCGCTGATATCGCCACTTCATCTTATCCTCATCCGTCATGGTAGGATAGGCTTTCTTGAAATCTTCAATCACCTTATTGTAAGACTCATCCCAAACGGCTCGTTGCTCCGCATTCATTCGCCCTACCTCACCTTCAAAGGCTGCCTTATCCCAACCAGAAGTTGGCTCCAAGCCCAATTCATCCATCACTTCAGGTGTGATTTTTGAATCGCCGGCCCAGTGCATGTCTTTGAGCAAATTCATCTCCGCTTCTTTGGCAGCACGGCCACGGCCTGAATAATCATCAAAAAGGGTAGCTGGCTCAGGAAAGGTTCGCTGAGTAAACTCTGCCACATGTCTGCCTGCAGGTAGCCATTCCCGGTGTGGGGCTTTATGCAAATAAAAAAGCAAGAAGGGATCTTCCTCTTTTCGCTCATTTTGTAGCCAGTCTAGGGTCATATCCGTGATAATATCCGTGACATAGCCCTCGACTTGAACTCTACCATCATTCTTTGTGATAAATTCAGGATTGTAATATTTCCCCTGACCTGGTAAGATTTTGAACTGATCAAAGCCTTTTGGATTGTTGCCAAAATGAAGCTTTCCAAACATGGCTGTCTGATAGCCAGCATCTTGAAAGAGTTGGGGAAAAGTCACATTGGTAGTGTCAAAAGGAAAATGATTATCCACCTTTCCATTGATATGAGAGTGCTTTCCTGTCAAAATCGTAGCTCTACTCGGAGCACAGATCGAATTGGTTACCGTGGCATTGGTAAAAAGCATTCCCATTTTTGCAATCCGATCAATATTGGGCGTCTCAATCAAGTGATCACTGTAGGCGGAAATGGCCTGATAGGCATGATCATCTGACATGATAAAAACGATGTTGGGACGCTCGGGGCTTCTCTCTTGCTTGCAGGAAAAAGCCAAAGTCAGGATTAAAAGACTTCCAATGAGGGCAATTGGTGATTTCATATGATTTGAGTTAGCTTTTCTAAGGTAATCATCCTAACTGCAAGGAGGAATACCAAACCCCGATATACTAGGCATCCAACACCATAATGAGTTCAGGAAAAGGATCGTGTGATTTTTTTCTTTAAGGAGCTTAATAAGTCTGGGGCTTGGAATAAAAGTAAAAAACTTCAGCTATGAATTGAACCCATTCATAGAATTTCACTGTAAATGAAAAAAGCCACCCTGAAAAATCAGAATGGCTCTTTAAGAAATTTTTGTTGCATTTAGAACTTCAGTCCGAATGTGAGATAGAATGTTCTTCCATCTGCAGGCATAATTCCAGGACCTGGATATCCACCTGCTCTGCGAGTGAAATACCGTTCATCAGTTAGATTATTCACTCCAGCTTTCAGGCTATGCTGCTTCCAAATATTCCAGGAAGCTGAAAGATCTTGTACTTGATAGGAAGGGATCAATCCGACGGTAGCTGCTGCATTAGGAGCAAGGGTATTTGAAGCGTCAGAATATGCTTCTCCTATATCACTCAACTGCCAAGTCATGGAAAATTTGCCCAAGCTGTAAGTTGCTCCGTACCGATTAATTTTTCTTGGTGCATTCTCAACCTGGTTTCCTTTGAGGTTCCTTTCTACAACTTGCCCATCATTGACAGTTTTGATCTCAAAGTTTCCATAAGTTGCATCAATGAATGCTAAGGATGCAAATAAATGAAGGTAGCCAAATCGAGAGCTCTCAAAAATCGCTGTGATAGGATCAAACTCCACATATCCCTCAAAGCCTTGGCTGATGGAATTTCCCAAATTTGTACGGAATTGATAGATACTTCCATCCTCTCTAGCTTGTGCGATAGTCCCAATTCTATCTTCATAATTAAGGCGAAAATAACTAACATCGAAATTAAGAGAAGGGAAAATAGAACCTCTTAACCCCAGGTCAAAGTTATACCCTTTTGAATCCTGCAAATTTGGATCGATCACATCCGTAGTTGCAGGAGGGGTAAGATCAGAAATCAATACAGGTCGATACGCTTGAGAAAAGTTGGTATAAAACTCAGTACTCTTGCCAAGATGGTATTCAGCACCCAAGCCTAGTAAAACGAAACTCCTTGTTCGCTCAACTGGATCTAAAAATTGGGGAACACCGTTGACCAGATTAAATTGACCTTGGTTTTCAGAACGGATATTTTCTAGACGTATACCCGCTGTGAAAAGAAACTTCTCATCTAGACGAAACACATTCTCTGCAAAAGCAGCAATGTTACTGTTGCTGTAATCCAACTTTCTACTGTAGTCTCCATTTGGCACGGAAAAATCCATATCCGCAGCACTTGTACCAACCCCTCTTTGATTTCGGTCAATATTTCCATTGAAATAGCGAACTCCTGTCATGAGAGTCTGTTCTTGACCAAACAATTCATAGGTCGAACTGAGACGAATTTCTGAACCATAAGTGGTGTAAAAGTCCCGATCAACTTGACGATTACCTAAATCATCTTCCTGATTAATTGGACGCATGAAACCCACACTATTCCTCTCTGCAAAGGTGCCGAACACTTTCCAACTCACCTTTGTGTTTTGAGAAAATAGGTATTCTGCGGAAATTGAAGGAATAAACCAAGGAGTATTAAACCAATTTCGACTGCGTGTGCTTTGTTGGGAATCATCTTCAAACTGAGCATCAGTCAGACCACCTGGCTGCTGAGTCTCGGTGGTCATGTAGGTCATTTCATAACCTAATTTTAGTCGATTACTGGCCGCATAGTTGATTTCCAAATGAGCATGGTCAGTATTGAAAAAACCATTTTCTCTCCATCCATCCCCTCTCCTTTTTTGATAATAGGCCGTGTAATTCCATTTCCCTTCAGTTCCTCCGATGTAATTGAAGGTGCTAAATAGCCCATTGCTTCCCACGGTATTAATTGATTCGGCTGTAAAACGAGTAGACTTATCTGGTTTTCTGAGCACAAAATTCATGAGACCTCCAAATTGGGGACCATATTGCAAAGAAGAGGCACCTCTGACAATCTCAATCTGCTCTACAACTTCCAATGGAGGAGTAAAATACGCTTCTGGATATCCCATCGGATCAGGAGTAATATCATAGCCATTCATTCGTACATTGAATTCCCATGAACGATTAGGGCTTAATCCTCTAGAAGCAACTCCTAGTTGGATCCCCGATCCATCATTTTCCCAAATAGAGATTCCTGGTGTTCTCCCAAAGACCTGCCGACTATTATTCATCGCCAGATTAGCATCAATTTCAGCGATTCGAATCACTTCATTTTTTTTACCGGCATTGATTCTGAAATCAGAAACTTCAGGTAATCTACCCTGGCCTAAAATTCCACGACTTGCTGAAACACTGAATTCAGAAAGTAATAAATCATCCTGCTTTAAAAGGATATCGAGTTCTTTGACCTCTCCCGCTTCTATCGAAAACTCCTGAGACCAATTTTGAAAACCTATTAAGCTGACTAATAATTGATAGGTTCCTTGAGGAAAATCCTTCAATTCATACATTCCTTTCAAATCTGACTGAACTCCCCGTACTGTACCCTTTAGATAGATAGAAGCACCCTCAATAGGAATTCCATTTTCGTCAGAAACCTCACCTTTCAAAATATTCTTCTGCGCAAGACCTTCTACTGAGAATAATATTGCAAATATTAAGAACCCGTATACAAATTTCATTTACTAATTTTATTTGGATTGATTTAAAATAGAGCCGCAAACTTACGCTAGCTGATTTTATTGAGCAATACTTATTTGGAAAAAATCCAAATAAAATTAACGCCTATTATATAACACTCAGAAAATGAATTCAATACATTTCTTCGGATATCCTATCCCCCTTTCTAGACAAGGAGCTTTTAAAAATGATGTATATTAAAATGATATTTTAAAGCCTATGAAGAGCCTGGTTCTGACACTATTATTTCTCATTCCTTTATTTTCATCAGCCCAAAAAAAACCAAGTAATGTTTTACTGATAATTGCTGATGACCTTACAACCACTGCATTGGGGTCCTATGGAAACGAGATGGTGAAAACACCAGTGCTGGATCAATTGGCCCAGGAAAGTTTTCTTTTTGAGCGTGCTTATTCTCAATATCCTGTCTGTGGTCCTTCCCGGGCTTCTTTGATGTTTGGTTATTATCCAACTGCCACTCAGACTTATGGATATGTGAGCGGAAGAGAAAATGTAGGTGATGAAAAGGAATCCCTAGCACAGTTTTTCAAGAACAGAGGCTATTACTCCGCACGTGTGAGTAAGATCTTCCATATGGGAGTTCCCATTGATATTGAGACCGGATCTGACGGGCAGGATGATCCGGCATCCTGGACTGAGAAATTCAATTCCCAAGGTCCAGAATGGAAGTCTGAGGGGTTTGCCGAATTGGTTCAAAATAACCCCGATGGAAGCATCGGAAGAAAGGGTGGCAATGTCATGACCATCGTTCATTCAGAAGGAGGCGATCAGGTCCAATCAGATGGAAAAACCGCTCAAAAAGCAATTGAGTTAATTCGAGAACATAAAAACGAGCCTTTCTTCCTAGCTGTAGGCCTGGTCAGGCCACATGTTCCCTTTGTGGCTCCAAAGGAATATTTTGCTCATTATCCCTGGCAGCAAATTGTTCCTCCTCCGGTAGTTGAAGGAGATTGGGAGGACATCCCAGAAAAAGGAATCAACTATGTGACTACCCAAAACTCTGAGATGAGTTATTCGCAAAAACAAAAGGCGATTGCTGCCTACTACGCCTCAGTCAGCTTTATGGATGCCCAAGTGGGAAAAATCTTGGCAACATTGAAGGAGGAAGGTTTGGATGACAACACGATCGTAATTTTCACTTCAGACCATGGATTTCACTTGGGAGAGCATGACTTTTGGATGAAAGTGTCCCTAAAAGAAGAATCTGTCAAAGTTCCGCTAATGCTCCGTGTTCCTGGCATGACTGCGGGAAAATCAGAGGCACTGGTCGAGTTAATTGATTTATATCCAACACTTTTGGATTTGACAGGATTTGAAATACCTACTGGGATTCAAGGGAAAAGCTTAGCTTCCATCCTCAAAGGAAAAGAAGAATCTGTTCGGGATTTTGCCTTTTCGGTAACTCAAGGAGGCAATACCTACTTGATTCGCAGTGATAGATGGGCTTACATTCAGTATGGTGAAAATGGAGAGGAAGGCATGGAATTGTTTGATATGCACCAAGACCCGGGACAGTTTGCCAATCTGGCAAATTTGGAAGCATTTCAACCCATAGTTTTGGAAATGCAGAAAATATTAGCCAAAAAAATTACCGAAGTTCGAAAAAATGATCTATTCATAACTTATTAGACATGAAGCTAATCTATACGATCCTTTTCTTTTCCTTGCTTTTTGCCTGTCAGGAAAAACAGCCAGCAAAATCTCCCAACGTTCTTTTCCTCTTTGCTGACGATCAGCGGGCGGATGCTTTGGGTATTTATGGAAACTCCTACATTCAGACTCCTACGATTGATCAACTGGCTCGGGAAGGCAGCCGCTTTACCAATGCTTACGTCATGGGTGGAAATCACGGGGCCATCTGTATGGCCAGCCGAGCAATGCTTTTTTCAGGAAAGAATCTTTTTAGAGTTTATGACAAACTCCAAGGCGAACATACCATGACTATGGATTTTGCGGCGGCGGGATACAAAACCTTTGGAACCGGAAAATGGCACAATGAACGAGAGGCTTTTGAAGCGAGTTTTCAGGAAGCTAAAAACGTGTATCTCGGTGGAATGGCCAATCATTATGACCTTCCTCTTCGAGACTTTGATGATAGTGGAAAGCTAGGCGAACCAGAACGCAAGGGTTATTCTACGGAGCTTTTTGCTCAGGCTGCTATTGATTTTATCCAAAGTCACAGTCAGACAAATCCCGATCAGCCATTTTTCGCTTATGTGGCCTTTACAGTGCCTCATGACCCCTATTCCCCGGAAGCTACTTACATCAATCACTATCCTGATGGTTCCCTTCCTTTGCCCGGAAACTACATGCCCTACCATCCCTTTGAATTCGATCATCTCACGGTAAGGGATGAAAATCTAACTGGATGGCCGCGAAAACCCGAAGTGATCCAGATGATTCTTTCAGACTATTATGCCTTGATCACCCATCTAGATGGCCAGATTCAAAGAATCCTGAATACTCTTAAAGAAACTGGACAGTACGAAAATACCATCATTGTCTATGCGGCTGATAACGGCCTTGCTGCAGGAAGTCACGGACTATTGGGCAAGCAAAGTCTCTACGAACACAGCTCAAAAATCCCTCTGATCATCAAAGGACCCAGAGTGCCTGCAGATCAGGAGTTGGATGCCTTTGCTTATATCCATGATCTTTATCCAACCTTGGCTGATTTGGCCGGTTTGCCTCAGCCAAAAGATATCGACGGCAAGAGCTTGGTTCCGGTAATTAGCGGTGATCAGGAGGGTGTGAGGGACGCTTTGTTTACCTCCTACCGAAATACCGTCCGGGCTGTAAGAGATAAAAAATTCAAGCTAATTCGCTATCCGGAACGGGATTATACCCAATTATTTGATTTGGAGAGGGATCCACTGGAACTGAATAATCTTGCCGAAAACCCAGCTTTCGCCAGCAAAAAAGAGGAACTTTTCCAATTAATGGCCGAATGGCAAGGGCAGTTTAAGGACACTGTTGCACTTACAGCCGATATCATCAAACCCATGGCCTACGATCCGGACACGCTCCAAAGAAAGCCTGACCAGTGGCAGCCGGAATACACGCTTAAGCGCTATTTCGAAGAGGATTAATTGCTTTTACAAGCTTCTTCATTGATGGGGATTGTTTATTTTGGCGGCAGAAACCCAAAATACCCTCATCTTGAAGAAGTTTGTTTTTTATTGCCTGTTCCAAATTTCAGGACTTCTCCTTTTTGCACAAGAAACTATCGTATTCGAAGCAGGTCAAGAAGGCCATGCGATCTACCGAATTCCAGCGATTATTGACTTACCGAATGGAGAGCTTTTGGCTTTTGCCGAAGGCAGGGTGAACGGCTCGGATGATTTTGGAGATGTGAATCTGGTGATGAAAAAAAGCTTGGACGGTGGCTACACCTGGTCTCCTATTCAGACCTTAGTGGATTACGATAGCCTCCAAGCTGGAAATCCAGCTCCAGTAGTGGATTTATTTGACCCCAAGTATCCTGAAGGAGTGGTTTTTCTCTTTTACAACACCGGCAACAATCATGAATATGATGTACGAATGAATCAGGGAGTCCGGGAAGTTTGGCTGATTAAATCCTATGACTTGGGTAAAACCTGGACCGAACCAGAAAACATCACTCCAAAGGTTCATCGCCCTAATAATCCTGATTTTAATCCGAACTACACTTTTTCAGAAGATTGGCGGCACTATGCCAATACCCCTGGCCATGCTTTCCAGTTTCAAAACGGACCCCACAAAGGGAGAATTTATGTCGCAGCCAATCACTCTCAAGGTGGTCCAAAAGACGACTGGTCGGACTATCAGGCACATGGTTTTTATACGGATGATAAAGGGGAAAGCTTTGGGCTTTCCGAATCGGTAGAATTTGGCGGCTCCAATGAATCCATCGCAGCTGAGCTATCCGATGGCCGGATGATTATGAGTTCGAGAAATCAGAAAGGAGACATCCGTCAGCGCATCATTTCTTACTCTTCAGACGGAGGTCAGACTTGGGAAAAAAATTACTTTGAGCCCCAACTCCCCGACCCGGTTTGTCAGGCTTCCATTTTGGATTTGGGAGAAAAGGATGGAAAAACAATCCTCGCTCATTCCAATGCTGCAGATGAAAAGGAACGGAATTATCTGACCGTCAAAATCAGCTACGATGAAGGAAAGACTTGGGACCATGTGATTCCGGTTGACTTCACTTCAGATCCAAAAAAACTCCCTTGGACGGCTTATTCCGATTTGGTCAAATTGGATGAAAACACGCTGGGAATTCTATACGAAAGGGATAATTACAGACAGATCGTATTCAAATCAGTCCGATGGAGGGATTGAATTTATGAAGTATAATATGGTTTTCTAATGATATAATGACCCTTCGACTCCGCTCAGGGCGACTGGACTTTAAAAGTATTTAAACCTATATAATTGCTATCTTATTTACCTTAAGTCTTTCCAAAAACCCTTACTTCAACTTTTTAACCCCTTTCAACTCTTCCTTACTTGCTTCCCGAATCCGAATGGCATAGCCTCCACCCGGAGCAGAAAATTGCTTCAAGACTGAATTAGCATCAACGGCAACTTTTCGGATCTCATAGGCTTGAGGATTGGTTTTATAGTGCGCATCAGCTTTATCCGAATAGATTTCCGCAAGGTAGGTTTTGTCTGCATCCAGAAAATCAAATTTGACCTCCCCTGTTCTACCTTCGAATCCATTGACATTTCCAACAAACCACTCTCCTGTATCCTTGGCCTTTCTGGCAATCGTTAAATAGTAACCGGGTTCAGCTTCTAGGTATAAGCTTTTTTCCCAATCCAAAGCCACATCCTTGATAAACTGAAAGGCATCTGGAAAGCGCATGTAATTTTCAGGATAGTCTGCAGCCATTTGCAAAGGAGAATACATAGTCACGTAAAGTGCCAACTGATTAGCCAAAGTGCTATTGACATGGGAACCATTGAATACGTCCATTTCAAATACTCCGGGCGTGTAATCCATCGGTCCACCTATCTGTCTTGTGAAAGGCAAAATGGTCACGTGATTTGCCTTATTTCCTCCGAATGCTTGATATTCTGTCCCTCTTGCCGATTCATTTGCGATTAGATTTGGCCAAGTTCGGGCTACTCCTGTAGGCCTCACCGCCTCGTGTGCATTGACCATGATTTGGTACTCAGCTGCTTTTTCGACCGCATATTGATAGTGATTCACTAGCCACTGACTGTAATGATATTCACCTCTGGGTAGCATATCCCCCACATAGCCACTCTTCACCGCAGGATATCCATAGTCCTTCATCAATTGATAAGCCTCATCTAGATGTCGCTCATAATTCCGAACTGAAGAGGAGGTCTCATGGTGCATGATCATTTTCACGCCCTTTTCTTTAGCATAAGCTGTAATCCCATCCAAGTCAAAATCCGGATATGGGGTCACAAAATCAAACACATAGTCTTTGGAATTGCCAAACCAATCCTCCCAGCCGATATTCCAGCCCTCTACGAGAACCCCGTCGAATCCATGTTCCGCAGCAAAATCGATGTACTTTTTCACATTCTCAGTGGTAGCGCCATGTCGCCCGTTTGGTTTAACAGTTGAGAAATCAGTAACCCCTAGCTTCACCGCCTTCAATTCATCCGTGTAGGACCAAGAACTTTGCCCGGTGATCATTTCCCACCATACCCCGACATATTTCATGGGCTTGATCCAGGAAGTATCCTCAATTTTGGAAGGCTCATTCAGATTATAGGTAATTCGGGAAGCCAAAATATCTCCTGCTTTTTCACCTACTATTACTGTTCTCCAAGGGGTCTGAGCCGGTGTCAGTAGATAGCCCTTATCTCCCTGCACATCCGGTGTAAGGTGAGATTGAAAAACCATCGCACGATCATCCAATTCGAGGTGCATTGCCGGATAATCGATCAATGCCGCTTCGTGAATATTGATATAAAGGCCATCGGTAGATTTCATCATAAGGGATGTCTGAACACCCGTCTCGGAAAAGGGCGTTTGAGATGCATTCGGGGTAATTGCCGTCTCCATCAGGCCTCGGATTTCTGAAAGCTTGGACTCGGTATAGTCGTATTCTTGGGTGTCATAATCTCCTGGTATCCAAAAAGCAGTGTGATCTCCAGTCATGGCAAACTGACTCAATTCTTCCGTGATCACAAAATGCCCCATATTTTCCTGCACCGGAAACTCATAGCGGAAACCCAATCCTGTATCAAAAAGGCGAAATCGGATATTTATCTTGCGCTTGGATGCTTGATGCATAAGCTCGACCAAAAGCTCCTGATGATGATCCCGAATCTCGCTTTCCTCTCCCCAGACGGGAGTCCATGTCTCATCATAAGTACTTTCCGAAGAATTGATAATTTGAAATCCCTGTATCAAATCGGTCGAGTCGTTTTTCAAATCAAACCCCAATCGGCTTGATTTGATCACGGGTTTATTCTTGAAATTCAGCTGATAGGTTGGGGCACCGGCTGCGTCAAGGGAAAAAGCTAGCTGCATTTCTCCATTTGGAGATTTGATCTCCTGCCCAAAAACTGTCCCGAAACCAAATAAGAATAGGATTAAATAACTGGCTCTCAAATTCATAATCGTCAATTTCATTATATTCAATCGAGCGAATTAGCTCTTCTCTTGTTGACTGAATTTAAAATTATTAGTTTTTACCTATTATTCACTAGTAACAATAGCCCCAAACCCAGAAAAAATGCAAACAAAATCTTATTTCTTAGTCCTAATAATTGCCTTAGGTATTTTCGCTTGCCAAGGCCCTGAAGAAAAATCGCCTGAAGAAGAACCTAGCCAAATCGACTTGCTCGAGGCCTATGTTCAATCGGAATCACCGGACTTTTCCTATGAAATAGTGCATTCCGCCCCGGGAGAAGAAATGGATTTTCACGTTCTGAAAATGTACTCCCAAAAGTGGCTCAGCGATTCTTTGGTGGATGAAACCCATTGGTGGCATTGGGTGTCGATCTTAGTTCCAAAAAACACTACCCATCAAACAGGAATGCTCTGGATCGGAGGAGGAAGCCGGGAAACTGAGATGCCTCAGGAGCCTGATGCCCTGCTAAAAGCAGCAGCCTCTCAGACCAATTCCATTGTCGCTCAAATCCACAATGTACCCTTTCAACCTTTGACATTTGCTGGAGATCCGGAAGGCGAGCGCTATGAAGATGCCATCATTGCTTATGGCTGGAGGAAGTTTTTGGAAGGCGGAGCCAAAGACGAAGATGCTATCTGGCTAGCTCGGTTTCCTATGACAAAAGCCGCTAAACTAGCCATGGACGCCATTCAAGAAGTGGTCAAAGAAAACTACCAGAAAGATTTGAATAACTTTTTTGTGGCGGGAGCCTCAAAGCGAGGTTGGACTACCTGGACCACAGCTGCTACCGATGACCGGGTGGTAGCTATCGCACCGGTTGTGATTGATATGCTCAATCTGGAGCCTTCCTTCATGCACCACTGGCGAAACTATGGATTCTGGGCACCTGCAGTAGACAATTATGTGCAAGAAGGAATCATGGATTGGATAGGAACTCCGGAGTTTGATCGCTTGCTGGAGATTACGGAACCTTACTCTTTTATCGATGAGTTAGACTTGCCCAAACTTCTGATCAATGCAGCAGGAGATCAGTTTTTCCAACCTGATAGTTGGGAGTTTTATTGGAATGAATTGCAAGGCGAAAAGCACGTTCAGTACGTCCCAAATTTCGGTCATGATCTGAGTGAATCGGATGCGCTTCCAAACCTGATTTCCTTTTACAATTCAGTATTAGAAAATGAAAAGCGACCGGAATACTCTTGGCGAATAGAAGGTAACACTATTCACGTCAAAGTTAATCCTGATCAGATGCCTGTTTCTGTCAAATTATGGTCGGCTTACAATCCGCTTTCCAGAGATTTCAGAGTTGATGAATTTGGTCCCAACTGGGTAGCAGAAGAAATCGCCATGCCTGCAGAAGGAGAGCTTGAGGTCAATATGCAGATTCCTGATGAGGGTTTTAGAGGGTATTTTGTAGAATTAACCTTTGCTGGAGAGACACCACTCAAAGTGACTTCTGGGATAGAAATCCTGCCTACAGAATATCCATTTGAGCCTTTTGTGCCTTCTCGGGTAGCAGCTGAGGCAAATTAAACCTAAGAAATCATGCAAACTCGGCTCAAATTACTGGCTGTTTTTTTACCCATTTTACTCACATCAAAGATGGCACTATCTCAAGTCAATTACGATGAAAGCAAGGTTCCTCCCCTTCACCTTCCTTCTATTTTCATAAGCGAAAAAGGCAAAGTCATCGATTCAAAGAAGGATTGGGAAAATCACCGAAGACCGGAAATTTTCAGGCTTTTTGAATCTGAAGTTTACGGTCAAATTCCAAAGGACATCGATAAAGTTAGCTTTGAAGTGAATGAAAGAGCCAATCATGAATTTAACTCCATTGCCAAACTTGAAGAAGTTGATATTAAAATCCAGCGTGGAGATGGCTCCCATGTAATGCGACTTAATGTCTTTTTACCCAAGGAGTCCAATGGTCCCTATCCCATTATTTTGCTTATCAACCATCGTGCCCCAGAAGAAGATGGTTCGCTTGCTGAGGAAGGGTACTGGCCTGTTGCTGAGTTGATCGAAAGAGGTTTTGCCACAGCTTCTTTTCATGCAGAAACGGTAGCACCCGATGACACGACAAGGTATGTGAATGGGATTTTGAGTAATCTCTATCCAGAGCAAAAGGAAAAAAGTGATGGTCTGAAAGCTTTAGGAGCCTGGGGATGGGGAGCGATTAGGGCCATGGATTACTTTGAGCAGCACGAAGGAATTAATGCCTCAAAATCTGTTTTGGTGGGGCACTCCAGATCGGGGAAAGCGGCTCTTTGGGCTTCTGCCAATGACCCTCGTTGGGCAATCACGTATTCCAATGAGTCTGGCTGCGGAGGGGCTGCTTTGTCAAAAAGGAAGTTTGGAGAAACTGTAGAAATCATCAATAATCGATTCACGCATTGGTTCGCGGAGAATTTCCGGAAGTACAATGGTGCTGAAGAATCGCTTCCACTCGACCAGCACATGTTGCCAGCACTGATCGCTCCGAGAGCGGTTTACTATGCGAGCGCAAAAGCTGATGAGTGGGCCGATCCAAAAGGTGAATATCTTGGGCTGCAGATCGGTAGTGAGGTCTTTTCCAAGATTTATGCAAAGGAGAGTCCTTTTAAAACCACCTGGGAAGAACTGAACGGCCCGGTATCGTCAAAAACTTTGGGCTACCATATCCGGGAAGGTGAGCATGGACTTACCTGGGAAGACTGGAGTATTTTTCTGGAATTTGCCAAAAAATCTCTAGGAATCTAAATAAACCGCTATTCCCAACACCTATTCAAAACTTTCCATCTCAAGCTCCTTGTACTATGGCCATATTGATTCAATTGATTGGAATACTCTTTCAAATCACCAGTTCCGATTCTGAAAAAATAAACCCCAAAATCATCAGCCAAGAGTTTATCTATGAAAATGCACCCTTTCCTTCCTGCCATGCCTCAACTTTGATCGAAACGGAGGATGGTATTTTAGCTGCTTGGTTTGGTGGAACCTATGAGCGTCATCCGGATGTCAGTATTTATACCTCTTTGAGAGATCAAAAAGGATGGTCCACCCCCACTTTGGTAGCCGATGGAATTGAAAATGAGGTCTTCAGAAATCCAACTTGGAATCCTGTTTTATATCAAAAATCAGATGGTGAAATCCTGCTTTTCTACAAAGAAGGACCAAATCCTCGTGAATGGTGGGGACTCTATAAAAAGTCAAACGATGGAGGAAAGTCCTGGTCCAAAGCTATTCAAACTCCACCGGGGTTTTTGGGGCCGGTAAAAAATAAAAGTGTGAAGCTTTCGGATGGAAACTTGATGCATCCCTCAAGTTTTGAAACTAATGGAGTTTGGACAAGCCATATGGAATTCACGAATGCTGATCTTGAAAACTGGAGAAAGGTGGAAGTTCCCGGTTCTTTTCAGGCTATTCAGCCAACTGTACTTTTTCATGGGAATGAAAAAGTACAGATTCTCACCAGAACTCAGGAAGGGGTTATTGCAACGTCCTTTTCAGAAGACAATGGTAAAACCTGGACTGAATTAAGTTCTACCGGATTGGTGCATAATGGTTCTGGAATAGATGCAGTGACCTTAGAAGATGGCTACCACCTTTTGGTCTGTAATTTAATTCCTAAGGGTAGGAATAAGCTAAGTCTCTTGGGATCAGCTGATGGTCTCAAATGGGAGGAGATTTTGGTTTTGGAAGATGAAAAGTCCGGAGAGTTTAGCTATCCTGCCATCATTCAAGCCAAAGACGGAAGCATCCATCTGACCTATACCTATCAGCGCGAAAAAATCAAATACGTACACCTCAGCCTATGAACCCAAAACCCACTTTTACTGGGATAATTCCCCCCTTGGTGACTCCACTTTTGCCGGATTTTACCTTGGACAGCTTTTCTCTGGAAAAAATACTGAACCATGTCATTGATGCGGGAGTGCATGGTGTCTTCATCTTAGGAACAACCGGAGAATCACCTTCACTGCAGCAAAAGATTAAGATTCAGATGATCCGAGAAACCTGTAAACTCGTGAATGACAGAGTTCCTGTTTTGGTGGGAATAACTGATTGCTCGATGGGAAATAGCCTTGAGCTAGCTGAAATGGCCAAAAATTATGGGGCAGATGTGCTTGTAGCTGCCCCGCCCTTTTACATGAATATCAGTCAGGAGGATCTGGAAAAGTATTATCGGGATCTAGCCAATCGAACAGAGTTACCGCTTTTGCTTTACAATATTCCTTCCCATGCCAAAACCCCATTGGAAATCGAGACAGTGGAGAGATTGTCTTCCCATCCCAATATCCTAGGAATCAAAGACAGTACAGACAGTAAAGAATACCTTTCCCAATTAAGCGAGACTTTCAGACCTCATTCAGACTTTATCCTGCTGATGGGGCCGGAAGAGCGATTGCTCGATGCACTTCAGCATGGCTTTTCAGGTGGAGTGAGTGGTGGGGCCAATGCCTTTCCTGAGGTCTATGTCAAATGCTATGAAAGCTTCATCGAAGGGAAGAAAGAAAAAGCTCGGGAATACCAAAACCTCATTTGGGAAATCAGCCAAGAGCTGTACCACCATGTATCCCATCCCTCCTCCTATCTCAAAGGGCTGAAAGAATGCATGAAACTTTCGCATTTGTCTGGTGGAATCTTATCCCCTCCCCAAAGGAGCTTCACAGAAGAGGAAAGACAGACATTCCACAAGAAGTTTGAAAGAATCAAGTCCAAAATCCACAAATTTCTGGAGGAATAATGGCTGATCTGCCGATTTGGGACACCCTGGTTTTTATTCTTTACCTATTGCTGATCTTAGGTTTTGGCGTTTCTTTTTCATTTCGAAAGCGGACCGCTAAAGACTTTACCACCGGAGGTGGAAGGCTACCTGCTTGGGCAATTGGCATGTCAATATTTGCAACCTTCGTGAGTAGTATCAGCTTTTTAGCTTTGCCTGGCAATGCTTATCTAAGCAATTGGAATGGCTTTGTTTTTAGTCTTTCCATTCCCCTAGCAGCTTGGATTGCAGTTCGATACTTCGTTCCTCACTACAGGAGCATTTCCAGTGATTCGGCATATTTCTATTTGGAAGAGCGCTTTGGGCCATGGGCGAGAATTTATGCCTCCACTTGCTATTTGCTCACCCAGCTCGCCCGCATGGGAGCCATTCTATACCTGCTTGCCTTACCCATGCACTTCCTTTTTGGCTGGAGTATCGAATGGGTGATCGCCATGACTGGACTGATCGTAGTCATCTATGCCATGCTGGGAGGGATCGAAGCTGTGGTTTGGACAGATGCAATCCAAGGCTTGATTTTAATTGGAGGAGCGATTATTTGCCTCGGAATGATTTTCTGGAAAATTCCAGGAGGTGCTTCCCAGCTGCTGGAAATAGCCGACACCAATGAAAAATTCAGTCTAGGAAGCTTTGACTGGGATTTTGGGAGCTCCACATTTTGGATGATTTTGGTCTATGGCCTTTTCATCAATCTTCAAAACTTTGGGATCGATCAGAGCTACGTACAGCGATATATCACTGCTAAAAGTGATCAAGACGCCAAGCGATCCACCTGGCTGGGAAGTTTGCTTTATATTCCAGTTTCTGCCCTTTTCTTTTTTATTGGGACCGCGCTGTTTGCTTATTATCAGACTCAGCCACAAAACTTACCTGAAGGCATTCAGGCAGACAGCATCTTTCCCTACTTTATCGTAACGGAGTTACCCATTGGCTTAACGGGTTTATTGATTGCCTCCCTTTTCGCTGCAGGTATGAGTACGCTTTCCACCAGTATCAATAGCTCGGCGACGGTAATTCTCTCCGATCATGTCAAAAAGTATTTGCGGCCCAACCTTTCCAGCAAAAGGGATCTCAAAGTACTCCGGCTTTCCTCCCTGGCTATGGGGCTTTTGGCAATTCTTGTGGGCTTAGCTTTCAATGGAGTTAGGAGTGCCTTGGATGCCTGGTGGGCATTGGCTTCTATTTTCAGCGGTGGAATTCTCGGACTGTTTTTACTGGGAATAGTGGTAAAAACGTGCCCTAGCAGGTATGCTGCTTTGGCAACTTTCATCGGGGTCTTACTTATAGCATGGGTAAGTCTTAGTCCGAGTTTAAGCCAAGGAGGAGAATCCAAAATAGTTTGGCTCAGCTCTTTTCATCCAAATATGAGCATTGTGCTAGGCACGACGGGGATTTTTTTAGTGGGTTTTCTATTGACTTTAGCCTTTCAGAAAAAAAATAAAGCCTAAAATCAACCATTTGAATAGTAATATTTCAAATTATCAGCCCGAGGGCTTAACTTAAGATTTCAATCATCAATAATATTAAACCCTAACAAAATCGATTATGAAGGAACCCGAGAAACCTAATTCTGGACAATCCAGGAGAGAATTTATAAAAAATGCCGCTCTCGCCTCTTCCGTATTCATTGTACCAAGACATGTACTGGGAGGCGCAGGCTTTACAGCTCCTTCTGACCAGTTGAATTTGGCTGCGATAGGCGCAGGTGGAAAAGGTGCGAGTGATATTGAATTGGCATCCGTAGGCGGAAGAGAGCGGGTGGTAGCACTTTGTGATGTAGATTTTGCAGGATCTGCCAAGCGCTCGGTAGACAATTTCCCAAATGCAAAACTTTACGCAGACTACCGGGAGATGCTGGACAAGGAAAAAGACATTGATGCGGTGACAATATCCACTCCCGATCATGTGCATGGACCTGCTGCCAAGTATGCCATGGAGCGAGGAAAACATGTCTACGTTCAAAAGCCCATGACCCACAATATCCGGGAGGCCAGAATGCTGACCGAAATGGCTCGATCTCAAAAGGTAGTCACCCAAATGGGTAATCAGGGTGGTTCCAATCCCCTCCTGAAACTCGTTCAAAAATGGGTAGATGAAGATCGAATCGGCGCCGTTTCCAAGGTACAGGTTTGGACCAATCGTCCAGTATGGCCTCAGGGTGGAGCTTTTCCAAAGGCAGAGCCAGGAGCAAAGCCTGACGCTTTGGAGTGGGATTTATGGCTCGGCCCAGCACCTGAGATTCCTTTCACCCCAAATCTTCATCCATTCAACTGGAGAGGTTGGTGGGATTACGGAACAGGCGCATTAGGTGACGTAGGATGTCACTTGATCGATATTCCATTCCGGACCTTGGGACTTCATTACCCAAAAGATGCCGAATGTAGTGTAGGGTCCGTTTTCAGTCAGATGTGGACCCCTGATTACCATCCGGAAGGTTGCCCAGCTTCCTCCTTTATTACCTTACATTTTGATGCGACTGCCAAAAGCAAATCACCCATCGAAATGACTTGGATGGATGGAGGTATCAGACCTGCACACCCTGATATCATTCCGGCTAACGATGATATCGGAGGTGCTAATTCTGCCAACGGAGTGCTTATCATCGGTGAAAAAGGGATTATTTCGACCAATATCAATGATTCGTCTCCACTCATGCCTAAGCTTTATCTCAATGACGGCACCAAAGAAGAGGGTCCTCAAAACGAAGATGGTATGGAGCGGGAATATGGCCATCAGCGGCTTTGGGTAGAGGCTTGTAAGGCTGGTTTCAACTCGCCAGAGCATCAAGGCTTGACTTCCTCCTTTGATTACGCCGGTCCGATGACAGAGACAGTCTTGATGGGTAACTTGGCGATCAGAAGCTACATGCTCAGAAGAGAAAATGCTCAGGGTCGTCAGGAATTCTTTGCCCGTAAAAAGCTCCTTTGGGATGGTGAAAACATGCGAATCACCAATCTGGAAGAAGCCAATCAGTTTGTCGGAAGACAATATCGCAAGGGATTTGAGGTGTAAAAATCTCAAAACAGATCAATCAAAACCCTTTCATTGAGAAATGAAGGGGTTTTTCATTATAATAGAATGTTCTTATCGATCAATTCAATTTCTAAATGCAAAAACCAAGACTCAATAAAACCTCAAATTTCGCAATCATTTTCCTTTTAGCTATCACACTTTTGGCCTGTGAAGAAAAGTCTATTGAGAACATTTCTGTTACAAAGAACCCACAACTCAACTATTCGGAATACCAGGCTTCCGGAAAAGAGATTCAGGTTTCCCGGGCAAAATATGCCGACCAGCTTTATGGCTTTTGGCTAGGCCAATGCATCGCCAACTGGACCGGACTGATCACCGAAATGGATAAAATCGGTGGTGAAGGAAAAGACGGCAAAGGCGCAGGATTTTACACTCGGGAAAATTGGGGAGGCCTAGACCAACCTGCTATTTGGGAAGATACTGTTCCAGAATATGGCAGAAAGATTGACTTTGTTTTGGTTGGAGAAGATAGTATTTGGGGAGCGGATGATGATACAGATATCGAGTATATGTATCAGTACCTTACTTTTCAGCATCAAACTACCCAGCTGAGCCCGGAGCAGATTCGAGACGGCTGGTTGAAGCATATCTACTCGGATGAAAACACACCCTTTATCGGAAAAGACGGAAAATCCCCCGAAAACTACCTTTGGGTATCCAATCAACGGGCGCACGATCTGATGCGGGAAGGAATGCTCCCGCCAGCTACCGGTTCACCCGAGAACAATTCCGATTATGAAATGATCGATGCCCAGCTCACTACTGAGATCTTTGGCCTTTTTGCACCAGGAAGACCGGATATTGCTCTCGAAATCGCCTCACTTCCTATTCAAACTACCGCAAGAGAAAATGCCGAGTGGGCCTCCCAATTTTATGTAGTCATGCACTCATTGGCTGCTACGGTGGATACTACACAATCCCTCAAAGACCAAGTCTTTGGGCTCGCAAAAGCTGCAAGAGCCTATTTACCAGCCGAATCTCAAGTAGCCAGTATGTATGACTTTGTCTGGGAAAGCTATCAGCAAGGCAAACCATGGGAAGAAACCCGAGATAGCTTGCATACACTGTATCAGATTCAGAAAAAGGACGGATACGAATGGTATTACAAGGACCCAGCCTGCCATGGATGCTTTGCCTCAGGCATCAACTTCGGAGCGGGTTTGGTCAGCCTTTTCTATGGAGGAGGAGATCTAAAGGAAACAATCAAAATCGGAACTTTGGCTGGTTGGGATTCGGATAATCCAACTGCTACTTGGGGAGGATTGATCGGTTTTTTGATAGGAAAAGAGGGAATAGAAAAAGCCTTTGGTCAAAAGCTCTCCAATCGATTTTATATTCATCGGACCCGTGGTGGATTCCCCAATGATGGAGTTGACACCTTCGAAAATATGGCCGAAACAGGAATCATGATCGTTGACCGCGTGGTACAGGAGCGGATGAATGGAGGAGTAGACCTTGAGAATAATCGCTACCTAATTCCAAAAAATTAAATTTATAGAAATGCAAAAGAAAACACTTCGATGGCTGATTCAGTCGGTATCTGGATTGCTTTTGACGGGTACTGGACTTTCCATGTGCATTGATGCAGGACTCAACAAACTATCTGGTGAACCTTGGTTTTGGTACGGAACTGCGGGGCTGATAGTATTTCAGGCTGGCTTGAGCTTGGTGATTGATGGAGTTCGATTTAGGAAATAAAGAATTAAGCGAATCTTAAGATATAAAGCATATTTTATCAAAAATTTAGGATGAAATTAGGGTAAGTATTAAGTCCATCATTAGTAAACCTCAAGGAAAAAACCCTGTCTAATCCTTAACTAACCCTCCCAGCCATGTTTAAAAAAATCACAATCGCTTTTCTAGCGCTCCTTGTTCTAATCCAGTTTATCCCTGTGGAAAAAAATGATAGTAATGACATGGAGTTTGATATCTCAAAAAGTTACCAAATCGGAGATAATGTCGCCACTATCCTCAAAGGGGCATGTAATGACTGCCATACCAACCTGACCCGTTATCCTTGGTATTCAAACATTCAACCTGTCAAATATTTTTTGGCAGACCATGTGAATGATGGTAAAAGGCATTTGAATTTTTCCGAATTCACCAACCTTCCTCTCGCTTTGCAAAACCACAAGTTTGAAGAAGTAATTGAAATGGTAGAAGAGAAAGAAATGCCCTTGGAGTCCTACACCTATTTTGGACTTCACCCTGAAGCCAACTTAAGCGAAGAAGAGCGTCAGGCATTGATCAACTGGGCAAAGGATCAAATGGCTTATTTGGCAGCCACCTACCCTGCCGATAGCCTGGTCAGAAAAAGGAGGACCCCTCCAAGTCAATAAAAAACGCGATAAAATGGCCCGAATTTACCGGGTCATTTTTATTTTGAGCCTATGAAGAAAATTAAAGAAGAGGAAGTTCGATGGGGAATCATCGGGGTTGGGAATGTATGCGAAGTCAAATCGGCCCCTTCCATGAATTTGATCCAAAACAGCCGCTTGGTAGCTGTCATGCGAAGGAATGAGGAGAAGGTAAAAGACTTCGCAAACCGACATCAAGTTCCCAAATGGTATACCCAAGCCGAGGAACTGATAAATGATCCCGAGGTCAATGCCATTTACATCGCCACGCCTCCAAATATGCACCTACCCTACACCGAACTGGCTGCCAAGGCTGGAAAACCCGTATATGTAGAAAAACCCATGGCTCGAACCTACGCTGAATGTCTGAGCATGATCCAAGCTTGTGAAAAAGCGCAGGTTCCAATATACGTAGCCTACTATCGAAGAGCATTACCACATTTTGTCAAAATCAAGGAGCTTCTTGAGCAAGGAGAAATTGGGGCTGTACGCACCGTTCATATTCAGATGCGACAGGAGCCCGAACCGGAAATCATCGCGCAATTAGAGAATAATTGGCGGGTAGATCCGGAGATTGCCGGAGGAGGATATTTTTATGATCTCGCCTCGCATCAAATGGATTTGCTTCAATTCTTTTTTGGGAAGATCATACAGGCTTCCGGATTTCAAAGTAATCAAGCTGGTCTCTACGAGGCAGAAGACACGGTCGTTGGCAGCTTTGCATTTGAAAATGGCACAATGGGAACCGGAAATTGGAGTTTTGCCAGCGCTAAGGAAAACCAGATCGATCAAATCATCATTGATGGCAGTCTAGGCCAAATCCGATTTGAGACCTTTGGAAAAGGAGAATTCTACCTCAAAAAGGATGGTGACAGCGAAAAGCATTTTCAATTTGATTTACCCAAACACATTCAGCAGCCTTTGATTCAATTGATTGTGGATGATTTACTAGGAAAAAACCAGAGTCCCAGTACGGGTGAAACCGCCTCATCGACCAATTGGGTTTTGGAGAGGTTGACAGGAGGAAGAGGGAAGTAGGAAGATGGGAAAGGGAATTGGAAGTAAGTGGTAAGTAGTAAATGGTAAGTAGTAAGTGGTTAGTGGCTAGTAAGAGATGGGATTAGGGAGAAGGAATTAGGAAGTGGGAAGTAAGTGGGGAGGATTTCTATCCTTCATTCTAAAAAGAGTTTTTACAAACCAAGTAAATTATTTTTTTTGGACTTCAAATAAAAGCTCTTTCACTTTTATAGACATCTGCTTTATTTTTAATTAAATATTAAAAAATTCATATATATAGAATCTAAATCTAATTACGTAAATTCAAAAATTCAGATTCTTAAAAAAATTAAAGGCAAATTGCTTAGTCTTTATCACCCTAATTAATATTTATTTACTTCGTTATTTCTCATACTCTACTTCGGAGTGAAGGTAAGTTTTAATACAAGTTTAAGACACTTAGTATTTTAACTCATTAATTAAGCAAGTGCTTTTGCTTAGAATAAGCTAGATGGAAAAAAGTATAAAAGACGTCGATTTTCTCGACTTAATCCCTTTGTCATCGCTTTTGGTGGACTTGGAAGAGGAGAAGATTATCTATCAGAATGCAGCAGCAGCAAAGTTGTTTGGCTATTCAACAAAAGAGGTTTCTGGGCAAATCCTAAGCAACCTGATACCACTTCATACCCTTGGAGAATTTAAGACTAGGGGTTCAAAAGTAGAAAACAGTCAATTAGGTCATCATTTGGGAATTTTCCCTGTTCAGACCAAAACAGGCCTAGTTTTAAAGGCAAATATTTATGGACAAAAGATTTCTTATCTGGAAAAGTCCTCCATTCTTTTGATCTGCTCGGAAATAGTTTCCAATGATTCACATCTTTATTCTTCAACACAGGATCTTTCAGAAGAATTACTGTTTAATCAGTCAATCTTAGAAAATAGTCTTGACTGCGTTACAATCATGAATGGTGAGGGGCTGATTTCATTTATGAATTCGAATAGCCTAGACCAAATGGAGATTGAAGGCTTTTCAAATTATAAAAATACTTCATGGCTTGAGTTGTGGGAAGAAGAATATCAAGACCTCCTTCAATCCTCCATTTCAAAAGCAGTTTCTGGAAAAACGACAAATTTGACTCTGATTTCCAAAACCCAAAAGGGAAATCAAAAATGGTGGAAAATAGTACTATCGCCTGTCGAAAATAAATCAAATACCTCAATACAAGTGATGGCAGTCCAAAAAGACATCACCTTAATTAAGGACTTGGAAGAGAAGCTTACAAAATCCAATGAGATTGAGCTGGGAATGAAAGCATCCCAAAGATTAGCTCAGTTGGGAACATGGTATTACGATATTATTAATCAAGTTGCTGAATGGTCAGAGGAAACGTACAGAATCTGGGGGCTAAACCCCAATATTGGAAATGTAAGTTTTGAACAGCATAAAGACTTGGTTCATCCCAAGGATTGGGAGCGGTTTAATTCAGTAATTAACCACGCTATTCAACATGCGGTGCCTTATAAAATGGAGTTGGAATTACTCCGAGAAGATGGCACTTATAAAACAGTCAACACTATTGGTGCACCGGTTTTTGATGATAATAATAAGCTGATTGCCTTTCGGGGAACCACTCAAGATATTTCTGATCGGGTTCTTATTGAAAAGGAATTAAAACTTGCCAAAGAAAAAGCAGAAAAAAACCAATACGCAATGGCCCAAGCTAGTACCCTAGCTAAAATTGGCTATTGCGAACATGATTTTGGAAAAAACACACTGTCTTGGTCAGATTATGTTTTTCAACTATATGGGCTAATCCCCAGTGATGAACCTCTGGGATATGAAGAAGCCAATAGATATTTCGACAAGGTTTCTCAAGAAAAGATTGCTAAAGCTACTTCAGAACTCAAGCAATTTGGCACCTCCTATGACCTGGAGCTGAAGATGATTAATTCCAAGAATGAGGAATTATTTGTACGTAAAGTAATGCAACCCATTTTCAATGAAAAGAACGAGATAATTGGGGAAAGAGGAGTTGTCCAAAACATCACAGAGGGTAAACACCTACAGGAGCTAAATCGTGAGGTCGCCAGGATGGTGAAAATCGGTAGTTGGAGTGTTGATTTGGTCGAGCAAAAAGTTTTTTGGTCCGAACAGATTCACCAATTACATGAAACAGACCCCAAAAGCTATATTCCTACCCTTGACGAAGGAATTAACTTTTATAGAGCAGACTTCAGGGAAATGGTTCAAGAAGTGGTAGAGAATGCCATGAAAACCGGGGAAGAATGGGACTTTGAAGCAGTAATTGTAACAGCTAAAAATAATGAGGTATGGGTTCGGTCTTTAGGCCATGCTGAGTTTGAAAATGGAAGATGTATCCGATTATATGGTGGGTTTCAAGATATAAATGCACGAAAAAAGGCAGAAGAAGAGAAGAACAGGTTTCAAGAGACTCTCGAAAATAGTCTCAATGAGATATACATGTTTGATTCAGAGACGCTTCGTTTTAGCTACGTAAATAAGGGAGCCTTATCAAACCTTGGTTTTACTGAAAAAGAAGTAGTAAACCTGACACCTGTTGACATCAAACCTGAATTTTCGGAAGCTTCTTTCAGAGAATTTGTAAAACCTCTGATTACCAAAGAATTGGACAAGCTTGTGTTTTTTACAAATCACAGGCGGAAGGATGGCAGTTTATACCCCGTAGAAGTGCATTTGAAATTGGTAGAAGAGATCAATTACAAGAATTTCATAGCAATTATTCTAGACATCACTGAGCGCAAAAAAGCTGAGGAAGATTTGCTATCAGCATCAGAAAGACTGAGACTGGCCACTACATCTGTAAAAATGGGAATCTGGGATTGGGATGTTGCAAATGACAAACTAATCTGGGATGATAAAATGTATGAACTCTATGGAGTTGAAAGGTCAAATTTTGACGGGGCAGTAAGTGCTTGGCAAAACGGTCTGCATCCAGATGATTATGAACTGGCAAATAAAGCCTTAATCGATGCAGTTTCTGACAAAGGTGATTTCCACTCCGAATTTCGAGTAGTTTGGCCTGACGGCTCCATTCATTATATCGAAGCAAATGCAATTGTTTCTAGAGATGAAACGGGTAAGGCTATACGTCTGATTGGCGGAAATATAGACATCACCGAGCGAAAAAAATCCGAAGAGGAAATCTTACGAGCAAATGAACGATTCGAAAAGGTAACAGAAGCCACCGATGATGCCATCTGGGATTGGGATATAGTAAATGATATCATCTATCGTTCGGATGCGATTGATTCATTTTTTGGTGAGGGAACCCCCAAGACCTTGGGCTATTCGGAAATCTGGAATGCACCCTTCCACCCCGAAGACATAGATGAAATCAAGAAAAGTCTTGATGGAGCTATAAATAATCCATATATCAACAAATGGAGATCAGACTATCGAATACTAAAACCCAATTGGGATATTGTGTATGTAATCGATCAAGGGGTCATCGTAAGGGATGAAAACGGCAAAGCTATTCGGATAGTAGGTGCCATGGCTGATATTACAGAGCAAAAGTTATTCGAAAACGAAAATATTTTCAAGGCCAACCTACTAAAAAGAATAGGTCAGGCCGCTATTTCCACTGATTTAAGTGGAACAATTAATTTCTGGAATAAGGCAGCTGAGGAAATCTACGGATGGACTGCACAGGAGGCAATTGGAAAAAATATTGACACACTCATTCCAAGCGACCTCAGTGCTCAACAATCATCTGAAATACTAACCCTAATAGAAAGTGGAAAAACGTGGTTAGGAGAATTTCAAGTTAGAAGAAAAAATGGAACCTTCTTTCCTGTTCGCGTATCCAATGCCCCAGTATATGATGAGAAAAACCAACGAGTCGGAATGATCGGTATTTCTTCTGATATATCGGAAGAAAAAGAGAACCAAGAGTTATTGAATCGATACACAGCAGATCTTGAGAGATCAAATAAAGAGCTAGAGCAGTTTGCTTATGTAGCATCTCACGACTTACAAGAACCTCTCAGAATGGTTTCCAGCTTTATGGATCAACTCCAAAGGAAATATGGAAATCTTTTGGATGAAAAAGCCAATCAATATATCTACTTCGCCAGTGACGGTGCTAAGCGAATGAAACAAATTATCCTTGAACTCCTGGAGTATTCTAGAGTTGGAAGACATGCAGATGAAAAGGAAAAGGTAGATCTGAACGAAATTATTTCAGAATATAAATTACTCAGAAGGAAAATAATTTCTGAAAAATCAGCTGTAATCACTTGCTCTAAATTACCTGTTTTATTTAGCCACAAAGTTGTATTTACACAAATCTTCCATGCTTTATTGGATAATGCCATGAAGTATTCAGGAGTAGATAAACCACCTTTAATTGAAATAAAAGAAGAAGACAAAGGAAAAGAATGGGTCTTTTCAGTAAAAGATAATGGCATCGGAATAGATTCTGAGGACCATGAAAAAATATTTATCATATTTCAACGCTTATATAACCCTAAATTTCCAAGAGGCACAGGTATTGGTCTTTCAATCGCGAAAAAGCAGGTTGATTTGGTGGGAGGAAAAATCTGGGTTGATTCTGTTTTGGGTGAAGGATCAACTTTTTATTTCACAATCCCGAAAACAAACGAATAAAGGTAACTCTTGGGTAAATCAACTTGATCCCATTATGAAGCTTAATTTTTCGTGAATCCTGTTAGATTATTCCTATCAAAATTCATTCAGTAGTTTAATAATAAAGAGCTAAATACAGTTTGATTCAAAGAAGGGATATAGATGTATACCAAACTTTGAACACCGAGCCTTGAACTTTTAAACCCTGATTTGAAAAAAATCAAAATTTTTTAAGCAAAAATTAAGAAAGGCCTAAAAACCCGAAAACGGCCTTTTTCCGTTTAGATTTTTAAATAAAGGAATTGCCTTCCTGGATTTTTTCAAATTGACAAAATCCAATTAATTAATTTTTTTATAAATGTATATTAATTCAACCATTATTTTTTATCTATATATTTTTTAGCATCGAACCTTAATTAATTTTTTTACGAATAAGAGAATAAAATCAAACAGATTTTCTTAAAGAATTGAAAACTGGCCTGATTTTAGTTTTAGTAGGCATGCATCCTTTTTCCAAATAATTGCATCTGGAAAATAGAAGCAAGCACTAAACCTGCCCCGATTATTTGTCAACCTAAACCAACACAGCATGAAAACCTCACTTCTCACCCGATGGATCACTGGCCTGATGATGGGCGTATTCTCCCTGAGTCTTTTGGCCTCCACCCCTAGCAAAGCTGAAGCCTACCACGGCATTTCCTTTCAGGTATTTTATGATGAACTGATGCCTTATGGAGACTGGGTACGCGATGCAAGACATGGCTTTATCTGGCTTCCGGCAGTAGGTCCGGACTTTCATCCTTATGGCACCAATGGACACTGGGCTATGACTGAGTTTGGCAATACCTGGGTATCCTACTATGACTGGGGATGGGCACCATTTCACTACGGCCGCTGGTATTTTGATGACTTCTACAGAAGCTGGGCTTGGATTCCAGGCTATGAATGGGGCCCTGCTTGGGTGAGTTGGAGAACAGGCGGTGGATACTATGGATGGGCACCTCTTGGACCGAGACTTTCTGTGAGTGTACAGATTGGTATTCCTAGCTTTCATTGGGTATTTCTCCCGCAGCGAAGAATCTACGATCGATATGCTTGGAGATACTATGCACCACATCGTACCCGTATCAAAATCATCAATCGTACCACTGTCATCAATAATACAGTCGTGTACAACAACAATACCTACAATGCAGGTCCGAGCAGTCGGGAAATCCGACGGGTAACTGGAAGAAATGTACCCGTCTATCGACTAGAGAATAGCGCGAGACCGGGCCGAGTAGCAGTATCCAACAATCGGGTAAGCATGTATAGACCTGAGCTATCCGAGCGAAGTAGTAGAACAGTGCAGGCAAGACCTTCCAGAGTCCTTGAGTCCAATGAAGCGCGAAGCCGAAGATCTGTGAATGCTACTAGTCCAAACCGAAGCCGAAGTTTGGAAAACGCTCCTAGCAATAGATCTGCAAGTCCTGCTGTCAGAAATAACTCTCGAGTAGACCGGTCTAGCCAGGCTCCTTCACGAACTAGCGGAAGGCAAATGTCTCCTAGATCGAGTCAAAGCAAGACCTTCGAAGCTAGGCCCTATGAAGCACCAAGACAAAGTAATAGAAGTGGTCAGGTGGGACAGAGATCAAGGAACCGAGAAGGAAGCGTAAGATCGAGCGCACCATCGCAAAATCGCCGGCCATCTTCGGGCAGAGTGCAGGAATCTACGCGAAGCTCTTCTGTAAAAAAAGCTACTACTCCGAGCAGAGGTAAATCAATGCAGTCCTCACCTAGTCGGTCAAATACCCGAGTTCAGGCTCCAAGCACAAGCAAAAGCAGGACTCAGGCTCCTTCTCGCAGCAGTTCGCGAGTACAGTCATCGAGCAAAAGCAACTCTAGAGTAGCTACTCCGAGTAGAAGCAGCTCTAGTCAAAAAAGCAGCTCCAGATCATCAAGTAGTTCAAGAGGAAACTCTAGAAATAACTGATAGAATCCCTTAACAAAAGGAAGCCATCTCAATTTTTGAGATGGCTTTTTTTATTGGCTTAAAAGAAAAAACGGATTTAACAGAATTTCGAGTCAATTCCCTAACTTAAAGCCAAAACCACCAAATCATGAAGAAAAGCATCTTTTTGGTCCTGACACTTCTCGTTTTTGAAGTAGCAGGCCAAGTCAATTTTGATCAAAATCTCCCTATCAAATACCGAAATATCGGCCCTTATCGGGGAGGCCGCTCGGTCACTGCCACCGGTGTTGTCAATGATCCTTTGACCTACTACTTTGGCACCACAGGCGGAGGACTCTGGAAAACCAGCGATGCCGGACAGCATTGGGAGAATATCTCCGATGGATTTTTTACCACAGGTTCGGTAGGTGCTGTGGCCGTAGCCGAAAGCAATCCCAACATCCTCTATGTAGGCATGGGTGAACACGCACCTCGAGGAGTCATGACCTCTTACGGCGACGGAGTTTTCAAATCCACCGATGCCGGCAAAACCTGGAAAAAATTGGGATTGGAGAAAACCCAGCATATCTCACGAATCCAAATCCACCCCACCAATCCTGACATTGTTTATGTAGCAGCACAAGGAGCTTTGTATGCTCCCAATGAAGATCGGGGCGTGTACAAATCAACTAATGGAGGCGAAACTTGGGAGAAAGTCCTTTTTGTGGACAATATGACTGGAGCTGTGGAGCTTTCCATGGACATGAATTTCCCCGAAATCCTTTATGCCGCCATGTGGGAACACCAGCGTTTTCCTTGGCAAGTGAAATCAGGCGGTCCGGGTTCGGGCATGTACAAATCCACAGATTCTGGAAAAACCTGGAAGAAAATAGAAAAGGGCCTACCCGAGGAAAAAGGGAAAATGGCCGTCTCCGTTTCCCGAGCCAATTCCAATAAGGTCTATGCTCTGATCGAGAGCGATACCTACAAAGACTTGGGTGGTTTGTTTGTATCCAATGATGCCGGAGAAAGCTGGTCTTTGATCAACAAGGACAATCGACTTACGCAACGGGCTTGGTATTACATCGAAGTTTTTGCAGACCCCAATGATGAAAACACAGTTTGGGTGCAAAGTGCCCCTATGCTGAAGTCCTTCGACGGAGGGAAAAGCTTTGAGGCAATTGACGGAGCCCATGGAGATTACCATGATCTCTGGATCAACCCGAAGAACTCCAAAAACATGATTTTGGCAGATGATGGAGGAGGTTCGATCACCTTCAACGGAGGCCAAACCTGGTCCACGCAAAACAACATGCCGACCGCTCAATTTTATCGGATCAACACCGATAATCAGTTCCCCTACCGAATCTATGGAGGACAGCAGGACAATACTTCCGTTGTGATTTCCAGCCTGGCTTTGGGTCGTGGAGGAATCGGTGAAGAGCATTGGAACTACTCCGCAGGCGGGGAAAGCGCCTTCTTGGCCTTCGATCCGGATGATCCGCGATATGTCTTGGGAGGAAGTTATCAGGGAACGATCGAGGTTTTGGATATGCAGACTCAGGGCTCGACCAATATCATGGCCGCACCCATTCAATACCTTGGAATGAGCGCTGAGGATATGAAATACCGATTCAACTGGAATGCCCCGATCATTTGGTCTCAGCACGAGCCAAATACCTTTTATCATGGAGCTCAAGTACTGTTGAAAACTCAGGATTGGGGAAAAACCTGGACAGAAGTCTCCCCTGATCTGACCAGAAACGAGAAGGAAAAGCAAGGGACACCCGGTGTACCCTTTACCAATGAAGCTGTAGGCGCTGAAAACTATGGAACCTTAGCCTATGTGATCGAAAGCCCACATGAAGCCGGAGTCATCTGGACAGGAAGCGATGACGGATTGGTTCACTTGACTCGGGACAATGGAAAAACCTGGACCAATGTGACTCCAAAAGGATTGCAGGAAACCTTGGTGAATGCCATCGACGTCTCTCCCCACGATCCGGCTACGGCCTACATCGCCACCACCCGCTACAAATTCAACGATTATACCCCAGCCATCTACAAAACCACCGACTACGGAAAGACCTGGACCAATATCTCCATGGGAATTCCTTACGGAGCCTTTACACGGGTGGTTCGGGAAGATACCGAACAAGAGGGATTGCTTTTCGCAGGAACTGAACAAGGCATGTATATCTCAAGAGATGGAGGAGCGAATTGGAATTCCTTCCAACTCAACCTTCCCATCACTCCCATCACCGATCTGAAAGTGGCACACAATGATCTGATTGTAGCGACTTCGGGGCGCTCTTTTTGGATTTTGGACGAACTGAATGTAGTGCGGGAAGTGAAAGAAAAAGTAAATCAAATCACTCTTTATACGCCTGAGGATGCCCTTTTGGGCAATTGGTATTCCAGCATGAATGGAGGAAACCTGGATGATTTTACAGGAACCCATCCTTTTCAGGGCTTGAATCCAGCCAATGGCATGGTCATTCATTATTCGCTTCCTGAATCATTTGCAGACTCTACTGAATTGACCTTGGAGATTATGGATGCGCAAGGGAACATGGTACGGAAAATTTCCTCCAAACGGGATCCTGAAGCCAAAACTTGGGCAGGTGGTCCACCGATGGAACCGACCATTTCCACCCGAAAAGGATTAAATCGTTTTGTGTGGGATCTCCGCTTCCCTACCCTTCCGGGCATCGAGAATGTCTACATCGAATCGAATTACCGAGGACACAAAGCCATTCCTGGCACCTACACCCTACGCTTAACAGCTGATGGAAAAAGCGCTGAGGCAAAAGCTGAAATCAAAGATATTCCTGCATACAAGCTGACTACAGCGGACTATCAAGCCTACCATGCCTGGATGAGCCAACTGGAATCAGAAGTCAAGACCATGCATGACATGATCAATACCGCCAAAGATTACCAAGACCAACTAGCAGAACTCCTCACAAGACTGGAAGGAAAAGCAGCATATGCTGGACTGAAAACCGAAGGAGAAAAACTACTGAAAGAACTCAAGGCTTGGGATGAGGAGATGGTACAGCGTCGATCCACGGCTTACGATGACGTCGAGAACTTCCCGAATAAGTTTACCGCCAACTTCCTCTTTATGATGAATCATGGCGAAAGCTCCATTCCAAGAGTCAACGAAGGAACCAAAGCCGAGTACGCCCGACTGATGGAAGATTGGAAACCACTGAAAGCCGAAGGAGAACGACTGATTCAGACTGCCATCCCAGCCTTTAATCAGCTGGCAAAGGAAAAGGGTGTTGGAGTTTTGTTTGTGGAATGAAAGACATCAAGATAATAGCCGACTCCAAAAAGGGAGGTGATTTGGGGAATTATTGGCATTATATGCTAGGATTTTTTCTACCATTTTTGGTTTGGTTTGATAAAAACAAAGACCAATTAAAGGGGAAAAAACTGATTATAGATAGTTGTAACCCAATGACTGATAGTATCCTTGAAGAATACCTGAAGGAAAGCCAGATCCCTTATGAATTGAGGCAACTATCAATAAAGAAATTGGCTCTATCAAAAAAATACTGGAAATCCTATCGGGAAAAAATAAAAAGACGCCTTATGAAACTTGAAGTAAAGCTCAGAGGGGCCGAGGCTTCAGTATTCACATTCCACAGATTTATCGAAAAAGAAGATTCTATCACCATTCCCCGGTGGGACGTATATTTAGAGTTCTTTGATAGTTTCCCGAAAATATATGAACCCCAAATTAATGAGATAAGAAAACAATTGATTGATTGGGCAAATTCACCAAATGAAACAAGCTATGAAGCCTATACCTTGATATTGAAAAGATCAGCCCCGCCCTCTACTGCTATTGGAATAGCCTCAGTTGAAAAAAGATGGCTAAAGGGCTATGGATCTGAGCGAAGACAACTAAAAGGTATTGAAAGCTTGAATAATGACCTAGGTAAAAGAGGCTATAACCCCTTGATTTTTGAGCCAGGAGCGCATAATTTGAAAGAACAAATAAGAGTGCATAATCACTCAAAAGCATTAATTGCTATCAGAGGAGCAGACTTATTCAATATGTTTTGGATGCCAAAAAACTCAACAGTTATTATGCAACTGAGTAGTGGACTCATGAACAAAGGTGCCCAATCCATTTTAGCAAAATACTGTGGTCATCAATTCTATGAAATCCCACATAATGGTCAAGTATCCCCAATTTTAACTTTTGATAAAATAGAAAAGATCTTAGATGAAAACTCCTCAACAAAAGCACATAACCTGTGCTGATTCAAAAGAAACTTTACTGGATTTTTTAAAGGAAACTAAAGAAAAATCTGAGTTCGTATTAAAAGAAATCGAATTTAAATCTCAAAATCAATGGGATTTTTCAGACGGTGCATTATCACACACTTCTAAAGGATTCTTCCAAGTAATCGGTGTGGAAAATTTAGCTGACCGGAGCGATCAAAAACTAATGCTGTACCAGCCTCAGAGTGCATTGACAGGTTTGATCATTACACGACAACATAATGAACTTTATGTTTTACTTCAGGCACGTGTAGAACCTGGAAATACTGGAGTGATTCAATTTGGTCCCACTATTCAAAGTACGCCAGCAAACTACTTAAGATTACACGGCGGAAAAGCGACAGCATACATAGAATACTTTACAAGTTTTGTACCTGGGTGCAATCTTATCACCCACTCTATGCAGCATGACCTAGGTTCAAAATATTTCCAAAAAAGTAAAACCCATCATTACCTGATTACCGAAGATTTTATTGAAACCCAAGAGAATATGATATGGGCTTCCCTTCGAGCAATAAAAGGAGTCTTGGAAGAAGATAATTTTTTAAATGCAGACCTTAGATCACTTTTAGCCGTTTTTGACTGGGATGGCTTTTTGATGGAGCGTAAAGTAAATAGCAATGAAATAAAAATAGATCCCCCAAAGAATAGCTCATTAGGGACTTATAAAATGATTCCTCTGGATCAATTAAATAATTGGAGGAAGTCTGAATCAGGCATAACTCCAAAAAATCCATCGCTTCCCGCTATTGGCTTTTTTCATTTTTCTGCAACAAATAGAGAAGTGAAAGCATGGTCCCAGCCTTTATATAAAATTCAGAATCAGGGCTTAGTCCAATTAGCTTATAGAAAAACCGAAGAGAAAATCGAGTTTCTGATAAAAAGAGGTCATGAATGGGGAATTTCAACCGAATTTGCTTTATATCCATCCTATATGTATAGCCCAGAAAACCCAAATTCTGATAAACCTATCACGAATGGAAGGTTGAAAAGAAGAATAATTCAATGTGATGAAGGGGGGAGATTTTTTCAAAATGATAGTGAGTACCAGTTGATTGAAATCGATGATTTCGATTTAACACCTGGGTTTACTTGGGCCAATAGTGACACTTTGACATTCTACTTAAAACAATCAAACTATTGTACTTTTCAACTGCGATGTGCTGCATCTATCGCCCTTGATATTTTACAGCCTAAGGCTTTTGGGGATTAATTTATTTGATCATTTAGACCTCCTGATAGAAATCAAAGGAAAAGCAGGTAGTTATCCCCATCTAGGGGTAGATTCATAATTAGAACTGGGTTGATCCCTACAGCTGCACGAGAGCATCTACACCTTTCTATCCAAACGAATTTGTAATTCTCTCTTTATTCAAATTATTCTTGACAACTTGTCAAGTTTAAGCTATTTTAGTTAAAATTCTAGAGGCCATGACACTAACAATGCATATTGGGGAATTTAAATCGCGATTTTCAGAAGTGGTGGAAATGATCAAAAATGGCGTAACCATCAAAGTTATTAAAGGAAAATCGGGAGAATTAGTTGGATATTTCGGCAAGGACCTTCAGGAGCCCAAACCACTCAATCGAAAACTTGGATTTTTCAATAGCCAAGGGGTTAGCATTTCCAAGGAAGACCTAGAGTGGAGCGATGAGGAATTAAGCGACTTCGACTTATGAAGTACTTACTCGATACCCATGTGATTTTATGGCTTGCTTATGAAGATGACAAACTCAGTTCATCCGTTCGGGAGATCCTCCTGAGGCAGGAAAATGAAATTTATATCAGCGCTGTCAGCTTTTGGGAAATCAGCCTCAAGTATCAATCGGGAAAACTGAATTTAAATGAGCATAATCCCGAAATTTTGAAAGCCGGATTTGAGCAATTTTATGATTTCAAAGAGCTGCCCTTAGAGATGGAGGATACAGTTTCGTTTTTCAAGCTTAATTCTCCTATTCACAAAGATCCATTTGATAGGATTCTTATCTGGCAAGCCCTCCGGCGTAATTTGGCTTTAATTTCTGATGATGATAATATCAAGCGGTATCAGAGCTTGGGACTAAAAGTGATTTGGTGATTCAACACTTTTTTAGCCGAAAATTCTTCACTGCTCTAACTAAGCGTAGTCCCGAAAACTGTACGAGAACAACTAAACCTTCCTATCCAAACAAATCTGTAATTCCACGACTACGTATTTTTCCAGTCCCACCTACTTAAAGTTAAAGTCCAAGCTTAGAATCCCTTTTCTTCTTGAAATATTTTTTTTTCAATTATTATTTATTGTTTTTCAATAAATTTTTACCGACTTTTGAAAAGTAAAATTCATACATCTATGAACTCTCTCAAAACTCAATGGAAAGAAAAGTGGGTCAATCAGCCCTCGTTGATGCTGATCACCGTGGTCATTTGGTCCATCTTTATCGGACTTTGCATACAGGCAGGTGCCGTTTTATTCACCTTTATTTACAGCTGGTTCAATCCTATGGTCGCCCAAAATCTTTTCGATGGGCTCAATTTGTATTCCCTCAAAGAGGCCAATCCCTGGTACTATGCCGGAGTAATTTCTTTTGTCTTGTTTGTCCTTGGACTAAAGGCCTACCTCTTTTACCTGATGATCCGGATTTTTCTCAAAATCGACTTGGTTCATCCATTTAGTCAGGAAGTATCCAAGCTGATTGCTTCGGTCAGTTATACCGCATTCCAGATTGGAATCGGGATTATTTTTGCATCTGCCTCTTTCAAATGGCTTGCAAAAAAAGGTTTCGAACTTGACCAAGTCTATTCCTTAATGGGTGGAGCTTATGAATTTCTCCTGATGGCAGCGATACTAGTTGCCGTCAGTCAGATATTTAAACGGGGAGTGGAGTTACAGGCTGAGAATGAATTGACTGTTTAAACACAAAAATCAATAAAATGAAATTAACCAAGATTTTACTTTGGACAACCTACATTAGTCTGGCTATCAGTATTATAGCTTTTGTTTTTTTTGGAATTTTCTTTGTAAAAATGGGATTCAAAGATCCAAAATTTGAACATGGAAATATGGAAGGTGTCAAATCAAAAAGTTTAACAGGGACTTTTAAATTGCCCATGAATATGGAAGTCAGCTATTATCAAAGAATAAAGGATAGCGAAGTCTTAGTAGACAGCTACTTTTTAAAAATTAAAAAGAAACAAATCCCTAAACAATTTCTATCTGAAGCAGAACTTACAGAAACTGATTATCCCACCCCCATAAAAGGAAACATCTATTCCATGGCTTCATCGGATGGTTACCTGTATGTCAAAACTGATTTTTCTACGGTCGAAACTGCTCTCAATATTTTGAAATCTTACGGTATTCTGTCATTTGTATTGCTACTTGGAGGAATCTCTTTCATCATCCTATTCCTTAGAAACTGTGATAGCGGTGATTTCTTTATATCTCAAAACGCAACTTACCTAAGGGCAATTTCTTATCTGGCAATCATATACGTCTTGATTGATTATGGAGTACAGTGGCTAATCTTCCAAAACCTGAGCTCTAAAATAGAAGATTTATTTTCCGTCTCTTTAAATTCTGATTTAGAGTTTAATTGGAAATACCTCATATTTTCCATCTTTTTGGTCATTATTGCTCAAGCTTTTACAGAAGGCACCAAGCTAAAAGAAGAACAATCCTTAACCATCTAAGCCATGCCAATAATCGTCAACCTGGATGTCATGATGGCCAAGCGGAAAATGTCCCTAAATGAACTTTCTGAAAAAGTGGACATCACCCTCTCCAATCTCTCCATCCTCAAAACCGGGAAAGCCAAAGCCGTTCGATTCAGTACACTGGAAGCTATTTGTCAGGCCTTAGACTGCCAACCAGGGGATATTTTGGAGTTTCGGGAAGAGTGATGGAAGTAGCTAAATCTAGTATTAAGATCAGATATAAGAAATGAGACACAAGAGGCAAGACTTTCGCAGTTGAGATCGAATTCCATATTCAGAAATCAGCTCCAAAGTATTTTTTTTAATCCAATGGTTTTCCTGTTTTTTCAAAAGAAAAACACTCTATCCTTTTTCAAAAAAGGTCGCTGGTTCCACAAATCACCAAGCTGAACAATATCCCATACTACCTGTTAGATTAGTAAACATTTTATAAACTAAACCACAAAAAACCATGAGTAAAGCATCAGAAAATTCAAAGAATTGGGAAGAACTAGCCATCGGTTTGTATGATAAATTGACGGGTAGAAATGCAATCATCGAATACAACTTTGATTCATTCAAATTGGGAGTTCCCAAAGAAGCAGGTTCGGAAGAACTGACCGAATGGACGATGAGCGGAAAAATAAGCGTAACTACCTATGAAAGAAAATAAGCAGCTAATCATACATGCTGACTTTTCTATGGAAAATAGGAATGGAGACAGGGTGTCCATTAAGAATGATCAAAACAGTAATTTGATCTGCAATGTGAATTCTACCTCCCTTCCTATTTTTCCATTTTCCTACCTCAAAAAGCTTTATAAAAATCGCTCTACAACAAAAAGCCTGCATCAAGACATACTTTTTTATTTGAACAATACGCATGTCCTTACTTCTAGTGATGGTAGTATTGCTATCCACAAGCCGATCATTGTTTTTAGGTTATTACTGAAAAGCATTTTTTCCTAAAATCAGGGATTTAGGACAGAAGCGAAGAAATATCAAAATTGAATTTTTCTCATTTAGGGTTTAACTTTTATACCAATCATCTAATTGAATCTCATATGATTGGGAAAATGATCAGCTCACCCCAAAAGGCCATCATTGGGATCTTTCTCCTTTTCTCTTTGTCCGCTTGTTCCAAAAAAGGAATTCAAGTTGAATTGTCAGAGATTAAAAATAATTTGGTGCTTTTTGCGGTAGAAAACCATACGGACCAGGACATTTATTCCATCGAATTTGAAATCACCTACTATTCTTCTGACAAATCCCTTCTGAAAATTGATACGGTCTCTTATTCGAAAACCACGGATGTGAGTGGAAATATTGTTCCTTTTGTCAAGGCTGGAGAGGAAACTACCATTACCTATTCGATGCCTCAGGAGACAAGCTCTGCCTCCGCAAGAGTCCTAGAATTCAAAACAGAATGAGATTTCCCACAGAATTCTGCATATTTAACCTATGCCGACTTTCCTAAAATCAAACCTGACTTTAGTACTATTCCTTTTATCCTTTAATTTTTCTATCGCTCAGGAAAAAGTAGTCTATAAAAAAATCGATACACTTTCTCTAAACCTAGAGGTCTATCAACCTCAGGGAGAAGCTGCGGAAAATGGTTTTCCTGCCATGGTTTTCTTCTTCGGAGGCGGATGGGTAGGAGGATCAACTTCCCAATTTGAACCCCATGCTAGGTACTTTTCAGAAAGAGGTATTGTATGCTTTTTGGCAGAGTATCGAGTCAGATCCCGAAATCAAAGCAGTCCATTTGAATCGCTCATGGATGCCAAATCAGCCATGCGATTTATTCGAAAGTATGCGGATGAATTTCAGATCGATCCCGACAAAATCATCGCTTCGGGAGGTTCGGCAGGCGGACATTTGGCAGCAGCCACAGCCCTGATTGATGGCTACAACGACCCAAGCGACGATTTGAGCATCAGCAGTAAACCAAGTGCCCTAGTTCTCTTCAACCCCGTCATCGACAATGGTCCGGGGGGATATGGATTTGAACGGATTGGAGATGCCTACAAAGATTTTTCTCCCCTCCACAATATCCAAGAAGGGGCTCCTCCTACGATCATTTTTCTGGGGACAAATGATAATTTGATTCCTGTGGAGACGATGAAGTACTATCAAACCGTCATGGAAAAAGTGGGAAGCCAATGCGAACTTCATCTCTATGAAGGGCAGCCTCATGGTTTTTTCAACTATCGGAATTTTGAGTTTTATGAATCCACTGTAAGAAAATCAGACGAGTTTTTGCAGTCTTTGGGTTATTTGGAAAAGCGCTCAACACTTTTGATCAAATGAATATTCGAACCTCAATTTCAAGTGTAGATATTTTCATTTCTTTTTTAAAAAAACAAGGTATTATAATTGATTTTCAGTTAATTGAATTTTCATCACCAAATAAAAAATGACTCAAGGAGTAAGACAAAAATGGGTTGAGGCGGCGTATTCTGAGTTTGCATCATTGGGACCGGACTTTAGTCTAAAAGCCCTCTCCGAAAAAAGTAAACTGCCTCGGGCATCCCTTTACTACCATTTTGCCTCCAAAGAGGAGCTACTTGAAGAACTCCTGCTCCTCCATCAAGAAAACATCAATAAATACCATTCTCATCTAGCAAAAAATGTAAAGAGCCTAATTCCGGACTTGTACGAAGTGGTATACTCATTTAAAGAGGGAATTCTTTTTCATCGCCAATTACTTTTGCACCCTGAAAAAGATGAGTTTTATTCACTTTACAGAAGTACTAATGAACACTCATTTACTATTCTTCTACCTCACATCAAGCGTCTTTTTGAAACCAACGTTTCGAATGAGGAATTTATCCAATTCTACCATACCCTGACAGATGCTTGGTATATTCGCTTGGACCCAAACCACTTTTCGGTGGAAAGCATGATTGCCTTAGCCATGGAAATCATGGAACATACACTTGGCTTGTTTTCAGGCAGCATCAGCCCCAAGAGTAAATAGCTTCTGAAAGCTTCTTTTTTATCTAAAAATCCAATATAGTTTAGGGGAATTAATGATCATTTTGGACAGACCTGTCTAAGGACTTTTGCTTTGCTCTATTTAATTTGAAAAACGTACTAGTCAGTTTTTTTCAGTCTTTTCAATTTATACCCCAGTCCTATGAAAAAACTCAATTTTATTATTCTTGGCTTAATCAGCTTAATCTTTAGCTGTCAAGCCCCTCAAAGATCATCTGATGAAATATCGATTCCTTATGCCAAGGAAGAATGGAAAGGAGTCCAGGGAAAAACACTCGAAGACTCCGAACCCTATTTTATTAGCCCACCCAAAGCCCCGGAAGGCGCTCCCAATGTATTGATCATCATGCTGGATGATGCAGGATACTCCAATGCCAGTTCTTTTGGCGGGGTCATGCAAACACCAACCTTCGATCGAATTGGTGATGAAGGCATCCGCTATACCCATTTTTCAGTGTCAGCAGTGTGTTCACCAACGCGAGCTTCATTATTAACCGGTTATAATATTCATCAAATAGGGACAGGCATCATCTCAGAATTTGCAACCGGCTATCCAGGTTACAATTCACAAATCGATTACACCACCCCTTCTATCGCAAAAATTCTAAGCGAAAATGGCTATGCGACCGCAGCTTTTGGCAAATGGCACAATACACCTATGGAAGAGGCTTCACCTGCCGGACCCTATGAAAGCTGGCCAACAGGCATCTGGGGTTTTGACTATTTCTGGGGTTTTTTGGGCGGAGAGACGAATCAATTTCATCCACTCCTTTATGAAAACACAACGGCTATTGAAACTCCAAAAACCAATGTTGACGGTTCTACTTTCCACCTTTCACATGGGATGGCTGATCAGGCAATCAAGTGGCTAGACAACTGGAAAGGACTAAGAGACGATCCTTTTTTTATGTACTACACTCCAGGTGCGGTTCATGCACCAATTCAAGTGCCTAAAGAGTGGCGAGACAAATATAAAGGCAAGTTTGACGAAGGGTGGCATGTATATCGTGAGCAACTATTGGAGCGTCAGAAGAAATTGGGATTGGTTCCTGAAAATGCAAAGTTGGTGGATTGGCCCGAAAATATTCCAACCTGGGATTCTTTCAGTGAAGAAGGAAAAGCTTATTTGGCACGTCAGATGGAGATTAATGCGGCATTTCTAGAGCATGTTGATTATCATGCTGGACGTGTAATCGAACACCTGGAGGAGCTAGGTGAGCTAGACAACACCTTAGTCATCTATCTGACTGCTGACAATGGAAATACTGCCGAAGGAACCCCTACAGGCACTTTTTCTGAGTTACTTTTTCAGAATGGCTTTCCTCCCTTGACTATGGAACAGCAATTAGAGAAGCTTGAAGAGTTTGGAGGCATTGACGCCTGGGGAGGACCACATTTAGCCAATCACTATTCTGTTGGTTGGTCTTACGCGGGTTCCACACCTTATCAATGGACGAAACAAATTGCTTCCCATTTTGGTGGAACCATGTCTGCCACTGCCATTCGCTACCCAAAAGCAATAAAAGCCGAAGGCGAATGGCGAAGACAATTTCAGAATGTCACTGATCTCGTTCCTACCATTTTAGAAGTAACTGGAGTGCCTGAACCTGATTATGTAAATGGTCAGAAAAAAATAGAGTATCCTGGAAAATCACTTACCTATGCATGGAATGATCCGGAAGCTAAAACCAATCACCCCACTCAATATTTTGAAATGACTGGATTCTTGGGCATTTATCATGAGGGCTGGACACTTAGCGGAAAACCTTACCGTGTGCCTTGGTCTGTGGACCCCGAAGCATTAAAGAATTTTGATCCTTTGAATACCGAATGGGAATTGTACAACATAAATGAAGACCCTATTCAATCTGTGAATTTGGCAGATCAATACCCGGAAAAGGTGAAAGAACTGGAAGAATTGCTTTGGCAGGAAGCTGAAAAATATGACGTCTTTCCGATTGGCGCTTCAATGGGAAGGTCACTCCAGCCAGAATCCAATCCTCAACGAACTGCGAAAAAGTACTGGGAACTCACACCGAATGTGTATCGCGTACCTGAACTTGCAGGTCCGGAGATCAAATCCACCAACTACGAAATCAATGCCTACATCACCGCTGATAAAACAACGGAAGGTGTAATTTATGCTGTGGGAGAAAGACTCGGTGGACAAGTGCTATTTATCAAAGATGGTAAACTGCGCTATAGCTATTCCACGCTTGGCCTTTATTGGCATGACTTCCAAGGAAACGTGTCAATTCCGGAGGGAGAGGTAAAAATCACTCTGAAGCACACCATGAAAGAAGCTCGGCTGAATGGGCCTTCCTTAGTAGAATTCTTTATCAATGACCAAAAAGTGGGTGAAATGGATATTAAAGCGACTGTTTATGCCGCTTACACCGCTCATGAAACTTTTGACATTGGACGTGATGAAGGTCTACCGGTGAATGAAGAATATGCCGATAAGGGAAAATTTATCTTCACCAAAGGGCAATTGCATAAGGTGGTGTTTGAGATAGAGTAAAATCCGGAATAGCAAGATCTAAAGAAACAATTGGGGATGAATAGAATCATTCCCAATTGTTTTTGCAGCTCAAACCACTAGGTCTATTCTATTGAAAAGTAAGCTTGACTTTGGTTAGGTAGACAGAACCTTCCGTTTGGAGTTTTATTTTTCTTTGATTTCCAAGCGAATCATATTCATATTCAATTACTGAGGTCTTGGTTTCAAGCAATTTCCCATTCGAAAACTTTAAATTTCTACTTGAAACCTCATCTCCCATTGCATTAAAAGTGGATTCATTAATGCTGGTTAAACTATCCTTGCTGTTGTACCATTTCGTTTCGATCTTATTACCCTTGTCGTCGTAGGAAAATTCCAACCTGAATACCTGTACACTATCTTTGTTTAAGTTGAAAGAACGGACAACCTGCCCTTTTTTATCAAACTCGCTGTAAGAAATCTCACTTAATTTTCCATTTCGGATATACCTTGTCGTTGACCTTTTCCCTTTATCCAGCCACTGTATGGATTTTTCAAAAGTAACTTTGCCATTTGAGATATTTTTCTGAAGGATTAACCTTCCTTTTTTATCATAAGAATATTCGATTTTCATTCTCACTCTTCCGTCTAATTCATAATATTCAGCAGAGTCGAGAAAACTCTTTTTGGAGTAGAAATAACCAATACCGCCATTTATCCTTTCACCATCATTTCTTAAAGTTTGATAGAAAATTAATCTACCGGATTGATCAAAATCATAAACCTCTGTGCTCTCCAAAGCCGGTTCATCTATTTCCTCATTGCCATAAGACTCAAATCTCAAGATTTCCATTCTTGAAGGCTCGCCATTTAATCCTTCAAAAGGGACAAAATCCCTACTGCTCGAACAGGCAAAAAGTGTGAAAAGCAAGAATACCAGAATAAAAAACCTAGAGTTCATAGATTACAAATCATAAGAATTACATGATGGGAACTTCAAAATACCCTTAATCAAGACTAAGCGAAATCCGTCCTCAAGTCTACTAAAAATACTTGAATCAAAACTAGTTTTATAAAAACTTTTAGTTGATTTGTTAAAAAACTTGGATTTAAACCATTTTTTTTATGAAAAAAGCAGATTTCAGTCTAGCAAATGACTTTTTTAGTATGTATAAAAATTTTCTTATAATTAATTGATTTTCAGATTTCTATAATATTTTTACGGGATCAAATTGTTTAAAATGAAAAGATATTTATTTCCATTAATTCTACTTGCTGTAGCGAGTATTTCATCCTGTCAAAATGACAAGGAAGAACCTAATCCGAACAATGAACTTCCTTACGGATTAAATTCTGATCCAAGTATCCTGGCTGCCAGAGTTGATATTTCTCAAGCAGGCACAATCTTTCCTCTTCTTCAGAGTAACCTCCCCTCTTCCAGAGTCCAGCAGGTGGACTTTAATTTGGAATTACTCAGTGAGGTCAAACCACCACAACTACAAGAGCAAAGCCTACGGGCAGCCAATGTTAGGATAACTGGCGATCTTTTGGCCATTTCATACAATTTTGAAGGTAGCACCTACTTAGGAGGAATTGATATCGTCAATATTTCGGAGCCAAACTCGCCGAGACTAGTCACGCAGGTTTTGTTTGAAGATGGATCTGTGAGTGATGCTTTTATTGATGGTGATCATTTATATTTTGCAGGAGCATTGGACATTGATCAGACCAGTGGCTTAAGCTCCCCTGCTATTGTGGGAAAAATCCAGCTAAACGATGCCTCACAAGCTACTGACTCTTACTCCCAAATCGACTTGCCAAGCTTTGTGGGAACTTATTCCGAAAAAGGTTTCGATAGATACCTAGCTACCTCTGGCAACAGCGGCGGAGGCCTCACCATCCTTGATCAAAGCTTCGAAAGAATAGGATTTATCGACTTGCCAAATGCTAGATCTGTGGCTATTGGGGATACGACAGCCGCGGTACTCCAGGGCGAGCCTGGAAGAATTGCTGTGTTGGACAATAACCTAACACTGATCAATCAGTTTTCCATAGCAGGGGCGGGCAATCCTGAGGCAAAAGGTCAAGTAGATTACTTTAATTCCTTTTTGGCAGTGGCAGGAGGACCAGATGGAGTTCTCATTTACAATCCAATCGAAGGAGAGCTCATCACCACTCTTGAAATGAGTCCAATTGAAGGAGTCGCTGATTCTGATATTGTAGCCAATGGATTGGTGGCAGATGGAAGCAGTCTATTTATGGCAAATGGAGCCGCAGGCCTATATGTGGCGGATTTGATTGGTAATGAACTTGGAATCTTAGGAACATTCAATATAAATGCCTCTGCAAATGGGGTGGCCGTCAGCAATGACCTCGTAGTAATTGCAAATGGAACAGCTGGAACCCGGATATTGAAACTGACTAAGTCCAAGCCTGTGCAAGAGGGAGAGATTTTTAACGTTGATTTCTCCACTACCACGAGAGATGAACTGGCAGTCAAAGGCTGGGTATTTCAGTCTTTTTCTCAAAGAGATAACGAACTTCGAGGTGGCAGATATGGAGGACCTGATCGAGCAAATCTTTTGAATCCTAGTGCTTCTCAGAAAAACCAAGTAAAAATCCCAGCAGCTCAATTGATCTCGGTAAGCGAATTGAAAATTTCCATCCGTAGAGAACAGCCAACAGAAGTCTACGTATGGCTACAAAAGAAAGATGGTACCATTGAAGACTTGGGCTTAACCCGCTTAGCTGACAATAACTCAGTCCAAGACCTTGTATTTGATCTTAAAAACGCAGAAAACCTAGACTATGTGGTCGTAGGTGCCGTACCCGCAGCAGGTGGTTACGGTCGAGTCTATTTATCCAAAATCAGTCTTAGCGGTAAATATTAACCTCCCTAAAAAACAACTATTTCAAGGAAATCTTGGTCAAAATTATGGCCAAGGTTTTTTTGATCTTTATTTTTTCGGCTTTTTGATTAGGCTAGTGCTTTATGAGTATTTAGGTTTTGCTGCCAGAAAGAATTGTGTAAAGCCAAAACGGGAGCTAAAGGCTCAGAATTTGGAGGATTCAATCCAATTAAACAAAGAAAGAATCGCAACTTACATGATTGAGGATATTCAAACTACTTTTTCTCTTTCTGAGCTTTCTTCTCCTCTTTTTCTAGCTTTTTGAAATAGCCTCGGAACAAAAAGTTGGAACGCATGGCTTCCATATTGGTATTGAAACGCTCAGTACTGGATTCTAAATTGATCAAAGTCTGCATCAGTGTGGCCCTGAAAAGTGAATCTTCCAAAATCAACCCAGCAGTCCCCTCCCCTGCTTGAACTCCATTGATCAATTGATTGAAGTTTTGAAGCACTGCCTGGGTCTCAGAAGTGGTGGCCTCCAACTGCTCCAAACTACGCTCAAACCTAGCTGTCATAACTGTATCGGAAATCAAAGTCCCGGCTAATCCCTCCCCATTTTCTATATTTTCCAAGAGTTCTTTACCTGATGCTGCCATCTGAGTGGCCTGATCTCCCGCTCTTCGAAAAGAACGAATTGCATCCTTCAGCTCCAATAAAATCGTCGTGTCTGAAAGCGTATTCCAGAGGTTCTCGTTTTGGTTAAGTTTCTCTGAGATTTCCGAGAGATTCATCAGGGTATTTTGAAGATAATCCCCTGAACTATTCAGTTGGCGTAGCATATCTTCTGTTCCGATTTGCTCCAAAGGTATCAAGACATCACCTTCTTCTATGGGCAGAGATTCTCCTTCTTGGGGATGAATTTGAAGAATTTTATTGCCTATCAATCCATCCGTATTGATGGTAGTTCTTGCATTTTTGAGAATGAAGGGAGCCATTTTATTCCTGACCAGAAGTTCGACCTGAATCGTATTTTCATCCACCACATCGATATTACTGACAGTACCCACATTCATTCCCTTGTATAAGACATTATTGCCCGGCAAAAGACCATTTACATCCTGCATCTCCACATAAATGTGCATGGACCTGCCCAAAATATTCTGATTCCTTCCGATCATGTAAAGCGAAAAAACCAAAAACAATAAGCCTGCAAGGACAATTGCACCTAGCTTGGCATTGGATATTTTTTTATCTGTACTCATAGTCCTTCGAAGAAGTCACCCACTTTGGGGTCTTGGTTTTTGATAAGATTTTCGAATGTTCCTTCCGCATAATTCCTCCCCTCTATCAGCATAATGATGCGGTTGGCTGTCATTCGGATACAATTCATATCATGAGATATGATAATGGAGGCTGTATTATATTTTTCCTGAATTCGATTCATCAATTCACTGATCTCTCTTCCTGTGATCGGGTCCAAGCCGGTAGTAGGTTCATCGTACAAGATCACCTTTGGCTTAAGAATGATCGTTCGAGCCAGGGCTATTCGCTTTCGCATTCCACCAGAAAGCTCAGCCGGCATCATATCGATGGTATGCAAAAGCCCCACATCTTCCAGAGCCTCTTTGACGGCAGATTCGGCCTTCAGCTCGCGCTCTTCCTTGGTCCAGTGACGGCGGAGGGGAAACTCCAGATTTTGTCTAATCGTCATCGAGTCGTAGAGAGCATTGCTTTGAAATAAAAAGCCCACATCTGCGCGAAGTAAATCCATTTCATCTTGGTCGAGCAAACTGATATCCTGATCAAGAATGCTAATAGTGCCACTATCCGGTTCGATCAGTCGAATGATGCATTTTATCAAAACTGATTTTCCGGACCCTGACTTACCCAATATCACCAAATTTTCCCCTTCGGAAAGCTGAAGAGAAAAGTCTCTCAGCACATGATTCTGTCCAAAAGACTTGTTCAAACGATCCACCTCGATTATTGCTTTGTCTTTTATCATGACATCAGGTAAGACCTAGAACATCCGCAACTTGAACCGCGATCAAATCAAGAATAAACACCAAAAGAGAAGCCACAATCACAGCCGTGGTGGCCGACCTTCCGACACCTTCGGTTCCTTTTTGGGAATTATAGCCCTTGTAGCAACCGACAATTCCTATAGCAAATCCAAAGAAAATCGTCTTGACCATCGCAGGTACAAAATCTCCGTAAATCAAGGCTTTATAAGCTTGATACCAATACAATGACCAACTCACATCTCCTTTAAGATTGGCTCCCAAATACCCACCATAGAGTGAAATCGCAATAGCTAAACTCGATAAAATCGGCACCATCACAGTCGAGGCCAAAACCCGAGTCACCACCAGATACTTGAATGGGTTCGTTCCCGAGACTTCCATGGCATCAATCTGCTCAGTCACCCGCATAGAACCTAGCTCCGCCCCTATTCCCGAGCCGATTTTTCCAGCACAAATCAAGGCAGTGATGACAGGCGCTATTTCCCTGACCAAAGAAACCGAAACCATGGATGGCAGTAAGGCATCTGCCCCAAATTCTACCAAGGTTGGTCGAGACTGAATAGTCAAAACCAAGCCCATAATAAAGGCTGTAATTCCGACAAGTGTAAAAGTTTTGTAACCAATGTGATAGCTTTGGTTTACAAACTCCTCCCACTCCTGCTTAGGCTTGGTCACCTCACGGAAAAATCGCCCCGTAAATCGAGCTATTTCACCAACTTCCCTGAAAAAGGGAGTATCTAATTTATCCAGTAGAGCCATAGACTTTTTTCTATGTACCAAATTCCCCAATCTTCCCGACAAAAGGTCTTGCCAAGATCAAGTCATTTTATGATAAAAATCAGGTATTAGAGCCACCAAAATCCAAATAGCTCTAAAATGCCTCCTACCGATCAAAAAGATATGGTTTCACTTGGCAAAATGGCTGGTGTTAAAAAGTCAGGAAAAATTATCTTTGATTACATTCAATTGAAATCCGAAAAAAATGAGCCCAAAACGAATCTTCTTCACCGGCGGATCCGGAAAAGCCGGAAAGCATGTCATTCCCTACCTCCTGGATCAAGGTCATCGCGTCATGAATGTGGACCTAAAACCACTAGATCATCCTGGAGTGGATAATCTCATAGCAGATATTACCGACTCGGGCCAAATGTTCAATGCCATGAGTAGCTATGCGGGTTTTGATGAATTGGAGCCGGGAACCGGTGTTCCCAAGTTCGATGCGGTGGTCCATTTTGCGGCGGTAGCCAGAATCCTGATCAATCCCGATAATGAAACCTTCCGAGTGAATGCTGTTGGAACTTATAATGTCATCGAGGCAGCAGTCAAACTAGGCATTAAAAAGATCATCATTGCATCTTCAGAGACAACTTATGGGATTTGCTTCTCAGATGGGAAGACCAATCCCAATTACTTGCCCCTAGACGAAGAATACGATGTGGACCCGATGGATAGCTATGGCTTATCCAAGGTGGTCAATGAACAAACCGCGAGAGCCTTTCAGCGACGCTCAGGTTTTGATATCTATGCTTTGCGTATCGGAAATGTGATCGAGCCTCATGAGTACCAAGAACTTTTCCCTCACTATTTCAAGCACCCTGAAGTCCGGAGAAGAAATGCATTCTGCTATATCGATGCACGGGATTTAGGGCAAATCGTGGATCTCTGTCTCCAAAAAGACGGTTTGGGTTTTGAAATTTTCAATGCAGGAAATGATCACAACGGGGCAATTATCCCTAGCAAAGAGCTCGCTGATCGTTTCTTTCCCGGAGTCCCGCTGAAATGGAAAATGGAAGAACATGAAGCTTTGTTTTCCAACCGCAAGATCAGAGAAGTATTGGGTTTTAAGGAGCAGCACAACTGGAGAAAGTATGTGAAAGGGGAATAGAAAACGCTTTCTTCACCCCTTACCAATCATCCTTAAAATTTCGTCTCTCATACGATTAAAGCCTCGATTCAATCGCTTAGAATCCCTTTTTCAAAATTTTCAACTAACTTAAAGCGAAACACACCAAAATCTCTTTTTTTATGCAAATAGCCATTCATAATTGGATGCGGGCAGAAACCTTAGAAAGCACCCTTCAGCGGATTTCTGCTCTTGGATATACCCATCTCGAAATTCAAGGTGCTCCCGAAAGCTACGATAGCAGCCAAGTCAAGGAGCTTTTAGAAAAGTATAATATCAAGTGTTGGGGTTCTGTGACCCTGATGCTTGAAGAGCGAAATCTACTAGCCAAGGATCCCGATCAGCGAAAACGATCTGTGCAATATGTCTTGGATCTCGCTCAGCTGGTTGCCGACCTAGGAGGTAAGGTGATTTCCTTTGTGCCTGCCACGGTAGGTAAAATCATCCCCGATGCCCGTCCAGAGGAAGAATGGGAATGGGCTGTGGAAGGAGTAAAAGAAGTTTATGAATTCACAGAAGCCAATGGACTTCAAATTGGGATTGAACCGATCAATCGATTTGAGACCTATTTCATCAATCGTGGTGCACAGGCTTTAGCACTCGCAGAAGCTGTTGGGCCCAATTGCGGCGTCTGTTTAGATACTTTTCACATGAATATCGAAGAAGTTGATATGTTTGAAACGATCCGGCAGGTAGGTTCAAGACTAGTCAACTTCCACGTGGCCGATAATAACCGAATGGCTCCGGGGATGGGCAAGTTAAATTGGGAAAAAATCATGGCTACGCTCAAAGAAATCGAGTATGACAAGGTGCTTTCTGTGGAATTTTGCCCACCTATCGATCGTACTCCGGCCAATCCATACCCAAACTCCATCGATGAAGCACCGGAAGGTCTGAGTCCCGAGCAGCTGAAATTCCTACAAGACCACGGCAGTACAGCGGTCACTGAGGATTTCTACACTATGCTGACTCAGCGATCCATTGATCAACTCAAACCATTCCTCAGATGAAAATCGCCAATATTGAAGCATACTGGCTTCGCTGCCCCATTCCAAAGGAAAAGCAACACCGCTCCGACTACGGTCTGCTGACTAATTTTGACATGACCTTGGTGGTAGTGACCACAGACACAGGCCTTCAGGGATTCGGCGAGGCCAAAGCTGCTGTTGGCTCCTCAGGGTCTTGCGCCAGCATTGTGAGCTGCGTGGAGAATGAGTTAAAACCTGCCCTCATCGGACAAGACGCCAGCCAAATCAACCGGATCTGGGAAATTGTCTACAACGGTACCCGAGACCATTACGCACTTTCCAGAGGTCGAAAATTCCCCATCCTAGGTAGAAGAGGATTGACTATTTCCGCTCTGAGCGGCATTGATACGGCACTTTGGGATATCAAAGGAAAAGCCTTGGGAGTACCCGTGGTAGAACTTCTCGGAGGAAGCTGCCGGGACAAAATGCCTGCTTACGCCAGCGGTGGCTGGGCAGGTGCTGATGCGATTGGGGAGCAATTGAAAGGATATACTGAAAAAGGGTTTTCAGGAGTGAAAATGCGTGTGGGCGTCATGGACGAAACGGTAGCTGAAAGCATCAAGCGGGTTCGCGCGGCAAGAGAAGCGCTACCCGACCATATCAAATTGATGACTGATGCCCATGGCACCTTTAGTGTTCCCGAAGCCAAGCAATTTTGTAGCGGTGTCGAAGATTGCAACCTCTATTGGTTTGAAGAGCCAATCAGTCCGGACAATCGAATAGGGACAGCCGAAGTCAGAGCTAGTACCCATATTCCTATAGCGGCTGGTGAAAGTGAATACACGGCTTTTGATGTGCGCGATTTAATTTCGGAGAAGGCGATAGATGTGATTCAACCCGATTGCGCGATTATCGGCGGCATCACAGAAGCCATGCGCGTATCTCAACTGGCTCATACCTATCAACTGGAACTCGCACCTCATTGCTGGGGATCTGCATTTTCATTCATGGCTGGACTTTCGGTAGCTTTTGCTTCACCTTCGGCCAATGTGATCGAGTTTTCCTTGGGAGGAAATCCGATGATGTATGAACTGGTCAAAGAGAAGATCAGTGTGGATGAAAAAGGGATGCTTTCCCAACCTACCCTACCCGGTTTGGGGCTCACTCCAAATTGGGATTTTGTAAAAGAATTCAAACAATAAAAATCATGGCAAAAGCAATCAATATCAATCATGTAGCCTTGGTAGTCACGAATCTGGAAGAAGCTTGTCAATTCTATGAAAAAGAATTGGGCTTGGAAGCTATTCCTGCCTTTCTTTTTGACTATCCCACGGCCTTTTTCAAAATCAACGAGGACCAGCAATTACACCTGACCGAATGGGAAGATGTTTTTTCATTTAGGGGGCATATATGTCTGCAGGTGGATGATATTAATGCCATTTATTGGCGGATGAAAGAATTGGGGGTCATCGATATCAAGCCATGGGGACATGTGCGTCAGCTTCCCGATGGACCGATTCAAATGTTTGTCAGAGACCCTTCCGGAAATTTGCTCGAACTTTCTTCTGCACCGGATGCCAAAATCGATCCCAAGATATTCGAGGATGAGCTTTTCAAGCCGGGGATTTATGTATCAGGAAGAAATGATTTCCGAGGATACAAAACCAAGGACGCGACGCTATATCACAAAAATAAATGAGCCAGAGAATCCTTCTTTTGGAAACCCTCGCAGAAGAAGCGATGGAGTTATTAAACGCTTCGGAAGATGTGGAAATAGTCATTGCACTGGATGAAATAAGTCTACAGGAGGCATTGGAGAAACCGGATTTTCAGGCTATCATCACTAGAGGCAAAGGGCAAGTGAGGAGTCAATTGATGGATCAAATACCCAGTCTTCAAGTAATTGCCCGAGCGGGAGTTGGCCTGGACAACATCGATGTCGATGAGGCAAGCCAAAGAAACATTAAGGTTGTCAATGCCCCTAACAGCAACGCCAATACCATTGCAGAGCATACCATTAGCCTCATGCTGAATCTTCAACGGAACCTTTTCAATGCTTTCAATATGGTCAAAGAGGGTCGATGGATGGAGCGTGGCAATTATGTCGGGGATGAACTACATGGAAAAACCCTCGGAGTTTTAGGAATGGGAAATATTGGTAAGAAAGTAGCCCGAATAGCTGAAGCGCTAGGCATGGAGGTTTGCTATTGGAGTGCTTACCGTGAACCTGTCTCCTATGCTATGCTGACTTTTGATGAGGTATTGAAAAAATCTGACGTCATCACCATCCACCTCCCTTTGACTAGTGATACAGAAAATCTAATTAGTCAGGAAGCTTTTGATCAGATGAAGGAAGGAGCTATTCTCATCAATACGGCGAGAGGAAAAATCATAGACCAGGAATCTTTGATCAATGCTTTGAACTCCGGAAAACTGGGTGGCTTTGGGGCTGATGTTTTAGCAGACGAACCACCAAAAGCAGACGAGCCATTGGTCACACACCCCAATACTTTAATCACTGCTCATGTGGGTAGTCTGACCAAGACGACCTACACCAAAATGTGTACAATGACCGTGGAAAACACCCTTGCGATTTTGCAAGGAAAAGACCCGATGGAGAATTGTATATTCAATCAACAAAGCTTAAAGGGATAAAAAATTTTGAACCTAGAGACTACGCTCTAAAACTTAAAGCTTAACGATTATTTTTTTTACCGCCTTTATTCCAAAAAAAACCTAATTTTCTGCCGTGAATTCACTTTGTTTCCAATAATTTTTTGGAAGAAATAAAGGAATACGAATGAAATTTAAAAACTAGACTCTGAAGAGCATTTTATTGAGGATTACCAAATTTTGAAACCAAAAGCTTACCTGTTTTTCATCGTTCTTTCCTTCTCCTATTTCCTAGGATCATCGGATAATCATGCTCAATCAACAAATCTCTGGGCTGATTCCTCTTCCCAAAAGAAAAATTATGTCATGGAAATCTGGGACAATTCCAATGGACTTCCCCAGAATGCAGTTTTTGCGCTTGAAAAGGACGAATTCGGATACATTTGGGTTTCCACTGAAGAAGGCTTGGTAAGACTTGACGGGATATCTTCCAAAGTATTTGACAGGGAAAGCTACCCCATCATGCAGGAGCAGACTTATTTTACTTTTTTTAATACCAAGAAAGGAATATGGGCATCGGGAGATAGAAGTATTGCCTTTCTCAATAAAAGCATTCTCAAGGTAATCGATTGTAGTAGTATCACGGAAAATTCCTCGATTAGAGCTGTTTTCGAAGATACAAATGGAAATCTATTGATTGGCAACTCAAAAGGTGAAATCTACCGCTTTGAAAATGAGCCATTCGTTCCGCTGGAGTTTTGGAAACCAGAGGTTGATCTTGAGATACAAAGCTTTTTCCAGCTCAGCCCATCAGAGCTGTTAGTTGGCACAACTAATGGTCTTTATAAATTAAATCTTGAGAAAAACACTACAACTGAGATAGCTCCAAGCAGCTTCTCTGCGATGAAGGTATTCGGCAATTCGAACCTTCCTTATGTCTTTTCGCCCCAAGAGGGAATTTTTAAAATCAATCAGGAACTTCAATTAGAAGAAATTGTCCCGATCGATGGAATTCAGGACATGATCCACTTCAGTCTGACCTTAGATGAGGAAAATCGAATTTGGGGGAGTTCATCGGAAAAAGGCCTGATGATTATTGACAATGGCGAGGTCACTCGCTTTTATTATCCTGAATTGAATAACTACACCGTCAGAGGAATCATCAAAGATGAAACGAACCTCTACCTAGGCACACTTGGAAAAGGCTTGGCCATCGTAAAACCCGCCAAGGTCAAGCAGCCTAAATTCGATGAACTTCAAAAGAAAAACATCAAAGCCCTGATCCAAGGAAACGATAGCAGTATCTGGGTAGGCACACAATCAGATGGCCTATTTCGGGTTGTTGGAGATGAGATTCAATCCTGGAGGCAAGAAGACGGTTTGCTAACGAATGGTGTTACCACTTTGGCGACAAAAGAGGGAAAAGCCTACATTGGGTCAAGTGCGGGAGTTTCAATCTTAGATATACGATCAGGAAAATTCACAAACTTTTTCACTCAAGAGAATGGTCTTAAAAACAATTACGTTCAGGCTGTTTTCAAAGATTCAAAAAACACGATTTGGATCCTGACCAGAAATGGAGGGCTTCATTATATCGTGGAAAATGGAACAATTCAGGAAGTAGATCTACCTGCAGAATTTAAAAGGACAAGATTCGTCTCCATCCTTGAAAGCTCCAATGGAGATATGATTATTGGCTCGATGAGCAAAGGAATGTTTCGGATAAGAGATGGGGTCTTTGTCGAAAATCAGCCTCTTCCGCTGACTCCCGGTGAAAACATCATCTATTGTATCCATGAGGATAAAAATGGAGACCTGTTTTTTGGTACGCATGGAGGATTGATCATGCTACGCGATGGTCAGTTCAAATCCCTCAAAAAACAGAACGGACTTCAAACGCAGGCTGTCTACAGCATTACAGACGATGGAAAAAATGGCTATTGGATCACCAATAATTTTGGGGCTCAGTTTTTTTCCTACCAAGAATTCAATCTATTCAAAGAAAGTACTGACGATTCATTTTTCATAGGATCTACCCTCTATGATCAAAGTGTAGGCATGCCCAATTCAGAGGCAAATGGTCTTATTTTCCCGGCAGTAGCACGAGATTTTAAAGGGAGAATTTGGGTCCCTACCGTGGAAGGGGTAGGCATCATTGACCCGAGTCTGCAATCCGGCATGGAAAAAGAAGAGATCGATTTTCAATGGGATGAACTTCAATATGGAGATAAAAAGGAAACCATCAATGAAGAAATAATCATCCCGGCAGGGATCCGCATGTTTCAGGTTTCTTTCAGTCTTATTGATTTCAAAAACCCTTCACAATATTCCGTTTTTTACTTGATCGAAAGCAAATCAGACAACTGGCTACCACTAAAGGATCAGCGATTTCTGTACTTCAATGGTCTCAAACCGGGGAATTATAACTTGAAAGTAAAAATACTCCGCTATGGACAGCAAGAGGCGATCTATTCCTTACCAATCAGGGTCTCCGCTTCTTTCTTTGAAACCCTCTTTTTCAAAATTAGCTTAGGGCTAGCACTTATACTTTTGATATACCTTGCTCTAAACTTTTATTTAAGTAAAAAGTTAAAAGTTCAACTAGAAGCAAAAGTTTCCAAACGAACTTTGGAACTTAGCCATACAAACGAGAAGCTTAAAGAGGCTGTAAAAGAAATAGAAAAGCAAAAAGAGGTATTGCATGAACTTACCTGGAACCAATCACATTTATTGAGAGCTCCTTTGTCAAAAGCTATTGGAATCAATCAATTGCTATTAAACTATTCAAAATACCAAAAGGTGGAAAAGAGTAAAGAAGAGCTAGAGCAAGAGCTATTGTCTTCGTTAAAGCAGGTGGATGAAATCCTGAAAGATACTTTCACCAAATCTGAAAACTTGAAGAAGTCATGATAAAGAACCTCCAAAAAGTCTTAATCATTGACGATGATTCAGGTATTCTTTTCCTACATGAAATAATTGTCCGAGAAGTAGGTTTACACCCCAAACCCCATACCTTTTCAAACGCTGAAGAAGCTTTGGAATTACTGAAATCAGAAGATGAAATGGGCAATTCTGCCCTTATTTTTCTGGATATAAATATGCCCATAATGGACGGTTGGAAGTTTTTAGAGGAGCTTTCATCGACTATTCGAGAAAGCGATATCAAAGTAATTATGGTCACTTCTTCCCTCGATAAACGAGATCGGGAAAGGTCAAAGCGTTTCAAAATGGTAATTGATTTTTGGGAAAAACCAATGGATGAAGCTCAGGTAAAGTCTCTGATAAAAAAGTTAGAGAATTAGTCAACTGAGCGTCTTGAAGTTGACACTTTTTCACCCATCAATGGATTGAATTTTTGCGGATTTTTTAGAAAATCAGCTATTTTAACTAATCTATAAATTCAGATTATTAAAGTTCCCATTTTCCTAATGTCCATTTTACAATCCTTCAAATTCACCGCAATACTTCTTGTTCTTTTCTCAGCAGGACTTCTCCAAGCACAAGTCCAAATAGTAGCTGATCAGGATATGGAGAAAAATCTCACGCTCATCTCCTACAATACAAGTGAAATCCCCTACACGATTCAAATCGAGTTTGTAAGCCTTGAAAACCTAAAATCTCTCGAAGGGGATTTGATCTTCAAAGTTGCTCGCCCGGGCAAGACAAACCTTGTAACTCTACAATCGATCTACATAAATGAAAAAACGAGCTTCAATTACCGCACCCAATTATTCAAGGGCGAATATTTACCTAATGCTGACTCAGAATTTCCCTATTTAGTCCCTTTTGAGAAGGGAGTGACCTTCAGCATGCGCAGAATCATCCCGAAGGCAAATCCTTCGATTCTGGTCGAGAATCTTCCCTACACCGGTGTCTTGTTTTTCACCGAGAGCCCTACCCAAATCTGCGCCCCAAGGAAAGGGATTGTTTCGGAAATGAGAATGGACCTACCTAGCAATTCGCAAGAAATCGCTGACTTCGAATCAGAAAATTTTATCGAAATCTATCATCAAGATGGCACCTTTAGCCGTCTGAGCGGAATAAAAGAAAACTCTGCCAAGGTTTCAATAGGTGAAATGGTAATTCCCGGCCAAATCATCGCTGAACTTTCCGATCCAACAAATGGCTCCGAATATCAAATAAAAATGATCCAAAGTCGATGGGATTTTAATGAAAATGGGCTGCAATGGATCAATTTTCCTGTGAAGCTGGAAACTGCAAATGCTCAGCTGAAAAGCGATCAGACAGCAGATGATTTAACCTCCACCCATTCAGAGGAATTGATCATCCGAGAAATGGATAAAAAAGAGCTAAAGAAGTACAAAAAGAACTAGATCCTACCTGAGGTCTTAGGCTTGGTCCCGAACCTTTGTGAATAACGCGAGATGATTAGTCTCAACCTTCAAATACGAGAAAGGTCATTGTGGCAACAAGCCAAATCACAACTACACAAAAAGAAAAGGGATAGCCCGAAAGCTACCCCTTCATCCCCAAAAAAGTCGCCTAACCCAGGGGACTTGGACTTCACATCACCCCATTTTGTGCGAAGCCCAGTTTTTTTATGCTTGAATGATCGCGTCTCGTAATACTTCACTGTTCAGCAATGCGCCGAATTCTCCAATGATGGATTCAGGGACATTATTTTCCAAAGCCCCCTCAACGACTGCCTGAACAAACAAGTCATAATCCTCAGCTGTGATTAAACCTGTCATTCTGGAATTTACCGTTGGGTCATGCGCATCTCGCATATTCAAGCCATTGTACTCAATATTAGTCGATCCGATATTGGCTGCAAGAAAATCCGAAAACCCTCCAACCAATGTCGTAAAGCCACTTGTATCACCGGCTCCTACCTCATTTAAGAGTACCGTAAAGTAAGGTTGCAAATCATCATACTTTCCTCCCTCATTAGTAGCAATCACCAAGACGGTGGAAGTGACCACCGCTCTGAGTGGAAGATAACCCGCTTCGATCAAGGTGCCGGGATTGTCAGGATCCTCTACCAGACCAGAACCTCCAAGGCGTGTATACAAGTCCAAATTTTCACCATCAGGCCGCTGCACGATAGGCTCGCGAACAGACTCCAAAAGATCTCCAACTGGGCCCAATACCTCAGGACTGGTGATTCCAGCTTCAGCGGCACCTGCTACTACAGCTTGAATAAACAAGTCATAATCGGCATCATTGATCAGACCATTCATTCTTGGGTTGGTCGAATTATGTGCTTCAGCCATATTCAATCCCGTATACTGGAAATTCTGTGCACCAGTAGCCTCAGCCAAAAAGATGGTAAAGTCTTGTACCAGAGTGGTGAAACCCGACAATTCATTTCTACCTACCTCGTTCAATAAAACAGAGAAATAGGGTTGTAAGTCATTGTACGTTCCCCCTTCATTGGTAGCGATCTCCAAGACCGTATTTGTCACTACCGTGCGGAGGTTCAAAAAACCCTGCTCCACCATTTGGCCGGGATTGTCAGGATCTGGGACCATCGTCTCTCCACCCAACTTTGTGGCATAGAAAGAGGTGTCCATCATGGGAGGTGTGGGATCATCTTCTCCGCAGGCGAAAAAGACAAAAACACCTAATACCCAAAGCTTGCTAAAAGATAAATTCTTGAGTTTCATAGTTATTTTTATTTAGTAAAGATGGATTGAAATAGACTTCCTAATTGATAAGTGAAGCTGTCCTTTGGAATGGCAGGGCAGCTACTCGCCAGTTCTTCAGCGCTGGGACGATAGAGACTAGCTTGTAAATTGAGTTTTGAGCCTAATTCAGCGGCTAAATCGTCCCCACTGACTTGCTTGCGGTCATAAAGAAGGATGAAATGACCTTGGTCCAGATTAGTCCGGAAGGCCCTGATATAAGGCTTTGCAAGAAAGTCCTGCTTGATTTCATTCACTGAAAGTGAATCGAGCTGATTGGCCACTTCGATTTTGCCCATGGACCAATTGGGTCCCTCAGGTACCGCTTTTCCCGTAACCATATAGATATGAACTGCCAAAACCAAGACTAGCAAAAAGAGGATAGAACCAATAGAAAGAATTATTTTTTTGATCATGACTTTATCTGTTTTGGTGACATACGAAGTGAGTCCAAGGATTGGATTTACTGATTTTTCATTTTTTTAATTTTTTAGACAGGCAAGGCAACTCAAGCAGTGCAAAGCAGGCTGAATACGGACCTTTTGGAGCTTTTCGTCCGTCCAATCTTTCAGATGAAAAAGACGATATTTAACTCTCCCGTCCTTTGCAGAAATATGATTTTCACAATTGTACACATTGCCTTCCCAATCGATGGTTAATGAGTCTTTGCAAGGCAAAGGCTGATCATCATGTCTTCCGATTTTTGTTTGCAGCTCTTGAAAAAATCCAGCCTTTTCACCTTCAGCAGAAAGGCAATTCATCATTCTTCCCACCGGTGAATACATCTTTTCTTGAAAATCACTGAAACGGATACCCCATTTCGATTTCCACTCTTCGAAATGCACCTCGCCTGACTTGGAATTAGGTACTTTCAAGTGCTTCCAAATTAGCTTTAGCTCTAAATCTGAATCCTCAGAAGCATATCCCAGGCGGTTGAGGTAGCGAACCACAGATAAAAAAGTCTTGAAGGTCTTTGGACCACGGATCTGATCCATTTGAGCTTCGTCTAAAGTTGGTACATAAACAGATAAGGCTACTTGATGCTCCTGAAGAAAGCGAGGCAAAGCCTGAAAGTAACCCGGGTCCTTCATGGCTGTCACATGAGTATGAAGTACCAGTCTTGTCTTGGGACTTTTTTCACGGATCTGTTTCACGATCCACCGAAAGTATGGGGACATCTCAGGTGCCCCTCCTTTGAAAGAAATCTCTTCAAACTGCTCCTTCTCGATCAGGCTGATCACTCGATGTACCATCTCATGACGCATAAATTCCGAGCTCTCTGGCTTTGCATCATGAGGACAAAAACTGCAAGAGTGATTACAGACTTTTCCCAAAAAAAGCTGAAGCTTCCGAATCGACTGAGGAGCTGGAATGGCGTGATGAGAAAGGAAAGAATCAATTTTGCTGAGTTCTTGTCCATCTCCTTTCGAAGAGGGAAAAAAATCGAAATCTTTCTTCTGAGTTTTGACCAATCGTTTTTCCATGATTTCCTTATTTGGAAGGAAGTACGAGGTGGGCCTACTGATTGGATCACTTAGAAATAAAAAAAGCCCAGATGATCACACGGATTACCTGGGCTAAATTGTAATGGCTTTTTTTAAAAATGTTTCCAGCCTTGAGCTTTGATCGCAGCAGCCGTACCACTCTTGGTCACTAGAAACTTCCCCTCCTCAGGCTTGGTGATATGCCCGATGAAGTGCACATCCGGATGTTTTTCCAGCTTTCCAAAATCCTTCTGATCAATGGTGAATAGCAATTCATAATCTTCTCCCCCATTCAGCACACAGGTGATGGGATCTAGATTCAGCTCTACCGCTGTGTCAAAAGTCTGCTTATCAATCGGTAATTTATCTTCATAGATAGTGGCTCCGACATTGGAAGATTTACAGATATGAAAAATCTCTGAAGCCAAGCCATCGGAAATATCCATCATCGAGGTTGGCACTACCCCCAACTCCCGAAGCTCATGGATAATATCCATTCGGGCATCCGGTTTGAGCTGTCGACCGGTAACAATGGTGTACTTCTCAAGGTCAGGTCTCATATCTGGATTGGCAAGGAATACCTGCTTCTCACGCTCTAAAATCTGCAGTCCTACCAAAGCACCTCCTAAGTCACCCGTCACGCAAAGAATATCATTCTCCTTAGCTCCGTTTCTGTAGGTGATCTGTTCCTTTTGAGCTTCTCCAATTGCAGTAATGGAGATCACCAATCCACTTCGGGAAGCAGTCGTATCTCCACCTACCAAATCAACACCATAGTGCTCACATGCCGCTCGAATTCCCGAATACAAAGCATCCACCGCTTCTACCGAAAATCGGTTGGACAAGGCAATACTTACGGTAATCTGCTTTGGAATCCCATTCATGGCAGCAATATCCGAGACATTGACAGCCACGGCCTTGAACCCTACATGTGGCAAGGGAGCATAAGCCAAATCAAAATGCACCCCTTCCAAAAGCAAGTCGGTTGTCACTACTTTGACATGGTCACCTGCGTCTATCACAGCCGCATCATCCCCGATTCCCTTCAGCGTTGAATCATTTTTGATTTTTACCTTTTCGTTCAAATGATCGATCAGGCCAAACTCACCCAAATCACTTATTTCTGTTCTTTTTTCTGACATATCTTATTGAACCAAGTACTAAGCCCAAAGGACCAAGAAGCATATTTTGACTTGGCATCTTTAAAGTTGGACTTTTTCTATTTACGATTTACTACTTACAAATTTTTCTCCTGACACAACTCCACCAACACACCATTCGTGCTTCGTGGGTGCAAAAATACCACTAATTTATTGTCTGCCCCCTCTTTGGGCGTTTCATTCAGGATTTCGAATCCTTCCCCTTTCAATCGTTCCACTTCAGCATGGATATCTTCCACATCAAAAGCGATATGATGAATGCCTTCCGATTTTCTTTCCAAATACTTAGCAATAGGGCTATCCGGGCGAGTCGCCTGAAGGAGTTCTACTTTTGTCTCTCCTACCTGGAAAAAAGAGGTTTCCACCCCTTCTCCGGCTACTGTCTCAGTTTTGAAATGGCTCTTCCCCAATAATTTATGGAAGAGTTCATTGGATTTTTCCAAATCAGAAACAGCGATGCCGATATGCTCTATTTTTCTCATTTTTATAATTCTTATATTTGTAATCGAATCTTTTGGAGCCAAGGCTTGTTTATGCTCCTGAACCGAAACTAGTACGCAAAGTTAAGAATATATGATCATCGTTTCTGATAAGGCCAAAGAACGCATCCTCGAGCTTAAAAGAGAGGAAGGGCGTACCGAAAATGAAAACATCCGAGTTTCCGTCAAAGGCGGTGGCTGTTCCGGATTGATGTATGATTTGGGATTTGATGCCAATTTGGTGGATTCCGATCATGTCTTTGAAGACAAGGGTATCAAAATCATCGTAGATCGAAAGAGCCTTCTTTACCTTGCTGGCACCACACTTGAATTTAGCGATGGACTGAATGGAAAAGGCTTCCAATTTGTGAACCCCAATGCCAGCAGAACCTGTGGATGCGGTGAAAGCTTCTCGGTCTAAGCAGCAGATTGAATAATTCTAAAGCAGCCTTTGGGTTGCTTTTTTTATTTTCTAAAAAACCCTTCTCCAAAATCCCTTCCAATCCTTACCTTTGGGCGACAGAAAAATAGCCCAATAATCATGGAAGAAACCATCAAAAAAATCCAATTGAATGACCTACACATTGCCCTAGGTGGCAAAATGGTCCCATTTGCAGGTTTTAATATGCCCGTTCGCTACAGTTCAGACAAAGAAGAGCATCTCTGCGTACGAAATGGAGTTGGAGTATTTGATGTTTCCCACATGGGTGAATTCTTGGTAGAGGGACCCAATGCTTTGGCTCTGACCCAAAAAGTTTGCTCCAATGATGCTTCCAAACTAGTGGAGGGGCAGGCTCAATATTCTTGCTTTCCCAATGAAACCGGAGGAATCGTCGATGATCTAATCGTATACAAGTATTCCGACGAGAAATACATGTTGGTGGTAAATGCTTCCAATATCGAAAAAGACTGGAATTGGGTAAATCAGCATAACACCATGGGAGCCGAGCTGAAAAACATCTCTGACGAGCTTTCTCTTTTTGCAGTGCAGGGACCGAAAGCTATTGAGGCCGTACAATCGCTGACTCCAGTCAATCTTTCGGAAGTGAAATTCTACCACTTTACCGTAGGTGAATTTGCAGGTGTGGCTGATGTGATCATTTCAGGGACTGGTTATACAGGTGCAGGAGGATTTGAGATTTATGTGAAAAACGAGGATGCTGAAAAGGTGTGGAATGCCATTTTCGAGGCTGGGAAAGATTTTGACATCAAGCCTATCGGATTAGGAGCTCGCGATACTTTGCGGATGGAAATGGGCTATTGTCTCTACGGAAACGATATTGATGACACCACCTCTCCGATTGAAGCGGGCTTGGGTTGGATCACCAAATTCACTAAGGATTTTATCAACTCAGAAGCCCTAAAAGCTCAAAAAGAGGCTGGAGTGACCCGAAAGCTAGTAGGCTTTGTCATGCAGGAGCGGGGAATTCCTCGCGGACATTATCCAATCGTGGATGGTTCCGGCGAACTGATCGGCGAAGTTACGAGCGGAACCATGTCTCCTTCTATGGAAGTAGGTATTGGTTTGGGCTATGTCAAGACAGAATTCAGCAAAGCAGGAACTGAAATTTTTATCCAAATCCGAAATAAAAGCTTGAAAGCTCAGGTAGAAAAGCTTCCTCTTTTGAAAGGATGAATCAGTTAGAAGTTTGTTTTAGCCCAGAATTAATCCACCTCCACGAGCTCGAAGGAAAGATCGTAGTGGTGGTAGATATCTTCCGGGCCACTTCTACTATGGTGGCGGCACTTGCCAACGGAATCGAAGAGATAGAGACCTTTGCAGATTTGGAAACCTGCCGGACCATGAAGCAAAAAGGTTATCTAATTGCAGGAGAGCGAAATGGCCAAACCGTAGAGGGCTTTGACCTCGGGAATTCACCGGTTGCTCTTCTGGACAACAGCTTTTCTGGTCAGAAATTGGCCATGACAACCACCAATGGGACCCTGGCAATTTCCAAATCCGAAGGTGCCTCAGAAATTCTAATCGGAGCCTTTCCCAATCTTTCCGCAACTGTCAAGTACATCCAATCCCAAAAGAAGGATGTTCTCATCCATTGTGCCGGTTGGAAAGGTCGATTCAACTTAGAAGACTCCCTCTATGCCGGAGCTTTGGCTAAGGCCTTGGAATCCACACATGAAAGCAGTGATGATGGAGCCATGGCGATGAAAAGTCTCTTCGAAAAAGAAGGACATCAGCTCAAAAAGTACCTGAGTCAAGCCTCGCACGCCAAGCGACTACAAAACCACGGAATCGAAAAAGACATTGATTTTTGCCTGACCTTTGATTTGTACGAATTGGTGGGGAAGGTTGAGGGACAGGTTTTGAGGGCAATCGATAATTAGGCTTGACCTATATTTTATTTTTTTCAATTATTTTATTTATTTAGGTGGATAAAATAACATAGTTATGATCGGTTTTCTTTGGAGTGTATTCTGCCTAATTTTCTTTATAACTTTCATTTTCTTTTTCTTTAAGGTTTTTACTTTGGGAGTGAAGCAGCTATCCTACAAACAAAGAATTTTAGCTTCTCCACCACTTTTGATTGGTGTTCTAAGTTTGTTTGCAGCACTTGCTTCTACCAATCAGCAAACAACATCAATAACTCCTCCAGATGGATATATCACTAAAGTAAAAAGCATTCCTTACTCAAAAACCAACGATCTGTATGTCTTCTACTTTGCCCACCGAGAGACAGGCGAAATTCTTCCTCATAAGTCAGAAGCTTACCTTGGCGGGTTTACTTTAGGGCGAAGGTGGAATCACTTCGGAGTCATTCCAAAGGAAGATAGCCTCCAAGTAACAGGCTCCATGATATATTCCCTCATGGGATTAAAATTTTTCAGCCCAGGATCAGAACCTTTGATGGTAGCAATTGAGGAATGAAAGAGGGTTAGTATTTCTCATTTTTTTTAAAGGATATAAAATTGAGCTATTTTCAGCAATCATTATCCAAAACCAGCATGAGATACTTATTTATAGCCTTACTTTCCATTTCTCTATTTTCCTGTGAGAATTCCTCCACCCAAACCGAAAAGCCCCGAGTTGCCATAGCCGGCTTGGCCATTGAGTCCAGTACTTTTTCCCCTGCCCGATCCACAGCTGAATTCTTCAAAGCTCGAATCGGCGACGACGTTTTCAATTATTATCCTTTTCTATCAGAGGATTCTGAGAATAGAGCCAGAGCCAATTGGTTTCCAACGCTCCGAGGTCATGCCATACCCGGCGGGATGGTTACGCGAGAAGCTTATGATTCGCTGGTGAATCTGACACTGGAAATGCTGCGTGAAAACCTTCCCTACGACGGCTTGTTTTTTGACATTCATGGCGCTATGAGCGTAGAGGGTTTAGATGATCCTGAAGGAGATTTTATCATCAAAGTTCGTGAAGTGGTTGGCGATGAAACTCTGATCTCCACCTCCATGGATCTTCATGGGAATGTTTCCAAGCGATTGGCTGAAAATACAGACCTGATCACCTGCTATCGGATGGCCCCACATGAGGATGCCTTGGAATCCAAGCAAAGAGCATTAGAAAATCTACTCGACAGGCTTGAAAGCGGTAAAGGAAAGCCAGCTTACAAGGCTTGGATTCCAGTTCCAATTCTCCTGCCCGGAGAAAAAACAAGCACTCGCATCGAACCAGGAAAATCACTTTATGCCAAAGTAGATCCTGAAACAAAAAAAGAGGAGGTGATTGATGCTGCCATTTGGATTGGCTATGCTTGGGCCGATGAACCACGGAATCATGCGGTAGTGATGGTGACAGGAGATGACGAAACGGCGGTAAAAGAAAGTGCAGAATTTTTGGCTCAGAGTTTTTGGGATGTTCGCCATGAATTTGATTTTGTAGCTCCGGTAGCCTATCTCGACGAAAGCTTGGAAATGGCCTTGAATAGTGAAAAGAAGCCTTTTGTAATCTCGGATATGGGAGACAACCCCACAGCCGGAGGAGCAGGTGATGTAACCTGGACCTTAAATGAACTGCTTCAAAGACCTGAATTTCAATCCGAATCTGGCCCGAAATTGATTTATGCCTCCATCCCTGGACCTGATCTGATAGCTAAAGCAAAAGAGGCCGAAATAGGCTCTACCGTGGAAGGGTTTGTAGGTGCGATGGTAGATGACCGGTTTGCTCCACCCCTTTTGCTCAAGGGAAAATTACTGGCACTCAAAGAAGGAGATCTAGATGCCAAAACGGAAGCGGTGATTCAAGTGGGTTCGATCAAAGTGATCGTTACCGAAAAGAGGAAGCCTTACCATCATGAAAAGGACTTTACGGACCTTGGTTTAGAACCTAGAAGGACAGATATTTTGGTAGTAAAAATCGGATATTTAGTACCTGAGCTATATGATCTTCGCGGTGACTGGATCATGGCATTGACTCCGGGTGGAGTAGATCAGGACTTGGAAAGACTGGGACACAAACGCATCATCCGTCCCATGTATCCCTTGGATAAGGATATGGAAGATCCCGACTTATCGGTTAGGTGGATTGAAAAATCAGGGAATTAATTATCAAGCTTCAAAAGCCAACAATAGTCTTTTGACTAAGTGATTTTAGTCATCAAAGTTCGGTGAGATTTAGCCTATTCTTGTAGAAACAAAACCCGAAAAACATGTTCAAAAAGCACCCACTACAAGAAGAATTCCCTGAGTTTGAAGCAAAAATCCACGACTTGAAAACGGAAAATGAGCACTTTAAAAAGTTGTTTGAGGAATACGATGAGGTGGATCATGAAATCTACCGCGTAGAGTCAGATGCTGTACCGGCTTCTGATGAGACGGCTAATCAACTCCGAATTAAGCGACTACATTTAAAAGATGAGATTTATAAGTTTTTGAAAGAAAACTAAGAAAAAACACGGTCCTCAAGACCGTGTTTTTTTATTTTAACTTCTCATTTTTTTGATGACGGTCTTTATCCCGAATATTCTTCTTTTCGAAGTTTTTGCGAAGGGCTTCTGTCAAATCGACACCCGTTTGATTAGCCAGACAAATCAAAACCCAAAGCACATCAGCCATTTCATCTCCAAGATCCTTTCCTTTGTCTGATTCTTTGAAAGATTGTTCGCCATAAGTTCTAGCCATTAGACGCGCCAGTTCTCCTACTTCCTCCATCAATATGGTCATGTTGGTTAGTTCATTGAAATAGCGAACACCCACCGTTTTGATCCACTGATCTACTTTTTCTTGGGCTTCAGCCAAGGTAATTTCTTGCTTTATTGAGTCCATAAAGAAATAATTTCGGATTTCATTCCGAAAGTAACTAAGAAAAAATAGAAGGGATTAGCTACTTTTCAGAAAAATCCGAAATATGAAGGCATTGGTCTACGAACAGTTTCAAACTAGTCCAAAAATTCAGAAAGTTACAGATCCCACCCCTGAGAATAATGGCGTGGTCATTGAAGTCAAAGCAACTGGACTTTGTAGGTCTGATTGGCATGGATGGATGGGGCATGATGCCGATATTGAATTACCGCACGTTCCGGGTCATGAATTTGCAGGGATAATCTCAGCTGTTGGCAAAGAGGTAAAAAAATGGAAAATCGGAGATCGGGTGACTGTTCCTTTTGTTTGCGCCTGTGGAGTCTGTCCTACCTGTGCCTCGGGAAACCAACAAGTTTGTGATGATCAATTTCAGCCAGGTTTCACCCATTGGGGTTCTTTTGCAGAATATGTACGAATCGACAGGGCAAATACTAATCTGGTAGCTATTCCAGAATCCATGGAATTTGAAACTGCAGCTAGCCTAGGTTGCCGCTTCGCCACTTCCTTTCGTGCGGTGGTAGATCAGGGAAAGGTATCCGGAGGACAATGGGTAGCTGTCTTTGGCTGCGGAGGTGTGGGAATTTCTGCCATCATGATTGCCAAAGCATTAGGTGCTCAAGTGCTTGCTGTTGACATATCCGAGAAACAATTGGAAATGGCAAAAAAGCTTGGCGCAGATGTCCTTTTAAACCCTATGACTGAATCAGCAATCCCAGCAGCAATTCTCGAAATCACCCATGGTGGTGCTCATGTTTCTTTGGACTGTTTAGGGAAAAGTCAATTGGCTTATGATTCGGTGGCTAGCCTGAGAAAAAGAGGAAAACATATCCAAGTTGGTCTTCTTTTGGATTCAGAAAAAGACACTGCCCTACCCATGAATTTGGTTATTGCCAAGGAGCTAGAGATCCTTGGTAGTCATGGCATGCAAGCTTGGAGATACCAAGAAATGCTTGAAATGATCCACAAGGGCAAACTAAAGCCAGAGTCTCTAATCGGTAAAAAAATTTCCTTGGAAGAAGCCACAAAAGCTCTCCCTGAAATGAATAAATTTGAAAATCAAGGAATTACCATCATCAATCAATTCTAAAATGGGTCCGAAAGCAGAAAGCATCGAAGAGTATTTCAGCTGGTTTCCAATCGAAAAGCAGGAAAAACTCCAACAAATAAGACAAACACTTAAAAAGGTACTCCCTGAAGCAAAAGAGGTCATCAGCTATCACATGCCTGCATTCAAAACCTCAGAGGTCCTTGTTTACTATGCAGCTATGAAAAATCACTTGGGCTTTTACCCCACTGCTTCCGGAGTCAAAGCTTTTGCTGAGGAACTAAAGGATTACCCAACTTCAAAGGGAGTCGTACAGCTTCCTTATGAAGGAGATCTACCTTTAGAACTTATCCAAAAAATTGCACTTTTTCGCAAGGAAGAAGCTTTTCAAAAAGTAGCTGAAAAAGCCAAATCAACTAAGGCTCTTTAATTCCTGTACCAGACTATCCAACTCAGACTCGAAATTGTAAATATGAGTGGAAACCCGAATAGCATTTAATCCTGCTTCGTGAACTCCCCTAATCCGAATCTTTTTCTGACCAAGGGCTTTCGCAATATCCCGATAATCAGTGTCGGGAATCCGAAAAGTCACTACTGAAATCCGAGAGTCTTTTTCCTCAGGACTGAGTATTTCTAATTTATCAAGCTGTCCTAATGACTGATATAGGTAGTCATTTAGCTCCCGAATTCTTGCTTCGATCCTAGCCTTTCCTATTTCCTGATGAAAACCAACCGCAGCTAGTACCCCTTCATGCATGGGAGTACTTTGGGTGCCATAATCGTAGCGATGGGCAGAATCGGTGTAGCCACCAAAAACAACTTCCTTATCGTTCAAAACCCAACTTTTCTCGGACTTAGCTCCAACATAAAAGGCTTGTAAGGTATCAAGCAATTCTTCTCGCACATACAGAAAGCCCGTACCATTGGGCCCAAGCATCCATTTGTGAAAGCAACCTGCATAAAAATCGCAACCCAGATCTTTGAGATTTAAGTCGAAAGTGCCGGCACCATGAGCTCCATCAATGGCCGTCCAAATCCCTTTTTTCCTGGCAAATTCAGAAACCTCCCGAATCGGAAAGACTGTACCCGTCGTACAAGTCACATGAGGAATGGCTATAGCTTTTGTCCGAGATGAGACTAGATTCTTGATCGCTTTAAAATTTTCCTCCTGTGTATCCTTTGGCTCAAATACCCGCAGGACAATCCCATCCAAACTCATGCGGTTAAGCCAAGGGATTGCATTTCCTGCATGCTCATGTGAAGTCACGATTACTTCATCACCGGCTTGCAAAGGAAGGCCCTGTGCCATAATATTGATCCCCTCTGTCGTGTTATGAGTCAAGGAAATCTCAGTTGACTTTACCCCAAAAAACTCAGAAATTTTCTCCCTTCCAGATCCGGGATTCCCATAATTTCCGGTCCGATTGGTTTTGTCAAATGAATCTTGAACCGCTTTGAGTACTGGAAAAGGAGAAGGTCCAAATGTTCCATTATTCAGATAGATACGATCTTTTTCCAAAGGGAATTGAAGGCGAATTTGGTCCCAGGATTGTTGATATAGAGGCATGGATAGACCTGGAAACTCCAAGTTATTCCATGCTGCAGGAGCCATCCAGGCCAAACCCATTTTTTGAATGAAACTTCTTCTCGAGTTCATAAGATGATTTTAAAAAAATAAAATACATCTTTTAATTCAAAAACCAGTTCGATCTTTTGAATTCGGAAGGAAGGTTATTTTGATGGTAATTCGAAAATCTGATCTACAGCATCCGGCACATCCTCGGGATAGTGGCTGACAAAAATTAAACTGATGCTTGAGAGCTCACAAAGCTTTTGTACTGTATTTGTGAAAAGCTTTCGTTGGGCAAGATCGAGACCTTGGGAGGCTTCATCCAAAATAAGAAGCCGAGGCTTTTTAATCAAGGCACGGGCGAGAAGGGCCCACCGCTGTTGGTCCAAAGAAATTCTGTGAATAGGTTGATTAGCCAAAGACTCTAGTTCAAATACCTTCATCCATTTCAAGGCCAGTTCTTCTTCCTCCGCACTGACCTTTTTGAACAAACCCATGGTGTCAAATAAACCACTCAGGATTACTTTTCTGCAGGTTTGATTGGAGGGGAAAAAACGCGTCAATTCTGGAGCGACAAACCCTGTGGGCTTTTTGACATCCCAAATGGATTCTCCTGTACCTCTTTTTTGACCAAAAAGCCAAATATTCTGAGAATAAGCCTGCGGATTCTCACCAATGAGGAGTGAAATTAGCGTGGACTTTCCCGATCCATTTGCTCCCTTTAAAAGCCATCGCTCTCCAGCTTTAAGCTCCCAGTTGACTGCGTCCAAAATAGTCTTGCCTTGGTAGCTGATAGTGACATTTTGAAGAGCAATTAAGCTCTCTTGTATTGGTTTTTCTTGGGGTAATAATTCTTGCAATAAAGCCCAATTCCAGTCTTTTTCCTTTTCAATTCTTGAAGCGAGTGTAAATTGGCTAGAATCCCAGACCTTAGCCAAACCCGTATGATCCAGAAGACCAATTTTCTTAATACCTGAAGGAATATCCTGAGGATTGCAAGTAATCAAGATTTGCACTCCTTCTTTTTGAATGGCAGTAATTATCTCCCCAAAAGCCGCTCGACTTGCTATATCTAACCCGGTGGTTGGATGATCCATCAAGAAAATATCGGGTTGACGCATCAATCCTGCTGCAATAGCCAAGCGCCTAGTTTCTCCATTGGAAAGTTTAAGCAGGGATTCCTCACGAAGGTCCTTCAAGTTTAGTAGTACAAGTACCTTTTCCAGAGTCCAGGGTCCATCTTGCTTGGACTGAACGGTTGATAAATATTTTTCTACTGTTTCTGTTTCTTCTGATTCAGCCGAATTGAAGCGCTGCTGAAAATAGAAGTTTTGCTGATTGAATTTATTTCTGAATTCATAGCGCTGAGATACATAGGCCATTAGGTCACGAAAACTAGCCACTTCCTTCCTTTGTCTTTTTGCACTTAAATATTGATTGGCAAAAGGTCTGGTGACAGTTCCTGACTTGACAACTGTATTCCCGCGTAGGGTTTCCTGAAAGGCAGTTTGTAGCCAACCAGATTCGCTTAGGATAGCCCAACTTTCATCTGAATCCCAACAAAAATCCAAATTTGAAAAGGCATTTATTCCCTTAAAAATTATTTGTCCATCGGATATTTTTATAAGAGGGGCAGGCAATTAAATCGAGTTTTTAAATGAAAAGGAATAGAAAACTTGAGGCTGAATTAACGAAAAAAACCAAAGATTCAAATTTATTCCGAAGGACGATAGAATTCCTAAATGCAACATTTTTGCATTTAAAATGATAATTAACCTTGCATTAAATTAAAATAATTACATTTTTTCCTTTTTAATTTTTAATAATAATTTTCAGGCTTTATATTGACTTAAGTTTTAAAATTTATCTTTTACTATTTCTAACAACTATCTTATGCTTAAATTTTCCAAAATGCGAGAGATTCCTTCTGGTTTCAATCGCTTCTTTAAACCACAATCTGGGAGGTCCTCTTTAGGATTTACCTTAGCTACTGCAGCTGGACTTCTGACTTTCACGGCATGTTCTGAATTAAGTCAGGATACCGTCGTTCAAACACAAGCGGTGGATCAGAGTCGAACCTTTGAGTTACCACAACAACCAGAGGGAGAACCTGTAGTCATCACCGTACCTAAGGCTGACGAATCTCTTGCTGATGCTAATGCAAGGAGGAGAGGCGGTGGATCTGAACGTGTCCGTTTTAATATACAATTAGAATTTTTGACACCAGTGACTGCTGCTCAAGAACAAGTCTTCAGGGAGTCTGCTGCTAGATGGGAGCAAATCATTATCAAAGATGTACCCAACATTTCAGGTCCAATTCCTGGTGCTTTTGGGGGCTTAGTTATTCCACCAGGAGAGCAAGTGGATGACATAGTTATTGAAGTTGTACTACAAAATATAGATGGGCCAGGTAATATCTTAGGAGCTGCAGGACCAAGATTTTTTAGACTCGCAGATAATTTACCTCTTTCAGGATTCATGTTCTTTGATACATCAGACTTAGACTTTCTAGATTCTTTTGGTCTATTTGATGAGGTGATTGTCCATGAAATGGGACATGTTTTGGGTGTAGGTACGGCCTGGGATTTGACTTTTGATGGGGTTAACTTTGAAAGGCAACTTATAGCAGGAACTGAAGAAAATCCATTTTTTACAGGAAGATTTGGAAATATTCACTGGAGAGCAGCGGGTGGAGAAAATGCCCTTCCTATAGAAGGTGCGGCAGCAGGACCAGGTACAGCATTTTCTCATTGGAGTGAAGACATCCTTGATAACGAGTTAATGACAGGATTCTTAAACCTAGGTGTCAATCCACTCAGCCGAATTACTGCAGGGTCACTTAGAGATCTTGGATATGGGGTAGCATTAGTAGGAGACCCTTATTCTGTAAGAGACCAAATTGTAGCCAGATTAAATACAGAAGCTGGTGAAGGTATTCACATCGCTGAGCGAGAGATTCTATACAAGCCAGTTGGTTACATAAAAGTAGAATAGGCTATTGAAAGCTATTAAAAGTGCCTGAACTTGACTTTAGGCACTTTTTTTATACCCTATTCTTTGTGTCAATGGTTATCGTCACCGGTCCATCATTTATTAAAGCGACTTTCATATCGGCACCAAACTCACCTGTTCCGATCTTTTTTCCCAATTCGATTTCAAGAGCTTGGATCATCTTTTCGTAAAGTGGAATCGCTACAGGAGGCTTGGCCGCTTTAATGTAAGAAGGACGGTTTCCTTTTTTGGTACTCGCATGTAAAGTAAACTGGGAAATCAATAAAATATCCCCACCTACATCCAGCAAACTTCGATTCATTACTTCCTGATCATCAGGGAAGATCCTAAGATTCACCATCTTTTTTGATAGCCACTCGATATCTTCTTCTGTGTCTGCATCCTCAATCCCCAACAAAACCATCAAACCTAATCCAATTTCAGATTTGATTTTACCTTCTATTTTGACGGAAGCTTCGGATACCCGTTGGATTACTGCTATCATGTTATTTTTTGGCTGTTAGGTCCTGCATTTCGCCCGAACTGACGCGCTCCAGCCCTACTCTTTTCGAGTCTGAATCGACCAAAACCATGGATTTGGCTACCTGATAATCATAGATAGGACGGAAGTTTTTGAAAAGCTTTAACCATACCAATGGTTTCATTAGAATGGTGGCTACTTGCTCCCCAAAACGAAATTCGGAACGATTTCCTAATAATAGAGAAGGCTGATAAATCTTCAAGCGATCAAACCCGATTTGTTGTAAATCCTTCTCGGTTTGACCTTTGACTTTGTTGTAAAAAATGGATGAATCGGCATCTGCCCCGGTAGCCGAGACATAATGAAAGGATTTGGCTCCCAAACTTTTTGCCCAATTTGCAAAGCCGATTACCAAATCATGATCAATTTCAAAGAAGCGTTCCTTTGAACCAGCATTTTTGATGGTAGTCCCCAAAGAACAAAAAGCTGAAATTTCACAGTTTTCATTTTCAATGGCCTTCACTAATTCTTGATATTCTCCGCCGAGGCTCTGGGAATTGATTTCATTCTGCCAATCCCAACCATGAATCTTTGAAAGATCACCTGAAATCTGAATGAGCTTTGGATCCTTCAAGGCAAGCGTCCTTCGACCTACGCTGATGATGTAATCAAAAGAATTACTTTTTAGCAATTGATGTAACACTTGCATTCCGATAAGCCCGGAAGTACCAGAAATAAGGGCTATGTTCATATTCCAAAGGCATTTTCAAAGCAAGCTTCCATTTCTTTTTCCAAGGTTTGATTCTTGTCCTTGGCATACCAAAAATGTACTTCTTCGATGTATTCCTGAAAAGACTTTCCATCAGGATTATTCTTAAAAGCTTTCTGCTTTTCGATCAGATACTGTGGTTTTGGTCCCCAAGTAAAAAACTCTCGCTGCAATCCAGGGCTCAAAGCGACCAATTTTGGTATGGATCGAGCTCCGTTTGTAAGATGAGCATCCATGATATCCAGGTTTTCATCCCGAAGGATCAATCTTACCTGAATATTGGGATTGAATTCTGCAAGTTTATAGATGTAAGGAATGTTTTGACCGGCATCTCCACACCAAGCCTCCGTGATTATCAACCAAATCTGAGGAGGAAGTTTCTTTACCTTTTCTACCATTCGCTCGGAAACTTTGGCGATTTTATCCCATTTGCGCATTCGTTGAATAGCAATACGAGTGTAATCGATATAAGCCTGGGATTGATTCTCTCCTGTCGTTTTCCCTTGAGCAAAAAGTCTATCAGCCAGATCTTTATACTCTTGATAAGTCATCGCCCCGGCAATGGTATCGGCGGTGATTGTTTGCATTTTAGTCACTTGTTCCAGCATAGATGGGTGGATGGATTTGTGAGACTAACAGCAGGATTTACAGCTGAGTTCGTTCCCAGTCCAAAAACTCCTCCACTTCATCTTTGAGCTTTGCAAAGACAGCCAAAATCACCGAAAGATCATCAGCAAAGCCAAAAACTCCCAGAAAATCCGGGATGATATCTATAGGAGATAAAAAATAAACCAAGGCCAATACAACCAAGCCCAAGGTTGAGCTCGAGAGCTTTTTGACACCGGAGAAATGAGCCTTGAGCATACGAATAAAAATGGAAATCGGCTCCACCAACTTCTTGACACGGGGATTACCCCCAAAGTCTACCAGCTTTTGCTTTACTCCAGCAATCAATTCTTTGACCTTTCCTTCTTTTTGGGCCAAGCCTTCTACCTGCTTGCCAAATAGGGCTTTGGCTTGATCGAGTAGTTGATGGGCTTTATCGCTGATTTTTGACATGGCTATTAGAAATAAATATTGATCTCTGACTTGACCTGCTTTAAAGCATAAGCGATGGCATCATTTTTTCGTTCCAAGGATAAAGCGAATATGGCTTTGGCCAAATCCATACCCTTTGATTGCTCTTCTCCGAGGCCTTGTCGACTTAGGTTGATAATGGTTGTGACTTCCTCGATCGCTCTTTTGACAGCTTCCCAGGTTTCCTCTGAGAAATAAACCTGTTGGGAATAATTATGGCTAAACTCCTCCCGCACTTCAGACAAAAGAACGGAATGCAACTCCGCAGCAGTCATCCCGGAGGCATTGGCACGTCTGACCAGATTATTGGGAGTGATTCGCTCCAGCAAAAGGCATAAGCGTTCAGCAGCCTGAAGTCTTACTGGTAGAATAGTCTGCGAATTTTGGGTTTTCAACTCAATGAGCATTTTCTCACGCTCTTTGGAGATAAACGACACGATGACTAAGTACATGCCATAGAGCACCACTCCTGCAGGGAGTACAATTTTGAGTAATTCTACTAAATAGTCCATAAATCAGATCTCGAATGTCCGAATATCCTAAAATTATCCGGCCTTATAAACGTATCCTTGTGTAAATTTGTAAAGTCTTCGAACCAATTTCCTGCCAAAAACATTCGAAATACATGCTCACCCCGATAAGTATTAGCGAAAAAGCAGAAGCTGAAATCAAAAACATCATTCAGCACAAAAATATTCCTTTGGATTATTTCCTCCGAGTGGGAGTCAAAGGCGGCGGATGTGGGGGTATGTCCTATGCTTTGGGCTTTGACAAACCGAAGGAAGAGGATCAAAAATTCGAAATCAACGGTATACCCGTTTTAATCGAAAAACGTCATTACATGTTTTTGATGGGAATGCAGATTGACTTTTTTGAAGGAGATGAAGCTCGGGGATTCACTTTTGTCAATCCGGACCTGCCAAAAAGACACGATCAATAGCTTTTATTTGTAAATTCATGGAAAGCCCAAAGCCATGAAAAAACACCATTTTATTCTTTCATTCCTCTGCATCCTTTGCTTTGCAGCCAATGCTCAAGAGGTAAAAAGACTTGAGGATGGACAGTCTCCCGGAAAGGGAAACCTTTCTCAGGTAAGTTGGCTAGAAGGATTTTGGTCAGGTCCCGGCTTGGGTGGAGACTGTGAGGAAGTTTGGCTTCCTGCTAGAGACGGGCAAATGATGGGGACTTTTCGTTTTTTTGATCAAGGAAAGCTCATTTTTAGTGAGTTGTTTTTCCTAAGTGAAGAAAATGAATCTATGACCTTGAAGCTAAAGCACTTCAGCGCAGATTTGACAGCTTGGGAAGATAAAGATGAATGGGTAGAATTCCGCCTAATTGAAATCGAGGATCAGACGATTTGGTTAGATGGGTTGACGATGAAGAGGGAAGGCGATAACTTGACTGTTTGGGTGGAATTGGAAAGTGGGGACCAATCGAGTGTTGCTGCTTTTGAATATACAAGGAGGGATTTTTAATAATCCTCGAAACCGGGCTTTACCAAATCCCAAAACTCATCCAAGGCAATCATTCGGGGTTTCAAAAAGCTGATGATCTCCGGCCATTCTTCTTCATTTAGCACATTGACTCCCGGTTTGACCTTTTCGATTTTGGAAATTACCTGACCAAATTCATTTTGTTCGTGTAGCTTCCATTCCCAAGCTTCCTTAGTGCTTTCTTCCAAGATTTTACGAAGCTGTCCAAACTGCTCAAAAAACAGCTCCTGAAGCTCCTCATCCCGATGCGTGATTTCAATTCCTATAGAAGCGAAGCCTCGCTCAGCTTTCATCCGAAAATAAATTTCCTTGACCCCTGTCTTATAATTCTGCCAGTTGACCCGGCGACCTTGGGCATTGGGAATGGGACGCATGTAGGCACCAAAAGCTGTCCAGAAGCTTTTTCGGATTCGGGAGAGTTCCGCTTTGGTGTACATCTTAGTAAGACTTATGCGAGTCCTTGGGCAATACGATTATAAAGTCTCCTCCAGAGGCATTAAACTCATCCAAGCTATCCAATTGATCTTGCTCTACCGTATGGATATTGATGATTTTTTTGTCCGGGAAACTCCTTTTGACATACCAAAGAATCCCCTCTCCTTCTTTGCTATGGTAGGAGCCATTGACATGGTAGATTTGTTTTCCCTGCTCTAAGGATTCAAAAAGTGATTCTCCCATCGTAGCATCTTTGAGTGCCTGGGCCTGAATCATATAATCTGAATTGCCTGGTGCCCCGTGCATCATTCCTCGCATAGCCTCATAGCCCGGTAGCGTCATATCAATTGCAACTGGAAGCGTAGCGAAATAGGCTTTGGCTTCATCGCTCAAGTAATCTAAAGTTTCAATACCTCCCCTGCTAACGAGCGATGCATAGCGCCTTGGTACATTTGAGGCGATGAATGGGATTTGATTTTCTTTAGCAAAAAGCATCAAGGGTTTGTAATCAGTAAGGTAATTATTCCAGAGCTTAGCCTCCGTCTCAAAGTTCTTATCCGTGATTTTTCCGGCCATCCACTCGTCGATCAAAAGCTGATCATCTCGCTCAAAAAACTCTGATGCAAACACAAGGCGATCATTTTCCTCTGAAAGTGATTTAAAAACTTGTAGCTGTAGCCAATGAGCAAGGCTATTATTATGTAGCTCTCCAAAGAATACGAGATCAGCTTTTTTTGACTCCTTCTCCATCTTTTCGAAACTTATGGCCTTGCCTTTGGAATCAAATATCTGATAGGGAACTCCCTGTCCTTTTAAGGACTGGAAGGATAAAATGAAAATCGTAAGAGCAAAAATGGAATTACGCATAATCTTCCGGGTATTGAATTTGAACAGCTGAATACTTCACCAATCCACCGAGAGCAGGACCATGTTTTTTCAATGTCAGTCGAATCTCTTTAGTTTTTGGATAGGCCTCTAAAATATCTTGCACGATCAGGTGTCCCAAATGTTCGAGAAGTTTCACTTTGACATCCATTCTGCCTTTGATGATTCGGTATAGAACAGAGTAATCAACCGTGGCTTTCAGGTCATCATGGAGCATAGCATCACGAAATTCGGTCTCCAATTCGAGATCTAAAGTGAAGCGATTTCCGAGAATAGACTCCTCCGGATAGGCACCATGATAGGCGTGAAATTCAATTCCTTCCAGTGATACTTTCCCCATTAGTCAAATTGGTCAAAAAATGATCCTGATTGATTTGCATCGTCTTTTGGCTGCGGCTTAGGAGGAGCTTGCTGATTTTTGATCTCCACTTTTTTAGGTTCTTCCTCCTCCTCCTGCACTTCCTCAGATTGATCCGAGACTTCTTCCTCTACATCCATTTCAGGCTGTACATCCGGAGTGCTATCGTGGATTTCGAGTTCGATTTCCTCCTCGATGATTTCCATTTCCTCCATTGGATCTTCTAACACTTCCTCTTCTACTTTCACTTGAGTATTACCCATTGATTGGGAAAGCTGTTCAGATAAAGATTCAAGATTGGCAAATGTAAAAGCCTGCGAGCGACTCAGTTCATCCACTGCCCGAGCGTGGGCCTTCGCGTCGATCCGATTGAAATGTGCGTCAGAAAGGTCAATCTGATTCAGCATATCCTGCGATATCCTGCGAAGACTTTTGACCAAAAGTTCCCGCTGCTCGACCAAGCTTTCGTAGCTTCTGACCAAGCCCTGCATGCTTTCTCTGAGCTCTACAATCGTTTCTTTAGCTTTGCTCTCAGCAGCTGCGATAATGACTGCCGCATCGGCATCGGCCTTTTTCTTTGCTTCACCGATGATCTTATCTGCGTAATCATTCGCATTCTTCGCACTGGCATTTGCCTCTTCGATGATTTGATCGGCTGCTGCATTTGCCTCTTCGATAATACTAGCTCCAGTATCTTCGGCGGTTTTCAAAGTCCTAAAAAGCGAATCCTCCACATCTTTCAGCCGCTTGGCTTCTGCTTCTGTCTGTTGAAGTTTACTTTTCAATTCAAGATTTTCCTGATTGAGCTGCTCATAAGCTTGACTCACATGTTCTAGAAATTCCTCTACTTGCTTTTTTTCATAACCTCGGAAGCCCGTTTCGAAGGATTTCTTGCGTATTTCGGTAGGTGATATTTTCATTTTTTTAATTTCTTTTTTTTCAGCAAAATCCGCTCAAGTACCAATTAGGTAGAGTGGAATTTCTTTAAACATCCACTTTGTGAGAATGTATTTTAAGGGCACTTCATATTTCTTGTTCTAATCCAAGATTCCAAATGGAAATGGTCCGATCATCAGAAATGGAGATAATATCATTCGAGTAACTACTCCAGATGACCTTATTGACTGAGGTTCCGTGCCCAGCATTCCTTGCCTTATCGATGACTTTCAATAATTTTCTTTCTTCCGGACTCCATATTTTGATGGATTTATCCATGGAGCAAGTCACCAAAAGCTGCCCATCCTCCCGAAAATCTAGGAAATTAATCGCATACATGTGAGCTACCACATCCTCCTCCAATTCGTAGGGATCGGTTTTCCAAAACTTCAAGTGGGCATCTCTAGAACCGCTAACCAAGTAGCTTTCATCCGGGGAATATCGCAAGGCAAAAACCGAATTGGTATGGCTTTTTAAATTAGCAATTGGCTTGAAATCCTCAGCCAAATCCAAAATTTTAACACTGTGATCAGAAAGCCCAAGAGCAAGATGCATTTTTTCAACGGCCACATCCATCACACGAATACTCTTCGAACTCAGCTTGATGTGTTTCTTCACAGCGCGGGAAGAAATATCGACAATCGTTAAAACTCCATCCCCATCTCCAACAAGAATTTGGTCACCGACCACAGTGATATGGAAAATGGCAAATTCCGTCATTTTCAGGGACCAAATCTCTTTGTTTTCGTTCAGATCAATGACGTGAATTCCCTCAAAATTATGTCCTATGATTAAGTAATTTCGCTGATGATCGATCGCTAGCGAATAGACAGAATGCGGAAGTTTGGCGATGAGTTTACCGTCCTTAGGATTGTCCAAGTCCCACTCTACCACCATTCCATCACCTGCACCAGTATAAAAGTACCGAGGATCGGATCCTTCGGTCAAAGCATAGATACAGTCATTGTGCCCGGTGAGACTGTGTAATTTATTAACTTGGATTTTTGACATATATTGGCTTCTAATAGGAACGCCCTTTCGGCCTATGCAAACAAAAATAGAAAAAATTGATTCCCAATCGGTCTTGGTTCTAAAGAATATTCAGGACCAAGCTATGGATCAATTAGATTTCCTCAGCTTCCGCGAAAAGCTATCTTATGCCAATATTTCTCATCATGAAAAACGGAAGGAATGGGCATCTTCCCGAATGGCCATCAAGGAAGCCATGGACGCTCTAAACATCCCTTATCCGGGCTTTTTCAAAGATGAACATGGCAAATCCCAAGTCATGAAAGGGGGAGGCCAAGTGAGCTTAAGTCATACTCAAGGCTATGCGGGAGCAATTTTTCACCGAGATCTTCCCGTTGGTATTGATATGGATTTGGTCAGGGAAAAAATCCTCCGGATTGGCTTTCGATTCTTAGATCAAAAGGAACTGGATTTCCTCAAAAAGGACCCCGTACACTACACCATGGCCTGGTCTGCCAAAGAATCCATTTTCAAGTGTCAGGGAAAAAAAGGAGTTTCTTTCAGGGAAAACATTCTATTGGAACCTTTCGAGCCGGATGCGCAACTCATCAAGGGAAAAATTCGAGGAACGGAATTTGCAGATCACCATTATCAAGTTCGGGTAGAAAAAATCCAGGACGTCATTCTCACTTACACCATTTGGTAGCATGAATCTTAAAATACTTTTCGTTTTTTCCTTTTTTATCATTTCTCAGGCCATAGTCGCACAGAGTCTAGGAGACATTTCACTTCAAGATGCAGTGACAGGTAAGACACAAACCATCGCAGACCTTACCGATCAGAAAGGATTGGTTTTGATCTATTTTGACCTGAATTGTCCTTTTACCAAAATGTACGAGGGAAGGATCAAGGCACTTCGGACTAAATTCAGTAATCAAGGCTTCCGCTTCGCTTTGATTCATTCCGACTCAAAGGCATCTGCAGATGAACTTAAAAACTACATCGATTCCTCCGGCATGAATATGCCATTCTTTATACAATCAGGAACTGAGGCGAATCAAGGCTTGGGAGTAGTAAAAATCCCGGAAGCTTTTTTGATTAGCAAACAGGAGGACATACCCACGGTCATTTATCATGGAGCGATCGATAATAATCCCCAAGCGGAAAATGCGGTCAGCGAGCGTTTTCTCGAGCGGGCCATCAATCAATTTTTGGGAGGAAATATGCCTAGTCCTTCTCAAGTTCGGGCTACAGGCTGTAACCTGAGAAGTTTCTAATCAGCTTTCAAGAATCTGAAGAAGCTCTTGGATTTCCAGCACCTTCTCAGCTTCACCTAATTTTTCAAAAGCAAAGGCTAAGTTCCGCAGGGACCTCATCACGATCTGATGGGAATCGGTGGGCTCAAAAAATTCCTCTTTGGGTGCGATTTTCAAATGCTCCAAATAATTGTAGATATCCTGTCTTCGGAATATCAAGCCCTTGTTGAAGGCATTGATGTAAAAAGTGATGTCAGCAGAATTGTAAGTCAGTACAAATAGATTGGGAAGATTGACTCCGTAAACTGGCAGCCCCAATTTCTGAGCGACTAGCATATAGATCGCGCAAAGAGAAATGGGGTTTCCTTTTTTAGTATCCAAAACCGATGAAAGCATGGAATTAGCCGGAGAGTGAAAGTTTTTGGTATTGGCGGAAAATCTCAGAGAATTGAACAAGACATTATTGATGATCCGGATTTGGTCATAAGGACCCAAATCTGACTTAAAAGCTGTCCACACTTCAAAGTAAATCTGATGCATGTCCGCGTTAAGCTTTTCAAACTCCAGGTCAGGATATTGATAGGTATTGATGATCCAAAGTCCTGTTAGCAAGTCCTTATCTTCAGACTTTTTCCATTCTTCCAGCCTTTCTTTCAGTTGCAAAAACTGAAGCTCATGCACCAAAAACTCAATCTCCCGCTGAATACCCGGATCAAAGCTATTTTCCCATTTCTTTTCCAAAAAAGGGATGATTTCCGCTCCCAAAGAAATAATTCGGTCACGGACGTGGGTTTTCACTTCCTGATCGCTATCATCCAGGAGGGTGACCAAAGCATTCAATTCAGAAGGACTGAGTTCGCTCATTAGTTTAATTTAAAAAAAATATATGAAGGATTGAGTTTGTGAAGTGAAATTTCAAGGTGAATTCTGAGAGGGAGATGGTAAAAAGTAAGTGGTATTCGTGATGGATTTCTTACCTAAGACACTATTGACCACTTACTATTTACATAATATTATTAGCTCTCAACTTAATTTTAGCTGAATTTGAAATAGTCAAATCAAGTCTGAATGACTCCGACATTAAACCTTTCAGTTATGGGTGAATGATTAGCAGCGGCTATTCCCATGGAAATGACCTTTCGGGTTTCCCGAGGATCTATCACTCCATCTACCCAAAGTCTGGCTGCTGCATAGAAGGGACTGAGTTCCTCATTGTATTTATTGGTGATTTCTTCCAAAAGTGCCTTTTCATCCTCAGGGCTGATTTCTTTACCGGCCTTTTTCAAAGATGAAACCTTGATCTGAAGCAGGGTCTTAGCTGCCGAAGCTCCTGACATCACGGCCATTTGGGCGGTAGGCCAAGAGTAAATCAAGCGTGGATCATAGGCCTTGCCACACATCGCATAATTACCTGCTCCATAAGAATTTCCAAGAACGATGGTGAATTTCGGCACCACGGAATTGGACATGGCATTGACCATTTTGGCTCCGTCCTTAATAATTCCTCCGTGTTCGGCTTTAGACCCTACCATAAATCCACTGACATCCTGAAGGAAAACCAAAGGGATTTTCCGCTGATTGCAATTCATGATAAAGCGCGCTGCCTTGTCGGCCGAATCGGAGTAGATCACCCCACCCATTTGCATCTCGCCTTTGGCATTTTTGACCACCTTGCGCTGATTGGCAATGATTCCAACAGCCCAACCATCGATCCGGGCAGTTCCGCAGATCAGGGTTTTTCCGTAGTCCTTTTTGTATTCATCGATTTCTCCTCCATCAACCAGTCCTTTTAGCACCTCAAGCATATCGTAAGGCTTGACTCGGTCGATTGGGAATTTTGAGAGCATTTCATCAGCAGAAATCGCAGGTTCCTTCGCCTCAACCCGATCAAAGCCTGCTTTCTCGGAGGCACCCATTTTATCAAAAATCCGCTTGATAGCATCTAAGCAATCCTGATCCGTGTCAAATTTATTATCTGTCACGCCTGATATTTCGCAATGCGTGGTAGCCCCACCAAGGGTTTCATTGTCTACAGATTCCCCGATGGCAGCCCTTACCAGATATGAGCCTGCAAGGAAGATGGTGCCCGTTTTATCTACGATCAGAGCCTCGTCCGACATGATGGGTAGGTAAGCCCCTCCAGCCACGCAACTCCCCATGATGGCAGCAACTTGCACGATCCCCATGGCAGACATTTTAGCATTGTTGCGAAACTGCCGTCCAAAGTGCTCCTTATCGGGAAATATTTCATTTTGCATGGGTAAAAAGACACCTGCGCTATCCACCAAATAAATGATGGGTAGATGATTCTCCATGGCAATTTCCTGAGCGCGAAGATTTTTCTTGGCGGTCATTGGGAACCAAGCTCCGGCTTTCACGGTGGCATCATTCGCAACAATCATACACATACGACCGCTCACAAATCCAATTCCTGTGACGACCCCTGCAGAAGGGCATCCTCCCTCCTCCTCGTACATTCCATCTGCTGCGAAAGCCCCAACTTCCAAAAAATCCGAACCTTCATCTCTCAAGTAATCAATCCGCTCCCTTGCCGTCAGTTTTCCTTTATCATGTTCTTTGGCGATGCGTTTGTCACCGCCACCTTTTTTGATTACTTGGTACTTTTCTGACAACTCAGTCAGGAGTGTTTCCAGACTTTTGTTTTTTGATTCGGTTGAATTCATGGAGTTATTTGGGTTTATAGATTTTCAAACTCGAATCTACAAAAGGAAGTTTGGTTTTCAGAAAAAGAAAGCGGTTAAAGTGATCTGATTACAATTTGAATTGGTGAAGATCGATTTAAGTCTCCAATAAAGAAATATACCGAAGGTGAAATAAGCTATTATTTCTTGGCGCAGCCATATCTTTCTCTATCTGCGTAGCTATCTTTTAAAAAATCTTCTCTGGGTTCAAAAAGATACCCTTCACTTCGTTCAGGAAGATATAGTCGGCTTCGCCTCCTAAGATACACCTCTCTTCTTTCGGTGAAATAGGCCATTATTTCTTGGCGCAGCCATATCTTTCTCTATCTGCGTAGCTATCTTTTAAAAAATCTTCTCTGGGTTCAAAAAGATACCCTTCACTTCGTTCAAAAATGATATAGTCGGCTTCGCCTCCAAAGATACAACTCTCTTCGTACGGTGAAATAGGCCATTATTTCTTGGTGCAGCCATATCTTTCTTTATCTGCGGAGCTATCTTTTAAAAAAAACTTCACTGGGTTCAAAAAGATACCATTCACTTCGTTCAGAAAGATATAGTCGGCTTCGCCTCCTAAGATACACCTCTCTTCTTTCGGTGAAATAAGAAGTGCTGAAGGGACGAAATGTTTTAGTATAGGGTTAATATTATTCCCCCAGCGCTGGGCCTTGATCTTTGTCTTGGAAACGTTAATTCGGTTCCAGCAAGACGAAGTCGCCTAAAAAAAGCAGTCAGGAGACTGCCTTGTTCTAGGCACAAGTCCTGAGACTTTCGCCATCTAGTCTAATCTCGAATAATCTCTTCCCACTACGGTAGGCGCGACTAGGGAAAACCCCTCATTTCTTTCTCAATAGGCGATCGCTTCTCCCGATTCTCGGGATCGCGATGAAGGTCTCTTCCTACTTCGACCTTCCCACTTCAATCTTCACACTTCCTACTTCCAACTCCCGGCTTCCAACTCCCTACTTCAAACTCCTCACCTTCCCTCAATCTGATTTTTATAGTCACGGATGGATCTGAAAATTGCCGAAGCCATGTACTCCTGCCCCTGCTTGCTCATCAAAAATCTTTCCTCGTTGGAATTGGATAAAAAGCCTAATTCAATCAGTACAGAAGGCATGGATGGAGTCCAAAGTACATAGAATGGCCCCTGCTTCACTCCTCGGCTTCTTCGGCCTACTCGATCTTTAAACTGCTTCTCAACTTGATCGGCAAGGGAAAGCGAATTTTCGAAGAAAGCCTGAGACATCAAGTTGAACATGATGTAAGACTCGGGAGATGACGGGTCAAACCCCTCATATTTTTCTTCATAGCCATCCTCCAGCATCATCACAGAGTTTTCCCGCTTGATGATATCAAAGTTGGATTCGAAATGCTTCATTCCCATGATAAAAGTCTCTGTTCCGTAAGCTGATTTATTCGCAGCGGAATTGGAGTGAATCGAAACAAAAAGGTCAGCCTTGTTCTTGTTGGCGATGACAGGTCTTTCTTTCAGCGAAGGAAAACTATCATCCTTGCGGGTATAGATCACCTCCACATCAGGAAGGTTTTCTTCAATATACTTTCCTACCAGCAGCGTGACTGCAAGATTGATATCCTTCTCTCGGGAGCGTGAACCGAGATTTCCGGGATCTCTTCCACCGTGACCGGCATCTAAAACGATCTTTTTCATCCGGAAAGCAGGCATCATGGTTTCATTGGGAATAAAACCACCGAAAAGAAAAGGTATCAGTAATAGAAGAGAATTAACAAATTTTTGGGTTTTGAATCTTCTCATGAGGGCAATAAAATTAACTTTACGCGTAATTTCGTACATACTAGTTAAGGAACGAGCGACTGTGCAGCATTTCAAACTCCTATTGAGTTTATTTTCAGTTTTACTAATGCCATTTTTGGCCTTAGCACAAGAGACCACGGAGAGGCAAGAACGAAGGCTTGCTGTGCCGGATACTCTGCAGTTCCCCGAAAGATCTATTCTCGATTCGCTGACTAATTCTGCGGACTCGATTCCTCAAAATGATACGACAAATATTGTGCCTCAGAGCGCGATCATGAGCGAAATCAACTATTTTGCTGAGGATAGTATCGTCACAGACTTCGAAACCAACAAGGTATATCTCTATCGTGGCGCTTGGTTTGAATACGGGGAAATGCGACTGGATGCAGACCGCATCGTCATCGATTGGAAAAACAACGAACTCTATGCCAGTGGAGTCACCGATAGCTTGGGAAATATTGAAGGCAATCCCTTTTTCAAAGACCAAGGTCAGGTCTATGAAATCCGAAAGGAGATGCGCTATAACTTCAAAACCCAAAAAGCCATCATCAAAGATGTAGTCACGGAGCAGCAAGACGGAATCCTCCGAGGCGAAACCATCAAAAAGACAGATGACGGAAGCATTTATCTAGACCACGGTTACTATACCACATGTAAACTGACCGAACCGCATTGGCATATTTCTTCCAACAAACTCAAGTCCATTGAGGGAAAACAAGTCGTCTCAGGACCTTTCAACCTGTATTTCAACGGTATTCCTACCCCACTTGGCCTTCCATTCGGCATTATTCCAAATACTCCTGAAGAGAAAGCTTCCGGAATAATTTTCCCAAGCTATGGAGAGGAACAGGTGCGAGGTCTCTTCCTACGTGACTTTGGATATTACTTCGCATTCAATGATTTCATCCATGCCCGTGTCACAGGAGATATTTATTCCAAAGGAGGCTGGGGTGCCAAAGCCCAATCAGTCTATAAAAAACGCTATCGTTTTAGCGGTTCCTTCAATGTGGATTTCCAGAAATTTCAGTCACCTGAAACCGAACTTAACCCAGTTGACTATAACACCTTCCGCGTGACGTGGTCTCATACCCCTGAAAGCCGAGGTACAGGTCGCTTTTCAGCTTCCGTCAATGCAGGTAGTACTTCCTACTTCAACAATGTGATCAATCCGACCAACTTCCAAAATAACGTCACATCGGATTTACAATCGAACATCAACTATACCAAGCAGTTTTCGGGCACACCTTTCTCCATGTCTGCTTCTGCCCAACATTCTCAGTCAGTTTCCACGGGAGAAGTTAGGCTCAGACTACCTTCTTTCAATGTTTCCATGAACCGGCAGAATCCCTTTCGGAATGTGAAATTTGAGCCACTGAAGACATTAAATATTGCCTGGAACTTTGACCTTCAAAACTCCATCAGCAACCGAATTCAGTCTCCAACTCCCATTGATCCGGAATTGGGAGGTACGACTACTCCTGAGTTAATTCCATTTACTCCAGAGAATTTCAGCCTCTTGTTGAAAAACGCGAATAATGGTGCTCAGCACCGAATTCCTGTCAGCACCAACTTCACCCTTTTTAAGTATTTCACCGGAACAGCTTCAGCCAATATCACGGAGCTTTGGTATTTGCAGAGATTGAATTTTTTCTACAATCCCGAATCGGAGCGAGTGGATCAGATTGTTGAAGATGGATTCAACCGGGTGACTTTTTACAATACCTCTTTCAGTATGCAGACCAACGTCTATGGCTTTTATAATTTCAAAAAAGGAAAGCTACAGACCATCCGTCACCATATTCAGCCCACTTTTGGCTTTAGCTACACACCTGATTTCACCACAGATAATTTCGGTTACTTCCAGGAGGTTCAAACCAACGCAGCGGGAGATACCAGACTTTACAACAGACATCAGGGATTTGTCTACGGGGGAGCGCCTGCTGGAGAATCTCGGGCTTTGACCATGGGAATTCGATCTGTTTTGGAAGGAAAAATCATAACCGATGAGGACTCTACTGCCGAAAACAGCACCAAAAAGATTCCTTTGATCGAAAACTTTGACATCAATACTTCTTATAATTTTGCAGCAGACTCTTTTCAGCTAGCACCTGTGCGGATCAGTGCCCGAACCAGCTTTTTTGATCGAAGGGTTTCTGTCAATATGAGTGCTACCGTGGACCCCTATGCCACTTCAGCCTTTGATAATGGAACCGGAACAGAGACTATTCGGAGAATTAATCAATTTGCCTGGAAAAATGGACAGGGGCTTGGGACCATCCGAAATGCATCCTTCAATCTCAATGCCTCCATCAATCCTAGCAATGCCCAAAATCCGGGTGAGGTGCGGGATGAGCTGACCAATCAGTTTATGCAGCAAGGTGGAATCATGAATGAATTTGTAGAAAGCCAAATCAATCAAATCGTCACTGATCCTAGTCAATATATCGATTGGAATATTCCCTGGAACCTGTCAATCGGCTATAATCTTGCCTATAGCAAACCTACAAGTGGAAGAAGCAATGTGACTTCGGCCGTGCAGCTATCCGGTGATGTGTCCATTTCTGAAAAGTGGAAAATCAACTTCAATACAGGTATCAACTTGGTGGATCAGGTGATCACGCAATCCATGATTGGAATTGCCCGTGATTTGCATTGCTGGCAGATGAATGTCAATTGGATTCCTTTTGGACGCTTCACCTCTTACAACATCGATATCCGGGTCAAGTCAAGCATTTTGCAGGATCTAAAAGTTTCGCGTCGCCGATCTTTCTTTGATCAATAAGAATTGGAATTGAGGAAATACGGCGTTTTTGTTTCAATTGACCTGAAACCGTTCCCTTAACGGTCTTCTTGTTTCTTGACTTTTTTAATGTGGAATGATGAATTTTAGAACCCCCCATAGTACTTAACAGACCTATGATTTTTTCTCTCACTAATAAGAAATACACCTTCGGTGAAATAGGCCATTATTTCTTGGCACAGCCATATCTTTCTTTATCTGCGCAGCTATCTTTTAATAAATCATCACTCGGTTCAAAAAGACACTCTTCACTTCGTTCAGAAAGATATAGTCGGCTTCGCCTCTTAAGATACACCTCACTTCATTCGGTGAAATAGGCCATTATTTCTTGGCGAAGCCATATCTTTTTCTATCTGCGTAGCTATCTTTTAAAAAATCTTCACTCGGTTCAAAAAAACACTCTTCACTTCGTTCAGAAAGATATAGTCGGCTTCGCCTCTTAAGATACACCTCACTTCGTTCGGTGAAATATTTTAAATTATCGCATTTTTGATCAAAAAGTGCTGAAGTGCCGGTCCGCCGCGGCGGACACGAAATGTTTTAGTATAGGGTTAATATTATTCCCCCAGCGCTGGGCCTTGATCTTTGGTTTGAAAACGTTTATTGGGTACCAGCAAGACGGAGATGGAATTTATCGAAGGCCAATTTAAAGATTGACCCGTCAAAGTTGATTTTTGAGAATTTTTCTTGATACTTTTTCGCCAAAAAGTATCCAAAAGGCCTTGGCCCGGTCTTTTCTTCAAATCGCGTCTAATAAATCGGAAAAATGAAATTTCATTGCGATTTGATTTTTGAAGGACTCAGAAATCTAAAAATGGTCGGATCTCTGAAACAAGTTCAGAGCTAGCCCATTTTTTTGACGATTTCCTCGTCTTACAAAAACCGAAAATCCCGAAGGCCATCCTAAATACTCAAAAAATGTATCCTCCTAATGAACAGAAAGATCATAAGAAGGTGAAAAAATAGAAATACACCTTCGGTGAAATAGGCCATTATTCCTTTGCGAAGCCATATCTTTTTCTATCTGCGTAGCTATCTTTTAAAAAATCTTCATTGGGTTCAAAAAGATAGCCTTCACTTCGTTCAGAAAGATATAGTCGGCTTCGCCTTCTGAGATACACCTCACTTCGTTCGGTGAAATATTTTAAATAATCGCATGTTTGAACAAAAAGTGCTGAAGGCACGAAATGTTTTAGCCTAGGGTTTTAACCCTAGGTATAGGGTTAATATTATTCCCCCAGCGCTGGCGCAGAATTCTGAAAGGGAAGGGGAATAAATGTGCCAGCAAGACGAAGTCGTCTCATTAATGCGCAGTCAGGAGACTGCATAGTTTTAAGCACAAGTCCTGAGACTTGCGCTATTCAGGGAGGACGTAAAAACCTAGAATAAAAGCCGTGCTTGGTGACCTGTCTACCGAAGGTAGACAAGAACGGCGGCAAAGCGAAATTCTGAATCATAGTGAATAAAAACCCCAGAGGGGTGAAAGATAGGTAGCCATGCCTTCGGCAGGCAGGCCCGGGGTTTGAACCCCGTGGAATCGAATCAACATCTTTCCCCAGCGCTGGCGCAGGAATATATTCTGGAAACGGAAAATAAATGCCAGCAAGACGAAGACGGATATAAAAAAAGCAGTCAGGAGACTGCAATATTTAAGGCACAAGTCAGGAGACCTGCCCGTCCGGGAGGCGGGCTTGCGCCATTTAGTTCTCCTTTCGTTGAGGCTTGATTTTTTATTTGGAATTGGGTATTTGAAATAAAATTAACCTGGATTTTCTCGTAAGAAATTCCTTGCCTGCTCCAGGTCCTCTGCTGTATCAATAGCGATGGCCTGATGGGAGGTTTCTACCATGCGTATTTTCACCCCATGCTCTAGAATTCTGAGCTGCTCCAACATTTCCAATTGTTCCAATTCCCCTTTTGTCCAAGTAGTGAACTCTAGCAAGAGCTCCCTTCGGTAAGCATAGATTCCCACGTGTTTTTTGTAAGAAAAATCCCCGCTTCCCTCGCGGTCAAAAGGAATGGGAGATCTTGAAAAATAAAGTGCATCGCTATTCTGATCCAAAACTACTTTGACCGCATTAGGATTGGCGGCCTCCGCGGGAGAAATATTGAAATAAAGGGATGCCATTTGCACTGATGAATCAGTAAAAACCGCCACTAGATCCTGAAGGGACTTGGCATCTTGAAAGGGTTCATCCCCCTGCACATTGACAATCAGATCGGCATCAATTTGGGCCAGGGCCTCTGCTATCCGGTCCGAACCACTTTCATGTTCTTTTTGGCTACGAAAGACTTTGCCTCCCGCAGCAAGCACCTGCTCCTCAATCAATTCGTGATCACATACAACCCAAACTTCATCAAAAACTCCGGTAGCTACTGTACTGAGATAAGTCCGTTGGATGACTGATTTTCCTTCCAGATCCTGCACCAATTTCTGAGGCAATCTCGAGGAAGCAAAGCGAGCGGGAATAAGGGCTGCGGTTTTCAATATTTAAACTCTAAACTTACTTAGCAATTTACTTAACCATTCTGAAGGCTTTTTACGATCTTCCTGATCGTAGTAATTACCAGTGTATTCATTCTTTCTCATGTAAGAATAATTATAGCCATAGCCATAATTATAGCCACCAAAGTCATATACATCAACACCGGCTTTTAGACCATTAAATACCGCGTAGATATTATCTACTTGATCATTCGCATAGAGATCATTGATCATCAGCAAATACCTTCTGTGGGTATAATCCTGTCGGACTATATATAAGTTTATGTCTGAAAATCGCATCAAGTCCATAGTCTCAGATACGAGACCAACTGGAGGAGTATCCATCACCACAACCTCAAAATCATCATCAAGGCTTTCAATAAAGGATTGCATTTTATCCTTCAACAAAAGCTCTGCAGGGTTAGGAGGAACCGGGCCGGAAGGAACTATGTAAAAATTATCATACTTAGTTTTTATGACAATTTCATCACGCTCTGCTTTACCTACCAGATAATTCGTCAATCCCGTTTGATTGGAAATTCCAACATATTCTGAAAGCTTAGGTCTTCTTAAATCTAATCCAACCAAACAGGTCTTTTTACCAGAAAGCGCAATTGCTGATGCCAAATTCAAACTCACAAAAGTCTTACCCTCTCCTGATACAGAAGATGTAACCAAAATCTTTTTACACTTTTTCTCACTGGCTATGTAAAAAAGAGCAGACCTTAAAGATCTGAAAGACTCCGACACCATCGACTTGGGGTGTTCTGCTACTAACAAGTTTGTATCCTTGGTACTGTAACCAATGGTTCCCAATAATGGTATTCGAAGAACATTTTTGAGTTGAACCTGATCGACGATCTTATTATTTAAGTAATGATAAAGAAGGAGGACCGCCAAAGGAATGAAAAAACCAAGTCCTACTGCGATCCCGTAGTTTTGAGACTTTTTAGGAAAAATCAAGCTTCCTCTTCTGGCATAATCCAAGACAGAATTATCTGAGATATTAGAAGCCCTGGCAATTCCCGCCTCGGCTCGTTTTTCCAGAAGGTAGTTGTAAAGATTTTCGCGAAGCTTAAACTCCCGATTTAGTGCCATATACTCCGACTCAGCCTGTGGTAGTCTGGAAAACTCATTATCCTCCTCGTTGAGCATCTCCATCGCTCGGGACTTCCTGTTTTGAGTATTCACTACCAGGTTGTCAATATTTTCAAAAATATTCTCCCGAAGCTTGGTGATTTGCTCATCCAACTCCCTCACATTCGGATGATTCTCATTTACCACTGCCAGCATTTTTCTACGATCCAGCGAAACTTCAATCAAGCGAGATACAAGCCCATTCAATAAGCCATCTGATATACCTACCAGTGAAGGAGCCAAAATATCAGAATAATCCTTCCCTTTCTCTTCTAAATAACGCTGAAGCGATTCATAGTACTGAAGTTCAAAGTCAATTTGTTGAATTTGCTCTTCAAGACTTTGGATACTACCCAAAACCCCACCGAATTCAGAGTTGATATCCATCAACTTATTGTTGACTTTAAAATTGAGCATTTTCTGCTCTACAAATTTTAAAGAGTCCTCTACCACTTGAAGTTGCTCCTCCAAGAAAGTCAGAGTATTCTCTGTCATTTGATTTTTTTCCTTCAAGTTGTAGATGATATAGGAATCCATCAAGGCATTCACATAGTCTCTTCCCTTCTCAACCACCTTGGTCACCATGCTTACCTGAAGAACTGTACCATAGCTATTGATGGGGCGGACTGAAATACTTCTGCTGTAATCATCGATTACCTGAATAGGATTATGCAAAACGAAGGACAATTGCTCACCTTCTCGCATGGACTTCAGTTTGTTTACCACGAAGCGGCTCTCACCCGAAACAATGGTATCTCCAAATTGAAAGGTCTTATTTAAAATCGCTTCATCGACGGGGCCATCAGCCTTAGCTTTGAGAAAGTCAAAAAAGCCTGACTCTTCCCGAGAAAGGGTGAATTTCTCTCCCCCTAGGTAGGTCAGGGTAATTTCCCCCATTTCCATCTGCGGAAAAGCGGGATCCCGCTCTACTCGAATTGGGGATTTATCATACAACTCGATCTCCTTGATATTAGTCGAAGCATAATAAGTCACATCGAAATGTAGCTTTTTCAAAGCCTCACTAGCCAGGTTTTTAGAAGTAAGTAAAAGGATATCATTTTCCAGATTATTGATTCCTGAGAAAATGTTAGAGCGGTCCAATATCCGATTTTCAGGAGATGAGTTGGATTTGATAAGAATGCTTCCTTGCACCTCATATTCTTCTACCGAATAGCGATGAAATAGAAATACAACAATAATCCCAATAAAAATAAAGGTCACATAGAGTGGCCAATACCTCGAGTATTTAATCAGGTAGTACTTGATGTCAATGGGTTTGACATCTTCCTGAAACTTTGAAATATCTATTTTATCCCCCTCAATCATATATTACTCGTAGCCAATGCAATGATCAACAAAATAGAAGAAGCAACTGAAATTATCAATCCCAAAGAAGCTGATAGGTTATCTGCATTACCGAACTGTCTGATTTTCATTGGTTCTAAATACAGAATATCATTTGGCTGAATGAAAAAATACTCGGAAGTAAGCAACTGCCGGTCGTTTAAGTTCACCTGATGAATTTTCATACCTCCATCATATTGTCGAATCAAAAACATTTTGTTTTTCTTAGCCAGAATATTTGACTCACCGGCTACCGCCAAAGCATCAAATATAGTTGCCCTGTTCTTTAAAATGATTTGAGTTCCGGAATTGGAAAACTCCCCTAATGCAGTAAAACGGATCCCTCCTATCCTCAATTTCACAAAAACCTGCTCCTTGAAATAGGAATTGATTGCCTCCTGAACTTTCTTTTGGGCAACCTCTTCTGTCAAGCCGGCAATTTGTACTTTCCCTAATTGAGGCAATTCGATTTCGCCATTCTTATCGATAGAGTACCCGGTGAAATAGAATATATCAGAGGCACCGCCACCTCCACCGCCGCCACCTCCACGCATGGCTCGGGAACCTTGATATTCGAATGCCTTGACTAACTCCTCATCACTGGAGGCAAAGTCTATACTTACAATATCAAATGGCTGAAGGATGTATTCATATTCTACATCTGCAAATGGAATAAACTCATCCAACCCTATTTCTGGATTTCCGGGTAAATTCTGCAGATAGGTTATTCTTTTATTAGATATACAGGAAGAAAGAAGGAGTAAACCCAACATAACCTGAAGACCTAAGACAGAAAATTTTTTCTTCATTTTTATCTGGTGAATGTTTACGAAATATCATCTATTTAGAGGAAAAATATTACTCTCCTCTTAAGCCTTTTCGAAGACTTTACGTTTCTGAAAGAAGCTTTGCATCGATTCAGATTCAAGTTCCCCCTCTTCTACCTTCGATTTAACCCATGCCAAAAGGCCCTCTAAAATCCTCAGGTTTTCTTCGGGATATTGCCCAAAATTGTGAGGATGCCACCATAAATGATATATTTTTTTGTGTTTAATTGCATTAGTCATCTCCTCCTTTATTCTGCTTATTCTCCGTTGATTGAAAATAGATCCGGCTCGATAAGGTCGCAGAATTCTTGAAGCGGGGAGAAATTTAGGATCATTTTTCCCTGGAAATGAATAAGATGTTTTCAATCCTAAAGGAAATAAAGTATCCCCCGTGCGAAAGATTTTTTTGATCAAATTTTCTTCTTCTACATCCTTCCAAAACCAATCCCCGGGATTAGTCCGAAAGATATGAAAACCAGCTTCCCTTGCTACATTGATTACAGCCTCTGAATATTGGTTTCTTGGAAATACAAGAGACTCCAAATCGACCCCAAATTTCTCTAATGCTATTCGCTTGGCCGCTTTTAGGTCTTCAGACCATTGAGACAGGCTTTGCCCCTCTTCCAAGCTATAGTAATGTGCATAGGAGTGACTCCCTAGTTCCTGTCCTGGCCTCTGAATGATCTCTTTTACCAAATCGGGCGCAAAGAGGCCAGCCTCCCAAACATCCTCCTGCATGGCCATCCAACTGTAAGCCGAAAATTTAGATTCTTCAAATGAAGGAAGCAAAGAAGGCTTATAAAACTCCCATTCCTCACGGTTTTCGCACATGAGCATTCCTACGGTCGCCCAAGTAGCCTGAATCTTATAATTGGAGAATAAATCCAATACCCTTGGGACTATTTCACGAGTATTGGTATAGTATGCCCGATTGGCATCTAAAGAATACTTATCAAAACGTCCCCAATGAAGTTCGAAATCGAGTGATATGATTAATTGTGATTTCTCCACTGTGTAAATAAACCCAAAATTATGAATCTCTCCTTGAAATTGACCGGATATTTGAATGGAGAATCATCCAGCCCCATCCACCCATCAAAGCCAGGAAGGGTGTCACCAGGCTTTTTAGCCTGACAAAAGCTCCAAAAACATTGGTAGAAACAGCAATGGATAATAAGAACAGGGAGATTAGAAGGAAATACGGTATCAATCGGGGGTGACGGTAAAGTGTAATTGGGATCCCTAAGCTAAGTAAAAGTAAAATAGTATTTTCAATCTGGAGAAACAGCATCCAAAACCCTTCACTGAATTCAAATATCAAAGGCCGATAGGCTACTGAAAATACTCGAAGTGGCCAGCTATAATTTTCCATAGGAATTTTGGTATAGGCATCAGAGGCATTGAATCGTGAATATTGAAATTGAGCGTAGTTTTCGAAGATCTGTAGATTCCACTCAAAATCATCCACATACACTACTATAAAATTGATGGCAATCAAGGTCAGAAAACCTATCAATATCCCCAAGATTAGTTTTTGAAGTAAAGACCACCTGACATATTGAAAAAGAAAAACACTCAAGACTGCAAGAAAAATCAATCCAAATACCGGTCGGATCAATATGCACAATACCAAAGGAATTGCCATAAGTCCAAACTTTTTATCAAAGGCTAGTTTCAAGGCCAAGACTGTCAAAAAAAACAATAAGGACTCCTTTCCAACCAAGCTCGTCCAAAAATGGGCATTTGGAAGAAATAAAACCAAAATAAAAAGCACTGAAATAGGGAATTGAGCCTTTTCAAATTTTATGGTGTAAGAGGATATCCATTGATACAACCACAAAAAACCCATCATCCCCAAACTACTGAAAATCAAGGTTCCGGAGAGATAGGAAAGCCCAAGATAATATGCAAAAGGCCGAACAGCCCATATAAAATATCCAGCCGAATAGGGTAAGACATAAATCCACTCTCCCCAATTCTCTTCGGGGAAATTGGCTACCCTCCAATATACCGTGGAATCCCCTCCTACCTCTTTGAGGTATTGAAAAGCAAGGAATGTCATGCTGAAGTGGAAAAGAAACATCCCCAATCCGATGATCCAATTCTTTTCTTTTTTTGACCAATTCCAAAAATAAAAGACCCAAAAAAGGATAAGTATCGCCCAACAAAGAAAATCTGCCGTCCTCATTTCTTTACAACGAATTCAAAGCCTCCAAATAGGTATTGACACTGCTATCCAAGGAAAAGTGTTCGAGAGCAAAACCCCGAATAGCCAATCGATCTTCCTGTAATAAGGAAGGTAGTCTTTCTAATCTTCCTTCCCAATCCTCTACGCTATCCAAATCCAAGTTGAGAACAAAAGATTGATCTCCTAGTATTGATTCGGCATCACCCATATTCAGACTACCCAAAATAGGCAAACCACAGAGCAGGTATTCGCCTAGCTTGATTGGGAAAAGTCCCGACAAACTAGCCGCATTCTTACGAAAATTCAAACCAATATCAGCTGCTGATAAATAGGAAGGGATTTCTTTAAAAGGGACATTTAGAATATGGACACGATCGGAAAACTCTGTTCTCAAATTCTCTTTAGCATAATCCAAATCATTGGGAAGGACCAAAAGGTGCAAATTTCCAAATCGCTTTTGAGCAAGATCAAATAAGCTCATCAAATCCTCTTCTCCATAAGCCGGGCCAAGCGAACCCACATAAATCCAGCATACTTCAGACTCACTCAGACCGAGTGACTTTCGTATCTCACTTCTTTTTTCTTTACTAAACTTGAAAAAATCAGGATTTCGACCATTTGCAGCAGCATAAAATTTTGGTCTTTGTGCTTCACCAATTCTATCGACATGAATATCAATAGCCTTTTTTGAGCGAGTCAACACCGCATTAGCAAGCAAAAGCATTCTTTTTTCCTGCTTTAGTAAAAATCTGGCCTGCAATGAATCCGGATTTAAACCCGAAAAATCAATTCGCTCTTGAATAGGAAATCCATCTGCTTCGAATACAATCTTGATATTCCTTTTCTTCAAGAAAGAAGAAAGTGAATTAACCAAAATCGCAGGCATGGTGGCTCGAGGCATAATCACTTGATATCCCTCATTGTCAATCATCCTTTTGATTAGGCGCCGTCCTTGCCACAGGGCATGCAAACTCCCCCTCATTCGACCTTTTTCTCTGGAGATCGGGTGATGGATATACTTGATCCCTAAATCTTCTCCCAAATTACTCAAGCGACTAAGCTCTGATCCCTTTGCCCAGGAGAATTGAAATACGGTAAACCTGTAATCGCTCTTTTTTTGAACCCCTTGGAAAATGGGGAAAAAGAGTGACTCTAAGTAATTGGTTCGGTCAGAATCCCAGGTGATGTATAGGATTTTTTTCAAATTTAATCTGGCTTAGCGCGAATATACCAAGGAAAGCCTTTTTTACCATTTTATTGAGTAATGGGTAATTTTTGTGGTTCTCTATATGATGGTCTGTGGAGACGATTTAAATCTCCCTCAAAGAAGGAAAAGAAATACACATTCGGTGAAATAGGCCACTATTTCTTGGCGCAGCCATATCTTTCTTTTTCTGCGCAGCTATCTTTTAAAAAATCTTCGCTGAGTTCAAAAAGATACCCTTCACTTCGTTCAGAAATATATAGTCGGCTTCGCCTCTTAAGATACATATCACTTCGTTCGGTTAAAAAAAGAGTGCTGAAGGCACAGCAAAACAGAGACGAAATACGAAATACGGTGTTTTTGTTTCAATTGACCTGAAATCGTTCCCTTAACGGTCTTCTTGTTTCTTGACTTTTTTAATGTCGAATGCTGAATTTTGAATGATTAATTTATAACCATCCATAATACTAAACAGGACAATGATTTTTTTCTCACTAATAAGAAATACCCCGTCGGTGAAATAGGCTTCGCGAAATATACTTTGTGAAATACACCTCTCTTCGTTCGGTGAAATATTTTAGATAATTGCGTGTTTGAATAAAGAGTGCTGAAGTGCCGGTCCGCCGCGGCGGACACGAAATGTTTTAGCCTAGGGTAAGGAGGAACTGCCTGCCCCGAGATTATCGGGGACGCAACCCTAGGTAATGAAATCAACCCCTTTCCCCAGCGCTGGCGCAGGATTATGATATGGAAACGAAAAGTTGATGCCAGCGCAAGGAACGTGAAAAGCTATCCGGATTGTAAGTCCTACGATAAGAGTTCGGGATTGCAAATCCTGAACAACAAGAATTATAGTGAATAAAAACCCCAGAGGGGTAAAAGATGGGTAGCCATGCCTTCGGCAGGCAGGCCCGGGGTTTTAACCCCGTGGAATCGAATCAACCCCTTTTCCCAGCGCTGGGCTTTGATCTTTGGTTTGAAAACGTTTATTGGATCCCAGCAAGACGGAGAAGGATATAAAAAAAGCAGTCAGGAGACTACATTGTTCTAGGCATTGTTCTTTAGTGTGGAAACGGGGGCTTCGATAGCAGCAGGAGGAAAGCAAAAAATCACAGACTTTAAAGGGCATGAAAACCTTATGGCTTTATAGGAAATTTTACCCTTTACTACTTTTGAAGGCCAAAAGTAGCCAAAAGCCTTCGACGCAAAAAAGCCTGCCTGAGGCAGACAGGCTTCCACGCTCAAGGCCGGACGCCGGCCCGCTTTTGCGTCAACCCACCGCGCCCAAAAAACTATAACCTCCGAAAATGAATCGTTATGAGTGCTGAAGTGCCGGTCCGCCGCGGCGGACATGAAATGTTTTAGCCCAGTATAAGCGAAGAGGAACGATGAGCGAAATGCTGGGTAAAAAAGACACAACACCATCCCAGCGCTGGGCCTTGATCTTTGATATGGAAACGGATATAGGATCCCAGCAAGACGGAGACGGATATAAAAAAAGCAGTCTGGAGACTGCCTTGTTCTAGGCACAAGTCAGGAGACTTGCGCCATGTATGTCCTGAGACCTGCCCGTCCGGCAGGCGGGCCTGCGCCATATAGGTGAACCCTTTTTAATCCAATTCCTTATCGAACAAGCTTTTCAACTCTTCCTGAATCAATCCAAAATTCCGTTGTAAGGTATAGCGCTCCTGAACTATTTTAAATCCTTGCTCCCCAAATTCCCTGCGCATTTCTTCATCAGAAATCAATCTTCGAAGACTCTCCACCCACTCTTCTTCGGAACTGGCCAAAAAACCATTCGCTCCATCCTCCACCACTTCCACATTCATCCCTACAGGAGAAGCCACAACAGGCAGCCCACAAGCCATGTATTGAATCAACTTATAGGCGCATTTGCCACGCTCCCATTTATCATCTGGCAAGGGCATCAGGCCAATATCCATGGATAAAATGGACTCCACCTCTGTCTCCTCTGACCATGGAATCATCCTGACCGGACAAGCCAAATCCAATTCCCCAAAGGGCTTGGCATTCACTATCAAAAGCTCAAAATCCAATTGCTCTCGCAGCTTCTCAAATACCGGCTTTAAGGAAAGAAGATACTTCAATGTGGTGGGCGAACCTATCCATCCTACCTTCACTCGTTGGGAGGATTCCCCATAGGCCTTCATGCGGTAGCGACTAGGATCAATGACCGTAGGAAGGGAAACAACATCCTTGGCTCCTGCCTTCAAAGCCCTTTCCTTCAAATAGGCATTTCCAACAAAAACCAATCGGGCATTCCGCATCACCCAATCAATCTTATCTCCCATCCAGGTGCGCACCAACCAGCCAGAATGCTGATCATAATTATGAAAGACCGCATCATCATAATCTACGAAATAGCCCTTCCCCAATTTCGCCAAAAGCCACTCGGCATAGGAAGGAAGAAATGGAAAAGCCTCTTTTTCGATCCAGATCAGATCGTATTTTCCTGCACCTAGCAAAATCCAAAATCTACGGATGTAGCATCCCAGCACATTCAAAGGATGATGCTTCTTGCCCTGGTAAAACCTTTTTAAATAGGCTTCATTAAAAAATGAGCTGATCTCGACCTGATAACCGGCCTTTTCCCAAAAAGGAAGGTATTGGTAGGTCCTCAATCGACTACTTGCTCCCATTCTCGGATATTTGGGTAGGAAGAGTATTTTCAATGGTGGTTTGGGTAGGGATTGGAAATCCAGAGATTAAGGGATTGGGGATTAGAGATTTGGAGATTGAGGGATTCGGGATAAGGGATTGGGGAATTCCCTATTCTCTATTCACTACTCCCTTACCTCTATTCCCTTCTTCCTTTCTTCAAAGAATTGACATATTCACGCTTCAAATAGAAAATATAACCATTTAATACTCGAATAGCCTCCAAGAGCTGAGATTTCAATTCTGTGAATAATTCATCGGAGATATACTCATCATCTCTTGCCTCAATTAAATAGTCCAAAATTTCAGCAATAGAACCGCGAGAATTATAGTAAAACTTGTTGGAATCTAAATAATGAAACCTTCCCCAACCTTCGGCGATATTTGCAGTTGATGAACGGGCAGCTCGAAGAATCTGAGAGCGTAATTCATACTGTTCAGTTCTTGGTAATTTTGAAAGAACGTCTCTTTTCAATCTCCGTTTCAAGTTGTAGGCCTTTTGCCAGCAGATCAAGTCTTCGAATGAATTTGATTTTTCCATATTCTTAGATTTAAAGGATTGAGAGATAAGGAATTGAGAGATAAGAGATTAAGGGATTTGGAGATTAATGGACTCCCTAATTCCTACTTCCTTTTCCCTATTCCCTAATATCTACTCCCTACTCGCAAGCTTACGCTTCCTAATTCTCTCCCTCTCCTGATAGAACCTTATCTTCTCCTTCACCTTCTGAATACGGAGCTTTTTATTATAGGCAATCAAAAAGAAACAAAAGAGCAAAAAGTAAATCATGGTCATATTCTTCATGCGCATGATGATTCCCAGATTACTCAACGCATTCATAAAGGCCAAGGTAACAGGGACAAAGGTGATCATTCCAGCCTTGATAAAGAGGGGCATATCCCGAATCGCTTCCGGAGTCCAGTTTCGATAAATAAATAAACTCAACCAGAGATAAAGCAGGTTTTCAAAGGAGCTAAAAAAGGCAACAAAATTATGGGCATCAACAAATAGAGGCCTGAACATATACGTAAACAACTTCAATGGCCAAGGATAGGAGGAGATATCGAAGCCGGAACCCACATTACTAGTATTCAGGCCTTGACTTCTAACTCCTGACATAGTTTCTAAAGCTTCAAAGCTCAATTCCTCCAGCTTTAAAGCCTCAAGTGTACTAGGAAGTAGTAAAAAAGCTGCGGTAATTGCTAACCCACTTAAAACAATTTTGTATGCAATTTTAACCTCAGAGCCCAAAAGAATCGCCATTCCAGCACCAGATATCAAAGCCTGTCCCATATGGGGTCTAGCTAAGTAAACAAAAAACAATGCGATTGCCGCTTGCCACCAGCGGCTTTTGTATTCCTGAATGGCAAATAAAAACCAGGCAATACCCCAAAAACAAATCACATCTTTTCCTACACCTGCAGACCAAAAATGAAGATTTAAAAAGTAAAATACAGTAGGAAACAGCGGTATACCTAAAACCTCATGATTTGTGGGGAAAAGCTCTGCTGTCATCACAAAAATATAACGAATCCCAATAAAGCCCAAAGCTCCAAAAAGTATGTTCCCAGTCAAATAAGACAAGCCCATTAACTGACTGGGGATATAACATAGCCATAAAATAAAGGTAGTTCCCTCTCCAAAATAAGAAAACCACGTTTTCTCTCCTTTAATTAAAACCTGCTCCATCCCAAATTTCCAATAGCCCTGAGAGTCTCCCCCAAAATTGAGAATATACCAGGTAAAGAAGAAGCTAAAAAAGATATGGTAAGCCAGTAAATAGTGTAAATGCAGTTCATACTTTTTGGGTAGGCCAAATCGTTTCGCCATACTCGCATTGGAGTTGACGAGAGCGAGGATTACCAGAAGTATGACTAGGATGTCGAGCATTTAATTATTCAGGCAAAACAAGAATTTGATGATATTCTTTTTAGTGGGGGTCGTTTTGTTATCAGGTTATTATGGATGTGTTGTTATCAAGTTGTCAAGTTTTCATTGTTGTCGGATTATGGGTACGTCAACAATGACAACGACGATAACGATGACAACTAAGTAACTGCTCCTTATTATCCGATCTCTCCCGATATCTATAGAAATCCCTTCCTCTCCAACAACTCAAGATAAAGATTTTCGACCTCACGGCAGTAGCGCTCTGCACTAAAATGCTCCAAAGCTCGTTGTTTTCCTTTTTCTCCCATCTCTTGGCGAAGCTCAGGCTGTTCAATTAAAATTTGAATTTTTTCTGCAAGGGATTCAGGAGATAATGGCGGAACCAAATAGCCAGTTTCTTGATCCAGGACAATATCCTGTAATCCACCCACTTTGGTAGCAATTACCGGTAATCCGTGAAGCATTGCTTCCACTGCCACTAATCCAAATCCTTCTCGGGATGATGGAACAACCAAAACATCCATCATGGAATAAAAATTCTGGTTATGCGATTGATATCCTGCAAACATCACCTGATCCATCAGACCAAATTGATTTACTAAAGCCATTAGACTTTTTTTATCTGGCCCATCACCAATGATCAAAACCTTTAGAGAATCTGATTTAGTCAATTTTACAGCTTTTATCAAGTCAGATACTCGCTTATGATCATCAAATAGCCTTCCTACAAAGCCAATAACCAATTCATTTTTCAAAAGGGCCAGGTACTCTTGAATTTGATCTAGTTCACTTTCTTCTTTTTTTTCTGAAAGGGATAAACCATTTAATACTACCCTAATTTTATCTTTTTTGACTCCTGTTTTTTCTATCAAATACCTTCCAACATTACCAGAAATTGCTTGAATTACATCAGCTTGATTAGACATTAGCCGAAGTAGGAAATTAGCTTTTTTTGATCTATTCTGAGGATCTGATGTTTCCTCTAAAATGGTAATGGGTACCTTTCCCAACTTTCCACCAATCGCAGCCATGGACATTCCTTCGAAAATAGCTCCATGGATAATATGGGGTTTAAACTCCCGAATCACCCTCAACACTTGCTTATGTTTGGACCATTGAAGGGGATGCTTAAAACTTCCAATGGGAATCAAATCCACCCCTTCAGCTTCTAAGGCTTTTGCGATTGGGCCTCCTTTCCATGTACAAATAATTCGGTGATGAAATTTTTTCTTATCCAAACCACGAATTAAAGTAAGAAGCGTTTGCTCTACTCCTCCCGAGGCGATAGTTTCGATGCAATGGAGTACTCGAATTTTTTCAGTCATTGCGAGGGGACACACAAAAATTGGAGTGTTAGATAAGAATTAGTGCCCCGAAGCAATCTCCTTGAATTCAAAAGACTGCTTCGCTCCGTTCCTGCGCTCGCAGTGACGATGCAACGTAAACTCTTATTTTTCATATATTCTCAGTAACTCCCTAATATAATTATCTACCGAAAATCGCTCAGCTTCTTTTTTTGCGCGAGCTCCCATCGCTTCACGCTCCTCTACTGAAAAATCAATCATTTGCTGCATGGCCCCTTGAATACTATTGGTATCCAAAGGATCAATTAAAATCCCGGAGTTTGAATCTCCTAAAATCTCTGAAGCTCCTCCTACCTGGGTGACTATACTCGGCAATCCAGCTGTCATGGCTTCAGCCAAAGAAACCGAAGATCCCTCCCGCAAAGAGGGTAGAACAAAGACATCCGATTCTTCTAAAAATGGCCATACATTTGATTGAAAACCTAAAATCTCAACCCTACTCACTAATCCCTTATCTCTTATCTCTTTTTCAATATTCTCACGCTCTGGCCCCTCCCCCACAATCCTCAACCTCAACTCTCTATCAGGATTCGCCTTTACCAATTCATCAAAAGCCTGAATCAGTCGCCCCAAATTCTTTATCGGCACTAACCTACAGGTTGTCACAAAAACAAAACCTGTTGACTTATTTGCGACACTATTTACTACTGACCACTTACCACTTACTACTGGATTGTATAGAATCTTCACTTTTTCAGCACTCACTTCCCCCAATCCAACAATCTCCCTCTTCACCGCCTCCGAGATAGCGATAACTTGATGAGCCTGTTTGTACACAAATCGGAAAATCCATTTCCAAAAGCTATGGTGATTCGGAATCCCGATTTCTTCACCAATAATTCTATGAACTCCCGCAAACTTGGCTGCTAATATCCCGTGGAAATTTGCCTCTGATCCTTGGCAATGCACTACATCCAGATTGTAATTTCGAAGGAAATTTTGAAGCTGGAAAAGCAATGAAAAATTTGGAATTCTTACTCTTCTATTCCAAATATTAACTGCAACCCCATTTTCAATTAAATAGTTGGAGATTCGCCCGCCTTTTCCCAAAACTAAAATTGACAATTCTATATCCGTGCGATTAAAAACATTAGGAACTGAATTGGCAATAACCTGTTCCACTCCACCAAAATCCAGTTCAGAAACAATTCTTACTATCTTCAAATCAAGTGTAGATATATCGAAAACAGAATTTAAGGTAGTTTCTAAGGAATTTACCTAAAATGGGTTTGAGAAGAATAAATTGAAAAAAAGATAGAGGCATATAATAAGGGATTTGAGTAAAAAAAAAGGAATTTCTCGTTTTACCAATTAATTCTTGACCAACCCTATAATTAACTTCTGATCCTAAATATTGAAAAAGATTTAGCATTAAGTATTTATCCCTAAATGAATTCCAGGAGGGAAAATGATCTGAAATAGAATAATTTGGTTCAAAAATCTCTAATAAAATGGTTTGATCCAATCTTGGAATTGATGCTTTTTTAGAAGATGACACCAAGGTATAATGCATCAAAGAGGCATGGATATAAGCTGCTTTTCCAAACCAATCAAAAGTTCGTAACCAAACATCTATATCTTCCCCTCGGATTAAATACGATTTAAAACCAATATTACTTTCAAAAAAGCTTCTGTGTATAACAGTGGAAGAAGAGGTGAAAAGGGTATTGTAATCCGCCTTGGCGAAATAATCCTCAATTAACTCGATTTCTGGATTTTCAATACTATCCGGTAAGGAATCATTGGTGTAGGAAGTACCGACCATTCTGATCTCGGGATACTTTTCTAACACATGAATTATCCATTTTAAATAATCGGGATGCCACATATCATCTGCATCCAAAAATGCGATATAATCAAACTTTGCTTGGTTTATTCCTCTATTTCTCGCGGATGAGACCCCTTGGTTGGCTTGGTGAATCAGAACTACTTGATCACCATATTCATTTTTAATGATTTCCTCTCCGCCGTCGGTTGAACCATCATTGACCACAATAATTTCAAACTCTCGAAAAGTTTGTCCAATTACTGAATCAATGGTTTTTTTTACAAAAGGGGCTTTGTTATAGAGCGGAATAATTACGGAAAACAAATCACTACAATTAAGATAAAAGAATTCTTTTCAACCTAAGTGCATTTTTGAAACCAAAAAGCCTTGAAAGTCTCTGAAACTTGGGTCCGCCTATATAGGTAGATTGGTTTACTCCTTGGTTATTCATATACTGTTCCGCCTTTGCCAACAAATCAGGATAATTAGGAAATACATCGTAAATAAATTTTTGATACAATTTCTTCAGTGAATTTCTAATTCTTGGTGAATCTTCCACTTTCAAAACTGATTGTTCACAGGCTAGATAGGAGTCCAATAAGGATTTCATCGCCGAGTAGCTCTTTTGCTGACTAACATTTCCAACGCCAGGAATACGATAGTAAACTTTTCCTTTAGGTTCGAAAAGAACCTTTTCAGCATGTAGTAGCACTCGGCTAAAAAATTCACCGTCCTGATTGATTATCAACGATTCGTTCCAATTACCTGCTAACTTGATAAGATCCCGATGAGTCAGATACGACGAGATTGCCATCATCTCTTGGTAATTCCAAAATCTCAATTGCAAATCCAAACCCGAATCAAAATTTTGGAATACTCCATATGGGATTCGGTTATATTGTTCAATAGTAGCTTCAAAATTCACCCATTCACAAGTAGCGACAGAATCATAGCCTTTTCCATAAAGTAATTCTATTTGCGTTTCAATCTTATCAGGAGAAATCAAATCATCAGCATCAAGAAATTGAATATAATCCCCCTTAGAAGCCACAATCCCCCTATTTGTAGCAGCAGACACCCCTAGATTTTCTTGATTTATTAAAACGATTCGATCCGGGTATTTTTCAAAATAAGCCTTAAGAATTTCAAATGAGTTATCAATAGAGCCATCATCAACCAAAATAATTTCTGTATTGGGATAAGTTTGCCCTAAAGCGGATTCTAAGGTCCTGCCAACAAAAAGAGCCTTATTATAAACTGGAATAATGATGGATACAAGAGGGTATTGATTCTTGATTCTTGATTCTATCATCTATCTCTTGGTTTCTCCTCCCTTAATTAGATTGAAGTATTCTTGGATTGCCCCCCTATTAATGGCATGGCAAACTTGAAGTATTGGCATGGATTCTTTGGGAGAGAGAGTGAATAATCGCTTTAAGGCAAAGCGATATCTAGCCCAAAGAAATTGAATTAAATATTTCCTAAATGCCTTTGGATTTCCCTGAAATCTTCTGGTGAAGGCTCCCCCCAATAACCTTTGGTATTTATTCACCAAACCTGAAGTATGGTATCGGGCAGGGTGATTTATAACTAGACTTGGACAATATTCGATTTTATATTTGGAAAAAATTCTCCCGGAAAGCTCGGAATCCCCATTAGATTTTAATTCCGAATTAAAGCCTCCAAATTCCTGGATCACTGATTTATAGGAAAACCAATTCGCTGTAATCGCTTTTCCTTCTTTAGCATATGCCTCAGTGGTAAATCCTCCCGTGTACTTTTCATAAAGTTCAGCAGGAGATAAATTATTTATATCCTTGAAAAACAAGGAAACTGGTCCAGTTAAAATCCCAACTTCCCTTTTTTCATCTTTTTGAAAAAATTCATAAGCTACTTGAAGCCAAATTGAGTCTGGCAAACAATCAGAGTCTGTAAAAGCCAAAACATTTCCCTGAGCGTTTTGAATACCTTTATTTCTAGCAGCATAAGACCCCGGATTCGGTTCCAATAAAGATTTCAAAGAAAAGGAATAGGAACTAGGAATCAGGTCAAGCTTCTTTATTATAGGATCATTATTGACGACTAATACCTCAAACTCAAATCCTTTCTTATCATTTTTATCCAAGGCTTCCAAGCAGAGTTTTAACCTTTCTGTATCCTGATAGACTGGGATAATCACAGAAAAATAAGGGGCTTTTTCCTCAACCTTCATTTAAAACTTCTGTATAAACTGACTGCAACTGATCTCCAATAAGTTTAGAATCAAAGTGTTTTTTTACAAAGGCTCTACCTGCTTTCCCCATTTTATCTCGTAAGTCAGGCTGGTCAATTAACAATTGAATTTTTTCCACAAACCCATCAATATCTCCTTCCTTCACCAAAAATCCTGTCTCCCCATCTACCATTCCATATTTGATTCCCCCTACATCGGAACAAACCACAGGTAATTCCATGGCCTGTGCTTCTTGGATTACCAGACCTTGGGTGTCCCCAGCTTTAAAAATCGGATCTTGCATTCCAGGGTAAACATAAATAGAACTTTCATTAAATTCTTCGATAACTCTATCCTGTGAAAGTGTGCCTTTCAATTTGATCGAATTGGAAAGTCCAAACTCCTTAATTTTTTCTTCTATCTCTCCTCTTTGTTCTCCATCCCCAATAATGACTAATTCCAAACCTGGATTAGAAGGTAATAATTGACGAAAAATCTCAAACATAAGTAAGCCTCCCTTAAGATAAACAAGTCTTCCTAAAAACACTATCCTAATTTTAGATCTCGATAGGGAATTGTGTTGAGGTTTAAAATAAGAAAGACTTAATCCAACAGGCAAAACTTTAGCATGAGAACATGGAATAATATCTTCCACGAGAGATAGGCTATAAAATGAATTCACTATCAAGGCACTTGAGAATTTCTTTAATATTGCATATTCTTTTCTATAAAAATCTTTCCTAAATGGAAATATGTCATGGCCATGAAAGGATACTACTACTTTTGTATTGGGAATTAAACCTGCCATTTTCACCTTAGAGGCTAAAACTCCAATTTCTCCAAAATGGGCATGCAGAATATCCAAATCCTGAATCCCATTTAGAAAAATAAAATTGAATCCAAAAAGAGGCTCGATCTTCCTTGAAAAAATAGATTTCAATCCTTTTACTGTTCTTTTTGGATTTGCCTTACTTAAATTTGCAAATACAAACTTGAGCGTAAGCCACAATTTCGTTATCGTGTATCCTTTGGGATAGAAAAAATACTGTGTTTTCTCAATCAGATGATGAGTTTTGACTTGTTCGTGAATGATCTGGTCCTTGCTGGGATAAATAGAATAAATATTAACTTCATTTCCCTTATCAATCAAATCAATAATCTGATTGGCCAACCAAACTTCAGAAATTCTTGGAAAAGACTCTACTAAAATTCCGATTTTCAAAGGTTAAACTTGTTTTTTAAATAGTACAGTAAAAAATATTTATTAGTAAAAAGATTGAAAACTTGATATGATTTAGATTTAATATTGAGATTCCTTCCATAATTCTTAAAAAACCTATATTGCAATTTCATTCTTGAAATTTTAATCTGTTCAATTACATTTTTATTATTGAAAAAATTACTTTCAGTTTTTAATTCTTCAATTCTCTTTTTTAAATAGACCTCAGAAGAAAAAAGAAAACTAACACCACCAGGATGTTTACGATAAACTGACATTACTTCATTTAAATAGTAAGGTTTCCCCAATTCACAAAGTCTACAAAAAAGCAAGAAATCTCCATGTGAGTGTTCAATACTTTCAAAAAAGGTAAGATCAACTTTTCTAAAAAAGATAGAGCAAGTTGGAATGGAATCCAATTCAAAAAATTCCTGAAGATTTAAAACATTTTTTTTAAAAAATTCCGGATAAGATTTCTCGTCGAATTTTCCATTTCTAAGAATTTTAGCCTTATGAAAACAAAAACTACAGTCAGTATTTGCTTCCAAAACATCAATTTGTTTTAAAAGCTTTGAATTATCAGTCCAATAATCATCTCCTTCACAAATTGCAAGGTATTCTCCATTAGCTAAATTTAAAGTTTTAAAGAAGTTTCTTGTTGAGCCCAAATTCTTTGTTTGAGAAACAACTTGAACTGTCACATTTCGTTTTTGGAAATTTTCAAAAAAATCATGGATAACATTTAAAGTATTATCAGTTGAACAATCATCAGAGATAATTACCTCCATATGAAAATCACCCACTTGGGCGACGATACCTTTGATTGTATCAAGTATGTAAGATTCCTGGTTATATGTAATTACACAAACTGAAACAACTGTTTTTGAATATATTTTCAATTTTTTGTAATGTAGGATTACACCTAATTAAATCTTTTTTACTTATGAATTAAATACGCTTTTGAAACCCCTTTCTTTTCATACTTACCAACTACACTTACAAAAGGAAAACCAGCCAAAATCCGATCATTGGTACATATACTTTCTTCAGATGTCACTACATCATATTTATGGGCTTTGTATTCCTTTTGAAGTTTTCGCGAAAACCTGTAGACCAAGTAATAATACCAATTAGCAATCCTGAAGGGAATAACCCCATCCCAAATGGACTTATAAGGATAATAGGACTCCTTCATAATATAATTAAATACCTGCATGTCATAGTTTCCATCATCTCCAAGTTCAGAAAAAATAGAAATCATTTCTAGATATATCTTCTCCACCTTATCCTTTTTCCCACCAATAGTTCCGGGAGTAAGCATAGGGTAGTTAAAAAAACTAACAGATAATCTTTTATTGTATTTCCTGTTAAAATGATTTAATGCTTTAATTGCCCAAACCCCGTCCTTCCAGGTTTTTCTGATTCCACGACCTACCAATAACTTTTCAGGGTGTTGCTCAAGCAGTTTTAATGGATTCTTGTTGACAATTACATCATTGATATCCGTAGAAACTACAAAAGCACTATTTTTTAGGTGCTGTACAAACTCATAAAAAATAAAAAAACGCTCATCGTTGAGAGAGTGTGGGCCTAATTCACACTTGATAAAAAAGATTCTATCAGTTTGGTATTTCTTTTTAAATTCATCCGAAATGTTATCGCAAAAAATCACACCCCAAATTCCTAATTCACGAATACTTTCATACCAGTTTCTGAAATAGTCATAGTTATCTTCAGCCTGATGAACTGATCTCATAGGGTCCAACTTCGATGTAAAGTAAGTTGATAAAAAAATAATCCTTTCACTTGAAGAATTAAATGCATTAGAAACAAATTGAAAATTAGAGGTAATTCTTTGTTTCATATTAAGTCTAATTTTTAAGGTTTTGAGAAATCCCTAATTTGTTAAAAGCACCAAGGGTAAACCACTTAAATTTAGAAAGAACGAAAAAAATGTAGGGAAAAAAAAACATGATGTATTCCTGAAATGAAAATCTATACCCTTCATTTTTCAATATATTTCTATAATACTTTGCAACGTTATTATTAAAAGATTCTCGAATTGAGGAAGAAGTAATCCTAACTATATATTTATGCCGGATTTGCTCATTTTTACTCTTTTCCCAATGTTTTTCGTAAAATGGAATACAGTCTCTATAGTTGATAACTTTCAAATCATCCCTTACCCAATTTACTTTAACATCAAAATTTTCGAAATACGACCAAGCTTTCTTCATATGAGCTCTAATAAAAAAATCATAATCCTGATGTCTTTTTAAATCCTCATCAAATAAAATTTCCTGTGCAAGTTCTCTTCTTAAAATAAAAGAGGGAGTTGGGCAAAAAACATCATCACTTAGAATAAAGTCGAATATAGACTCTCCATCTCGTATATTTCGTGATGATAATTTTTGGGTATAATTTTTACTAACAACGATAGCTCCACTGAATAAAGCTTCAATATTATTTGAGGTCAAGAACTGAAGTGCCAATTCAAGCCTATTCGGACCCCATATGTCATCAGAATCTAAAAGAGCTACGAATTCTCCTTTAGCTAATTGAATTCCATAGTTCCTTGCAGCATTGCCACCTTTTTTTCGATTTCTTGGTCTTTTAAAAGGTTTTATCCGATGATCTTTATTTGCATAACCTTCTATTATTTCCCATGAACTATCCGTGCTATGATCATCTATAATAATACACTCCCAGTTTTTGAAGGTTTGAAGTAAAACAGAGTTTATAGAATTTTCTAAATACGAAGCCTTGTTAAAGTTTGGTATAATAATTGAAAATCTGGGAATAACCACAAGTTAAAATTTATAAAGGTTTTCAGTATGTCTAAAATTAGTTAAATAATTAAAATTACTTTTGACATAATTATGCGCTGCCTTACTAACCATTGAATAGTATTCAGGATCAATAATTAATTGAATTATCTTATCTGCTAATTTTTCAACATTTTTGTCAATAACAAGAAACCCAGTTTTTCCATTAATTAATGTTTCTGAAACTCCACCAGTATCAAAGGCAATAACCGGCAAGCCAAATAATTGTGCTTCAATTGAAGCAATACCAAAACTTTCAACTCTTCCTGTACTATCTCTTGTAGATGGAAATAAAAACAAATCATTAGACTCAAAATGTTCAAAAATTTGAAACTGAGTCTTGCTTCCTAAAATTTCTACTGAATTTTCAAGATTATATAACTTTATAAATTTTTGAAGATTATTTAATTCTTTGCCATCACCTATTATCGTATATTTTATCTTATAACCTAAACGAACTAAAGATAAAACTGATTTTAAGGCATAAAAATGACCTTTAATCTCTACTAATCTTCCCACTGAAATAATTCTTATATTGTTGATATCTATTTTTCTTCCTTTAAAAGAAACCTTAGAAACATCTATGCCGTTATAAATTCTTTCAATTTTATTAATATCTAATCCCAGATTAATTAAATTACCTTTAGTATAGTTAGAGTTAGCTATAAATTTAAAAACATATTTATTAAGAATCGGAATAAATTCCTTTTGATTTTTTGAAAGTAAATCTACGTCATATCCATGAAAAGAAACAATAATCTTTGCATTAATCAAACCATAAAACTTTAATTTATTTAAAGGAGTGAATTCTTCACAATAATGAACATGAAACACCTCGGCTCTAAAAACCTTATAATATTCTTTTATAAGATAAAAAAAATTATAACTCATTTTCCTTTTTATAACAGAAAATTTCAATAAAACAAATATTAATAGAGGATTTTTTATACAATCCCAAACTAAATTTCTGACCTTTCTAAAATTAGTACTAGGTATAGATTTAATAGAAATGACTTTATCCATTAAATTATACTTCCTTATAAGTTCCGGTTGAGAGCTATTTTTAATTGAATTCTTACTTTTAACAAGAATTTTCACATCATAGCCACTTTGAATTGCAGCAACAATACTATGAACGATAAAAGTTTCTGAAAAAGTAGGGAATTGACTTGTTTTAAAAACTATCATTTTATATTCCTATAAACAAGATGATCTAATATTTTTTTTATATGGTGTAATAATAGTTTCAAACTATTTGGTTTGTCTATCCTGAATAGATTACCTAAACATTTTATATATAAAAAGAAATTACCTGATCTTAAATAAAAATCTGAAGCTCCTTTATATCCACTAAAATTTCTTTCTCTTAAAATTGAATATGGAATATTCGGAGCAATATCTATAATTAAAGAATTCCATTTTTCCATTGTTTTGGCCCATTCTAATTTATCTGATCCCAAAACCATTCCTGAAGGATGCCTCCTATAAACAGACGATAAATAATTATCAAACCTAATCACCCCTAGTTTTGAAAGAAAAACCCATAAAATTACATCGCCTAGAATTTTATCTAAATTTTTATATAAGTAATCTGAGTTTCTAAACAATACAGATGCAGTAGAAAATTGTCTTTCTCTCAATATCTCAAACACACTAACATCTCTAGTAGGTCCATCGCTAAATTTCCTTTCAGTATTCCTAGAAACTTCGTACCAAATAGAATTATCAGCAATCATAACATAATCTTGATTGGAATCTAGAAATGCAACTTGTCTTTGAAGTTTTAAAGGGTCTGTCCAATAATCATCTCCTTCACAAATAGCAATATACATTCCTTCACATTTTTTCAAACCTTTTATAAAATTTTCACTCATACCCAAATTTTCCACATTTCTTTCATATCTAATCCATGAGCCATTAGGATGATTCTTAATATAATCTAAAATAATAGAGTTTATATTAAACGGAGATGCATCATCTAAAATAATCAATTCAACCCCAAAATCCACTTGTTGCGATAACACACCCTCTATAGCTTCTTTTATAAATAGGTGATGATTATATGTAATCATACAAACTGAAACTTTTGGCGAATTATACATCACTTTGAATTAATAGAAAAATTAATTTCAGGCCTTATAAACCCAGGTATTTTTCCTAACCAATTCATTTCTCGCATTCTTGTTTCCACAACCTCAAAACTTAACACATCTTTTACATGACAAAGCACTTTTGAGCTATCTTTAACTATCATTACCGAAATTGAAAATAATCCATCATTCAACAATTTCCCCGGAATTAAACATTTAGCATTATGAAGACCTTTATCCAATTTAACTCCCGGTAATTGAGAATGTAGATTCATTAGGCACTCGCCGGTTCCAGTAAAAAACCGAAGACTTAAATTAATTTCTTGATTAAATTCTAAAATCCAAAACCATATAGAGATTTCAAAATCTTCTTCTCTATCTATATAATTTTTTTCACCTGAATTTGACCCAATTAATTCAACAGATTTAAATTTAGCCATATCATCTCCAGGTGCACTTTTAAAATCCCATTCAATCTTTCGATTTGAACTAATTGACTTTTGTAAATAAAAATCAATCACGCTAGTAGTTCGATCATTTTTAACTATAATTCCATTTTCTATTAACAATACTCTATCACAAAGATTTTTTACTGCCTCCAAATTATGACTTACAAACAAAACCGTTCTTCCACTTACAGATACATCTTTCATCTTCCCCAAACACTTTTTCTGAAACTCAAAATCCCCCACAGCCAATACTTCATCGATAATCAAAATCTCAGGTTCCAAGTGTGCTGCAACAGAAAAACCCAAACGGACGCGCATCCCGGAGGAATAGAACTTTACAGGCGTATCGACATATTTTTCCACCCCTGAGAAATCAATGATCTCATCCAGTTTTCGGTCGATTTCCTTTTTCGTCATTCCGAGAATGGTCCCGTTCATGTAGATGTTTTCCCGGCCAGTAAGTTCAGGGTGGAAACCTGTTCCTACTTCCAAAAGTGCAGCTACCCGGCCATTCATTTCGATACGGCCCGAAGTGGGTTCGGTGATTTTGGAGAGAATCTTTAGCAGCGTGGATTTACCTGCCCCATTCTTTCCGATAATGCCCAAGACTTCTCCTTGCTTGACTTCAAAGCTCACGTCTTTTAATGCCCAGTGAACCGATTCCTCCTCTTCATCGAATTTTCCAAGACTTTTGATCCGTTGAAAATTCTTTACCGGAGCTTTAAGATTATTCCAAAGCTGTTGAGCAAAGGTATCGGCTTTCTTTTCTTGCAGGCCGATTCTGTAGCGTTTGGAGAGATTTTCTACTTTAATAATGGTGTCTGACATACCCCCTAAATCCCCCTAAAGGGGGACTTTATCGTTCCAGAATTTATTTTAGTATTCAATTTGAATATATTTAATAATTGGTCTTCGGTAAACACTCCTCCCCTTCAGGGGAGCTCGGGAGGGGTACCCCCCTGCCCCACGCCTCGGTGCGCAGGCCTAAAGGGGAGTTTTGATTCGTATTAAAATTAAGTATTGAATTCACAATGTTGGTTTATCTATAATCTTTACCTTTTCTAATTCTTTCAATCTCACTTAGAATTCTATTTAAAACAGTTTGAATTTCGTTTAGAACCTCATCGTTTGAAAAGCGAAGGATGTTTAAGTCTAGTTGCTGAAGATCCTCTTCTCTACCGTTATCTCTAATTCTTTGATCTTCGCTTTGATGTATTCCTCCATCAATTTCGAGAGCCAATAGATATTCGTGACAGAAAAAATCTACTATGTATTTTGAAACTGGATGCTGTCTTCTAAAGTGAAGTCCGTTGAGTCGATTTGCTCTTAATTTTTCCCAAAGAATTTGTTCGGCTGGAGTCATTTGTTCTCTCAGCTCTTTTGCCCTTCGGAAAATTTCAGGTGAAGCCTTGTGATGCATTTTACCCTCAGTCCCCTCAGTCTCCTCCCGAATCAAGTTCGGGACAGGCTCTAAAGGGGGGATGGAATCTTCCGTATTATAGTTGCCAATCTCCATCAATTACTTTCTTTCTATTTTGGGACGGTCTCCCCTCCTTTAGGAGGGGTCGGGGGAGGTAGTTATGCGACATCGGCAAATATTTTCTCCATTTTTCTTCCCGATTTCTCTTTGTTTTTTTATCTAATCGGGACCGCCTCATGGGTCAGGTTTACGCAACGTCTGCAAATACTCGTTCCATTCGGCGGAAGTAAAACAAGCCAAAAACAAAAAGCACTACTGCCACAATAGCCCCTGGCCAAATCCATTCCCAAGGCATTGGGCGACTCAAAAACATAGCTCGAATGCCTTCTATGACTCCCACCATAGGATTCAGCGAATAGAGGAATTGATATTGTTCAGGAACAGCTGTCGTACTGTAGACGACTGGAGCTCCATAGAGAAGGAGTTGGACAATAAATCCTAGTGCATACTTCACATCCCTGTATTGCACAGCCATGGCAGATAGAATCATTCCAATTCCAAGCGAACAGGCCAATAACTGAATTAATAACAGTGGAAGAAAAACCACTTGCCATCCTGGAAGCACTTGAAAGTAAATCAGCAAGAACAAGAGAACAGCGAAGGAAATAATAAAATCCAAGAGCTTGGAAAAGATCGCAGCCAGTGGAAGTATCAAGCGAGGAAAATAAACTTTGGTGATCATCCCTGCATTAGCCACTAGGCTATTGGCTGATTCGGAAAGCGTACCTGAGAAGTAGTTCCAAGGCCATAGTGCTAAGTAAGAAAACAGGATATAGGGCATCCCATCGGAATCCACTTTTGCTAAGCCACCGAATACCACTGTAAATACCAAGGTGGTAAAGAGGGGCTGAATTATAGCCCAACCAACTCCCAAAATTGATTGAGCATAGCGGGCTTTGATTCCACGGACTGTGAGGAAATAGAGCAAGTCTTTATACCTCCATAGTTCCTGAAAATCTACTACTTTCCAGCCTGCTGAGGGCTGTATTATTGTTTTACTCATAGATCTAAAATCCTCCCTGGTACCCCAATCACTTTTACTCCATCCGGTACATCCTGAGTTACCACCGAACCCGCACCGACGATGACCTGATTTCCTATTTTTACTTTTGGTAGAATGGTGGCATTGGCTCCTATGCTGCATTTATCTCCGACCTGTGACGCACCTAGCAGTACCGCTCCCGGATTGATCTCTGAGAAGTCTCCTACCCGTACATCATGGTGGATTTGAGCTCCGGTATTGATCAGGGTTCCTGTTCCGATATGGGTATTTGCCCCGATAAAGCAGAGGTTGAAAATGTCCGCTTCATTGCTATTGGAGAAATTGCTGAAAGCTATTCCCCTTCCTTTGATCGACCGATGTGTACCACCCCAAGCCCTAAACTTTTGATAAAACATTATCCTGACTTGGGGATTACCCGTCCCTAATATAAAGTCTGGGGTCTTGCTGAGGTACTCTTTAGCCATTTCCTCATTTTTGAGCACGGGAAAACCATGGAGGGAAGTGATGCCTGTCAGGTCATCGTAAAAGGCCAGATCTGCTGTCATTTCCTCAGAAATTAGGATATCTAAAAGTTCTATGGCATGTCCTCCGGCTCCGGCGATTAGCATCTTTGGTGATTAGTTGATTAATTGTCGAATTGATGAACTGATGAGTTGAAGGTTTTGGGTTGTACGTTCTACGTTTTGGGTTCGAGGTTCTAGGAATTATGAATGTTGAATGAGGAATTAGGAATTGGTCGGTAGTTGTTGAATTGATGAACTGATGAATTGACGAATTGAAGTTTAAGCCTTAAATTCATAGAATGTTGAATTAGGAATTAGGAATTGGTCGAACGTCGAACAATGTGGGTTTTGGGTTGTACGTTTAATGTTAATCCTTTTTGATGATGGAAAGCAGGCTTTAATCAAGCTCAAGCTTTTTGATAAGGTACTGATCAACCCAACCTGGAATTATATCCTGTTTAATCAGTACTTTTCTGTCATTTTTTTCAAGGATCAAATTTCTATTCCTATTTGAACTATCAATAATAAATGCCCTATCTGCAAGCAAAAAGGCTTCATTTAATAATTCTAATGAACGATAGTATCTACTTTCAATCAAAGAACTTGGAACGTCATGACCACCCATTTCGGTGCGGTTTTTTACCCTAAGAATATTGATCGAAGGATCGTCTGTACAAATAAAATACAGGTAACACTTATACCCCAAAGCCTTAGCCTCCGAGATAAAATCCAATTTGGAAGGGTGAGACATCACCGTCTCAAAAGAAAATGACTTTTTGTGTTTCAGGAGGCAGTATCTAAAAAAAGCTGCAATTATTGACGCCAAGTAACTATTTATCTCACCATCCCATACCAAAATCCCCTCTTCTACTTTTAATATCGCCTTGTCAAAATGTTTGGACCTAGGATCCTTTTTACTATATACCTCAAAAAATTCATTCCAATCAGACTGCTTTGGTAAAGGCTTTCCTAAAATTTCTTCTAAGTCCAAAAACCCTTTCTTTGAAAGTTCATATTCCAAAATATCTGCATTGATAAAGACTCCAAGGTTAAAATCCTTACCAATTGTGCTGATAAGAGTAGTTTTACCACTACCATTTGGACCTGCAAAAAGCCTGAATTTTGGAAGCTTACTCACTTTTTATTTGAAAACTCCCTCTATTGATTTTAACCGATTTAAATTTTGAGTCTCTAACGACTTCTTCAGAACCATCAGGACTAATCTTAATCAACTTATTATTTCTAACTACCAAATCATCCAAACCTAATACACGGATCATCTTTTGTGAAGATTTGTTTGCTCGTTGTTGCGCTTTTATAAGGTTTTCGGCATTAAGTTCTTTAGTATTCATAGGCATAAAGTAATATTTTTTAATTTAAAATCAATCTGTTCTTTGTAAAGAACCTCATTGAATATATCCTTGTTTCTTTTTTTACTTTCGGAGTTTGATACCAAGCCGTGGAATCTCTGATCTTAAGGGTAAAGCTTAAATCTCAAATTATTTTCGAACTGATGAATTGTGGAATTGAAGAACTGGGGAACTGATTAATTAACGAATTGAGAAGTTAAGAGTTAAACGTTAAGAGTTAAATGTTCGGAATTGCCTGAATTATGAATGTTGAATGAGGAATTAGGAATGGGCTCGAACTTAGAACATTGAACGCTGAACGTGGAACCTCTAACCTTTATGTTGTCATCATCCTTTGATACCTTCCTTTTCTCAGGTAAAGTAGGCCTGTTACTCCCAAGAGTAAGACTACTCCGATTAGATAGGCCCAAAAGCTGCGGTATTCGGGAAGATGAACCGCCCACTTTTGAATCTGAAGATTAGTGCTTCTTGCCGGTTGGGCAAGCCATTCGATGAGTTCGGGGGAATTCACCTGAAGCCAGGCAAGCGATAAGAGCAAGCCATAGCATCCTATTAGGATCAGGTCCTTAGTATGCCATCGATAGCGCTTGAGTCCTTTAAGCAAGATAATCGCCCAAAGTGGAACCCATGCTGCCAAGGTGCTAGCCGTGAAGAAAGGAAGGATAGCCATTCCTACCCAGATGGTAGCCACTGCCGCCCAGCCTTGACGTCCGAGTTGCTCCGTAAAGCGATGCAGGTACATGGCCGTGAAGAGTAAAACCAATCCCCATTGGAGAACTAAGCCAAGCAAGAAATCTAAAGGAAAACGGAAACTCCCCCTTCCAATATCTTGCAGCATTTGCGTAAGTCCCAAGGCTTCGTTTTTCCCGGAAAGCAGTACTAAAACCAGCAGGATTCCCATCAGAACCATAATCCCCTTATTGAGTCGGTTGGGCCGAGCCCGCTTTTTCAGTAAGGCTAGAGATTGCTCCCAATCGATGGTATTTCGCTGAGCAATCCAGATACTAAGGGGTGCCATGGCTAATAGAGAGATCACATGGGCAATTTGGGCCCATATATCACGCTCACCCCAGCCCCAGAGTCCCCATCCGGCTATGGCCAGCAAAATGGGTAAGCCTACTGCGAATAAAAGAGGGAAAGTGGATTTGGGTCGTTCCCCAACATAGGGAACGAGTTTGTCTCCCGGAAGAAATAGCATTAGCATACCCGAGATCACAAGTAAGGGTGATACAAAGGCTCCAAGGAGGGAAACCATACCCAATTTGAATTTTTCGTAGCGGAGGAAGTAATTGGCCTGCCCCATTCCGAGTGCAAAAGCAGCCCCATCAGGGCTGAAGGGATGATACCAAAATTCCTTGAGCCATGTGAAATTGAAAAAGAGCAAAATAAATCCCAGGGTCATGAGGGGAGTTTTGGCCCGAATCTTCTTACAAATCCGGAAATACCAATAAACCGAAATAGCCAGATAGACAAGTTGCCATAGAATCATGCCATTTCGCATTCCATCATTATCCTTGACGATGTGTAAGGCTGAAAAAGAAAGATTGAGCAGGGCAAATGGAAGAATACGGGTGAGTTGGACTAGATTATATCCTTGCTCCTCGATGCTCTCCACAAAGGTCTGTCCTACCGTACGGTAAAAAACTCCATCGTCAATCGCCCCTTCATTGACGGGTATTTTTTCCCCATTAATCTGGAAAAAGACGACGAGAGCTAGAAGGGATATGAGGAAAAGTGGTCGCAGAGGGTTAGGAATTATGAGTTAGGAATGTAGAATGAGGAGTTAGGAATGTTGAGTTAGGAATGATGAGATGTGAGAGGTTCTGGGTTCTGGGTTGTACGTTTTGGGTTCTACGTTGTACGTTTTGAGTTTTGGGTTGGAGAACGCTGAACGAAGAACCATGAACATGGAACGTTTATGAGTATTTATTTCCTTTTCGGTCTGAATTTTTTAAATAGATCATCAAAGAATTGATTTTAGCTTTAAGTTTCTCTGTTAAAAGAAGTATTTTATTTAATTCCTCTTCGTCAATATACTTAAAATCATAGGCCCTATAGGCTTGTGATCTAGTTTCAGAGTTTGAGCCCTTGGCAATTGATAAAAATTGAAAGAACTCTTTATTTCCATCTCTATCAAATCCTTCTGCAATGTTGTCCATAGTAGATCCAGAGGCACTTGTAATTTGAGCAACGAATTTGTAATCTTTTGAAAACTCACTTTTTCGAGTTAGCTCTTTAATTGTCAAAGCTATTTCTCTCGCTTCTTTCCAAATTTCCAAATCTTCAAAACGTTGAACTTTCATGTGGCGCGTTGTAAGTTTTGGGTTTGACTAACGCTGAACTCTTAACCTAGAACGTGGAACGATTACAGCTTCGCCCTTTCACTCACATTGAGGAGCTAGAAATGAGGAATGAGGAATTGAGAGTTATGAATGTTGAATTAGCAATTAGGAATTAGAGTCCCAACAGAAAATAATGCTGATACTTTAATTCTTCATTAGTCAATTCATAATTCTTCATTAATTACAGCTTCGCCCTTTCACTCACATTGAGGAGCTAGAAATGAGGAATGAGGAATTAAGAGTGATGAATGTTGAATGAGGAATTAGAGTCCCAACAGAAAATAATGCTGATACTTTAATTCTTCATTAGTCAATTCATAATTCTAAATTCCCTTCCGCACAGCTTCGCCCTTTCACTCCCATCGAGGAGCTAGGAATTAGGAATGTTGAATTAGGAGTGAAGAATTAGGAGTTCAGATATAGATCTTAAATCTAACTGACACAAATTCATCATTTATCAATTCATAACTCTTCATTTTTCCCGTTTTTCGAGATCGCAATGATGTTCCTTTCTTAAGATCGCTTCGTCGGCCTAGTTGACCTCCTCACAATGGCGACTGAGTAATAAATTTACTCGGTGCTTTTGGAATTGCAAATTTATTTTTTGAAAGAATGGGATTTTGGGGCTATTGTCGAATTGATGAACTGAGAAGTTAATGGTTAAATGTTAAGCGTTAAGCGTTAAGGGTTAATGTGAAGTTCGAAGTTCGTGGTTCCTTGTTCCAAGTCGAATTGATGAACTGATGAATTGTCGAACTGAGAAGTTAAAGGTTAATTGTTAAGCGTTAAGGCGTTTTCCAGAGTTATGTGAACGTAGAACGCTGAACATAGAACCTTGAACGTTGTACCTTTTGGCTTCTCGACTCCGCTCGATGTGACAGTTTGGAGTTTGGAAGTATGGGGGTATGGGGGTTAAATGTTAAGCGTTAAGCGTTAAGCGTTAAAGGTTAATGTGAAGTTCGAAGTTCGTGGTTCCTTGTTCCAAGTCGAATTGATGAACCGATGAATTGATGAATGGAGAAGTTAAGAGTTAAATGTTAAGCGTAAAGCGTTAAAGGTTAATGTGAAGTTCGAAGTTCGTGGTTCCTTGTTCCAAGTCGAATTGATGAACTGATGAATTGTCGAATGGAGAAGTTAAGGGTTAAATGTTAAGCGTTAAGGCGTTTTCAAGAGTTATGTGAACGTAGAACGCTGAACATAGAACCTTGAACGTTGTACCTTTTGGCATCTCGACTCCGCTCGATGTGACAGTTTGGAGTTTGGAAGTATGGGGGTTAAATGTTAAGCGTTAATTGTTAAGGGTTAATCCGAGGTATTGTTAGAGGTTAATGGTCTTGGTTCTTGTTTCTGATTTCTTGGTTCTCCCTTTTACCACTTATGTCTTGATACTAGCTACTTGATACCTAGTACTTGGTTGATGCTTCTTGAATGCAATCCCAAACGCTTTTATTCTTGTATTCGGGTCGCCATAAAAGTCCTAGGGCCAGATTGATTTCGTAAGACTCGAAATGCTCAATTCCTCCACCTGAGTATTGGGTCAATTCCCCAAAGTAAATTTTCCCTCCTACTGAATAAAAGTCTGCTCTCGCATGCACAAAGGGCTTGGACAAAGTCTCGGCAATTTCAATCATTTTATCATGGGTAGAATAGGAAGGAATGTCTTCCAAATCAGGTATGCCTGACTGCACCCCATGGATAAGTTGGAGGTCTGGATCGGTAAATGCACGGGATGGTTTTCCAAAGCGCCCATTGAAAAAGAGAATGAATTTGACCTTTCCATAAAAGCAATAGAATTTGATATCCATGGGAATATCTCCCTCTTCGTTTCGGATCACTTTTTCGCAAATAATCTTTCTCGGAATATCGCGATAGGCCCATTCATGACGTCTTTGTCCATAGCTTGAATTGAGCCAAGCCTTGGCAAGTTGGAGCGTCTTATGAGGATCAGCACCAGGCATGACCAATTTATTGGTGCCGGATCCATGGTTGGCTTTCATGAAAAATTCTTTTTGCCAAAGTTCCTCGGGAAAGTCTCTAGCAATCTTGCTGACATGATAGATGGGAATCAGAATTTCCTCTGCCTCTTTGGTGCCCAGTTTCTGGCGAACATAATCTCTCACTGCAAACTTATCTGTAGTCTGAATAAGAAGTGGGTCTCGGGCAAATAAAATTTTATGAACCACCCATTCATTGTAGGTCCAGGGATCATGAAGGTTAAGGTCAAATCCATTGTGCCTTTTGAAGATCTCATGCAGTTTTGGATAGCCCAAGATTCGCTCCCGGAGGTCATAGAGCCGATCGTAGGTGCTATTCAGTTTTGCTTTTAAGTTCAATTGCTGGGGATTCGTGTTTAGTAATGAATGCTGAAATATTGATTTTTAGAAGTAAGTCATTCTACCTATTTAGTTGTCTTAGGTATTGAGTAAAAAACCAGCCAGCATCCTGCATTCTTTTGTGAATGAGGGAAAATTTGAGGTAGCGAAGGGAAGTTTTCCGGTAAACCGATGGGGGAATTTTGGAAATAAAGGGATTAGTGGTCGGGTTTAGGGCTGTTTGGATCGCTGCAACCTCAGCATTTACGAGTTTTTCGCGTTTATTGGCACTTTGCCCTGAAATGCTATTCCCATGAATCAGGTAGACATAGGTGGGCTCATTGATAATACCCCAAGTAGGATAATTGAGTATGACTCGAAAGAAGAGTTCCCATTCCTGATGTTTTTTCAATCCTAAAGAGAAGAGCCCGGTTTTTTCGAAGACTTCCCTTCTAAAAAGTGGCCCACCGGTAATAAAGAGAATTCGAAATCTCAAGTAGTCTTCAATAGCTTGTTCGGATTGGATATTTTGATGAAAGGTCCTTTTGCCCTTGTAGTCCTTCTCATATTTGATTTCAGCTTTAGAAGCCACGAAGGCAAATTCAGGGTGGGATTCGAGAAAGTCGACCTTCTCCTGCAGACAATGCGGCAGCATCAGGTCATCCGAATCAAACCATTGAATAAACTCACCCGAAGCAAGCGAAAAAGCATGATTTCTACAGGAATTCCCTCCCTTTGGTAGGTGTTCAGGTCTTCGGACTACTTTTATTCTGGGGTCTTTTTCAGCAAAGTCATGGAGCAAATCCAAGGAAGCATCAGTACTATGGTCATCCACGACTATACATTCCCAATTACTATAAGTCTGCTCGCAGATGCTTTGAAAAGTGTGTGGAATGTATGCTTCCTTATTGAAGTTGGGGATGAGAATAGAAACTAGTTTTTCAGCCATGAAGGGCAAATTAGCTATGCAATCTGAAAGATTAGGCAGGTTTGAAATAAATTCTTGTTTCGGAGAAAAATGGATCACAAATCTGTACGCCCTGATATTTTTCGCAGCGCCAATTGGCCATCAATTCATCCATGGCTTGTTGGTAGGATTCGCGCTCAGAATTGTCAAAAACCAGCATCCCTCCCGGCTTGAGTTTTGAAATCGAATTGCGAAGGCATTCGGGTCTTGCACGTCCATCGATGAGGATCAAATCAAAGGCTTCATCCGGGAGATGATCAGCCGCATGAGCATAGGCTTTCCAAGACATCCCTTCCGAAAATAATCCATGCACACTTCGGTATTTATCCTCAATTTCCGGTTGATCGATTTCTGGCTTATACAGATGAAGCGAAACCATTTTATCATTTTCCAGCTCCTTTTTTACGGTTTGAAACCATTCATCATCATGTTCTATGGAATAAACTGAGGCTCCTAAATTTCTAAAAAACAGCGTACTACCGCCCAGTCCGAATTCCAAAATATTCATCCCTGGTTTGATCAATTCGCGGAGGCGTTCACAGGCAAAATGATTGATCCATGGGAGTTGGCGTTCGTAGGGAAATACCCGTACGCGATTGTAATCATAGTAAGCTGAATATCCTTTAATGGCTTCTGAGATGGGCTTTCCTTGCTTGATGTATTTCCAAAGCTCATCCAAAAAGCGCGCAAGGATCCGATGGGATGGTTTGACATACCTGTTACTGGTACTCATAAAGGGTGATGTTATGTATAGGTAATTAAGCTAGAGCCTAAATATAAAATAAAAAGGGAGGAATTGGGAGGGGGAGGTTAGGAGAATTAGGAATTGGGGGGAAGGTTTTGGGTTTTGGGTTGATTGTCGAATTGATGAATCGATGAATTGACGAACTGAGAAGTCAAGGATTAAGTGTTAAGCGTTAAGGCATTTTCAGAGTTATGTGAACGTAGAACGCTGAACATAGAACCTTGAACTATGCACGTTTTGGCATCTCGACTCCGCTCGATGTGACAGTTCGGGGTTCATAGAGTTGAGAATGTTGAATGAGGAATTAGGAATTGGGGGGAAGGTTTTGGGTTGATTGTCAAATTGATGAATCGATGAATTGACGAACTGAGAAGTTAAGGGTTAAATGTTAAGCGTTAAGCCGTTTTCGAGATTTATGTGAACGTAGAACGCTGAACATAGAACGTTGAAATATACACGTTTTGGCATCTCGACTCCGCTCGATGTGACAGTTCGGGGTTCATAGAGTTGAGAATGAGGAATTAGGAATTGGAGGGGGGTTAAAGCTGGAAAGTTGGTCCAATGTCGGATGTCGGATGACCGATGATGGGGAGTTGGGAAGTATGGGAGTAAGGGAGTTGGGGAGTTTGGAGGTAGGGTACGTCATAGCGAGGAGCTAAGCGGATATTGATCTTCTACGATTCGCAGGAAGCGACGAAGCTATCTTTTGGAATTGAGATTTGGGGTTCCGAGAATTATGAATTAGGAATTGGGAATTAGGAGTTGGGGGGAATGTTTTGAGTTTTGGGTTGATTGTCGAATTGAAGAATCGATGAATTAACGAACTGAGAAGTTAAGGGTAAAAGGTTAAGCGTTAAGGTGTTTTCAGAGTTATGTGAACGTAGAACGCTAAACATAGAACCTTGAACGTTGCACGTTTTGGCATCTCGACTCCGCTCGATATGACAGTTCGGGGTTCATGGAGTTGAGAATGTTGAATGAGGAATTAGGAGGGATAGGGTGTTTAAAGCTGGAAAGTTGGTCCGATGTCGGATGACGGATGACCGATGATGGGGAGTTGGGAAGTATGGGAGTTGGGGAGTTTGGATGTTTGGGGTTTCGAGAATTAGGAATGAGGAATTATTAATGAGGAATTGGGGGAAATTTTTATTTTTTCATAAAGCTCGAAAAAATTCAAATCCTTGTTTTCTGGCTTCCAAAACTCTCCAAAAGTAAAATCTGTGTCATACTCATCAAACTTCTCTAATCCCGAACCGGTATAATGCGTAATTTCTCCAAAAAATACTTGGGTACCAATAGAATACAAATCTATCCGGCAGTAGCTAAAGTCTTCAGACAGCTTTTCGCTAATCTCTTTCATTTTTTGGAAGGTAGGAAGTTTGGGTACGGGCCAAAGCTTCTTACTCCCCATCATTTGGGAACCTGGAATTTCATTGAGATTTTCATCAGTAAAAATACGCCCCTGATCGCCAAATCGATCATCTAAAAACATAATCATTTTCACTTTCCCGTGGAAACAATAAAATTTGATATCCATGGGGATTTTACCTCTTTCATCAACCAATACCTGCTCACAAATGACCCTGCGGGGAATATCTCTGTAAGCCCATTCCAGGTAATGTTGCCCATAGCTCTGAGCCAGCCATGATTTGGCCAAGTCCTTGATTCCTTTTGGATCATCAGTAGTAGATACATATTTATTAAAACCCGAAGCATGATTGGCTTTCATAAAAAAATCATGATTCCAAGAATCCATGGGTATATCATCCCCGGTTTTGGACACAAAGTAGGTAGGAATCAGAAGTTCTTCGGCAGCCTCTTTTCCCAACTTTTCTTTGATATAATCTCTCACCTTCACCTTATCTGAGGTAATAACTAGGAGCGGATTCCTATCATATATTTTCTTAAAAAATATTCGCTGATTATGCGTGATTGGATTTTTCAAATCCAAGGGATAGCCCACCATTCTCTCGAAAATCCTATGGATTTTAGGGAAATCTCTAGCTTTTTCTAAACTAAAAAGTAATCTATCCTTTAAATTCTGAGGATACCCTTTTCTGAAAACTTCCCTGATATTCATGAATGTTAATTTGTCGCAAAATTAAGGATTATGCCTTAATAGTAAGGGTTTGAAGAACTGAGATTGAGAAATATCCCAATTGGAAATTTCGGTTCAATTCCAGTTTAGGTAGGTGAAATTTTAGGTGTTATTTTCCGAAGATTAAGATGCCTTGAATATCTCCTGGGTCAGACTCGAGAATTTCTACTTCTACTTTTCGGCTAACTTTTTCGTAGGTTTTTTCCCGGATGAAATCCAGATAGTCTCGATCCAAATTCTTTCCTATAAGTATCATCTGAACCGTCCCTGAGTCAATTCCCTGTGCATAATCCCCAATGATGTAGGCCTTTTCCACCTCCCCCATTCGCTTGACGATTCGCTCCATCAAGTCATCCAAACCCAGGAATTTGGATACCATATTTTTGATTTCCTGAAAGAAGGGATGCCCTTCATTGGCTTTGTACATTTTGGTCTTGCCCTCATCTTCAGCCACCAAGAGTCCTGCATCTGCCAGGCGATTGAGCTCTACCCGCACGGAATTGGTGGATTCATCAAATTCCTTGGCAAGAGAACGCAGGTAACCTGAATTGGCATGAGAAAAAAACTTCAACAGAAGCTTGATTCGGGTCTTGGATGTGACGAGGGAGTCGAGCACGGATTAATGAGGAATGAAAAATTGAGAATGAAGAATGTTGAGTAAAATTTTTACTCGGTTAAATTAAGTGGTTTTAGGGTTTTTGGCAAATGTTTTTTGGAGTTGGGGAAATGAGAATTAGGAATGAGGAGTGAGCAATGTTGAATGAAGAATTAGGAATTAGGAATTTGGAATTAGGAGTTGGGGGGAAGGTTTTGGGTTTGGGTTGATTGTCGAATTGATGAATCGATGAATTGACGAACTGAGAAGTTAAGGGTTAAATGTTAAGCGTTAAGCCGTTTTCCAGATTTATGTGAACGTAGAACGCTGAACATAGAACCTTGAACGTTGCACGTTTTGGCATCTCGACTCCGCTCAATGTGATAGTTCGGGGTTCGCAGAGTTGGGAATGTTGAATTAGGAATTAGGAGGGATAGGGTATTTAAAGCTGGAAAGTTGGTCCAATGTCGGATGTCGGATGACCGATGATAGGGAGTTGGGAAGTATGGGAGTAAGGGAGTTGGGGAGTTTGGAGGTTGGGTACGTCATAGCGAGGAGCTAAGCGGATTTTGATCTTTTACGATTCGCAGGAAGCGACGAAGCTATCTTTTGGAATTGAGAGTTGGGGTTCTTAGAATTTAGAATGTTGAATTGGGAATTATGAATTGTTCGAACGTAGAACGCTGAACATAGAACCTTGAACGTTGTACGTTTTGGCATCTCGACTCCGCTCGATGTGACAGTTCGGGGTTCCCAGAGTTGGGAATGTTGAATGAGGAATTAGTGGGGAGGGTGTTTAAAGCTGGAAAGTTGGTCCGATGTCGGATGACCGATGATGGGGAGTTGGGAAGTATGGGAGTAAGGGAGTTGGGGAGTTTGGAGGTTAGGTACGTCATAGCGAGGAGCTAAGAGGATTTTTATCTTCTACGATTCGCAGGAAGCGACGAAGCTATCTTTTGGAATTGAGAGTTGGGGTTCTGAGAGTTGAGAATGTTGAATGAGGAATTAGGAATTGGGGGAAGGTTTTGGGTTTGGGTTGATTGTCTAATTGATGAATCGATGAATTGACGAACTGAGAAGTTAAGGATTTAGTGTTAAGCGTTAAGCCGTTTTCCAGAGTTATTTGAACGTAGAACGCTGAACATAGAACCTTGAACGTTGTACGTTTTGGCATCTCGACTCCGCTCGATGTGACAGTTCGGGGTTTCCAGAGTTGGGAATGTTGAATGAGGAATTAGGAATTGTTCGAAGGTTATGGGATATATATTCGAGGATTTAATCTCTTTATCCCCCTTCTTGATAATTCTATCATTTTTTGTAGTGAAGTAAAATAAGGTTTGCGCTTACCTGTTTAGATTGGAGTTGGAATCCCGGAGAAATACGATTCATATAGTCTGGAAAAATCAAAGGTTCAGGTGACTGAAAAGACAAGAGGTAAAACTCTTTCAGTTCACTTTGTCTCGCAAAACCCCTTAATTCATAAGCTTTTTCTTGCATAGGACTTCGTGAAATCCAAACAGAACTAATAAAAGGAACTGGTCTATTTTGACTGTAATGATCTGTGAAATGATATTCCATTATGTCTTCAAAATAAATAGGGCTAGTTATTTGATGTTCTTTAAAAATCTTAGTTAGGTTTTCATTTATTTTTTCTCGCCGTTTCATCTCGTTATGAAAATTTAAAATATGCAAGGAAAACAACCCGACTAAAGCTGCAAAGGAAATTTTCAACAATAGGTTTGAAATATTTAGTCTCTCAGCATCAAAGCAAGGGAAAATTAGAATTAAAAAGAAAAGGATATTCACTCTCCCATAAAGCATATTAAAATGGTTGAAAACCAAAAAAAATGAAATCCAAACAGCTATAAAAATAACCTTCCTTTGCAGAGTTAATTTCGAAATAAGAAAACTAGTTAAGAGAAATACTATCAGCAGAGACTTGAAAAGCTCCGTGGATTGGATCTGAAAAATCCTTCTAAACCCATCAATAATAGCTTTCCCCGAATATAATTTTTGATTTAGTTGTCTTTCTTTTTCAATTAGGTCGCCTGTAGAAATTGGAAGCTCTTCATAAATCCATCTACCAAAATAAAACCAGTCTGAACCTTGTGGAATCAAGTCGTCCTGCATTTCATGAAAAAAAACAGGATGATCGTGTACTCCAGACCTTGCCTTATTAAAATCTAAATACTCTTGATCTACCCAGAGCTTTTCATATCCCCATTTCCCTACAAAAAGGAATGCGGCTACAGAAAAGGTAAAAATTACTGGTTTAAAAAGACTAAGAACCTTTTGTCTTTGGAACACCAAAATGAACCAAGTCCATCCTAGGCCTACCAAAACAGCTGCTTCAAACCGAATAGAGAATGCCATAAACAAGACCACATATCCTAGGGTATTGAAGCCTTTTGATTTAGTATCTAATACTGTCAGTAATCCAGCGAGCGCCGCTAAACCAGCGATCAAGGTGAACTGAGGAAAGAAGGCGAAATGAAAAGAAATCAGACAAATAAAAAGACTCCAAAAGTGCTTCTGGATTTTTGAAAAAGCAGAAATCCATACTTTTTTAAGAAGGAGAAAAGCGGAAAGGAAGTTGACTGCAAACCAAGTCAAACCATACCAGTTGGTCTCAGGAAAAAGGCCGTATATCTTCGAAAAAGACCAACTGAGCCAAGGATGAATAAATACTGCATAAGGTTCGGGTACACCCGTATAGGCTCCAGAAACCAGCCACATCATCATTACATCGTCATTGGTCTGAAAGCGCCAAGGCAGAAACCAGATAATCCCCAAGGCCAAGAGGAGTCCACCAGCCCAAAAAAGAAAGGTTTGAGGTGTTTCTAAGTAGTCTTTCATCTGAAATCGGTGATCAGAATGGGCTCTTGAGTAAAGTTTTGGGGCAAGGAATCGATGGGGGAAAATAAGACATCTTTGCTATACCCTTTTGGAAAAAAACCTTTCAATTGCTCCTTATCCCAATACCCGGGGCTTTGGGGGAGGGTTTTTCCGAGAAGAAAAGGAATACCTGAATTGCGGTAGGCTGCAAGAAGCTCCTTCTCCTCTCCTATTTGGGTTTTCAGCTTTTGCAAAGTAGAAACCTGATGGGAAGACAAATGGATGGTTTTCCCTGGAAGGTATTCCCATTTCTCGGTATTCTTCCAAAGCTCATTCTGTTCAAAAGAATGCCACCAAAGCCCATTGAATACCAAAAGCAAGGCTGAAAAAGAGATACCAATATTTACCCATTTGAAAGATTTTAATCGTGCTTTCTCTGCAAGAATTAACCATGCAATGATCCAAAAAACCAAGTAATGAATCCCTATTCTCAGCCAGTATACATTACTTCCAAAATGAAGAACAAAAGGCAAAACCAAGAGGAGAAGGATCCAGACTTTTTCCTTAGCAGAAAATCGGGAAAAATCGGATTTTGCAAAAAACCATGCCCATACTACTACTCCCAATAGTAGGAAAAAGTGGTTCCATTCATCAGTAATATGCGTGATGAAAAAAGTCAGGTGAAATGCTGAGATAATAAGTAAGGCTTGAAAAAATTTCTTTTTGATCAAGCGAAACGATAAAAAAGAAATCACAAAGAGCAGCAAAGACCAGAAAGCTCCCACTCCGGTATGCTTGACTAAGGTCCACCAATGGTAATCTTCCCGCCCGGTTTGTATGGATAGTCCATCGCTTAGTCGAATAATGGCATTTTCGCTAAGAGTCAAATAAAACACCCCCTCCAAAAGAATAAAGGGAATGAGCAAAGCAAAGAGCACCTTCCAATTGAGCCTTTTTTCATAAAGCATCAAGCCAAGCGATATTAGTCCCAATAACAATGCTGTTGTCACTTTTACATAGACCAAGATTCCAAGGAGGAGACCCAAGCTTAGATTTTGAGTCAATTTTGGTGTTCCAGTCGAAAGCAATGCTAAACAGCCGGCAGCTAGTACAACGGAAAGATGATTGTAGGATAAACTTGCTGGGAGGAAGCCATATCCGGCCATTAATCCTAAAAGAGAAATCAGATAAACTTCAAGGGATAGCCGCTTTTCCCCCTTTAGGTTTCTGTAAAAAACAGCCAAGGCCAATGCTCCTAAGCAATAAATGAAAAGTCGGAGAATCCTCAAACCTACTATTCCAAAGTGAATCCCGGTGATTTGGTGAAAAAGCTTAAAAAACAGATCGTAATTAAAAATTCCTCCTTGATTTTCCTGAAGAGGATGGGCGAGCAAAACATACAAACCCTCATCTGAGACATCAAATCCGCGATTGATCCCTAGGATAACCATGGCGATACATATAATTGCAGCTATGACCAGGAATTTGGGCATTTGGGCTTCTTTGTCGAATTGAAGAATCGGGGAATTGTTGAAGTGAAAGTTAAGGGTTAAATGTTAAATGTTCGGGGTTCGGGGTTTGGACTTCTGTCGAATTGAGGAATCGTCGAAAATTAGAGCGTTAAGTGTTAAGGGTTAAAAGTTAAGCGTAAAGTGTTTGAGGTTATGAGTTCTAAGTTCTTTTTTCTCAGTTCTTGGTTCCTACCCTCTGTAGGCAAGCTTGTTTCTTGCTATTCTACTCTGGTACTAAAGACTTGATTTTTTGAAAGTAGCTCGGGTAATTCAAAAAAGAGGGGTAATCGGAGCAGGCAGTTAGAAAAGTGATCTGAATTTGGTAAAGAACGATCAAATTCTTCGAGTTGATGATTTTTGATATACTCACTTTTGTGTAGGCTCTGGTAATGGAAAACGGCTAAAATGCCTTTCTTTTTTAATCGTTGAATATATGCCTGACGATAATCCGGATTTTCAAAAAGCAGGTAAAACAGGTGGTAATTCCCAGGCTGTGATTGAAAACCCACCTCTCCCAAACCTTTCAAGCATTCTTCCAAGAGCTGCAAAAAAGATAAAGGCAAGACTTGTATTTGATCCTTTTTCCCGGAAAACCAAGCTGAATAGTCCTCCCAAATGGCTTTTCTTCTGGATTGAATCCCAGCCAAGTTTTCTAATTGGGCAAAAAGAAATGCAGCCTGCAATTCTGAAAGTAAAAAGCTGCTGCCCAAATCCTTCCAACCGTATTTATCGATTTCACCGCGAAATAAAGCTGCTCGGTCTGTACCCTTCTCCCAAATCACTTCTGCACGCTTTATGAGTTGAGGATCATTGACAACAAGCATCCCTCCTTCCCCACAATGGACATTTTTGGTTTCATGAAAGCTTAAAGCTGCCAATTTACCAAAGCTTCCTAAAGCTTTTCCTTGATAAAATGAGTCTACTGCCTGCGCTGCATCTTCAATTAAGGTCAGATTATGTTTGTCTGCCAATTCCTGCAAGGCATCCATCTCGCATGCAACTCCCGCATAATGAACGGCTACAATTGCTTTTGTCTTTTCACTGATCAGCTCTTCTACTTTAGCTTCATCTATCCCAGGAAAATCTGCTTTGCTATCCACAAAACGGATTTTTGCCCCTCGAAGTGCAAAGGCATTAGCTGTGGAAACAAAGGTGAAAGAGGGTACTATCACTTCATCACCTGGCTGAATATCAAGGAGTAAAGCAGCCATTTCCAAGGCATCTGTACAGGAAGTTGTGAGAAAGCATTTCCCAAAACCGTACTGCTCTTCAAAAAAAGACTGACAAAGCTGCGTGAAGTGGCCATTCCCTGAGAGTTTACCCAAGGCTACTGCCTTTGAAAGGTAATCATGCTCAGCACCGGTCAAGTAAGGTTTATTGAAAGGGATCATTCGTTCCCGGTTATTGATTTAATGAAATATGAATTTACAGAATCTTCCCCTTACCCTAATTTTCCTTGTCAATCTGGCTGGAAGCCGGAAGAATGAAGATCGAAGCATCCGGAATCTAAACCTCAAGGCTTATTTACTGAGTATTTTTTTATACTGGTAGAAAATCGGATAATCTTATTTTGAAATAAATATTGGTTTAAATAGGAGTGAATTTCGCTTTTTCAGGAAGTAGGTACTTCATAAAATTCACCTCATCCACACTTTGTCTTTTGGTATATTTTCTTTGTGAGATCACGAAGTAGCTTTTATCTGAAGATTCCCAATTTATCTCATCCTTATGATTTACCAGGATAATCTTTTCTTGGTCAACTCCTGACTCGGATAAGTACTGCCTCATTTTTTCCATTTTCTCTTTTGTACTTACCTCCACAAATTGATTTCCGAGTTTGGAAGAAATTGATTTGGCAGGGCTACCGGCATAGATTTGATTATACTCCATATCATGGGTAATGACTGAACCTGCTAAGGCCATTGACTTATCGGCAGCTTCAATAGGTCCTACAATGCAATGCCCGACAAACCATACATCCTTCCCAATATTTAAGGGTTTTTGGGAATTGAACTGGCAACCTTCAAGCGTGTCACCAAACTTGATATGAGACCATAATTGAGAATGAGCCCCAATACCACAATTATCGCCGATGGTCGCTCCACCTATGCAGTCAATAATGGAAAACTGACCTATCCAGGCATTGTGACCGATTGAGCAGGATTGATAGCCATGAATAGTCACCTGATGATGGATTTTGCCATAATCCCCAATTTGAAAATCATTGCAAATAATTTGAACTCCAGCACCAATGTAAACCTGATCCCCTATTCGAATACGATCTGCAGGGCCATCTATACCTCTAATAATTGCGGTAGGATGAATAAAAACTCCCTGACCTAATTCAATTTGATTCGCCTGTATATTCTCCATGAGTCATTCGGTCAATTAAATACAGGGGTCTTCCTTTTACTCCTTCAAAGATCTTCCCAACGTACAATCCTACGACACCTATCATCATCATTAAAATCCCAGAGAAAAATGAAATAGATAGGATTAAACTGGTATAGCCTGAGACTGTGATCGATCCCATGAAATACCGAATCAATGTTATACAGGAAAAAAGAAAGCTTAGGATAGATACCAATAGTCCTACTTTAACCATCAATCGAATAGGTTTATCAGAATAGGCTAAAATGATATCTAAAGCTAGGTTAGCCCTTTTTCGGAAAGAGTAATTGCTTTTGCCTACAAGCCTATGCTGATGCTCCACTTCAATGGTAGATGACTTGAAGCCCATCCAGCTTATCATGACAGAGAATACTCGTACAGGCTCTCGCATTCTGCGAAATGATTCTGCTACCTTGAAATGATATATTCCGAAATTGCCAATGGCTGGATCAAACGCTTTACCAGAAAGATAGGATAAGAAATAGAAAAATATTCTGGAGGTCCAGACATTCGAGATTCCATCTTTACGGTTTATCCTTTTCGCCAAGACCACATCATATCCTTTTTGTGCCTCTTGGTAAAGGTTTGGAATATCCTCAGGTCTATCCTGTAAGTCACAGTCCATCACTACAACCCACTCCCCTTTGGCGTGGTCCAAACCTGCTGTGATGGCATAATGCTGACCAAAATTACGAGATAGCTTGATCCCTAAAACTTCCGGGTATTTTCCTGAAAGCATCTCGATCACTTCCCAAGATCCCTCAGGGCAGCCATCGTCCACAAGAATGATTTCTGGTTGGAGATTTTCGACATTTAAAGCCACCAAAATCCTTTGAATCAATTCTTCCAAGGTATTCCCTCCTCTATAAACAGGGACCACCACCGAAATATTAACTGGAAAATTATAGGAATCTTGATTTGCCATGGGAAGATCAAAAATAAAGAAATATGGCTATTCCTGATTGGGCCTAGGAAATCTATTTGAGTTTTTGGGAGGGGAAATGAATTAAGAATGTTGAATGAGTAATTAGGAATTGGCTTAGACCTTAATTTTAAATTTGAGGAACTGATGAATTGTCGAATTAATAGGTTAAGAGTTAGAGGGTTAGGGATTCGAGAATTATGAATGAGGAATTAAGAATTGGGAGGAACGTTTTGGGTTCCTACCTTCGGTAGGCAGGCTTGGTACTTGGTTCTCGGAACTATTGATCGCCTACCCAATCAAGATTAAAAAAATAACATTTATTATATATAAACTTTGTTTTATACAATTTTGTGGAAAACTACCCTTCTCTCATTCCAAAAATTACCCACTTTATGGTATTTTTTTTCCGGTTTTGATTTTTACCTTTGAATCAGGGTGATTAAGCAGCTTTTCTCATCATTGTTTATAGAAAATTATAAGGGATTTTTTTCAACACTTTTTTACCCCTTAACTCTCATTAAATCAGAGACAAAAACAAACCCCTTCGTGAAAAGGGGTTTGTTTTTTTAGTAGTATCTAACCTCACAATTTGGGTTTGACTCTCTAAATCGGTCCACTGTTCTACTACTTAGTCTGGTATTGAAGCAGGATAATTTGATAAGGTTTGGCAAATCTTCAATTGGACGCAGTGAACGAAGATTGGTGCTTGCTACATCGAGTTCTTCCAAACGAAGTAATGGTTCCAAACCTTTAAGCACTCTCAAGTTAGTCCCGGATAGATTCAATACCCTAAGTTCAGAAAGATTTGATAGAGATGTCAGATCCTCGATACCAGTATTGGAGATATCCAAATTTGTCAACTGAAATAGTGAGGAAACAGGGGTGAAATCTGTAACAGGCACCTGAGAAAGCCGAAGCTTTGTCATCAATTTCAGCTCAGCAACAGGACTTATATCTGTCAGTGGAGCGTCAAAAATGGAAAGCTCCCTCAAATTCACAAATGCCTTCAAAGGAAATAGGTTGCTAAAGGAAACTCGCTCAAAACTTAAGGCAGACAATGCTGTCAGGTTATGAAGTTGTTCTGTACTTGGGTTTTCCGGAAGGCTGAATTGCCTTCTGAGTTGTTCACTCCAAGTCTCAGGCAGGGTTTCCCACCAATTTGCCAATTCCTCACTTCTGTAAACCAAGGTCAAATTGGGTTTAATCTGAAGTAATTGTGGGACTTCCTCCTCCAAGAAGTTAGCCTGATTCACATTCAGGTAACTAAGATTTCCAAGGCTTTGAATTGGTAGAATACTTTCAATAGGACTTCCCGAAAAATTAAGTCGTACCAAGGAGTCCAAATTTGTCAAAGGAGCCAAATCTTGTACACCTGTATTTTTGGCTTTTACTTCCTTGAGAGTCTTTACTTCAGACAGCGGCAACAAGTCCGATATGGGATTGTCTGAGAAATCAATTTTTCGAAGCTTCACGAAACGAGTGATAGGATTCAGTGTTTTCACTTCCATCCCAGCAAGGTCCAAGGATTCTAGACCAATGGTGGAAGTCAGTAGTTCTACATCGGGGTTTTCTCCCCGGATTTGAGGATTAGCTTTTCGAAGCACATTTTTCCAAGGCTCCGAAAGAGCTGTCCACCAACTTTCGAGATCCCGAACATGGTGAATCAAGAGAACGTCTGGATTTGCCCGGATAAAATTATCTGCAGCGATAACCGAGAGTTTGGTCTCATCCGCAAGAACTTTACGAAGATTGGACTTGGCGTTCAAGCCAGAAATATCTGCAACTTCCGTATTGGTGATATTGATGGTTTCCAGCAAATCAAGACCTCTTAGAGGGCTCAAATCAATAATATTTGTTTCTGAAAGATCAATATTCTTCAAAGAGTCCAATTCACTTAAGCTAGAAAAATTGATCAGGTAATTCTTACTCAAATTGAGCTCCTTCAGACGCTTCAGATCTTTAATATTTTCTGAATTGTTAAACCCACTTTCGGTCAGGTCCAAGTATTGAAGGTTTTGAAATTCATTTAACACTTGAAAACTCAGCACAGGCGTGCGGTGCATTTTCAGTCTTTCAAGTGATTTCAGATTGAGCAAGGGATCAATTTCCGCTATTTGGGTTTCAGAAATATCAAGTTGTTTCAGACGCTCGGAATACTTGATGAATTGAATATCTGATGCAGGAGTATTAGAAACATCCAAATACTCCAAAAATGTAACATTGGAGATTGGTCCCAAGTCCACGATTCGGGTATCACTAAGATCGATAAACTTGAGTTCGCGAAGCGCCTCAAGCGGAGTCAAATCAAGTAATGAATCAGTACCTGAGATATCCAAAGAGTCTACTGAAACGAATTTATACAACTCGTCTAGACTGATCGAATCAGTAGCGGAAAGTGTAAATCTATCCAGGAAATAGCCTTTCCAGTGAGGATCCAAAATCTCCCACCACTCCAAAAGTTCTTCATCACGACTCAGCTTGGTAGTGTAAATGCTGGCGATTTTAAGCTCTTGGGAGTTTTCTTCAAGATTTACCTCGACAAACCGAGGTTTGGTATCTGTAATTTTGTTCCCGTCTTTGGCGGTCGCCTCAATAGTTCTATCCATGGAGACTACGAAAAACACCTCCCCATTTTCTTTCTGACCGGGCTTTACCTCCCTTACTTTAAACTTGAAGTTGACATCCTGAAAAAAAAACTCGATATCCTTCAGGTAGGCGGTAACATCTTTGTTGGTAACTACTTTCCGGTCAAGAACCAAGTCATCTTCTACCTGTACAGTTCCGTCCCTAAATATTTTCAAGTAGCTCTCCCGAATTATAACATCCTTATCTCGTGTGGAGGTCTCAGAGGAGCCAATGGTATTGAGCAAATATTCCAAAAAGCGGATTTGATCCTCCACTTTTCCGGAAAACTCGGTGATTTCCTCCTTACTGTACCCTTCTATGTCTTGCCCATAGATCGGTAAGCAAGTGATTATCAAAAAGAAAAGTAGAAGAAATCTAATTCGAACCATAAATATACTTTTGCAATGTTTCTTTGTCCCCGGTATTGAGTTTGACTAAACTGGAAATCAGCCAGCCTGTATTAAAACCGGGTCTATTGAACTGTGCTACTTCAAAATACCAGCCATCTATTTGAAAAAAGTGAAATTTAACATTACTCACTGTTTCAAATTTCAGGTTTCCTTTTTTCATTTCATAAAGAAAAATCGTCAAATAATCCGGCGAGAATGAGCTTTCGGTAAAGGCTTCGGGTAGCTCTGAATCTTGAAAAGCTCTGCGCAGATTCATAAAACCCAATTCATGGGAAAGTGGATGAAGAAAATCCTTCTCATCACCGACAGGCTTATCGAAGAGATTGCGGAAAGGTCCAAAATCCACAGCATCAATTACCCATTCGTAACCAAGACCTTGGGGTTGAATTTTCAGGATTAGGGTTGCAGTCTCCCTTTTTCCCTGAAACATAAATTGAGCTTTCACCTCAGAAAACCAGTCCCCTAGGTGGAATTTGAGGTATTGAGGGTAATTGTCTGAAAGGACTTGATTGATAAATTGGTTTTTCAGATCAGCACTGATCCCGCTGGTTTCATTATCAAAGAGTCGCTGAATAAACTGGCGTCGTAGCTCTTTATTTTGAAAAAGAGAGTCTCCAGTATAAAAGCGGGTATTGCCGTCGGGAGATTCTTCGGCATTGAATCTTCTGAAAAATTGGTTGAGTTGTTTGGTCGAGGCTGCAAATCGACCGTCATCTTTGATTGTGCCCCCAGAGCCAATGCCCTGGGCGGCTACAATCGAAAGGCTTGCGATAAATATCGCAATGGTAATCAGGGTAATTCTCATGCGGAAGTCTCAGTCACTCGTACATCGCCGAGCATGACATCCCAAAATTCAATGGTTCTACCCGCGATTTGGGTTTGTTTTTTCTCTACATAGATCGTGATGTCTTTCTTGGTCGTATCCTTGTAGTTCATTCCGGTCTCGATAGATGTACCTTCGAATCGCTGGAAGATAGTCACTACCCCTACATAACGTCCATCAGGCTGACGCTCAAGGTCTGAAATGTACTGAATGTCGTACCAAGTGATATTTACACGGTCATAATTGAGAGCCATCAGACGCTCAAAATATCTTCTGACTTTGTAGTAAGCGATTTCGCTGGTATTGATACTGGATACGCCCATTTCAGCACCCGGTGCGAATAGCTCTTCGGCTCTGTCCATTACCCGGTTGGCTTCAGAAAACTGAGTTTCCTTGCTTCCGATAATAGAGATGTATTTACTCAGATCCTTTACTTTCTCTAGAGCAAGTGAGTCAATAGCTTGCTTTCTAGCCGGGCTGATAGTCTCCGATTGTGCAAAAACTGTCGCTGTGCTGATTAAAAACAAGCCTAGAAATAAGATGATATTATTTTTCATTTTTTTAGAGTTCTAGCAGTGATTATTTTCTTCTCAATTCAAGTTCAGATACTTTTCCATTGGCATCCAATCGGATATCGCTGATGAAGTTCAGATTCTTTTTGGTATCCTTCAGGTACTCGAGATACTTTCTGATGGTGGTAGGTTCATCATAATCTTTGATTCCATTTTCTTCATGGATGACAATCAGTACAGGAGTATCTTGGTTAGAAAACATGGCCAATGTTTGTTCAATAGATTGATTAGCCATAGACGGACTGCTAGAACCTGCTACGGTATTAAAAGCAGATTCAAGTTTCTCGACTGCTACCTCTTCTGCAGATGGAGCAGGTGGAGGTGGTGGCGGAGTCTCTTCAACACGTTCAACAGGTGCTGGTTCTGGCTCAGGTTGAACAGCTTTCTTTTTGGACTTACAAGCCCCAAGGGCGATGATAGAAACTCCCACGATGAGGAGTGCTCGCTTGAAAGTCAAGGTGATTAACTTTTCTCTCATTTTTGAATTAAATTTAGTTGTTTGCTTTTTGAGGGGTTCTAAAGATTCTGCCAAATTAAATAAAATCAGTGAAGATTAGGACAAAGGGCGAGCCAAATCCAATTGATACTTTGTCAATTATTGTAAAATTCGGATGAATGGTTGAATTAATGTCAAACCAAAGCTTGAGTTCCTGATTTTTCGGGCCTTTAAGGAAAAATATTAGCTCAAGATCAATTTAAAATTTGAGGGATAATTCGAGTGAACAGGGATCATAAACTATAATCCACTTGATTTAAAAACTTCTTATAGCCAAAAAATACCCATTTTAGGGGATGTTTTTGCTTTGTTTTTATTCCGACTTTTATGTCAGTGTTAAGTTTTAATCAGGCTAAGCCAATAAAAAATGCCCGGGGTTTCTCCGGGCATTTTTTCTTTGTGATTTGATTGATTAGTCGAGTACTTCTTTTTTGAGATAGGCAGCTTGGGCCTCAGGAGTACAATATTTTTCAAAAAAAGCCTTCCCCCCTCTAGATATTTTCTCGTGGTAGCCCGGGTCGTTGATTATCTCATCTAATTTAGAATCAAATTCCTCCGAAGAATATATGTATGCGATTTCCTTTCCCTCCTCAGGGTAAATAGGAAGATCGATGGCAAAAGGAAATGAAAGAACAAATGAACTTGCGTTCCAATATTCAGCCAATCGCCAACTAACCGCTCCCAAAACAGCAGGATTGTTTAATGATATGAGGGATTTGGCACTAAGCTCTGAAAAAAGCTTTGGAGAGTAGGTCTTGGTGTTTAGCTCTTCGTCATATCCAAAGTTATTACCATCTGAGCGGGGAATAAAACCTCCTTCAAATTCAATCTTTGGATGCTTTTTGCATGCCCGGATAAATTCGGCTCTAATTTGATTGGCCCAAGTCTCCTTTTTCCAAGTACTTCCTGAAAAAAACACATAAGGGTGGAAGTGATAATTATCCTCCAGGTTTTTATAATCAGGTCTTTTTCTCAGAACATAGACTTCTCTTGCAAAGTCTTTGGGCTTTAATTTCGTCAATAAATGAAAATGAAAAGTCTTCAGATATAATGGTAAGATATTGACTGGATAGTGAGGAAATAAAGGTCTTACCTTTTCCTGTTGATAGCTTGGATTGTCAAGCAATTTATTTGTAGCAAAGTAAAGATGGCATTTTTTGTAAAGCTCATCATTCACTCCTACCGGGTCATGGTTATCGATGACTACCAGTCTATCTTCCAGTGAAAAAATGATAAATCCTCGGTTGTTAAATTTCGAGAATTCAGAGTTCGTTTGAAATTTCAAATCAAAGAGTTTGGATAGGCTCAGTAAATAGTAGGAAGAATAAAAATTGGGAATGTTATGAATTAAAATAGTCATGATTAGTTCAGGTGATATTTTTCCCGTATTCTTTTCTTCAGGGCAAGATAAATGAGTGAGAGTGCAATCATTATTGCCCAGGCAATAGTGAGATTTGGGTACTCCCCATTATAAATAAATAGTCCAAAATTAATGAGCAACTGGAGTATAGCATAAACAAGTGCTATAATTACATGATCGATTTTCACCTGATTGACCAAGTACTGGTACAGGTGGGTTCTATGCGGTTCGGTGACTTTTTCTCCCTTAATCAATCTCCTGAAAATGGTGAAGAAAACATCAATTCCATATACCAGTAAGAACAAAACAATGATCGGATTATGATCTACCAGGTACCATTTGGTAAGCAGATAGATCATCAAATATGCAAGCGAAATGCTACCGATATCACCTGCAAACATCAGGGCTCTTTTCCTCAAATTAAAAATAAAAAAGACTAAAAGAGCTAAAATCTGATATGACAATAGCTGTTCAGGAAAAATTGGTAAATATTCATTTACAGCCAAGAGACTACCGAAAAAGACCAAGGAGTACAATCCTGTTATTCCATTGATACCATCCATAAAATTGATGGCATTGATAACCCCCAAACCAAAGAAATAGAAAACTGGAAGAAGGTACCAATCAATTTGGGAGAAAAGGTTGAGATCCCAAAAAGCAAAGGATAAGGCTAAAAACTGTATCCCGAATCTAAGAAGCCTTGAGATATCAAACATATCATCAAGCATGCTGATCGCAGCAATCCACATCATGCCCAAAATCATCCAGGTATTCTGAAAATCATAGGCCATCCACCACAAAAGCGCAGCTACGGGAATAAGAATCCCTCCCCCACGTACGGTCACTTTAGTATGAGAAGATCTGGAATTGGGACGATCTACTATATCAAACCTTAAGGCTAAACGGTAATAGACTAAGGCGATCAACAGAAAAAATAGAAATACGGATAAGTACGAGAGTATCATTATGAGTTGAACTGAACTTGGTACCAGTAACTATTGAAAAATAGAGACCTTACATAAGAATAGTTTTGAACTGGATTCACTTTAAAATCTTCTACAATTTTTGAAATATCAAGGTAATTAAAGAGTCCGATTTCAAACAGGGGACTTTTGTGCATATTTTCTAAGTGGTCCCTGAGTTCTGGAATTTCAAGAAAATATTTATTCCACGGAATAGCCAAACCTATTTTTTCATGATTTCTTATGTAATCTGGTAATTCTTTACCGATGGTATTCATAGAAAGCCATTTGCCTTTTCCACTGGTTGAAAAACAATCATCAGGGAGGCTATTGACACCTGTGACTAAGCGATAATCTAAAAACGGCTCCCTACATTCGATAGACGCTCCCATGGTCGTACGGTCATTTTTATCATTTAGAGTCCCAAGATGAATTTGCTGATCCAAGTAGAGAAGCTGCCGAAGCTTTGATTTTGGAAAATACTTCTTGGCTTCCTCTAGTTTCTGGATTCTATATTGAGGAAAAATATTCAATGAATTTAAACCCAATCGTTTTAAATCATGCAGGAACAATTCATTGGAATTGGTGAGAATATGGAAATCTGGATTTCTAAATTCTAGATAATGAGCCAGCTTTTTTAATCGTGAGTTTTTCACCCAATTTTTGGGAACATATTTGAGGAAATTTAAAAGCTGATACATAAAGTTTTTCCCCATAACCTTTTGTCTCACATATCCACCAAGCACTTCATCAGCTCCTTCTCCGGTAAGTAGAACGGTCACATTTTTCTTTGCCTCCTTAGAAAGCCCCAAGAGTAATCCATCAGTGTAATGCATTAAAGGCTCATCATTTATCAGAATGCTTTCATTGAGTAGATTCACCAAATTTGAACCGAGGATATCAAACCCGTGATAGGCTGCATTCAGTTCCTTGCTAAGGGACTCTGCAAGGTCTGATTCATCCTTCTCAAATCCTTTGAATCGAAGATTCCAGCTACTTAGGTTAGAAAAGCCTAATTTCGATTGGGCATACAGTATGCTACTACTGTCCAAGCCTCCACTCAGCATGGTGCCTACCGGAACGTCTGCAATCATCCGCAATTTGACAGAATCAAGGAAGGTTTCCTTGTACCATTCCAGTGGATTTTCGATTTTGGGATGTGCCAATGCTGCTTCTCCAAGATTGAACCAAGCAGCGTAAGACTGAAGATCAACTCCATTCTTCCATACCTGATAATGCCCCGGAAGAAAGCGACGGACTCCCTTAAAAATGGTGTTCTCTCCACTAACATGTCGATAGAAGAACTGCTCATCCAAAAATTCATCAGCGATTTCTTTTTGAAGTCCATGTTTGAAAAGAGCTTTTGGTTCGGATGCAAAAGCCAAATAGTCATCATTTTCTGTCCAGAATAGAGGCTTTACGCCAAATCTATCCTGCACCAAGACTAACTTGCGCTGAGACTGATCCCAAAAAGCAAATGCGAAAAAACCATTTAATCTAGGCAAGACTTCTAGCCCATATTCCATCAATAAATAAAGCAGTACTTCGGTATCAGACGTGGTATTAAAGGTGTATCCTTTATGCTTCAGCTCTGGATAAAACTCCTTGAAATTAAAAATCTCCCCATTGAAAATTAGATGAAAGCGTCCACAAGAAGACTTGAAAGGCTGATTGGCATGATCGCTCAAATCCAAAATTGAAAGCCGTCGGTGTCCTAAAGCAACATCATCCAACACCTCATATCCTGCTGCATCTGGTCCACGGTGTTGCAATTCATCAGTCATCTCCTTGAGCTGTTGATAGGAGGCTGGCTGCCCACTTTTATTCCAAAAACCTGCTATCCCGCACATGATGATTTTTCCTTTACTAGCGTGGAATAAACTTCAAAAAAATGTCTCATATTTTTATCTCTGTTGCAGTATTCATCTATATATTTTCGGTTTGCAACAACGCCCTTCCTATACTTTGAAGGATTGGTCATAAATCGTTCGATTTTATTGACTAAATCCTGTACATCTCCTTGGGCAGCAAGCAGGCCGTTTTGACCATGAGCAATAAAAGCCCGGTTGGCAGGCAAATCAGTCACAATAGGAAATGCTCCACAAGCCATCGCTTCAAAGAGTGAGGCTGACACCCCTTCGGAGTCTGGAAATGCGAGATAGATATCGGCCTGACTTAGGTATTCGGGCAGATCATCATTATCAATTCTACCAAGCCATTTGATGTTGCTGTCTAAATTCAAGTGAGAAGTCATTTCAATCAAACGCTCACTTTCCACCCCATCACCAATCATAAGACACTCAAAATCAAAGCCTTTTTCATGTATGATGGCTAAAGCTTCTAGAATTTTATCATGGTTGTAAATGGGAAAAAGACTTCTCGTAACAATTAAAGTAAATCGCTGTTCATTAATGGCTTTTTTTGAAAAAGTGAAAAGAGACAGATCTAGTCCCTTTGGTCGAACCAATATTCGATGTGGGGGAGCTCCGGATTGAAGCATGGCATAGGTCATAACATAGCCCCAGGCATGGATTAAATCCACATTTCGATAAACAATTCTCTGAAGAATGGATTTAACCCATCTTCCTAAAGCATTGGTGGACCAAATATCGGAGATCCCCTGTTGGGCAACCACCCTTACTTTGGCTTTCACTGCCAAACTAAAGAAACCATAGCTAGTTGATCTTTCCGCCAGGACCAAATCATATCTTTCTGAAGAAAAAATCAAGCTCCAAAAAAATCTAAAAGCCTCCAAAATTCGCTTGGCCCTAGACTGATTATTGAAAAGCTCCTTGGTTTCGATGCTTAGACCTGACTCCTTTTCGATTCCTTTTATCCAGGTAATAGCATCTGCCCGGTAGGTCTCACCCAAAAACAGTATTCTCATTTTTTAGAAATTTCCAATTACAGGCTTAGGACTCCAAGCTAACTCTCTCCGAGCTTTCAAATCTGAGAATGTTAATGTGGACTTTAATTTTGAGTGACGGTAAGAATTGAAAGGGAACACACTGATAACATCTCCTATTTTTGAAATGAACCCAAGAAGACCTTCTGAAATAGAACGTACTTTCTTCCCATATTTGAGAGATAAATAACTATCCAAATCCTTTAGGCTTGGATGAATACCATCTGTGAGATTATAAACTCCACTATGTCCTATCCACTTGGGAAGATGCTCTGCGATGTCCCTTGCCAGAACAACAGACTTTTTAGCCTGTCCGTCTCCCATTCTAAAATAATATCCCTTTTCTATTGCTTTGATCATAGCTCCGAGGTTGCCGGGTGGATTTGGACCGGCAATCAAAGGTAAGCGTAAAATCAAAAAGTCGACATTATTGGACAAAGCCCAAGACTTCCATATTTCTTCTGCTTGAATTTTACTTTTGGCATAGGGAGTAGTCCCATTCAGAGCTTGATTTTCATCGATATTTACCCCTTCATCTAGTCCATACACGGCGACAGTACTGATCAAAACCATAAGCTTGGGGAGTTTTTTTATCCCTTTTAGCAAATTTGAAGTTCCGGTAGAGTTGACTCTAAAGAATTCTTGTTCCTCTTCAGCATTCTTGGGTATGACATGTGCTTTGCCAGCAGAATGAATGATTATATCTATTTCCGGAATTTCAGGAATTTCTTTGCTCAGGTCACAACTAATCGTATTAGAAGATGATCTCCCCAGAGAAAACAACTCATGATCTTTTTGAAGGGTATCGGACAAAATCCCTCCCAAAAATCCACTCCCGCCAGTCAGCAAAACTTTCATTGAATTGAGTTTTGGATTTCGTCCAACATCTTCGAAGCAAGGAAATCCTTATCAAATTCTTTTGCAGCTAAAATCATTGCTCTCTGTCCCATTTCGGATAGCTGATCTTGCTTTGCATCCAGTTCTATAAGTTTATTGGCCAATTGTACCGGATCATTAGGGTCCAGTGTAAAGCCAAGATCATGCTCTATCAGAAAATCTTTCATCCAGCCTGATGTATTTTGTATTACTGGAACACCAGCAGCCAATGATTCAAAAAATTTGTTTGGGGAAGAGGTATCCAAGACGGGGGTGCCCCTCAGGGGAACGAGTGAGACCATAGCATTTTGAATCAATCCAACCAACTTTTCTTTGGGCATCAAACCCCATAAAAGTAGTGTCTCTAATTGATGTTCGGAGATCTCTTTTTCTATATGTTCCCGCTGCTGCCCTTCTCCTACCATGAGAATTTTTAAATCTGTTCTTCCCTTCTTCTGCAAGATCTTGGCGGCCTCCAAAAGCCATAAGGAATTATTGACTGGGCCAATATTGCCTGTGTATATAGCATACTTCTTTGCTTCAAGGATTGAGCGGTTTTCGAATGGAGCAGTCTTTGAAAAAAGAGGAATATTGGCGGCATTGGTAACATCTATGACACGTACTCCCGGAAAACGCTTTTCAATATTTTCGCGCATCCCGATTGACAATGCCACTACCAGAGAGGATGCTTTATAGCATCTAGCTTCAAGAGCGTATGCCAGTTTTTTCACGATTGGGTTTTTTAGCAAGCCCAATTCAATAGCCCCTTCAGGCCACAGGTCTCGAGCTTCAAAAATCAGTTTTTTTCCTCTGAAATATCTGGCTACCAATCCAGGCAGTCCTACAGTGATCGGCCCTGAGGATGCAATCACAACATCTGCTGGCGCCGTAAGTGCATACCAAATTGACATAATTGCATAAGTCAAAAAAGTAAAGACCCTTTTTAAAAATGGCTGCTTATTATCTATTCGTACATTGATCACAGTCACATCCACACCCTCAAAATTCTGATGCTCAATAAATTTAGTGGCTGTCAGGTCTGACTTTGAGTAAATACTTGTAACCACCTGTACCTCATGACCTTTCTTAACCCACTCTTGGGCAAATTCATGAACACGCGTTCCCCAAGAGCCCTTAGGAGTTGCATAATATTGATAGAAATAGAGGATTTTCAATTTAGATTATTTTATCCAGCGTACAGTGCCAGGGAAATTTTCGGTATTCAATTGTCCATTCTTCCAGGTGTAATTTGACTCCATCAGTTTTCTATGGAAGTCGCCCAATTCAGAAAGAGTAGGATTCCATATACGGCCCTCTTTTATTCTATTCCCTAACTGTTCAAAAGAAGAGGCCACTTCTTCTTGAATATGACCTAATTCATCTTTAAAAATTCTTCCCGGATGATTGGATCCCAAATAGGCAAAGTAGGTATGAGCCACCAAGACACCTGATTCAGCCTCTAGGTCCTGTAAGGATTTTTCGCAAAAAACAGCCCGAAAGTCTTTTAATGAAAAGCTCTGAAAGGCCATCAAATCCTCATTTAGCCCAAAAGAAACGGGGAAAAAAGCAGGAGAAAACCTTGAGAAGAAAAAGGATTTGTCTGGGCGGAAAAGATTTTTCTCTATTAATTTTAATGAAGCGGCAGCTGATAGGGTTTTAAACAGACTAAATGCAAATGGAAAAAGACCTTTTTTACCCCTCCTTAATTCTGCAAAACTAGCATTCAGTACTTTGACCCTCTTATCGAGTGTATCATTCGTACCATATGCGAGCCATGTTTTTTGGTTTCTACTTTTATCGTAATCTAATCCAGCACGTTTGGCACTACTCTTTTCTTGGAATATCGCGCTAATTGATGAATGATTAGGCATCAGTTGATTGTGAGATCTTGAGTTTGCCTCCATCCCATCCACATAGTTCCAAAAATATCTGACGCCTTTTATTTGCATATGCTGGAGCCATTCTCTCTGGGAAGAAAAAGATTGCTTGGAAAAGTTGTATTGATGAAATCCATGATCAATATAGGTTTGAATAGTTTTCAAACCGCTTGGTGTTTCAAATTCTTGATACTCTTCCCAGCTCTCTTTTCGAAATGATCTACTAAAGGCATGGTAGGCAATTTCATGACCATCTTTCTCCCATTTCTTTATTTCTTCGAGTACTGGCTTTTGATCCAAGGCTGCATATTCACCTTTATGGGAATAAGTATGTAGAAAGACCCCTTTAGTGGTTCGAATATGATTCTTTTTAAACAGCTCCCGTTGTGCCTGAAGTAGGTCTAGGGTGTCATAATCACAATGATCTGTAAAGCAAATCGTAGGAGCAAAACCGAGCGGGGTTCTGGCAAACTCAGGCACTGGCCCTGGTCCAAAAAAAACGCCTAAAGAAAATTTCTTGCCTGCGCTTACTTCAAATTGCTTTTTCCAAACTCGGTAATCATCTTCATTATACCTAAAAACAGGGTTTAAATCCGGATGAATTAAGTACCAGTTCAGCGAATTGTTCTTTTTATTCCATTTCCAAGCTCCTAGAGTAGTTGTTCCCAATAAATAACACTCATTCGCAAATTTCATCAATTTGGGTGAATGGTAATTGGCGATCGCATCTACATCCTCGGGAGATATCCATTGATAGGCTGAACTCCGAAAGAAATGTGGCTTTTCAGAAAGCTTGAAGTCTACTCGTAAAACTGCTACTTGACAGTTTTTCTTAAACTCAATTTGGTAAGTAGAAAAAGGTCCCTCCTGTTGAGTTTCGAATTTCAAATAATCCTCAGAGACAAGTTCTCTGTGGACTTCTGCCAAATGAATGGAAACTGATTCAATCAAAAAGTTCTAATTTTTTACCCAAATATACAGGTCCAATTTTTAAACATCTAATGCGAGCCAATTTTCTAAGTCCTGCCTTTTGAATTCCCTTGATCGAAGGAATATTCTGAGGACTTACAAGCATATAAATATGTGACTTGAGAAGATGCTCTTTTACTATCTCCGTGATTACCCAAGGATAAATCCCTTGCCCTTTATACGCATCAATGGTCACACAGTCGCCTATGGTGATCATAGGCTGATCAAAATCAAAAGCACGAAGCAGGAAACTATTGAAATAGATATTGCTCCGATGGATGATCTGCCCTCGTTCTCGTATCTGATAGGAGTGGCTTTTAGGATCAAAAGAAAGTTGAAAAGCTAGATCCTTAACCTGAGCAGAATAATTTGATTCCCCCTTTTTCAAGCCAAAAACAAGTAAATCTACTTTGTGAGGTTTTATTTTTTTTAGAATCTTCATCAGGTAGATCCTAGGTTATTTTCAATCAACTGAAACTTCCCTGTTTTGGCTTTTGGCAGGGAGTCAACCCGATTGAACTCCATCCATAGCGGCTCTTCAAATATCTCTTCAAACATGCCGAGAATCTTTGAATGATCGATTTCTTGGATGTGCTCATCCGTCGTATAAATCAGCCTAATACGGTCGGCTACTTCTTGGACTAGCTTAAATTGACCTATCTCAGGGAAGTGCTTCATAATGCGGACCACGTTTTGTACCGTAATGTACTTTCCTTTTGGTGTGATCAGAAACTCCGTTTGTCGACCAATTACTTCACCCAAGATGGGTAGGTCCATACCACAGCTACACTTTTGAATCTTCGATTTCACAGCCATATCGCCTACTTCATAGCGAATGAGGGGAGTGGTAAAATTATCAAGTCCCGTCAAGACCACCCTTCCACTTTCCCCCGGATTGACTTCTTGATCTTGATCATCGAGTATCTCTACTATCAAATGCGGGCTATAGATATGGTATGTCCCTTCAGAGCACTGCCCTGCTATCAAAAAGCCTTCAGACGCACCATAGGTGTCGAAGACTTGACATGAAAATGCCTTCTCAATAGTTTCTCGAAAATGCGGCAACAGTTTTTCACCGAGAGAAATTATAGATTTGAATTGAATATTTGAAATTCCATGATCCAAAGAAGTCTTAGCAAAAAGATATAGGCTAGAAGCATATGCCACGAAGTGATCTTTGGGGGACTTCTGCAAAAATCGAAGTTCTCTCAAAATCTCAGCTTCGCTATGGCTCATCGCAGATATGTATCGTGTATTCAATAATTTATCTTTGATGGCCTTCTCCTTGGATCGTTGCATATTGACCCCTGTTTGCAAGATCGAATTACCAAATCGATACCCTGCCCACTCCCACCACAAAACTTGAAGCGCCCGATTACTACTTAGCTCTTCTTTATTGAAATAAATCTTGGAAGGTGGACCTGTCGAACCAGATGAAGTAATTGCAGTAAGGCCTTCGAGATTATTGGTAGTCAAAAATTCAGACAAATGATCTCGAAATTGCTGCTTTTTCAGGATTGGAAAATTGGCAAGCCATTCATATGGTTCGCTAGAATGAGGAATGGCCAAAGCTTTGTAAAAAGGAGAATTTGAGCTGGCGAATTCCAGGATTTTTGAAAGTTTTTCTTTTTGGAGATTGTTCAGTTCATTTTGAGAAAGGTCACAGACCTCCCGCCAATATTTTAATTTCTTGATAAAACTTCCGCCTGTCAACTGATCTCCAAGTGGAAGAATTATGTTTTCCAGCAACTTTTTTTTCAAAATCTGAAGATCGGATTACTCCAAAATTAATTGTGGTACTTTTCTTTTTTTCTTGACCTTTTTAGGGTCTACTTTTTTAGGAGCTCTAATCATAAGCAAACTAAGACCTATCAGAGCAGGTGTAACAAAAGTCCTCATTGCAGCATGAAAAGAGGTGTAGACTGCCACCAGATAAAGTGCAAAAAGGATTCCTTTGATCATTGGGTTTTCATTGTACTTAAGCAATACTAAACCGGCAATACAGAGCACTGAGAAATATATCAATCCAAATAAGCCGTGCTCGGCGAGTAAGCGGCTCACCTCAACATGGGCTACCGTACCTGTCATAGTCTCTCTTAAAAATCTAGAAGCTCCTGCCCCTACCCCAAAAATAAAGTTCTCAAACCAAAGATTCAGATCACCCAGAAAAATATCAAGACGGCCGGTTGTGATGGTATACAATGACTTTTCTTTAGACCCCTGAATAGTCCCCATGGTCTCTCCTTGATACCTGAGACTGAGCAAGCCATTGGTAATTTGATCAACGACAACAAACGCTAATGCTGCTATCAATAAACCCGGAAGGACATATTTACCAACTTTAGGTAACTGGTATTTTTTGCGTTTGAATGAAGGTGCTGATCTAAGGAAAAATAAGATAACAACTATACCCAACACTGCGCCGAGCATACCACCACGTGAAAAGGTGAGTAATCCCTGGAAAGAAAGAGCAAACAATACCAAAGCATCCAGGATAAAGTAGCCTGAAAACTCCCATTTGTTTACCATTAAGATAAATATAAAAAGCGTACCCAGTCCGAATAAGGTTGACACCTGATTTGAACCGAATCCTCCACTCAAATCCACATTGGCACCTAAGACAAATTCCACTTCGTCAAAATCAGGAGTTTTTACAAATGTATAGGCTAATACTCCCAATATTGGGTAAATCATCAGTCTGAGAATTTTACCTAATTGGAGAGAAGTCAATCGCTTTCTATTGAAGAATGCAATGGCCAATGCCACATTTATTGGACCAAGGATATTAAAAATAATATCTGACTGCTGAACCTGACCAGACACATCAATAAAAAAACCAGGAATCAAAGATATTAGCATAATCCAGCCCATGATTCCAATTGTCTTATATCGCAGCAAACCAAATATTAGACCAGCGCAAAGCAAATACTTACCTAGCTCATAAGGAATAAAAGGTGAGGTCCTGGCCATCCTAGAAATCAATTCGAATGAAATCAGGTAAAATATCAAAGAAACCAAAACAAAGATTGAATCCTTCTCCTTAAGAACTTGGATAGCTGATGTGATAAGAACTAGATAAAACCAAGCAATTATCGCATAAGGGGTCAGTGTGGCTGAAAAACCCAATAAAATATGGATTATTATCAGCACAATGGGGTACTTATTTTGAATAAGATACTTTATCAATTTTGAGTTAGTTTCTGATGGAAATTTCGTTCCAAAATATCCGCATATTTTTCAATAAAAAATGAGGCCCCGTAGGATTCATGAATGTGGGTTTGAAATCGTTGACCTGATTCTATGGCAGTTTGTGGGTTTGCCATCAGCTTTTCCATAGCATCCGCCAAGCCAATTGCATCTCCCGGATTCACAAGCTCACCGTACTTCCCCTTTTCCAATACCGAGGGGCATTGCCCAACATTAGTACTGATTACGGGAAGACCTGCCAAGCCATACTCCAACAAAGCAACGGGTAAACCTTCCCTATCCGAGGCCACCAGCCCAGCATCTACTTCTGCCATTAATTGATCCACATCAGCTCTTGCCTCTTCCAAAAAGACATGAGTTGCCAGCCCTAATTCCGAAATCATTTGACTACAGGCTTCCCACCAGTCAATATCGACTTTTTTCCCTACTAGCCGAGCCTTGAATTTCAACCCTGTATCGGACAATCTTTTAGATGCCAAGATCAAGGTTTTTTGGCCCTTTTCTGATCTGAAATTAGCCAAGTGCAAAAAAGTAAAAACATCACTTTTTACTTTTTTCTTGACTTTCAAGTAAGGAAAATTTGCTAAGTATTGGATTTTGTCTGCACTCTTAAATTTTTGATCTACCCAAAAATCAGACGTTGATTCATTTGCAGTAATTACCAAGTCGATCCATGGCGCCATCCATCTGAGCTCATGACGGGGATTGTTTTTTATGACATCCTCACTTATTCCCAAGTGATCATGCCAAATGAGTTTGGCCCTTGAAAAGATAAACTTAAGTCCAATAGCCCAGTAAATAGAGGTACTGTGAGCATGAATAATATCTGGCCTAAATTTTTGTACAATAGCCCGTAACTTCCAAAAGGCTTTTATATCAAATGTATTTTTCTTCCCCAGAGTGGAAACCGAATTTTGATCTATGATTAGGGTGCCTAGTTGGCCTTGAGATCTACTGACAACCAGACAATTGGGGATTTGCATTTCATGGAATGTATTCGCCATATTCACAGCCATCCGCTCTGCTCCTCCGGGATCCAAAGTATCTATCAGTTGCAAAATTCTCATCCCGCTAAACTCTCTGGGTAAATCAACGATCTAATTTCAGATTCAAACCGCTCCAAAGTGTAAGATCTACTCCAGGCCGCTGCCTTTTGGGATTTTTGAAGATATAAGTCAGGGGCCAGTATCAAGTGTTCAACACGCTCAGCAATCTCCTCCACATGACCCTTTACCAATTCCCCACGATTTCCAAAATCAAGCATTTGAGGTACGCAGGAAACAGGAGTGGTTACGGGCAAGCATCCCCAAAACATAGATTCAGCCACAACTTTGGGCCATCCTTCACTTTTCGAAATAAAAATAAGAAAATGTGCCTCCTGAAAGGCTTTTTTCACCTGATCTGCCTTGACGTTTCCATGTAGGAAAAGTGAATTCTCTAGACTATTACCATCTCGAAAGTCTTCAATTGATTTTCTCTCAGGACCCTCTCCAAAATAATCGAGCTTTACAGAGTAACCTTTTTTGATTAGCTGCAACAATACCTTTGCCGAAATCAGGGGCTGCTTTCCATCGTATAAGCCCCCTACATATATGAGGTTTATTTCCTTCTTCAGGTTTATTTCTTTATTGGATAAGGGAACAATATCTCTTTCTGAATAGGTAGCTGTGAAGAACGGGACAATATTTTCGGTTTCGTTTGGCCACTCACCGTAAACCAAAACTCTCATTTTTGGAGCTAAAAATGGACTAGATATAATTTTTTGCTGCAACCTGTAGCTAAAAGGTTGATCACTGCTCCTATCCCAATTGCCAGCATACTTAGCTGTTTTATTTTTATTCCTAAAGAAAAACTGCGCCAAAGCCCCAATTAAGCCCATGTTACCTGGGCAACGTAAATGAATATGGTCTGCCGACCGCATGGCAGTTATTACAGTCCAGAAAATTCCGGGTAAGTGAAAAAGCGTAGATAAAATATTTTTTACAGACTGGGTAGAAAACTCAGGAACTGGAAAAAACACTACCTGATCGTGCTTATAGGGCAAATCGATTGGATCTGGATCGATTTCCTTGTTCAAAGGTGCCACTATAATAACCTTGTCCACATACTTAAACCAGAGATTCATTTCCCTGACATAGGGTCCATAGGCATAGTATGAACCATTTTGATACTTATGAACTACATGGCCTACGACCAAAAACCTCATTTTTTGGCTATCAACTTTTGATAAAAAGCAAGGTTTTTATCGGTGACCATTTCGGTTTCGAATTTGGAGATCACTTTCTTTCTAGCTGCTTTACCAATTTTTTCGAATTCATCCAGCTTGCTGAATGCCTCCCTCACGGTTTTCGAAATATCTTCAGGAGAATGAGGGTCACATAGCCAGCCATCTACTCCATGGCTGATTGTCTCAGGACCTGGGCCTGTTTTAGAAAAAACCACTACTTTCTCCATCGACATAGCCTCCGGTGCCACCAAGCCCTGCGTTTCCATGTGAGAAGGGAATATACAGATCGCTGCTTGTTCATAATGGCCGGGTAGCTCATCATGAGCCACAGGGCCATGGAAAGTCGTTTTTTCCAAGGCTAGTTTTGGCATCGTTTCCCTTAAAAACTCTATATAAGATTTCCCGTTTGGGAACATCCAATCCCTACCAAACACTTCCAAATGAACATCAGGAAAATCTGAAGCAATGGATGGGATAGCCTGCATCAATTGCCTTATACCCTTTTTTTCACAGACTGTACCTGCAAAAACCAGTCTAAATGGTTTGACTTTGTTTGGATTAGAAGGATAGAATTTATCTAGGTTTATTGGGTAATTGATGACCCCGATCGGCCTAGAGTGGTATGAAAGAAATTTTTCAGTATGCGTTTTTACATAATTGGAAACAGCGATAAAAGCATCAGCTTTTGAAAATGATTTTTTCTCCTGATAAGCCTTCCACTTGTTAACTTTTCTCTTTTCTCCTTCTGCGAAAAAATGATGTCCACCATGCAATCTGATTACATATTTTATCCCCTTCTTTTTGTTCAAAAATGCCAAGGTTAGCTCTGAGCCTTCTACAATATCAATGGGATGCTCTTTGTGAAGAGTAGTCAAAAAATCATCCACGCGCTGGTAATTTCTCCACCAAGCAATCAACTGAGCTTTGCTACCCGGAAAATTCACAACACGAACTCCATCCATCACCTGATCTTCAAACTTACTTCCTGTCACCCCGACCACCGTAACTTGATGACCGCGGTTGATGAGGGATCGAGTGAAAGTTGCTAAAAAGGTACCTATTCCCCCATGAGAAGCTCCTTTTCGAGGAAACTCTTGGGATAAAAAACAAATGTGCATTTTCGAGTTAGATCAGGTTTTTTAATTCTTGTAGAATTCTATTAGAGGCAGGTTGTACCCTTGGATCTACAGTTATTTTTTTAAGCCACAATTGTCGGTCGGTGGCTACTTTATCTGGATGATCGATTGCTAGTCGGACTTTAGTCAGGATTTCATCCTTGGAATTAATCCAGCCAACTGCATCAAGCCCATCCATAGACTTGAAGTGTTGAAACCGATAAACTGTTTCGGTTTTCCACTCTTGATTTTCTTCATGATCATATTTCAAAAAAAGCCCAGGATGATCAAAAAGCGCAAAATCCAATGCCATTGTGGAACCAATGTTGATTACCGTAGCACAGTGATAAGCCAAATTTACCAAGTGCGAAACATCTTTCGGATATGGGAAAAACTGTTGCCAATATTTCCCCTTTTCCCAGAAAGGGTTGATATGAACTACCTTCGGAAAATCCTCCAGAACTTTGCTATATCTTGCCGTGGTTTCTACTGGTACTTGTCTGAAAATAAGCTGTATATCTTGCTGATCAGCGAGTGCCTTTGCCACATCTCTGAGATAGGAGGAATCATGAGGTGAAGTTTTAGCATCATCTCCTGAAAAACAAACCCATTTCTTTTCAGGGTCAAGTCCAAATTCGGCTGCAAATTCTTCTCTGGACATGATATCATCAGTCTTTGTATAGAAGTCAAACTGAGGTGTTCCAGTGACACGTATTTGGTCTTCCTTGATTTCTGGATAAAAAAACTGTAGTTCCTTTGCCATATATTCAGACCACACTAGATAGTAGTCCGGGCGGATTGCAAGCCTTGCTTTTGGCAAATTATCCCATGAAAAAATAGCTGTTACTGTCTTGATGCCGAGGTCTGATGCTGCCAGCATCGCAGGTGTCGCTGCCGGCATTCGTTGATGAGTACAAAACAAAACATCAGGCTTGATTTCAGAAAGCTGCTTTTTATAAATTTTATATGCCTGACTACCTCTTAGCCGTGAAACTAGAAGCTTTTCTGTTTGGAGAATATTCTCATACTTCCTAAAGGTCCTACCTAGCAATTCAGAAAGCTTAATTAGCATTTTCTTTTGAAAAGAGAATTTCCCATTATGCCAATTCGAAAGAATTGTGGGGTTTGAAGTGATTTCTTGTCCCCTCAACAGACGAGCATAGCAGGTAGATTCCCGGAAAAGCTGAGTAACAGCATCTTCTTTGAAGGTAGCAAGGGGAAAAGATTCCGGTCTAAAACCTATTCTTAGTTGAGATTGATCTATGATTTTTGGATCAAGACCATGCCATACAGAAAGCTCAAAACCTTCTGATTTTAAATCTCGAAGTATATCAGAATACAGATAGTTGCGAATACCAACGCCGTCGGGGATTAAAAAACAAATTCGCTTCATTGCAATACCTCCGCTGTATTTACCCACTGCCAGATGTAAAAACTGTTCTCTTGATTTCCATTTTTATACTCTTTCCATATCACATCTAAGCTTTCTGAATCAAACCAATCAATATTTGCTTTGAGAAATTCTATTTTTTCTTCTACCCATGAGGCTAGTGGACCACCAAGCCATTCACGCTGAGGAGTCTGAAGTGGTCTTTTGGGAGCTAGAGCGATATCATCTCCTAAGTATTTAGCAGCAATTTTTCGTAGGAGCCATTTTTGCTGACCATCTTTAATTTTAAAATCCCTGGATCTTGAAAAGACGTATTCAACCAGCCTATAATCCAAGAAAGGTTCGCGCAACTCAGTACTAAAAGCCATACTTACCCTATCATTAAACCTAAGTGCACGGGGAATTTTTGTGTAGAATATATCTCGAAATTGTTTATTCAGCAGTTCATCAGAGAATGGCATAGGTATTTCTCTACTCCCCATGCTCTTTAAGCTATTCGTGAGGGCTTCAGGCCTTACGGGCGAGGTATTAGTCCCCTGAATTAAAGATGTGGTGTTTTTTAAATAATAATCATAGCCTGCCCAAGCCTCATCAGAGCCTTGACCATCCAACAAAACCAAAATTCCTTTCTTTCTCGCTTCTTCAAATACCTTAGCATAGGCAAGAGTGGGAATACCTCCAAAAGGTTCATCCTGAACCGAGGCTATTTTCTGAGTGAGGTGAGGAATATCTGACACTTCCAGCTTACAGGTATTCAGAGGGTAAGGCTTTCCAACTAGCATCTGCCTAACCCAAGGCAGTTCATCATATCGCTCATCACCTGTGAAGAACGTAAATGCCTCTATTTTTTTTTCATCTGGATAAGCATCAGAAACTAATGCCAACAAAGTGCTGGAATCAAGTCCTCCACTCAAATTAAAGCCAACTGGAACATCTGCCCTAAACCTTAGCTGTACCGAGTCCTTGAGCAAATCGAGAATGTAAGCTTCCTCATCATTTTCCTGATGATTCATGAGTGCCATAGACCTAGCAACGAAGTCATACCAGGATCGAATTTCAATATCACCATTCTTGAAGGTCAGATAGTGACCTCCGGGGATTTGATGAATTCCTTTCCAGAATGTCTCGTCAGGCATACCATATTGTCCTTTGGTCAAATAGGAATGCCAAACATCAGAATTTGGAACTTTGGGAATGCCAATTTGCCAGTGAGGACGAATCTCAGAACTCAAAATCAGAGAATCTGCAAGTTGAGAAAAATATAATGGCTTCACCCCAAATCGGTCCCTAGCAGCAAAAAGGGATTGGTCTTTTTTATCCCAAATGATAAAAGCGAACATCCCATTTAATTCTGCAAGGCATTCTTTGCCCCATTTTATAAATGCAGCGAGTAGTACCTCCGTATCAGAATTGGTTTTGAATTCAAAATCAAAACGAAGTTTTTGCTTTAATTCAAGGTAATTGTAAATCTCTCCATTGAAAACCAAGTGGTATCTTCCATCTGAGGACACAAAAGGCTGATTAGCAGCAGCCGAGAGGTCAATAATTGAGAGTCTATTATGACCAAGGGCAATTTGATTTGGTTCAACCCAATATCCTGTAAAATCAGGCCCTCTATGATGCTGAAAGGCAAGCATTCCTTCGAGATTCTGAAGACTAGCCTTAGGCCCTACAATAGCTGCAACTCCGCACATTTAGATTTTGGGGGATAATCTTAAAACCAATTCTTCTGCTTTTTGCCAATCTTGAAAGGTATCTAAATTGACATAATTAGATGGGTCTGTCTCGAAATAGGTTAAACTATCACCATATAAAGAGCCCTCTTCCAATAGTGTTTTTGCCTTAGTGAGATAAATAGCTCCATCCCGAATGTATGCAGGAGGTAAATCTTGACGTCGGGATATTATTTTTTTCTCGCCAGTGGAGATATTTAGTAGACCTGAATTATCTGGTTCGAATACCCAATGGGGGTTGAACTCATGAGGAACCGGCAAAACTGAAATCAGCGCATCCACATCCATTTGGATAAATTTCTCAATAGCTTTATCTATCAATCCTGAAGCTCTGAAAGGATAAGTAGTCTGCAGCAAACAAACTGCATCAAAGTTCTCTCCCTTTTCTAAAAAAAATCGAAGTGCGTGCTGAATTACGGGTAATGTAGGGCTTTTATCATCAGCTAGATTTGTCGGCCTGACAAAAGGCACCTCCAATCCTAGTTCTTGGGCAGTTTGAATAATCTCCGCATCATCTGAGCTCAGGATAGTTTTAGATAATAAACTGCTTTTCTGAGCTGATTCAAAGGTATAAGCTAAAAGAGGCTTACCGTTTAGGAGTTTGATATTTTTCCCGGGAATACCCTTGGAGCCACCTCGAGCTGGAATAAGGCCTAGGATTTTCATTATTTCGAAAAAGGCATTTTCATATGGTTATAATTGGTTTTCAGCTGTCACATGGCCTGTCCCGAACACTATTCGGGAGAATCTCGCATTTATGACCTTCATCCCAAGTGCGTCGACTCCTTCATGCCTATCTGCCTCAGACAGGCTCGATCTCATCCTTTCTTAAATACAAATCTGTTTTCCCCTACTCCGAATTTTTCTTTGGCTCCCGGCACGTTTTGATAGATATGCTCTACTCTATCAAAATCAGCACCTCTATTCAATCGAACTATTTCAATCGCACCATTTCTTTTTAATTCTTCGGAAAGTTCATCAGGGGTAATCCGAGTATTGATTGGAACCATCACATGGTCAAGCATATAAAAAATTCGATTCGGAGGAATACCTAGGCCCTTCAGGGTTTGTTGGGCAAAAGGTTTTGGCACTTTACGAAGTATTGCCCTTAGAATTTCAATTTGATCCCAAAAAATACCTCCTGGTTTCTCGATTAAATATTGCCAACCCCATCCACCTGATTTTAATACCCTCAGCTGTTCAGAAATGCCTTTTTTCCAATCTTCTGTATGATGCAACACCCCGTTGCTGTAAACAATATCGAAAGTATCCTCGTCAAAGGGCATTTCTAATACTGATCCTTGTACAAAATCTACATTATCGATATTGGCCATGGAAACTCTTTTTTTGGCATCTTCCAGCCCTATCTCTGAAAAATCAATCCCTGTACAAGCCTTAGAGCCTAGTAATTTCCACGCGGTGGTGTACCGCCCACCCCCACAGCCTTGATCAAGCACGGTCAACTTGCTTAAGTCTGAAAAAGATATTCCATTTCGGTTTAATCGAAGTTCCAGTAATTTTTTGGCTTCCTCAAAATAGCTTTTGGAGTCAAAAGCACTGAATAAAGTCCCATAATGTTGCCCTGTATGCACCTTTATTTCTTTGGCAAAGGTATCCTCAGGAGTATATTCAAGCGCTCCGGAAAAGACTCTCTCATAATTCCCCATAGCTACCAGACCCATTATTTTCTCTTTCAACTCTAGGAGTGTAGTAGAAAAATGGCTGATCGGATCCTTTTCTAGTTGAATATTATCCTCAAAATCATGAAATAAAAAAGGGACAGTCAATGTCCTAAGAAAGTTCATGGCGGGAGTTTGTGGCAAGCTATCTAAAAATGAAATTAAGTTCTTTGGTGCTTCGCCGTAAGTACCTTCTTCGATGCAATCTACTATATCTTCTAGGCTTTGAGCATCTCTAATATCAAAATCACTCCTAACCATACTGTTTTATCTTAGTCAATACATGATTGTTTTATGAAAGCGAAGTGGTAAAGAAGCCAATAGTTCGGCTATTTTGGTACCGGCATCCCCTCCTCCATAAACGTGAGATGAGTTTGCTTTTCCGTTTTGCTGATGAGATTTGATTGCGTCAAAAATCTGATCTCTGTTATAAGTCACATCGAGGACATTATGACCTCTATCTCGAGCATTTTGCCTACTTCCAATATTCACTACCGGAACTCCTAAGTAGGCACACTCTCGAATTCCTACACTACTATTGCCTATCAACCCTTTTGAATTGATCAATAATCTCAAAAAATCATTAGGCTCCATATTTTTGAAAAAATGGAAGTTTTCCAGATCATGCATTTCTCTAAACGCTCTGATTCCGGTACTTGTACCATCTGCTCCTGCATCAACATTTGGCCAAAACCAAAGAACAGGCTCATTAAGATTGTACACTGCATGAAGGGTCTCTTCAATTTGGGCCCTTGATTTTTGAATCTCAGTAGTGACCGGATGCTGCATAACCACCCAGTATCCTTTAGACAAATCAGGCTTGGAGCCCACTCCCCCATATTTGAGATAAGGGTCGAAATTAAAATCAGGTCGTTCGAGAATTCTAGCTGCTAAATCAATACTTGGACAACCTGTATTAAATACATATTCTGGATCTTCTCCAAGTCTAATTACCCGCTGCTGCGCACTTTCAGATGCGACAAAATGATAATCAGCAAGCTTGGTGATAGAATGCCGTACCTTTTCATCAATATTTCCAGTCACTTCTCCACCTTGTACGTGGGCGAGCGGAATATTCATATAGCTAGCAGAGATAGCCGTTGCCATGGTTTCAAACCTATCTGCAACCGTGACGACTATATCTGGAGATAAATTATCAAAGACAGTGGATAATTCAAGAATTCCGATCCCGGTAGTTTTGGCTGCTGCAGTGAGATTCTCTCCCTCTAGGACATTGAAAACCTTAGCTGCAATCTCAAAGCCGTCATTTTGGATATAATTGATAGCAGACCCATATCGGTCTAAAAGTGCCGAGGCCGCGACTACCAATTGAAGCTCCAAGTCAGGATGCTCCTTGATAGCTTGAAGGGCCGTCATAATCCTGGAATAAGATGGCCTTGCAGTGACTACAACACAGATTTTTCGTTTGTTCATATTAGCTTTCAAGATCCTCCCAATTTAAAAACCCCCACTGAGAAAGATCTTTGTTTATTTTTTTTCCAATTACCTCGGCATAGTCCTTTGCATCTATTCCAAAGCCTTTCGGTTTTTTGCTTTCCAAAAATTCAGGCTGGATGATGTCTCCTTTTTTCATTGCACGATTGACAGCCAAACTTTTTTCAAAAATCTTTTTTAAATCTTGAAAAGGCTTGATCTGAGTTTTATCGATAGGGTTTTTCAATGCTTTTTGAATAGCCTTAATGCCCTTCACCATTTGCTCTGTCTGATCTATAGTGATACTGGCAAGAGTATCAGGCCCAAACTGTCTTTTATCAAAAACAACATGAAATTCAAATATCTCTGCTCCTAAGGAGGCAGCTGATAGACATGCAAAAATATCTCCGCTATGATCAGAAAAACCAATGGGTAATTGGTATCTGTCCTTTAACTCTTGGATTACATTGAGTCCCCATTGCTCTGGAGCAGTGGGGTAAGCTGTTGTACATTGTAAAATAGATAGAGGGTTTCCATACGTTTTCAAAAACTCTACTGTTTGATCCAATTCCTCCCAGCTACTCATCCCTGAACTCAGAATGATAGGTTTTCCGGTTTTGGCAATTTTTTCAAGCATTAACCAGTTGGAAACCTCACCAGACCCTATTTTATATCGCTTTACACCAATTTCTTCGAGCCAATCCACTGCGAGATTGCTAAATGGAGATGAAATCAGTTCTATACCATGAGCATCAGCGTGCGCCTTGAGGCCCTTCCATTGATCCAAAGAAAACTCCATTCGCTTCCAATACTCAAATCTGGTAGCATCCTGCTTTGAAAATTTCACCCGAAATGGCTCATGGATTGAACTCTCAGCCTCGGCAATATGAGTTTGGAATTTAATGGCGTCAACCCCTGTCGCAGCTAATGCTTCAATGTAAGCATAGGCGTTTCCAAGGCTTCCATCATGGGCTTGGGCTATTTCCGCGATGATCATTTTATTTTTTGCTTTTTGGAAAGAAAGACCAGTTCTTTTTTCAAATGAAATACTCTTAGCCAGATTTCGAGAATCAATAATGAAAATAGAATACGTGCATAAGTACTATTTGATCGCTGTCTATGCTGCTGAAGAATGGAGCGAATTCCTTCCTTATTAAAATTAAAATAAGATTCGGATAAACCCTCATCAAGAAACGATTCTAATTGATCTCCCCATGGACCTTGTAAATAAAGCCAATAAGGAATCGTAAAACCACGCTTGGGTGGATGCCATGATTCGCCACTATAATCAGAAAGAAGCGACTTACTCAACTCTTTGTCCACCCCATTTGGCATCAGTGATTCCACTGGAACCTTAGATAGGAAGTCAACTAACTCATGATCGAGAAAAGGAGCTCTCACTTCCACCGAAGAGTGCATAGCGGCACTATCTACTTTAAAAAGAAAATCTCCAGGGAGTCGGGTTTTTACATCCAGTCCAAAAGTAAGTTTCTCAAAATTCCCTTTATAGTCTATTTCGAGTGATGGGATCAAAGATTTTGGATAGTTCTGCTCTTTTCCTGACCGAAATATAGATTGAAAAAGGCTCCCGCCAGAGAGATTATGACGTGAATATAAGCCGTGCCATCCATTTAGTAACATCCTTTTTTCGTCATTGAGAAAGGACACTAGTTTACCAGAAAGGGCCGGATTCTTGACTGAGAATGCCCAATCAATAAACTGTTGCCCACCTGGTATACTTTTTCGCTTCAGTTTCAGATATCGATTTGGCCGATTGTAGGAACCGAATATCTCATCCCCTCCATCTCCTGAAAGCATCACCGTATAACGATCCTTAATTTGCTCCGTTACCATGAAACTGGGAATTAATGAAGCATCTGCCAAAGGCTGAATATCGGTAAGTATTTTACCCAATACTTCGAGAGAATCTGTGTTTACTGGAACAATCTCATGCTTTATCCCCAGTTTTCTAGCTAAAGACTTTGCTCCATCTGTCTCATCAGTGGCCTCTTCATTAGTAGCCATGGTCACAGCTTGTAAGTCTGGTTTGATCTCATGAGCTATCGCAGTGATCAAGCCAGAATCTACTCCTGCACTGAGAAAAGTTGCTACCGGTACATCAGCATGCAGTTCTCTTTCCACTGTTTGGAACAGTTTCTCTTTTGTCTGTTTTTTCAGCGAATCAAAATCAATATTCTCTCCAACTTGGGTGGGGTATTTGTAATATTGACCCCAATTCTTGGCTCCATCTTTGGAAATCGAAAGCGTAGAGGCTGGAGGAAATACGCTTACCTCTTGATAAATAGAATGATGTAAATTGATATAAAGATACTCGACAAGGTCTATGACAGCATCCTGATTAATCGTCAACTCCCTGGGATAAATGGTTCTCAAAGCATTCAACTCAGAGGCAAAATAAAACCCATCTCCATGATTTATAAAAAAGATGGGCTTCTCTCCAAATCGATCTCTTGCTATAAACAGCTCTTCATTCTGCTCATCCCAAATAGCAAATGCGAACATACCTGTCAGATACTCACAAAGTGCTTTTCCCCAATGAGCATAAGCCGCCAGAATTACCTCCGTATCGGAAGTTGTTGTGAATTCGTATCCCTGTTTTTGCAAAGAACTTCTAAGCAGCTGGTAATTATAGATCTCACCATTAAATATGATTCTCAATCCCAAATCCGCCCTGTAAAGCGGTTGATCAGCTGCCTGAGAAAGATCAATGATGGAAAGCCTATTATGTCCAAGGATCACAGAATCCCCTCTCCAAATCCCCTGAGCATCAGGACCTCTATGATTCTGCAAATCCAAAGCGACCTTTAGCCTTTGTTCATCATCATTTGATATAGAACCTTTAAGAGAATATTTTCCGACTATGCCACACATAGACTAGGATTCAAGCGCATATAAATAGTTTCTTTCCCAAGCCTGATAATCATGCCAGTTTGAAAGCCAACCTCTCATTTCCTCATCACTGATAGTATTACTGGACTTTTTGGTGAGAAGCTTATCAAAAGTATCCACCCAACTGGAAATACTATTTGGTTCCATTACTAATTCTGCAAAGGGACAGCCTGATACTACATCAGGTATTCCTCCCGCATTTGAGGCTAATGCAAAATTTCCGCATTTGACAGCTTCAGCAAGCGAAAGTCCAAAGCCCTCTTGCCACAAAGAAGTGAAAAAATAAAAATCTCCTATTTGGAGATATTTAGGTAATTTTTCGTTGGGCACCTTACCAAGTTGATGCCAATTGGGATAAGAAATGGATTCATCAGGTTCGTGCCCAATGCTTAAAATTTGTAGGTTCGGATATTTTTTCAAAAGAACTGCAATCACCTTTTTGAACAAGTGAAAGCCTTTTACAGGCCGAGAATTGGCCATCCAAATGATAATGGGATTGTCAACAGAAAAGCCTAATTCTTCTCGCTGCTTGCGTTTTTCAGATCTAGAAAGCGGGAAGAATAGGTCACTACGCACACCATTTCCCACAACAAATGAAAGCGGAGGATGCTGATGGTTTGCTTCGAAAGACTCTAGATAGCCTCGCTTTGTCAAAAAAAGAACTTTATCAACTCGATCAGCAAGATAAGGACCCAGCAATAGTCGATGTCCATGAAAAGAAAAAATAATTTCCGAGTGCTTGGGAAGATTAGGCTTGATGGAAACGAGAGCTTCCAGCAGGTTTTTATCATCCATCACGAGGATCTGAAGAGGCTGAGATAAGGATCCAAAAGAAAGGACTGCGTCTAAAAATTTTCTGTAGCGAAAAGCTTGAAGATCGTTTCTTAAAAAGAGCTTTAAAAGCTTCCCAGGCTGCCTCTTTTCCGCGAAAACATGAAGTTGATCTGGAGAAGGAGTTGGAGAAATAATTCTATCAAAATATCCTGTTTTCTCCTGAAATCTTTGAATTCTATTGGTCCAACTCCCAATACTTCTAGTGGGTAGGCCAATTGGGGAAAGTAAGATTTTAAAAAATTGCTTTTTATCTTCTTTGATCAAAATTCCTGTAGTTCTACCATTCTTTTGAAGACCTTACTAGAATTGACAAGTGATTCAAAATTCCCTTCACCCACTATATCCCCTGAATCCAAAACGAGTATTTTATCCGCTTTCTTCACCGTACTGAGTCTATGGGCTACGATGATTATGGTGTATTTTCCTCGGAGATTGTCAATATTTTCCTGGATTGAGCGCTCAGTCTCACTGTCTAATGCGGAGGTGGCTTCATCCAGAATCAAGACGTCTACATTTTTATATAGCTCTCTAGCTATGGAGATCCGTTGTTTTTGCCCACCACTCACCAGCATTCCATTGTCCCCCAATTTCGTATTTTCCTTTTCAGGAAGGGAATTAACAAAAGTATTGATATTAGCAAGGCGAATTGCTTCCTCAAATTTTGCTAAATTTTCTGGAGATCGCTCATCCCAAAATGTCACATTATTGAAGATATTATCATTAAAAATGACTGGCTCTTGAGTGATGTATCCGAATCGCTTTCGGTAGGAAGCTTTATCAAAACTACTTCGAGTTTGTCCGTTGATGAGAATTTCACCGGATACAGGTTCCAAGAGCCCGATAATTAAGTTTACCATAGTGGTTTTGCCACTTCCTGAGCCTCCCACTAAGGCGAGCGTTTTGAGTCTCTCTACTTCTAAATTGACCTGCTTTAGCACAGGAATATCCTGCTTATATTCGAAGGAAAGATTTTGAAGTTGGATTTCTTTGATTTGCTCAATTTCAGGCCTTTTTCCAGTAGACTCTTTTAGCGAACGAAACTCCTCCATCAATTCCATTGCCGCAACTATTCCTCCATAATGCGCAACAAATCCTTGCCAGCTAGTTTGAAGTGATATGACATAGTTTAAGGCTCGGTAAAAGAATAAAAGAGAGGCAAGAATAGTCGCCATCTGACCTCCCATAAGATTGACCTGCACCAAAATCACCACAGCTACAATAATAAGAACTATCGGCTCTCGAGTAGAGGAAAGAAAAGCATTGTAAACCCCAATTTTACGCTGCTGAACTTCTATGGAGTCAATAATAGCCTTCAGCTTCAGCTTATATTTGGCAAAGTAGTCTGTAGCCTTCAAATACTTGAAGTTATGAACTGCCTGGATCAGATAGGACTGAAATTCATGGTTGAATGCGGTCACACCAACCGATGCTTTCTCAGTAAATCGAAAAATCATCTTAAAAAGAAAATTGGAAAGGTATCCACCAACACTAACTAGGATCGCAAACTGAAAATTGGAAAGCATCGCTAGCGTCACGTAAACCGACAGCAGTACCATGAATTGTATGGTACTGAAATAAGTCAAAAAGCTATAAGTAACCTTGAATACTTCGCCGGAAAGAGTGTTTTGAATTTTACCTGCGTCAAGGTTTACAAAGTTTTTGTAGCTCATTCCGCCAAGTCCCTCTACCATTTCATACCGGAGCTTTTTGACAAATTCCATCTGAAGTTTTGTCTTCAAGATCCCATCGAAAAACTTCAAAATTGACTTCAGGACGAATAAACTGACCATCACGCCCAGTATAACATTGAGATTCAGCCCAAAGCCCAACTTCTCAATCCAGTCTAAAAGAAAGTCGAGATTCCCAAGGGCTTGTCTGTTTTCCTCGGTGATCCCATCTGCGGCTATGGTAAATACAGGAATAAATAGTGCTAAACCAAAGCCATCCAATAAACCTACAAATAGGCTGGAAACTATCAGAAGAATGACCTTATTTCCTAGATACTCGTAAAAAAACGAGAAATATCTGAAATACTTAGTGATGAAACTTTTCAAAAATCTAAATTAAATGCGAAATCGCTTTTTCTGTTTCTTGTCAGTATCGTAGTATCCATACCCATATCCATATGAGTATCCATACCCTCCATATGACACTTTGGTGGCATCCAAGCCATTGAAAATTGCATAGATATTCTTAACCCCTTTCTGCTCTTTCAGCCCATTTACTGCATCGATGAAGGATTTATCAGAGTAGTTTTGTCTAAATACAAACAGGGTGAAATCCACAAGTGTAAGTAGGTCGAGGGTTTCCGAAACCAAACCAACCGGTGGAGTATCCAATATGATTACATCATATTCAGCCTTCAATTCATTGATCAACTTCTCAAAATTGACTGAGAACAGAAGTTCTGATGGATTGGGAGGAATTGGTCCTGCCACGATTAAGTCAAGGTTTTCATAATTGGAATGCTTGACCACCTTGGACCACTCATCTTCTTGTCCACTTAGGTAGGTAGATAGCCCGATATCATTTTTCAAACCAAAATCATCATAGATTTTAGGCTTTCTCATATCACAGCCAATTAATATGGTCTTTTTACCCGTCAACGAATAGACTGATGCTAAATTCATTGCACAAAATGTCTTTCCTTCACCTGAAATGGTGGAAGTAATCATAAAAGTCAGTTGCTTTTCCTTAGGCACCAAAAACTTAATATTAGATCTCAAGGAACGGAAACCTTCTGCTATTCCTGATTTGCCATTTCCAAAAACCACTAGATTCTCCTTTGTCTTATTAAACAAAATGGTAGACAAAACAGGAACTTTAAGTTTCCGCTCAAGATACTTAGGTTCTTCTATTTTGGTTCGGAAAAACTCCAAAGCAAACACTACCAAAACAGGCAAAAACAAACCAGCAAAACCAGCTAGCAAGTAATTTCTGGTAGGCTTTGGTGAGATCTGAAGCATTCCTGCTCTAGCATATTCGATTATCTTGTTAGCAGGTGTATTTGAAGCTTTTGAAATCGCAGACTCTGCCCTTTTCTCAGAAAGGAAGTTGTATATATTCTCAGTCAGTGTGGCTTGACGCTGGTATTTGATCAAGTTCTGCTCCGCTTGTGGAAGACTTCTGAATGATGATTCAATAGTTTTTTTTCTATTCTCAAGATCATTGATGGTCATGAGGTTATTACTCTCCACATTAGTCAATATCTCTTGAATAGATGTATTCAAGTCGGCAAGTCTTTGATTAGCTGCCCGCACTTGCGGTGACAGTTCTGTTTGAGTGGCAAGGAGACGGGACCTTTCTACCTGTACTTCCAAAAGATTCTCGATCAATCCATTAAGATACGGATCATCGATCCCCAACCCCGATGGAACAACGATTTCGTTGTAATTCTCACGAACCAAATAATCTTTCAGGCTTTGATAGTATCGACGCTTAAGACTAGCTTCTGCTATTTGTCTTTCGATATCAGTCAACTGATCAAATACTGCAGACGACTCGGTGGAAAGGTTGAAAATCTGATTGGATGATCGATAGTCTTGCAATTGATCTTCAAAGGAACTTAAAGAATCCGCAACACCCGCTACCTGACTGTCTATAAAATCAATTGTTCTATTGGCAATTTCATTTTTCTCCTGAAGCTCAAGTTCAAGATAAGTCTCCATCAGCGCATTGAGATAGGTTTCTCCTTTAGCCCTATTCCTTACCATGAGACTCAAATCAAGAATGGAGGAACCTTTTTCTGACAATTCAACAATCAAGCCCAAAGAATAAACATTCACTAGATAGTTTTGATCTCTTAGGATGAAGATGGAATTCCCCTCATTTGAAGCTGCGGTATTATTTATCCTCACTTTAAGTTGAGGAGTTTCTACCCACTCGCCAAACTTAAAGGTCTTGGGCTCCAAATTACTAACTGCGTCATAGCTTCCGTCAGGAAGGAGTTGGGTATAACTTTCTTGCGGAAACTCTATCGTGTAATTTTCAGCATCTGTCCATGTCACCTTAATTTGTCCATTGAGCAACTGAGGAGACTTCCAATCTACCTCTACCACAATCGGAGTCTTTTTATAGATTTCTTGAAGTATAAAAGTGCCCTGCTGATAGTATTCTACCTGAAAATCAAGCTTTTCAAGAGTGGCCTTCGCAATGGGGCGAGACCTGAGAATAATCATCTCATTGGTAAGACCCATCCCCTGCTCCTGCATCATTGCTGGGTTTTCGAAAAGTGACAATCCCTTTTCATTTTCTTTAATGAAAAATTTGGAGGAAACCCTGAAGTTTGGAGGAGTAGTTTGCGTGATATAAAATGCAATTCCTAAAGAAATAAGTAAACTACCTAAAATCCAAGGCCAAATTCTCAGGATCTTGGGAAGAATCGCCTTTAAATCAAAGGTGCTTTCTTCTTCCTGTAGGAAATCATTTTCTTCCTGATCTACAGACATATTTTAATTATTTTGGATCAAAGTCAAAATGAGCGCAATCGCTGTCACTGTGGTGGTAAATAGGGTCAAAGTTTCTACCAAGGTATTCCCCGCACCGATTTCCCTTACTTTCATCGGTTCGGCATAAATCATATCATTTGGCTTCAAAAAATAATACTCGGAGCCTAAAAGCTCACGGTCAAGCAAATTGATTTTATGAATTTGAGAACCATCAGGGTATTGTCTTACAAGGAGAACTTCATCTCGCTTGGCTAGTCTACTTAAATCACCTGCGAAGGCAATTGCTTCAAAAATAGTAACCCTGTTTTGGAGAATTGTATATTTTCCTGATTGGTTAAATTCTCCCAAAGCACTAAATCGAACCCCCCCTAATCTGACGCGCACGAAATATTCATCCTCCTTGACATATTTAACTACCTTGGACTCTACAAGCTCTTTTGCTTCTCTAGTTGTCAATCCCAAAAATTTAAGCTCGCCAACAAGGGGTATTTCTACCATTCCTTGATCATCAAGCGTGTAACCATTCATGAAGAAAGCATCCCCAGCACCTTGAGAGCCTCCCATTTGAGCCATATTGTTGTTTTCAGCTATTACTACATTGAAAACTTTATTAAGCTCTGGATCGGTAGTTTTGATACTTACTTCTACAATATCATTGACCTGTAAAAGGTAGTCCTCTGTTTGATAGCCATATCGATCACTGGACTCTACAAGCGGCCCCATAGACTCCTCTAGCTCCTGCATGTAAATCACTTTTTTATTGGGAACACAAGAAAAAAGGGCGGCACCGAGTACCAACCCAAAAATTATTGGTCTAATCAATTTTTGCATAAAAAGAATTTTGAGAATTACTCTAATCAGAAATTTTGTTTCAAAATTAGTAAAATATTAGACTTTACTATTGGGAAATTTAAAGTCTCGCATCGACTAAACCCTTTCCTAAAATCCCTTTCACATCGAAAACCACTCGATTAGCAGATTTAGAAATATCCATGCCTTTAAATTCTTTATGTGCTACGGCTAAGATAATTGCAGAATAATCCTCCAGTTGCGGGGACTCGGGAAGTAAAGTCAATCCATATTCATGCGCTACTTCCTGAGAATTAGCCCATGGATCAAAGACATCCACATCCATATCAAAAGACTTTAGCTCATTGTAAATGTCAATCACGCGGGTATTTCTCACATCAGGGCAATCTTCTTTGAAAGTAAAGCCCAAAATCAAAACTTTTGAATCAATCACTTTCAGATCCTTGCGCATCATGTGTTTGATCGTTTCGGTAGCCACATGCTTACCCATACTATCATTGAGTCTTCTACCGGCTAAAATTATCTCTGGATGATAGCCTACTTCTTGGGCTTTTTGAGCAAGGTAAAAAGGGTCCACTCCAATACAATGTCCACCAACCAAGCCTGGCTTAAACTTCAAGAAATTCCACTTGGTACCGGCAGCTTCAAGCACCTCATTCGTATCGATACCTAAAAGATTGAAGATTTTTGAAAGTTCATTCACGAAAGCAATATTGATATCACGTTGTGAGTTTTCAATCACTTTTGCTGCTTCGGCGACCTTAATTGAAGAAGCCTTATGCGTACCTGCGATGATTACGGTTTTGTAAAGCTGATCGACATACTCAGCAACTTCCGGCGTGCTTCCTGACGTCACTTTTAAGATCTTTGCTACTGTATGTTCTTTATCTCCAGGGTTGATTCTTTCTGGAGAATAGCCTGCAAAAAAGTCCTCATTGTACTTTAATCCTGATATTCTTTCTAAAACAGGCACACAATCATCTTCTGTCACCCCTGGGTATACTGTAGATTCATAGATGACCACATCTCCCTTTTTGAGATATTTTGCAATATTCTCTGAAGCCTTAATCATGGGAGTCAATACCGGGCGATTGTGCCTATCTGTAGGTGTTGGAACTGTAACAATGTAAATATTACAATCTGAAAGATCCTCAGATAAAGCCGTATTAAAAAGACCCTTGGACCCTATTTTTGGGCTACTTTTCACTAACACTGACTGGAGTAATTCATCCTCCACTTCTAGCGTGAAATCGTGTCCCGCATTTAGGTCATTTATTCTCTTTTGATCTATATCAAACCCAATTACCGGGAATTTTTTGGCAAACTCCACAGCCAATGGCAGGCCAACATATCCAAGCCCTATGATGCCGATTTTTGATTCATTAAGTGGTTTAAGCATAAAAACTAATATTGTTAATAGTTAAAATCCGGTACAGCTTCGCCCTTTCAGTCCCAATTTACCTTGAAACCTAGAAGTCTATCAGTCAGAAGCCTTTTCAGCCCTCAAAATTAACTTATGCTGAGGATCGAAAAGATAAAAAGTGAGTACCAAAGTTACTCACTTCAAACTCAGGGCAAAACTAATAGAAAAGGCTTGAAAAAAAACCTCTACTTCCAATTTCAATTCCCAAACCGATAGAGAAGATTTAGATTTAAATAGAGTGCTAAATCAAGCTCATTTTGTGCAAAATCTCGGCTTCGATTTAAATTCGATTGCCACTGATAATTATAACTAGAGATAAGTTGAATTTTAGTCCCCAAAGTCAATTTTTCGAAAGATTGATCCCACAATAAACCGATACTGTAGTCAATCCATGGCTGTCTCCCAGAACTTCTACCAAATGCACGGTAGAAGAAATCCTGATGATTTGCAAGACGTTCTAAAAGGATTCCTCGCTTATTGAGTTTAGAGACTTTTGATATTTCAAAGGTCATCACATTCGATCCCACTCCGGCCCCTACTCCCAAAGCTTCCCCCCTATTCACAAAGCCTCGTGCAAGCCCGTGCGTATGCCAAGTCTGATTACCTATTAGGCCAGGATACCGAATGTACCTATTGACAGATTCCTGCTGGTGGGTGTATTCTCCTCTTATTTGAAGGAAATCATCCGCGTTATTTAAGGCTATCAATTTTTGAAAGCCTATCAAATATGCTCGGGCATGTTCGGGATTAAGAATAAACTCCCGCCAATTAAAAGCGTGATCTCTACGCCCATATTCTCCATAAATTTCAAATTTGGCAGAGGGAACCAAGTATCTAAAAGAAACTACAACTTGCTGATCCTGACCCTTACTATCATAGCTAACGGAATTACCATTTGAAAACAAGCCTTCCTTTTGAAATACTTCAAAAATAGGAAACCAATCTAAAAACTTATCTCCTTTGAGACTATTGTACTGTTGAAAGGTCCTGCTAAAACCAAAAAACAGATTTGGGAGAAATATGGGATTATAACTGATCGAAATTCCATTTAAATACCGCCAATCACCATCAAAATCTTTGAAGTATCGTTGATTCAAAAAATCAATTTGTGTAGGTGGCTGCAAACTATTTTCCAGACGTCCCACAATCAATTGACCTTCAAAATTCCCAAGAAAGGTTTTTGCTGGCCTTCTAGTCTCTAGCGTAATATGCGGAAAGCCCTCTGCGTTATCGCTAAATGTCAGTGAATTGAATTGCCCTGGTCCCCACCAAATATTTTCAGTTGAAATCCCAATAGCGAAGGCGCCAAAATTCAATTTTGCTGAAGATTGCCCCCACCATAGCCGACTATTTGGGCTAGTCCCAAATCTCTCGGGGTTATCTCCATTATTCCAATAAAAGAACCTTGATTGTAGAACTGGGGTAGAAAAATCACTCCCAAAGCCTACAAATGGCCTGTTTTGTCCAAAAACAAACTCCGGCTGCAATTGCAATTCAAAAAATCCAAGTTTTGCAAATATCCCTGTACTTAGATATGTCTGAAACCCAACATTGGGAAGCATCCCTTTATCACCCCAACCGTACGGTCTCTTGGAATTGTAGGTATTTCGAGATATTAAAGGAAGAGCTAATAAATCTATTTTCGCGTCTTCTTCGATGATTTGAAGAAATAGATCGTCCTCCAAATCCTTTTTTAATTCTGGCAACCTCAATGGACGAACCATAAAGGAATGCATACTATCTAGCTCTCCAGCCAACTGTTGCCTCCGATAATACTCTTCATAAACCGGAAGGCCAACATTGAGCTGTTGACTATATGAGTTCAAGAAAAGAATGAGCCAAGACCCAACAAAAAGGAGACCTTTTTTCAAATTTATTTCCTCAAAAAGGTATTATAAACAAACAAGGTGAACCAACGAGGCATAATACGAATAGGAAATCGAAGAAGAAATCGAACCAGTGAATTGAATGGTATCAGTCCTTCTCGGTATGCAAATAGAAAAAACCTTGCTTCATTTAAGCCATATTGTAAGCCCTGTCTACGTCCCAGCATATCTTTTCCTAGTCGAAAATCAAGCAGAGAATCTTGAAGATTATGAAATCTCTTTCCCGCCTTAATCAATCGAAACCACAAGTAATAATCCTCAAATAAGATCATTGATTGATAAGATCCTACCTCCAAAATAGCTGATTTTCTAAAGAAAACAGTAGGGTGATTAAAAGGGCATCTTTTAAATGCAAATCGAATAATATCCTCATGTTTTTCTGGAACGTTCTTCTTTCTGCTAAGGTCACCGGGTGCTTCTATAAACTCGGTAATATTTGCCCCAATCAAGTCAACATTAGGATTTGCTTTTACAAAAGCTACCTGCTTTTCAAAGCGCTCTGGATGACAGATATCATCTGTATCCATTCTTGCTACCCATTCAAACGAACAGTGCTTCAGTCCTTCATTTAAGGCATAACCTAAACTCTTGTTTTCAGGTAAGACAATGAGCTTCAACGGCAGTAAATCCTGAAAGCTATTGATCATTTCATCTAGCTCAGGAGTCAAAGGACCATCTTTGACTAAAATGATCTCATCTGCTTGAAGAGTCTGATCGACCAGACTTTGAAAAGCTAATTGCAGATTTTCGGGTTTTTCTCGAAAATAGATCGAGATAAGGACGGAAAATTTCAAAAGTTATTGTTGGGATTTTAAAGGTATGTCAAAACGGAAAGTTGAGCCAAAGTCTAGTGGATTTTTGGTTTCGGTATTACCCGATATTTGAATTCCCGATTGCGAATTCTGAACTTTTATCGGTTGGGACAGGACTGAAGGCGAAGATAGATTTACTGGACCAAAATTATCAATTGTAATCAAGAAGTCCTGACCAATACTTCCCCTTTTCTCCATTTGGGTGATATTAAGGTTTAAATTTTCATTTTTCAGTTGGAAGGCTCCTCCAATAAGTCCTGAAACAGAAAAATTATAATCAGAAATAGTAAACTCAGATTTAGCAGCTTTTCTGAAATTTACAAACCAAGCAGAGGAATCATGGACAAGCGAAAATTTAGATCCTGAATACGTAAACTGCTCAATTCCCAAAGATGGAAAATCTACTGCACCCTCATTGTATAATTGAATAAATTCCTCCTTACTAATCTCTGGGATCATCATATAAAAATAAGAGTCGCTGTACATTGTTGCATTTTCAGCATGCTTAACACTGATCGTCAAAAGCGGTATTTCATTATTTTCAGGCTTATTCCGTTGATCTAGCTGCTCCCATTTCGTATTTGTTGACTTGGCCGCCAAACTTACTTGAATATCTTTTTCCTCCACAGGAAAGATAATGTAGCCTGTGTCGTCATTCCAAACTCCAATGGGAATATCTGCCGCCATAAGCTTTTCAAAGCCCAAGCCAAGTGATAACTTTTCGCTCCCATTTAAAAACAATGCATTTTCACGAAGAGATTCTTGGGTTACAGTGGTATGGGCTTCATGTTTGTCCTCATACTTTAATCCGAACCCCCAGAAAAACACAACATCTTGGAGCAAAAGATATGACTTCACCATCTCTAATTCATAGCTTCCACTCTTTCTGCGCAAGTTGCCTGCTATAAGAGCGCCTTTCTCTGTATTCAAGACACCTGCATAGCTGGAAAAACCAGAATAGTTTTTTCCATAAGGCACTACAGGTAGTGGATAGTCGATAAGAGCAGCTGTAGTCCCAGGCACTTTTCGCCAATCCCAAGCCCCCTTCACTTCATCAAAGCCAGGCTTATAATGGATAAAACTTCCGTCAGAACTGAAAAAGTTTTGCATCCCATTTCTTTGTCCTTGATCACCGCTTTCCTGACCTGATGTTCTATCAGATACTAATCTGATGGAGGCTGTATATTTAGGCAGATCTGCTATTAGAAAATCCGAGCTGTAAAAACTGTGGAAACCAGTATTTTTCTTAAAATCCAAATCTGATAGGACTCGATCTATTGCCTTTCTTTCAGCAGAACCCTCTGAAAAAAAGCTTCTAAGCAGTTTAGCTCTGCTTTCAGGAAATTTGATCCAGGTTGACTTCACTTGGTTATGTCGCCCAAGCGCCTGTTGGACCAGTTGACTATTTTCGAGGAAAAAGGGATAAATACCTTTTTCTAAAAACCCAGCAATTAGTTTCAGTTGATCCTTTTCCAAAGCCCACTTGGAATCTTTTACATAGTAGGCATAAGCAACAAAATCGTTAAACCAATCTAGTCCATAACCAAGATTGTACATCTGACCTCCTCCATAATTATGCTGATGCAAAGCAAAATCAGGCATTAAAGCGATCGGATGGCTTTGCCCGGTATTGATATGAAATTGAATCTGATTCTTTGCAATTTTTGAGACAGCCCCCATCAAATCCTCACGATCTAAAGAAGCCGAAATAGCAGTCATGGCGTAAAGTCTATACCCTACATTCCCCATTCTCTGAACATCCTCATTCAAGTCATCACCCAAATTGAGAAAACGATCCTCCGCTTTTCCAAAATTCCAGGTGTAACGGAGATAATTAGCTGACTCTTCTTGAATTCGCTTAATCCTTGGAGCATATTTTGGATCGGCTAAATCCGCTTGCATGGTATCATAAAGTAAAATCAAAATGGTGCCCAGATACCTTGGTTGATCTAAGGCACTATCCGTCCACCGGAATTGTGGTTTATCAATCACCCACCAGGCCAAAGTCTTGTACAATCGCTCTTTAATCTCATTGAGCTCGACAGTTTCCATCCCCTCAGACTGCATTCTCAAAAAATAAAACACCTCTTGAAGTAAATCCTTTTTAATATCCGCTGAGGTAGGTCGGGGATTAGTTCTTAAAAAAGCCCCATTTGAGTCATTGATTTTCTTTTTGAAGGTTTGGTAAGACCAATTCTTATCCTCATATCTAAGGACAGATTTATAAGCTCCCATTTCAGTCAGCCTTTTTCTGACACTGGCCAAGTCTTGTGCTGAGAGAAAATTAAAAACAAACAATAGGATAAAAGTAAAACTCAGCCTTGCCTTGCCTATTGGTATTTCTTGGAATTTCATTTCAAATAATAAGTTACAAATTTCTGGACCAAGTCTGTCCCTAAATTGAACTGGGTGGTAAAATTGAGTCCTCCTGTAAAATAAAGTCTTAGAAATAGCTTCCAATCTTTGTTCCAAAGTGCCACCTTCGCTAATTCTGTTATCTCGTACTGCTTAATCTCCTGTTGGGCTTTTTGAGGAAAAGTTTCGAATAGGCTATTGAATTTTAAGTTGAAGAGATTTTGAAACTTTTTGAAGTTCTCCACCGAAGGAATATTGGCACGATCATCTATGTTCAAACGAACCAAAATCTGATCATCCACATGCAGGCTCTCCTGCACTAATAACCTTATCATCAATTCAACGTCTTGCTTCCGACGAAAAGTCTCGTCAAACCCATCTACTTTTTCCAGTAGCGATTTGGAGATCATGAGGGTTGATCCCGAAGCAAAATTAATTTTACCCAAAGCGAAAGGAATTAAATAACTATCCATCTCAGGTACTTTGGGTGAGGTCCGAACCTTTTTACCGTTTTTGAAGGAGTCAAACCTGCAAACGGTCATTTTTAAACCAGTCCTTTCCAATGATTGTACTTGAGCTTTGAGTTTTTCCGGATAAAACTCATCATCATTATCCAAGAAACAAATGAATTCTCCACTCGCGGATTTCCACCCGATATTTCTAGCAGCTGAGCCTCCCCTATTTTCCTCTTGTATGTGGTAATGAATCCTAGGATCATCTCTATATTCATTTAATAAGGTTTGGGTTTGAACTTGAGAAACACTGCCAATCCCATTGTCATCTACTACAATCAATTCCCAATCTTGAAAAGATTGACTAAGTACACTTTGGATAGACTTTTGAAGAAATTCTGGCCTTCCATAGCTAGGAATAATGACTGAAACTTTAGCCATTTTTTAGGTTTTTAAACTTCCTGACACCTAGATGAAGCTGCTTTAAGTAGGAAAAAAAAGACCTAGTCCCCCTATACTTCCCGAAATTTTTGATTGCTGAGTAGAAAAAAAAGACTTGAGATATTTTGGGGCCGTAAATTCTGTAGGAGCGCCCACCTACTAATTGTAGAGCTTGATCAGAAAACATATTTACCCGTCTTTTTCCAGAAGTCTCAAAAGGATGGCTGACAATGGCTACCGGGCAATAGATTATTCTTTTTCCTGATCTGATACAATCAGCTAAAAACGCTGTTTCTTCTCCTGAGGGAAAGTCGGCCCCTAAACCAAGTCGCTCATCAAATCGGACTTGATCCAAGACCTCCATTTTTCCAGCGATCTCTATAGATGAAATCCTATCGATTGATTTTAATGAAACCGGATGACTTTTAAGAGGATAATTCTTAAATGGATGATTCTCTTCTTTTGACTTTACTTGAAAACATAAAAGGTCAGCATCAGAGTGAGTCGCAAAAGCATTTTCTATTTGATTTTCAAATCCATCCAAGAAATCAACATCCTCATCAGCAATCAAAAAGTATCCATCAGCCTGGTATTCTTTCGCGATTTTGATACAGTTGTTTCTATTTCTAGCAAGTCCTTTCCCTTCCAACCGGGATAGCTTGACATCAGACCTATTCGCTAGGCCTGAGGGGACTGAGAGTGAAGCAATGTTTTCGCCTTGCCAAGAAATAAAATAATTCACTGTATCCTTTGGCTCGGGTATACTACTTGCTAGTCCATTTATACCCGATTGAAAAGCACAAATTAAGACATTAATCATAACTATAACCTGGCTATGATTGCAGAGGCCCAAAAGTACCCAACCTCCCAAGGATCCGCCAAACTAAGCCCAACTATAAAGAAAGGAATGAATAAATATAAAACCTTGGAGCCGGATTGAATTCCTATAAAATACCAATATGCAAAGTAAATAAGGGTGCCTATCAGTCCTAACTCACCTAGTAAAATAGCCAAATGAATATGAGCATAACCTCCTGACATATAAGAATATAAATACCCTCCAACTTCATACCCAAGTCCAAAGAGCGCAGTAGGCAAATCCTGCTCAAAGAATCCAGATAGCCCCTCTAGGATTTGGATTTTGGTTATGAAACTACCATCTGTAAACGCAACATTATCTTGAATAATAAAAAGTGTAACGATGGAGGCCATCACGCAGATGATGGCAAAAACCCATTTTGGAACGAAAGACCTTGAGTTCCAAAAATTAAATGCTAGCCAGAGTCCTGTAACAAAAATTGCTGCCCTACTCAGGGTGAAGAAAATCAGTAGTAAAAATATTGCAGAAACAATATTTCTTCTCAAGTCGGATCTATAATCAACGAACAGGTGCAAGGCAAAAAAGATGAGTAAGAAAGCTCCAACATAATTAGAGTCAAAAAACATGACGCTAGACATCTTAAAAAAATAAAAGGTATCCAAAGAGAGTCCTTGTTGGGCCCCGGTGTAGATTTCTATCAGATAATCTGTGCTTTCAGAATTCAGATCTAAGGTGGGCATCAAATATCTAAGTGAAGTCTCAAGAGAGACAACTGTCAATGCCAGTCCAATGATAAACTTCACCAAGGTTTGGATCTGATCTTTGGATAGGTCTGTAGACAGATAGTTGGTCAAAAAATATCCTGCTAGGATATAAACAAAGTGAAATTGGTTTCTCAAAAATGGTCCCAAACTTTCCATGGAATCAACCCAATACAAATGGGCCAAACTGAAATAAAGCAGGAAAATGCTAAGAAAGAAAAGCGTGGCTTTGGATACTCGAGAGGGTCGGAAAGGTTCGAAAAATTGTGCAAAAAACCAGAAAAGTGTGAGAAGCATCAGTACCCTAAAGGGTACAAATCGATTAGCTCCTCCAAATAAAAAATCAAATCTTAGAACAATAGAAGATGAAAGAATATAGAGACTTGCTAGTTTGAGATTCTCTACAGACTTGGCAGAAAGCCTTATCACTTTTGCTTAGGAATTTTGATCAATACAAATAAAGCTGCTGTCAATACACCCAAGGAGCCCATCAAGAAGAGTACGAGCATAGTCTGAGGCTTGCTTTTGATAGCAGGGATGGACACAGGCTCTATTTCTGCAAAAATTGGGGTTTCTTCATTAAGCTTTATTTTCGCTTGCTCAAGCTGGCTATTTACAGTGAAATATAAAGACTTGGACAGCTCATATTGAGATGATAAATTCTCCAATTGATTTTGTAAATAAGGACTTCTTATATCGAGATTTTTCTCCTTGAAGCTAGCCAACCGCGACTGATCTTCTAAAAATTTTTGTTCAAGTTCCTTATTCCTAGCTGTCAGAAAATCAACCTGTTGAATTTGTTTATCCTGACGATATTTGGTCACATAAGAAACAAGATAATTCTTCGTGAATTCGGTCAGATAGGCAGACAATACGGGATTAGTGGTTTGAACACTCACCCGAATGATACCCGTACTTTTATCGACTGTAACTGATACAATTTCTTTTATCGCATTCAGGTATTTGAAATCACCGACTGTAGGCCTGTAAAATCCATTTTCCTTTTTGACTTTATCAAAAATTGTCGAAGGAGGATTTTCTTCCTCATTTCCGATATTTCTTACAGCTGAAATTATTTCACCTGGTAACCCAATGGTATATTTCTTCAGAACGGACCATGGATTAGTTGGAGCATAATTCTGACCATAAGACATTAAATTCACACTATCCTTGAAATCCGGATGATAAAAAGTATAGTCTACAAATTCACGAACAAATGGTGTGCTTTGAACGATACTTGGATATAGTGAAGGCCTGATAGCATCCGACCCCGAAGCACCCAGTGAAAATGATCCCAATCCAGGAATTGAAGAAGCAATTTGCCCCAAACCTCCCAGACTCGAAGAGCTTTTTGACTCAGGAAGTAAAAGCGTTTCAGCCCGATAAGACTTTGGGGTAAATATGATATAAATAACGCCAAGCACTGCGAAAGCAATAATTATCGCAAGTGCCTGAAGTTTATTCCGTTCTAAGTGTTTTAAAAACAGATTAAAATCCATAAGATCAAGTTGGTTTTACTAGACCTTTCATCTTCAAATACATGATGCTCAGGTAATTCTTCACTTTGAAAATAAAAAGAAGTCTTCGAGTACTGCTTTTTGGAAGTTTTTTGGAAAGATTGGAATAATATTCCTGAATAAGGTACCTGTTTTTTATAATATTCTTAATACTTCGGTTTTCACCTTGATATACCCCATTAGGATGAATACGGTAAGTAGCCCATAGCCCCTTCATGAAACGTATTTTCCCTTTCAACTTTAAGAATATAATTAAAGTCAAATCACCTGAAGGGAATATCAACAAGTCTTTTGGGTAAAAAGGCGGAGTATTTCGCATCACAATGGAACAAGAAGGATAAACTCCACCCGATTCATGAAAAATTTTGAAAAGATCAAGATCAAAATCCTCTTTAACTTTTTCAAATTTTGATTCGACTCTAGAATTCAATGACTCATTAAAAAAATGAGCGCCATGAACACAAGCTACATAGTCAGGATTATTCTCCAAGAAATCCACCTGCTTCTGTAATTTGTATGGGTCTGTCCAAAAATCATCCCCTTCACACATGGCAATATACTTTCCTTGTGCCCTTGGAAAATTGTAAGTGGCGGAAACTGCACGGAGACCTTTAGACCATTGATTTTCCTTCTGGATTATCGGCTTGATAATTTCAGGATACCGAGATTGATAACTTTGTATTATTGAAGTAGTCCCATCTGTGGAGGCATCATCGTGGATAAGAACTTCGTACAAAAAGTCTGTTTTCTGGGCTAAAAATCCCTCTATAGCCTGCTCAATAAAATTTGCATGATTATAAGTAAGGCAACATATACTCAAAAGTACCTCAGAGGAGCCACTTGGATTCACTTTCATTAGTTGGCTATTAGTTTTTATTCATTTTGATAAACTTTCTATAAATTTCCTCCAATGGACTGATTAACTTTCTTTTTGTCTGTTTAAAATCAAGTTTCTGCAAATCAACTCCTTTGTATCTTCCACTTTGATGAGTGAGTGCATGGAAATACTTATGTTTTATTCCATGAGTTTTCATATAAAACCCATATTCAAGACATCTTTCATTTGGTTTGGCGGGCAAATTTTCAGCATCCAGCAACTCAAACAATTCTTCCTTTGTAGCAGGCTGATAAACAACATCTAACCTTGAATACAAAGAATGGCTTAGCGAAATGGTAGGAGTGCCACAGTAAGCCGCTTCTACACCCACCGTGGATAGATAGCATATCACCAAATCGGCTTGCTCTATGAGTGCATACGTATCAATAGGAGAATCTGGCTTGATAACATTTATCTGCTCCGACTCAAGATTATACCATAATTCTTTCTCTTGTCTACTTTGATTAATCAGATTTGGATGAAGCCGCAGGTATAATTTAGTATTGGGTCTGTTGGAAAGATGACGTGCTATTTCAACCAATGAATCCTCCTGTGAATCAAAAAGAACATGTGGGTTTACCTCATCTCCCACGGCCGCATATTCTGAAATACTAGAATTGAAATAAACCACATTGAAGTTATCCTTATTCCAAGAACTTGGCAACATGCCTACCTTTTGGTCTTTGGCAAATACCGTAAACGAATCATTTTTCCTTACTTTTCTTTCTTCAAAAAAATCGCGGCCAATTTTTTGTTTTGTACTTAAAGGAAGAACTGACTTTTCCCAGTTTTCCTCCAATTCATCTTTCCTCATTTCCCAATCATGTCTATAGGTTGGGCCAAGAGAATAATGGAATTTGTCACATGCCCGGTCATGAACCAAAAATTGTTGTTTCTCCCTTTGACAAATACGAAGGATTGGACGATAAGTAGCTACTCTCCCATTTCTGAAAAGCACCAGATCCGGAGCAACCTTATCCATCCATTTTTTAAAGGATGTAGCAACAATCTTAGAGGAATGAATGATTCGATTGATTACCTCTTTATGTAATAAGGTATCCGGATAAAGATCATTGGTGACCGATATATGCGAAGAGGCAGCTGCTAACCCAACATCAATCCCCTGCCATACATATGCTTTTAGCTCCTCCAGATTCTTGAATGTCAATTCCTCATTTAACGATTCTATTTCTTCAGGAGAAAGCATGGAATCAGTCTCTACTTGGATTTGAGAATTTATTAATTTTCGGGCTAAATTAATTTTATGTTGAACACTTTTACGATACAAAATATTGGAAATCCCCTTGCTGATTCCATTGTACCATTCTACATAAGGGAGTATTCCTCCTATATGAACATAATAAACTTCATGACCGTTTTCTGCATACTCTTCCGCCAACTCCAGACTTGTTTCCAACTGAGGAGCTTCATGCCAACTTTCAAAAATTAAGACTTTCATTTTTGCTGATTTGAATTAAAAAATGAAACCAGAGACCTTACTGTAGATTCAAGGTTATATTCAGGAGATATGCCCAATTTACGTTCAATTCGTGAAGAGTCCATTCCAAATTTCAAATCAGTTTCTGAGGGTTTCAACTCCAATTCAACAACTGTCTGATTAGACATATCTTCAACTACACGTTTAACCATTTTAGCGATGTCCATTATATTGTAAATGCCATTTGCACCCAAATTGTAAACTGCTTCCGATGAAGGATTTATTTGCTCAGTGAAGCAGACAATATATCTGACGGCATCACGCACGTCCATAATTTCCAGCTCTTGCTTTCCTCCAACAATTACAAGATTTTCGCCTTTCACCGCCTTTAAAACCAACTTTGAGAGAAAATCGACCGGAACTAATCCCTTTTTCCCACCCGATATCGCGGCTAATCTTAAAGAGGTGGTCGTAATATGCGGGTACAACTTAGAAATTGATTTTAACATTAATTCAGATGCATATTTAGCCTGCGAATAGGGCATAGTGGGGGCTACAGGGTCAGATTCCTTCCATAATGGTGTAAGAGTCTGACCATAAACACTCTGAGAGGATAAATTAATGATATACGGAATCTGATGTCGTGCAAAGCAAGTAAATAGGTTGGATGTAAAATCCAAGCTTTCTGCTATTTCAGTGTCAGTACAGTGAGGTCTTGCAAATGCCGAATGGATTACAATGTCTATCTTTCCTACCGAGAATTCGCCATTAAAGAGAGACGAATAATCATAAAACTCAATTCCAGACTTTCTAAATAACTTCTCTAGCTTTTCGGCATTTCTTCCCATAGCAATTACCCGTACGTCTTGGTTGGAATGTAATTCTTCTACCAAGCTTCTTCCCAAATATCCAGAGGCTCCCGTAACTAGTACCGTCTTAGTCAATGGAAATATACGTGGATTGACTTGTTGGGCGAGTGACTTAGCAAGATCATTTCTATCAAACGAGAGTATTTTATCAGAAGTCTGTCGTATCCCAAAACGGTTATTGTTGATTTTAAGATAAACATTCGAATGTATATTAAGCCAGCTTTTTATACAAGCTTCGACCTCATTAAAGCCCATTAAAGCTCGTAAACCCGTGATTCCGGTAAAACGAGGATTCATTTCAAAAACTTTAAGGCCTCTTTTTGTCATTCTTCCCTGAATATTCAGAGGACCTACCAAACCGCGATTAAGAAACTCGGGAAGCAACCGGTCCACCGTCTCCCAAATCAAAGGGTCTTCATAAGGCAAAATTTCAATTGGGATTCCGTTACTTAGCTTATTATAAGTAGCCATCTTTCCAAGTAGCTCCCCATCTTTACCAATGACCAATTGAATAGAAATTTCTGCAACTTGAGGGTTTCTATTTTTTGAAATTTCAGAAATGAAGAAATTATAGTTTGGATCTCTTTCTACCGGAACAGCCAACTCCTGAAGGATATGATTTTCGGTAACTAGATGAAAATCTGCTTCGCTTTGGATTATTTCTACCCCTTTCGAGGCGAAGCCACTTCTAGGCTTAGCAATCAATGGAAAGCTCACTTCCCCTTTAGCTATGGCATCTAGTACTGTTTCTTTCTGAAAACACTTTACAAAAACGTCTGCGATTGGGTTTAACTCCAAACTCATCCGTTCTTTATCCCTGCATAAGGCAATCATGTCTTCAGAGGCAGCGAGAATTTCGATACCCCACTTCTCAAATTTAGTTTTATTTTGAGAGTAAATATGAGCCTCATCATCTCTCCCAGGGATGAGAAAATCAATCTTATGCTCAATACATTTTTTTATCAGTTCATCGACAAAATCTGCAGCATAAATCGTAGGGGTATAATCCATTGCATCGCATGCATAGGCACCGTAGGCAAATGGGTTTGTCCCCAAGCCTACTGTTTTGAGTGGAAGATTAGAAAGTCTACATGAATTGATTACTGACTCCCCTACGCCACTTCCTATACAGCTTATTCCAATAGTATATTGCTTGCTATTGCTATTAATCATTTAATTTTCGTGTGCTCTTAAAATTATTCTGCAAATCAAATCAACCTCCTCAATAGCCAAGTCAAAATACAGGGGAAGGCAAAGAACCCTTTTGGCTGTTTCTTCTGTAATAGGCATTTCAGAATTTTCTAAATATGGTAAAATACTGGATAGGGAGGGATAGAAATACCTTCTCGTAAATATTTCGCGCAGTTTCAATTGATTGGCGCATTTGAGCATGGTCTCCTCCGAATCGAAAACGACAGGAAAATAGGATGCATTATTGGAAGCATTTTCATGCCATTTGGGATATTTAATTTTCAGACCCTTCAATTTTTGACGATAACGATCCGAAAGCATAGTACGCTGCTCAAGGATTGAGTCGAAGAAGTCTAAATTTGCCAAACCCATTGCAGCATGAAATTCCGAGTTCTTTCCATTGATTCCCAATTCGGAAAAATTAGATGGTCCATCAAAACCAAAATTTCTCATTCGCTCCATTTTTTTTACCAGCTTGGGATCTTTGGTAAAAATCAATCCTCCTTCAATAGAATGGTAAAGTTTTGTTGCATGAAGGCTACAAACCGAAATATCCCCGTAATCAAATATTGACTTACCATTGATCTTCACACCAAATGCATGAGCCCCATCATAAATTACTTTCAAGTTATGTCGTTGAGCAATTTTTTCAATTCTCTCCACATCACAAGGGTTACCATAGACATGAGTGGCTAGAATCGCAGTGGTATTTTCATTGATGGCTGCCTCGATCTTATCTGGATCAATATTCAATGAATCCGGATCAATATCTACGAAAACCGGCTTACAGCCTTCCCAAACAATACTACTGGTGGTTGCTACAAATGAAAAAGGTGTGGTAATAATCTCCCCCTTTAATCCTAAAGCTTTGATAGCAATCTGAAGGGCAATGGTTCCGTTGGTAACGAATAATGCATATTTTAAATTTTCTCGCTCTCTAATTCGAATCTCTAATTCGCTGGCCAAAGGCCCCATATTTGTAAGCCATTGCCTTTTCCAAATACCTTTCAGATAGGAGTCATAGACTTCCTGAGGAGGCAAAAATGGTTTTGTTACTGGTATCATAAGATTCTGATATCTACCAAAATTAAAATCACGACAGGGTTAAAGGCTCACCTTTTTTGAAATCCCTGGTAGCTTGAGTTCCTAAAACTTCATGAAAATGCTTCGGGTGCAAACCGTACCCAGGTCGAATACTTCGAATATTACTTTCTGTGAATTTTTCGCCCTTTTTGATGTCTGCTGTCACAAAAAGGGATCTTCTCCTTATTTTACTTTTTTCGCTGATTTTATAACTCACCTTTCCTAATGCGGCCTCAGCTTCTCGAACTGACTGAACCATGAACGCAAATTCCTCTGGTTCCATTGAAAATGCAGAATCCGGTCCCCCTAGGGAGCGATCAAGAATAAAATGCTTTTCAACAACTTCAGCACCAAGTGCTACTGCCACAACGGGAACTGTACTTCCCATAGTATGATCCGATACACCAACTTTCACACCAAAAGTCTCTCGGAGATTGGGAATAGTTCTCAAATTAGCCATTTCAAAAGGGGCAGGATATTCTGAGGTGCATTTCAATAATGTAATATCCTCATTTCCTTCATCCCTACAGGCTTTAACAGCAAGCTCAATATCTGCAAGTTCGGCAACTCCAGTAGAGATAATCATTGGCTTACCTTTAGAAGCAGTATAACTAATCAATGGAATATCTGAGATCTCCAAAGAAGCAATTTTATACCTTCCTACTTTTACTTCATTTTCCAAAAAGTCAACTCCTTCACGGTCAAAAGGAGAACTAAAAAAATCAAGGCCTAGGGATTCAGCAACTTGTTTCAGTTTGGGCTGCCAATCATAGGGCATACTTGCCTCTTGAAACAATTCATAGGGCGTACGACCTTGCCAAAGCCCTTGCTTCAAAGGTCCGAAATATTCATTCTTCACATTTAAAGTCAGCGAATCAGCAGTATATGTTTGGATTTTTACGGCATCAGCTCCTGAACTTGCCATTGCTTCAATGGTCTTGACTGCAAGATCAAAATCATTGTTGTGATTCGCCGATAGCTCAGCTATGATATAGGTTTTATTTTGCATTGAAGTTGCTTTCTATAATATCTGCCACTCGACTTACTCCTTTTAGATCCACCACACCTCGTGCTTTTTTGCTGTAAAATTTTCTAACCTCCTCCTTGCGCATTTTATCAATTGCTGATTGAAGCGATGCTTTGCTCAATTGATCATATAGCCCCAAATGAAGGATTGATTCCGTTTGGTCGGCAAGGTATTGGGCTGCTTCTGAAGTACTTTGCTGATGACCTACCGAAATAATAGGGATTCCCAAGGCCATCATTTCGTATGTAGAAACACCAAAAGCACAAATCACAAGATCACAAGTAGTAATGGTGCGGTAATCAAAAGGAATAAATCTTCGATACACACTTGATTTGGGCATGCTCCCTTTATGTAAATAGCTTTCCCCTACAAAAAAATCAAACTTTATACCATCTAAACTTTCAAGGTTTTTTACCAATTTATATACACCAGACAAAATATTTCTAGGGTCACTTCCTCCGGTTACTACTCCTATCTTGGTTATTTCTGAGCAAACCTCAATGGGCTTAAGAGAATAAAGTGACTCATTAAAGGTAAAATATGAAAGCCCTTGAAAGACCTTGGTTGAGTTCTCAAAGTCTTGGAAAAAACTACTATTCTGGTGAATGGAAGGTAAAATATAAACGTCAGCAAAAACCTTAGCATCAGATAGATTTTGGTACATGCAAATAGGAACGTATTTTTTTATCCCTTCGGATTCTTGTAAGCTATAGTTTATGTTTCCATCAACATACAATAGATCGTAGCTTCCACCCTTCAAAAAATTAATTTCATTGTTTCCTTTATGGAGAACTGATACAGGATAAGGAAAACCAGAATCAATTTTTTCCTTCCAAAAATTTGATTCTTTACACACAAAATCAATAAGATGACCTTTGTGCTTCAGCTCATTTGCCAATGATACCGATCTTGCAAAATGCCCTAGACCTATCCCCTCTCCTGCATCTACCCTAAAAAGAATTTTCATTCAGCTACACTCCCAATCTGCCGAGCCGGATTTCCGACCATTTTTGCGTAATCTGGAACATCTTTCAGCACTACTGTACCGATTCCCGTCACAGACCACTTACCTAAAGACACAAACTCTAGAGTAGTAGCATTTGTTCCTAAATATGCCCCTTCCTTCAAATGTACATCCGCTCCTATGCAAGCATTATTTGCTACATAACTATAATCATCTAATCGCGCTCCGTGTCCCACAAGAGCTTGGGCAAATATCTGCACGTGATTTCCAATATGGGTATTTGGACCTACTGACACGAAAGGCTGAATACATGTTCCGTGACCAATTTTAGCGTATTTAGATATGACTGCGGTTGGATGAATTAATGTAGCAAAGCGATGCTGAGGAATCTGAAGATCATGAAGCTTTCCGAGAAATTTATAATTGAGCTTTACCGAAATCAAAGAATAGAAAAAATACACATCTGGATCTTTCAAAAACCTGGAAACCGTTTCAGCGTCTATTTTACCAAGAACTGGATAGCCATTGATTGGGTCTGTTTCTCGATCATTCAGGAAGCCAAGTAAATTCCAAGTTGGATTTTTTTCATTAATATCTTCGACTGTTGACTGGACAACAGTTCCGTTTCCAAATCCCCCGATAATTATTAGTTTTTTCACCTTGAGTTTTTCTTTTCGATGAGCATTTTTTTCTTTAAGACCTTTTGTGCAGCTATGATCATTGGTGGCCCGATAAATTTCCCATTGATCATGGCCACCCCGTTTCCTTGACTTTTAGCCTGATCTGCCAGCTCCAGCATCTCTTCAGCATCTTTTATCTCTTTGGCAGAAGGAGAAAAATATCGATGAACCAACTCAAGCTCTTTCGGATTTAAGACCATCATTCCTTCAAAACCCAAGTTCCTTGCTACTCTTAGGTTTTGCTCAAGTTCTTCCAAGTCATGCACATTAATATGTACCGTATCGATTGGAACGATACCATGTGCCTTAGCTGCCATAGCAATAAGAGCCCTTGGAGTAAATAGACTTTGGCCTTCTTCATCATGGATCCCTCCTAAATCTGCAATAAAGTCTTCACAGCCATATGCAATGGCAACTACCCGATCTGAAGCCTGGCAAATCTCCTGCGCATTGAGAACGGCAGCAGCTGTTTCTATCAGTGGAATAATCTTGAAAGTACCCACCGGGATACCTTTTTCGTATTCAATAGTCTCCAGTAGCTTATCAAAAAAATAAACATCTTCTCCTTTTTTTGATTTGGGATACATGAAACCATGAATTCCTTCTATTGTCAATTCATAAGCATCTCGAAGTAACTCACCACTTTCGCGGTCATTGACTCGGGGAAAAACCAAAAAGTCGGTAAATTTTCCTTCAGAAACCCACTTCTTGATGTTTTTTCTGGCGATGACCTTGTTTTCAGCTGGTTGGACAGAATCTTCTAAATCCAACAAAAGCACGTCCGCAGATCGATTGATGGCACTTTCCAGTAACTTTTCCCGATGCGCTGGAACAAACATCAAACTTCTCATCAAATGGGCTTGAATAAAATCCTTCATGATTGAGCCTTTTTTACCAAAACAGTTCTAGTAAATTTCAAGACATCTGTTCCATCTTGATTAAAGCCGGTCGTTTCTACTTTGATTAGACCTGAGTCCTTTCGGGATTTGGATTCTCTTTTTTCGAGGATCACGGTTTTGGCATAAATTGTATCACCTATAAAAACGGGATGAAGATGATTCACCGACTCATAGTTTAGATTTGCTATCGCTTTACCACTGATATCCGGTACTGTAATTCCCACTACTAAGCTAAATACCAAGGTGCCCACGACAAGAATTTTCCCATGAATTTGCTTGGATGCGTAATCTGCATTGAGATGAACCGGGTGATGGTTCATCGTCAATAAACTGAAAAGGTTATTATCACTCTCGAAAATGGTTTTGGATAGAGAATGCTCTATTACATCCCCTACGTGAAAACTTTCGAAAAAACTGCCAAGCTTAGAGGCCTCCATAGTTACTTGATTTTAAAATTAAGTCTATCCTATCCAAATGGGGTAATTCAACAACTTTTCCATCAATATTTGCCACAGAGAAATTTTGAACACCACCTATTTCATTCATGTATTCTTTGACCTTTAGAGCAAACTTTAAGTCAGCGTCATTGAATTTCCAATGCTGTTGGAATAAATCCAACTGCCAGGGATGAATCAAAAACTTCCCATCAAAACCTTTATCCTTCCCGTCTACACACTCAGCAGCAAAGGAATTTTTATCATCAATATTCATGGAAGCAATATCAATTACAAACTTTTGAAATGCTTTCGAATAGTTCAAAACACTTTGTCTAGCCCAATTCACATTTTCTAAATTATGCCTCATTCCTACAGCTTGGCAGTAATCATGACTCCCAAAACCCAATCCCTCTACTTCAGGATGAGAGGCTATTTCCCTGAGGTTTACAATAGCAAGCGGGCTTTCGCAGAGCACCAATAATGATAAATTTTTGACGGCGATATTGGTTGAATTGGAAATAAACCCATCTATTTGGTCTCTTGATTCAATTTTTGCAAGCAAATACTTACTAAATCCTATAGTATGCAGCTCTTTAAGGTGCTCTTTTCTGATGGAAGAAGGAATTCTCGCCCACCAATTATCCGTGATTGAATAGTCCTTCAGGTTTTGGATTGCATCTACTATGGGAGTATTACCCAAGGCATCCTCGAGATCAATCACTATATCAGAAGCAGGGATGGCGGAAGCTTTTGATAAAATCTTTTTATTACCCGCTGGAATGAAAAAGAAAGACCTCATATTCGCCTTAAATTTTTAAATTTCCATTCAGCCATTTCCCAGTCCTCAAGGGTATCAATATCCTGAGCATATTTTTCTGAAATAACTATTGCTCCTCTTTTGCCTTTTTTCATTCCAGATTGAGCCTTGAACCAATAAAACTGTCCGGCATCATGATATGCTTTCTCAAGATCCTGGGAACGATGGTTTGAAAATTCTGAGAAGAAAAAATCTACCTCGCCGCCTTCTGTCATTCGAAATGCACGCTGAATAGGATAGGAGAAAGGAACTATTGGCCTTACACTATCGAAATTAGAACTCTCTAGTAATCGGCGAGCATCTAGCAAATCTGAATTCTGAGTCAATGGAGATGTAGGAAGAAGACAGCATATGAATTCAAAAGTTCTACCAGCGGACAAATATGTTTCAAGGACTTCTTCTACCACTTCTGCCAATGGGGAAAAGTCATCTGATTTTTCCCTACTTCTTAAAAAAGGAACAGTGGCCCCAAAATCTTCTGCAACTTTGGCAATCTCCAGATCATCGGTAGACACCATTACCTCATCGAACAATCCTGAATCTAAGGCGGTCTGAATACTGTATGCTATGATTGGTTTTCCTAGGAATTCACGGATGTTTTTTCTGGGAATCCGCTTACTTCCTCCTCTAGCTGGAATGATACAAAGATCACCCATTATAAAAATCATCAATTTTATCCATCACAAAACGTTGCTCTTCATCCGAGAGTGAGGGAAACATCGGAATACTTATGCATTGACTGTAGTACTTTTCAGCATTTGGCAGGTCTCCTTCCTTCCAGCCAAACTGTCTATAATAGGGCATGAGATGTGCTGGGATGTAATGTATTTGAGCAAAAATTTTATTTTCCCTGAGGTAGTTAAATAATCCAATTCTATCGTCAACTTCCAGAATATATAAATGATAGGCATGCCCTTCAATCAGCCCTGATTGCCCTTTGATAAAGGACTTATTTTTAAATGCCTCATGATAGTTTTTAGCAATTTCTCTTCTTCTTTCAAGTCCTTCTTCCGCTCTGTTCAACTGGCTCAATCCCAAAGCTGCCTGAAAATCTGTCAGTCGGTAATTAAAGCCAAGTTCTTGCATTTCCATATACCAGTCAGGATAGGAAAGGCTCGTTGTTCGTTGTTCATTGTTCGATTTACCACTTGCAAACTCTAAAGAGTTTTCAAATAAATTTTCATCGCGGGTAATCCCATGGGTGCGGAGCATCAATAGCTTTTTGTAAAGCTTTTCATCGTTGGTGGTTATCATTCCTCCTTCCCCTGCTGCGATATGCTTGACCGGATGGAAAGAAAAAATAGCTAAATCTGCATATTGACCAGACCCTGACATCACTTGTTTTTGATCACTATCCAAAAAAAAGCCTCCAGGTGAGTGACAGGCATCCTCAATAATCCAACAACCAAATTCATCAGCTAATTGCCGAAATGCTTGCATATCGACTACTCTGCCAGCAAAATTAACTGGAATTATCCCTTTAATCTCTCTATGGATATCAGCCTCGAGAATCCTCCTAACTTCTCGAATATCAAGAAGATAAGTGCCAGGTTCTATATCCGCAAAGATCACCTCCCCTCCACAATACTTTACACAATTAGCAGAAGCTACAAATGTAATGGGGGTCGTGATCACCTTATCGCCTGGTTTAACATTCAAAGCGATAGCATTCAGATGTAAGGCAGCCGTACCATTTGACACAGCTACTGCGTACTTTGCACCTACATAGTCTGCAAAAGCTTGCTCAAATTCAGCGATTCTTGGACCTTGGGTGAGGTAGTCAGATTTCAGAGTATCTACTACCGCCTGAATATCATCCTCTGTGATGTGTTGTCTTCCGTATGGAATTTTATTCATTGAATGCCGAAATTTGGATCTACATGTTGCTTGATTAATGCTCTTAAGCTTTGGACACTTTCCCAGTCCGAATTGGTTTCTGAGTTATACGCAAATCCTTCTGGGACTTTCTTTGCTCCAAATTTCTGAATAAAGTCATTCACATTCCATTTCGGAGTATTCGGTAGAATCGTGAAATACTTTCCCAGATCATAAGTATAAAATGAGTCAGAGGGTGTTATCATCTCCTCGTGTACTTTTTCGCCTGGCCGGATCCCTACTATTTGCTGCTCACACTCTGGACCAATCGCCTCGGCCACATCAGTTATTCTGTAAGAAGGGATTTTAGGAACGAAAATTTCGCCTCCCCAAGCATGTTCTAGAGCATGCATGACCATTTCCACACCACCTTCCAGAGAAATATTAAATCGAGTCATCTTTGGATCTGTAATAGGAAGTACCCCTTCCTTCTTTTTATTGAGAAAAAATGGAATAACAGAACCATTGGAACCCATCACATTACCATACCTTACCACACTAAATCGAATAGGGTTCCAACCCTTAATATTATTAGCAGCTACGAAAAGCTTGTCGGATGCCAATTTTGTTGCTCCATAAAGGTTAATCGGAGCACAAGCTTTGTCGGTAGATAATGCTACCACACGCTCCACATTAGTTTCCAAGCAGGCATCTATTACATTCCTTGCACCGTCAATATTGGTTTTTACACATTCCTCTGGATTATATTCGGCGATGTGAACATGCTTCATGGCAGCAGCATGAATGACGTAGTCTACATCCTTCAGGGCTCTTTTGAGCCTGTCCTTGTCTCGAACATCCCCAATAAAAAATCGTATCTGTCGATATTCCTCATTTGGATATTCAAGGGACATTTGATACTGTTTTTGTTCATCCCTAGAAAAAATAATCAGTTTTCTCACATCAGGATATTTCTTTAGAATATGTTCAGTAAGCGCTTTTCCTAGAGAGCCAGTACCCCCGGTAATTAATATAGATTTTCCTGTTAGCATTTGATTTATATCTCCTGTAATTGGACCATTTTTTGGAAAGAGTCAGATCGCTTTATCAAATCGGAAAAAGCGCCCCTATTCTCTATTTGTCCATGATTTAATAAAATTACTTCATCCGCACTCTTGATGGTAGATAGTCTATGTGCTACAATGAGGAGCGTGTATCTACCTTTTAATTTTTCAATATTTTCCTGAATTATTTTCTCTGTTTCAGAATCCAAAGCTGAAGTTGCTTCATCCATGATGAGAATATCGATATCCTTAAAAAGTTCTCTTGCGATCGAAAGGCGCTGTTTTTGTCCACCGCTGATCAGGATTCCGGCTGAACCCAAATTGGCGTTTTCTTTTTCAGGAAGAGATAGAACAAAATCAGCAATTGCTGCCTGTTCCAATGCTTTCCAAAACCTTCTTTGATTTTCAGGAGTTGGCTCAGACCATTGAGTTACGTTGTTAAATATCGTATCCGAAAAAATTACAGGTTCCTGGGCAATATATCCGATTCTCTTCTTGAAACTTAATTTTTCAATCTCTTCAAGGTTTACACCGTCTACAGTAATAGATCCAGTTGAAACTGGCATCAATCCGGCTATCAAATTGACCAAAGTTGACTTTCCGCTTCCACTTTCCCCAACAAATGCATAGGCTTTATTTTTACTGATTGTTAAATCAATTTCAGCCAAAACCATCTTATTACCATAAGAGAAGCCAACATTGTCTAAGCAAATTGAATCTTCAAACTTCTCAAACGGTACCACTCCGTTTGATTCTTTTTGTGACTGGAGTTCTTTCATGAAAGCAGTCATGTTTTCCAATGAACCCGACAAATTCAAAAAGCCATTCCATTGTGTCTGCATCATTACCAAAGAGTTCAGAGACCTATAGAAAAACAACAAACTCAAAATAATGACACCCAATTGTTGGGAAAAAACATTTACCTGAACAATGATTACAACTACTACCACAAAAATGACCATAGGCTCTCTTGCTGCCACAAGCAAAGCATTATAAAAGCCTATTTTCTTATTACTTTTTACAATATAATCTACTGCCTCACGCAATCTCAGCTCATATGTTTTAATAAAACCTGTTGCCTTTAAATATTTATAAAAAGCTACTTTCTGGATTAACATTCCTTGGAAAGTATGTCCGCCGGATGTGATTTTCTTCGAAGTCTCCTTTGTTTTCTTATACACTCGGTTATACAGGAGATTGGTTGCTCCACCTCCTACCGCGACTAACAAAGCAAACTGAGGATCTGTAAAAAAGGCAAGGATTAAGTAAACAAAAACCAAGGTTCCGGATTGAACCGCAGCAAAGTAAAAAGCATAAGCATTGGAAACTCTTCCTACCTCGGCACTTAAAGTATTTTGGATTCGGCCAGAGTCGGCTAAAACAAAGGATTTGAAGTCAAAATCCGATAAGCCACTCAAGCTATCAAAACGTAGTTTTCGGATAAAATACTGCTGAGTGAGGACGTTATAATATGACTCCATAAACTTCATGACCCCTTTTAATACAAAAAGAGTGAGAAGCATCCCAAGCACTAAATAAAGATTTAACTCAAAACCTAAAAGCTCGATAGACTCTATCAAAAAGCTCATCCCCCCCAGCGTTTCGGGGTTGACATCAGCACTTCCGTCAACCATTTGTAGTAATGGCAAAAACATTGCTAAGCCAAGACCATCTAAAAGCCCTACAGTGAAACTGAGCAAAAAGGCAATAAAAATCCTGTACCCTAGATGATGGTAGAAGTAGCTGAAATGAATCAGATATTTCTTGATTAAGGATTTAATTTTAGACATTTCAATAAATACACAAACCCTATTGATTAGATGCGGGTACACCTTTCAAAATGGAATTACTCCTAAAGTTCTTGGTGACCACCGCTCCAGCTCCAACTATCACATTATCGCCAACTTCGACCCCTGGTAACAAAATAGCACCTGCACCTATCCTGCAGTGCTTACCTACTTTGGCACCTCCTAATAATATCGACCCAGGCCCCAACTCCGAGAATTCACCTACTATACATTGATGATGCACATTAGCGCGGGAATTAATCAAGACACCTTTTCCAAATACTGTCTCTGGGCCTACGAAGCCAAATGGCATCAAATCAAAGTCTTGATCTGACCCCATTAAAACACTATTTGTGCTTTTCAACGCGTAATGTTCACCCCCAAATGATTCAAATTTTTTAAAAAAATATTCTCTAAAAGCCGGGGACCCTACTCCCAAACAATAATTAGGATTCGTTTCCAATGCTTTTTTCAACTCATTTTCAGTATTCAATATTTTAGACCCGGAGGAATGGATTATTTTTTTTGAACTATCTTCATCGTAGAAACAGATTTCTGAGGCTGGAATACCTTGGGAAATTAGCACTCCATATACTTCTAAGCCATGCCCTCCTGCTCCTGCAATGATCATATTTAATAAAAATTAAAATCTCCCCAATCTTGTTTTGGGGAGATTTTGAATTTTCTATTTAGAACCTATACCAAAGTGCGTAAATCCTAATGACGCCAAGTATCTCTTATCGTAGATGTTCCTACCGTCAAAGACTACTTTGTTTTTCAATAATTTACCGACCGCTTCCCAACTTGGTATCCTAAACTCGGACCATTCTGTCACCAAGAGTAAGGCGTCAGCATCCACACAGGCATCATAGGCATCATTGCAATAGGTCACTTTATCGAAAATATAGTGCTCTTTTGCCTCTTCCATAGCTTTTGGGTCATAGGCACGCACTTTTGCACCCGCCGCTCGGAGTTCATCGATAATGACTGCTGCAGGGGATTCACGCATATCATCCGTGTTTGGTTTGAAACTCAAACCCCACATGGCAAAGGTCATTCCGCTAAGGTCATCCCCAAAATGAGACTTTACTTTCGATGCCAAAATATGCTTTTGATCATCATTTACATCTTCTACAGATTGTAGGACGCGAAGATCATATCCATATTCTTTAGCAGTTTTGATGATTGCCTTCACGTCTTTTGGAAAACAAGAACCTCCATACCCTACCCCAGGGTAAATAAATTTATTTCCAATCCTCGGATCAGATCCAATTCCTTTGCGAACCATATTTGCATCAGCTCCAACTTTTTCACATAGGTTAGCAATATCATTCATAAAGGAAATCTTTGTGGCAAGCATGGCATTAGCAGCATACTTGGTCATCTCTGCAGAAGGAATATCCATGTAGATAATCCTCTCCCCACTGAGTTGGAAAGGCTTGTAAAGCCGCTGCATGATTTTCTCAGCTCGCTCATCATCTACACCAATCACAATTCTGTCAGGCTTTAAAAAATCCTCTACAGCTGCCCCTTCTTTCAAAAATTCCGGATTGGATGCTACCGCAAATGGAAGGTCTGAGCCTCTCTTTTCCAATGCAGCCTTAATAGTAGCCCGAACTTTTTCTCCTGTAGTGACTGGCACTGTGCTCTTTGTAGCAACCACAATGTAATCGGTCATCTTTTGACCAATCTCATCGGCTACTGCCAAAACATATTTCAAATCAGCTGACCCATCCTCTCCAGGAGGAGTACCTACGGCAATAAACGCCACCTCGGCACCTTGAATAGCCTCACCTAGATCCGTACTGAAATGAAGTCTTCCGCTTTTATAGTTGCGAACCACTATTTCCTCCAGGCCTGGTTCATAGATTGGCATGACTCCATTCTTGAGCTTATCGATCTTTTTCTGATCAATATCCACGCAGGTAACTTCGATACCCACATCTGCAAAACAAGCACCCGATACCAAGCCAACGTAGCCTGTACCTACTACTGCAATTTTCATGAAACTAAATTTATCTTATTTAATATTTATTGTATCAATCTCTCAATTAAAATCCCCAAAGTAGCAAGACTTGAAGCGATCCCAATCCAAGCAGCTGCATTCATACGCTCCCTTTCAGGCTTTCCTGGAACTACAATCTCAGCTCCAGGCAATAATTTGGGATACTTTTTAATTCCTAAAAACCCTTTAGTTTGTGCAGCATCACCATTTGCATACACCACATAGGATTTAGATTTTCGGGCATTCTCTGTAAAACCACCAGCTTTCGAAATATAATACTTCAAATTTCTACCACTCTCAAACCTAGTAGTCGTTGGAAGCAAGACCTCTCCAACCATCCTGACCGTTTGGAGTTGTTTAGGAATTTGTAAAATATCGCCCTCCATCAAAATCAAATCCTCTTCCGAACCTGGGTTTTTCAATATTTTCTCCAGATCTATACCAACCATATCCTCTTGCTGAAAACGTGACTTATTTAGCTCCGGATCTATAGAAAGTGTATCCATTAGAATTGTGGATGGATCAGAACTTAAATTGGAAGAAATACGTGTCCGATTATACTCAATCTCCTTGAGCTTTTGTTGGACTCTTTCAAACAAGATAAGTTCAGCCTCATTCAAATTTCGATTCGTTTCTGGGTTTAACCTCTCAAAAATTTCTTGTAGCGTTTCTTCCCTGATTTCCTCCTCTGTTTTTCCTTTATAATAGACAGTTCGTCGAATTAAATTGGCACCTTGCGGATAAGCAAATTCATTCAACCCCCCAGCTCGCTCAATCACATCAGAAATCCTTTCGTTTGCAGAGGAAATCACAAATTCTCCCGGAAACTTCACTTCTCCTCTTACAGTCATGATTTGTTCTCGCTCAAAACCAGGACTCCTTCTAATAAAAACATGGTCAAATGGCTGAAGAGGTAGCTGCTTCTCCTCTTCTGTGATTTCGAGGTCTGAGCCTATACTTAAAGTGGAAATTTCAGCTATCTGTCTACTACTTGCATCCCGGACACGCCTAGCTACCTCTATGGAGGAATTGCTTGCTGACTCTAAAAGCCCACCAGCTCGAAGTATCAAATCACCAACCGTCATGGAGTTTGCAAATGGGTAGGTGCCTGGGAAACTCACTTCTCCACTGATTTTAACATAGTACTCTTCCTGGATTTCATATCGACTTGGAATGAAAAGTAGGTCTTCATTTTTCAAGGGAATATCTTCTGCACGTCCTTCCAGAATTTCTGACAGTTCAACTGTAATAGCGGCTAAAGTAAGGTCCTCACTCGTTCGATATAAAGTCACCCGATTAGTGAATGCCTCTGGACGGAGTCCTTCAGCTTTTTCGATGAGCCCTTTTATAGTGAGCCCTTCCTCAATAGAAAATTCTCCTGGCCGCATCACTGACCCACTTACTTGTACCCTATTGGAATAGCGATCCAAGGCCTCTCCAATTAAAATTTCGTCACCAACCTGCGGATAAAAGCTTCCAAAATCTGAAGAAGGGACATCTATAATCTTCCGTTGGTTGTCTTCTATTCTCCGAATTGTCACGCGATCCCTATAGGCCAAACTGGAAAATCCACCCGTATAAAGAAATAAATCCTTTAAGCTCTCACCAGACTTCACCTCAAATAAGCCTTCTCGATTGACCGGTCCTATCACCTCAGCGCGGCCCTCTACTGCTGGTACAATGATCACATCATTATCCTGTAGATTAATATTGGCCGACTGATCTCCCTTGGACAGGAATTCATAAATATCTACTTGAGAAATAAGCTTGGACCCTCTGTAAACTTGGATTTTCCGGAAGGCTCCATTTTCATTGGGGCCGCCAGCGGCATAAAGAGCATTAAATACCGTGGCAAAAGATGGCAAGGTGTATGTCCCAGGCTTGGTAAGCTCTCCGACCATGGATACTTTGATAGACCGGATGTTACCTAATCTGATTTGCAAAAAGGTATTAGGGTTAGCACCTTTAAGACCCGAATAAATCCTAGACAGTGCAGCTTTTATTCTTACTGTGGCTGCTTCAATCGTAGCCCCTCCTACTTGCACAGGCCCAACGTTAGGTACAAATACCCTACCTTCCGGGGTCACCTGTACATCAAAGGATTGCTGAGAAGCCCCGTAAACATCAATTAGCAATTGATCCCCACTACCTACTACATAAGATTGTGGTGTAGGAAGATTCAGACTTGGACTAAAATCCAGATTTCGGTTATGGAAAAGCTTATATCCAAATATCTTTTTTTGCTTTGGTGTAAGATCGTAATATGGGTCAGATCTTCTTAGAGAATCAAATACATCCACTTGCTGAAAACCCATTTCTCTTCCAGAACTGAGATTACCAGAATTTGGACTTTGTGCTTGAGTTTGAAGTTGCTGGATTCGCTGCTGAAGTTTAGCAGCTTCTGTAGCTGGCATTCCTCGCTCTCTTGCTAAAGCAACTAGCTGATTTGTCGTAAGACCATTGGATTCTGCCCGCTTAATGAGATTCTCTATCTGAGCATCTGATAGATTGTCTACTTTGACCGATTGAATATCGGATAGACTCTGGGCTTGAATTGAAAATGAAATCAATACAGCCAATAAGGCAAGAGAAAAAGATTTCAGAATTTGACTTCGAAATATTTCAACTGATTTTTTCAAATGATCCTGGATAAAGTTTATCTAATTTGAACTTTTAATCTTTAAATATAACAGCTTGGACACAGCTTCGCCCTTTCAGTCCCATTTCCAGATGAAACCTAAGCGTAATTTATGTCCAAAAGCGTCAATTAAACGCCTACCGTACTGTCAAAAAGGACTAGGCCTTCTTCTTCATATCGATCATTGGAAAGGGTGAATACTACCTTCCGCTCGATTAGTTCTTCTATTCTTGACTTTAGTCCTTTGATGTAATCCTGATTTAATTGATCACCGGTGACTAAGACGTCAATAGTACCTGTATCGATACCTTTAGCAATATCTCCTACCAAAACTACTTGACCCACCTCTCCCATTCGATCTAGAATTTGTTCCAACAGTCTATCCAACCCGAGATATTTTCGGATTATTTCCTGAATATTGATGAAGAATGGATGATGGGTATTCGCCTTATAAGCAATCTTATTTTTGTTGGATTCTTTCAGCAAAATTCCGGCCTGAGTTAGATTATTAAGCTCTTTTCTAATGGCATTAGTAGATTCACCAAATTCATCCGCCAATCCTCGCAAGTGACTTCGGTTTTGGTCATTTACAAAAAACTTCACGAGAAGTCTCAGCCGTGTTTTAGAGGTAATAAGAGACTCAAGCATTAAAAATCAGATATAAAGCGAGTACCAAAGGTACTCATTTCAATAAATTGAAAAACTAATTTGTCGGAAAATTAAGCCAAAAAATTCCAGATTTAATCCTAAAGATTGCCCCTATAAATATTCTTTGGCTTTTTCCGCAGCATTTTCCAAAACAGGTGGCCACTTAAGCCACTGAATGCACCCAGTACAAATCCAATCACAGCCGTGATTAATAAAATCGCCATCGCAGAATTTACTCCAAATAGCTCTCCCATTTTCTCAGGCAAATCACTTCCTGTGGAAAATTTCAAAAACAAAGCCAAAGAAGTCCAAGCCAACGCCATCCCAAAACCACCACCAAAGAAAGCTGCAAAGCTTCCTGGGTGCATCAATGCCCCTAGCAATGCCAATGCAATCATTGCTCCGATATAGGATGTGGCGCCATTCACAAGAAGAACAACAACCAAGGAAAGAATCAAGAATGCTATAAATTTCATTGTTTTGGAGTCAGGTTGGTTTCAAATAAGATGTTTTCAGTTTGATTAGATTCTCTTAAATCAAAGTTGAGATACTCCCCATTAGCCCATTTAGATATAAAATTATCGTAATATTTTGATCCGGGATTTCCCGATTGACCTCCTGGATAAATACCAAAGGCTTTTATTGGTTCGCCCAACTCCACGACCATTCGCCAACTTGCCCCTGCTCTGCTACTAGTTGCATTCAAAATACCCGAACCGCCACCGGTGTAGACATTCTTCACCGAGAAAGATTCAAATTGAGGTACCAAGTGCTGAATACTAGTCCTTTTATAATTTGCCCAGGCATAATCCCCTTCCTCATTTTCCCACTCTTTCATATCGGCCACCATTTCTTCAAAGGCTTTGTTGACATGAGTCTTGGCTGTTTCAACTTCATCGGTCATTTTATTGTCAAAAAACTCACTCTCCGGATTCTCCTGCATCAATTTGACAGTTTGGTAGTAATTTGGTCGTACTACCGGCACATTCCATTCTTCCCATTCCTTCCAAAGTTGATTGTAGGTCTTTCCCCACCAATTGTAGAAAAGCGTGGGTGCCTTCTGATTAGGGTCAGCATAAAAATCCCATTCTTTCAACTCTTGCAGATATTTGGAGGCTTTTTCATCTTGGAAATCTTGAGTTTCCAAAAGTTCGATCATTACAGGCAACGCCTCAGCAGCATGAAGGTAATAATCATCAAATTGAAGAGCCTTCATTTCCTCCACTGTGATGGAGTTTAACCTTCTCAACTCTCCGTTCAACCTTCTATTTCTGTAATGCTCGTAGCTATTGTCAAAGACATAATAAGGATAAGAAGGATCAACGGGATGTTGATTGGCCGAAGAAACAAAACCTCGCTCTGGATTGAGGGTACTAGGGTTGTGCTCATTGGGAATATATGCCTGCCATTCCATCTGCGGATCTGCTCCATCCATGAAGAATTTACCTTGACCCTCCCACTTGACAGGGAATTTACCTTGAATCCTCATGGCTATGTCCCCTTCCTTTGATGCAAAAACAAAGTTCTGTGCTGGAGCGGTGTAATGATCTAAGGCATCCATGTAATCTTGGTGGTTTTTGGCCTTATTCATCTTCAAAAATGTAAGCTGCTCATTCGAACCCATGTGCACAGTCCATTTAAGCGAAAAGTTGACATCCTGACGGTCCGACCGGAAACTTCTATCATAAACTACCGGACCATAATGAGTGTAGACCACGGTATCCATAAAGGTTTCCTCACCTTTTATCTTTATCTCTTCAATGCGGAAGGAACTCTCTCTCCATTCATCACCATATCGATATCTACTTCTGCTATCATCTTCAAAAGTGATTTTGTACCAATCCCTGGCATCCTTGGTTGCGTTTGTCACTCCCCAAGCGATATTTTGATTAAATCCGGAAATCACCCCTAAAGCTCCTGGGAGTGTAGCTCCTTTGACAGAAAACTCCGGCGTGGTAAGCTGCATACTGTACCAAAGGGAAGGAAGATTCAGACTCAAATGTGGATCATTGGCTAGAATTGGGTTTCCGCTTTGAGTCTTGGAGCCGGAAACGGCCCAATTGTTTGAGCCAACGCCATCCTCTGGCTGTGGCAATGGATCGATGGTCAATGCGTCATTTGGATAATTCAATGAATCAGGCACCTCAATAGAGACAGGTGTGAAACCCCAAACCCGATCGGCTTCAATCACAGGATCATTCTCTTCAGGAAACTCTGGGAAAAGAACATCTAATTTCTCCTGCCCGATAATCTTTCGAAGATTGGAGTATTGTAAATCTCTGTCACCCATCAGCATATCTGACATATACTTTAGAAGCAAGAGAGATTTGTATGCGGACCATTTTTCAGGTCGATAATTTAGAATCTTGTATTCAACTGGTAGTCTTGCATCATCCAAACTTTCGACATACTGATTCACACCATCCGCGAAGGCATCAATCAAGGGCATCATTTCTGGATGATTTTCTTTGACAAATTCATAGCCTAGCTCTGCTCCGTAGGCGAGTCCTTTTCGGCGTGTCATTCGGTCCAATTCCAAAGCTACCGGCCCTACAATTTCAGAAATACGACCTGCTGCAGCCATCGTCTGAAATTCCATTTGCCAAAGTCTATGCTTTGCTGTCACATAGCCTTGAGCCCGATAAAGATCTTCATCATTGTCAGCAAAGATGTGAGGAATCAAATTCTCGTCATAAATCACCTTTACCGTAGAATTTAGCCCTGCTAGTTCTAGATTTTCAGCAGCAAGATCATCTTCGCTGTACATGTTTTGCCAAAAACCAACATTCGGATCAAGAAGCGGCGCAAGTGGTGGCGCTGGTCCTAAGGGCTTTGAAGCGAAATATCCAAGGGAAAGGGTGATTAGCAATACGAGTATAAACCAGAAATACTTCATGAAATTCGGGTGTTTTAAAGATTGCCAATATAGCAAAATCAAAAATAGCTTCGACAGCTACATATAAAAAAGCAAAACCCTGGCTTTGGATAAAATCAGGGTTTTATTTGCTTTAAATCAATTCCTATTGAATACTGATTGGAAGTTTCAGCTTTTCCCAACGAATGACCAAGCCTGGCTCCTCGATATCAATTGCAAGGCGCTCTTGAGAGCTTTCTTCCCAAGATGGAGTTACCTCTACCCGCAATACATCTTGCTTTTCATCATACTGGAAGTGCCCATGCTCCAAATCCCATTCACTATTAAAAATAACAGTCCAGGTTCCTGATTCTTTGGGGATGGTGAAAAGAGAATACTTACCTGCTTTGAGGCTTTGGCCTTCAACTGTCATATCCTCAGAAAGATCTACAAAAGTCGCCTCATTGGCACCGGTACGCCAAACTACATTATAAGGAACCAAGTCACCCCAAACGGTTCTTCCTTTTACCGCAGGAGATCCATACTGCACCTTGAATGCCTTTCCGGCTATTTGCCCTTCTTTGACCTCAAGTGGACTTGGTCGAGATTCGGCTTCAGAGGATTCAGATACTTCCATTGAATCCATCTCCTCGGAACTTTCCTCTTTCGAGCCTCCACAGGCTACCATGACCATCGTAATCAACATTGCAAAAGGAAAAACGTATCGTTTCTTCATCATATTATTTGGTTGGAGTTTTCGTTAAAACAAAGCTACAAAATCCTTGCCTGATCTTTTATGAAAGGTTTTGCAGCAAATAAGTAAAATCATTTTGTTTTTGCATCACATTTGCTGCTATACGATTTCGCCAAGCCCAAAGTTGGGTGGCGCGCTAATAAAAATCAAAAATTGATTCCTACTTTTACACACCTTATGAGATATTTTGCTTGGCTGCTTTTTTTCGTTTCCCTGCTGATATTCGGCAGTGTGTATGTCAGACCAGTTGATTTCCAGTATGTTGGCCTCATTCCATTTTTTATTCCTCTCATTTGGCTAGCCAATCTTTTTTTGTTCTTGATTTTAGCATTGAGTTGGAAAAAGTCTGCTTTAATTCCGCTTTTTGCCTTAGCAATAGGGTATCGCTTCGCTGAAATCACCGTACAATGGAACCTAACAGACGATAGTGAGCAAGGACTAAGTGTGCTGAGTTATAATGTCCACCTCTTTGACTACAAGAGAAGATTGGGCGGTGAATTTGATCCAAATATTTTTTCTTGGATTCAGGAGCACCCGGCTCAGATCAAGGTTTTTCAGGAGTTTTATCAGGACTACACCTCTCCTTCTCGCAATGCCGTTAATTTACTTGGAAAAGAGAATGACAAGGAAATTTACTACGAAATCATCGAAGGAAGACCTGACAGGAGATCCTATGGTCTCGCGATCAGCTCTGCCTTACCCATAGTCAACCAAGGGAAGGTTTTTGATAATAAAAAAACCAATGGGGCGATTTTCGCAGATGTCCTCTACCAAAAAGACACGATCCGAATCTACAACTGCCATCTAGAGTCTATGAAAATCAACTCTGAAAATCTAGATGATCTCGAGGGAGTTCGCGCGAATTATCGACAAACTCTCAAAAAGCTTCATCAAGGCAGTCTTTACCGGAGTCAGCAACTTGACGTTTTGGAGCAACACATCATTAACTCGCCCCACCCGATCATTTTGATGGGAGACTTAAATGAAATTCCCTATTCCAACAGCTATTTTCGATTGAGTCGAAATTTGACCAATGCCTTTGAGGACGCCGGAAAAGGATTTGGATTCACTTACAATCGGGTACTGTTTTTCCTCCGCATCGATCATATTTTCTCCTCTCCAAATCTGAAAGCGACCCAATTTGACACTCATCGAGAAGTAGATTATTCGGATCATTATCCTGTTTCAGCGACTTTTCAATTGATAGATTAAGTCTTAGAATTTTGCTTTCCTTCCCAAACGCGCTTCATGGGAATGAGAAGGAGCGGAAGTAGCATCAAATCAGCCAAAACCGCAAAAATCAAGGCACAACTAATGAGTACTCCGGAGTAAAAAGTCACTCCAAAATCACTCATTACGAACAAGACAAATCCCGATACCAAGACTATGGTAGTCAGCAGAATAGCTTTTCCCGTCTCTAAAAACGTCCGCTTCATTGCGTAAAAGAAACTTCTACCGGAGCCTAGTTCAAGTCTAAATCTTGTCATAAAATGAATGCTGTCATCTACAGCAATCCCAAATGCCACCGTGAATAAAATAGCGGTAGTCAGTTTGAATTCTATACCCAAAAAGTACATCACTGCGAGCATTAAAAGAAGTGGAATCACATTTGGGATTAAAAGCAAAAATGAAATCCGCCAAGAGCGGAATAATATCCCTGCAATAAGCCCTACCAACAAAAATGCTACCCCTAGGCCTCTCGCCATCTGCCAAGTAACCGACTCATGACCTTGATCAATCAAATAAGCAGTGCCTGTCCATCTTGTTTTCAAAAGTGATGAGTCCAGTTCAGATTGGATAAACCGATCTAGCTCAGATCTCAAGTTTCGCATCTTAAAACTTCCGAAGTCTGGCAATCTTCCACTGATTCGAGAAATTTTCCCAGTCGAATCGATGAGTCCTTCTTCCAATCCGCCGCTGCCTTGCCTCAAAATCCGCTGCATACGGATAAATTGACCACGACTTGGAAATCGAAACGCATCCACATCACCCTGATTTTGAGCCTGATTAAGGGTTTTAGTAAGTGTGATGGGAGATATGAATTTATTTTCTCCAAAAACCTCATTCAATTCCTCTTCCAGCTTTTGGACCTGCTGAAGAACATCATAATCCCAAAATGTATTTGCCTCCTCCCCTAGCTCCAAGGAAAGCTCGAAAGGATTTGATCCCCCAAACTCACTGTCAAAATATCCAAAGTCCTCTCGAATGGGATGGTCAAAGGGTAAGTTATCGAGCAAGTATCCATTAATTGGAATTCTCAATCCTAAAAAAACTGCAATGATACTCATCGCCAGAAAGCCAAAACCGATGACTTTTCTTCGCTTTAAAATCAGGGAAAAGAGGGTTTGCAAACTGACAGCTCGTTTGGCTTTCAAAGGCTTGGCTTTTAAGCTTTTGCTAACCAAATAAAGAAGACCTGGGCTAATTCCTATCACAGCCAAAAAGATCATGAAAATCCCTATTGCAGTGGTCAATCCAAAATCCTGAAGAGCCGGAATGGAAGTAAACCAAAGGGAAAAAAATCCCAAGGCCGTGGTCATCATGGTCAACAAAACCGGGATAAAAAGCTGCTTATAGGAATGTCTAATCGCTTCCTTTTGATCTGTATCGGCTTGAAGCTTTTTGACCAAATGAACAAAAAAGTGAATCAACGCACTGAGCCCAACTATCAGGAAAATGGTTGGTTGCATGACAGACATTAAGGCTAAGGGCTTTCCCATCCAAAGAATCACACCAAAAGCCCACAAAACCCCAATCAACAGAACCACAAAAGGAATCACCACTCCCCACCAGGATCGAAATAACAGGGTCAGGATCAAGAGCATAACCACCAAACTAATGGCAAAGAAAAATCCGAACTCGGATTGCATCAATTTCACGAAATCTCCCTGAGTTTGAATTTTACCGGCAACGGCTCTCAGTTTTAAATCTGACTCCTCGATTTTCTCACGAATAGCCTGGTAAAGCACATCCCCAGCCTCCTTACTCATCCCCGTTTTATTTTTCACGAGCAAAAGCAAGCCATTGCCATCCTCAGAAACCAAACTTCCAGCAAGCTGACTTTTAGGTAAGGTTAAGTTTACCCGACTTTCATCCCAAGTGACTACCTGTCTAAACTGAACTCCAAAAGCTCCAATTCGAGGCTCTCTTAAGTCTAAAACTGAAATGGTGGTATCCACTCCTTCCAAGACCTTAATTTGAGATTGTAGACTTTCGAAATTCGATAGAAATTCAGGCTGCCAGAGTTCTTGGCCATCATTTTCAAAAGCAAGAAGAAGGTAATCATTATCCCCTCCGAAAATATCTGCATAACTCTTATAAAAACTCAGCGCTTCATTATTCTGCGGAAAAAACTGTTCAAAATCATAATCAAACTTTGGAACGGGTCGCCAAATCAACAGAATGAGGGTAAAAAGTCCTGAAAGCGTGAGAAATATGTTTGATTGTTTTTTTGAAAACATTCTGAAAGGCTGGTCCAAATCTCTGACAAGTATAAGCAGAAAGCTTCACCTTTGTTTGTAGAGATTCAGATTTTCCGAGGAAGCTATTATCTTGTATCGATATTTAAAACTTGAAGCAAAAACCATGAAGCAGTATCACGATTTGATGCAAAAGATTTTGGATGAAGGGACTAAGAAAACGGACCGGACAGGTACGGGAACCTTGAGTATTTTTGGTCATCAGATGCGATTTGACCTATCTGAAGGTTTTCCTGTGGTTACTACAAAAAAACTGCACCTTCGTTCCATCATCATCGAGCTTCTTTGGTTTTTGAGAGGCAGTACAAATATCGATTGGCTGAAAGAAAACGGAGTATCCATCTGGGACGAATGGGCGGATGAAAATGGAGACCTCGGCCCTGTCTATGGGTATCAGTGGCGTCACTGGCCTGATGGCAAAGGCGGTGAAATCGATCAAATCAAGAAACTCGTAGAGCAAATCAAGAATAAGCCGGATAGCCGTAGGCATATCGTCAGTGCTTGGAATGTAGCCGATGTGGACAATATGGCTCTTCCGCCTTGTCATACCCTTTTCCAGTTTTATGTGGCGGACGGAAAGCTTTCCTGCCAACTTTATCAAAGAAGTGCAGATGTGTTTTTGGGAGTACCTTTCAATATTGCTTCTTATGCGCTTTTCACCATGATGCTGGCCCAAGTTTGTGATCTCGAGCCAGGAGACTTCGTTCACACTTTTGGAGATGCCCATCTTTATTTGAATCATCTTGAGCAAGCCAAACTTCAACTAAGCCGAGACCACAGGCCTCTTCCTACGATGAAAATAAACCCTGAGGTGAAAGACCTTTTCAGTTTCAAATACGAAGACTTTGAATTGGTAAACTATGATCCGCACCCACATATCAAAGCTCCTGTGGCAGTCTAATTAAGAATCTTGTGCCATGCTAAATCTACAAAGAGAGACACTAATCGATAGCTATATCAGTTCCTATAATCAAAAGGATGTGAAGGGAATGCTAAAACCCCTTCATAATGAAGTAATCTTCGAAAACTATACGAATGGGGAGATAACTCACAGTACCCAAGGAATTGATGAATTTGAAAAGCAAGCTATTCAAGCCTTGGATTTTTTTGAAACCCGGGAACAGTCACCGGAAAAATATATTCACCAAGCACGTTACACTGAGGTCCACTTGAAGTATCATGCCATTCTGGGGAAAGATTTTCCAGATGGAAGTTTGAAAAAAGGTGATGAAATCAACCTGAAAGGCAAATCAGTTTTCACCTTCAAAGATGGCTTGATTTCAAAAATTCAAGATTACTCTTAAAAGAAAAAAGGCTGTCAAATTCGATGACAGCCTTCTTTTTTGGGATTATCTTAGTCTTCTAATTCATATTTGAGCGTCCTTCCTTTTTCTACAGCGGGTAATCCCTCTGTCATCCAAAGCGGAGCCGGTGCACCTTTCAGATAATGGTCAAAGAACTGACTTAGTCGAATAGATAGATCCTTTCGATTTTTACGCTGACGAAGGTTATGATCCTCTCCATTGTACTGTAAAAGCCATGCAGGCTGATTCAGCCTTTTCAAAGCCATAAACATTTCAATCCCCTGGTACCAGGGCACTGCTCCATCTTCATCATTGTGCATGATCAATACCGGTGTCTGTACTCTATCCATGAAGAATAGTGGAGAGTTTTCGATATAGTAAATCGGCTTTTCCCAAAGCGTACCACCAATTCTTGACTGGGTCTGCTCATATTGGAACATTCGGCTCATCCCTGTTCCCCAACGAATTCCGCCGTAGGCAGAGGTCATATTTACCACGGGAGCACCTGCTCCTGCTGCTTTGAACATATTCGTTTGGGTAATCAAATAAGCAACTTGATAGCCTCCCCAACTCTGACCTTGAATGGCCATATTATCCGCATCCACAAATCCTTTTGCTACAATAGATTGTACACCTGGAATGATACAGTTGTAGGCACTAGGTCCTGGAAGTCCGAGATCATATTTGATATCTGGCACAAATACCACATAATCATTACTTACGAAATAGGGAATATTGATCGTCGAAGCAGAAGGTGCAGGAGAACGATAATTATGCAACCCGTCACTGTTTCGCTCATAAAAATACACCATCATTGGATACTTCTTGTTCGGGTCAAAATACTCTGGCTTGTAGAGCAATCCTTGCAGTGGGGTACCATCATTGGCCAAATAACTTACTAATTCAACACTACCCCACTTAACTTGACTTTGCTGAGGATTCAGGTTCGACACCTTTTTCATATCCTTCAATTTCAAATCTGTGATATACAGATCGGGACTTTCCTGATAGGTGCTTCTCTGAATTACCAAATGATCGCTCTCTTTCGCTTTATTCAATCCATAGTATCTGTGAGGAGTCATCAAAACTTCTGAAAGCATTTGCCCAGAATAATCTCCCTTGTACATTCCGGATTCCTTGGTAAGCTCGTTGAATGCCGTCAGAAACAATTCAGATTTCGGATCAATAAATCGTTCTTCACGATCCATAGATTGGCGTCTAAATGTGATCTTATTCTTTCTTCCCTCGCCTTTTGTGATATTCAGAGCTGCACCGGGATTACGCGGATCAATCTTCCAGACATCATAGCGGTCGTTGATCAAAATAGCTGCATCTCCGGCCATCCATCCTCCGGTACCATATGAACCTGGTAAGGATGGAGAATCATGGAGTTCTTCATAAAATGGCACATCCAATGCCTCCGTCAGATTGATTCGCTTTTTATTTGCAACGTCAAAAGCTACCCAAGAACTATCCCGAGAGCCATACCAAGTGATGAATTTTCCTTCCGGAGAAAGACTTGGATAGCCTGGCACATCTTTCTCGATCAATGTCCGTTCACCCGTCTTGAAATCCACCAAATAAATATCTCTACCGATCTGAATATTCCAGCTGTATTCTCTACGATACGGACTATCTGTCCAGGCGATTGCTGTAGTATTTTCTACTTTGCTTGGCAAAATCAGATTTTGAATCTCGCGGTCTTCTAGCTGATGGATCTGCTTTGAAGAAATATCCATCACCGCTTTGTATGCTCTTTTTTCCTCTCTTGACTTATTTCTCAATTGCATGGGTTGTATTTCGGCATCCTGCCAGCCCCAGATATCCAAGCTTACTCGGTCTTCATCCAGAATGGTGGTGTCGCTTTCGTATGCATAGTCCATGTAATCATTGGTTACTCCGAAGAAGAGTAACTTTTCATCCTCTGAAAACACAATCGATTCATCCTGACTGATTCTAGCATCAGATAAAATTCCTTGAGAATTTTCATCCGCTATTTTTTCGAGGTTTTGAGAAGCTGTTTGATAAAGCATCAAGGAGTAATAAGGCTTTTCGGCTTTGGTAGAATCGTCTGTGATCACAAATGCCAAAAACTTAGATGCTGGAGAAAACTTCATTCTAGAGTACTCGGTGAAGCCTTCATGAATGCTGGTTTCCTCTCCAGTCTGAAGGTTGAGCAGGTGAATGGATGCATTATCTAAGGTATCTTCTTTTGCCAAGACAAATTGAAGAAAGTCTCCATTTGGCGAAAAACCGTAGCTCTTCACACGATCAAACTCATACTTTTTGGAGCCGTCTAAAGACCGGACCATAAGCTTCGTCCCATCTGTTTTCTTCGGCTTCTCAGCTTTTGCCGTAGAGTCTGCAGGGTCCTTTTTCGCTGGTTTTTCCTTTTCAAAATGAATGGCAATCCAACTTCCGGACTTTTCAGGAATGGAAAAGGATTTGACTTCAGCTAGCTTTTCGATGGAGCCTTTTGCCAAATCATAGATGAACAAGCTATCCTTAGGCATTTCATCCTTTTTGGTCTTTTTAAGCTTCAAAACACGAACCGAGTCATACTGTGGTTCTATTTTACCCACGGCAAAAGCATCGTCCGGAGAGAAATTCCAGCCTGAGGCCCGGGGGATAATCATTTTTTTGGAGGGATCCCGATAGGGCATCAACTCCAGTCTTGCATCCCCTTCTTGAGGTGAGATCATATATCCTACCCACTTCCCATCTTTGGTGATGCGGTCAGAAGATAGGCTCTCCCATCCGTCATAGTCCGCATGAGTCAGAGAGCGTTTTTGCTGAGCGTGCCCTTCTAGACTCAGAAAAAGCAGCAAGAAAACCCCTGCCGCAATTATTCTACTTTTAATCATCATATATTAATCAATTATTTAGCGTAATTTCTTGACTGATAAATCCTCCACGTGTGGAAGACAGTTTGATTTTTCCGGTGACTTCTTCATCCATATTTACTTCAACCCGGAAGGTCACTTTCTTTGTCTCTCCTTTTCCTGTATGTCCTGCATAAATTGTCTTATCATACAGCTCAGGAGATGTTATTTTCACTTTGGCATTTTCATACCCTTCCATCAGTTCCTTATCAAACTCCAGCGAGACTCGATCTTCCTGAACAATCTTAACCAATTTGGCTTGCTCAAGGGCTACGGGTAATCCACCTACATTGGTCCAAGAAAGAGAAACCTCAAATACACCATCGGATATTTTTTTGACCTCTGGGGCCTCTACTTTCAATTCAGGTAGTCGTTGAGCCATAGCCAAATTAAACAAGGCTTGCTTTCTAGCCCAATCCTCAAGCTGCCAAGGTGGACCATTTTGTCCAAAGAATTTAGGGTGAAAACCTCCAATCTCTACTTCGCCCAATTCAGGATGGGTAAAAGGTGTCCAAGATTTAAATCCACGGCCTCCGTTTTCCTCTTCATCCCATACCAGACCATCATAGTCATCATAGACCCCATCCCCATTATAATCTTTCATAGCCCCGTTGTTCCAGAGCTCATCACCATACCAAATGCTTCCGAAATAAAAGTAGCCAAAGTCAGGACCATGACCGAAAAGCGGAGAAGGCTTGAGTGGATCACCTGTCAATCGATTGACTTTGTAGCGAGTAGAATAAGTCTCATAGACATCTCCAGCCCATGGATAAGCCGTATAGGAAAGTCCAAGCTCATCCATTTCCTTGTAAATCGCCAAATCTTCAGGATACATCCGCTCCTCACTTTTGGAAGTTGATGGTGGACGAAGGTGCATGGGAACACGTGTATCCATGGAGTTGACCACAGAAATATTGGGATGGCTTAGAATCCACAATACAGTAGAGCGGGTTTCTGCTTCACTTAGTGGGTATTGACCGGCACCATATTGAGTGTAGCCTCTTCCTGTAAGGTCTCCTCCGATATCCGGACGCCAATTTTCAGGGTAATTTCTATGAAGGTCCAAGCCTCCTACCCCATCTTCATTGTAATCTCCATCTCCATCATTGTCGATTCCTTCGGTGAAAACTAAATAATCACCTTGGCCGGCAAAAACACGCTTCATCAACTTGCCGGATGGATGGTCGGGATTCACAATATAATTTGCTTTTTTCTTTTCCTCCTCCGTAACGGCCTTTTTGCGCATTTGATATATGATCCCATCTCCATCAAGATCTTCCTCGGGATCTTCGTCCACCAAACCATCTCTATCATTATCATGAGGTCTCACGGTGCTTCTGTTTCGCTGAGCTGAAAAAAGATACAGGTTGGAACCATCCGGATTATTTTGTGGCCGGAGATAGATTGCTTTGGTGTCAATTAGATGAGTGATTTCTTCGTCCTTTCCGTAGTTTTCCAATAGGTGCTTGGTCAGCCAAAGAATAGATTCAGAGGAAGTGATTTCACCTGAATGTCTCCCTCCTTCGAAATAAGCAGCAGGTTTATCAGTATCCTTTCCTGTCTCCTTATTGGTGATCGTCATTTGGTAAATGGGCCTACCTTCAAATGAATAGCCGATCACATATAAATCTGTGATTTCTGGAAAGGCTGCAGCCCATTTTTCGTACCAATGGTACATCACATCAACTGTGTGATACTTATCAAAAGTCAGTTGGTCACCGGGGGTATACTCCACTTCTGGGAAAACCTCCTTTTTGAAAAAAGAAGGACCATGGCGTTCACCAGATACAGTGTAGTATTTTCCTTTTGAGTCTTTTTCAGGATAGGCTTTATCCTTTCGGAACTCCTTGACTTGGGCAAATCCCTGCCCCAAACCAAAAAAGGCTAGGAGTAAAAGTGTGAGTTGCTTATACATATTGGTGGCATTTTATTACTTGGCTAAGGTAAAAAAGCCAAGAAATCGATTCACCACCGTTTAAAAAAAAATGTAGGAGAATTATTCTTTACGGATTGTCAATTCGAAAGTCGTCGAATTGTAAGTTGGATATCCTGGCACAGCCTTGCAAGCAGGCAATTTCCTGATTAAATAATCCATCCGCTCTTGAGTACCCTTATCCAATTCAGTGACAAACTCATAACCACTGACTTTTCCTCTAAAATCCACCTTGACCAAGACCTTTACCTCTTCATACTCTCTTGACTTTTTGGTACGGAACAAAAATGGAGAGTAAGAGTCAATCATGTCTAAGGTATACTCTGGCCAAACCCAACTAGAAGCAAGATCGCGAGCAATCTCTTTTTCCTTCACTGTCAAAGGCAAATAGGTCACTTCTTCGGAAGAAACTATGTCCTCTTCTAAGTTTTCATAAGCTAAATTCCTGAAACTAACCTTATTGTAGTTTACTTCAGCTTTGGAAACAATGCTTGCTGCCTGTGCGCTTGAAGGCTGAATAGGGTGAACACTAATCAATGTTACACTTAAAAACGCTACAAAAATCTTGATGGATAGGGCTGTTTTTGTCATGATTCTTAAAGGATTGCTCAAAAATACATTAAATTTTTTTTCGAATACAATTTTTTGCATTTTAAATTTCACAAAGCCCAAACAAAAAAGTCCTGCCACCGGCAAGACTTTTTTCAGAATATAAACCCAAATATAACTTTAGAGATTAAAAGTCCGATTTTTAGCTGAAAATTCGGATTTTATTAATCACTTCAAAATTAAAAATAATCAAAAGCAATTAAATCCAAATTTTTTAAACGTATTCAAATCGGCTACAAATAAAAAATAAAATCAATTCAATTACAAATTGAAAAAATAATTTTGCATTATTTTGAACAATCTCTAATTTACAGGCAGTTTCGTTAAAAATCATCTAAAAACTATCTAAAAAGATGGACAAAAATTCAGATATCGATAATATAGATTTAAAAATTATCTCCTTACTCAATGAGGACGCAAAGACTCCCTACACGGAAATAGCCAAAAAAGTCTTTGTCTCATCCGGGACGGTTCACGTCAGGATGAAAAAGCTAGAGGATATGGGGATTGTGAAAAGTGCCACCTTAAATATAAACTTCACCAAACTTGGATATGACATCGCGGCTTTTTTGGGAATCTATCTCGAGAAAAGCTCCCTTTACGACACCGTCATTGAGCGACTCAAAGAGATATCTGAAGTTGTCAGCGCCTATTATACCACAGGCAACTATTCCATTTTTGCAAAAATCATCTGCCGAGATACCAACCACCTCAGAATGGTTCTGGACAAAATTCAAAAGGTAGAGGGCATAGACAGAACGGAAACCTTGATCGTTCTTGAAGAAAGTATCAATCGCCCGATTCAATTTTTCGATAAAGAAACAAAATAAAAATACTATTTGGACTAAATCTAAATAAAAAATTATCCTGTTTAAAAGCCTCTGTTGGGGCTTTTTTTTATTTTTATTTAAACTGAATTTCAGCGTTTTTCTGCTCATTTTCATTGACAAACAGCATCCCTGATAGAATTTTCGTATAACCGGGAACATTATATTTTGATTATAAGTTGTACCTTCGCAAGCAAAATGTAATTAGTCTAAATAACTCGCCCCATGAGCAAAGACAATCAGATTTTAGAAGAGTTTACATCCAAAGAATATGAGCACGGCTGGTCCGTCAATTATGAAGCAGATGAAGCTCCTTTAGGCCTTAATGAAGAAATTATACGATGGATTTCCGCCAAAAAAGAAGAGCCACAATGGCTTTTGGATTGGCGCTTGAAAGCTTTTCGCGCTTGGGAGGCTATGGAAGAGCCTGAATGGGCTAACGTCACCTACCCAAAGGTGGATTTCCAGAAACTTCGATACTATTCAGCTCCAAAGCAAACCAAAAAGCCAAAATCATTGGACGAAATCGATCCTGAATTATTGGCCATTTATGAGCGCCTAGGGATTTCTTTGAATGAGCAAAAAAGGCTTCAAGGAATTGCTGTCGATGCAGTCTTGGATTCCGTGTCTGTAGCGACCACTTTTAAAGGCACTCTTGCCAAGTTGGGAATTGTATTCTGCTCCTTTAGCGAAGCAGTAAAAGAGCATCCTGAACTGGTGAAGAAATACTTGGGATCAGTAGTTCCCATGACAGATAACTATTACGCTGCTTTGAATTCAGCAGTATTTTCTGATGGATCCTTTTGCTACATTCCAAAGGGAGTCAGATGCCCAATGGAGCTATCTACCTACTTCCGTATCAATGCTGCCAATACAGGACAGTTTGAGCGAACTTTAATCGTGGCCGAAGACGAGTCTTACGTATCGTATTTGGAAGGCTGTACTGCCCCACAAAGAGATGAAAATCAACTTCATGCTGCCGTTGTAGAAATTTATGCAGGAGCACATGCTGAAGTAAAATACTCAACCGTACAAAACTGGTTCCCTGGAGACAAGGATGGAAAAGGCGGAATCTACAACTTCGTAACCAAGCGTGGAATCTGTGCCGGAGATCATTCGAAGATTTCTTGGACTCAGGTGGAGACAGGTTCTGCGGTGACTTGGAAGTACCCTTCTTGTATCCTTAAAGGAGACAATTCCATCGGTGAATTTTACTCTGTAGCTGTCACAAACAACATGCAGCAAGCCGATACAGGAACAAAAATGATCCATATTGGCAAGAACACTAAATCACGAATCGTATCGAAAGGTATTTCTGCAGGTAAATCTCAAAACTCCTATCGAGGACAGGTTCAAGTGATGAAACGTGCTTCCAACGCACGGAATTTTTCACAGTGTGATTCATTATTAATGGGTGATCGATGCGGGGCTCATACCTTCCCATACATTGATATCCAAAATCCAAGTGCCAAAGTAGAGCATGAGGCTACTACTTCTAAAATTGGAGAGGATCAAATTTTCTACTGTAATCAGCGTGGTATCAGCACAGAAGACGCAGTAGCCTTGATTGTCAATGGATACGCCAAAGAAGTATTGAATCAACTTCCTATGGAGTTTGCGGTAGAAGCTCAAAAGCTTCTTGCCTTGACCTTAGAAGGATCAGTAGGTTGATCTAGTAAAACCATTAGAAATAACACAACTATGCTAACGATAAAAAATCTGCATGCCGCAGTGGAAGGCACGCCTATTCTCAGAGGAATCAATCTCGAAGTCAAACCAGGTGAGGTTCACGCTATCATGGGACCAAATGGTTCTGGAAAATCTACGCTTGCTTCTGTTTTAGCGGGACGAGAAGAATATGAGGTTACAGAAGGAGAAGTAATCTTCAAGGGAAAAGATCTATTAGACTTGGCGCCGGAAGACCGTGCTAGAGAAGGAGTCTTTTTGGCATTTCAGTACCCCGTAGAAATCCCTGGAGTATCTTCTACCAACTTCCTAAGAACAGCCCTAAACCAAGTACGTGAATACCGGGGTCAGGAGCCTTTGGACGCAGTAAAGTTTCTTTCTTTGATGAAGGAGAAAATGAAATTGGTTGAGATTGACCAAAAATTGCTTAGCCGTTCACTCAATGAGGGATTCTCTGGAGGAGAAAAAAAGAGAAACGAAATTTTCCAAATGGCTATGCTAGAGCCTACGCTTTCCATTTTGGATGAAACAGACTCTGGTCTCGATATCGATGCACTTCGAATTGTATCGAATGGCGTCAACAAGCTGAAAAGCCCTGACACTGCTACTATCGTAGTAACTCACTATCAAAGATTGCTAGAATACATTGTGCCTGATTTCGTGCATGTGTTGTACAAAGGACAAATCGTCAAGTCAGGAACAAAAGACCTTGCGCTCGAATTGGAAGCGAAAGGGTATGACTGGATCAAAGAAGAAGTAGACGCTGCTGTATAAATCAATAAAAATGAGCACTTTAGTAAAAGAAGATTTATTTGAGAATTTGCTTGAAAGCGCTCCCGCTAACTTCACGGAAGCCAGACAGACAGCGAAAGACTTATACCTAGAATCAGGTCTTCCTGCTCCAAAGGAAGAAGAATATAAATTCACCGGAATCACCAAAAAGCTAGAAAAAAGTCTAAGTAACTTTAATCAAGCAAAGCAGCTTTCGGTAGAAGAGACCCTGATCAAAGAAACTGTTTTTCAAGGATTTGAGGGAGATGTTTTGGTTTTTTCCAATGGAAAATTCCTCCAGGAAGTATCTTCCTCGATCGAAGGCCTTGAAGTTTCTGATATTCTATCAAGTTCAGCGGAGATCGGCTCAATTGCTAAAGCAGAAAAAGATGCCTTTGCTGCTCTAAATCAAGCTAGCTTTTCAGGAGGAATCAGCATCAAAGTCCCTAAAAAGACCAAAGTTGAAAAGCCCATCTTGCTCCTCTCTTTCAATGGAGTAAATGACGGACAGGTTATCACGCCTCGATTCTGGATAGAAGTGGGTGATTTCTCAGAGGTCACTTTCCTAGATCAAAGTATCAGTATGGGAGAGGAAGCTTACTTTGTAAACAAGGTAGTTGAAATAAAAGGAGGACTAAACTCCCACATCAATTACTACAGACTACAAAACGAATCCAATCAGGCGATTGAGGTCAGCAATATTGAGACGGACATTCAGTCTGATGCCCGATTTACTTCTGTGAATATTTCTCTTTCAGGTGATATGGTTAGAAATAACCTTAGCCTAAACCTTCTTGGTAGCAACTCGGAAGGAAATATGTACGGGATTTACTTGCTGAATGGAAAAACGCATGTAGATAATCATACCAATGTGGACCACACAATTCCGCATGCTGAGTCAAATGAGATGTATAAAGGTATTTTTGATGCTCAGTCCCGAGGAGTTTTCAACGGAAAGATTTTCGTAAGACAGGACGCACAAAAAACCAATGCATTCCAACAGAACAACAATGTCCTTCTTTCTGATGATGCCATTGTGAATACCAAACCACAATTGGAGATTTGGGCAGATGATGTCAAATGCTCCCACGGCTGTACAGTAGGTCAACTTGATGAAGAGGCCTTGTTTTATCTACAAGCTCGCGGGATCGGTAAGGTTCAAGCCAAAGGATTGCTTTTATATGCTTTTGCTGGAGAAGTGATGGAGAAAATTGAGGAAGAAAGCTTTAAAAACCATGTTGTCGGACTGATCCAGGATCGTCTAGGCAGCAAATTCTAACATTACATGAGTTTTGATTTGGAAAAAATCAGAGGCCTGTTCCCTGTGCTTCACCAAGAAGTACATGGCAGGCCTTTGGTTTATTTTGATAATGCAGCCACTACCCAAAAGCCTCAGGCAGTTCTTGATGCTTTGAGGAATTACTACGAACACGACAATTCCAATATTCACCGAGGTGCGCACACCTTAGCAGATCGAGCAACACGCCATTACGAGGCCACTAGAGAAAAAGTCAAAGACTTTATCAATTCGCGAGAGTCTGCTGAAGTAATTTTCACTAAAGGCACCACCGAAAGTATCAACTTGGTGGCTCAAACTTTCGGAAGAAAGTTTATCGGAAAAGATGATGAAATCATTATTTCCACCATGGAGCATCACTCCAATATTGTGCCTTGGCAGATGCTGTGTGAAGAAAAGGGAGCCAAACTTCGAGTGATTCCCATTCAAGAAAATGGAGAAATTATCTTTGAGGAATTTGAAAAGCTGCTTAACCCAAAGACAAAACTCGTCAGCATCGTCCACGCTTCCAATGCTCTAGGCACGATCAACCCAGTCAAAAAAATCATCCAGGCGGCTCATGAAATTGGAGCTAAAGTACTTTTGGATGGAGCTCAATCTACCTCGCATTTAGAGATTGATGTGCAGGAACTAGACTGTGATTTCTTAGCCTTTTCTGCTCATAAGCTTTATGGTCCTACTGGACTTGGCGTATTGTACGGAAAGCGTGAAATTCTGGAAGAAATGCCTCCTTTCCTTGGTGGTGGTGAAATGATCAAAGAAGTCAGCTTTGAAAAGACCACTTACAATGAAATCCCTTTCAAATTCGAAGCTGGAACACCCAATATTGCCGATGTAATCGCATTTGGTCAGGCGCTGGATTTTATTCAGTCCCTCGGTAAAAAGCAGATCAAAGCGCATGAAGATGAGCTTCTGAGCTATGCAAATCAGCTTACCAAAGATATAAAAGGCTTCATCCCAGTGGGGACTGCAGCGGATAAAGTTTCGGTTCTTTCATTCAATATTCAAGGCATGCATCCTTTTGACGTGGGGCAAATGCTGGATGCTAGAGGAATAGCCGTGAGAACAGGACATCACTGTACACAACCTTTGATGCATCGATTTGGGATTGAGGGAACTGTACGGGCTAGTTTTGCTGTTTACAACACCAAATCCGAAATCGAAAATATGGCGGAAGGAATCGCCAAAATTGCTAGAATCAAAAACAAATGAGTAGCATCAATACCTTACAAGACGAAATTGTATCAGAGTTTGAAATCCTAGGTGATGATCGGGAATCTACCATTTTTTACATCATGGAGTTAGGTGAAAAGCTACCTCAATTTCCAGCTGATGAACAAAAAGACGAGAACTTGATCAAAGGATGTCAATCCAAGGTTTGGTTGATCGCAGACGAGGAGAATGGGAAGGTCAGATATTTCGCTGATTCTAACACTGATATTACCAAGGGATTGATTTCACTGTTGATTCGTGTATTGGATAATCGCAGCCCAGAGGAAATCATTCAGGCAGATTTGAATTTTATCGACCGAATAGGAATGGGAAGCATCATCGGAAGCCAGCGTTCCAATGGACTGGCCTCCATGATCCAACAAATGAAACGCTATGCGCTAGCGTATCAAACCAAATTGAACGCCTAACATGGAGGAAACCAAAACACAGACAAAAGAGAAGGTAATACAAGCCATCAAGCAGGTATATGATCCAGAAATACCCGTAGATGTCTATGAGCTCGGCTTGATCTATGAGATCACTGTATATCCTGTTAATAATGTGTATGTCTTGATGACTCTTACCTCACCGAATTGTCCCTCGGCGGAATTTATTCCTTCTGAGGTAAAGAATAAAATACAGCAGATTCAAGGTATCAACAATGTAGAAGTAGAGGTGACTTTCGATCCCCCCTACTCACAGGACATGATGTCAGAAGCTGCCAAACTTGAATTAGGATTTCTGTAAGTTTCAAATAATAAGTAAAGAATATGTATCCAGAAGAATTAATCGCACCGATGCGTGCAGAATTGACAGACGTCGGATTCGAAGAGTTCCGTACAGCTGATCAGGTAAGCGAGCACCTTAGCTCTGAGCATAAGGGCACCACCTTCGTGGTTATCAATTCAGTATGTGGTTGTGCGGCAGGAGCTGCAAGACCAGGTGTACGATATGCATTGGATAAGGCTGCAAAAAAGCCTAGTACACTTGCCACGGTTTTCGCCGGAAATGATCGCGATGCCGTCAATAAAATTAGAGAGATTGTATTGCCTTACCCTCCCTCTTCTCCAGCTATGGCCTTGTTCAAAGACGGGGAATTGGTGCACTTCATTGAGCGTCACCATATCGAAGGTAGAAACGCCCAGATGATCGGAGACCACTTAGTCGAAGTTTTCGAACATTTTTGTGATTAAAATTAGCCCTTCGGGGCTTTTTTTACGTTTGGCAAAAAAGATATACCTCCGAATAAAAAACTGTCCGTATATCACCTTGCAAAAAAGCCTTCCAACCAAGTGAAGAATACCAAAACAGGCCCTTATCCTTTAGCACAATCAAAATACACCAAGTGTAAATAATCCTAAATAAAATAGGGGATTTTGTTAACTTATGGGCGATTATCAAGTTTTTGAAAGTAGTAATCCAAAAATAAACCTATATGTCTGAATCCGTAAAGCTGTCCTATAACGGACAAGATTTTGAATTTCCTGTCACAGTGGGAACCGAAAACGAACCTGCTATTGACGTTGCCAAGCTTCGAGGCTCAACTGGCTTAATCACCCTAGATCCAGGTTATAAAAACACCGGTTCTACTACCAGTGCTATCACATTTTTGGACGGGGAAAAAGGTATTCTTCGCTACAGAGGATATCGTATCGAGGACTTAGCCGAAAAATCTACTTTTCTTGAAGTGGCTTACTTGCTTATCTATGGTGAGCTTCCCACTCAAGATCAATTTGAAGCTTTCTCCAGTGAAGTAACTCACCATACATTGGTGCATGAGGATATTAAGAAGATTTTGGACGGATTCCCATCCAATGCCCATCCAATGGGTGTACTATCCTCTTTGATCTGTTCCCTTTCTGCTTTTTATCCAGAGTCGCTTAATCCAAACAGATCCGAAGATGAAGTGAACTTGAGTATCATCAGGCTGATTGCGAAAATGCCAACTTTTGCTGCTTGGGCATATAAAAATGAAATGGGACATCCAGTAAACTATCCAGACAATACCTTGGATTACTGTTCCAATTTCTTGAAAATGATGTTTGCACTTCCTGCTGAGAAGTATGATGTAGACCCAGTGGTAGCAAAGGCTTTGGATCAACTTCTAATCCTTCACGCTGATCACGAGCAAAACTGTTCTACCTCTACTGTACGAATTGTAGGTTCTTCCCAGGCATCTATTTACGCTTCTATCTCTGCAGGAATCAATGCTCTTTGGGGACCACTACACGGTGGCGCTAACCAATCAGTGATCGAAATGCTTGAGGCGATCAAAGCCGACGGTGGAGATGCTAAAAAGTATTTAGACAAGGCGAAGGATAAAAATGATCCTTTCCGTCTTATGGGCTTTGGACACCGTGTTTACAAAAATTTCGATCCGCGAGCTCGAATCATCAAGAAAGCTGCTGACGATGTGCTAGAAAAGCTAGGTGTTAAAGATCCAGTTTTAGATATCGCGAAGGAACTCGAATATGCTGCGCTAAATGATCAGTACTTTATCGATAGAAAGCTTTATCCAAACGTAGATTTCTACTCAGGAATCATCTACCGAGCACTAGGTATTCCTACCGACATGTTTACGGTGATGTTTGCCTTGGGTCGTCTCCCAGGATGGATCGCTCAGTGGAAAGAAATGCGTGAGAATGGAGAGCCAATCGGAAGACCGCGTCAGGTCTATGTTGGTGCAAACGAGCGCGACTACGTTTCCATGAACAAGCGATAAGCTTTATTGACCAATATCAAAGGCCAACTCCAAAAGTTGGCCTTTTTTATGCCCTATCTTTGAGCATAATTAGAATTCTAAATCATTTTATCCAAGTACATAAATGAAACCAACTACACTTGAAGAGGCAGTAGCGATTACCAAGAAATTCACCTCTAGACCTTCAAATGAAGAACTTTTGAAATTATATGCCCTTTACAAACAGGCTACAGAAGGTGATAATGAAACCGAACGTCCAGGAGGATTTGACTTTAAAGCAGCTGCCAAGTACAATGCATGGTTGAACCTGAAAGGACTTTCCAAAACTGAAGCTGAAAGTCAGTATCTGGAGCTAGTCGAAAAACTATCCGAAAAACATATTTAAATTTTGAGCCCGGTAAAACGGGCTTTTTTATTGGAAGTTTTTCCTCCCAAACCACTCCGCCAAAGATGACCCAATCAAGAGCTGCTGGAAATGGTAAAGCATCACCGGCAGTAAAACCAATCCCAAAACAGCCGGATCTGGAAACATGACTTTTCCAATAACCACTCCATGTACCAAGGATTTTTTGGATCCACAAAAAAGCGCCGTTATCCTATCCTTGATTGAAAAACCGAGAAAACGTGAAACCAACTCAATCGACAATAGCACCATCAGAAAAAGTATGAGCATCAAAAAAGCTATTTTCAAAAGACTTAGCCAGGAATAAGGTTGAAATATTTTCTGATAAAAGCTATCTGAAAAAGCGGTAAACACAATCATCATTATAATCGCCTGATCAAGATACTTCAGTCTTTTAAGATGCGATCTGATCAATGGAAATAACTTTCCGTGCAATAAAACACCCGCAAAAACCGGCAAGATGACCTTAATGGTCAAGTCCACAAAGGTAGGCCAGAAATCCACCTCACCCTGTCCGAGGTTTTCAGCCAAAATACCCATCCAGGCAGGTGTAATAACCACTCCTAGTAAACCTGAAATACTTGCATTGAAAATGGCGGCAGGAACATTTCCACCCGCAATATTTACCATCACCACAGAGGCACTGACCGTGGAAGGCAAAGCAGCTAAATAACTAATGCCCAACTCAAAATCTTGATCGACCCAGGGCAACCATCTGAATATCAATAGAACTAAAAAGGGAAAAACAATGAAGGTGAAAAGCTGAATCGTCAGATGCAATTTCCAATTTGACAAGCCCTCCTTTAGCTGCCTTGGATTTAGCTTGACTCCGTATAAGAAAAAAACCAATGCTATCCCGCCATTGATCCAAGGCTTCCAATGAATAGGGCTTTCTGAACTTCCTAATTTTGGAAAAAGCCAAGCCAAAAAAATGGCTAAGATCAAGCCCAATAAAAAGGTATTGAATCCGACTTTCTGGAGCAGGTTTTTGACTTTTTTCATTTCCCGGAGGTAATTCTTTTGAGATTGTCACAAAGAATAGCTGTGGCAACCGCTACATTGAGTGACTCAGCTTGACCGAAAGCAGGAATAGCTAGCTTTTTGCTGATTAAGGGTTCCAGCTCTTGAGAAACTCCATTTGACTCATTCCCCATCAATAAAACTCCCTGTTCGACAGATTGGATAGAATGAACATTCTCTCCATCCATAAATGCTCCATAGACGGGTAAATTCAACGCTGTCAAAACTTCTGCTAAATCACAATAGTAAAAATTAACCCGTGTGAAGGAACCCATCGTTGATTGTATCACTTTAGGATTATAGAAATCGGCCGTTTGCTTAGAAAAGAGCAAATTTTTGATTCCATACCAATCAGCGATGCGAATGATCGTACCCAAATTGCCCGGATCCCGCACATCGTCTACAGCGAGAACCCAATCTGAGGATTGAATTTCCGGCAATTGATTTTCTTTCATTCGGACCAAAGCGATTGCAGAGTCATTACTCTGATACTGGCCCATACTTTCGAGTTGTGCCGGAGTAGCAAGCTCAAAGGATACCTTAGCTTGGTAGAGCCGGTCTCCATAGGTATCCAAGAATTCTTGAGTTGCATAAACACAATCGGTCACAAAGGAGGATTCCAATAGCTCCAAAACGCTTTTTCTACCCTCCACAAAGAACTGCTGATGGGCAATTCGGTATTTCTTTTGATGTAAGGATTTAAAAAACTTAATTGTATTTTTGCTTAGCATGTCGTCTGATTACACCATTTTGAAGAGCTCCAAATATATACTTTTTCTTTTGCTGCTTGGACTATCATTTGGATGCTCACTCACCAAAAATCTTCAGGAGAATGAATATGCGCTTTTTGAAAATGAACTAAAAGGCATCGAAAAAGCCGATGAAGAACGACTGTCTGCTCTTCTTCAGCCTGAAACGAACTTTCGAATTCCTCTTCTGAATGTTTCTCCGGGCGTATCCATTTATCGAATTGGCCGTTCGTTTTTCGACAGTAGCAAAGTGGCAGAAAAAAGAAAAAACTTTGAGGCCGAACTCCAGTCTTTAGAAGAAAAAGAGGAGTTTGATTCTTTAAGCAGAAAAGAAGAAAAACGTATCGAAAAAGTCTCTGGCCGAATTGAAAGTTTGAAGTACAAGGAAGAATATGGGAATGGACTCATGCGAACAGGCAATCCAGTGACACGCTTGGATTCCACCGCTATCAAAAACACGACCCAAAATCTTTCAGGTTACCTTAACAACAATGGTTTCTTTGAATCAAAGGTAGATTTTGAGGTAAAGACCAAAAAGAAAAAAGCCTATGTCACTTACGAAATTGAGGAAGGGCCACTCTACCTGATCGACTCTGTCTACACCCGGACAGACAACGAAGAAATCATCAAACTACTCAATCAATCAAAGCAAAGAAGCCTTCTAAAAACAGGCAAAGCTTATGCTCAGGATGATATTACTGCAGAGAGAAACCGAGTAGAAGAGCTCCTGAAAAACAATGGTTTCTACATGTTTACCAAGACCTATCTAGAATACCTGGTCTATATGGATACTGTCGCAAAGACCGTTAAAATCAGTCAGGAAATCCAAAAACCAACCTTTGCTGAAAAACATAGAGTCTATTCCTTGGATGAAATCAACTTTCGCGTCAACCCACCGTCCAACGAATTTGCTGACCAGCAGGTGAATGTAGAGTACAATGGAATTGATTTTTCCTTTTATAGAGACAGGTATTCTGAAAAGATTCTTGATTCAAGAGTCCTGTTCGAAAAAGGGAGTACCTACCAAAGAAATATGGTCATAGAGAGTCAAAAACAGCTCAGCAATCTTGACTTATTTCGCTTTGTCAATATCACTTTCGACACCTTAGGCAACTCACTGACTGCTAACATATTCACTCAGCCAGCAGAAAAATATCAATTAACCAATCAGGTAGGTCTAAGCATTACAGAGCAGCTACCGGGGCCATTTTTCAGTACTTCCCTTCGAAACAGAAACTTTTTTAGAGGAGGTGAAATACTTGAATTTAATTTCAGAGCAGGTTTGGAGGGAGTGGCATCAGCAACAAATCAAGGCGTTTATCAAAGTCGGGAACTGGGTATCTCTTCTTCAGTGATTTTTCCTCGGTTTTTAGTCCCTTTTTACCCATCGAGCTTAAGAAAATTCGGACGATATAACCCTAACACCCGAGTGCAGATTGGTTATAATTATACCAACCGGCCTGAGTATACACGAACCAGTTTCAACGGAAAACTCGCCTACACATGGGCTACCCTGAATAATCGGCAGCAGTTCACTGTGAATGTCGCCGATCTAAACTACATTCAGACTCCTGCCATTACTCCAGAGTTTGGAGAAATCCTACAAGATCTTGCCAATCAAGGAAACAATCTGATTTGGTCATTTTTACCTTCCTACATCAGCAGTATTTCAGGCCAGTCTATTATTAATTTCAACAGCTATGGAAACTTCAGGAACCGTCCCTCCTCCATGCTAAGACTTTTTGTAGAAAGCGGCGGTACGCTATTAAATTTTCGGGATATACCAACAAACAGTGAGGAAACCGAAATCGCAAATTTCCAGTGGTTGAAGTTACAGGCAGACTTCAGGAGATACTATCCTTTGGACGAAAAACAAACATTGGCCTACCGGCTAAACTTTGGAATAGCCCAACCTTATGGTGTCAGTAATGGGATTCTTCCTTACGAAAAATATTTTTTTGCGGGAGGTGGTACTAGTATCCGGGCTTGGCAAGCAAGACGACTTGGCCCCGGTAGCTCAAACCCTCGAAGAGGTCCCGAAGGTGAGTATGATTACCCTTTTGAAGAGCCAGCAGAAATGATCATCGAATCCATGCTGGAATACCGGAGAAATTTATTCAGCTATTTCGACATGGCTTTATTTTTGGACATCGGAAATTCTTGGGTCATCGGAGTGGATCAAACCAGACCGGGAGCAGACTTCCGTTTTGATCGATTTTACAAAGAACTGGCAGTAGGTTCAGGTATTGGACTCCGAATGGATTTTGATTTCCTGATTATCCGATTGGACCTTGCTACGAAAGCAATTGACCCAGCTCAGCCTGAAGGAGAGCGTTGGGTTTTAGACAATATTTCATTCAGACGACCTTTTGGGGTCAGAGGGCAGACCGTATTCAATTTTGGGATCGGTTACCCTTTCTAAAATTAGTTATGGCTAGAAAAACAAAAGAAGAAATAGCGCTGATTTACCAGCAAATGCAGGATCATATTTGTGCCAAACTCGAAGAATATGACGGTCAGGGCCATTTTCTGGAAGATAAGTGGGACCGTGAGCAAGGAGGTGGCGGGAGAACCAGGATTTTCCAAAATGGTCAAATAATCGAGAAAGGTGGAGTGGCTTTTTCTGCAGTTCATGGACCGACACCTGAAAAGATTTTGGCGAAACTGGGGCTTGAAAAAGCTGACTTTTTTGCCACTGGAGTTTCCATCGTTTTGCATCCATTTAGTCCTATGGTTCCGATCATCCATATGAATATCAGGTATTTCGAAATGGATAATGGTGTTCATTGGTTTGGTGGAGGAATTGATTTGACTCCCCACTACATTGTGCCTGAAGATGCCCAATACTTTCATCAGGAAGTGAAAAAGACCTGCGACGCATTTGACCAGACTTACTACCCAAAATTCAAAACATGGGCAGATGATTATTTCTATTTGAAGCACCGCAACGAAACTCGGGGGATTGGAGGAATTTTCTATGATCGCCTTTCGGGTAAATCAGATGATGAGTTTGAGCAAATCCTTCAATTCAGCTTGGCTTTAGGGCGGCTCTTTCCTGAGGTCTATGGTCATTTTATGAAGAAAAACTCCCGCATCAGTTTTGGGGAAAATGAGAAAAAATGGCAGAGCCTCCGCCGTGGTCGCTATGTGGAATTTAATCTTGTGTGGGATGCAGGTACTAAGTTTGGACTAGATACAAATGGCCGAACAGAGAGTATTTTGATGAGTATGCCTCCACAAGCCGAGTGGACCTACATGCATGAACCTACTGTAGGAAGTCAGGAGGAGTTTACGCTGAAGCACTTGAAGAAAGATATTGATTGGCTAAACTTTCCTACATGATTGAGCAATTGTCAATTTGGGACGAGCAGCTGTTTTTATGGCTAAATTCCTTTCATACTGATTGGCTTGACCCCATTGTATTTCAGCTTACAAAAACCGTCACCTGGCTCCCTTTATTCTTATTCTTGATCTATAAGATTTATCGCTATGACCCCAAAAACAGTTGGTGGGTCTTTGGCGGGGTTGCTCTGACCATATTATTTGCGGATCAGGTTACCTCAAGCTTTATGAAGCCCTTTTTCGAGCGACTCCGACCCTGTCACGATGCACGCTGGGAAGGCTTGATTCACAATTATGAAAGATGTGGCGGGCTATATGGATTCGCATCCTCGCATGCTGCCAATACTTTTGGCATGGCCACTTTTCTCAACTTAAAAATGAGAAAGAAAGTCCCTTATTTCGGTTGGCTTTTCTTATATGCAACTTTGGTCAGCTACACTAGAATCTACCTTGGAGTGCATTATCCATTAGACCTGCTGGTAGGAGCATTGATTGGAATGGCATCAGCTTACCTTGTTTGGTTTTTGATTGTCTATGTAAAACGAGAGGTAGTCAAAAAAATCCTTCGATAATTGAATTCTGCAAATAAGAGTTAAGGGCATTTCATTGCATTATTCAAAGCTTCCTGATAATTTCACAAAAAACCATCAACATTATCATGAAAAGAATCAAATCACTCCTGACACTCGGCTTAGCCTTTAGCTTTCTAGTAGCCACAACATTGACGTCCTGCGGTGGCAAAAAAGAAGAAAGTCAAGAAGCTGCTACTGAACAACCTGCTGAAAGCAGTGAGCATCCCTCTGACGGAGGCGAGCATCCTAGTGATAGCTCTGAACACCCATCTGAAGGTGGAGAACATCCATCCAATGAGCATCCTGACAATGATTAAATAAAAAACGGGTCTTAGAAGACCCGTTTTTTTGTTTTAAGAATTTTCACTTCTCTGGAAGGTGAACTTTGATGGCGCTTTGACTTCCTTACCATCGATCTCCAGATAGGGAAAAGCTATAAAATTAATTGGGCCTTCTTGTGGGCCGGGATTTACTTGCAAATCACGTCCCCTACTGAGTTCAATTCGGTTGGCCGGATGCCTTCCAAAGTAATAAGTTGCCAAGGCGGTATACTTATTAGCCTCTGAAATATCCACAGGCCACCACTTTCCATCTGCATAAAATTCCGCCCAACAATGGTAACCATCAATTCCTCCCTCATTCCTATCCGAAGGGATAGAAGCTCCGATTGCAAAGCGAGCAGGAATATCTACAGATCTAGCCAAGGAAATAAAGAAGGAATGAAATTCTGAACAATTACCAGTTTTGGAATCGCAAGCGTAGTTCGAATCGCCGTTTCCATAGTCACCAAATTTCATGTACCGCATATTGTCAATGATATAATCATACAATGCTCGTGCTTGGATAAGCTTGGAATCATTGATTTTCGGCCCTAGTACCTCTTTAGCAATCTCTTCAAATCGACCACCTTTAGGCATAAGACGATTGGAAGCAAGGTATAAATCTGGATTCGGGCTTGGTGCCTCATAAGGTCCTTTTTCCTTCCGCTTGACAGCGTAAGAAAGCTTGATTTCCTTGCCACTGTCTGTAGGCCCTAATTCAAAATAGACAAACTTATTACCATATTCCTGATCTTCTATTTCCACCGTCTCACCCGCAAGTTGCATTTCCAATACTTCCACTTGCTGATAATGATCTGAGATAGGAACTGGAACCCACATTCGTGCTTCCGATTGAAGCTCAGGAACACGCACATGATAAAAAAACTGGAATTCATCACTTCCCTCTACTACACCCAATAATCGGTTGGTAGACTCCTCTAGAGCTACTCGATACCAAGTTTTATCTTCTTTATTTTGCTTCCATGAGTAGAATGGCTTCCCATTGAGCTTGTGCACGGTAGTTTCGGTGACGGTCATAGCACCGGGCTTTCCTTCCATGAAAAAGTCCACATCATATACGTCTCCACTTTCATCCACCAAGTCTACACAAGCAAAGTGTCTTTCAGGGCCAAGATTTGAAAGATATTCTGTATGTACTCTGACTAATTTCATTTTCAAATCATGATTCTCATCCTTTACCGGAAAAACCCCTCCGTTTTCAGTTGTTTTCTGATCGATAAATGCCTTAATCCCAGCTTCAATCTCTGCAATAGAGACTTTCTCAATTTTTTGAACTGATTCTTTTTCTTGCTCCTCGCTCGATTGACAGCTTGTGAAAATTACAATTAAGCCCAGAAGCAATACGATAGGCAATGAATTAAACTTGAACATAGAATGGTGAATATCTTTATTTTCAAAGGTAGAAAAATTCAATGAAGCTCGTCAAAAGCAGTATCCAATGTTAAGTTTTTGGCAATCGGGAAAAACTTAACATACATTTTGCCATGTTAAGTAAATATTATCTTATCATTGCGCGATCATTAACAAGAGCGGAAAATTGAACCCGATATACCTTTTTGTAGTCATTGCAATCTTAATTATTATTGCTGAAGTGGTACAAAGATTGATGAATAGCAATAAGCAATAGAGTAAAAAGTAAAAGTTGTACATAGAAAAGCTGGACTATACGATAGTCTGATCACCCCTAAAAACCTGACCCTCAATGGTCAGGTTTTTTTTTATTTCTGCGAAAACTCCATTCACACAAACTTGATCCAAAAGGAGTTTTAATCACTACAGAGGTTAAAATGTAATCCATAAAATGATCACAATTTCTTTCAAATTAATCCCAAAAAATAAAGCCTGATATTTTTTTCAGGCCTATCGATAAACTTTCAATAATTTCCATACATTTGCAATCCGTTTGGGGAGCAAAGCTCATCAAATCTCGGGGTGTAGCGTAGCCCGGTCATCGCGCCTGCTTTGGGAGCAGGAGGTCGCAAGTTCGAATCTTGCCACCCCGACACTTAACTTGCCAGCAAAACTTGCTGGCATTTTTTATTTAGGGCTACTTATCTTTTCTAAACCAAGAAAACCAAGCTCGCTTGCCCGTTGAGTTATCTTGGACAGGGACAGCATCACTAAGTAAAAAACCAAATGCCTCCAGCCCAGAGGACCTTTCCAAGGTGATTTTCAAAACTCCTACCAATGGAATGAAAAGAACCATTCCGGATATTCCCCAAAGCCATCCTCCTAAAAGAATTGCCAAAATCACAGCGAGGGCATTGACTTTGACATGTGAACCCACTACCCAGGGGGTGATAATATTATTTTCGAGTAATTGGATACCCCAGAGAACTCCGAAGGTCATCAAAGGATAAAGCATGGAGTCCGTGGTGAGAAAAACATATAGAATCGCAAAAAAAGAGGACACGAATACGCCTACATAGGGAATCAAATTAAGAATAGCTATGAAAGCGGCGAACAAAAGAAAATATTTCACTCCGATCAAGAAAAAGAATAAGCCCGATAAAACGGCCACAATCAAAGTCACTAAGATCATTCCCGTCAAATAAGACTGTATGACCTTTCCAGAATCCTTCGCCCAGGTGAGAATCCTTTCTTTGCTTTTTTCTGAATATTTAATCAAAAAAGTCACGAAAAAATCCCGGTAATACATCAATAAAAAGATATAAAGCGGGATAATTCCAGCCAAAGTCAAGGATTTACCAGTAGCAAAAAGTGTTTCATTTAGATTCTCAATTTTTACTACGGACCACAACTCTTCCTGATTCTGAGGATCAAACACTTTTCGCCCAAGTAGCCCTTCCAACTGTTCGACATAAGCTCCAATCTTCCTATTGAAATTCTCTCCAATTTCCGGAATGTCTTTGACCAAACCGATCATCTGATTCAATAGCACATAGACTATTCCTCCGGCTATCAGAGTCACAAGCAGGATACTCATAATAATGGAAATACTCCTTGGCAGACCTCTTGAATCCAGCCAATCAGCAATGGGAGAAAGTGCAAAAGAAAAGAAAACTCCCCATACCAAAGGGACCAAGATAAACGACCCTTCTCGGAGTACTAAAGCCCCGAAAACCAAAACAATCAGAAATAAAGCAGTTCGTTTTAGACGTTCCATTCTTTACTAGTTTACCTTTGAAATATACCCATTCCGAAAGGAAATACTCCCCTATGATCAATTTTCCCTCCTAGAATATTTCAAAAAAAGCTATTTTCACCACATGTCTATTTGATTGAAGCTGCTTATAGACTTTTGAAAAGCTAGAAAATACCCTACTCTTGAATTTAAAATACCCTAAACCTATGAAGAAGGCCCTGTTCCTTATTTACTTCTTTTCCACTCTTGCTTTTTCGCAAGTAGACACGTTGACTGTCAGAAGTGAGATAATGGATAAAAACCTAAAAGCCGCGATCACGCTACCTGAAGGATACGCTGAATCGAATACAAAATATCCTGTAGTATACCTTTTACACGGAGGATTTGGGGCATTTTCTGACTGGCATCAAAAAGTCACGGAACCAGGACTCGTTCCCAAACTCGCCGACCAATACCAACTAATCATAGTCACGCCAGGAGTAGGTCCTTCTAGTTACTATTATGATAGTCCCATGATGGACAGTGTGCAGTATGAAAGCTACATTATTCGTGAATTAATCCCATTTATTGACCAAAATTATCGCACACTAGACCAAAAAGAATCCCGAGCCATCACCGGGCTTTCAATGGGGGGCCATGGCGCGATGATGCTGGCTGCCAAGCACCCAGACCTTTTCACAGCCGTAGGCACGATGAGTGGTGTGATGAATATCGATACCCGACTTTGGAAAGTACCTGAGGACTTCAGAAATATTCGCGTAGGACAGCAAAAAGCTATGCTGGGAGCTAACCTCAACTATGACGCCCCTAACTTCAATCCCTACACGGTCATGGGACTATTGGATCAGCTTAAGCAAAACGGCCAAGATATTTTAATTGATTGTGGAGTGGACGATTTTCTGATAGAAACCAATCGTCAACTTCACCAAGCACTTCTTGACCGAGAAGTACCTCACGAGTACACCGAAAGACCCGGAGCACATACCTGGCAGTATTGGACAGAGGCCCTACCAGTTCACATCTTATTTTTAAATCGCCACCTAAGTCGAGAATAGTCTTTAATTTCACACCTTTACCACCCCTTCCAAACCTAGCAAATTGATTCATGACAAAATTTGATCAGATAAGACCTTTTTACGACGCCGAGGCAAATGCTGCTATTTTGGAAATTGTCAACAACCCCATGCTGATAGCCATGATGGAGTTTTCTTTTCCGGAGGACAAAACTGGACAATGGAAAGAGTTGATGAAACGCACGCATTCCCTTAGAGACTTTCAGATCAATTTTATTTATCCCGGGCTGATGAAAGTTTTGGAAAGGAGTTCGGATGGACTAAGCACCTCTGGGTTTGAAATATTAGAACCCAATACCGCCTACCTCTTTATCTCCAATCATCGCGACATCATCCTTGACACTTCCTTATTGAATGCCTGTCTCTATGAAAAGGGGCTCGTCATGACCACTTCGGCTATTGGAGACAACCTGATCAAAAAGCCTTTTTTGAAGACCCTTTCGAGACTCAATAGAAATTTTGCGATACGCAGAGGACTCAAAGGGAGGGAGCTACTGGAAAGCTCGCAGATCGCTTCGGAATATATTTCCAATTCACTCCTCCACGAAAACCGATCCGTATGGATCGCTCAGCGAGAAGGAAGAACAAAGGACGGAAATGATGTCACTCAAAAAGGAGTCCTCCGCATGTTGACTTTGGCTGAGAAGGATGCAGATGCTTTCCAGTATTTCAAAAAAATAAAAGTGGTCCCTGTTTCCATCTCTTATGAATATGACCCGACGGACAAACTTAAAATCCCACAACTGATCGCTAAGGCTCGCGACGAAAAATACATTAAAAGCGAAAATGAAGATTTTTTAAATCTCATGAGGGGCATTATCGGTACCAAAAAGCGCATCCATCTATCCATCAATGGAGTCTTGGATAAGGAAATTGATGAAATCGACCAAAAAGATGGCTCGCTCAGTGACAAGCTTAGCGACTTGGCTACTGTCATTGATCAAAAAATATGGGACGGCTATAGACTTTGGCCAAGCAATTTCATAGCGCACGATATGCTACATCAAAAAAATGAATTTGCTGAAGAGTACAATAGGGAAGAGAAAGAGGCCTTTGAGAAGCGAATCGAAGAAAAAATTGATTCTAAAAACCCAGAAGAAGTACATAACTATTTGGCTATGTATGCCAACCCCGTGAGTAACAAGAAGCAATTGAGCACAACATCCAGCGCCGGTTCCTAACAAATACAACTATGTCGGTCATCCCAATCCTGATTTTCCTACAGTCGATATTTGCTTACCCTGTAAACCAAAAGAATATAGAGGTGGGGCAGATTATCACACCTCTCGGTGAAATCTTGATTATGTTGGATGAGCGCACCCCTCGGCATCGTGAAAGTTTTATCGAGCTGGCAGAAGCAGGATATTGGGATTCATTGACCTTTAATCGGGTGATTCCAGATTTTGTCGCTCAAGGTGGATGCCCAGATACCCCAGAAGGATTTAATGACCCGGAATATCTCTTAGAACCGGAGTTTGATCCTTCCCTTACCCATGTCTACGGTGCTGTTGGAGCCGGACGAGATAATAATCCAGATAAGCTTTCCGCCCGATGCCAATTCTACATTGTTGAAAATAAAGAAGGATTACATCGCCTAGATGGGGATTATACGGTATTCGGGAAGGTCATTCAAGGCATGGATATCGTTGAAAAAATTGTCCGTGTGTCTCGGGATGAAAATGATCAGCCGCTCGAGGCTATTACTTTGGATGTAAATATCATTGAAATCTCTCCCCGCCAACTAAGAAAAACCCTAGAGACTCAGTGAGGCATAGTCTCAAGCTTATTGCTTTAATTATAATTAAAAGCAAATAAGTCTGATTTTGAGGAAAATTCTTTTTAAACTTAAAACATAGAGTTAGCTCTTAGGATGACTCACTTCTATCATCTTGAGCCATCAAGATGTCAGTTTTTATTGGATCAACTAGCATATAAACCTAAAACCATGAATTCCCCCCTAAAAATTTTAGTAATTGGATGTGGAAATATGGGGGCGTCCCATGCCGCCGCCTATGATAAAATGCCTGAATTTGAAATCTGCGGATTAGTATCTCGAGGTAGCAGTAAAGAAAAATTGAATCAAAAATTGATTGGCAACTACCCCCTATTCGATGACTATCAGAAAGCATTGACAGAAACAAAACCTGATGCTGTCTGTATCTCGACTTATCCTGACACGCATGAAGAAATTGCCATCAGGTCTCTCGAGCAGGGCTGTCACATTTTTATCGAAAAGCCACTTGCCGATACTATTGCAGGCAGCGAAAGGATCATTCAAAAAGCTAAAGAGTCCAATAAAAAAGTAGTGGTCGGCTACATACTCCGTCATCATCCCTCTTGGATCCGATTTATCGAAGAGGCTCAGAAGCTAGGCAAACCACTAGTCATGCGAATGAACCTCAATCAGCAAAGCCATGGAGTCATGTGGGATGTACACCGGAGTTTGATGAAAAGCCTGAGCCCAATAGTCGATTGTGGGGTACATTACATCGATGTCATGTGTCAAATGACCCGTTCCAAGCCAGTAACTGTATCAGCCATCGGAGCACGATTGACTGAAGACATCGCACCTGACAATTACAATTATGGTCAACTCCAAATTCGTTTTGAAGATGGCTCGGTCGGCTGGTATGAAGCCGGATGGGGACCGATGGTCTCAGAGACAGCATTCTTCATCAAGGATGTCTTTGGTCCAAAGGGCGCTGTATCGATCGTGGCAAAAGACGCCGGAGGATCGGGGAAATCCGACGATGTGGACTCCCATACCAAAACAGAATCCATCCGTGTTCATCACGCAGAGATAGACTCCAAAAATCACTTCACCAAAGAAGATGAATGGATTGATATGAAAGATGAGCCTGGACATCAAGAACTTTGCGACAGGGAACAGGCCTATTTCCTAAAGGCAATCAATGAAAATATAGACTTGACCGATCATCTTGCCGATGCCTTAAACAGCTTGAAAATAGCCTTCGCATGTGACGAATCTGTCAAAACAGGGAAAATAATAACGTTGAAGTAGCGTGATTTTTTCTCTCTAAAACTTCTAAAAAATGGCTGAAAAAGAGAATAAAAACATATCTGAATCATCTCTTATCGGTTTGGTAAGAAAGCTTGAGAAATCAGCCAATATGGGTTTTTGGGAGAAGAATCTGCTCACAGGAGACTACTATTGGTCGGATCAGTTTTATGAGATTTTTGGACTTGATCCTGAAAAAGACAGTCCTAGTGAAAGTTTAAGACTCTCATGTATTCACCAAGAAGACCGAGAAAAGTCAAAGACAGCCTATCAGAACGCCATTGAAACTGGTCAAAGCTTTAAAATAGAAAAACGGATTCTTAGGCCAGATGGAGAAATTAGACACATAGTCTCCGAAAGTCATATAGAAAAAAATGAGGAAGGACTTCCTATCAAGGTCTACGGAATAATAAAAGACATCAGCGCTGAAAAATTCCTTCAGGAAAAAGCAGAGCGAAAAAAAAGAGAGCTACAAAGCTTCTTCAAAAACTCCAAAGACCTTTTAATTGAATTAGATTGGGATGGGGTTATTCAAAATATTTCCGAATCATCTTATCAAAATTTAGGATATCATCCAGATGAGTTGATTGGTAAATACTTGAAAGACCTGGTCTTTCCCGAAGACCTCCCCGAGACCATGCAAGCCGCCCGAAAGGTACGAGCAGGAGAAATTATTTCAATTTTTAAAAATCGATACATCCATAAAAATGGAGGTATTGTCAATCTTGAGTGGTCCATCACGACCGATCCTGAGTACCAACTTCTATTTTTAAGTGCCCGCAATATCAACGAAAAAATAGAATTGGAGAAAGAGACAAAAGGTCTACTCGAAAGACTCAACAGAGCCCAAAAAATCGCAAAGCTTGGATATTGGGAACTTGATGTAAAGAGTGGGAAACTCTTTTGGTCTGACGAAATATATCGGATTTGGGAAATATCAACCGATTTCGAGCCGGACTTCAATTTTTTCAAAAACTCCATCCATCCTGATGATAGAGACGAGTTTTTGGAAGCCCAAGAGCAAACACTTTCAGAATCTGGCAGCTTGGATTTCGTCCATAGAATAATAATGGAAGATGGCCGAGTTAAATATGTCCGGGAAAGAGCAAGTCCTTATATCAATCCAGACTCCGGTCACCGAGTTCTTAGAGGAACAGCGCAGGACATCACGGAAGAAAAACTGATAGAAAACGAGCTGAAATCAAGGAATCACTTCATTGAATCTGCCCTCGAAAATATATCCATAGGAGTGGCTGTGAATGAAATCAGCAGCGGCAAAGCCACTTTTATGAACAATGCCTTCTCGGAAATTTACGGCTGGCCAAAATCAACCATCAAGGACGTAGAATCTTTTTTCAAATCAGCATATCCCGATCCCGAATACCGGGCGAAGATTTCTCAGCAAATCATATCGGATATGCAGTCAGGGGATCCCAGCAGAATGCAGTGGCAGGACATATTCATCACTACTCAGGATGGGAAACAAAGAGTAGTGTCCGCGAAAAACATTCCCATTTTGGATCAGGATTTAATGATATCGACCGTATGGGATGAGACCGACAGGTATTGGGCAGAGCAGACATTGAAAAAAAGCAATGAACGTTTTCACTTAGCTACGGAGGCGATCACAGATGCTATTTTTGACTGGAATATTTTAGGCAAAAAAATCTTTTGGGGAAAAGGATACCACCACCTCTTTGGCTATCCTGAAGAAATGCAATACGTACCGGAGGGCTTCTGGGAGAGTTGCGTCCATCCAGATGATTTACCTCAAATTCTTGAAGACATCCAGAAAGCACGTAAAGATCCAAATGCAAAAAAATGGAAAGGCTCTTATCGTTTTAAGAAAGCTGATGGAACTTATGCATTTGTCAAAGAACAAACTTCCATACAGCGCGACAAGACTGGCAAGCCCATTCGAATTGTCGGTGCCTTACAAGATATCAGCCTAGAAAAGCAGAGGGAAGCCGCGATAGCCCAAAAAACCCTATTCATACAAAAGGCTGCAGAGTGTGCACAAGTGTTCCTTTCTGCAGACAATTGGGAGAACATCATGGATGATGTGCTGAGAATCATGGGAGAAACTATTCGTGCAGATAGAGCTTACTTATTTCGAAAAATTGAAGATAAAAATGGACGGGAATATGTAAGGTTTGATTATGAATGGACCAATGGAAAAGTCAAAGAAGAAATCCAAAATCCAAAATATCATACTATTCCGATCGACGAGCATCCCTTACTGATCCAGGATGCTTCAGTCAAAAAACCATTTACTTTATTATTGAAAGATGCTAAGGACCATACCAGACAAATCATGGAGGACCAGGATATCCTATCCATGCTTAATGTTTCGGTTTATGTACATGGAGAATACTTCGCCCATGTCGGGTTCGATTGTTATTTTGAAGATCGCGAGTGGACTGAGGAAGAAAAGAATTTCGTCCAATCTATCATAAACAACCTCACCGTTGCTATTGAAAGGCAAGAGACGATGACCCAGCTCGCTGAGGCCTTAGAAAACAACATCAACATCCTAGAAAGTATCGGAGAGGCCTTTTATTCATTAGATGACAGGTTCCGATTCACTTATTGGAACTACCGAGCAGAAAAGCTGACTGGACTGAAAAGTGACGTCGTCTTAAATAAAACTATATGGGAAGTCTTTGGGGAAGCTATTCACCCTGACTTTGCTGAGCATTTAAAGGATGCAATGAAAAGCAAATCCCAGGTAGATTTTGAAATAAAGGACCCTTTCACCAAAGCTTGGCTCGAGATTTCAGTCTACCCTAGAACCGTCGGACTTTCTGTTTTTGTGAGGGACATTTCCGACCGAAAAAAGGCCGAAGAAGAAATTGCCGAATTCAATGAGCGATTTACTATTATTTCCAATACTTCACACGATGCTATTTGGGATTGGAATATACAGACTGGTGAACATTACTGGGGAATAGGCTTCAATAAGTTGTTAGGCCAGGATGTGGCAGGTCTTCAGCACGATCATGATATATGGCTAGAATCCATTCATCCTGAAGACGTTATCAGTGTGAAAGAAAACCTGAATAAGGTCCTGAAGGACCCAGAAAAAACAATATTTGAATCTGAATACCGCATCATCAATCAAAACAAGACTTTTTATGTAGTAGACCGGGGTACTATTATCCGAGATTCGAAAGGTAAAGCTGTGAGAATGGTAGGGGCTATCCAAGATATCAGCCACAGAAAGCGATATGAAGAATCCCTGAAAGCACTCAATCAACAATTGATGACCTCAAATAGGGAACTAGAGAATTCTAATAGGGAACTGGAGCAGTTCGCCTATGTCGCTTCTCATGATTTGCAGGAGCCATTAAGAATGATTTCCAGCTTCCTAGGTTTGATTGAAAAGAAGTATGACGACATTCTTGATGAAAAAGGCAAACAATACATCTCCTTTGCTGTAGATGGAGCCAAACGTATGCGAAGCATTATATTGGATTTGCTGGATTTCTCCAGACTCAAGGAAGCTACGGAATCCAAAAAATGGATCCAAATGCCTCAAATCATAAAAGAAGTGCTGCTTTTGAATAAAAAACTCATAAGTGAATCGGGCGCAAAAATTAAGATAAATAGCTTGCCGTCAGTTTTTGCTCAAGAAAGCGGCCTGATCCAATTATTCAATAATTTGATATCGAATTCGATTAAGTACAAAAGAGACGGGGTAAAGCCTATCATCGATATCTCTGCTGAGGAGGAAGAAAACTACTGGCACTTTAAGCTTAAAGACAATGGAATAGGAATCGATCCAAAGTACCTTGATAAAATTTTTATTATTTTCCAGCGACTTCATGGTAGAGAACAATACCCCGGTTCTGGAATTGGCTTATCGATTTGTAAAAAAATAACCGAAATCCATGGAGGAAAAATATGGGTAGAATCCACACTTGGAGAAGGTTCTACATTCCATTTCACCCTTCAAAAACCCAAAAATGAGTAAAAGCCCTCAGGAAAAAATAATGCAGTTAGTTTATCGTAACCCAAAGACAGTTGGGGTATTAATCTGTATACTTTTCCTCATGATTTCTAGCTATGTCACATTCAAGGAGTACCAACTCCGAGTATTAAACGTAGAGCAACAAATTAGTACAGAATTAAATAGACTAAGTGATCAAATCGAGACCTCTCTATCCGATGCCACTGGAGCAATTAAGTCCTTAGCACATTTCAGTCAAAACTACCAAATAGAAAATAATTTCGAATCAGCAGGAGAGACCATTATCGAAAGCCATCCATCAGTCAGCGTTGTCCAAATTTTGGATAGTGGTAAAATCATCGCTACCTATCCCCTCAAAGGAAATGAAGTAGTCATTGGTTATGATATTCTGAAAGATGAAAAAACCAAAGAAGAGGCATTAGAAGCAATTGAAAGAAGGGGTGTGTACTTCGCTGGGCCTATTAATCTCAAGCAAGGTGGGTCTGGGATAGTAGGTAGACTTCCTATTTTTTCTGAGGAAGACAGCACTTTTAAGGGGTTCTCGGCGGGAATAATTTACCTGGACAAACTCTTAGATTCTACCTTTTTGGTGCCCAAAGCACCTAATACTCTATTACAGATAAAAAAAATTGATAGCGGTAAGGAAGGCTTGGATTCCATATTTTTTCAATCTGAATCTGAATTCAAAAATCCAGCAGGGATATCTAAATCAAAATTTATCCCAAACGCAAATTGGGAAATATCCTTAACTCAGATAGAGCCCATCATGCTATGGAATCTGACACCCGTAATATTATTGCGAATAATTTCAGCGGGACTTTTTGGGTTCTTGGCCTATAGTTTTGTACGACAACCAGCACTTTTATCAAAAAGAATAGAAGAGCAATCGCAAGAATTGTTAGCCGCAAACGAACGCTATGAATATGCCACTAGAGCCACTTCTGATGTGATTTGGGATTGGGATTTTGTCACAGGCAAAGTACTTAGAAGCCAAAGTTTTGAACAACATTTTGGTTTTAACCCTGAAGAACAGACAAAAGATCCCAATTTTTGGAATAACCTGATTCACCCAGAGGACAGACCCGAAATCCAAAATAACTTAACAAAGACACTAGAAAGCGACGCGAAATACTGGAAAGCTGAATTCAGAGTCAAAGACAAAGAAGGAAAATACCACTATATCGTTGACAGCGGGTACATCCTGCGAGACGAAAAGGGAAAGGCAATCCGAATGATCGGGGCTATTCAAGAGATCACCGAACGAAAAATGGCGGAACTGGCCCTTGCCAGCGAGAAAGAAAGACTCATAAGAGTGATCGAGGGAACAGAAGCTGGAACATGGGAGTGGAATGTACAGACTGGAGAAACAATTTTTAATGAAGAATGGGCTCGGATTCTGGGATATAAACTGCATGATCTAGAACCCATCAGCATCAAAACCTGGGAAAGCCTTTTACATCCAGAAGACCTTCCAATAGCTCAAAAAGACCTCGAAGATCACTTTTCCGGCAAAACCTCCTTCTATCAAACTGAGATAAGACTAAGACATAAAGAGGGACATTGGGTTTGGGTCTTAGGGAGAGGCAGAGTGATGAGTAAGGCTGATGATGGAAGCCCCTTGTGGATGTTTGGTACACAGATCGATATTTCCGAGAAGAAAGCCAAAGAGGAGGCATTAGAGAGATTAAATAAACAGCTTCAGTCCACTAATTCGGAATTGAAAGCCTTTGCTTCTGTAGCATCACATGATATGCGTGAACCACTCCGAATGATCAGTTCATTTCTGTCACTCCTACAAAAAAAATATGCAGAGAAACTGGATGAAAAAGGGAATCAATACATTGATTTTGCTGTAGGAGGCGCAAAGCGATTAAGCCTGCTTATCGAAGATCTTTTGGAATATTCACGAATAGGTTTCGATTCGAAAAACAAGGAATCAGTAGATACAAATAAAACTATTGAATCAATTATTGAAATCAACAAACAGAGTATCGAAGCCAAAGGAGCTCAAATAAAAGCTGAAAACTTGCCAATTATCCAAGCGATAAGGGTACCTATCCAACAGCTATTCCATAATCTGATTACCAATTCTTTAAAATTTGCGAAGGAAAATAGCACGCCAATTATTTCGATAAAATGTGTTGAATTGGAAAATTTTTGGCAATTTATAGTTGAAGACAATGGAATAGGCATAGAGGAAAAAGAACAAGACAAAATCTTCGAAGTTATGATTCGACTTCATTCCAAGGAAAAATATGAGGGAAGCGGTATGGGATTAGCGATTTGTAAAAAAATTGTAAACCAACATGGTGGGGAGATATGGGTAGAATCCAAAATTGGAGTTGGAACAAAGTTCTTTTTCACAATTGAAAAGACCTAAATCTCTCAGAGCACTAAAAATTAGTATAAAAAGCTTAAGCCCATTACCGGAATAGGATTCAGTAATAGTAAATCAAAGTTATGAGCAAGAGGATGGCTAAAATCTTACTGGTAGAGGACAACGAAGGGGATATTGTTCTGACAATGGAAGCCCTTAAGGATTCGCAATTACCCAATGAGGTCATTATTAAAAAAGACGGTGAAGCAGCCATCTCTTACTTAAGGGAACTGAAAGTATCTCAACCAAATCAGCTCCCGGACTTGATGCTTTTAGATATCAATCTTCCCAAGATGAATGGCCATGAGGTATTGACGGAAATAAAAAGCGATCCAGCACTTAGAAAAATCCCTATTATAGTTTTGACGACCTCCAGTTCGGAAAATGATATACAAGAAGCCTACAGCAAACATGCAAATTGCTACATCACCAAACCTGTCGATGTAAATGATTTTCTTAGAGTAACTTCAAAAATCGAAGAGTTTTGGTTTAATGTAGTCAAACTTCCAACCACCAACTGAGATGCGAAAGGATAACAAACACTATGATTTTTTAGTCGTCGAAGACAATTTGGGGGATTTTGTGCTTATCGAAGAATACCTTTCTGAGTATATCTTAGATGCAGAAGTAGTCCATGCAGATTCATTTGCTTCCGCAAAACAAGAACTTATTACCAAAAAGAATTTTGATCTCATCTTCCTAGACCTTTCTCTTCCTGATCATGCCGGCGTAGATCTTATCAAAGATGTTTTACAACTATCTGAGGGAGTTCCGATCATCGCATTGACTGGTTTTTCGGATTTAGAATTCAGCATACGTTCCTTGGCGCTAGGAATTTCTGATTACCTCTTGAAAGACGAGCTGAACTCTGCTTTTCTTTACAAAAGCCTCATATACGCTATTGAGCGAAACCGGTATATCGAAGAATTGCAAGATTCCCAGCGAAGGTACAGTGAACTCTTTCATTTGAACCCCTCTCCCATGTGGGTTTTTGAACAAAAAACACTTCAATTCCTGGATGTAAATGATGCCGCTGTCAAAAAATATGGATTCTCAGAGGCAGAGTTTTTACAAATGAAACTTTCAGATATCATCTGCAAAGATATTCCGAGATCCAATGTGGACAAATCCATCAATTCACCCCTAAAGCATGAAATTTATATCAATAGAGAAACCCACTATACTAAGTCAAATCAAAAAATCGATGTTCAAATAGAATCCGCTCCAATAGAATACAATGGCGTCGAAGCGAAGATAGTAGTGGTGAACGATATCACAGACCAAATTAGACATATTGCTACGATAGAGGAGCAGAATAAAACTTTCAGGGAGATCGCCTGGATTCAATCCCATGTGGTCAGAGCCCCTCTTTCTAGACTTATGGGACTGATTAATCTACTAGACCTCAAAGACAGTGAAACCTCTGAAGAAAATCTTGAATTGATCAATTATATCAAAAACTCCGCGGAAGAACTGGATCAAATCATCCGGGATATCAGCAAAAAATCTGAGTCAATTCTATCTGATAAATCAGAAAATTGATAACTCTCGTAAAGTCGCAACTCGAAAGACCTAAAACCCATAATAATGAAAGACAAACATATCCTCATCACCGGAGGAGCAAGCGGAATTGGCTTAGCTATGGTTCGTAAATTTGCTGAATCGGGAAGCATCGTCTATTTCATCGATAATAATATCCCCGAAGGCGAACGCGTGATGCATGAGGAAATGGAACGTGGTCATCAGGTTAATTTTTGGCATGCAGATGTGATGGATTTCGATGCCGTCAGTCACCATGTCAAGCGCCACATTGGAAAGCTAGACGTTTTGATCAACAATGCGGGAGTCTCCCATATTGGTAAGGTGGAGAACACATCCATGGAAGACTTCGAAAGATTATTTCAAATCAACGTGAAGGGAATGTTTGTCTGTACCAAAGCAGCCCTTCCAAAGCTGCTCGAAGATGGTGGCGGATCTATTCTAAATCTTTGCTCCGTAGCCGCAACCATGGGGATACCCGATCGCTTTGCCTACAGCATGACAAAAGGGGCAGCACTTTCTATGACTCTGAGCATAGCAAGAGATTATGTGGATAAAGGAATCCGTTGCAACTGTCTATCACCGGGAAGAGTGCACACTCCTTTTGTGGATGATTTTTTGGAAAAAAACTATCCTGGTCAGGAAAAAGAAATGTTTGATAAGCTTGCCGCTACCCAACCCATTGGAAGAATGGCTAGCCCTGAAGAAATCGCCGAATTAGCCTACTTCATCAGCTCTGACGCCGGTGGCTTTGTGACTGGTGCCAATTATAATATTGACGGTGGCTTCTTGAATCTAAAAATGTAACTTGGCTTAGCCAAAATCAAAAACACCCAGTAACTATGAAATTGCTTCGATTTGGACCAATCGGCCAAGAAAAACCCGGAATTCAGACAGCAGACGGTAAAAATTTAGATTGCTCTTCCTTTGGAGAAGATTGGAATGAAAGTTTTTTTGAAAATGAAGGTTTGCACCGGCTCCGTCTCTGGCTCCGCGAAAACCAAAGTAAACTTTCCGAAATCCCGAAAAACGCAAGACTTGGATCACCTATCGCTCGGCCATCCAAAATCATTTGCATAGGTCTCAACTATAGAATGCATGCCGAAGAAGCCGGAATGCCGGTACCAGAAGTACCTATCATTTTTATGAAAGCTACCTCTTCCCTTTGTGGCCCCTATGATCCCATTTTCATCCCTAAAAACTCAACCCAGACTGACTGGGAAGTAGAATTAGCGGTCATTATTGGGAAAAGAGCCAAGTATGTCTCTGTCGAAAATGCCATGGAATACGTGGCGGGATATGCCACCCACAATGATGTGAGTGAACGAGACTTTCAACTCCGGCATGGAGGTCAGTGGGTCAAAGGAAAAAGCGCAGACCATTTTGCACCTCTTGGCCCCTATTTGGTTACAAAGGATGAAATTTCCGATCCTCACAAGCTAAGACTTTGGCTAAAGCTGAACGGAAAAATTGTACAGGACAGTAATACATCTGACTTTATTTTTGACATTCCGACAATCATCGCTCACCTCAGTCAATACATGACCCTACTTCCGGGTGATGTGATTTCCACCGGTACTCCAGCAGGTGTGGGTATGGGTTTAAAACCTAATCCCAGATACTTGGAGCATGGAGATGTGGTGGAATTGGGCATAGATGGTCTTGGAAACTCCCGACAAGTCGCCATGAATGACCCGGAGGCATGAGAATCGACGCTCATCAGCACTTTTGGGAATATGATCCTGCTCGACAAGATTGGATAGACGATAGTATGAAAAGCATTCGAAGGGATTTTAAACCCGGAGATTTGCAGCCATACTTGGAGGAGTTTGGGTTTGAAGGCTGTGTCTCCGTGCAAGCCGAGGAAAGTCTTAGAGAGACAGATTACCTGCTCGATCTAGCCGATCAAAACAACTGGATCAAAGGTGTCGTGGGCTGGACAGATATTGGCTCGAGCCGACTCAACCACGTCCTGGAGCAATATCATGGAAACAAGAAATTGAAGGGCTTTCGGGAAATTCTTCAAGCCAAGCCTCCACAATACATGCTTCGGGAGAATTTCCTTCGTGGAATTAAATCCCTACAAGTAAAGGGATACACCTACGACATCCTGGTATATCCTTGGCATTTGTCTGCTGTTCTAGAATTGGTGACAAAATGTGAGGAACATGCTTTGGTGATAGATCACTTGGCCAAGCCACTAATCAAAGACGGGGAATGGAAAGAGTGGAAGAAAAACCTTCAACCCATTGCCGAACGGGAGTTTGTCTATGCAAAAGTTTCGGGTCTTGCCACTGAGGCCGATTGGAATAATTGGTCAGAAGAAACGCTTATGCCTTACATCGAGATTGCTCTGGAATTATTTGGTCCAAAACGCCTGATGTTTGGGAGTGATTGGCCAGTATCTCAGTTGGCTGGAAGCTATGAGAAAATCCTCCAAGCAGTGGAAAATTTCACCAACAGCCTTTCTTCAGAAGAAAAATCATGGGTGATGGGCAAAACAGCTACGGAGTTTTACAAACTTGAAAAATAAGATGGATCTGCTGCTCAAAGATAAAGTCATACTGATTTCAGGTGGGGCCAAGGGAATCGGGGCTGCCATCTCAAAAGGTCTAATCGAAGAAGGAGGAATTCCTGTCATAATTGACCCCTCACCTGAAGGGGAAGAAATTCTTATGCTTGCGAATGGAAAGGGACTTCACATACCCATTCGACTGGAGCAACCCGAAGATGCAAAAAAGGCCGTTGAATTGACCATCGAAAAATTTGGAAGCATCCAAGGAATCGTAAATAATGCGGGAGCCAATGATGGCGTGGGCCTTGAAAATGGAAGCCCAGAGGCCTTTGCCAAGTCAGTTTCAAAAAACCTTCAACATTACTTTGATTTGGTTCATTTTTCAGTTCCTTTTCTAAAAAAGTCCAAAGGCAGCATCGTCAATATTTCCTCAAAAACTGCCATTACCGGGCAAGGCGGGACTTCCGGATATGTATCTGCAAAAGGAGCACAACTTGCTCTCACCCGGGAATGGGCCGTCGAGCTCCTACCCTATCAGATCCGAGTCAATGCCGTCATTCCTGCTGAAGTAATGACACCTTTGTACGAAAAATGGCTTAGCTCTTTCCCCGATCCAGGTAAAAAACTCCAGGAAATCAGCAATCGAATTCCATTGGGAAAGCGTATGACAACTCCTGAGGAGATTGCTTCGACCGTGCTCTTTCTACTTTCAGAAAAGTCCGCTCATACGACTGGTCAGCATATCTATGTAGATGGCGGATACACACATCTTGACCGAGCCTTATGAGCAATAAACCAGCCATAGTACCCAAAAGACTACTTCTCCCTTTTGTGCTCATCACCTCACTTTTCGCATTGTGGGGATTTGCCAATGATATCACAAACCCGATGGTTGCAGCTTTCAAACGAGTATTGGAGCTCAATAATGTCCAAGCTTCCTGGGTGCAATTGGCTTTTTATGGAGGCTACTTCACCATGGCTCTTCCTGCAGCCTTTTTCATCAAAAAATATTCCTATAAGACCGGAGTCCTTTTGGGTCTCGGCTTGTATGCCTTTGGTGCGCTACTGTTTTATCCCGCAGCATCCTGGGAAAGTTATGGCTTCTTTTTGGCTTCTCTCTATATCCTGACTTTTGGGCTGGCTTTTTTAGAGACTACGGCCAACCCCTACATCCTTTCCATGGGACCGGAAAAAACCGCCACCCAACGACTAAACCTAGCCCAAGCTTTTAACCCCATGGGAGCTTTAGCAGGACTTTTTGTAGCAAAGCAATTCATACTCAACTCGCTTCAATCTAATGAAACGGATGCGGATGGAATGATCATTTACAGTACCCTCGAAGAGTCAGCAAAGGCTGTGATCCGAACCAATGATCTGATGGTCATTCGCAACCCTTATGTCATGCTGGGCTTGGTGGTTTTGGGGATTTTGATTCTGATTGCCTTGGTAAAAATGCCAGAAAACAAGGATAATAAGGGTGAAATTGACTTTTGGCCTACCATGAGAAGACTGTTTTCAAAGCGTACTTTTGTAGAAGGCACCCTTGCCCAAATGTTCTACGTCGGTGCTCAAATCATGGTCTGGACCTACATCTACCAATATGCGGAAGCCTTGGGAATAGATAATGCCTCTGCCGTCAACTTTGGATATGCAGCTTTGATCGTCTTCCTTTTGGGTCGCTGGGTATGCACGGTATTGCTCAGGTTCATTTCCAGTTCAAAGCTACTGAGCATTTTCGCCGTGATGGCTATGCTATTTACACTCGGAGCGATTTTCCTTCCTGACATGCTCGGGCTTTATAGCCTGGTCGCCATTAGTTTTGCCATGTCTTTGATGTTTCCTACCATCTATGGCATTGCTCTGGAAGGTCTGGGTGAAGACTCCAAATTCGCAGCAGCATTTTTGGTCATGGCCATCGTAGGAGGTGCGATCATGCCTACTTTGCAAGGTATGATTTTGGACTTGGGTGGCAGTGGCTATTCTGACATAGAGATTCTGGGAGTACCCGAAGTCAACTTTTCATTCATTCTTCCATTTATGTGCTTTTTAATGGTTTGGCTTTTTTCAGTCCGTGTGAAATCTATTTCCAAAACATAAACCCATGCAAACATTCGTTTTGATCTGCGATCTGAAGGATGAGCCTGAGGCAATTGAAGCATACGATACATGCCATCAAGCCGTCTCTGAGCCTATTTTAGAAAGTATTCGAGAAGCTGGAATTTTACAAATGTCCATTTATCGATGGAAAAATCGTCTGACCATGATCATGAAGACCGATGGTGAATTTACTTTCGAAAAAAAAGCCGCACTAGATAATGCCAATCCAAAAGTGCAGGAATGGGAAGCTTTTGTCGGACAATACCAAAGCAACCTCCCCGGAACACCTCCCAACTGGCGATGGGCTTTGATGGATCAAATTTTTGAATTTAAAGCTGAAGAAAGACCCTGAAATCGATCCTACCTCAAGTAGGCATGGATTACATCCCAACCTTCTTAAGGGACAAGTTATGACCATTGAAAATCGAAATAAAAACAGATGAAACATTATTTAATTCTATTCACCCTTTTATTCATATCTCTGGCTGGTTTTTCACAAAACCATATCATCCCCTTGTGGGAGAACACTCCTCCTTTGCAAAAGGAAATGAACCTTCAAGAAGAGGCGATTCAGGAAGGAATTCTTAGGATTTCCAATGTGCAAATTCCGACCATTGAAGTATATCTTCCCACCAAACAAATTGCCACCGGGAAAGCTGTTTTGATTTTTCCAGGAGGAGGCTATGGGATTCTTGCTTATGATTGGGAAGGTACTGATTTTGCCAAATGGCTCAACTCCCAGGGAATTGCCGGAATAGTCGTCAAGTATAGACTTCCCATCTCTAAGTCCTTGACTGATCCCAAAGAAGTACCGCTGCTAGACGCACAGCGGGCTTTGAGACTAGTCAGACACCAGGCTGAAGAATGGAACATAGATCCGAATCAAATCGGAATAATGGGTTTCTCAGCAGGAGGTCACTTAGCCTCCACCTTAAGCACGCAATATGCTCATCAGTTGGATCGCGAGCTTGATTCCATTGACTTGCTTTCCGCCAGACCTGATTTTTCGATTTTGGTCTACCCGGTTATTACCTTCAATGAGCGATTTACCCATGGTGGTTCCAAAAAGAATCTTTTGGGAGAAAATCCTGATCCTGATCTTGTCACACGTTTTTCAAATGAGTTGAATGTAGACGAAAACACCCCGCCTACCTTTTTGATCCACGCACAGGATGATCAAGCAGTTCCACTGGAAAACAGCATCCTCTACTATCAAGCGCTCCACGCTGCTGGAGTAGAAGCTTCCTTGCATATCTATCCAAAAGGCGGTCATGGATTTGCTTTTGGCATGGGAAGAGGCGCAGTAGCAAACTGGCGGGAAGTTCTTTTAGACTGGATCAATAATTTGAATTGAGATGCCGATCAAAGTAATTGCCTTCGACGCGGATGATACACTTTGGGTAAATGAACCCTTTTTCCGTGAAGCTGAGGAGAAATTCTGTTCGCTTCTGGAAGATTTTATGCCCGCACATGCCATTCTGAAAGAGCTGTATCGAACAGAAATTGAAAATTTGGCTCTTTATGGCTATGGAATCAAAGGCTTCATGCTTTCGATGATCGAAACAGCCATGCGCATTTCAGACCAAAAAGTCCCCGTTTCATTGGTAGAAAAAATCCTTTCCATAGGCCAAGAAATGCTTCAAAAGCCCGTGGAACTCCTACCGGGAGTAGAAGAGGTCCTCACTTCCTTAAACGGTGACTACCGAATGGTCCTCGCAACAAAGGGAGACTTGGTTGATCAAGAGCGAAAGCTAAACAAATCAGGTTTGGAGAAATATTTCCATCACATTGAGATCATGAGCGAAAAGCGGGTGGAAGATTTTGCCAAATTGATTAGGCATTTGGATGTAAGTCCAGAGGACTTTTTAATGCTTGGAAACAGTCTGAAATCAGATATCCTGCCGGTTCTGGAATTAGGGGCTTATGCTATTCACATTCCTTTTCATGTGACCTGGATTCATGAGCAAGTGGATCATGAAATTTCCCACGAGCGATTCCATACGGTAGAAAACATAAGTTTAGCAACAGAGGTGATTCGGGGAATCTAGACTTACGTGGCAAAAAGGAAGAGATAAATTCAAAAAGTTTCCTATTTTTTGAATGTCATTTACGATTATAAGTTCATGACCACTATCTTACTTTGGACTTTTTATGCTAAAACCCAACCCCTATGTCCGCTCGATTCCTTATAATCTTATTCATCTCTTTATTATTACTAGCCGCTTGTAATGAGCAAGCAAATACCATTCGGCTGAATTCAGAAAACCTAATAATTGAAATTGGTCCGAAGGGAGAATTAAGTGGTATTATCAGCACCATTAGTCAAAAGGAATATCTTCCTGAAGGGCAAAATTTCAGCTTGATCAGGTTGAAAACCGGAGATGGTATAATTTTTCCTCGAACTGTAAAGAAGGAAAATCAGCAATTGACCTTTGAATTTGAAAGTGACTTGCAGGTCATTATCCAGGTGGAAGAGAAAAAATCACATATCACTTTCGAGGTTGTAAAGGCAAATCGAATAGACCAAATTGAATGGCTTTCTTGGGGTCCCATCCCTACTACAATAAATCAAACAATCGGAGAAACTATTGGAGTGGTCCGGAGCGAAGACTTTGCTATTGGTATCCAGGCCTTGAATCCAAAAACTTTAGGCGGATATCCTTGGCAAGAAAATGATGCCACTCCTGAAATCGATATTTTTGAGCAAGATGACTTTTCAGATTTAGACGAAAAGGGCAAAAGAATGGTCCTCTACCGGGTGGAAGCTGCCAAACCGGAGGAATTTGGATCTACTCTTCAGGCATACACCAGAAATCGACAGAAAGAACGCGTAGTGCCCAATTTAAATCATGAACGATTTCTTTCGCCAACATTTGAAGATGGGGGAATTATTGGATCCAAAATTGCCTTGTTTGGAAGTCCAAAAGAACAAACCTTAGAAACCATCGGCAAAATAGAGCTAGCGGAGTCACTTCCTCATCCAATGATTGATGGAGAATGGGGCAAAACCTCTAAAAGTGCCTCTTCTGCTTACTTGATCTATAATTTCTCCGAAAAAACAATTGAAAAAGCCATTGCGCTTGTCAAAAAAGCAGGGCTGAATTATTTATATCATGACGGCCCATTCAAAAATTGGGGGCACTTTGAACTAGATCCTAAAAGTTTCCCCAATGGTTGGGATGGGTTAAGAGCCTCTGTGGAAAAAGCAGAAAAAAAAGGGGTACATGTGGGTGTTCACACGCTATCCAATTTCATCACCACCAATGATCCCTATATCACGCCCATCCCTGATGATCGCTTGGGAATAGTAGGCTATACTGAATTGGCGACATCCATCGATGAAAATCAAACAGAGATTCCTATCGAGTCGCCTGACTTTTTCAACCAAAATCAAAACAACAACCTAAAAACTGTCAAAATCGGAAAGGAACTTATTCGATATGGATCCGTGACTGATTCAGCACCTTGGAAATTAATCGATTGTGAGCGCGGTGCGTGGGGAACAGAAAAGGCATCACATATGAAAAGAGATCAGGTCAGCAAGCTTGCGGACCATGCTTATAAAGTTTTTCTAACAAACCCTGAGCTGAGTATAGAGGTAGCCGAAAGATTAGCAGAACTATATAACTATACTGGTCTTCGGCAAATCTCCTTCGATGGGCTAGAGGGAAATCGCTCCACAGGAATGGGCAATTATGGAGAAATTCTTTTCACCACTACCTGGTGGAACAATCTCTCTGAGGAAATCAAATCACATTTGATCACAGATGCCAGTAGGACAACCCATTACTTTTGGCACATCTACTCCAGAATGAACTGGGGGGAGCCTTGGTATGCGGGATTCCGTGAAAGTCAAACAGAATACCGCTTAAAAAACCAAGCTTATTTCCAACGAAACCTAATGCCAGGAATGTTGGGTTGGTTCAGTATGCGCTCCAATACCACTGTTGAAGACATTGAATGGATGTTGGCTAGATCCGCAGCCTTCGATGCAGGTTATGCCTTTGTGGTTCGAGAGGAAGCCCTTCAAGTGAACGGACAAGTTGATCAAATTTTCCAACAAATTGGAGATTGGGAAAAGCTTCGGATGGCTGATGCCTTTAGCGAGGATCAGAAGGAACGAATGAAAGACATCAACAATGAATTTCATCTCGAACCAACTGGCGAAAACTCCTGGAATCTCCATCAAGTCTTCGTAAGTAGATTTACCCATGAAAAGAAAGTGAGACAGCCAGGTGAACCACTCTACACCGAGTTTTCCTTTTCGAATCCAACTGAAACCACCAAATTTCATTTCATTTTAACTGCAGAGGATGCCACGATTCAATCCATTCAGCTAGAGATTAATAATCGTAGCGAGATCAGCTTGCCCGTAACCTTAGAAAAAGGTCATTCTCTACGCTATGAAGGCAGCGATGAGGTCCACTGGCTAGATGAAAATTTGATAAAGGTTAAATCATTTCCTATCGACTCTTCAAAACTTCAGATCAGACCTGGTGAGCAGAAGCTATCTTTGGATTGCGAGTTTAAAAACCCTGAAGAAAAGCCGGCTTTAAAAGCTGAAATAAGGATTGTTGGTAAAGCAGAACCAATTATACTACAATAAGCTTTTAGCCTACCTTCAGAGAATTTTCTTATTAGATAAAAGGAAAATATCATCTTCATTTTCAAAAAGAATTGAAAATTCCATCATGAATACAACTCAAAGTTTTTAGAAGAATACTCGAAAAGCTATTCACCCTTCCTCAATTTCTTCATCGCCACTTCCACTTGGGACAAGGGATATCCTCCCAAAATCCCACGAAAAGTTCCATTTGGATGAATGACCACAAAACTTCCGCAGGGATATGGATATCGAAAAAACTGCTTTTCGAATATGTTCTCCGGATCCGGTTGCCAGAGAATTTTTCCTTGATATTTCTCCAAACCACTTGGGTTAGCATAAAGGTAAACTGGCTCTGTCGCTTCAAATTTTGAAGCCCATTTGAGGAGAGTTTTATGTTCCTTCTGAAAAGAATTGGCATTATTTCCCTGACCGGAGGAGTTACACTCATCCTTGCCGGGATAATAAATAACCAGCAACATCTTTCCTTCCTGAAACACTCTCTCATTTCCTGTCTTCTGAAAAAAAATCGCAGGATCGTCCAAAAGTCCAACTGGCATGCGGTGAACGAGCATTTTACCTCCAGTACCATCGGGAATCCCAAAATAGGGACCTTCCAAAATCTGCTTTTCAAAATACTCACGACTGATCTCCCGACCCAATTCATCCTTGTAGCCGGTTTGGGCAAAAGAAGAGCTTAGAGCCACGAGGATTATTCCAATCAAACAAATGAAGTGCTTCACATTTAGTACCATTCCTGATGATTATTCGAAAAAATATACCACTAGCATTTGACAGGTTGTATTACCCAAATTAACGGGATTGTGCTCTAATCTTCCGTCAAAAAGCATAGAGTCACCTGCTTCGAGTTTAATCGATTGATCGCGAAATTACAATTTACCAAGCCTGCCTATATATCCGGAAATCCTATTCAAGTGCACCTTCTCTTCCCATCAATATCAAGCGTTGCTTTCGCTAAGTTAGTGAATGGATAGGTAAAGTACTATTCAGCAAAAGAGAAGAGAATCTATTTATTGAATCATATCATCGATCACTGAGCCGGCTTTATTATCTGGATATTCCAAACCCAGTAGCTTAAACAGCGTTCGGGCTATTTGTGCTGAATTCCACTGTCCTTCAATTTTCATTTCACCTGAAGCCGGAGTATCAGGTCCTATCGCCATCATCCAGATTTCTCCACTTTCGGGTACTGAAGCGCCATGATCTTTCCAAGACGTTTTGGTGATCCCCCGTCCATGGTCTGTAGAAATGATTAAGGTTGTTTTGTCCTTATACTCAGAATCTGATTGAACCCAATCCCAAATCTCCTTGATGTAGGCGTCCGTTTGATGAGCCGACCAAATATATTGATCATACTTGCCTCCATGTGCCCAATCATCCGTCTCTCCATAGGCAATGTACATAACTTTTGGTCTGTGCTTTTTCAAACCTTCCATCGCATAGTGATGGGTAAATGGATCCAGCCGGACACTTCCCCAAGGACCGCGAATCTCTTGCTGTATCCGATTGACTGTTCTTTCTACATCCGTCAGATCATCTCCTTCAGCCAGATCAAAGCCAGCATTGACAGGTACGCCGCTACGCTCTTCATTGATGATATAAGGGAAGACATCCCAAGAACCGAAAGCCATCACCTTACCATTATATTCTGGCATTTGATTGAGATACTCAAGGAAAGTGACATTAGGATTATTGATTTTCGAATTGGAATTGATCCGCTCATCATCCGCAAAGCCAGAAAGAACCTCATTGTATCCGGGATAGGAAAACCACATTTTATTACTATTATCCACTTTGTTTCCAAAAAGCCTGTTTCCGTACAATTGCCCCTCAGCGGCTATGGTGCTCCAAAAGAACGGAAACAGCATCTCACGGCGCTTTTTTGAATCGGTATGCCAGTAATCTGCCAAAAGAGACCCTGGCGTATCAATTAATCCTGTATCATCTACCATTAATGAATCCGCGCCCTTAAAGAGCTCTTGCCACCGCAGACCATCAAAAGTGATCAGAATTACGTTTTCAGTTTTCGTGACTTTTTGTGCATGGGCAATCCCCCACGGGGATATCAAGCAGAATACTAATAAATAAAAGTTTTTTACCATGATGGAAATACAAAAGCCCTCGTATCAAAAATTCAGCGAGCTGTTAAATTTTAATTTAAGAAAAATCGCTTACTATCCCGGCAAGAACAAGAATTACATCAACCCAAACGCCCCTTTGATCAAAATAACCGCACTTTCATCCAAATCAATAGAAGGTTTAATCGCCAAATATCCTTCTTGGCTTCCTACTATTTGAACTTCTACTTTTTCCAGGAGGTATCCACTTTCCGTTTTTTCACTTTGAATCAAAATATAATTCAAGCCATCTACCTCTACCACAGCGCTTTCTGGAACTACCTTTGATGGTCTATCCTCCAAATCTAACTTTGCCTCCAAGTACATCCCCGGCACCAAGTATTTTTCCATGCTTTCGTCTACCAAATGAGCATGCACCATTACCTGTCTTTCCGAATTGATAGATTGACTGATGACATAGACCTCTGCCTGGATCTGATCTTCCTTCAAATCAGGGATTGAAACCGTTACTTTTTGGCCAATTTTCAATTTCCTAGCATCCTTCTCATACACAATTAGCTCTACATGCAGGTGATCTCGGTTCAATAAAGTCAGTGCTTTATCTGTGGCATTGAGATAACTTCCCGGCACTGCATGAATACTTTCCACAAAGCCATTGATGGGTGAGTAAACTGGGATTTTTGAGCGAATTTTTCCCGGCTCAAGCGCTTTTGGGTCAATCTTTAACAGTAAAAGCTGTTGCTCCAACCCAGCCAATTTGGCCTCAGAAGTCCGAAAATCAGCCTCAGCTTTTAGGAAGTTTTTTTGTGCAGAAATCTGCTCGGAATACAGGGTCTGTTGACGATCATACTCCGCTTTCAAATATTGCATCTGACTTTGGGTCTCCAGATAGGATTGCTGAAGGTTGACAAACTCAGGATTCTCGAGATAAAACAAAACCTGACCACGTCGAATGGCTTCACCTTCAATTAGAGTAAGGCCAGAAACGTAGCCCCCATAAATCGCAGAAACGTCCTGCCGCCCTTCTGTGGGTACGCGCACCATGCCTTGAAGACTGAGTTGCTCAGATAGATTTCGAGCCTCAATGGATCCCCACTCCATCTTCAACGCATTAAACTGGCTTTGAGAAAGTTGAATCTGAGATGAAGCTGCTACTTCTGCCGCCTCTACTTCTATTCCTTCCGACGAATCGTCTTTTTTCTGACAGGATATAGCCAAAGGGAATAAGAGAATAAATGAGATTTTTCTTAAATGTAAATTCATCAGATCGTCAAGTAAATGAGTTCGAGCTTAGCAAGCTGATAGTCCAGCTTACTTTGTAAGTATTGAAGTCGGATATTTCGGGAATTTTCGAGGAGCTGTACCAGCTGCAGGAAGTCTATTTCACCCTCCTGGAAAGATCGGGTAGCCTGTGTTTCCAATTGCTCGGCAAGGCTTAGCCCCTCCTCCTCATAATAATCTAAAGTCGAGCGGTTTTTGGATATTTCATTTTTCAGCTGCTCACTTCGTGCATTTAATGATTGAGTCACCGCCTGTGATTGGAGTTGAATTTCCTCCTGGAAGAATGAAGCCGCATTCAATTTGGATTTATTTGATCCAAAAAACAGGGGAATAGAAACGCCCGCTTGAAATCCAGGGTAATTCTGGGCATTGATCCCGGGATTACTCCCATTGAAAACTTCCAGACTCAGGTCAGGCAAAAAACTCCTTCTCGCCTCCTTGACCTGAAAATCAGCCTTTCGGATTTCAGCTTCCAGCATCATAGTCAGGGGATGAGTTATTTCGTCATTTTGTTGCAAACTCAATAAAGGCTCTTCGTCGGCGAGAACTAGGCTATCGTCCACGAAAAGTAATCTCCTCAATTCAATCAGTGAGGATTCATAATCCCGACGGGCTGCATTCAGTCGTATCGAAAGTTCCTGTTCCTTGCTTTCTGCGGTAAGCTTCTCCAGCAGATTACTCTCTCCCAACTCAAAACGACGTGCCGAGGCTTTCGCAAACTGCCCATAAATACTGTCCAGATAAACCAAATTATAGATTCGTTCTCGGGCATAAAATGATTTGAGGTAGGCTGCCGAAACCTCCTTTTTGACTTGTCTTTCACGCAAAAGGTATTCAGACTGACTTCGCTCCATTTCGGCTTTCAAGACTGCTGTCCTTGCTGCATAGACTGATGGAAACTCCAGCTGCTGCTGCACTCGCCACACACGGTTGTAGATTCCGTTTTCGGCAATATCATTTTCATCCCAACCATAAGAAACTTGGGTCTTTCCGATATTCCAACCTGTCCCAACCTGAGACTCAGATCGCTCTAGCATTTTCCTAGATGCCTGAAGGTCTATATTTTGAGAAATGGCTATGGAAAGTGCCTCCTCCAAACCTAGTTTTTCCTGCTCTTGGCCAAAAGAAGGATTTACAGCCCATGACATCAAAATGAAAAGCATAACCAAAGGCTTAGATGACCATTTGAGTGCCAATTGCTTTTCATGGAATAGCGTATATAAGACTGGTAATACGATTAAAGTTAATACTGTCGCTGAAACCAAGCCTCCTACTACCACTGTGGCCAATGGTCTCTGAACCTCTGCACCGGCAGATGATGAAATAGCCATCGGTAAAAACCCTAGAGCCGCAGCTGAAGCAGTCAAGAGGACGGGACGGAGTCTTTCTTTAGCTCCAAAAACAACCAAGTCTTTTATTGATGTGAATTTGGTCTCCAATGATTTGAAGTGCTCTATCAACACGATCCCATTCAAGACCGCTATACCAAAGAGGGCAATAAAACCTACCCCTGCGGAAATACTAAATGGCATATCCCGGAACCAAAGCAGGAATACTCCTCCTATTGCTGAAAGCGGGATGGCAGAGTAAATCATTAAGGCATCTTTAGCGGAAGAAAAGGCAAAATACAGCAGGATAAAAATCAAAATCAGAGCGACCGGAACAGCAATTAAAAGCCTTGACCTAGCTTGCTGAAGATTTTCAAACTGTCCCCCATAATCTACTCGATATCCTTCAGGGAGATTGATTTTTTGATTGATGATTTGTTGAATGTCATCTACTACAGATTGTAAATCTCGGTTACGGACATTCACGCTGACTACCACTCTCCTTTGAGTATTATCTCGTGATATTTTAGCTGGACCTTTCGTGTAGGAAATATCAGCTAATTCCGAAAAGGGTATCGAGCTTCCGTCATCCAATTTCACGGTTGTATTTTCTAGACTTTGAAGGTTCTTTCGATGATTTTCATCAAATCGAACTACTAAATCAAACTGCTTCTCCCCTTCGAAAACAGTCCCTGCCACTTCCCCGGCAAAACCCATTGTCACGAGGGAATTCAAGTCAGAAATATTGAGTCCATATTTGGCAATTTTAGAGCGATCATATTCTATTTTCATCTGTGGCAAACCGTCTACTTTTTCCATGATGATATCAGCTGCACCGTCGACATTTTGGATCGCACTCTCAATCTCCTCTCCTAAGCGCAATAGCTCGTCTAAATCTTCCCCAAAGACCTTAATTGCCAAATCAGCCCGGACTCCGGTAATTAACTCATTGAAGCGCATCTCTATCGGTTGAGTAAACTCATAATCAAGTCCAGGAATAATCTCCAGAGCTTCTTTGAATTTATCGGCTAGTTCATCTTTTGTATCCACTGTGGTCCACTCACTAGGCGGATGCAAAGTCACTATCACATCACTTTCTTCCATAGACATGGGATCAGTTGGAATCTCTGCAGCACCAATTCGTGTCACCACCTGCTTGACCTCAGGAAAGTCCAACAAAATATTTTCAATGCTGGTAATCGTTTCTACCGTGCTACTAAGCGAAGTCCCTGTTTTTAGTACCGGTTGTATCACAAAGTCACCCTCATCCAAGGTGGGAACAAACTCTGATCCCATGGAGGAAAAAATCAAAACAGCCGAAATCAAAATACCTCCTGCAGCAACCAAAACTACCTTTGTGTGATTCAGGGCCCAGCGAAGGGAGGGTTCATAGGCTTTATTGATTGCTTTAATTAATCGAACAGATATATTTTTTGGCCCCTGCTTATCAGCCTTCAAGAATAAGGAGGAAGCAACGGGAACGTATGTCAAACCCAATATCATAGCCCCTACCAGTGCAAAGCTAAATACCTCTGCCATCGGTCGGAACATTTTCCCTTCTACTCCTGAAAGAGACAAAATCGGAATAAATACTATAATGATAATTATCTGCCCAAAAATGGCAGAATGCATCATTTTGGAAGCCCCTTTAAATGAAATATCATCCCTCTTCTCTGTTCGCTGTACTTTATTTAACCCTAAAAGCTCATCGGAAGACTTGGTAAATTGATAGGCAATGTATTCGACGATGATCACTGCCCCATCGATAATTATCCCAAAATCAATCGCTCCTAAGCTCATCAAATTGGCATCAACCCCAAAAATATACATGAGGGAAAGCGCGAAAAGCAAACTAAGTGGAATGACGGAAGCCACGACCAAGCCCGACCGAATATTCCCCAAAAGAAGGACAACGACAAAGATGACTATCAAACAACCTAAAATGAGGTTTTCGCTTATTGTAAAAGTAGTCCGCCCAATGAGCTCAGATCTATCCAAAAATCCATTGATATAAATGCCCTCAGGCAAAGAACTTTCTATCTGAGCAATTCGCTCACGTACCAGGTCTATGGTTCGCTTAGAGTCAGCTCCTTTTAGCATCATGATCTGCCCCAGAACCTTTTCCCCTTCTCCGTTGGCAGTAATTGCACCAAATCGATTGGCAGCACCGAACCCTACAGAGGCAATATCCCTAATGAATATGGGAGATCCTGATCGAGTGGTCACGACGATTTGGCCGATATCCTCCAGTGAGCCTGTTAATCCTTCACCGCGGATGAAGAAGCTTTGGTTGTTTTTCTCGATATATCCTCCACCTGCTACGGAGTTGTTTTTTTCAAGGGCAGTGAATACCTCAGTTATGCTTATGTCCATCGCTCTAAGGCGCTCAGGATTAATCGCTACCTCATATTGCTTCAAGAAACCTCCCCAAGTATTGACTTCAATGACACCGTCGATCCCTGCTAACTGACGTTTGACCACCCAATCTTGGATCGTTCTCAAATCCGTAATCGAATACTTGCTTTCATACCCAGGTTTTACATCGATGATATATTGATAGATTTCTCCCAGACCTGTAGAGATAGGTCCCATAGTTGGACTACCAAAACCTGCGGGGATATTTTCTTCAGCAATTTTGAGGCGTTCTGCGATAAGCTGTCGGGGTAGGTATGTCCCCAAATCATCCTCAAATACAATTGTGACAACTGACAGACCAAACTTGGATACAGATCGAATCTCTTTTACCCCTGGTAGATTGGCCATTTCCAATTCGACAGGGTAAGTAAGATATTTCTCTACATCTTCAGTGGCTAAATTTCGGGAAGTAGTGATTACTTGGACTTGATTATTCGTAACATCGGGAACAGCTCCAATGGGAATATTCGTAAGGGAATAGATTCCAAATCCAATCCAGATAATAATAAAAATTCCGATCAGTAATTTATTGGCTAAACTCCATCGAATAATCGCATCAAGCATAGTGTATGGGGTATCTTTTGACACAAAATAACCACAGAAGTCTTAGGTGGCTTTTAGTGTTTCCTTAAGATTCCCTTAAGATTTTACCAAGAAAGCTTAAATGTGGTCCCTTTCCCAGCTTGGCTTTCTACGGAAAGTCGGATTTTCAACTCATCACAAAGTTTTTTGACGATGGCTAGCCCCAACCCGGCTCCTGTTTTTTTTGATCCATGACTGGATTTTGCTCTAAAAAATGGGTCAAAAATATACGGCAAGTCTTCAGAAGAAATTCCGACTCCATGGTCTGAAACTTTCAAATAGACCTCTTTATCATTTTTGCCAACTTCCAAGAAAAGAGGAGCTGTATCTCCAGCGTATTTGAAAGCATTGTCCAGTAAGTTGTCTAAAATTATCTGTAGTGATTTCTCATTTGTCAAAACAAATACCGGATGCCCAAGCTGAGAAACAAATTCAATCTTCTTCCGTGTTGCCACTGATTTTCTACTTATTACTTCTTCTGAAAAAGATAGCAAATCAAGCTCTTCCAGCACAATGGATTGCCCGCTTTCGACTCGTGCAAGAGCCAATAATTGCTCGATTGTTCCTGTCATCCGATCGATACTTTGAAGAGCTAATTCGATTTTTTGCTCATATTCTTCAGGAGTGCGTGGCTTGCGGATCATCACCTCCAAGGTACCTCGGAGCACCGATAGGGGCGTTCTTAACTCATGAGAAGCATCTGAGGTGAATTGCTGCTCTCGTTTTATGGCTTTTTCCAATCGGCCCAAAAGATCATTGATAGCATGCGTGAGCTGGGTGATTTCCTCTTGATTGCCAGGGGACTGAATTCGTTCACTCAAATTACTTTGAGTTACCTGATTGGCTTTGCGAATAAGCTGCTGAATAGGCCGGACAGTCCGATTTGCCTGATCGCGCATCATCCAATACACAATCATCAGTACAATCGGGAAAAGAATTAAAAGAATCCACCTCAACTTGGTAAAAAGGGCTTGGGCATCATCAAAGGATTGAGCTACCAAAAGAAAGCCTTCCATTTTCCCTGCATTCCGTAGTGGGATTTGCATCTGACGCAGATAGCGAGAGCCTGCTTTAAGAGTCCAAGCCTGCCCCGAATTAGCTCGGTCGGGAAAAAACTCAAGATGATTATCCCTCAGGTTAGGAGATCGATCCATACTTTTCCCCTCCGGATCTACAATCTCAATAAAAATCGGATTCAGCTGAATCTGACTATGCTCCATTTCGCTCCATTCATTTTTGTGAAGAAAGCGAATCTCACCGTTCACGATGAAAATCTGATCCTTATGCTCATCCGTCTCTAGCCGTAGCTCACGATCTATGCTTGAAACTACTGTGACGTAGACCACCCCATAGATCACCCCAAAAACCAACAAAAAAATACCCGCCACTAAAAGTGTAAGCCTTCGTGATAACTGCTTTTTATAAGAGACATTCATCTGTCTATTGTTGATTTTTAATGGTCAGAACCTGTCCCGCACCGAAAGTCAGGATGGAATCTCGATTGTTTCATAGTCACCCTAGTGTGTCTCTGCTAAGTCATGCCAGTCTACTTCAGGCGAGCTCGGTTTCATTGATTTATTCCTTTGCCATGTAACCCACCCCCCGTATCGTCTGAATGTAGTCCTCATCCTTCGTGATGCCCAGTTTTTTTCGAAGTGAATTGATAAAGACATCGATCACACCGGTATTATATTCAAAATGGATATCCCAAACGGACTCGATGATTCGGGTTCGCCTACAGACCGTATTTTTATTTCGAATCAAAAACTCCAATAAAGCAAACTCTTTCTGAGTCAAGGCAATTTCTTTTTCTTCTTTGAAAAGCTTAAAACTCAATGGTTCTAACCGAAAAGGCCCCAAAGTCAAAACCTCAGGCTCCTGATTTACTTTTCTTAGCTGTACTCTAATTCTTTCCAGCAGCTCCTGAAAGTGAAATGGCTTTTTGATGTAATCATTCGCACCTGCCTGCAAGCCAAAAACGGTCTCATCCACCGTATCCTTGGCTGTGAGGAAAATAATTGGCGTAGAACTAAATTCCTTTCGAAACTGCCTAGTCAACTCTATTCCGCTGATTCCCGGAACCATCCAGTCGAGCAATAGTAGATCATATTCCCCAGTAAGGGCTAGATTCAGACCATCTCTTCCATTATCAGAAATGTCTACAGCAAAGTTTTCCTCCTCAAGCCCCTGCTTAAGAAAATTAGATATACCCGGCTCGTCTTCTACAATGAGAATTCTCATGGTTTTACTTCAACTATTTGCAAAATTTTCCAACCATCCACCTCCTGAAGAGTCCTCCAATCCAAGTTTACTGGAAGTTCTGGCATTTTCTTATTGAGTTTAGCTATCCAGATTCCCTTTTGATTGTCGCCTTTTTGAATCCATTCAGGCTGATCTTTCAAGTTGATCAAAGACTTTTTCCAATCGTCATTTTCTTGGAATTGGGTTTCCCTGTTCAAGCTTTCATCCCCCGCATAAATTGAAATTACAGATCTTTCTGTTTTAAAAGGAATGGAAGGCAGTCTTTTATCGAAGATTACAATTTGATCAGAAGCCGGAGAATGCTCTTCAATCCAATCTACAACTCTTCGTGTATCATTGACCATTCCTGGATTGTTGCTAAATAAATATGCTGACATCGCTGTCAACATCATAGTAAAGATCCATGCACTGAGAAATGCTTTGTCAGAAGTTTTAATTCCTGATAAAAACAACCCAAGAAGTAGTGACAACAGAATCACTCCCAAAAAATATACTTTTGCGCTTAAATGAAGTTCGTCCACGAAAAGCGGGGAAATAAACAAGGCTATCACAATAAGGATTTGGAAAACTGTCTGTGCATTTTCCCATATTTTTTGCGTACGATCACTCAACCCTTCCCAAACTTGCACGGCACCAAATGCCAAGCCTCCAAAGAGTGGCAGGATATACAATACTAGTTTGGACTGACTGAGTGAAAAGAACAAAAGCGGTATAAATACCCATACCCAAAACCGCGAAAATATGACCTGTTTTTTTTGAAAAACCGACTTTGTCTTAGCCAACATAATAATGAACCAAGGAAATGCCAAGAGCAGCAAAATCACAATATAAAACCAAAAAGGTTGGCTCCTGCTAAAGGTATTGGTCGCAAATCGCTCAATGGTATGCTTAAAAACAAAATAGTCTAAGAACCGAGCATCCTCAACCCATAGCATCGCAAACCAGGATATGCCAATAATCAAAAACAAGCTCAACCCCAATAGGCTAGGAAGGTTGAATTTTATTTTTGGAGAGTAGAAAATCTTCTGATGAACCCACAGGACAACTGGAACAATCAATACCACAGGGCCTTTGGTCAGGAATCCAAGCCCCAAAAACAGATACATCAAGATTAAATCCCAATTTTCTTTTTTTTGAAGGTATCGAAACCAAAAAAACAAGGCTGCTAAAATGAAAGTCGCTAAATACGCGTCCGTTGTCAATGCCCTTCCACCAATAATTACTACGGGGAAGGAAGCATACAGCAAGGCGGCTTTAAAGGATTTGCTTTTGTCTTTCCAGAGTAAAATCCCAATCCGATAGATCAAAAAAAGTTGAATTAAAATTGCGATTTGAAGAAAAAAACGGGCAGCAAAAGGATTAACTCCAAAAATCTTATAAGAAAGTGCTGTGATCCAATAAGTCATAGGAGGCTTGTGATAGTGATAAATACCCATCAATTGAGGATGCATCCAATCTCCGTTTTGAAGCATTTCTTTACTGATTTGGGCATAGCGAGCCTCACTGGACTCCGTTACCGACCAAGAGTTCAAATTGAAGAATAAAAAAAAGGCCGTCACCCCTAAAAAAAGTCCCATCCGGTAGGTCTTAACTTTCTCTAGAAAATTGAGATTCCTCTTATTCTGAAATCCGAAATGGATCATCACATTTCTCAGGTAAACAATCATCCCAAAGGCCTGGCCGATAAATAAAACCGCATCCTTTCTAATAATGGCATAAATAATAATCAATATGGCGCCAAGCATACTAATGTACCAAAAACTCAAAGGGAAATAAGATTTCTCATGCTTTTCAGAAAAATACCATTGGACCAGAAACCGAGAGGTAAAGATAAGCTGGCCAATACTTCCCCAAGTCAATAAGAAAAAATCTATATCAGGATTATTGAGTGTAAGGAAAAACTCAGAAGGCCTAAAAAAGGCAAAATAGAAGACAAAAAGAATGGGCAACCCGTAAAATAACAGTTGGATTACTTTTGGGATTTTTCTCCATTCCCCCTGAAGTTGAAGGTTGCGGATATATACGAAGTAGCCGATTAATTGGCCCCCGACGATCACTAGATCATGTCTAAAAGCCCCATAAGTCATCAAAAAAAGGGAAGCAATTAAACTCAGCTGCCAAAAAATCACTGGCGAGAGTACCTCCCCTCCTTTTTCAGATTTGACCAGTTGGATTAAAAACCTAGCAGAAAATAACCCTTGAGCCAAAAAGCCCAAACCCAATAGCAGTGAATCTTTCATGATTGTTGGTCTTCTCGTTCATAAAGATCCGAGGAAGCGATTTTATAGGATATCTTTCGCTTTGCCATCCACCAAACCGCAAAAGTATCCTGAAGCGGTGTGAGCAGCCTATTCCAAAGATTAAATTTACTTTTGCCAGTCACTCTAGGGAAATGGGTAACCGGTACCTGCTTGATTTTACCACCTTTCATCAATACCAAAGCGGGGATAAAGCGATGCATTCCTTTAAAAAAAGGTAAAGAAATAGCCACATCCCTTCTTAGAATTTTTAGTGGGCATCCGGAATCATTGACACCATCGTGAAGCATAAAATCACGAAAACTATTTGCCACTTTGGAAGAAAGCTTTTTTACTAGAGAATCCTTCCTGCTTGCTGAGCGATCTCCTAAAACCAAGTCGAACTCATTTAAATATGACTCAAATTTCAACAAGTCTTTTGGTTTTGTCTGAAGGTCTGCATCAATGTAACCGACCCAATCTGTTCTTGCACAATCAAATCCAGCTTTGATTGCCGAACTCAACCCGCTATTTTTTTCAAGGGATAAAAAATGAAAACGGGAATCCTCCAAACAGAGCTTTTCAATCAATTCTAAACTTCTATCCCTTGAGCCATCATCAACCAATAAAACGCTGGGATTAAGCTTAGTTAATTCAAAATACTCGGAAAACTCCTGAGGAAATTTCGGAATCGCTTCTTCTTCGTTATAAATGGGAACTATTATACAGATGGATTCCATAGAATGAAATTTTGGCATCAAAAATCACTCTTTACTATGAATTCAAATAAAAAATCAGCTTAAAATTTCCTTAAAATTTAATTAATCAATAGAAAAGGAAGATGAGTCAATCTATTGAATTGCCTATAATTTATAAAAAAGTTACTCGGAGATTTAGGCCACTTCCAATTGTCTACTCTCCACATTCTTCTTTTTAGTTGGCTTTTTCTTTTTCCGCTTATTCCACCAAATTAGTGTACCAGTGATAGGAAGCGAAGTCGCAATCAAGCAAGCGACAAACCAAAGAAACTTCGTAAAGGCACCAAAAATCTCTCCTGTGTGTAGGCTTTTCACCGAGCGGCCAATTTGCTGTCTGACAGTCATATCTGAGAAAAGCTTGCTTTCCTTCACCTCTAAATTAGCCTGATCAAGTTGCAGTTGATCCGACCCTGATCTGGCAAAAAAGCCTATCCGGTATTTACTGATACTGATGGATTCGGAGTCGTCCTTCGGAAGGCTGATTCTGCTGTTTCCGCTGTAAGGAAGGGTTTCATTTACTTTTGCCAACGCATTATCTAAAGAAAACTGAAGAGCCGGTCCAGGAACTATCTCAATGGCCTCCTCCCCTTTTTGCTCTTCTTTAGGTGGCTGATAGGTGTCCCAAGTCTTCTGCCAACCTTCTCGGTACCATTGAAATGACCAGAACAATCCCGTAGCAGACATGATAAACAAAGCGATTAGGGAATAAAATGCTAAGGTGTTGTGCAAGTCATGATTCACCCGCTTCCAATTTCCTGACCATTTCACTTTGAGACCTTGACGCCAGCTTTTAACCTTTTGGGGTACCCAAATTACCATGCCTGTTAATACCCCTAATAAAAATAAAGAAGTGGCTATTCCATTGATCAAACGGCCTAGCTCCCGATTGCTCATGCTTTCCAGCAAAGGCTCTTCAATTCGGTCGATCAACAACCATCGATGCAGTGAAAACTGCATACTCATAAATTCCTCAGCTGCTGTTCGCTCCGAATTATCTGCAAGGACTTCTCCAGAATAAGGATTGATAAAATAGGTAGTACCCCGACCTTTTTCACCCTCTTTCAATAAGCTAAACTGCACGGTTCGGCTTGGATCTTCACTTACAAAAACAGAAGTGACTTCACCGCCAATTTGAGACTCTACCTTACTTCTCAATTCATCCAAAGAAAGTCTACTCCCCTCTTCCTCCACAAAATACCGCTCTGAATCTGCCCACTCCTTGATCTCAGTATTGTAGACATAAATCGTCCCGCTCAGGCAAACAAGGATGACAACTAATCCAGAAATCAGACCTGCGTAAAGATGAATATCATTGAAGAGTTTGCGGACTTTTTTCCAAAGGGGATTTGTAGCTGCCATTCTTTATCCTTATTTAGATTTGGTCAAAATTAAAAGGAAAAATTAAGATTATTAAGATTGATTCTAAAAAATCTTTGAATGGTCGGAGAAAGACTTCAAATTGAAAAAAAGGAAATGATTCGCATTTTTATATCTTGAGGTCGAAATCACCGCTTAAAATGAAATCGAGCCTCCCTGAAGTAGAAAGGCATGACCTAGCCGACAGATACTGGGACGACTATCAAACACGCGAGATTCCATCTGACCATTAAAAATCAATTATTAACAGATGAAAAACACCTATTTTATCTTACTTCTTCTCCTAGTTTTTGCCTGTGCAGAAAAGGAACCCGATCCACGGGCTATTCAACCTGAGGATTTCAAACAAGTGCTAGATGCCCATGGAGATTGGAGCCGATGGCTTGATGCGGAAGCCTTTTCTTACACCATGTTTCATGAAACCAATCTTACTCAAGAGAATCACTTTTTCAATTTGGGTTCGAGAAAAGGTAGAATCGATGCTCAAAATTTTCAAATAGGCTTTGATGGGGAGAAAGTTTGGATTAGCCCCAACCGACAAGCTTTTGGTGGACCTTCCGTACGATTCTATCACAATCTTTATTTCTACTTTTTTAGCATTCCCTACATTTTCACAGATCCGGGAGTGAGCGTGGAGAAGATCGAAGATCGCACCATAAATGGCAAAAGCCATGAAACATTCAGTGTGAGCTTTGCCAGTAATAAAGGAGATAGCCCTGATGACCAATACTACATGCTAGCTGACCCCGAAACCCATCAATTGGAATGGGTGCTCTATACAGTTACGTTTTTTGATAGCCCAGAACCTACTCTAAATGCCCTTAAATACGAGGACTATCGGGATGCAGGAGGATTGGTATTTCCTAGAGTTCTGACAGGCTATACATTAGAAGGTGATTCCACAGGCAGGATACGATATCAGGTCAGTTTCGCAGATGTTGTACTGACAGAGGATGCTCTTGATGATGATCTTTTTGAAATGCCGGAAAAGGGTGCCGTAGTAGCAAACTAATCAACCTGAAATTATCTTAATACTCACATTTGCCTCGAGTTTTGATAGGGCATTTCCATAGAAGACACCTTGGACGGGGGAAGTCGCAAGTGGATCAAAATGGAGAGCAAGAGGTATGTAACCATTGTCTGTGAATAAACCCAAACTAGGATCCAAACCTACCCATCCTGCTCCTGGGAGAAAAACCTCTAGCCAGGCATGAAGCTCATGCCCATCTTCCACGTCAGGATTGAAAGAATAGCCGGATGCAAATCGAGTAGCTAAGCCAACTGATCTAAGCATAGCCATTTGCATAAATGCAAGATCACGACAAGACCCTTCCTTTTTGAAAAAAGTATCTTTTGGACTCCAAATATTTTGTTCATGCCGAATGATATGATTCCATTCCAGATGAATTAACCCCGTCAATTGGGTCAAAAAATCGATGAGTCCACTAGATTTTGTTTTTACACTACCTAAAAACTCGATCGCTTCCGTCAGTTCTGAATCCAAAAACGGCCTTAGAAAATCCGATTCTCCCAGATAAAGTTTTCTATTCCCCTCAAAGAACTTCTCTTCAAAAGCACCTTCAACGATAAAGGAAAATGGATTGAATGGGCTCAATTTAAATTCCCATTCCGAATAAATTTCCAATTTGGATACTTTGCCTTGAAACCATACTTGCTGATACCAATTTCCAAGTAGATCTTCCCGAAAGTTCGAACCGGAGGGATCAGGAAACACCTTCATAGACTGATTATCAATCTTATAGTATGGCCTATATTGAGGATGTAGGTAAAAGCTATGAATGCCCAGTTCTACCGGTTGACTGTATAAATAGCTCGTGAAGTGATTGACTTTGATCAGCATACGGAATAGTTCTATTCTTCTGCCAAGTCTTTTTGGCGATCAAATGCTTGATCTAAAATATTGGCAGGTAAATCCGCAATAGCACTCTTCAGCCGATTATTCCAAAATGAGGAAATATGCTCCATATCTTTTTGTTCGAATCGTTTCTCTATCGAGTAATACTCATCATTTTTGAGGACAACTGTATCAATTGGAAAATCAACATCGTTTGCAGAAATCCTAGTTGCATCAAAAGACAGGAAAGCACATCGTAATGCGTATTCGAGAGGATCTTCAAAATGTAAGGCTCTTTTCAGGACAGGAATTCCAAAGCCAGAATTACCAATAATCACATATGGGGTTCCTTTTCTGATTTCGATCCAATTGCCTTGCGGATAAAGCAAGTATAACTTCGGCTCTGAGTCATCTTCTAACTGTCCTCCAATAATGGAAAACAGGTTGAAATTTAAACCGGCTTCTTCCAAAAACTCTTTGTCTTCCTTGGCCACAAGCTTCACTTGATTGCCAAACTCGTTGACAGCATTATAAAGCTTTGTAAATGATTCGTCTTGCTTTTCAATAACCTCAGAAAAATATGTGATTGCTTTATCTCGAACCGAACGAAGGCCACTAGTCATGATAAAGAATGAATGCTTTTGCCGATTAACGGTGAAGACTTTTTTGGAGGAGGTGGTATCACTTCCTGAGGTAATCCTGGTATCGGATAGCCCCACCAATCCATGTTTGGTTTTGATGCCTAGGCAAAATGTCATTATTGATTTTGATTTTGGGAGATAAAATTATCCTGAAGCCGAAAGTACGTACTGTCAATCAGATCTGATAGCTTATTCAGTTTTATTTGAATGTTATCCAAATATTCGTGAAGGCCATAATCAATTATTTCTCCGACTTCGGCAAATTCTAGTTGGGAGCGTAATTCACCAATAGCTTTTTCTGCAGGGTTTTTGAAGCCTCCACCCAAATTACCAGAAATATGATGAAGACAAACCTCTGCCTCATTTAAGCAAAAATAGATCGAACGGGGGAAGTATTTGTTTAAAACAAGAAATTCAACAACGTTCAGGGGATTAATATTTCCATAAATTCTTCTGTAGGTATTAAATCCTGTCACCGACTTCAAAAGTGCCATCCAATGAAGAAAATCCAACGGCGATCCTACATCTGAGCCGGATGGCAAAAGGATATGATACTTGACATCCAAAATACGAGAAGTCTTATCAGCCCTTTCCACAAATTGACCCAACTGTCTAAAATACCATCCCTCCACTCTAGCTACGCTACTATCTGCTATCCCATAAATCAGTAAAATCTGATTTTTGATTTTCTCATAGAAAGGTCTTGGGTCTGCTTTTTTCCAAACCTTCTTTGCCTCTCCTTCTTGCATCATCAAATAGAGCTGATTACTCTTTTCCCAAGTTTCTTTGCTGAGGTTTTCTCGGATAATTCGCGCATTTTCCCTTGCACGAGAAATGGCAGAAAACATCGAATTAGGGTTATTTTGATCAAATGTTAGAAAAAACAGGACTTGGTTTTTGTCGAAATCTTTATAGCTATGCTGATATAATTGTAAATCTCCAGTAGCTGCTATGAGAGGCTGCCATTGCTCTTTTAGATCCATGGGAAGATCCTGCATCAAATTGAAATTCACATCGATAAAACGAGCATAATTCTCAGCCCTCTCCAAGTATCTTCCTAACCAATAAATATTATTTGCAACGCGACTTAGCATAGTTTTAATCCTTTAAGAGTATAAAATCCAAGTGTCCTTACTACCACCACCTTGAGAGCTATTGACCACTAATGACCCTTTTCGAAGTGCTACTCGTGTCAATGCACCAGGGATCACCTCAATACCATCACCATAAAGAATATACGGTCTTAAATCAACATGTCTTCCTTGTAGTCCTTCGTCTGTCAATGTCGGCACCGTAGATAATGACAAAGTAGGTTGTGCGATATAGTTGGTTGGGTTTGCTTTGATCAATTCTCTGAATTTTGCATGCTCTTCTTTGGAGGCTTTTGGACCAATCAACATTCCATACCCTCCCGCAGCATTGGTTTCCTTAACAACCAATTCTTCAATATTTTCCAAAACATAGTCTAGATCCTTTTTTTCACGACATAGGTAGGTGGGAACATTATTCAATATCGGATCTTCATCAAGGTAATATTTAATGATTTTGGGAACGTAGGCATAAACCGCTTTGTCATCTGCTACACCTGTTCCCGGGGCATTCGCCAAAGCAATATTTCCTGCTTTGTAAGCTTCAAAAATCCCAGGAATCCCCAACATGGAATCAGGTCTAAAAGTCAACGGATCTATAAATACATCATCAATTCTTCGATAGAGTACATCTATTTGCTGAAGCCCCTTGGTAGTTTGCATATATACCTTTTTATCCTTGACGAGAAGATCTATTCCGGTTACCAGTTCTATTCCCATTTGAAGGGCTAGATACGAATGCTCATAATAAGCTGAGTTGTATATTCCTGGAGTCAAAACTCCCACAACTGGCTTAGGCTTATCACTGAGAAACTGCAACATCTGAAGAAGTTTCGCGGGATAATCAGAGACAGGTCTTACTCCGATCTTATTGAAAAGAACTGGAAATGCTCTTTTAATTATCTCCCGACTCTCCAACATGTAAGAAACTCCAGAAGGGCATCGGAGATTGTCCTCAAGGACGTAATATTCCCCATCCTTATTTTTAATCAAATCCGTACCCGTTATGTGGCACCAAATCCCTTTTGGTGGAGTTAGGCCAATACAAGGCTTAAGAAAATCTTTGGATCCCAAAATCAACTCTTCTGGCACAATACCATCCTTTAGAATTTTTTGATCATTGTAGATATCCTGGAGAAAAAGGTTCAAGGCATAGGTTCTTTGCTTTAATCCCTTATCTAGTTTTTCCCACTCAGGATTAGCAATGATTCTGGGTATAATATCCAAGTGCAATATTTTCTCAAGTCCTTCATTGTCATGATAAACATTAAAAGTCATTCCCATGGCTCGCTGTGTTTGATTTGCAGAAAACTGCAAGTGGTTCATCTTGGCGGTTGGGACTTTCTTAAGGTTTCGGAAAAATTCAGCGTATGGAGTACGAATTTCACCTTGGGGATTGAGCATCTCGTCATAATGCTCCCCTGATTGGTATCCTTCTATTTTCATGCTTTCTTATTCTTTCTTTAAAATATATATAAATCTTCAGTTTAATTAAGAAACCATCTTTTTATTAACTATTCCAATAAAATCCACCAGAAAACTCCTCTTAAACTTCAAAAAATCAATATTCCCTCTGTTTGGGAATAAATCAGAAAGAGTGGATAATTTACTTTATTTTCGCATATGGTTAGGGGAATTTTGAATATACCAGATAGTGCCTGGGTAAGACGTGTCACTTTTTGGAGACAGGTAAAAGACATCTTATTTATTGGAATAGGAGTCGTGATGGCCAGTATTGGGTTAAAGGGGTTTTTACTACCAAACGGCTTCTTCGACGGGGGTGCAATGGGGGTTTCCCTTTTGATGGAGATTTTGACACCACTGGATTTATCCCTTTTGATTATCTTGGTCAACATCCCCTTTATCTATCTTGGATACAAACAGTTGAATCTCCGGTTTGCTATTAAAAGCACCTTTGCCATTTTTGCTTTGGCGCTTTTGGTACACTACATTGAATTACCCGTGATCACGGCAGACAAGCTTTTGATTGCGGTTTTTGGAGGTTTTTTTCTGGGAAGTGGAATTGGCTTTTCGATTCGAGGGGGAGCTGTCATTGATGGGACGGAAGTCCTTGCTATTCAAGTTTCACGCAAGTCCAGCCTGACCGTAGGAGACTTTATTACTGTCTTCAATGTTTGCCTCTTCTTAGTAGCTGCTATTCTGGTAGGGCTTGAAACAGCCATGTATTCCATGCTGACCTATTTTGCTGCGTCGAGAACCGTCGATTTCCTTATCAATGGTGTGGAAGAATATCTCGGGGTGATGATTGTCTCTAATTACTCAGATGCGATCAAAGAAAAAATCACTTACGATCTTGGCCGAGGAGTGACAGCCTTTAAAGCCGACGGCGGATTTGGTGAAAAAGCTAAAAACCCTGATCGAAATGTACTCTTTTGCGTAGTCACCCGATTAGAAGTTACACGCGTATTGACTGAAATCGACAAAATCGACCCAAAGGCTTTCGTCATTCAGTACCCCATCAAGGATACCAAAGGCGGAATGATCAAAAAAAGGCCTTTACATTAAGGCCTTTTTTTAAGATTCATCATCATATCAGTTAACTGATATGCATATCCGCTATTTTATCAGTAGCGAAATTGAAGGGTAAAATTCTGCATAAATTATCGATTTATGCTGGCTTCCGTCATCGGACATCGGGCATCCGACTTGATTAGCAAAGAAAATAAGCAATCCGGTATCATTACGGATAATCATATTAACTGATTATCGTATCAGTGACTCCAATCGTAAGTATCAACTTTTTCCAAACAAGCTACCAATAGATCTATCGATCCTTGGATATCAGATTTATGAGCCATCTCGATCACCTGATGAAGGTGTCGGGTTGGAATAGAAATCGCACCGGCAATTGCACCTTGTTTACCCATCCGCTGTACTCCTGCAGTATCCGTACCGCCAGCAGTAAGAATCTCAGGTTGCCAAGTGATTTTTTCTTGATCTGCAATTTGCTTCATAAAAGTCACCATCCGATAATCACAGATAGTCATCGCGTCCATGATTTTGATAGCTGTGCCCTTTCCTAGTTCCGTCACTTTCTCATGAGCTTGTGCACCTGGCACATCAAAAGCGATCGTGGTATCTAAAGCAATCCCAAAATCCGGATTGATACTGTGAGCTGCCACGTTGGCTCCTCGTATTCCTACTTCTTCTTGTACGGTGAAAGTCGCATAGACATCATAAGCTGGGTTTTTCAAATTCTTGAGAGCTTCAATTAGAATAAAAACCGCCACTCGATTATCGATCGATTTACAGTTGACACATTCACCCATTTCGATCAATTCTCGATCGCGAGTCACTGGATCACCGATAGAAATATACTTTTCGACTTCCTCCTTGGGCATGCCTAAATCGATGAAAAAATCGGTAGTCTTTGGAAGTTTATTTCGCTCTTCCTGACTCATTACATGAATAGGCTTACTCCCCATCACCCCGATTAAATCCTTCTTGCCATGTACGATCACTCGCTGTGCTGTCAAAGTCTTGGGATCAAACCCACCAAGGGTATGGAACCGCAGAAATCCATTATCATCGATATGAGTCACAATAAAACCAATCTCATCCATGTGAGCTGCTACCATCACCCGCTTACCATCAGGGTTTCTTTGTCCTTTTTTGACTGCGATGACATTTCCCAAATTATCGGTTTTGATCTCATCGACATAAGGCGTTACCAATTCGATAATTAGGTCTCTAATCCGCTTTTCAAATCCCGGTGCTCCGGCTATTTCGCATACATCCTTGAGTAATGAAACGTCCATATATTCTATTTATATCAGTTAATTGAGCTAAAATACAAGATAAAAAAAGCGCAACGAAGACGCTGCGCTTGAAATTTAAGATTCTTATCGAACTAGTATGCCCGGATGGTTTTTCCCTCCATAAAGTTAGCAAATGACCGGTTTACAACACGAGTACCTCCACTTGTTGGATAATCGCCCGTAAAATACCAGTCACCAACGTGATCAGGAATGCACTGATGTAGGGATTCAACCGTCTGATAAATCACCCGAACTTCCGCTTTGATTTCTGGTGAGGTTACGATTTCGGCGATCTTGTCAGATATCTCTTGATCAGTGAAATTCTCATAGACCTTCTTCACATAGTTCTCTAAGGAGCTTGGATTGGCTATACAAGCCTCATATGTCTCATCCAAAATATTCTCCATTTTGCGTTCCTTTAGCAGAGCCAAAGCTGCACGGAAGGCGATAAATTCTTTCATTCGAGACATATCGATCCCGTAGCAATCAGGGAAACGGATCTGAGGAGCAGAAGAAACGATTACAATCCTCTTGGGATTAAGTTTATCGAGTGTAGTCAAAATACTCTTCTCCAAAGTGGTTCCTCTAACGATACTGTCATCAATCACCACAAGGGTATCTACACCCGGTCTGACTACTTCATAGGTCGTATCATACACCGAACTCACCATCACATCTCGATCATCGTCATTGGTGATGAAGGTTCGAAGCTTGACATCCTTGCTGACAAGTTTTTCGACTCTTGGCCGGAAATTGAGCAATTCTTCCAGATCACCCATGTGAGGTTTTCCTTCCAAAAAGACCTCTTTACGCTTGGCAACCAAGTAATCCTCTAAGCCCTCAATCATCCCCAAAAAGGCTGTTTCAGCTGTATTTGGGATGTAAGAAAATACTGTATTCTTCAGATCGAAATCAATAGCTTTTAATATTTGAGGAATGAGCGCCTTGCCTAAATTTTTCCGCTCCTGATAAATATTCGGATCGGTACCACGTGAAAAATAGATCCGCTCGAATGAACAGGATTTCTTTTCTCTGGCAGGCATAATTTCCTCTTCTGAGTAGCTTCCATCCTTGTTGATTACCAAGGCATGACCTGGCTGAATTTCCTTAATCTCCTTAAAATCAATATCAAAAGCAGATTTGATCGCAGGCTTTTCGGAGGCTACTACGATAATTTCATCATCGGCATAATAATATGCTGGCCTGATTCCGGAAGGATCACGAACAACAAAGCTAGAACCATTTCCTATCATTCCAGCCATCGCATAACCTCCGTCAAAATCACGGCAGGATCGACGTAGAATTCTGCCTACATCCAGCTCATCCTCAATCAGGTGTGTGACTTGTTCATTTGAATACTGGTGCTTATACTTCTCGAAAATCCGTTGGTTTTCTTCATCCAAAAAGTGACCAATTTTCTCCATCACCGTGACCGTATCGGTCTTCTCCTTCGGGTGCTGACCCAATTGAACTAGCTTTCCAAACAGCTCCTCCACATTGGTCATATTGAAGTTTCCAGCCATTACCAGATTACGGCTTCGCCAGTTATTCTGCTTGAGGAAAGGGTGGCAGGTTTCAATGCTGTTTTCTCCGTGCGTACCATAGCGCAAGTGTCCTAGCCAAACTTCGCCAGAGAAAGCAATATTTTCTTTCAGCCAATCTGCATCACTGAGCGCATCGTGTCCTCCAAGTTTTTTAGCTTTCTTGTACTTCTTGTTTATTTTGTCAAAAATGTAATTGACCGCAGAGGGCTCTATCGAGCGATATCGACTGATGTAGCGCGTTCCGGGTTTAGTATTAATTTTGATATTGGCGACACCGGCACCGTCTTGACCTCTATTGATTTGCTTCTGCATAAGAACGTACATTCTATTGGAAGCAAAAGCAGGCGTGCCGTATTTGTCGATGTAGTATTGAGGGGATTTGCGGAGCCTGACCATGGCTATACCGCATTCATGCTTGATGGCGTCACTCATTGACCGGGAGATAAGTTAGCGTGATGATACAAAGGTACAGCAATTTAAAAGAATTCAGAACCGAAAAGTTCATTTCGCTACGCTACTCCTTATCAATGTCCTAGCTAGGATCAAAAACGAAGCATCACGTAGCCTTGAGGAACGTAGGTTGTGGCCGTAGTAAGCATAGAATGAGCCACTTCCACTCCTTCTACTAGGTCTTCTTTTTTCAAGCCACGCACAATCATAGATTGTCCACAGACCAAAATATCCGCCCCACCTTCACGCAGTGCCGCAATCACGGGAGCGTTTGGATTGTCGACCTTAAATCGCTCTTGATATTTCTCATTATTCAAAATAGAAAAAATCGCCCCACCATGGACCACTACTTTGACATGAAGTCTTTCTTTAGGCACTCCCGCCAAACCATGTAAATTCATCAATCGGGCCACATTATCTACATATCGGTTGACATTTTCAGGGGTTTCAGTACCTGTAATCAGGTCTATCAAAATCTTATATTCCAGCGAAGGATCGGGACGTTCGGTAGCTTCTGGCACCTCATAGATACCTCCAAAACCCTTAACGATTGGAAATTGGGCTTCTTGAGCGATTAAAGATGAACAGGTCAAAACAAAAAGAAGCGAAAGGAGAGATAGGTTCTTGATCATGGATTTGATTTTAAGAATCGAAAAGTAAGTAAAAATCTAATTTCCATGACACCATTAATCAAAAAAGCCTCTCCAAAAATTGGAAAGGCTTTGGTGCGCACGAGAGGATTCGAACCTCCACACAACTTAATGCACCACCCCCTCAAGATGGCGTGTCTACCAGTTTCACCACGTGCGCGGTTAAGGTTTGCAAAAGTAGAAAGCTGAAGTCTTCGATGCAAACAGATTTCTAGCTTTTGCAAAAATATTTTTAGCCGTAAACCTTTCGCTCGGCCGCCAAAAGCGTATTGTAAAGCAAAGAAGCAATGGTCATTGGCCCTACTCCTCCCGGCACTGGTGTGATGGCCGAGGCTTTTTCAGCCACTTCATCAAACTTCACATCTCCGATCAACCGGAATCCAGATTTCTTGCTGGAATCCTCCACTCGGTGAATTCCCACGTCAATGACCACAGCACCAGGCTTGACCATATCTGCCGTAACAAACTCAGGCTTCCCTAATGCCACGATCAAAATATCAGCAGTTTGTGCAATTTCCTTCAAGTTTTGGGTTCGGCTGTGAGTCAAGGTAACAGTAGCATTCCCTGGATACCCGTTTCTAGCCATCAAAATACTCATGGGACTACCTACAATGTGACTCCTGCCGATAACCACACAGTGCTTTCCGGAAGTTTCGATTTGGTATCGCTTGAGCAATTCAACGATTCCATATGGAGTTGCAGCAACGTATGCCGGCCAGTTCAAGGCCATTCTTCCCACATTCGCAGGCGTGAAGCCATCCACATCCTTTTCAGGCTTGATCTTATCAGTCACCTTTTCAACAGAGATGTGCTTGGGAAGCGGAAGCTGTACAATCAATCCATCGATATCCGGATTCTCATTGATTTCCTCCACCTTGGCCAAAAGTTCCTCTTCAGAAACTGTGTCTTCCATTCTCACCAAAGTAGACTCAAAACCTATTTCATGACATGCTTTCACTTTGGCACCCACGTAGGTTTGGCTCGCACCGTCATTTCCCACCAAGATTGCAGCCAGATGAGGAATTTTTCCTCCTTCCGATTTGATTTCCGCAACTCGTGCTGCTATTTCATTTTTAATGTCTTGTGAGGTTTTTTTACCGTCGATGATTGTAGGCATAGGTCGTATGTAGGTTTTGAACTTCGAAATTCATCATTCGATGTTCATCATTCGATATTTAATTATTATTTCGTTCAGCAGTTTCTATACTTTTCACAAAGATTGAAATCAATTGGTTACACTCGTTTAAGAGTTTTTTGATTTCTCCTTTATCAAGATGCAAAATCGATTTTTCAATTATTTTGATTGCAACTCTAGTTTCTCTTAATTCTTTAAGGACTATTTTCAGTTTATGGATAAAATCCCTTCTTGATTCTCCAGATTGTGCTTCACCATAATTTAAGGCTGGAGAGGTCCCACTTCGTAAAAGCTGATTTGCCAAATGGTTCCCAGCTTTTGAATTAACCATTGAGTCCGTGAAAGCTATGATTGAGGCAGCAAAATCTATCAAACGCTCTTCCAAATCATATTTTCTTTCCATAACAAGTATCTAATGAGGCAATCTCAAACCTTATTTTATATTTCCACCATCCAATATTTATAAATAATGAATGATGAACATCGAATGTCGAACGCTGAAGTTTAGAAATCGCACTTCGTATTTCTTACTACGTACTTCTAATCTAGCTTTAACACTGCCATAAATGCCTCCTGAGGAACCTCTACATTGCCGACTTGTCGCATGCGTTTCTTTCCTTTTTTCTGCTTTTCGAGGAGTTTTCGCTTTCGGGAGATATCACCACCATAGCACTTCGCCAACACGTTTTTACGGAGGGCTTTTACAGTTTCCCGGGCGATGATTTTCGTTCCGATTGCGGCTTGAATAGCAATCTCAAACATTTGACGAGGCACCAATTCCTTCAGCTTCTCACACAGACGCTTGCCCCATTCATAGGCCTTGTCCCTGTGGACGATTGCCGAAAGGGCATCAACTGGCTCGCCGTTAAGCATGACATCCAGACGAACCATATGCGAAGGCTGATAACCTTTTAATTCATAATCCAAGGAAGCATAACCTCTTGAGATGGTCTTCAACTTATCGAAAAAGTCAAACACAATCTCTGCCAGAGGCATGTCAAACTGTAATTCTACCCGCTCAGAAGTCAGGTAGACTTGATTTTTGATCTGTCCACGCTTTTCCATACAAAGCTGAATCACCGGCCCCACATAATCCGAGGCGGTAATGATGGATGCTTTAACAAAAGGTTCTTCGATATGCTTGAACCTGGTAGGATCAGGCATATCAGATGGTGCATTGATTACTTGGTAGGTATCATCAGTCATCAGTGCGCGGAACTGAACCGAAGGCACGGTGGTAATCACCGTCATGTCAAACTCCCGCTCCAAACGCTCCTGCACGATCTCCATGTGCAGCATTCCTAAGAATCCGCATCGGAATCCAAAACCTAGGGCCGCAGAAGTCTCAGGTTCCCATACTAGCGATGCATCATTTAGCTGCAACTTCTCCATGGAAGCTCTCAATTCCTCAAATTCCGTGGTATCTACCGGATAAATTCCCGCAAAAACCATCGGTTTCACATTTTCGAAACCTTGAATAGCCTTATCACAGGGACGCTTGGTGTGGGTAATGGTATCCCCCACTTTTACTTCTTTGGCTACTTTAATTCCAGAAATCAAATACCCAACGGTACCCGCACCCATTTCCTGCTGAGGGATTTGGTTGAAACCTAAAATGCCGATTTCATCAGCTTCATATTCCCTGCCGGTGTTGACAAATTTAATTTTCTCTCCCTTGCGAAGCGTTCCATTGAAGATTCGGAAGATTACTTCGATTCCCCGGAAGGAATTGTAATGCGAATCAAAAATCATCGCCTGAAGCGGAGCTTCTGGGTCGCCTTTGGGAGCAGGAACTTTCTCTACTACGGCATTCAAAATATCCTCAATACCGATTCCCTCTTTGCCGGATGCCAAAATGATATCTTCCCGATCACAACCGATCAGATCGATGATCTCATCAGCCCGAAGTTCCGGATCAGCACCTGGCAGATCTATTTTATTGAGAACTGGAATGATTTCCAGATCATGACCCATAGCCAAGTACAAATTAGAAATCGTCTGAGCTTCAATTCCTTGCGAAGCATCCACAATCAAAAGTGCTCCTTCACAAGCTGCGATCGAACGCGACACTTCGTAGGAAAAATCCACGTGTCCCGGGGTATCGATCAAATTGAAGGTGTATTCCTCCCCCTTGTAAGGATATTTCATCTGAATAGCGTGCGACTTGATCGTAATCCCTCGCTCTCGCTCCAGATCCATGTCATCCAACAACTGGTCCTGCATTTCCCGATCACTCACCGTATTGGTGAACTGCAACAACCTATCCGCCAACGTACTCTTCCCATGATCAATGTGGGCGATAATACAGAAATTTCGAATGTTTTTCATAAGCATTTGTGCCGCAAAAGTAGGGAAAAAGAAGGAGAAAATCCCTTGAACCTAATTGAAATAGCTAAACAGTAAATTGGTCGGAATGTTAAAAGATTTGTCTTTCAAAGATACTCTTCACTTCGTTCAGAAAGATATGCCTTCGGCAAGATAAAAGGCGAAATATATCCGCGAAGCTATCTTCCCTATCTTACGAAGCCTATCTTAAATTATCTGCGAAGCTATCTTCCCTTATCTGGGCGTAGCCTTATCTTAAACTATCTGCGGAGCTTTCTTCCCTTATCTGGGCGTAGCCCTATCTTAAACTATCTACGAAGCTTTCTTTTCTTAATACTTACCTTTGTGAAATAATAAAATTAACGCCATGCAATCCATCGCCGAATCAAAAAAGTCTCAAAACATCGCCGAATACATCATCTACCTCTATCAGCAGGAGGATTTAATCCGCTCTTTCCAAGGGAATCTGGAGGAAATCCGACAGTATGTCGTGGCTCACTTTCCGGTAGAAGAAATGGAGAAAGAAGGGATCTTTAACTGGTATCGGGAATTGAAAAATCAGATGGAAAAAGAAGGAATTATGGAGAAAGGGCATTTGGAGGAAACCCAAAAACTAGTCAAGGAACTCTCGAAAATCCACTGGCAGCTATTGAAAACGGACAAAACCTATTTTGAAAGCTATCAAAAAGCTAAACCCTACATCCTCCAAGCTGTGATGGAAGCTGAAGGACAAGACCTTGGGAATGAAATCCAAATCTGCCTGAACGGAGTCTATGGACTCTTACTTTGTCGACTTTTGGGAAAGAAAGTATCGGAAGAGCAACTGAAATCCGCGGAGGCTTTTGGGGAAGTTTTGAGTCTCTTGAATTTGGTCTATCAGCAGGAAAGAATTTCGAGGAATTGAGCTTGATTGTAACAAAGGAAGAACTTGTCCGCCGCGGATTGAAAGATTTGAAAATTACCTATCAACTCTTTCAATCCTCCATAAACTCCCACACACTTCGATAGCCACCTTTTTCCTCAAAATAACCCAGTAAAGAATCAAAGAAGGAGTTGCTAGCCAAGGTACTGCTGTCTCCGATCAGGACCAACTTACGCTTGGCTCGGGTCAGGGCCACATTCATCCGGCGCTCATCGGCTAGAAAACCGATCTCTCCACGCTCATTGGATCGAGTCAGGGAAATCAGCATCAAGTCCCGCTCTTGCCCCTGAAATCCATCTACGGTATCAATGGTAATCAAATCGGCAAAGGCTTTTAAGTTTGGAAAATCAAAGCTCTCAAAAATCAAGGCACGTAAGTAACGGACCTGTGCTGAATAGGGCGCAATCAAACCGATAGTCCAGCCATTTTCCTTGAATGTTGAAATTCCGATTCGTTTGATCAATTCATTCAAATACTTGCAGGCGAATAAGGCTTCCTCAGGATTGAATGTACTGAGACTTTCCTCCTCTTGCCGATCGGTATAGCCAGCACCTGCCGTATCAATCCATTCCAAGATTGCTTCATTTTCAAAGAAATGCTGCTCTGTGTTTTCAGCTGCCTGTAATTTACCCTGATAGAAGTACTCATTCGAAAAGCCCATGATTTCGGCTTTCATCCGGTATTGCACTTGCAGGAGTTCGGCAACTTGTGACTTCCGTTGAATGACCTTTTCCATGAGTGTAATGGCCAATCCTTCCTTGGCAGCTTCATAGGATTTTATCGTGGGGGGGAGTTGCAAATGATCTCCAGCGAAGACGACCTTTTTTGCTTTCAAAATCGGAATCCAAGTAGCCGCTTCCAATCCTTGAGCGGCCTCATCGATAAATACCACATCGAAATTCATTCCTTTCAAGTGATAAGATGAAGCCCCTACGAGCGTACTGGCAAATACTTGGGTCCTTTGAAAAATATCGAAGGAAATATACTCCTCCAGATGCCTGGCAGCTTCGCGGATTCGCCCCACCTCATCAAAAAGTAATTTCCGCTGTCGGCGTTCCTCCGGTCCAAAGTTTCGTTTGTATTGCTTGGCGAGCTTGAGGTACTGATCGATTTCCTTCCGAAGCTTTTTCAGATCACGATAGCTTTCATGGTTGGCCGTTTTAGCATCCAGTGTTTGGTTGAGAATCTTTTCCTCCACTCGGGCAGGATGACCCAATCGCAAAGTTTGGATTCCGGAATCAGTCAGCTTTTCGACTAAAAGGTCAACAGCTGCATTACTAGGGGCACAGACTAGGATAGAAAGCCCCTTTTCAGCGGCTTCAGTGATGGCTCGAATTAATGTAGTGGTTTTACCCGTTCCCGGAGGACCATGGATGATGGCCACATCTTTTGCTTGGGCTATTTTTTGACAAGCTTGATTTTGGGAAAAATTCAAGTGCTCGGACGCCCTCCTTGACAAATCGCTGAAGGCAGCAGCTCGATCTCCAATTAAAATTTCTCTTAGCTCTTTGAGTCGTTGATTTTCTGGAGAAATCACTTTTTTCAAGGCAAACTCCATTTCCCGATAGCTCGCCTCATCAAAGAGCAAATCCACCCCCAGGCGACTGCTGTCCATCCATTCCGGCAACTCATCCGCCTGAAGAGTGACAATCATGCTATCCTTTCTGACCTGATTGATCACGCCATTGATTCGATATTCTGAAGAGGCATATCCCTCATGAGTGGAGAAAAACGCAACGGATTTTCCGGATTGAAAGGCAGAGTTTTGATTGGAGTCCAGTCTTTCAATTTCCACCAAAAGCCGCTCCCCCATTCCGATTTTAGCCTTCTTGACCTGAATGGGATGCCAAGTAATGCCTTCCTTTTTCTTATCCGCGAGGGAGGTATTCAGAAACTTTTTCTTGTATTGAGCCAGATCTTCTTGCCATTCCTGCTTCAAAAGTTTCAGACCTTTTCTTAATTCCTCCGTGACTTTGTCCATCAATCCGTATTTTGTGGACGAAACTAATCAAAAGCTATAGAGTTTCCTTTTTTTACATCCCTCATGAATTTTCTAGCACATGCTTTTCTGTCCTTTGATCAAGAAAAAATTCTTGTTGGGAATTTTATCGCAGACTTTGTGAAAGGCAGGCAAATTGAAAACTTCGAGGAGGAAATCAAGCGAGGCATATTTCTCCATCGCGAAATAGACCTGTTCACCGATTCTCACCCTTTGGTCAAAGCAGGGCAATCTTATCTCCGACCCAAATTTGGACACTATTCCACGGTGATTACGGACGTATTCTTCGATTATTTTTTGATCAAAAACTGGTCAGAATTTTCAGCTTCAACTGTTGAAGACTTTATCCAAAAAACCTACGATACCCTCGATCGTCACGAGGACATCTTTCCGGAGCGCTTTGCCAATATGTATTATTGGATGAAAAAGGACAATTGGCTCCTGCACTATGGGGAAGTGGAAGGTATCCGGCGCTCACTGACCGGAATGGCCAAACGCACCCGATTTGACTCCAAAATGGAGCAGGCACATCTGGCTTTGATCGAATTTGAAGATGAATTTGAGGTGATATTTTTCGCTTTTTTCAGAGAATTAGAGACTTTTGCCAGACAAAAACTCAGCGAACTAGCCAGTCACTCATGATCGTCATCAAACCAAAAATATCCACTTATTTTTCACTCAGCTTAATTGTAGTTGCCTTGCTGACCGGCTTGATCTTCATTTTACGGGATTTTGCCTACAAAGGAAGCTTTGGGCTTTGGTTTTACCTGATCGCGGCGTCTTTGATCACGTTGGTCCTGCTGATGCTTTTGGTGAAAATGATGGCAGGCTTTCGATTTATCACCGCAGGCAGGGATCAAATCATCGTGAAGCTACCACTTAGAGGCTTTCAGAAAGCTTATCCAATCGGCGATATCCTGGTTTGGGAAGAAGAAGTGGTGGTAGCGAACAAAAAAGAATTCAGGCAAATGACCGTTGCTTTCTCAGATCAGCAATCCATCAGTATCTCCAATCATGAGCACGAAGCCTACAGTGAACTGGTCAAATACCTTCGTAAAAAAGCCGGTAAAAAAGAGATTAAAAACAAAAAAGCCTGATTGCTCAGGCCTTTGGTTATCGTTGATTTCGGAAATGCTTATCGTAAAGTTCAATACTTTCATTGATAATTCGGATCGCATCTTCTTTTCCTAAGAAGTCCTCCACTTTCACTTCCTTGTTTTCAAGCTTTTTGTAATCCTCGAAGAATCGGTGTACCTCCTTCATCAAATGCGGAGGAAGCTCATCGATGTCATTGATATAATTCACAGATTGGTCACCCGCAGCTACTGCGATGATTTTATCATCCGCTTCTCCTCCATCGACCATTCGCATCACTCCGATCACTTTTGCCTCCACCAAGCACATCGAAGGAATATCAATCTGAGAAATAATCAGGATATCCAAGGGGTCATGGTCCTCACAATAGGTCTGTGGAATAAATCCATAATTTGCCGGATAATGAACAGCGGAAAAGAGAACTCTATCGAGCATTAGCATTCCGGACTTTTTGTGTAGTTCGTATTTCCCTTTACTTCCTTTAGGGATTTCCACTACGCCCATTACCTGTTCGGGAGCGCCTTTACCGATGTTTACATCATGCCAAGGATTAATCATAATATGTGTTTTTTGTTGGAAAAAATTATCGCAACAAAGATAGGCTTTCATGGCCAAAAGGCCAGCAAGAATTACGAATTCAAAGAAGGGAGCACCACTCTGACCGTAGTTCCCTCATTCAAAATAGATTCTAACTCTACCTTTCCGCCCAATTGCTCCACTGCCTCTTTGACCATGTACAGGCCTAAACCAGTACCTACATTTTGCTGCGTTGCGCGGGTAAAAAGATTAAATACTTCCGGATGATGACGGTCTTCGATGCCGATACCATTATCCTCGAGCATGACGATAGCTTCACCATCTCGAACATCTATCGTAAGTGCGATTCGCTTTTCCCCATGCTCGTTTTTCATAAACTGAACCGAATTGGAGAAGAGATTATTTAAAATTACTCGGATTTTAGAATCGTCTGAGAAAAAGGGTTCCTCTTGGTTGACCTGTAATTCCACGTGAAAATGTGAAAGATCAAACTTGGCTCTGTAAGCTTCCATTTGCTGATTGACCACTTCTTTGAAGTCAATCTGAGTGATTTTATGATCGATTTTAGTGGATCGATAAAAATCCAGCATCTTATAGATGAAGTCATCCAACTTAGTCGTGGCTGTATCGATCATGTCAAAAAACTCTAAGACATGTGGATCTTGAATTTCCATTTTGGCAAGCTTAGAAACGCCCGAAATACTCATCAAAGGCCCTCTAAGCTCATGAGAAAGACTATAGACAAACTGGTTCATTTCTGTATGCAGTTTTTCCAGTTTGATGTTTTTTTCCTTCAACTCTCTCCGCATGAAAAAGATGTCCGCTGCGTTTTTGATCGAGTTTTTGATCTGCTCGATATTCCAAGGCTTGTCTATGAAACGATAGACCTCACCTTTATTGATCGCATCAATGACGGAGGCAATATCTGAATAGCCTGTCAGCAAAATCCGCACAGGGTCCGGATTGATTTCGATCATTTTCTCAAAAAATTCTGTACCTGTCATTCCCGGCATCCGCTGGTCAGCAATGACAACATGAATTTCTTCTTCCTGAACGATCTTTAATCCTTCGAAGGCATCGATGGCTGTAAAAATCTTAAAGTCTTTTCGAAGGGTAGCGCGGAACGATTTGAGGTTATTGTCCTCATCGTCAATATAAAGTACCCGAATATCACTGCTATTCATTCTTGCTGTTACTTTGGTAGGTGGGTAGCGTAATGATAAAAGTTGTGCCCTGACCGACTTCGGTATTTACCTCCATCGTGCCCTTATGGTTCTCAATAATAGAATAAACTATTGAAAGCCCCAAACCTGTACCTCTCCCTACTGACTTGGTTGTAAAAAAAGGTTCAAAAATACGTTCCTTCACATGCTCAGGCATACCCGGACCGTTGTCTTCGATCTCCACTACCACAGAGTCTCCCAGTGAACGGGTACGTATTTCTATTTTTGGATCTTTGATCGTATCGATATGATCACTCAAGGCATGAACAGCATTATTGATAATGTTCATAAATACCTGATTAATCTTACCTGCCAAGCACTCGACCATTGGGAGCTCTCCGAAATCCCGAACGATGCGAATTTTGCCTGGAATAGAACTATTTAGAAGGATGATGGTACTATTGATACCATCGTGAAGGTCCACTTTTTTGACATCCTGCTCATCCACACGAGAAAAGAGTCGAAGACCTTTGACTATTTCAACCGTACGTTTTGCCCCTTCTTCCATCCCTTTCAGCAATTGATCTACTTCCTCAAGGACATAATCAAGCTCAAGCTCCTCCTCCAGGTCCGCAGCCTTCTTTTTAGATTCAGGAGCGAATTCCGATTGCCCTGTTGTTCGATAAAAATCAATCACCTCCATAATATCATTGATATCACGTTTTAGAGGTGTGATGTTAGAACTCACGAAATTGATTGGGTTATTGATCTCATGGGCAATACCTGCAGTAAGCTGACCTAGCGAGGCCATCTTCTCCTGACTGACCAATTGACTTTGAGTGCTCTGCAGGTTTCTCAAAGCCTGCTCTAGTTCATCTGTACGAACCCGTACTTTTTCTTCCAAAAGGGTATTTTGCTCTCGGACCAGTTCTTCATTTTGCTTCAATACTTTCAGTCGCTCAGCCTGCTCTTCTTCCTTCTCCTTCTTGAGGATGTTGATTTTGTCAGCAAGAGCGAAGGAGAGTAAAATGGCCTCAAATGTCGAACCAACTGTAAAAACATAGTTTGTTACAAAAATATGAGGTAAAATATTCAAATCTGTTAACAAAAATATAACCATGCTGCATATCAGCAGGAACCAAGAAAGAAGAAAAAACTTAGCTGGTCTATATCCTTTTTTAAGGCTATAGAAGGAGATACCAAGTAAGAAGAGTGGCACAATCCCGAGAAAAACCTGAAGGAATCTGAACTTTAATTGCCCAATACCTAAGTCGAATAGGAAGGAAAATAAAATGAAAAAGTAAATAGTAATTACTATTCGCCCTACATTAAATATTTTTTTATTAAACTCTTTGATTTTTAAAAATTTCAAAGAATAATAAATTCCAACAATATTCACTAATGATGTGCTAATATAAAAACTGTAATTCCTCATAAAAACACTATTAGGCCACAAATATGTGTCAATGTACCCTCCTAAAATCCCCTGAGTCATTCCTACAAAAAAGATATAAGATATATATAAACCATATAAGTTATCCTTCGTCGATACCCATAGAAATAAGTTATAAAAAAACATTGCGAAAACAACTCCGAAATAAATACCGAAAAATAAATTCCTCTCATCAATGGTCAAAAACTCATCCTTATCAGATAAAATCTCGATGGGCACGTTAATATTACCAAAACCTGAAATCTTTAGATAAAAAATATCTGAATCAAAATTAGAAACATCTATTATATTAAAGAATGTTGTATAGGAGTCATTCGAAAAGTTTAATCTTCCAACCTGATTTATAAATTCACCATTTTCATCGTAAAGCTCTACTGTATTGAGCATTGGATTTGGAACAGAAAGGAACTTTTGATCGAAAACTTTATTTCTCAACTCTAACTTAACCCAGACCGGATCATCAAGATAGCCAAGCGACAAGTAATTATCCTCTTCCTTGGTAAACTCATTTGAATCAAGTTCCAAAACGTCCTTTATGTCATTATATCTCCCATCAGAATATATCCAACTAACAGAATTTATATCATTATTATTATCTACAACACAAGAAAATAATATTGGAATTATTAGAAAAATCCAAAGTAGCCGTCTTTTCATTCTATATATGAAGTATATTCAAGTTTAACGTTTCTCCCTCTGTAGTTTTCCTCAATTAAAAGCCTCTTATTATCTCTTATTTGAAATATAGAATTTCTATGTTCCTCAGAGGTCAAAGGAAGATTTACTGCATCATGAAGTTTCATTGCAGTTGCAATTAGATCTAGTTTAGGATAGTAAAAAGTCCCATTGTTTCCCACCTCAGTCAAAATTTCATACCCCATCTCTAGACCAAGTTTTACTGTAGTTGGGGCAAATAATGCATACAGTGAAGTAAGACCAAGCTTTGGTGTAAGTGCAAGACATGCTTTTGACATAAAAATAGCACCAATACCCAATCCGGTTACGACCCTTGAATTCCAAAGGCCACATATTTCTCCCGTTCCACTGTCTAAATCCTTGCTTATAACATCTTTTATACTACTATCCAGGTCTTCAATGGCTTCAACCATAGGTAATGGAAATTGGGAATTAGCTTTATGAATTCTCGCACCTCCATAAACAAGACCATCTTCTTCATTTTCCACAATTACAACTATAACGTCTGGGTTATTCACCCAATCATTTTTTGCTGAAGTCACCTTTTTGACACCTATACTTTCTAATACCTGTCTATGGCCTTCGATAAACTTTTCACACCTATTTAAATCATCTACAGCCTTAAAGGCGACTAATCGGTACATATTTCTCAGCCAAATATTAAGGTCTCTCTTACATCGCGGCGATAGGAACGCATGCTTGGTTCCCCTGCGAAATTTAGCCTAAACATAAAAATTTCCTCCATTCCATTTTCTATCTGGAATAATTTTCTGAGAGTTTCATGGTGTTTTTTGATGATTTGCTCTTCCTTCTCAGTAAAGCCATGATCCTTCTCGCGATTCACTCTATGAAAAATAAAAAGCGAAGCGGTAACAGGCTGAAAACTCATCCCCATCATATTAGATTTTACCCAAATTCGCTGTAGTATTCTACCGGCTTCCAAAACATAGGAGGCTGTATATTTTTTGCTTTGCAAAAGGAAAATAGCAGAACTTGCCATCAAGGTCGAATGACTGATTTTAGTCAAGCCGTAGCCCATCAAAAACTTTCTGAAGAACTTCACTGTGCGAGGATCCCGAAGCAAGCCCATTGCAGCTTTCTCTGTACCGGAAAGTTCCAAAGTGGCTATATCTATTCCGTCACTACTCTCTTTTGCCTCTTTGTCATTCCACCTCAGTTCGTGGATGAAATCCTGCAAACCCTGCTGATGAAACAACCTCATCCTATCCATTCCACCCAAGATCTCTGAAAGCCTCTCTAGTTCCTGTTCCTCTTCCAGATAATCCAACTTCAGACCTTCTGATTGTATCAGATCAAAAACCATCTGAATTTGTTCTGGAGTCAGATTTTCCTTTTTAGTGTTTTTTCGATTTGTACACCGAATTCTCACCCCTTCATACAAGTCAAGGTGAGGAATATCAATACTTTGATTCTGTTTACTCACAAACCTGATACTAGCTATCAGATCATCTTCAAAGCTTTGGACCTGATCAATTATATCAACCTCAAAACCATGCTTTCCACAGTAAATCCTTAAATTTTCAAGAGCAGAACCAAAAGCGATCAATGAGCCAGTACCCTTGTAATCCAAAAGTGAATGACTTCGCTCTCTATCGTGGAAAAGGTGCAAAACTCCTTTTTGATCCATCACCCAAACCCAGGGTTGAATATTTCCTCCGGAAGGCGCCAAATTTGCAAAAGAGAGCATTTCAAGAAGCTCTTCCTCTGATGGTTTGTACCCTGAAGGCAGGATATTATTGGGTAAAGAGGCTAAGAAATCACGGTTTTTGACAGGTATTGATTGATATGGGGCAGCATCCTCAGTCATTTCTATTTGGACAAGTTCATCCAAGTCCACATAGAATCTTCCCGATTTCACTTCGTCTTCGAGGAGAAGTTTACGACCGACATGTGCAACTGAAGCTCCACCTAAGAAAACTGCTGAAGCTAATTGTGGCCAACTGGAAATGGTCTGTCCTACTTCCAAAAGAGATGCTTTCATCCGGGGAGAAAGTGTCTCAATCCCGGTAATTTTCAATCCTATGCCTACTTTTTGCTGATTACTCAGTCCCTTGAGAGAACCCATTTCTAAATTCCCCATCATCCCATGGAAAATCGGTCTATCAGGCTCCAAATCGAAACGCTCAATGTCTAGCATACCTCTATCTGAAGTTTCCATCAGAACAGGAATTTTCTTTGCACGAGCTTTCTCTCTGAGGAGAACTTTCACATCCAAGCTATCGCATTCGTCAATGAGCAAGTCGAGTCCACCATCTGAATCTAAAAAGTCTTCAACATTTTCTTCTGTAATTCCATCCCTGTAAAGTGTAAGCTTTAAGTAAGGATCTATCTCAGATATCGCTCTAGCCGCGATCACTACTTTTTCCTGACCCAAACTAGTCAAACTAGCATTGATCCGATTGAGATTACTAAGCTCCAGGGTATCAAAATCTGCAAGACGCATTTCTCCACAACTTCTCTCAAGAGCCATGGCAATTGCGACACTTTGCCCTACTGAAAGCCCGACAATTCCAATTTTCTTTGTTCCAAGTTCGGATTGTTCTTCCGGAGTGATTTTGTAATTATTCCTAACCGTCCTGATCTTAATGAAATCCTCTTCTTCCAATAAGTGGACAATTGTATTTTTCCAAGGATAGTAAACCCAGTTACCAAAATCATCCTTTATCCTATCTCTAAAAAAGTTTTCAACCTCGACATCCAGTTCGATTTCAGTAAAGGTGCGTGTTGGACTATTCGCCTTTATCAAATCTTTGACCTGACTTTCAATTTGATCAACTACCTGAATATGAGGAGAATCCAATAACCCTATAAACTCTTCCTTTTGAGAAGAAATTCTTGGGTCAAGGATGATAGGATAGGCCCGTGCTTCCAGATCTATTTTGGGTGAATATAGCATGAAATAGGCGCAAATAGGGTGATGTGCTTTGTAAAGTTAGTTTTTGATTTTAATTCTCAAATGTATTTTTAAATTATTTTTTTATGAATCATATAATTAGTCACTATAATTAATAAAAACGCATTTTGTTTTTATTTTGAATATTAGCTTTTCAAAAAATGTATATAATTAAGTATTCTCATTCTCTGCAGGTTATTGACACCCTTGGTGAAAAATGAATTCTGGCATATTGAAGAAATTCAGGAATAGTAGAAAATCCAGATCACTTTGTTTGTTTTTCATCGAAAAAAACAATTATTTCGGTTTCAAATATCTGGACCCAAATCGGGTGTAAAATGGAAGAAACCAAAAAAGACGAAAAAATCCGGATTTTATACGTAGACGATGAGGAAAACAACCTCCAGGCGTTTCGAGCTACATTTAGAAGGGATTATAAAATTTTTATTGCCATTTCTGGAGAAGAGGGAAGAAAAATCCTGGAACAGGAAGACATAGAAATTATTATTACCGATCAACGGATGCCTGAAGAAACAGGAGTTGAATTTCTGGAGTCTATCATCCCTCATTATCCAAGCCCGATAAGAGTTCTTTTAACCGGATACACTGATATTCAGGCGGTAATTGATGCTATCAACAAAGGTCAAGTTTACCACTACCTCACTAAACCTTGGGAAGAGGATTACCTCAGAACTGTCATTAAAAATGCTTACGAAGTCTTTTCCCTTCGAAGAGAAAACGAGCGATTGACCCAGGCGCTGATAAAAGCAAATGAGCAACTGGAGTTCCTTTTAAGGCAAAATCTTCTTAGCTAATCAATACCTCGCTGCTAAAAGTAGCTGTAATTCCTTATGAGTGAGATCAAATCTTTTGGCTAAATAAGCATTGGTCAGGCTACCCCTATAGGTATACACTCCTCTCAAAAACCATCGATAATTAAAAATCATTTCTTCGGGCCCGCCTAAGTCTGCCATTTGTAAGACAATTGGGGTGAAAATATTCGATAAAGAATAAGAAGCTGTTCGGGAAACTCTTGAAGCAATATTTGGCACACAGTAATGAGTCACATCATGTATCTGATAAGTAGGATCTTCATGCGTAGTCATCTTTGAAGTTTCAAAGCAGCCACCTTGGTCAATCCCCACATCGATGATAATGCTTCCATGCATCATATTCGCAACCATTTCTTCACTGACCACGATTTTATTTCTACCTTTCTCAGCTCTTAGAGCACCGATGACTACATCGGCTTCCGAAAGTGCTTGAGTAAGTGTCAAGTTGTCAATAGTTGAGGTGTAAATCTGCTGGCCTAGAAGCTGCTTCAAGCGTCGAAGCTTGTAAATATGATTATCAAAAACCTTGATATTTGCACCTAGTCCTAAGGCTGTTCGTGCCGCATATTCTGCCACGGTTCCCGCTCCGATAATCACCACTTGAGTGGGCGGCACTCCTGTGACACCACCGAGAATCAGCCCTTTACCGTCATTTACACTCGAAAGGTATTCCGCTGCAATCAGCATTACAGTACTTCCGGCTATTTCTGACATAGCCCTGACTACTGGCATCCCTCCTACCTTATCTTCCAGATACTCAAAGGCAATCGCCGTGATCTTCTTGGCATTTAATGCTTCGATGAACTCTTTGTTTTGTCTGGAAATCTGCAACGCTGAAATCAAGCAAGCCCCTAGACTCATCTGCTCTATTTCCTCCAAATCCGGCGCATCAACTTTCAAAACCAACTGAGCCTCTAAGGCCTCCTTGGAAGAATAAACCACTTTGGCACCAGCATCAGAATAATCTTGATCTGTGAATTTGGAAGCTTTCCCCGCACCAGTCTCAATAATGACTTGAAGCCCATTATTACTCAGAAGACCTACCGCCTCAGGGGTCAAAAGTACTCTCCTTTCCTCGGAGGATCTTTCTTTTGGCAAGCCAATCGTGATCGGGTTTTTCCTTTTCTGCACAGCTAAAGGGGCTTCTTTTGGTATCAATCCCACGGCTGCTATTTCTTTAATTTCGCTAGGCATTATGGAAATGTTCTAGGGTTATTTTTCGGGTTTGTGTATCTAGATAAGCTATTTCTATTAAGAAAAACTCATCTGGAAGGTATGGAGCAATCTTTTCTGGCCATTCTATCCAGCAAATATTGCCACTATAAAAATACTCTTCTATTCCGATATCCAAGACTTCATCGGGATCTTCTATTCGGTAAAAGTCAAAATGGTAAATTTCCTCTCCAGTATTTCTTGCATAATGATTGACAAGACCAAATGTCGGACTACTTATCGGATCAACGACATTTAGCTGCTTAGCGATACTCTTGACAAGAGTCGTTTTTCCAGCCCCTATTTCACCTTTGAATACCCAAATTCGTTCCTCTCCTGCCTTATCTACCACCCAAGAGGCGATGTCATCAAGCTGGTCTATTCCGTAAATTTTTGTGTCCAAATCTGAATTATTTTGATTTGAGATAGACAATCGGGACAATCATTTCTTCCAGAGAAATCCCTCCATGCTGAAAGGTGTCCTTGTAAAAATTGACATAATAATTGTAATTATTGGGATAGGCAAAGAAATAATCCTCCACAGCGAATACATAAGCACTCGAAACATTCAATTTGGGAAGTTTGGCTTCTTCAGGTTTCGAAACCTCAAAAACTTTCCCGGGCTCATAATTTAGGTTTTTACCCTGCTTGTATCTGAGGTTCGTCGTGACGTTTTTATCTCCGATGATTCGATAGGGCTTGTTGACCCGCTTGGTCCCGTGGTCAGTGGTGATAATTACATCTGCTCCCGCTTGCTGAATTTTCTTTAGCATCTCAAAAAGTGTCGAGTGCTCAAACCAGCTTTTGGTAAGTGATCGATAGGCGGATTCATCGGGGGCAAGTTCACGAATCATCTTCATATCCGTCCGTGCATGAGAAACCATATCGACAAAATTATAAACCAAGACATTTAGCTCATTTTGTAACATAGTATGAAACTGATCGACTGCACTTCTACCATGAGCAGCCTGCAGGATTTTGGTGTAGGAAAATCTTATTTTTTGCCGATTTTTTTCCAGATTGATCCGAATCCACTCTTCTTCAAAGTTGTTTTTGCCTTCATCTGTATCTTCATTTTCCCAATATTGAGGGTAAAATCTAGCCATATCCAAAGGCATCATCCCACTGAAAAGAGCATTTCTGGCAAAAGCAGTGGTCGTTGGTAGGATACTGTAATAGGTCTCCTTCTCGGCAATCGAGAAATAAGGAGTAAGCAGGGATTCCATATCTTCCCACTGATCCAGTCTGAGATTATCAATGACTATAAAAAAGAGCGGTTTGCCACTTTGAATTCTTGGGAAGACCTTTTTTCTCATCACATTCGGAGAAATCAGAGGCTTTTCCTGATTTTTTTCTTCCATCCAGGACAGGTAGGATTCCTTGACAAAACGAGCAAAATTGGCATCTGCTTCTGACTTTTGAGTCTCTAGGACCTCTTTCATGCTTTTATTCTCCGTCTCGTCGATTTGGAGCTCCCAATAGGTCAGCTTGGTATAAATATTAGCCCAATCTTCATGATCAACCGCATCTCCAACTGCCATGGAAATATTCATAAAATCCTGCTGATAATTCATCGTAGTCTTCTGATCGATCAGCTGACGATTTTGAAGGATTTTTTTTACTGAAAGCCAAATTTGACTTGGATTAAGGGGTTTGATCAGGTAATCAGCGATCTTCCCTCCTATCGCATCATTCATGATGTGCTCTTCTTCGCTCTTGGTGATCATCACCACGGGAATCTGAGGTTTGATCTGCTTGATCTGCTGCAGTGTCTCCAATCCGGTCATTCCCGGCATCATCTCATCTAAAAAAACTACATCAAACATCCCTTTTTCGATTTCTTCAATAGCATCTACACCCGAATTGACCGTGGTGATCTGATAACCTTTCTGTTCTAGAAAAAGAATATGGGGTTTGAGCAGGTCGATTTCATCATCTGCCCAGAGGATGGAGGCATTTTGGTTCATAGTGTTGTCCGATTCTTTTAAAATTATAATTACTTTTGGGTAAACAAAACAGGCCTCCTTGAAAAGCCAGAAAATACTCAATGATCCCGTTTATGGTTTTATTACAATTCCAAGTGAATTGATTTTTGAGATCATTGACCACCCATACTTTCAGAGATTACGCCGGATCAAGCAATTGGGTTTGACTGATTTTGTCTATCCCGGTGCTTTACATACGCGATTCCACCATGCACTTGGTGCCATGCATCTCATGCATGTGACCCTAGACCATCTCAGAACCAAAGGTATTGAAATATCCGACGAGGAATTTGAAGCCACTTTGATTGCGATTTTGCTGCATGATATCGGTCATGGACCGTTTTCGCATGCTTTGGAATACAGCCTTCTCCGATCAATACCTCATGAAAAGCTTTCGATTTTGATAATCGAAATGCTCAATCGAGAACTAGGAGGAAGACTTGATCTCACTTTGAAAATTTTCAAAAATCAATATGAGCGGAAGTTCTTCCATCAACTCGTTTCCAGCCAGTTGGATATTGATCGCTTGGACTATTTGCAGCGGGATTGTTTTTTTACTGGCGTATCCGAAGGGACTATCGGCGCTGATCGGATCATCAAAATGATGGATGTCAAAAATGACAAGATAGTCATCGAAGAAAAAGGAATTTATTCCATCGAAAACTTTCTAAGTGCCCGTCGACTGATGTACTGGCAGGTCTATCTGCACAAGACGACAGTCTGCGCTGAAAAAATGCTTATCAACCTGATTCAGCGAGCAAAGGATCTGAAGGCTGAGGACAAAATCTTTGGGATCACAGATGAATTTGACTATTTGCTTGGGCACAAAATCACTGAATCAGACTTCCAGACTAATCCGGAATTGCTACGGATCTTCCTAGAGCTTGATGATTTGGACATTTGGGGAGCCATCAAACTATGGAAAAACTCCCCTGACTATGTTTTGGCGAATATTTCCAGGATGTTTTTGACCAGAAATCTTTTCAAGATCCAACTTTCCAATATTCCCTTCGAAAAAGAAGAAATCGGAATTCTCGAAGAAAAAACCATTAAAAAGCTTAAAATCCCCAAAGAACATCTACCCTATTTTTTCTCGGCTGGCACCTTGAGTAATTATGGATATCTAGCCAAGGATAGGATTTCGATCCTCACAAAAAAGGGGAAAGTGGTTGATGTAGCCGACGCTGCTGACTTGCCAAATATTCAAATCATGAGCAAAATAGTTGAGAAGCATTACGTTTGTAAGGCTAAAACCCTAATTTTAAAACCTTAAAATACTTACGCTTTATGGAATTTACGCTTGGGCAGCTAGCCGAACTTCTCCAAGGCACCGTCGAGGGAGATCCTCAAATAAAAGTCAATAGACTGGATAAAATTCAGGAAGGTAAGGCAGGAGGGGTAAGCTTTTTAGCCAATGAAAAATATGAGGCTTTTTTATACGAAACTGAGGCTTCTGCTGTCATTGTCTCTCAAAATTTCACTCCCAAAAAACCCTATAAAACGAATCTCATCCGAGTAAAAGACGCTTACTCAAGTTTTACCCAAATCCTCGAAACCTACGCTCAGTTTACCAAAAACTCCCAATCTGGTGTGGAAGAGCCGAGCTATATGGATCCAAGCAGTCAAATCGGAGACGGTCACTACAGAGGGGCTTTTTCCTACATCGGTAAAAAGTGTCAAATCGGAAATGGGGTAAAAATTCATCCTCACGCATATATCGGTAACCAAGTCACAATTGGAGATAATTGCATCATACATCCTGGTGCCAAAATTTGCGATGGTTCGGTATTAGGCAATCATTGCGAGATTCATCCGGGTGCTGTAGTTGGTTCGGAAGGTTTTGGTTTTGCTCCTCAGGAAGATGGAAGCTACAAAGCCATCCCTCAAATCGGCAATGTAATTTTAGAAGATCATGTAAGCATAGGAGCCAATACGACCGTAGACTGCGCCACTATGGGCTCTACCATCATCCAAAAAGGAGCTAAAATCGACAACTTAGTCCAAATTGCTCATAATGTAATCATCGGCGAAAATACGGTCGTCGCCGCACAGGCTGGTATTTCCGGCTCTTCAGAAATTGGAAAAAACTCAGTCCTCGCAGGAAAGGCAGGTATTGTGGGGCACATTAAAATTGCCGAAAAGACCACCATCGGCGCCAATACAGGCGTAAGTAAGTCAATCAAAAAGCCCGGACAGACAGTCTTTGGATACATGGGAATGGACATGAAGCAGTTTCTCAAGTCCTATTCTCTCTTCAAAAATCTTGAAGAGCTGGAGAAGAGACTCAAAGAACTCGAAAAAAAGGCTTAATTTTGCGCCCCAAAGCTATCTAACTGCTTAACCAACACGATGAAAGTAAAACAACATACCATAAAGAAGCAAGTAGAACTGTCAGGAGTCGGACTTCACACAGGAGTCATCTCTAACATGACCTTTTTACCTGCTCCTCCCAATCACGGAATCAAGTTTCAAAGAATAGATCTCGAAGGTCGACCTACAGTGGATGCTGACTGTGACCTGGTGGTGGATGTTTCCCGAGGCACCACTTTGGAGCAAAATGGAGCTAGGGTTTACACGGTGGAGCATGTGCTGGCAGCGCTTGTAGGATTGGAAGTTGACAATGTATTGATCCAATTGGACGGTCCCGAACCTCCGATTATGGATGGCTCTTCCATCCAATTCATCGAAGTATTGGAGGATGCAGGATTTGAGGAGCAAAATGCGTTGAGAAGATTCTTCGAGGTACAAGAAAGCATTCAGTATAAAGACGCTTCCCGCGAAGTGGAAATGGTAGCCTTACCGACAGATAATTACCGAGTGACTGTCATGGTGGACTACAATTCACCTGTTTTAGGAAGTCAACATGCCTCCATCACGGATATCAGTCAATTCAAATCTGAAATCGCTTCATGCAGGACTTTTTGTTTTTTGCATGAGCTGGAAATGCTCTACAATTCTAACCTTATTAAAGGTGGAGATTTGAATAACGCCATCGTGGTGGTAGATCGAGTCGTAGAGAAAGATGAGTTGCAGCATCTGGCGAAGATGTTTAACAAGCAACATGTGGAAGTCAAAAAAGAGGGGATTCTAAACAATGTGGACCTTCGATACAAAAATGAACCTGCCAGACACAAGCTTCTGGATGTAGTTGGTGACCTTGCCTTGGTAGGAAGACCACTGAAAGCCCAAATTTTAGCTGCTAGACCTGGGCATGCTGCCAATGTGGCTTTTGCAAAAAAGATCAAAAGGGCCATGGAAAAGGCATCCTCTTCCCATATCCCTTACTATGACCCCAAGCTTCCGCCGGTGATGGATATCAATCAAATCAGCAATATCCTTCCGCACAGATATCCATTTCAGCTACTAGACAAAGTAATCTATCTGGATGACACAGTGGTAGCCGGTGTAAAGAACGTGACTATGAATGAGCCATTCTTTCTAGGCCATTTTCCAGGAAACCCCGTGATGCCGGGAGTATTGCAGGTAGAAGCTATGGCTCAGACTGGCGGGATTCTGGTTCTAAGCACCGTAGACGATCCGGAAAATTACTGGACTTATTTCTTGGGAATAGAAAGCTGCAAATTCCGAAAGATGGTTCTTCCGGGAGATACACTTATATTCAAATGTGAATTGCTTGCACCTATTCGAAGAGGAATCGCTAAAATGAGAGGAGAAGCCTATGTCGGAAACACACTCGTCTGCGAGGCAGTAATGACAGCAAGTATAACTCGTAAAGAATCATGATCAGTCCAATGGCCCACATAGATCCCAAGGCAACTATTGGGAAGAATGTACAAATCGACCCTTTCACGATGGTTCATGAGAATGTCGAGATAGGTGAAGGTACTTGGATTGGTCCAAACGTCACAATTTTTCCAGGTGCGAGAATCGGCAAAAACTGCAAAATTTTTCCTGGAGCTGTTATCGCGGGCATTCCTCAAGACCTCAAGTTTCAAGGTGAAGAGTCCACGGTTGTCATCGGAGACAATACCACCATCAGAGAATGTGTCACTATAAGCAGAGGAACTGTAGATAAGCAAACCACAGTCATTGGAAGCAATTGTCTACTAATGGCTTATGTCCATGTGGCTCATGACTGTGTGATTGGAAGTCATGTAATCATCGCCAACTCTGTGCAAATTGCTGGTCATGTGTCCATCGACGATTGGGCTATTGTGGGTGGTTCTAGCGCTATCCATCAATTTGTCAAAATCGGCATGCATTCCATGATCTCTGGCGGATCTTTGGTACGAAAAGACGTGCCCCCTTTTACCAAAGCAGCGAGAGAACCTCTCTCCTATGCCGGTGTCAATTCTTTAGGCTTGAGAAGAAGAGGCTTTTCATCTGAGTCGATTGCTCATATTCAGGAGGTTTATCGGTTCCTTTTCCTCAATAGCATGAATAATTCAAGAGCTCTGGAGGAAATTGAAATTAACCTACCTGCAACCAAAGAACGGGATGAAATTCTGAATTTCATCAGGTCCTCCGAGCGAGGAGTCATGAAGGGTTACATCCATTAAGCATGCTTGAAATAGGTGTAGAGAAAGCATCAAAGCGCTTCCAATACGAATGGATATTCAAAGAACTATCCCTACTTCTGAAGCCAAAAGATCAGTTGGCTATTACCGGAAGTAACGGTTCTGGAAAGTCTACCCTTCTTAAATGCCTTACTGGATCTATCCCACTAACTTCAGGTAAAATCAACTTCAATTTCGAAGGCAAAAATATAGATGAAGGGGATTGGTTTCGACACCTTAGTATAGCAGCCCCCTATTTGGAGCTACCTGAAGAGTTCACCCTTGAAGAGCTAATTCAATTTCACTTCCGCTTCAAACAGCCTATCGATGGCATGACTCCCGAGGATATCATCAAGCTTGCTTATTTGGAAGAGCATAGCCAAAAAATGGTTTCTCAATTCAGCTCTGGGATGAAACAACGCCTGAAGTTGATCCTGGCTATGATATCGGATGTAGGTATTGTCTTTTTAGACGAACCAACCTCCAATTTAGATATCAGAGGAATCGACTGGTATCGGGAAATGATTAAGAAATTTCAGGGTGATAAAATCCTTGTAATCTGCTCAAACGAGCCTCGCGAATTTGATTTTTGCGAACAAAAACTAGTCTTAGAGAATTATAAATGAGACCTAGCTTTGAACTTAGACAGATATGGCTAATTTTAAAGTTCTAATTTAAATCAGTATGAACAGAAATCTTTCCTCTCTTTTCGCTTTGATGCTTCTGGTGATTTTTTCATCAGCTTGTGGTGGTGATGACCCTACACCGCAACCCCCTCAGAAAACCCCTGAAGAATTGGCTATCGAAGCTCTTACAGGTACTGGTACTCAATCCTGGAGTATAGCAGGTGGCGGATCTGTGACTCGAAGTGGAAACACTGTTACGGATCTCTATCAGAATTTTGAACTAATTCTCAACTCAGGCTCTTCGAGGACCTATACTTCTCGAAATAACAATGATCTTTTTGACAATTCTGGGAATTGGAGCTTTGCCGGTACCAATTTTGACAAATTCACTTTGACAGGAAGCAAGCCCGCTGCAGGACGGGAGATCTCCTTTACTCAGACGGGCAATAACCTTCGACTAGAGTTTAATATTCCCGCCCCAGGCGCTAGAGTTTTTGGTGTTCAGGCAGTGGCAGGGAGCTATGTTTTCAATCTCGTAAAAGATTAAAATCATCAATAAATCAATCATTTAGAGGGCCAAGGCCCTCTTTTTTTTGGTCAAAATCTGATAAAACTCAAATAAACTGATTTTTATCAGGTTTGCTCATGGGTTTAGTCAGACCCTGACTGGGAGGGGCGCATTAGTTTTGAATAATCTCAAGAAACTATGGAGCTCAAAGAATCCTACGCCACCAAATTTCATATTCCTGAAACTATTCTTCATGAATATAATTGCCCTGTTCTGACAACTGACTTTTGGCCGGGCAAGGAAGAAGAATTACTCTGCAATCCTAAGGATGGCGAACCTTCCCTAATTACCGTCAATCTTAATAAGGTATTGGACTGGCTTCATCAGGAAGAATTACCTGTCCCTTTGGAAAAAGAGGTCTGCGAAATTCCTGTTTTGCTATTTGTACCGGACTTTTCTACCCAGCACTTACTCTTCCATTACGATGGCACCCCACACTCTTTTCGCCTTATCAAAAATTACATCAAACTATTTCAAAACAAAATAAGGAATAGCAAAGCGACGATCATCTCTCCTTCATTTATTCCCAAATCGAAAATAAAAGAGGAACAAGAACTAATTCAAATGGTATCAAAATCTACCCGAGAAACAAGTTTTATCAAGTTCAATTTTTTACGAATTGGGGACTTTTGGTCATATGCCGTTAAGCATGACTGCACCCTATTAGTCACCACCAAGAACTACCAGGCAGATCTTGCTAAAGTGCTATTTCACTTTTACAGAGGAAAAATGTGGAGCAACAAACTTTCTTTTTATTTATCGCTCTAAATCAATAAAAAATATGACGAAAGTCATAAAAATTAGCTATTTATTATTAAATTTTTGTGAAAAATAAAATCATGCTTAACCCAGCAACTACCGAAAAAACACATTGCTACCACTGTGGTGAGCAATGTGAAAATGATTCGTTGAAGATCGACGAAAAGGTATTTTGTTGCCAAGGTTGTAAGCTTGTGTATGAGGTTTTGTCAGAGAATGACCTTTGTACCTACTATGATTTAGAATCTTTCCCGGGAGAAAGTCAGAAGGAAAAGAAAGGTAAAGCCAATCGGTTTGACTATCTAAACGATGAAGAAACAGCCCAAAAACTTCTAGACTTTCAAAACGAAAGTGAATGCCATGTGACATTCCATATCCCTTTGATCCATTGTGCTTCTTGCATTTGGCTACTCGAGAATCTATACCAAATCCATCCCGGAATCATCAGTAGCCGAGTGGATTTCATCAAGAAAAAGGTACAGATCAAGTTTTTGAAGGAAAAGATTAATCTTCAAGAAGTGGTAAGCCTACTCTCTACCATTGGCTACGAACCCAAAATAGCCCTATCTCACCTTGATAAGAAAGAGAAAACCGGAAAAGCAGATAGACGCACTGTAAAAAGACTCGCTGTAGCGGGTTTTTGCTTTGGGAATATGATGCTTTTTAGTATTCCTGAGTACTTCTCAGAAGTAGAGCTGATAGCAGAAAACTTCCGAAGCCTTTTCAATTATCTAAATGTGCTTTTGGCTATTCCCGTAGTCACTTATTCTGCAAGTGATTATTACCTCTCCGCCTGGAACTCCATCAAGCAGCGACGGATTAACATGGATATTCCCATTGTTTTGGGCATTGCTTCCTTGTTTTTATACAGTCTTTGGGAAATTTTCGCCTTTGGCAATGCGGGGTACATGGATAGCCTAGGAGGACTTTTATTCTTTTTGCTTCTTGGAAAAATCTACCAACAAAAAACCTTCACTGCACTTGAGTTTGACCGAGATTACAAGTCCTATTTCCCCATTGCTGTTACCAAATTAGTCCAAAATCGAGAAGAAGTCATTCCATTGACAAAGCTGGAGGTTGGTGATGTAATCTTGGTCCGCGATGAAGAGTTAATTCCAGCAGATTCTCTTCTATTGAGTGAAAGCGCTCAAGTCGATTACAGCTTTGTCACCGGTGAAGAAGTGCCAGTTCCGAAGCGTAAAGGAGAATTGATCTATGCAGGAGGTCGGCAAAAAGGCGAACCAGTTCTACTGACAGTTCAAAAATCACCTTCTCAGGGCTATCTAACCGATCTATGGAACAATGAAAGCTTCGAAAAATCGAAAGACAAACTACTGGAACCGCTTTCCAATCAGGTTTCTGGAGTTTTCACCTGGACCGTCATTAGCATTGCCTTGATTGCCTTGTTAGCATGGATTCCTATGGATGTTTCCATGGGTGTAAAAGCCTTTGTTTCGGTACTGATAGTTGCTTGCCCCTGCGCACTTGCAATGTCCACTCCTTTTACTTTGGGAAACACGCTTCGGATATTTGGCAGAGGAAAATTCTACCTCAAAAACGCCAGTGTGGTAGAGCGCCTAGCCTTGGTGGACACGCTTATTTTTGATAAAACTGGCACCTTGACAGACCCGGCAAAAGCCAGCGTTTCTTATCATGGAGAAAAACTCTCTGAAGAATCAAAGTCTATTCTAAAATCTCTGGTGGCACGATCTACTCATCCACTGAGCAATCGAACCAATGTTTGGCTTGGCGATGTAGCCTCGGCGACTTTAGATCATGTATCCGAAATCAAAGGACAAGGTATTCAGGGAGAGTATCTGGGACAGACTGTCAAAGTGGGTTCAAAGACATTTTGTGGTGTCAAAAACGGGCTTTCGGTAGAATCAGGCAATCTGGTTTACTTCAGCGTCTCGGATGTAATCCTTGGATATTTCCATATTCAATCCGGCTTACGAGCTAAAGCAAAGGACGTTGTATCCCATTTAGAAAACGAGTATGAGCTTCACCTGCTTTCCGGTGATCACAGTCATGAAATGAAATCGCTTCAAAACCTTCTGGGGAGTGACATCCATTATAATTTTCAGCAGGGTCCAAATGACAAATTACAATACATCAAAAAGTTGAATCAGGATCGCCATCAAACGCTGATGGTCGGTGATGGATTGAATGATGCAGGAGCCTTGCAGGAAAGTGAAGTTGGAATAGCGATATCTGACCGGGTCAGCCATTTTTCTCCAGCAAGTGATGCCATTTTAGATGCTGATTCTTTTGAAAAAATCCCGGAGTTTTTGGCTTTTGCCAAGCAAAGCAGAAATGTCATCAAGGCAAGTTTCGCCCTGAGTTTTCTATACAATATTGTCGGTATCAGCCTCGCAGTTCAAGGTATTTTGAGCCCTGTGATCTGTGCTGTATTGATGCCTCTATCAAGTATTTCAGTAGTTCTTTTCACCACGCTTTCTACCAATTTCTTAGCCTGGCGCAAAGGACTCTTAACGCAATCAAAGCCCTAAAGCATGGAAGTAATATTTATTCTAATCGGGGTGAGTTTGATTCTGGCGGTGACCTTTCTATTTCTTTTTTTCAAAGCAATGAAAGGCGGACAGTTTGATGATGACTACACTCCATCGGTGAGGATTCTCTTTGACAATCATAAAAAAACAACGAAAAATCAACCTTTAAAACAAAAGTCCAATGAATGACGCTACACTGGAAAGGTTCCATTACGACAATAAAATTGTCAAGTACTTTGGAGCCGCGACGATTATCTGGGGTATAGTGGGGATGCTCGTGGGGGTCATAGCAGCCACGCAGCTTTTCTGGCCTGAAGCAAACTTAGGCAACCCTTACACGACCTTTGGAAGGATTCGACCACTGCACACCAATGCGGTGATCTTTGCCTTTGTAGGTAACGCAATCTTTGCAGGGGTTTATTACTCCATGCCAAGACTCTTGAAGACCCCTATGTGGAACAAGGGCCTCAGCTGGTTTCACTTTTGGGGCTGGCAATTAATCATTTTGGCAGCAGCCATTACGCTTCCACTAGGATTAACCACCTCAAAGGAGTATGCCGAACTAGAATGGCCAATCGACATTGCCATTGCATTAGTTTGGGTAGCCTTTGGTGCCAACATGATCGGTACGCTGATCAAGCGTCGTGAGCGTCACATGTATGTGGCCATTTGGTTTTACCTAGCCTCCTTTGTGACAGTAGCAGTACTTCACATCTTCAACTCTCTTGCACTTCCAGTCAACTTCCTGAAGAGTTACTCTGCTTATGCAGGTGTTCAGGATGCCTTGGTTCAGTGGTGGTATGGACACAATGCAGTAGCATTCTTCTTGACTACCCCATTCCTTGGCTTGATGTATTACTTTCTTCCAAAAGCTGCGAATAGACCAGTTTATTCCTACAAGCTTTCCATTATCCACTTTTGGTCCTTGATCTTTATCTACATGTGGGCAGGACCTCACCACTTGCTCTACACTGCTCTTCCTGAGTGGGCTCAGGTATTAGGTACAGTCTTCTCTGTGATGCTGATTGCTCCTTCTTGGGGTGGTATGGTGAATGGTCTTCTGACACTTAGAGGTGCTTGGGATAAAGTGCGGAATGAACCAGTATTGAAGTTTATGGTAGTGGCAGTGACAGCCTATGGTATGTCCACCTTTGAGGGTCCGATGCTATCATTGAAAAATGTCAACGCTATCGCCCACTACACTGACTGGATCGTAGCACACGTACACATTGGCGGATTGGGTTGGAATGGATTCTTAACCTTCGGAATGCTGTATTGGATGTGGCCAAGACTATTCAAAACCACCATTTACTCACAAAAACTTGCCAATACTCACTTCTGGATTGGCACACTCGGAATCATCTTCTATGCACTTCCGATGTATGTAGCGGCTCTTACCCAGTTCTTGATGCTTCGTGAGTTTAATGAAATGGGTCGATTGGCTTATGGCAACTTCCTACAGACTGTTGTAGAGCTTGTACCAATGTATATGCTAAGAGCATTTGGTGGACTTCTTTACTTGACTGGAGCCATCATCATGGTATACAATATGTTCATGACAGCTAAGAAAGGAAGCTTCCAAGCTTATGAGGAAGATCAGGCACCAGCTTTGGCTAAAAACTACAATCCTGCGGGAGAATTTTGGCACAGAGCATGGGAGCGCAAGCCAGTATTCTTTACTGTTTTGGCTACCATCGCTATCGCAATTGGTGGAGCGATCGAAATCATCCCTACCATTCTCGTAAAGTCAAATGTGCCGACCATCGCTTCAGTGAAACCATATACTCCACTAGAGTTGGAGGGTAGAGATCTTTACATCGCCAATGGTTGTGTAGGCTGTCACTCACAGATGATCCGACCATTCCGATTTGAGACAGAGCGATATGGAGAATACTCCAAAGCTGGCGAATTCGTCTATGACAGACCTTTCTTGTGGGGATCAAAGCGAACTGGTCCAGACTTGCATCGGGTAGGTGGCAAATACCCTGATTCTTGGCACTACTTCCACATGGAAGATCCAAGAACAATGTCTCCGGGATCATTGATGCCTCCTTATCCTTGGATGAAGGAGAATATCATGGACTATTCGGAGCTACCTGCCAAAATCAGAACGCTTCAAAAACTTGGGGTACCGTATCCTGAAGGATATGACCAACAAGCCATGGCGGATTTGGAAAGCCAAGCTGATCAGATTGTGACCAATCTGAAAGATGCCGGTGTGGAAGTACTTCCAAACACAGAAATCGTAGCACTGATCGCTTACCTACAGCGGCTTGGGACAGATATCAATGCTACCGCATCCAATTAAACCGAAGAAACCATGTATAAAGAAGTTTTAAGATCAATCGAAAATATTGAAATCTATCCAGTGATTTCATTGCTCATCTTTGTCACATTTTTCTTGGGGGTTTTCTTTTGGGTAAAGTCTATCCCAAAAGATGTGGTGGACCACCTGAAATCTCTACCTATGGAAAATGACGACGATATAACCCCATCCCAGCCATGAAAAAGTTTCTCATATTTCTATTCACAATCGGGTGGCTACCCACTCAACTTGCTTTTGGACAAACAGAAAGCTCCAATTGGTACTCAGACCTTCAAGCAATGGATCCCGGACAATTGACCTTACTGATTATCCTCGGTATAGTCCTTCTGGTAATCATTCTTTTATTAGTTCTGATGGTCTATTTGATGACCTTTATGGTTGCTGTTTTCCGAAATGAAAATCCAGAATTGGCTAATGAACCAAGCTGGTGGGAGAAGTTCAAAGAACGCTTTGTCACTGGTAAAATGGATACTGTAGGAGGCAAAGAAGAAAAAGCAAAAATGATGGCAGATCACTCCTATGACGGCATCACAGAGCTAGACAACTTCATGCCGCCTTGGCTTCAGTGGGTTTTCATATTGACTATCATCTACGGCGTCGGATATTTCACTTATTATTCAGTCTTAGGCTTAGGGCTTACAGGCGTAGAAGAGTATCAGGAAGAGCTTAGAATAGAGGCCATAGCTGCGGAAGCAAGAATGGCAAACCTTGCAGCATCCATAGACGAGACGAATGTGACTGTTGATGATTCTGAGTCTGGATTAGCTGTAGGAAAGTCAATCTTCGAAGCCAACTGTGCTGCTTGTCATGCTGCAGACGGTGGGGGTGGCGTAGGTCCAAACCTGACAGATCAATACTGGATCCATGGAGGATCTATCAACGATGTTTTCTCTGTAGTGAAATATGGCGTAGTCAGCAAAGGGATGGTGCCCTGGGAGGATCAGCTTTCTCCACAAGAAATGCAACAAGTCTCCAGTTACATCCTAAGTCTAGTTGGTACTACTCCAGCTAGTCCCAAAGACCCACAAGGGGAACTTTATACACCTACGCAAGAAGAAGTGGTGACTGATAGCACAAGCGTGGTTGCTGCACTTTAATACCTTTAGACTGTCAGAGCAATTCTCTGACAGTCTTTAATTATTCTCTCATTATGGCAAAGAAAAATCCACATCTCGACCCGAATACTTTCCGGGACTCCCTGTCAACTGTCCAAGATGATGGTAAAAGAAACTGGGTTTACCCCAAAAAAGTAAAGGGTTTCTTTTACAAATACCGCACCTACCTTTCGTGGATTCTTTTGGCTATTTTATTTGCCGGTCCATTCATTCAGGTAGATGGCAGGCCATGGCTCCTTTTCAATATTTTTGAGCGGAAATTCATCATTTTTGGAGCGGTTTTCTGGCCACAAGACACCCATTTGCTGATATTCCTTCTCTTGATATTCTTTGTATTTATCATCCTGTTTACTGTGATATTTGGGAGAATATGGTGTGGTTGGGCTTGTCCTCAGACACTTTTCATGGAAATGGTTTTCCGCAAGATCGAATACATGATCGAAGGAGATGCCAATCAACAGCGTGCGTTGGATGCCATGCCTTGGAATGGTGAAAAGATTATCAAAAAGGGATCAAAGCTTCTAATATTTGGTTTAATCTCCCTTTTGATTGGACATTTGGTGATGGCATATTTGATCGGAATCGATCAGGTCAGAGAGATTGTCACCCAGCCACCAACCGCTAACTTGGCCGGCTTTATTGGTTTGGTTGCATTTTCAGGGATTTTCATGTTCGTCTTCACGTGGTTTAGAGAGCAAGCATGTACAGTGGTCTGCCCTTATGGTAGACTACAAGGAGTGCTTTTGGACAACAACTCTATCAACGTAATGTATGATTATGTGCGGGGAGAGCCTAGAGGACCGATTCGAAAAAATAAAGTCGAAGAAACCCCTCTTGGAGATTGTGTAGACTGTAATCTTTGTGTGCAGGTATGTCCGACAGGCATTGATATCCGAAATGGAGTACAAATGGAGTGTGTCAATTGTACAGCTTGCATTGATGCTTGTGATGAGGTAATGGTCAAAGTGGACCGTCCTAAAGGCCTTATTCGATATGCATCAGAGAATAGTATTCAACAAGGCTTTCAGAAACTAATCACCAACCGAGTGAAAGCTTATTCTGTTGTGTTGGTTATTTTGGTGGCTGGATTTATATCATTGATTGCTACTCGTGATGAGCTTCAGGCTACAGTGACAAGGTTCCCTGGAATGACCTATCAAATGCGGGATAATGGTACGGTTTCAAATCTCTATCAAATCACCCTCATCAATAAAACCTTCGAACCTCAAACGGTGGATCTTTCTTCCTTGGTAGAAGGAATGGATGTAGAAATCGTCGGCGGACAAAATTGGGTACTTGAGCCTCAATCCAAAGTGGAAGGACGGTTTTTCATCGTTACTGATCAAAAGAGCGTAAACCGCCCACAGCAGGAAATTCAACTTTCACTGGTGCATGCGGATAAAGAAATTGATAAAATAGAAACGAGCTTTATGGCTCCTATATCAAAAGAATAAAACTATGGACTGGGGAAAAGGAATTTTACTTTCAATCATTGCTTTCGTAGGCATCATCATGACCATGGTGATTATCTCGGTAAGGATGGATGGGATTGAGCTGGTAAGGGACAATTACTACGAAGCAGAGATCAAATATCAAGAACAGATAGACAGGGAGTCCTCAACGCTCCTTCTTGATCGGGAAGTTTTAGCTTTTGATTCCCAATCTAAAGCAGTCATTTTGGATCTTCCAAAGGGTGCAAAAGGAAATCTCAACCTCTATCGACCTTCGGATGTAAGCCTTGATCAAAGCGTGCCTGTAGAAATCATCGAGTCAGGAAAAAAACAAATATCCATCGCCAGTCTAAAACCTGGATATTGGAGAGTTCAACTCACTTGGACCGAAAACGGAACAGAATTCTATCAAGAGAAGAAAATTACACTCTGATGATTTGGACTGCATTTCTTTTGGGTTTTTTAGGTTCATTCCACTGCGTGGGAATGTGTGGACCTATTGCCCTCGCCGTTGGAAATGCCAGTAATTCCGGATTCATTTGGAATAAAATACTCTACAATCTTGGCAGAAGCTTTACCTATGCCCTTTTAGGGCTTCTCATTGGATTTGTAGGCTTTTCTATGTCTTTGGCTGGAATCCAACAGGGTTTCTCAATTGCCATGGGGGTAGTTTTAGTCTTACTGTCACTCAATTACAAAAAATCAGAGCAGCTGCTTCAAGTATCCATTTTTTCAGGTTTGGTAAAATGGGTTAGACAGAAGCTATCCTACTTCCTAAAGCGAGGAGGAAAACCTGCCTTTTTTGCCACAGGCTTAGCCAATGGGCTTCTCCCATGTGGTATGGTCTACATGGCACTCATCGCAGCACTTGGCATGCAAAGCCCCTATTTGGGAGCTGTTTACATGTTTTTCTTTGGAATAGGTACGATCCCACTCTTACTGTTTTTAATGTTCTCAAGCCAGATAATCACAGTGAAAACCCGGATGAATTTTCAAAAAGCGATCCCCTATTTGGGAGTCATCTTGGGAATCATTTTTATTTTCAGAGGCCTAGGATTAGGGATTCCCGGCCTGAGTCCAGAAATGGTCACCTTCGACTATGGAACGGAAAAAATGGAGATTACCGTTTGCCATTAAATAGCCTTACTAAAAATCAACTCTTTATTTTGTGATTGCAGCCTAAGGTCAAATACTTTGCAGATTTGACGGATCACTCCTACCCCATCATCTGTAACTTTCAGTTTTTTAGGCGAAATCTCGATTAAACCTTCGTCCTGCATCTCTGCGAGTTGCTCCCATTGTTTTTTTCCCAAGAAAAAATCAAGCTCTTCGTTGATTACTACCTCATGCTTACAAATCAGATCCAAAATCAAATTTCTGATTACCAGATCCTGATCACTCATTGCATGACTTCTGACAATTGGCCAATTGTCATTTTCCATCGCCTCCTGATAGGCAGTAATCCCCTTTTCATTTTGCATAAAAGCTAAATGAATATCGCTGATACTACTGGCTCCAAGACCGATCAACATCTTTGATGGAGAAGTAGTGAATCCCATAAAATTCCGATGAAGCTTCCCTAAATCCTTGGCCTTAGCCAAAGGATCATCTTGTCGGGAAAAATGATCCATACCGATCTCTACGTATCCAAGTTCCAAAAGAATCTCCTTCCCCCGATCATACAAGTTTCTTTTCTCTAATTCACTCGGGAGGTACTGCTCATAGCTCTTCTGAGCTGGAAATGAACTAGGCACATGGGCGTAGCTGTAAAAGGCAATTCGATCAGGCATCAATTCAGCTACTCGCTCAAAAGTCTTTTCAAGTGTAGCAATGGTCTGATGAGGTAGCCCATATATCAAATCAAAGTTGATTGAGGTATACCCTAGGTTTCTGGCGTTTTGGGTAGCCTTTTCCACTGCCTCAAAAGGCTGAATCCGGTGAATAGATTGCTGAACCTGCTCATCAAAATCCTGGATGCCATAACTCACCCGATCAAATCCCAATTCAGCTAAAGCCGCCAAATGCTCAAATGTGGTATTGTTTGGGTGTCCTTCGAAACTAAACTCTGGATTCTCGGCGATGTCACAAGAATGGATAATAACCGAAAGCAACCTTTTGAGTGATTCTGGGCTGAAAAAGGTCGGAGTGCCTCCTCCCAAATGAATGCCATTAAGTTTCGGCTTTTCCCCAAAAAGTCTTAAATAGTTTTTCCATTCAATGAGAAGTACCTCAATGTAGGGTGATTCTACCGAATGGTTTTTTGTTATTCGCTTGTTGCAGCCACAATAAGTACAAAGACTTTCACAAAAAGGTAAGTGAATGTAGAGCGTGATTCCTTCTTTGCTACCAAATAAGCCGAAAGCTCTTTTTACCAATGCCTCCCAATCTTCACCATTGAGGTTATTTTCCCAAAGTGGAACCGTCGGGTAGCTAGTGTATCGAGGTGCAGGCGTATTATATTTTTGAATGAGTTGAGGGCTGAGCATGCTATTCTAATTTCCCCAAAGTTGAGAAAGTCTATCCTTAGAAAACTTGATAAGTTTTTGTCTGAAAGCTGATAAAAATCAGGGATTGAGCCGCATACATGATTCCGGGCCCTTGATTTTATTTACCAAAGGATTTAATTTAGGAAAACTTAGTCCCTCATCTATGAAAACCATTAAACGTATAGGATTCCTAAGTGCTCTAATCCTCCCTATTTTATTGGTAGCAGGTCATTACATTGGTGGAATAGGCATCTGGATGATTCACATTTTTGTGTTTGTAGCAGTGCCTCTTATGGACTATGCGATCAGCACGGATCAAAGCAATGTCCCCAAGGAAGCCATTTCACAGATTGCGAAGCAGCGATTTTATAAATTAGTTACTTTTTCATGGGTTTATGTACAGATGGCCGTTCTAGTTTGGGGATTTTATGTGGTAGCGACTGAGACGCTGGTTCTGACTGAATGGATTGCTCTGTGTACAGGTATGGCTTTAGTGACGGGTGGAATAGGCATTACAGTAGCTCATGAACTAGGTCATAAAAAAGAAAAAGCCGACCAGTTTTATGCTAAGGTACTACTCATGACGGTTTGTTATATGCATTTCATTATTGAGCATAATCGAGGTCACCATGTAAAAGTAGCTACCCCGGAAGACCCGGCTACGAGTCGTTTTGGAGAAAATTTTTATGCCTTTTGGGCGAGATCCGTTTGGAATGGCTATCAAAGTGCCTGGGCTTTAGAGAAAAGCAGGCTGGATAGAAAATCAATTCCCTTTTGGTCACTTAAAAATGAAATGATTCAGTTTACACTCGCCCCTTTAATTTTTGTAAGTCTATTCTTTATTGGGTTTTCTTTTGCACTAGATCGATGGGTCTGGGAGGTGCCGCTTTTCTTTTTCACCCAAAGTTTCTTAGCCTTTAGCCTTTTAGAGGCAGTGAATTATTTGGAGCATTATGGGATGGAGCGCAAGCAACTTTCCAATGGGCTATATGAACGGGTGACTCCATTGCATTCCTGGAATGCCAGCCATCGTGTGAGTAACTTCCTCCTATTTCAGCTACAACGACACTCTGATCATCATGCTTTTGCTCACAAACCTTATCAAGTGCTAAATCACTATGATGAAAGCCCCCAATTGCCTGCAGGCTATTCGGCCATGATAATCGTGGCATTTTTCCCACCGCTGTGGTTTGCGATTATGAATCCAAGACTACAGAACTGGAAGCAAAAGACCTTTGAAACCTCAGTCCAATAGGAAATTGTTCAAGAAACTGCTCTTCAGAAGTAGCCAAACCAAGAAGAAAAGAATCGCCCAAAACAGGTAGGCCCGATAATAGTCGGTCGTTTCCCGATACCGGTTTTCCATGATCTCACTTTTCTCGAGCTGATCGATTCGATCAAAAATCTGCTGAAGTGCAGTACCATCCGAGGCTCTGAAGAACTCTCCTTTGGTTAACTGTGCGATCTCTCTGAGTGTGGTCTCATCCAAGTAGCTTTCTACCATCTGAGGACGCCCAAAAAAATCTGTTCCATAAGGTACCATTCCATCTTTACCCACTGCAATCGTATAAATTTTAATCCCAATAGCAGAAGCCAATTCTGCTGCAAAAAGCGGATCTACATTTCCTGCATTGCTTTCACCATCACTGAGTAAAATCATTACTTTCGAGGCTGATTCCGCATCTTTAAGCCTGTTGGTCCCGGCAGCAATTGCTGAACCAATCGCCGTTCCTTTAGCTTCCATCAGGTCAAAAGCAATTTCAGAAATAAGTTCGTCCAGTAACTTATAATCATTGGTTAGAGGAGCTAGGGAAAAGGCCTCTCCTGCAAAAACTACGATCCCTATTCGATCACCCATTCGACCATTGATGAAGTCAGAGGCAGTGCCCTTGGCGGATTCAAGTCGATTTGGAGTAAAATCCTGCAAATCCATCGACTCCGAAATATCCATGACCAACATGATGTCGATCCCTTCAGTATATTGCTCGACACGTTCATTGGTGCGCTGAGGCCGAGCCAAGGCAATAATGATCATGACAAGGCTAAGGAAGAAAAATAGGGATGGCACAAGCCTGAGATAGGTCCAAGGATTATTCTTCGCGACTCTTCTCGGAAGAGATAATTCTAAAACCGGATTTTTCAGAAACTTGACTGCCTTTCGCAAAAGCATCAAGACCAGATTTACCCAAATCAAATTGAGTAAAAAAGGTTTTTCCCATTCGTAGCTCTGGAATGTTTCCGGTAAAAACCAAGAGAAGCTAAAAAAATCAGACAACTGCTCGATCATGCTTGATATTCTTTAGTTTTTCTTGATAGTTTTCTTTGGCTTTAGTCAATAAGTAATCTGAAGATTCCTTGACTTCAGACTTAGTTCCTGCGTAGATAATCATTTCTATGCTTCGGAGTGAACTGAAAATCCGGATATCGGCCAGCTTTTCACCAACCTCACTGGAAGTCCACTCTCTCACAGGCAACTTGGTGATCGTTTCCATGTATCCTTTCCAAAGACCCAAAAGTTCATCTGCTGCATCAATAGTTTGATCATTTATGAGCGTTTCAACTGCTGAATGCCAACGCTTTTCGAATATTTTCCACCTTCTTTTTTCATTTCTTTCAGTGAGATATTTCTTGATTCTTTTCCCAAAAAGAAAATAACCACCCACAAGAGCAATTAAAAGCAAAACGAAAATCAGACCAATTAATATCCAATTCCAGTTCTTGGGAATTGGCTGGTAAACATTGTTTTCCTGGAAAGCTAACTGCTCAGGAATGGAATCCAGTTGCCAATTGACTGCAAGGGCAGCCTCCAGCGGGTAGTGAGTCACACTATCATACCTGCTCAATTCAAAGACTGGCAAGGTCAAATACACCGTAGAATCAAGCGCAAAATTGGAGACAAAATAAACTGTACTGTCCGTCGTAACCGAATCAATGGTGCTACTGACGTAGGTCTTTTTCTCGAGCAAGACAAATGGCTCGTAATTGTAAGTGGAGTCCGGAAAGATCAATTGCTTATCACGTGGATAGGTCGCCTTGAGCACATAACCTATTCGCTCACCTAGTTTGGCAGAATCAGCCATAAAATACCCCTCAACATTGACCCCTTGCGCGAAAATGAAGCATGGAAGAAAAACTAATACTATGAATATCAACTTTTTAGCCACGTTTCATAGATTTATTTCGGTACTTGAAAAGCTCCATTAGAGGCAAGACAATGTCTTCAGTGGTGTCGATAGCGAGGTAATTAATCTGATTTTTCTTACAAAGCTCTTTCAGTGATTCTCTTTCGGTCGTAAATGTCTCGGATATTTTTTTGCTAAACCCACCAAAGGCGGTATTCACCCAGGTGGTTCTGCCTTTTTCTTTATCAAAAACAGGAATAATACCTAAAGCCGGAAGTGCTGATTCCCTTGGGTCAGTGAGTTGAATTGCAACCAAATCATGCCTTTCGGCCATCGCCCTAAATGACCTTTGATAGCCATCGTCAATAAAATCCGAAATCACGATAATGACACTACGCTTTTTGATCAAATTCAAGGAATAGGTAAACATCCCATCAAGATCAGTTTTGAGAGATTGATTTTCGTGGTCAAAAATCCCTCTGATCACCTTTACTCCTTGCTTACTTCCTTTTCCCGGCGGAATCACCTTTTCTTTTTGATCCGAATAACTGATCAATCCCACCTGACTACCTTCAAATAATGCAGCCAAAGTAAGCACACCAGCTATGATTTTCCCTTGATCTATTTTCTTGGAGCCCTCACTTCCTATATCCTGACTGCCGGAAATATCCAAAAGGAAATAAACAGACTGATCTTTGTCCTCTCTGAATGTCTTTACAAAGGTTCCGTGGCCTTTGGCAGAAACTTTCCACTCGATCGTTCTTACGTCATCTCCGTATTGATAGGGACGCAGGTCATCAAATTCCAGCCCAGCCCCCTTGAAAAGTGACTGATAATCCCCTTGCAGGTGGTTATTAGCCACCTTTCGGATCATAATTTCATATTTTCGAAGCTTGCTAAAGAGCTGCTGATTCATAAGACTTGCTTTGACCGCCTAAGATAAATGACCCTAGGCAATAATAAAATTTACCTTACAGGAAGGGTATGGGTTTATTCAGTTAAAAAAAATTAATTTTGAATGATGAAAGTAATCCGACTGGGACTATTCCTTTTAGCGATTCTGTTTGCTTGCGAATCCGAAGAAAAACCAAAACATATTTTACCAGAAAATAAAATGGTAGAGGTATTGGTCGATATCCATCTCCAAGAAGGGATAGCCAGTGCACTGCCGATTTCATACGATTCTTCCCAAGTATTGTACACCCTGCTAGAAAAAGAGATTTTTCTAAAACATGGAGTCACAGATTCTGTTTTTACCGAAAGTATGCGATACTATTTGCAGTATCCACAAAAAATGGATGAACTCTACACACAAGTGATCGACTCATTGGTCGTCAAAGAATCCAAACCGGATAGCCAAGAAGAATTCTAATGCTCTACCCTTCCAATCTCGAACAAAAAATAAACTTTCAAAAAATCAAAAACCTAATCAAGGAAGAGTGCAACTCTTCTTTGGGAAGGGATTATGTTGAAAAAATATCCTTTTCATCTGACTTTTCTTTAGTCCAGAAATTATTGGATCAAACAGATGAATTCAAGAAAATTCTCGAATCCGGAGAGAGCTTTCCAAGTTCAAGCATATCAGATATCAATCCATTTCTTGAGAAAGCAAAACTTGAGGGGACATTTTTAGATGAAGAGGAATTCCATGAGCTAAAACTTTCCCTCCAAACTGTCAAAGGGTGTTTGAACTTCTTTGCCAAACATGGGGATTTTTACCCAAGCTTATCCCAACTTTTAGGCTTGGTGATCGATTTGGACATGAATCTTCTCAAGGAAATAGAGAAGATTATCGATGAAAAAGGTCAAATCAGGAGTAATGCAAGCAAAGAACTCCAACTGATCAGGTCCCAAATAATCTATGAAGAATCCCGCCTTAGAAAGGTAATGGATCGGATTTTCAAGGAAGTTCGGGCTAAGGGTTTTACAGTAGATGATATCGGCATCACGATCCGGTCAGGCAGAATGGTGATCCCAATTGCAGCCGAAAACAAACGGAAAATTAGAGGCTTTATCCATGATGAATCGTCCACCGGACAGACCGTTTTCATGGAGCCTGAGGAAGCACTGGACATCAATAACGAGATCCGGGACCTTGAATACATGGAGAGAAGGGAAATTATTCGGATTTTGACCGAACTAACTGATCGAATCAGACCCTTTATTCCAGGTCTAAAAAAAGCAACAAACTTCCTCGGTTTAATGGATTTCATCAGAGCCAAAGCAAAGTTTGCCCAAAAAACAGAAAGCCATAAACCACTATTAGAGAAGCAAAGGGTTTTGATCTGGTCAAAAGCTAGACATCCCCTTTTGGAGTTGGCATTAAAAAGCCAACAGAAAAAAATCATACCTCTTGATATCAGATTGGAGGGAAATGAGCGGATATTAGTGATTTCAGGGCCGAATGCAGGAGGAAAATCTGTCTCCTTGAAAACAGTGGCTTTGCTTCAATACATGCTTCAATGTGGTCTTTTGATACCGGTACATCCTGATTCGAAGAGTACACTTTTTCAGAATTTTTTCATCGATATCGGTGATGAGCAAAACTTGGAGAATGATCTCTCAACCTATAGCTCACATTTGATGAGCATGCGCCATTTTACAGAATTCGCCAATAAAAAGACAATCTTGTTTATTGATGAATTTGGGACAGGTACAGAGCCACAATTTGGAGGAGCTATTGCCGAAGGGGTATTATTAGACCTGAATAAGAAGGGGGTTTTTGGAGTAATTACAACCCACTATGGCAATTTGAAGCAAGTGGCAGAGAAAAACCCAGGAATGATTAATGGAGCTATGCGCTATGATGTGGATAAGTTGACACCTATGTACCAACTTCAGATAGGAAAGCCTGGTTCTTCATTTGCACTTGAAATAGCTTCAAAAATTGGGATTCACAAGGAAATCCTTTCTTATGCGAAATCTAAAATTGGAGAAGAAAGGGTGAATTATGATCGGCTTTTGACAAAACTGGAAAACGAAAAGAATCAATATCAGGCACTACTTAGTGAAGTCACCAAAAAAGATAAGCTTCTCAAGACAAGGCTTCAAGAGTATAATCAGCTAAAAGAGACACTGGAACAAAGTAAAAAAAGCATTCTTCAAGATGCTAAATCTCAAGCAAAGCAACTCTTAGATCAAGCCAACCAAAAAATAGAAACCACCATTCGCGAAATCAAAGAGCAACAGGCCGAAAAAGAAAAGACAAAAGAAGTACGAAAGGGCCTGGAAGAGTTCAAAAAGACTATTCAACCTGAGAAAAAACCAATCACCCCAGTATATAAAAAGGTTTCCGGAGAAATAGCAATTGGGGATGCAGTTCGGGTTAAGGATAACGGTGCAATCGCAGAGGTTTTGAACCTAAGAAATAAAGAGGCTGATATATCGATAGGAGAGTTAAAATCCACTGTGAAACTTTCCAGATTAGAGAAAATATCAAAAACTGAGTTGAAAAAAGAAAGTAAAACTCGGAAAGGAGGCACTTATTTACCCAATCAAAAAATGATGGATTTTTCTACCAATTTGGATTTGAGGGGTAAAAGAGGAGAAGAAGTGCTCCCATTGATACAAAATTTCATAGACGAGGGTCATATGCTCGGGATCAAGGAGCTTAGAATTGTACATGGAAAGGGAGACGGTATCCTTAGAGATATTACTCGCAATCTCCTTAGAACAATGCCACCAGTCCAGAAAATGAAGGATGAACATGCAGATCGAGGAGGAGCTGGAGTTACATTGGTATCACTTAAATAACAACGCTAACCCATATACTTTTTTTATCTCTATGAAGTAAGACATTGAAGGAAAAAGTTTACTTCGCAATGCTTTCTAGTCATTGCAGACTTTCAGAGAAAAGATTCAATATCTTAAAACTCATCCTATCTCTAAACTATTACTTCTTGTATCTTTTTTTCCCTCATTCAAAAAGTCCTAAAACCAAAAAACCCCAATCGGTAGATTGAGGTTTTGAATAATGAGGCGGCGACCTACTCTCCCGGGTGTAACCCCAGTACCATCGGCGCTGCAGGGCTTAACTGCTCTGTTCGGGATGGGAAGAGGTGGAACCCCTGCGCCAGGCCGCCTAAACTGGA
>NZ_NIUC01000002.1:897266-2112439 GCF_002807035.1 Algoriphagus formosus | reverse complement strand
TAAGGTAGGTTGCATACGTGTTACGCACCCGTGCGCCGCTCTCAAAATACCCGAAAGTATCTCTACCGCTCGACTTGCATGTATTAGGCCTGCCGCTAGCGTTCATCCTGAGCCAGGATCAAACTCTCCATTGTATAGTAACCTAATGTACGACCCTTGCGGGCCGCCCTGTCTTTCTTGTTTTGGCTTTTTCTTGCTGTACAACATTTCAAAGAACTTCTCCGGCCTGCTTGCAGGACGGCTTGTCCAGATCTGCGGCCTCCCGCCGATCCGCTCAAAAAAGACGCTTCCCGTCCCGTTTTGGCTTGTTTTGGTGTTTTTCTTTCCGGCGCTTCTGCCGAGCTTCTGCCCCGCTTTCGCCGAACAGGACTGCAAAGGTAAGAACTTTTATTTTCCTGGCAATATCTGGTGAAAAATAATTTGAAAATCTTTTTTCCAGTATCCCCGATGTCCTCTCCCCGCTTTTCAATTCCCCCGGCGCCTTCTGCGCTTTCGGGAGGACAAATATCGCAGGATTTTATTTCTTAACAAATCACAACCGCAACCTTTTTTTACTTTGTCAAGTAAGTGGTTGATTTTGAATCAGAAACTCTTGAAAAAATTTTCCCCTCTCAAAAGCTAGTTTTAAGAGGGGAAATTTTGAATAGCTTTTATAATTATAACTTCTTCAAAACAATATTTCGCCAATAGACCTTTATACCTCCACCATCATGGATTTGGAGTAAAACACCTCCTTTTCCTTCGCCTATTTTGGGATCTGAGAAATTCACCATCTCTACACCATTCAAATAAGAGGTAACATTATCTCCTTTGACGACAATTCGCATTTTATTCCATTCGCCAAATTTTAAAGCCTCATCTTTTTCCGGTTCTGGCTGAATTAACCAGCCTCTTCCATAAGATTCATAAATCCCACCCGTATTACTTCCAGGAGGTGCAACCTCTACCTGCCAGCCTGAAACCTTGGTTCCATCTACCGTAGATCGGATAAAAACCCCACTATTTCCATTGGCTTCCTGCTTAAATTCTAATGTGATTTCAAAATCATCAAAATCTTCCTCGGTACCTAAATAGCCATACCCTTTATCAGGACCACTCTCCGAAACTAAGAGCCCATCTTCGACATACCACTTTTCTGTACCATAAATAACCCATCCATCTAGATTCTTTCCATTGAATAGTTTTTGCTTCTTCTGTGCAAAACTTGCGAATTGAATCGCTGCCAGAAGGATAGTAGTGATTAATAACTTCTTCATCGTGTTCTAATTTTAATATTCTTAAACCAAACAGGATCTCCGTGATCTTGTAGCGCAATCAATCCCTTCTTGGCAATTTTATAATCCGGAAAGTCATTCCACTTACCGGAATTCCTCTTGGCAGTCCAATCCTCAGAATATGGAACAAACTCCACCGTTTTCTTGCCATTCAACCAATAGGAAGCTCCCTCTTCTGTGAAGACGATGCGGGAAACATTCCATTCTCCAGCTGGCTTGACTACCCCTTCTCCTTCCAAATCAGGCTCATACATGGCATAATCAGCTGCCAATGACTGCCACTTCTCAAGGGGCTGGGCAAAACCAATCTGATCAATTACCTGATATTCCGGTCCAGTGTAATATGGAGCTTTATAATCCGGTCCCTCTACTACGTGATAAAACACCCCGCTATTTCCTCCGGGAGAAATTTTCCATGTAAACTCCATCTCAAACTCCTCAAACTCCATGGGACCAAAAACAATATCGCCTCCAATGTCACTTCCGCCCGTAGCTCCAAGTCCTTTCATAGCCCCGTCCTCGATAATCCAATTAGATGGAGTAGTGTCGCCATTGAAAGCTCTCCAGCCCTCCATGGACTCCCCATCAAATAAGAGCATCCATCCATCGGCACGCTCCTCGTCTGTTAAACTATTGTCAGGAATAACAACTTCTTCCTCGGTCACTACTTCTTCTTCTTTCTCCGAACTTGGTGCACATGACCAAGCCCCAACAAGAAAAAGTGCTCCTAGCAAATAACTTTTCTTCATAGTATGATTAATTATCTTTTTTGTTTCTACTCTAGAATTTGAACGGGAAAAGTTAATTGAATTTTTTAAAAAAGTCTCGCCATGAAATTTAATATTTTATAAGTGGCATTTCAGATTAACTTTCTCGAAGCGAGTCAAAATAAGATTGACTTTTCAGCAATCTCGATCCATACCAGGAAAACATCTCTCCGTCTACAATCCTCACTTTGGCTTTTAGTAATTCTTTTTCGAATTCTTGCACATGCTTTGATTTGAAGGGAAAAGGCTCCGAACTTAAAAACAAAAAGTCAGGATTGAGTCTTTTCAATTCTTCCATGCTGATTTCCGGGTACCGATCCTGATCAATGGCATTGATAAATCCAGCTTGCCCCAGCATCTCATGAATAAAAGTGCTTTTTCCCACTGCCATGATGGGACTGTTCCATATCAAATAAACCACCGTTCCAAGCTTTGGCAATTCCTCTGCGAAGGATTTTTCTAGTTTTTCCACCAATACTTTGGCTTGATTCACTTTCCTGGTAATCGCTCCAATAGCCGCAATCATCGCTAGTGCTTGACTTAAGTCACCTACATCACTCATCCAAACAGGATAATTTTCAGAAAGCTTCTCAATCCCCTCTTGATCATTTTCCTCCTTATTACCAATGATCAAATCAGGGTTCAATTCATCGATTACATCAAATCGGTAGTTCTTTGTCCCTCCTACAATGGTTTTCTCTTTTCGTAGGCTAGCTGGATGTACACAGAATTTGGTCACACCGACCAATTGATCCCTTAGCCCCAAATCCACCAAGAGTTCGGTTTGAGAGGGGACTAAGGACACAATTCGCTTGGGAGTTTTTGGAATTGAAACTTCCCTTCCCATTTGATCCTTGTACATCATTTTTTCACTTTTATGTTTGAGGTTCTGGGGAAAAGACTTTCAACTCTCCAATCAACTAATGTATCGGAAGTCAAATTTTGGATCAAAGTCCAAAAGAAACTCATACATCAATTGGATGACTTGCTCGATATCCTCCTTGCTTGCGGTCTCAACCGTCGTATGCATGTATTTAAGCGGGAGGGAAATCAAAGCCGACGGCACCCCCTCGTTGGAATAGGCAAATGCATCGGTATCCGTTCCAGTGACTCGTGAAGCTGCAGAACGCTGAAAAGGAATCTCTTTTTCTTTAGCAGTTTGAATAATGAGGTCCAAAAGCTTTTTGTGGACAGAAGCTCCATAGGTTAAAACAGGACCTTTACCTGCCACCTGGTCTCCACTGGTCACCTTATTATACATAGGCGAAGTAGTATCATGACAGACATCTGTGATAATGGCTGCATTGGGTTTGATTTTATGTGCAATCATTTGCGCGCCACGAAGTCCGATTTCTTCCTGGACAGCATTGACCACATACAATCCAAATGGCAGCTTTTTCCCTGACTCTTTTATTTTCCGAGCTACCTGAGCAATCATATAGCCTCCTATTCGGTTGTCCAATGCTCTGCCGGAATAATACTTTTCATTCAGCTCAATTAATTCATCCCGGAAAGTAATCACACATCCTACATTGATTCCCATTTTTTCCACTTCCTCTTTGCTACTGGCTCCCACATCGATGAAAATGTTATCCAAGGTAGGCGCATCCTCTTTCCCATCCTTCCGAACATGGATGGCTGGCCAACCGAAAACTCCCGGAATCATTCCTTTGTCCGTATGAATATTCACACGCATAGACGGTGCGATCATGTGATCAGAACCACCATTTCGACGCACATAGATGTAGCCATCGTCTTTGATATAGTTGACAAACCAACTGATCTCGTCTGCATGCGCTTCAATGACAAATTTGTACGGCGCATCCTCATTGATCACACCGACGGCCGTACCGTAATTATCCGTAAAGTAGGAATCCACATAGGGTTTGATATAATCTAGCCAAATTTGCTGGCCAGATGCTTCAAATCCTGTTGGAGATGCATTATTGAGGTATTTATAAAGAAAGCTTTGTTCTGGACTCATATTTTTTTGTCAATTATTTAAAGCGGAATATTTCCGTGTTTTTTTCTTGGCAGCTTGTCTACCTTATTTTCCAGCATTTTAAATGCCTTAATTAGTTTGATTCGGGTTTCAGATGGCATGATAACCTCATCAATAAAGCCTCTGTGGGCGGCGCGATACGGATTGGCAAACTTCGCAGTGTATTCGTCTACTTTCTCCTGAAGCTTAGCTTCCGGATCAGCAGATTCAGCGATTTCCTTTCTGAAAATAATCTCTGAAGCGCCTTTTGCTCCCATTACCGCGATCTCAGCTGTCGGCCAGGCAAAATTCAAGTCAGCACCGATATGCTTAGAGTTCATCACATCATAAGCACCACCGTAAGCCTTTCTCGTAATGACAGTGATTCTCGGAACAGTCGCCTCCGAAAAGGCATACAATAGCTTAGCCCCATTGGTAATGATCCCATTCCACTCTTGATCCGTACCCGGTAAAAAGCCCGGCACATCCACCAAAACAAGAAGCGGTACATTGAAGCTATCGCAGAACCTTACAAAACGTGCCGCTTTGATCGATGCCTGATTGTCCAAAACGCCTGCCATGGATTGAGGTTGATTCCCAACAATTCCAATGCTTCGACCGGCGATTCGCGCAAATCCGACTACGATATTGTCTGCATAGTTTTCATGAACCTCCAAGAAAGAATCCGAGTCTACAATGCCACTAACCACATCTCGAATATCATAAGGATGATTCGGGTTTTCAGGCACAATATCGTTAAGCTCCTTTCGAGTTTCGTCTGCCTTTTGCTCATAAGGATAGACTGGAGCGATTTCTTCGCAGTTTTGAGGAATGTAGCTCAGCAAAGACTTGATATGGCGGATACATTCCAATTCATTTTTACAAGAAAAGTGAGTCACACCGGACTTGGTACTATGGGCAGATGCTCCTCCGAGTTCCTCTGCCGTAACAGTCTCCTGAGTGACAGTCTTCACGACATTTGGTCCTGTGACAAACATGTATGAGGTATTCTCGACCATGAGAATAAAATCCGTGATTGCCGGTGAATAAACTGCCCCACCTGCGCATGGTCCCATAATCGCAGAAATCTGAGGGACTACTCCAGAAGCCAAGGTGTTTCGGTAAAAAATATCCGCATAGCCTCCCAGAGAATTTACCCCTTCCTGAATCCGAGCACCACCGGAGTCATTTAGCCCGATGACGGGAGCTCCGTTCTTCATGGCCATATCCATGATTTTACAGATTTTCTCTGCGTGAGTTTCTGAAAGCGAACCTCCAAAAACCGTAAAATCTTGGGAAAAGACATAAACTAATCGGCCATTGACCTCACCATATCCAGTGACGACGCCATCACCGAGATAGTGCTCCTTGTCCAAACCAAAATCCTTGGCTCGGTGCATGACAAAGCGATCAATCTCCTCAAAAGTCCCTTCATCCAAAAGTAATTCGATGCGTTCCCTCGCGGTGAGTTTACCTTTTTTATGTTGAGAGGCAATTCGCGCTTCACCTCCTCCAAGCATCGCTTCAGCATTCTTTTTTTGAAGCAATTCGATTTTTTCCTGATTTGATGGAGCGGTATAAATGGGTTTATTCTGTTTTTCCATAGGATTGGTTTTTGCAAAAGCCAAATATAGTAGGCTTTGGGTAGTAGGGAAAACTTAATGAGACCAAAGGTGAGCAGAACGGATAAAGCAACCGAAAAAAATTAATACAGAATTAAGAGAAGCTTAACTGATTGATTTTCCAATAACTTTCTATATTCGCCCATCCAAAAAAATTGGCAGTATGCGTACCCGGAAGGCAGCGGTGATAGACATGGGCACCAATACATTTCACTTGGTATTGGTAGAATTGATTCGAGATGGATTCAATGTCATCTACAAAGAAAAAGTACCGGTAAAACTCGGACAGGGAGGAATCAACCAAGATCAAATTGCTCCTGAGGCTCTCAAACGCGCATACCACACCCTCCAACATTTCAAAAACCTCATAGACGGAGAGCAAATCGATCGGATTTTTGCTTTTGCTACGAGCGCCGTACGAAATGCTAAAAACGGACAGGACTTTGTCCAGGAAGTAAAATCCCGAATCGGGATCGATATCAAAGTAATAAGCGGTGAGGAAGAAGCCTTGTTGATTTATGAAGGCATCAAGCTTTCGGGATCATTAAATGGGCAAACCGAACTCATGATGGATATCGGAGGCGGTTCAGTAGAATTTATCATTGGTACTTCTCAGGAGGTTTTTTGGAAAGGAAGCTTCGAAATCGGAGGACAGCGTCTCTTGGAACTTTTCCACCATCATGACCCTATTCTGACAGCTGAGATTCATCACTTGCACGGATACTTGGAAGAAAAGCTTCAATCACTCCTTCAGGCTATTCAAACCTACCAGCCTACGAGCTTGGTGGGCGCATCGGGTACTTTTGATACGCTGACAGACATCTACTACGAGTCCATGCTTCAGTGCAAGCTTACTGGTCAACATGCCTTCGAGCTTCCGGTCAGTGAATTTCATCGAATCTACCAACTCCTTCTCACCAAAAATCGGGAAGAACGCCTTCAAATCCCGGGAATGATCCCCATGCGGGTAGACATGATCGTGGTCGCTTCCTCATTGATTGATTTTATTCTCAAGCATATCGCAGTCGAAAGTATCACCTGCTCGCACTATGCGCTTAAAGAGGGAGCAATTGCTACCGTGCTCAAAACTGAAGTAGAAACCAATTGATTTTTTCTGCTGGCAAAATGATCTCGTATCTTTGCCTGAAACAAAGCTTAGATCATGCAAAACTTTTCCTACCAACAGCTTTTTGATTTCACCAAAAACATTCTTCTGAAAATCGGATGTAGCGAACTTCACGCCCAGCAAGGAGCGGAAGTCCTGCTTTCTGCAGATATGCGGGGAGTGGACAGCCATGGGGTGGCGCGGCTTTCTGGCTATGTCCGACTGTGGGAAAAGGGACGCATCAACAGCAATCCCAATATTCGGATCACACACGAAACTCCCTCCACCGCTGTAGTCGATGGAGATGGCGGTCTTGGGCTGGTGGTAGCACCCTATGCTATGAATGTGGCGATCGAAAAAGCGAGTAAAGCCGGAACCGGCTGGGTGAGTGTCAAAAATTCCAATCACTATGGAATAGCAGGCTACCATGCCATGATGGCTTTGGAGCATGATATGATAGGCATTTCTTTGACCAATGCCAGTCCGCTTGTTAGCCCTACTTTTTCGAAGGAAAGACTCCTAGGAACCAATCCGATATCAGTAGCCATCCCTGCAAAGGAAGAGCCTCCATTTGTGGCTGACATGGCGACTACCACCGCAGCCAATGGGAAATTGGAAATCCTGCAACGGAAAGGCAATCCAGCACCGATGGGATGGGTTCAGGACAAAGAAGGAAAACCTACCAACTCATCCAATGGAGTAAAGGATGGAGGAGCATTGTTGCCATTAGGTGGAGATCGGGAGCATGGCTCACACAAAGGCTATGCTTTGGGATCCATTGTAGATATTTTCTCCGCAGTGCTTTCCGGGGCAAATTATGGCCCATGGGTTCCACCTTTCGTAGCATTTTTGGAGCCAGACCCCAATCCTGTAGGAGAAGGAATTGGCCACTTCTTTGGAGCTATGCGAGTGGATGCTTTCCGACCAGCCGATGAATTCAAATCCCACATGGATAATTGGATCAAGCGATTCCGCTCTGCTGAAACCACGCCTGGGAATAATCGCGTACTCATCCCCGGTGACCCTGAGCGTGAATTGGAAGCAATCCGTGCAAAGGAAGGAATCCCCCTTCTTGATCCTGTCGTGGAAGATTTGACGAGTTTGGGAGAAAAGTTTGGGATTCGACTACTTTAAGACTCAAGATCATTTGGATCAAAAATCAAAGGAAAAAACTTCCCTTCCATTTTCTCTCCTTTTCGGATCACGGGAACTCCTTCTAGCAAGGGTTCGTCGGTATTCGAAATCGTCCCATCTGCAAAGACATTCAATACAAAGGCTTTCCGGGACCTATCAGAGTAATTGGCAAAACTCCCATGCACCAAAAGTGGATGATGAAAAGCTGCATATCCAGCTTTCAGGGGAATGGCCACTGGCTTGAAGTCGGCTTTTTGGGCTTCGGTCATCATTTGCATCAAGCCATCCATTTCTCCTGCCAGTGCAGGTTTTTCTAAAAGTCCCCATCGATGCGAGCCAGGTACATACTGGAGACAACCGTTTTCTTCTGTGGCATCATCCAAGCCACACCAGCAGGTCAAGTGCTGCATCTCGATTGTCCGGGTCCAGTAGCTGTAATCCTGATGCCAGGCGACATTCCCACCATGATGGGCAGGTTTGCAAAAAAGCTGATCATGCCAAAAGCGAACAGCTCTATCGCCCAATAATTGGGAAGCGACCATGCGAAAAGCTGGGTTCCAGATCACATCGTGAAAAGCCTCAGCGATTCGCCAATGCCCCAAGGAGTGGAAAAGAACCTTATTCGGATCCCCGGATTCATTGCTGTGGAATTCATGAAACAGATGATGAAGCGGATGCTTGGGATCCATGACCTCATCGAGCGCTTTTTTTAGGGTTTCGATTTGCTTTTCATCCAAAAGCTTGATCCCAGCCAAATAGCCATTTTCGTGAAAAAATCCTATTTGCTCCGCACTGAGACGGTATTGATCCCAATCCGACGCAGATTTGGGTTGAGGAAAAAGGTCACTTATCGGATGGTGGAAATCGGCTAGATCTTGCATAGAACATTGAATTTATTCCTCAAAAGATAAAAAAGTACCGATTACAAACCAATGTGATCGGTATTTGGCTTTTATTAGAAATAACTGAAAATTTTAAAAAGCTCTAAAGTTTAATCAAAATGCCAAGCAAAATCCTTTTTCAACTCATAAACAAAGATGGTTGGATTATCATCATCCTTTACAGAAAGTGAATCAAAAATTGAAGCATAAGCGGATTGACTATAATCCACACTCTGAAGAAGTCTTGTCATAATAGGAGCTTCCAACACTGTAACCAACTTTCCTTTCTCGTTATTGTAGGCTCCCCAAACTGCATTTACATCGATTAAGATGGAAAGATCGTTTTTTAGATTTGAAATAAACTTCATTTGGTAATTTTCAAGATCTAAAAAGCCCAATGCTCCTCTACCGGAATTACTCAAATCAATTAAAAATTTGGATCCAAAATAAATATGATTTTCGTTGAGTTTCAACAGGCCATTTTCTCTTGCGTACTGGACTACCTCCGGAATTGACCTGCCTACTTTAGCATAATCCACCTCATAGGAATCTGGTAAGTCGATTTCAATTACCCTGATTACCTTTTCATCTTTGACTTCAAGGATCATGTTAGTCATTATTTCTTGGTAGTAAAAATGTCCAACTTCTTCCCCTTGGTAAAATGAATTAGTCGCTATTCCGGACACAAATGGCAGTTGCTCATAAAATTCTGAAGCCCTTATTTCTCCGGAAATTTGCAACTTAAAATCTGTAAAAATGATATTAGAAGCTACCTGTGAATCCGGTTTAGTGGAAAAGGCGAAGCCCTTTTTCGTGACGATCATATCATTTACTTGACCTAAATGACCGATATCAAAATCCTCCAATAAAACCCCATCCAAATCATAGTGCAATAGCCGCTTTGTCCTATCACTAACTACATAAAAGCTTTCTTTATCAAGACTCAGTGTTGGTGCATAAGGCCAAACAAACTTCCCCGGCTCTCCTGAGCCGGATTCAATTGAAGTAATCAATTGACCCTCTTGCGAATAAATAAATATTTTTTTGGTTCGCTTACTATCTAAAACAATTATTCTGTCTGGAGCCCAGATAATTTCATCGACAGATCCAACTATTTCTCGATTATCTAAGGGAATGACTTTTACAGTATCGATAATAGAAGACATCTTCAATGTCTCTGCTTCATCGTCAACTTCTACGGTATAAAAACCAATATCATCTTTCTCAGATTGCTTAGCACAGGCAAAAAATAAAAAAGAACTGATTATTAAAAATAGAATATTTCTCATGTTTAAAATTAAATAAGCCCAAGAAAGCCAGATAAATACATTATCTTTTTTCTCATAACATTTTGATTTTAAAGTGAAACATATCCGAAGCTAGTAAAAAATAACCGATAGTTTAAATTTTTTATGCAAAAAGTAGAACTTTGAACTTAAATCCAAAACCTCTTGATTTTATCTAGTGAGGGATAAGATGAAAACCTATTCGAGTTTTTCCAATCGTTCTAGTAATGGCGGGTGTGAGTAATTCACAAACACATACCAAGGGTGTGGATTGATATTGCTGAGTGTTTTGACCGATAAGGTTTTAAGCGCCTCAGCCAACGGCTTTCCTGCAAAAGTATCCTTTGCAAAAGCATCTGCTTCAAATTCATGCTTTCTGCTCAGCCAGTTCATACACATCCCAATAATCATAGAAATCGGAGAAAACAGCATCGTAAAGCCAATAATATTCAATTGGGCGGACCAAGCTTCTCCTCCCAAGGCAAAACTCATAGTTTCACTGAAGATAAATTGCGAAAGCAAAAATAGAAGCAAACCAATCTGAAGCACCGAGCTAATCATCCCCAAAACAATGTGCTTTTTTTTATAATGTCCGACTTCATGCGCCAATACTGCCACTAATTCATCGGGCGGATGTTGCTCCAAGAGCGTATCGTAGAGCACTACTTTCTTTCGTTTTCCAAACCCTGAGAAAAAAGCATTTGCTTTCGCAGAGCGTTTGCTCCCATCCATGACCAGGATGTTGTCTAAAGGAAAACCGACCGACCTAGCGTAGTGAATAATTCGATGTTTGAGCTCACCATCTTCTAGAGGGGTGAGTTTATTGAAAAGCGGCAGAATCCATGCTGTATAGAAAAGATTGACTACCACCATAAACACCGCTGCGATGATCCAGAATATCCACCAAAAGTGAGGCCCCATCTGATGAATCAGCCAAAGAAAAACCAGCAAAAGCCCTCCACCGACTAAAATACTCAGCAAATAACCTTTCAATTTATCTGTGAAGAAGGTTTGGACAGTAGTTTTGTTGAACCCGAACTTCTCTTCGATCACAAAAGTCCCATAATAATCAAAAGGAAGACTGATGACATCCGACCCAATAAAAATTAGGGCGAAAAACAGAACAGACTGGATCAAGGGATTGGGCACGAAGGAGCCAATCCACATATCAATGGCTCCAAACCAGCCATTCCAGATAAAAAGAAAAGTCAAGATGAAGGAAAACAAGCCAGAAAAAAGCCCGAATCGAAAATACTCTCGCTGATATGCTTTTGACTCTTCTAATTTCTTACCATCAAGATATTCGGTCAAAGTGGGTGGCACCTGTGGAACAGGCTGCTTCACATTCAGATAGCTTAGCAGCTTTTCCACCAAGACACCAAAAATCAGCACCCCCAGTAAGAGGTATTTCAAAGACTCCGGACTCATGCAATTCGATTAAAACTTGGGACAAGGCAAGATGGTATCCCGTCGGGAAGGCTTGCCTTGATAACTGTTTGGTAGGGTCCAAGAGACGCTTAACTCATGCGCGCCTCCTGATTGAATTCCCAATTGGGAAACCGTGTAGTCAAAGCTATAACCAATGTTCAGACCACTCAGCAAATTCACACCAACCATCATGACAACTGCATCGCGGTTGCTTTGGTTATTCACCGGCTTGTATGGCAGTCCTCTATACCACAATCCAAATACGATTGGCTCTACATAAAAATATGCTCCTACGTCCAATTGCTCAAAAGGCCCTTGTCGCTTGTAGTTGAATGTTGGGGTCAGATAGCGCTGCTTCCGCATGTGGGTAAAATCTCCACGCATACTTCCCTCACCGAGTGAAATTCGATATCCACCGTGCAAGGAGAATTTGGCAGGAAGCGGACTTACACCGTCGATAAATGATTGATTGGGCTGATTCACGTGGTGCGCAGCGAGACCAAGCCAGAAGTTTTCTGTAAAAAACAATCCTCCTACACCTAGGGAAAGCATATTTACCGGATCTCCCAAACCAGGAATATCATTTCCCGGAAGCAAAGGCCCGAAAGGGTCGTTTGGATTGATTTCATTGGCAAAAACCAAATTTTCAAAAAACCCTATCTGTCTTCGAATGTAGGTTGCCTGAAAACCAGGTCTGAAATAGGAATTCTCACCCAGCTTCAATTCATAAGATACTAACCCTGAAATAGAGGTCGATCGCAATTTGGCTGCTCCTTCGGTATCCTGCATGACATGAACACCGACACCCACATTTTGATTGGGGAGATAGGTGTCATAGAAAGCCGAGAAAGTGGTAAACTGCGCATCAATGCTTGGCCATTGGTTTCGATAGTTAAAACCCACCCGCCCTGTCAGCTCACCCCCAGCCATCGCAGGGTTGAGATAAAGGGGTGCGGCATAGTATTGGCTATACTGTGGATCTTGTGCCAAAGCACTTGTCCAAGCCAAAAGCCCTAAAAAACCAAAAAAAACACGTAGCAAAGAAGACCGTAACAAGGATTTGTTCGTTTATTTGAATATTCAGTCCGCTACTAAAACGTTTCTTGCTGTCGCTTGTTTTAGATAGCAGTTGGAAAAATATGAAAAGCAAACCGCATTCCATACATATCGCGCTTTTTTTAACCTTGATAACCTGTCTTGGGCTTGTTCAGTCAAGCTCTGCGCAGGGATTCAACGACAATGAATGGATTTTTGGGTATTGTGGTCCAAATTCAGAAAATAGCTATTTATCCTTCGGCAAAGGAACAAGCCCAAGCGTTCAGACTTTACCGGGATCGGTAATTGTTGATCGCTTTAGCAATGCACTTGCCATTGACCCCATCACTGGTCAACCGCTTTTTTATTCTAATGGCACTCTTGTGTACAATAATAACGGAGATGTGATGCAGGGAATAGTGGGGTTAAATGGGCCAATTGATGTGAGGCAACAAGTTGCAACCGGGTTCTTAAGTTACGAACCTGAAGGTGATAAGCTTTTTTATCTGTTTTATGTTTCTCCTGCCGGACAGTTGCTTTACAGCTTAATTGACATGAACGACAATGGAGCAGCAATTGGAAATGAACGACCTTTAGGAGCAGTAATTGAACAAAATCAATTAATCGGCAATGCTCAAGGAGCTATTTTGGTTGTCAAAACGCCCGCTTCCCCATCCTTCCTGATCAGCTTCGATGGAGGAAATCTAGTGGCTCGAAGGCTAGAGAATACTGCTGGAGATTTCACCCAAACCGATACGGAAGCCATACCCTTTACTCCAAAAGCCATTGTTTTTGATGCGGGTCGCGAGCAATTAATTCTGATTCCTGAAAATCCCGGAGAGGATATTTTGGTTTTGAACTTCAATACAGGAAGTGGGAATTTTGGGACTCCTGAACCCATATCTGAAAGCGGAGGAACAGATCCTATCGAAGGCGCGACTTTTTCACCCGATGGAGAATTTATTTATTTCTCCCGAGGTAGTCAGCTTTTCCGAGTGCCTACTTCAGATCTTTCAGCTAGCCCAGAGGAAATTCCATTAGATCCACAACCAAGCTCTGTTTATGATTTGAAAGTTGGGCCCGATGGAGAACTGTACTTTCTCTATGAAGAATCCGATGGAGGCCCACAATTTATGGGAAAGATTGAAAATCCGGATGAGGCAGATTTGACGGCATTGACTGTAGAAATAGATCCCTTCGCAGGAACCGATTTCTGCGGTACAATTTTCCCGGTTTTTGGGCCTAACGCAGACATCAGTCCGACGGTGGATTTTACCTGGACACCGGATGAACCCTGCGCGAATAATCCTGTCCAACTAACCAGTGAAATATTTCCCGAAAACTACCAACCCATTTCTTTCAATTGGGAGTTTGATCCGCCATTGACCGATTCGACAGGCAATGCACTGCCAGGTGAGTACACCGAGGAGCATTTTCTGATTCCAGCGGATGCTACTCAGGAGCAATCCATCACGGTAACTTTGACGGTGACTTTTGCGGATGGACAGACCATTCCGGTCACAAAAAGCATCACACTCACCGAAAATAATCTGGAGGCGAACTTCACTCCATCAGATACCACCATTTGCGAAGGCCAATGTGTAGATATCGGTGCGTTACTTGAGGCTCAGAGTACAGAAGGCCAACAAGGCGGTGAAGCACCTCCTGGCGGAGGGGGTGACAATTATGAATACTTCTGGTCCAACTTTAAGGATGAAGGCTGGACCTCAAGACAAGAAAATGAAGTCTGCCTACCCGGCACTTATTGGGTGCTGGTGCGCGAGCCAGGCTCCAGCTGCTATGCTTATGCTGAAATCGATGTAAAAGTCTGGGATCTTCAGGATCAAAGTAATGGAATCTGGTATTTTGGAGATGGTGCGGGTCTGAATTTTAATCCCGACCCCGATGACCCCAATGCACCGACACCAAGGCCCATCGAATCTCCACATCCTCGAAGCATACCTGCTGGTACTACCACTATTACGGACTCTAGTGGTGAAGTGCTTTTCTACACAGACGGGGAATCGGTTTGGGATCTGAACGGGGATTTGATGGAAAATGGAAATGATATTGGTGGAGACAATACTTCCTCTCAATCTGTTATTGCCGTAGCAGTTCCACAAGAACCCACACTCTATTATCTTTTTACTACCCAAGCGAGTGCAAATGGAAGCAACGAAGTCAAATTCTCTTTGGTTGATATCAAAGCCGAAAACCCCTCCGGTGTTGGCAATGTAGTCACCAAAGATAATTTCCTATTCAGTCCCTCTACGGAGCAATCTGCCGCACTTGTAAATGGAGATACTACTTGGGTACTTTTCCATGAATTGGGCAACAATACATTCCGGGCATACCCAGTTTCTTCCGAAGGTATTGGCCAGCCAGTCTTCAGTTCGGTGGGGAGCAACCATGGTTTCAATTCTGGTGTGGGAGCTATGAAATTCAGCCCGGATGGAGACAAAGTCGCAGTAACCATTTCTGAAGGTGGCTGTAATCGATTAGAAATATTTGATTTTGATGCCGATACTGGAGAGCTGACAGAATACGCCTTACTTGATTTGGGATGCGACGGAGAAGTATATGGCCTGGAGTTTTCAGATAGCGGGGAAAAAGTCTTTGTCTCCTATCGAAATGGAGGACCGGGTGTGGAGGAATTCACCATCAAACCGGTAGAAAATGATAATCCAGATGCGCCTACTTGTCCGACTTGCTTTGGAAATGCGACTACTCGACCACAGGTGGAGTCTTGCGTACTTTCCACCAGAAATCAAGTTTCTGGAACTTCCGGATTAGATTTAGGAGCCTTGCAAATTGGGCCTGATGGAAATGTCTACCTAGCTGTTGTAGGCTCCAATCAAATCGGTCAAATATTAGTTGGAGCAGGATGTAATTCGACAAGTTCATTCAATCAAAGTTCGGTAGGACCGATGCCTGGTACTACCAATCTTGGACTTCCTTCTTTTGCGCAACTAGGAGGCAGTTCTATCCCTGAGCCAGCCCTTGCAGGTCCGGCCCGATTATGCTTGGATCCTGATGAGGGAGCTACAGCTACGCTTGAAGGAGGCGGAGAGCCAGATATTGATTCCTATTTCTGGACCATTACCCGAGATGATGGCACGGTGATTTTGGATAATTTTGGAGGACCGGGTGATCAATTTCAAACACTCGATCAAGTATTTACGGAGCCGGGACTTTATACTGTCAATTTGAATGTCACTCGTTGCGCCACGCCGGATTATTATGATGCCAGCCTGGAGATTCAAGTAGATGCTCCTCCGACTCTGACACTTGAAGCCGATGCTACACTTTGCTCTGGCAATCCGGTGACTTTAACGGCTATCGATGGCTATGATCCTGCAGATGGCACTTATGACTTCCTTTGGACAAATGCAGCTGGTCAAGTTTTCGGAGATGAAAATTCAAATAGTATTACAGTTGATGAGGAAAGTATTTACACCGTAGAAGTCTCATTCCGAGTACCGGATGGATTGTCAACAGAAGAGGCGGCACTTTTTGAAACTTGTCCAGCTACAGCCGAAGTATTTGTAGGACCGGCATTCGAGTTTGACATCAATCAGGATGCTCAAGAAGTCTGTTATGAAGATGTCGTGGTCACTTTTGCACCTGACACCCCAGTCACTGGCGAATGGTATTATGAACGGGATCAAAATGGCACTCCTGTATTAATCGGCGAGTTTTTTGAATTGGCCTTAGACGTAAGTACGCTACCTGGCGCTGGAAATTATGAAATTATTTTCATCACTCAGGATCCGATACTGGATGGCTGTACTGTTGAAAAGCGTGTTGATTTAATCGTCAATGAGCTTCCGCTCTTTGCTGCAGTCCAAACCAACCCGGCTACTGACTGTGCCACCGCTGATGGAGGATTTGAAATCAGCATGCAGGCCAATGCAGTAAGTGTCTTGATTCAAGAGACTGGAGAAACATTTACAAATGTGCTTTCAGGAAATGTATTTCCAATTCCAAATCTCCTTCCCGGGATTTATACGATCGAAGCAGAAAATCAATTTGGCTGTATTTACATCGCTACGGTGACTGTTGAGAATAGTAATCCTCCTGTTGGCTATGAATTTACTGTCACCTCCTCAGATGAAACTTGCGGACCTGATGGAGTAGAAGACGGCACAATCAGCATCAACTTTACCAATGGAGCACCTGCAGGCAGAACATACGTTATCACCAGGCAAGGTGATGGCTTGGAGTTTACCGGCACCATCGATCAAGCGACAATCAACGTCGCTGTACCTAATGGTGAGTATGCGGTGGAAGTTCTAGACCCCACCAATTGTAGCATTCCGGATGATCAATTGTATCCTGTCGCAGAGCGATTTGCGGTAGAGTTTTCAGTGCCCACTAATTTTACCGCTTGTGAGGAATTTACCTTCGCACCTGAGCCATCAGGGAATTTAAATTTCACCCTTTTTGAGCCATCAGGAGCTACTACCCTTCCAGATGCAGATGGGAATTTCACCATCACTCAAACTGGAACATATACCATTCGAGGCGAAGATCCTACAGGGACTGACTGCCCTAGAGAAATCCAAATTGAGGCAACTATCAACTCCCCAATTGACTTCGGGGTCAGTGCACCGATCATCGATTGTCAGTCTGGGGTTTTCTATGAAGCCATCTTAAATAATGCTTCCCCTGCCGATGTGATTTTTCTTTGGAAAGACGATTTGGGAACTATCGTAGGAAGACAACAGCGATTTACTCCACCAAGTGCTGGCGATTATTTCTTAGAGGTACAGCCTATTTCGGGATCCCAATGCCCACCCAATCAAGTGGCATTTACGGCGATTGTTTTGGAAGAAGATGTGGATGTGGAACTCGATGTAACTCCTTTCTGTGGTGACCTAGAAACCACCAATTTGGTAGTACTCGCTGATTTGACCACTGTGGCAAATATCGAGTGGTATCGAGTACAGGGAGGAACGCGCACACGAATTCCTGAATTTGACGATGCTCCAGTAGTAGAAGTGAGTCAGGAAGGCACTTATGAAGTATTACTAAGAAGTGCTGCAGGCTGTGATATCGGAAGAGCTAGCGGAATAGTGGTTAGATCTACGATTATTCCACCGATAGTTCCATCTGGCTTCACGATTTGTGCGGCAGAAGGGGTTACGACTAGTATTGACCCGGGAGATTATGACAATTACTCATGGAATTTGAACGGAGAAGAAGTATCCACAGAGGCTATCTTCACTCCAACCCTACCGGGAATTTACGAATTACGTGTTTCGGATAATTTAGGCTGTGAATATGTAGAAACCTTTGAAGTATTGGAGGATTGTGCTCTCAAGGTGAGTTTCCCAACAGGCGTAGTATTGAATGACCCCAATCGAAATTTCGTTGTCTATGCCAATGAATTTATTGATGAGGCAGAGGTATTTGTCTTTAATCGATGGGGAGAATTGATTTTCTATTGTGATCATGAAAATCTAGAGCCTGCTCAAGCCTTCTGCCCTTGGGACGGAACAGCCAACGGAGAATTGGTGCCAAACGGAACATATGCAGTCGTAGTTAAGTTTACTAGTAGAGATCAAAACAAAACAGAACAAATTACACGAGCCATTACGATTATTCAATAATATGATTATCCTAATTTCACCCGCAAAAACTCTAGATTACAGCACTCCCCATTTCGAAAAATATTCAAAACCGGATTTTACTTCAGATATCAAATCACTTGTAGGAGTGATGAAGAAAAAGTCTGCCAAAGAAATCGCAGACTTGATGTCTGTCAGCGAAAATTTGGCAAACCTGAATGAGGAGCGATACAAGACTTTTCAAAAAGAATTTACTCAAGACAACTCCAAACAAGCACTTCTGGCTTTCAAAGGAGATGTTTACACCAAAATCGATGTAGATAATTATACCGAGGATGAATTCAATTTTGCTCAGGACCATCTTCGAATCCTTTCCGGTTTGTATGGTTTATTGAAGCCGCTAGACCTTATTCAGCCCTATCGATTGGAAATGGGAACGCGTCTAGAAACAAAAAAAGGCAACAATCTATATGAATATTGGGGAAGCAAAATTGCCAAAGCTATTAATGCTGTTGCTGAAGGTAGTCCGATTGTAAACCTTGCCTCCCAAGAATACTTTAAAGCGGTAGATCTTAAAGCCTTAAAATCGCCTGTAATCAACATTCACTTCAAAGAACATCGTGATGGTAAGTATAAAGTCATTGGACTTTTTGCAAAGCAAGCAAGAGGAATGATGACAGACTTTACCATAAAAAATAAGTTCACCGATCCAGAAAAATTAAAAACCTTCAATCTGGAAGGCTATGAATTTTCCGAACCACTAAGTTCGGATCAGGATTGGGTATTTGTGAGATAATATCCTGAGCCCGGGTTAATTAATTTAACCCGGGTTTTTTTTTGGCCCAAATACATTTTTGTATCTTTAAGATCTGATTTTCAACGCTTTTTAATTTAATCCCCTTGAGGTCTTCAGTTCCGGTTTTATGGATTACCTTTTTTATGCTCTTCCTTCAAATGGACTGGAGTAATATTTCCCCTATTGAAAAAAAATCACAAGAGCCTACCTACAAAACCATCAATGAAACCTTAATTTTTGGTCCTGATCGGATTTGCAACTATTTCGGTACCGTGATTGGATCTTTCTCCGGAGGTGGAGTTCCCGAAACTGATGTTTATAGCTGGCAGATAACATCTCCTTCAGGAGAAGTTGAGTTCGATCGCACAGGAGGCTTTCAGACCATTTCCTTTACTTTTTCAGATGTCGGAATTTACCAAGTACAATTAGAAATTCTCCGAGGAGGATTATCTATAGGTTCCGAACTCAAAGAGGTTGAATTGGTTCCCAGTCCGGATATTCTACTTGAAGAAAATAATTTTCTCTGCGCAGGAGAAAGCCTAGATTTAGTTGCCCTGGACCCTGAAAGCCCAGATTTTGAGGAATATCAATTTGAGTGGCTAGATGAGGACAATAATGTGATTGGTGATCAAAATACGATCAGTGTATCAACTCCTGGTTTTTTCTCTGTCCGGTTTTTTCTTTTAGATTCTGAAGGAAACCTAGAGTGCGAGACTACCATTTCCACTGAGATTTTAGATACCGGGGCTTTCAGTATTTTATCTGATAAATCGGAAATATGCCCAACAGAATTGATCTCCTTTTCGTCAGACCCACCTATTTCAGGCGATTGGTTTTTTGAAAAAATAGGGGATCCGGGAAAGGTTTTTTTCACTTCGGGTGAGGAAATTACTATCAATCCCAATTCAGCATTAAATGGTGATGGAGACTACTTGGTATATTTTGAACTCACCGATCCCAACAATCCCAGTTGTAAAATCGAAACCTTCCGGCCTTTTACTTTTAACCCAGAACCTCAAATTGAATTCGTCAGTGCAGAAAGTGCCGACGGGTGTTCGGGAACAGATGGTAAACTGTTTATCCGAGCACTCACTCCCATCGACCTACTCACCGTGGAAGGCTTAGGATTTTCAGAAATGTCTATTCCTGCAGGTAAGACCATTGAAATCCCAAACTTAAAGTCCGGGGCTTATTCCATTTTTGGACAGTTAGGAAACTGTTTTAATACGCTAACTGCAATTGTTCCTTTAAATAATCCGCCAGATCAACTAGAATTTGAAATCATTGATGAAATTGGAGAAACCTGTACAGAGGAAGGAAAACTTGAGGGTAGTTTTACTGTAAAACTGGAAAACACAGGCACAAATGGTGGATACCGGCTCTTTAATGAACGTGGAGCAATTATAATTGAAAGCTCCCTCCCAGGAACTGATGAATTTACTCTCACCGTTCCCGGAGGCAATTACTTTTTTGAGCTTTTTGACGAATCCCTATGTAATCTTCCTCAATCCGAAAAGATTGAAATAGAAAGCCTCAACTTAGTTTCCTACACATCCCCGACTTTTTTGTCCATTTGTGATGAATATGAACTCACCCCACAAACTTCCCAAAATCTGGAATTCGCACTTACGTATCCAGATGGCTCCGAAGAAATTCAGCAAAGCGGTGAAAGTTTTACCATTTTGGATGAAGGAACCTACACGCTAGTTGGAAGAATTCCGGGCCAATCTGTCATCTGTCCGGTTACACGAGAAATTCAAGTAGAAAAAGTCGAACCAGTTACTTTTGAGCCGGTTTTGATCAGTGAAGATTGTTTTGGCAACCGAACTTTTGAAGCGAATATTTTTGGAAGAGATCCCGCTACGGTAGACTTCTTTTGGTTTGATGAAAATGAAGATTTGGTAGGTACGGGACAATTCCTAAACCCAGTTTCCAATGGCACATACAGACTTGATGTGCAGCCTTCTAATAGTACCGCATGCTCCAATGACCCTATTCCTTTTGAGGTAAGGGAGCCAGTATTGAGCGTTGACATATCCCTCACTACAACCAAACTCTGTGAATTTGGTCCTGAAGCTATTGTCAATTTGGAAACTACTTTTCCGGATGAGGTAACTGACATCCGTTGGAGACGATTTAATGAGGCTGGAGAAATCGTCGAATTACCCCAATTCAATGACCTCAACGAAATACAAACAAGAGTAGGTGGAACCTATGAAGTGGCTGTTTTCCGCTTCATACCCGGCATCAGTGTGGAGGAATGCGAACTTGGACGAGCCACAGTACAGCTTGATCTAACGCCTGATAAAGTGGCTTTTGACATCCCTTCCGAATTGACAATTTGTGAAAGATTTGAATTGACACCAGACACCAATCAAGAGCTCGACTTTTTTATTACCTCCCCTTCAGGTTCGATAAGTGAGATTTCGACCGGAGAATCAATAGTCCTAGATCAAACAGGGGTTTATACCTTTTTGGCTTTTGACCAAAATAGTCCAACTCCATTCTGCCCTGAACAAAAGGAAATCTTGGTCAGCCGAGTACAGCCGGTCGTCTATGAGCCAGTTTTGGTAGAAGAGTTTTGTGATGGCAGCAGTTTGTACTCAGCCGAATTACAGAACTATTCCTCAGAGGATGTGGTCTTCTTTTGGAGGGATAATACCGGAAATCTCCTAGGACAAGCCCAAACCTTAACAATCACAAACCCTGGTTCATACTCTTTGGAAGTCCAGCCTGCAGGGTCTACTCCTTGTGAAATTTCGCCCATCGCATTTGAGGTTGCTGAGCCAGTTTTATCAGTAGATGTTTCGTTGACGAGTGAGCCTTTCTGCCCCGATGCAAGTAGTGCACTAGTTACCGTTCAGAGCGATTTTGAGCAAATCACTACCATAGAATGGTGGTTTACCGATCCTGATGGGAATCAGAGACAACTGAACGACCTTACTAATGAACGGGAAATTTCCGCCAGCTTGGAAGGAAGCTATGAAGCCCGGGTATTCAACGACATACCCTGTCTCTTGGGAAGAGAGGAAATATTAATCTTAAGGAGTCAAGACGAGGTAAGGCCAGATGTGGACTCCGTTTACCAAATATGTCCAAGCTTGGAAATAGCTCCTGAAATAAATCCGGGAAATTTCGCTTCCTACGAATGGTATTTTGAGGATCAATTAGTCTCCACATCCCCAACTTTCAAACCACTTCAGATAGGAAATTTTGATTTGATCGTAACTAGTCTTGAAGGATGCACTTATTCGGCGAGCTTCGAAACAGAAGAAGAGTGTGAACTTCGAGTACAATTTCCCACGGCAATCACCCCTCAGGACAATCAAAAACCATTTTTGATCTACACGAATTATTTGGTGGATGAATTGGAACTATGGATTTTCAATCAGTGGGGAGAATTAATTTTTCATTGTAAAAATGACCAATTGATCACCGAGGAGTCAACCTGTCTTTGGGACGGAACTTACAGAGGAGAAAAAATACCGAATGGTGCTTATAGTATTCGAATCAATCTGGTGAATTATGAAAAAAATATCAATAAAACTCAATTAGGCTCATTGATGGTAATCGACTGAATATCATCAAAAAAATGAAAGACTTAGCGCATTTTTTGAATTGGAAAGTAATCTATACTTAGATCCGGCAAAAGGCCCTAATTTTGCCCCTCACCCTAAAAAGATTATCCGTGCAAGCCAAGGCTCAATTTCCTCTTTGGAAGATTGGGAACCGAATACTTGGAACGATCATTTTGTTTTTGGCCTTTTCTCCTTTTGGCCAAAATAAAAACCTCGATCCAAATTCTCCCTTACCCTATTCTGAATTTGCTGACCCTCAACTGATTGGTCCTGAGACACTATGCATTGTATTTGGAGGGGTGATAGGCACTTTCAGCGCTGGTGGAGATCCTGGAGATGTGTATACTTGGATAGCTACTGATCCAAGTGGGAATGAAATTTTTAATCGCACGGGAGGTGGAGCAGCTTTTGAGACGGTAAAAATCGCTTTCAATCAAACCGGAACCCATCGAGTATCCCTTCGGGTTCGGCGTGCCACACAAATTATTTATGAGGAAAGTCAGGCTGTGGTTGTTCAGAAAGGACCTGAATTGGCATTGCTCCCCGACTATCTCATTTGTGGAAATAATCCAGTCGAGCTTACCGCTATTGATCCTGAAACACCTAATCTAAGTGAGTTCACTTTTATTTGGAGGGATTTGGGAGATAATATCATTGGCAATCAAAACACCATTTTAGTAAGCCAGGAGGGGTTTTATAAAGTAGAGCTTTTCCAAGTTTCAAGCACAGGCGCAGCTGAATGTTTGATTAATGGTTCAACATATGTGGGGCCTTCATTGGATTTCGAGCTCCAACTTGGCAAGAGTTCACTTTGTCAAGGAGAGTCCCAGACACTATCTACAGACACCCCTCTTCCTGGTGATTGGTTTTTGATCAAGCCTGGAGGTTCTAATCCTGAAGCCTTGGGCTCTGCCTTTGAGGTTTCATTGCCGTCAAGCGAAATAGAGGAACCCGGCATTTATACGGCAATTTTCTCAGCAATTGATGAGCGATACCCTGATTGTAGATCAGAGCGAAGAATAAGTTTCGAAGTAAGGGAAGCCCCGGAGCTGGAAGCAACTGTGCTAGAAAAACCTGATAATTGTGTCGAACCAAACGGATCATTTGAAATTACAGCTCTTAGTGACCTTGATTCGATTCGGGTGGTAGAAAGAGACTATCTCAATGTAGGTCTTTCCTCAGGGTCTTCCTTTATTTTGAGCAATCTTGATCCTCAAATCTACACCATACTTGCCTACAGCAATGGTTGCAAGTTTAGTACACTTCTAAACCTCGAAACCAAAGAGCCTCCTATTATAGATGGAAATACACCTACTATTCAGGAGCCAAGCTATCAAGTCGAGCCCGAGAGTTGCGGAGAGAGAGGAGTTATCCCTGGCAAACTTAGACTCGAATTTGCCCAAGGTGAAGTAAATGGGGACTTTAGAATTATGGCACTTGGTACTGGTGAAGTTGCCGCAGGAGAAATTCAAGATCAATCCAGCCTAGAGCTCGATCTATCCAGCGGAACCTATCTAGTGGAGCTAAAGGTAGACGGCTGTACCTATCCAGTCGAGCAAATCACTATTGATCGTCAGCCTCAGGTATCCTTCAGTAATCCTGGTACAATTGCTATTTGCGAGGAATTTGAATTTTCGCCGGAAACCTCGGAGGATTTGATTTTTACACTTCAGGATCCGGAGGGTAATATTTTTACAGCAGGCTCAGGGGAATCATTTCTACTAAACAAATCCGGGACTTATACCCTCTTAGGCGAGTCAAATCAAAATAATGGAAACTGTCCAAGAGAGGTGACTTTCGAGGCAAGCCTTAATCAAAAAATCAATTTTGACTTGGAGCTTTTCGAGGAGGATTGTTTTGGAAATCAGGTATATAGAGCTACAGTCGAAGATCTGGATATTGCTCAGACCTCTATCCGTTGGCTCAATGAGGATGGAGAAATCGTGGGTCGAGGCGAATTGTTCTATCCAACTGCGGTAGGTAATTACACCTTATCTGTCCAACCACTAGCAAGTGGATTTTGTGAAATCGAACCAATCCCATTTAGTGTAGAACCCCCTGTACTTTCAGTTCCAGTAGAATTGGAGGCCACCAAAATTTGTCCTGACCCGGCCACAGCGGTGATTACTCTATCAACCGATGAGGATGAGGTCGACCGGATTGAATGGATTTTCTTCGACTTAAATGACAATCGTGAGGATTTGCCTCAGTACAGTGGTCTTTACGAATTGACAGTGGATCGAGCGGGAAGCTATGAGGCTGTTGTATTTAATGATATTGGCTGCGAAATAGGAAGAAACTTCATTGAAGTAAGCGTATCCACTTTAATCTCCGGACCTGAGCTGGAAGACACTTATGCTATCTGTTCAAAGGAAAATACACTTCCTGGTATCAACCCCGGTTCTTTCGAAGAATATGCCTGGTATTTTGAAGGTGATCTAGTTTCCACAGCTCCAATCTACAAGCCTACTCAAGTGGGAACTTATCAACTTGAAGTTGTGACTATTGATGGTTGCCTATTTGTCGGGGAATTCAGAACCTTTGATGCCTGCAACTTCAGTGTGATCATGCCCAATGCTATGGTTCTTGGTGATTCAAATCGGGATTTCAGAGTACTAGTAAGTGAAGGCGTTACGGAAGCAGAGCTTTTCATTTACAATAGAATTGGAGAGCTCATCTACCATGAAGAGTCGAAAGAAATCCCTGTAGAATCCCCATTTTTCAATTGGTCTGGGACAACTATACGAGGAGAAAAAGTTTCTATCGGAACCCTTACTGTAGTCTTATTCCTTCGAAATCCCATTTACGGGTTTGAAGAAAAGCTAATAGGCTCCCTACTTGTGATTGAATAGGAAGGATTTTTTTTATTATCGGAAAAGTTCGAGTCCGATATTTTTCCTATTTTGATGGCCTGCAATCGAATGCATTATCAACCTTAATCCAAAAAACCTATTTCTATGTCACAAGCAATTAACCGAACTGCGCTTTTCAATGCCAGCTGCCTGGCTTTGATTACCACGGCATTTACCTTTGCTATCCGAGCTGGAATTCTCCCCCAACTGGGTGAAGACTTTGGGCTTAGTGCTGAGCAACTGGGCTTTATCAATTCCATGTGGTTCTTAGGCTTCCCGATATCCATGATCTTAGGGGGGCTTTTTTATCATAAAGTGGGGCCAAAAATGATCATGAATATCGCTTTTGTTACCCACACCCTAGGAATTCTAATGACCCTGTTTGCTGGGGGATATACGACATTACTGATTTCCACCCTATTTATCGGATTTGGAAATGGCTGTACTGAAGCTGCTTGTAATCCAATGATAGCGGATATGTACACCGGTGTGAAAATGAATAAAATGCTCAATCGATTCCACATGTGGTTCCCTGGAGGAATCGTTTTAGGATCATTGATTTCAAAATTCATGACGGACGCTGGTCTTGGCTGGCAGCCACAGATCTGGGTAATGATGATCCCAACCATCGCCTATGCGGTTCTTTTCTTTGGAAAAGCATTTCCAAAGCCTTCTGTAGAAGGAGTTACTTCTATCTCAAGCAATGTCAAAGCAATGATCAGCCCGCTTTACATATTCCTGTTTATTTGTATGTCTATTACTGCTATCACAGAATTTGGTACTCAGCAATGGGCAAATGTAGTATTGGACAGTTCAGGAGCTAGCGGAATGCTTATCCTAGCCTTGACAACTGGTGTAATGGCTGTTGCTAGATTCTTTGCAGGGCCAGTGGTAGGTAAACTTGGACAGACCGGGGTTCTTTTGGGTGGGGCTATTCTAGCTACCATTGGAACTTACATGTTCAGCGTGGTTACAGGACCAGTCGCCTATGTCGCAGCTATCGTTTTTGCCTTAGGAGTAGGTTACTTCTGGCCTGTGATGGTTGGAGCAGTTGCTCAGCGTGTCCCATTAAGTGGAGCTCTAGGTATGTCAATCATCGGCGGTGTAGGAATGTTTTCTACAGCTATTTGGCAACCCATTATTGGAGGCTGGATTGACTCTGCCAGAGCATCCAATCTTGCTGAGGGCCTAACTGGAGCACAACTTGAACTTGCGACAGGTCAAGAAACGCTGCTGAAACTCACCATGTTCCCAGCAATTTTGATAGTCCTATTTATCATCCTATTTATCTGGCAAAAAGGAAGCAAACCTGCAGTCAGCGCCGCAGGAGCCCATTAAAAAATTAAAGCAGCCTTCGGGCTGCTTTTTTTATTCCTGACAAGCGTAGCTTTCATATTCCTCTCGGAAGACCGTCCATAGTTTCCGGTCTTCATCCCGATAGGTAATCGCCTCAGTTCGAATGCTTATTTCCAAGCTATACGGTGTTTCAATTACGGTTCCATCTTTCAGGGTAATGGTACATGGTCCATCTACCCTTTTGATGTCTTTCAAACCAATATCCTGAAACCAGCTCTCGCATGAGTTGAGTACAACAACAACGAATACACCTGCTAAAATTCTACCGACTTTCATTGGGTCTCTATTTCGAATCCAAAGTAACTCAATCATCACCAAAAAAAAAGCTGCTCTCAAAAGAATCAGATTCTTTGATATAGCTTCACTTTCAGAAAAGAAGCTTTTTTAAATAAAAAAAGCTCAACCTAAATGATTGAGCTTGGTAGTGACCTCGTCAGGATTCAAACCTGAAACCTCCTGAGCCGTAATCAGGTGCTCTATTCAGTTGAGCTACGAGGCCGAAAGCGAATGCAAAGGTACGAGTAAATGGATTTTATCCAAACAACATGATCGAGGTTTTTTAAAAATATCTCAACTTATCTTCAGCGATACTTAAGAATTATTAAGGACAAAATCAGGATTAATCCTTAGGGATTTTCTATTTTTGCCCGCACTAGTATGATTATAATAGCATTTTGATGAAAAAAATACTCGGATTATTATTCGCCCTATCACTAATCTTTACCGCACAGGCACAAGAAAAAACAGGCCCTAAAGTCCCGATTGGGGGAAGGCCGAATATTCCTTCTGATCTTGTTCTTGAGTTTGGATTTAACCTGCTAAACAATCGACCTGCTGATTTGAGCACCCGGTTTTTTGGTTCTAAGACATTCAACATTTACTATCAGCACCCTTTTCGCATTTTCGGGGAAAATTCTGGAGTCACTTTCAATCCTGGTTTTGGTATTGGCACAGACAAATTAGCCTTTCAAAATGATAGAAACCTGTTTAATGACCCTGAAAAAGGACCTGAGTCAAGTCAACTTTTAGATTTGACCGAAGTCTATGGAGAAAACATCCAAGTCAACAAAAACACTTTTGCTCTAAGTTACTTTGATGTTCCTCTTGATTTCACCTACCATTTCAACAAAGCAAATTACTCAAGAGGCTTTCGCGTATCGGTCGGAGGTAAAGTCGGAATTCTTTACAATGCACACAGCAAAATCACCTATGAAGACGAGAACGGACTCACCAGAAAGGTAAAAGACTCACAAAACTACGGATTCGAACAAATCAGGTATGGAATTACGCTGAAGGCTGGTTCACCTGGCTTTTATGCATGGAGTTATTTTGGCCTAAACCGAATGTTCCAACAAAATCAAGGTCCAGGCAATAACGAAGCACAACAAATAAGCTTCGGAGTCGCCGTCAATCTTTTCTAATTTCAAACCGGGTTTAGCCCGGTTTTTTTATGCCCATACCCACAGAAATCCTACAAAACAGGCTAAGAAGCCAAAAATAAATCCCGTGTAAATTTCGACAGGCTTATGAGCATCCAAGTACAGTCTCGAAGACCCTACAACCCCCGACAAAAGCAAAGATAGCAGCAACGGGTATAGCACTTGGAAGTTAGCGAACTTCAAACCTAGCACGACCACTATCGCTACCAAGCCTCCAATACCGGTCATATGAGCAGACATTTTCCAGAAAAATGTAACTACGGTCAAAACCAATACTACTAAGGCGATCACACCAAGTGACTGCCAAAGAATTGGATCCAGTTCATTGATTTTGAACATGAAATAGACGGTCATTAAAAAATAGACGGTGGTAACTGAAAAAGGAATCGCACGATCTTTTATCGTATGCATGTGCAAACTTTTGACTGTTCCGCTAAGCCTCAACCCAAAAATGGTCAGCATAGGAATCACCAAGGTGGACAAGACAATCAAGTAAAAAATCCTCAACTTGAAGGAGGCAGGGACACTGCTCGCCTCAGGCACTCCAAATAAGATCAACCCAAAAACTAGAGTAGGTACAATCAAAGGTTGAAATACGATGGAAATGACCAGGGCTATCGCTCTCTCCACTACAATTCTTTTCTAAGTCTGGCCACAGGGATTTGCAGCTGCTCTCGATACTTCGCTACGGTTCTTCTGGCAATATTATAGCCTTTTTGATTCAGCATTTTGACCAACTTGTCGTCGGAAAGCGGCTTTCGCTTATCTTCCTCATCCACCATGGTCTGAAGGACTGACTTCACCTCCCGATTGCTGACATCTTCCCCACTGTCTGTCGATATCCCTTCGGAGAAAAAGTACTTCAATGGATATACCCCAAATTCTGTCTGGACAGCCTTGCTGTTCGCTACTCGGGAAACTGTAGAAATATCCATATCAATTCGCTCTGCTATATCCTTTAAAATCATTGGACGCAGATTTGTTTCGTCACCATCAACAAAAAACTCCTTTTGATAGTCAATAATCGCATGCATGGTCCGAAGAAGCGTATTTTGACGCTGCTTAATCGCATCTATAAACCACTTCGCTGCATCCAGTTTCTGCTTGACAAAAGAGACCGTTTCTTTTAGCTTTTTATCCTTTTTGTCGGACTTATCATAAGCGTCAAACATCTCGGCATAAGACCGGGATATTCGAAGCTCAGGAGCATTTTTAGAATTGAGACTGACTTCAAGTTTCCCGCCATTATTGACTAATATGAAATCAGGAATAATGTATTGAGTCCTTACCAAACCATCCGAAGTTCCTCCGGGTTTGGGGTTTAGGTGTGTGATTAGATGTACCGCTTCTTTTGTTTCCTCCTCAGTGAGATCACATTTCCGTTGGATTTTGGAGTAATGTTTCTTGGTAAACTCATCGAAGCAATCATGCAAAATCCGAATAGCATGCTGCACCACCGGGTCATCGGGATGCTCCTTACGCTCCAACTGAATCAGCAAACACTCTTGAAGGTTGCGGGCAGCAATTCCAGCAGGATCAAAATTTTGAATTTTTATCAATATTTCTTCCAGTTCATCGATATCGGTTTCAATATTCTGACTGAAAGCAAGGTCATTGATGATCGCCTCTAAGTCGCGACGGATATATCCGTCATTCTCGATGCTTCCTATCAATTGCTGACCAATGATTCGCTGTCTATCATCTAGTCTGAGGAAGTTCAGTTGTTGAATTAATTGCTCATGAAGGGAAGATTGGGATGAAATCGGCATTTCCCGATCCTCTTCATCTGGATTGTAATTTCCATCTCCCTGCATTTTATACCCACTGTACTCATCATCGAGGTAATCATCCAAGTTGATGTCCCGATCATCCACACCGAGATCCTCTTCATAAGAGTCCTCAAAATCCTCATCAGCAGCTGCATCCTCCTTTTCTTCCTTCCCCTCTTCCAGGGCAGGATTGATCTCCAACTCCTCCTCGATACGAGCATCGAGTTCGGCAGTAGGTACCTGTAGCAGTTTGATAAATTGAATCTGCTGCGGTGAAAGCTTCTGAGAGAGTGACTGACTGAGGTGTAACTTCTGCATTTGAACGGACTAAAACCTTTTATCTGGGTCTAAAAAAAGCCTTTTCAAGTGAAAAAGCCTTGAATTCAAAGTTAGGAAAAAGGAGCAAATTTTTGATAAAAAGCTTATTTAATCGTTTTTTTGCAAACCACTTAAAAGGGCTTCACTTTTTAAGTAAAAACTCAAAATTCACAAACATGGCATTCAACAAACGGGTCAAAATCAAAACCTTATTGGAGCAGAGTCCGATCGGAGAATCAGTCACAATCATGGGCTGGGTACGTACCCGAAGAAGCAATAAAAATGTGTCTTTCATCGCTCTGAATGATGGATCCATCATCACCAATTATCAGGTAGTAGCAGATCCAAATCAGATTTCGGAGGAAATATTAAAAAAATGTGCGACAGGTGCATGTCTGAAAATATCGGGTACCGTGGTCGAGTCCCAAGGTTCGGGACAGACTTCTGAACTTCATGCAAACAGCATTGAAGTGCTCGGGGAAGCAGATCCGGAAAAATATCCCCTTCAACCGAAAAAGCATTCCTTGGAGTTTCTAAGAGAGATCGCCCACCTGAGAATGCGCACCAATACTTTTGGGGCTGTTTTTCGAGTGAGACATGCTTTGGCTTTTGCCGTGCATCAGTACTTTAATGATAAAGGATTCTTCTACATCCATACCCCGATTATTACAGCTTCTGATGCGGAAGGGGCCGGTGAGACTTTCAAGGTCACTACCCTGGATATTGGTAATCCACCAAAAACTGAAGATGGGTCTGTAGATTTCAAGCAGGATTTCTTCGAAAGAGAAGCAAACCTGACGGTGTCTGGGCAGCTTGAAGGAGAATTGGCTGCATTGGCACTTTCTGAGATATATACTTTCGGACCTACTTTCCGAGCCGAAAACTCCAATACCACCCGACATTTAGCGGAGTTTTGGATGATTGAGCCGGAGATGGCTTTCTATGACGCAGAAGACAATGCTGATTTGGCAGAAGATTTCTTGAAATATTTGATCAACTACGCACTGGATAATTGCCAAGAGGATCTTAAATTTTTGGAAAGTCGCCTCTTGGATGAGGAGAAGTCCAAGCCAGCTGATCAGCGTTCGGAGATGGGCTTGATCGAAAAGCTGAAGTTTGTAGCTGAAAATGATTTCGTAAGAATCACCTACACTGAGGCTATTGACATTCTGAAGCGATCTAAGCCTAATCAAAAGAAAAAATTCCAATATCTAATTGATGAATGGGGAGCTGACTTGCAATCGGAGCATGAGCGCTATTTAGTAGAAAAGCACTTCAAAAAGCCGGTGATTCTCACCGACTACCCAAAAGAGATCAAGTCTTTCTACATGCGACAGAATGAAGATGGCAAAACCGTAGCAGCAATGGACATTCTATTCCCAGGGATAGGAGAAATCGTGGGAGGTTCTCAGCGTGAAGAGCGAATGGACCTTTTGGTCAGCCGAATGGAGGAGCTTGGAATTCCGACTGATGAAATGTGGTGGTTTTTGGATACACGAAGATTCGGTTCTACTCCACACGCAGGCTTTGGTTTGGGCTTTGAGCGAATGGTTCAATTTGTCACTGGAATGGGAAATATCCGGGATGTCATTGCCTTCCCAAGGACACCAGGAAATGCTGAATTTTAAGAAAATCAATCAAGCAAAGATCCCCGACCGAATGGTTGGGGATTTTTTTTGAAAAGGATTAGGCCACCATCCAAAAAGTGACCCAAAAAAGCACGTATCGGTAGATGATAAAGCTTGGAATCAGAAACACACCTAGAAGCAAACTTCTCCAAATTGCTCCTCCTTTTGATGTATTGTATCCACCTTTAATTAAAGCGTACATATAAACGATCACAACAGCCAATAAAATGATCGATAAAGTCGCCTCATTCATCATCCCTCCGATGGAAAATGAAAACAAGCCAACTCCCAGATTAAATAACGCAGGAAATAACACTAAAGCGAATAGAATATAAAAGCCATAGAAATAGGCTGAACCTGCAAAAAAATCAATCAAGTACAAATCCTCTCTTTTGAAGAATAGTAGCTTCAAAAACAGTCCTTGCAATACCACTAGAATAATTAGTAAGAGTTTCCCATTGGAGTTTGAAACTCGTTCATAATTCGTTTTAAACAGCTCTTTATTCTCGCCACTCTTCTCTAGATGTGTGTTTACTACCCTTTCAATTTGGCTGCTATAGGGCAATTGATACATCTGAACTTCCAGAGAAGTGTTGAATGTAGAGATAATGGGGAATATGAAATAGATGAGGTTAGCAAAAAAGAAGAGTTGGAGTGGTGAGAGGTATTTTCTCCTAATCCCTATGACAAAATTCCGAGTGAGCTCTCCTGGCCGAGTAATCAATAATTTGATCGTTGAAAGAAACTTTCCATCGGCGACAAAGACAGAGGCAATCAATTCTTCAAAAAAATGACTGAGCTTTTTATCTTGCTTTTCGAGTTTTTTTTCTCCGCAGGAGTAGCAAAACACGCCTTTTAGCTCTTCACCACATCTTACGCAAACATTCCTTTGGTCAACCATCGATGAAACAATTTCCGAGAAGATTAATATCTCGAATAATTGTATCAATTCAAACAATCGAGTTTTTTCAACTTACTACTTTCACCCTTCGGGCAAGAGGAATACAAAGGAGACTGAAGAAAATCGCGATATAACCCACTAGGTTAAAGTTTGTAAGCTGGCCAAGGGCATTTTCACCGATAATCATTCCTGCAATTAGGGAAGCTAGACCGGTGGCAAGTTGCTGCACTGCAGAATTGAAACTCAGAAAACTACCTCTATTCTCAGGTCTTGCCGTACCCGTGATAATCGCGGCAGCAGGCACATAGCGTCCATTGGAAGTCACAAAGAACATCGTCGAAATCATCAATACAAAAGGGATAGGAGTTACTCCTAGATTGGTGATCACTGCGATGGGGATGACGTTTAGAAACATAAAAATGGTAAAGACTTTCAGCTTTCCGTATTTATCAGACATCTTCCCTACCCAAGGTGAAGTAAAGATGGTGAAAGCGCCTCCGGCCATGTAGATATAAGTCAATTGCAATTCAGTGAAACCTACATTAGCCACCGTGTAAGGGCTCAAAAATGGAATAATCATAAACTGACCAAACATCATCATAACCGACAAAGTAATGGCACGCATTTGATTAGAATTGCTTGTCACTCTTTTTACTACTTCGAGCGGATGGGGTCTTTGAACTTCCTGCCCAAGATGATCGGCAATATTGGGAATGAATCGAAATATCATCCCTAAGCTGACTAAAGAGAGTCCTGTCAAGATGAAAAAAGGCGTATGCCAATCAGATAGCCCCGCCAAAAACAGTCCAAGCGGAACCCCAAGCACAGAAGCTACCGAGAAGGCCGCCATGACCAATCCCATGGCTCTTCCCCGTCTGGCATCAGGAATCACATCACCTATTATCGCTAAGATCAAGGCCGAAGTCAATCCTCCAAACAATCCGGACAAGATCCTGGCTAAAAGTAGGATTCCATAGCTAGGAGAAAGTGCGCAGCCCAAAGTCGCTACCGTAAAGCCTACATAAACCCAAAAAAGGATTTTCTTACGATCAAATCGATCTAAAAAAAATGCTCCAAAAAAACTGGAAATCCCTGCACTGAAGGTGTAAGATGATACCAGTAAACCAAATTCACTAGGAGATATCTCAAATAGCCTCATCAATTGAGGCCCCAATGGCATCAAGATCATGAAATCCACAATGTGGATAAAATTGATAGCTGCTAAAGTCCAAAGCAGCAATTTTTCACGGTTCATAAAAATCCTTTATCCGAAAACCCATCCATTTCCAGGTTAGTTTGCTTTGAGAGAATAATATTTAAGAATTCTCAACGAATTCAAAAGTACGGGGGATTTGCTCAATAATATCTGAGGCTATCGTTCCCTGAAATCTGATTTTTCCTGCATATTCACCTGCCAGTCCATGATGAAAAACTCCGCAGATAGCTGCATTTTCAGGACTATAGCCCATTCCCAAAAAAGCGGTGATTATTCCTGTCAAGACATCTCCAGCCCCGCCAGTAGCCATAAAATGGGTCCCAGTACTATTGAAAAGCTGTCTTCCATCAGGAAGGCTTATCAACGTATTTGCTCCTTTCAGCACAAGAATAATCTGATACTTCTTTGCAAGTTCTGAAGCTTTCCTCATCCGATCAGGATGATTAACGCAACTCCCAACTAGCCGCTCAAACTCTCCCAAATGAGGAGTAAGAATTGAGTTTTTTGGAAGAAGTGACATCAATTCCGGCTTTTGTGACAACACATTCAAAGCATCAGCATCTAAGACCATCGGCTTTGAAAAGGATTTAAACAAAAACTCCAGTTGCTTTTCCCGATTTTCTACACCCCAGCCAGGCCCCACACCGATCGCATCAAAGTCATCCAAATCTTTTAAATCTTTCCCAATAACCATGGCTTCAGGAACGGAGGCTTGTATGATAAAACGTTCTGATTCCTCAATTTGACAAGTCACAAGACCCGCACCAGTCCGGAGTGCACTTTTTGCGGATAAGACAACGGCGCCCATTTTCCCCAAACTTCCCCCTACCAGCAATATTCTCCCAAAATCCCCCTTGTGCGAGAATCGGTGAAACCGTTTGTGTCTCTCTGGGATATCCTTTTTTTGGATATAAAATAAATCAGATTCAAACTCTTTGAATAAACTATCGGCTATTCCAATATCTACCAGCACTAACTCACCAACGACATGGGCGTTTTCGGGAAATAATAGGGCAAGCTTTGGAAAGGCAAATGTGACCGTATAATCCGCACCTGCAACCGAGGTCTTTTCTTCTGCGATTCCTTCTGATAAAAGACCGCTGGGAATATCGACAGCTATTTTTACCCCTTGTTGTTTATTCCAAGAATCAACTATCGGACGAGCCGAGTCTCTCAACTTACCTTTCAGGCCAACTCCTAAGAAAGCGTCTATAAATATACCTTTGGAGGGCAAGTCAAAATCTTCAAAGCTTATTTTGCTTACGCCTTCTGGTAATCTGTCAAAATTTATTTTGGAATCAGCAGAAAGATCAGCTTCATCATTGAAACAAAGTACTACCGTTACCTGATAGTTTCTTTGCTGTAAATGCCTGGCAATACCAAGACCATCTCCTCCATTATTTCCACCGCCCACATAGATGAAAATTTCTTGACCCGTAAATTCCTGTTCTTCAAACCAATGGATAAAGCCTTGAACTGCTGTTTCCATCAGTTCATAGCTTGACTGCCCACTTCTTTTGCAATGCATCTGGTCCAGTTTACTGACGGCGTCTCCTTTAAGAATCCGTATCATAAAACCTCCTCTGTTTTTACAGCTAATTCACGTTTTGGAATAGAAACTAAAAATAAAAACCCTAAGCCTACAAGAAAGAAAATTCCAAGTGAAAGCGCTGAATTTCGCATACTCCCCGTTAGTTGTTCGATTGCACCGTAGGAAAAGGTACCGATGACAATCGCCATTTTTTCAGTGACATCATAGAAACTGAAGAAGCTGGCATGATCTGTCGTGTTTTGAGGAATCAATTTGGAATAGGTAGACCTAGAAAGAGACTGGATCCCCCCCATCACAAGACCGACCACAAAGGCCAAAGCAAAAAACTCATACACATTGTAAACATAGTATGCTGCAGCACAAATCATCGTCCAAATTAGAACCATGATGATAAGGCTGGTTTTGTTCCCAAATTTCTTTGAGATGAAAGCAAAAAGATAACTACCAATAATAGCCACGAATTGGATAATGAGAATGGTAATAATCAATTGATCGCCAGGAAGCCCAAGTTCTTTATCTCCAAAGGTAGCGGCTAGATACATCACGGTCTGCACCCCCATGGAGTAGAAGAAAAAAGAAGCTAGAAACCGCTTTGTAAAGGGCATCTGTTTGATCAAACCAAAAACTTTCCTTATTTCCTGATAACCAGAAAACAACAATTCCCTCTTTATTCTTTTATTGTAAGGATTTTTAGGAAGGTATCTGAAGGTGATTTGGGAGAAACCAGCCCACCAGATCCCAGTAATCAAAAAGGAAATCCTGGCCGCCATTCCGCCTTCAGGAATACCAAAAAGATGAGGCATTTGAATCATTAAAAGGTTCACTACCAAGAGAACCACACTTCCAATATATCCGAGAGCAAAACCTTTTGCACTCAATAAATCATATTCATCCTCTTTTGATATCTCAGGAAGAAAAGCATTATAAAACACAATACTTCCCGCATAACCAACACTTGCTATTACGCTACAGATAATTCCCCATTCCAAATTATCTCCCTCAAAAAAGAAAAGACCTACACAGGCAACAGAACCTAGATAGGCAAAAAACTTCATGAATTCGAGTTTCTTCCCACTACTATCGGCTATACCAGATAATATGGGAGAGATCAAAGCTATAACTAGAAAGGAAAAAGATATAGAATACGAATACAGAACCGTATTGATGATTTCAAATCCAAAAAATGAAACAAGTTCTGATCCGTCAATTCCTTTAGTAACGGAATTGTAATAAACTGGAAAAATGGTAGATGTAATGACTAGGCTATATACCGAATTTGCCCAATCATACATGGCCCAGGCATTTTGAACTTGCCGCTTATTTTTTATCAGGACTGCCATTATAGAAAAAAAGCTATCTCTTTGGGGAGATAGCTTTAATTTTTAAAGTATTTCTAAATTAATTATTCACAACTTTTCCTACCGAAGCGTAAAGAACTCGTCTTGCATCCGCTTCTCTGAGTTCTGTCTGAACATCAGAGATTGGACCCATTTTCACGTCCTTATCTACTTTCATAGAGATTGTAATCATTCCTCTATCTGCTTCTGGCAAGGCATCACGCTCTCTGTTAACCCACTGTACAATATCTGCTGGGGTCAAAAGAGCATCATTAGCTTGCACTCTTGGCTCAGAACCATACAAGGCTGTGTTTTTTGGCTTACCAATATACACGTATGAGATAAGAGTTTTCTTCTGAAGCTTCTGAAGCTGTGTAGCCTGAGGGATCTTTTGCTCTACCAAGATTTCCTGCTCTCTCAATACTGTCGTCACCATGAAGAAGAACAACAGCATGAAGATAATATCAGGAAGGGCTGAAGTAGGGATGTTCTCCGATGTTTTGGTTTTTTTCTTAAACTTTCCCATATCAACTTCCGATTTTATCAGGTTCTGCAATAGAAATCGCCATTGGAATACCTTCTTTTCCTTTGTCGATGAGCGCTTTTTCAGCATCGTCATTTCCAGGAAGTGTTCGATATTCGGCGGTTTCGAGATTTACACGCTCTGCATAGATGTCAAAGTAAGCTTTCTTTGCCAAGTCAAATACTTCCAAGTACTTCTCATAAGAGGTTCCTCGGTTAGTTTTGATAGAGACTACAGCTTCTCCCGGATGATCAGAAGATTCTGGGTCACGTTTAGCTTGGGCTCGTAGTGACTGTGGAAGCGAGTTGAATAATGCTTGTGCATCTTCATCTGGAGCTCCGAAATTCAAAACGAAGGCTTTGATATCTTCATCCAATCCATCCGCAGATTCACGATATTCACCTTCTACCAGTAAGTCATCATTTGCATTGACAAGAATGGTAAAGATGTTTCGTTCGTTTTTATCAATTTCTGGCGGTGGATTATTCGGATCCAACTTCGGAGGCAGTACGTTTAAGATACCTTTGTCCGAAGCGATCGTCGTGGTCACGAGAAAGAAAATCAATAGTAGGAAGGCAATATCTGCCATCGAACCTGCATTGACTTCCTGACTCATTCTGCTTTTACTTTTAGCCATAATTATTTGATAGCTTTATTGAGTTCCGTAAATACAATTCCTACCAATGCTACAATCGCTAATACATATGTGGTAATCAACATACCACCTACGAACTGCGAACCTGACGGAGTTAGGTTGAACGGATCTGCTTCAAACTTAGGAAGTACTTCATTACTGGAGATCGAGTATGCGATAAAGAACAATACTACGATTCCGATGATGCCAACCACTGTTTTTAGCAAAGATTTTGGATTGTCCAGAGACTTAATAAGCGGCATAACGATCGCAAAGAAAGCCCCAGCAATTACTAGACCGTATCCAGCATAAAGGAAAATGTCATAAGTATCCATAATGTTTCTTCTTTGGGGTTTTAGAATTTAATAAGGAAATGCTACAAAAGACGGATTACTTACCAGTCAATTTGTGCTTTACAAGCATGTCCACCAAAGAGATGGATGCATCTTCCATATCGTTCACCAAAGAATCGATTTTTGCAACGCAATAGTTGTAGAATAGCTGAAGGATAATCGCAACGATCAAACCTGCTACGGTTGTCAAAAGGGCGATTTTAATACCACCTGCTACAAGGGATGGAGAGATATCACCGGCTGCTTCGATAGAGTCGAATGCACCAATCATACCAATTACCGTACCCATGAAACCAAGCATTGGAGCCAAGGAGATGAATAGGGAGATCCATACTAGACCTTTTTCCAAACGACCCATTTCTACAGAACCGTAGGCGATGATTGACTTCTCCACCATCTCGATGCCTTCTGAGTATCTCATCAGACCTTGAGTAAAGATTGAAGCAACCGGACCTTTGGTGCTCTTAGTAACATCCTTGGCTGCTTCAATTCCTCCCGAAGCTAGCGCATCTTCTACCTTTGCCAAAAGCTTCTTGGTGTTAGTAGTAGATAGATTGAGGGTAATGATTCTTTCTAACGCTACAGCAAGTCCCAAAATAAGACAAACCAAAACTGGCGTCATAAAGACAGGGTCTCCTTCGATAAACTTCTCTTTAACGACTTGGTGGAAACTCTGCTCCTCAGCTACGATCTCGTCGTCAACTACAGTGGGAGAATCTTGTGCGATTGCGAATACAGGTGCGAACAGGATTCCTGCAAGCATGAACAAAGCGATTAACTTTCTCATAATGTGATTTTTAAATAGACTTTTGATAAAGGTTAAATGGTTTCTAGACTAAAATCGAGTTTTAAAGTTATCATTTTTTGAATTCAAAAAACAATGGGGTCTTTTAGATTTTTGTGAAATATTCAGGCTTTTTGACTCGAATTCGTCAATTTTTACACGAGCGGAAGGAATATTCCATTTTCTAAAATCCCAATAACTCTCTAACTCGATGCTAAAATTTCATTTTTTTCCTGAAACAAAAAATTATTCATGCTAAGATTCCTAAAATTCAAGTCAATAATTATCATAAATCCATCAAATCACCTCTTTATGGATTCATCAGTAAACTATTGATTGGGTAAAGTTCTAAGCCAAAAAGTGCCTACAGGACAATCAATAGTACTTTTCGCAGTCCGCCACTTCAAATCAGAGTATTTATTCTTTGCTCAAAAATCATTATTCCTTTTAGGCCTTCTTCAAAACCAAACCTCTGATCAATTCTCCTTCAAAACCGGCAATCTTGAATTTGTCTTCTCCCACCATCCCTCCAACTTACTCTTCATCTCTGAAACTAAAAACGGTAACTGATTGGCTAGATTTTCTTTTTCTTGTGGATCTGAAACTAAATCAAAAAGCTCCACTCCTTCTCCATCGAAATAATAAATCATTTTGTAATTACCTGAGCGAATAATGGAATAGGGTAAGACATCAGCCCCTCGATAATGAGGGAAATGCCAAAAGAAATCCCGCTCTGGCAATTGACCTTGATTAAGCAAAATCGATTTAAGCGACTGGCCATCTCCCACATTAGAATCCGTTTCCAGAAAATCCAAAATAGTAGGAAGCCAATCCATGGTGATTATTGGGATATCTGAGGATGCCCCACCAGGAATTTGACCTGGTAGGGAAACGATAGTAGGAACCCTAATCCCTCCTTCATATGGATATCCCTTAAATGACCGAAGGCCAAGATTGACCGTGACGGGATTATCCGGGTTACCTACCAGACCTCCATTATCTGAAGTGAAAATAATGAGCGTGCTTTCACGAAGGCCCAATTGGTCTAGCTTGCTTATCACTTTCCCTACATTTTGATCCAAGTTTTCGATCAAAGCCGCGTAAGTTGGGTTTCGCTGTATGCCGGGTTGTTTATTTTGATATTTCTTCACCAAATCTTCTGGCCCCATTATGGGCGTATGAACCGCATAAGGAGCCCAGTGAATAAAAAATCTATTTTCTTGATTTTGGATGAAATTGATGATCTCACTTCCTTCTCGATCGGTCAAAAACTCCCCTTCCTGTCTTGCCGGCAAGTTTTTAATCACATAATCCGGATTTGGATGTGATGAAATATAGGGATCGAAGTAACTGGGAGGCTGCCCCAAATCATTTCCGCCAATATTAATATCAAAGCCTTGGTCCTCCGGATGAAATCCTTCTTCTCCCAAATGCCACTTCCCTACATGCAACGTACGATACCCCATTGATTGTAAACGCTCAGGAAGAGTCACTTCCTCAAGTGGCAAGTAGCCCTGTATCTTTGGAGTCTTCATGGGTCTATCTTCGAAAATCTCATATTCTCCCTCCTTACCAGAAGTCGAGTAACCTTGGAATTTTGCGCGGATCCAATCTGTAATTCCCAATCTCGCCGGGTATTTGCCTGTCAGTAAAGCCGCTCGGGTTGGGGAGCAAATAGCTGCTGCAGCGTAGGACTGAGTAAAAAGCATCCCTTCAGCAGCCAATCGATCTAAATTCGGAGTCTCGTAGAAATCACTTCCATAAACACCTAAATCTGAAGCACCCAGATCATCGACATGAATAATTAAAATATTTAAGTCTTTTTTCTGAGCAATCGACTGCTCAAAAACCAGCATTAAAGCCAAAAAAGCAACTATTTGTAGCACTCGCATATTTTCTAGATTGAATCTTATGGATAAGATAAAATCTTTTCATTAAAAATTTCAGCTTTTGCTAAGTCAGCTCCCGTAAATAGAATTGATTTGATTTTCGAGTGCTGGTAAATTCAGTTTAGTTTCTTCAAGTCAGAGGAATTCGGGAGTGGTAATTTTTACCCTCCCGGCCTCTGCACCAATCGCGAGTTTAGTTGCAGGTTAAATAAATAGCCCCCAAGAAGTATTAGCTACTAATTGGGGGCTTTTGATTTAAGTTTTTTGAATTTAAATAAACAACTTACATCAGTCGCTTGATCGTCCAGAAGATGATTGCGAAGAGGAAAATGAGGATAGAAATCTTATTGATTCCATGCATCATTCTCAAGTTGAAATTAGATTTTTGATTAGGATCTGGTTTTTTAAAAACCCGAATGAAGTAATTACCCACTTCACCAAGCTTAAAAAACTCCTTTACTTTATTTTTTTCAGCCATTTTTTCCATTTTGTCTTAGAACAGGTCCAGATTCAGAATAGTTTACAATTTCGGCTAAAATCAAAGGTTTTTAAATAGCCTCAGGTTCGGACCACATCCCATCTTCCCGGATGATCTCAATCAGCTCATCAACAGCCTTTTCCGATGGCACCGAACGCTTGATCACTTCTTTCCCTTTGTACAAAGTGATCTTTCCTTTTCCTGAACCCACGTAGCCATAATCCGCATCTGCCATTTCACCAGGACCATTGACGATGCAACCCATGATTCCGATTTTCACGCCTTTTAGATGGTCGGTGCGTTTTCTGATCATAGCTGTTGTTTCCTGAAGGTCAAAAAGCGTTCTACCACAAGATGGACAGGAAATATATTCGGTCTTGGACATTCGGGTTCTAGCTGCTTGAAGTACGCCAAAAGATACATTGTTGTGTAGCTTTATTTGCTCTAAAACCTCTTCTCTGGTATGTGCTTTTTCCTTCTCTAAGGAAATTAGAATCCCGTCTCCCATTCCATCTACCAAAAGCCCACCTACATCAGTCGCTGCATACAGCATGGTCTGATCGGCTGTTTGGTCTGGATAACTCACTTTGACCACAACAGGGACCTGAATTTGCTGATCCATCAAGGATACAAAAGCCCTTCTGAGTGCCGGCATACCGTGAGCATTGGATGTCTTTAAAATCAGTACCAGATCCTTGCGGTTTCGAATTGATGGAATAACCTCGGATACTTGCGTATCAAAAACTTCAAGGAAATTCAATTGAGGATGAAAGTCTTGGGCAGATTGAAACTCTTCAAAGGTGTACCTAGGATAGATATTTTCCCTAGTTTGACTCTTTTCCCAAGTGGCAAAATTTTGGATCTCCCGCATGCCATTTGGCAACATAAAAGGAATGGGATGATCTCCTGAATACACAAAATCGCATCCGAGATCATTCATTTTCCATTTATCCAGTTCGGGTAAATAAAAATGACCAACTGCCTTCATTTCCTTCTCCGTGATTCCGTCAATACGGGAAATATCTGTGATCACCCGAGGTACATTCTGCCCACCAAAATTGTAAATCTCAGCTGACTCACGTTTGGTATGCTCAAAAGGCGTGATTGGATACTTCTCAATTGGATCGATAGTAGCATGAGGCAATCTTGAAATGTATCGGTCAATGAGTGCCTTAGCAACAGGAGCTTCAAACTCCGGATCTTCCGTCAGGGAAACTCGTACTGTATCGCCCAGACCATCTTCTAGCAGGGTACCGATTCCCACGGCCGATTTGATCCGGCCATCTTCAGCCTCTCCTGCTTCGGTTACCCCCAAATGAAGTGGATAAGGCTTAAATCCTCCTTCATTTAGCTTTTGCACAAGCAGTCGATAAGCCTGCACCATAACCTGAGTATTGGAGGACTTCATCGAGATCACGATGTCATGATAATTTTCATCCTCACAGATCCTCAAAAACTCCAAAGCCGATTCAACCATCCCCAATGGGGTGTCGCCATAGCGGCTCATAATCCGATCTGAAAGCGAGCCATGATTAGTCCCGATTCGCATGGCTGTACCATTCTCTTTGCAAATTTTCACCAAAGGCAAAAAACGTTCTCGGATTCGCGCTAGCTCTTCTTGGTAACTTTCATCGGTATATTCGATTACCTCAAACTTCTTCTTGTCCGCATAATTTCCCGGATTGATCCGGACTTTCTCCACAATACCAGCAGCAATTTCTGCAGCATTTGGAGTAAAGTGAATATCTGCTACCAGAGGAGTGTTATATCCGCGCTTTCTAAGTTCATCTCGAATATTTCTAAGATTTTTAGCTTCCTTGATACTAGGTGCTGTAATGCGGATTAGTTGACATCCACTTTCGATCATTCGGATGCATTGCTCCACAGAGCCCATGGTATCCATAGTATCTACAGTGGTCATGGATTGGACCACGATGGGATTATCTCCACCGATGATGACATCTCCTACACGTACCGGAATAGTCTTTCGTCTACTGTAGGATGTGAGGCTGTCGCAATAGTTTAGCTCCGCAGTTTGAATGGTTGGGTTCATAGTATCAGATATCTCCGAGTTGTGGTCGAATGGTAATTTCCTCAACAACCGAGGCAGGAGAAAGGTTATAAGCTGCCCAAACGGTATCAGCTACATCCTCGGCTTTCATAAAACGCTCAATGGGTAGATCCACTCCCTCCCAGCTCGCAGTAAAGGTCGCTCCTGGAAGGATAGATGTCACCTTGATTCCAAATGGTTTCATTTCTTCCCGCAGACACTTGGTCATTCCCAACATGGCCCATTTGGATATTGCATAACTACCTCCATTAGGATAGGCAGTAGTCCCAGCTATTGATCCCATACTAAATACATGCCCTGATTTGCTCTCCATCATTTGAGGAAGAATGGCTCGTACGAGGTAATAAGCTGAATATAAATTCGTCTCCATCATGAGTTCAAAATTGCCTTCTGGCTCTTCATGAATGGCTCCTGGAAGAAATACCCCTGTGTTATTTACCAAGATATCTACCTTAGAAAATTCATTGGCTTTTTGTGCCAAATTCATTACTTCTTCCTTTTTGGAAAGATCAGCTTGAACAGTCAGTGCTTTTACATCTGAATTGATAGCTTGAAGCTCTTTCTCTAAGGTTTGTAAGTCATCAGCGTTTCTGGCGCAGGTAATTATATCAAATCCTTCTTTTGCAAACCGGAGACAAATAGCCCTTCCGATGCCTTTTGTTCCGCCTGTGACGAGGATACATTTTCCCATGAGATTGTTCGTGTTTTAATAGTTAGTATGACAACTATCTAGCATTGGCAAAGTTACATTTTTTTATCAAAAGAGTGCGGAAACCTGCATCCTTCCAACGTGAACTACTCGATCAAGCCCCTGAGAATTCCGGCCTTCGTAGACCAAATTCATTTGAAGTCCCTCCCCGATTTTCTGAAGCCAATTGAGGGACCAAGTGATATTGGTACCCGGTGTCAAGGCTTGTAGCATTTCATAACCGACCGGAGAATTAACCACGCCATTGTAGTCTATCTCGATCCATTTAAGATTCGCGGTCAAAGTCGTCTTAATGGCTTTTGCAAGTCGAAAATCCATTCCAGTCTGATGAAGCATGGCTCTTTCATCCAATTCCAAGTTGGAGGTATTTTGCTTTTGGGTATACGAATAGGTTGCCGTAGCCCTAAAAGAAGGGCTGGGCTGCCATGCCAATTCAGGCCCTGTATTCAATTGCTTGATTATGAAGTTTCGATTATCCAAAAAGTCAGAACTAGCAGCCTTCTCTCCGATGCTACCTACCCATCGCAAAGTAAGCAAACCACCGAAATTGACCCGGGAATTAATTCGCCAATCCTTTTGGATTTGATCTTCAAAGCCTCCGGCCAATAATTGTTTGATTTGAGAATCAAAGTACGAAAGATCCAACCCGTATTTAGCCGAGGCACGATTAAAGAAGAAACTGGACCGTAGCACCTGTCTGAGTGACAGGATGTCCTCCCGATTCACCGAGCCGATGAAAGGATTTATTCGATCCAAAAAATTATTTGAACTCACCTTTTTCTCAACACTTAGACTTGATGTATTAGAAAATTTAGCTAGCCAAGCTTTCAGACCACCTTCTTCCTGCCAACTGGCTGGAAACTTTGCCTGGAGTCTATAATTGAGCAGGGTAGTGTAAGCTTGAACATAGGTATCAGTCGGAACAAAGATTTTTACATACAGCTTTTCTTCTGGATTGATCGCTAGGTAGAATTCATTCAATTGCTGAATCCCATCGCCATTATCATCCCGCCAAGTATGCGTCCCATCTCCATTCGGAGCCGGTATAAAAATATACTCTCGCTGAAGCTCCCTGCCGTTTCCTAGGGCATAACTCAGCTCACTTCGAATCAGATTTTTTGCAATAGCCCCCAAGTAGTCAACTTTGCCCATGACGGTCAATTCCTCCGGCAGATCTCTTCGAATGTATTCGATAGTCCTATAGGTGAAAGTCGACTGGAGACTGTGATTTTGCCATTGCTTTTGAAATCTTGCATTGGCAGTGAAAGCCCGGGTATCGGTCTCGAGCTCTCCCTCAAAAGGCGCTTTATCTTCTCGCCAGGCAGCATCGAGTTGGAATTTCGTTTTTAAGCTATCCTGATTCTGCAGGAAAATTAAGTGCTCCTGAAAATTCATCGCAGTACCCAAAACCGAATCACTCTCGACCGCAATCACTGCATTTCTATCCAAGGAATAGCGATATCCCGGGACAAGCGCTTTGGACTTGTAAGTAATCTCTCCGAGGTATCGTTTCCAATCTGAGCGGATGCTATCCTGATCACTTTTAAGTAGAAAAAACTCATTTCGAAGCCGAATTCTATTCCCAATCTCCGTATTCCAGTTGGCCTTGTGTTGTTGTCCGCTAAGCATCTCGGCCCTATTTCGAAGGTAAAGCTGATAGTCAAAGCGATTGAATCCATCCTTTTCCAAACTGACATCTGCTCTAAAAAGCCGCTCAGCAGCAGCCGTAGCGTTCACAACCGCCGGATCTATGCCCCAATCCCGATCAAATTCAATATATCGGAAACGATCAATGAAATTAAAGTTGGTGGAATTGTACTCGAATTCTGCACCCGACCGCAACGTATATTCTGGGAGAAAATTCAACTTTCTTCCTTCCGAACTTAAACCGACTTTCCAGCCGAGTCCCTGATTATTCTCATCGTCTATTTCAGAGAATAAATTTCTATCACGGGAAGACCAAGCTAGCTCGGAATAGATTTTCTCCTTTTCCCCAAGTTTTATTCGGGTACCTGCCGTGAGCATTCGCCGGCTATCAGGCGCAGGAAGCTGGGTCAAAATGGAATAATCCCCCTGCGGCTGACCATTTACACGAGGCACATATTCGAACACGGTCCCATTCGCCAATTGATTGACACGCCGATAATCTCCATTCCCATTCCCCACCAAGGAGAAAGCAAGTTCAAAATGTGCTTCAGCTGGATCGGTGCTGTAGCGATAATAAGTAAAAGGAACTCCGGCACCATCCAATTCCGTGATTCGCTCATAGAGGATCTTGCTTGGATCATAAGCTACCGAATCTATTCTCGGGATGACGGCATTCTGAACCTGATCTCCCACACTACTCAGTAGACTCAACTCTTCCTGAGAAAACTCTGTGAATAATGGCCTGTTTCGGTTATCTCTCTCCTGATAATAATTGAAATAGAGGTCGACATTGCCCTTACTTTGGAGATGATTGGCTCCGATTATGGATCTGGAAAAATTCCGCTCTGCATATTCAAAGTCAACGCGTATTCGAGAAAACTGAGTGATCAAAACGGAGGGTGTAAAAGTGATTTCAGCCTGATTGTAATCAATGACATAATCAGCATTGAAACCTCGCTGCAGTAATTTCCCGTCAAGAAAAACCCGTTCTGAATTGGCCATGACAATAATGAACCGCTCATTATTCGGCCCGGTAAGTCGGTAGGGCCCTAAAACCCCTTCAAGAGGAGGCACATTGATGGAAGCGAATTTCCCTTTGGCGACAGAAGCAAAAGCCTGTGTACTGGCCTTCCATCCATTCGCTTGGTACTCCGAAGTAAACCGCAAGCCCTGTACATTTTTATAGTATCGCAAAAACTCCGATTCTCGCTGCTGAAGGACCACATCTCCAGCCGAAAGGTTGAAATTTTCATTGTACAACTCTATCAATACATTATCAAAATCCTGCAGCTGTTGCGTATTCCCTTCTGGCTGGAAAGGAACATTCTGATCGGTGATACTGGCACGAATGCGTAGATTTTCAGCTATTTCTCCTTCCAATTGCAGATTCAAAGCAGAATTGACAAAGACATTCTGTGTATTCCCCACCGATATCCCGCGTGTCAGGCTACCGGATTTATAGAGATTAGTGGTGGGAAAAAGCTCTTCTCGAAAGTCAAAAATCTCTGAATCGACTACCCGATTATCATAAAAACGAGCAGCCGAATCATAATCAACTCGGAGGCTTCTACGAGCTACTGCTTGATCCCAGCGAAATGGGAAGGTGCGAAAGCAAATACGGATGCTGGAACTTTCAAAATCATCAGGAAAAATAATCTGTATTTGATTGGTATTCAGATCAAAAGACCAATTCAGAGAATCGAACCCATCTCCTACTATTCGGATACTTTCCTCAATGACAGAAAGGGAGTCTAACTCTAAGCCTTGCTCCAGAAGGACTACCTGATAATCCCTGCACTTCTCCTGTGCCTTCACTGCCGAAAGCGAAAAGCCGAAGATCAGGAAAAGAAGTATCAAAGTCCTCATAGCCAATCCAGTCCTAGAGACCAAGGTAGCAATTACTACCTATTGTGTGAGGGGGAAAGTTAGATAAAAAGTCGTCCCCTCTCCTATCTTCGTCTCAAACCATATCTTTCCACCCGCTGTCTCTACACCGCTTCTTGCTATGGCGAGGCCCAAGCCTGAGCCTGTGGACTTGGTACTGAAATTCGGGATAAAGATCTTATCACGCAGTTCTTCGGGTATTCCTTTGCCATTATCCGATATCTCTAGAAAGACATCTTGCTCAGTCATCCAAAGCCATACATTGATGACGGGCCGTTTATTCCCTTCTACCGCTTGCACTCCATTAATTATCAGATTTGAAATCACCCTACCAAAAAGCTTGTCATCGCCTTGGATGGGTATTTCATTTGTGAATGAATCGTCTTTGAATATCAAATCCAGCCGCTCGTCATTTTTGAACAAGTCCAGCACTTTCATTAGCACGGACTTAAAGTTCATCCGTTCGTTTTTCGGAAGTGGCATTTTGGCAAAAGTGGAAAATGAACTGGCTATTCCACTCAAGGCATCCACCTGATGAATCAGCGTTTCGAAAGATTCTTTCAACTTCGAAGAGTCTTCAAGCCGATCTTGTTGCTGTAGTCTGAGCAGATGCTGAAGCGTCAGCTTCATAGGGGTGAGTGGGTTTTTGATCTCATGAGCCACCTGTTTAGCCATTTCCCTCCAGGCAGATTCCTTCTCAGTAGAAGCTAATACCTTCTTACTTGCCTCTAGCTTGAAAAGCATGTTGTTGTATTCATTGACCAGCATCCCAATTTCATCCTTTGTATCCCAACGCATCGGTTCATTATTTTCAAGATTAGTGGTTTTGAGTTTTTGCGTCAGCAGTCGGAAAGGGAAAGTCAAATTCTGCGAAACAAAATAAGACACGATCAAGAACAGGATAAATATCACCACAAAAGCGTTGAAGATATTACTCATCACATCTGCGATCAATGAGTTCAACTCCGACTCAGATTCAAAAAATGGAACAGACAAAATCGCTACTTCTTCCTGATCGGAAGGTGGCAAGATGGCTAGATAAACGGATTTATAGCTCAAGGACCCAAGTCTTTCATCCACTAGCAGCTGAATCTGGTTATTCTCTACAATTCCTGCCATAGCGACAGGATTGATGAGTCTAGAGAGAAGCTTCTTATCAAAAATATTAGGCCGATTCGTTGCAATTAATTTACCACTAGCTTCATATAGATGCAGATCGGCAGCTACCGTATTTGCCAAATTCACTATTTCCTCTTCCAGAGATTCTGGATTGATCTCTGATGGAGAGCGGTCATTAAGAAAATTGACCAGATTACTCCTGATCAAGAAAGCCTTCTGTAAATATTGCTCATCCAAATCTTCCCGATAGCTATTGGCCAGCAGACCAATAGTGATGATAGAAATGATGATAATTGGAAAGAAAAAGGCAAAATTCAGATACAATTGAAGCTTAGTGGAATAATTGATTTCCAGATTTTTAAACCCTTTGAATAAGGAATTTGCCAGAATCGTTAAAAATGTCAAGATGATGAAAATGACAAAGTAGAGCGAAATATTTCCCAAAAAGTACGAGTAAGGTCTATTGGGTGATGAGATCAAAATCAATTCTGAACCATTGACCAAACCTAGATGGTGATAGCCTGCGACATGAATGCCACTCTGAAACAACTTGCTCTCCGTTAACCTGGACTTTAGCTCCGGATTCACATAATTGAATGACCCGAAATTACGGATTAGCTCTTCATCGCGATAAACCGCATAATCATACTGGACGGGATCCAAGCGCTCATTGTATTCTTTATCCAATAGCAATCGCGGGTAAACCGAACCCGGCTGAACCCGGAGCTGCCGAAGCTCAAGAAAAACCGTTCCAACGCTATTCTGATCCCGAATGACCGGCACAAAAGCCACAAACTGATTCTTGGGATTGGACTCCTTTCCCCGAATAAAATACAATCCTCGCTGACTCGTCAGGTAATCAGATTTGATGTAAAGATCTCGCAATTCGCTCAGGCTTCGTTCATCCTGCGTATTGATCAAATCCTGACCTCTGGAAGAAAAAACCCGAATATTGACTTCAAACTGATCAAAATAATTATCCAGGTAAATCCTTCTGATCTTTGTCTCGATAGGTTCTTTGGAAAGCAAAGGATCAGCAAGACGATTTTGAATAAATAAATCAGACTGAATCCTCCCAAAAACTTCACCGAGGAAAAACTCGGTCATCACATCACCTTCAATTAAATTTTGATTGGCGAATCGAATCTTAGATTGAATCAGTTCTTCCTTCTCAGTTTGGAAAGTTGCGATACCGGCTATCACGGCACAGATAAAACTCGCAAAGAAGAACGTCAAAAAGGTATTAAGACCTAAGCGGAAAATATTTTGAAATAGCCTGAAGCGAATAATTGCAGTAAGAAAAAGGATATGGACAGTCCACGCTATTGCCAACCAAATCGAAATAAAACCCAAAACAAGTCCTATGGGTACAGCAACTATGTAAAGGTATCGGATCAAAATACTCCTCTTGATCGCTAGTTCAAATAGTAAGCTGATCAAGGTAAGATTGAGCATCACATAAACTGAAGCCCACAAAAACACGATCAGAAAACTGATCCCTTCAAACCACCCAAAAGTGGGGATAATGGAAATATCCATTGCCCATTGAGAATTGAGTATAAGATTCTTAGGTAGCACCCAGACCAGGAAAAAGGCCAATGAGCTGAGAAAAACAAAAAATCCAAAAAACGCCCGCTGCTCTTGGGATGTTTTTAAAATCTTAATCTTTCGATGAAGTAATGGAGAGGCAAATTGAAAAACGATCATTCCTCCAATAGCCACTCCAAATAGGGTATTGATCAATAAGTCACCTAAACTGGAGTTCAGCCAGGAAGAGGCGAAGTTGGATGGATCAAATAATGGCAGGTTGAAATAAGAACCTGGAAAACCTAATACCAACATGACCAACCTAAAGGCTAGAAGTACTAAGCTCCCGTATCCAATCGCTTGCCATCTTCTTCCTTGTTTCCATTTCCGAATTACAAAATCTGAGCTCAGTAGGAAATACAATAGGAAAACCGAAGTGAAAAAGATGAGAATGGCTGGATTGGAAAGCCGACCTGATGACTGGTATCCATATTCAAAAGCTACTCCGAATAGCGGAATGCCAGCTGCATTACTTACCAAGAAAGGGCTTTGGCTATCTGGATCGTTGAGCTGAATTGCATCGTTCCCAAATACTCGACGGTTCGCACCGGTTCGCAGATAGTCATTTTGAATGGATCCTGGCCAAAAAAGCCTAAATGCATGGACTACGTAATAACTGTTCCCATTTCTGGTAAACTTTCGGCTCTTGGTCAGAAAAGTACCATATGGATCCTCTATGAATTGATATTCCTGATTTGGGATAAGCGCATCCAAATTGAAGCTCACTGAGAAATCTGACCAATACAAAAGCTTCTTTGACTCATCAAGAATGAAAAATGGGTGGATGGAGCTTTTAGAAGAAATATTCTCAAAACTCAATGCCTCATCAGGCCTTACTTCCATGAGAATTTGTACGAAATCCATGTCGAACTCCCGATCGATCTCATAGATTTCCTCCTGTACATCTTCAAAAAAAGCCTCTTCCTCACTTTTCTGAAAGAAAAAGAAATTCAGTATCAATACTGCAAGGAGCAAGAAGGCGCTGACAAGTATGATCAGCCGTTTGAATTTTTGAAGCATTTCCCTAAAAATAAAAAAAGCAAAGTCTTGTATCAAACTTTGCTTTCCATCAGACTATCGAATAGCCAGTTTATTTTTCCGTTTTTTCGCCGCCCGATACCAAAGTATGCCAATTACCAAGGCAATGGTATAAGGCATAGCGAATAAATATAGAATCCCCGTATTCAATCCTGCACCAATAGAGGTATCTCCATTACTGACGTTATTCTCTACAGAAGCTCGACACATAGCACACTGAGCCCAGGTAGCTAATTGGAATCCGAAGAATAGTAATGTAAATAGGGTGATTTTCAATCTCATTGTTCCTTACTTTTAATAAGTTACTGAATATAGTACGGAGAAATCATCAAATAAACAATTACCCCTGTGACAGAAACATACAGCCAAATCGGATAAGCAAATTTGACAACCTTCCGATGTTTAGCCCGCTGATCTGTATACCCATAGTAATAAGCGAAAAGAATTGGAAAAAGTGCCACAGCTGCAAAAACAATGTGTGTAATGAGCAAGAAGTAATATACCGGACGAATCCAACCCTCTCCACCGAAAGATGTGCTCTCAGCAGAACCATGGTAGATCACATAGGAAACTAGGAAGATCGCGCCTAGTGCCATCGCAACGGACATAGTCGCACCATGATAGGCGTATTTCTTTTGCTTGACGAAAATCAAAGCAACAATGAGTGCAACACTAGCTGCAGAATTAATCACTGCATTTAAATGAGGTAGGAAGTAAACCCATTCTGCACCCACATTAATTTTGGATGGCATGAATAACAGAATAGCTACCACCACCGGAATCAGAATGGAAATGATGATGATCCAAGATTTTACTTTGGATTCATTTTCTAGTAATGAATTAACTTTTTCCATGTAAAAGCACTTTTGTCTCAAGTATTAACAAATCTACATCCTCTCTGTTTGTCCCGCTGTAGTAACCGCGGATTCTACCCTGTTCATCTATCAGAGCAAACTTATCACTGTGGATAAAATCATCCGGATTTCCCATCCCGTCGACTGTAGGCAGCACAAATCCACACTTCGCTAACTGATAGGTTTCTTCAGGTGGTCCAGTAAGAAAATGCCACTTACCCGGGATGGCCCCATGTTTTTCGGCATACTCCTTCAAGACCTCAGGTGTATCATAAGTTGGATCAATACTGATAGACATGATTTGCACGGCCGGCTCATCCCTGAACATATCATTCACTCGCTCCATTTCTTTGGACATAATGGGGCAGATACTAGGACAAGAAGTAAAGAAAAAATCCACGATGGTGATTTTTCCTTCCATTTCAGTTCGTCCTACCGCTTCACCATCTTGGTTGGTGAAGGTAAACTCAGGAATGTAATGTTGGGTACTGTCATTGGGTGGGCATTCCATGAAAGGGTTGCTTACACCATTTTCATAAAACACCGGGAGATCGTATTGGTTTTCTCCAAAATTCCTGAGAAACATAATAATCAAAACAGGAATCAGTAGAATACAAACCAATACTAAACCTTGTAATATTCGTAAACTTCTCATCGTGGCTTCATAACAAAAAAGTAGGTTGAAGTGTCACACCCCAACCTACTTTTTTTATTTAAATTTTAAATCCTACCAACGCATCATAAAGATATCCGAACCTTCCTTGGCCAAGGCGATCAATAACCATATCAGGAAAATAAGCGGAACGATGATCGAATAGAATAATGGCTTCACTTCATCACCGAGGTGCATGAATTCCATCATGATATATTTTGCCTTCCAGATCGTCAGGATGATAAAGAGTGCATAAAGTAGGATGCCTCTGTCCATCGTAAAAGCCATGATAAATTCGGCAACGGTAAGTGCGAGAAGAATACCTGCGGTTTTCCAGATTTTCTTGATCTTCTCGTTATTTCTAGGAACTACTTGTAGCGTAGATTTAATGTCTTGAACTTCCATAATTGAATATTTTTAGCTTTAGATCAGGTAGAATAAGGTAAATACAAATACCCAAACAAGGTCTACAAAGTGCCAGTATAAACCAATCTTCTCGATCATCTCATAGTGACCTCTACGATCGTAGACACCAACAGCTGCCTGGTAGAATGCCAAGAATAGCAATACAACACCTATCGTCACGTGGAATCCATGGAATCCAGTAATGAAGAAGAACAACTGTGCAAATGCAGGAGGCCCATATTCGTTGACTACAAGATTGGCTCCAAATACCGTTTCGGTAACTTCTCTACTCAAAGAATCAATGTAGGTCAGCACTGAACCACTGTCCGTACCATGGATAAAGTGAGACCATTCCCAAGCTTGACAACCTAAGAAAGTGATACCACCTAGCATGGTCCAAAGCATCCATTTTACCACATCATTTCTATCATTTCGATGTCCAGCTTCCACAGCAAGTACCATGGTTACACTACTCGAGATCAAAATGAAGGTCATGATACCTACGAATACTAGAGGAGCATGAAATCCATGAAGGAAAGGTACAGCCTCAAATACAAGTTCGGGAATAGGCCAGTATTCATTGGATCCAACGAATGTCTCGGCAGGTCCTGCGTAGGCAGGATAACTGACGCGAATAGCCAAGTAGCTGATCAAAAAAGCAGCAAAGGTGAAGATATCAGAGAGTAGGAAAAACCACATCATGAGTTTTCCATAACTGGCCTTGAGAGGTTCATTTCCTCCTCCCCAGGTGCCCCTCTTTGGGCTTACTCCAATAGCAGTAGAATGCGCAGACATAGATTATTTATTTGTACCAGGTAAATTAATGATTCAATAGCAAAAACATAAATAGATAGATCCACAAGCCTCCAAGGAAATGCCAATATGAGGTGGCCATTTCCATAGTGTTCATGGCCTGAGAGTGGACCTTATATCTAAAGGACGAAATTAATACAATAATCAGAAATATCACACCGCTGATCAGGTGAACAGCGTGCAATCCAGTGAAAACATAGAGAAATGAGCCCGATGGATTACCCACAAAGAATACTTGTCGGTCTACCAAGGCAACCCAACTGTACCATTGTCCCACCAAAAAGACAATTCCCAATAAGACAGCCATACTCATTCCGATTCGAAGCTGAGAAAGGTTGTCTTTTTTAGCAGAGATATAAGCCCAATGAAGAAACAGGGAACTTAGTACCACTACGCCTGAAGTAAACCAAAAGACTTGAGGCAAATCGTACTCAAGCCAATTCCCCTCTGCTTGACGGACTATATAAGCACTTGTCAAGGCAGCGAAGATCATCACCACAGTCACCATGAAGAGCCATAAGGCAAACTTCTTGGGATGCATAGAGATGGGCTGCTCTACCAAATCAATATATTTTAGTTCTTTTTCCATTTTAAGGTATCTTATCAAGAAGGTAAGCTATTTGCACGATAGGCAAATACAAAAAGGAACCGAACATAATTTTCAAGGCAGACTTCCTAGAGCAATCACGCATCAAGGAGAAAGTTTGTGCCAAAAAGAGTACTCCACATACAGTAGCAACAATACCGGAGTTTAACCCTGTCAATCCAAAATAGGAAGGCAACAATCCTAAAGGAAGCAGAAACAGAGTGTATATCATAATTTGGATAGCAGTATTCAAATCCTGTCCACCACCACTTGGAAGTAGCTTGAACCCAGCTCGCTTATAGTCTTCATCACTTACCCAGGCAATAGCCCAAAAGTGTGGGAATTGCCAGATAAACTGAATTCCAAAGATGATCAGTGCTTCGTAGCCAATCATACCAGTCGCTGCAGTCCACCCCAATAGCGGAGGCATTGCTCCAGGAATAGCTCCAACAAATACAGCAATTGGCCCTACTCTCTTCAAAGGAGTATAAACAAAAGCGTACAGAACCATACTAAGGATTCCAAGCCAGGTCGTCAGTGGATTCGTAAAGATCCAAAGTAAAGAGATACCAAGAATGGCTACAGCTACAGTAAACCAGTAGGCTTCTCTCAGACTAATCAATTGAAGGGGAAGAGGTCTGTTTTGGGTTCGCTTCATAAGCTTGTCCAAGTCTCTTTCCATGATTTCATTAGCAGCTCCTGATGCTCCGGAGATTAAGAAACCTCCCAAAGCTAATCCGATGAAGCCAGTCCATCCAAAGCTTACACCAGAATCACCCAATATATAGCCAAACACAGCAGAAAAGGTAACCAAAGCGGAAAGTCTCAATTTGATTAAATCTGCATATGCTTTAACACGGACTAAAAGTCCTTCTGTAAAGCTTAACTCCGAAATACCAACGGTCCTCATGAGGGATTTGTAATAAGATTCACATCTTCTTGAGTTCTAAGTTGGAATAGCAATACGAATTGCACTCCAATGATTAAAGAACCCAATAATAAATGAACAGGCTGCAAGAAAGCAGGGATGGCAAAATAAGCCATTCCGATACCTGTTGCTATTTCCATGACGATCACAAGCAATAAGGCTTGAGACCATTTATTGACAGGCGATTTCCTTCGGGTATACTTAAATGCCCAGAAGAAATAGAGTAGATGAATTCCCAGAAGCACTAGAGAAAACGAGCGATGTATCAAGAAGGTCATACCTATCTGATCAATCCAAGTATCTCGCATCATTCCTCCCATTGCAAAGGAAATTTGATCTAATTCCTCTCTCACCTGTGTACCAAATACTATTTGTACCACCATTAAGGCCGTTCCAATAACAAGTAACCATTTGACTTTACTTGGAACCTGATCCTCTTTATGATTCTCATACTTTACGAGAAATGCCCTGTGGTTGATATACAGTAACAAAACAACTAGTAACAAGGCAAGAATCATATGAAAGGTGATCATCCAATCCAAGAGATTGGTAGACACGACAATAGAGCCTATCCATCCTTGAAATAACACCAAGACTAATAATGCGATGGATAAAATCGGAATCGTCCGATCTGTGTTCCAAAGCTTCAGAGATTTCCAGACTGTGAGTATGATAAGGAATCCGATGACTACTCCAATCAATCGATTAATGTACTCGATCCAGGTTTTGGTAGCATTAAACTCCTCCTCGATCAGGATTGTCTTATCATTTGCGATTCTTTCAGCCGCTTTGTCGAATCCAAGCTTGTCAAGTGTAGCTACAAACCTTTCGTTTTTAGCCAGCCTCTTTTCAAGATAAATTTCTTGATAATTTTTTGGGAGCTGATCCACACTGGTAGGCGGAACCAAGCTCCCAAAACATTTTGGCCAATCGGGACATCCCATTCCAGAACCAGTGCTCCGGACAATGCCTCCAACCAGTATGAGAAAGTAAACAGCAATCACCGTCACCAAACCGGTTCGGCGAAAGCTGTTTAAGTTTTTAAGATTCTTTTGCTTCATTGGCGACTAGAGCCTCAGATTCGTCTTTAATAATTTCCATTTCAGTCTTCACTTGCTCCTGCTCATGTGGCAGGTTAGATTCAGGCGTAGCGGAAAGTGGAACGGTCTGAGGGATGAAGTCTTCTTCTGCTCCAGGCTTGGAGTAGTCATATGGCCAACGATAAACAGTTGGAATTTCTCCAGGCCAGTTGCCATGTCCAGGGACAATTGGAGTTGTCCACTCCAAAGTAGTAGATCTCCATGGGTTGGAAGATGCTTTTCTTCCACGATACATAGAATAGAAGAAATTGAATAGGAAGATAAACTGAGCAGCAAAAGTGATGATTGCAGCTACGGATACAAACATATTCAAATCAGTGTACATGTTTGAGAATTCAAACCCAGTCCATGAATAGTATCTTCTTGGGAATCCTGCAATACCGATGTAGTGCATTGGGAAGAATACCATATAAACTCCTACGAATGTCAACCAGAAGTGAACATATCCAAGACGAGCATCCATCATTCTACCAAACATCTTAGGGAACCAGTGGTAAACACCAGCCACTAGACCGAAGAAGGAAGCAGAACCCATTACCAAGTGGAAGTGGGCTACTACAAAATATGTATCGTGCAACTGAATATCAATGGCTGAGTTTCCTAGGAAAATACCAGTCAAACCACCAGAGATAAAGAAGGATACTAGACCGATAGAGAATAGCATCGCAGGCGTAAAGATCAAGTTACCTCTCCATAGCGTAGTGAGGTAGTTGAATACCTTCACAGCAGAAGGAATCGCAATGATCAAAGTCAGGAACATAAAGATGGATCCCAAGAATGGATTCATACCTGACACAAACATGTGGTGAGCCCACACGATAAATGAAAGGATAGTAATACCCAACATGGAAATAATCATCGCCTTGTATCCGAAAATTGGCTTTCGTGAATTGGTTGCGATTACCTCAGAGGTAATACCCAATGCTGGAAGCAATACGATGTAAACCTCAGGGTGACCAAGGAACCAGAACAAGTGCTGATACAATACTGGGCTACCACCGGTATTTGGAAGTGCTTCACCCCCAATGTAGATATCCGACAAATAGAAGGATGTACCAAAGCTTCTATCAAAAACCAAAAGAAGAGCTGCCGCAAACAACACAGGGAAGGACAACAATCCAATTACAGCTGTCAAGAAGAAAGCCCAAATCGTCAAAGGAAGTCTTGAGAAAGACATACCTTTTGTTCTAAGGTTAATGACAGTAGTGATATAGTTAATACCACCAAGTAGTGATGAAGCAATAAAGAAAGTCATTGCTACCAACCACAAGGTCATTCCCAATCCTGAACCAGGAATAGCCTGCTCAAGCGCAGATAATGGTGGGTAAACTACCCAACCACCGCCGGCAGGTCCGGTTTTAATGAATAAGGAAATAAACATGATCACACTGGATACAAAGAAGAACCAGTATGAAAGCATATTCATAAAGCCTGAAGCCATGTCACGGGCTCCAATTTGCAAGGGAATCAGGAAATTGGAGAAAGTACCACTAAGACCTGCAGTCAATACGAAGAATACCATGATGGTACCGTGCATAGTCACTAGGGCCAGATAGAATGTTTGATCCAATTGACCTGTTTCGGTAATCCATCCTCCTAATAGTGGTCTCAACCACTCCAGATTCATTTCAGGGAAACCCAACTGAAGTCTGAAAAGTACAGACAAAAGACCACCTATAAGTGCCCAGAATATACCAGTAATCAAGAATTGCTTTCCGATCATTTTATGATCGGTACTGAAAATATATTTGGTCACAAAATTATCATGATGCTCATGATCGTGATGATCATGGGCGGTGTCATGTGTCGCAACAGATGCTGTAGCCATAATTAATTATTTTGTGTTGTTTTCTTATTGAATTTCTGCCACTTCTTTTACTTCTACTTCTATCCCTTCAGCCAAGGCAGGATTCATTTGAAGGAAAGTCTTCTGCTCAGTCAGCCATTTCTGATATTCAGCAGGCTCGACCACCTCGATCACTCTTCGCATTGCATTGTGACCTCTACCGCAAATCTCCGTACATGCAATCTCAAAATTGAAATCCGGATTCTTCAACTCTGCCCGCATTTCAGCAGTAGTTTTATTTGGTACAAACCAGAATCGAGTAGGCATCCCTGGTACTGCATCCATTTTCAATCTCATATGCGGAGCAAAAACAGAGTGCAATACATCACGTGCACGAATTTTGAATAATACCGGTTCGCCTTTTGGAATTACTACTTTTGGAGAAGGAAAATCATCAACAGACTTTTGATCTGTGAAATCGATTCCCATAGGATTGATTGCAGAAGTCAATCGATAATCATTATCTCCCAATACTTTATCTTGACCAGGATAACGAATATCCCAAGCGAACTGATAACCCATCAATTCGACTACGTGAGCATTCTCAGGAGCAGGAGCTGTAATATCAGACCATGCCATCCAACCAGTAATAACCAGTACAGTCAAAACCAAGGCAGGAACTGTAGTCCAAATTACCTCAAGCTTGTTGTTTTCTGGATAGAAGGATGCTTTACGATCTTCTCTGTATTGATACTTGTAAGGGAAAATGAAAAGCAAAATGTGAGTGATGATGAAGATCACTCCTGTCACTGCCATCGTGATCCAGAACAAACGATCTGTAACTACTCCATGCTCTGAAGCAATTGGTAACTGGTAGTTATCAAACTCCTTGATTGAATACCAGAACATTAATCCTCCAACAGCCACCAAAAACACCAGGAACAAGAAGGCATTAACCTTATTACTTCCGGATGCGATTTTCTTGTCAGAACCTTTTACAACAGATACCAATGTCTGGATTCGGTATACCATCCAAACAATTGATAAAAGGAGAACAACCCCTACTGCAATTAGAAATCCGTACATATTTTTACTTTTTCGGGTTTGATTTAAATGTGATGTTGATAGCTTTCTTCAAGCATCGGGTGATTCTTAGGGATTAGATTTCCTTTAGCTAAGCCTCCAAGCACAACCAACGCCACCGCTGAGCCATAAACAAGGAACATTCCTACTTCCATCAATCCTACACCTCCATTATGACCTAGGGTACCTGGCTGAACCATCAAGAAGAAATCCACCCAGTGACCTACGATTAGAAGCGTACAAACGAGTTTTAAGAATACTCCATGTCTTTTTGCATCTCTTGTCATTAAAACTAAGAACGGCAGGACAAAGTTCATCGCTATGTTTACGAAAATGAACCCTCCATACACGTCAGAAGTAAGTCTCTCAACAAAATAAACTGTTTCTTCAGGTATATTGGCATAATAGATCAAAAGGAACTGTGAAAACCACAGGTAAGTCCAGAAGATAGAGAAGCCAAATACAAACTTTCCAAGGTCATGAACATGGTTTTCATTCACCATTTCAAGATAGCCTTTACCTTTCAAGAAGATCACTGCAAGTGTGATCGCAGAAAGACCTGCTACAAACCAAGAAGAGAATACGTACCATCCAAATAGCGTAGAGAACCAGTGCGTGTCAATTGACATCACCCAGTCCCAGGCTGAAATAGAAGAGGAAACTGCAAAGAATACTAAAAAGTAAGCTGACCAGCTTCTCATCTTAAACCAATGTGATGTTCCTCCTAATTGATCTTCAGCAGCTGCAATTTTTTTGAATTTTGAGAAGAAGAAAACCCAGAATCCAAAGAACACAACCATTCTGACGATATAGAAAATAGGGAAAGTACCCTTTTCCATAGGCCAATAGAAGAATGCGCCTTTTCCATCGATGATTTTATCGTACTCAGGAGAACTCTTATCAAATAATTCGGCATGCCACCAGTGGAACAAATCATGACCAGCTACGAAGAAAGTCACGATCATCAAAACTGCAGCGATTGGTAACCAGTTTCCAAACGCTAACATCACTCGGGTGATTGGTGCTGACCAACCTGCTTGAGCAGCATATTGAATAGCAAAGAAGAATACACCTACAATGGCAATACCTGTGAAATAGACATTGTTGATCCAAATATTAGCATACAAGCGCTGATACCAGTGGAATGCATGTCCTCCAGCCTCAGCACCTTCTTCTGCATGACCACCACCCATCATAGCTAATACAATTCCCACAACCAACAAGGCAGCCCCTATCAAAAGGACTGTCATGATGGATTTTTTGATTCCTGGGGTGAAATCAAATTTTTGATCAAGGTTGAAATTTTGAACTTCGTGAGCCATGATTATTGCTTCTGAATTACTTGTTTAACATAGGAAACGATCTTCCAGCGATTTTCTGGAGTGATCTGAGAACCATGAGCTCCCATTCGTCCTTTTCCTTTTGTGATTACATGGAAAATGTGACCTTCTGGCAAATTGATATACGCTCCACCTTTAAGGTTAGCAACACCACCGATGATTTCACCTACTTTTCCATCACCTTCTCCTCCTTTTCCGTGACAAGATGAGCAGTATTGGATGTAAAGAGTTTCTCCCTCTTTTACAATTGCATCATCCACAGTCAAAGGATTTTCAATAAGAGCAGCTTCCTCCAATTCAAATGCCTTCAATCTGTACGGAAGCATATCATATTTATTTCGAGGCACTGTACCTTCGACAGGCTCGCGCATGTTCATCCCATTGGGATTGTGTACGTTACTGTTGAAAAACTCCCCTTTACCATCTTCTCGATTGGAAAGCCAAGAGCCTTGACTTTCATCCTTAATCTGAGTAAGTGGTTCGTAGGCTACAGAATGGTACATCTGTGGAGCATATTCCAATCCAGGATTGTCTTCACCGGCACTACAGCCAGCAAACACAGCTCCTACAACTGCCATTCCCAAGATTCCTAGTGTGTTCTTTATCGTCATTTTATCGGGAATTACTCGTCAAAACTTTTATTATTCACTTCAGTAGCACCGGAAGACTTCAAAATCTCTTTGATTTTTTCCTGATCCATAGCGCTATTGTTTGCAATGTCAATTGCCATTACGTGCTTATCATCGGTGATTCTTACATCGAAGATTCGTGGCTGTGCCCAAGGCTTCAAATTAGAACTCACCATGAAAACTCCTACCATACCAAAAGCAGCAAGCAATACAGTCATCTCAAAGGAAACTGGAATGAAATCCGGGAAGGCTGCGTAATCCTTTCCACCAATGATCATTGGCCAGTCAAATTTCATCATGTAAAACTGCATCGTCAAAGCAAGGGAAGTACCCAGCATTCCAAAAAGGAAGGCTGCAATAGGAAGTCTACTTCTCTTATAACCAAGTACATGCTCCAGGCCGTGAACAGGATAAGGGGAATACACCTCATGGATTTTCACACCACTGGATCTTACTTGTTTTACTGCGTCAAGAAGAACGTCTTCGTCTTCATATACGCCCAATACAAAATGAGTATCTCTTTCCATATTATTTAGCAGCTTTTTCGGATGATGATTTCAATACAGACTTTACTTCAGCCATGTTGATCACAGGGAAAAACTTAGCGAACAAGAAGAACAAGGTGAAAAACAGTCCGAAGGTAAATAGGTAAACACCAATGTCAGCCCAAGTTGGGTAGAACATCGCCCAAGAAGAAGGTAAGTAATCTCTGTGCAAGGAAGTCACGATAATTACAAATCGCTCAAACCACATCCCGATATTCACCACAAGAGATAGAATAAAGGTTGCCACGATAGAAGTACGGATTTTCTTGAACCAGAACAACTGTGGTGAAATCACATTACAAGTCATCATAGACCAGTAAGCCCACCAATAAGGTCCTGTTGCACGGTTGATAAATGCATATTGTTCTGCTGCCACTCCTGAATACCAAGCGATGAAGAATTCGGTAATGTAAGCGATACCTACAATCGAACCGGTGATGATGATCACGATATTCATCAATTCGATATGGCCCATGGTGATGTAATCTTCCAGTTTAAATACTTTTCTGGTGATAATCATCAGGGTCAATACCATCGCAAATCCGGAGAAGATCGCACCTGCCACAAAGTATGGAGGGAAGATCGTCGTGTGCCATCCTGGAATCACTGAAGTAGCAAAGTCAAAGGATACAATCGTGTGTACAGAAAGTACAAGCGGTGTAGCCAAACCTGCCAAAATCAAGGAAACGGATTCATAACGCATCCAAGTTTTTGCTGCTCCATCCCATCCAAAGGACAAGGCTCCGTAGATAGTTTTTCTCAAGCCAGTAGCTCGGTCACGAATCGTTGCAAAATCTGGGATCAAACCGATGTACCAGAAAACAAGCGATACGGAGAAATAAGTCGAAATCGCAAATACGTCCCAAAGGAGCGGTGAGTTGAAGTTAACCCAAAGCGAACCAAAGGTGTTGGGAAGTGGAAGTGCCCAATAAGCTCCTAACCAAGGACGACCCATGTGAATAACCGGGAACATCGCCGCGCAGATTACAGCGAAGATAGTCATCGCTTCAGCAGCTCGGTTAATGGATGTTCTCCACTTTTGTCTGAATAGCAAAAGTACGGCTGAGATCAATGTACCGGCGTGACCGATACCAACCCACCACACGAAGTTGGTGATGTCCCAAGCCCAACCGATGGTCTTGTTGAGTCCCCACATTCCAATTCCTTCCCAAAGGGTAGCAATTAATGCGATGGAACCAAGTCCCAATACACCAGCTGCTGTCAAAAAGGCAAGGAACCAAGATAGTGACGGCTTTCCTTCTACTTGACGTGACACATCATGGGTGACGTCATGATAGCTTTTCCCGCCGGTAACTAAAGGCTCTCGTACGGATGAAGTAACCTGCATAGTTTATAAAATTATGATTACGCTTCGTTTTTGTCTTTATTTCTGATTTTGGTAAAGTACCAAACGTTTGGACTCACGTTGATCTCTTCCAATACGTGGTAAGCCCGCTCTTCATTGACTTCCTTCAGAGCAGAAGTTGAGTTTTCCTCAATCTTCAAGAGCTTAGATACACGGCTTTCCGGATCATTCATATCTCCGAATACCAATGCATCGGTTGGACATGCCGTAGCACAAGCCACGTTGATATCTCCGTCTTTTACTTTACGCTTCTCACGCTTAGCCTCAAGCTTACCTGCTTGAATTCGCTGCACGCACATGGAGCACTTCTCCATCACGCCTCGAACTCGTACAGTCACGTCAGGATTCAATACCATCTTACCCAAATCATCGTTTTGAGCCACATTGACTCCAGCGAATTGAGTATTGTCATGGTACTTGAACCAGTTGAATCGACGAACCTTGTAAGGACAGTTGTTAGCACAGTAACGCGTACCGATACAACGGTTGTAAGTCATTTGGTTCAAACCTTCAGAAGAGTGAGTGGTCGCAGCTACTGGACATACAGTCTCGCAAGGTGCATTGTTACACTGCTGACACATCATCGGCTGGAAGGTAACTTCTGGGTTTTCAGAAGCTTTTTCCAAACCTGACAAATCATCTGCTGCAGCATCAGAAGAGTAATATCTATCGATACGGATCCAAGCCATCTCACGACGATTCAAAACCTCTTCTTTACCTACTACAGCGACGTTGTTTTCTACCTGACAGGCTACGGAACAAGCCGAGCACCCGATACAGGAGTTCATGTCAATGGCCAATCCCCAGTGATGCTGAGAATATTGATGCCCTTTCCACAAGGAGATCTTAGAAGGCTTGATGAATTCACCTTCCTTGTAGATTTCCGGCTTGTATCGACCTGCAGAAGCATCTTGCTTGTATTCTGAAAGCGTAGCTTCCTGAATCACGTTTTCACGTGCCATGAAAGTCTGATGTGTCTGCGTTCTTGCAATCTTATAAGAATCACCGGTAACCTCTACAGTCACTCCAGAAGTAATATCAAAGTTCACAAAGCCAGCAGACGCATCAAGCAATTCGTAGGCATTTACACCCACTCCATTTGCAACTCTACCTGCTTTGGTTCTTCCGTATCCAAGAGCTAAACCGAAGGTTCCTTCAGCCTGACCCGGTTGGATCAAAATAGGAACAGTGATTTTTTTACCGTTGATAGTTACAGAAGCCTTACGAGTATTTTCTTCAATCATGGTTACTCCGTTATCGGATGCCCATTTTTGAGATACTGTCAAATAATTGTCCCAAGTAGCCTTGGTGATCGGGTCCGGAGTTTCCTGAAGCCAAGGGTTATTGGCAAAGGTACCGTTTCCGATAGCTACTTTTGGATATACAATCAGTTCTGCACCAGAATTATCAGCGCTGTAAGTTCTAGCCACAGCAGTAGCTGCTTCAGTAACATCGCCAATCGGAGAGAAAGGAATTCCCTCACGCTCTAGTGCCAATACACCGTTGTAAAGTGATTTATCCCAGAAAGTCTGGAAGGAATCCAAAGTCGCTACTTGCGTGTAGAGACCGGTTTCCCAGTTATTTCTCAAGAAATCGTAATAGTTCGTAGTTTCTCCTGCCCAAACCAAAAGTGACTCCTGCGCCTGACGTGTATCAAACAGCGGAGAAATGGTTGGTTGAGAAAGTGAATAATGACCTGGCTTTGGCTCGAAATCGTTCCATGCTTCTAGGAAGTGATGATCTGGAGCAAGCGCTCCTACCAAAGAAGCTGTTTCGTCCATGGTCATATTTGTAGCCAAAGAGAAACGAGCTTTAGAAATGCCTTCAGCTAGTTCTGCACCTCTTGGATGATCATAAACAGGATTACAGTTATGGAAAATGACAGCTCCAACTCGACCTGCATTGAGGTCAGTGATGAACTGATTCATTTTCGCATCATCTCCTTTTCTAAAGTGAACTGGAGTAGAAAAATCTACTGTAGTTCCATTATTTCCTAGCAATTCATTGATTGCATGAATGACAGTTTGAACGTTAGGATCGTTAGAACCTGAAACGACCAAAGAAGCACCTTTAGAAGCCCAGAGGTCATTGGCTGCTTTTTCTAAATTGGCTACTTCAACTGCCGGAGCAGAAACTGTGGTAGCACCTGCCTTTCGAGCAAGAATATTATAAAGCGCCAAAACAGCCAATCCGCTTTGGGAAGCTTTGATTGGTGAACGATAGTCTGCATTCGCACCTGTTAGAGACAAATTGGACTCAAACTGGTAATGTCGAGACATCTCAGGACGCTCTTTGCTGATTTTACGAGTCTTAGCATACTGACCAGCAAATTCGATCGGAGATATCCAAGTTCCTAGGAAGTCAGCTCCGAAAGAGACGATAGTCTTTGCTTTGTCAAATGAATAAGATGGAACTACCGCTTGGCCGTACATAGATTCTGAAGCCTTGGCAATTCCATAATTTGAAAGCGGATCATACATGATGACCTCTGCACCACCTACTGATTCAGAGAAAAGATCCAATGCTTTCAAAGTAGAAGGAGAAAGTACCGTGTTGGAAACGATCTTTACATTTCCTGCGGAAGAAACTTTTGATTTCACCTCTGCATCCAAACTTGCCCAATCTGTCTTCTCACCAGCCAAATACGGTCCAGTCAAACGCTCTTTATCGTATAGCGAAAGAACAGAAGCCTCTACGATGGCATTTACTTTTCCATTATTAATAGGAGAAAGCTTATTACCGTCGATCTTGATTGGTCGACCCTCTCGGGTTTTCACTACGATCGATGCATAATCTCCACCGGAAGCGAAAGTAGATGCGTAGTAGTTAGGGATGGATGGGTTGATATCAACAGGCTTGTTGACGTAAGGGATCGCCTTTCGTACAGGAGCCTCACAGGCTGCCAAAGAAGCAGCTGCCAAGCTAAAGCCCATCATTTTCAGAAAGTCTCTCCTGGATGCGTTTCCGTCTTCGGAAATCATGGATGGAAGCTCTGGGAACTCCCTGTCTGCATTCTTAACAAACTCCGGATCGTTGCTGAGCTGCTCCAGTCCTTTCCAGTATGTTTTCTTAGTTTCCTTCATTTTATGATCTAGGAATAGATTTCAGATTTTTTTAGTAATGACACTTAGCACATTCCAAACCTCCGATGTCCTTAACTTTCAAGGCATCTTTAGAATCAGAGTGAAGCTGTACCAATTTGTCGTAGTACTCGTTTCCTTGCGCATTGATTTCGGTCTGACGGTGGCAGTCGATACACCATCCCATGGTCAGAGATGAGTACTGATAGACAACTTCCATTTCTTGGATAGGACCGTGACAAGTTTGACACTCAATTCCTCCCACCTTCACGTGCTGAGAGTGATTGAAGTAAGCCAAATCAGGGAGATTGTGAATTCTCACCCATTCAATCGGCTGATTGTTATCGATTGCGTCGTAGATCTTTTGGATCTCTGGAGAAATACCATCTTGGCCCTGTACGTTCTGCACGTGCATGTGACAGTTCATACAAATGTTGGCAGATGGAATGTTAGCGGATTTACCAATTTCCACTCCAGTATGACAATATTGACATTCGATCTCAAGGGTACCCGCATGCAAAGCATGGGAATAAGCGATAGGCTGTGTAGGCGCATAACCCTGCTGCACACCTACTGTGTAGAGACCATCAATTGCTGTTTTTGCAACTAATGCCACCACCAAAGCAGTTACAATGATGATGAAAGCATCGCTCTTAAATACTTTTCCAAACTCAAACTTCTGAGATACAAACTCTTTATCTGTCTCGTCGAGATCCTGCTTATTGACATATTTGGTCAGGATAGAAATAATCAATCCCAAAACAACGAGGATAAGGAATAGAACAATGACCAACACCACAATGATAATGGTGAGGTATTGAGTAGGGATTCCTCCTCCTCCAGCACCAGCTTCACCACCCGCGGCAGCGGCAGCTGCAGCTTCAGCAGCAGGATCAACTTTGTCTCCATATTCGATATATGCCAAGAGATTGTCTAGATCTGCATCAGACAAAAACTCATGCTGTGGCATCATCAAATTGTTGTACTCTGCATAGAGATTGTTGGCATACTCATCACCTGAGGCGATTACTGCCTGAGAGTTCTTGATGAAACTTTTGGCCCACTCGATGGATCTTCTGTCGGTGATACCTCTCAAGGCAGGCCCAACAGCCTTTTGATCCAATTTATGACAAGTCTTACAGTTTGCGTTAAAAACTGACTTACCTGCCGAGATGGCTTCCTCACTGTCGCTTACTGCCGGATCTGCGGCGAAAACCTGTCCGCCCAAGAACAGGAAAAACAGCAATGCCAGTGTGTGGAATTTCAATGGAACTCCTACTAACGAGCGTTTGGATAACATATTATAGCTAATTAAATAGTTTATTCGGTCTTCAATAACCCCTGCAAAGGTAGTATCCGGGGTTTATTTTTCAAATACGGACAATATTTAAACAATCAAGCTCAAACTCGATCATTTATGAATATAGTCAATTGATTTACAATTACTTATCGCAGTTAATTCCTAAAGGTTTTAATTTAGAATCTTTATAAATAAATACAATTTACACCTACCAAATTTCACCTATTATATCTGCTATAAATCCTGTATTCAAATTGAATAAACCTTCTTTATAGGCATCAAAAAAAGTCGTGAAAATTCGAAGATCGATTTTGGCTTACAAGCCAAATATAACTACCTTTGCCCACCGATTACGATTTGCTTTCGAGAGTTAAAAGCTCTGAAACTATTTCATTACTGCAAATTGTTTTCAGTAAAATTCGATTGGTCGCGTGGCCGAGTGGCTAGGCAGAGGTCTGCAAAACCTTGTACAGCGGTTCGAATCCGCTCGCGACCTCAACAAAAAAGCATCCTGAAAAGGGTGCTTTTTCTTTTTGACTTATTCCAATGACTTAAAGCTTGTACAGCGGTTAGAACCTGCCTGCCCACGGTAGGCCTTCCTACCGAAGGTAAAGCCAATCGCCTCCTCACGCTAAGGCAATCTCCTGATGGCTACACCATTTGCAACCATCAAACAAGTCGTATTCAAAGCTAGGGATCAGGAAGATTTCGAACCAAAAAAAACGCCGACTTTTCAGCCGGCGTTTTCAATTATTTGAAGACATTTCTTCTAGATTCTAAAATCTAGCTTCTTATTTTTTGCCTTCCATTTTCTCTTTCAACTCTGCCAAAGCATCCAAATCACCTAGGGTAGACTTTTCAGCAGGCTCAGAGGAAGAAGTTTCTTTCTTCTTAGGAGCCTTCTTAGCAGGAGCTGGCTTCACATCTTCACGGAAAGTAGCTGTGTGAGAAAGAACAATTCGCTTGTCATCTTTAGAGAATTCCATCACTTTGAAATCCAAAGACTCACCAACCTCAACTTGAGATCCGTCTTCCTTCTCCAAGTTTTTGGAAGTAGCAAATCCTTCTAGTCCGTAAGGAAGCTCCAATACTGCGCCTTTGTCATTCTTAGAAACAACAGTACACTTGTGATCAGAACCGATTGGGAATACATTCTCGAAAGTATCCCATGGATTCTCTTCAAGCTGCTTATGACCCAAGGCCAATCTTCTGTTTTCTACGTCAAGCTCCAATACAGCTACATCAAGCTCATCACCTACTTTAACAAACTCAGATGGGTGCTTGATTTTCTTAGTCCAAGAAAGGTCAGATACGTGAACCAAACCGTCGATACCCTCTTCCATTTCTAGGAAAAGACCGAAGTTAGTCAAGTTACGAACCACACCTTTATGCTTGGTACCTACCGCATATTTGGTAGACATATCTTCCTTAGTCCAAGGATCTTCGGTCAATTGCTTGATACCCAAAGACATCTTTCTTTCGTCCTTGTCCAAAGTCAATACAACTGCTTCGATTTCGTCTCCTACTTTCACGAAGTCAGCTGGGTTTCTCAAGTGCTGAGACCAGCTCATTTCAGAAACGTGGATCAAACCTTCAACTCCAGGAGCCAACTCCAAGAACGCACCGTAATCAGCTACATTGACGATCTTACCTTGTACTTTGGAACCAACCTCTAGGCTGCCTGCCAAAGAATCCCAAGGATGAGCAGTCAATTGCTTCATACCTAGTGAAATACGCTTCTTGTCATCATCGAAGTCCAATACAACGATCTGTACTTTCTGGTCAAGCTGCAATACTTCCTCTGGATGATTGATACGTCCCCAAGAGATGTCTGTGATGTGAAGTAGACCATCTACACCACCCAAATCGATGAATACACCGAAGTTGGTCATGTTCTTGATCACACCTTCCAATACCTGACCTTTCTCTAGGTTGTTGAGGATTTCTGCTTTTTGCTTCTCGAGATCTTTCTCGATCAAGACTTTGTGAGAAACGACTACGTTATCGTTAGCGTGGTTGATTTTCACCACTTTCACTTCCATTTTCTTACCTACATAGATATCGAAATCTCTGATAGGCTTCACGTCAATCTGAGAACCTGGCAAGAAGGCTTCTACACCGTAGATATCTACGATCAAACCACCTTTGGTTCTACGCTTTACAAGTCCTTCGATCACGCTGTCATTTTCGAACGCGCTCTCGATGTCCTGCCAAGCCTTGACGATTTTGGCTTTTTTACGGGAAAGGATCAACTGACCCAAAGCATTCTCTTGCTCTTCGATGAATACTTCTACTTCGTCACCTGGCTTGATGGATTCCAAGTCACGGAATTCGTTCAATGGAACCAAGCCATCGGATTTGAAACCAATATTGATGATCACGTCCTTATCGTTCACACCTACTACAGTTCCTTTGATCACTTCTTTCTCAGTGATCTCGTTCAATGTACCCTCATACATCGCGGCCATTTGCTCACGCTGCTCTTTGGAGTACCCTTCTCCGAATCCTTTGGTCTCGAAGTTTTCCCAGTTAAAATCTGAATTGTTTGACATAATAGTGTTTGATCCTTGTAATTCCGAACCACTTTCGGATCATGAAGTGGCGGTTTTTTGTTTGAAGATCAATGCGTTAGACTATTCCAAAGCACCCCGCTCACCCGAACGGACTGCAAAGGTACTGATTTTCTGTGATTTCTAGAAAATCCTATAAAAAATTAAAGGGATAGCATCATTTTGAAAAAACTTTGGAAATTGTCCTTTAAAAGAAAAAGCCCCGAAACGCATCGGGGCTTGTGCAAGCAAAGAGTTAAAGGATTATTTTCGAACCCAAAAATAACGATTATTTCGGATGATCAAGTTCTTCCAATGGATTTATACGATTTACTCAGCCTTGATTTTCATCATCTTGATGATTTTGCTTGGGCTATTTATGGTAATTCCTTCCTTGATTTCTGAACGTGGCGATCGAATTTCCTTTTTCTTTATCCGACTGTGGGCTGGAATCTGGTCTTTCCTCTCCGGGATACGCTATCAGGTAGAAGGATTGGAATACATTGATCGAACACAGCCCTACATTTTCATTTTCAATCACCGTTCTTTTGTGGACGCGCCGGTCATCCCCATGGCTATCCCTCAAACGCTGAAAGCCCTTGGTAAAATGGAGCTTTCGAAGATCCCGGTTTTCGGTTGGATTGTGGGTAGGTTTGCCATTTGGGTGGATCGTACCTCCACCGAGTCCCGAAGAATAAGTCTGGAAAAACTCGTCGAAATCCTTTCCAAAGGTAAATCTGTGGTCGTAGCACCGGAAGGAACCCGAAATGACAGCTCAGAAACCCTGCTGCCTTTTCACAAGGGAGCTTTTCGCCTTTCCATCGAAAGTCAAATCCCAATTTTACCCATGGCAGTAATAGGAGCCGATCGGATAATGAAGCGGGGATCGCTTTTGCTAAGACCAGGAAAAATCAGAATTTATTTCTCAGAAGCTTTACAGCCATCCCATCCCTCACCCACTGCTGTTGATGATTACACAGCCAAATGCCGTAACCGACTTGAGGCTATGCTTCTGGCGCATGAGGAAGATTGACAGTTCCCTCATCTTCTACTAAATAGTCTCCTGTCAAATCCTCAAAAGCGGCATAGATTGCTAAATAGCTAACGGGACCTGTTACCAAAAGACCTACCCCTAAAAAGAGCAAGCCTACTAGATTAATCACTAATAGGAGTAATAGAAATGCGAAAAAACGCCACCAGATTTTGGTGATCAGCTTCCTACTAAATTCCATCGAGGTCCAGAACTCCAAGCCGGCAAATAACACAAATGGCATAGCAAAACTATAAGCCACTGCCAAATAGATCCCCGGAATAATCAGTGCAATAATCCCCAAAACAGTCAAAATACCGACTACCAGATTAACCACTATTACCGGAAACCAAAACTTGAAGCCATCAAAGAAGTGATTGAATTCGAGTGGCTCCTCACGACTAACCCGATTAGCAGCTAAATAAAAGCCTGCTGTCAAAGCTGGAGTGACGAAGATGGAAATAATCCCAGCAAAATCTTCGAGAAACCAAGTAGCTCCCGCAGAAATTGCAATTATTACCAAGAAAAAAGCTATAAACATTCCTGGGTTGGAGGTAAACAGCTCCCAGCCTCGTCTTAAGGCCTTATCAATGTCAAAATGTACAGGCCTTTGGAGCATCTGCTCCAGCTTATTCGGATTGATCATGGAAGATTAATTGGTGAAGGCTTCTAAAATATCATGCTTGGTAATAATATGAATATTTCCATTAGCATCTCGTACCAAAACCGCTTTTTCCTTCTCGATCATGGAAGAAAGTACATCTAGCGTGCTATCACCAGCTACGAAAGTCATGGAATCTTCCATCACATCGGACACATGTGCGTCCTTCAAAACCGGATTCTCAATGATCTTGGAAAGCAATTTGGTATCGGTGACACTTCCTACTACTTCCCCTCCGTCCAAAACCGGGATTTGAGATACACTAGTTTTATTCATCAGTGCAATTGCCTCTCTTACTGCATCTGATTTTTTCACGGCGATCAAACTATAATCTGAAGGTCGCTTGGAGATAATATCCCTAGCCGTAGCATAGCTTTTATCCTCCATAAACCCATGATTCCGCATCCAATCGTCATTGTAAACCTTGCCCAAATAACGCGTACCATGATCTGGTAAAATCACCACCATTTGATCGCCTTCTTTCAAATTTTCTCTCGCCCACTCCAATGCACCATGAACGGCAGCACCACAAGACCATCCGATAAAGAGTCCTTCCTCACGAGCGAGACGTCGGGTCATGACCGCAGCATCCTTATCAGTCACTTTGATAAAATGGTCAATCACGTCGAAGTTGACATTTTTGGGAAGGATGTCTTCTCCGATTCCTTCTGTCAAATAAGGATAAACCTCCTTTTCGTCGAAGACCCCGGTTTCCTTGTATTTTTTGAAAACTGAACCATAGGTATCTATTCCCACAGTCACAATATTTGGGTTCTGCTCCTTCAAGTAAGTAGCCGTACCACACATGGACCCACCTGTACCGACTCCTGCAGCATAATGGGTAATCTTTCCATCGGTATCCTTCCAAATCTCAGGCCCGGTTGTCTCATAGTGAGCGGCCGTGTTGGACATGTTGTCATACTGATTGGGGTAAAAAGAATTGGGGATATCTGCATTCAATTTCCGAGCAACGGAGTAGTAAGACCTTGGATCTTCAGGCGCAACATTGGTTGGGCAGACGATCACTTCTGCACCCACAGCCTTGAGGATATCAATCTTTTCTTTGGACTGCTTATCAGCCATGGTAAAAATGCACTTGTAACCCTTCGCCACAGCTGCCAAAGCAAGCCCCATACCGGTATTACCTGAGGTTCCCTCGATAATGGTACCTCCCGGTTTTAAAATTCCTGCCTTCTCGGCATCCTCCACCATTTTGATAGCCATTCGATCTTTCATCGAGTTGCCTGGATTAAAGTACTCTACTTTGACCAGCACCTCCCCTTTGATGTCTTTGGCTACGCGATTCAGTCGGATCATCGGCGTATTTCCGATGGTTTCAATGATGGAATTATAAATCATGTCTTCGTTTTATTTGGGTTGGGGCAAAAATAAGAGATTTTTCATCCCCATTAGAAGGAATCGAAAAAGAATGGCCTAATTCCTATGGTGTTTAATTAGCCTCCTTAAACTCCAAGCGGGTAAGTACATCCAAGGCCACATGAATCAAAATAGCTGCAACAAAACTCATCCCAATTGCTACCGTGAGCATCATCCAGACAAACTGCTTGGTCAGTACGAAAACAAGTATTCCAAAAATCAAAGCTGGAATAATCCCAAAAAGAAAGATCCCGATCAGCATGACTGGTTTGATAAGCTTTCGGTCCCAGCCCTCCTCCAGAGAGATTTGAGGAATCAGATTAATACAAACCCCTATCATGTAAGAAACTAGGATCCCAAAAATGAAAATGGGTATCATGAGCAAATGCAAGCCTGCTATCAGGACGGAGGGAACAATCATGACGGCTGCAAAGAGTAAGATTTGAACCAGGTCTAACTTGATCAAATTCCAAAATTTAGCAGACCAGGATGCTGGAATCAAAAAGAAATAGGGCTTTTTGAGATCTCCAATATTCGTGCGGCCGATTCCCGCCAGAAAGTAAAAGCCCAGAAGCACTAAAATGTATCCGTTCAGGACTTTATGCGAAAACCAATCAAAACGTGACAATACTGCGAAGACTATCCCGATGCCGGCCATGACTAGGCTGTAAACCCCAAATAGAGGGTGAAAGTCCTGTCGGCTGGCATGCACATAATTCCTCCAGTAAAATGCTTTGGCCCCTACCCCGAAATCAGGAAGTGCGAGCTGCTTTTTAGTATTCAAGCTGCCTGTTGCCTCAGAAGCCTCCTTTTTACCCTTGACCTTATCTCGTTGGATTTCATTGGACTTGGTGACTTCGAGTACGTCCTCGTAGTAATAGCCGGCAAATTGAATAACCAAGCGAACAATCAAATAATACGTCAAAACATACAAGCCAAAAAAGGCCAAAGCCAAGATCAGGTTTTGGTGAAAGGCATAGCTCATCATTCCACGAGTCCAACCGACAATCGGAAACAGATCAAACCAAGGCGAAGCGATCCAGCTAAACATTCCTTGCCAAAACTTCTCTGCCATCAAACCGGGTATCAATACCATTGCACCTAAAATTACCGCCAATCCAGTGACACCATTCTTGATGGGTTCTAGAATATCGTATTTAGTATGGAGCGTATAGATCAAAAAACGAATGGGAGATAGCAGGAAGAAGAAAAAGGCAAAGCCAAATAGAATGAAGAAGATATTATCCGGCGAGAAATCAAGTGTCCCAGCCATCTGACTCCCGGCATACACTAAGAAAATGATACTTCCACCCAGGGAGGGCAAAATGGACCTCCCCATGTAGTAGATCAAAATATTTTCAGGTTTGACAGGCCCTGTAAAAAGCAGGTTTACGTCTGCCATGGTAAAAAAGCTAACATTCCTTTTAGTGGCACGGAATAACTGATACAAGAGAAAACCCAAAGCTAATACCGTCACTCCGCCAATAATATTCTGTACAGCAAAATCCACTTCCGGAAGTCCATTTGCGTCCAATTCCGGCATTTGGCTCTCCATATCTTCCGCACGGTCACGCATCCGCATGGTGTAGATAAAGAAAAAATAACCCACGATCGCTGCATAAGGAATCAGTCGAAGGGGATTTCGCAGGATTAGCAGGATATTATTTTTCAGGATCAGCAGATCCTTCCGAATCAGCAGTTTGATCTCATTCATCCTTTGTCAATTCTAAAAATATATCCTCCAGTGTTCCACTCTCTCCTTGTTCGAAGGTCTGCTTCAAATTGTCAAGTGTATCATTTCCAATAATATTCCCATTTTTCAAAATCATGATTCGATCTGCAATCGTCTCTACCGAATCAATCAAGTGGGTACTGACTAGAATAGTCTTTCCAGCTTCTTTTAATTCTCGAAAAATCCGTTTGGTATTTCGGATAGCCTTTGGATCCAAACCGATCATAGGTTCATCAAAAAACAACACCTGCGGATCCGGTAAGAGCGCACAGCAAATAGATACTTTTTGCCGCATGCCTTTCGAAAGGTCTTTTCCTAGTTTTTTGGCTTTATCCTGCAGATCGTAAGTTTCCAATAATTCATGGCCTTTTGCCTTCCAGTCTCGCACGCCATAGGCTTGAGCTACAAATTGTAAATGCTCCTCAACCGTCAGCAAGTCATAGACATAAGGGGTTTCCGGGATGTAACTGAAAAGGCGTTTGGCCTCTATCGATAGGTGATCGTATCCACCAATTCTGATTTCTCCAGATGTTTTGCGTAGCAAGCCTACGATACATTTCATGGTGGTACTTTTCCCGGCACCATTTGGACCAAGCAAACCTACCACTTCACCTCCCTGAAGGTCGAAAGTGATGTCATTGACAGCGTTTTGCTTACCGTACTTTTTGATCAGATTTTGGACTTCCAGCATAAAAATGCAATTTGATTCTAAAACTAGGATACTTTAATTGAAGTTTAGTAATTCTGGAACCTTTTTTGCCTGTGACTGACAAAATAGAAACGATATGAAGAAATTACTCACACTTTGCTTATTCATCGGACTTTCCACTTTGACTTTTGCCCAACAGGCCGGAAAATTCCGAATCGGAATGGACTTAGGACCTGCTATCCCAAAAGATGGAGGCATAGGTGCACTGGTCAATATCGAACCGAAAATCAATGTACGAGATAATCTCAATGTTGGTATTCGCCTTGGAATAGCCGGACTCGCCAAAGACGTGACGTATTTCGATATTTCTCAGGATTATGAAGGGGAAGTGTCTGCCAATGTATCTGTAGCTGGCACCTTGGATTATTACTTCAATAACGGAGGGAGTAATTTTGCACCTTACATCGGGGCTGGATTTGGCTACTATGCGCTGAGTTCAGTCGAAATCGATGCTGATGCAATTGATAATACCGATGTTGGAAATCTTGAAGCCAATTTCAAATGGTCACCAATGCTTCGTGCAGGTATCGAACTTGGAAGATTCAGAATGGGAGCAGAATATAATTTTATTCCTCCTTCAAATCTTCAAGACACCTCAGGAGCAGTGATTGGTGAGGCGATCAATCAATATTTCGGATTTACGTTTGGATTCTATGTCGGTGGAGGCCGCTGGAGAAAAAGCTAAAAATTAGCTCCTGACCCCTGCCAAAAGATAGAGAACAGCCATTCGCACGGCTACCCCATTTTCTACCTGCTGCAATATAATTGCTTGCTTAGAATCAGCTACGTCTGAAGAAAGCTCCACTCCTCGATTAATCGGACCTGGATGCATCACCACGATTTCTTTATCTAGTTGCTGAAGCATCTTTTTATTGATCCCGTAGTAAAGGGAGTATTCACGAAGACTTGGAAAATACTTGATTTGCTGCCTTTCCAGTTGAATCCGGAGCACATTCGCTACGTCACACCAAGCTAAGGCTTTTCGAACATCCAACTCCACTTTTACTCCCAAGCTTTCAATATGCTTTGGCAAAAGCGTAATCGGTCCGCAGACCATGACCTCCGCTCCAAGTTTTTGCAGACAAAAGATATTCGAGAGTGCTACTCTAGAATGCAGGATATCTCCAATGATTGCGATTTTCTTTCCTTGAAGATCGCCTAGCTTTTCTCTCATCGAAAATGCATCCAAAAGTGCTTGCGTGGGATGTTCGTGTGTGCCGTCCCCTGCATTGACAATATTGGCACTGATATTTTTCGAAAGAAAATGAGGTGCACCCGGGCTGCTATGTCTCATCACAACCATGTCCACTTTCATGGAAAGAATATTGTTGACAGTATCTACCAGCGTTTCTCCTTTTTTGACGGAGCTGTTACTGGAAGAGAAATTGACCACATCGGCAGAAAGCCTTTTTTCGGCTAGCTCAAAAGAAAGTCGTGTCCGGGTTGAGTTTTCAAAAAAGATATTGGCAATGGTAATGTCTCGAAGAGATGGTACTTTTTTGATCGGCCGATTGATAACCTCTTTGAAGTTTTCCGCCGTATCCAGAATCAGATTAACATCCTCTTCAGTGAGGTTTTTGATTCCAAGAAGATGGCGGGTGCTGAGCTGAGACATAGGTTATTTCTTTTCTTTTTCGGTGATCCAAACGGCATCTTCAGGCTGTCCTTGGGAGGCCCATTCTACGACTACATATTGAGAATCCAAGGTATTCACACGGATCCCAAAATAATCCGGCATGATGGGATAGTCGCGGGTAAGCTTTCGATCGACCAAGACCATCAATTCGACTTTTTGAGGACGACCAAAGGCAATCATCGCATCCATCGCGGCACGAACAGAGCGACCTTTGTAGAGTACATCATCTACGAGAATCACTTTCTTTCCCTCGACCAAAAAATTGATTTTTGTTTCATTTGCCTTCAAAGGAAAATCTCTCCTTCGAAAATCATCCCGATGAAAAGTGGCATCCAAGTATCCGGCTGGCACTTTTTCGCCAGAGACGATCTCAAGTTCTTTGACTATGCGATCAAGAAGTACTATCCCTCTTGGCTGAAGCCCCAATAGCACAGTATTTTCAAAATTGTCGTGATTTTCGATCAGCTGATGGCAGAATCGCTTGAGGACAATCTGAATCTGCTGCTGATTTAAAACTAGCCTTTTTTGCATGGGTTGGATTTGCCGTAAATATAAAAAGAAATATGACTAACGAGGATCCTCCGGCTCGAAGAGATCACCTGCTACGAGCACTTTTGAAAAGAAAAACACCTCTTTGCTACTTGCTTGTCCATTTTCTCTCTGAAATCGGATACGCTGCGTTCCCGTAAGCAAAAAGTATCGGTCATACCAATGGACAAGCTGAAGGCTCTCCATGTTAGTCTCTGCTATTCGCTCATTTTCATTGAGTAGCTCTAGTTCAAAATCCAAATTATCGAAGATTTTTTCTCCATCCTTGAAATAAGAAAGCCTAATCTTGTCGTCTCTTACATAGGCATGGTAGAATTCATCACCGACCACAGCTATCTCACCGAAGGGAAGAATATAGTCTGTCAAGAGATCATCATAGGTAGCGGAATTATCCCAAATTACTCTTCCATCTTCTCCTAACTTGACAAAATGAGCCGAGATGTAACTCAACTCTGAATAAACGGCCTGTCTGCCCCGTCCCAAGGATCTGACATAAATTGGATCCAAAAAGTCCGAACTGTTAGTCATTCGACTCCAATCATTACTTCGGTAAGAGTTCGGCGCAGAAAGCGGTGCTCCTCGAGAATTAATAACATTGTAATGATCAAAAAACAGGTAGGTACCATCCTGATCTTTTCGCACGTCGCGAATCGTGTAAACATTGCGGATACTCGGTATCTTATCTCGGTCTACCTGCTTCAGCACATCAGCGTCTTTTCTCGATTTTGACTTTTCATCCAAATAATTGAAGAAATTAGGAAAATCTTCCAAGGTATAAAGTCTGCTCTCGTACTCCCCAAACTCATTGATATCCAATCGGTACATTCCCAAGTAGGAATCCCTTCTTGCCAAGCCAAAAGAACCATACATTTCCTTTCGGTATGGACCATCCTCCACCACTACTGCCTCGATGATTTCCTGGCTTTCCTCTCCAAACTTATCCACCTTTACTTCCCGAAGGAGATTTCCTAGCAAATCATACGTATTCAAAATCACCTCTGTACTGCGATAGGGTCCCTCTCGGCTAATGACCACCTCAAAAGCTTCAACCTCAGGCATTTTTCGGATTTGTAGGATTTGGGTGTCATTTCCATATACCCCTTGTACCGTATGTACACTTTTATCGATAAGACTGTAGACTTGGACAGCAGGCCGCATATTTGCTACACCCATAAAAATCGCCCGATCATTCTGAACCAAAAACTCCCTTAGCTCCAAATCGAGCAAATTATCCAGATCATAGTCGAATCCCTGTTGACTTACCAAATCGATCTTGCGTACATATTTATCACCGGTAATTCCTGTCCCCTTTTGAAACAAAATGTATAGAAAAGCTCCATCAAGATCGTAGCCAATCATGTCATAACTCGGCTGAACAGGAAGCTCTATCAATCCTGACTCGGTATTCAATTCCCTATCAAAAAGCATGTATTGAAAAACCCGGTCACCAGAAAATGCCCGCTTGGCAATGGTACGGAATGCTATCATGCCATCGTCCGTCCTCACCATCTCAAAAAGCGGATCAAAATACTCGGACTCGACCTCAAACCTAGAAACAAATTCTACCTGACTGAATCCCGGTAAGGTCATGAAAAAGGAAATCAAAAAAACTAGAATAAATCTCATTGGGCCATTTTTAGGATTAATTCAAACTCATCTTTACCCACCGGTAGCACCGAAAGTCTAGACTGCTTTAGCATGGGTAAATCTGCCAGACGATCTTCAGCCTTTATCTGAGCTAAGGTTACGGGATTTGTGAGCTTTTGATGCACAGAGAGCATAATCGCCGTCCAAGCCTCATCTTTTGGGTCAGGTAATGGGGATGAACTGACCTTAGCGATTCCAACCACCGCCTTTTCTTTTCCAGAGTGATAAAATAAAACCAAGTCTCCCTGCCCCATTTCACGGAGATAATTCCTTGCTTGATAATTACGAACACCATCCCAAATATCCTCTTGCTGCTTTTCAAAATCATCCCAAGAGTAGGAATTGGGTTCACTTTTGACCATCCAATAATTCATAGCTCAATTTTCTAATATTTTCTTTCAGAAAGAAACCACATCAGATTAATTAACGGTTCTTATAAGATAAATGATCAGACTTTATTTTAAAACAAATAATGAAGACATTTGTCATCATTCTGCAACCAAATTTTATTCGTTTTGGACCACAAGACCATCCTCAAAAAAATCAAGCTTACCATTCAGCTCATGGAGCTGCACGATGAAAACACCTTCAAAATCCGTAGCTACCAGTCCGCTCTCAATTCGCTGGAGCGAGGCGATGCGGATATCATGGAGCTGAGTGAGGATGAATTGTCCAAAGTACCCGGAGTAGGAAAAAGCATTCTCGAAGCTATCAAAAGCCTGAAGGAAAGTGAAAGCTTTCCCCAGCTTGATCAACTCCTGGAAAAAACTCCACAAGGCATCCTGGAAATCCTACAAATCAAAGGACTGGGACCAAAAAAAGTAAAAACTCTTTGGGAAGAACTGGGAATTACCTCCACTCATGAATTGATGGAAGCCTGTCAAAGTGGAAAGGTGGCTAAAATCAAAGGTTTCGGTGAAAAAACACAAGACACGATCATTCAAAACCTAGAATTCAAAGCCTCCAATGCCGGTAAATGGCTTTATGCAGATATTGAGGAGGTATTGGAGAGTCTTACAGAAAAACTTGAAAATGAACTAAAAGAATCTAAAGTTTCCTTGGTTGGAGAATATGCCCGCAAAATGGAGATCATTTCTCAGGCAGAATGGCTGATTGGCGCAGGGAACATTTCGTCTATCAAAAAGAAAATTGAGGATCTGGAGGATTTTGAAATGGACGCGTCCCAATCGGGACCATTTTCGATTAGAGGAAAAGTGAAATCCGTAGATCTGAAATTCACCATCCACCTTTGCAGCCTGAATGATTTCCCGGTGAAGCAGTATGCACTTTGCGCCAGCCCACTTCATCTTCAAAGCAAAATCTCTGAAAATCTATCCATTGGAGATGCGCTGAGGGCGAATGGATTCAAAAACGATTCGGAATTTTTCTCCCAACACAAACTTCAGTACATCCCTGTAGAAATGCGGGAAGGCTACGGAGAGGTTCAGCTGGCATTGGAAGAAAAGCTTCCCGATCTACTGGAAGAGAAGGACCTAAAGGGAATCCTTCACAATCACTCGACTTACAGCGACGGGAAGCATAGTCTGAGACAGATGGCAGAGTATTGTAAGGAGTTGGGATATGAATATTTGGGAATTTCTGACCACTCACGTACAGCTAGCTACGCAGGGGGCTTGGAGATCGAAAAAGTCCAAAAACAGCAGGAAGAAATTGACCTGTTAAATAAGGAGTTGGCGCCTTTTAAAATCTTCAAAGGAATAGAATCGGATATCCTCGGAGACGGGAGTCTGGACTACCCGGATGAGGTCTTGGGAAGTTTCGACTTCATTGTATCTTCCATCCACTCTATCCTAAACATGGACATCAAGCGTGCTACAAGTCGACTACTTGCTGCAATTGAAAATCCTTACACCACCATCCTTGGACATCCCACCGGAAGATTACTTCTCAGACGGGAAGGATATCCTATCGATCACAAAACCATCATCGATGCCTGTGCAAAGCATCAGGTAGCCATAGAAATCAATGCCAATCCTTGGCGTTTGGACCTGGACTGGAGATGGGTGCGCTATGCCATGGACCAAGGAGTGATGCTATCCATTAATCCCGACGCACACGAAATGGATGGCTACGGGGACATGAAATACGGAGTCTTAGTTGGACGAAAAGGAGGGCTAACTAAAGAAATGACCCTAAATGCCCTAAGCCTACAAGAAATTGAAAACTATTTCTCCAAAAGAAAAAAAGAACTAATCCAGAAATAGATTTCAACTCACCTGAGAAGAATCCTTATCTTCAACAAAATTCACTCACCATTCTAAAATCAAACTTGCCTGGAGCAAACAGGCATGACCCCAAGCGACATGCAGAGGGATGCCCCTATGAATCGGGCTATCAATGCGAAGATTCTCCCGAATTAAGTTCGGGACAAGCTATCTGACCTTTAAAAATCAAATATAGACACATGAAATGGACTGACCTGCCGGAAGGCGTACTACTACAACGATCATTTTTATTCGGTATCGTAGGAATAATCTTAGCCACCTTGTCGATTTTCAATACCCAATTTAAACTGGTAGATGCTCCGATGGGCCCTTTAAATGGAGTTGCGATGTTACTTCAATTTTTCGGATTGAGCCTTGCCATCATGGTGATGAGAAAGCGGAAAGTAAAAAAGGAAGACATGGAAAAAGCAAAAGTAATGACCCTGGTGCTTGGAGTAGCTTTGTTATTTTTCATTCTATCTCTTTAAAAAAAATCACCCAGAAAGTAAAAAAATGCGTTGATTAGAAAAATATTCTAATCATCAGCTAAAATGAAGAAAATCAAAATCCTTTCAGCACTCTTTTTGGCCCTTGTATTTCAGGCCACCTATGCTCAGCAGATGAGCACCACCGGTCAAAAACCAACAGAATTTAAAGTAGTCACGGTAGTCGAATCCATCGTCCCTATGGGTATTGGTCGCTCTCGAATCATCGACAGTCAGACGAAGGTAGACGCCTCCAACTTCACTACCGAAAGAACTGACGGAAAGAAAAGCAATCAAAACGAAATTGAGCGGGGCAAGATCAAAGTAGATGAACTCGAAGAAACCAAACTTTTGAACTTCTTCAGTGCCACCGGAATCAACTTCCAAAATATCGCTTCGAATGATGCGGTAATCGCATCAAAAATTAACAGCATGCTGATGGAAGGTTGGAACTTAACGTATGTCACCTCGGGAGTAGAAAGTGATGCCGGTGCCGAAGACGGTCAGGGAATATTCGTCACCCGATTATTCTTTTCGAGATAGTCAAAAAAAAATCCCGAGACTTCTGATCTCGGGATTTTGTATTTATCTGAATTTTTAATTCTTATTCTTCAGCTTTCTCTTTCTTCTTTTTGACTGTGATGGTCAACTCGGAAGCTTTTCCATCATGATCGGCAGTGATTACATCACCTTCAGAAAGATCACCTTTGAGGATTTCCTCGGCAACAGCATCTTCTAGGTACTTTTGAATCGCTCGATTGAGCGGTCTTGCACCATATTGCTGATCGTAGCCTTTTTCTGATAAGAAATCCTTGGCTTTCTCAGTCAATTCAATCTTATAGCCCAAGTCCGTGATTCTGTGGAAAAGCTTGGCCAATGAGATATCAATGATTTTGAAGATATGCTCTTTCGTGAGTGAGTTAAATACCACGACATCATCCAGACGATTGAGAAACTCAGGGCTGAAGGCCTTCTTCAAAGCAGACTGAATGGTGGACTTCATGATATCGTCCATATTGTCCTGCTTAGCCTTACTTGCAAAGCCAATTCCTGCACCGAAATCTTTCAGATCACGAACTCCAATATTTGATGTCATGATGATAATGGTATTTCGGAAATCAACTCTTCTTCCGAGTCCATCTGTCAAAATCCCATCATCCAAAACCTGGAGAAGGATATTGAACACATCAGGGTGAGCTTTTTCAATCTCATCCAATAGGACTACTGAGTATGGCTTTCTTCTAACTTTCTCTGTCAACTGTCCACCTTCTTCGTAACCTACATATCCCGGAGGCGCTCCGACAAGTCTGGAGACGGAGAATTTCTCCATGTATTCAGACATATCGATTCGGATCAAGGAATCCTCTTTATCGAATAGGTAAGTGGCCAGCATTTTGGCAAGCTCTGTCTTACCGACACCAGTTGGTCCTAGGAAAATAAATGAACCGATAGGCTTTTTAGGATCCTTCAGTCCAACTCTTGTTCGCTGTATTGCCTTGGTTAGCTTTTTAATCGCTTCTTCCTGACCAATCACTTTTCCAGAAAGCTCCTCATTCATATTCAGAAGTTTTGCTCCTTCATTCTGAGCGATTCGCTTGGTAGGAATGCCAGTCATCATAGCGATTACCTCAGCGACATTTTCTTCATCGACTGTGAAACGCTTCGTTTTGCTTTCTTCTTCCCAGCGGTTTTTGGCTTGCTCTAGCTGCTCAAGAAGTTTTTTCTCCTTATCTCGAAGCTGTGCAGCTTCCTCATACTTCTGAGATTTTACAACCCGGTTTTTCTCGGTTTTGATTTCCTCTACTTCAGCTTCTAGCTTGAGGATATCTTCCGGTACATGAATATTATTGATATGGACTCTCGCTCCCGCTTCGTCCAAAATGTCAATTGCTTTATCAGGGAGGAATCTATCCGAGATGTATCGATCCGATAGCTTGACGCAAGCGTCAATAGCCGCTTCGGTATAGTTTACATTGTGGTGATCCTCGTACTTATCCTTGATATTATTGAGAATCTGAATGGTCTCCTCAGGGGATGTAGCATCCACCATGACCATCTGGAATCTTCTTGCCAAAGCTCCATCTTTTTCGATGTACTGTCTGTACTCATCCAAAGTGGTGGCACCGATACATTGGATTTCTCCTCGGGCCAAGGCCGGCTTAAACATATTCGAAGCGTCCAATGACCCTGAAGCGCCACCAGCACCGACAATGGTGTGTAGCTCATCTATGAAAAGAATGACATTTGGAGATTTCTCCAACTCATTCATCACAGCCTTCATTCGCTCCTCAAACTGACCTCGATATTTGGTCCCTGCTACCAAGGATGCTAGATCCAAAGTGACCACGCGTTTGTTAAACAAGACACGAGATACTTTTTTCTGTACGATTCGAAGTGCCAAACCTTCTGCGATGGCAGTCTTACCGACACCTGGTTCTCCAATAAGGATTGGGTTGTTTTTCTTTCTTCGTGAAAGTATCTGAGCCACTCGCTCAATCTCTTTTTCCCGACCGATGATTGGATCCAATTTGTCGTCTTCAGCCATCTTGGTCAGGTCTCTTCCGAAGTTATCCAAAACCGGAGTCCTGGACTTTTCAGAACCTGATTTGGAAGTACCTGAACCTCCACCTGGTGAACCAAATAGTTTGGAGCCATCATCATCCGCGTCATCCGCTTCAGCTCTTGCTCTCGGACTAGCACCCGAATCAGATTGCATTTCCAGCATTTCTTTCACCGAGTCATAGTTTACATCAAATTTATTGAGAATCTGAGTGGCAATATTTTCTTCGTCACGCAAGATGGATAGAAGTAAATGCTCCGTTCCGATCAATTGACTTTTGAAAATTTTCGCCTCCAAATAAGTGATTTTCAACACCTTTTCCGACTGACGAGTCAGCGGAATATTGGCCATATTTTTCACATTGTGGTTGGCAGTACCACGAACTGCCCGCTCAATAGAAGCCCGAAGTTCATCCATTGGAACTCCAAGTTTCTTAAGAATGGAAACAGCTACCCCTTCTCCTTCACGAATCATACCCAACAGAAGGTGCTCCGTGCCGATATAGTCGTGCCCCAAGCGGAGCGCTTCCTCTCGACTAAGGGAAATTACCTCCTTGACTCTGTTCGAAAATTTTGCTTCCATTTATTTCCTTTCTGAATAGATAGTTAAACTGTACGTATGTTACCGAATTTGTTTTAAAAACACAATCAATTTAACGAATGTTCAATGTTTTTTTGAAGATGCCTGCAAGATCGATTTGGCTTGAGGTCCTTCAGCGAATAACAAATCCAAGATGGACAGGTTGGGTTCAAAGTCTAAGCCAAAATTCTGAACATAGGCCACCGGCTGATAAATATCCCGCTGCGAAAAATGCGATCCCGGCATCAGAAGCCCTCTTATGTCGGTAAATCCCTGCTTATCGGCTGACTCCGAAGCAATTTCCAAATTGACAGGCCATTGCATGATTTTCAGACAGATTGTCAGCACCTGAAGGTTCAGATCCCAAAGAAGCTTGTATTCCTGCTCAAAAAGTGCCTCGAAATAGGGGAAAATAAATTCGAAAAACGGAGTCTTTCCGTAGGCACTTTGAATCCCACGAAGATGTACTTTTTGCCATTTTTGACGGTAGTCAATCTCGATCTCACCAAGCGGAATCCGAGGTCTTCGTCCAACGATCGGGACTGAAAGCGTCTCCACTTTATTGGCCAATCGGATTTGGGTGCGGTTGAAAAAGGACTTGCGCTGATAGATGGACTGTGGATCCAAAACGAGCTTATCCGAGTCCAGAATCGCACAGAAATACTCCAGATTGGGAAAGTAATGCAAATCTGCAAAAACTGTCTTCATCAAAGAATCTCCTCCACCAAACCCAAACCTTCCCGGATGACTTCAACCTCCTCACCAGTACAGTCCAAAATGGTAGAACCCACATTCTGACCGTATCCCCCGTCGATGACCACATCCACCAGATGCTGATATTTTTCAAAAATCAATTCCGGGTCCGTGCTGTATTCAATCACTTCATCCTCATCGTGGATGGAAGTGGTGAGTATAGGCTGTCCCAATTCCTGCACCAGCATTCGGGGGACGTTATGATCAGGAACCCGGATCCCGACAGTCTTCTTATTCATCTGCATGATTTTGGGCACCTGCGAACTGGCTTCCAAAATAAAAGTAAAAGGCCCGGGAAAAGCTTTTTTCATCATTTTGAACACAGGCTTGTGAATGACCCGCGTGTATTGGGCTATATCGCTCAAATCTGCACAGATAAAGGAAAAATTATGCTTTTTGGGATTGATACCCTTGATTTTGGCAATGCGCTCTACTGCTCGCTGATTGGTGATATCGCAGCCGATCCCGTAGACTGTATCCGTGGGATAAATGACCACTCCCCCATCCCGTAAAATATCCACAATATGGCGTATCCGCTTGGGATCGGGATTCTCTTCGTATAGTTTGATAAATTCAGCTGACATAATTCTTAGTCTTAGTTGGTCAATCAATCTTTAAGCTGCCCAACTCACTTGGAAAATTGAACTAGTAAATCATCCCAATTTTCCTCCAAATACTTCACTACAGCAATATCTGCAGGTGCCCAATTTACTTCAAAAAGTTCACTTTGGCTCAGCCAAGAAAGCTGATCATGCTCATAAAGTTTGATTTCCCCGGCTTCCATTGCTGCCAAAAAGGGGATTAAAAGAATGGATTTTCTGGAAGTCATCGCATGGGTATTATTCGGAAGAGAGGCTAGGACTCGAATCCGAATTCCCAATTCTTCCGCAATTTCCCGGACGATGCAACTTTCAGGAATTTCACCCTCCTCCACCTTGCCTCCCGGAAATTCCCAATAACCCGCCAAGGGCATATCCTTGGACCTGCGGACCGCCAGTACTTTTTGATCAGCTAAAATGACTGCACAGGCAACGGGAATGGTCATATGATTCAAATTTCGTTTAATACGTAAATCCAAATATCAAGGAGAAAGCTATTCTAACCATACCTTTTTTGGATTTTCTGAAATGAGGATGGACAACTTTTCTCCAGCAAGGCCTGTTAGCAGAGAGATAAATAAAGTGTTTTCCTATTTTTGCTGCCATGCTAGCCGATAAGAAGAAAAAATTACTGCTCATCCTGATCATTACCTTTTCAGTGTTGGGTATTTCCATGACCTTTTATTTCTATCAGGTCTTTTTCAGCCCAAATGTCTTGGTCGAAAGTGACAATGATCAGCCAATTGCATTTCGCATTCCCAGCAATGCCAACTACCAATATGTGGCCAATCAGCTCTACGATCAAAAAATCATCAATGACGCGGTCAGCTTTGGTTTTGTTGCAAAGGTCCTGGACTATCAGGAGCTGGTGAAGCCGGGTCTTTACAGTATTAAGCCCCGAATGACCAACCTGCAATTGGTCAGGCTGCTTCGCTCGGGAGATCAAACACCTATCCGCATTACATTCAACAATGTGCGGACCAAGGAGGATTTGGCAGAAAAAATCACCAGTAATCTCGAAATCGAATCCGATCAATTTCTCGGCTTGCTACAGGACTCGGTTTACATCCGTAAGTTTGATTTCGACGAGGAGACCATCATGAGCATGTTTATCCCTAATACCTACGAAGTATGGTGGAATACAAGCGCGGAGGCTCTTTTTGATCGAATGTATCGGGAGTATGAAAATTTCTGGACGGAATCTCGGAAGGAAAAGGCCAAGGCTTTGGGGCTTTCCCAAAAAGAAGTAAGTACGCTTGCAAGTATCGTACAGGCAGAAAGCCAAAAAAACGACGAACGTGACCGAATAGCAGGCGTGTATCTCAATCGTCTCCGACTTGGCATGCCTTTACAAGCAGATCCTACGCTGGTATTTGCCATGGGAGATTTCTCCATCAAACGCGTCCTGAATATTCACAAGGAAACCGACAGCCCATATAACACCTACAAATATGCAGGCCTTCCTCCCGGACCGATTAATCTTCCGGATATTTCAGCTTTGGATGCGGTGCTAAATGCAGAAGACCATAATTACCTGTATTTCTGCGCCAAAGAAGATTTCTCAGGCTATCACGTCTTTGCGACTAACTTGTCGCAGCATAATGCTAATGCGAGACGCTATCAGGCGGCTTTGAATCGGGCAAAAATATTTTAATATGTACCAAGCTGATACGCAAATCCGCGTTCGATACGCTGAAACTGATCAAATGAGCTACGTATACTATGGCAATTACGCCATGTATTTCGAAGTGGGGCGAGTTGAAGCTATGCGGCAGATCGGTTTCTCCTATCGGAAAATGGAGGAAGAAGGGGTCATGATGCCGGTTTTGGAAAGTCATTTCCGATATATCAAACCAGGCAAATACGATGAAAAGCTGACTATCCGCACCAAAATTCCGAGCATGCCGGGGGTAAAAATCCGCTTTGAATATGAAGTGCTCAATGAGCAAGGAGAGCTTATCACAGAAGGCTGGACAGTTCTGGCTTTTTTGAAAAAAGAGAATCATCAACCTACCAGACCCCCAAAGAATTTATTAGATTTATTGAAACCTTACTTTTAAGTAAAGTCCAATTGTGGTCAAAAAGCGAATCAAGCAAGTAGAAAAATTCACACATGAGCAACTTCTGAGGTTGCGCAAGGTTCACTTTGGCAATCCTGACAAAAACCTCTACGATACCGGGAAGCTTTTTATCGATCAGCTACAAAAGGATGACATCACCGAGCGGGCTGGCTCCATGGCTTTTAGTTTCTTTGTCGCCTTATTCCCTTTGCTCCTGTTTTTACTCAATCTGATCCCCTACCTTCAAAACTTTTTTCCCTTGGTGACTACTGAAAATATTCTGGGATTCATCACAGAAATTGTACCCGGGGATATTTTCGAAGAGATGGAAGGAACCATCACCGATATCGTATCCAGACCCCGTCAAAGCTTACTTTCCTTCGGTTTTTTCTTTGCCCTTTTTGCCTCAAGCCAAGGAGTAATCTCTATGATGAATTCCTTTAATTCGGTTTACCAGACGAATGAAAATCGAGGCTTTTTCAAAAGCAGGGGTATATCCGTATTGATCGTATTTATATTGGTCCTAACCATCATTGTGGCCAGTACAACCATGATATTTGGAAGTATTGCCATTCAGCGGATAGAAACGCTTCATGTATTCAATTCTGAGTTCATGATTTTCCTTTTCAACTCCCTGAAATTCTTGGTTTTACTCTTGGTTTTCTATTTTTCTTCGGCCTTCATTTTCCGCTTTGCTCCGGCCGTGCATGACAAGTGGCACTTTTTCTCCATCGGGGCAAATATTGCAGGACTCTTAATCACCCTGTCCTTCTATGGATTCACTTTTTACCTGAATAATTTTGCCAGTTACAATAAGTTGTATGGCTCTATCGGTACGCTAATAGCCCTGATGCTTTGGCTATACATCACTTCCCTGATTATTCTGATTTCCTTTGAGGTCAATGTGACCATGGATTTGCTGGATGAGAAGAAAAAGCGAATGGAGGAAGAAAGCTATACCGAAATCGATTATGGTGATTAAAGCCTAATCGAGGGATATTTTTAGGCTTTAGAGATCAGTGAATTGTATCATTTTGCCCCGGGAAACTAGGTGATTCCGTACAGCTGTTGGGAGTAATCCCGCCTATTCCCAACCATATTTGTTTATGCCTAGCTAGGGGGGGGCGGAGGACAGGGAGCACATCTTCGCACTGATGGACGCATTCCTGTTCAAGTGCCAGGTACAGAACTCACTCGGCGCTTAAAAACAAAAAAGCCCGGAATCCCTGAAAGGCTTTAATTAAATTCTTGTCATTTTCCTTATCTTAAACGTAACCTTATCTTGATAATGAGGAACGCAAGAAGATAAACTACAGCAGACCAGAACAATATATTTAGAGGCAGAAAAATTAATGACACATCTGCTATTAACTTGTCCCAAGCTACAGGAAAGGTTAAAGCAAATACCATGATTTTTTTATACCAATTAGAATGCCCCCAGCTAACAAGGAAGATGGATCCAAAAGTGGCTAGCAGAGTATAAATACCCATGAACCACAAAGCTATTTTTCGTGCTAATTTATTCATTAGTTAACCCCCTGTTTTTTGAGATCATCGGTAGTTTCTTGGATACGCTTATCAGCTTCTGCTCCTGGCCTAGCCAGATCAAAATGAGCTCCATCTATTCCTAAGTTCTGGAATACGCCACGCAAAAACTCCATTCCCCTTCTCGGCGTGGTCAGATACAAGTTTAGACTGGGTGGAATTTGCAATTCCACCCTCATATCCTTACCATCCCGATGGGATATCGGGATGTAATTGGTTTTATTTCTTCAATCCTTGTTTCATAAGCAAATTACAAATTTGTTTATATAAAAAGGTTTAGTTACGAACTACACCTAGTCCTATTCATATTCCTACTACTCCCAGAGAGGGTGCCATCCCATCCGGATCGATAAACCGCATCGGATTGTTGAAGGCATAGTTGTATGGGGAATGTCGCCGCATCTGCTCCGCCATCGGATCCACCACAAACCACCTCCCGATAGCTGGATCGTAAAGCCGTGCCCCGTAATCATAAATATTCACTCCCAAATGGCCGTTTGCCTCTTTTCCGTTGTAAAGATAACGCTGTACTTATATCATTTCTTATCCTATAAGCTCACCCTAGTCAGTCATTCTTTTGAAAGTATATGCCAACTTTTTATCACCATGTATTAAGAATAAAGTATCAGAAAAAGCTGCTTTAAAAACATGATCACCTTCCTCTGCGGTATAGCTAAATTTTTTCCCTTCATTCAAACCTTTATCTGTTAATGGATAAAAAACGAATTCCCTCCCATCCATTAGCCTCATCCCTGTACCCTTGTATGCAATTCTTATTGATTTAATTTGAGAATCTATTACAGCAGAATTGAATTCATTAAAATTATGTCTTGCCTTTTTTTCCTGGAAAACTCCAATAGTAAGCAAAATAGATAGGATAGATATTGCAAAAATCCCGATTAAAACATTCTTTTTCATTCAATTATTTCTTTTGAAAGAAGTCATATAAAACAAACGAATTGCTTAAACCTCCTGCTCCATTCCCCGGCAATGGCCCTAAAGGTAGTCCAAGTCCAACATTTACTTGACCGCCTACAATACCAGACGTCAGCCCCATCGGTGTGTATGTACCCGTAAAACCTACTTTACCTCCAGCAGCCAACCCTCCAGATCCCCAACCTGTAGCTTGGCCTCCTTGCACGCTGGTTTGCAACATCTCCCGATTAATCTCATTTACTGGCCCCAACTGGGCGTAGATTCTCCTCAGCAGCTTTGAAGTTCCGATTGAGGCTGGGTGGAATTTGCAATTCCACCCTTCTATCCTTACCAATTTGCAATTGGTTCATTTTTATATCTACTTGTCAGATAAGGAAATTACAAATTTGTTTTTATATAAAGGTGTAGATACAATCTACACCTAGTCCTAATCATGATTCTACTACACCCAGAAGGGGATATCGGGATGCAATTGGTTTATTTTAATATCGTCTTCTATCATAAGCAAATTACAAATTTGTTATTATATGAAGGTAGGATCGAGCGTCAGAAAAAGCTTTTATAAAGCTTTTTAGCAAGAGGCCAGATAACAGGGTAGGCAAATTACGCCTAGTCCTAACCATATTTCTTCTACGCTCAGAAGGAGAGTTCTCATCCCTCATAATTCATAATTGCTTATTCTAAGGCATAAAAAAAGCGTCGAAATTTTAATATTTCAACGCTTTGCAGAGAGGAAGGGATTGGCTTCGCCTTTCCCTAAATGAAGGCGGGTTGCAAACCAAGCCTACTCACTTCGTTCGTTTTTGTCTTTTTGCTCCTTAGCCACTCAAGCAAGCTTGGCGGCTAAAAAACAAAAAGCCCTTCCGCGTCGCGAAAAGGCTTGTTTTGCAGAGAGGAAGGGATTCGAACCCTCGATACCCTTTAGGGGTATACACGCTTTCCAGGCGTGCTCCTTCAACCACTCGGACACCTCTCTGTATGTATTTTTCACGACTCCCTTTCAGAATCGGAGTGCAAAGAAAAAAATTATTCGACCCCTTTCCAAATTTCCTGCGAAAATACCCAAGCTTTCTCAGGTCGTCATCTCGCCCGCAATCGGAATGGTCAATTTCCTTCGGATTTCTTCTCGATCCTTGGACTGGCCCAAAAGGAACATCAACTTGGTCACAGCCGCTTCTGTGGTCATATCGGCACCGCTGACTACACCCACATTCAGGAGTTCTCGGGAGGTTTCATAACGTCCCTGAATCACCCGGCCACCATTGCATTGAGACACATTGAGAATGATCAAACCCTTGGCGATAGCCCGCTCGAGTGACTTCATAAACCATGACTCACTGGGACTATTTCCCGATCCATAGGTCTCAAGCACGACCCCGCGCAAATCCGGGATTGCAAAGCAGGCATCCATGATTTTGTCCGTGATCCCCGGGAAAAGCTTCAGCACCATCACCCGATTATCCAACTCATTGAGCAACTTGAGCTTTTTACTGGGTTCGTAGGGGCGAATAGCCGCCAATTGGTAATCAATCACAATTCCGGACTCCGCCAAAGGCGAGTAGTTTTCAGATTCAAACGCATCGAAATGAACACTCTGCACCTTTTTGGATCGGTTGCCTCGAAGAAGTAGGTGATTGAAAAAGATACAAACCTCTGGAACGATAGGCTTTTCATCGATTTTGGCTGTCGCAATCTCCAAGCTGCTCATTAGGTTTTCGCGGGCATCCGAGCGAAGTGCTGAAATAGGCAACTGCGCACCTGTAAAAATCACCGGCTTATTCAAGCCATTCAGCATGTAGCTAAGCATGGATGCAGAGTAGGCCATGGTATCCGTACCGTGCAGCACCACAAAACCATCATAGCTATCGTAATTCTCATAAATAATATAGGCCATATCCTTCCAATGCAAAACAGAAACATTGGATGAATCTATCGGAGAAGGAAATGATATCACCGTGATGGCCACATCCAGATTATTAATAATCGGGATCTTCTCAAGAATCTGCCCAAAATTAAAGGGTACCAAGGCTCCACTTTCATCGTAAGCCATTCCCAAAGTGCCTCCGGTATAGATGATCAAGACCGAGGAAGTCTTACTGGTCTTGGCCCGGGTATTCAGGCGAACTATTTTATAATTCATTTTCAAATTTCTCAAACAAATTTAAGGCGTTTGAACTCGTAGCCTCAGCTACCTCAACAGCGCTCATTTGCATCAAATCCCCCACACGCTCAGCAATATACGGCAAATAAGCGGGGGTATTTCGCTTTCCCCGAAAGGGTACCGGAGCCAAATACGGCGCATCCGTCTCCAAAACCAAGTTTTCTATGCTCAGATGGGGCAAAACCTGATCCAAACCACCATTCTTGTAAGTGACTACTCCACCGATCCCCAGCAAAAAGTCCATCTCAATAATCTGCATGGCCTGCGTCAGGTTGCCGGTAAAGCAATGGAAGATCCCCCTGAGTTTTCCATCCTGCATCTCCCGAATAATCTCTATAGTCTCATCCATAGATTCCCTACAGTGAAGTACGATGGGAAGATCGAGTTCTTGAGCCCAGGATATTTGCTCGCGCAAAGCAATTTTTTGCTGCTCAAAAAAGCTCTTATCCCAATACAAATCCAGACCTATCTCTCCCACTGCTGCAAAAGGTCGTTTCCACAGCCATTCTTTCATCACCTGAAGCTGCGCTTCAAAATCCTCCTTCACATCACAGGGATGCAGTCCCATCATGGGTATGCAGCGACCCGGGTAATCCTTTTCCATCTGAAACATCTGATCGATGGTCTCCACATCCACATTGGGCATATAAATCCGCTCCACTCCTGCCTCTTGGATCGCTTCCATGACGGCCTCTCGATCAGAATCAAACTTTGGTGAATAAATATGTGCGTGTGTATCAATCAGTCTCATCGGTACTTTCGGGATTTCCACTCGGTAGAAGAAGGCCAAAAGTAATAAAGAATACTCAGGAGGGTAAGAGGCAGGAAGTAAAAATCAAATAGAAATAATAAATACCTCTTAAGACTTTGGCCGGTTTTAGACGCGAAATGCTGAATAAAGGAAGAAAGGAGCAGAACTTTCAGCATAAAAAAAAGCAAGCCAAAAAGCCAATTTGAGAGTATCAGATAGGTGATCAGAGGATAGAAGGCAAACTGTAAACCTAAGGCTAATTGCCAATACCAAGGTAAAGTCATCACCCCACTCATCCAGCGCTTTCGCTGTTTCAAAAGCCGGGGAAGGCTTTCCTCTGCCTTGGTTCGTGCCAGTGCTTTTTCACTTACTTGATGAGAAATGGTAAAGCCGGCTTGCCTGATTTTTCTGGAAATCTCCAAATCCTCAGTCAAGCTTTTGCTCACTCCTTCAAAACCTCCCGATGCAAAATAAGCCTCTCGGGAAATACTCATATTATTGCCCAGACCTGTGGTAGGAATCCCCCAATCTGCCGCAACCTTGACAAAACCCAAGGTCATCCACCAATCCAGTTCTTGAAATCTGCCTAAAAGACTTCTGCCCGCCACTTGGGTGATGCCCAAAACCATTCCCGTTTTGCCTATGTAGGCAGCTAAAAGGCTTTTAATCCAATCCCGAGGAACTTCGCAGTCTGCATCTGTGAAAAACAGAATTTCTCCCTGACAAAGCTTCCCGAGCTCAGCCAAAGCTTTTGCCTTTCCGTTTCGGCCCGGTTCCAGCTTTTCTGTGGTGATGATTTTTACATTCTCTTTTCCCGCAGCCCATTGATGAAATATTGGCAGGGTTTGATCCTCACTTTGATCATTGGCAAAAAGAAATTCAAGCTTTTCCGCAGGATAGCTCAACTTATCCAAAGAGGCGAGTAACCTCGGGAGATCTTTCTCCTCATTACGTGCGGCCACCAGAATACTGACTTTCGGGAATTGACCTGAGCTTTTGGCAGGGAATCTTTTCCAGCGGAACCTCAAATGCCAAAGCCCAATCACAAAAGGGCTAATCGAAAGAAAGGCCAATATCCAGGCGAATACTATCACAGCAATTCGGTCTTCCAACCCCTATCTACCAGATAATCCAAAAAAGTCGGGAGTACTCGAGTCAAGCGCTCTTTGGTTTTTTCCTGATCATGAAAAACCACAATCGACCCTGCATCTATTTTTTCGGTGCTTCCTTTGATCACCTGTTCATCATTCAAATCAAAATCATAATCCCCAGAAAGCACATCCCACATGATGACTCTTTTGGATTGGAGGAGTTCTTTAGCTTGGCTTGGCCGGAGTTGACCATAAGGAGGCCGAAAAAGCTTCGTTTCAAGCCCCAACTTGTCCGCTAGTATCTGATCACAGCGATCCACGTCATTTAGATATGTTTCCAAATCAGTCTTCCATCCTTTCAGATGGTGATAAGTGTGATTGCCGATTTGATGTGCACTTTCGATGACTGCTCTTGCCAGGTCTGCATGTTTGCGCACATTGTCTCCCACCACAAAAAAAGTCGCCTGTTGATTTCGCTTTGCCAGTTCATTGAGCACAAAATCCGTCGCTCCCGGTACAGGTCCATCATCGAAGGTCAGAAAAACTGTTTTCCCCTCTGCCGGGATTTTCCACTCCCTTTTCGGAAAAACTGCCTGTATCGAAGAGGGGACCTTATGAATGACCATTTTTAAAGCGCAGACTAAATAATGTCAGATCATCCCGCAAAGCTTCTTTTTCTCGGAATTTCTCAAAACGGGCAAGAAAAGACTCATGAAAATCCTTAGGATCCATGCACAGATGACCGGAAACAAAGTCCTTCAAACGATCCTCCCCAAACTCCTCTTCGCTCTCATCCATGGCCTCTGTCAGCCCATCCGTGTAGAGATGAAGGGTAAAATCTCCCTTAAGCTTCCTTTGGCCTGCCTCCATAAATGGCAGCTCCTCAAAGGCTCCAAGTACCGTCGTCCCCGCATTGAGCAGCTCGACTTCCCCGGCATGCTCATGACAGAGAATGGGCGGATTATGTCCGGCATTCACATAGTCCAAGGTTTGAGTATTGCGATCATACATCCCAAGAAAAAAGGTGATGAAGCGCTCTCCATGGGTATTTTCAAAAAGAGTAAAATTCAACTGATTGACTATGGTTGTAAGCGAGCGCTCTCCACTTCGCAATAGGGTTCGAAGCGATGCCTGAAAATTAGACATCAGCAAAGCTGCGGCGATCCCTTTTCCCGATACATCAGCAATACAAAAAAAGTCAAGTCCGTCTGCCACACGAATCAAGTCGTAATAATCTCCACCCACCATACTGTGAGGAATGTAAGTCACCTTTGCCTGCAAATCCCCTTCTTCGGGAAGATTCCTGGGAAAAAGCAATTGCTGCACTTGAGAAGCAATGGCCACCTCCCGATTGAGGACCTCTTGCTGTAGTTGCTTTCGGGCAAAGCGCTTATTCTCCAGTGCTACCACCAGAATATTGGTCAATGCCTGGGTAAAGTTCAAATCAAGGTCTTCATCCATTCGTTTTCGCTTGATAAAAAGAATGGCCAGCATTTTATCCTTATGATAGACGGGAAGATAGGTCTCCAGCTCTTCGAAAGAAAAGCCTTCATCCAGGTGAAGTTCCAGCTTTTCGGCCGACTTGGTTTCATGGATCTGATCCAAGGAAATGATTGGAGGAACCTTGGCTTTAACTCCATGCGAGATCTTTTTCTCAAAGCCCTTCTCCGTCTGCATGTACAGTATCAAGGAGCGGATATTGAGGTGTATCAAGCAAGTAAACTTGAAAATCTCGGTGAGTGTACTCTCCGGCTGATTTTCATTGATCGCCTGCGTGATCTCCAGCAGTGACTTCAGCTCGAGTTCTTTGCGTTGATATTTTTGGTTGGTTTCTGTCAAAATCAAATTGCATTATGGGCCATCAGCCCTTTTTTGGTGGCAAGGAAAAGCATGCTTTTGCCTTCGTTCAGGATATCTACATTCCCAAAAAGCTCATCATCGGGAGAAGCAAGACATTTGATCATTCCCTTTTGAAAAAGCGAATGAAGGGTCTGAAGCAATACCTCATCACTCCAGCCTAGTTCCTCCAACAAATAATCAAATGATTGGACGAAATAAAGTTCGTCCAGCAGGTCAAATTCCTCGTCTGTCAGTTCCATTTACTTCAAAATTAACATTTCCACGGATGCTTCTTCCCTTCCAGCTATAATTTCCAAAAATAGCTCCAAATCCAATACGGAGAGAATAGAGCGGATGAAACAGACTCGTGCCGAAAAGATGGATTTTCTTCGATTTTTCGTCATAATGCTCCAAAATTCTCTCCAGGGAATAGTATTCCCCAAAACATTTCAAAAGCCAGGTCAGGGAAAATACAATCCAGCCCCACTCTCCTTCAAGTAAAAGGAAAAAGGAAGCTATCCAAAAAAACTGCATCGCCATCACCGCCAAAGAAGCTCCAAAATGGGAAAAAGAGGGATGGGCTCGCCACTTTCCTGCCCAGCGAATTCGCTGATTGAAAAGAGCCTTCCAAGTTGGCTCTGATTGGGTACGAACCAAAGCCTCCGGCCTGAATTGATATTGCGTGCTTTCCTTCCCGAAAAATTGGTGGATTTTTTTGAGCAAAAACTCATCATCTCCTGAAAGCCAATGCTCATTTCCTGCATAGCCTCCGACTTTTTGGAAAGCGGATTTACGAAAGGCCAAATTGGCCCCACTGCACATCAGGGGTTTCTTCTGAGCAAAAGAAAAACCCGTCAAAAGCAGGATGCTCGCCCAATCCAAGCGCTGGAAACCAGCAAGAAAACCATCACTTTTCTCCGTCAAAACAGGACCTGCTACCAGTTGAACGGAGGAATCAGAAAAGGGAGCTTTCATTTGCTGAGGCCAGCTTGATTTCCATCGGCAATCTGCATCTGAGGTAAGGATTAGATCAGTTTTGGCTGCATGAACCCCGTACTGAAGCGCTGCTTTTTTCCCTGAGCCTGCACTTCTAACCAGCTTGTAGGGTTTTCGCTTGGTGATCAGTTCCTGAAGTTTTTCGAAGGAATCATCCTCGCTTTGATCGTCGATAAAAATGACTTCCTCAAATTCACCTTCAATTATTTCTAAATGGGAAAGCAGACTATCCAGATTTTGAGACTCATTTCGAACTGGAATCAGGAGCGTAGCAGAGAGCTTAGCCTTTTCGAAAGACCCTTCCTTTGAAGCCGCGCTGAGCCATTTGGACCTCAAGAACCCAAGCAAAATGCAATAGACAAAGGCACCTATCAAATAAAAACTTAGCATCTTTTGGACTATCTTGCGGCAGTGAGTAAAGAAGCTAAAAAAGCCGCAAAGGAAAAAATCATTCTAGGGATCGATCCCGGCACCAATGTGATGGGCTACGCCCTGATTGTAACTGAGGGCAAGCAGTATAAATTGCTTCAGTATGGAGTGATTCATCTGAAAAAGTACGGAAGTCACGAATTGAAGCTCAAAAAGATCTTTGAGCGGATCACCGGGATTTTGGAGGAGTTTCTGCCGGATACGGTCGCTCTTGAAGCTCCTTTTTACGGAGCCAATGTCCAATCCATGCTCAAGCTAGGCCGTGCACAAGGGGTGGCTATGGCAGCTGCTTTGGCACGGGAAATCCCCATCACCGAATACTCTCCCAAGAAAGTCAAACAGTCGGTAACCGGGAACGGAAATGCCTCCAAGGAACAAGTTGCTGCAATGCTTCAGACACTTTTTAAACTGGAAGAAATCCCCAAAATGCTGGATGCAACAGATGCTTTGGCTGTGGCGCTTTGTCATCACTTTCACGAAGGAAGAATCCAAAGCCGCGGTAGAGCTGCCGGTTGGAAATCATTTATCGAAGAGAACCCTGATCGGGTGAAGAAGTAGGGGAGAATAATAAAGCTGAAAGTCACGGCTCGAACCAGTGACCATGATTGATAAAAGAAAAAAGCCGATCATTTCTGACCGGCTTCGTAGTAGCGGGAACAGCCCCGATAGCTATCGCGGGTCGAACCTGTGGATTGTAATTATTGAAAATAAAAAAGGGTACCGATTGGTACCCTTTGTAGTAGCGGGAACAGGACTCGAACCTGTGACCTTCGGGTTATGAGCCCGACGAGCTACCAACTGCTCCATCCCGCGATATGTCTTTTGTGAGAAGGGATTCCGATGAGCTACCTCCTCCCGATAATTATCGGGACTCGGGATGCTCCATCCCGCGATATATTGTTAAAACTTAATCGTCTTTTCTTTAGTTCCATCCGCCCTTCCGGCGAATTGTGGTACAAAGGTAAAGACATACTGTCAAAAATCAAGTACCTTTGTGAAAAATATTTCAAGAAATGAATCCTCAAACTCATCAGGCAGGCTTTGTCAATATCATCGGAAAACCCAATGTGGGCAAGTCTACCCTGATGAATATCTTGGTCGGCACACCGGTGTCGATCATTTCTCCCAAATCCCAAACAACCCGTCACCGCATCCTTGGCCTCTCGAATACAGCCGATTACCAGATCGTATTCTCCGATACTCCGGGAATGCTCAAGCCACAATATGAGCTCCACAAAAGTATGATGTCCTTTGTCAATCTTTCATTGGAAGATGCCGATATCATCTTATTTGTGACGGATCTTTTTGAAACCGACGCGGATATCGAGCCGATTATCACAAGAATAAATAAATCAGGGATCCCGGTTTTGTTGGTAATTAATAAAATTGACCTAGCTAAGGAAGGGCAATTGGATAAGGTCACCGAATATTGGACCTCAAGAATTGAGGCTGCTACGGTGATTCCTATTTCCGCATTGGAGAAGTTCAACACAGAGCGAATCATGCAGGAAATTTTAGACCGCCTGCCGGTTCATCCACCTTTTTATGATAAAGAGGAACTAACAGACCGTCCGGAGCGGTTCTTTGCCTCCGAGATCATTCGGGAGAAAATATTCAAAAACTATAAAAAAGAAATCCCATACAGCACCGAAGTGGTGATGGAGGATTTCAAAGAAGATACGGATATCATCCGCATGCGAGCCACCATCTTTGTGGAGCGCAATAGCCAAAAGGGAATTCTCATTGGTGAAAAAGGCAAAATGCTCAAGAAAGTGGGTATTGAAGCCCGCCAAGATTTGGAAGAATTCTTTGGCAAAAAAGTCCATCTGGAAACCTTCGTCAAGGTGGAACCGGACTGGCGTAAAAACAAACTCAAACTTAGAAAATTCGGATACGATCCCTCTTAAACATGGCAAATATCGTAGCAATTGTAGGAAGACCTAATGTAGGCAAGTCCACACTCTTTAATAGACTGGTGGAAGAGAGAAAAGCCATCGAGGATAATGTCAGCGGGGTAACTCGGGACCGACACTATGGGCATGCCCAGTGGAATGGAAAATTTTTCTCGGTCATTGATACCGGTGGTTATGTCACTGGATCTGATGATGTGTATGAGGCTGAGATCCGAAAGCAGGTTAAGCTCGCGGTGGAAGAATCGGATGTTATCCTTTTTGTCGCAGACTGTCATGATGGATTGACGGATTTGGACAAGGAATTTGCCGACGAGCTTCGTGGAAGCAAAAAGCCGATTTATATCGTAGCCAACAAGGCAGATAATCAAGAAAAGGCCTTCATGGCCAATGAATTTTATGCTTTGGGCCTTTCAGATTTTGAAATCTTCCCCATCGCTGCTACCAGTGGTAGCGGAACAGGTGAACTTCTGGACCGTGTAGTGGAGCACTTCGAAGATGAAGGAGTAGAAGATCCTGATGCGGGAATTCCAAAGATTTCTATCCTTGGCCGTCCTAATGTGGGTAAATCCTCTTTCTTGAATGCCCTACTTGGAAAAGAGCGATCCATCGTAACCGATGAAGCCGGAACTACCCGGGATGCGATCCATACCCGATACAAGCTTTTCGGTCAGGACTTTATCATCACCGATACAGCAGGGATCCGAAAGAAGGCCAAGGTCAAAGAAGACATTGAGTTTTACTCTGTCATGCGGTCCCTCAGGACTTTGGAAGATTCGGATGTAGTCATCGTCATGGTCGATGCATCACGAGGACTGGAGTCTCAAGATGTCAATTTGATTTCCCTTGCCATCAAAAACAATAAGGGAATCATGATCATGGTAAACAAGTGGGATTTGATCGAAAAGGACCACAAGACCATGAACAAGATCAAGGATGAAATGATGGAGCGATTGGGTGAGCACAAATGGATCCCGATCATTTTTACTTCGGTAGTTGAAAAGCAACGAATATTCCAAGCGATCGAATTGGCCGTGAAGGTATATGAAAATAAAAATAGACGGATAGCGACATCCAAATTGAATGATGTGATGCTGCCGGAAATCGAGCATTATCCACCGCCAGCTTGGAAAGGCAAATACATTAAAATCAAATATGTAACCCAATTGCCAACGAAAAATCCGGTGTTTGCTTTCTTCTGCAACCTTCCGCAATACATCAAAAATCCTTACACGAGATACCTGGAAAATCGCCTTCGTGAGAATTTCGAATTCGATGGAGTACCGGTAAAAATCTTGTATAAAAACAAATAAAAATAATTTTAACGGCAATTTGCGAAATTGATAAAACTTCAGATACCTTTGCACCGCATTTAAAAAAACACAACAAATGAACAAGGTATTTGCAATTTTCGCAATCGTCGGTTTGATGGCTACTGCCTCTTGCGGCAACAAAGAAGTAAAAGAAGAAGAAACAGTTGAAACTGTTCAAGAAGCGACTGAAGGAGCTGTAGAAGCTACTGAAGAAGTGATCGAAGATACAACTGACTCAATCGAAAATGCTGCTGAAGTAGCTGTTGAGCAAGTTGAAGAAGTGGTAGAAAACAACTAATCACCCATTCTTCTCAAATTTTTAAAGAGCTCCGTAATTGGAGCTCTTTTTTTGTTCCTATTTATCGAATCTTAAAAATGTGGACTTCCTAGAATCCGCAGATATCAGTAATTTCCCAACATGGATCAGTCCGAAAAGCTTCGCGAAATTCTTTCTGCAAAAGTCCCCTCTGCAAGCCTGGAGTATTGCATAGATCTTTGGAAACAAGAGAAGTTTAATTTCACCTTAACCCGCGAGCGAAAAAGCAAATTGGGCGACTTCCGATGGAAGCGAGATCAATCGCTGCAAACTATCACCATCAACGGGAATTTGAACCCTTATCAATTCCTAATTACGTACATCCACGAGGTGGCCCATTTATATGCTTTTATTCGGTTTGGTCTGAATATCCCACCACACGGACAAGAGTGGAAGCGAGTATTCAAGAATCTGATGTCTCCCCTGCTTCGGAAAGAAGTTTTTCCTCAGGATCTTTTGATTCCTCTTGTCAGACATATGCAAAATCCAAAAGCTACTTCAGCAGGGGATCTTTTTTTGACAAAAGAGTTGAGTAAATACAACAAAGCAACTGCTGGAATTGAAAAAAGCTTCCTTTCCGATTTGAAACCGGAAAGTATTTTTGAGCTCAATGGCCGAAAATTCAAAAAGAAAGAAACGCGTAGAACACGAGTTCTTTGCGAGGAAATCCCCTCAGGGAAACGCTACCTTATTTCTCAATTAGCAGAAGTTCAGGTTGAAAGTTAAGAAGTGGGGAGATGGAAGAGGGAAGTTGGAAGTGATCCTCATTTCTAGCAAAAACTACTTAACTTCCCTTAATCAGAAATGCTGCTTTCGGAAAAGCAGCATAACGATTGAATAAGAAGAGCGAAGCTGGAAGAGTTCTTCCCAAACATTTAATCCAACCCTACTCACGCTCCTCGCCGATCTGATTATCAGGTTGGGAAAAATCCTTGGGTTGAGGAAGGTCCTGAATGGAATTGATCCCGAAATACTCCATAAACTTCGGCGAAGTTCCATAAATCATAGGACGGCCAATTTGCTCTGACTTCCCTTTGATTTCGATCAGTTCTTTTTCCAAAAGTTTTTGAACCGAATAGTCGGAGTTGACACCTCGAATCTGCTCGATTTCCCCCTTCGTCACCGGTTGCTTGTAGGCAATGATAGAAAGGGTCTCGAGCTGAGCCGTTGAGAGACGCTTTTGACTCTGCTGCTTGAGTAATATCGCAATACTCGTTTGATAGGCCGGCTTGGTCAAAAATTGATACCCTCCGGCTATTTTTTCGAGAGAAAAAGAAAACTCGTCCTGCTCATATTTTTTAATCAACTGCGCCAAAGCTTCGTCGATGTGCTCACCCGGCACTTCTGACTCAAACATCTCCGAAAGACATTTTTGAATCTCAGCTTTGGGTAGTGGCGCAGGACTGCAGAAAATCAAGGCCTCAATATGGCGGGGAAGAAAATCCACTTTTATTTCTTAGCCAGCTTAGCTTCTATAGAATGCATGGTATGAGGTACTGCGCGCAATCGCTCCTTGGAGATCAATTTCCCCGTATCCACACAGATGCCGTAAGTTCCGTTCTTAATCCTCACGAGCGCATTCTCAAGATTGATTACAAACTTCTGTTGACGGGCTGCCAATTGGCTCAGACTTTCACGCTCAAGCGTATCTGCCCCATCTTCGAGTAATTTCGAAGTAGATGCTGTATTGTCCGTACCACTATCATTCTTTTTGCTGAGAGATTCCTTGAGCATACCTAACTCTTCTTTAGCACTGCTCAATTTTTTCAAAATGATCTCTTCAAATTCCTTTAATTCTTCTTGAGAATAGGATGTTTTTGCTTCCTGGCTCATGGCGATTCTATTAGGTAATAATTCTTTGACGTACTGGACTTTTTAAAGTTCCCTAAAATACGTGGGGGATCGCAAATACAAAAATTTAATTTTACTCTCGATGTAAAAAACCCTTCCAATTTGAAGAAATGGCCCTATTTTTAAATTATTCCACATCTAAAAAAACTTAATCAAGACATGAATAAAATCTTCCTTTCATTCCTTTCAATTTTAATTATTTCTTGGTCTTGCTCGCAGCCAACTGACAATCAGTCAGTTTCAGAAGAAACCATAACACAATCTGAGTTTGCACTTGCCATCCATGGAGGAGCAGGCACCATAAAAAGGGAAAACATGAGTGATGAACAGGAGGCTGAATACCGAGCGAAGCTTAAAGAGGCGCTCGATGCTGGTTACGCTGTCTTAGAATCCGGAGGTGAAGCGCTAGATGCCGTCATTGCTGCGGTGAAAGTCATGGAGGACAGCCCCTTGTTCAATGCTGGAAAAGGAGCTGTTTTTACCAATGAAGGGAAAAATGAAATGGACGCTGCTATCATGGACGGGAGAGACCGAAACGCAGGTGCCGTGGCAGGACTAACTACCGTCAAAAACCCAATTACCGCAGCACGAGCTGTAATGGAAAATTCACCCCACGTATTTATGACTGGTGCCGGAGCCGAAGTTTTTGCAAAAGAACAGGAGCTCGAACTGGTATCTCCAGACTACTTTTACACCGATTTCCGCTTTCAGCAATTAGAGAAAATCCGTGAAACCGAAAAAACACAACTGGATCACAGTTCACTTTTAGAGATGGAGCTTCAGGATCCCTTTTTCAAGGACCGGAAATTTGGAACAGTAGGCGCAGTAGCACTTGATAAAAATGGCAATATCGCCGCAGCTACTTCCACAGGTGGAATGACAAACAAGCGCTATGGCCGAGTAGGTGATGTACCAATCATAGGAGCAGGTACCTACGCAGACAATGCAACTTGCGCAGTTTCAGCTACCGGACATGGGGAGTTTTTCATTCGAACTGTCGTTGGCCATGAAATTGCCTCTCAAATGCGATATGGAAATAAAAGTCTCGAAGATGCCGCAAATGATGTAGTCATGAAGCAATTGGTAGAAATGGGAGGTTCAGGAGGAATAATTTCCATCGATCGTATGGGGAATATCGCGATGCCTTTTAACTCTGAAGGGATGTATCGTGGCTATCGCAAAGCCGATCAGGAAGCTCAGGTATTTATCTACAAGGACGAAAACTAGTAGCCCTTAGCGATTCAAAAAAAGCCGCATTCGTTGAAAGAATGCAGCTTTTTAATAAAGTCTAAAATGATCTAGGCTACTGCTTGCTCCTGATTCAGGATTTTTTCCAGTCGCTTTTTGAGGATCATTTCGTCGGCATCGATTTGGTAGCGCAACTTGAGATATTGCACCACCTCCGAAATCGGTTTTGATTCCACGACGCAAAGTTGTTTGAGAGCTTTGTTGATTATTCCGGGTTCCATGGTTTGGGCGTGATTTGTTACTCTAAAATACTGATTTTTAGCAAATCATGTTTCGTAAACTGATAATTTTTAGATATTTTCTGCAATAATGATTGTTTTTTTGACATTCCGAATCCTTGCCTGCAGATCAAATAACTCAACTAACAAAACATAATAACCCGTCGGCAATCTTCTACCTTTAGAGTCCGTCCCTGTCCAAGTGTATAGTCCTTGGGTAGCCAAAATCTCATTTTGCGCAAGCACCGACACGATTCTGCCAGAAATATCATAAATCCTGAAGCTTCCTACCCAACCTGATTGATCCAATTGATATCGAATCGTCGTGAAGGTATTGCCCTGACTCCCCTCAGGATCAAAAATCTCGGGATCAATTTGAATGAGTTCAGCTTCAAATTCTCCCGGTATCCGCTGAGAATTCATCCTACCCGGTGTAGCATACTCTTCATTCCCCGAAGCTGAGTGCCAATTCCCTGTAAAATCAGCAGGTGACCCAACCGAAACCCTTTCTAACGAAACACCCTTCGTCTCTCGTAGCAAAGGATGATGCAGTTCCTCATCATACTCAAACTGTTCGGCGATCTCCCCCTGAGCATCTATCAGCACTACCGAACCACCAGAAATTGGATAAGAAGGCAAAGTCCTGATCTCAAAAAAACCTCCATTTGCAGACCTGGGATAGTCCATTTTGAGTCGTTCGGAATCTGTACTGATGGCCAAAAAGGAACTCGGGGACATCACCAAGCTCTCTTCAGAAAGCATCCGGACTTGATCAACCTGTCCCAAATCATCCAGGTTAGCCAATTTCCATTTCCCAATTTCCAGATAATCATCAGTCGGATTATAAAGCTCCACGAATTTAGGGCCTCCACTGCGCGGGTCAAAAAGCAGCTCATTAAGAAAAACTTCGCCAATTTTTGCAGTTCGTGGACGGATGATTTCAATTCTAGTCTCTTCCAGTTGATTTCCACTACAATCGGCCACCCCGTCCAATCCTAATTGATAGGATTGATTGTCAGCTATAGCTTCTGAGAAAAATAAAAGAATCTGTTTGCTTGCTACTACTACTGAATCGAGCGGCAAATTGGGTTCAATCTGGAAGTCAGCCACAGTCAAAGTTGATTGGATAGGCTCTGAAAAAGCTAATACCAAGCTTAGGGAATCAGTGAAGGAGTAGCTTATAAACTCAGGAGCCAAGGTATCCGGAGTAAGATCAAAGACAAAGTTTTCTGTCCCAGGAGTACCTCGGGCTGGAGATTCAGAGGGTTTGAGAAATTCGCTTTGCTCACAAAGAAGGTTAGGATTGACCACTTCCAAACTGTAACCTCCACCGCTAAGCTCTGAATCTCCCCAAGTTGCCGTGGAATAGCTGATTAGATCTATTAATTCTCCATTTTGAGCGAGAAGACTAATTTCATCTCCCGAATTGAGTAGCGTGGGCCAAGGATCAACCGCAAGGAAATCTCCATATTCAGCAAATAAAGCTGCCTGATTAGCAGGAGCCAAGATCAAATAATCCCCTGATTCCATCCATCTATCCTCCAAAATCGATTCATTTCTGGAATTCCGAAAACTCACTCCACCCAGACGGATATCCTTTTCACCCAAATAAAGAAGCTCGACATATTCCACATTGGGCAAGTCATTTCCATCCCGAGGAGCCGGCATGATTTCATTAATTACCAAATCCTTAAACCCGATAGCAGTAGGATCTTCGAAGCGAAAAGTAAGGGTCGTATCCCTCAAAAAATTTCCCGCCAAATCAGGAATTTGACTAATTGTGAGAACATAATTTTGACCAACTGCCAATGGTTCTTCAAAGTCCAGGTAAACCAAGGAATCAAAAGCCAAACTTGCATTGATTGGATCTATGCCATCTAGCGAGTAATTGAGTTGAATCTGAGAGAAAACAGCATCCAAGGCTTCAGAAAAGCCTAATTCTACTGTCCTAGGCCCAAAACCTCTTACCAATTCCAAAGTCGGGGGCTGCAAATCCTCCACAAAATCTCCGAATTCAAAATCATCCAAAAGCCAACGAGCCGCACTTCCTGTTCCGGGACCATATTCGATTTTCAACCGAAAAAAGATTTCCTCTAAGCCTCGAAGTGAGTCTGGCAACTCAATTTTAAACTGACGAAAAATCTGATCCTCATTCGCAAATTCCGAATTGTCTCCAATCTGTACCATTTCGGAAAAATCTGAGTCCACACTTTCACCAAATCCATAAAAAACCAAAGCGGGTCGGCTACCACTTCCATTGCGGATCGATCGTGCCCAGAATTGTATGGCAGGATTCTCAAAATCAGCGGGAGAAAGCCGAACGGTTAATTCTCCATCGAAGGTAGAAATAGGCTGAACCGCCAAACACCGACTTCCCTCCTTTCCGGAGGAATTGGATTGAAAAATACGTGAAGAGTTTTCTCTCAACTCATTGCCGCGCCAACCTGGAATAAATTCATCGGGATCATTTACAATTCTAAAATCCTGTTCAAAATCCTCCTTTTGATTCGCTGCTTTCAGAGCACCTATCTGAAACAGAAACAGTATTAAAAGAAAAAGTCTGGCTAAAAATCTGATCATAAACCTATTAGACTAGCATCTGTAAACTAATTTACTAAATCTAAAAGAATAATTTTGATTTCAACCGAATAAAAATCCTCCAGGGATTAGGCTAGTTCCCGAATAGTTAATCCGTCAGGATGAGCTTGTTTCGTAACAAAACCAGAAAGGGGTAGTTTTTTATGAAAAGAGCTTATGAGAGAATATCAGATACATTACAAAAACGGTGAGACAAAATATGCCCAATGCGCCGGCAGGGAGGACTTACTAAATAGGTTTTTTGACGGCGATGAAGAAAAACTAAAGGCCGAAGTAAACTTACTGAGATGGGAATCTTCAGCTATGTTTTTTACGGAGGACCCTCAAACGGGAAAAATAGACTACCAAATTACCACTGCGGATTCCAACCCCTATGGCTGGAGAAGAGAAGGTGAATTTGATGACTAGTGGATCTCTTTCAAGGAATGAGCATGAGGTATCAATGGAAAGCTTTAAGAGTCTCCTTACTTGAGAGCTATCGGTGCGGCAGGGGTCCGAATTTGATAAAAAGTATTTGAGTAAGTCAATAATTCTCAGGATAAACCTGAAATTGATTACATAGCTATTACTTTTGCAAACCGATACATTAACCTATTTAAACCATCATGAAATCGAGCCTGCCTTCCGCAGGCAGGCATGACGTACCCGTCACAAGGGGGGATGCCCCGATATATCGGGGAAAATATGCGACCTGCCTACCGCAGGCAGAGATTCCATGTGACCGCTTAAAGACAAATTATAAACAAATGAAATTAGCAGTGGTAGGAGCAACCGGTCTGGTAGGCTCTGAAATCCTAGAAGTGCTAGATGAGCACAATTTTCCATATGATGAATTACTACTAGTCGCTTCTGAGCGCTCTGTGGGAAAACAAATCGAATACAAAGGAAAAACCCATACAGTTATTGGCTTAGCCGATGCAGTAGCAGCCAAACCTGAGATCGCCATTTTTTCTGCGGGTGGAAGCACCTCATTAGAATGGGCTCCCAAATTCGCTGAGGCAGGTACTACTGTGGTAGACAATTCCTCCGCTTGGCGTATGGACCCAAGCAAAAAACTGGTTGTACCGGAGATCAATGCCAAGGAGCTGAGCAAAGAAGATAAAATCATCGCCAACCCCAACTGCTCTACAATTCAGATGGTCTTGGCTTTGGAACCTTTACGTCAGCGATATGGAATCAAGCGTGTGGTAGTCTCTACCTATCAATCTGTCACAGGAACCGGAAAAGCTGCGGTAGATCAGATGATGGCTGAGCGAGCAGGAGAAGAGCCTGAAATGGTTTATCCTTATAAAATTGACATGAACGTCCTTCCTCACATCGATGTGTTCCAGCCTAACGGCTACACCAAGGAAGAGATGAAAATGATCAATGAGACAAAGAAAATTTTCTCTGACGATAGCATTGCTGTTACAGCCACTACGGTACGTATCCCTACCATGGGTGGTCATTCTGAATCGGTAAATGTGGAGTTTAAGACAGATTTTGACTTGGCTGAGGTCCGTGACCTACTTACCAAAACTCCGGGAGTCGTCGTACAGGATGACCCGGAAAAATTGCTTTATCCTATGCCAATTCATGCCCACAAGAAGGATGAAGTATTTGTAGGAAGACTTCGCAGAGATGAGTCTCAAGCCAATACGCTGAATATGTGGATCGTTGCAGACAATCTGCGAAAAGGAGCAGCTACCAACGCTGTACAAATTGCAGAGTACTTGCTGGCTAATAAACTGGTCTAATGGATATCAGCGAAGCAAATAGCGCTGAATTCAAAAAATTTGTGCAGGATCATCTCCAAGACGATCCTGCACTTTTACTTTTTAGGTATCAGGGCAAAGTTCCTTTTGACTTGAAAATGGCTGTACAACAGATTTCAGCCCGACAAAAGGCTTCTAAAAAGCTCCCAAGCTGGTCTAGCAACCCAAGCTTGCTTTTTCCTGCCTCTTTAGCTTTGGAGCAGAGTTCTAGTGAAGAAACTGCCAAATTCAAGGCGGAAGGACTCGAAGGAAAAACCATGATTGATCTCACAGGAGGTTTGGGAGTGGATTTTTTCTATCTAAGCCAAGGCTTTGAAAAAGGGATCTACTGCGAAAGGCAGGCTGAACTTTTCCAGATATCGAAGCATAATCTCGAGCAATTGGAGCTATCCAAGGACAGGGAAGGCTTGGAGGGTTTAGGAGGAAAGTTTGACTTTGTGGAAGGGGATGGTTTGGAGTTTTTAGAAAGAACAACTATCCAATTTGACCTAATCTATGCCGACCCTGCCAGAAGAGGCTCCGGTAATCAAAAGCTTTACAAACTGCAGGACTGCGAGCCCGATGTAGTAAGCAATTGGCAACTCTTAACTTCCAAATCTGAACAGATTCTAATCAAAGCCTCTCCCATGCTGGATATTTCTCAGGCATGGAAAGAGCTCCCGGACATCCAAAAAGTCACAATCATTTCTGTTAAGAACGAGGTAAAAGAGCTTTTGCTTCATTGGAAAAAAGGGTCTATTTCTAATCGGCAATCTATAGAAGTGGTGGATTTAGGAAGAGAATTCCAACAATTTAGCTTTAACAGAGAAGAAGAGGAACAGGCTGATGCCAACTACTCAGAAGCGGAAAGATACTTGGTTGAACCCCTTAGCGGAATCTTAAAATCAGGAGCCTTCAATCTTTTTGGGGAGCGATACGGGTTAAAAAAGCTGGAAAAAAACAGCCATTTATATACAGGAAACCAAGTCCCTGAAGATATTCCCGGGAGAACCTTTGAAGTGATCCAAGAAGTAAATCTGAAGAAGCAGGAAATCAAAAAGCTCTTCCCTAGCGGAAAAGTCAATGTCATTACCAGAAATTATGTGCTAGGTGCCGACTCCTTAAAAAAGAAAATGGGGCTTAAAGATGGAGGGGATGATTTTTTAATTGCGACAAAAACCATGAAAGGCTATAAGGTTTTTTGGTGCAAGAAAAAAAATGAAGGAATGTAATCACTCCTTCACTTCTTCATAGTCTACATATTCTCCGCCTTCGATATCTTTCTGGCGTTTCTTTTGGTGATTTTTAGGGATATAATCCACATTCACCCCCTCATTTGATCTGGAAGCAGCCTGTTGTGCTCTACGCTGCTCTTTTTCCATCTCGTTTACCTGCTGAGCAAATTTTGCCAACTTGGTACGAAGAAAGTATCGGATAAGCTGCCCAAGCAACCATCCGACACCCAATAGAATTATGATAAATTTTAATAAACCTCCCATTAAAGCTTTTTTTGATTCGAAATTATCTACTCAAATACAAGTTTCGCTCTGAGTAGATTTTCAAGAAGTAATCGTCCATCAAATCATCAATAAAATAGATTGCCTCACCGGTGGACTTCATTTCAGGCCCAAGCTCCTTATTCACATTTGGGAATTTGTGGAAGGAGAAGACAGGCTCCTTGATAGCATAACCCTTTTTGACCGGTTTGAATTCAAAGTCAGTGACTTTTTTCTCTCCAAGCATCACCTTTGTGGCATAATTCACATAAGGTTCCTGATAGGCTTTGCAGATAAAAGGAACGGTCCGCGAAGCTCTAGGGTTGGCCTCGATCACATAAACCTTGTCATTTTTGATGGCAAACTGAATATTGATCAAACCTTGGGTCTTTAGTGCCAAGGCAATACGCTCAGTATACGTTTCAATCTGACGAATCACCAAGTCTCCCAAGTTGTAGGGAGGTAATACGGCATAGGAATCTCCGGAGTGAATACCCGCAGGCTCAATATGCTGCATGATTCCTATGATATAGACATTCTCCCCGTCACAGATCGCGTCTGCTTCGGCTTCGATCGCACCCTCTAAGAAGTGGTCCAACAAAATCTCATTGTTTGGTATATCCTTCAGCACGTTTACCACATGCTCTTCCAGTTCTTTCTCATTGATCACAATTTTCATCCCCTGTCCGCCGAGTACATAGCTCGGTCTTACCAATAGTGGAAATCCAATCGTCTTGCAAAGCTCAAGCGCTTCATCTGTATTGTGAATTGTACCAAACTCTGGATAAGGCACATTATTATCTTTCAGGAGCGTGGAAAACAAACCTCTGTCTTCTGCCAGGTCCAAGGCCTCGTAACTGGTACCAATGATCTTAATCCCGTATTTGTCTAACTTTTCTGCAAGCTTCAAGGCAGTTTGACCACCAAGCTGGACGATTACTCCTTCAGGCTTTTCATGAAGGATAATCTCATAAATATGCTCCCAGAATACCGGCTCGAAGTAAAGCTTATCAGCCACATCAAAATCCGTAGAAACCGTCTCTGGATTACAGTTGATCATGATGGTTTCGTATCCGCACTCTTTGGCCGCAAGGACTCCATGCACACAGGAATAATCAAACTCTATCCCCTGTCCTACCCGATTAGGACCAGAACCTAGAACAACCACTTTCTTTTTGTCAGTACGGATGGACTCATTCTCTTCCCCAAAGGAAGAGTAATAATATGGAGTCTGTGCTTCAAATTCAGCGGCACAGGTATCAACGAGCTTGTAGACACGCTTTATACCCATCTCTGTATAGCGCTTATTGAATACCTCGCTCTCTAAGCAGCCAAGTAGGTGAGCAATCTGACGATCTGCATACCCCTTTTTCTTAGCCATATCCATTACCTCGTGAGGAATGGTATCTATGGTATATTTGTCTATTTCATCCTCAAGATGAATGAGTTCCTCGATTTGCTTCAGGAACCACTTATCGATCTTAGTGAGGTCCTGAATGGTACGGAATGAAATCCCTAGCTTAAATGCATCATATACATGGAAAAGTCTGTTCCAGCTAGGATTAGCAAGTGAATAAAGAATTTTCTCCTGATCCCGGAGTTCTTTTCCATCTGCTCCTAATCCATTTCTCTTGATCTCCAGAGACTGACAGGCTTTTTGCAAAGCTTCCTGGAAATTCCTTCCAATTCCCATCACCTCACCCACGGCTTTCATGGACAGTCCTAGTCGACGATCAGAGCCTTTGAATTTATCAAAGTTCCAGCGAGGAATCTTCACGATCACATAATCGATCGAAGGCTCGAAATAAGCTGAAGTGGTTCCAGTGATGGAGTTCGAAAGCTCATCCAGATTATAGCCGATTGCCAACTTGGCAGCTACTTTAGCAATTGGATATCCAGTTGCCTTTGAAGCTAAGGCCGAAGATCTAGAAACCCGTGGATTGATCTCGATACCGATGATTTCCTGATTGTCAGGGCTGACGGCAAACTGCACATTACAACCTCCGGCAAAGTTCCCGATGGAATTCATCATTGTAATGGCATAGTTTCGCATGCGCTGATAGACCGTATCCGGCAAGGTCATAGCCGGAGCAACTGTAATTGAGTCTCCGGTATGCACACCCATGGGGTCAAAATTCTCAATGGAACAGATCACGATCATGTTCCCGATATTATCGCGCATTACCTCCAACTCATACTCCTTCCAGCCCAAAATACTTTGCTCGATCAAAACCTCGTGAACCGGTGATGCTTGTAGTCCCGCAGAAAGCGCCTTTTCGAATTCTTCTTTGGTCTCTACGAAAGCACCTCCAGCACCCCCAAGGGTATAGGAGGCACGAATGATCAGCGGAAAACCGATCTCCTGAGCAATTTCTTTTCCTTGAAGAAAGGAAGTCGCTGTAGCACCTTTACAGACACCCACGCCGATTTTCTCCATGAGGGCCTTGAATTTCTCCCGGTTTTCGGCAGTATCGATTGCGTCGATATCCACCCCGATCATTTTTACTCCGTGATGCTTCCAGATTCCAGCTTTATCACAGTCGATCGCTAGATTTAATGCAGTTTGACCACCCATGGTCGGCAGTACAGCATCGATATCCGGGTGGTCAGTGAGTATTTTTCGAATGGATTTTTTCTCCAGAGGTAGCAGGTAAACATTATCTGCGGTAACTGGGTCTGTCATGATCGTAGCCGGGTTGGAGTTGATCAAAGTGACGGTGATACCCTCTTCCCGCAGTGATCTTGCAGCCTGCGAACCGGAATAATCAAATTCGCAAGCCTGACCAATGACGATAGGGCCAGAACCGATGATAAGAATGTGCTTGATGCTACTGTCTTTAGGCATTTGAAAGGTGGGTTGAGAAGAAAATTTTACTTAAGTCCAAATTGGGTCAAAATTAGAAAAATATCCGATAGGGACATGGAGAAAAGTAGAAGAATCCTGAATAGAAATAAAAAAAGGCTAATTTGATTACTTCAAAATTGCTTCAAAGCCTAGCTGTAAATTTCAAGACTTTCACCCAAAACCCGCCCCAAAAGTAAAGCCTTATGAAGGTACTTATAATCGAGGACAATGAAGATCTGACCCTAAATATGGTCAACTACCTTGAGCAGGAGAATATCCGTTGCGAAACAGCCAAGAACCTTTTCGAGGCGCAGGACAAGCTTTTGGCTTTCCAATATGATTGCATCCTGCTGGATCTCATGCTTCCTGACGGAAATGGACTGGACATCCTAAGCTTCATCAAATCCAATCAAATCTCTGCAAATGTCTTGATCATTTCTGCCAAAAATGCCCTCGATGATCGGCTGAGAGGTTTGGATTTGGGTGCGGATGATTACTTACCAAAGCCATTTCATCTTTCGGAATTACTTGCCCGGCTTCGGGCCATTTACCGCAGAAGCAAATTGGACGGCTCGGATCAAATCATTTTCAACGAAATCAATCTGGACACCAAACTTCTGGAGGCAAAAGTGAATCAAAGTGTCCTAGACCTGACCAAAAAAGAGTATGACCTACTCCTCTTTTTCCTTACCAACAAAAATAGAGTCATCGGAAAAGAAGCCATCGCCCAGCATCTTTGGGGAGACTATACCGATGACTTGGCCAACTTTGATTTTGTCTACCAACATGTGAAAAATCTTCGAAAGAAGATCGAGAAGTCTGGTGGAAAGGACTACATCAAAACAGTCTATGGCATAGGCTACAAATTTGACGCGAACGCAAAATGAGACTACTAAACCTTCTCACCGCTTGGTATATCTTGATCACAATGGTCGGTCTGCTGATCGGTGGATTTTTGATCTATAAAAAACTCGATTCCGAAATTGACTTCGAACTCGGACGCGAACTAGACCGTCAGATTGATGCCTATGCGCAGAGAGTTAAAGCAGGAGTACCACCAGATCGACTGAATTATGATAAGCTCGAAATAAAAGAAATCCCTTTCAACCTACCCATCGAAGAACTCTCGCTTCGAGATACAGTCGCTTATCATGACCCGATGAACCGCCATGAGAAACAACTCAAGGCTAGTAAATCTTTCAAAACTGAGGACAAACATTACCGAATATCTTATTACAATGTAGTGATTGAAAGCGAGGATATCACTGAGACAGTTGTCATCACTATGGCTTCGATTTTTTTGATTCAGCTGGTGATTCTTGGCTTTTTTGTAAGAATTGGATCTAAGAGAATTCTTAGACCCTTTCATAGAACCCTTTCCAAAATACGAGGCTTTAATTTTCAGCAAAATAAACCCCTGGAATTCGATCAATATGCAATCTCTGAATTTAACAAACTGAATAGTTTTCTCTCTCGAATGTCCCTAAAGCTCCTGAAAGATTATCGTCAGATAAAGGAGTTTTCTGAGAATCTTTCGCATGAGATCCAGACCCCGTCGGCAATCATCCGCGGAAAACTCGAGCATATGATGAATGAGGATATCAGCGAAAATCAAGCTGCGATGATTCAGTCAATCTATCAAAGCAATGAAAAGATCAACAAAATCGTACGATCTCTATCCATGCTTGCCAAGTTGGAGAATGAAGAATTTGAAGCACCGGAGACAATCAATTTGAGTCCAGTTCTTTTGCGAGTAATTGAAAGTATGGAGGAATTGATCGAAATGAAAGATCTAAATCTCAAAACCCAAATCAAAGAGGAGGCTTTTGTAAAAATTCATCCATTTGTAGCTGAAGTCTTACTTCAGAATCTGATTAACAATGCCATCAAACATAATCAACCAGGCGGAAAAATTCAGATTGAACTCAATGACTACTCCATACGCATAGAAAATACCGGAAAACTCCCTGACTTTGATCCAGAAATCTTTTTTGAGCGCTTTAAAAGAGCCGAAAACCGCTCTGATTCAATTGGTTTGGGTCTGGCTATCGTCAAGCAAATCTGTAAAACCTACGGCTTTAGACCTACCTACCGAATTGAAAACAATTTGCACGTAATTTCTATTTTGTTTAAGTAATTGCTTCAAATTCTCTACAAAATCATATTGTACTCTTGTAGCGAAGACTTAAACCAAACCAACAATGTACGCCACAATTAAATCTTTTTACCTCAGTATTTTTCTGGGGCTTTTTATATCAATTCCAATTTTTGGGCAAGAAAACACCCTCTCAGGGACTCTAATCGATGATCAAAGCGGTGGGCCACTCGGATTTGTTCAGGTTGCTTTGTTTCAATCGATAGAAGATGCCAGCCCGACAGTATTCTCAGACACTGACGAAAATGGAGAATTTTCTCTCCGCGCTCCAAAAGGAAAGTATACCTTCAAAGCTTTTTTCTTAGGCTTTGAGGATTTGATCGTCTCTGATATCGATCTGAGCACTTCCAAAGACCTTGGAGAACTATCCATGAAAAGTGAAGGACAAGCCTTGGAGGAAGTCGTCGTCCAAACAACCAAAATGCCTGTTCGATCCACTATGGAAGGCATCACCGTTACTCCAGACAATAACTTGGCAAATACTGGTGGTACACTTTTGGACATCCTAAGAAACACACCTTCTATCACAGTATCTGAGGATGGAAGCATATCGCTAAGAGGTAGTTCGGGTACCAATATCCTGATCAATGGTAGAAACTCCTCCCTTACACAAAACTTGGATCAACTTCCTGCCTCTGCTATTGAAGAAATTAAAATCATCAATAATCCAAATGCTCGTTTTGACGCAGAAGCTGAAGGTGGTGTGATTGACATCATCTTGAAGAAAGGGCAAGATTTCGGTACTCACGGAAATGTAGAAGGCACTTACGGTACTCGGGGTAGAAGTAACATTGGCGGAAGTCTGAATCACAGAGGAAAGCGGTTCAATGTGTTTGGAGGGTATAATTATCGAGATTGGCGGGACGTAGGTGATCGATCTTCTACTCGCGAAATATTCGAAACGAACGAAACGCTCGAACAAAACACACGAAATTCTTCCAGAAGAACGGGACATAATCTAAACGCAGGAGCTGACTATTATTTTGGAAATAATGTGATCAGCTATGAAGGTGTGTATCAATATGGGATGGATTATCAGACCAATACCCTTTTTGCAGAGTTGGAAAGATTGGAAAACGGCGAATTGTTTGAGTTTGATTATGTCCGACGAAACAATGAAAACGAATCAGATGAAGGGATAGATAATGCTTTGATTTTTGAACATTCATTCGCTGACAAGGGGCATACTTTTCGAGCTACAGCTAGTCATTCCTACAGAAATCAGTTCAAAACACAGAACATTGACATTTTCAGAAATACCCTAGACCCCGACCCTTCTAATTTGAATGGTCAGGAACGAGCGGTGACAGATGAAGTACGAAATATTTCAATTTTTCAGGTCGACTACATTAAGCCTCTGGATGAGAAAAGAAAAATCGAAGCGGGTCTGAAATCCAACATTCGGGAATTTGACAATGACTACCGGTACGAGCGTTTAGATGAGCAGAGTCAAGAATTTGTGGAAGACCCTGCCATCAGCAACCGCTTTATTTATAAGGATCAGATTCACGCAGGTTATTTCATTTATGCCAATGCTGGGAAAAAATTTGAATACTCATTAGGGTTGAGAGGTGAAGCAACGATCGTAGACACCTACTTGGCCAATACAGATGAAGAAAATCAGCAGCGTTACTTCAATCTTTTTCCAAGTGTGCAGTCCATGTACAACCTGAATGAGAATCACTCCATAAAATTCACCTACAGTAGGAGAATTGACCGACCAACCGCCTGGAGACTGAATCCATTTCCAGACATTACCGACTCCTTGAATGTAAGAAGAGGTAACCCAAACTTGCAGCCGGAGATGATTGACTCTTTCGAACTTGGGCATTTGGCGAATTTTGATAAGTCAAGCTTTGCTACAAATATCTTCTACCGCCATACTGACGGACAATTGGACTATGTTACTATAATTGAAGACGGAATTTCCTATTCTCAGCCGGACAACTTGCTTTCCTCCACTTCATACGGAGTCGAATTTGTCGGAGTAGGAGAAATCAACGAATGGTACTCGCTAAATGGTGGAGTAACCATCTTTCAGATTTCGGTCGATGGTTCGAATATCGGTGAAGAATTTACCAATTCAGGATTCTCTTGGAACACGAAGCTTACGCAAGACTTCAAACTTCCTTATGGAATCAATTTCCAATTGGTTGCCAATTATGAATCTCCTGAGATCGAAGCCCAGGGTAGAGACCTCTCGCAGTATTTTGTGGATGCCAGTATCCAAAAAGGTTTTGCAGGCAACCGCGGTTCTGTCACATTGAGCGTTAGAGACATTTTCGACACCAGAAGATGGGCTGGATTTGCACGTACCAATACTTTCAACCAAGACTTCTACTCCAAAAGAGAAACCCGGATAGCACTCTTGAGTGCACGATACAGCTTTTAAAAAAAACATAGATTGGGTAATAAGAAAAATGCACCTCTAAATTGGAGGTGTTTTTTTATGCCTTCTCCATTTTCAATTGGTAGAGCATTTCCAAAAGTGGTACACCGAAATTCCTTGATTTGATTTGGCTGACTTTTTTGAAACCAAATCGCTCGTAAAGACTTACCGCTGGGTCAAGTCCAGATGTGGTGTACAAAAACGCACCTTTGTAACCTTTTTCTTTATAAAAATCTATCCACTCCTGCATCAGTTTTTTGCCCAGCCCCATTCCTCTGTATTTCTTTTCGAGGATAAAATACCGCAGTTGGGCCTGCTCGTCCTGCCTGTGCATTAGCAATAAAAAACCAACCATCTCCCCATCAGCCTCTACCACCCACACCTTGTCCCTAGCTGGGTCATATTGCCTGTAAAACTCCAGCAAGCTTTCCATGACATATGCCTCGAAGCCCATCTCAAACCCATGCTCTTCGAAGTAAATTCGACCATGCAGAGCAGCAACTTGACCTAAATCACCAGCCTTGAGTTCATTACGAATAGTAATTTGATGGTCTTCCATGGTCATCTATTTAAGAAAAATCCGTTTGAAGTATAATTAATACGGTTAAAACCAAGTCAACTGGCTTTCACCCAAAATGATCAAATGAAATCAAAAAGGCCCTCAGCTTAAATGGTCAATTAGATGGATTCTCTATTTGAAAAGCTCAGCTTAAACCTCGTTGCTTTAAGACTTTCTCCAACCCATTGTCATTTTTTGGAGCTTTTAAAATCTTATAAATAAAGACTACTGGAATCAGCATAGGAATCAGAAAACCAATTCGTTTTTCTGGAGACATTAACCAACCCCCCATTCCAAAAATCAGGGTTCCCGCAAGAAATCCGATTGCAACTGCATGAAAAATCTTCGAATTTTTCTGCTTCTTTTTCTCAATCAATAATTCTTCATCAGTCATCTCGGCGAAAGTCTTATTTTCCATATCCATGAAATTTTGTTTGGAATAAAAGCCAAATTAAAATAAATAGAATTGCTTGAAAATAAAAGCCCAAATTTTACCGAACACTTTTCTGAAGCAACAATGGATTGTCACTGACCAAGAGGTTGATCTTCCTTTCTTTTAAAAAATTACGGTAACTCTCGCCTTCATCCTCAATAGCTTTTCGATCTACTTCCCCCATCACATCAGTCAGAATGGGAACACCCTCACCAGCAACAGCTTGAAATAAGCTTATTTCAGCATCCTTGGGAACGTAAGCTAAAAATCTTCTTGACCCGAATAACTTCTGGTAGAAGTAAAGGTCCTCCATCCTGGTTACTAATACAGAAATGAGAAAATCACCCTGAATTCCCAAAACCTCTTGAGCTCTTTTTCTATCAAAAGTCAAAACCAAACTTCGAGCATCTAATCCTGCTGCCTTGGTTTGCGATAATACCTCCTCAAGAATAGGCTCCTTCACATCCAACATAATCCAAAGGGAGTCATTTCTAGCAAAATCCAAGAAGCTTTGAAAGGTGGGAATTGGCTCGCCTGTGATTTTCAGCTGAACTTCTGCCAAATCACTATTGGACTTGCTATCCAATCGGCCAAGACCAGAAGTAGTTCTGTCTAGCGTTTCATCATGCAGGAGGTATAATTCCCCATCAGCGTTTTTTCTCACATCGACTTCGAAAAAGTCAATACCGGAAAGCAGGACCGTTTCCATCCCTTTCAGAGAATTCTCCACGGGCTGCTCTTCACTGATACCACGATGGGAAACCGGATAAGACTTGGAAGAGGAAATCAGCTCAAAAAGCGTCTGTGCTGAGAGATGGGTTAAAAATAATGGCAAGAAAAAAAGGCCTAGCATTGCTAAGCCTTTGAGATGGAAATCAGTCTTCTGCATAGTTGAAACTATCCACTTGCTCACGGACCCAATCTTTGTATTTCAGTTGCCGATACTCATGCCACTGATTTTTGTATTTAGACTCATCGATCAAGAACTTATAAGCAGTCATCGATTTAGGTTTGGTCAATGCATTTACCAAATCTTCTGCAAGGTTTCGCTCCTTGACATACCGATCAATAAAATCCTGCATCATTTGATGCTCCTGAGGAATTTCCATTTTGGTAAACTCGGCGTAATTATCAGGATTGGCATCGATTTCATCTAAGATATCCTCCTCATCGGGAGTCAAGTCATAGTTGAAATAATCTTCATCATCCGGCATGTGGTGGATTTTCCTTTTATCGATTTGGAAAAAGCACACCATTCCTTTTAGGAGTTGGGTAGTAATCAGGTCTACCTCTTGATCAGTAAGCGAAAGCATTGGTTTTTAATTATTTCTGGAAAAATAATGAAAGTCGGTTTTTGTACCAATTGTTTTTTTCACACAAAAGAAAGACCAAATTCTGAGCTATCAAGCCTTTTCTACAATTTTTCTTAAAAGCTCCGAATCCAGCTCATGCCCACCTTGAAATTCAAGTTGCTCCACCCTTCTATCCAATCGTTGAATCAGGAGCTTTTGACGAGCTAAACTCTCCTCGGTAATCAATTGATCCTGAGAACCTAACACTGAAAAAATCGTAGTTTCCTCAAATTTATCCCGTGCAATATCCAAAGCCATATCCTCTGCAAATCCTCCAGCCCAAAGCACCAATGTATCCAAGCTCCCTTTCCATTGGGCAGCCCATCGCGTAGCAGTTGCAGCACCCTGAGAAAATCCGAGTACATGGATTCTAGGCTTTTGCTCAAAAGAATTTAAAATCCCTTCTAGGAGACTGTCCAAGTAGCGATGATTATTGGCAATGGCCAGCTCACGCTCATGACGGGTCATCCAATTTGCACCGACCCTACCTTTAAAGTCTTTCAGATAGGAATAATTAGTGGCTTCCGGAGCAAGAAACAACCTTTCTTCGGTAGCTAAGAACTGAAATTTTCGAAGGAAATACTCCGCCAACTGTCCGTAACCATGAAAAACGACCCATAAATCTTTGACCTTTTCGTCAGGTTCTTTGGACAAAAAATACGTGGACTCGTATGTAAAGCGATGCGTAGATCGAATCATCAGGAATTTAAATCATCAAATTTCAAAGGTAACAAGGCTGATATTCCAGGAATAGAATAAACCCTGCCATCCTCCCGTAAGATAAGCATCTTGATTTTATGCTTAAAGCGGTTTTCTACCTCATTGATGACCTGTCGGCAGATACCACAGGGGGACACATTGGCCCAGGATTGCTCTCCTTTTCGTCTGGCCACGATCGCTAGGCATTCTGGAGCGGACTCTGGATAATTTGCTCCGGCATAGCTAAGTACCAAATGCTCCGCACAGACTCCCGCAGGGAAGCTGACGTTTTCCTGATTGCTGCTTTTGAGAATAGTACCATTTGAAAGCATCACCGCTGCCCCTACCTGAAAGTTGGAATAAGGGGCATATGCTTTTTCGGAAACCTCCTGTGCAGTTTGCAAAAGCGATTGCTCATCAGTGCTTAAATCTTGAATATCAAGGATTTCAAAAATTGAATCTGTATTATCCTTAGTCATAGTTTTCGAAGATGGAAAAAATAAGACGATTTACAGTCACAATTGTTTTTCATTTTCCTCCCATTTACTTTTTTCCTGAAGTATTTATTGACCAATTTTAGCTGAGAAACCCCAGAAATATGAAGCAAATTTTGATTTTGGGAGGTGGGAAATCCTCCACTTTTTTAATTGACTATTTAGTAGCCCAAGCTGGAGAAAAACACCGCGAGATCATCTTGGCTGATTTGGATAGTAGTGTAGCAGAAAAGAAGCTCCAAAATCGTCCGAATACCCGTGCGGAAGCCTTGGACATATCCAATGCAGAAAGGCGAAGAGACCTTATCGAAGAGTCAGACTTGGTCATTTCTATGCTTCCGGCTCGCCTGCATCCACTTATAGCAGAAGACTGTGTCGCGCTTGGCAAACACTTTTTCTCAGCATCCTATGAAAGCAAAGAGATCAGAGCCTTGAGATCGCAAATTGAAGAAAAAGGACTTTTCTTTCTGAACGAATGTGGATTGGACCCTGGCATCGATCACATGTCTGCCATGAAAATCATCGATGAGGCTAAGGCCAAAGGGGAAGAGATCCTTTCATTTAAGTCTTACGCGGGAGGATTACTTTCGCCCGAATGTGAGGATAACCCTTGGAAATATAAATTCACCTGGAACCCAAGAAATGTGGTTTTAGCAGGACAGGGAATGTCCCGCTATATCGAACAGTCCCGACTCAAATACATCCCTTATCACCAACTCTTCACGCGAATCAAACCAATCCACTTCAAAGGCTTGGGAGAGTACGAAGGCTATCCAAATCGTGACTCACTCGGCTATCGCAAAACCTACGGATTGGAAAATATCCCAACCATGCTTCGGGGTACGCTGAGGAGAACGGGATTTTGCAAGGCTTGGGATATTTTGGTTCAACTCGGTCTGACCGATGACAGTATCGAGCTCAATCCTCCACAGGGAAGTAGCAAACGGGATTTCCTGAATAGCTTTTTACCCTTTGATACCGACCGTTCTGTAGAAGAAAAACTCACCGATTTCTTTCCGGAAATGGATTTCCCGACTTTTGAAAAAATTCAGTGGATAGGACTTTTTTCCCATGATCCTTTGCCTATTTATCAAGGAAGTCCAGCCCAGATTTTACAGGCGATTTTAGAAAAAGAATGGGCTCTCGAAGAAGCTGATCGAGACATGATCGTGATGCAGCATCAGTTTGAAATCCGAAAAGGGGATAAACATCAAAAATTGCTCTCCAGCCTAGTTGTAAAGGGAGAAAATGCCTCTCTTACCGCAATGGCAAAAACAGTGGGTCTGCCGCTTGCCATTGCAGTGGATTTATTTTTGGAAGGAAAAATCAAACTAAAGGGTCTGCATATTCCCATTAAGCCAGAAATATACCTACCCATCCTTGAGAAATTAGAGGAATTTGGGATCCGATTTGAGGAGGAACTACTGGAAGACTAAACCCTAGTACTTTTATGGATTCCAATCAGCAGGAGCATCTTCCTGAGCTCCTTCTACCAATCTACAATCATCCGGGATGATCGCTTTTGGTTGCTGAAAAGTCAAGTCATTTTTATCAATATAAATCCTTCGCACTGTCTCAGCACCTGCTATGAAGTACCCAAGAACTACTTCTTCTGGATCCTCTAAATTCACTAAGTTACCTCGGATATTTGCTGGTGGTGGATCAAACACTGAACCACTGATTTCTGTCTGCTGCTTGACCAATCGAAGGAATCGATAGGCATCCTGGGAGATACTGATTTGACGGAGGTCAACCCGGTAGGTATTGACAAACCTAAGACCATCATCTTCTACGAAACCAGCGACGATCTTGGTGCTAAGGCCATTAAAATTATCATCATTGGCAATGAAAATCCCACTATTGTCAATTTGCTCATTTCTATAGCAGGTAAAACAACAGGGCTTTGGCTGAGGCTCACGGCTCGGGTTGGTATCAGAAGGTCGCGGGGTAAACAAATCAGGTCGAGTTTCAAGTACATAAACAGCCGGACCGTTTTTCCAGAAATAGAAATTATTCTCACCAGCAGGATCTTGGATATCTACCACCAACTGCACGCCTGAGCGTGGATTGATTTCCCCTTCCACAGGCACGGTTGTAGTCTGAACAGAAAGATTACTGATCTCAGGTACAGCCTGAACCTTTTCTGGAAAGGACGAATAAACTTTTCCTTCTGTAGTCTGAATCTGAAGTGTATAAGACCTCCCTGGTACAGTGGCAAAATCAGTAGTAGTCACATAGGTACCCCGGTCTTCTTGATCCTCTTCCAAAAAAACCACATTACCCAAATCATCTCTTACCACCACCGTTGCACTTCTCACTGGCCGAATCAATCCTTCAAATACTGACCCATAGGTATCACTACGAGTCAACCTAACGGTCTGTCTTCCCGGCTGAGAAGTGAATACTGCTTCTACGGTAAGCAATTGCTCGCCTGTCTCCAGTCCTGCCTCAAAAGGATCAATACAAGCCACTGGCAGGAGAAAAATCAGGTATATAAATCTTCTTAACATCTTTTCCATCAAAACTTGATTGAATAACTCAAACTAGGCAGTGGTACTCCCAAAATTGCCAATCGATTAGCCTGTGGTGGAGCACCTTGCTCATCCACAAAAAACAGAGAGAATGGATTTTTGCGTCCATACAAATTCAAAATAGAGAAGGTCCAATCCCCATCCTCGAAAAACCGTCCGCTTCCCTTGAGCTTGAAATTGACTGCCAAATCCAATCGGTGAAAGTCAGGTAAGCGTTGCTCATTTCTACGGTTGAAATAGGCCAAATTATTTCCGGCATAATCAAACTTTGCCTCCGGAAAAGTAACTGGTCTTCCAGTACTATAGCCGAAGGTAGCAGATACCGAAGTATTGGTACTTAGCTTGTAATTTCCAATTAGAGTCACATCATGTGGCTTGTCAAAATTGGAAGCAAACCACTCTCCGTCATTGATTATTTCCTCCTCGTATGCTGTGATAACTCGTCTTAAACTCCTAGAGTAGGTGTAAGAAATCCAACCCGTCAGCCTTCCAAGGTTTTTCTTTGCGTAAAGTTCCACACCAAAGGCTCGTCCCTGGGCAGGAACAAGTTCAGTCTCGAGGTGATTTTGTAAAATGAGATTCGCCCCATCCTTATACTCAACTACATTCTGAATGTCCTTGTAATACACTTCGATCGAAGTCTCGAAAATATTCCCCATGAAGTTGTTGTAAAAACCGATGGAATATTGATCCACAATCTGCGGCTTCAGAAAGTCATCGCTAAGTTTCCAGATATCAGTAGGTGCAATGGTTGCCGTGTTGGAGATCAGGTGAATGAACTGGTACATTTTATTGTATCCAGCTTTGATCGAGCTATACTTAGAAAGAGAATAGCGAATAGAAGCTCTTGGCCCAAGTCCATCATAGGAAATGATTTTATCCCCTTCAGCATAGTCAATTTCTCCAATCGCACTACCATCAGACAGTGGCTGGTTTTCGGCATATTGACGAACTGTACGAGGACCAAAGTACTGGAACAGGTCATAGCGCAAACCATAGGAAACCCCGATTTTTTCTCCCAGCTCAAACTCATGCTGGAAGTGTGCGCCCATTTCTCTACCAAATTCATCTTGGACTTTCTGTGGCAGAATTCCCGACTCTTGCTGATTGGTAGGTACCAATTCTCCCGGCTGAATAGTCAGATCTTTAAAATCTCCACCAACTGTCAGCATATTGGTTTCGGAAAAATTATAGGTAGCAAAAAGCTTCACTCCATAATCTTCGATACCAGAATTAAGATCAAAATCATTGATCCCGGATCGATTGAAAATATTGTAATCGTATTGAGTCAGATAACCCAAAGCCTGAATCCCTAGTTTTTCTCCAAATCTCCCCTTCCAGTTAATCGAGTGAGAGTTGTTTTTCCAAGAAATCGTAGTATCCGAAGCAAAAGCAAAATCATCGTAGGAAGTGTAGTAACTGTAGGTAAACTCTTGCTTTTCAGAAATTGGAGCTGAAATAACCAGATTCCCATCATAGAAATTTGCCTGGGAATTATTCAAATCCGGATTACTCAATGCACCCAAAAACCAATTGATATACGAACCCCTGAAACCTCCTTTGATGGAAACTTTTTCCTTGACCAATGGTCCATTGATTCCAATTTTCCCTGAGTAGTTACTCACCATCAAGTCTCCTCCCCATCGGTCTATACTTCCTGCTTTGGGCTGAATATCCAAAATGGATGATCCACGACCTCCAAATCTCGCAGGAATCACCGATTTGTAAAGGGTTACATCATTGACTATATCGGGATTGAAGGAAGTGAACAGGCCAAAAAGGTGGGTTGGGTTATAGATTGGAGCTCCAGCAAATTGAATTAGGTTTTGATCTGCACCTCCACCCCTCACATTTAGTCCGGCGGCCGCTTCTCCCACTTGGGAAACACCGGGTAAAGTTGCCATGGATCGAATAATGTCCACTTCTCCCAAAAATGGAGGCAACTCCCGAATGGTATTCATACTCATTGTCACGGCTCCCATATCGGTGGAGCGAATATTCTTCTCTGGATCCCTTCCAAAAATGACCACATCGTCCAATTCGAAGTCTTCCTGAATCATCCGCATGGATATCCTTCCATCTCCTACAGCCACAATCGGATAAGTGATGCTCTCATAGCCTACATAACGGAACTCCAGCGTGTACTCCGCTCTGTCCAGGTTAAATTCAAATTCGCCGTTATTATCTGTGATTCGGGTTTGGTTGATCTCGGTGATAGTGACCGTTGCACCCACCAAGGCTTCCCCCGTGATTTCGTCAATGATCCGACCATTGATCCGGATATTTTTCAATTGCCCAATATCTCTACCGATGACTGTCGGTTTGGCTTTTTCTTGTGCCATCCCAATAGTCACTAGACAAATGGTAAGGAACGTGAGTAGAATTTTCTTCATAAATAGTCTTTTAAATACCATCCGGGTCAAATCGATAAAAATCCATTGGGAACTGCCCTGCCAGCGTAATATCGGGCACCCTCATGATATACAAGGATTCGCCACTGACGAAATGTCCCACAATGACACTCTGAGGGAGACCCGGCATAGGGTTTTTCGGCTTCCAGCTAAAACTGTTCAAATCCAACTCAAATACTTGATCTGACCGCTCAAAGAGTCCAATAAAGGCCTTATCGCCAATTACCCTCGCCATTCCTCTTCCATTTCCCAAAGAGCCAGGATATGTCCCAATAACATCCCAAGCACCTAAATTTGGATTGTATCGCCAGATTGTACCGTCCAAGGAATCAATCAAATAAGCATTTCCCTGGTAGGTAAACACAGCATCATTCCGAGTGAATTCTTGCTCAGGAGTGGGTAAAAGCTCCCATCGCATCTCAGATTTGTCAAAGCGGAAGAAAAATTTCGTGGTGTCAGGATTTTTACCAAGAACATACAAATCCTCTCCCAGCTCAAATGCAATGGCATCCCTGCTCAAGAAAGGCAAATCCGGCAATTGGGTAAAAGCGCCGTTTTCATAGCCCCAAAAACTTCCTTCATAAACGAAGGGGTTGGAGCCCAACTGGCTCAGTCCTCCTCCAATGTAATGATCAGTGGAAAAGGCAAAGGATCGACTGGCTCCCGGAAAAGCTACCTCTTGCCAAGTGGATGAAGATAGGTCATACCGCTGGAAACCAGGTAAAAACACCAATCTCCGCTCGGAACCTAGGCCAATGAAAAACCTATTCGGTCCATCCTGGAAGAAAACATTGTCGTAAACCCGGATGGATTCAGGAAATGTACCAATCTTCTCGTAAGTGCCTATCTGATATTCAAAACTTTCGGGAAGTGATACTTCACGATCCTGAACGACTACTCTAATTCGGACAGTGCGGTTTCCTTCTGGAATGGGTACACGAACCCGAAGTCTACTCTGAAGTGTATTTTCAATCACTTGTGCCTCTTGCCCTCCAAAAAACACGCGAGTATCTGCACCAAAATTCCTTCCTTCTATCAAAATCTCCTCACCCACGGCACCGAACTTTGGAGAAAATTCGATAATCGCAGGCTCTAAAGTGGAGAGCTCTAGGACATTCCCAAATTCAATCTCAGCTCCTCTGTCCATGAATGCTTTCGCGAAATAAGGTCTCCCAACTCTCAAGCCGGTCAATTGACCGATAAATCTGCCGGGACCATCTTTTTCTCCCAGTGAAACGATCGCAGGGCTTGAAAATGACGCATCCTCTGAGACGTAAAAGCCATGATCTACTAGAGAGATCTCCTGATTACTGATTACTCGGCCTAATAAGCGGATCTCATCACCGCTTGCAAATAATACTTCCTCCGTAGTAACGAGGATTACTTCAGGGTCCTCCTCGGTACAAGAAAGAATACACATGAGCATAAAAACTAAGCTCAAGAACCGAAATTTTAACATTTGTGGTAGTCTTTTAAATCTCAAAAATAGAGAAATACATACTTTATCCAACTACGAATTCAAAATCTAATTTGCTACAGCGAGCAGAAGGCAGGTTTTTAATTCAGTATCCGAGTAAAAAGCCAGAAATTAATTTTTTATAGGTCTCTGAGAAACTCCCTTCCTCATTTTTTAAAGCAATTTCCTCTACTTGCTTTTCCTCTTGATGCCTTGAAAAAGAAGAAACTATTCGATGAAATTTAAGCTTTGGATTATCCTGTATTAAAATAGAAGTACTGCAATGAAAACCCTTATTGCAAAGCATTTCTTCCAAACCAGCAGATTCTTTGGGAGGAAGAATAACCCAAAATTCACCATCGGCTGACAAGTTTCTTTCCACAGCCTCTACCAACTCCTGAAAAGATAGACTATCCGTGTGAAGTGCACGCTGCCTTTTGAGATTGGTGGTAGGTAGGTGATTGGAAAAATAAGGGGGATTGCTGACTACCAAGTCAAATTTTCTAGAGGAATCATAGTCCTGAACTCCCCCATGGACCAGTTCCAAACGGGGTGAAAAATCACTTTCCTCAAAATTCTCGCTCGCCTGACTGGCAGCGTCAGAATCTAATTCTACTGCCGTAATATTTGCATTTGAAAATCGCTGCGCCATCATCAGCGCAATGACGCCTGTTCCAGTTCCAATATCCAATATTCGTTTTGGGCTCTTTGCCTGCGCCAGCGCACCCAAAAGCACCGCATCGGTGGAGACTTTCATTCCACAGCGGTCCTGATTGACTCGGAATTGCTGAAATTGAAACCAGGTATTAGGCATTAAATTCGAGCTTTTCTACCAAGCCAGATTTTGAAGCGAGGCTTATCCTCCATGACATTCAGATCGTCCTCGGAAATTCGTTTTACGCTTTCAATGGTGTAGAATGCCTTCTCATCGAGAGATTTGACTTTGTCCACAAAGGATTGAAGAGAGTCTCTCTTCATGACTGTAAAAAGAAGATTCACTTTTCCATATCTACCTTCCGCACCCACACTGGTAAATCGATAGTCTCGCTCTTTCATGTACTCGATCAGTTCGGGAAGGGGCTTCGGAGTGATGACCCGTACGAGTACCCGTCCCAGTGCAAGTTTTTCATCAAAACGCATTCCTACATAAGTTCCCATTCCAAATCCACCGGCATAGGCTATATAGGAAACAGGATTATCGATATTTTGAAAAATCTGACCAATCGCCAATAGCCAAATAAGCGCTTCAAAAAAACCCAAAATAGGAGCCACATTCTTCTTCCCATTCATCATAAACATGATTCGAAGGGTATTAATCGAAACATCCCCTACACGCGCAATGAAAATAAGCGCAGGCATGATGAAATAATTAAAGAGGTTTTCAGAGATACCCAGGTCGGTGAAAAATTCTTGCATAGCGGTCTAATTTTGACCCAAAATTAAGGATATTAATCTTCTTGCTTGCGCGAAAGCTATCTCAGATTTTCTGATCCTTTCCAGCACTCCAACCAAAAAACAAAAATTGAATGGTCATGGCAAGCAAAAACCAGATCAGGAAATCCCAATTCCCCACCAAATCAAGAGAAATTCCAAAGAGCATGGGACCCAATGCCGCAAGAACATAGCCTGCAGACTGTACCATCCCTGAAAGATTGGAAGTAGTCTGATCTTCGGCCGTTCGAAGCGATATCAAAGTGTAAGCAATACTGAGGCTTGCCCCGCTACCTATGCCAATGATGGTCATAGCTACAAAAAGCACCCACTCTTGCGATGAAAAAAGCAAAAGATAGCCTAGCAAGTAGCCAAGCGATACACCGAGAATCACCATATGCTGCTGCCTGAGTTTCATAAGAAAAGATGGAGCGAAAAAGGTCCCAATTAAAGAGATGAGTTGCATGTATGACAATGCAATACCAGCCTTTACAGGACTCATTCCTTTAGAAATCAACATATCGGGAAGCCAAGTTACCATGGTGAAATACATAACCGATTGAGCGCCCATAAAAAGCGTCACCTGCCAGGCCAAACGGGACTTCCATACATTTTTACCGGCCTGCCCTTCTCCTTTATTTTTGATAGGCTTGGCTTTTGCCTGAGGAAACCACACCGCCAAAGCAAGTAGCATAAATACAACCCAAAAAGCGAGTGATCCTCTCCAGCCCCAACCCAGATCAACAGCCAAAGGCACGCTGATCCCGGAAGCTATTGCAGCAAAGAGAGACATTCCGGTAGAGAGAATTGCAGTTAGCAGGCCGAGCTTCTCTGGCAAATGAGCCTTAAAAAACGGTATCATCAAGACATTGGCGATGACTATTCCTACACCAGTCAGGGCTGTCCCGATAAATAAAATCTCAACTCCACCCAAAACCCGGACAACTACACCAATGGATAGAAGGAAAATCCCTAGAAAAATTGCCCGACCATTACCCAACCGCTTGCCAATCTTCGGAGAAAAGATCGAAAATATGGCAAATGTGATCAAGGTCAGCGTAGTCAAGGAGCCTGCAAGACCATTGGAAATATCTAAATCCTCTCGGATAAAGGGGATCAATGGACCTACCGAGGCAATACTTGTGCGGAGGTTAATAGAGATCAGAATGATCCCTAGGAAAAGTAAAAATTGATCAGAGTTTTTTTTCAAGACTTCAGAGTGCTTTTGCAAAACTAAGCCCAAAATTAGATTTTGGGCCTAGCTTTTTTTATCAAAGGCAATCCCCAGGCATCTCCAGCCTTCTTCGATACATCTGAATTGTATTTTCCAGACCAAAATACAAGGCATCACATACTAACGCATGACCGATTGACACCTCGTCCAAATACGGGATTTTATACTTCAAAAATGCCAGATTATGCAAATCCAAATCATGCCCTGCATTCAGGCCCAGTCCCAATTCTTTGGCTAACTCTGATACTTTGACATAAGGTGCAACCGCCTTCTCTCTATCCTGATGGTAGTGCGCGGCATAAGGCTCGGTGTAAAGCTCCACCCGATCTGTCCCGGTCATTTTTGCCGGCTCAAAGTATTTTTCTTCTGGATTGATAAAGATCGATACACGGCAGCCGGACTCCTTCAATTCTGCCACGATGTCCTTGAGCATGCTTTGATAAGTAATGGTATCCCATCCTGTATTGGAGGTGATCGCTTCCGGCGGATCCGGAACCAAGGTAGCCTGCGCAGGTTTCACCCTTCTGACCAATTCTAGGTAGCGCTTGTCCGGGTATCCTTCGATATTGAACTCCGTGGTAACCACCTCGGACAGGTCCAATACATCTTGATAGCGGATATGACGCTCATCTGGGCGGGGGTGAACGGTAATTCCCTCAGCCCCAAAGCGCTCGGCATCTTTTGCTACTTGGACTACATTTGGGTTATTTGCACCTCTTGCATTCCGAAGAGTTGCGATCTTATTGATATTTACACTTAATTTGGTCATATAAAGCCCGAAAAGGGTAATTTTGTCTCTAGAACAAAGTTATAACATAAACTGAGTACCGATGAGTTTGAAGCAAAAGATAGAAAGTGAAATTAAATCTGCCATGCTGGCTAAAAATAAAAGTCGGTTGACCGCTTTAAGAGCCCTTAAGTCCATGATTCTTTTGGAAGAAACCAAAGGCGGAGCCAAGGGAGAAATATCTGCAGAAGATGAGATGAAGTTGCTGACAAAGGCAGCTAAGCAGCGAAAGGATTCCGCGGACATTTATGAGCAGCAGGGAAGAATGGACCTTCACGAGGTAGAGATGGCCGAGCTTTCGGTGATTCAAGAGTTTTTGCCAAAGGCTCTTTCTCCTGAAGAAATCCAAGCCGCCATCCAAGCGATCATCAGTAAAACAGGTGCTTCAGGAATGAAGGACATGGGTAAAGTGATGGGAATGGCCAGTAAAGAATTGGCCGGGAAAGCAGATGGCAAGGCTATTGCTGATCAAGTAAAAGCACTATTGAATTCCTAAAACTTGGAGATCAAATCTCTTGTAGATATTGTCATCATCTTGCTCCTAGCCCTAGGAGCTTATGAGGGCTACAAAAAAGGCTTTCTGCTCGGTATTCTGGGTTTGGTCAGTTTTGTGGTAGCCCTCATTTTAGGCTTTTATTTCATGGAGCCTGCTGCCGAATGGCTTGGTGAAAATGTAGATTCCATCAATCTTGCCTATCCGATATTGGGCTTTTTGATCATTTTCATTCTGAGTATTTTATTGATCAATGGCGTAGGATGGATCCTGAAAAAAATCATGGATTTGACCATTTTGGGCTCTTTTGACAAAATGGGAGGAGTACTTTTCGGCATACTGAAAGCTGGGTTTTTCTTGAGCCTCTTTTTATGGTTCACCAACGAATTTGACTTGGACCTACCCAAAAAGTGGGAAAGAGAATCAGAGCTTATTGGCTATGTGGAACCGCTTGCTCCTGCGGTAATCGATGCAGTGGAACCGATTTTTCCTTCCGTCAATTCCACCAAAAGTAAGTTTGAAGAGCTCGTGGAGAAGGTAAAAGATGCTGCTATTAATTGATAATTTTGACTCATTCAGTCACATGTTGGCTGATCTGATTCTTCAGACTGGACCGGAATTAAAAATTGTCAGAAATGATGTTTCCGTCGAGTCTTTGCAGGACTTATCCTTTGACGGTTTGATTCTATCTCCGGGACCTGGAAGACCTGCTACCTCAGGGAATTTGATGCAAATACTGGAGACCTTTCATCAGACGAAACCCATTCTTGGCGTATGCTTAGGTCATCAGGCAATTGGTGAGTTTTTTGAAGCCAAGCTTATCAAAAATGATCAACCCACCCACGGAAAAGTCAGAAGGGTTTTTCGAAACCAAAGTCACCCTTGTCTGGATGGACTTCCTGATGAATTTTCCGTTACCCGTTATCATTCATTGCAATTGAGTGATTTGCCGGAGGCGCTTTCTCCCCTTTTAAAAACAAAAGCGGGTGAAATAATGGCCATGGCGCATACCTACCTTCCGATCTTTGGAATTCAATACCATCCTGAAGCACTACTGACAGAATACGGATTGGAAATTATTCAAAACTGGCTCCATTGGGCCAATCTGGAAGTAGAGCAAAAGCCTCTTTTTCTTTAAGGTTTGCTTTAGAAAATTAGATATCCACTTCTTGCATTAGAAAATCAAAAAGGGTTTTGTCCCAAAAATAACAAGTGAACAACCCAAAACTTTACTTTTTGATATTTGTATCTCAATACAATCTTGGTCTTTAGATTTAAAAATTTAGTAGAATCAGATCGTTTTGTTTTGGAATGAGTAACCAGAATGAAGAAAATTTACTCCCCAAAAAGGGATAAGAATTGAATTAACCCTAATCCATTTCTAACCTTTCTTATGATATCCGACTCCTTTCTTCTTCGATACTTTTGAAGACCAAAAGTATCCAAAAGTCTTGGCCCCGGTCTTTTCTTTCCGCTGGAAGAGTTTTTCTGTACTCTTACCATTAGTATACAGCGGAATTTTGTCCTGCTTTGCAACCCTAAAAATGACTGGATTCCCGAGACAAGCTCGGGACTAAGTCATTTTCTTAACGGGTTAGCAAAACACTCCAAAACCGAAAATCCCGCAGGGCCTCTATCCTCCAAAGTTTCCAGTACAATTCGAATCATTGTCTTTTCCAAAAAATTTGTTCCTGATTTTAGATCTCCTAATTAAAGTCATGGGAACAGCATTAAAAGAAAAAAAAGCTACAACAGTCTCCAGTTTTCAGGAAGCATCGGACCTGAAAAACCTACCTCAAATCAATCACCTCGATACCGGGGTATTTCTTAGTGTCGAAGGCAAAGTAGGTCGGAGGAAGGTCGGCATTGGCCTTCAGGTTTTTGAAAGAATAAGAATACATTCCTCCCTGTCCATCAAACATTTCCCAACCTAGCAAATCCTTGCTCCCCTTATCAATCATCAATTTCACCTGAGCAAAAGGAGCATCTGCACTCTTAGCGTTCAATTCGACAACCTGAACTTTCTTACCCTGATAGGTTTTTTCTGCTAAAAGCTTGTATTCAAATCCAGACTCATACATCCGATAGATATTGGACGGGGTAAGTTCACCTTCCATCTGACTGACGTCGTTGATAGTCACCTCACGATATCCGTCCGCCTGAATAAATGTCCACACGGTCTTTCCATCATTGAAAATTTCTTGCTCAGGAAGCTTCAGTCGGTATTGCTCACCTTTGACGGCCACTTCCCCGCTTTGTCTATCCGAGCTTCCGCTTCCGTCCTGATACGTAAAGTCAAATTCTGCTGTAAAACCATTCATGGCCTGGAACTTCTGACTCATGGCATCGAGGACCGATTTGGCATTTGGATCTTTTTGCGCAAGCGCCTGAAAACCAATTAACATCAGGCAAAAAAAACTAAGAAAGAGAATATTTTTTTTCATAATCTGTAGCCGAATGGGGATGAATTTACGGCGACTACAAACTATTCAATAACTGTTCCAAACTAGCTTCATCTTGGATAAGAACTTCCCGAGCCTTGGAGCCTTCAAATGGACCAACGATTCCTGCGGCCTCAAGCTGGTCAACGATACGGCCGGCCCGATTATACCCAAGCTTCATCTTACGCTGGATCAGCGAAGTACTACCCTGCTGATGAAGTACAATCAACCTTGCTGCATCATCAAAAAGTGGATCCCTATCTGCCAAATCGATTTCACCAATGCCACTTTCACTTTCCTCACCCTCAAATTCGGGCAATAAGTACGCATCTGGATAGCCATTTTGCTCCCCTATCCAATCGCAAATAGCGTCCACTTCAGGAGTATCCAAAAATGCACATTGCAGTCGGATCATCTCTGAGCCCTGCGACAGCAACATATCTCCCATACCGATCAGCTGATCTGCTCCTCCGCCGTCCAGAATGGTTCTCGAGTCAATTTTGGAAGTAACCCGGAAAGAAAGCCTGGCAGGGAAATTAGCCTTGATGATACCCGTGATCACATTGACAGATGGTCTTTGCGTTGCGACTACAAGGTGAATACCAATAGCCCGCGCCAGTTGTGCCAATCGGGCAATTGGACCTTCGATCTCCTTCCCTGCCGTCATCATCAAATCCGCCAACTCATCAATTACCAAGACTATGTAGGGCATAAATTTGTGCCCCTTTTCTGGATTCAACTTGCGGGCGATGAATTTGGCATTGTATTCTTTGAGATTTCGAGCGCCAGCATCTTTGAGCAAATTGTATCGATTGTCCATCTCGATACAGAGGGAATTGAGCGTGTAGATTACTTTTTTGGTATCCGTGATGATGGCCTCTTCCGAACCAGGAAGCTTGGCCAGAAAGTGTCTCTCGATTTTATTGAAAAGGGAAAGCTCCACCTTTTTAGGATCGACTAAGACAAACTTCAACTGCGCCGGATGCTTTTTATATATCAAGGAAGCCAAAATCATATTGAGACCCACTGACTTACCCTGCCCCGTAGCACCTGCCATCAGCAAGTGAGGCATTTTTGCCAAATCAGCAACAAAGACCTCATTGGAAATGGTTTTCCCAAGAGCAATAGGCAAATCCTTATCGGATCGCATGAATTTCTCTGTACCCAAAACCGCTCTTGCCGGCACTAATTCCCGATTTTTATTAGGTACCTCAATACCGATCGTTCCCTTACCAGGAATAGGCGCAATGATTCGGATTCCCAAGGCTGCCAAACTCAAAGCGATATCATCTTCGAGATTTTTGATCTTGGAGATTTTTACCCCTGGCTCAGGTACGATTTCGTATAGCGTCACAGTCGGCCCGATGGTCGCTTTGATTTCCTGAATCCCTATTTTGAAGTTTTCAAGCGTTTCGACAATCTTATTTTTATTGTCTTCTAATTCCTGCCTGGTGACAGTCACTTTTTGCAGATCGTACTCATTCAGCAGGTCAAGGGAAGGGTACTTATACTTCGGCAAGTCCAAGGTTGGATCATAAGGATCCAAGTTTTCAACTTCCTCAGCGGTCTTCTCTGTACTTTCAGCTTTGGTCACTGAAAACTGCTTTTCCTCCAAGGGTTTTTCGGGCTTTGGATCTGTATTTTCTGCCAAAAGATCTACCTGATTGATCTCGAATAGATCATCTTGTTCCGGCAGTTCATCCGTGTTTTCATCCTCTGCATTTTTTACAGTCCAAGAGGAACCATCATCCATCAAATCTTCTTCCTCATCCTCTTCCAGTCCGAAGGGATCTTCATTTTTGGATTGAGGCTTGATCGCCAAATCTTCCTCCACCAATTCATTCTCCTGAATAATAGACTCCTCCGGATCGGAGCTTTTCAGGCTGAACCAATCCAACTTGTCAATATCGAAGAAGAAAATCACAAAAATCAACAGAGAACCAGCAAGCAGAATAAAGGTACCCCAACTCAGAAAATCTGCCGAAAGCTTGGCCATTTCATAGCCAAAACCTCCTGAAAGGAAACTCCAATAGGAGTAGCCTTTGACCAAAATCACGATATATCCCGTCAGTAATCCCAGCCAAAAGGTGAAGAATAAGGCAAAAGTGAGGTAGCGATTCAAGGAAATCAGGCTAATCTTAAAAGCCCATCGAAACCCCAGAATAAAGAGAAAGGGTGGAAATAGAAATGCTGCAACCCCAAACCATCGGTAAATCAGTAAGTGACTTGCCTGTGCGCCTAGCCAGCCTAGCCAGTTTTGTGATTCCCGGGCGATCGTTCGGGTGGATTCTTCTGAAGAATTCATGACCAAACTCTGATCAGCTTCGCCGCTCAACAAATAGCTGAGGAAAGCAAAAAAGAGAAAAATCCCCAAAGACATCAGGATAATTCCAAGCGCAAGAACCAGCTTTGAGTTTTTGATATTCCCGAAGGAAAAATTCAATTTGGAAGCGCTGGACTTAGCTTTTTTAGGCTTTTCGCCTTTTTTTCGAAAAGTATTGGTTTTTGTAGAACTGCTGGGCATAGACGCGTTTCAATACTAATTGGAAGATACGGTTTCAGGATTTGATTTGGAATTTTTACCTGAAAAATAACCGATCAAGCCTTTTTTAATGCGTTTGATAAGGCTAGGTCCTTCATAAATCATGCCTGAATATACCTGTACCAAACTTGCTCCGGCTTCCAGCTTTTCGATGGCATCCTCCGCAGAGTAGACTCCTCCTACGCCGATGATGGGAAAAGCGGATTTGGACTTGGTGGACAAATAGCGAATGACTTCTGTGCTTCTATTCTTCAGAACCTTCCCGCTGAGACCTCCAGCCCCTATAGCTTCCACTTCGCTTTGGGCTGTTTTCAATCCGCTTCGATCGATGGTCGTATTCGTCGCAATCACCCCATCTATTTTGGTTTCTGCCACTATTTCAATGATATCGTCCAACTGGCCCTCTGTCAAATCGGGAGCGATTTTTAGGAGGATTGGCTTCGGCTGTTCTTTTTGATCATTTGCAGACTTGACGGCAGTCAAAAGGGCTTTCAAAGGTTCCTTTTCCTGCAAATCCCGCAAATTAGGTGTATTTGGAGAGCTTACATTGACCACGAAATAATCCACATAGGGGTGAAGTGCCTCTAGGCAAAAGAGGTAATCATCCACCGCTTTTTCATTGGGAGTCACTTTATTTTTGCCGATGTTCCCTCCAATGATGACATCTGATTTTCGTTTTTTAAGCCTTTCGACAGCATCCAAAACCCCTCCATTATTGAATCCCATGCGATTGATTAAGGCTTCATCTTCCGGCAATCGGAAAAGTCTAGGTTGCGGGTTTCCTTCCTGTGGTTTTGGCGTAAGGGTACCGATTTCAATAAAACCAAAACCCAGCATGGCCATCTCATCGATCAGTTTGGCATCCTTATCAAAGCCAGCAGCGAGACCTACAGGATTTTTGAATTTCAAACCAAAAACCTCTCGCTCCAGCCGCTTATCCTCCAAATGGAAAACACTTCCAATCAAAGATCCTAAAACCGGAAAATTGAATGTCTTTTGTGTGAGGTTGACAGTGAAATGATGAGCCTCTTCGGCAGGTTTTGTAAAAAAGAAAGGCTTTAGGAGAGTTTTGTACACGGGATTGCTTTTTTTCCTTCTGGACAAAAGTAGCCATTCCCACTCAAAATTCCCTTTTAAAAATCGGATGAATTAGCAGCTACAATCTTTGACGGGATTTACTTCTTTAACCATGCACTGCTCCCATTTGATGGGGAATTATTTGTGATTAATTTGATAAAGAAAAGAGAAAACCTTTGAATTCAGATTTTACTATCACTCCACAATTTTAAATTTCTCCCCAGCTTCCTTTCGGGAATAGGCGTTGAAATGCCACCATTCCGAGCCAATCCCCATAAAGCCAGCAGCTTTCATCGCTTTACGGAGAATATCCCGATTTTCAACCTGCTCCTGCGTAATCACACCTTCTTGGAGCATTTGCTCCTCTCGGTCAGGATAGGCAGCATATCCGAAGAAATCATAGCCTGTACCCATATCCAAAACTGAATCGGCCGCCGTATCGAAAATCGTCAGGTCAACCGCTACACCAAAATTATGCAGGCTTCCCACTTTTGGGTCAGCGACATAAAGTGGCTTGATGCTATCCGGCTTATCCAGATTATCCCAAAGAATCTGCTGCACAGAGCGAGGTCTAACTCCATCGTAGATCTGAAGGACAAGATTGGGATGCTCGGACTGAAGTTTTTCCTGTGCTTGCCGAAGCATCTCAGCTACTTCCGGCTGTAGGTAGGCATTGGTCAAATCTCCATAGACATCCTGACCGAAAAAGTTATCCTCAGTGGAATATTTCAGCTCCACCCGAATTCCGGGGATCACATCCTCCAAGTTGACCAGACCTTGGTCGATCAGATTTTGTTCTAACTCTGAAATGGGCTCCTCGATCTTTTCAACCAGCGGCTCCAAGTTTTCTCGTTGTTGCTCGGAAAAGACCTCTTGATCACTTTTCGGCGTGCTGCAGGCAAAAACCAGCCCTGTAAAAAGTAGTGATGTGTATTTCATTTAATCAGGATTTTTTATTGACCATGGTTGCTGAAGCCTGTGCAGTAGGCAAAACTACAATATCAGCCAAAACCACATGCGGCGGTCTATTCACACAAAATTCAACGATTTCGGCGATATCCTCAGCCAAAAGAGGCTCGTAACCCTGATAGACTTTTTCGGCCCGATCCCCATCTCCCTTAAATCGAACCAGCGAAAACTCTGTCTCCACCAATCCCGGATGAATGCCTATCACTTTGATTCCAAATGGATTTAGATCGATCCGCATTCCTTTGGTGATGGCATCCACGGCATGCTTGGAGCCACAATAGACATTCCCATTTGGATAGACTTCCTTACCAGCGATGGAGCCAATGTTGATGATAGTCCCGGATTTCCGTTCGCACATTCCTGGGATAATGGCCTTGGACACATACAGCAAGCCTTTGACATTGATATCCATCATGGCATCCCAATCATCGGTGCTACCCGTCTGAATCGGATCCATTCCATGGGCATTCCCGGCATTATTGATCAAGACAGCTATCCCTTTCCATCGATCCGGGAGATTTCCCAATAAATCAAATACCGCTTCTTTGTCCCGAACATCAAAAGTCAAAGGAAGCACTTCTACCCCTTTGGGAACCTCCTGCTTGAAAGCTTCCAATCTATCAGTTCTTCTTCCTGTCACGATCAGATCATAGCCGTTTTTTGCCAAAATCAAGGCGCAGGCCTTTCCTATTCCGGAGGTCGCTCCGGTGATTAATGCTATTTTTCTTTCCATTTGGACAAGTTAGGATAAATGAAAACTTTCGAAAAGCCGACTATTGAAAATTCAGGTAAATCGTCACTGACTTTCGCTTGATGCTGGAGATGGCATCGCGTATTTCAGGAATGGTGTTTTCGGGTTGGTAGAGGTTGTTTAGGCCATGAGAAAAGCGGATCTCAGGGGCAAATTTGAAATAACGAAAGTACACCTCAAATCCCATCCCCAACTCAATGGTGTAGTCCTGCCCCACAGTTACCAAATCTTCCAAGTTTGCCTCGTCCTGAGTCTTGGTACGGAACATGTAGCTCGCTCCTCCGATAAAATACATCCGGGTATTATTAAATCGCTGTGAGCGATACTTCAAAAGAAGCGGCAACTCAATCATCGTGGACTCACTGATGAGGGTATTGATATTTACCGCTGGACTGACTGGTTCGTCTGGATTGGGGATATCCGGCACCAAATCATCCGAAAAATATTGAACCTCTGTCCTGAACTCATAAAACCCGATTTTGGGTGTGAATAAAAGTTGCATTTGGTCATGAAAGCGCAGCATTCCTATGAATCCCAAAGAAAAGCCGGGGGTATATTTTGGAAAAATAGCACGCACATTCTGTCCGGCAGTATTGGGTGTTTGTACAAATCGATCCGCATATTTCAATCGATAGGTACTTGTATGACCTGCAAGGAAAAACCCATAAGATAAAAGCTTATCATCCGAACCAGACGTACTTGTCAAGCCAAATAAGCCTTGAGCATTGGTGGACGATAAAGTTAAAAAAGTCAGAAATAGGGTGATTAACCCTATTTTACTCCTACGTAAATCGAACTGATACCAAAAGTGAGCGGTTTGCATACGGTGCTGTGAAATCCTACTTTGTTTAAGACTGCCAGAAAATCCTGTCCATCCGGGAATGCCTGAACGGATTCGGGAAGATAAGTATAAGCAGAATTGTCCTTGGATACAATTTTACCAATTTGAGGCAAAACAGCATTGGAGTAGAAAGAGTAGGCCTGTTTCATTGGAAATGACCTAGGCTTGCTAAATTCCAATATCACAGTTTTTCCGCCCGGCTTCAGCACTCGATACATATCTGCCAGTCCTTTTTCCAGATTTTCGAAGTTTCTGACACCAAAGGAAACGATCACTGCATCAAACTTATTATCTTCAAAAAGTAATCCTTCCGAATCCCCAAGCTGTAAATCGATGATATGATCCAGCTTTCGGTTTTTCATTTTTTTTCTTCCCTCAGCGAGCATGCCTTCCGAAATATCTACCCCGATGATTTTCTCAGGTTTCAGCGCCAAAGCTTCAATCGCGAAGTCTCCGGTACCGGTAGCAATATCCAAAATCAACTTCGGCTGATCAGCCTTTAGCATTTTTACGGCTTTCTTTCGCCAAATGATATCAATACCCAAGCTCAGTACATGATTCAGCAAATCATATTTGGGGCTGATATTGTTAAACATCTCAGCAACCTGAGCTTTTTTAGGGTCTTCTTTATCTTTGTAAGGGACTACGGACATCAGTAATTCTGTAATTGGTGCGCAATATTACTGAAGAAACCCGAGGAAGGGAAAATTGTTAGCCAATAAAGCATTTAGCGCCTTCAGATTTATCTTCTAATTTTGTATTCAAATAAACAAGTATGATCCGCAAAGCCGAGTTTGTCATTTCCAATTCCAATCCGGGCAACTGCCCCAAGCCTGATCGAGCTGAGATTGCCTTCATTGGCCGATCCAATGTGGGAAAGAGCTCCCTGATCAACATGCTGACCAATAAAAAAGGATTGGCAAAAACCTCCCAAACTCCCGGCAAAACCCAATTGATCAATCACTTTCTGATCAATGATCAATGGTATTTGGTGGATTTACCTGGCTATGGATTTGCCAAGGTCAATGTCAAAGTCAAGGAAGGTTGGGAAAACATGATCAAAACCTACCTGACCAAGCGAGAGAATCTTTGCGGAGTATTTATTTTGATCGATAGTCGCTTGGAGCCTCAGAAAATTGATTTGGAATTTCTGCTTTGGTGCGGAGTCAATGGCGTGCCGGCTGCTTTGATTTTTACAAAAGCTGATAAACTCTCGAAAACCAAAACCGATCAAAATGTGCGGAAATTCCTTAAGAAGACCGAGGAAATTTTTGAGGAAGCGCCTGACTATTTTGTGACCAGTGCCGAAAATCAGATGGGAAAAGAGGAAGTCAATGCTTTTCTGGAAGAACTGGTGAAGGAATATGAAAATGGTACAGCCCAATAAACACAAATTCTATATTTGCAAACTGATAAATTAAACCAATGGATTTTAAAGAAATTGCAACAGTCTCCGGCAAACCGGGGCTATTTAAAGTATTGAAACCAACCCGTACGGGAGTGATTTTGGAAAGCTTGGATGATAAGAAAGCGAAGCTTGTAGCTGGTATTTCCCACCGGGTTTCCATCCTAGGCGATATCTCTATCTACACCCTGACCGAAGAAGGTGCAGAGCCGCTACAGCAGGTCATGCAGAAAGTCGAGGCGGAATTTGAAGGAGATTTAGGACTTGACAGTAATCCGGATGATGCCGAATTGCGGGCATTTATGAAACATATCCTTCCGGAGGTAGATGAGACCAGAGTGTATGTCTCTGACATCAAAAAACTCATCAGCTGGTATAAAATCATCCGAAAATTCGCTCCAGAGGTGCTCATACCTAGCGAAGAGGGTGAAGAAACCACAGAAAAGGAATAAATTAAGCCTTAATAAATGGAATTTCGTCATTGTGATCCGCCGCGAAGGATCACAATGACGAATTGATTTTTTTGTCTCATGGACCAAGAACCAGTTTTACATACTGCCTATCAACTTGCGCAAAAGCAATTTGAATTGCCCGAATTAAAAGAAGCATTTGATGAGGAAAAGGCAATTAGACTTTTGACTTTAGCAGTCCGTGATCTACTTGACAAGGATCTAGAAAAACTCCTGAATATCTGCTATCGAATTGATTTATCGGAAGACACCCTTAAGAAAATCCTTCATCAATCGGAACCTGATTCGGTAGCCTCTGATTTGGCAAAGGCACTTTGGGAAAGACAAAAAAAGAAGGCTGAAATTTGGAAAAAGTATTCGTGATTTTTTTTATGCCTTTGACAAAACTTTCAAGCTAAGCGTCACTGCGACGACAAAGGAGGAAGCAGTCTCGAATGTATGAAATACGCCTAAGGCGAAATACCTCTCACTTTGTTCGATGAAATAAGGTCGGCTTTGCCTCTCGAGATACGCTTCGCTAAATATATTTCGCTTCGCTTCGTAAGATATGGCTGCGCCGAGATACAGCCTCGTTCCTCGGCTGAGATATGTCCAAATCCGGGAAGTTATTTCAGTTTATTTCAGCTCGCTTGCGAGCTTTATTTCTATCGTATTTCTACCGTATATCACAGACCTTCCTACTTCCAACTCAAATCATTCCTTAATCTCAATCACCTTGAATTCCGTTCTTCGATTGACCTGATGCTCTTCTTCTGTCTGTGCGTTTTCGATGATCAACTGCGTCTCACCATAGCCCTTGGCTACCAATCGGTCGGCTGCAATTCCCTGAGAAACCATGTAATTCACCGCTGACTCGGCACGTCTTTGCGAAAGCTCCAAGTTGTAGGCATCAGAAGATCTGTCATCCGTATGCGAACTCAATTCGATTCGAATCTGAGGATTGTCTTTCAGGATTTGTACTAGCTTATCCAACTCCTTCGCCGCATCCGGTCGGATATCGGCTTTATCCAGATCGTAGTAGATATTTTCAAGCACGATAGACTTCTCCAAGATCAACTGATCCAAAACGATTGTCGTATCCAAGGACACATTGGTTACGTCCTGCACCAAAGTAGCTGGATCCGGTGTTTTTCCGAAGGTATTGTATGGAACAGATTTGGAGAAATATCCGCCTTTGGAGGCGATGATGGTATAATTCGACTGGGGGTCCAAGGTAAATCTAACCCGACCATTGCTATTCGAGAAGTCTCCTCCGATCTGCTTATTGTTTCCGTCATAAAGCACCACACGAGTATTATCCAAAACCTGATCAGGCTCTCCCGCTACCCGCTGTTTGGTAAAAACATTGAGTAAAACGTTGACGATTTTCGGCTTCGGTGTTTTATCCTCGAAATAGTAGATATCATCATTTCCAATACCTCCTTCGCGATTGGAAGAGAGGAAACCCTCCTTCGGGTAATTGGTGAAGAAAATGGCAAAATCATCCGCCTGACTATTGATATTTTCACCGAGGTTTTTGATGATTTGGTTTCCATTTTCATCTTGCTCGGCTACAAAAAGATCCAATTTTCCAAAACCTGGATGTCCATCTGAGGCAAAGAAAAACTTTCCATCTGGAGCTGGTCTAGGGAAAAGTTCGTTCCCTGGTGTATTCACATTTGGACCCAAATTCACAGCATTTCCGAAATCACCATTCGCCAACTTGGTTGCTTTGTAGATATCGATTCCACCATAACCTCCGGGACGATTGGAAGCAAAGTAAAGCTCTTCCCCATCTGGACTGAAGGCGGGAGTAGAATTCCACCAATTCTCTTCCTCATTGACAGGAAGCCAAATCGGCAAGGTAAATCCTCCTCCTCTAAAATAAGAGGCAAAAAGTGCTGTCTCAGGAAGATCCCGTGGAGAGGTAGAATTTCCTCTGGAATAAATCAGCGTATTCCCATCTGGGCTGATCGCCATCGCAGCTTGATTCAATCCTTCTTCATTCGGAAATTCCGGCAATGCCTGAATCCCGCTCACATCTACTCGTAGATCTTCAGCGCGTGCCCGGAATAGTTTGGTGTATGGCGTACCGGTGGCAGCATATATCCCTGAAGCCTGTCTGGCTGAGGTAAAATAGAGAAAATTCTCACTCACAATTGGAGCGTAATCATCTCCCGGTGTATTGAGTTCTCGGTAATTAACCAATTCATGGAAAGGCCAGTAATTTTCAATCCCGTTTGCCAGTTTGATAGACTCAATCTCCCGCTGAGTTCTGGCTAGCAATGCTTCATCTTGTGTGTAAGCCTTAGCATTTTCGAAGGCTTCGGTTGCTTCCTCATTTTTTTGTTGGGCTTTTAGGCTTTGCCCCAAGAAAAAGTAACGTTCAAAACTTGGTTCGATTTCGATGAGCTTTTGATAGTACTCAGAGGAGTTTTCGATTCTGTTGGAAAGCCGATAGCTTTCGGCAATCACTTCATTGGCTTGCTCATTGGCGGTATCTTGCTCCAGTATTTGCGAAAAAGTATTGATAGCGTACTGGTATTCTCCTGAAAGGAACTGATCTGTTCCCTTTTCTTGAAGGCTTTTACAGCCTCCAATTGATAGCATGATTAGGAAAATTCCAAAAAAATAATTCTTCATTCGATAAGACATTGATGATCTGGACTGAATATTACTAATTAATTTGGAAAATATTTGTTCAACCAACTTTTTGAGGCAGGTATCCAAAGGCTTTCCAGGTCTGCCTTGGTCTGAATCAAGGGATTGATCACCCAGGTATCAGCAACTATTTCACCTTCCTGTACTTTTGACTTAATCCCAAGCGCAGGTGCGACCTGAATCCTACTCGCTGATTTGAAGGCTACTTTTCCCCGATCAGTCAGGTTGATTTGGAGCAAATTTTCAAGTTTCTGCAAGGCACGAACCGAAGAATCGATCGAGCAACCACTAGTAGCAGATCTCGACTCATCAGCTGCCAAGACAATCACCTGATCTTCCAAAATCTCAAAGGAAGTCAAAATCCCATTTCCATGCACATTCCATCCCTCACAGAAGGTTTTCAATTCACTTTTGGCAAGCTCCAATTCCTTTTCGCTGAGTTTTCGGTCAGCTTGATACACCCAAACACGACTTGATTCTGATAAATTTTGGAAGGCTACGTACATAATTTGATTTTTTGACAAAGAAAAACCCTTTCTACCTAACGGCAAAAAGGGTCGAATTGATTCAATCTTCATCAGACTTATATTCCCATGTCTTTGGCGATCATTTCAGCCAGGTCATAAACCTGCACGTCATTTTCGCGCACTTTGTTTTTGACGCCATCGGTCATCATAGTGAGGCAAAACGGGCAACCAACAGCAATGGCATTCGCTCCCGTAGCCAATGCCTCCTCGGTCCGCTCAATATTGACATCTTTCTTTCCGGGCTCCGGCTCTTTAAACATCTGCGCTCCTCCTGCTCCACAGCAAAGTCCCTTGGTCCTGCATCGCTTCATCTCGACCAATTCCACATCCAGCGCTTTGATGACTTCCCGAGGCGCTTCATAGACATTGTTTGCACGACCTAGGTAACAGGAATCATGGAAAGTGATTTTCTTTCCCTTAAACTCCCCTCCTCCTTTCAGGGCAACCTTGCCCTCGTTGATCAGCTGCTGGAGAAATTGCGAATGATGAATCACTTCATAGTTTCCTCCTAGGGCAGGATACTCATTTTTGATGGTATTGAAGCAGTGGGGACAGGCAGTCACCACCTTTTTCACCTCATAACCATTGAGGACTTGGATATTGGCGACGGCCTGCATTTGGAACAAGAACTCATTACCTGCTCTTCGCGCAGGATCACCGGTACAGGCTTCCTCCGGACCCAAAACAGCAAAAGACACCCCGACTTTATTCAGGATTTTCACAAAAGCTTGGGTTACCGCCTTGTATCGGTCATCAAAGGAACCGGCACAGCCGACCCAAAAAAGAACTTCCGGGCTTTCGCCTTTCGCGGCCATTTCGGCCATTGTTGGAACTTGATATGTTGACATAATTCTGTTTTACGATTTTTGATTTACCATTAAAGAATGACAGTCAGAAGATTAAACCATTTTTCTTGGTCTTGAATACATCCGACATCGGTCATCTGACATCTGACATTATTTTACCTCCTCATTTTTTACAGAATCTGCCCAATTAAATCGGTCCTGCGGGCTGAATTTCCAAGGAGAAAAGCTCGTTTCCATATTTTGGAACATGGCATTCCACTGCGCAGGAGTCCCAGACTCTTCCATCGCTACATAGCGGCGCATTTGTAGAATAATGCTCAGCGGATCAATATTCACCGGACAGGCCTCCACACAGGCATTGCAGGAAGTACATGCATTCAATTCTTCTTTGGTGATGTAGTCACCAAGCAGTGATTTGCCATCCTCCAGTCCAGGTCCACCGGCGTCTATACTTTTACCGACTTCATCGGCCCGATCGCGCACATCCATCATGATCTTTCGGGGAGAAAGTTTCTTCCCTGTCATATTTGCCGGACATTCTGCAGTACAGCGACCACATTCAGTACAGGAGTAGGCATTCATGACATTAACCCAAGAGAGGTCATTGACATCTTTGGCACCAAAGCGGCCGATTTCTGCAGGTGGCTCGTTGCTTCCTTCGGTCGGAATCCCAAGCATCATATTGACCTCATTGGTAACTTCCGGCATATTGGCCATCTCTCCTTTTGGCTTCAAATTAGAATACCAGGTATTTGGGAAGGCCAAGAAAATATGCAAGTGCTTGGAATAGGTCACGTAAACTGCGAAAGCTAAAATCCCTGCTATATGAAACCACCAGGCAAATCGCTCCACGAAAACCAACGTCCCGGTACTCACACCCTCAAAAAGCGGCTGAATCAAACTGCTGAAAAACAAAGTTCCCAACGCGATGTAATGCTCATCCCCCCTATTGGCCAAGATCTGATCCGTAGCGTTCATGGTCAGGATCGCAAGCATCAGAACAATTTCGATGACAAGGATCAAGTTTCCATCCAATGCAGGCCAACCTTTCATCTCAGGTTTGGTAAAACGCGGCACCTTGCTGACATTCCTTCTCCAGAGGAAAGCCACACAGGAGATCAATACTGCCACAGCTAAGAATTCAAAGATATTGATGGCTACGGTGTAAGCCGACCCCAGAATAGGTGCAAAAAGCCGATGTGTCCCAAGAATTCCATCCAAAATAAACTCCAACACCTCCAGATTGATGACGATGAAACCTACATAGATCAAAAGGTGGAGAAAAGCCGGAATCAGGCGTTTGAACATTTTCTGCTGGCCAAATGCGACCAAAAGCATGGTCTTCCAGCGGGCTTCAGGCTGATCATTTCGTGTCTCTCCCTTCCCCAAAAAGATGTTGCGCTTCAGAAAACGCACCCTTTTGGTAATAATAAAGGCAGCTGCCGCCAAAATGATCAAAAAAGCAACTTGAGGTAAAAAGCTCATTTCGATACGATTAAGTAATGTTGAAGATTCTTTTCAATATTTTTTTATCAGAATGATTTGCATCAAATACACAAATACCTACCTTTGCATCACTTTAACAAAAGGTGATGTAGCTCAGCTGGTAGAGCATCGGACTGAAAATCCGTGAGTCGGTGGTTCGAGTCCACTCATCACCACGAGCCCCGAAGCAATTCGGGGCTTTTTTTATGCCCTTCCGCCAAGTATTCAGACCTATTTGACCCATCTCATTCATGTATGCAAAGTAAGAAATAGTCTGCATGCATACTATTTTTTATTTCTAATTTAAAACGAATCTAAAATTATTGAATCCTGAAACAATTGAAATATCCAGTTGGGGAAGCTTCAGGTTATATTCTTCCATCAATTCATAAGGGTGAAAAAGATGATAAATCGGTCATGCCCAACTGTAGACAATCTATTGTCGGCTAGTGCTAGTGATGCTATGCAAACCGAGAGACCTCTCACCAAGAAAGCAGTCTGGAGATTGCATTTGTATCAGCACAAGTCATGAGACTTGCGCTAATGGTGAGGCTAGCGGTGCTATATAATTCGGGTGACTTACGCTAATCATGAGATACCTTTTACCCGAACCCAAAAAATTTTTACAAAAAATTGTAACCTTTAGATTCTTCAAGCATCACCTACACAAATGAATTCATTTTTTGAGGGACATATCTGGCCTTTGCGCGGAACGCTATTTCGAATGGCCTTCCTCTGGGTGAAAGACCGGGCACTCGCCGAAGATCTCCTTCAAAATGTGTTTGAAAAGTCCTTTCGGCGAGAGCAGGATCTTCAAGAGCATCCTAATCTGATGGCTTGGCTAGTTCGAACGCTTAAAAATGAAGCATTGATGCACTTTCGAAAAAACGGAAGAGTGATCTCGCTGGAAGGTGAAATTGAGCCAAGTGTGGAGCCTAAGGAGCCAGAAAAAGGAAATGAGCAGCTTTCCCAACTGATGCAATTAGTAGCAACGCTTCCGGAAAAGCAGAGAGAAATCTTTCAGTTGAGGGAAAGCGAAGGCCTGACCTATGAGGAAATTTCAGACTATCTGGAAATCTCCATCGAGCAGGTGAAAGTAGGCCTTCACCGGGCTAGAAAGAGGCTCCGGGAAGAGTACCTAAAAGTGAAAAACCATGAATGAACGAATTGAAAAACTTCTGAGTAGCTACTGGGCTGGAGAAAGTACCCTCCAGGAAGAAGCCGAACTTCGAGAACTTCTGAAGAAATCAGATGGATTTGAATCGGAGAAAGCTTGGTTTGCTGAATTGGAAGACTTCTCAAAAGAAGAGCCTAACAATCTCCAAAAGCCAAAAAGAACCAAAACAGCAAGCCTCTCCTGGATGGGTTGGGCCGCTTCTATACTCATCCTGATCGGGACCTACTTTGGCTGGCAGGCCTATGAGCGCCAACAAGAAGAGCAAGCCTATCAGGAGGTCATGGCTGCCCTGTCTCTTTTCCAAGAAAAATATTCCGAAGGACAGCAGCAGCTTCAAAAAATGAATGATCTCAAATACCTCAATACCACCAATGAACTCTTCGAACCACTAGAAAAATAAAACCATGAACAGAATCATACTCCTATCCCTCCTATTCTTTGGAAGCATCCTCACTTCTGTGGCTCAGGATGACGCGATCCAGCGCTTTTTTTCCAACTACATGGAGGACGACCGCTTTAGCCGAGTCTATATCTCACCAAAAATGATGCAGATGGCCGGAGGCTTCCTGAAAAACAACGCCGAAGAAGCCGAGTCCCAAGACCTGGGAGAGCTAATCCAAAAAGTCCGTGGAATTCGAATTCTGTCTTCCGATGAAGTGGACGGCATGACTATGTACAAGGAAGCCTACAGTTCCCTGACCAAAAACAAATACGAAGAACTGATGGATGTCCAAGACAAAGGATCCAGCTTAAAGTTCCTCGTCCGAGAAGAAGGTGGACTGGTACGCGAGCTTTTGATGATATCAGGTGAAAAAAGTGAATTTACCTTGATGTCTCTCTTGGGAACTTTCACCTATGAGGAACTCAATATGCTGGCTGACAAAACGAATATCCCCGGTATGGATCAATACGGAAAAGGAAACAAACAGAAATAAAAACTAAAACAACTACTATAAATTATGAAAAAGTTATTGCTTGCTATCGCCCTTTTTGGATTTGTTTTGACTGCCCAAGCCCAAAGCAAATCTGTCCAGGCACTTTATGAAAAGTATAAAGGACAAGAAGATTTCTTCCACATGGAATTGGGAGGCAACTTCATGAATTTCGCCGAAGGTTTCAAAATTGATTTGGATGAAGATGACATGGCTACGGTAGCCAAGTCCATCGAGAAACTCAACTTCTTCAAGCTGCCCGAAAATGCCGACCGAAGCGGTGCAGAATACAAGGCATTAAAAAAAGGGCTGGAAAAAGAGGGCTATGAATTACTGATGGAAATGGCCGACGAGGGTGAAATCCGGGTTTATTCCAAAGGAAATAAAACGATCTCGGACCTGGTAGTACTCGTAGGTGGCGATGAGGGAGACCTGATGGTCGTCGAACTCAAAGGAAGCTTTGCGCAGGAGCTCGTAGCTGAAGCGATGAAACAAGCGAAATAATAACAAACTGTATTTCTACTTATTTGAAAAGCAGCTTTCATGAGCTGCTTTTTACTTTTCCACCTTTACCCCTTTCCAAAAGGCCACCCTACCTTTGATCTCAGAAGCAGCGGGTTTTGGATCGGAATAGTACCAGGCCGCATCTTTGTTTAGCTCTCCATCTACGACCAAGCTATAGTAAGATGCTTGTCCTTTCCAAGGACAAGAGCTCTTCGTCTCCGAAGGTTTTATAAAGTCAGATTTTACCGAATCAAAGGGGAAGTAATGATTCCCTTCCACTACGACCGTGTCATTGGATTCTGCGATTACTTGATTGTTCCAGATGGCTTTCATATCGTTCTTTTTTAAGTAAAACACCACCTAGCGCAAAAAAGATTGAAAAAATTTTTATTCGATACAATCGATTGCGAAATATGGATATGAGTAATTGATGTAATGACATGATTTTGAATTTTTCGAATTGACAGAATTTTATTTTTCATTTTGTAATAAAAACAGATCAGAAAAGATTTCGCAATCGATAGCGACAAACAATTATTGTATTTTCAATTTTAAGGTAAAAAAATTAACGAATATCAAATAATTATATATTTTCATTGAAACATTTTCATTTTTAATACCGTTTGGTACCTTTGTAATGTCATTCGAAAACAAATCGAACAGAACCCATCAGACCCGATGGAACACGTAACCCAAAATACCCCCTCGAATGGATGAGCCATTCCCGGGTTACAATCAAATTAGAACCTATTAAACCAATTATTAAAATGAAAAAATTAATGACCATGCTTTTTGTTGCCGGGATGGCAACGGGAGCCTTTGCCGCAGGAGCGGAAAAATCAGTCGAGATCATTCATTCTGCGACTGCAAAAGTAACAGTAGCTATGACGGAAGCGCCTAGCAGCACCGTCATTGTCAAAATCAAGGATGCTGAAAACAGACTGGTTTTGAGAGATCGTATTACCAAATCAGAAGCTTTTGCAAAGCGCTACGATCTAAATGCCCTACCAAAGGGAACTTACTCTGTCGAAGTGACCGATGAGAGCGGTGTATTGCGCACTACTTCCTTCCAAAACTTCGTTACCGAAAAGCCATCTGTGTATTCAAGAGTATCCAAAGTAGAAGATAACAAATACCGCTTGCTAGTCAGCAACTTGGCCGACAGTGCCTTTACGGTATCAATCTATGATGGAGACAACTTGATCCACAGTGAAAAGGTAAGTGATGCACAAGGTCTTCACAAGATTTATAACATCGAGCAGCCAAATGCTGCCATCAGTTTCCGAGTGACTACAGAAGGTGGATTTGATAAGTATCTATCTGCCCTTTAAGAAAAAGTGAACCAACTATATTTCAAAAACCCCGCTCTGGGTCTGAGGCGGGGTTATTTTTTTACCCTTTCCGAAGAGCCTCGATCAACTCTTTTTTATTCATGCTACTTCTTCCCTCGATACCGATAGATTTAGCCTGCTTGTAAAGTTCCTCTTTGGTTCTTTCTTCATAGGGTTTTGCCTTACCGCCTTTTTTACCTGAGTCCTCCGTATTGGCTATTCGGGCAGCCTTTTCCTGACTCATCCCTTTGTCGCGGAGTGCTTCGTATTGTTCCTCATTCTTGATACTTGGTCGCTTTTCTTTAGCCATGATATTTCTTTTTGGTACTATTATTCCAACTGACTGAAAGTATTTTCGTTCGTTTCATGATTGGGATAAGGTTTTGAAATTAATCGAAGAATACCCTGTCTCGAGTTGTTTTAACTCCGAAAAAGCTCAGGCAGAAAGACAAAAAATCAAAATCAATTTGGTAGAGAGATGCCAAATTTTGTCACGAATTCTAATGAAATCTAAGGACAGTCTCTGCTACTCTCTTTCCCAAACCTTTCCCTTTTTCCAGAAAAATCTGATCCATACTAGACTTCGAATCAAAAGGCCCTTCTCCGGTGATTGCCGAAGCACCAAATGCGGATTCTACCGCATCTCCTCCCACCACAATCATCCCATGAATCAGCATGCTATGCATCAAGTTAAGCATCACCAGCTCTTCTCCGGTAGATATTCCTCCTCCTGTACTGAACACCGCACCAATCTTATCCCGTAGTGGCCTACCATCGAAAGGCCAGGAATTGATAAATTCTTGTACCGGCGGAGCGATATTGGCATTGTAAACAGGAGAACCCAGAATGATAGCAGAAGCGGTGAGCAAATCATTTGTTTGGACTTGGTCTAGCGGTAAAAGCTTAACCTCCACGCCTACTACGGATTGCGCGCCCTCTGCTATAGCTTCCGCCAATTGTTGGGTATTTCCAGACTGGGAATAGTAGGTGATTAAAATCAAAGGCTTTTCCTGAGCAAAAAGAGTTTGAGAGACAAAGATCAGAGATAGGAAAAGGAGTAAGTTTCGCATGCTATCGTATTTGAAATAGATCTAAAAGCTAAAAAAAATCCCCGAATCAATCGACTCGAGGATTTTTCAAATCAATTAAGCTCAATTCTTATTTGCTCCAGCTAGCTTTTCCACCTTTGGCGGAATCTACGCTGATGCTGTAATTAGAAGCAGAGGAAACAATCCATCTCACCTTCACTGCACTCATCCCGGGGATGTTATCCACCGCAATGCGCTCCGGTCTAAGTTTCTGCTCTTGATATCGCTTGAAGTCTTCATTTTCTACCACAAAGCCTGCTACTACTTTAGCTCCCGAAATGGAGACATAGTCAGGCCGCTCGATTTTATACTTCAAATCTTGAGAAGAGTGTGTTGGCATCATCCGCTCATTGAAAATCGTAGCGGTGATAGCCTTTAGTCCTCCACCCAAATCTTCCTCCTTCACATCCATCACTGATAGTTTCGGCGTGTGATAGGCATGATAAATGGTAAAAGCTGAGTTTCTATGCGCATCCTGCTCCATCAAGAAGCCTGGATGGGCCCGACCAAAGGTTTTCTTAAAACCACCAATCTCGATCTCCCCATATTGTGGGTGCTCGTAGCTTTCCCAATCCACAAAAGCATCTCCAAAGGTCAGCAACTGATCTACTTTGAGTTGCTCTTCCTGATTGCCCCTACCGGCATTTTGATGGAAGTAGAGATAGGAAATCATCAACTCATTAGAATAAGTAAACACTCCACGATTACCATAAAACCAATCCAGTTCCCCTCCAAATACAGAATAAAGGTCCTTGTAAACGGTCAGGTATCGATAGCCTGGCATCATTTCTTCACCTTTTTTGGCAATGGCATCATAGATGCGGATATCCTCTCGGTTGTAGGTATTCACATCCTCTTCGGCTCCAGGCCCTCGAAGAATCATTCCCCCATAATTGTGGTAACTCTGTGCCCCGGCGATATTGGGATGCTTCATCACAAATTCCATCACAGATCGGTTTTCTGGAAGTGTGAAGGGATAGCGCATGGCTCCTCGCTGAATGTAGTCCGGCTGCCAATTCCAGCCCCAGTCACGATTCGGATCATAGTAGCCGACATCATCATCATTGATACGTCCATCACCGTCAAGGTCAGTCCCTTCCTGACCGAGCATTTCATAGTCCCCCACTTGATCAGGTCCTACCATCATCAGCCTTCTTGGGTCCAAAGGATCCTTGATATAGCGACCAGTCGGTGACTTTCGAATCATCATGGTAATGTGACCATCCCCGTTCAGATCATCCATCTCATCCTCAGCTGCCTGACCATCCCCATCATTATCCAAAGGAATGACCCCGGATCGAGGGGTATTTTGGGTGTTTGGTTTTAAGAAGAAGTCATTCCGAGCATCCGGATTGATAGTCGGTGTGATGTAGAACGTTTTGTCTCTGAGGAGCTCCTGGATAAACTCGGTATCGGCATGCATCTCGGTCAGATACCAAGCAGAATAGAGCGCAAATTCCGCCCCTTGAATCTCGTTGGAGTGAATATTGCCGTCGATCCACATGGCAGGCTTATCGGTATCCTTTCCTGCAGAAAAATCTGTAATGGTCAAGGTCATAATATCCCGACCTTCGTAGGACTTTCCGATAGATTCGATTTTCGCCAGGTTGGGATGTGCTTTAGCAATCTTCTGCATCACATCCACGAGACCTTCATAGGTGTAGTAGCGATTCCAGGCTACCTCTACCTTGGGCATGTGCGGAGATCCCACCGCTTTGAAAAACTTTTGCTGTGCGCTTGATTCGATACTTGCCAGACTCGCTGCGCCCAAAGCCAAGGCAAGGATTGTATTTTTAATGTTCATCGTTTTCATGGCTTTAGAGTTTGAAAGTTGCATTGATGAAACCCGCATGAGGAGCACCGGCTTTGAAGCTGACATCTCCTTTTCCACGGATGATCCAACTTAGGCTGGCTTTTCCATAGGCATCAATAGAGTCAATCAACTGGATTTTCTCCCCAGAGATCAATCGATCTGAACCCGCATTGAGGTCCACTCGGATTTTTCTCAGCCATCGCGAACGCTCGCCCATTTCTGAGTGGGTTGGTAGCGGTGCATTGTTAAACAGATCCAATGAAATTCGCGTCAAGCCATTTCCAATGGATTCGATTTTGAGGTTTTGCACTTCCAGATTCGGCTGCATTTCTGCTAGCTTGAGGATAAATTCTGTATGCTCTTCCGCTATTTCATCTACCTTTTCGTAGGGAGGATTGGCCATCACAAAAGGCTTGACCCCTCCTACTTCTACTTTTTTACCTGGAAAATCTGGATGAGAAATCTCCGTCCAAGGCACAAAAACATCATTCCATCCTAGAGAGTCTGCCCATGCCAGGTAATTGGCTTCAGCGTTTGACTTGCCTTTGAATTCAGGTGTCCAATACCCCGGTGTACCAAAGCTCAAGCGAGCAAAATGGAAATATGCCCACTGAAAGAAATCTCCGTCTGTTCCCTGATTAGTTTGCTGAAAAGCTTTTTGTGAAACAGTGCTCTTGTACATTTCTGAGACCATGGCATTGATAGCTTCGTCTTTCTGCAAAATGGACGTCACCACTCGCTTTCTGGCATTTTGCGCATTGTACTTCAGCGGGGAAGAGAGATTGTTGGCAGGAGAAAAGGTCACAAAAGCGAAAATATTCCACTGCTCAAAAAGGTAATCAAGCATCGCTCTTGTCTCCGGCTGCGAAACCGGAATATCTCCAGCTAAAGGTTCGAAAACCGGGAATTTGTAGGTCATGGATTTATTGAAAGCTATTCCCTCTTTCAGATCCTCTGCAAACTTTCCATCTAGATCTTCATCCTTACTTTCTTTGAAAACTAAGTACTGTCCAGCCTCGCCTTTGCTGCGATCAGCTTTGACCAACACACGCTCATCTTCATCAGAGACCTTGTAGTCTCCCATCGGATCCTCCACACGCATCCAGGTGATGAAACCGTCTCCATTGAGGTCGGTGTAGCCATTGTCTCCGGGCGTACCATCCCGGTCATGATCTACAGCAGCAGCATTGCCGCGTCGCTCGTACTTCAGCCCCGCATGATATTGCTCATAGGCATCAGGCGACATATTTGGGAAAATATAGAAAGTGGTCTCTTCCAAAGCTTCAGCATGCTCACTGACTAATCGCTCTGCAAACTGCGTGGCCAATTCCACACTCAAGACATGAAAACCTTCCACTCCACCGACGACAGCGATGGCCGGCTTTTGGTCCATATCACCGGTCCCGACTTTTAGAACCCAAACATCCTTACCGCTTGAGGTTTGCCCGAGTTTTTGAAGGTTGGCATTGGCACTCGAGCCAATTTTTTGAAGTCGCTGCTCCAGCTGTGAAAGTGTAGGATAATCGCCTTGGGCCCAAGCTGACCCGGCGACAGAAACACTTCCAGCAAGCAGGCAGCTGAAAAGAAATTTTCGCATAAACTAATGGGATTTAATTACAGGTGAATTCGATCATCACTGCCTAATTTTATCAAAATATATCCAGATAAGCACCAAGACTTACTTCTGATAGCCCAAAAAAGCTTGAATGGAGAAAAGAAATGATAAATGGGTAGAAAATTTTAATTGGACGCAAGCTGAAAATTTTATTATTTAGTCAAAACTCCCCGCGTCTTATGTACACTAAAATAGCTTTGGCCATTGCCTTTTCCCCAAGAATAGAGGCCTTGATTGCCGAGGTCAAACGGCTAGTCTTGCTTTTTGACACTGAATTGTTGCTAATTCATGTGGGCACTAAAACGCCTCAATTGGAAGAAAAGCTCGATCAGCTTTTACAACGCCATGGCTGCGACAAGCTACGAATCAAAGTATTGTGGCTTGAGGGAAAACCTGTCAAAATGATTCTCAAGGCCTGTGAGGAAGAAAAAGTGGACTTGCTAGTAGCAGGAGCATTGAAGCAGGAAGGCCTATTCAAGTACTACATGGGAACAGTAGGAAGAAAAATCATCCGAAAAGCTCCTTGCTCCGTTTTGACTTTGATCGAGCCAAAAGTAGAAACTTCTGAATTTTCGCGGATTGTCATCAATGGGACCCAGCTGGAGTTTACTCCACAAGTAATCGAACAGGGACTGGAGTTTTCCAAAATTGTAAAGGCTGACTTAGTTTCTATTTTGAATGAAATAAAACTTTATGGCCTCCAAATGGGTACAGCAGGAGAAGATTCGGAAGATGAAATCTCCCAAACCCGCAGACGACTCGTCCAAAATGAGATCGAGTACGTAGAAAAAATCATCGACAAACTAGACAAGGGAAATTTGAAAATAAATATCAAGGTAACCGGAGGTAAGTGGGCCGTAGAGCTGGCGAGATTCTGCGAAAAGACAGATGCCAACTTACTCGTGGTTGGTGATGATCGCCGACTAAACTTCTTCGACCGACTCTTTCCTCACGATCTCGAAGAACTACTCAGTACCTTACCTTGTAATCTTCTCATCGTCAAAAAGTAAACCTCCATGGAAACTTTGAACCATAAGGAGGTTATCAATCTCCTGTTACAAATTGCTGCCATGCTCATCATGGCAAGAGTCTTCGCAGAGATCGCCAGGCAGCTTAAGCAACCTGCCGTGGTGGGCGAAATACTAGCAGGTATTATTCTAGGTCCCACCATTTTGGGAACCCTTTTCCCCGAATTTCACACCTATCTCTTTGCCGCTAATCCAGAGACAACAAATATTGCCCTCGATGGCTTTGTGCAGATTTCAGTGGTCCTTTTGCTGTTCATTGCAGGCTTGGAAGTGGAGTTGCAGATCGTCTGGAGTCAGGGAAAAAACGCCCTACAAATCGCGGTCGCATCGATGGTCTTACCTATCATTGCAGGTTTTGTGGTGGCTTATGCCTTCCCTGAGTTTCTCGGGGTCAATATCAATGACCGAATCGTAGCATCCACATTTTTCGGCTTAGCCATTAGTATTACAGCCCTGGCTGTAGTCGCACGGGTTTTGATGGACCTCAACCTTTTCAAAACCCAAACCGGCCTACTAATCATAGCAGGAGCGATGATTGTCGATGTATTGGGATGGATTGTATTTTCGGTTATCCTTTCGCTCTCCGAAAGCAGCAGTGGTGGCTTGGGCGTTTGGCCAACGATTGGCTTGACACTCTTGTTTACTCTGGTAATGCTCACTGTCGGAAAAGGACTAATCAACAAAACCTTGCCTTGGGTCAATAAAAAACTCGCATGGCCCGGTGGCCTACTTTCACTTTCCCTGGCCTTGTGTTTCCTTGCCGCATCCTTTACCGAGTTTATCGGAATCCATGCAATTTTTGGAGCATTTATCATTGGTGTGGCACTGGGGGACTCTGATCATTTGACAGAAAAAGCCAAAGAAATTCTCCATCAGTTTATCAATAATATTTTCGCCCCGATCTTCTTTGTTTCCATCGGATTGAAGGTGAATTTCATTGAAAGCTTTGACCTAGGAGTCACGGGAGTTGTGGTGGTAGTAGGATTGCTGACCAAATATTATGGAGCCTACATCGGTGGGCGATTTGCCGGAGTGGGAAGAAAGCAGTCCATCATCACAGGTTTTGGATTGAGTACCCGAGGAAGTATGGATATTATTTTGGGATTGATTGCCTTGGAGTACGGACTGGTGTCTGATTCGCTCTTTATCGGACTGGTAATCTTGGCCTTAGTATCGAGTATTGCCTCTGGTCCATTGATGAAATGGGCGGGAAATCTCAAGATTTAACAGCTTTATCAATCCTTCATCAATTTGTTCTATTGGTTTGAATTAACTTTCAGGCTTAATTTTGAGTTGTAAACACTCACCGATTTACCAAACCAATCATGCCAAAAGCACAGAAAATTGGCGTTTTGCTCGTCAATTTGGGAACTCCGGACAGTACTGCCACCGGAGACGTACGTAAATACCTTCGCGAATTCTTGATGGACGGGCGTGTCATTGACTTTCCTTTCATCCCCAGATGGATGTTGGTCAATCTGATCATTGCTCCTTTCAGAGCACCCAAATCTGCCAAAGAATATAGAAAACTCTGGACTGACCGAGGATCACCCTTGCTTTTCCATACAGAAGACTTGCGGGATAAATTGATCCCCAAACTCGACCCGGATAAGTATCTGGTGAAAATCGCCATGCGCTATCAGAGCCCAAGTATTGAGCAAGGACTGAATGAACTGATGGCAGAAAAAGTACGAAAAATCATCGTCTTACCCCTTTTCCCTCAGTACGCTTCGGCTACCAATGGCTCCGTGATCGATCGGGTCATGGAGATCGCTCGTGGCTGGCAGATTATCCCAGAGATCTCATTCATCAGCAACTTTGTGGAGCATCCACTCTTTTTGCAAGCCTGGGAAGAATTGGGACGGGAAATGATGGAAAAAGGAGACTACGAGCATTTTGTCTTCTCTTACCACGGTTTGCCAGAGCGACAGATTCGCAAGGGCTCGGTAGACAACTACTGTAAGCTGGGCTCCTGCTGCAATAAATATGGGGCAAAAAACCAATTCTGCTATCGGGCACAGTGCTTCCAAACCACCCGACTGGTAGCCGCGAAGCTCGGACTACCTGAGGAAAAAGTGACGACCTGCTTCCAATCCCGACTCGGAAATGATCCATGGGTCAAGCCTTACACCGAGGATGTCATTAAAGAATTGGCTGGAAAAGGAATCAAAAAAGTATTAGTCTTCTCTCCAGCATTCGTAGCCGACTGTCTGGAAACCACCGTCGAAGTGGGTGAAGAATACAAGGAGGAATTCGAGGAATTGGGCGGAGAGCACTGGGACTTGGTTCCAAGTCTCAACTCCAACGACACTTGGATAGAATGTGTCAAAGACCTGATCGAAAGCCGAAGTTAATCGGCTTTCGATTTTTTATTTGAAGCCTTCAATTGATTTTAAGAACTTGGATTCTCAAATCCAGCCGCAAATAAAACTCTTTAAACGATGAAACTTAATTTCCGAAAATCCGGATCCGGTCAGCCTCTCGTGATTCTTCATGGACTCTTTGGGTCTGCAGACAACTGGTTTTCCATTGCCCGGGAACTGGAAAAGGACTTCACGCTTTACCTAGTAGATCAACGAAACCACGGTGACTCCCCTCAGGATGAGGAGTGGAATTACAGTGTCATGGTAGAGGACTTGAAAGAGCTTCTGGATGACGAAGGTTTGAGTGAGGTGTTTTTAATGGGTCACTCCATGGGCGGTAAAACGGCTATGAATTTTGCCATCGAATATCCTGACCGGGTAAAAAAACTGATTGTTGCCGATATTTCACCCCGCTACTACCCTGTACATCATCAGAAGATTTTGGAAGGCTTGAACTCCATCAAGCTATCTGAAATCCACTCCCGAAAGGATGCGGATGATCAACTCGCTCAATATATTTCCATCCCTGGAATCCGACAGTTTTTGCTCAAAAGCCTCGGTAGAGACCGGACTGGTTTTTATTGGAAAATCAACCTTCCCGTGATTACTGAAAATATCGAAGAGGTAGGAAAAGCATTGGATGAAGATGGTAAATATGAAGGTCCAACCCTTTTTCTAGCAGGAGGAAATTCAGACTATATTCAGCAAAGCGACCTGCAGGACATTCTCCATCATTTCCCTAATTATGAGGTGGAATTTATCGATGGAGCAGGCCATTGGCTGCATGCGGAAAAGCCTGCTGAGGTGATCGAAGAGGTAAGGAAATTTTTGAAATAATTGAACCCATGCCCCAAGGAAAGCTTTTCTTAATCCCCAATGTGCTGGCTGAGAACACAGCCGAGCAGGTCATCACCCCACAGGTGAAGGAGGTGATCGCCCACACAAAAGTTTTCCTAGTCGAAAATCTCCGAACTGCCCGACGCTATATTTCCAGTCTGAAACTTGGCGTCAATCTCGAGGAAGTCCACATGGAAATCCTCGATAAAAACACTCCTCCCGAATCCATCAACCGATTGCTTCAGCCCCTCTTCAAAGGAGCTGACATAGGAATCATCTCTGAGGCAGGTTGCCCGGGAATAGCTGATCCGGGGGCTTTGGCTGTCGCCCATGCACATACACGGGGAATCCAAGTTGTACCCCTATCCGGTCCAAGTTCCATGTTTTTGGCTTTGATGGGTTCTGGTTTTTCGGGGCAATCTTTTGCTTTTCATGGCTATCTGCCCATTGACAAAAAGGAGCGAGCTGCTGCTTTGAAAAAGTTGGAAGCAGAGTCGCTAAGGGAAAAGCGAGCCCAGATTTTCATGGAGACACCTTTTCGCAACAATCAACTGTTGGAGGATTTAACACGAACCCTTTCTCCCCAAACCAACCTTTGCATCGCCAAAAATCTAACAGCCAAAGATGAGCTGATCCAAACCAAAAGCATTCAGGATTGGAAGAAAAATCCCATCGATCTACATAAAATCCCCACTGTTTTTATCCTTCAAAGTTTCTAAGCCATGCTGACCATCGATGCCCATTTAGACCTGAGTATGAATGCCATGGAGTGGAATCGGGATCTCACCCGACCTGTCTCCGAGATCAATGCACGGGAGGAAGAGCTTACCGACAAACCCGATCGGGGAAATGCGGTGGTTTCGCTTCCAGAGCTAAGAAAAGGTAATATCGGCTTGGTCGTCGCCACACAAATTGCCCGCTTTGTCGCACCGGACAATTCCCTTCCAGGTTGGCATTCGCCTGAGCAAGCTTGGGCTCAGACTCAAGGACAGCTTGCCTGGTATCAAGCCATGGTCGAAAAAGGAGAAATGCGGCAAATCAAAAATTGGAAGGAGCTTGAAACTCATCTCGAGATTTGGAATGCAGCCAGTGACAAAAGCAGGGAGCCTGTAGGTTTTATCCTTTCCTTGGAGGGAGCTGACTCGATTGTCAATCTTGATTACCTGGAAAAAGCATACGAATATGGATTACGGGCTTTGGGTCCTGCCCATTACGGGCCGGGTCGCTATGCTCATGGTACCGATGCCTCGGCTCCTTTGAATGCGGCAGGAAAAGACTTGCTTCGAAAAATGGATGAACTGGGAATCATCCTGGATGCCACGCATTTATGTGATTTGGCATTTTGGGATGCCTTGGAGATTTTCAAAGGGCCGATTTGGGCCAGTCATAACAACTGCCGGGCTTTGGTCGATCACAATCGTCAATTTTCGGATGAGATGATCAAAGCCTTGATCGACCGGGGAGCGGTAATCGGAGGAGCCTTTGATGCCTGGATGCTGAGTCCGGGATGGGAAAGAGGAAAAAGCACTCCAAAGGAACGAGATGTGAGGATTTCTACCGTTTTGGATCACTTGGACCATATCTGTCAGATCGCAGGAAATGCCAACCATATAGGAATTGGTTCAGATTTGGACGGGGCTTTTGGATCAGAGCAGTCTCCTTGGGATTTGGAAACGATTGCTGATTTGCAGAAAATCCCGGATTTACTTTTGAAAAGAGGCTATTCAAAAACTGATATCGAAAAGGTCATGCATGGCAATTGGTTGGATTTTTTAAAGAAAAATTGGTCTTAAAAACCAAAGAATTGCACAAATCTATAAGGTGATGAGTTGCATAAATTATTCTTATTGAATTTATTGCAGTCTCAATCCCCAACCTCCAAAATTAATTATGAAACAACTTTACCTTTTACCCCTGTTGCTACTGGGGTTATTTGTATTTTCCAATTCACAAGCTCAAAAATTAACCATTACCGCCAACCATTCAGATGCCAAATTCATTCTTTTGAACGATTACGATGATTCCGAAAAACAAGAACTCGGAACTGGTACCATTGAATACAAGTTGGAGAAAAACCTAAAAAATCGAATCAAAATCTCCAAGCCAGGCTATCAACCTGTCATCAAAGAATATGACAAGGACCTTAAATGGGATAAAGATCAGAATGTGGTTTTGGATGTGAGACGAGTCGATGTGACCGCTGAACCCTTTGATGCTGAAATTTTTGTAGATGGAAGAAGAATTGGTACCAAAGCCATTTTCGTAACCATCCCCAAGGACAGATCGGCGACGATCGAAGTGAGAAAACCGGGGTTTGCTCCTTTGACACGAACTTACTACAACTCTCCTGATCGGGAGACTCCACCGATTCGGGACTATTTCGAATTGAAGGACCGACAGGTACGGGTAGAAGTTCAGCCAGCTGATGGATCAGTGACTGTCAATGGAAATTTGGTCGGAAAAGGAAATCAGGATGTGAATGTCCCAAATGGTGACTGTGTAACGGTTACCGTGAGTAAGGATGGATTTGTGGAGTATGAGCGAGTTTATTGCAACAAGCCGGGAATTGATCCAGAGCCGCCTACCCGAGAGACCGTTGCGTTGGAAGAAAGACTGGTTCGAATCAATACCGTACCTAGCGATGCTGCGATCGAAATTCAAGGACAGCGAATGGGATTAGGAGCGTACGACGTCAAAATACCCAAAGGTCAATGTGTGCGGGTGACAGTCAGCAAAGATGGCTTTGTCAAGTATTACAAGGACTATTGCAATCAGGCAAACCGAAACGAGCCTCCTATTCAGGAAACTATAGAAATGGCAAGAGATCAGGCCTATGATAACTCAGTTTCTTCCGACCTTGCCAATGTCCGGATTACGGTCCCAGTTGATTCTGCTTACTCTGCAGAGGAAGCTTGGAGGATACTTTCATCCATCGTCACCAGATACTTTGACATCCTAGAAACTGTGGATTTCAATACGGGCTATCTGACTACTTCTTGGCAAGTTGAGAATTTCAATTCAGCGGTGATTCGTACCCGCGTCATTGTGAGTTCGGGAGGAAATTCAGATCAATTGGCCTATGCTGTGAAGCTGGTGAGTCAAGCGGCTGAACTGAATGACCCGAATCGCACCAAGGAAGTCATCACAGTAAAGGATGATGAATATTTCCGAGATTGGTCAAGAATCATGATCAAATACCAAGGTTTAATCGAAGAAATTCAAGCCAGAATTCAATAAAAAAAGCCCCGAATTTTAAAAATTCGGGGCTTTTGCTTTTCCTTATTCAAATCAACTTACCCAAGAGATTTCTCACCTGTCGGAATGATTTGATATTGTAATTAGCCTGCGTGTAAGCATATCCCACACGTATAGTATAGGCACTTTTTGGCATGACTTTGAAAGTGTCCTCATCGGTCCAGTCATCCCCTATTGCTAGGATAAAATCATATTCTTGGCCTTTCATCAAGGCAGTGGCAGCCCGTCCTTTATTGATATCAGGTCGCTTGATTTCTAGCACCATATTTCCTTCCAGCACCTGCAGATTATGACCACGAGCCATATATTTCAAATGGCTGAAAAGTTCGCGCATTCGCAGGTCTCCCAATCCGCTTTCTACCTTGCGATAGTGCCAAACGAGGGAATGATGCTTTTCCTCAATAAATGCTCCAGGAGTCCGCAAAACGTAGTATTCCATAACGGATCGAATATCATCCTTCCAACTATCATCCACATCTGCATAGAGCTCCCAATCCCCTTTATTCTCTTTTCGCTTGACCCATACTCCATGTTCGGCAATCATATCGATATTTTGACCTTTGAACCAAGTTCCCAAGGTGTCCTTATCTCTTCCCGAAATGATTACTACCTGGGCTTTTTCACTAAGTCCTTTGACAATGGCTTTGAGTTCGGCGTCTGGCTTGGCATCCTGTGGATTGGCCACAAAACCTGTCAATGTCCCATCATAATCCAGGAATAGCACCGGGTTTTTAGCGGACTTGAAGGATTTTTCAATTTCATTAATCACCTTGGTGTCTACATCTTTCGAGGTAAGTTCGGCCTGCTTTTCTTTCACATGCTCAATTCGGTCCATGAAGACCTTCACCCACTGGAAGATGTCATACTTTTTCAGACTGGACTGAAGGGAAGCGATTCGTTCCTTTTGTTCCTTCGGATCCATAGTCAGCGCATCGTAAATCGCATCTACCACTCCTTGCTGATTATTGGGGTTGACTAAAACCGCATCCTGAAGTTCCTTGGATGCTCCAGCCATTTCTGAAAGAATCAAAACGCCCGTTTGATCTGTCCGGCTCGCCACATATTCCTTGCAGACGAGATTCATCCCGTCCCGAAGGGGTGTAACCAAAGCAATATCTGACATATTGTAGAAGGCACTCAGCTCTTCGAATGGAAAACTTCGATAAAAGTAATGAACCGGAACCCAGTTCAAAGTAGAATACTCCGAGTTGATTCGGCCTACCAGTAAATCGATTTCCTCGCGCAACTCTTTATAGGATTGAACCTTGTCTCTACTAGGCACCACCACCATAATCATGGATACTTTTCCGTGGAGTTCCTTATGATCTTGCAAAAGCTTGGTGAAAGCATGCAGACGCTGAGGAATTCCTTTGGAATAATCCAATCGGTCAATCGTAATGATCAACTTTTGATCTCCTACCTGCTTGCGAAAATCCTGGACAATGCGCTGAGTTTTCCGGCTTTTGGCCTGCTTGGCAAACTTATCATAGTCAATTCCCATCGGGAAGGAATCCACATTGATGATTCGATTCTCTGCCTGAATGTACCCGCTTTCGCTGGAAAGGCCCGTGATTCTACCCACGGCGCTTAGGAAGTGACGCATATCATCATAGGTATGGAAGCCAATCAAATCCGCACCGCAAACCCCTTCCAAAAGTTGTTTTCTCCAGGGAATCATCCGAATGATCTCATAGGAAGGGAAAGGAATGTGCTGAAAAAATGCAATCGTAGCATTGGGGAGAACCTCCCGGAGCATTTGCGGAAGCAGAAGCAACTGATAATCGTGCACCCAAATGGTGTCATCCGCATCTGCCTTCTTCAAGATGGCATCACAAAACTTCTGATTGACGCGCACATAAGCTTCCCAATGATCGGGATTGTAGCTCATGTATTGGGTAAAATAATGAAATGCCGGCCAAAGTGTCTCATTACTGAAACCTTCATAAAACTGCTCTACATCTTCCCGGGTAAGGAAGACGGGGGCCATTTTCAAATCGTGTAATTCAAGAATAATTTCTGCCCGCTGCTCGGGATCTTCGACCGTATTTCCTGGCCAACCTATCCAGATATTTTCACCGGATTTGTAGATGGAGCCAAGGCCGGTAGCTAATCCACCTGCCGAGGGTTTGAACTCAAAACGGCCATTGCGGTGACGAAGAGAAATAGGAAGTCGGTTGGATACAATTATGGTTTTTGCCATAGTAGGTTTTAGGTTAAAAACATGAAAAGGGTTTTTCCCTCTTTAGAAAAAGGTGATATGCCTAAATATAAGGAAAATGAGCGGGAAAGGGAATTGAAACTCGTATTTCACAAAACCTTAATCTCAAAAAGAAGGCCCTCTTTCATGAAATTTCAACAATTAAAATAAGTTTCTGACATAAAGGATGATCTTAGGTATAATGGCTTTAAAAAGGAAAAACCCCAAGTTTCCTCGGGGTTTTAAGCTTATTCAAAGCAAAAATCAAATTCCAAAAGCTGTCTTAATCCGATCCACAAAATCCAGCTTCTCCCAAGTGAAGAGTTCTACATCCAATGTAATTTCGTCACGGTACGGCGAGAAGAATGTCTTGCTGACTACCTCACTTTGTCTGCCCATATGTCCATAAGCAGCCGTTTCTTCATAAATAGGATTGCGAAGCTTTAGTCTTTGCTCGATGGCATAAGGTCGCATGTCAAAGAGTTGCTCGATTTTCTTAGCGATTTCCCCATCGGTCATACCCACTTTTGCGGTGCCATAGGTGTTCACATAGATCCCCATCGGTGCAGCCACTCCAATCGCATAGGATACCTGTACCAGCATCTCGTCAGCCACTCCTGCTGCTACCATGTTTTTGGCAATGTGGCGGGTTGCATAAGCTGCTGAACGGTCTACCTTGGAAGGGTCTTTTCCGGAGAATGCTCCCCCACCATGAGCGCCTTTTCCACCGTAGGTATCCACGATGATCTTTCTTCCGGTTAAACCGGTATCTCCATGAGGTCCACCGATCACGAATTTGCCGGTAGGATTGATATGGTATTTGATATCGGAGGTGAAAAGCTTTTGAATATCTTCAGTCAGCTGAGCTTTTACTCTAGGAATGAGTTTAGAAATCAGATCTGATTTGATTTTGGCCAGCATGGCTTCCTCAGTATCGAAATCATCATGCTGAGTCGAAATGACAATCGCCTCGATCCGCTGTGGCACATTGTCATCGCTATATTCGATGGTCACCTGAGCCTTAGAGTCTGGACGTAGGTAAGTGATATCGCTGTTTTCACGACGCATAGCAGCCAACTCGCGAAGAATTCGATGGGAAAGATCCAAGGCCAAAGGCATGTAGTTCTCAGTTTCATTCGTCGCATAGCCAAACATCATTCCCTGATCACCTGCACCTTGCTCTTCAGGATTTTGGCGTTCTACACCTTGATTGATATCGGCAGACTGCTCGTGAATGGCAGAAAGCACACCACAAGAATTCCCTTCAAACATGTACTCACTCTTCGTGTAACCAATTCTGTTGATCACGTCACGAGCAATTTTTTGTACATCCAGGTAAATATCGGATTTCACCTCCCCAGCCAAAACAACCTGTCCTGTGGTCACCAGGGTTTCGCAGGCCACTTTAGAACTCGGATCAAAAGCCAAAAAGTTATCAATCAGTGCGTCGGAAATTTGGTCAGCAATTTTGTCCGGATGCCCCTCAGACACTGACTCTGAGGTAAATAAATATGCCATAAATCTAGATTATTGATGCGTTTTTCAATGGTGCCCAAAATTAGTGGAACTAGGGGAAATAAAAAACCTCAACCGAAACCTTATCCTATTTTCTGATCAGTGGAAAAGGAAGACCATGATCGATAATCCGAACTTCTCAAATCTTGCATTCTGGAAAAGGAGCACTTATCTTTCCTACATCTATCCTTAAAAACTCATGCGAAGCCTTCTATCCTTTCTTTCCCTTCTTTTTGCAGCACTCTTTTTCAGTTGCCAAAACACTACAAATTCACCTGCTGAACTCAGCCAAAAACCAGCTTCTTATTCGGATTTGGAAACACTCTTTACTGAATGGAGGGAATTTGAGAATCCCCCCTTGCATGAAGGGGCTCCAGACTATCGAAAAGTTACCTTTGAGCAACGCATGCCTGATTTTGAAAAGCTGCAAAGCAAGCTAATTCAAATGGATACCTCAGGCTGGAGCATTCCTGAGCAGGTAGATTGGAGGATTGTTTGGGCTGAAATGAATGGCTTTGATTTCAATAATCGAATCCTGAAACCCTGGGAGCGAGACCCGGCATTTTATAAGTCCATTTGGATGGAGCGAAGTGATGTACCTGACCATGAAGGACCGACCCATCATGGAGTAGTGGAGGTTTGGCAGTATTCTTTTCCTTTGGAATCAGGAAAAAGGGAAGAGTTTTTGGAAAAAATAAAGGCAGTTTCCTCCCTGAATACCCAGGCGAAAGAGAACTTGACTGGAAATGCAAAAGAGCTTTGGGCTGCTGGAATACCTACCATCAGTCAACAGGTTCAAGACCTAAAGGAAATTTTGGGTTTCCCTGGGGTGAAAGAAAATCAGGAATTGACCCAAGCCATTGAAGAAGCAACTAACTCCACGGAGGACTTTGTTAAGTGGCTGGAAGAAGAGGCTACCAAGAAAGACGGGCCTTCGGGAATCGGGAAAGAGAATTACACTTGGTATCTCCAAAATGTGCATTTAGTACCCTTAACATGGGAGGATGAGGTGATGATTCTCAAGCGAGAATTGGCAAGAGCTTGGAGTTCGCTAAAACTGGAAGAACATCAAAACCGGAACCTTCCTCTCCTAAAGGCAGCCAATACTCCGGAGGAATTTGAGCAACTGACCGAAAAGTCCATTCAGAAAATGATGGAATTCTTAGAAAAAGAAGAGATTTTGACTGTAAAGGATTATTTCGAACCAGCTTTACGCGAGCACAGAGGCAGCTTTGTGCCTGAAGAAAAGCGGAACTTCTTCACCATCGGGATGCATATTGATCCCTTGCCTTTATATTCACATTTTTACCATTGGTTTGAACTGGCGATTATGGACAACGATCCGCATGAAAGCCTGATTCGAAGAGGACCGCTTTTGTATAATATTTTCGACAGCAGAAATGAGGGAACAGCCACAGCCGTTGAGGAGATGTTTATGGATGCGGGGTTGTATGAAGATTCGCCCCGCTCTCGGGAGATTGTGTACATCATGATAGCGCAGCGAGCGGCGAGGGGCCTGGGTTCACTTCATGCCCAAGCCAATGAGATGACGATGGTGGAAGCAGGGGGAATTCATTCGAATTACACTCCGAGAGGCTGGATGAAGACGGAGAAAGAACTTCTGCTTTTTGAGCAGCACCTCTACATGCGTCAGCCTGGCTACGGTTCGAGCTACATCACCGGAAAATACCTTTTGGAAAATGCTTTGGCTGACTTTGCCAGAATTAAAGAAGAAAAAGGAGAGGAGTTTCGGCTCCGGGACTTTTTTGATCAGCTGAATGGGATTGGAAGTATTCCGATAGCCTTGGGGCATTGGGAAATGACGGGAGTGGATCCGATGGGAGAGAAATAGTATTTCAAAGGGTCATTGGTGTGAAATCACATTTTATCTTCCGAAAACGTGTAAAAAATCACATAATCGGAACTTAAGATGTGATTTTATAGCTAATCGACCAGAAGTGAACAGGTGACAAGACCTCTAACCCACCTATAACATACCACTTCTAAAATCTTGATACCAGCTACTAGATACCGAAATCTTGTGTCTAATGTCTTGTGTCTAACATCTCTTTCTTCACCAACCCCTCCGTCACCTCATTCATCGCCTTGACTTTGTACTCAAAATCTCCTTTGAGCGTGGCCCGATAAGCATTGAGATTTTCGAGTAAATCATCAATCTCATCGGGAAGCACTTCCTCAAGCAATTGACGGAGTCGCTTAGCGGTAGTGGGTGATTTTCCGTTGGTGGAAATGGCAATCTTGAGATTTCCTTTGGTTACAATCCCCCCCAGATAAAAGTCGCAAAGCTCCGGTGTATCGGCTACATTGACCAAAAGAAAGCGCTCTTTTGCCTCATTCCGGATTTGTCGATTCACTGCTTTGTCATCCGTGGCTGCGATAACAATATGCTTTCCTCCCAGATACTTTTCATGGTAGGAATCTTCGATAAGGGTAACCGTCTCTTTTCCTTCCGCCAATTCCAAAAACTCGGGGCGGAAAAACTTGGAAACCACAGTCACTTGAGCTTCAGGACTTGATTTAAGCAGAAATTCAAGCTTTTCGGTTGCCACAAATCCACCTCCGATCAGGAGTACGTTGAGTTTGTGGACTTTGAGAAATATGGGGTAGAGATGGTTCATTTTTTTTTAGAAACGAGATATTAGATACAAGAAGAAAGACTTTTGAAATGCTGAAGAAATACGGTGGAAATACTTTAGAAATAAGCTCGATGAAGTCGAGCTAAATATTTTGGTTGAGACAGTATCTTGTACACTGTTGGTCTGCTTCTCCAGAAGCAGCAATCAATAAATCCACATAGTCCTGCTTCTGGAGAAGCAGCATAACCGAAGTGATATTTCGTAATAGGCCTATTTCGCGACCGAAGGGAGCCTATTTCACCGAGCAACGCGAGGTATATTTCCATGGTATTTCGCAAAGTGTGTTTCTACCGTATTTCCATTTTCACAAACTCCCGATACACCTCCGCCAATCGAATACTTTCCCGCACTACCTCACCTACAATGATTACTGCCGGAGCTTCGACTTGGTTTTCCAATGCTTTTTGCTCGATATCATGAATGAAACCTGCGGTAATTTTTTCTTCTCGTGTGGTTCCACTTTGAATGATAGCTACTGGGAGCTTGGCTTTTCCTGCCTTTCGATAGGTTTCTGATATGTCAGCCAGTTTTTTTGTTCCCATGAGGATCACCACAGTAGCGGTTGACTGAGCAGCAAGTGCCAAATCACAGGATAGTTCCCCCGCTGTCGTGGTACCTGTAACCACCCAGAAACTCTCAGATATGCCTCTTTTGGTTACCGGAATTCCCGCACTCGCTGGCACGGCAATGGCTGAAGTGATCCCGGGAACCACAGCAGTTGGAATTCCAAATGCCTCGATATACTCGATTTCTTCCCCACCCCGACCAAAGACGAAGGGATCACCGCCTTTTAGTCGGACCACATGCCCATGCTTTTTTGCCATTTCCACACAGAGTTGATTCGTGTCTTCCTGTGGAGTGCTGTGCTTTCCGACTCTCTTTCCTACGAAAATCTTCAAAGCCGTAGCTGGTGCATGCTTCAACAATACCGGGTCAATCAGAGCATCATACAAGACCACATCGGCAGTATTCAAGGCCAAAATTCCTTTCAAAGTCATCAGTTCCGGATCTCCGGGACCGGCACCGACCAGGGTTACTTTTGGATGGATGATTGTTCTCATGCCTCTACCTCCTCTTCCCGATAGGTTTTCAGCAATCCGTAGATTTCCATCGCTTGCTTGCCGTAAGCCTTGGCGAATTCTTCGCTTGGTTCCTGCTGATTGATCTGATAGACTTTTTCCGCAAAGGTCCCTTCCAGTTGGATTTTGCCGGTTTCGACAAACTTCTTGTCAAACAAGCTGATGATATTCGCATAGCTATTCGTGCTGATGTCTTCACTGAGCAAAAGTGCCTTGGCCGCATTGATCAGCCCAGCATAGTGGTGGTAAATGCTATCTGACCAGCGACCCTGCTCGAGTGCTTCCTGACCTAAATCCAGCTTTTCCAAAGCTTCCAAAAGCAAAGTCGCCACCAAATCAATCACCACACCCGCACATTCACCGACTCCAACTGCCACCTCGTAAGCTTCCTGATGTCCCCAATCCACCGAGTCGGATTCAGTCACTGTGGAGGCATCGCTGAGTTCCTTCAGCAAGTCGTAGAAGTACATTTGGCCTTGTTGATCGTAATAGCTGAGGAAGTCTTTCCCTTCGGCATTTCTCTCAAAATCCTCCAGCAAAACCCGCAAAGCCTGAGGGCCTCGACGGCTCGGAATTTTGGTGACTTTATCGGCAAATCTACCATTGCCATCTCCGAGATTTCCCCCGCCCAAGAGCACTTGAAGGGCAGGAATTATGGTTTTACCTACCTTCATAGACATGCCCTGAAAACCGATATGAGCCATGTTGTGCTGTCCGCAAGCATTCATGCAACCTGAGATTTTGATCACCAAATCCCGGTTGCTTAGATACTGAGGATACTCCTGCTCGATGACTTTTTCCAGCTCTTTCGCAATTCCTGTCGAGCTGGCAATTCCCAAATTACAGGTATCGGTGCCAGGGCAGGCGGTGATATCGCCCAGAGAATTGTATCCACGTTGAGCCAGATTGATTTTTTTCAATTCTTGATAAAAGAAAGGAACCAAATCGGCTCGCACATCCCGAATAAGAATGTTTTGACGAAGTGTAAAGCGAACTTCTCCCGCGGCATACTTTTCCACCAAATCAGCCAAAGGTCTAGCCTGATCTAGGTAAAAATCCCCCAAAGGTACCCGAACACCAATCGAAACGAAGCCATCCTGCTTTTGCGGGAGTACATTGGTCAGCTTCCAAAGCTCAAAGTCTAAACCTAATTCGGCGGGATTGACTTCAACTCTTGTAGGATTGGGAAGGGAAGGCGATTCCTGATCTTCGAATTGGAGAGGAAAAGAGTGGAATGGAAGTGCTTTTCTCTCCTTTTCCACCAAGTCCAAAAAGGCTTCAATTCCAATTTCCTTCACCAAAAACTTCATCCGAGCCTTATTTCTTCTTGCCCTTTCTCCGTGCCTATCAAAAATCCGCAATACCGCTTCGATAAAGGGAATCAATTGATCCGTCTCCAAAAACTCTGTGATCAGATCTCCATGTCTCGGCTGGGAACCCAAACCTCCGCCCAGTAGAACTTTGAAGCCACGAACTTGCTTTCCATCGACTTCCTTTACTTTTGGGATAAAGCCCAGGTCATGCATGTAAGCCAAACCGGTGTCTTCATCGGAGGAAGAAAACGCCATTTTGAATTTCCGCCCCATTTCCTGGCAAATCGGATTTCTCAGGAAATACCGGAAGGTGCCATCGGCGTATGGAGTCACATCAAAGGGTTCTTTCGGATCGATACCTGCAGTTTCCGAAGCTGTGACATTGCGAACTGTATTGCCACAAGCCTCCCGAAGCGTGACATCATCCTTCTCCAACTCCGCCCAAAGCTGCGGAGTGCGATCCAAGCTCACGTAGTGAATCTGAATATCTTGTCTTGTGGTGATGTGTAGCCTACCCGTGGAATACTCTTCCGAAACCTTGCAAATTCTACGCAACTGAGCGGAGGTAGCTCTTCCATAAGGAAGTTTGATGCGAACCATCTGCACCCCTTGCTGACGCTGCCCATAGACACCCCGTGCTAGACGAAGGCTTCGGAATTTCTCCTCATCGATTTTCCCTTCCCGGAAAAGGGCAATTTTGCGCTCCAATTCGACGATGTCCCGTTCTACTAGAGGGTTTTCCAGTTCGGTTCGAAAGCTGTGCATGTTACAATATTTTTAAACCCTATCGGTTTTATAGGATTTAGGTTTTTAGAAAAAGCCAAGACAGGGTCATGGCTGTGGTTAGTTCGAAGTTCTTTGTTTGAGGTTGACTGCCTCCGTGAGTGTCCCCACTCACGGTATTGATCAATTCCGGATATCGAATGTTGAACACCGAATGTTGAACCTGCCTACCGCAGGTAGGTATCAAAGTCTTATGTCTTGCTTCTGGTGTCTAGCCTCTAGCTTTTACTCAATAAATCCCACCGAGACTGTATCAAAACTTCCTTCATCTATCAGGATAAAGGCTCCGTTGGACTTATTGCTATGGTAAGAATCGAAGTGAACAGGCTTACTTAGTCTAAGCTGAACCTTACCAATATCATTGAGCTTCAATTGATCGCTTTCTTCAGCCCCTGAAAAGTCTGCATGAACTTTCGCTTCAATACGGTCAACCTTAGCCAAAACCCGATTCACTCCATGCTGCAAAATGTACTTTTGGCCCACTCGGAGATTTTTAGCATTAACTTGACAAAGCGTAGCTGATATAAATTTTTCACTCCGTGGTTCCTCGCCAACTTTTACAATCATATCTCCCCTGCTGCAATCCACCTCATCTTCGAGTGTAATGACAATAGAAGATCCCGGTGCGGCAGAATCCAACTTTTGATCAAAGAAATGAATGCTTTTAACTGTGGTTTCATTGCCTGAGGGAAGCACACTGACACGGTCTCCAACCTTCAGAAAGTTTCCATACAATTTTCCCGAAAAGCCTCTAAAATCATGGAAGGCTTCGGTCTTTGGCCGAACTACGTATTGCACTGGAAATCTCGCGGTAGTGCTCTCCTGCAAATCTTCAGGTTCTAATACTTCCAAATGATCCAAGAGCGTATTTCCAACATACCAAGGCATTTCCTTTGACTGCCGAGCGATATTTTCCCCTTTCAGGGCTGAAACTGGAATAAAGGTTATCTGCTCTTCGGAGAAATTGCTTTTCTCCACCAAGGCACCAAAATCAGCCTTGATTTTCAAAAATACATCTTCGCTGTAATCCACTAAGTCCATTTTATTGATAGCCACCACCACATGACTCATGCGGAGGAGATTGGCGATGAAAAAATGCCGATAGGTCTGCTCGATGACCCCTTTTCTGGCATCGATCAGGATGATGGCGACTTGAGAAGTGGAGGCACCTGTGACCATGTTTCGGGTATATTCCACATGACCCGGAGTATCCGCTACGATGAAGTTGGTTTTGGCAGTGTTAAAATAAATGTGCGCTACATCAATGGTGATCCCCTGTTCCCGCTCAGCCACCAATCCATCTGTGGCTAGGGAAAAGTCCAGGTAATCGTAGCCACGTTGCTTACTATTTCGCTCAATCGCTTCGATCTTGTCTGTAGTTAGCGAATCCGTATCGTACAGCAATCGCCCAATCAGGGTGCTTTTACCATCATCCACCGAGCCTGCGGTAGCGATTTTGATTAGTTTTCGGTTTTGTATGTCCATTTTATTAAGTTTCCTAGAGTAAGCTTTATTCACCTTTATTTTTCAATGATGCAGAAATTCGAATAATCCCCTAAAAAGATACGCTTCGCGAGATACTTAGAAGATAATTCCTCCATCTATCTCTGTTTTAGCGGTATCTCTTTTTATCTGCATAGCTATCTTTTTTAAGATATGCTTTGCGAGATATTGAGGAGATATTTTGAATATTTTATATATCTCAGCTTTAGCTATATCTTTTTTATCTGCGCAGCTATCTTTTCAAATCATGTCTTGCTTCTTGCATCTAGAATCTTCTGCCTATTAAAAATACCCAACTTTCTTCCTGGTCTCCATCGCGGCTTCTGATCGCTTGTCGTCGATTCTTGCTCCCCGCTCGGAGATAGTGGATTCCCGAATTTCAGCAACCACATCATCAAGGGAAGTAGCTTCTGAAAGCACAGCTGCGGTACAAGTCATGTCCCCTACGGTTCTGAATCGAACCCACTTCTCGATGACTTTTTCATGAGCCTCTCGGTACACATGTTCATTAGCAGTCCAGATCAAGCCATCACGGAAAAACACCTCCCGCTTATGGGCAAAGTAAATACTGGGGATTGCGATATTTTCAGTTCGAATATATTCCCAAACGTCCAGTTCAGTCCAGTTGGAAATCGGAAAGACACGGACGTTTTGACCTACTTGAATTTTCCCATTGAGCATATCGAAAAGCTCAGGACGCTGGTTTTTTTCATCCCATTGTCCAAAATCATCCCGCACGGAAAATACCCGCTCCTTTGCTCGTGCTTTTTCCTCATCTCTTCTTGCCCCACCGATACAAGCGTCAAATTTAAATTCCTCGATCGCATCCAAAAGCGTGGTAGTCTGAAGGCTATTTCGGCTGGCATAGCGTCCTTTTTCTTCACTTACTTTCCCCTGATCGATGGAGTCCTGTACCTTGCGCACAATCAGTTCCAGGCCAAGCTCGGCAACCAACTGATCACGAAACTCAATCGTCTCGGGGAAATTGTGCCCGGTGTCCACATGTAAGAGTGGAAAAGGGATTTTGGCAGGGTAAAAGGCTTTTTGAGCCAATCTCACCAAAGTGATGGAATCTTTACCACCTGAAAAAAGCAATACTGGTCGCTCAAACTGCGCCGCCACTTCCCTCAGGATATGGATCGATTCTGCTTCTTTGGGGTTAGGTATGAATAGGTTTGACATAGGATTTACGATTTTTGAAACCTTCGATGTTAGATATTTAGCGTTCGGTGTTCATTATTTTTTTCAACATTTCGGCATCTTGATTCAATATCGAATTTCGAATGATGAACACCGAATGTCGAAAGCTCATCGGTCATCCGTCATTGCGATCCCGAGAATCGGGAGAAGCAATCTCAATTTTCACTTTTTAATCTAAGAGACTGCTTCGTCGTGCCTCCTCGCAGTGACGTCAACACGAGGTCTTGTGTCTTATTTCACATGAAGTCCACACTCCTTCTTCGAGTCCTCCCACCACCATCTTCCGGCGCGGGCATCTTCTCCAGGAAGAATCGCTCGAGTACAAGGAGCGCAACCTATACTGATAAATCCTTTATTATGAAGTGGATTATAAGGGATCTTGTATTTGTCGATATAGGCTATCATCTCGTCAAAAGACCAATCCAATAAAGGATTATACTTTAAGATCTGATTGACTTCGTCCCATTCAATACGTTTCATAGCATGGCGATTGGGACTTTGCTCGGCCCGAAGGCCAGTTACCCAAACTTCATTTCCTGCCAAAGCTCTTTTCAAAGGCTCCACTTTTCGCACATAGCAGCAGGATTTGCGATTTTCGACCGATTCATAAAATCCGTTGATTCCCATATCAGAGACAAGCCTTTCCACAGAGGTAGTTTCTGGATAAAAGACCTTGATGCGTGTCTTATACTTACTTTCGGTTCGAGCCAAAAGCTCCAAAGTCTCCGGAAACAACCTACCCGTATCCAGGGAAAAGATCTGAATAGGGAGATTTTGTGAAGCGATCAATTGCGTGATCACCTGATCCTCTTGGCCGAGTGAAGTGGAGAAAACCACCTTCTCCGGAAAGAGATCCGCGATCAGCGCCAAGCCTTCTCCAGCGCTTAATTGGTTCAAGCGGCGTTCAAGATCTTGCATATTCTTTTTCTGCATCTGCTGTTTTGGTTTTGGTGGCTGTCTCCCATACCCGCTCATGGAGATAGTAAAGTAAAATCTTCGAGATCACCTCTACCGATCCGATGGATAGAGCCATAGTCAACTGACCGGTAATGATGAATGAAATGATGATGGTGTCCAAAGTTCCGACGATTCGCCAGGAAACGGACTTTAGCAAGCTCTTCAGATTGCTGTCTTTTCCGGGCTTAGTCTCGAATACCTTTTTGAGTGGTTGGTCTAGAATCATGCGTCTTTCACGAATTATGAAAGCAAAAGTATATAAACCCTATCTTTTTTATAGACTTTATAGGGAAAAATTTTTGTTAAGTTTTTAAAATATCTTCTAAGGTCTTGTTTTCCAGAATTTTAAGTGTCTCGTCACGAACCTGAATCATGACCTTATTGATGCCGCAAGTGGCCTCATCCTTGCATTCGGAGCAAGGTTCGTAGTAGTTGAGGCTGACACAGGGAAGCAAGGCGATAGGGCCATCGAGGAGCCGAATCACGCGAGAAAGCGGGATGTCTTTGGGTTCTTTGATCAGGTAGTAGCCTCCGCCTTTGCCCTTTTTGCTGCCGAGGTAGCCTGCTTTTCGGAGTTCGAGCAGGATATTTTCGAGAAACTTATGAGAAATCCCATGCTCCTCGGCAATATCATGAATCAATACTGTTTTTTCATCCCGATGCTTGCCGAGATAGGTGAGAGCATGAAGGGCGTACTTGGTCTTTTTGGAAAGCATAAACAAAAATAAACCAATTCTTGAAATAGACTAGTATGGTGGTGGTGATAAGACGGCAAATCTAAACAGTTAAAAATTTTTGAAATATTAATTATTGTAAGAAATTACTTAAAGCTATTTTTTTAATACTACCATTTAAATCGCGTCTTAGAAGAGATAAATTAAAACTAAATATATCCCATTGGTATTCATGTCCCTCTGGAAGTTTTACTTCTTTAAAGCTAACTAAATTCATTCCTACAATATGGACAATCAATTTTACTTCATCCAAAATGTAGATATTTCCATTTCTTAATAAAATCGTTCTATGAGGAGGATAAATAAAATGTTGAGGATCCACGAATCCTGGATATTTCATCCCGACTAAAATCTCTTTGCTCTTATTAGTGCCTCTCAGAGTAAGCTTATAAGATTGTCGATCATAAGATTCGTAGAAAAGCATTAAATCGTCTATTTTGAAAACGAGGTTTTTATGAATATTTGTACCAAAGGAAGGCTTATCAAATGGAGAGATTAAGTTTTCAGTCAGTTTGAAAATTTTTTTATTAACAACTTTTACTTTGACAAGATTTTCAGGTCCTAATAAAATAAAAAACTCTGATTGATTAATTCTCCAAATAGATGAAATAGAATAATCAAAAATCATTTCATCAATTACTAATCCATTGGATTTTAGTCGAATGGCAATTTCAAGAGGAACTCTTGCGGGATTGGAATGTGATGTGGTAATAACAGAAACTAATTCAAGGTTACCATTAATGTCAAATTTAAAATTTTCGGTATCCTCTTGAATTGATTGGAGAAAAAATCGTTCAAAAAAAAGAATGGTTAAGAGGAATATTAGTTTAAAACTCATATTTTAATTAAATCAACATAAGCATTATAAATAAAATAATCTTCTCCAAGGTAATTTTCACATATTCCGGACAACAAAAATCCAGTAGGTGTTGGGAGTGCAAACGACCAATCCGAATTGTAAATATCACTTACTTCAATTTCTTCAATCTTTTCAAGGTTTTTATCAAATAAAATTACAGAATATTTCCTATCGCAAGCATCCTTCGAGTTAACCGATAATTCATGGATTACTATTCTAGAAAAAATATCTAAATCCTCGTGATATGAAATTGGCCCATATTTGTTGGAATAATAAAACAATTTAAAAACCTCATAACGATCTTCACGATCAGAAAAAGGCGCAGGCAATTTAAAAATATTACTTTCGACTTTTTTTGATTCAAAATCATTAAAATCATCGAGGCTATATGAAATCAAATCATCACTCAATGGATATCCAACAATTAATTTATCCCCATAAATCAGGTTAAACGGAATTTGAAACTCCTTCGGATAATTTCCCTTGGCTTCCAGGATTTCTTTGGGATAGGACCCGAAAAAATCAGTGACTTTCATTTGACTATAATCATAAACTCCAAAAGTGGTTAACTTTTCATCTATCATTTCCTTTGGAAAATAGGAGAGGTCTCCTTTTGTTAGAGAAATAATCATTTTAGAAGGGGAAATAAAATGACCGCTTGATTTCCGATTATCAACTATAAAATAATCTGAAAGGTTAAGTGGATAGTATGTTGCCTTTCCATCTGCAAATTCAATAAATCCATTCCTTTTCTCAGAATGCCCTATAATCGAATTTTTAAATTGATTTAATGAAATTGTCCCTATATCATTGGCCTCATAGTCTGGAAATTCAATGATAGAATCACTTGAGAAGTTTAATTCATCTAATACTAATATTTTATTGGAAACATTTGTAATAAAGGCCATATTTCCCCACTTAAAGGTGGTAGAAAATTGGGTGGAAAATTCAACAGGAATTGAAGTAGTAAACTGGTTTTTCAATACTATTTTATAATTGGTTGTCTTTTTGCCTTGGCATCCAGCTAAAAGACAAAGCAGGAATAGAAATAATGTCTTCATATAAAAACACCTGCCCTTAAGGACAGGTGATATTTGTTTAAAATTAATTTCTAATTATGGAGCTATTATAGGTGCAGGGACGGATTGGTACGTACCTATGGTACAAGTTCCAAATAGTGTTTTTTCGCACTTCTCCACGGCATATATTGCACCGTTTAATACAACCGCTTCTTTAAATTTCCATTCACCTTTGTCGTCAATATACTGGGCAGAGGAAGGATTAACTGCATAGGTGCAAAGAATTAAAATGAACCCACATGCGTAAAATAAGTTTTTCATAGTCTTTTTTTGATTTGAAAATTTCTTTTAAAAAGTTCGCCGCGCGATTAACTTGAACTAAATATAGTGTCCCCCCATCTTTTTGTCAAGAAGAAACGAATAAATTTTTTTCAAGAATCCATAACTAGTTGAGAATCAAATACAATAATTTTAGTTCACGGAATATTTCAATTTTCAACTTTTGAAAATCAATTGGTTGATAAGTGGATTGTTTTTAGGTATTAAACTGGAAAAATTAGAGACGAACAGCATTAAAGCAAAAATCCCCGGCGTATCGACGGGGATTGGGATTAACCTTTGGGGGTTTGAAACCCCCGATGCTTTTAATATAGGGAAAATCATAAAATAACTTCGAGGTCTTTGAGACCTCAAAGATCTCTAACTAAATCATCTCCACACTTCGCTTCACAAAGGCAGTCAGATCCTTGCCGGTCAGCAAGCCCTGAGACAGCATCGCCAAGTCAAAGGCCTGCTTGGCAAGCTTAAGTTGGGCTTCTTCGTCGTCTGATTTGAGGATTTTGTCTACCACAGGATGGTTGCCGTTGATGGCGACTTTGTAGCTGTCAGGCAGGCTTCCGTAGAAACTCATCGGTCCGCCACCGGTCTGCGCCATGTCTTTCATACGGCGCATCCACTCCTCCATGGTGATGGTCACGGGCATTTCCTCGGGACTCAAGCCTTCGATCTCTACCGAATAGGACTTGTTATCGATCGCTTTTTCGAAGAGTTCCTTCACCTGCTTGCTTTGATCTTCGGTGAGCAAGTTGGCATAGGAATCTTCTTTTTGGATCAGCTTCTCTACCACATCGGCATCCACACGCTTCAGTTGGGTTTTGTCAAGCTTGGTTTCGATATGCTGGATAAAGTGACTATCGATCGGCGAATCCAAGACTAACACATCGTAATCCTTCTTATTGGCCGAAGCGATAAAGCCATCCTGCTTATCTACATCCGTGGCATACAAGAAAATGGTCTGATCGTCTTTGTTCGTCTGAATAGCTTTTACTTTCTCTGTGTATTCATCTAAGGTGAAGTATTCGTCCTTAGTATTTTTTAGGAGCGTAAACTCTTTCCCTTTTTCGTAGAATTTATCTTCAGAGATCATGCCGTACTTCACAAAAAGGCCGATGTCATTCCACTTGGCCTCGTAGGCTTTGCGGTCTTTTTTGTACAATTCAGAAAGCTTGTCCGCTACCTTTTTCGTGATGTAGTTATTGATCTTTTTCACATTTCCATCCGCCTGCAAAAAGCTTCGTGATACGTTCAATGGAATATCCGGAGAATCAATTACCCCGTGAAGCAACATCAGAAACTCGGGCACAATGTCCTTTACCTCGTCGGTAATAAATACCTGACGGCTGAAAAGTTTGATCTTGTTTCGTTGCAATTCAAACTCATTCTTGACCTTCGGGAAATACAATACACCAGTCAGATTGAATGGATAGTCTACATTCAGGTGAATCCAGAAAAGCGGATCCTCAGACATTGGATAGAGCTCCTTGTAGAAATTCAGGTAATCCTCATCTTTCAAATCACTGGGCGACTTGGTCCAAATAGGGGAAGTGGTATTGATGATATTGTCCACTTCGACAGACTTATATTTTTTCTCGCCCTTGTCATCTACGCCATCCTCTACGGATTCGCTTTTGGTGCCAAACTTGATCGGTACAGGCAGGAATTTGCAGTATTTATCCAATATACCCTGCAGCTTCCACTTGTCTAGGAACTCCTCAGAATCTTCATTGATGTGAAGAATGATGTCCGTACCGCGGGTCTTGCGATTACCTTTTTTGATCTCAAATTCGGTCGTACCGTCACAAGTCCAAATGGCCGGCTCTGCCCCCTCCTGAAAAGAAAGTGTGTGAATCTCTACATTTTTAGCAACCATAAAGGCCGAGTAGAAGCCCAAACCAAACTTACCGATGATCTCATTGGCATCTTTGGCGTCCTTGAACTTCTCCACAAATTCAGTAGCGCCAGAAAAGGCAATCTGATTGATGTACTTTTTGATCTCCTCGGCAGTCATCCCCAGACCTTTGTCAGAGATGGTGATGGTTTTCTTTTTCTCGTCGAAGGAAACCTCCACGGTGATATCACCCAATTCGCCAGTGTACTGACCTAATGTCGCGAGGCGTTTGATTTTTTGGGTAGCATCTACCGCATTGGAAACCAATTCGCGAAGAAAAATCTCATGATCTGAATAGAGGAATTTTTTGATAATGGGGAAAATATTCTCGGTATGAATCGAGATGGTACCTTTTTCCTGCATGGTATAAATCGTTTTAGTGAATACAATATTGACAGAATGGGATTATCAATGCCCGTTCCAATCGGAAAAAAGTGACAAGATGGCAGGTGAATAAGTAGGCAGTCTCAGTAGTCAGCGAGCAGAACTTTGTAAAAATACGCTTTGCGAGATATACCTCACTTCGCTCGGTGAAATACAATGGAAATTTATCCCCGCCTCAGTTTATTTCTAGGCCGACCGAAAATCTAGGGCAGAATCGTCTGTGTTAATACAGAAGGCAGAGATTTAAGATTCTGGACCCCGAAAAAAATGTTGATTTATCCATATAAGCAGTTTATTAACATTGATTTATCAACAAACAACAAAATAGTAGATATGAAATATATAGATAGCGAAATATTTGAAACTTTATATAAAATAATTTTTGGATTATATAATAAACATAATTTATATTCGAGCGATTTTAAACAATTAATAACCAATAATAAAAAAGTTGAATTTTATATTTCATTTATATAATTACAAAAAACATTTTACAAGACATGAAATTAAAACATAACAGTAAAATAAATGCTTTGCTACTCACAGCGTTTATGACAGCTACGTTTTTTGCCTGCAATGATTCGATTGAAAACCCGGCAGATCCGACTGTTTTGATCAATAACAATTCCGATGAGTTGAGTCAACGACTGAGCCTTGAGGGCGGAGGCGTAATTGGAATCACTTCTCCATCTAATCCTTCAGGGAGAGTTCTGGATGATGATGATGCTGAAAAAATATCACTGGTACTTGTGTCTCAGGCTTCCTCTCCAGAATATGAAGGCAACACACTACAGGCTACTCATGTAGATATTGATGATGATTACGCATACGTGGCTTACAATACTGCCGGTCCGACATTTCTAGGCGCAGTAGAAATCATCGATATTTCTGATGCCTACAAACCAAAGATTGTCTCTCAGGTGATTTTTAGACATGCTGATGTCAGCGCAGTAGAATATCGAGATGGGTTATTGTTCCTAGCCATGGGAATGGATATCGATCAGATGGATGTTGATGGCCCTGCCAATCTTGGAGTAGTAAGTGTATCTGATGGACAATTCACCTCTGATTTCAGATATTATTCAGTTCCTGGATTTGTGGCCACTGATGTCACTGCCAGTAGCCAGTTCACCGCTATTGTCAGTGGTAGCGATGGAGCCTTGACGCTTTTTGACCGAAGCTTTGACAAACTTGAAGAGCGTGCTAGTGGTGACCTGAGAAGTGTAGCCCATGAAGACAATCGCATTGCTATCTTGGACGGGACGTCGGGAGCTGTAGTTCTTAATGCCAACTCACTGAGCGAAGTAAGTAGCATCAACACAGAGTCTGATGAGGCCCAAGCTAAGCGAACTATCGATATTGAAGACGGGTATCTATACATCGCAAAAGGAAGAAATGGAGCCGGCATCTATCGAATGTCAAATGGTCAGGAAGAAAGCCTAGTAGCTATTCCCATCAACCCAGAGAATGTAGAGCCGGGTGATGTTGTGACAAATGCTGTTTCTGTGGACGATGAGTTGCTATTCATGGCAAACGGGGCTGCAGGAATCTCTATCGCCGATGTAGATGATGAGGATGACGTAGAACTTTATGGAGTTTTGGATCTTGACGGTTCGTCAAATTTCGTCCGTTTTGAGGATGAGTTTATCTTCGTGGCCACAGGAAATGGAGGTATTCAAATCCTAAAAATTAAAAAGTACGATGATGATGATGACGATGAAGATGATGAAGGCTCAGGAGTCAGCTGCGAAGGTTTGGATCCTTATCGGGGAAACTCCAATCTCAATGTAAACGGAAATGAAAAAGCAGCTTACAGCGGTTCCGCTCAATTGAAAAATGTAAACATTGGCGGGGAGTTTCTATTCTGTGGATCCTTGGCCATTGAGAACAACCTGAATGTCAACAGCAATGGACTGATGCATGTAGTAGGATCCTTTGCCTTTGGCCAGTATCGCAAAAACACCAGCATCAATGTTAATAGTAATTCAACACTTCGATTGACAGGAAGCACGGTAATCTACGGCGATTTAAGACTAAATAGCGGAGCTACCTTAGAGTTTGTCGGTGAAGATAATGTCATCACTATCTACGGTGATGTTCAAATCAACAGCGGTGCAAGAATTATCGGAGATTTCAAAGACACTGAAGGAAAGCTGGACTAAAGCATTTCTTTTAATCTGCAAAATCCCGTTTTGGGCAGGAATTCAATTCTGTTCAAAACGGGATTTTTTTTATCAAAGAATTTTGATCCTCCAAAAGGACATTACTCTTCCTCTTCTTTCCGGATAGGAATAGCCGGCTGTCCTAGTCCAACCGAACCCTTGAGGCCACTTAGGGTAGCTTTCCACCAGGTGCTGAACACAAACTTTGTCGTGTCTCTTTTGAAGTAAATATCAGATAGAACCGTATTCCCAAAAAGTTTCCGCGGGTTGTTATTTTTGATCAAGGTATTCCCTAGAAAACTCATTAAGGCCAGCTTGCCTTTTCCTTTTTCCAAAGTCAGTGAGTCCAGAAAATCAATTTTCAAATCCTCATAATGAAAGCGCATTTTACCGATAGCTTCCTCATCATCTAGCCGAAAACTCCAATCTCCCATCACCACCCGGGCATCTTCCCGAGTATTTAGAAATGCCGCTTTTGCCAATATCCCATTCAATTTTTCCAAGGGCATAGCCCCAAGCTGCAGCGTTACATCCATGGGATAGGGATCTTCGAAAAACAGACGGCTTTGGAGATTGATTTCCCCCTCCCCCATCAGCTTAGCAGTTGCAATCAAATCCAGTTCCTTCAAGGGGTATGATGACTCCTCAGTACTCGTTGCTGCCGGTGCGATTCCTGCAGCCACATCTTCAAAGACTATCTGACCGGGAAGTTGAGAACCCTCCGTAAATTCCTGGTATCGGATCCGACCGTTCTCCAAAATCACTGTATCCAAAAGAACCGAGACAGGTGCCTGACTTAGCAAAACCTGGGGCATGGGCTTGTAGACATTTTCTGGCAATGGGAGACGCTTATCTCGGAAAATATCCAGTCGAAAATCATCACCTCTGAATTTCCTAGCTTTAATCTGCCCATCCACAAAGTAGGCAGAATAGTCAATCCCTTCTATTCTAAGCCGGTCAATATTTAAATCTACCGCATCCGTTTGGAAGCCTTTTTCTCTCAAATAGGCATAGCGCCCCATCGTCGGCGCATAGCGAACCTCCTCCATTTCAAAATTCTCCCCATCAAAAACTACTTTTCCCACACGAATAGACTCCATACTGTCTTTGGTGAAAATCTCATAATCCCCGAATGAAAGAAAAGATTTACTGTCTAAAAGTGATTCAAGGATCTTTACATCCCCCATTTGGGTCAGATTCCAATTCAATGCATTGATTTCTGCATTGACCTCATTGAAGCCTAGTCCATTGATCGCTCCCGTGTTTAGGTCTTCAATTTTTATTTGTCCTTCTTGTATTTCTATGGACTGAAGGAGAATGGACTGAATCAAACCTGCTGAATCAGCTTCATTTGACCTGGATTCTTTCTTGATCTTTGGAGCCTCTTTGTCCCGAATGACACTTAGCTTAGGTTGAGAGATACGAAGCTTTTCAATATCAAATACACCGGTTTCCTGAATCAGACTCAAATCATTATTTGAAATCCCAATTTCGGCTATACTACCTTCCAGAAAAAAGGGCGTTTTATTCAAGCGATCGATCGGAGCTATCGTGATACCAGAAAGAACAGTCTCATCTTTTTCACTATCAAAAGAAAGATTGGAAAATACCAGTTGATGAATACTATCCGGGAGATTGAATTGAAACTCATTGAGAGAAATGGCCAACTGTCCGAAGAGCTGAGAAGCATCACGCCTCAGGTCCACCTCTTCACCTAAATTCAAATCCTGAATAGACAGATCAAAATCAGTATTGATGGATTGCTCCCCCCTTTGCCCGTAGCGATAGAGCAGGTTAAAATTAGAATTAGTGGCAATTACCTCCTCAATGCTTACCTCCTTGAGCACCCTTCTTTCGCTTCTCGCTTGGTTTCTTCTTGCCTGTTCGCCCGCATTGCGAATATAATCCGGATTAACCTCCAAATTAATCGAGCTTCCATTCACCCGAAGACGATTGAGCTCAAGTCGATCATTGAATAAAAAATCCTCTAGGTCTACCCCATCCAACTCCACCATCGGCAGCTGCAAGGACAAGGCGATTTTACTGGAAAGATTTTCACCTGGAATGAGTGTCAGGGTATCGATTGAAAGACGCTTTTTCTTGGTATCAAACTGAAGGTGATTAGTCGTCACATCATAATCACCTTGGGCTAGACTGAAAGAATAATCTGCCAAATCAAGAATAATTTCATCCGAAAAGAAGGTTTTGGAGGTATCGTTTACCATTCCCTCTTCGAAGTAAAAATTCTTTAAATAAAGGGAAAGATCCTCCTCTGCAAAGCTGATTTCCCTTCTTCCAGAGAAATCAAAAAAGTCAAGCTTTCCTTCTTCAAATCGGACCGAATCAATAGAAACTGAACGAAAATAAGAAGAAAGAAGTCCCTGAAAATCATCCACGGAACTTGGTCCGTCCCCTCGGGAAGATTCAGATGTTTTTCGATATTTTCTATAGTCAAACTCGGGGCCAAGGACAAAAATCTCTCTAATATCCAATCTCTCTTCCAGCAGGGCTGCCCTGATATCGACTCCTCTAACCTGAAAGCTGGGAACCTTGAAATTCAATGCCACACTTTTACCGTAGGTATCCAAAACATCCGAGATATTCTCAGGATTTTCAGGTCTTAAAGTAAAATCTCTCAACTCAATCAAATCGCGCTTTGAATCGATAAGCACCTCACCAGCTTCAAAAACGTGAAGATTATCCCGAAGCTTGAGTCGATACTTATCCAAACTTAAAACCACTTCTTCAGCTAGCAGGGCATCTTGAATTTCAAGCACAGAATCCAGTGACACTTTGACATCCTCAAGGCTCAAACTGATACGTTCAAAGGCTACATCATCCGATCGTAAGCCTGTTGCATTCTTGAATTGGACACGACCATCAATCAAGTCAAAATACCCAATATTTGCCTCTGATAAATACCCTTCCCAGATATTCCTCCTCACTTTTTTGACTTCATCTGAGCTAGCCTTTCGCAGATCTGTGATTTCCACTTCAGGTGCTTGTAAGGCAATTCGCTCTACATCCAATATCCCCTCGTTGTAGAGCTTTTTCAATTCAGCCGCCTCCATCTCTACAGTCTCAAGCTTGATATCAAACCGCTGATTGGGAACTATGTCAGGGTTTATTTCCGGCCTTTCGACTAGCTCAAATCCTGACACCTCGATTCGGTCCAAAAAGGAACTAGCCATTACTTTTTCGCCTCGAATTAGGTGATAATCATCCGATAGGTACAGGACAAATTCCCCCAACTCCATGGCGGCATCTTTCCCATAAAAAAATTGATTCTGTCTTCTATCCTGATCCTCACCCAAGTAGAATTGAATCATTTTGAATTCCACTTTTCCAGCCTCTATCCGATTATGAAGACTATCCAAAAGTCCTCCAGTCAAAAAATCACCCTCGCGAACAGATAGTTCTTTGATATAAATAGACTTAAGTAATCCTTCGATCAACTCATTCAGGTCGCCACTCCTTTGGACACTTTTTCTAAGGTTTTCATTTCGGGTCACTTGGACGGAGGGCTTATTTAAAATAACCTCATCAATTTCCAGCTCAGATTGTCTGAAAGCACGGTTTAAATCCACATTTCCTATCCGCAATTCATCGAGGAAAAGCTCATAATAGACAGGCGCATCTATAGTTTTATCAGGTTTTAGGGAAAATTCCTCAACCGAAATACGGCTATCCAATGAGGTAACAAAGGCTTTTTCGGCAAAAATGGTATGAACCTTATCCGGCAGTGAAAACTCCACTTGCTCCAGTTCAAACTCAAAACCTTTGGCATTGAACGGGGTAACCCATTCCCCAGATTCGCTCCAATCCACATCAAATACATGGAGACTGGTATTCTTGGCATTGATGGATTTTTTACTGAGAAAGTTAAAAAAGAACAAGTCTGCATCGGCGATCAAGATTTCATCGATAATCACCCCACCAAAGATCAACTTATCGATACTCTTTTTGATTTCATTTTCAAGTCGGCGTACTGCTGACACTTCTTCTTGGTCCAGAGAATCGCTTTCTTCCAACTCAGGAGGAAGTTGTAGTGAAAGATTCGGATTCTCAAGACGGATATTTCCTACTTCCAGGATTTTTTCATCCCAATCAAACCAGAGATTACGAATTCCCAATTCATCCAATTGAAAATCAAACAAAACCTGATTTTCATTGGCAGCTGCGTTTGGATCTGGACGAAGGACGATCCCATTTAGGAATACTCCACGTCGAAACAGTGAAAAATTCAAACGATTAAACTCTACCTGATAGACTCCCCCTGTTGCTTCATTAACTTTTGTCCGCGCCCAATTAAGAAAAAGTAGATTGGAACCGAAATAAAAAAAGAACTCCAAAAAGAGAAGACTGAGCAGCAAATAGATCAAAAACCGCAAAACCCGCTTACGCCGAGGATGATGGCTGAGTTTGTCTCGTATTCCTTTGATCATGCTGAGGTATTTTGTGAAAAATAACTAAATCCGCTCTAAAAAATAAAAAAGCAGCAATTTCTTGCTGCTTTTTGCTGTAGGAGAAGGATTCGAACCTCCACGGAGCAGTTAGGCGATAGTCCGGTTTGAGCCATGCTTTTTCCCTTATCTCCACCCCCGAGACAGGAGGGCTTGTCTGCCAATTTCAACATCCTACAGGATTATATCTTGGTGACCTTTGGTAATTTAATTCAGAAAAGAAGCGGCGAATAACTTACAGTCGAAAAAGTCGTCTGTCTCCATTGCTTACGCGCCGCTTTTCAAGTATAGATCGCATCGTTTTGCGATATTTCAATTTCTAACTCTTGATGATTCAAAATTAATAAAATGATCCTTTTATTACCCTTTTTGCAAAAAATTTTCTAATTTTTTACATTATTTTTAATTTATAGCTGTTTTTGATATTGTTTCAAAAATAGAATATCTAAAAATCAAAGCTTCATTAACAAATCTTCAATTCAACTAAGAAAACTGAAACCTAGGGGCAAAAAAAAACCATGAAAAACAATTTCATGGTTTTAATCAATTAACAATAAACCCAAAATAACCTGCTGTAGGAGAAGGATTCGAACCTCCACGGAGAAGTTAGGCATTCACGAGCTCGATAAATGCTTTATCCTTTCATCTCCACCCCCGAGACAGGAGGGCTTGTCTGCCAATTTCAACATCCTACAGTATGATACTAGAACTTTTAGCCGTTTGACTGTTTCAAATATACAGCAAAAGGATTCTTTTTTGAAAATAATCTAAAAATTTTATCAAAAATTTACATTTTATTTAATGAAATCGTTTTAAATATATCGATTCGTTAAAATTGAAACTGATTCCAGTCTTATTTTTGACTTATTTTCAATGAATATTTTTTTACGGAAGTAGGGTATCCGCTCATATCTTCCGAATTTGAATTATCAACTCCCTAATTATCATCCAGATACAGGAGGTTTTAATAAGAGGGATTACTAAGAAAAATCAGATTTTTAAAAAATCAATAGCCTATTCATATTGTACATAATGCTCCCACTTAGCTAATACATCCGAAAAATCTTCCGGAAGTGGCGCTTCGAAATACATGTTTTCTCCAGTACGGGGATGCTTGAAGCCTAAGGACTTGGCATGAAGGGCTTGTCTTGGCATGATTTGAAAGCAATTCTCTACAAAAGACTTATACTTTGAAAACTGCGTCCCTTTCCGGATTTTATCCCCACCATACATTGCATCGCTGAATAAGGGGTGTCCCAGAAATTTCATATGAGCACGTATTTGGTGAGTTCTACCAGTCTCTAGCTGACAGGAAATCAAGCTGACATAGCGTAGATTATTGATCACTTCCCAATGGGTTACTGCATGCTTTCCTTGGCTTCCATCAGGAAAGACATCCATTATTTTCCGGTCTTTGGCACTTCGCCCTACATGGCCGGTGATGGTCCCGGACTTCTCCTCCATCTCGCCCCAGACCAAGGCTATGTATTTTCGCTCAATTGTATGGTGATAAAACTGCGCCGCAAGATGCGTCATCGCCTCTTCTTTCTTGGCGATCACCAGAAGGCCAGAGGTATCCTTATCGATTCGATGTACCAATCCGGGTCGGCCCACATTCCCCTTCATCTCGGGAAGTTGCTGAAAATGATAAACCAGCCCATTCACCAATGTACCCGTCCAGTTGCCATGTGCTGGATGAACTACCATTCCGGCAGGTTTATTGACTACCAGCAAATCCTTATCTTCGTAGACGATATCCAAGGGAATGTTTTCAGGAATTACCTCGGTATCCCGTGGTTCTTGTGGAAACATGACTCGGATCTCATCAAGTGGCTTAATCTTGTAATTTGCTTTGGTAGATTGGCCATTGACAAGCACGAAGCTATTGTCTATGGCCTGCTGCACTTTATTACGCGTTGCAAAAGCCACTTTCTCGGTGAGGAATTTGTCAATACGGATCGGAGACTGTCCTTTGTCTACCTTGATATGGTAATGTTCGTAAAGGGCTGCTACTTCCTCGTCCTCAAATTCCTCTTCGGGTTGCTGATTCATCCTGTAAAAATACACGGAACTCCCTTAACTTTCCCAAAATTCAAGCATGCTTAGCCCCAACCCCATTGTTAATCAGCCTCTAGACCATCCTCTTTTGGAAGAAAAAGGGCTCGAATTATCCATTAAACGCTTGGACTTGATCCATGAATTGGTACCGGGAAATAAATTTTTCAAGTTAAAATACAACCTATTAAAAGCTCAAGCCGAAGACCATCATACACTCTTGACCTTTGGCGGTGCTTATTCCAATCATATTCATGCAGTATCCCAAGCGGCATTTGCTTTAGGCATGAAATCTATTGGTATCATTCGAGGTGAAGAAACTTTGCCGCTAAACCCTACCCTGAAAGCCGCTACAGAAAAAGGGATGCAGCTTCACTACGTGAACCGAGAAGATTTTCGTAAAAAAAAGGATGCAGATTTCATCCAGCAACTGAAGGAAAAATTTGGGGAATTCTATCTAATTCCAGAAGGTGGAACCAATGCAGAAGCTATACGAGGCACCCGTGAGATACTTTCGGCAGAGGATGAAAGCTTTACTCATATCGGTACTTCTATTGGTACTGCAGGCACATTCTTGGGTTTGATTCAATCAGCTAGCCTTGAACAAACCATTTTGGGTTTTTCCGCTTTGAAGGGCGAATTCATTCACAAAGAAGTGGCTGATTTGAGTAAGATGTTTGATGTTGACCTTAGCAATCAAAATCAAATATTCACGGACTACCATTTTGGCGGCTATGCCAAATACAGACAATCCCTAATCGATTTTATTTGGTGGTTTTACGAGACATTCGGGATTATCCTTGATCCAATTTACACCGGAAAGATGCTTTCAGGTATTTGGGACTTAATTGAAAAGGATTATTTCCCGAGAGGATCAAAAATTTTAGCCATCCACTCGGGTGGCTTGCAGGGAAATGAAGGTTTTACTTTTCAGACAGGAATCAAGCTCCCTACTCTTTCAAAGTAAAATAGTCCTCAGACTCTTCCGGGTGGATTTCCAAGACATTTGCCAAAACCAATCTCACCAAGGTTTTACTGGCTAGAAATTTAGGAAGCTTCGCCTCTCTGATGTACTCGCGAAGGGTTACTTTTCCATTTTCTCCCAAAATTCGCATCAGCTTTTCTTCCTTTGGGCCGTAAGTAAAAATGATATCTCGCTGATGATGTCGACGTTTGAGGATTTCCCAGACTTCCCGACTAGCCTGCACGCTTCTATCTTCCACCCGGATGTAGGCTTTCTTCCGGTTTCCATCCATTAAGTAGTGAGCAGTACCATTACTTTTTGGTATATCAAAAATAGCCACCCCCTTCTTTTCGTTGATTTTGATCATATCCACTTCATAATCAATGCTGGGGAGAATATAATCTTGAATAGCCCGCTTTAACACAAACACTTCCTCTTCGATAAAACGCTGTCCACTTACTGTCCCATCATCATCGACACCCAAAAGCAATTTACCGCCTTCGGTATTGGCAAGGGCAATAAGCTCCCGGACAATTTTTTCCGGAAAAGCGACCTTCTTTTTAAATTCCAGTCGAAGCCCCTCGCCCTGAGCAGCAAGTCTTTTGACCTCTTGAAGTGTCATGATGTATTTTTATTTATTGGGTCCTTGCTCCAGCTGAGCAAGTCTATTTTTGAGTGCCATCCACTCATCACGGAGACGGGCAGCTTCCATAAAGTTCAATTCCTTGGCTGCTTTTTCCATCTGCTTTTGTGTCTGAGCAATTAGTTTTTCCAGTTTCTCTTTTCCGAGATATTGTACTACCGGATCAGCTGCGATAGCAGTCTCACCTGGCATAGGTTCGGCGTAAACTTTGGCATTTTTCTTCGAGTCAGCCACCTTGGTTTGACCCATGATCTTATCTCTGGACTTGATGACAGTTTTTGGCGTAATGCCATGCTCTTCATTGTAGGCCATCTGCAGTGATCTTCTCCTTTTGGTCTCATCAATGGCCATCTGCATGGAATCCGTGATATGATCTGCATACATGATCACCCGGCCTTCTGAGTTACGTGCCGCCCGGCCTATCGTCTGTACCAAACTTCGCTCATTTCGAAGGAAACCCTCCTTGTCTGCATCCAAAATGGCAACAAGCGCCACTTCAGGCAAGTCAAGTCCTTCCCGAAGCAAATTCACTCCGACGAGAACATCAAAGATTCCCAAACGTAATTCCCGAAGTATCTCCACCCGATCAAGGGTTTTCACCTCGGAGTGTATGTAGCGGGATTTCACCCCGGCACGTTCTAGGTACTTTTGCAGTTCCTCGGCCATCCGTTTGGTCAAGGTAGTGACCAATACCCTCGCATCTTGCTTGATCGTCTGATCAATTTCCTCAAGCAGATCATCGATTTGATTTTGGCTGGGGCGAACTTCAATGGTAGGATCTAGCAGACCTGTTGGACGGATAATCTGCTCCACGACCACCCCTTCGGTTTTCGCAAGTTCATAATCCGCTGGGGTAGCTGAAACATAAATGACCTGATTGGTTAGGTTTTCGAATTCATCGAATTTCAGAGGACGGTTGTCCAAAGCTGAAGGCAAGCGAAAACCAAAATCCACCAAATTGACTTTACGAGACCGGTCTCCTCCCCACATGGCCCGAACCTGCGGCACCGTGACATGCGATTCATCAATCACGAGCAGGTAATCATCCGGAAAATAATCTAAAAGACAGAAAGGTCTCATTCCGGGCTGCCTGCGATCAAAGTAGCGGGAATAGTTCTCCACACCTGAGCAATAGCCCAATTCACGGATCATTTCCAAATCGAACTCAGTCCGCTCCTGCAAACGCTTAGCTTCAATAAATTTCCCCTCCTTTTCGAAGAAATTAACCTGAGCGACCATATCATCCTGTATTTCATGAATGGCTTTGTCAATTGTATCACGTCCTGTTACGAAAAGATTTGCCGGGAAAATGGAAATGATCTTTTCATCGTTCAGCTTCTTACCGCTAGCCGGGTCGATCCGCTGAATTGCCTCAATCTCATCCCCCCAAAAGAAAATCCGATAGCCCCAATCCGCATAAGCAACAAAAATATCAACCGTATCACCTTTGACTCGGAAAGTACCATGTGTCAATTCATGCTGAGTTCGGGAATACAAAATGTCCACCAACTTGAATAAAAGCTGATTTCTTGGAATTCGATCTCCTTCTTGGAGCCGTATCACACTTTTCCCAAATTCCTCCGGATTTCCGATACCATAGATACAGGAAACTGAAGCCACCACAATCACATCTCTACGCCCGGTCAGCAAAGAAGAGGTTGCACTAAGTCGCAATTTTTCGATCTCTTCATTGATCGAAAGATCCTTTTCTATGTAAGTACCTGAGCTGGGAATAAAGGCCTCAGGCTGATAGTAGTCATAGTATGAAATGAAATATTCGACTGCATTTTCTGGAAAAAACTGCTTGAATTCCCCATAAAGTTGAGCTGCAAGGGTCTTGTTATGACTCAAAATCAGGGTGGGTTTTTGAACCTCCTGAATGACATTGGCTATCGTGAAAGTCTTTCCCGAACCTGTCACTCCCAAGAGCACCTGTGCTTCATCACCCTGATTGACCCCATTCGTCAATTCTTTGATTGCCTTTGGCTGGTCTCCAGTAGGTTGATAGTCTGATGTGATTTTAAATTCCATACTTTTCTACAAACACCTTTTGGGGCTACAATAGTTTGGGCAAATCTTAATTAAGCAGAAATAGCTTTATACTTATCGACATTGTAGTACAGATAATTCGTGCGAAGAATCACTACAAGTAAAATTGGAATAAGGCTTGGGTGAAAGGATTGAAATCCCAAAATCCAGAAAACCACAGCCGCATCAGCCAAAATCAAAGCTGCAAGCAGGTAATGACGCACCCAAGGTTTTAGCTTTTTGCGAAGCAAGGCAAAAGCTAGTATCACATGCCCAGGAAAAGCCCAAAGGATATTCCAGTTCCACTGAGTAGCTGAATGCTCTGTGGCAAACCACAGCAAAAAGATGACTATCCCCAAGATTCCCAGGATCGAAAATAGGGCTACATCAAAGCCGATAAACAAGCGCTTTCGCTTGAAACCGACATAGGTAATCACTGTAAACACAACTGCCACCAGCCAAAAAAGCCAGTAGGGATTCAGGCTTGGCATTGCGGCATTTTGCTTAGGGAAATCCAAAATGACATGATTCTCCTTCACAAGTGGTCTAGTCGGACCATCCCCAACGATAGTGGCTCTCGCAAAGGCTTTTTCCATATAGTCGGGTAAAAATTGCTCCTCCTGCGCCGTAGCATCCCGGTCAATCACTGCCCCCAGAGCCAAATCTATCCCCAAGTCCGCCCAAGGCATATTCAAAACATATTCATCAATCAGGTTTCGGAAGGTCTTTTCGGATTTATCAGCACCCTCATCATTCCAGACCAATTTGTCACCTAATACCATATCCATCGCATCCCGAATTCGCGTGGCACAATTGTCAAAAAAGAAGTCATAGCGATAGTAGCGCCGCTCAGGAAGGTAATTGACCTGAAGAAACTCCACCATATACTGTTCCTGCTCCAGACTTAAATCCAACACTTGCTCTCGAATGGATCTTTGCTCTCGGGTATAGGTCGCCACAAAATCCGCATAGGTACTTACGCTAAGCATGTAATCTAGCCTACCTCCTGCAAATTTCCCGTAGAAATTGGGGGTATTGAAATTGAAGGTGCCGTAGTTGAAGACATAGTCTGTACCCTTGATATTATCCAGCACACGAATGGCGCTATGACCAAAAGCCATGTAGAGCTCATCCCCTGGATCACAAGTCAGCAAACTGATTCGATATAACTGAGCTTGAGAGACATAGGTCTGACTAACTAAGAGAAAAATAATCAGACCGATAACTTTCTTTTTTAAAATCATTGTATTAACTTAATTCTCCTTTTTCAACACTTTTTATTTGGATATGAGGGACAAAACGATGTGCCTACGGATATTTTTCCGATGCCGAATATACAGGTTTATGTCGGCTTTTGGAGTCATGTGCCTGACTTGGGTGTCCCTCTTTGCCCAAGAAATAGGAGCGTTCCGTACGGTTTCGACAGGCAATTTTAATAATCTCACTATTTGGGAAATCTTTGACGGCAGCACTTGGGCGGCAGCCAGCTTTCTACCCAATCAAAATCACGATATCTACATCGACCAATCCCACACCCTAACGCTTACTCAAAACGAAGCTGTCAAAAGTTTATTTATCAACTCGCAAGCCTTAGCTGGCGAAAAGTTAAACCTAAATGGATTTAATTTAGATGTTTATGGGACACTTCAGGCCTTTTCAGGAGCAGCTCCTGGAATCCCGAATGGTACAAACGCTTCAAATAACTGGATAGGCAATTCAAATACCTCAACCATAACCTTTCGTGGAACTAGTAGAACAATTACCCTCGAAGGAGCATGGAGTGCGCAATCTACAAACAGTCGCTATAGTGTGATTTTTGACCCTGGGCCTGGTCAGACGTTAACTATTGAAACGGCAATAAAAGCAATGAACTTCACCATCAGATCAGGCACACTATTTCAAAGCTTAAACACAGGTGTAAATCCTAACAGATGTTCTTCAATATCATTTAATACAAACCCAACCGTGGCAGTTGGCCCATTTGGCGAGCTGATTATCGAACCTGGAGCACAGTTGATTTCCGAATGCAATGACGGGATTCTTTTCCGTTCAGGCTCCATCAGCGCCTTGCAGTTTATCCTTCAAAATGGCGCTGAGCTTATTTTGGAAGGTGAAAATCCAGAAATCGAAGCAGCAAACTTTCAACTGAACGGCACCATAATCCATCGTGGAGGAAGCGGCACCAAAACATTTCTAACTTCTACCTATCCCGATGCAGCTATCCCAAATGCTATTCGAAACCTGGAATTACAAGGATCTGAAGATTTAATCTTGCCTTCCGATCTTTTCGTCCTTGGAGGTCTTCGACAAAGCGGAACGGGAGAAATCATAGCTGCGAACTCACACTTATACTTTGTAGGAAATGGAGATCAGCAAATCGAAAACTTTTCACTGACCACTCAAGACATGTCACTCAATAAACTCGCTGGCGATTTGATAGTGGAAAGTGACTTGAATGTGACCGAAACGCTTTTTTTACAAAATGGAAGTCTAGATCTTAATGGAAACACCCTAACAGTAAACTCTTCCGGAATCGGTGGTATCAACTATTCTGGCGGAACATGGAAAAATGCCAATTCATTTATTTACTCCAATCTACCCACTGCACTTACTGCTACAAATGGCTCCTTCCCATTTGAAGATGTGGCCAACGGAGGAGAAAGGCTAGTGCAGCTTTTGGGTACAACGGCCGGAGGCGATTTAGAAATTACCTTCACCGAATTTGAAGGAGCCGATTTCAATGCAGGATTTCAGGATACAGATGGGACCGACATTCTCTACCGCTTATTTTCCTATTTCCAATTTTCGGGATTTAACCCTAGTCCAAACCTATTGGAGCTTCGAATTTCAGCAGATCAATTGATCGTAGATGATGTAGATGACCTTCGGATTGTTGGAACCGGCTATGCGGCACCGGGAAATAATATTCCGGGCCAGGACCCTGTAAGACTTTGGGCAATAAGAGAGGTGCCTATAAATGACTTTTCTGGAATCAATTTCACAATTGGCAGTTTCCGAACCTTGAGTATTCTTCCAATTGAATTCTTTGATTTCGAAGCAAGTTGGAAAGAATCCGCTCCGGAAATTAGGTGGAAGGTCAGAGATGAAAAAGCTGGGCAGTTTGAAGTTTACAGAAGTGAAAATCCAAAAGAAACATGGAATCTCTTTGGTGTGGTTGAATCGGATCCTGAGAAGCAAGGCCGATACAATTGGCAGGATGTCACGGCAAAAAAATTCAAGACCTATTTTTACCGCATCAAGCATGTGGAAGAGACGACTGATCTGATCTCTTGGTCTACCACAGTCAGGTTAAAGCCAATAAATTCGATCCCGGAGAATGGTATTATTTATCCTAACCCTTATACAACAGGTCCATTACACCTGAAACTTCCTCCCGAAATTGACTCTCAGACTGCAGAGATCAAGGTCTTCCATAAAAATGGAACATCCATAATTCAAGAATCCTTAGACTCTCAGCAACTAATCTCAGATTTGAAACGGCTTAGGCCAGGGCTGTATTTCATCCAAATCAGCTCAAGCGAACTTCAACTGAATTTCAGATGGATTAGAAAATAATGTTTGATGGAAGTTCAAGGCATGTATTTTTTGATCGGTATTTTCAAAAAATAGATATTTCCTATCTTGAAATTCCAACCTAGCATAAACCTATGACCATCCTTCTAGTCCTGATCAGCATAGCCTTATTGGTGATTTTGATCGTTTGGGCCAAGCTCAATCCATTTTTAGCCTTTTTGATCTCATCCATTGTAGCAGGCTTTTTATTGGGCCTTCCGGCCGATCAGATCGCAGGTTCGGTACAAAAAGGAATGGGAGGTCTGCTTGGGGATTTGGTCGTGGTCATCGTGATGGGCGCCATGTTGGGGAAATTAGTGGCCGAAAGCGGCGCTGCACAGCGGATCGCGGGCTTTTTGATGAAATTATTTGGCAAAAACCGCATCACTTGGGCCATGTCACTCACAGGCCTCATTGTCGGAATTCCACTTTTCTACAATGTAGGCTTTGTCCTTTTAGTGCCTCTGGCCTTCACGGTTGCATATCAATATCGCTTATCCGCCGTGTATGTGGGTATTCCGCTATTAGCAGCCTTATCGGTGACCCATGGATTTCTACCTCCTCATCCATCTCCTGCAGCCCTGGTAGCCCAGTTTGATGCCAATATGGGTTTAACCTTGCTCTACGGCTTGTTGATCACCATTCCTACAGTAGCATTGGCAGGGCCTGTTTTTGCCAAGAGCCTGAAAAATATCCAAGCCAAGCCCTTGGAAACTTTCCAAGCGGAGGTCAGGGAGGAAAGCGAATTACCTGGAATAGCCAATAGTCTCATTACCGCACTTTTGCCTGTTTTTCTATTGATTGCAACTACTGTCATTAGCTTGGGACTTCCAGAAAGCAGCCCGTTAAGACCTCTTTTTGGCTTTTTGGGTGACCCCGGAGTGGTGATGCTTGTATCAGTGCTTTATGCTACTTACTCGCTAGGCATTCGAAGAAAAACCTCCATGAAAAAACTCATGGATAGCTACACTCAGGCCACCAAAGATATTGCCATGATTTTGCTGATTGTTGCTGGAGCAGGAGCATTGAAGCAGATATTTACCGACTCAGGAGTGAGCCAGGAAATAGCGGATGGCCTCAAAGACTGGCCCATCCACCCGCTGATTCTTGCCTGGACTATCACTGCAATCATTCGCGTTTGCGTGGGTTCTGCTACCGTAGCTGGTCTGACCACCGCAGGAATTATCGCTCCCATTATCCATACCATGAACGTAGATCCAAACTTATTGGTCCTTTCCATCGGAGCTGGAAGCTTGATGTTTTCTCATTTCAATGATGCGGGATTCTGGATGTATAAGGAATTTTTCAACCTAAGTATCAAAGACACGATCAAAACCTGGTCCTTGATGGAAACATTGGTTGCCATCATCGGGCTAATTGGGGTATTAATACTAGACTTTCTGATTTAAGATTAGAATATCTCTTGAGCAACTCCCAAATAGTTAGAATATCTGAATCATCTATACTAAATTCAACTTGGACTTAGAAAATCAAAAACTAATCATATGAATTCGGCAGAAGCAAATCTAAAAAAACTAGGGCTTGAACTCCCTCCTGCACCCAAACCTCTTGGAGTGTATAAGCCATTCCTGATCGATGGGAAATACCTTCATCTTTCCGGTCATGGGACAGTCAAATCAGACGGCACTTTAATTATCGGCAGAGTGGGTGAAGACTTGGATACCGAGCAGGGAAAACTAGCAGCAAGACAAGTTGGTCTAGCTATGCTTGCCACGATCAAAGCTAACTTGGGAAGTCTGGACCGGGTAAAGCGCGTGATCAAAGTCTTGGGTATGGTCAACTGCGTACCCCACTTTGAAAAGCACCCTTATATCATCAATGGATGTAGTGAGCTTTTCGCAGAAATATGGGGAGAAGATAATGGAATCGGTGTTCGTTCTGCAGTGGGAATGGGATCATTGCCCGATAATATCCCTGTAGAAATTGAGGCGCTGTTTGAGCTAAAAGAATAAGTTAAGGCTCAACCAAAGCCTTGTAGGATTCAAATACGCTTAGGATATCCCGTACATAGTTTACAGCCAGATGCCCCTTGGCAAATCCACTTCGGACCAGGGGATCCAAGTAATATTCCGGATCGCTTTTGAGGGCTAAATATTCTGCGACCTCTTCCCAAGTCTGGGTGTTGGCTCCGTATTTCAGGGCTAATCTCCACGCATCTTCGACGTGTCCGTGACCAATATTATAGCTGGCTAAAATAAACTTGATTCGCTCATTTACCTCAGGGACTCGCTCCAACCAAAACTTATCCAAATACCTCAGGTATCGAACTCCTCCTCTAAGAGATTCGATCGGATCATTTGGATTTTCGACCCCAAATCGCTCTAAGGTCACAGGCATCAACTGAAGTAAGCCTTGGGCTCCAGCGTAAGAAGTGGCTGCCGTATCAAAGCGAGACTCTCGGTATACCAAAGAAGCCAAAAGTCTCCAGTCCCAACCCAATTCCCGGGCGCCTTCTTTGATCAATTCATCAAAGACCGAAATACGATTGCCCGCCAAAGATGAAAAAGGACTTGTAGATCGGTAATAACTATTCTTGGAATTCAGGAAATACTTGGAATAGAGAATAGGAATCAACTTTTTTTCATTTTCCTCGATCCATGTATTCACAGCTCCAAGAAGCTGAGGAGAGTTTTTCCGAACAAGCCAGCCCACTTCTTTGGCCTCAGATATCTTCCAAGAGATATTCAGTCCATCGAAATAGGTGGCATTTGCTCTCGCAATATTTTGATCAGCTACCGTCCAACGAATTTCCTCCGAAACAACTTTCTCGATCAGTGTTTCCTCGTGAAGCTTAGATTCTTCAATGGTAAAATTCACATTCAAGGAGTCCTTGATATTACAAAGTTGAGACTTGTAGATAGTTCCTTTTCTGACATAGATGGTATCACCCTCCAAGTCTTCCCAACTCTGAATACGAGGCGAATTGGTTGACCCAACCAAGACGGTGTTGATGGTTCCTAATGGCTTAGAAAAATTTCCTTTCTGAAACCTCAAAGAATCAAACTCAAGATTCATGGCGATCAAATCCACTCCTCCGGAATTCAATTGATCAAAGGCTTCATCAATTTCAGTGAGGACTTTGATTTCAAGACCCAGCTCCAATTCTTCGCTAAGATCACGGAGCATCTCATACTCGTACCCCATCATTCTACCTCGGTAGATGTAGTATCCCGTCGAATTATTATCAACAGCAACCCGTAAAGTTCCTCGATTTTTGATCCCCTTGAGATCTAGAAAATAAGATGGCTCATCTTCAGGGGAAGGGAAATACTTTTCTAAAAAGGTGCACTGAACCCCAAATAAGCTAAGAATTAGAAAGGTACTAATGATTCGAAAGGCTTTGTACATACAAGAGAGATCAACTCTCAGTTGGTTCGAAAAGCCTGATAGTCAAATGGTATGCCAAAATACAATTTGGCCATCTGTACGCGGATACCGATGAAGTTTAAAAATTAGTTCAGAGGCAATTGATCAGAGCTATTTTCAAAATAAATTTTCCCTGATAGACGCATGAGTTCTATTTCCTGCTCTTTGATATTGTAAATGGAAGTGATCAGTCTGTTTTCTGCTGTCAACAAATTGACCTGCGCATCCCGAAACTCCAAATACGAGGCTATACCCAATCGAAACCGCTCCAATGCTATCTCACTACTTTCCTTGGCCACGGCATAGTTTCTCTGCTCGATTTCCAGAAGCTCCCGATTGTTCATATAGGTATTAAATGCCCGGTAGAGGTCTGATTTCAGCTGAATTTCGAATTGATCCACCGTGTAATTCTGAATACGTTGCTGCACCTTGGCATTTTGAATTCGACGGTTGAGTGCAAATCCAGAAAAGAGATTGAAGGAAATATTGCCCCCGTAATTAAAACCGGATCGTTGGTTTTGAATCAAAAATCCCGCATCTGAATTGAAGGTGTTATTTGCATAGTTAGCATTTAGGTTGATCGCTGGAAGTCTTGCGACTTGAAGCTCTCGGAGCTGTAAGAAGGCTACGTTTTCCTGTCGCTGGGTGATAAGCCACTGCTTATTTTGAAGCAAAGCATTTTCTTCCAAATCCAGCAATCTCAATTCATCACCAACCGTAATCGTGTCATTGACGAAAAATTTAACACCAGGCTCAAGAGCCATCAGTTCATTGAGATTAATCCGGGCAGCTTCGATTACCTGGGATTGACTTTTCAGTAGACTCAAATCCGTGTTATAATCGACTTCTGCAGTCAGAAAATCCCTTTTTCCTGCACCACCCAATTCATATTGGGCTTGCGCAATATCCAATCTTGCCTGACTGAGTTCGAGCGTGCGCTCCAAAACTTCATAACGCTGAAGCTCCAAAACCAATCGATAATAGGCTGTAGAAATCGCTGCTACGGTATTTTCAACCGCAACTTTTGCATCCAATTCAGAAATCTCAGCGAGTTGGCCAAGCCGCTTAATAGCCACCACTGCTTCTGGTCTAAAACCATAGATAGCAGCTACGGTGAAATTTTCAGAGCGGGATTTCGCTCCGAGAATCTCTCTAGGCGTTTCGGGATCACTAACGAATGTCTGGGTCACATCCTCATTGGCAAAGTTGCGTGTATAAATCGCATCCACCACCGGAAAGAAAGCAGACCAACCCAGACCAATTTCACCCTGTCGAAGACTGATCGTCTCCACGGCAATTTTGACCTGAAAATTATTCTCCAATCCTTGCTGAATGGCTTTTTCCAAATCCAGCGGTTCTTGGTCTTGTGCTAGTAAAGGCTGTGTCATCAGGCCTAAAATCAGGCCTATCAAAATTTTCTTCATCAGGTTCTTGCGAGTCTTGCTTCTTTAGAAGTCAGATATGTATAAATAGCTGGAATGACGAACAATGTCAAAATAGTAGCGAAAGTAAGTCCTCCGATTACGGCTGCGCCCATTGGCACCCTACTTTCCGCACCGGCTCCCAGTCCAAGAGCAATGGGGAGAATACCCAAAATAGTCGAAAGTGAGGTCATCAAGATCGGCCGGAAACGGGCGACTGCTGCTCCATAAATAGCCTCATTCACGGACAAGCCCTGTGCTTTCCGCTGATTGGCAAATTCCACAATCAGAATTCCGTTTTTGGTCACCAAACCAATAAGCATGATAATTCCGATCTGAGAGAAAATATTCAGTGTAAAGCCAAAAGACCATAAGGTCAAGAGCGCTCCAAATAATGCCAAAGGCACTGTAAACATGATAATCAGCGGATCTTTGAAGCTTTCAAACTGAGCAGAAAGCACCAAATAGATCAAGACCAATGCAAACAGGAACGCGAATATCAAGCTATTAGAACTCTCCCGGAATTCCTTTGAAGGTCCAGAAACATCGGTCGAAAAGCTATCATCCAGCACTTCATCTGCTACACGATCCATTTCCTCCAAACCATCACCAATGGTGTAGCCATCGGCTAAGTTTGCAGAGACGGTGGCTGATACAAATCGATTGAAACGGTAAAGTTGAGGTGGAGTACTTGTCTCAACAACCCTCACCAAATTATCCAACTGAACCAACTCCCCATTTTCAGCTCGGACATAGAGCATTCTTAGATTCAAAGGCTCATTTCGATCCTCGAGCTGCATCTCACCGACTACCTGATATTGCTTTCCATTCATAATGAAATAGGCAAAGCGCTGGCCTGAGTAAGATAATTGCAAGGTCCTGGCTATCTCTTGAACAGAGACACCAATATTTCTAGCTTTTTCACGATCGATTTCGATCTCAAGCTCAGGCTTGGTAAACTTCAAATTGATATCAGAGAAGATAAAGGCAGGACTTTGACCAACTTTTTCCATGAAGGGAGGGATGACCTCTTTCAACTTTTCAAGAGTTGGTGCCTGAAGGACATATTGAATAGGCAAGCCTCCTCGACGGTTACCAATTGCTTGAGGCTGCGAAGCAAATGCTCGGACAGCCGTATATCCAGCAAGCTTTTGGTTGACAGCAGTAAAGATCTCTTGCTGGGAACGGGTTCTATTTTCGGCATCACTCAGAATCAATCGCCCAAAACCCGAATTGGTACTGGCTGTTCCAAAGCCAGGTGAAGTTACAGAGATGATTCCATCTAACTCTTCTTCTGGAATAGTGGCCTTAAAATCAGCTACCATTTCATCAATTACTCGATCCATGTAGCCGAAGGTAGCACCTTCTGGACCCGACATATTAATTCGGATTTCACCTCTATCTTCTGTTGGCGTCAGTTCTGAAGGGATTTCATTGAACATCCAATAAATCCCAAATCCCATTACTCCAATCAAGAGAAAAGCAATCCATCTCACCTTGAAAAATTGACTCAATAAGGCATCGTATCCATCGTTGAGCCATACGAAAATTGGTTCTGTCTTATTGTAAAACCAATTATGCTTTTCTCGACGCTTTAGCAATTTTGAGCTCAACATCGGGGTCATAGTCAAGGCCACAAAAGATGAAATGATTACGGCTCCTGCTACTACAATTCCGAACTCTCTAAATAGCCTTCCGGTCGTTCCGGTTAGGAAAATCACTGGCAAGAATACTGCTGCTAGTGCAACCGTAGTCGCAATTACCGCAAAGAAGATTTCTTCAGCGCCCTTGGCTGCTGCATCTTGCGGTTTTTCGCCCTTCTCTATTCGGGCGTAGATATTCTCCAGCACTACAATCGCATCATCTACTACCAATCCAATTGACAGTACAATCCCCAACAAAGTCAAAACATTGATGGAGAAATCCAGCAAATACATGATAAAGAATACCCCAATCAGCGAGATCGGAATAGTCAGTACGGGGATAAAGGTAGTTCTCCAGTCTCTTAAGAACAGGAAGATGATTGCAACTACCAGGATGAAGGCAGTGATGATGGTTTCCTGTACCTCAGAAATCGAATCTCTGATGTACTGCGTAGAATCAAAACCAATCTGCAAACCTACATCTGCCGGCAAGTCTTTTTTGATAAATTCTAATCTTCTGTAAAACTCATCGACGATTTCAATATTGTTAGATCCTGGCAATGGAACCAAAACTACGCCGACCATCGGAACTCCGTCACGCTTGAGGACAGTTCGCTCATTGAGAGCTGCCAATTCCGCCTTTCCTACATCCTGAAAACGAACAATATTATTCTGATCTTCTTTGATGATCAGTTGATTGAATTCCTGTGGCGTGGAAAGTCTACTTTTTGTTCGGACAGACAGTTCAATGGTTTCTCCTTCTATTCGTCCTGATGGCAATTCTACGTTTTCAGACTGTACTTTCTGCAAAACATCCAGTGGAGTGATTCCATAAGAAGCCATTTTCAAAGGATCCATACGGAGCCTGATGGCATACTCTTTTTCACCCCAGATTTGAACTCTGCTGACTCCTGGAATGGTTTGAAGTCTTTCTTTGAAAATATTATCAGCAATATCCGAAAGCTCCAAAAGGGTCCGCTCGTCACTTTTGACATTCAAAAATACAATGGGTTGAGAGTCCGCATCAGCCTTGGATACGACGGGAGGTTCGGCATCAGGAGGTAGGTTTCGCTGGGCACCCGCCACTTTATCTCGCACGTCATTGGCAGCAGCTTCCAAATCCGCTCCCACATCAAACTCAACTGTGATGCTACTGGATCCATCATTACTGGTCGAAGTCAGGGATTTGATCCCCTGAATACCATTAATGGCCTCTTCTAGCGGTTCAGTGATTTGTGCTTCAATCACATCGGCATTGGCACCCACATAATTTGTCCGCACACTAATTACAGGCGGATCTACACTGGGAAACTCCCGAATACCTAAAAGTGAAATCCCAATAGAACCAAAAAGTAGGATGATCAGGGACATCACGATGGCCAAAACCGGCCTATTAATACTTAAATTGGATAAGCTAGCCATCTTAGTTGATTTGTGTGTATTCTACAGGCATTCCTTGTCGCGCCTGAAGGACTCCCGTGGCAAGGACGAGATCTCCCTCTTCCAGACCACTGACTATTTGTACTTGAGTATCTGTCCGGGTGCCTATTTCGACTACTCGCTCTTGAGCTTTATTTTCAGCATCCACCACATATACTTTATAACCTTGCAACTCCGGAATCACGGATTCTGCAGGTACCATCAATGCATCTTCTGTCTCTCCTAGAATAAAGCGAATTCGCACATACATTCCTGGAAGAAATAAATTATCCTTATTAGGGCTTTGAGCCCTTAGTTTCATCGTTCGGGTAGCCGCATCAATCTGAGGCTCGAATGCGTAAACAGTTCCTTCAAATTCTTTTTCGGAAGATTCATTGGTAAAGTAAATCGGAGCCCCTACTTCAACCTGATTGCTGTATCGCTCAGGGATGGAGAAATCAATCTTTATCGGATCAATATTCACAATATTTGTGATGATATCAGCTGTTCCGATCACGCTTCCTTCAGATACTTCCCTCAGGCCAAGAATTCCATCAAAAGGCGCTCGAATGATTCGCTTTGCGAGTTGGGCTTCGACCAGTTTGATATCAGAAATAGTTGTATTAAACTGATTCAAAGCGATATCATATTCTTCCTGACTGATTGCTTCTCTTTCTAGAAGTTGCTTTTGACGATTCTCTTGAGTTTCGTAAAGCTTTTGAGTGTATTGAAGGCGTTGATATTGAGCCTGCAACTCATCATCATCCAAGTAAAGAAGTGGCGTACCCTTTTTTACATATTGTCCTTCTTTGAAGGCTATTCTAGTGACCAAGCCGGACACTTCAGGACGAATGCTTACCGACTCATTAGCTAGAATGCTACCTGTCACCTGAAGCTGACTGGTGAGGGTCTCTCTTTGAAGCTTAACCACCTTCACAGGTAGGGCAGAAGGCTGTCCAGGACCTGCTCCCGCAGACGCTACAGAAGTGTCGTTTGACTTTCTGAGGTCAAGTCTTGGGTACAAAATTGCTGCGGCCACTACGAGAAGAATGACTACAAAAAGGATGATTTTTGTCTGCTTGTTCATACAGAAAAGTACTGGATTTGATTATTAGTTTATACTCTTAAGGAAAGCCATTGAATGCTGATTAAATTCTGCAGGGCGCTCCACATTTACGACATGCCCGCAAGTTTGGAGAATCTTAAGACTGGCATTTTTATGTTCTTTGACGATTTTTTTCACAGGTTCCAAAAACATGATATCCTGATCTCCCATCACATATAAAGTTGGGATTTTTATTTCTACTTCTTTGAAATATCGAAGTAGCGGATTGATATCTGCGGTCAATTTAAACCATCGGATAAATTCCTTTTGACAAAGCTTCTTTGCTTCCCGGATAAATAAATTCCGGGATTCAGTGTGCTGCTTCCTAGGAAGAATGACGTATGCAAACAAACTATAAAGCCACATGTATGGAATTACCTTTTTGAATGTATTTCCCAAGAATACCAAAACTCTTGATTTCGCATTGAGCCTAGTGACGGCACCTGCCAAAACCAATGATTTCACTCTTTCGGGCTCCATCTCTGCCAACTGTCTTGCCAGAATGGTACCTAGTGACACCCCCATGAAATGTGCAGGAGGCATTTTCAAATGATCCAAGACTTCAATAACATCCTGCGTAACATCTTCAAAGGTGTACTCCTTCTGATATATGGCCTGCGGCAAGTTGGTAGACTTCCCATGTCCTCTCAGGTCAATGAGCAATAGATTAAACTCTTCCCGAAAATCCTTGATCTGCTTATACCAAACCACCGAAGAGCCTCCGGCCCCATGGATAAAGACCACCCATTCGTCAGATTTGGGATTCGGATATCTTTTGTAGTGTAACATGAAGGCTAAACTCGGATAGACCTAGCTTGGTTCAATTACACAAAAGTATCCACAATCAACTAGAATAAATTGCGAAAAACATACTGAAGGCAGATGGCTTCGACCAAAGGAAAAAATCAAGGATGTTTATTGATTCGAATTGAAACAATAACACAGAAAAGGTCGATTGATTCATTAAATCACAAACTCCAACCTACTGTAGTCTGTATAATATAATCGAGGGTGGTTGCTGATTCTACGGGCTGATTATCAAAGTTGACAGTAGTTCCAAGGTTGATATAAAAATCAGACAAGAATTCATATTTGATATCCAACTTAAAATCCGCCCTGAATCGACCTTTTTCAGTTAAGCTAGGGTAAGTGGTCAGATTACTTAGCAATTTCAGATCACCAATATCATAAAGACTTACTTCCGCCCCTAAAAAGGACTCGCCGGACCTCTTTCCAGGACTATCGTCCAAAAATTGTTCATTGTTTAAGTTGACCCCAGCCTGAAAACCAAAATAAGACTTATTCGTCCTGACCACATATTTACCAATACCGATCTTATTTCCGACTCGAGAAGCTATCAACTGTTCTGTATTCGACAGGTAAGTCAAATCATAAATTAAAAAATAGTCCTTTTGAAGAAAGTACACATAGGAGATATTCCCATCAGCCCTTCTTACTGGCTCAGTTTCATCTTGAGTGGAGCGGAGGCCATTAAATGATGATCCAAATTTCCATCGATCAGCCAAATAACCCAAACCGCTTCGGAGATTGACAGTCCGTAGATTATTGGCTCTGGTCAGGCTCCACCCAAAATCAATATTTGCCGATAACCTACTCCAAAAGCCTTCATCCAAGGCATTCAAATAAACAATGTCATAAATGGGGACAATGATTGATTCTGAGCCCTCAGAATCTTTTGAAATCTGTTTCTTCTTTAGCCTAATCAGGGATTCCGGATCATAAAAAGTGATCTTTACTTCACTTTCTGACACACTCCTTATTTTTCCATTAAATCTCCTTCCATCCACTAAGGTTATCAAAAAGTTTGTCCTAGATTGGATTTTTACAATTTCCTCCCATTCAGCCTTAAAATCACTGTCAGAGTAATCCGTCTCTATGATGATTACTCCTCGATCCATACTTTTTATTTCTCCGATGATGAGATTTTTATTCTTAAAAACCAGCGAATCCGTTTGAGCATTCGCCCAATTAATTGCTACTGAAAGTAAAAAAATCAACAAAAGTAAATGCCTCATCTTTTGAAAGTTTTGATTCTATAATGATGCAAAATAAAAAAAGCACCTTTTTCAAGGTGCTTTTTATTATAGGAATCTGTCAGAATTAATTGAATATGTATCGAATACCCACTTGCATTCTCCAAGTATCACCCAATGAAGTGGTAGTACGGAAAGTCTCAGTTGGGAAGTCAGAAGTTCCAGGAACTGTATTCAATCTGTAAACTGGCTCACCAGCATCATTTGTGCCTCTGTAGTTTAATAGGTTATCTTGGAAGGCAAACTTCTGGATACCCCACTCAGAGTTGAACATGTTACCGATGTTCAAGATATCAATAGATAATTGCAATCTATTTTTCTTGTCATTAGTAAAGATCAAATCCTGAGTGAATCGAAGATCGAATCTGTTAACAAATGGTCTCAATGCTCCGTTTCTTTGAGCAACAGAACCTCTGTTTGCACTTAGATACTCATCTTGGTCAATGTATGCATCAAGCAATGTAGCTTGCTCAGCTGCAGTCACTGTTCTACCTCCTAGCGTGAATTCTTGGAAGTTCAACTCGTTTGCAGAGTTAGGAATATACATCAATCGGTCAGATGCATCTCCAAAGTTTCCAGAGTAAGTATAAGAGAATCGGCCTGCATCAGCACCTTCATAGAACAAGGTGATAGTAGAAGTTTCTGTTTGGTAAGAAATCGTACCGATCACACGGTTTGGAACATCGAATCCAGCAAAGCTCAACTCAGGGTTGTTTCTGTCAGACTGAACAGTAGCTGGCCACAAAGAGATCGCTTGAGATCCACCCGCTGCATCCAAATCTTGAGATCTAGATCTAGTGTAAGCAACCATAGCAGAGAAACCATTTTCAAACTCCTTCTGCAATTGAGCAGTGATAGAGTAGTAGTTAGCATTTCTTCTAGCATTGGTCAGATAGAATACATTTCGGAAATCAGGATCATTGGAATAGTTAGTATTATTCCAGAAAGGACGCTGATCTGGTCCGTTAAGTGTACCGTCAGGAGTACGAACTACTGGGTTGTAAGCAATCGGAGTAGTTACATCTCTAGAGTAGATAAATTCAGCAGTACCGATGATTCCGAAAGGAAGCACTTGATCGATTGCCAAGTTGGTTCTCCAAACCTGAGGAAGCTTGAAGTCACGGTCTGTCAAGTTCAATTCGTTAGAAAGAGACTGTCCAGGATTCTCAGGATTTCCGAAAGTTACATCTGGATTGAATACGTAGTTAGGTCCGAAAGCCTCAGCTACTTCATCACCTTCATATCCAAGTCCACCTCGAACTACACCTGAACCGTTTACTTGGTTAGAAAGCCATACGAATGGAATACGACCTGAGAAGATACCTGTACCACCACGTACTTGAGTAGTTCTGTCACCTTTAGCATCCCAGTTGAAACCAACACGTGGAGACCAAAGAGGATTCACTTTAGGGAATGTACTTACGTCTGGAGTGATTGTACCGTCAGGAGTTTCAAACGTCTTGTTCAAGTTATCCAACAACTGGTTTCTTGGAATATCGATTGGATAGAATGGGAAGTCTACACGAAGACCACCAGTCACTTTCAATTTAGATGTTACTTGGTATTCATCCTGTACATAGATACCAAACTGTCCAAATCGAGTCTGATCGGTTGGAGGCGTGGTAGATCCGTCTAGGGCAAAGCTTTTTGCGAAAGCATCTGGATATGCTCCAGGAGTTCTGTTGATAACTGATTCAACGAATGAATCATAGCTGTTGAATCGGTAGAAACCGTTGAATACAGGGTTGAACGCGTTGTCAAAGGTCATGTATTCGAAGTTAGCTCCGAATGTATAGGTATGCTTTCCTTTGTATAGGGAGAAGTTGTTGGTTACGTTGAAGATATTGTTTTCCAACAAGTTACCTACAGTAAACAATTCATTACCTACAGAGGTGTAGTAAAGCAAGTTACCTGAAGCATCTGGCTCCAAAATCTCGATGAATGGGAAAGCCTGTCCACCTGGGATACCACGCTTAGGATCTGTGATGGATGTGAAACCAATGTTGAATTGGTTTGACATGTTAGCTCCGATTCTGGAGTTCAATTCAGCTACCCAAGACTGTACATTTCTGTCGTTGGTGTAGTTGGTGTTACGGAAGTTCATCGCTTCAATACCTGTTCTAGAAGTATTTCTGAATCGGGTAGAGATGAAACGGATAGAGTTTCCGTTGGTACGCACGTCTGTGAAAGCCGTGTAGTTGTTGTATCTCACTGACAATTTGTGATTGTCATTGATGTTAAAGTCCAATCTTGCGTTGAAACGCTCCTGCTCAGAAGCAAAAGGATAGTTTTCGTAAGGACCAGTTTCGTAGTCATAAAGAGAACGCAACTGATTGCTGATGAAATCAAGATCAGAAGCAGGAACTCTGGAAACTGTCAAACCATCAGGCTCTAAACCTGGACGGGCAGCTACTTTCGTGTAACTTGGTACAGCTTCAGTTTCTGTTTCGTAAGAAACGAAGAAGAACAATTTGTTCTTAATGATTGGACCACCTAAACGGAAACCTACGATTTCGTTTTTAGAGTCATCCACTGGCAATCTTGTCTCACCTACTTTATCACCGATCATTTGATCGTTTCTCAAGTAGTAGTAAGCAGATCCAGAAAATTCGTTAGTACCTGACTTAGTAATAGCATTTACAGATGCTCCGGTAAATCCTGCCAAACGCACATCGTAAGGAGCCAAGTTGACTTGAACTTCTTCGATCGCATCTAGGGAGATTGGGTTAGATCCGGCAAACTGACCTGATCCAAGTCCGAAGTTGTTGTTGTAAATGTTACCGTCAATGGTGTAGTTATTGAATCGGCTAGAAGTACCGGCAAATGAAGTTCCGTTAGACTGAGGAGTCAAACGGGTAAAGTCATTGATGTTACGGTTGATTGTTGGAAGAGAGTTGATTTTATCTCCTGTCAAGTTCAAAGCCGCACCGGTTTTATCAGCATTCATGATCGCATCTTGGGAGGCGATTACTTCGATTGCTTCCAATTCCAATCCATCAGAAAGAGATGCATTCAGGGTATAAGTCTGACCTAGACCCAAAACGATTCCTTCGAATAGACGATCTTCGAATCCCACAAAGGTGATTCGTACTGTGTAAGGTCCACCTACACGCATGTTTGGAAGTACAAATCGACCTTCCAAGTTACTCACTGCCCCGTAACGGGTACCGGATGGCTCGTGTGTCGCGACAATGTTGGCACCTGGAAGTGGTTCGCCTGATACTTCAGTCACCACCCCTTGGATGTTACCTGTCGTCACACCTTGTGACATTGCCCATGTGCTGCTGAATACCAGCAAAAGAACAGTCACTAAGTTTTTGAGTAAATTTTGCCTCATGTTTTTTTGGTTTAGTAAAAGTTGGTTTTATCAATTACAGCGCAAAGGTAATTTTGACATACTTCTTTGCGGGGTACTCTGTGTTAATTTTTACTGCGCAAATTTAGCATTTATTAACATTTCCTTAACATTGGGTCAGAATAAATATTCGATAAAACATCAAATTCTATCAGTTTTTAATTTTTTATTCTGATTTATGCCATTTTTTAAAATTTTATATTTATCTGATGGAAATTAGTCAAATATTATTTCTCTGTGATCGCCTTAACTGATGTAAGACTTATTTTCTATTTTCACCTCTTCAAATCCTGACATTAAATCCTCACCTAGCTTGAAAAACAAAAACATACTCTGGCTTTACCTCTTTTTGTTCGCATCGATGGCAGACTTTGCACTGATTATCAAAGGCCTTGATGAGGCACGAATTTATTCCAAACCATTGATAGTCACAAGTTTGATTATCTATTTTTACCTAATCACAAAACCAATTTCTTGGACATTACTTTCTAAAGCCATGATGGGAGCACTGATATTTTCACTCATTGGAGATGTCCTGCTACTATGGGAAAATTTGTTCATTTACGGATTAGGGGCCTTCCTCCTGGCTCAGGTTTGTTACATCATCGCTTTTAAGATCTCACAGCGAAACCCAAACCGGATTTTTAATGTGAATTTCATCCGAACGTTCTTTTTCAACCTGCCCATTTACATTGCTGCAGCTTTTGTCTATTTCCTGATTCACAATAATCTTGGTCCGCTAAAAATCCCCGTTGTCATCTACATTATCATCATCGTGAGTATGGTGACTACCGCTCGAGAACGATTTAAAAGAGTAAACCCCGACTCCTTTTGGCAGGTATTTGTCGGGGCTTGTTTTTTCTTTGTCTCGGATGGCATGATCGCTATCAACAAATTTTATTTTGAATTTCCTGAAGCTGGAATCATGATCATGGGTACTTATGTGATTGCTCAATTACTCATCGTCATGGGAATCCGATCCTACATCCTCAGACCTGAATGAAAGTCTATTTCTTCAAAGCGAGCTGAATAGAAAGTTCTTGCAGCTGCTCATCGGCAATGGTACTTGGCGAGTCAATCATCACATCTCTTCCTGAATTGTTTTTCGGGAAGGCAATGTAGTCTCGGATGGAATCAGAGCCTCCGAAGATGGCGCAAAGACGGTCAAAACCGAAGGCGATGCCGCCATGAGGAGGAGCTCCATACTCGAAAGCCTCCATCAAAAATCCAAACTGCTTTTGAGCTTCCTCATCGCTAAAGCCCAAATGCTTGAACATCAATTGCTGAGTGGCTCGGTCATGAATTCGAATAGAGCCTCCGCCTATTTCCACTCCATTGATTACCAAATCATATGCATTGGCCCGAACTTCTCCTGGATTGGAATCCAAAAGCGGGATATCCTCTTGCTTGGGAGAGGTGAATGGATGGTGCATGGCATGATATCGCTCCGTCTCCTCATCCCATTCTAGTAGAGGAAAATCTACGACCCAAAGAGGCTTGAAGACCGTTCTGTCACGAAGACCCAATTCTTCTCCCATTTTTAATCTAAGCTCAGAAAGCTGCTTTCTCACCACTTTCGTATCTCCGCTTAGAATGAGCATCAAGTCGCCGGGCTCCGCACCAAAAGCTGCTGCCCAAGCAGTCAAATCTTCCTGACCGTAGAACTTATCCACTGTGGACTTCAAAGACCCATCTGTATTATACTTGACATAGACCATGCCTTTGGCTCCGATCTGAGGTCTTTTCACCCATTCGGTCAAGGCATCCAATTGCTTGCGGGTGTATTCTGCAGCTCCCTTGGCACAGATACCTACTACCAACTCAGCCTGATCGAATATCCCAAAGCCTTTGCCCTTTGCAAGGTCATTCAATTCCACAAATCGCATATCGAAGCGAAGGTCGGGCTTATCATTTCCGTAAAATCGCATCGCATCGGTAAAGGTCATTCTTCCGACTTCCTCCAATTCTACTCCCTTTACCTCTTTGAATAAGTGTCTGGTAAGCCCTTCGAACATGGAAAGCACATCCTCCTGTGTCACGAAAGACATCTCGCAGTCGATTTGAGTAAACTCAGGCTGTCGATCTGCCCGAAGATCCTCGTCGCGGAAACACTTGACGATTTGGAAATAACGGTCAAAACCCGAGACCATCAAAAGCTGCTTGAAAGTCTGAGGAGATTGTGGCAAAGCATAGAATTCACCTGGGTTTACTCGGCTTGGCACAACAAAGTCTCGGGCGCCCTCTGGGGTCGATTTGATCAAAACGGGTGTTTCCACTTCGATAAACTGCGCTGCATCCATGTATTTCCGAGTCTCCTGCATCATGCGGTGGCGCAATTGAAGCTTTTGCCTGATTACATTCCGGCGCAAGTCCAGGTATCGATATTTCATCCGAAGATCGTCACCTCCATCAGTTTCATCCTCGATCAAAAATGGTGGAAGTTTAGCCGGATTCAAGACCTCGAGTTCCACTACCTTCACCTCAATGCTTCCTGTTGGGATTTTATCATTTTTAGATGTCCGCTCGATCACGGTACCTTTTGCCTGAATCACAAATTCGCGGCCTAGGGATCCGGCTTTATCAAGCAGTTCTTTGGCAGTAGAACCTTCCTCAAAAATCAACTGCGTCAATCCGTAGCGGTCCCGAAGGTCCACCCAAATCAAACCTCCCTTATTTCTTACTCGCTGAACCCATCCAGCAAGAGTGACTTGAGTATTGACATGGTCTAGGCGAAGTTCGCCGCAGTTGTGACTTCTATACATAGCAAAATTTGGTTTTGGACGCCAAAGATAAAAAATTGTGCTTTCGCCTATCATCTATTTGATGAGAATCAGGGCCAAGACTGAAAGATTTCGAGAGATTTGCGTTAAATAGCTGAAGGATTTGAAAAATTTGGCAAAACTATCCTTAGAAGGAATAGTTTTTGTTAAAAGACTTGGAGAAAATACATCATTTGATTTCCTTCGGATAGCATTCTATTCACCCCAAATTTCCCCTCATGAACAATAAATGGCTCGGACTTCTCGGACTTGCAATAATTTTAGCAGCATTCTATTACTTTTCAGACCGATCCAATACAGATATCGATACAAATCTCGATGATCAAATCACAGAAATCGACAGTCTAGCCGTCGATCCAAATGCTAAATTTCTCTACGGAATAGATGTTACTGGACTCAATATTATAGAGGGAACAGTAGCCAGAAATCAGACACTTGGTAGCATTCTTTCGCCATTTGAAGTTCCCTATCAAATTATCGATGAGCTAGCCAAAAAATCCAAAGAAATTTTTGATGTAAGAAACATCGCTTTCAATAAGAATTTTAAGCTGATCACGGCCGAAGATTCCACTTCAGTAAAGCCACGTTATTTTATCTACGAACCCAATGCTGCCGAATATGTAGTCTTTGACCTGGACAGTTTGGAAATCTACAAAAAGGAAAAGCCGGCGGAAATCCGTACCCGTGAGATTGGCGGGGTGATCCAAACTTCGCTTTATGTAGACATGATCGAAAAAGGTGTCGGCCCAGATCTGATCGACTTATTCGCAGATTTATACGGATGGTCTGTCGATTTTCAGCGTTTGCAGAAAGGTGATAAATTCAAGGTCGTTTTTGATGAAAAATTTGTAGAAGATCAATCCGTCGGGGTAGTAGGCATTCAAACAGCCTATTTCGAGCACATGGGCGAACCTTATCATGCAATTCCTTTCGAGCAAAATGGAGAAATGAACTTCTTTGATCAGGAAGGCAACAGCTTGAAAAAGGCCTTTCTTCGCGATCCTTTGAAGTATTCCCGAATAAGCTCACGATACAATCTTCGACGATTCCATCCGGTACAAAAACGCTACAAACCACACCTTGGTACAGACTATGCAGCGCCTCGAGGCACAGAAATCCGAACTGTAGGCGATGGCACAGTAGTCGAAGCGGGCTATAGCCGAGGAAACGGCAATTATGTCAAAATCAAACATAATGGCACCTACTCTACGCAGTACCTCCACATGTCCAAAATTGGTAAAGGCATCAAAAAAGGGAGTAGAGTTCGTCAAGGCCAAGTGATAGGATATGTGGGAAGCACAGGTTTGGCAACAGGCCCGCATCTTTGTTTCCGTTTTTGGAAGCATGGAAAGCAAGTAGATTGGCTTCGCGAAAAAATCCCACCATCCGAACCTATTCTAGCAGAAAACAAGGATGCTTTTGAGCTGGTGAAAAGAGATGCTATTCAAGTTTTGGCAGCGATATCCGTGGAAGGTGAATCGGAAAAGACTTTAGCGTCCAACCAAAAGATTCAGCCAGGAGTAGCAGGCGAATAAAGGCCTAGAAAAATTTTCAAACTTATTCTTTAGAATTTAAAAGTTTTTCGGTAATTAGCCGATCTAACTATACCTATCTTTTAACATCCTATTTATGAAAAAACTAGTCTTTTCCCTTGCCTTATTTTGTTTAATACTACCAAACATCTCAAAGGCTCAATCCAATGAAACCGTCAACCAATTGATGGAAGTCATGCAAATATCTGAGTCCATGAGTGGAATGGTGGACATGATGAAGCAAAATCCAGCATTCTCTTCATCTGTACCGGCAGATTTTTGGGATGAATTCAAAGCGGAAATAACTTCCGACGAACTGATTGCCGAAGTCGCAGAAGTTTACAAAAAATACTACACAGAGGAAGAAATGCTTCAGTTGATTGAGTTTTACTCCTCTCCTATCGGAAAGAAAACTTTGGAGATCACCCCTCAACTATCCGGAGAGACCATGCAAATTGGTCAGCGATACGGAATGCAGGTATTCCAAAAACTGATGGAAAAATCAGGCACAGAATAACTAGAAAACCAAAGCCGAGTTTTGCCCGGCTTTGATTTTTATAAACTCCAAGTATTTCCTACCTCTGAAAGCGGCATACAGCCCCGATACTCACCTGGAATTGGATCATAACTGAGAACATTTTTTCCGATTTCTTCCGAACTGAAATAGGCCCAAAGCACCGTGGACTTTAAGCTTCGATAGAAACCGACTGGTTCACGAGGACCAACAGATCCACCCCAGACGGTTTTGGGAAATTTAGGCGAATTGGCTTCATGCTCTTCGAAAACCGCTTTCTTATCCCCTTCAGACAAATCGGCGAAGACTTTTCCATATTTCGCCTTGCAATCTGAATTGAATTTTTCGATATCAGCAACTACCTGCTTCTGACTCGCCTCATCATAGGTTTTGGCATACATCAGATCAATAAAAATATCAGCTTTGACATCTAATCCACCCGGTGTTTCGGTTTTTGGCAAAAGGAAATCCACAAAAGAGGACAAAAATCTCGAATGGTCTTCTGATAGAAACTGAGGAGTCCAGGTCAATCGGTCCTGCTGCGCACAGGACTGTAACAAGCTCAGTAAAGTAGGAGCTCCGGCAGCTGCTCCCAGTGCCAGTGCGGATTTTTTGAGTGCGTCGCGTCTGTTCATGGCTTAGAGGTTCATTTTTTTGAGTTCGGATACGGCATGATTGGCAGCTCTTGCAGTGAGTGCCATGTAAGTCAAGGAAGGATTGACACAAGAGGAAGATGTCATGCATGCCCCATCTGTGACAAAGACATTTTCACATCCATGCACTTGATTGTTGCCATTCAGAACAGAAGTTTTTGGATCTCTACCCATTCTGGCAGTTCCCATTTCATGGATTCCAAAACCCATCTCATGTTTATTGTCAAATTCCATGACATCTTTCAGCCCGGCTCGCTCGAGCATTTCCTTTGCATCCTGACGGGCCTGATCATTTAGCGCCAATTCATTGGCTTTCCATTCCGCATCGATGGAAAGGGTGGGTTGACCCCATTTATCCAAGACATCTTTATTGAGATACACCTGATTTTCATGGTAAGGAAGGCATTCCGAAAAACCTGTGATGAAAAACTCCCAAGGTCCCGGCTTCATCAGACCATCTTTGAAATCTCCTCCAAAAGCTTCCTGATTACTGCCTGCACCCCAACCGGCTCTGCCTCCTCCACCCTGGAAACCAAAGCCACGAACAAACTTGTCCGACTGCGGTCCATCTTTCAGATTGACATAGCGCGGAATATAGATTCCGTTCGGTCTGCGGCCTTTGTAATATTGATCTTCAAAACCTTCCACGGTACCCATAGCACCGACTCTATAAGTATGGTCCATCAAATTGTGACCTAGTTCTCCTGAGTCATTTCCCAATCCATTAGGGAATCGGCTGGAAGTAGAATTCATTAAAATCTGGGTGGTACTCAGCGTAGATGCGTTTACAAAAATGATTTTGGCTTTATAAACGATCTCCTCGCTAGTTTCGGCATCGATAATTCGTACCCCGGAGGCTTTCCCTTTTTGCTCGTCATAGACCACAGACTGCACGATAGAAAAAGGACGGATGGTCAAATTGCCGGTGGCATGGGCAGCGGGTAGCGTCACCGCATTGGAACTGAAATATGCTCCATAGGGACAACCTCGATCGCATCGGTTTCGGAACTGGCACTTGCCTCTCCCATTCAAAGGCTCGGTCAGATGAGCTACCCTTCCGATGATCATATTTCGGCCTTTGAAATCTTTCTCAATACGCTCCTTGACGTGTTTTTCCACACAATTCAGTTCCATCGGAGGCAAAAAATGAGAATCCGGCAACTGGGGTAAACCTATAGCTTCCCCACTGATTCCAGCGAATTTCTCCACGTAAGTGTACCATGGCTCAATATCCTTGTAACGAATCGGCCAATCGACCCCATGACCATCTTTAGCATTCGCTTCAAAATCGAGGTCTGACCAACGATAGGTTTGCTTTCCCCAAAGCAGGGATCGACCTCCTATTTGGTGAGCTCTCACCCACATAAATGGCTTGACTTCCGTGTAGGGATTTTCTAGATCATTGGCATGGAAATGTTCATTAAATGCTCCGATAAAACCAGAACGCCCGCCTTTGGGGTGCTTAGCTTTCTGCTCAGGAGTGAGTCCTCCACGGAGTTCGTGATCCCAAGGGTCCAAAGTCATGGTGGGATAATCCACCACATGCTCTACAATACGTCCCCGCTCAAGGACTAATGTTTTGAGTCAGGCTTCGCAAAGTTCTTTTGCTGCCCAGCCTCCACTAATTCCCGAACCGATGACAATGGCGTCGTAGGTTAGGTTTTTGTCGGCATCGATATTAAAATTGGCCATATTAATAGGTCTGTTGAAGGCCTAATATTAGCCAATTTTTCAATGGAATACTCAGTCAATTTCTGACCAAAGGAAAGAATAGCTTCTACTTTTCCCTGGTCCATTCCACCGTACGCCCAAATAAAGAAACGCCGATATACCCTCGAACCTCCAAAATATCCTTGTCCTTCAAGGTCATCACGCAGGAATAGGTTTTCCCATTTTTAGGATCGTAAATGGTTCCATTTTCCCAAGAACCATCTTCAAAAGTAAATCCCTCCAAAATCTCTAAGCCCAAAATGGGTTTATCCTGTAGCGATTCATCCGGGTTGTTTTCATCGGTTTTAGGCTTGCCGTTATCAGTTGGCTCTTTTAGCCAAATGATTTTCCCGAAGTACTCCCCTCCTTCTTTGTAAATTTCAATCCGTCCGTCTTTCTCGGTATTGTTCCAAACTCCCAAAATAGCATCAGCTTCTTGAGCCTGAACTGTCAGGACGGTAAATAGAAAAAAAGCGAAGCTCGCGGAAAGGGTTTTCATATAGATTGAATTTGGTGATTATGTTGAATAACGAAGTCCTATTAACTTGGTTTGCGTCGAAAATAGCTAAAATTTAAATTTGAAATTAGAAAGGAATTGACTTTTGATTCATGTCAAATCTTGATGAGGTCTGCTGAATAGGCCTAAGGCAAGACAGGTCGCCCCTTCAGGGCTCCAATCCCTAGAATTCCTATTGTTACCCCAAATTGAATTTGGGGCTTACACAAAATGCGCCTTCAGCGCTATTGGTGTTTAAACCGGAATATAGGAAAAGAAAAGTGCCATACGCACGCCCTGTTTTAGTTCTTTCAAACCGAATACAGGAGGTTTTTTTAGAGATATTCCAGATTGAATAAAATGAGAAGTATGTCTGGGATTGATTTATTACAGGTTGCCCCTTCAGGGCTCCAATCCCTAAAATTCCTATTGATACCCCAAATTGAATTTGGGGCTTACACAAAATGCGCCTTCAGCGCTATTGGTGTTTAAACCGGAATATAGGAAAAGTGCCATACGCACGCCCTGTTTTAGTTCTTTCAAACCGAATACAGGAGGTCTTTTAGAGATATTCCAGATTGAATAAAATGAGAGGTATGGCTGGGATTGATTTATTACAGGTCGGCCCTTCAGGGCTCCAATCCCTAGAATTCCTATTGTTACCCCAAATTGAATTTGGGGCTTACACAAAATGCGCCTTCAGCGCTATTGGTGTTTAAACCGGAATATAGGAAAAGTGCCATACGCACGCCCTGTAAAAGCCCAGAATTCAATTCTGGGTATTAGGGTTAATTGTTTATTTTAAGAGTGCCAAAGGCACGATCTGTAACCCATTTTTCCCAACATAATATTTTTGATACCATGCCACAGTCCTTAGCCAAAATTTACCTCCACATTATTTTTTCCACCAAAAATCGAATCCCGATGATCACAGAAGAAATCCGGCCCAACGCCCAAGCCTATTTTGTTAAGCTTGGATCTAATCTCGGAAGCTACACAGAAGAGATTTTTATAATGCCGGATCACATTCACTGGCTTTGCACCCTACCCAGGACAATCACAATAGCAGATTTAGTGAAAAATGTAAAAATCTCCAGCTCGATCAAATTCAAGGAATTAATCCGTCGAGATTTCGAATGGCAAAAGGGGTATGGAGTGTTTTCGGTTTCTCAATCCAAACTGGAAACCGTCAAAAATTATATCCAAAATCAGAAGGATCATCATCGAAATATTGATTTCCAAACAGAGTATCGAAGGTTTCTAGATGAATATCAGATTGAATATGATGAGAGGTATGTTTGGGATTAAATCAATACAGATCGCCCCTTCAGGGCTCTAGGGAATAAACTCTCAATTTGATACCCCAAATTGAATTTGGGGCTATTACGGAACGCACCTTTGGTGCTATTGGTAATTCAACCGGATTACAGAAAAGTGCCGACAGCCTGTCCGATGGTCAGGCAGGCACGCCCTGTATTTAACTTCACTTCAACTGCCCTGTTTATAAATCCCCCTTGCCACCACCCAAATTTTCGCCTATTTTTCGCCTATGAAAAAAAGCAGGTTTCATCCTTTTGATCTGACACTTGATATTCTAGGTATATTTGCAATCCTAGCCCTCTTTGCTATTCCTGCTATTTTTTATGAAAGGCTTCCAGACAGTCTACCAAGACATTTTGGATCGGATGGTCTCCCTGATGCCTATTCAGGAAAGGCTGTGATTTGGGTTTTTCCAGTCTTCGGCTTCTTTTTCTACTTAATTATGAGATTTATCAGTACTCTTCCCGAATTAATCAATCTGCCATTCAAAGTTAATCCAAGTGAAAGCGAATCTCAGAAAAAGAAATATGGAAGAATGATTCGTATACTGAATGTAGCTGTCATTTTCACCTTCCTTTTTTTAACCTTCAATACAATTGAAATCGGTTTGGGAAATCAAACTAAAATCCCTGCAGGCTTCAAGTCAATCACTTTATTTTTGCTTTTGGGAATCCCCGCAATATTCCTTATTCCTGATTGGTTGAAATCACGAAAATTTAAATCCTAAATAGATGAAAAAAATCACCCTGATCCTCATTCTGGCCTTTGGACCACTATTCTCCTTTGCGCAGCAAAAACTCAATAAAGACGAGCAAAAACTGATCGAACTGATCGACAAAAACTACCAAGAGACCGTCACTCTCCTTGAAGAAGTCATCAACATCAATTCGGGTTCGCTGAATAAGGAAGGAGTGCGGGAAGTAGGTCGGGTTTTCGCCCGGGAATTTGAAAAGATCGGCTTCCAAACAGAATGGGTGGAAGTACCCGCTGAGGTGAATCGTGCCGGGCATTTTGTGGCTACCCGAAATGGAAACAAAGGCAAAAAACTCTTTCTAATCGGACATATCGATACGGTTTTTGAAAAGGACATGCCCTTTACCCCTTTCACTTGGCTTAACGACAGCACCGCCACGGGACAAGGCGCCAATGACATGAAAGGCGGTGATGTGTTGGTTTTTGCCAGCCTGAAAGCCCTACATGAACTGGGAATGCTGGATGACCGAACTGTCACAGTTTACTTTATGGGTGACGAGGAGAGTTCGGGGGACAATGAGCTTTCCCGACGGTACTTTATCGAGCGATCCAAATCACACGATATCGCTCTAGGCTATGAGACGGCACAGGGATTCAATACAGTGACGGTTGCACGAAGAGGTTCCAGTGGCTGGACTTTAAAAACCTCCGGTCGGCAGAGTCATTCCAGCGGGGTATTTCGTGAAAGTGTGGGCTATGGCGCCATCTATGAAGCTGCCCGAATTTTGACAGAGTTTCGAGAAGAGCTAGCCGGTGAGCAGTACCTCACCTTCAACCCGGGACAAATTATTGGCGGTTCGGATATTTCCTATGACGAGATCACCGGAAAAGGAGAAGCCTTGGGAAAAACCAATATTGTGGCAAGAGAAGCATACGTGACTGGAGATTTGCGCTTTTTGGGAGAAGAACAAAAAGAACGAACCCGTGCTAAAATGCAAGAAATCGTGGATCGAAATCTTAATCAAACGGATGCAGAAATCACCTTTCGGGACGGGATTCCATCCATGAGTCCTCGGGAAGAAAACTACGAATTGGCAGCAATCCTAAATCAGGTGAGTTTGGATATGGGGCTAGGCGAAGTGCAGCCTGGCGATCCAGGAAGTCGGGGTGCGGCAGATATTGCCTATGTAGCGGATATCCTACCCGGCTTGGACGGTTTGGGTGCTTCCGGACGTGGGGCCCATGCTCCCGGCGAGACGATCAATATGAAGCAATTCCCTGATTTGATCAAAAGAAATACAATTTTACTGTATCGATTGACCCGATAAGCTGATGAAATCGACACGATTAAAATAATTATTGCATACACTGGACAATGATTATTTTAATCGTCAAAGATTCCATGTGACCTTTAAAAAAAAATTTAACCACATGAAGAAATTTTTAATCCCGGCAGTTTTGGTAGCGGGAGCCCTTTCCTGCCAAGCTCCAAAATCCCAAGAATCCGAACCTATGAAACCCCAGAAAATAGTCGTTTATCAGGTCTTTACCCGCCTTTTTGGCAATACGAACACCACCAACAAACCTTGGGGCACCAAGGAAGAAAACGGTGTTGGGAAGTTTAATGAATTCACGGATACTGCTTTGGAAGAAATCAAAAAACTGGGCGTATCCCATATCTGGTACACCGGAGTGCCTCATCATGGCGTGATTGGAGATTTTCCGGAGATCGGCGTGAGTTCGGATGATCCGGATGTGATCAAAGGAAGGGCAGGTTCGCCCTATGCGGTACGAGATTACTATCAGGTCAATCCCGACTTGGCGGTGGATGTGACTAAGCGGATGGAAGAATTCGAAGCCTTGATCGCCCGTACGCACAAGCATGACATGAAGGTGATCATCGATATCGTACCCAATCATGTTTCCCGATTTTATGAAGGAAAAAACAACCCGGCCGGAGTTCGTGATTTTGGAGCCGATGATGATAAAACGGTCGAATACGCCAAGGATAACAACTTTTACTATATCCCGGGAGAAGCTTTTCAGGTACCTGAACCCAAAAATGGCTACCAGCCGCTGGGTGGAGAAAAGCATCCCTTAGCGGATGGAAAGTTTGATGAAAACCCTGCCAAATGGACCGGAAACGGTTCCCGATTGGCTCAGCCTGATTTCTATGATTGGTACGAGACAGTTAAAATCAATTATGGAGTAAGTCCGGATGGGAAAAAGGATTTTGACGAACTCCCTGCAGGAGCCGATTCCTTGGATTGGAAAGCGCATTATGAGTTTTGGCAGGGGAAGGAAGTGCCGGATTCCTGGAAGAAATTCAAGGACATCACTCAGTTTTGGTTGGGCAAAGGCGTGGATGGTTTCCGCTTCGATATGGCCGAAATGGTACCGGTGGAGTTTTGGTCTTATTTGAATTCTCACATCAAACATACCAACCCAGATGCTTTTTTGATGGCGGAGGTCTATCAACCTACTTTGTATCGGGATTACCTTTGGAAAGGCAAAATGGACTACCTCTACGACAAGGTAGAGCTTTACGATACGCTAAAAAATATCATGTACGGTCACGGCTCGACCGATCATTTGCCGGCAATTTTTGAATCCCAGCGGAATATAGAGCACCACATGCTGCACTTTTTGGAAAACCACGACGAGCAGCGAATTGCCAGTCCGGAGTTTGCCGGGAATCCCTGGAAGGCCATGCCTGCCATGGTGGTTTCTGCGACGGTTTCCACTTCTCCGACGATGATTTATTTTGGGCAGGAGGTTGGAGAACCCGGGGCCGAAAAGGCAGGGTTTGGGCAACCTAGCCGGACTTCCATTTTTGATTACATCGGAGTGCCTAAGCATCAGAAGTGGATGAATGGAGGAAAATTCGACGGAGGGCAACTTTCGGAAAATGAAAAAGCCCTTCGAAACTACTATTCCGAAGTCCTGAACTTTACCCGAAACAGTTCGGCGCTGATGGGAAAGTATATGGAATTGCACTCCTTCAACCGGTCCCAAAACCCTGCTTACACCGACAAGGCTTTTGCATTTGCCCGCTGGGATGAAAGTCAGAAGCTGATCGTAGTAACCAACTTTGATGAATTCCAATCGGTAAAGACCACCTTGAAACTTTCTCCGGAACTATTAAATGCATGGAAGCTGGAAAAAGGAGAGCGTGAGATTAAAGAGCTGATGTTTGGGAAGAAAAAGACTATGCTTCGGGTCACTGATGAAGGTGCCGAGATTGATCTGGACTTTGGCCCTTGGGAGTCGGCTGCTTTTGAAATCCTTTAAGACTTCATTTGATCAATGCCCCGAAAACAGAATTCCAGCTCATGGACTTGGGTTATAATTTTCATCTCCCTGACTCTGATTGGTGGAGTTTATTTTACAATTCGGTATTCCAAATGGATCAAAAGAGAATTGTCAGACTATACCGGCCCAAGTCCAAAATGGAGCGAATCTTTCAAATTCGCTAATGTCTTTGAAAACTTTCCGGACGGGATTCTCGGCATTGATATTTCAGAATATCAGGGGAAAATCAATTTTTCAAAACTTCAAATTCAACTTCAAAATCGCCCGATTGAATTTTTGATAATCCGAGCAACTATGGGATCGGATGGGTTGGATAAGAGATACAAGCAAAATTGGGAAGCAGCAAAAAACCATTCTATTCTTAAAGGGGCTTACCATTATTATCGCCCAAATGAAAACAGCACCAAACAGGCTAAAAACTTCATCCAAACAGTTCAGCTTCAATCGGGAGATTTAATCCCTGTATTGGATATTGAAAAGCACAGCACCATTCAAAGTAGGCATCGCTTGAGGCAAGGGATCAAAAACTGGCTCAATTTGGTAGAGGCACATTTTGGGGTCAAGCCGATGATTTACACCGGAGATCGGTTTTTCTGGGAAGTGCTTCATAATCAAGGCTTCGATGAATATCCAATTTGGGTGGCCAATTACAATTCAATTGATGAACCAAAAACCGGAAACTGGGTCATCTGGCAATTTTCTGAAAAAGGCAGTCTGGAAGGAATTGGGGAATATATTGATCTCAACATCCTACGAGGAGGAAGATTTCAGCTATATAAGTTAAGAATGCCTTAAACCATTTGAGATTTAACTTCATTTGGTCCACAGAAAATGGCTGAGTATCTTACTCAAGATCAAATCGCTATAAGATGAAGGCAATATTTATCTCACTCCTTTTATTCCTTTCTTCGATTTCCGTTTTTGGGCAAGATAAAAAGCCCAATATCCTCTTTCTGATCGCCGATGATTGGTCTTTTCCGCACGCGCGAGTTTATGGAGACAAAGTAGTCAGAACGCCCACTTTTGATCGATTGGCAGCTGAAGGAGCACTTTTCACCAATGCCTACACGGCTTCACCTTCCTGCTCCCCTTCCCGGGCAAGTATCCTCACCGGGCGCTATCCTCATGAAAACGAAAGCGGTGGAAACCTTTGGTCGGAATGGCCGGCACAATATCCTACCTATGTGAGTTTGTTGGAGGAAATGGGCTACTTCACTGGTTCTACGCGCAAAGGCTGGGGACCGGGAGATTTCAAAGTTTCAGGTTTGGAACACAATCCTGCCGGGAAAAGCTACTCGGATTTTACTGAATTTTTGAAAAACCGACCGAATGGAGCTCCTTTTGCCTTTTGGTTTGGGAGTTCGGACCCGCATCGGGAGTACGTGGCAAACACGGGAATTCAGGCTGGGATGAAACTAGAAGATGTGGTAGTTCCCGGCTTTTTCCCGGATAATGACTGCGTGCGAAATGATATCCTGGATTATTACTTCGAGATCGAGCGCTTTGACCGGGAATGCGGGCAGCTGATCGCAATGCTGGAGGAAATCGGAGAACTGGACAATACCATCATCGTGATGACGAGTGATAATGGGATGCCTTTTCCCCGCGCCAAAGCCAATCTCTATGACTACGGCACTCGGATGCCTTTGGCGATTCGCTGGCCCAAAAAAGTCAAGTCAGGAACGGTGGTTCATGAATTTGTAAATTTTGTAGACTTCGCTCCGAGTTTTTTAGAGGCAGCCGGAAAAAATCCTGAAAATATGAGCGGACAATCCCTTTGGGCATTTTTAGATGGAGAAAAACAAGATCGGGATCAGGTATTTCTAGAGCGGGAGCGTCATGCCAATGTCAGAAAGGGCGATCTGAGCTATCCCATGCGGGCAGTTCGAACTCATCAATACCTCTACATCTGGAATCCCATGCCGGAGCGAAATCCTGCCGGTGACCCGACAGTCCATCAGTCCGTCGGGCAATACGGGGATGTGGATCATTCCATTACCAAGTTTTTGATGATGGCCTTGGAGGGGAAAGCTCAAGCAGGACAGCCGGATTACTTCCAATTGGCCTTTGGCCCTAGGCCGGAGGAGGAACTCTACGATATAGTAAAAGACCCCTATCAACTGAATAACCTGGCAATCGATCCGAGTTTTGCAAGCGTCAAGGAAGAAATGAGAAAGGAACTCTTGGATTGGATGGAGAAAACGGGCGACCCTAGATTTGAAAACCCCAAATCCACCTATTGGGATGAACTGCGCTACACTCCCGACTATCAGATGAAGGATATTGACTGGCAAAAACAAATCGAAGAATACCGAATTCGGCCTCCTTTTGGTGAGGTGAAGGAGATGGGGTGTTTACTAAGTTGGGAGTGAAATAGAATTTATACTCTTTTGTGATTTTCTTGAAGAAAGCTTTCCCGTAATTTAAAATCACTTTTTAAGAAACAAATGACCTAAATTATTGTGGCGACTAATTTAGCTTTCCTATTGTTTGTGGCATTTGCTTTTAATATTTTTAACTAAGTGCTTTTGAAATGAAAAAACTTGTATTGATCCTATCCATATTCCTTAATTGGAATTTTGGTTTTTCTCAAGCAGTATGCTTTTCCGATCAAAGTAACAGTTTCTGGAAAATAAACGAATCATTGTATGGGTCTAAAAGACTTTCTGATTGCCATATGGGTGCTAAATACAAATGGAAAATGATTCATCAAGAACGATTAATCCTATCAAAATAGCTCCTCATGAAAAATTTAATACTGCTGGTTTTATTCTTTGGCTTTACGCTTCAATCTTCCTTTTCTCAAGTAAATCCACCCCGGAGATTCTCATTATCTATTAGTGCAGGTCCATCCTTTCCAGTGGGTGTATTCGGAGGAAAAAATATGGAAAATGCTGCCGTTTATTTTCCAGATTCTAGTGTACCCAATCTTGCGAGTATTTCCAAGGCTAGCAATGGATTTGCAAAAGTTGGCTACTCTATTCACGGAACCCTTAATTATCATTTAGCCGGTAACTTTTATGTATTTCTTAGATCAGGTGTAACAAACAATCCGATCTCTGTTATCGAAATGGAAGATTTCGTCAATGATCTTTACGGATTGGATTTTCGCTTTTTTCATGAAAATAACAACATGCTATCAATCACTCCTGGGTTAGGATATTTCTTGAAACAAGGAAGTTGGGAATATCGAACGGGAATATTTCTAGGCTACGGACAGATCAACTACCCTTATTACGAGATGGTTAGGGTAGTGGGTAATGAAACTCTAACATGGGCACATGCCGGCTCTAAACCCAGTTTATCCTCTATTACCGCGGGAGGAAATCTGCAAGTATCCAGGGCTATTGGAAAATTTCAATTAGGCTTGGAAGTCAGTTATCAACGGGCAGATTTTGACTACTCTATATTTCCCCGTACAAGTCCAGGAGGTAGTCAATCTGTAACGTACGAGGATACAATTAAGGTCCGAACCTTGAATTTTGGACTTTTCTTATTATATCCTTTGATAGGGCATGACAAATAGTCCTTATGAAGATGTTTCACTGAAAAAAGAACTAATTACTTTTCAGTAGTTCATGTTTTGTCTATTTTTTTTCAATCCCTATTACCCAATTTCATGGAAACCTCCACAGCCTCAAAGCCTATTCGATGGCTATTCACATATAATGAATCTCCTGCCACTGCTTCAAAAGGTCCGGTGTAGATCTTCCATGAATCGCTGCTGGACTTTCTCCAGCCGATTAAAGTAGAAGAAGTTGGGCAACTTAAAGTGGCTTTGCCCTCGGAAAAACTCACCTCAGCTGGAGAAGTTACGGGAGGATTTTCGCCTCCATTCCACATGGCTTTCACCATTTCCATTTCATTCAGGGCACCTTTGTCTCCGTACTCAGCGACCCAGTCCTTATGGGCTTTGCGCAGCTCTTCTAATTTATCGGCATACTCCGGATTCCCTACAAGGTTGTTAAACTCCCAAGGATCATTTTGGGTGTCGTAGAGTTCCTCCTCAGGCTTGCTTTGAGCAAACCAACGGGCTTGATTTTCATTCAATTGTCCTTTTTCGTTCAAGTCCAAAAGGTGACCCATCAAGGGATTTTGAAGCCTGTATTGGATATTTTGGTAATTCGGCTTTTCGGGCATGTAGTTTCTGATGTATTTAAAACGCCCATCTGAAACCGCCCTCACCCGATCGTATTCTGAGTCCATTCGATCCCGGGCGGCATAGACATAGTTTCTAGGCTCCGACTTTTGCTCTCCGAGAAAAGCCTGTCCCTGCATACTTTCCGGAATTGGAATTCCAGCAAGTGAAAGTAGCGTTGGCCCGAAATCCACAAAACTGACCAGTTCATCCGTCTTTGTCCCCCCTTCCAGCCAAGGAGCTTTGACCAACAAAGGCACTTTCAAACCTCGATCATACAATTCCCGCTTGAAATAAGGCATCCCATCCCCATGGTCGGAGTAAAAGAAAATGATGGTATTGTCATATAGCCCGTCCTCTTTCAGTTGGGCAATCACCTCCCCGACCTGGGCATCCATCCTCATCACATTGGTGATAAATCGGGCAATAGTCCTTCGGGTAAGTGAATCATCCGGATAAACTGGAGGCACAGTCACGTCTTTGGGGTCTACCCAGAGGCTGTCTTTCCCTTCCCGAGCCCAAACCTGGGATTCATGGGTGGTAGTAAAATTGAAAATCGAAAAGAAAGGTTGGTCGGGATCATTTCTATTTCTCCAATGGGCATTTCTACTGCTTTCATCCCACATAAAAACCGGACTCTCAAACTGGTAGTCTTCCTTTACATTATTACTCACATAGTAGCCCGCCATTCTCAAATGAATGGGGTATGGAATCATCCCCTCTGGCAAGACCACATTGTAACTTTTAAAACCAGGGGGATAAGCATCCAAGGCATTTGCTGACATGCCCGTGGTACGCATGTGATGGGCTCCGATGGAAGTCTGATAGGCTCCCGTGATCAAAGCCGCCCGACTTGGAGCACAAACGCCCGCAGTTGAAAAGGCATTTTGGTATTGCAGGGATTCGGCTGCCAAGGCATTCAAGTTCGGAGTTTTACCACCTGTGCCCCCGTAAGTTTCCAAATGCACAGGAGACATATCCTCCACGACGATCCAGACGATATTGGGTCGCTCAGGATAGGTGATTTGTTCGGATTGGGGAGTTTTTTCCTGGCAGGAGAAAAGAAAAAAGCCAAGGAGATGGAATAGAGCAAGCTTTTGCATGGCGGAATGATTTATGCGCTTAAGATAAGCTTTTCTGGAAATTAGCTAGCCTACCCTTTTTCAGACAATCTTTTTATCTTGGAAGCTAAACCTAAAGAAACTTATGAACAGACCCTTTTTCCTACTTATTTACTGTTTTTGTCTATTTCAAAGCATTTCATTCGCCCAGCAGAAAGTATGGTTGGATTCCGACACAGGTAATGAAATGGACGACCTCTATGCCATTGCCTATTTGGTAAAAGTGCCGGGAATCGACCTGATCGGGCTGAGTTCGGCTCACTTCAATAATGCTGACCTGAATGTCTTCGAAAAGTGGAATGCCTACGAAACCGCGACGCTCAAGCCAGTCGAAGAAAGTCAGCGCCTCAATGAGGAGATTCTTGCTGCCATGGGTCGAATGGACATCCCGCATCCCTTGGGTGCGGATCGGCAGATCGGAAGGGCATGGGGACAGCAGGACCCAAGAGATTCTCCGGCAGCTCAGGCCATTATCGCCGAAGCCCGGAAGATGAAAGGAGAAGAAAAGCTCCATGTCCTGACACTTGGTGCCATGACCAATGTGGCAACAGCTTTGATTTTGGCACCCGATATCAAAGATAAAATCCGACTTTTTTCCTTGGGTTCCTGGTATACTCCTGAATCTCGGGCTTGGAACAAAAGTGAATTCAATATCCGCTGTGACCTAAATGCCTTTGATTACTTGCTTAATCTTGAAGGACTGGACTTCACCATCATGACCACGACGACTTCCTTTGCTTTGAAGTTTGATCGGGATGAGACCTATGCGAGACTGGATGAAAACGTGGCAATCGAGAAGATTTTAGCAGATCGCTGGCGAGTACACAACCCACAGGACAAAACCCGGGTGATGTGGGATTTAGCATTGGTGATGGCTTACATTCATCCTGAGTGGGCGACGGTTTCTTCTGTCATGACTCCTCCGGAAAACACCCCGAGAGTGGTACAGGTCTATACCGAGATCGATGCGGATAAGATGCGGGAAGAGTTTTGGAGCTTACTTAAAGAGAGTTGAAACAATTTGATTCCCCTTTTTCACCGCAATTCCCTAAATTCCATTTCCAACCCAAAAAACCTTGATCATGTCTAAATCAGACCACCTCAACCGCCGGGATTTTCTGGCTTCAGCGGCTACTTTTGCCGCATCATTTACCATCGTTCCTTCTTCAGTAATCGCCGGACTGGGCAAAATCCCTCCCTCAGACCAGCTGACTGTGGCCAATATCGGTTGCGGAACGCAGGGACTACGGGAAATGGGAAGCCTTTTGCAAAATCCCAAAGTGCGGGTGGTTGCGGTATGTGATGTGAATAAATTCTCCACGGATTACATTGATTGGTCTCCTTATGGAATCCGAAATGACATCCGAAGAACCATCGGAGACGATACCTGGTGGGAAGGAAAGCCCGGAATCCCGGGTGGGCGGGATATTGGACAGGAATATGTGGAAAAATACTACGCTCAAAACCAAGCTTCCGGCCAATACAAAGGCTGTGCGAGCTATGAGGACTATCGGGAGCTTTTTGCAAAAGAGAAGGGAATCGACGCAGTCAAAATCATGACGCCCGACCATACCCATGCGCCGATTGCCTTGGCAGCCATGAATCAAAATATGCACGTGGTGACACACAAACCGATCGCCAATCGGCTTTTGGAAGGAAGAAAGGTCATTCAAAAAGCCAAAGATTCAGGATTGGTGACGCACCTATTAGCTTGGTCCGACCGGCCCGAGTACCGGCAGATCAAGGAATGGATGGATGCCGGGCTGATCGGGGAATTGCAGGAAATCCACAATTGGTCTTATCGGCCCGTTTGGCAGCAGTGGACCAAGAGGCCTGCTGAAAGTCAACCTATCCCCGAAGGATTGAATTGGGATCTTTGGCTGGGACCGGTACCTGATATGCCCTATCACAAAAACTACACGCATAATGTCTTTCGGGGCTGGTATGAATTCGGGGGTGGATCGGTTGCTGATATGGGTCATTACAGCTTGTTTCCGCTTTTTGAAACTTTGGGCATCGATCGAAGTCCTGTTTCCGCTCGGGCTTTTGGCACGACTACTCGGGAAGAAGTCAATCAGGTTTACCAATGGGTGAAAAATGACGTGGCGTTCCCAGCTAGCTGTACGATCAAATGGAATTTTCCGGCCCAAGCTTCCCTTCCTGCTTTTGACCTGTTTTGGTATGATGGCGGAATGAAGCCTTTTGCTCCGGAAGAACTGGAAATGGATGGTAAGGACACGCCAGATGAAGGTTTGATGATCGTGGGTACCAAGGGAAAAATACTCGGAGGTTTCCGTGGAGAAAATCCCGTTCTTTTACCAGAATCAAAAATGATGACAGGTCGTGATTCCGAGCGGATCAATTCCCGTGAAGTGGACCGCAAAACTGACTCTTGGGTTGATGCCATGCTGGAAAAGCGACAAACACCAGGTAGTTTTACCCGTGCTCAATGCATTACCGATACGATCAATCTTGGAGCTATTGCCCTGAGAGCTGGCAAAAAAGTAGATTTCGATTCCAACCTCGTCAAAATCACCAATGATGAAGAAGCAAATCAGATGCTGACAAGGGAGTATCGAAGCGGATGGGAAATCTAAATCCCTGATAATTAGAAATAAAACCGTATCTTATTCTTTTAAATTTTTCAAAACCAAACAATATTCCCTATGCAAAACCGAAGAACCTTCCTCAAAAACACCAGTCTGGCAGCAGCTGCCTTAGGGCTGGGAGTCCCTGAATTTGCGCTAGCCAAATCTAAAGCCGACCCGATTTTTAAAATCTCTTTGGCACAATGGTCCGTCAATCCGCTATTGTTTGGTGGGAAAATGGATAACCTGGACTTTGCTGTTGAAGCTAAAAAACATGGCTTTGATGCGGTGGAGTATGTCAACCAGTTTTTCATGGATAAGGCTCAGGATAAAGCCTATCTCCAAGAAATGAAAAACCGCTCCGATGGAGAAGGCGTCACCAACGTATTAATTATGGTGGACCGGGAAGGTCAGCTGGGTGCCGCAACCTCCGAAGAGCGAAAGCAAACCGTAGAAAACCATAAGAAATGGGTAGAAGCTGCCAAGTTTCTCGGGTGCCACTCCATCAGAGTGAATGCTTACACGGCCGTGCCGTTCAGTCAGGACCCTAAGCAAGAGCAGGAAGCCATCAACGTTTGCAGCTCCACGCTTCGAAGAATATGTGAATTTGCCAATGATTTTGATATCAATGTGATCATAGAGAATCACGGAGGCTTTTCCTCCAATGGCACTTGGCTCGCCGAACTCATCAGACAAACGGAACACCCTCGGGCTGGCACTTTGCCTGACTTTGGCAACTTTGTCATGAAGCGGGATGGAGATCAAATTCTTAGCTACGATTCCTATCGAGGAGTAGATCAATTGATGCCTCGTGCCAAAGGAGTCAGTCTCAAACCTAGGGTTTGGGATGACAATGGACGCGAATTTGGATTGGATTATACCCGAATGATGAAAATCGTCCTTGCCCATGATTATCATGGCTATGTAGGCATTGAGCATGGGGAGCGAGGCCGTGAATGGGAAACCATCGAGGAGGTTCGGGTCAATCTGGACCAGGTCAGAAGGACTTTGGAAAATGCGGGTTAAATTCTAAGAAATCACTTTACTATTTAAAATGTCCCAAATAAGTCAGTCTGTTTGGGGCATTTTTTTATTATTGTTTATCCTAAACCATTTTATTATGCCCCGACTTCTCCTCTCCCTCCTACTTCTCAGCTTTTTTGTAAGCCCTTCCTTTTCTCAGAAAAAATCGGATGTATTCAAAACTCTGGATGCCGAACTCGAAAAAGCGAGAGTGGCCCTAAAAACTCCCGGTTTTGCCATAGCTATTGTCCAAAAGGACAAAATTGTCTATGCAAAGGGATTTGGCTTCAAGGATGTGGAAAATCAGGTTCCGGTGACTGAAAACACACTTTTTGCCATTGGATCTTCTTCCAAGGCCTTTACCTCGGCCGTCTTGGGAGTGCTGCGCAAAGAGGAGAAAATCGACTTTGATGAGCGACCTGGAAAATATATCCCCGAACTTCGATTTGCCGAACCCTGGATGAATGAGCAGATCATTGTCAAAGACCTGATGGCGCATCGGACCGGTTTACCGAGACATGACTTTTCTTGGTTTATGTTTCCCTCCGAATCTAAATCCGAACTGATCAAGCGCATCGAATTTCAAGAGCCTTTCACCGGACTGCGGCAGCAGTGGTATTACAACAACTGGATGTTTTTCCTCCAAGGAGAAATCGGTGCCCGACTTACTGGCAAAAGCTGGGAGCAGAATGTAAAAGAACTCTTTTTTGACAAATTGGACATGACCCGAAGTAATTTCCGCATTCCTGACATGGAAATGGATGCAGACAAATCCTTTGGCTACTCGGTGGACTTGGATGGTAAAACCAAGCGCATGGATTATTACAACATTGCCGCCATGGGACCTGCGGGAGCGATCAATTCCAGTGTCTCAGAGATGTCCAATTGGCTCATCACCTGGATCAACGGAGGAAAATTTAAGGGCGAACAAATCATCCCTGAAGACTACGTGAAAGAGGCAATGAGTGCCCAAATGGTCGTGGCTGCAGGCACTCCTTCCAAGGAGCATCCGGATGTGCAGTTCTCGAATTATGGCTATGGCTGGTTTTTGGCCTCTTACCGAGGTCACTACCGAGTGGAGCATGGAGGAAATATCGATGGCTTTTCTGCCTCGGCTTCCTTTTTCCCTACCGACAGTTTGGGCATTATGATTCTCACGAACCAAAATGGATCACCACTCCCGGGAGTCGTTCGAAATATAGTATCCGATCGCATGCTGAATCTGGAACCTTCCGATTGGCTAGGAGAGACGGTAAAGAAATTAGAAGAAGCCAAGGAAGCTCAGGCCAAAGCAAAAGCAGCTGCAGACTCCACGGCCAAAGCCAGACTTACCAAGCCTTCCCATATCCTGATGGACTACACGGGTACCTACGAGCATCCCGGATATGGTAAAATGGAAATTGACCTGAAAAATGATACGCTTTTTGTGCAGACCGGCCTTTTGGGAGGCTTTTTGGAACACAAAGATTATGACACCTTCAATATGTATCTGATCTATCAGGGTGAACCTAATAAGGACAATGCCTTTCCGTTTCAGTTTGTCAGCAATATGACAGGCGATATATCCGGATTAAAAGCACCTTTCGAACCTGCCCTCGAACCGATCGAATTTAAGCGCACGCCTAAGGAAAATGAGCTTTCGGTAGATGACTTGAAAAAGTACGAGGGAGCCTACCTACTGATGGGCGTGCAGGAAGTGAAAATTTACATCAAAGAGGAAAAACTCTATGCCTTTGTGCCCGGTCAACCTGAATACGAACTAGTCAATATCGGCGAGCATGAATTTAACCTGAAGGTGCTGGAAGGATTTAAAGTGAAGTTTGAGGAAGAAGATGGGCAAATCATCGCAGTGAGCTTTGTTCAGCCGAATGGGACGTTTAGAGGGGAAAGGAAGAAGTAAATCAAACCTTTGAGGTCTTTTTTTGATCTCGAAGGTTTTTGTTTTGTAAAGAAATATCACTCCAAAAAAAGGAAGTCAAATCAATCAGAATCCTTCGAGGATTTAGAAAACTCAAAGGATACCCCAAACCTTTGAGGTCTTTTTTTGACCTCGAAGATTCAGGAATGAATCAGTTTTCAAATTGAATGCATGTATTGGTACATTTTCGGAATAAGCAACTCCTGAAAAAAGAAATGGCCAGTTTTTTATTTCCGGCCATTTCCATACATAGATACACTACTCCGACTAAAAAGTATAGCGATAGCCTAGGAGAGCAGAGAAATAATTACCGCTGTAGAAATACTTATTTTGATAAGTCTGACCTTCAAACTCTATCCGATCCAGATCGATAACTATAGAGGGTTCTCGGAGGTCAAGCCCTAATTTACCTGAGACCATAATTCTTGAATTTTCATTTAGGTCGTAAAACAAGCTCAGCTCTGGTTTAAGAAAAAATGAAAACTCCTGAATATCCCTATTCCCATATATTTTGACCGGAATTCGCGGGTCACCATTTGATGATCTAACAATTTGTAATTCCCCCCCCTGAAATTGGTAAGTCTCTTGAGTATTATACGAAACGTGAAATGCATTTGCCAAACTTATCCCTGCATTAGGGAATAACTTGAAATCCTTTTGAATTTTCGGTCCTAAAGCCCAAAAATCATTTAGAGCACCTCCTGTCTTCCGAATAGGATCTAATGGCAAATAAGTAAAATTAACCCCGAACTTATAGTACTCAAGCTCCATTCCATAAGTAAATATCCCCTTTCCTGATATGAATACTCCGACATTTAGAAAAAGGTTGCTTCCAGAAGTAACTGCCAATTCTGGAAAATCCCCTAGATAGTTAAACTGAGTGTTCCCAGTACCGATCCTAGCCTCTACAGAAATTACCTCCTGACAAAAAGATGTGTGAAATAAAAGTAATGCAAATACGAATAGTAATGCTGGCTTATTCTTTTTCATTTTAGTATCCTTTATCAATTTGAGTTAAATTAAATTGCCAAAACTGTCCCGAGGGAGAGTAGCCATGATTTCCACCTGGCTCACCATAAAATTGGGTTTTTAAATAAAAGCGCTCCAATCCTCTGCTCGAACTATAGTATGTTGGTTCCAAAACATTATTGAATACGTTATTCTGTCCAGATCTTTTGATTAAGCTACTATTTCGTTTTTTGCTTTTATACTCATAATCATACCAGAGATAAAGTGAAGTAGCTTCTGCCGTCCAAGTTACAGAACCACCATCGGGTTTTCTCATGTGTTTTGATTGAGAAAGTAACCTGAAATAAATACCAGCAGCTTGATAAACATGCTTTGCCTCCAATCTATATCTAAAGATTCCACCTGAATATGAGGTCCCGACTATTTCAATATTATTGACGTCATTTGAATTATCACATTTATCCCAGTTACATCCACTTGAAACGGTATAAACTAAGGGATCATAAGTTGTCATAATCCTGGCATTGTATTCGGATTTTAATAAGGTGGAGGGGCTATTAGCTTCCAATAATCCAATGACATCATCATCAAAAGAAAATAATCTGATGTCTTCACTTGAAACATCTCCTTCCAATATCTGATCTTTTAATTCGAGGTTAGTTGAAACTACCGCAGTTCTATTATTGAAATTTAAGTAGATCAAATAATCTTCTATAATTATAAATCCATCCTGATCTAATAACTCTAAAAGGGGACTATCAGCCCAAGAACTAATTTCATTATATCCTTCCTGACTGACTCGAAGCTTTTCTCCAGAATTTTTCATCTCTAGGAAGTTTTCCTAAAAACTGACAAAGGCTAACTCACCCAGATTGTCCTTCCCCGTAATCAGATTTTCATACCGATCGAAGGATTCCACCTGTAGCGTACCTTCAAATACCCCCGCCCCTAATTTTGGTAAATTTACAGGAGATTCGGCTTCTAAATTAGTGGTACAACTAATGCCTCCACAGATAAAAATCAAAAGGAAGGGCTTGCTCAAAATGTTCGTTTTGTTTTTCATAAAATTGATTGTTTGAATGCTTAAAATTAAACGAAAGAAAACCCCCAAAAAATACCCATAAATGGGTATTTTTTGGGGGTTTTCTTTCCATTTCATAAATTTTCTATAAAATTTCTACTAACCACTCCCCGACCTTTGAGGTCTTCTCAGACCTCGAAGATTGCTTTCGAATAAGAACAATTTCGCCTTTGGCTGTGTCTCCACAGCCCGAAATAACCAATTCTGGGAGGCACTAGAAAACTCAAAGTATGAACAGCTGAAACTGCGAATTAGAATCTATTTTAGCGCTTGTAAAACCATATCATTTATTCTCAATTAGTATGCCCCAACAACTCGGACAACTCTCCCTTCTCGTCAGAGACTATGACGAGGCCATCCAATACTACACGCAAGTCCTAGATTTTGAGCTTTTGGAAGATACAAGAATGAGTGAAAGTAAAAGATGGGTAAGAGTTTCCCCTCCCGGATCGACTTGCCATTTGTTATTAGCCAAGGCAGCGAATGAAGCTCAGGAAAAACAAATCGGAATTCAGGCAGGCGGTCGGGTTTTCCTGTTTCTTTATACCGATGATTTTTATCGGGATTATGAAAAATACAGTTCCCGAGGAGTGGAATTTATCCGCAAACCTGCTGAGGAAAGTTATGGTATCGTATCCGTTTTCAAGGATTTGTATGGAAACTTATGGGATCTAATCGAGCCAAATAAATCAAATTAAGCCCAAATCTTTTTATCTTCTCCTCTCATTAGTTTCCATTTTGAATCAAAGCTATGTCCAAGTCAAAGGCTAAACTCAACGATATTGCCCGGCAGATGATGAGCGGCGTGGTTCAGATTCTTGTTGAGGGCTATATCGAGGAGGATATTCAATCCGTTCTGAATCCATCCGTCAAAATTCCAGGAATTTGGTCCGGGTCGGGATTTTTTGTGAAGTACCAAGATCTTGAAGGCTACATCGTCACCAATGCACATGTGGTTCGGAATGCAGTCAAAATCGAAATCAGCTCCATGCTGACCAGTGAGGAACGATTTGAAGCGGAACTGGTCGGTTTGGTCAAGCAACTGGAACCTGATGTTGCACTGATCAAGCTTAGCGAAAAAGAACTGCAGCGATTTAAAAAACTGGCAATACAACCAATCGAATATCTTGAATTACGGGAAGGTACTAACCCATCCCGAGGAGAAATGATCAAAGCGATTGGGTATCCCTTAGGGATGGTAGAACCCAATATTACAGGTGGCGAGATCACAAATTTCATATCCGGTTCTGAGTTTAGTTCGGAGCGGTTTGTCACCAATGCAGCCATCAATCCCGGGAATTCAGGAGGTCCAAGTATTACTGAAGACGGGAAAGTAATTGGGCTCAACACCGCTGTGATTGTAGATGCCGAAAATATTGGCTTTATCACGCCTGCCAGCTTTATAAAAATAATTATCGACAATCTTATTTTATTGAGTGAACCTCAGTTTGCAGGAATAGGAGGGAAATTGCAGAAAAATGCCGAAAACTTTAATCCCTTTTTAAATCAAAGCCAAGCTAAGGGTGTCATCGTCTCCAAGGTCCTCGCCAATGGTTTTTTAGAGGCGGCGAATATTCAAGCCAAAGATGTGATTCTCTCGATCAATCAGGCTGAATTTGATCGCCATGGAATCGTCATCGGGAAAGAAGGTCTGTATCGACATAAGAATATTTTTGATGTAATGAAACTGGTACCGATAGGCGAGGAAGTAACGATCAACTATCTGAGAAATGGAAAAGTCCATCAGTCCAAGGCTCGGGCAATGCCAAATCCAGAGAAAGGAATCATTTCCAGCCCCATCTTAAATGAACGAGAGTATTTAGAGGTATTCGGAATGGTCATTCAGCCTTTAAGCTTTGAAATCATACAAGCCATTCAAGAAGTGGACCCTTACGCCCAAATTGAGATGCTGAAAATTTTAGATCAGGAGAAACCCGTATTGGTAGTCACTCACATCCATCAAGGTACTCAGGCCGATCAAATGGAATGGCCTCTTGGAGAATTAATACTCAAGGTCAATGAACGGGAGGTCCACTCACTCTCTGAGTTGAAGAAAGCACTGAAAGGGCCTTCAGGAAAAGCCGTATTAATGGAATGCCAAAGCGGGACATTTGGATATTTTCAGCTTGAGGAAGAAAGTAAAAATTAAATTTTTAATAATATTTTTCCGATTTGCTATGTTATTGGAAATCTAGAAAAACAGGGTTTACAATAATTCTTAACTTTAAATTCTCAATTCACTATTGCCTTGGAACATCAACCCAACAATCCCCTTCACGGACTTCGACTCGACACCATTCTGGAGCAATTGGTCGCGCATTATGGATGGGAGGAACTGGGTGAGCGCATCACCATTCGCTGCTTTACCCATGATCCATCGATCAAGTCCAGCTTAAAATTTCTCCGAAAGACCCCCTGGGCCAGAGAGCGGGTGGAAGGCTTGTATCTGAAGATGTTGCGGGACACCAAAAAGAATCTTTGAGGTTTTAAAGACCTCTAAAGGTTTAACTCCCACTTACCCTGTTTTCCGAAAACATTTTTTTTGATTTTTAAAAGCTACCTCAATCTGGAGAAGCAGAACATAGAAATCGATCTAAAAAATTAGCTCGACCAAAGGAAAATGACTTCAGGTATTTTTTGTTGTTTTAAAACAGCATTTTTTATATATTTATGAAGTTTTAAAACAACAATATGCAAGTATTGATCGATTTTCAGGATTCTTTGCTACAAGGAATCAAAGAGAACTTCCAAAGATTTTTGAACAAAAATATCAATTGGAATCAGCGAATGATTGGTATTAAAGGACCAAGAGGTGCCGGAAAAACCACACTCATGCTTCAGCATCTCAAATTCACCTTATCCAAAAATCAAGTAAATGGCTTATATGTCACGGCTGATCATCCTTGGTTTTATCAAAACAATTTATTGGATACTGCCATGACTTGGTTTAAACAGGGAGGCCAAGTTTTATTGATCGATGAGGTTCATAAATACCCCAATTGGTCAAGGGAACTCAAGAATATTTATGATGGGCTGCCCCAGCTTCAGGTAATTTTTTCGGCCTCTTCCGCATTGGATATCTATAGAGGAGAATCAGACCTCAGTAGGCGGGTGATTAGTTACACTTTACCCGGCCTATCCTTTCGTGAGTATCTTAAGCTTTCTGAAACATCGGACTTTCCTTCATTTACTCTTGAAGAGATAAAACACAGGCACCGTGAAATCAGCCATGAAGTAATTTCAACAATACGACCATTACTTTATTTCGAAAAATACCTCAGCAAAGGTTACCTCCCGATTTTTGTGGAAGGTGAAAATGAGTATGGATCAAAGCTCGAACAAATAATCAATACTGTGGTGGATACAGACTTAGCTTATATTTCATCCTATAATGCCGGCACAGCCGCTAAGGTCAAAAAATTACTCGGAGTGATAGCGGAATCTGCTCCCTTCAAACCCAATGTTTCGGCGATTTCAACTAAACTAAATATTTCAAGAGATCGAATTTTGGAACACATCTATCAGTTGAAAGACGCAAGAATTCTAAACGTTTTACTCTCAAGGGGTAAAGGAGTCTCAAGATTACAAAAACCAGATAAACTATATCTTGAAAACACAAATCTAGCCTTCGCGATCAACTCCTCTCCTGAAAAAGGAAACCTGAGGGAAACTTTCCTCCTGAATCAATTGCTAAATGCTGGATACGAAGTATTTGAACCAAAAAAGGGGGACTTCTGGGTTAATGAAATAACGATAGAAGTGGGCGGGAAAAACAAATCTTCTCAACAAGTCATCGATGAAGATGAATATTTGATTGCTAGTGACGATATAGAAACTGGCTGGGGTAAAAAGATTCCACTTTGGCTTTTCGGTTTTCTTTACTAATAAAGCCTAATTAAACTCCATAAGTAGCCGATAAAATTCTAGCTTTTGCTATTCTGATTTTCTGGAAGCAGATTTTATCTACTTAGGAGTTAAGCCTTGATGTCTAACGGAGTAAAAGTAGGAATGACAGCGAAGTTCTTAACAAATCCCGCAAGGGATTTTTATTGCAAAGAGTATTTACTTGATATCTCCCTTCGTGAACTTTGTGTTCTTAGTGGTTTAGAAATAAGATCTTTGGGGTTTTCAAAACCTTAACCAACAAAAAAGCCTGAATCGATGACTCAGGCTTTCAGGGATATAAGTGGTTAAAATTATACGTAATTATTCAACATCACCGGCATCACTAGCATCAGGATATCTTCATTTTCTTCCTGCTCAGCTGGCAAGATCAATCCTGCTCGATTGGGTGCAGAAAACTTCAAGCTGACTTCTTTACAGGAAAGGTTGTTCAACATTTCTACCAAGAACTTGGCGTTGAATCCGATCTCGATATCCTCTCCGTCATGATCACAAGAAAGCCTTTCATTTGCCTCATTGGAGAAGTCCAGGTCTTCTGCAGAGATCATCAATTCAGATCCAGTCAATTTCAATCTTACCTGATGCGTGGTCTTATTCGCATAGATAGCGATACGACGAAGTGAGCTCAACAAATCCTGACGATCGATGGTCATGATGTTAGGATTGTCCGCAGGAATTACATTTTCATAATCCGGGAATCGCTCGTCAATCAGACGGCAGATCATTTTAATCTGTCCAAACTTGAAGTAAGCATTGGACTGATTAAACTCCACACTCACGGAGATATTCTCAGAAGGTAGCGTAGACTTGAGAAGGTTCAATGCCTTTCTTGGGATGATCAAACTCGCAGGGCTACCGGAAGCAATATCAACTCTTCTATAGCGAACTAGACGGTGTCCATCTGTAGCCACAAAGGTGGTATTGGTATCGCTCAGGTTGATGAAAACCCCGGTCATCGCAGGGCGAAGCTCATCCGAGGAGGTTGCAAAAATGGTATTGGAAATAGCACTAGCCAAGACTTCAGTGGACATATCCACGGTGGTCGGATTGCTGACGGTAGGGATTTTTGGGAAATCAGTCGCATTCTCACCAGCCAAGCGGTAGCGACCGTTGTCAGAGCTGATTTCCACCGCGTAGGTATCATGGTCGATGCTGAAGGTTACCGGTTGCTCCGGTAAGTTCTTGAGCGTATCGATCAGAATACGAGCTGGAACAGCAATATTGCCATCTTCTTTAGCCTCCACATGAATTTCCGTGATCATGGAGGTCTGAAGATCCGAAGCTGTGATTGTCAGCATGGAGTCTTTGATTTCGAAAAGAAAATTCTCCAGAATAGGTACTACCGGGTTGGTCGTAACCACACCGTTGATCGCCGAAAGCTGCTTTAAGAGTGCAGAAGAAGAAACAATAAATTTCATATAGGGCTTATTTAAAGATTACAATTTTGAATGGGGGTAAATTTATAAATAAAATCGATTTGACAGGGAATGAATATGGCCACAGTTGAAATTATTTCAACTTTCATCTAGCTAAACCCTAAGCTTACCTCGAATACTTTTTCCTGCGGATGGCTGCCACTGCTCCTCCAAAGAGAAGCAGGAAAACTACCGGCATTCCGACATTGATCAACTGCCATTTAGTTTTTTCCTGTGAAATTTTCACTCTGTTCAATGGGCGAATCTGGAAACTTCGGGTACGGGAAGCGATGATGCCTTCCGGGTTATCCAAGTATTGAGCAAGATTGCGTAGCAAAAGTCGATTAGCGAAAATATTCTGATTAAAAGGATCCTCTCCCAAATTAAGCGGCCTTCCTGTCTGAAAATCACTTTGACTCTGAAAGAGCTCGCCATCCCCGATCACGACCACCTTTCCCTCTCCGCTTTCCTTAAATTCTGATTGATCAAACCCCTCCGGAAGAAAACGATTTTTATACAAAGAAGTAAACTCCCCTTCCAGCAGGTAGGCTAAGGGAAGGTTTTGCATGGGAAATTGCTCAATATCCGGTTCACGCTGCATATCGCTGAAAGCTACCCGAACCGGAGCTGTTAGAACTCGAGACAAATCAGATGTGAAAAACAAAGGCGTTTTTTTTACTCCCGGTGCCAAAACCGTATCCAAGCTACTTGCAAAGCGGAGATAAATTAAATCCAAGCCCTTCGTAATTGGATGGGGGTACATTCGGGTAGATTGGATATAAAAAGGCCAAGGCAAAGGAACCAATTGCTCCTGATCTCCGAAATTCCCACCCATCACGGGGAAATATCCAAAATTCAAATCCTGAATCAGGTCCTTATTGATTCGAACCCCATATTTGAAAAGGAGGTTTTCCAATCCATTTTCATAAGGCATAGCCAAAGTTCCCTCACCGCCTGCTTCACGCACATCAACTTTCACTCCATCTGACAAAACGACCAGATTTCCGCCTTGCATCACAAACTGATCCAAAAGGTAAATTTCCCTTTCGCTGAAAGCTTGCTGTGGCCCTTGAATGAAAATAATCTTAAAATTGACCAAGTCTTGCACAGTTCGGGCTTGATCAAGAGGCACTTTGAATATTTCGAAATCTCCATCCAAAGCTTCCACCAGACCATAGCCATCATCCTCTTTCATCTCCTCGTGCCCGATAATCATGGCTAATGCTCCCATATCTGAGCGGGTGAGTTTCCGAATGGCATTACTTAGCTCAAACTCTAAATTTTCGATGGATTGATTTAGGATTTGCTCCTCTCCCATTCCTTTCTCACCCTTCAAAACAAGGGCTCCTGTTTCGAATTCTTCACTGTAAATCAGAATCCCCGGGAAGATCAATTTGGTCTGTTGTCCAGCAGCTTGATTGACAAATAGAGTCGTGGGGTTGATTCCGTAATCAGCTAGTTGAAGGATAAATTCTTCCTGCTCTTCCTCTGCCAAACTCAAGGGATCGAAGTAGGAAAAGCTGATTTTCCGATCGCTGTAGGCATCAAAGGTTCGCACTTGCTCCTCGATCGATCGCTGTAGGCGACGAATTCCAGCAGGAAGATCCTCCCCACTAAGTAGAATCTCTACATGGATATCCTCACTCAAACTGTCTAAAACTGCTTCCGTGGCTTCGTGCAAAGAGTAGCGCTGATCTTCAGTCAAATCAACTCGGAATCGAATCAGCTGTCCCAAGCCAAGAAGAATGACCAAACCCAGTATCAAACCGAGCCAATAGATCGCGGTATTTTGACTTGCTGATTTCATGTGTTTATAATTTGTCTTAAAGAGGTCACATGGAATCTCGCAATTATAATCATCCCTCTGTGTGTCACTTGCGTCATGCTCGATTTCATTTGTTTCTTAAAGTCAAAACAGATGCCCCCAAAAAGAACCAGATCATTCCGAGGAAAAAGAAAATATCATTCGAATCGATGACACCTCTGCTTAGATTGATATAGTGAAAACTCAAGCTTAACTCTTCCACCCAATAAGCCCAGGCACCAAACTGAAGATCTGCTGCTGCAGATAATCCAAAATACAAAAGGAAGCAGAAAAACACTCCTAAAACAAAAGCCACAACCTGCTGTGATGTCAAAGAAGAGGAAAACACACCCACAGCGCCAAATACTGCTCCGATCAGCAGCAATCCAATCCAACTCCCAAAAAAGCTAGCCTGATCTAAATTACCAGGAGGATCACCGAGCTGAAGAATACTGAAAAAGTAGAGTAAGGTTGGCAAAAGGGCAATCGCCACTAATACCAAAATGGCCAAATACTTCGCCAATACGATCTGAAAGACGGACAAAGGAGAAGTCCGAAGGAGCTCCCAAGTATGATTTTTTCTTTCCTCAGCTATGGCACGCATAGATAGGGCAGGGATTAAAAAGGTAAACACGTAGGGCGTGTATGTGAATAAGGGCTCGAGATCAGCATAGCCATAGTCCAGCACACTACTTTGGGGAAATACCCAAACAATCAGGCCAATCGCCACCAGAAACAAAGCCAAAATAAGGTAGCCCAATAGACTGCCTAGAAATGAATTGATTTCTTTGATGATCAAGCTCTTCATTGGGTGTATTGTCTAAAAAGCTCTTCCAAACTCCGCTTGCCTTGATTGAGTGCCAAAAGATTCAGCTTCTTTTCTTGAATGATGCCGAGGACAGCCTTTCTGGCTCCGGCAGCATCCGCTGTACCGATGACAACCTGCTTATTTCCTTTAGGACCAAAGGCCACCCCCTGAAAGCCCTCAAACCATCCCAAATCCAAACTTTCTTCTGTTTCAACGATGAGTTGTTGACCGCTGCCTGCTTGCTGAAAGTTTTGGAGCGAATCTGCCGCTTTGATTTTTCCTTTGGCAATAATGACTACATCATCGCAAATAGCCTCTACTTCCTGCATAATATGCGTGGAAAGTATCAGGGTTTTTTCCTTCCCTATCTCTCGAATAAGCTGACGGATATCTGCCAGTTGATTAGGATCAAGACCGGTGGTAGGCTCGTCTAGGATTAGAACTTTAGGGTCATGGATCAATGCTTTCGCTAATCCGACACGCTGTTGATAGCCTTTGGATAGCTGTCCGATTTTCTTGTGCTGCTCAGGCAAAAGCCCGGTTTTCTCCAGCATTTCATTTCTCCTCGACTGCAAGTCTTTTCCAGATAGCCCATACAAGCCTCCGGCGAAAGTTAAAAACTCCTTGACAAACATGTCCGAATACAAGGGATTCTTTTCCGGCAAATAGCCTATCAAGGAACTGACTTTTTTCGGAAATGCAAGTGCATCTGTTCCCATCACCTCTACTGAACCTCCTTCAGCTGAAAGATAGCCCGTGATGATTTTCATGGTAGTGGATTTACCCGCGCCATTTGGTCCCAAAAAACCCAAAATCCGTCCAGCTTTTGCCTCAAAAGAAACCTCATCGAGGACTTTTTGACTGCCAAAACTTTTACTTAATCGAGAAACGGATAAGGACATAGGCGATTAAAAGCCAAAATAGAGTTTTAGGATAAAACAGTTATAAAACACTCATTTTTGGACTTGAGCAAAATTAGGGATTGACCTCGAAAAGGCAAGGTGGAGAATAAGGATTCCTTTACCAATTCCTTGATCTTTTTAATCCAAACGGGCGATTTTAAATAGTATTTTGTAAAAAGAAAATGGGGTAAGTCAAGACCCACCCCATTTCCTATCTAGCTAAAATAAATAGATACTTAGAATCCACCTCGATAGGTGTAAGTCTGTGCCACCTTGTCTATCGCTACGATGTAAGCAGCGATCCGCATAGGCACATCATATTTTTTAGAAGCTTGGTAGACATGCTCGAAAGCATCTTTCATAATCCGATCGGAACGTCTATTGACACGGTCTGCTGTCCACTTATATCCAAGACGGTTTTGAACCCACTCGAAGTAAGAAACGGTCACGCCACCCGCATTTGCCAAGATATCGGGCACAGCCATGATACCTTTCTCATTGATAATAGCATCAGCCTTGGCGGAAGTAGGACCATTAGCCCCCTCTACGATTAACTTGGCTTTGATTTTATCTACATTCTTAGCCGTAATCACATCCTCTACCGCAGCAGGAACCAGTACATCTACATCAAGCGTAAGTAGATCCATCGGGTCATCCATTCTATCGGCATCTTTGAAGCCTTCCAGATGACCACCATTATTATCACGAAACTCGATCGCCTTTACGATATCAATCCCGTTTTCATCATAAAAAGCACCGGTATGATCGGAAATTGCTACAATTTTCAATCCGCGCTCCTCGAGCAAACGAGCTGCCCAAGAACCCACATTTCCAAATCCCTGCACAGCACAAGTAGCTTGAAAAGGATTGATTTTTAGCTTTTGCATGGCCGCTAAAGCCGAAACCATGACACCACGACCAGTGGCCTCAGTTCTTCCGAGAGAACCACCAAGAACAAGTGGCTTTCCTGTTACTACAGCGTTGACAGTAGTACCGTGAGCTTTGGAGTACTCGTCCATCAGCCAGGCCATTTCACGTGGCCCTGTACCCATGTCGGGAGCTGGGATATCTTTGTCGGGTCCGAATACATCAAGCATAGCCAAGGTGTAGCCTCGCATCAATCGTTCGATTTCTCCTTTGGACATCTCACGTGGATTGCAGCGTACGCCACCTTTACCTCCACCATAAGGAATATCTACCACTGCACACTTCCAAGTCATCCATGCCGCTAGTGCCCGAACTTCGTCCAGGTGCACATCCGGAGCAAATCGAATCCCCCCTTTTGCAGGGCCTAGGATATTCGAATGAATCACTCGAATCCCTTCAAATACTTCGATTTTTCCATTGTCCATTGTAATTGGTATGGAGACAATGACCTGCTTGGCAGGGTTCTTTAAAACATTGTAAACTTCATCAGAAAGTCCGAGTTTTTCGGCAGCGATGTTAAATCTCTCCATCATTGACTCCAAAGGATTTTCTTTGTCCTTAATCGGAGCCGGTTCTATGTAAGCCATATTGGGTTTTTGTTATGGTGAAATGCGATACAATATTAAGTAGTTTTTCAGATTAGGTCTTCGAATACATTAGAAGATTTTCAAAAAAGCTGTGATAAATGGCGCGGAAAGTAATAAGCCATCAAAACGGTCCATAAATCCACCATGACCCGGTAGCACACGGCCAGAATCCTTGATCTCAATTGATCGCTTGAAGAGCGATTCGATCAAATCTCCATAGGTCCCGGCAATGATAATTATTCCCGCAATCACCAGCCATTTCCAATCTTGAATAGTCTGAAAATATCGAGCCAATAAGAAGGCAATAGCAATGGCAGAAAACGCCCCTCCCAGGAAACCTTCCCAGGATTTTTTGGGCGAAACTCGCTCAAAAAGCTTCGTTTTGCCAAATTTGGTGCCAGCAAAATACGCTCCTGTATCACTTGCCCAGAGAATCAGAAGACAACCTAAAATGATTTCGAAATTATAAACTTTCTCAATCGAAAAGACAGCCAAATTCAGAAGGGAAAATGGGACCGCTACATAGAAAATTCCTAGGTAGGTAAAGGCCACCCCGGTAAATGGCTTCTTATCAGTCTTTTTATATAGCTTGATAAAGAAGGTCAATGAAATGATCGGGAAAATCAGGTATAGATATTCATTGGGCAGCTGCTCTTTTTCGATCATAAAAGTGAGCGTGTAAATCAGCAGTCCCAAAAAAGTACCAAAGCTTTTCAAAGGCAACATCCCATCCAATCCGCAAAGCTTGTAAAACTCCATCTGTGCAAAGCCCAGAATGCAAGCAAAAACCAGAAAATAAGTCCAGTCAGAAAAAATAATCCCTGTAATCACAATGATTGCTCCCAGTAGTGCCGTAATGGCACGCTGACCGAGATTACTGTAATTATTTATATTAAAACGAGATCTCATTATTCACGAGATTAGTGGCTTTCAGCGCATCTTGAGTTTTGACCAAAACTTCATAGTAGCCCAGAACCTGATACGCTGTTTCTTTTTTACTAAGCACCACGGCAGGGATTTCATTCTCCTCCAAAATGCCTTTGACTATTTCGGCCCGGATTTGCTGTGGACTTTCAAAGATTTTGATCCAATCCTTCATGTGGTAGCAGCTTAGTTTTATTAAAGTAATAGATTCCTGCCGAAACTACCAATAATCCCAGCAAAGCTAAAGGATAAGACACGGTTTCGGTGGATTCGATGTCAAAATCGACCATTCCTTGCTTTGCAAAGTAAATCAGTAAAACTGTGATGGAGTTATTCAAAATGTGAGCAACGATCGGATAAATCAAACTCCCAGAATAGACATACAGGTAGCCAAAGAGCGCTCCTAAAAACATCCTTGGCAAAAACCCATAAAACTGCATGTGGATAGCTGAGAAAATAAAGGCTGTAATCCAAATACCCCAATGGTAGGACCCTGTGTAGAGGTGCATCTTTGGCTGAACGACCCCTCTAAAGAACACTTCCTCTCCCAAGCCTGCCAAAACTCCAATCACCAGAAGGCCAACCAACAGCTCCGACACAGACTGAAAATCAGTCAGAAACATGGTCATTTCCATCAGCTGATCTTCCATCTCTTTCATCCAAGCTTCTAGCTCAGAAAGAAAACCCGGGAGTTCCAGTTGGGCATTCAGGTAAACAAGCAGGGCATTGAAAAACATTCCCCCCAAGGTGATGAGCAAAGTGAGGAAGAGCTTGGAAGAACTTAAGCGCTGTAGCTGTCGCTTCCAGCCTAAGTCAGCATGATCTATGCCTTTGGCCACGATAAATGCTGCAACCAGAAAACCGATTCCTGATCCTACACCTTGAATAAAATATAAAGCCATTCGGCCATTTGGGATATTTGTGTCACCCGACATCAACTTTACCACTGAATCCAGATCGATCCCAAATAGAAACAAGGCAACAAAAAGTGCGATGCCCTGCAAAACAATAAGTACCCCGAAAGTGATTAAAACTATGACTACCAGAGACAAAAGCCAGTTTTTTCGTTGCGCTATTTCTCGTGTGGTTTCGTAAATCTCCATATTGGACGTAAATTTACGCCAAATTTAGAATAAGCAGTGGTAAAGATAGGAAACTTAGAACTCGGAGAATTCCCGCTTTTGTTGGCACCCATGGAGGATGTGAGTGATCCGCCATTTCGGGCTGTTTGCAAAAAAAACGGCGCAGACCTCATGTATACGGAGTTTATTAGCTCGGAAGGACTGATCCGTGATGCAGCAAAAAGTGTCCAAAAGCTGGATATTTTCGAATATGAGCGACCTATTGGCATTCAGATTTTCGGAAATGAAATCGAATCCATGCGTGAAGCTGCTGCTATTGCTGAGGCTGCCGGTCCGGATATTTTGGATATCAACTATGGATGCCCTGTGCACAAAGTGGCTTGTAAAGGTGCCGGTGCAGGAATTCTATTGGATATTGATAAGATGGTCTCCATGACTGAGGAGATTGTCAAAGCGGTAAATATTCCCGTCACTGTGAAAACACGCCTAGGCTGGAGCCATGACACAATCCGAATCGTCGAAGTTGCGGAAAGACTCCAAGATGTAGGCATTCAGGCTATCAGTATTCATGCCCGTACTAGGCAACAAATGTATAAAGGTGAAGCCGACTGGTCTTACCTGAATAAGGTGAAAGAAAATCCGAGATTACATATTCCTGTCTTTGGCAATGGAGATATCGATTCCCCGGAAAAAGCTGCTGAATATAAATCTAAGTATAATGTCGATGGAATGATGATCGGAAGAGCTTCGATAGGCTACCCATGGATTTTCAATGAGATCAAACATTACTTAGCTACCGGTGAAAAGCTTCCCGCACCAGACTTGGCAGAGCGACTGAGGATAGCCAAAGAGCATCTGGATTTTTCTATCAAATGGAAAGGTGAAAAGCTTGGAATCCTAGAAATGAGAAGACACTACACCAACTACTTCCGCGGTATGCCAAACTTCAAACCTTATCGAACGGATATGGTCACCGCAGATACCTACGAAGAAGTAACTGCTATCCTAGAGCAAGTGGAAGAAGTCTATGCAGATTACGTTTTCTAAAGCTGGTTGCTAGTCTTTAATTCCCATTTGAAAATTTTCCCAAACATTTTTAGTTCAGAATTGCTTCATTTGCGGCACCAACCCGTAATCTAACACCTATGTCCAATCAGCCCACTGAGAGCTCGGTAAGAAACTGGATTTACCTGATCATTCTGGCATTAGTCTGGGGAAGTTCCTTTATTTTGATCAAGCGGGGATTGGAAATCTTCTCACCGGGAGAACTCGGAGCCTTTCGAATTGTCGCTGCGGCCACTTTTCTACTTCCGCTTTCCCTTCCTCGGGTCCGCTTTCTGAAAAGTGTCCAGGTTCAAAACCTCATCATCGTTGGCTTAGTGGGAAGTTTTATCCCTGCCTTTCTTTTTGCAAAAGCCCAAACCCAACTCAGCAGTTCACTTACCGGGGTGCTGAATGCACTTACGCCTTTATTTGTCGTTTTGGTGGGAGCATTATTTTTCAGTTCAAAAATCACCCGAAGAAATGCTCTTGGCCTTTTAATCGCCTTTTTGGGCGTGTTGATTTTGGTGACGGTAAGAGAGGGCGGTGGTTTTGGAGCACTTTCGGACATTAATGCCTACGCTTTCTTCGTCATTCTGGCCTGCACCTGCTATGGTTTCAACCTGAACATTATCAAATTCCGGTTCGTAGAGCTTAAACCGATCGAAATCACAGCAATTTCACTTCTAATGGTCCTGCCTGTAGCCTTGATTTATCTGATGGCAGGCACCCAATTTTCATACAAGCTCGTCTCCGTACCGGGAGCTTGGCAGGCCTTAGGCTATGTGGCACTCTTAGGAATCCTCGGGACAGCGCTAGCACTTATCCTTTTCAATATGCTAGTCAAAACAGCAAGCCCAGTCTTTGCCAGCTCAGTCACTTACCTCATTCCGATCGTCGCTATTCTTTGGGGAGTATGGGATGGAGAGGTTTTGCTATGGGGGCATTATGTAGGAATAGCTGCTGTGATTTTGGGGGTATGGATTGGGAATCGAAAAAAAAGGATCAGGAAAATTAGTTAAGTCCCAAGGCCTTTTGTTCCTTCTTACTCAATTCTAGCGCTACGATTTCACTCGGGTGTGAAACCACAATTTTTTGTGCTTTACTTATTTTTTTATTCTCTGCACCCGTGAAATAATCTACTGGAATGATGGTATTAGTAAGTTTTCCCTTGGAGTCCTTTTCTACTTTGGTCACAGTCATCCGAACATGTCTTCCGTTTTCATAATTTTCTCCGCCCGAAATAGCTAAAACCTGCCCTGGAACCACCTCTTCTCCCAATTCTACCTTTTGAGAATTCCCCTTTAGAACCATGATTTTTGAAATCGTACCATCAGGATGAAGGATTTCGATGTAATTCTCTCCTCGATCAAACGCCAAATTTTCTTTTCCTTCTTCTCGGTCCATTTCCATCTCTACGACGATGCCTTTTCGCGGAGCTACTATTTCTGTTTCATTATCAAATCGAAATGAAACGCCGACATACATATCGTTTTTTGCATCTGGACGAATCGTGTTCTCCAAGTGAGTCATCATCATACCCAGCACCTCAGTACCCTCAGCCACAGGAATCAGATAAATTGGATCTACTTTAGACTTTCCATAGATGCTTCCTTTCACATAGGTGAAGCTGTAGGAATAATTACTGCTTTGATTTTCATTTATGGGCTTGAGTGTCCCTATCCGCGTTTGTCCAGGGTTGGAGACAGCCACTAGATTAGTTCCCCCCATTACCCGTAAATTTTGCAGTACTGGGAATTCTACCTGAATGGTATACTGGGACATACTTGAATTGATGGCTGTCAAGACTACATTTCCTTCCCGGTCTCGTTCGGACTCGACTCGAATCTGAGCACATAATTCTAAAGACAAAACAAAACAGGAAAGAGCTAAAATATACTTCATAACTAATAGATTTAGGCCAAAAGAAAGAAAATCAAACTAAAAATAAAAGAACATTAATTAAAAAGTTATTTGTTAAATCCTTTCTCCTTCCAGGCCTTCACCAGCATGGGTAGCTCTTGATAACTCAACACACCACTTTTTACACCCTGCGATTTAAGAAAAAGGTCATTGGTTTTTCGGCTGATCTCCAAGGAAAAAGGTGGATACTGTGCGGCTCGTTCCTGAATTGACTGGATATCGTTCAGTACTCCCCTATCCAAGTCTTGTATCCATGACATATATTCCTCAGGAGCCATTCGATAATAATCTCGCACCTGGTAGAGAAATAATCGCAAAGAAGCTGAGTATCCCAGCAGAGGATTTTTGGACTGGCTACCTACCACCCAAGCGACAAAATTGGCTTCCCCTTCATCCGTAACTCCAAAGCTATGTGCCATCTCATGAGCGATGGTAAATGGCTTTTCAAGCGGATGTAGTGTCGGATCGATGTAGCTTTCTCCCACAAAGGGAAAATAGATCCCCAAAATCCCGAGTCTTCGCATCAGCCCCGGAGGTGGAAAAAGCTTAGTGCGCGGCTTTCCCAAAAACGATAAGCCCAAGGATGGCAATTGATCCTCCAGAATGTCACGGACTTCGGATTCCAATTCTTGATAAGCTAGCTCTGGCACAATCGGCAAGGTATCAGATTTCAACTGCTGCCGAAGCAGGAGCAGCTCGCGATAATTCTCCTCAATTTCTGCTTTCATTTCATGCAGTTCCAAAGGCTTTGCCGAAAGGCCTAGCTGCTGGGACACAGGAGTCCGCTGATAATTGAAGCCCCATAATACCATGAAGAAAAAGACCAGCCCTCCAGCAAAATTGAGAATAGACCGGATGGAAAATGAAAGTCTTTGCTTTAAACCCTTCTTTCGGTAAAACCCTCGAAAAAACAGGAAGATCAGCAAAAGAATAAGCCCTATAAATAAAAAAATGCTGGGAAATGGAAGTTTTCCCAGCGTGTAATCAAATGTAATCCGAATAAACGGAAATAAACCTCTTGAATAAATCTGGTCGGTTTGAACTGGAAAATTACTAGCTAGACCTCTGATCAGCAGAGCCAAGACTCCCAATAAAAACCAAATCCACTGGCGAAGTTTCATCCATTTTCGATCAGATGCCTTCTGCTTCTACCTCCTTGACTTCGGGTAGCATTCGGGTCAAAAGGTTTTGGATTCCTGCCTTAAGCGTCACGGTACTTGATGGGCAGCCAGAGCAGGAGCCCTGAAGCAAAACTTTCACCACACCATCTTGGAATGAATGAAAGACGATTGCTCCCCCATCTTGCTCTACGGCAGGACGGATATATTCATCCAGGATTCCTTTGATTTTTTTGACGATCTCAGAATCATTTTCATCGAATAAGGGATCCTTGTCGAATTTGGCATTCACCACCTTTTTGCCGGCTTCTAAATAGGATTTGATATGGTCTCGAATGATAGTCTGGATTTCTGCCCATTCTACCGATTCCGACTTGGTGACTGTCACAAAATTGGAAGCTACAAATACCCGCTCGACTGAAGCAAAATTAAATAACTCCTGGGCCAAAGGGCTATTTTCTGCACTTTCTTGGCTAGGATAGTCAAAACTCACCCCATCATCCACCAACATAAAGTTGGCCACAAACTTTAAAGAATTAGGGTTGGGATTAGCCTCCATATAGAGGTGGACAGGCTTAGCTTGAGCTTTTAGCATGGTATTTCTGGTTTTATTTGGGTTAAACCGATTTGCTGCTGATAAGTTCCAAAAACAACAATTTCCTTATTTGAAAGGCTGTCCCGTAGCAGCATACCAAATTCCTCCATAGAGGTGCTTGAGAAAATCAGCATCCTCAAAGGCCGCATCCACATGACCTAAAGCGGTATAAAACACTCTGCCTCCATCAAACTCATGATACCAAGCCATTGGGTGATTTTCGCCCATAGCCTTCGCAGGTTGGTATGTTGATTCGTCAGCATTGAGCAAAACCTTAATATTTGGATTGATATCACGGAATTCATAGAGTTCATCCGTCCAAAGCCAGTTTTTGGGAAGATGCCAAGTAGCCGGATGATCCGAATCCACCACTTCCAGTCGTAATGTTTGCTGCTTGGGATGAGCTAAGAAATACGCGCCTATCAATTGATTGTACCAAGGCCACTCATACTCAGTATCGGTAGCAGCATGGATTCCCACTACTCCTTTTCCACTTCTCACAAATCGCTGAAAGGCTGCTTTCTGCTCCTCATTGAAAATAGTACCAGTGGTGCTGAGCAATATAATTACATCAAATCGCTCCAAATTTTTATCGGTAAAATAATTAGCGTCTTCCGTGGTATGAATTGAAAAAACCTGGTCTTCAGCCATTTTTTTCAAGGCAACTACTCCATTGGGAATGGATTGATGACGAAATCCTGCTGTCTTGCTAAAAACAAGGGCACGAAATTGCTGGGCTTGAACTGTGAAAGCTCCGAAAAGGAAAAAGAGTAACAACAAGCCTGAAAGTTTCTTTTGCATAGGTATATGGGTTTGATTTTCCCTGAAAATACAAATTCCTCCGATCAAAGTCTCAATAATTACTCGATCGGCAGGATAACTCACTGATCAAACCACCAATGCGGTGTATCATTGGTGCTATTGGGAAATTCACTGCAGCGAAGACAAGTCACAGGATAATCCGTGATGGGTCTTTCTGGGGAATAAGTACAGACTTCTGAAATGAAGAAAGGAACATCTGCCCGGGTGGTGTAGATTCGCTCTTGCGAAATCCTGGCCACCTCAAAATAGCCCAAAACCACCTCGTCTGGATTGGCACTATTCCGAACATTGCCTCGCACTGGAGCAGGCGGAATATCAAATACTGACCCGGTATTGTTGACCAGATCTTTTACTCGACTCCAATACCGAAATGCATCCCTCGAAATACTAACCTGTCTGACATTGAAATAATGCCTGCTGAGGAAAGATTCATCGACGATTCGCTGGGCGAGCAATTGCGAAGAGGAATTTACTCCCGCTCTTACACTTTCGCCACTAAACAGCGGTAGCCGCTCCGGATCCGGAAAGCCAAAAACGTAACAGTCCGGCGGGGCTCTGTTGAAAGGATTTGGGAAGAAAGTTAGGTTCCAGTAATAAGCTTCATCGACATCCCATCTTAAGTAATAGGGATTATCAGAATCAGGCAAAGTCACGTCTGAGATGATCGAAATAAACGCCCGATCCGGGTCATTATCGAAAACACCCCGGCTGAACTCATAGCTTACCTCATCAGTACCAACAGCAGCAGGCATTTGCTCAGGTTCGGATCGGTATGTTTTTCCTTCTATCTGAATCTCGACAAAGTAGCCTACATCTTCCCGAATCTGAACTGATCTTGGAAGCATGTATTTCCCAGGCTCCACCTGATTGAGCGAAAAGCGTTCATTTTGGGTATTGACCACAAAAACATTGGCAGTTGTCACAGGTCTTGGCAAATCATTAAGGACTAAATATTGACCTGAAAAGAGTGGTTCGCGATCTGCAGAAGTGGTCTCCGAGAGCATTACAAATTTATCCTCATCTAGATTATTCAACTGCCCGAAGACAATCAACTTCTCTACTCCCCGATTAAGCGGAAAATCAATCTGATCCACACAGGAATTAAAGAGAACCAGGGTAACAAAAACTCCAATATATAATTTCAACCTACTCATTTTCACCTCCTCCAAATTGAATACTATACGTAATCGAAGGGAAAATAGACCCTAATACCGCCAAACGGTATGGCCTCAACTGCCTACTATCCCCATCCTTTTGCCAAAAAACCGAATAGGCATTTCTCCTTCCAAAAAGATTGTAAATACTGAAATTCAAACTGTCTCCTTTTTTAGAAAACACCTTCTCCACCGTGTAGGAAACATCCACCCGAAAGTAATCAGGGATACGATATTGATTTCGCTCGCTATACTCTGGGATAATCAATGAATTGACGACATAGCTGGCATTCACCGCACTGACTGGCCTTCCGGTGGCATAGTTGATACTCAAGTTAAAAAGACCTCTTGGGTACATTTTTCGACTGAGAATGAAATTGACCTCATGTGGTTTATCATAGTTGCTAGGAAACCAATCCCCACCATTGATTTGGGTTTCCTCAAACTGGCCCTGACTTCTGAAGAAAGACCGAGAATAAGTGTAGGCAAGCCAGCCAGTGACAACTCCCAGATTTTTTTTGATCAAAAACTCCGCTCCGTAAGCCCTTCCTTCACCTATTACGACTTCGGTCTCCATGTGAGGATTGAGAAAGACCTGAGCAAAATCCCGGTATTCGATTTGATTTTGAGTGATTCTATAGAATCCGTCGAGCGAAAACTCCCATTTGTTATCCTTGCTATTTCTAAAAAATCCCAAGGAAAAATTATCCGATCGCTGTGGAGGGATGTATCGGGTGCTAAGTTGCCAAAGATCAATCGGAGTAGGCCCGAAGGTATTGCTGATAGATTGGATATACTGATACAGCCGCGCATAGCTGCCTTTCAGAGAGGCATTTTGATCTAAGTTATGACGAATGGAGATTCTTGGCTCCAGACCGGAATAAGTTTGGATAGAACCACCCTCAAAAACCTCCTGTCCTACAATTTGCTCAGTAGCAATCGGCCCTATTTCGTTGTATTGATAGACCGTATCTGGACCGAGTTGATTGTACTGCACAAAGCGAAGCCCTCCTACCAAACCCGTCTTCTCTGAGATATCCCATTCCAAACTCGAGAAAAGGCCGACTTCCAAGCCACGCTCTTTCCCAATTTTTTCTTCGAGCACATTGGATTCAGCTGAAAAAGGACTTCTTCGCTCATCCTTGCCTTGATAGTAAACCGCCTCCACTCCTGAATTTATCGCAAGCTTTTCATTGGCCCAAGTCAGTGTTGCTTTTGCCTGCTGATAGCGCATGCCATTTTCTACCGATGCCGCATCGAGACCCTCCGGATCGAAAAAGGAATTGGAAAAATCACCATCTGCAAACAATGCCTTAATCGACCAATTTTCTCCTAAAACCCCACGATAATTCAAACTGCTTACTCGGTTGGACCAATCATAGCCAAACTCGTCTGAAAACTTAAAATAATCACCCGTTAATAGGGTTTTCGCCTCCAAATTGTGTCCTTGAGCTATTTTCCAATTAAGTCCTAGATAGCCGTCATAAAAGTCAAGTTGGGAATTTTGAATATCAAAGTCCCTTGCTCTTCGTAGCAGCCAATTGGCATTGGAAATCCTACCTCCGAATATCAATCCTACTTTATCTTTTTTGATCGGTCCTTCCAGAAGAACCTTTCCATTGGACGTTCCTACTCCGATTTGACCTTGCCAACTTTCTGTAGAACCGGGCTTCATTTCAATATTCAAGGCCGAACCTGCCCGACCTCCAAAAGTTGCCGGAAGGTTTCCCTTATAAAGAGTAAAAGTCTCTGTGACATCGGCATTGAAAGCAGATAAAAAGCCTAGGGCATGATTGGAGCTTAAAACGATCGCCTCGTCCATCAGCAGGAGATTTTGATCTGTTTTGGCCCCTCGCACATTGATTCCTGAGGTACCCTCTCCTACCGAACTGACTCCCGGAAGGAGCTGGAGACCTTTAAAAATATCTGCCTCGCCCAGAAAGGCTGGAATCGCCCGTAATTCACGAGTTGTCAGTTTTGTAACACCCGTGATAGGGTTTCTGACATTTCGATCCGGCTCATCAGACTGCACCACTACTCCTTCCAGCTCGTAGCTTTTCTCAGTCATAAAAGTATTCATGACAGCATTTGAATAGATTGTCAACTCGGTGAATACGGGAACTTTGGATAGGTGCCTAAACGTCAGTCTATGAAAACCTGGAGAAAGCGTGATGTAATAAGTGCCAAAACGATCAGAATTGATACCAGTATAAAAGCCATCCAAATGCAGTCCAACACCTTCCACAGGCTCTCCGGTTTCTTTATCTATTACTTTCCCAGTCAAAATGTAGCTTTCCTGCAAGGTCCCTTCTGCTTTTCCAAAAGCGTATTTCAAAGAATCCGGAATAACTTGAGAGCGGAGTCCTGAGATGGTAAAAAGAAATAAAAAGCAGAAAAGAGTAAATCGCATAATTTTATATTCAAAAATGGACAAATAATCCATTTTAAGAATTAGAACAAACTTAAAATTTCTCACGTAATATCCACAAAAATGATCAAATGAGACGGATTTATATTTCTTCACTACTTATTCTTTCCCTATTCCTAGGTTGTAGTCAGGAAGATGAAGTTCCTCAAAAAGATGCCTTTATTTTCGGTTGGTGGTCAGCCTTTTGCACTGGAAATTGCATCAAAATCTACAAACTAGAGAATGGAAAGCTATACGCAGACAATCTGAATAGCTTCCGGGAAGCAGCCTTGATTACTTATCAAGCAGATCCACTTGATGCACAATGGGTTTCTATCGCTCAGAATCTGGAAAATAATTTTCCTCAGTACCTAAGAAATGATCCTTTCGCAGTGATAGGATGCCCTGACTGCGATGATCAGGGTGCTATTTATTTTGCCTTCGAAAATGAGACTGGAGCCTTGTATTGGCAAGTAGATACGGATCCGGGCACCTGGCCTGAAGAGATCAAACCTTACATGGAATCAGTTCTACAGGCGATTGATCAGCTCCCGCAGGATTAAACCCTTTTGATCAATTCAAGTAAAATTTTACTTAAAATAGGCTCTGCTTTGGCTGCTGCCGCCACTACATCATCTAGGGTGATTTTGTGAATCTTCCCAGGTACGCCAAGGTCGGTAATGGCCGAAATCCCGAAGACTTCCATGTTGGATTGGCGTGCGACGATTACTTCTGGTACCGTGCTCATTCCCACAGCATCTGCTCCAATGATGCGAATGAAACGGTATTCAGCTGGGGTTTCCAAATTTGGCCCTGAAACAGCTGCATAGACTCCTGTATGAATTTTAAAACGATTTTCCTTTGCGATTTCCAGCGCCATTTCCACCAAGCGACTGGAATAAGCGTCACTCATATCTGGAAATCTCGGACCAAACTCAGGAGGGTTTTCACCTCGTAGGGGGTTATCAGGGAGTAGGTTAATATGGTCTGTCAAAATCATGACATCACCTACAGCTTGATCCGGATTGAGGCCACCTGAAGCATTGGAAACAAACAGTCTTTTCACTCCTAAGTGCTTCATCACCCTCACCGGAAAAGTGAGCTGCTGCATCGAATATCCCTCATAGTAATGAAAACGGCCTCGCATAGCAATCACTGGCTTTCCAGCCAAAGTACCAATCAGTAGCTTCCCGGAGTGAGTCTCGACTGTCGAAATGGGAAAATGAGGAATATCGCTGTAATCAATCTCCAGACTGATATCAATCTGATCTCCCAGCTTTCCCAATCCAGTACCCAAAATGATCAAATTTTCTACAGGATCTGGGCAAAGATTTTTCAGGAATCTAGCCGCTTCATGAATTTGAGTAAGGTAGTTCATCGGTTTTAAAATTTCTCCTAAAGATAGGAATCTAAGCCATCCCTCGAACTTTTGATGCCCAAAGCTTGTATTCTTTGTTATTCAAAAGAAGCTATGATTAAAATTATACTTGGTACCAATAGAAAAAACTCAGTATCCAAACTGATTGCACTTCAATATCAACAAATCTTAAGTGAGAAAGGACAAGCCTCCGAAATTTTAGAGCTAGAAGAACTTCCAAATGATTTTATAGAAACAGCACTCTATGAAAACAACGGAAAAAATGAATCCTACAATCGCTTTCACCAAAAGGTAGCCGAAGGCCAAAAATTCATCTTCATCGTCCCTGAATACAATGGTTCTTTTCCGGGAATTCTGAAGACTTTCATTGATGGGATGACTTATCCCAATACGTTTAGAAACAAAAAGGCCGCACTAGTCGGCCTTTCTTCAGGAATAGGAGGAGGTGGCATCGCACTGAGCCACCTCACTGATATTTTCCATTACTTGGGAATGCATGTCCTTGCTCTCAAGCCAAAACTAGCCAAAATAGAGCAGAATATGTCAGATAACTTGCTCACCAACAAGCTTTATATAGAACTGCTGCAAACCCAAGCAGAGATGTTAATGGAGTTTTAATCCTTAATCCACATTATCGTGGAGAAAGCGATTATTCCCCAAAATCTCATTTTCATCACTTACATTGAACTTGCTGATATTGTTCTCAGAACTATGCTCAGGCTCGCTCAATGTAACATTCTTTCGAAGGTAAGCCGGTACTTCAAGTTTTTCCTTGAGTTCTTCAGGACTCGGGTTGAATGACCGGTTTCCTTTTAGCTTTTCAAAACGCTCATGAGCACGCTGAATAGCTTTTTGCTTCATTTGCTCATAGAAGTCGTTTGCATAAACAGGCTTAGCCGGATCAGCATTTTCTTCCTCTGCCTTCACTTCATTCTTCGGCTCATCTTCTTCTTCATACAGATCATGAACAATTCGTTCTGAAGCTGGAGTAGATTCTTCTTTTGGTTGCTCCGGAGTAGCTTTTGGAAGATCAAACCGGAAAGTCTCCTGACGAGGCTCTTCTTTTTCCTCCTCTTTTGGCTCCTCTACTGGCTTATTGGGTTTAGAGAAAACGAAAGTGCTTCCTGCAATCGGCTCTTCTTTCACTTTTTCACTTTTGCCGCTTTCCAGATTGATCACGGTTTTGATCTCTTCCTCTTCTTCAGCTGGCTTTATGTCCTTTACCACTGGTGCAGGAGTTGGTTCGATCTGAGCTTTTGGCTTAGCAGCTGGAGTTCCATCTAGTTTATCCATTTCAAAACCCGTGGCAATCACCGTTACCCGGATAGCTTTGCCAAGTTCTGGATCGATGCCCTGACCGAAGATCACTTCGGCATTATCACCGGCCTTCTCTTGGATGTACTCAGTGATCTCACTCAACTCATCCATGGAAAGTTCTTCATCCTCACCGGACATAATAGAAAGTAGGATTTTCTCTGCTCCTTTGATATCGACATTGTTCAGAAGCGGAGAGGAAATTGCAGCGCCGGCGGCACGGATAGCACGGCCTTCGCCTTCTTCTGTAGAAGATCCCATGACAGCTGCACCCGCATCTTTCATGACAGTCTTCACATCTTCAAAGTCCACATTGACATCCTGATGGATCGTAATGATCTCAGCAATGGATTTTGCAGCTGTAGTCAAGATATCATCGGCTTTTCCAAATGCAGTTCGGATAGCCAAATTGCCATAAATCTCTCTTAGCTTGTCATTTAGAATGACAAGAACTGTATCACAGTTTTCTCTCAAAGCCTCGATACCTGCCTGAGCGACTGCCATCTTCTTGCGACCCTCAAACATAAATGGCGCAGTCACAATACCGACAGTCAGGATATTCAACTCCTTGGCAATCTTAGCCAATACTGGCGCAGCTCCTGTACCGGTTCCGCCACCCATTCCGGCAGTGATAAATACCATTTTGGTGTTGTCTGCGAGTAGCTCTCGGATTTCCTCCTGAGACTCAAGTGCGGCATTTTTTCCTTGCTCAGGATTGGCACCTGCACCAAGTCCCTCTGTTAGGTTAGCACCTAACTGAAGCCTCAAAGGAACTGGACTGGACTTCAAAGCTTGTGCGTCGGTATTGACCACGACAAACTCCACGTCCTTGATTCCTTGATTGTACATGTGGTTGACTGCATTAGAGCCACCACCTCCGACGCCAATTACCTTGATAATTGACTTTTGATTTTTTGGAAGATCAAATCTGTAATCTTTCATGTTATCTGACATATTTATTTATTTGGTGAACTAGTTTCTGTTTTTTGTTTAAGGTTTGAAATGGAGGGAAATAAAAGACATCGTCCATTATCTCCCCAATCATAAGCCCTAGTAATTACTATCGTCTCCGATTTCATCATGGATAATGCTCTTGAGCCTATCGCTGATGTTTCGGAAAATATCTTTTGCATTGAACTCCCGCTTGGGAGCGATTTTCTGCACCCCGCCGTTAGCAATGCGCTTATTGTAGCTTTCTTCCCGGTCATCCAGGGATTTGAACCCTGCCAAAACCAATCCTACCGAGGTAGCGTACATCGGGCTCTTGACGTCCTCGAGAGCGGTCTTTCCTAGATGCTCATTTGGGTAGCCGATGCGGGTATCTAAGCCAGTTTGGAATTCGAAAAGCTGGGAAATACACTGAAGCTGTGAACCGCCGCCTGTGATGACAATTCCTCCGGTAAGCTTCTTGTAATAGCCACTTTGCCAAATCTCATTTTGGACGATATCAATGATTTCCTCCATACGGGCTTGAATAATGCTGGCAAGGTTTCGAATGGAAATCTCCTTCGGAGGCCTGTTTCTGAGACCAGGTATGGATACGATCTCATTTGGATTGGCCTCGTTGGCAATTGCTTTACCAAAACGCGTTTTGAGGAGTTCGGCCTGCTTCTGCATGACCATACACCCTTCTTTGATATCTTTGGTAATAATGTTTCCTCCGAGTGGAATCACCGCTGTATGACGGATGATATTTTCATAAAAAATCGCTACGTCCGTCGTACCACCTCCGATATCTACCAAGCAAACACCTGCCTCTTTCTCTTCATCGCTAAGAACCGCCAAGGAACTTGCAAGAGGCTCCAGTATCAATTGCTTGGATGTAAGGTCTGCTCTTCTCACGCATCGGTTGATGTTGTTGATCGCGGTGGTCTGTGCTGTGATGATATGGAAATCAGCCTCCAAGCGCGTACCGGACATACCCACGGGATCTTTGATTCCTCCTTCGTAATCCACGGTGTAGTCTTGTGGCATCACGTGAATGATTCTGTTTCCGGGAGGTACCAAAATATTTTCCATCTCAGAAGAAAGACGGCGTACATCTTCTACCGTGATTTCATCTTCAGATGGCTGACGCATAATGCTTCCACTTTGCATTTTGCTCTGAATGTGCTGCCCGGCAATACCGACAATCACCTCGCCTATTTCTACATCAGCCATATCAGAAGCTTCTTCTACGGCTTTTTGGATAGCGTGCACGGTCTTGTCGATGTTGGTAACGACACCTCGGTCCACTCCATCTGAGACGGCCTTGCCCATTCCCAGAACTTCGAGTTTTCCGTATTCATTTTTGCGACCGACAATGGCACAGATTTTTGTGGTGCCTATGTCTAATCCGACGATTAATTTTTCATTTTCCATACCCAAGCTTTTATTCACAGACTATTTGTTCCTTAAATTTTACACTGACCCGATCATAGGCATCCCAGCCTTTACGGGGAAGAATTTCACTGTAGAAAATCTGAATTCGATCAAACTTATCCTCTAGATCTGCAGCATCTCCCAATTCAATCACTTGCTCTCCCACCTGCTGATAGAGTCGAATGTCATCACGCTCCCTGATCTCCACCTCCGTGATTTGTGCATTCCAAAATTCATCTTCTGAGATAAAGCGAATCAAATCCATCAATTCTGGCATTTGATTCATCACTCCACCCTCATTCAGTAGCTTTTCTGCCATATCACCGCTAAGTATCAGCACACGACTCGTATAGCTCGGTGAAATGGGAATGATTTTACCCTCGGTGGTGATGTATCCATCAGCAGCAAGCGGGCGCACAATCCTCGCAATAGGTTGATGCTGCTCGAGGTAGAGTTGAAGGATTCCTTTCTGCCCTATACTCGCATCAGCCATTTTGATAAATGGATGCCCCTCTAGGCGATCCTCAATCGCATTCAATGGCACCTCTTCGAGAAGGAGGCCTACTTTCAAATTCGGAAAGGCTTCCGCCAGCAGGGTTTCTATCTCCTGCTTATCCACGAAATACAATCCGCTTACTCCCTCGATTTCGACTTCTGTTCCTTGGTATGTTTTGTAGATACTTTGCTTTTCTACAAAAGCAATAAAGCCACCCAAGATCAGGGTCAAAATCACAAAAACTCCATATTTCTTCAGTCTTTTCATACTCCTTGTTCAGTTGAATTAGACATTTCCGAAATCCACAATTTCACTTTTGGCACGAGTCGATCAATATCGCCTGCCCCCATGGTCACCAGCACTTCTGGCTGTAGGCTTTCCAAAACCTCGAAAAGCTTCTCTTTGGCCACAGTCATTTTTGTATCTGCCTGAATGCTTTCCAAAAGCATTTCCGAATTCACTCCTGGAATCGGAAGCTCTCTCGCCGGATAGATATCCAAAAGCAATACCTGATCTGCGAGGGAAAGACTCTCAGAAAAACCTGTAGCAAAATCCCTAGTCCTGGTAAAAAGATGTGGCTGAAAAATCACCGTCAGCTTCAGTCCCGGATACATAGCTCGAATCGAGCTCAGACATGCACGGATCTCCTCCGGATGATGTGCATAGTCGTCCACATATACCTTGCGAGGTTCGTTGAGATGGATTTCAAATCGGCGCTTGACCCCTCGGAAGCTAGCCAGACCCGTTTTGATTTGCTCTTCAGTCAATTCAAAATGCAGGGCGACTGCTATCGCTGCAAGTGCATTCTCCACATTGTGAAAACCAGGAATAAAGAGTTCCAAACCCTTGATTTGCATCTTGCCATCCAGATAGTCAAAGACAAATGATCCTGGCTTGGCTTTAACATTATCCGCATGAATACCAGTAGAAGCTCTCAGTCCATAGGTGGAAATGCCTTTCTTATCAGCCACCGGTTCACCCAATCGCTGTAAAGCTTTGTCCTGAATAAATAGCTTTCCCTTTTTCTTGAGAAGTCCTACAAACTCCCGGAAGCCATCGACGATGCTACTTTCATCACCATAAATATCCAGATGGTCAGGATCCACACTGGTAATGATCTCCATTTCAGGATTTAAGCGAAGGAAAGACCGATCAAACTCATCAGCTTCTACCACCATGATAGTTTTATCCTTCGAACTATTGATCAGGAGATTGCTTTGATAATTTTGGGTAATTCCACCAAGGAAAGCTGTTACCGGCTTATTTGCTGACTTTAAGAGATGAGCGATCATCGATGAAGTGGTGGTCTTTCCATGGGTACCTGCCACAGCTACCGTGTAGTTTTCTGATGAAAGAACCCCAAGAACCTCTGAGCGCTTTTTGATTTGGATTTTTTCTCGCTCAAAGAATTGATACAATTTCGAATCTCTAGGTACGGCAGGAGTCCATACCACCAACAAGGCCTCTTTATTATCAAAAAGACTGCTTGGAAGCTTGCATGAATCATCCTCAAACATCACCAGAATACCCTCATTTTGGAGTTCGTCAGTAAGCGGTGAGGCTGTACGATCGTATCCGGAAACGGCATAGCCTTTATGCTTAAACCAACGGGCTAAAGCACTCATTCCTATCCCTCCGATTCCGAGAAAAAAGACGCTATGTATTTCCTTTATATTCAAGCGATTAACTTTTCGATTTCATTTACTATCTCTTCAGCTGCATTTGGCTTTGCCAAAGCGCGAATATTTTGACTCAATCTTTTTACCAGATCGGGCTCATTCATGATGCTATCCACCTCTTCCTTCATTTGACCTACTGCCTCGGCATCCTTTAAAATGAGTGCTGCTTCTTGCAGTACATAGGCCATGGCATTTTTGGTTTGATGATCTTCCGCCACATTGGGAGACGGAATAAAAATCACCGGCTTGCCTACCAGCGAAAGCTCCGAAACAGAAAGCGCCCCTGCACGCGACACGATTACATCTGCAGCAGAATAGGCTAGATCCATTTCGCGAATGAATTCCCGAAGATGGATGTGCTCCAATCCAGAATCTTCCACTGCTTTTGACATGTCTTTGAAATAGTATTTGCCAGACTGCCAAAGCACCTGGTATCCATCCTTTTCAAATGCTTGCATATCCTTTAGCGTAGCTTGGTTAAGCGTCCGTGCCCCCAAGGATCCCCCCAAAACCAAAAGCGTCTTTCTAGTTGGATCCAAGTCAAAGTGAGCCATTGCTTTTTCCCGCTTGCCATAGAGATAGAGGATATCTTTTCTTACCGGGTTACCGGTCAAGACCAATCGGTCAGCAGGGAAAAAAGACTGCATGTTTGGATAGGCGACACAGATGGTTTTTGCCCGCTTGGATAAAATTTTATTTGTGATTCCTGCGTAGGAATTTTGCTCTTGAATGAGTGTTGGGATTTTTTTGCCTTGTGCAGCATAGAGCACCGGACCACTTGCATAGCCCCCAACTCCGATCACTACCTGAGGCTTGAAATCTTTGACAATCTCCCCTGCTTTTGCCAAGCTTTTGATCAGCTTAAAGGGGATGGCTAGATTTTTCCAAGTCAGGGATCGCTGTAATCCCGCCACTGGCAATCCAATGATTTTGTAGCCAGCCTCAGGAACCTTCTGCATCTCCATTTTACCCAAGGCACCCACAAAAAGCACCTCGCTATCAGGATGCTCTTCTACCCAGGCATTGGCGATGGCAATAGCAGGATAGATATGTCCTCCGGTACCTCCACCGCTGATCAAAAGGCGATATGTTGCTGACTTTTCGATTAGATTGCTGCTTTTAGTTTGGGTCTGTTCATCGCAGTCCCGGTTTGTAATTCATCCTGATGATCACCTCTACTGACAGAAAGGATAATCCCCAAGGAAATTCCTGTAAATACCAAGGATGTCCCTCCCATACTGAGTAGAGGAAGTGGAAGCCCGGTGATAGGTCCAAGACCTACGGCTACTGCCATATTTACCAATGCTTGAATGACGAGTGCGAAGCTGAGACCTGCAGATAGCAAGCCTCCAAATGCTTTATTGGAATTGGCGACAATTCGCATTCCTCGATATAGCAAAGCCAGATATAGGAAAAGGACTGCCACTCCGCCAATCATTCCATACTCTTCAATGATGATGGCATAGATAAAGTCAGAATAAGGGTGTGGCAATGAGTTTCTTTGCTCAGAATTTCCAGGACCCTTGCCTGTAATTCCACCCGTTGCGATAGCGATGTAGGACTGCTCTGCTTGGAAAGGAATTTTGCTATCGTCTGAAGAGGACTCTACGAAGTCTGTGATTCTAGACTGGAAAGTCTCTCCTCTTTGTCCCAAAAATATCGCCGCGGTCAATCCCAAAACACCCACCATCACGACTACTAGAAGGTATTTCACAGGAACTCTTCCGATAAACATGATCAAAAGACAGGTGCTTAGAAGCAAGATGGCCGTAGACATATTTGCCAATCCTATCAAAGCGCAAATCACACCAATTGCGATGATGATGGGTAAGAATGTACTCTTGAAATCCTTTATGTTATTTTGTCTTCTGGCTAGCATAGCAGCCAATGCTGCGATGAGGGCTAGTTTTGCCAAATCGGAAGGTTGAAACGCCTGATTGATTACCGGGATAGTCAACCATCGATTGGCCTCGTTGATATTGGAGCCAAATAAGTAGGTAATCAAAAGCAGAGGCATGGAAAGGTACATGGCCAATCTGGCGTAGAGGGCATAGTTTCGATAAGGAACCTTATGGGCCAGCCACATGACTCCCAGAGAAACGAACACCAATGCTGAATGCCTTACCAGGTACAATTCGGTATTTCCCCCGGCATATTTATAAGCCAAAGATCCTGTCGCAGAATACACCACCAGGATACTGAATAGAGACAGCAGTATCACGATACCCCAGATTATGGGATCTCCCTTGAAATGCTCATCTATCCATGCTTTAAACTGGCTCATGCGCTGATTTTCATTTTTAAATCCAAAACTCCGGCTCGGAACTGATCGCCCCGGTCCTCATAATTCTTGAAAAGATCAAAGCTTGCACACGCAGGCGAAAGCAAGACCACATCACCTTTCTGTGCCATTTGACGACTCCAAGTGATTGCTTCTTTTATATTTTGAGTTTCTCTTATCTCATCGATTACTCCAGCAAAGGCTTTTTGAAGCTTTACATTGTCTTTTCCAAGGCAGATTAGAGCTTTGACACGAGCACTAACCAATGGTACAAGAGGCGTATAATCATTTCCCTTATCTACCCCTCCAGCTATCCAAATGACTCCTTGGTTGTAGCTTTCCAAAGCATAAGCAGTTGCCTCCACATTGGTGCCTTTACTATCATTGATATAGCTGACACCTTCTATTTCAGCTACCTTTTCCAAGCGATGAGGAGCATTCTTAAAGCTTTGAAGGCCAGCTTCTATTTGAGCCTGACTGAGACCTGCAATCCTTGCTGCGGTTATAGCAAAAAGAGCATTAATTACATTGTGCTTGCCGGCAATAGGAAGTGCTTTTGTAGGAATCCTGATTTCTTCTTGGTTTACCTTTGCGACGAGTTCATCACCCTGCAGGAAAGCAGAAGGGTTATTCTCGGCATTCAAAGAGATGAAATGCTTTTTTGCCCGGATTTTCGCCTCCTCTATTCCGCTTTTTGAAATCATATCTTCTTTGTAGAAGAGTGCAAAATCATTTGCTTTTTGATTGATAAAAAGCCGGAATTTTGACTTCATATATTTTTCCACCTGACCTTCATAGCGATCCAGATGATCAGGAGTGACATTAGTCAAAATGGCAATATGAGGATGAAAAGTCTGCATGCCGTCAATCTGAAAGCTGCTCGTCTCGATCACCCACCAGTCTTTATCACCTTGCAGCAATTGTCCTGACCAGCTGTGACCGACATTACCCGCCAAGCCCACATTGAGCCCAGCACTCTTTAGCAGATGGTAGATCAAAAGTGTAGTAGTAGTCTTTCCATTTGTGCCTGTGATAGCAATGATTTTTCCATTGGAAACATGATGTGCCAGTTCCAACTCATCAATCACTGCAAGGCCTTTATCGACAGCTTTTCGAATCAAGGGAGTTGAATAAGGAATACCAGGGCTTTTCACAATCAAGTCTGCATCCAGTACTCTCTCTTCCGAATGTCTTCCTTCTTCAAATTCGATTTCTGCCTTGATCAACTCAGCCTTTCTTTCCTCCTGGATTTGACCCAAATCCGTGACGAAAACACCATAGCCCATCTGCTTGGCAAGCAATGCTGCTCCCAATCCACTTTCTCCGGCTCCTATGATGGCTACGTTTTTCAAATTATCTCAATTTCAAAGTGGCAAGTGTGACAACTGCGAGTAAAATTCCCACGATCCAAAAGCGCGTGACAATTTTAGCTTCAGGAATATTTCGCTTTTGATAATGATGGTGAAGTGGGGACATGAGGAAAATCCTTCTACCCTCTCCATATTTCTTCTTGGTGTATTTGAAATAGCCTACTTGCATGACTACGCTCAGATTCTCGATGACGAAAATTCCACACATCACCGGAATAAGTAGCTCTTTTCGAAGTGCTAAGGCCATGACTGCAATAGCTCCTCCCAACATCAGGGAACCGGTGTCCCCCATGAAAACCTGGGCTGGATAGGCATTGTACCAAAGGAATCCGATACAAGCTCCGATAAATGCCGAAGCAAAAATCACCAACTCACCTGAGTTGGGGATGTACATGATATTCAGGTATTGTGAGAAAATGGCATTACCGCTGAGGTATGCGAAAATTGCAATGGTCAAGCCAATAATGGCTGATGTACCCGCCGCCAAGCCATCAATCCCATCTGTAATGTTTGCGCCATTTGAAACGGCCGTGATGATAAATATCACCACCAAAATGTATAAAAATGGAGTGACCGCTTCTCCCATGAAACCTAAGAGCCGCTCATAGTTTAGCTCATTATTCTTGACAAAAGGAATCGTCGTCTTCAGCGCTTTTACATCTTGAAAGGCAGGAGTTTCCACTACACCACTTTCGACCGATACTGGGGTGGAGAACTCACGAATAACCACATCATCGTGAAAATAAAGTGTCGCACCTACAATAATTCCAATGCCGATCTGACCGACGATTTTGAATCGCCCTTTGAGTCCTTCCTTATTCTTTTTGAATACCTTGATGTAATCATCCAAAAATCCGATTCCCCCTAGCCAAAGCGTAGTGATGAGCAATAGAATGATGTAAATATTGTCTAGGTCTCCAAAAAGCAAAGTAGGGATGACAATAGCGGCAATGATCATCAATCCACCCATAGTAGGCGTACCCTTCTTTTGAGATTGACCTTCTAATCCGAGGTCCCGGACAGTTTCTCCAATTTGGCGATTACGGATCCAATTGATGATGCGATGCCCAAAAGTAATGGTAATGATCAAGGATAAGATGGCAGCCATACCTGCTCGGAAAGAGATGTAGCGAAACACCCCAGCTCCAGGCAGGTCCCATACTTGATCCAAATATTCAAAAATCGGGTATAACATTTCAGTTTTGGCTGAGTTGATTCAAAATTTCTCCCACTACCTCGGCATCGTCAAAGTGGTGTTTTACACCTTGTATTTCTTGATAGTCTTCGTGACCTTTTCCAGCGATTAGGATGATATCTCCCTTTTTGCAAAGCATACAGGCAGTCCTAATCGCTTCGCGACGATCGACAATACTCAGGACTTTTCGCATTTCCGTTGGTCCTACACCAGCTTGCATGTCTTTAATGATTTGCTCCGGCTCCTCGAATCGAGGATTATCAGAAGTCAAAATCACCTTATCACTTTCCCTCACGGCTATTTTGGCCATGATGGGACGCTTGGTCGTGTCCCGATTCCCACCGCAACCGACTACGGTAATCACTTGCTCCCCACCAGTTCGTACACCATTGATGGTTTTCAATACATTCTCAAGTGCATCAGGGGTATGCGCATAGTCAACGATTGCAGTAATACCGGCTCCGGTGATTCGGTCAAATCTTCCTTTCGCACCAGGGATAGCAGAGAGGTGTTGCAAAACCTCTTCCTCGTCTTCTCCTAGAAGTACGGCAGTTCCAAAAGCACCTAAAAGGTTGTAAGCATTAAAAGCCCCGATTAGCCTAAACCACACCTGCCTGCCATTGATATCCAGTTCCAAGCCTTCGATGGTATTGGATATTATTTTCGCTTTGAAGTCTGCTGCGGATTTGAGCGCAAAAGTTTGATGAGTACCCCGGCAATTCTGTACCATCACCATGCCTCGCTTATCGTCTCCATTGACGAGCGCAAATGCATCTTTGGGAAGGTCATCAAAGAGTTTTTTCTTAGCCTTGATGTATTCATCGAAGGTCTTGTGGTAGTCCAGATGATCGTGAGAGATATTGGTAAAGATCGCTCCGATCAATTTCAAACCTGCGATTCGCTCTTGTACGATCGCATGAGAACTCGCCTCCATAAAGCAGTGGGTACAACCTGCCTCGACCATTTGACGAAGCAAGGCTTGAATGCTGACCGCATCAGGTGTGGTATGGGTGGCAGGAACAATCTCCTCGTTGATCTTATTTTCCACTGTGGAAAGTAAGCCTGTACTGTAACCCATCGCCATGAAAAGCTGATGAAGTAGAGTCACAGAGGTAGTTTTTCCATTTGTCCCGGTGACAGCCACTACCTTGATTTCACTTGATGGATTGTCAAAATAATTGGAAGCTAAGATCCCTAGGGACTGAGCGGTATTTTTGACCTGTACCCAGGTGATGGAGGTTGAAGGTGACTCAGGAAGTCTTTCACAGACCACAGCCTTAGCACCTAGTTCGATGGCTTTATCGATAAACTCATGTCCGTCAACTTGCGTACCCGCGATGGCTACGAAAACTGAACCCTTGGACACCTTTCGGCTATCAAAGACAATATCCCTCACCCGCACTTCCATATCACCAATGGTGCTGAGCAAGGATACTTTATATAATATGTCTTTTAATACTTTCAATTTATCCTAATTCAAGTTTGATGATCGTATTTGACTGGAGTGGTGTACCGGGATTTAGGGATTGACTTTTGACAATTCCCCTTCCACTGTAATTGACCCGAATCCCCTTATTCTCTAAAATGAATAGCGCATCTCTAAGCGACAATCCAGATACATCTGGTACTGTAGCGGCATCCGTATTATTGGTTTTCCAGTTGATTTGATTTTGGTTGGCAACCACTTTCACCCATTCTTCAGGCTGAACGGGAGCACTTGGTACACCTAGTTTTTCCAAAATTTGATGGATTTCATCTGCCTTTCCTGCTTTGACAAAAGGAGTGTTGCTCGACTTTTCCTCAGAGGCAATAAGATCTTGCGAAGAAGGGTTGAGCTCAAGGTCCACTGCGTAAATTTTATCGGCAATCTCCTTGAATACCGGAGCTGAAACATCCCCTCCATATGCTGCAAAACCCGTCGGGCTATCGATCACCACAATCATGGAATACTTCGGTCGGTCTGCAGGAAAATATCCCGCAAAGCTCGTGTAGTATCGCTTGGTATAGCGTCCATTCTCCAACTTTTGGGCTGTGCCTGTCTTACCAGCAATCGCATATTCAGCATTGGCAATATTCTTAGCCGTACCTCTCACTACAACTCCTTCAAGCAATTCCTGAAGTTGTTTTACAGTCTTTTCAGAGGCGATTTTCTTTCGAATCACTTCCGTATCCCACTGCCTTTCAATTTTATTACCTCTTACAATTGCTTGGATCAAGTATGGCTTGACCATTTTGCCTTCGTTGGCGACAGCATTGTACAAGGCCAAAGTATGAATGGGATTCAGCTTGCTTTCATAGCCAATAGAAATCCAAGGCAAAGAAGTCCCGTACCAGTCTTTTTCGCCCGGCTTTTTGAAAAATGGCTTCCCCTCTCCTGCTAGCTGAAAGTCAAATGGCTCACGAAGCCCCACCTGATCCAAATAGCCCAAAAACTTCGAGGGGCTAGAACCAAAATGCATGTCAACCAATTTGGAAATAGCCACATTGGAAGACTTCTCAAATGCTTCCCGAATGGTAATCGTACCATAGCCACCGTTTTTGGCATCACGCATTACTTGATTGTAGAATCGATGCGCTCCGTTTCCAGTTTCGATTTTCTCCTCCAAAGAGACTTTATTCTCCTCCAAAAGCGCCAGCATGGAGAATAGCTTAAAAGTGGATCCAGGCTCTGTATTTCCTTGATCGCCAATGGCAAAATTGTAGTTTTCGCCATAGCCTTGACCGTTCTTATTTTTCTGAAGATTGGCAATGGCTTTGATCTTTCCAGTTTTCACCTCCATGACGATGACCGAACCAAAAGCTGCATCCCGATCTTCCAACTGCCGAAGCAGCGCAGTCTCTGCGACATCTTGAATATTGACATCCAGGGTGGTAATTACATCAAAACCATCTTCCGGCTTGATATCCTCAGCATCAAAAACAGGTTTCCAACTTCCTCCGGCAATACGCTGAAAAAGAGCTTTGCCATCACGACCTTTTAGGTATTCATTAAAGCTATATTCGATACCAGCACCGTATTCATCCTCATTGACGAATCCGACTGTTCGACTGGCCAGGGAATTAAATGGACGATAGCGCTTTTCTACCTTTTCAAAAAGAACTCCGCCTCCCAGTCTTCCTTCTCTGAAAATTGGCCACTCAGCCATCTTTTGCATATCCTGATAGCCTACCTGACGGCGATTAAGTACGATGTATCGCTTCTTTTCCAATCGGGCATCCGTAATCATTCGCTTGTAAGCCTTGGCAGACTTATCTCGATAATAGGCAGATAAATGATTGGCCAAAGAGTCTATACCAGAATCAAAAAGTGATTTTTTGGCCATAGTCGGATCAAGCGCAACCCGATAAAAAGGCAAACTAGTCGCAAGAAGACTCCCGTCTCCAGCATAAATATTTCCTCTTGTCGCAGGAACTTCACGGTACTGAAAATTGATCGTTTGTGCTTTTTCACGCCACTTATCGCCTTCCTCTACTTGGATTTTGGCAATACGAAGCGGTATCGCTGCTGTCGCAAGCGCAATCAGGATGAAAACCACCCTAACTCGGAGCACTATGGATCGCTTAATGTTCACTCTTCTACTTCTATTTTTACCGGTGGCTTATCTAATTCAACGATACCTCTGGTCGCTACTTTTTTGGCGAGCTCGGACTGCATACTACTAAGCATATACTCTGCCTCGAGCGTAGTGACATCCGCACGGATATCCTCCACCTCTTGCTGCACCTTTTCAATTTTTCGGACCATATTTTCAGCCCGGTGATTTCCCCATATATATATAAGTGCCAATAGCGCCACGAAACCTATAGGAGGCACCAATTGGACAGGAACCCCTTCCCCCAAAACTCTGGTCACATCGAGCTTTTCCTCAATCCAAGAAAAAATCGATCTCCCAGTCCCAGTTGTCCGGGACTTATTGGTTGATTTCAGTTTTTTCCGAAAAGTATTCTGGCTCATTTCACTAGTTTTTTTGCCACTCTCAATTTTGCACTTCTGGCTCGCGGGTTTTCCGCTATTTCCTCCGCCGAAGCGGTAATTGCGCCTCTACTGACAGGTTCTAAAGGACGAATAGGATTTCCATAAAAATCCTTTTCTAACTCCCCTTGGAATTTCCCTTTTTGAATCAGGTTTTTCACCAAACGATCTTCCAAGCTGTGATAGCTCATCACTACCAATCTTCCTTCCGGCTTCAAAAGCTCAATCGCACCCAATAGCATTTCTTCCAAGGCCGCCATTTCATCATTTACCTCGATCCGAAGTGCCTGAAATACCTGAGCGAAATATTTAAACTCTTTGCCCCTCGGAGCATATTTTTTCAAGAATGCAGTCAATCCCTCTGTAGTTTCAAAGGGATTTTCAGATCGATGTGATACGATAGCTTGCGCTAAAGTTTTTGCATTTTTTACCTCACCATACATTCCCAAGATCTTGTGGAGATCCTGCTCCGAATAGGAGTTGAGTACATCCTTGGCACTTTTTCCCTGAGAGGGATTCATGCGCATGTCCAGCTCCCCTTCAAACCGTGTGGAAAAACCACGAGCCGGTTCATCAATCTGATGGGAAGAAATCCCCAAGTCAGCAAGGATTCCATCAACTTGTCGGACTCCATATAGCCTCAAGTACTTCTTGATATCTCTAAAATTTGCCGCTACAAAAGTGAAGCGAGAATCTTCTGGAATATTTGCTTCGGCATCCGGATCCTGATCAAAACCATAAAGATGCCCCGTATCCAAATGCTTCAGGATTTCTCGGGAATGCCCACCTCCGCCAAAAGTCACATCGACATAAACCCCATTAGGGTCAATAGCCAAGCCTTCAGTGCATTGGGCGAGCATCACTGGAATATGGTATACAGAAGCCGTCATGATTTAGGAGAGATATTTTTCCATTAATGCTGACAGATCCGCTGGATCAGGAATGACGTGCTCCGCATGGTTCTCAGGATTCCAGATTTCGATCCGGGTTCCATTTCCCGCTACGACTACTTCCTTTTCCAAACTGGCATAAGCCTGAAACTGCTTTGGGATCAAGATTCGGCCAGCACTATCCAACTCCACATCCACGACCGAATTGAAAAAAGCCCTTTGCAGCGCTCGCTGCTCTGGGTTATTGATGTTCAAAGACTTAATCTGATTCTCAAGCTTGCGATACTCTACAAGCGGATAAAGCGCAAGACAACGATCTTCTGCCATGCGAAGCATCAAAGTAGACCCATTCGCCTCCGGTATTGCTCCCTTTATCTTGGAAGGCAAAGCCAGGCGACCCTTTGGATCAAGCTTACAATCATAGTGGCTGTTGAACATTATTCCGTTGCGCTTTTTTTGCGAGAATTCGTAAAAACAAAAGTAATAAAATGATTTTCACATTCTACCACTTTACTCCACTTTTTCCCACTTTGTACTAAAAGTAGCCAAAAGATTGATTCCTCCCAATAATTTTTCAAAAAAATCATGGAAATTTTATTGGGTATCAAGGAATTAGACAGGAAAAGAAAAAGGCCAAAAATGCCCGAAAAAGAGGCTTTTTTGATAGATTTTTCTAGGAAAAAAATTCTGTTTGATCGAAACTCCTGAGATCAGATTGAAAAGTGGGAGAATTTCCCAAAAAAAAAGCAGCGACCATAGGCCACTGCTTTTTTGAAAGTATCAACACACAAATTAATTTTTAGTCTTTTGCTTTTGGCGAAGCTTCTCCATTTCTAATTCAAGATCTCGCTGAAATTCCTGCATTTTTTGTTCGTTTTCACGCTGCCAAGCCTCAAACTTTCGTTGGAATTCTTCGATTTTTGGCTCTTGCGTTTTTTCCCATTCCTTCATTTTCATGCGGAACTCCTGCATTTTAGGCTCCTGAGCTTCCTGCCAAGCTTTCATCTTCTTCTCAAATTCCTTAAGCTTTGGCTCTATTTCCTTTTCCCAGGCCTTCATTCTCGCCTCGCGCTCTTCGGCATTTTCTTCCCATCGCTCTTGAAACCGCTGAGCTCTTTCTTCCATCCGCTCAGCCCAAACTTGCATTCTTTCTTCTTTTTCCTTTATCCAATTTTCTCTTTCCTTGGGGCTCATTTCAGTGGTGTCACCGAAGAAAAACAACCCTGGGACTTCGCCATCAAATTCAAAAATCATAGGATCGCCTGGCTCTAGCATAAAAACTTCTGCATCTCCAAAGAACTCAAAAGGAAAATCCGCTGGAAACGGCGGGACTGGAGGAGTAGGCACTCCCATCATCAATGAATCAAACTCTGGCATAGCATCAAAATCAAAGTCAGGATGCGGCACTCCATCCAAAAAAACCATGGATTTTTTGCCTTTGACGATTGTGTCTCCATCTACAATCAAAGTATCACCTTTTAATTCGTACCTAAAAGTATTGCCATTCCCTCTTTGCCTGATTACCACATGATTTCCTTGATCATCTGTCCACTCTTGAGTGGAATCGCCATCTCTGATGATGACTTTACGCTCCTTTTTGACAGTTGTATCTATCCTTACTATTGAAGGATTTTTGGAAGCAAGTGTGATAAAATCCAATTCTGGATTTTCCAGTGAAACCAGAGGGGTTTGATTTTCAAATTCATTCGAGTTTGAAGACTCGGCGTGGGCAAATATCCCAACAGCCAGGACAAGTGATAGTAACATGGGTATAGAAATTATAGGGTTTTGTGGATAGTTCTGTGCTGGCAAACCCAGCATTCTTTTAATTCGATGAAGGGTTGGATTTCTTTTTTTGGAGGCTGCCAAGGCCAATTCGGGTGAGTTTTCTTGTGCGAAATTCAAAACCTCGGCGAGTGCCTGGGCCAATACTTTCGGCTCTACACCTGCTTTGATCGCTAGGTCATCAGTTGCATTTTCTCTCAATTCCTTGACGGTTTGATTAGTCCACCAAAAGCAGGGATGATAGAAAAACAAAATCTCTAAAGCCGACTGCATCAGATTGAACAGGTAGTCATGGCGCTTAATATGAGCCAATTCATGCGCTAAAATCGCTTCGAGTTGCTCAGGAGACATCTGAAAGAGCAACCCCGCTGGAAATAGAACCATTGGCTTCATAACCCCCACAGCCATAGGGGAAAGTCCATCAGTAGTAATTTTCAGTTCAACCTTATTATTGATTCCCAATCGAGCGGCCACCCGATTCAATTTGTTGGTTAACTCCAAGTTTGCGTTTGGCATACTGCCTTGCCGCAAATTTCTCACAGCTGATAGATTCGCAAAAAGACGGAATAAGAATAAGACAGCTCCGAAAAACCAGATATTCACCAAGAAAGGCAATTGGGATTCAACCCAAATCAAGGTGCTTTGGAGAAAAGTTATGGACTGAGTAGGTTCTGACAGAAGTACCCAACCGACTGATTGGACTTCAGAAGGGGACAGGCTCGGAGAATGAATGGAAACCTGATAGAAAAGCGTGATTAGGCTAAGAGCTAAGCCACTTGCCAAAGTCCCTAAAGCCAATAAATACTTGAATTGGGGCGTCTTATTATGAAAAATTCGCAACCCTAACCATAATAAAATGGAGACCGCCATCCATTGCCACAGGCTATGCACCAAAGTCCAGCCAAGAATTTGGAGCAAGTGTTCGGGTATCCAATCGTTGAGAAAATTCATGACTTCTTGTTTTCTAGTTGATCTAAAAATGCTCTGATTTCATCTAATTCTTCCTTGGAAGGATTATCCTGACCCAATGCCTGCATGACAAGTGCTTTCGAAGAACCCCCAAAAGCAGATGACATCAAATTTTTCAAAAGGGACTTTTGAGTGTCGCCCTGCTTGACAGTGGCGCGATAAAGGTGAGTGCGGCTTTTTTCATCTCTGCTGACCATCCCTTTTGCATGCATGATCTGCATGATTTTCAGCGTGGTGGTGTAACCTGTCTCCTTGGTCTGAGCCAGTCGCTCATGGACTTGGCGAACACTTGCTTCCTTCAATTCCCAAAGGATGGCAAGAACTTCTAACTCTGCTTCTGTCGGTTTTTGCATAGCGATTATACGATAGCTTTCGTACAAAGTTATACGAAGCGAATCGTAATTACCAAAAAAGTACGATAATTGTCGTATTAAAAAGTGTTAAATGATTGAAGAATTGATGGTTAACGAAGCCTTTGGATTGTCTTTTTACCTTTTTTCTCAAGGCTAGCGCGAAAGATTTCTGCTAAACTCGGCCAGGTTCCAGCGATTTTGGCGAGTAAGCCTCGGGATTCCGGTATACAAACTAATCGCTTGGGCTTCTGCATCAAATTCAAAATCACCTGGACAATATCATCAGGGCTAAGTATCTTCTCAGGACCACTAAAAGTAAGTACTGCCTCCTCAGGATAATCCAATTGAAGGTCCAGCATGGGGGTTTTTACCAAATCGGGACAGACCACCGAAATATCTACTCCTGATTTCTTGAGTTCGGGAGCGATAGCCAAAGAAAACCCTCGGATAGCAAATTTTGAGGCAGCGTACAAACTCAAACCAGAAACAGGCGCCAATCCTGCCAAAGAGGAAATATTAATGATATGTCCAAAGCCCTGATTTGCCATCATTCTACCTAAGATGGTTGTCCCAAGAATACTTCCTTTGGCATTGATGTCTAGATGGTAGTCAATATCATCTAAGTCATAGTCAAGCAAGAAGCCAGGACGAATCACTCCCGCTGAATTTATCAAACAGGAAGCTTGTATAGATCTTAGCTCTAAATACTCCATTATACTCTTCCAAAACTCCTTTTTCGAAACATCTCCGGAGAGTAAACTAACCACATCTGATTCCTTAAAAATAGACCGGAGCTTCATCCCATCTAAATCTATCAGCAGTATTTGATTACCGTTATTTATAAGCCTCTCAGCCAAAGCTTTACCTATTCCGCTAGCAGCCCCCGTGATTAGAATCATTTCTCAGTTTTTTGATTTTCTACAAAGTGCAAATTTTTAAAGTCAAAATACATAATTCAAGCTTTAAAAAATTTAATAGAATCTATATGAAATAAAGTAAAAATTTATTCTGCCATTAAAGTAATATTTCAAATAATATTTGCTTTATTCAAACATTAACCATCAATCAATCAAGTTATGTTTTCAAAAATTAAAACCTTTTTCAGACCTGCCTCAGGACTGATTTTAGGCCTAGCTGTTTTTGCAGCAGCCTGCTCTGAGACAGAGCAGCAAGTCAATCTCTCCGAGCTTGATGATGTAGCAACAATGGGAGAAGCTGAGTACATCCCCGGTAAGTACATCGTAGTCCTGAATGACAATTCGGTAAGATTTAGAAGAACGGATGACTATGAGTCTGTACAGGCAGGTATGCGTGTAGTTGCAAATAGTCTGGCAGCAAGGTACAATGTCCAGGAAGAATCTATCGATATGGTTTATGGCAATCTACTTCCCGGTTTTTCAGCAGAGCTTAGTCCGAAACAGCTATCTGCTCTGGAAAGTGATCCTTCGGTAAAATACATTGAGCCTGACGGCTATGTATATAAGTCTACAACCCAAGCCAACGCAACTTGGGGAATAGATCGAATCGACCAGACCAATCTCCCGCTAGATGGTTCCTATACTTATAATACCTCAGGACAGGGAGTGACAGCCTACATTATTGATACAGGGATTCGCACCGACCACGTAGAATTTGGAGGAAGAGCTCAGCGAGGATTTGATGCTTTCGGAGGAAACTCAGAAGATTGTGACGGACATGGCACCCACGTAGCAGGAACTGTTGGAGGTACTGTCTACGGAGTTGCCAAAAATGTAAGCTTGGTAGCGGTAAGAGTTTTGGATTGCAATGGTTCAGGAACATTCAGTGGAGTAATCGCGGGTATGGATTGGGTAGCGGCTAATGCTTCGGGACCTTCAGTTGCAAATATGTCATTGGGTGGAGGCGCAAGCTCCGCTGTAAATGATGCTGTCGACAGAATGTACAATGCGGGGGTTCCCACCGTGGTGGCCGCAGGTAATAGCAATGCGAATGCTTGCAACGCCTCCCCAGCTAGTGCTACCAATGCATACACTGTGGGATCTACCACGAGTTCTGATAGCAGGTCCTCTTTCTCTAATTATGGAAATTGCGTAGATATCTTTGCCCCAGGATCTTCCATTACCGCCGCTTGGTTCACAAGTAGCACTGCAGCTGCAGTTCTTAGCGGTACTTCTATGGCATCTCCTCATGTTGCAGGGGTTGCTGCACTTTATTTAGAATCAAATCCAAGTGCCAGCGCACAAGCTGTCTATGATTTTATTACAGAAACCTCCACAAAAAGTGTGGTGACCAATTCAAGAACAACTAACAATCACATGCTCTACTCGCTTGGTTCTTCAGGTGGAGGAGGTACTGACCCTGGCGACGGAGGAGGAACAGACCCAGGAGATGGAGGGGGAACTGATCCTGGAAACGGAGACCCTCAAGATCCGGCAGGAATTGAACTTACCGCCAATGGATTCAAAAACAGAGGCCGCTGGGCAACAAGCCTTTCATGGTCTGGAAATACTGGAAGTGTAGATATCTATCGAGACGGGGCCTATGTAAGAAGAGTTTCAGGAAGCAGTTTTACCGACCAAACCAGCAATAGAGGTGGAGGTAGCCTGACCTATCAAGTATGTGAAGCAGGAACTTCTACTTGTTCAAATGAGGTAACTGTCAACTTCTAAAAGCACCTTTTGAAATACCAACAGCCATCGGGTTTTACTCGATGGCTTTTTTTATGTGGATTCTCATGAACTATCAAGGACAGCGATTAGTTGTATATACACAGAATTTTGAAAACTAAACCAATTTTATTTTATGGATCGCAAACAAGCGCTTTTACAACCTATTCAGGTTGGAGATTTAACTTTGAATAACCGGGTTTGGATGGCCCCAATGACCCGGAGTCGGGCGAATAATGAGGCAAAAGCTCCATTTGACATTCATGTAAAATACTACACACAAAGAGCCTCTTCAGGCCTGATAATCACAGAAGGATCTCAAATTTCCGAAAAAGCAGTTGGCTATATCAATACTCCAGGCATTCACACCGAAGCTCAAGTGGAAGGCTGGAAAAAAGTAACCGAGGCTGTTCACAAAGAAGGCGGACATATTTTTATCCAATTGTGGCATGTGGGCAGAATTTCCCATCCGGATTTCCATAATGGAGACTTACCGCATGCCCCTTCAGCTATCAACCCCCATGCAAAGTCTTTCACTCCAAAAGGTTTTAAAGACACAGTCACTCCTAAGGAAATGACTATTGAAGATATCAAACAGACTATTCTTGACTTTAAAAATGCTGCGAAAAATGCGATGGATGCGGGTTTTGATGGAGTAGAGATTCACTCCTCCAATGGTTATCTGCTGCATCAGTTTTTCAGTCGAACCAGCAATGTCAGAATGGATGAATATGGTGGTTCGATCGAAAATAGGGCTAGAATCCTATTTGATGTGATTGATGCGATAAAGGAAGTCATGCCAGAAAATCGAATCGGTCTTCGCTTAAACCCTTCCCTTCACGGTATTTTCGGAATGGAAGCAGATGAGGAGACTATTCCTACATTTGACTACATTATCGAAAAACTCAATCAGTACGATTTGGCTTATCTGCATCTTTCGGAGCCTTTCAATGACGTAAGTGAGATTCCATATCTGGAACCGCATATCGCAAAAAGATATCGCCCGATGTACAAGGGCACTTTGGTCATCAATGCTGCTTTCGATCAAGAAAAAGGAAATCAAGTCATCGCTGAAGGCCTAGCTGATGCAGTAGCTTTTGGCAAGCCATTTATTTCAAATCCGGATCTTCCTGAGCGTTTCGCACAAGATGCATCTTTGGCAGAATGGGATACGGATACCTTTTACACTCCGGGCGAGAAAGGATACACTGATTACCCAAGCCTCGAGGAGGCAAAAGTTGATTAATTCACCCCAAAGGACTGTCCCAAAAGCATAAAGTTCCGTCATCGCGAGTGAAACGAAGCGATCTAATTGATAATTAAATAAAATCAGAATAGATTGCTTCACTTCGTTCGCAATGGCGGGTCCTTTTGGGCAGCCTCTTTGTATTCTTTTAAATCTATGTGTCTCGTAGCTTTCTCTTGGAAAACCCAGTCAGAATTTCCGCTTATCATCTCTGCCAATCGGGATGAGTTTTTTGAGCGGCCTACAGCCAAGATGCATCAATGGGAATCCGGATTTTTCGGAGGAAAAGATCTCAAAAGCGGGGGAACTTGGATGGGTTTTCACCCCAGTGGACGCTGGTCTTTTTTGACCAATTATCGGGATTTCAGGAAAATGGGTCATGGGGAAATTTCTCGGGGAAAATTAGTTCAAGATTTCCTAGAAGACTCCATTCCTCCGGAGGATTATTTGAAAGAAATCGAGAAGGAAAAGGATCGCTACGAGGGATTCAATCTACTGGTCTCTGATGGGGATCAACTTTGCTATTTCAGTAATTTTGGAAAGGGAATCCAGGAAATCAAACCCGGAATCCACGGTCTGAGTAACGGTTTATTGAATGAACCTTGGCCAAAAACCAATTTGGCAAAAAAGCAATTGGAAGAAACCTTAGATCAAGAGATTTCCAGACAAAAGCTTCTTGAAATTTTAAAATCCAAGAACACCTATCCCTTAGAAAGTTTGCCGGACACCGGCGCTCCCAAAGATTTGGAAATTGCACTCTCGGCCCAATTGATCCGTGCCAATGGAAATTACGGAACCCGATCAGCAAGTGCTGTGATATGGAACAAAAAGGGGGAAATAAGTATTCAAGAGAGGACCTTTGATTGGAACGAAAAAAGTTTTAGCGATCAAGTAGCCAAATTTAAATTAGAAGAATAATGAGTAATCAGATTTTTGACGTCATCATCGTGGGAGGCGGTCCAATCGGACTAGCCTGTGGAGTAGAAGCTCAAAAACAAGGCTTGAATTACCTGATCCTGGAAAAGGGCGCTTTGACTAATTCCATATACAACTATCCGATAAATATGCGCTTTTTCTCTACCTCGGATCGCTTGGAGATGGCTGGCATTCCCTTCATGTCAGTAGAAAACAAACCTACCCGCACCGAGGCCTTAGAATATTATCGACGTATTTATTTTCATTTTAAACTCAAGGTTAATCTCTACGAAGGAGTCAAAACACTGGAGAAAAACGGCGACAACTTTTTGATCACAACTTCAAAAGGAAGCTATCAAACGCAGAAAATCGTGCTCGCCACCGGCTTCTACGATTTACCAAACTTGATGAATGTCCCCGGAGAAGAACTCCCAAAAGTGATGCATTATTACAAAGAGCCTTGGCCTTATATCGGACAAAAACTTCTGGTAGTCGGCGGTGCAAATTCAGCAGTAGATGCAGCTTTGGAATGCTGGAGAAAAGGAGCTGAGGTCAGCATGGTTTTACTGGGAGACGAGGTTGATGAAAATGTCAAATATTGGGTGCGTCCTGACATCATGAACCGGATCAAGGAAGGTTCTATCAAAGCCTTCCCCCGATCAAAAGTCAAGGAAATTCGGGATCAGGAGGTGGTGATTGCGACTCCTACTGGTGATGTAACCATAGATAATGACTTCGTCCTGGCGATGACAGGCTACAAGCCCAATTTTGCGCTTTTGGATCAGCTGGGTGTAGAGTTGTCTCTTGATGAAAAAAGGCAACCCTGCTACGATCAAGCCAATCAGGAATCCAATGTGCCGGGCGTTTATCTGGCCGGAGTTGTTTGCGGCGGACTGAATACCCGAGAGTTTTTTATTGAAAATTCCATTGTCCACGCCGAGTCGATTATGGCGGATATTGCTAAAAAACTGGATTGAACTATTCAATTTTTAGATTGCCCCAATAAAGCGTAAATTCTTCTGCTTCTTCCCCCCGAGTGGGGGTTTTCATCCAATGGATTTTCCCATCAATGATCTGAAAACTTTGATAGTGCATTTCTGGAAAATCAACAGGAAGCACTTTTCCATCCAGGTCAAGAAAAACCGTCTTCCGACGAGTTTCCTCGTAGATTTGATTTAGGCTTTCCCTCGTTCGGTCCTTGCTTTTGTAGCGGTTGTAGTTATCCAAATCCGTAGGTTTTGTGCTGTAACTCAACAAAAATCCACCCTCAACAGCTTCAAAACCCTGAATTCGAGCTGGAAATGGTTCGTTTTCATTATCAGTAATTTGTGCCATATGAATGGATCCAGGCTCCCAACCTACATTTTCCTCAAACCCTGGCAAATCGATCCTAACCCTGGAAAGCAATTCAGGTGCTGCATCATTCCAAGAATAAGTATACAGAATAGGCTCATTTTGAAAAATCAAATACAGCTTATTAGCAAATTCATCTATAACAAAAAGAGGTCTAAAATCCTCGAATGGATAAACTTTGCCATTTAGGAATTTTGAGCCTTCGGGAAAAGGCAAAATCAATCGATGCTCCCCCGTTTCCAAGTTTGTCAGCACTAGGTTCTTTCGATTTTGAAGAAACTTTGGTCCATACTCAACTAGGTCAGGTTCCAAGATATCCAATGAATAAAGAACATGCTCATCCCCATTAAGCGACACCAAAGCTGTTTGTCTAAAAAGATTGAAAGCCCCACCTAAACTCCATTGATTGGCTACTGGGTTGGCACGACTGATCAATTCCCCGTCCTTTTCAAAAACCCGCAACCCCTCACTTATATCGATTAATATAATTTCGCCTGATTGCGAAACTTCAAGATTTTTCGTCGCCATGGAAAATGAACCAGGCACATCCCCAGTTTTCGTCCATTTATTTACCAAACCCCCTGATACCCGGTCAAACACATAAATAGTAGATGCCGGAGCATCACGGAAAATCAAATGCTCCGCGTCTCCATCCTGAAATATAAAAGTAGATGCAATAATGTCTCTGACAACCGTTGAGTCTTCGGCTATTAGCGAAATCCTTTTGGTGTCATCACCTTTGTTAACCTCGGCTTTTTCCGAAGGAGAACAGGAAAGGATCAAAAAAAGTATACCAGCAAATTGGAGTAGTTTCATAATTCTATCTATTAAAATACTAGTATACATTGTTTCAACTAAAAAACAAGACGAAGAAGGAAGAATATCTCGAACTAATGACAAATTGCCTACCTTTGTGCCATCTATGAAAAAGCAGCCCTTCAACGTCGTTTACGAAGACAATCATTTACTTGTAGTCAATAAAGCAGCCGGTGTTCTCGTCCAAGGAGACAAAACCGGTGACAAAACCCTGACCGATTACTGCAAGGATTACATTGCCAAAAAATACAACAAGCCCGGAGCTGTTTTTTTACATCCCGTACATCGTTTAGACAGGCCAGTCAGCGGCTTGGTGGTTTTTGCCCGAACCAGCAAAGGTTTGGAGCGTATGATGGAGCTTTTCCGCAAGCGGGATATTCACAAGGTTTATTGGGCTATCGTCAAAAAAAGGCCAAGAGAGGAAATGGGCAAACTCACCCATTGGCTGACCAAAGACGAGCAAAAAAATGTGGTCACTGCTAATGAGAAAGAAGTGCCGGGTTCACAAAAAGCCGAGCTTAATTATAAGACCCTTGGCAAATTGAATGACCACTGGCTGATAGAAGTCCGCCCAGTCTCTGGTAGACCACATCAGATCCGAGTTCAACTGGCTTCAATGGGTTGCCCAATTCGCGGGGACTTGAAGTACGGGTTCCCAAAACCCAATCCTGATGCCAGCATCAACTTACATGCTTTCAAATTGGTGTTTGTTCATCCTATCAAAAAGGAAAAACTCTATCTCCGAGCTGCTCTTCCTGAAAGCGAATTTTGGGAACAATACTTAGAATTTGAGGAAATCAAGGCAAAGGATCAGCACATTGACAATACTTTCTCAGGTTAAGAATCTTCAGCCAATTAGGAAAATAGAAATACGGTAGAAATACGATAGAAATAAGCCCTCCTTCGTCGGGCGAAATATTTCAACGAAAACCTGTATCAAAAGGTACTAGTGTTGTATTTCGCGTAACTAAATTCAAACATTTTAAGGTTACACATTTTTTCATACCAAACCTTTTTTACTAAATTAAAGTAAATGAATCATATGAAATCGACACGATTAAAATCATCATTAAACACACAGGGAAATGCCCCGATTTGTCGGGGTTAATCGTCAAAGATTCCATCTGACCAATAAAAATCAAAAAATAAACAGATGAAAACGATAGCTCTTAAAATCAAATCAAGCGATATTTCTAAATATGGCCTAGAGAATGCTGAATCTGTAAATTTCAATGAGCTAGTCAAAAAAATCAGTAGAGAGCTCGCTTTGGAAGCTTTGAAAAATGCTCAAAAAGCAGCAAAGTCCTCCGGTCTATCTAAAATGACCGATGATGAATTAAACGCAGAAATTGAAGGGTTCAGAAATGAAGGTGATTCTTGACACGAACGTTTTAATCTCTGCATTAATTGCTAAAAGCTATCCTTCAAAAGTTCTAGAGGCTATTTTTTCAAATCAAGAAATAATTCTGTGCCTTTCGGACGCAGTTTTTAATGAATATTCCGAAGTCCTGAAAAGACCAAAATTTGCTAGATTCAAAGAATTTCACAGCTCAGCTAGTTTCGTTTTGCAGTATATCAAAAGGGAGGGTACTTTTTATAATCCTAAAAGGAGTTTGGAATTATTAAAAGACCAAAGTGATAATAAATTCCTGGAACTAAGTCTCGAATGCAAAGCCGACTATTTAATCACAGGAAACTTCAATGACTTCAATATTTCCCAATTTAGAAACACAAAAATCCTTTCGCCTAAGGAGTTTTATACCATCTTATCCACCTCATAAAATAAAGTCTCCAAAGGAGAAAAACAGAAATACGGTAGAAATACGATAGAAATAAGCCCTCCTTCGTCGGGCGAAATATTTTGACTATTGCGTTTTCATCCTATTGAGACTGCTTCCTCCTTCGTCGTCGCAGTGACGATTCCTAAATGATTATTTCAGCGAAGCCATATCTTAGCCGAGAGACGAGACTTTATCTTTTGAGGCGAAGCCGAACTATCTTACAGAAAGTATTTCACAAAGCATAGCGGAGTATATTTCGCCGAACAAGGTGAGGCATATTTCGTGAAGCGAAACGAACATATCTCGCCGAAGGCTTATCTTAGCCGAGGAACGAGGCTGTATCTTGCCGAAGGCTTATCTTGCAAAGCATTTCTTTTAACACCATGAAAAATCTACTCCTCCTTTTCACTCTAGTCCTACTAATCGTTTCCTGCACTTCCCAAAGTTCCCCAAAGACCATTTACATCGTCCGGCATGCTGAAAAACAATTGGTAGATGACCCGGATCCTGAACTGGCACAGGTAGGCTATGTAAGAGCAAAAAAACTGGCCCAGATTCTTCAAAATCAGGATATCAAGCATGTATTCAGTACAGATTACAAGCGAACACGACTGACGGCGCAACCAACAGCCGATCAGGCAGGAATCCCTATTCAATCTTACGACCCCAGCAATCACGATGCATTAGTGGAGCATTTGCGTGGCCTTGATGGCAATATCCTAGTGGTCGGACACAGCAATACGGTCAGTCGCTTGGCCAATTACTTTGTAGGTGAAGGAGAAAAATTCGAAGACCTACAGGATATCGAATATGACTTTATTTACGAGGTCAGCTTAGAAAAAACTGGGAGTTCGGTGGTGAGAAAATTATATAAAGAGTATTAAACCACCACCAGTTCTATCCCCTTCTCCTCCAATCTCTCCCGATAGATTTCTGGAATACCCGAATCGGTAATAATCACATCAATATCTTCGAGATCACAGATTTTTCCAAAGCCCTTTCTCCCAAATTTTCGACTATCGGCCAGTACAATGGTCTTCTGCACAGAGCGAATCATCTCCGCATTCAAATGCGCCTCCATCATGTTGGAGGTAGTCAAGCCATGCTCGAGACTGATTCCATCAACACTGAGAAATAATTTATTGCAAGCAAAACTCTTGAGCATATCTTCGGCAAAATGGCCCACTGCCGAACTACTACTCTTCCGAACCACACCCCCGAGTTGCACGAGCTCAAGCTCTGTCGTATCGATTAGCGCTAAGGCTACATTCATCGCAGCGGTCAAGACTGTAAGCGGATAGTTCCTCGGTATTGCCTGCGCAAAGGCACCAACCGTCGTACCCGAACCTATGATAATGGCCTCATTCGGCTCCAAATAATCCAAAGCTTTTTGAGCTATACGCCCCTTTTCCTCCACTTGCTCAAGCTTCTTCACCTGCACCGAGCGATCCGAAACATAGGGTGAGACCGAAGTGGCACTTCCATGTGATCGAAAGAGCAAGCCCTTCTCCTCCAGAATCTTCAAATCCTTCCTTACAGTTACCATGGTCACATTCAGTTCCTTAGCCAGATCCGAAACGGTAAGGAGTCCTTTTTTTTCCAATTGATCTAAAATGTAGCGATGCCTTTCTGCCAGTGTCATGCGGATATTTTTTTCACTAAATTAAGAAAACAAAGGAAAAAGAAAGCAAGAGACAGAAATTAACTTTCTTTTTGTTTCTTTTTACTTTCTTTTATTTCTATTTTTGATCCAAATGAAAAGAGAAGAAAACTTAAACCAACTAGCTGACAGCTCCAAAACCTGGGATATTGCCGTGATAGGCGGAGGATCTTCAGGTCTAGGCGTAGCCCTCGACGCAATTTCGAGGGGTCTTTCAGTAATTCTTTTAGAAAAGGCGGATTTTGCCAAAGGCACTTCCAGCCGAAGCACCAAGCTAGTCCATGGAGGCGTTCGATATTTGGCTCAAGGTGATGTAGGACTGGTCCTGGAAGCACTCAAGGAGCGGGGAAAACTTTTACAAAATGCTCCTCACCTTACCCAAAATCAACCTTTCATCATTCCGATTTACTCTTGGTTTGACCGAGCACAATACAGTGTAGGTTTGAAAATCTACGATTGGATGGCTGGAAAACTGAGATTGGGCAAAAGCCGATTTATCTCCAAATCTGAAACTGTCAGACGACTCCCTGCGGTGAAACAAGAGGGACTAAAAGGAGGAGTCGTCTATCATGACGGACAGTTTGACGATGCTCGCTTGGCTCTTGCCATAGCCCAGACTGCAGATGAGGCAGGTGCATGTCTATTGAATTATGTCTCTGTACGAGGATTGCTGAAAGATGAAGACGGGAAAATCACCGGACTAAAAGTACGAGATGAGCTCAATCAGGAGAAATACACGTTAAAAGCAAAAATGGTCGTCAATGCCACGGGTGTTTTTGCAGATAAAATCCTCCAAATGGACAATCCAGATGCCGCTAGAATGATTCAGCCCAGTCAAGGGATTCATTTGGTCATGGATTTAGAGTTTTTAGGAGGAAAAGACGCACTCATGATTCCAAAAACGAATGATGGACGAGTGCTTTTTGCAGTGCCTTGGCATGGAAAACTGGTCGTAGGCACTACTGACACCCTTCGGGAAAAAGCAAAACTGGAGCCCGAGGCCCTGCAAAAGGAAATAGATTTTGTATTGGAAACAGCCGCAGGATATCTGACTAAAGCACCGACAAGAGCAGATGTAAAAGCGGTTTTTGCAGGATTACGCCCCTTGGCTCGACCAAAAGAAGAAGGAGCAAAAACCAAGGAAATTTCTCGCTCCCATAAAGTCATCGTATCCGAAAGTAATTTGGTAACCCTGACGGGGGGAAAATGGACCACCTTCCGAAAAATGGGAGAAGATACGGTCGATCACTATCAGGAAATCACCCAGGAACTATTGGCTCCAAGTGAGTCCTTCGAGATGAAGCTCCACGGACATACTACCCAAGTCCCCGAAGGACATTGGTCAGTTTATGGTTCCGATGCCGAAGCAATTCAGAAATTAGCCGAAAAGGATGAGGAATTAGCCCAAAAGATTCACCCAGATTTCCCAAATATTCTGGCTGAGGTAGTTTGGGCTGCTCGGGAAGAAATGGCCGTCAAAGTAGAAGATGTGCTCTCCAGAAGAATCCGAATGCTCATTCTCGATGCGCAGGCAGCTCTGGATTCCTCATTGAAAGTAGCTGAAATAATGGCTCAAGAACTAGGAAAAGATTCAAAATGGATCAAGCAGGAATTATCAGATTTTAGAAAAGTGGCTGAAAAGTATTTAATTAAAGCCTGAGTATTGCTAGGTGGAAAAGTGGAGAAAGGCGTAATCATCAATTAACCCAAAAAATGACCCAAACAAAACCATACATCATGGCCTTGGACCAAGGTACGACGAGTTCGAGAGCCATCATTTTTGACAAGCAAGGGCAAATCGTCTCGGTCGCCCAAAAAGAGTTTAAACAACATTTTCCCAAACAAGGCTGGGTCGAACATAACCCTGAGGAAATCTGGACTTCGCAGTCTTCGGTAATGATTGAGTCCTTGGTCAATAAAGGAATCTCAGTCGATCAAGTAGCCGCTATCGGCATCACCAATCAGCGGGAGACCACTATCGTTTGGGACCGAAAAAGCGGCAAGCCCATCTTCAACGCCATAGTCTGGCAGGATAGGCGTACGGCTGCTTTTTGTGATGGCTTAAAGGAAAAGGGTCACTCCGAAATGATCGCTTCTAAAACAGGTTTGATTATCGATGCCTATTTCTCAGCCACCAAAATCCGCTGGATATTGGAAAATATTGAGGGTGCCAGAAAGAAAGCCGAAGCAGGGGAATTGGCATTTGGAACGGTAGACTCCTGGTTGGTCTGGAATCTCACCAAAGGCGAAAAACACCTGACCGACATTACGAATGCCAGTCGGACCATGCTATTCAATATTCACACACAGGAATGGGATCAGGAGCTTTTGGACCTATTTGGAATTCCGCAGTCCATGCTTCCCGAAGTGAAAACTTGCTCTGAAGTGTACTGCGAGACGGCTGGAGATGTGTTGCGGAGCAAAATTCCCATTGCAGGTATCGCCGGAGATCAGCAAGCAGCTTTGTTTGGACAACTTTGTACTGAGCCCGGAATGGCTAAAACCACCTATGGCACTGGTTGCTTTTTGGTCATGAATACAGGTAAAGAGGCTGTCAGATCTAAAAATCAACTTTTGACAACCGTCGCCTGGAAAATCGGAGATGAGATCAATTATGCTTTGGAAGGGTCTGTCTTTATTGGTGGAGCCGCTATTCAGTGGCTTCGGGATGGGATCGAATTATTTGGTCATGCTAAAGAATCCGAGGATCTAGCGATGAGTTTGCCGGATAATGAAGGCGTTTACTTCGTTCCTGCTTTGGCAGGTTTAGGGGCTCCACATTGGGACCAGGATGCCCGGGGAGCATTTTTTGGAATTACCAGAGGAACAACCATTGCGCATTTTACACGGGCTGCTCTGGAAGCCATTGCCTATCAAGTCTACGATGTACTGAAAGCAATGGAAAAAGACGCTGGAGAAAAAACCAAAGAACTTCGGGTAGATGGCGGTGCTACAGCCAATAATTTTTTGATGCAGTTTCAGTCTGATTTGCTAGATTGTGAGATTAAACGCCCTCAAATCATCGAAACTACGGCGATTGGGGCAGCTTTTCTGGCTGGCTTGGCAGTTGGTTTTTGGAAGGATCAATCAGAAATCCAAGGTCTATGGGAAGCTGACAAAAGTTTCGAGCCGGAAATGGATTCAGAAAAGCGAGATAAGCTTATTCACTTTTGGCACAAAGCAGTCGAACGATCTAAAAACTGGGTAGAATAAATGAATCCATACGTAGCAGAAATAATCGGAACAGGCCTGCTTTTACTGCTAGGCTCAGGGGTAGTTGCCAATGTTGTTCTACCTCAAACTAAAGGAAATAATGCCGGTTGGTTGGTCATCACTACCGCTTGGGCTTTATCAGTTTTCACAGGAGTAGTCGTTGCTGGCCCGTATAGTGGGGCTCATCTAAATCCAGCTGTAACAGTGGGCCTAGCGTTGGCAGGAAAATTTGACTGGGCTATGGCTCCCGGCTATATCGGAGCTCAGGTTTTGGGAGCTGGTATAGGGGCATTTCTCTCGTGGTTGATCCATATCGACCACTTTAAGGCCACCCAAGACCCTGGAGAGATTGCTGCTCCATTTGGAACAAGCCCAGCTATTCGGAATCTGCCAAATAATTTTATTTCTGAGGTCATCGGGACATTCGTGCTGGTGTTTGTAATTCTTTACATTACCGGAGCCAAAATTGAGGACGCATCCGAAACTCCGATTGGCTTGGGTTCGGTGGGAGCGCTACCAGTCGCTTTTCTTGTATGGGTAATTGGTATGTCCCTTGGCGGCACTACAGGCTATGCCATCAACCCTGCCCGTGATTTAGGACCTCGAATAATTCATCAAATTTTACCAATTAAAGGAAAAGGATCCTCAGACTGGAGTTATGCCTGGGTTCCGATTTTAGGCCCCATCGCGGGAGCAGCTCTCGCCGCAGGACTTTTCTATTTAGTAGGATATTAAAAAAAATGGCCATCAAATCTGATGGCCATTTTTCTTTTTAGGATTGTTTATTTCTTGTACATGGTAAACATCCACATTCTTTTTTCTAGATCTGCTACAAAATTGGTTAGCATATCTTCTGTGACTATGTCTCCAATTTCACCTGCTAGTTGAGCCACTTTTCTGTGGGAAGTGGACAAGACACCGAGACCTTTGATTACCTGCTCTACGGTTTCTTCTTCACCACTCACATCTGTGACCTCTTTGTGGATACTTTGTGATAAATATTTGGAATAGGAATGCAAGGGCTTATACCCAATGGTAATAATTCTCTCAGCTAGATCATCAATATTCTGATACAATTGAGTGTATAGCTCTTCGAATTTCTCATGCAGAATAAAGAAATCTGCACCTTTTACATTCCAATGAAAACCTCTTACATTTTGGTAAAACACATGATAGTCTGATAGTAGATCGTTCATCTGATCATTCAGATTTCGCATTTGCTTTTCATCCAAATTTAAGTGGTTTGACAATGTTGCTCTTTCAGTATTCATATTAGTAGTTGACATAATAGTTTTAATTTTTACTCCAATAAGTCCAAATCCCTTTCCAAAAAGCCCAAGAAGTGGATGATTTTATCTATCCTGTCAGAGTTAGAATATTCTTATGCAGAGCCAACTGAGACCGAAGGATATTCTATTTTACTTTTTGAAGGATTTTGTGGGATGTGGCACAATTTCCACAGCCTGTGGAAGCGCCTCTTCAAATTCGAAAAAGACTTTAGATCAATTTTGTCCACCGTCTTCCGCTGCCTGATGAATTTCCATTTCAGATAGCGTTTTTCCTCCTTTGATCCCAAAATCCAATGTTCGAATAGGGAAAGGAATGGTAATATTATTCTGGTCAAAGGATTTTTTGATCGCTTTGATTGCCTTACTTTTCATCCCGAGATAGCCAGGTTCTCCGGGGTATTCAATCCAAAACCGGACGTAAAAATTGATGGAACTACCTCCAAATTCCTCGTAGTCAAAAATCAAATCATCCTTGCGAATCAATCCTTCAAGCTTTAAAATAGCTTTGCGTACCACACTTTCTACTTCCTCTAAATCCTCAGCGTAAGAAATCCCACAGGCGATAATGATCTGCCTATGCGTAAGAGAGGAATAGTTGACAATATTGCCTTGGAGAAGTTCTTTATTTGGGATAAAAACCTCTTGCCCCTGAAAAGTCTCCATCACGGTGACACGCAGATTGGTCCGCAAGACCTTTCCCATCACATCGTTGATTTCGATCACATCGCCTATTCTATAGGGCTTTCGAAAGGCTAAAATGATACCCGAAACGAAATTGGCTGCAATATCCTGAAAGGCAAAACCTAAGGCCAGACCTACCACCCCGACACCCGCCAGTAGTGAAGTCACGGCTTTTTCAAGTCCTAAAATACCCAATATGATAAATACACCTAATCCCAAAATGGACCAGTGCACTACCGTGGATAATAGATTCTTCAAAGCAGTATTATTGGATGTCTTCGAAAAAATCTTGATCGCAATCTTACTCCCATATTTAGCAAGAAGCAGGAAAATGATAAAGGTCAACACTGCTACAATCATATTCGGAATCATAGCAATGAATCCATCGATCCAGCTTTCTACTTTCTCAAAAACAACATTGAGGGGTTTTTCTATTTCCAGTTCCATTGATATTGTATGTTTAAATTAAGTATGCTGCCAAAGTCGGCTAGTGCATCTGCCGCTTTCTCGAACAAAAAAAAGCAGGGTTGAAAGAATCAATCAACCCTGCTCAATCTAGGTAAGGTGGTTTAGTTTGAGTTTCCGCTCAATAAGCCATCTATATTTGTCTTGAAATTCTTCCACTCAGACTCAATGTCCTTTGTGGTTTTATCTACAGCTGCTTTCACATCTGTCCAAGTGTTTTTCGAGGCATTTTCCAGATCAGATAATGCTTTTTGAACCTCAGATTTCTCATCCTGCAGTTCAGCTTCCATTTTTTCAATTTCAGCTTTCAGATCTGCATCTGCTTTCTCTTTTTCTGCCTTCAGGTCAATCATTTTTTTATCGATTTCCGTCTCAAGCTCTCTTAGATCAGCCTGAAGCTCATCTCTTTCATCTTCCCAGTTTGTCTGAACTTCCAGCATCTGGTCTCTTTGTTCTTCATTCTTTGATTCTGAACAAGAAGAGATGAACAAGGCTAAAACGATAGCTCCAATAAATGTTAGTTTAGCTCTCATAGTTTTGCGGTTTTGGTGTTAAATAATTTGGTTGTTGGTAATTAGAGGCTATTGATTTCTTCCTTTATGTCATCGATAGTCTTACCGAGCTTTCTCTGTAATCTACCCAACAACTCATCCTCTTGACCTTCTTCATAAGCCAAGTCGTCTTCAGTCAAGGAAGCATATTTCTGTTTTAGCTTTCCTTTTATTTCTTTCCAAGATCCTTCTATTCTAAATTGTGTGTCAGTCTTCATAATTTATATTTTTTGGTTCAAATTGATTTGCCTCTATTAGTCCAATGACTGTACCAAGGCCAAAATCAGCCTGCAAATAGGCAATTCAAGGATTCAAGCGATGGGGAATTGGGGAATCTGTTCCATTTTTGTAGGATATTTTCCACACAATTATTATCCAAGTGCCGTTTCTAGGCTCATTTCGATTGTTTTAACGGATGGCACCTTTTTTCCATTAGATATGGAAACTTCATTCACTTAAAACAAAAACTTATGTTACGTTGGGCACTAGGATTCTTTATTGTGGCGATTATCGCTGCAATTTTTGGGTTTGGCGGAATCGCTGCGGGAGCTGCTTCCATCGCCAAAATCTTATTTTTCATTTTCATTGTGATGTTTGTACTCACATTGATATTCGGAAATCGGGTCTTTGGCAAATAGCAGGCTGAAAAAATAGATTGTGATTAAATCCCTTTTAATGGTTTTTTGAATTAAAGGTTACCTGAGGTAGCCTTTTTTACATTTCAGGCAAAGGAAACTCTATCTCGAAGACCGTGCCCTCTCCTACAGTACTTTTTACCTCAATCAAGGCATTATGACTTGAAAGAATATTGAGTGTGGAAGTAAGTCCCAGTCCTGTACCGTTTGATTTTTGAGTGAAAAAAGGATCAAATATTTTTTTCAAATCCTCTTTGGCTATCCCTCCTCCATTATCTGCAATTCGGAGAAAAATTGAATTTTGTCGAGAGCTGACCGAAACCTGAAGCAATCCATCGGAATGTTCGATTGCTTCGATCCCATTGATAAAAATATTCACCAGAGCGATAGAAAGCTTTTCAGTGTCTACATAGAGTCGAGGAAGACCTTTCTCCAGACTTTGCTCAATGCGGATATCTTTAAGTTTGGCTCTATCCTGTACCAAAGTCATTACTTCCTCCACAATCACATCAAGTGAAACAAGCTCTAGCTGCAGCTCTTTGGGCTTGGAAGAACTGAGCAAGTCTCCAATCAATGATTCGATTCGGTTGGAGCTTCTTTGGATAATTTGGGTGTAGGTGGAAAGGGTCTCATCAGATTGATTCACCTCGTCTTGCAAACTGTCTAAAGCTAGATTCAGATTTGTCAGTGGGTTCCTGATTTCGTGAGCAATAGTTCGGGCAAGTTTTCCGGTCATCGATAGTTTCTCTGCCATCATCATGTCAGCCTCGGCCTTTTTAGACAATGTCAAATCCCGAATAATCCCCTGGTAGCAGCAGTTTTCATCATCCTGATCAGGAATGAAAATACAGTTGAAAAGACATATTTTTTCTTCTCCTGGCTTGGTCACGAGCCTCGCCTCAAAATCCTTGATCACTCCATGCTCTTTGAGTTGACTGATGCAAAAATCATAATCATCAGAGTCTGCAAAGAGTTTTTGGAGCTCAAATCGATTTAAATCTCCCTCCTGAAAGCCGAATAAATTTAAAAATGACTCATTCTGCTCCAGAAACTCCAACCGGATATTGGCAAGGAAAATACTATCGAAGGATCGCTCAAAAAGTGAACGATAGCGCTTCTCCTTTTCATCCAATTCTCGAATAGTTTCTCCCTGACGGATAGAATAGCGAATCGAACGCTCCAAAATATCTGGTGTCAGGTCTCCCTTCACCAAATAATCAAACGCGCCTGCGGTACTCGCATCTATGTCGATTTGGGAGTCATTTCTGCCTGTCAAAAGGATAGCTGGTGTAAATACGCCTTGCTTTTGGATAAAATCGATCAGATTCAGACCAGTCTCTTTTCCGAGATAGAAATCAATCAAAAACAAATCAAAAGAACCGTTCAGGATTTTTTCCTTGCCTTTGTTGTAGTCAGGCTCCCAATCAAGCTTGATTTCAAAATTATGGATATCAGACAGATAGTCTTTAATCAAAAAGGCATCATCCTCATCATCTTCAATCAGCAATATGGATACTTGCTGTAAGGCCATTAGACATTGTTTTTTGGAAGAGAGACCGTACCTAGCCAATAATTACTAATTTCTCGGGTGACTTCGACCAAGTCATGAAAATTTACCGGCTTGGAAATAAAAGAGTTCACCCCCAAATCATAACATTCAATTACATCAGAGTCTGCCCTAGAGGTAGTGAGCACTACAATGGGTATTTTTTTCAACACGGGATCGGCCTTTACGAGTTTTAAGGCCTCTCTCCCGTCCATTTTGGGCATATTCAAATCCAAAAGGATTAAGCCGGGAGTGACACAATCCTTACCTTCGAATTTTCCTTTTTTTGTTAAAAACTCGATTAGCTCCTCTCCATTTTCAACAAAACAAACGGCATTGGAAATGTTATTTTCTCGAAGAGCTTCTTGTAGGAGAACCTGATCATCGTGATCATCATCTGCCATCAGAATGCTGACTTTGCTATCAATTTTATTCATGGTGCTCCGGGTTTCCCGCTTGTTTATTCAATGGAAATATAACTATAAAATCCGACCCAATTCCTTCTTCGCTTTCTACACGAATGGCTCCTCCGTGATGCAGGATGATTTTTTTACAAATTGCCAAGCCTATTCCTGTGCCTTCAAATTCATTTTTCCCATGCAGTCGCTGAAAAACATTGAAAATTTGATCCTTGTAGCGTTCATTGAACCCTATCCCATTATCTGACACTGTGATTTGGACATAGTTGTCGTAGCGAGGGCTAGTTTTAAAATCTTTAGAAGCCTCCACTGCACTGATTATCTTACCACTTACTCTTATCAGAGGTGGAAGGTCTTTTTTGCTAAACTTGAGGCCATTGCTCACTAAGTTTTGGAACAAACGTTGGACCTGACTTTTGACACCCAAGACATCCGGAAGTCCTTCGATCTCTAATTTGGCCTTTGTCCTCGCAATCTGATCAAAAAGGTCTTCTTGGATTTCCTCAAAAACCTCTTTCATGTTTACCATTCCAGGCAGCTCACTGCTGCGGGTAATCCTGGAAAAGGCAAGTAAATCCTCGATCAGATTTTGCATTCGCTTCGCCGCAACCTGCATCCGATCAATGTAATTTTGCCCCGTTTCATCCAATTGATCCCGATACTTGGTGATTAGTCTATCACCGAACGAACGAATCTTACGAAGAGGCTCCTGCAAATCGTGTGAGGCTACGTAAGCAAACTGCTCCAAATCTTCGTTGGATCTTTTGAGCTCCTGTGTGTAATTGGCCAATTTGATTCCGGTAGCTTTATCTTCTGTGATATCTGAAAAGGTAACGACAAACCCGTCTTCAAATTTGGTTGCTAGGATTTTAAACCAGACATATTTTCCATCCAGCAGGTATTCTATTTCTGTTTTGAAGTCTTCCCCCGACTCGACTACCTTACTGTACTCTTCATACAAAAAGCCCTTATTTCCAGGAAAAAGATCCAATAACCGCTGACCGAGTATCTCCGATTCACTTCGATTGGTGATAAGGAATGCAGCTCTATTTGCTAAAACAAGTTGAAAATCTTCGATTTCTCCAGCTGTATTTCGAATAGAGCGATAGGCCATGATCCCATCACGGGAGCTATCCAAGACATTTCGGAGCAAATCACTGACCTGTTTGGTCTGCTCAGTTGCTTTTTTCAAATCCTCAAGAGCCTCGGTAAGATTTTTAGACTTTTTATCCCGCTGCTCCAATAGCAATACTGCCCGTGTGAATAAGAGCAAAACTCCTCCAAAGGCGATCAAGGCAACAACCAGTAAGTTGATCGGAGTTACTTTTTTAAAAGCCCCTTCTTCCTGCTCTTCTTCTTGAGCCTCATTTCGACTCAGGATGTTTATGTCCTCTGCGATACTTCTGACTAAATCCATATTAGCCTTGCCTTGACTAAGCAAGGTAAGCTCCTCTGAACTGAGTCGAGAGCCTTTTTCCTGAACCTCTTGGAGGATTTGTTCAATGATAGCGAGTTGGGAATCAATCGCCTTTCGAAATTCATCGACTTTGGTCAATAAATCTGCATGGCCGACCGATAGGCTATCCAATTGATCAAGCTTGAGAGGGAGCTCTTTTTTGGCTTCATAATAAGGCTCCAAATATTGTTCATCATTGCTAAGCTGATAGCCACGGTGTCCAGTCTCTGCATCTTTGATCAATGATAATATTTGAGTAGTCAATTGTAGGGTATGATTGGCCTCTCTTACCTTATCTACTGAACTGATGTAGTTGTTGAGGTTCCAATAGGTCCAAATGCATAAGATGATCAAAAGACCAATAATCAAAGAAAAAAGAATCCTGAGACTGTTTAGATTCATTAGAAAAGGGGATGAAGAAACAAATCAATAGTCTTTGATATTGTATTGCTTCAATTTATTGTAGAGTGTTTTTCGATCTATTTCCAAGAGCTCAGCGGCTTTGGATTTATTATATCTGCTCGCTTCCAAGGCATTAATAATGGCTTCTTTTTCTGCTTCTTCGGATGCAGCTTTTAAAGAAAGCCCGTCGTCATTAGAATTTGTTTTGTTCACCAATTTGGGTTTTGTGATCTCATCCGGGAGAGACTTCGCTTCAACTTGATCTCCCTGAGTCAACAATACAGAGCGTTTGACCACATTATTCAATTCTCTTAGGTTTCCATGCCACTGATAGTCCAAAAAGTGTCTGACTACTTCTTCAGAAAAGCCTTTGACTGATTTTTTCAGTGACTGATTTGCTAAGTTTAGAAAGTGTTCAGCAAAAGTCATGATATCATTTTTCCTGTCTCTCAAAGGGAGAAGAGTAATTTTAAATTCATTTATTCTATGATATAAATCTTCTCTAAAATCTCCATTTTGGATAGCTTCCGTCAGGTTTTCATTGGTTGCCGCGATGATTCTTACATCAATTGGAATATCCTTTTGTCCTCCAATTCTTTTGATTTTTCGCTCTTGAATGACTCGAAGCAGCTTGACTTGATTTTCGTAGCTAAGGTTTCCTATTTCATCCAAAAATATGGTGCCCCCTTTAGCCATCTCAAAGCTCCCCGGCTTATCAGCAATGGCTCCTGTAAAAGACCCTTTCATGTGACCAAACAATTCAGAGCCCGCCAACTCCTTGGGTAATGCACCGCAGTCGATTGCTATGAAGGGTTTATCCGCACGTTCACTTTTTTGATGAATGGAGTTTGCAATAAATTCTTTTCCTGTACCAGTTTCACCGATTATCAATACGGACATATCGGTCGGACCAATGAGATTAACATGTTCCTGGACAGTTTGGGAGGCCTTGCTCGTGCCTTGGATAAATGCTGAGTTTTTGGAACCTTCAGATGTCTTCTCAGGGACCGATTTTCCTGATCTGACCTGAAGCTTGTCTTGGTTTTTGGAAATGGTTTCCTTGACAGTGACCAGCAGTTCATCCGGATACAAGGGCTTGGTGACGTAGTCATTCGCTCCGTATCGAAATGTCTTAACTGCTGTTTGCACATCGCTGTAACCGGTGATAATGATAACCGCAGATTCAGGGCTCAATACCTTTATCCGCTGAAGCGCCTCCACACCAGTCATATCGGGGAGCCTGTAATCACAAAGCACCAAGTCAAATTTTTCTTTGCGAAGAATGTCAAGGCCTGACTCAGCATCATAAGCCACAGAAACCCCGTAGTTTGATTTCTTCAAAAAATTAAAAAGGACTTTACACAAATCCTGATCATCGTCGATTACAAGGATATTTTGGTTCATCGGATTATAAACAGTAGTTTAATTTAAAAAGAGTCAATGATCTCTGCTATATTTTTCTTGCTAAACGGTTTGGGCAAAAAATAATCTGCCCCTTCCTTCAATACCTGACTTCGCTCAGCATCATAGGCACTGATCACAATTACTCTAGGCGTGGATTTGAATTGTTTTAAGTAATTTAACATCTCAAAACCACTTCCATCTTTCAAGTTCAGGTCCAAGAAAATCAGATCAAATTTCCCTGGTCTATATTTTTCTTTCGCCTCTGAAATACTATTGACGTATTCACTGTCTAGCCCCAAAGATTTGAGTTGTAAAGAAAGTAATTTACACAAGTCAACTTCATCATCTACTATCAGCACATTCATCCTCGATATCTTTCTTAAAATTCAAGTATTGGAAAGCCAATTCTATGCCTTTGCAAGACAAATCCCCTAGGACTGAATATCTATGATGTGTGTAGCGAATTCTACCCAACTTTTTGTGGAAATATTTCCCCAGTCATTCAAAAACAGCCCCCAATTTTCTCTCTAAATCGAATTGATTGGAAGGAGCTTTTCAGACCAATTAATTCTTTTCCATATAATCCACGGCAAAGTAGCTCAAGGCCCTAACCCCCAGCTTGAATCCACTTTCTTCGATGAAGAAATCCGGTGTATGATGCGAAGGGGTCGTCAATGGATCGCCTCCTTTTTTCATTCCGCCCAAGAAAATAAAGAAACCAGGCTTTTCCCTTTGAAAGAAACTAAAATCCTCAGCTCCGGTGACAGGTGGCATGGCGATGACATTTCCCGTTCCAGCCACCGCATCCATAGTAGGTAGCATTTGGGCGGTTAGCTCAGGTGGATTGACGGTTGATGGATAGAGTTTCCCGATGTTGACATCTGCTTTTGCTCCTGCGCTTTCCGCAATATTGGTGATGATCTCGGTGATACGCTTATGAACCAAAGCCTGTTGCTCATCGCCAAAAGTTCGGATGGTTCCGATCATTTCCACTTTTTCGGGAATGATATTATGCCGAATACCGCCGTGAATCGCCCCTACTGTAACAACAGCCGGGTTTTCAGTAATATTGACATTTCGGGAAAGGATGGTCTGCAAACCCATGATGGCCTGCGCCGAGGTAACAATCGGATCCACACTGGACCAAGGAGCGGCTCCATGCGCCTGAGTACCTGTAATAGTCACTTCCAGATTATCTACAGCGGCCATAAAAGGCCCAGATCGATAGCCGATTTTACCTGCTTCGATCTGTGCCCAGATATGCAATCCAAATATGGCATCCACATCTTCCATGACTCCTTCTTTCACCATCAATTCCGCACCCGCAATGTCCACGTCATATACACCCTCTTCGGCAGGTTGGAAAATAAACTTCACCGAACCTTTCAACTGATCCTTCATGCTAGCCATAATCTCAGCTACGCCCATCAAAATCGCAACATGCGAGTCGTGGCCACAAGCATGCATTACACCGGTTTCCTGTCCATTGTAGACTGCCGTATTTACAGATTTAAAGGGCAGATCATTTCGCTCAGTCACCGGAAGCGCATCCATATCTGCTCGTAGCGCAACCATAGGTCCCGGCTTTCCACCTCTTAAGACACCAACCACTCCTGTCACCGCGACTTCTTCAGTCACTTCCATTCCCAAAGACCGAAGATGCTCGGCTACAATTTTAGCGGTTCGGAATTCTTGATTTCCAAGCTCTGGATATTTATGAAAATCGCGACGCCACTCAATGACCTTCGATTCGATTTCTGTTGCTTTTTGATCGATTTGGCTTCGCAGAGGAGACTGCCCGTAGGCTATGCTTCCCACAAAGCATAGGAGAATTAGTAATTTTTTCATCTTTCTAATTTTTTTCAATATCAGGATTAATCCAAGAAGCGCCAGCTTGCACGGTGATTTTTATCCAAACTTTGACCAGTAACTTTTGCCCTCAAGATCTCCACCGGCATGGTGTTTTGCTGCATAATCAGATCATGAAAGGCCTTCTCCTCCATTTTACCAGAATCAACCATTTCTTCCCGCAAGGAATAAAACTCCAAAGCTCCAATCATATAAGCTATCTGATAAAGCGGACCATATCGTCCCTCAAAAGACCTTCGTACTTCTGCCTCAGCATTGGCATACTCATGCCCAACCCGATCCACCAGGAGATCAATACACTCTTGCGGCGTCATTTTCCCTAAGTGATAATTTAGAGAAAAAATGATCCGTGCACAGCGATGCATTCTCCAAAACAGCATACCCACTTTATCCTTAGCATCTCTCGGAAAGTCCCTATCCCAAAGCACAAACTCCCAATATAAAGCCCAGCCCTCGGTCCAAAATGGCGTACGGAATAAGCGTCTGTGGGTCATGTAGCGCTGATTCATAAATTGCTGCAAGTGATGACCGGGAATCAATTCGTGCTGTACAGTGGCTCGAGAAAAATGAGGGTTATTCCCTCGCATGGACATCATCTTCTCTTCATGGCTCATTTCTGAAGTTGGATAGGCGATCTGAATCACCTCTCCACCCAAAAAGAAAGGACTCACACGCTGTCGCTCTGCCGAAATCATGCTGGTTCGCCAAGTTTCCTTCGCCAGTTCGGGCACCGTGATCCAGTCATTTTCTTCCATGATTGAAGTAGCCTCCTCTGCCAATCTCACAACTTCCTCCGGCCATGCTCCTGCAGGCAAATAAGTTTCTTTGACCATCTCCAAGGCTGCCTTCCAATCATCCCCAAAACCTAGTTCATTGGAGGCTTTGAGCATCTCCTTTTCACACCATGCAAATTGCTTCTCTGCTTCGGCGATCAGCTCTTCCGGGGAGTAGGCAATCATTTCGAAAGCTAATTGATTGAGCAAGGCCTCCCTTCCGATAGGTTTGCCGATGATGCCACTTCCATCATCTTTGACAGAGTTGGTAAAATGCTCTCGCAAAGCAGATGCATAAGTTTTCAGGCTCTTGTCTAATTTTCCCCAAGGCTCAGGCATCCACCAGGTGAATTCGGGATCAAAGTCAAAATAAAATTCATAAGCCTCTCCCACGGAACGAGCCAGACGCTCAACCGCAGAAGCGGCTAGATCTGCTTTTTGCCAAGAATTGTATTTGGGGGTACTGGCCAAAAGTTTCAATTGGGCATCTACCTCATTGGCAACCTGATTCCAGTTTGCAGCCAAAGCCTTGGGATTCGGCTGCTTAGCTCTACGTCGATCAGTTACAAATTGGTGAAGGGAAGCTCCAAAATCAACTACGGATTTGACTTCATCATAGGCTCTTCGATCAAGCTTCAGTTCTGCCAATTCTTTCTCGAGATAATTTCGAAAAAGGACGTAATCAATTTTCCCATCCTCTGAAAAAGATTCATAATCTAAGCCTTGCAATTCACTCAAATACTCCTGATTGAGTTCTTGCATTCGATCAAAATACTCTTCCGATAAGGGATTGGCATAAAACCGCGCCAAAGCTCCTCGATCAGCTTGGTACGTTTGGATCATTTGGGCTAGCTCGGTAGCCTGTGCAAGGCTCAAACATAAACTAAATAGAACTGTGAAAATGATTTTTATCATATTGTTGCCTAATTAAAAACGAAAGATATAAGAGCCCAAATCCCGGAATGTCCGGTCCGCTCTAACTGAGTCGGCCAAGGTGTTTTTCAAGTATTCTTCCCAACCCTGCGGATCCTGCAAGTCGAATTTTACCTCCACCAACTTCTCCTCGGAAAAGGAATTCATCCCTCGCTTTTCATCCACCAATCCCAAATAGCTATTTTCCGAAACCCGATAAATCTTCGCCCATCCTTGATCTGCATATAATTTCAAGCCCAGATTTTCCATCATAAAGTTCTCCATAGGAAGCATATCTTCATAATACAGCCAAGTAACGGTTGCATAAAAATTCAATTCTTCCCCCAGGCTAGTAGCTTTCGGTTCCAAGCGCTGTAATTCCGGCATCAATACTTCATTCTCGGGATGCTGCCGAAACATTTCAAACTCCAATAAATAGCCTTCCGGGTCTATGGCAACAAATCCATCATGCGCACCTTCCGGATTTTGCTTGAGTGTATATTTGATAGGTATTTTTTCTTCCTGCACATGTGCATACCAGGCTTCCAAATTATCAGTCAAAAGTGCCAAAGCTACGGATTTATTTTCCTGACCAGAGTAAGCCGAACCAGACACGCTTTTCAACACTAGCCTTGAATCTCCTGCTATCTGAAAAGTGGCCGAGTCCTCATTCTCATCAATCAAATTCAATCCCAGTTTATTTTGATAAAATGACTTTGCCCGGTCTAAATCCCGATAGTAAAAACTTAATTCCTGCCCTTGAATACCGAAATCCTCCAAATCCCGAAAGGTGGAATTTGCTTCCAAAAGTTCATTGATTTTCCAGACAGGGTATCCGAGCAATCTTCCGAAACGTCTACTCAAATCCTCCTTGTCTTCCACAGAGTTTGATTCCAAATCACTTTTCAGATTTTGGTAGGATTGGAAGAAAATTGGGTTCTGATAGATGATCAGTACCTCTTTCCCTTCGCTTGCTGCTACAGGGAAAAGGTCCGTTTGAATAAGCGCTGATTCCCGATAATACTGCACTTGGTATTTTTCAGCCAGCCGCTCCATCACAGGGATAAAAAGGTCCATTTCCGCCGAATTCATAGGTGGACTAAGAGCAATGGGCTTTACACCCGCAGCAACCATTTCTGCAAATGATTCGACCTGACCAGCTTCCTTTTCAAATGACCTGCTTTGACAGGAAAAAAGGATTAGACCTAGAATCAGAAAGTAGAAAAGTGGCCTGAATTTGTAATTAATCATGGTTTTTTTCTTTTCAGTCCTTCTAGTTAAAAAATAATCTGAAAACCAATGCATCCATTCTCCTAAAATCCGCATCTAAAACCCAAAGGCCACAAAATAGTATTTTTAAAAATACTTAAAAATCAATTCTTTATATTGAAAAGACATTAAAACAAATCTTCATGCCATCATAACTTTTAACTTAACAGAATAATCCATGGAACTATCGATCAAGAATCTCTCTAAAACTTACCCCAATGGGGTTCAGGCTCTGAACAATGTATCCCTCACCATACCACAAGGAATGTTTGGTCTCCTTGGTCCAAACGGTGCAGGAAAATCCACCTTGATGCGTACACTTGCAACCCTACAGGAAGCCGATTCAGGCACAGTCACACTTGATGGAATTGACGTCCTGAAGGACAAACAATCCGTAAGAGAGCGTCTTGGCTACCTACCACAAGATTTTGGTTTATACCCAAGAATCAATGCAGAGACGATGCTTGACCACATCGCTCAAATGAAGGGTGTAGGAAATAAGGCAGAGCGAAAGGAACTCGTTGCTTCACTACTAAACCGAGTCAACTTGTACAAGCATCGAAAGAAAGGTCTCGGCACCTATTCCGGTGGAATGAGGCAACGATTTGGGATTGCCCAAGCACTAGTAGGAAATCCAAGTCTTATTATTGTCGATGAACCAACAGCAGGTCTTGATCCTTCCGAGCGAAATCGATTCTACAATTTACTTTCAGAATTAGGTGAAAATACAATTGTAATTCTTTCAACTCACATCGTAGAAGATGTCAATACACTTTGTTCCAATATGGCCATCATCTGTACCGGAGAGGTACTCATGCAAGGCACGCCTAAAGAAGGACTTGCTCAGGTGAATGGAAAAATCTACCAAAAATCGATCGATAAGTCGGAATTGGAACACTACCGTGAAGAATATCAAGTAATCTCCACCAAGCTAATTGCAGGGAAATTGAGCTTAAGAGTGGAAAGTGACACAGACCCGGGCAATGGCTTTGAAAGTACTCCCGCCGACCTTGAGGACGTTTATTTTAGCTTCATTTCCAAGAAAGTAGATCCGATCACTATTTAATCTATCGCCATGTTTAAGGATATCTTTCTTTTCGAACTCAAATATCGTTTTGGAAGACCGGCAACTTGGATTTACTTCTTCCTCTTGCTGGTCGTCGCTGCTTTGCTTATTGGTTCGGGTAATACTCCTGCTTCCGAAAAAGTCTTTCACAATGCACCAATTGTTATCGCCAACCTGCTTCTTCTGATATCAATTTTCGGAATCCTGATTGCTTCTGCCGTTATGGGTGTTCCGCTATACCGAGATTTAGAACACAAAACCGGAACCTTTCTGTTTAGCTATCCGATCACCAAGTCCGGATATTTTATGGGTAGATTTTGGGGTTCCTTTGTGACCCTAATGTTCATTTCTTCCGGCGCACTCATCGGGGTTTATTTGGGCAGTATTTTAGGTCCTCTTTTTGGAACAGAAGCTGAGCGATACGGTCCAAACTCCCTGATCAATTACCTCCATCCTTGGCTCACACTTCTTTTGCCAAACCTCTGGCTTGCGGGATCTTTATTTTTCGCACTGATCGTATTTACTCGAAATATCCGCTCGATCTATTCAGGAGGTATCGTAGTTTTCATCATTTACCTACTGGCAAACTTTCTATCTCAGGATATCGAAAACAAGGATCTTGTACAGCTCATCGATCCCTTTGGAGTGAATACCTTTAATCTTCAAACTCGCTACCTAACCCCTTACGAGCAAAACAGCTTTTTCCTTCCCTTGGAGGGTAATCTTTTACTCAATCGACTTCTTTGGGTGAGCATAGGATTGGCCTTGTTTATTGCAGCTTATGCCCGGTTTAGCTTTAATTACTTCTTTCAAACTTCCCAAAAGAAAACCAAGGAAAAGCAAGAGGAGGAATCTAATTACTTCCTTAAAAAACTTGATGTCATCACTGACTTTTCGAAAAAGTATCAATGGAACAGCCTAAAAACCTTGACAAAAATTGAAGTCCAAAACATCACCAAAGATGTCTACTTCCGATCTATTTTGTTGGGCGGATTGATTTTCCTGGTTCTGGATTTTTGGATTGGGATCACTCTGTATAGTGTACCAAATTACCCCTCCACTTCCTTTCTGATGGAGTTTAAAACCTTTGATTATAATCTCTTTGTATTCATCATCATTGTGTTTTTTACAGGGGAAGCCCTGCATCGAGACCGATCTACGGGTTACTCCATCATCAATGATACCTTTCCGGTGCGAGACAGTGTGATAATCTCCTCCAAATTCCTCGGAATGGCATTTATTTGTCTGATTCTGACTACTGTGCCAATCTTTGTTGGGATTCTAATTCAGACACTCAAGGGCTATTTCAATTATGATCTAAAGGTATATCTGATCGACAGCTACCTGATCTCACTACCCGACTACCTGCAAATGGTCCTACTGGTTTTTGCAGTTCATGTAGTAGTGAACAATAAATTTGCAGGACATGCAGCCGCTATCGGTATTTGGTTGGTGATGCTCATCTTAAGGAATTTTGCAGATTATAACTTCAATCTCTTTTTCTACAGCTACAAACCGGGCTACACTTGGAGTGACATGAATGGACTGGGCCATTTCGGTACATCCTTGTTTTGGTTTAACCTGTATTGGACAGCATGGGGAATCTTCCTAGTGTTATTCTTCAGCATTTTCTTCAGTAGAGGCACAGAAAACACTTGGAAAAGCCGTTGGCAAATCGCCAAATCAAGACTTTCCAAACCAGCCCCTAGGTTATCCTTTGTATTCTTACTCATTGCCTTAGCTTCTGGCGGATATATTTTCAACAATGTCGTCTACAAAAACAATTATAGAACCTCAGATGAAAACACAATCCGATCTGTAGCCTATGAAAAGCAATTGAAAAAGTACGAGGGAATACCTCAACCTAAATTCACGAAAATCAATATTCAGGCTGATCTGTTTCCGATGGAACGCAAAGCAGATTTCCTGGCCGAAGTAGAGCTGGTTAATAAAACAGACAGCCCGATTGATTCAATCCACTTCAATTCCACCTCCTTAAGTGATTTCAAGGTTATTCTAGGTGGTGACACGCTTGATCATCGTTTTCCTTTAGAGTACGAACCAAACAAGTTTCAAATTTTTGGAAAAAAGGCGGAGCGGGAATGGTATAAAATTACTGCACTACCCGAGCCAATGATGCCTGGAGACACCTTACAATTCACCATTGTCAGTGAGGCTGGATATAGTGGCTTCCCGAATTCTGGATATCAACGTGAAATCATCTACAATGGCACATTCTTCTCCGGTGGAGTGCCTGAGATCGGATACAATGCACAGGCAGAGATCTCCTCAGATGAGGATAGAAGAAAATACGATCTGCCAGAAAAACCAGAAGATTTACCTCCGCATGATGACCCTGTTGGTAGGTCTACTCTGCTATTTGCAGACGATGCCGACTTTATCCAATTTGAAGCTGTAGTCAGTACAGTCCCTTCTCAAATCGCAGTAGCACCGGGTTACTTACAGCGAGAATGGGAAGAAAATGGACGACGTTACTTTCATTATATTCAAGACACTCCTATTCAGGCCTTTTTCACATTTGTATCAGCCGAATACGAGGTACTTCGAGATGAGGCAGAATTACCCGATGGACAAAAAGTCGATATAGAGATCTTCTATGACAAGCAACACGCATATAACCTAGATCGCTTTCTGCAATCCTATAAAGATGGCTTGACTTACTTCTCAGAAACCTATGGCAACTTCCAATTCCGTCAAATGCGGCTTTTAGAGTTTCCGCGCTATGCAGGATTTGCTCAGTCCTTTCCAAATACGGTTCCATTTTCGGAGGATTTTGGATGGGTAGCTTACTTCTCAGATCCTAATGATTTTGATTACGTCTACTACGTTACTGCGCACGAATTGGCGCATCAGTGGTGGGGACATCAGATTACTCCAAACTATACTCGGGGATCCAATTTGATATCCGAAGCTTTGGCAGAATTTTCAGCTTTGATCTTGACAGAAAGAAGATATGGAAAGGATAATATGAAGCGGTTCCTAAAAAGTGAATTGGATAATTACCTCCGAGGAAGATCCAATGAAAGCAAAAAGGAAAATGTCTTCATCAATTGCAATCGAGCCTACCAGTGGTATTACAAGGGATCATTGATTCTTTACGGATTGAGAGATTTGATAGGTCCTGAAGCTATGGACTCTGCCTTATATAAATTCAATCAAGATTTTGGATTGAGACAAGAACCTCCCTTCCCCGGAAGCTCAGATTTATATAATTATTTGGCGGAAGCCACTCCAGATAGCCTAATGTATTATCTGGACGATACTTGGAATAAAATCACACTTTATGATAATCGAGCTGAGGAAGTGACCGCTACTAAGGTGGCTGAGGGTGAATATGACATCACTTTAAACATACGCTCTCAGAAGCTTTATGCTGATGAGACAGGAAGAGAATCAGATGCTGAATACGAGGCAGATTACATCGATATCGGAATCTTTGCCGAAGATGATACCGATGAAAATGGACGAACCCGAGTCAACCCGCTATACATTCAAAAGCATAAGATCAAACCTGGGCAAAGCACCATCACTGTACGGGTGAAAGGAGAACCAGCCAAAGCTGGAATTGATCCTTACAATAAATTGATCGATCGAATTCCTGATGACAATACTGTCACGGTAGAAATTGAATAGAAAAATCCTAAAACCTTGAACACTTGCCCCCGAAAAGTTTGAGACTTCTCGGGGGTATTTTTTTCGGAAAAGCTTAAGCGCATTTTCTAGGAAACAAACCCCACTCATGGATAGAGCCAACCAAATGAACAGGAACTATCATTTTCAAAGGTTAAAATTATGTATCATTAAGAAGCAAAAACCCTCACCATGAAACGAATCATCATCCTTTGGATCTTCACTTTTCTATGTTTGTCCCGCAGCATTGCACAGGAAAGCCCCACCATTCGAATCAACCTGGGAGGCTATCCGTCAGACATGCCCAAACAAGCTTTGCTGCTAAGCAATCAAGCTATAAAGAAACCTGTTTTACTTTTAAAAACTTCTTCCGGAGAATTAGTCAAAGCTTTTGAAGGAACTCAAAGTAAATCCTCCTGGCATCCATTTTCCCATTATTACGCCTTTGACTTTTCTGAAGTCTCCCAAAAAGGTAGCTACTACTTTGAAACAAAAAATGGTAAAATTAAAAGTCAAGCATTTCAAATAGGAGCCTACCCTGACTGGCAGGAGGATGTGGTCAGCTTTATTCGTACCCAACGATGCGGATTTAATCCATTTACAGGAGAATTTTGCCATCAACTAGACGGATTGAGCTTTTTTGGACTACGTGAGGACTCCACTCGAATCGATGCTACCGGAGGCTGGCATGACGCCGGGGATCAATTGAAATACCTGATCACAAGTAGTAATACCACAGCCAGGCTACTGATGGCTTATCAAATGGATCCTGATGGGTATATGGATCAAGTCAATGCAATGGGATTACCGGGACCAAACCAACTTCCCGACATCCTTGATGAGGCAAAATGGGGTCTGGAGTGGATCTTAAAGCTGCATCCTAGTCCCAATGAGCTCTACCATCAAGTAGCCGATGACCGAGATCACCGGGGATTCAAGCTCCCTCATGAAGAAAATGCGGATTATGGATGGGGACCAAACAGCTTCCGTCCTGCCTATTTCGCTACAGGCGCACCGCAAGGCCTTTCCAAGTACCAAAGCCAAGCCACAGGAATCGCCAACCTTGCCGGAAGATCGGCTGCTACATTGGTTTTGGGATATGAAGTTTTTAACCAAATCGAAGGCTATGAAGTCTTTGCCCAATCCTGTCTCGAATCCGCTCATTCGCTGTATGAAATGGGAAAAAAGCAGGAAGGATATCAGCAGGGAAATAGTTTTGGTGCACCCTATCGCTATGAAGAAAATACCTGGGCCGATGATATGGAATGGGCTGCTGCCAAATTGTATAAGGTGACCAAAAAACCTGAATTCTTGGAGGATGCACGAAGGTATGGTGATCTCATTGCTGCTTGGTCTTGGATGGAAAGGGACAGTGCCAGTCACTACGAAATGTACCCCTATGTCAATATGGGGCACTATGCGCTATGGCAAGTAGGAGATGAAGAAGACAAGGAAAAAATGGTGAATTACTACGAGCAAAATTTGCAGAAAATTCAAAGTCGAGCAGAACAAAACCCTTATGGAGTGGGTCATTTATTCATCTGGTGCTCCAATAATTTGGCAGCAGCTGTGGCGACGCAAGCAATGCTCTATGAAGAAATGACCGGGTCGAAAAAATATCGTCCTCTTCTACAAAACCATGTCAATTGGCTATTGGGATTAAATCCTTGGTCGAGTAGTATGATTACCGAAATTCCTGAAAATGCCGACACCCCAGTGGATGTACACATGCCCTTTTGGAAAATTTTGAATAAATCAGTCAAGGGAAGTTTGGTCGATGGACCCTTATGGTCCACTATTCATCAGCAGATGCTAGGAATCAGCCCTTCGAGTCCGGATGAGTATGCACATTTGCAGCCTCAGCATATCAAATATTTGGATGATTGGGCTGATTATAGCACCAATGAACCCACTTTGGATGGATCAGCAGAGCTACTTTTGATTCTCAAATTTCTCAGCAATGAGTAAGATCGTGCTCCTTATTCTGGTTTTGGCATTTCACCAACTCAGCTTTGCTCAAAGCCTTTATGATCAAGAAGGGGCTTTGATCAGATCCGACACCTTGAAAAAGGAGATTTACCTATGCTTCACCGGTCATGATTACTTTGAAGGATTTGAGGAAGTATTGGGTGTGCTAGCGCAAAATGAGGTACAAGCTTCTTTTTTTCTCACAGGGGACTTTATCAGAAATCACCAAAGCCTAACCCAAAAAATAGATCGCCAAGGTCATTTCGTCGGGGCACATTCAGACAAACATTTACTCTACTGCGACTGGAATCGTCGAGACAGTCTTCTGCAATCTGAAGCAGAAATAAAGCAGGATATTCTGGATAATTTAAGTGAATTAAATGCACTGAAAATATACCCCGATTACTTTATGCCGCCTTACGAATGGTATAACAAACAGGTGGTGGAAATAGCCAGAGAATTGGGTCAAATCACAGTAAACTTCAGCCCTGGCACCCGCTCGAATGCGGATTATACTACTCCTGATATGCCCAATTATCTAGACTCTGATACTATTTTGAAAAGTATTTATGATCGAGAAGATCAATCAGGACTTCAGGGCTTTCACCTACTAATTCACCCGGGCACAAGCCCCCTGAGAAAAGACAAACTCTACCATCATTTGGCCGACCTGATTCAGGAACTGAATAATCGAGGCTATTCATTTCGAAGGTTTTAGACTTTTCAATCGAGGATTGAATAAAAAGACCTAGCAATAATTCAATCCGCTGAACCGTTGATAGATAAAGGTTTGGCTGAGTTTTTTTCATTCCTTATCTTCCGACCTCACCCTAAATAAGCGCAAAACTATTCGCATGAAGAAAACCACCCTGTTCTTCGTATTTTCATTTCTATCGCTCTTTTCACTTGGCACCCTTGCCATGGTCAGTTACCGACCGACTCTCAAAAAACAACTTTCTGAAACGTATGTCAGTCTTTTGAACTTTGCGGGAGAAAGCAATGACCCTGAGGAAATTGTGATTATTGAACCAATAGCTATTCCGGAGGAAATCTTTATTGTCCCGGATTTAAAGGACTACAGAGCGAGACTGCGTAAGGACCATTATTCCAATCACCTATCTGCTGCGGAGGAAAACGGTTCAGGTCTTATCATGGATGAAAAGGGGCTTTTTCAGTTGGTGGAAGAAGGAGCTTTAGTAGAAGTAAATTCTGGAAAAGGCTATGAAGTGGAAAAGCTCACTCATAGTCATCCTTACCTCACTCCTGAGGCAAAAAAAGTATTAGATCAAATCGGTGAAACCTATCAAGCCCTAGCCGGTGGCGACAGTTTTATTACCGTCACTTCAGGTACACGAACTATCGAGCAGCAAAAGAAATTGGGCCGTAGAAACCGGAACGCTACAAAAGGAAATAGCTCTCATTCCTATGGCCTTTCTTTTGATATTTCCTATATCCGATTTAATGGAGAGAAGTCCTGGGATTGGAAAAAGCTAAAGCAATTAGAAAAGGTACTGAGCCATTTTCAAAAGCAAAACAAGATCTACGTAATCAAGGAAAGAAAGCAAAACTGCTTTCATATAACCGTTCGTTAAAAAGCTTCTGAATTTAATTCAAGCATACTTTATGACCTGATACAATCTCCTTTCTTTGATTTTTCACTACCCTAAAATGAATTCGAGCGAAATGTCCAATTAAAATCGAAGGACCAAATCCCTTTGCCAACTCTTTTTTGACTATTTTCACTTTCTTGATTTTCCCGGTAAATCCTACTCCTATGAAAAAAATCCTATTTGGCCTATTGGGTGCATTAGTCCTTTTGGTAGCCGTTATTTTATTTAATACCCTGACAATGAACTCCAAGCAGGTAGTTGTAGACCCACTACCTGAGGTAGCTATTTCGGATAAGGTTTACGAAAACCTCTCAAAAGCTATTCAATTCAAGACCATCTCATTTAACGAAAATACACCGCCCGACTCAGCCGAGTTTCACGGGTTTCATGCCTTTTTGGAAGAGACCTTCCCTTTGACTCATGCCAATTTGAGCTTGGAGAAAATCAGTGATTACACCTTGCTTTACAAGTGGGAAGGAAGTGACCCGGAGAAGAAGCCCTTGATTCTTATGTCACATCAGGATGTAGTTCCAGTGGATGAGCCCACATTGATGGACTGGGAAGCGCCACCTTTTTCCGGCCAAATCACCGAATCCCATATAATTGGACGAGGAACTATGGATGATAAGGGAACCCTAATTGGAGTATTGGAAGCGGTGGAAATGCTACTCGGGGAATCTTTTCAACCTACCAGAACCCTTTATATTGCATCAGGACATGATGAGGAAATAGGGGGAGCAAACGGAGCTGCGAAGGTGGCTGAATACCTGAAATCGAAAGGAGTCCAAGCAGCGATGACCATAGACGAAGGAGGATTTATTACGGAAGGCTTGATTCCAGGCATTGAGAAACCAGTAGCTGTCATCAACCTCTCAGAAAAAGGATATGCTACTTTCAAATTAACGGTTGAAACAAAGGGTGGACATAGTTCAGCACCTCCACGAGAAAACACCATCGGTATATTAGCCCAAGCCATTGTCGACTTGGAAAACAATCAATTGCCTTATAAAATGGTCACTCCACTTGATTATCAGGTTGAATATTTGGGACCTGAATTACCATTTTTCCTGCGAATGGCCTTTGCCAATTCCTGGCTACTGAAGGGACCTATCCTTGAGGGTCTAAATGCTCATACGACTACAGCTCCGACTATTATTTCCGGTGGAATCAAAGACAATGTCATCCCTACCGTAGCTGAGGCAAGGGTGAACTTCCGAATCCTGCCTAGTGAAAATATCGAATCCGTCAAAGCCCACATCGAAAACACCGTATCAGATCTGGTCAAAGTGGAGCTTGAAGGATTTGCTACCAATCCCTCGCCAGTATCGGGTATTGACTCAGAGGAATACAAAACGCTGGAAAGAACCATCCGAGGAATGTTTCCGGAGACAATTGTCATTCCCAGCATGATTGGAGGAGGTACGGATGCCCGCTATTTCTATGAGATTTCGGATGAGGTCTATCGCTTTTATCCGCTTCGAATGGACTCCACAAGCCTTACAAGATTTCATGGAATCGACGAAAAAATCGGAAAGGAAAATTATAAGGAAATTATTGAGTTTAGTTACCAATTGATTAAGGCAATGCAATAAGCCTGATTAATTTTGATTACTTTCAAGGTATGGAGGAAAGGAAGAAACCGATTTTTGATAAGCGCATCTTTTGGGATGTCAACTTCGAAAACCTGGATTATGACAAAAAGTACAAGTTTGTCATCGAACGGGTTTTTGAGCGAGGTGATGTCCCTGATATCCGCAATTGTCGAAGGTACTACGGAGATGATCTTATTCGAGAAGTGCTATTGAATGCTAAGTTTTTATCGAAAACGACACTTTATTTAGCTGCTGCGGTGGTTGACAGACCTATAGAAGATTTCAGATGTTACAAACTCAGACAGTCGAACCCAGAACTTCATCCTTATTAAAAGAACTCTCTTCTCTTTCATTCTTAGGGGATTTTGGATTAGTTGGAGGTACTGCTTTGTCGTTAAAATTTGGGCACAGAATTTCAATTGATCTTGATTTATTTTCGCACAAAAAATTTGAGAACGAGTCACTAATTGAATATTTGAAAAATCATTTTGGACCAAGGCTAGAAATTAGAACCAGCCCGCCTCTAATAGGAATTTTTTGCTTTATAGACCAAATCAAAGTGGACCTTGTAAAACATCCTCACCCTCTAATTGGTCCAATAGAAACGATTGAAGGCATTCGGTTTTTCTCCGATCAAGACATCATGGCAATGAAAATCCAAGCCATTCTTGGCCGAGGGAAAAAGAAAGACTTTTGGGATATCGCGGAACTTCTTAAGCATTATGAAGTAGCTGATTTTATCAAAAACCACCAAGAAAAATATCGCACCCAAAACCTTTTGATTTCAGTACCCCAAGCCATGCTTTACTTCGAAGATGCGGCTGAAGATGAGGATCCGGTCAGTTTACAAGGCCAATCCTGGAATTCAATCAAAAAATTTATTCAAAAGAAAGTCACCCAATTTCTACAATGATTTTCGGAAAACTTTGGGCGGCATCCCTGTCAGATTTTTAAAACTCCTATTGAAATAAGACAGATTCTCAAAGCCCACCTGATAGGCAATCTCAGAAATCCCCAAATCTGTCTCCTGAAGGAGCTTCTGTGCTTCATTGATTCGAAGTTGGAGCAAATACTGAGTAAAGGTCTTTCGAGTTCGTAGCTTAAAATAGCGACAAAATGCCTCCTTCGAGAGGTTGGCAACGGCAGCCGTCTCATCCAAACTAATCTTATGAAAACGACGATCAAGCAAATACTGCATCACCCGATTCATTCGACTCCCATCTTTCTCCGAAAGCCCCTGCAAAAGACCATCCTGATTTAATCTTTGGAGATCACCCTTGGCCTCATCCAAAAGACTCAGCAGTTGAACGGCTAGTTGAAAGCGTTTCAATCCAACTGTATTTCCGAAAACTTCTAGTAAGCCAATGATTTTTTCCTGTGTTTCACCTTTCACCTGAAAACACAAACCCGCGTATTCCCGAAATCTTTGAAGAGGCGAAAGCTCTTCTAGATCTCCAATCGCTCGACCCAATGCATCGAAGTCAAAAAAAACAGTCCTCCCCTCAGAGTGCAAATCTAACCCTTCCTCGAAATACTCCGGATCACTTCGAAAAACATGCGGAACATTTTCACCCAAAAAAAATAAATCTCCAGCTGAAAATCTCCCTACATAGTCCCCACTCAAGAATTGTCCTTTTCCATCCAAAATGTAGGTCAATTGTAGGAGAGGGTGCTGATGGAGCCTGTCATAAAAAGTCTTTCCACTGTCCTCCTGATAGCGGACAAACTCTTTTTGGGATTTGGGAACTTGAAAGGAAATTACCTTTGCCATATCTCAAATTAATATGAAATTCACTAAAAAAATTCGATTCAGCCCAATTATGATCAATATAGTATTAGAATGAAGTAACCCTGTGAAAGATTTTCCTCCACACATCTTATACTTTTGAATAAAAATCTCAGTGCCCCAAGTGGTAAAAAATTAAAAAACTATGAACTGGAAAGGCGTATTCCCAGCTGTCACTACGAAATTCCATGCAGACGGAAGTCTGGACATGGATCTCTTTTTCAAAAACCTGGACTACCAATTGGAGTCGGGAGTACACGGAATCATATTGGGTGGAACTTTGGGTGAAAGCTCTGTACTATCTCAGGAGGAGAAAATTACGCTTACCCGGGAAACTGTTAATCATCTTCAGGGAAAAGTCCCTGTAATCCTCAACATCGCCGAAGGAGCGACGCAGGATGCGCTGTTTTGGGCAAAAAAAGCAGAGGAACTAGGAGCTTCCGGATTGATGATCCTTCCGCCTATGCGCTACGCAGCGGACGCACGCGAAGTCGTCACCTATTTCAAAACGGTCTCCAAATCCACCCAATTACCCATGATGATTTACAACAATCCCGTGGACTACAAGACCTTGGTGACCATCGATATGTTTGCCGAGCTCGCGGAATGCGAAAACATCCAAGCCATCAAAGAATCTACACGGGATATCTCAAATGTCACCCGAATGATCAATCGCTTTGGAGATCGCTATCAAATTCTCTGCGGCGTAGATACCTTAGCCATGGAGGAATTACTGATGGGTGCCGTAGGATGGGTCGCTGGATTGGTTTGTGCCTTTCCCAAGGAAACTGTGACTATTTTTAATCTAGTTCAAGAGGGAAAAATCGAAGAAGCTCGGGAAATCTACCGATGGTTTTTACCATTGCTTGAACTCGACATTCATCCAAAATTGGTTCAATATATCAAACTAGCCGAACAACACTGTGGCATCGGTTCTGAGCATGTCCGTGCCCCTCGATTGACACTGATCGGTGAAGAGCGGGAAAGAATTGAGAAAATCATTTTGGATGGGATCAAAAATCGCCCGTTATTATAAATTATACAGTGGAAATACAATTGAGATATGAGATTGGCTCAAAAGGTTTTCGTCATTGCGAACGAAGTGAAGTAATCTATTCTGATTAAATTTTAATCAATATGGAGATAGCTTCTCCCGACCTTGTCGGAATCGCGATGACGGAACACAATTCTTTTTAGCCAATCTCGAAATATGCCGCACCGCTTGCGGGATTTATTTCAAAGTATTTCAATAGTATTTCTAAAAAATCAAAAAATCATGAACCTAGACAATCTTTTCAACGCAGCACAAGAAGCATTTCTTTTCTATAAAAATATCTCTGGACGGGAGAAATCAGATTTTTTGACGAACCTAGCAGAGATCCTAGAAGCAAATAGATCCGAAATCGTATCCCTTGCCGTGGTAGAATCCAATCTACCGGATGGAAGAATCAATGGTGAACTAGGCAGAACAGTGGGGCAAATCCGACTTTTCGCCAATCTGGTTAAGGAAGGAAGTTGGGTAGAAGCCACCGTTGATCCTGCCATGCCGGAGCGCACACCCCTGCCCCGAGCAGATATCCGTCGGATGTTAACACCTTTGGGACCGGTGGTCGTATTTGGTGCGAGCAATTTTCCTTTGGCATTTTCCACCGCAGGTGGAGATACCATTTCTGCTCTAGCAGCAGGTTGTCCTGTGATTTACAAAGCGCACCCTGCCCATCCCGAAACTTCCAAAAAAGTAGCTGACTGCATCCATCAAGCCATCTCAAAGAGCAATCTTCCGCAAGCGCTCTTTACGCATGTAGAAGGTGGAATTGCGGAAGGACAAGCTTTAGTCAAGCATCCATTGGCAAAAGCCGTCGCCTTTACCGGTTCACATACCGGAGGGAAAGCCTTATTCGACCTAGCCAATCAGCGAGAAGAACCCATTCCGGTTTTTGCAGAGATGGGTTCGGTTAATCCGATTTTCTGCTTTCCTCAAAAACTGAAAAATGATAATGATGCACTTGCAAAAGCTTTCGTGGGTTCCTTGACCTTGGGTGTAGGGCAATTTTGCACGAATCCAGGTTTGATTTTCGTCCCCAAAGACCAAGCTGGAGCATTTGAAAAAGCCATTGCCGAAGAGATGAATGACATCGCTTCTGCCCCCATGCTGCACCCGGGAATAGCGGAGGCTTATTACAATTCTCTGCAGTTTCTCCAATCGAGAGAGGAACTTCGATGGGTCAAAGTAGCTGATGCACAGCACCTGATCAACGGTAGCACGGCTTTGGCGGAGATCAAAGCAAGTGACTGGTTGAAAGATTCTGTTTTCCAACAGGAAGTCTTTGGAGCTTTCGCGATGATGGTAATTTATGAAAGTGAGGCTGAACTACAGGAAATCGCAAAGCATTTACATGGTCAGTTGACCATCACGGTGTGGGCAGAATCTGAGGAACTCAAGAATCAGCTTTTTCTGATCAACCTACTGGAAGAGAAGTGTGGTCGACTTCTTTTCAAGGGAGTGCCAACCGGAGTGGAAGTTGGTCATGCCATGCAGCACGGAGGACCTTACCCATCTACAACGGATGCACGAAGCACTTCCGTCGGCGCCTATGCGATTAAGCGCTTTGCCCGACCGATCGCCTTTCAGGATATGCCACAGGAATTACTCCCGGAAGCTTTGAAGGATGGAAATCCATTGGGGATTTGGAGAATGGTGGATGGAGGATATGAAAAGTAAGAAAATTTGAAAGATACGCTTCGCAAGATATGGCCGAAAAATCGGCCAAGATACAGTCGAATCTCTGTTATCTTGTCCGCATTAGCGGACATATCTTACTTATCTGCGTAGCTATCTTATTAGCTTAGGCAAAAAAAAATGATTTTCGATTCTATCTTATTCAAAAAAACCTTCTAATCCTCTAAAATGTCATCCCGTCACACTTTTAGTTGCATCGATGCGCATACCTGCGGTAATCCCGTAAGGGTAGTTTCCGGTGGTGTTCCTTTTCTAAAAGGGAAAACTATGTTGGAAAAGCGCCAATATTTTCTTGAAAATTACGATTGGATCCGAACCGGGCTGATGTTTGAGCCACGGGGTCATGATATGATGTCGGGCTCCATGCTATTCCCTCCGCATGATCCGGATAATGATTTTGCCATCCTTTTTATAGAGACTTCCGGTTGCCTTCCCATGTGTGGGCATGGCACCATCGGCACAATTACGATCGCTATCGAAGAGGGATTGATCTATCCAAAAACTCCCGGTTTCTTGCGAATGGAAGCTCCCGCAGGCTTAGTCTTGGTGGAATACAAACAGGAAGGCAAAAAGGTCAAATCAGTTAAACTGACCAATGTCAAAAGTTATTTGGCAGCGGAAAATCTGGAAATCGAGATCGAAGAACTTGGCAAACTGAAAGTGGATGTGGCTTACGGAGGAAACTTCTATTGCATTGTCGATCCGCAGGAAAACTTTCCCGGTTTGGAGCATTTCAAAGCCGAACAACTAATCAGCATGGCCAGAAACCTTCGTTCCAAAATGAATGAGCACTATGACTTTGTCCATCCGGATCATGAAAAAATCCGAGGCCTTTCCCATGTCATGTGGACGGGTGAAACCTTGGACAAGGGCAGTACTGCTCGCAATGCCGTATTTTATGGGGATAAGGCCATAGACCGATCTCCTTGTGGGACCGGCACCTCGGCACGTATGGCTCAGTGGTTTGCCAAAGGGAAGCTGAAGCCCGGAGATGAATTCATCCATGAAAGCTTTATCGGTTCGAAGTTCATCGGAAGGATAGAAGAAGTGACCGAGATCGGAGGGAAAGCAGCTATCGTTCCAAGCATAGAAGGTTGGGCGAAGGTTTACGGATACAATACCATTATTCTAGATGAAGACGATCCTTATGTGCATGGATTTCAAGTAATTTAATTGTACAATGTAGAAAGTACCAAGTACGAAGTATTTCATCGCTTCTTGGTACTTTTTACCTCGTACTTGGTACAGATGTTATGAAACCAACCATCATCATCGGCGGAGGAATAGTAGGACTCTTCACCGCTTATTTCTTGCAGCAGGAAGGCATAGAAGTGAAAGTCATCGACCGCACAGACCTGAAGGACAATTGCTCCACAGGAAATGCGGGCATGATCGTACCCAGTCACATCATCCCACTTGCCGCGCCCGGTATGATTGCCAAGGGGATTTCTTGGATGTTTTCCTCCAAAAGCCCTTTTTACATCCATCCCCGCTTCGATTACAAGCTTTTGCAGTGGAGTTTACTCTTTTTCAAATCTGCCAACCAAAAACAGGTCGAAAAAGCCATTCCTTATCTCAAGAATATCTCCCTGCTTTCGAAGTCCCTCTATTTGTCTTTTCGGGAAAATCACCCGGAGGCAGCCTTGGCTTTTCAGGAAAAAGGTTTGATGATGGTCTATCAGACAGAGGCTGTCGAAAAAGAAGAAATAGAATTTGCTCATGTTGCCAGAAAGCACGGTTTAGCCGCGGAAATCCTCAGCCCTGCCGATATCCAAAGGATCGAACCCAACTTGGAAGTAAAAGCTCGAGGGGCAGTACTTTTTCCCGGTGATGCCCACCTCGACCCGGGTGCTTTGTACAGTTTTCTGAAAACGTATCTGGAAGAAAAAGGAGTCGAATTTCTAACTGAAACCCAAGTATTAGGATTTGAAAAGTCTGGTGAAAAAGTAGAAGCCGTCTTAACTGACAAAGGGAAAATAGAAGCTGAGAAGGTCCTGCTTTGCGGGGGCTCTTGGTCTGGTGAGTTAGCGAAAAAACTAGGATTTTCCCTTCCCATGATGGGTGGAAAAGGGTACTCTTTTATCCAAAAAAACCAGCCTGAAATCAAGCAAGCTAGCATCCTAACCGAAATGAAGGTCGCAGTGAGTCCATATGGAAACAAGATTCGATTTGGAGGTACGATGGAGATTGCAGGCACCAATCAAAAAATCGACATGAAACGAGTAGAGGGAATTTTTGAGTCGATCAACCGTTACTATCCGGACTTTCAAGCGCAATTCCCCAATGAAACCGACATCTGGAAGGGACTTCGGCCCTGCTCCCCGGATGGCTTACCCTACATCGGCCATGCGCCGGGCTATTCCAATGTCTTGGTAGGCAGTGGGCATTCCATGATGGGAATCTCCATGGCACCCGCTACGGGAAGGCTTCTTGCCGAACTCCATCAGCAAAAAGAACCTACAATGGAATTAGGCGGATTTGATGTTGGAAGGTTTAATTAAGTGGCTGATTAGTAAAAATATTGGGCCAAAAATAGTTTCCAATCTTTATGGGTTGGAAGTAGGAAGATGGGAGTTGGAAGCATGTTGCCGATTTGATTTGGATATCTAATCTCCGACGGATGATGCCATTCAATTCCTATCAAAGGATTAAAGATTCAACCAACCATCCCATTTTACCCCTTATCAAAAACATTTAACTTCCAACTTTCCCCAATCGTAGTATTTTCGGATTATCGATCTTTTTTAAAAACCCCTTAATCCAATGCGAGAAACCCTAGAAAAGAACTTAGCACTATTGATCATTCGATTGGGTGCCGGAGGAATGATCCTCACACACGGTATCCCAAAAATCAACCGCCTAATGGCTGATGAAGTCAAGTTTGCCGATCCCTTTGGTTTGGGACCGACGATATCCTTGGCCCTTGCTACCTTCGCTGAGGTCGGCTGTGCCATCTTAGTCATCATTGGGTTTAAGGTAAGATTAGCCGCCATCCCCCTGATCATAACCATGCTCACTGCGGCATTCTACGCCCATTGGGATGATCCTTTTGGCAGAAAAGAACTCCCCTTACTTTTCTGCACCTGCTTTTTGGCACTCTTGATTCAGGGAGGAGGAAATATCTCCATCGATGGACTATTTGGTAAGAAAAAAAATATCTACAAGGGTCCGGCACTCTAAGCTTTACATCATTTACTCTTCTATAAAACTAATCTGAGGCCAAGGCGCTGAATATTCGTCATTGGACTGAGGCAGTCCAGGTGTGCTTCTTCCCTCCTGAATGTATTTGATCAAGAGTTTCTTCAAATCGGATACTTTTTCAGGGTATTGGTCTTGAAGGTTTTCACTTTCTCCAGGGTCTGAAGCGAGGTTGTAAAGCTGTACCTCCGGCAATCCTTCCTCGAAGGGATCTCCTGGCTTGGGAAAGCTCCATCCACCTGACCCTTTAGCCATAATTAGCTTCCAATCTCCCTGACGGATCGCAAAACTCCCATCGATAGAATGATGGACTGTAGCTTCCCGAAAGGTTTGTACTTCATTTTGAACATCAAATAAACTCATCAAACTATAGCTATCCTCTCCTTCATTTTCTCCTAACTCATAATCAATAATATCAGCCGCGGTAGCCATCAAATCCGTTAGGCAAATGGTCTGCGTCCTAGTACTTCCTGCTTGAATTTCAGCAGGCCATTTCGCAATAAAAGGGACTCGGTGTCCACCTTCATAAATATCAGCTTTATGGCCTCGGTAGATATGGCTTGAAAAATGCCCCGATTTCTGCATCACATCCAAACCTGCAGCAGGAGAACCGCCATTATCACTTGTGAAAATCACCAAGGTATTGTCTTCTATCCCTGCCTTTTTGATGGCTTCATTCACTTGACCCACATAGTCATCAATCATCATCATAAAGTCCCCATAAGGAACCAAGCCACTTTTTCCCTGCCAGTCTGCCGGAGGCAAAATTGGGGTGTGGGGTGAAGGCAATGCTAAGTATAGAAAGAAAGGATTAGCTGTTTGTGATTGATCTTTGATGTACTGAATCGAACGCTCAAAGAAATTGGGAGTCACCTGCTCATGATCAAAATCCGGAGAAGTAGGTCCCTCTCTCCACCAGGAATACTTCCCCGTATTGACTGTGACTGTATCGGGGATAGCCGTGACCTTCCCATTTTCGACATAGACATAAGGTGCCATATCGAGCGAGCCGGAGTGTCCATAAGCATAGTCAAAGCCCAAGTCATTGGGCGTATGAGTGACATCTTTTGTAAAGTCCAATTGATCAAAATCGCGGGCATCCCAACCTTCCCCACGGAGGCTATCTTCCTCTTTCAGTCCCCAATTCCAGCCCAAGTGCCATTTGCCGATAAAGGCTGTGTGATAGCCTCCCTTCTTCAGGACATCGGCGATAGTTGTGCGCTCCTTTTCTATTAGGGCCTTGGACTTTCCGGTCAGGACTCCTGATTTGAGTCTACTTCGCCAATTATATCGCCCTGTCAGCAATCCATAGCGAGTAGGAGTACAAACTGCCGAGGGAGTATGAGCATCCGTAAAGCGCATGCCTTCTTGAGCTAATTGATCGATATGTGGTGTGGGAATCTTACTTTCTGGATTGAAAGCGCCAATATCCCCGTATCCCAAGTCATCTGCCAAGATGATGATCACATTGGGTTGTTTCTTGGCGGTAGGTTCTTCTTGGCAAGAACTAACAATCATCAGGACTAGCAGGAAGCTGATCAGGCACAGAATTCTATTCATAATCATGGGTTTGAAATATCAAGCTAACTTTTTAAAGGAAGAATTTCAAAATAAGGGAAGCCTGTAATTGAAACCCGAAATACGCCTGAGCCAATCTATTACGAATTCTACTGCATATGATCCGGGTTAATAAGGGTGCGAAAAATCTAACTTACTTTTGGTAAGTTACCTTTGGTAAATTGACTTGATTTAATAAACATCAATAGGATGGAATCAATCAATAATCCCTTTTCTCCGGAATCACCCCTCGAACCCCTCCCCTTGGATCATCCACATCACCTGAATATCTCGGAATAAGATGAATGTGGACATGAAATACTGTTTGGCCAGCTTTTTCTCCTACATTAATTCCAATATTAAATCCATCTGGATTAAATCTTTTTTGGATTTCTTTTTTGACCTCATTGAGCATGAATAAACAAGAAGATTGCTCTTTAAAACTCAATTCGAAAAAACCCGAAACATGTCTTTTGGGAATAATTAAAGCATGCCCCTTATTAACAGGATATTTATCAAATAATGAATAGGCTTGTGCCGATTCTAATATCAATTCTGTTTTTGAGCTAGGATTGCAAAAAGGGCAATCTGAGTTTTCCTTTTTTAATTGATTGAAATGCTGATACTCGTAGATTTCACAAAAATCATTTCTGAAAATTGACTTAAAAGGTAAAATCACATTTGTTTGGTAGGTGGCTTTTTTGTGAACCTTATGCGTTCGATAGCCTTCATAAACCAAATCCCTGCGAACAGCAAAATAGGCTTTCCCGTTAGCTTTTAGCAAAGCTGATATTTCCATTAAAACCTTGGATTGTTCTTCAGGTAGCAAGACATTCAAAACATAAAAACAAATGATGGTATCATATTGCTTTTCTGGATATTTAGGTTGGTAATGCTTATCATATCCCTCTACAGAAAGGCCTTGCTGACTGAGCAATTCAACATCCTTACCAAAGCCACAACCAAAATCTAAAATATCTCCAGACAGCAGTCCCATTTCTTTTACCCTTTTTGCTGGAAAAGAAAGGAATTCACGCTCCTTGGCGGTTAGGTGAGAAAAATTATTTTGCTTTAGGATCATAGAATTCAAAGCCATTATTGTGAGCAATAGTAATTAAAGGCTCAATCGTTTCTTTAAATCTTATCTTTGACAAACCAGAATACTGAGAACTCTCAAGAGAGGGAAAAATTGATAAATAGTCCTCAATAAACTTTGAGTCTGGATTTTTCTTAAAGACTACTTGAAAAGCTTTTTTTTGGATTTCAAAAAAAGAGTCAAAATATCGATTTAGAGGTGGAAGCTTGTCACTTTTTGACCCATTCGTTGAAGCATGAGCTGGTACCAAATTCCAATTCAAGTCATGAGAAACAAAGTTATATGGTACGAAATGATCCAAAACATAATTATTTGAGGTTAGAATTTCTCCAGAATAGATGCACTTCTGCTCTTTGACTTCATCAAAATAAAAATTCCAAAAACTTTTCTTTTGTTTAATAAGTGATGCCCTGCTAATTGGCTTAATGAGTTTATTGGGAATATCAGGGACGTTTGGATTATGCTTTTGCAAAAAAAGGCTCAAATTCCAGAAGCAAAAATCCTTTAGAATTCCAGCATTTTTCAACAAGTAAGGTTTCCACAATGGATTAATTTCAATAAAATCTGCGTCTAAAAAATATGGACTCCACTTTTTTAAATCTTTAGAACTAGAATAAATCTGTCGTTTACTCATTCTTGGAAACCAAGGCGAAAGAAACCAGTGAGGCACTTGATTATCAAAATGTGAAAGAATTGAGATAGATTGAGAATCATTGAATGACAGTATTTTCTCCCAAACTTTTACCCTAGCAAAATCAATTGGAATTTTTCTTTCCTCCTTAAAAAAAGAAACAGCTTGATGAACTTTATCTTGTTTACCAAACGAAATCCTGAAATAATTAACAGGGTACCATGCATTTGCAAGCATTCTTGCAAAGATTTTCTTTTTTTCAAGTATGGCACCTTCTTCTTCAAGTAGCTGAACTATGGAGAGAAACCAGTAGAATTTATAAGTTGCTGAGGTCTTTCCAAAAGTAGAAGATAAAAGTGAGACAGGAAGACTACTTTCTGTAGGTAAATTAAACATCGCCTATTTAAAAACTTTAGTTCAATTTATTAAAATCCCACAAAAAAACCACAACCTTTTCAAGTTGTGGTTTGAATCTATTTTTGGGATTGGGATTAACTGCCTTCGAGTGCGTTGGCACCGGCCACAATCTCCAAGATTTCGTTGGTAATTGCCGCTTGACGTGTACGGTTGTACATCAAACGAAGCTCCTTCAATAGCTCACCCGCGTTCTCAGTTGCTTTATCCATCGCTGTCATTCGGGCACCATGCTCGGAAGCATTGCTTTCCAGGACGGCCTTGTAGACCTGAATCTTCAAGGATGTTGGTACCAATTCTTCGATAATATAAGCTCGAGAAGGCTCAAGGATATAGTCTGTCTCAGCAGTCGTTGCTTCCTCTTCGGTCTCCTCTTTTGCCATTGGCAAAAACTGCTCCGTTTGGACGATTTGAGTAGCTACGTTTTTGAATTCGTTGTACACCAATGTCACCTGATCGTAATCACCTGCTGCAAAACCATCCATGGCGAATTCAGCTGCCTCTCGCACTACGTCGAAAGACAAGTCTAAGAATACTCCGTAGAATTGATCAACGAGGGTATAATCTGTCTTTTTGAAGGCTTCAAAAGCTTTCTTTCCCAAAGGAAGGATAGTAATCTCTTTACCTTCAAATTGCTGCCGAATAGCGGCGTTGGTTGCCTTGATAATATTAGAATTGAAGGCACCACAAAGTCCCTTATCCGAAGTGATCGGAATAATCAGGACCTTCTTCACTTCCCGCTTTTGAGCATAAACGATATCTGCAGCTCCCTCAGAAGAGGCAGAGACATTGTTGAGGATAGCGGTCAGCTTCTGCGAATAAGGACGCATCTGAACGATCCGGTCTTGTGCCCTTCTCAGCTTGGCAGCCGAAACCATTTTCATGGCTTTGGTGATCTGCTGTGTGGACACTACCGAGGTAATCCGCTGCTTTACTTCCTTCAGGTTAGCCATTCGTGCGTGTTTCTTCTAGTATAAATACCGGAGGCTTTCACCTCCGGATGGATTCTGATTTATTTTGCGAATTTAGGTGCCAATTCTGCGGCAGCTTTCTTCAATACTTCCCCTGCATCGTCAATCTTACCACCTAGGATCAAATCCAAAGCTTCAGGGTAAGAAGTATCCAATAGGGTGTAGAAGTCTTTTTCAAAAGCTCTAGCTTTCTCCACAGGAACTGTATCCATCAAACCTCGGGTAGAAGCATAGATGATAGCTACCTGATGCGCTACAGATACCGGAGAGTACTGAGGCTGCTTCAAGATTTCCTGGTTACGACGACCTCTTTCGATGGTACGCTTGGTAGTGGCATCTAGGTCAGAACCGAACTTGGCAAATGCTTCCAATTCACGGAACTGTGCCTGATCCAACTTCAAAGTACCGGCTACTTTTTTCATGGACTTGATCTGCGCGTTACCACCTACACGGGATACAGAGATACCTACGTTGATCGCAGGACGGATACCGGAGTTGAAGAGGTTAGTCTCCAAGAAGATCTGTCCGTCAGTAATGGAAATCACGTTCGTTGGGATATAAGCGGAAACGTCACCTGCTTGCGTTTCGATGATAGGAAGGGCGGTCAAAGAACCTCCACCTTTCACCAAAGGCTTGATAGACTCAGGAAGGTCGTTCATCTGCTGCGCAATCGTGTCAGACTTGTTGATTTTCGCAGCTCTTTCTAGCAATCTGGAGTGCAAGTAGAATACATCACCAGGGTAAGCTTCACGTCCCGGAGGTCTTCTCAAAAGAAGAGAAACTTCACGGTAAGCAACGGCTTGCTTGGAAAGGTCATCATAAACCACCAAAGCAGGACGTCCGGTATCACGGAAGAATTCACCAATCGCCGCACCGGTAAATGGTGCAAAGAACTGCATTGGAGCAGGATCAGAGGCTGCTGCAGATACAACAACTGTGTATGGAAGAGCTCCCCCTTTTTCCAAGGCAGCAACTACACCTGCTACGGTAGATGCTTTCTGACCTACGGCTACGTAGATACAGAATACCGGCTCTCCTTTATCGTAAAATTCCTTTTGGTTAAGGATGGTATCGATAACTACCGCAGTCTTACCAGTCTGACGGTCACCAATTACCAATTCCCGCTGTCCTCTACCGATTGGAATCATCGCATCGATAGATTTGATACCAGTCTGAAGAGGCTCAGTTACCGGCTGACGGTAGATTACACCAGGGGCTTTACGCTCCAATGGCATTTCGTACAAGTCACCGGCGATAGGACCTTTACCATCGATAGGCTGACCAAGTGTATCTACTACACGGCCAAGCATTCCTTCACCCACTTGGATGGAGGCAATCTTTTTGGTACGCTTTACTGTATCGCCTTCTTTGATGACCTTAGAGTCACCGAAAAGTACGGCACCGACATTGTCCTCTTCCAGGTTAAGAACCATTGCTTTCAGACCATTGTCGAATTCAAGCAATTCACCGGCCTGCGCCTTAGAAAGTCCATAGATACGGGCTACCCCATCCCCTACTTGGAGGACTGTACCCACTTCTTCGAGTTCGGCTTCTGTTCGGGCTCCTGCAAGTTGCTCTCTTAGGATTGCCGAAACTTCATCTGGTCTTACTTCTGCCATGATATCGATTGATTAATGCTTTTTTGATTAGATTTTACTTTCGTAATGGTTTTCTTGGAATTCCATTTTAAGAATTCTCAATTTGCTGCTTAGAGATTCATCCAACTGACGGTCATTGACCTTCAGGATAAATCCTCCAATCAGATTAGGATCGACTTTTTCAACCAACTGTACGGTCTTTAAGCCGGAAATTTCCTTCACAATTCTCTCAAATTCCGAACGCATCGCATCGTCAATTTGGAAAGTAGTGGTCAAATAGGCTACCTGAATAGACTTATGTAGATTGTATTGCGCTTCAAATTCTTTGGCTACATCCAAAAGAATCGCTTCACGGTTTTTTCGAGAAACGATCTCGAAAAAAGTCAAAGTCATAGGTTGAGCACCTTCCGCAAACAAAGCTTTCAAGACTTTGAGTTTTTTATCGGAAGACAAAACCGGATTTTTCAAGGCAAAACCTAAATCACTGTTGCTTTTCGCAATAGCGCTAAGTTTTTGAAAGTCTGCATGCACTTCCTCCAATACTCCTTTTTCAAGGGCCAACTCCAAGATTGACTTGGCATAACGGGAGGCTACTCGATGATTTGACATGGAGATTGGATTAGTTTAGCTTCAGGTCTTTAACAAACTCGTCAACCAATGCTTTCTGTGAAGCATCGTCAGACAGGTTTTTCTTCAATAATTTCTCTGTTACTTCTAGGGTCAAAGCAGCTACTTGATTCTTCACTTCTGTCAAGGCAGCTTTCTTTTCTGTTTCAATTACAGCTTTAGCATTTTCGATCAGCTGAGCACCTTGCTTTTGCGCTTCGGTCTTAGCCTCTTCGATCATTTTATTGGAAGCTTCTTGAGCTTTCTTCAAGATATTGTCTCTTTCAAGACGAGCTTCTGCCAATAGCTTTTCATTTTCGGCCTTTAGATTAGCCATTTCATTTCGGGCGATCTCAGCCTGCTTAAGAGCATTTTCAATAGTGCTTTCGCGCTCTTCCAAAGCTGCCAGCATAGGTTTCCAGGCAAATTTGATCAAGATGAAAAGCAATCCCAGGAAGCCAATTAGCTGCCAGAAAATAAGACCGGAACCGGGAGTAATCAAATCCATGATGTGTGATTTTTCTGTTTGTCCAATAGATAAGTAAGAAAGGGGAAAGGCCTAACGCCATTCCCCAATCAATTTTTAGCTGATCTCTGCGATGTTTAGAGCGATCAACAGACAGATTACCGCTGCGAACAGGGAAACCACCTCGATCAAGGCTGCGATGATCAACATAGCACCTTGGATCTTACCAGCAGCTTCAGGCTGACGAGCAATAGATTCCATTGCCTGACCACCGATACGACCGATACCAAGTCCTGCGCCAATCGCAACAATACCCGCACCGATACCAGCTCCCATTAGAGCGTAACCAGCAGTCAACAAGATAGACATTAACATAGTAGTTATATTTATAAATTGAACAAAGAAATTCTAATTAATGATGCTCATCATGAGCATGTTCGGCTACTGCCCCACCGATGTACATCGCTGTGAAAAGCGTAAATACATAGGCCTGAATAGTGGCCACCAATAATTCGATAATATTAATAAATGTTACCATCACGGTAGAAACTACCCCAATAGCGTAAGATTCGAAGATGAATGCCAAGGCAATGAAACCTAGGATCACAATGTGACCGGCTGTGATCGCGACAAAGAGTCGGACCATCAAGGCAAATGGCTTAGTGAACAAACCGATGATTTCTACCGGCACAATGATCAAAAGCATTGGAATCGGAACTCCCGGTGTAGCAAACACGTGCTTCCAGTAATCCTTATTTCCATTGACATTGGTAATGATGAAAGTCAAAACCGCCAAGGTCATCGTCACTGCAATATTCCCAGTCAAGTTGGCCGCACCTGGAAGTAGTCCAAGTAGGTTACCAAACCAAATAAACAAGAATAGCGTGATCAAATACGGTACAAACTTCTTGTATTTTGGCCCGATGGACTTCTCCGCGATTTCATCCCGCACGAAGATCACAATCGGCTCAATAAGTGCTGCAGCGCCTTTTGGTGCAACTGCCCCGTTTTTCTTGTAGTGATTAGCAGCTGATAGTGCCACGTAGGCCAAAACGAACATGACGATAAACATCATCACGACATTTTTGGTTATGGAAAGCTCGATAAAACTTGCGCCATCTACACGACCCAAATGATCATGCTCATCGATGTAGTAACCTTCATGTGCATATTCTTTTCCGAAAGCATGTGTATCATGATTTTGGAAATCTGTAGAAGAGAAAAATTCCAAACCTCTGTCAGAAGAATAGACAATAACCGGTAGTGGAAGTGTCACATGAGTATGTCCAAAAGTCGCAAAGTGCCACTCATGGGAATCTTTCACGTGGTGCATGATGAAGCTTGTTTTGTCTTCTTCAGAACCTGCGGCGAAAGATGAATTTGTATTGAACAGCAAAAAAGCTGAAAATAAAATACTTAGAACCAGGATTTTGCGCGTCATCAACTCTATTTTTTGAGGGCTACTTCGAAATCGGGCGCAAGTTAGATAGAAAGGCGTAGATATCAAATATTAAGTAGAACAAAAAAATCACAAAGAAATCAGCTATAAACAAAATAATATTCTCCATCCCGGGCCAAACTTCCACTCCAACAAAAACTAATGAGGCAACTAACCTCAGAATCATAGCCAAAACGGAAATATGAAAGAAATTTTCAGCAAATGCTTTTAATAAGGCTGAATTCAATAAAGCGATCAAAAATGACAGGATTAGCAAGAAAAAATAAATGTGCCAGATCCGTTCGTGAATAATTACCGGGAAAAGCACTTGCAGTCCCAAAATCAAAAGAGCAATGATTGCTGAAAGTAGGAAGAAGCGGAAATGTAAGTTTTGAAGGAGCTTCACAGGGCATTAAATTTTGGGCAAAGGTACCTCAAATCTGCAAATTAACCATCCCGTTTGATTGAAAGCCACAATTGATAGAAGGCAATAAAAACCGAAAGAAAGCTGAAAAACAGAATCCAAACCGGGAATTTCATGTCAGATCGCTGCTGAATCCACCAGCCCAGCCAAGTTCCTCCTCCGATGATAGCAAACAGCTGAAAAGACAAACCGATATATTTGACAAAAGTGGGATAATTCCCCGGGTACTTACCTTTGTTGCCTTTAGAGTCCTTTTGATCTGAATTCATTTTCTTAAAAATAGGTAAATATTTTTGGCCATTCGAAGCAGTGGCCTGTCTTTTGAAATAAATAGAAAAGCCAAATCGTTCTTCCTTTGTACAATAAAGACTATTTTGCTAGCTCAATTGCAATTGCCTTCATGCGCTTTTCAAAACGCCTGTTTTCTATATCCCTTTTTCTTTTGGTGGCCTGCTCATCCGAACGGGACACCTTTACCAATCGGGCATTTCATAATCTCACCTCCCACTACAATGCTTATTACCTCGCAGATGTGAAAATTCAGGAGGTGTTGGATGAAAATCAACAGAATTACAAGGAAGACTACACCCAAATATTACCGGTCTTTATCCCTTTGGATTCGGGAGTGATTCAATCCTCCAAAGAAAAACTCGAGTCTGCCCGCGAGTTGGCTTCCAAGGCCATCGAATGGCACCGTATCTCCAAGTGGGTGGATGATAGTTATTTTCTTTTGGGAAAAATCGACTACATGCAGGCTAACTTTGACGATGCTAAAAACGCACTCAAGTATGTCAATGTAGAAAGCAAGGACGCCGATCTTCGTCACCAAGTCCTAATCGCCTTACTGCGCCTCTATGTCGATTTAGGCGAAATCGAAAATGCGAATTTTACCATAGACTACCTTTCCAAGGAAGAAAAAATCTCTGATGAAAATCGCTACGATCTCTACCGCACCCTAGCTTACTATTATGAAAAGCGAAACGATCAAAATGGTGTCATTGGCTCCCTAGACCGGGCAATCGAGTATGCGAAAAACAACAAGGAAGCTTCCAGAATCTACTTCATCTTAGCCCAGCGCTATCAGCGGGAGGGCTTGGATAATTTGGCCTATGACTTTTACAGAAAAGCACTTGAGGGCAATCCACCCTACGAGCGGGCATTTTATTCCCAACTTTTTGCCCAACAAGTAGCTGAATTAAATGCATCGAAAGACCTTCGCAAAGTCAGAAACTACTACGAGTCACTTTACGATGATCCGAAAAATAAGGAACTCAAAGATGTAGTCGTATATGAGCGGGCACTTTTTGAAGAGAAACAGGGAGATCTTCCACTGACTGTAGATTTACTTCATCAGGCTGCCAAAGAGCCCGGCAGCAATCCTCGACTAAAAGGATACATCTATCAAAAACTTGCGGAAATCCACCTTGAAGAGTATGTCGATTACCGTGCTACTAAATACTACCTGGATTCTGCCCTGACTTTTATCAAGCCTACAGATCCCGCAGCTTCTTCCATTGCCAGCCAAAAAGAAGTACTGGATCAATTCGTATTTCATGTGGAGCGAATTCAGAGTAATGATAGTTTGGTCCGTCTTAGTGGAATGAGTGAAGAGGAGCAGCGCCTCATCGCGGAGCAATTCATTCAGAGAGAAGAGGAACGGCTACTTGCAGAAGCAAGGGCAAAAGAAGAACCTAAAAACAGTGGGATTTTTGACAACCTCCTCGCCTTTGCAGATCGCGGAACAGGATCATCATTTTACTTTGACAATGCAGTGGCGATGCAGCAGGGAGCCATAGAATTCCGAAGAGTATGGGGCACTCGTCCCCTACAGGATAATTGGCGTCGAAGCGCTGCCACTTTTCAAAGCACTCCTGAAACGGAAATAGAGGAGAAGGTAGATTCCACCGCTATCTCTGAAGAAAATAACCCATTAGCTCAATTGCCCGACCTAGAAAGTCTCTTGGCACAGATTCCAAAAACTGAAGAAGATATCGCCCAACTCAACGATGAACTGGAGGAGTCTTATTTCGAACTTGGCAAGCTTCAATATTTCGATTTGGAAGAAATAGAGGCAAGTGTGGACAATCTAGAAACCGTCGTCCGCGAATACCCCTCAAGTAGTCGAAAGCCTGAAGCCTATTACCTACTCTACCTTGCCCAAAAAGACCTAAACGGGAATTTCCAGCAATATGTCAGTCGTCTCAACCGGGAATATCCTGAATCGCAATACACTTTCTCTGTCAATAATCCAGATGCAGCCTCAGGGAATTTGGCCTATCTCGCATCTTCTGAAAATTATGAGCAGGCTTATAATTTATATTATGCAGGAAATTGGAGACAGGCACGAACTATCATTCAACAGACTTTAGAGGAATACCCGCTTACACGGAATACAGAGCGATTGCTGCTTTTGGATATCATGGTGACGGGAAAAATCGAAAGCAAGGATCGCTTTCGGTCCCGCTTGGAATCGTACATTGAAAATTCTCAGGATGAGAGCTTGGTGCATTTGGCAAGGAATATGCTAAAACCCCTACTGACAGCCGAGGAATTGGCGGCGCTGAATCCGGTTGACTCGACGGCCTTGGATTCTGCGGCACAAGCCATGGCTATGGAAGATTCGACAGTAGTAAAACCTGACTTGACGGACTCGCCATTTAAAGTCAATGATTCCCAAACGCATATCATGGTCTTGGTCATGAGTCCGGAGCTTGCAGAGGAGTCTCAAAGTCTAATCGGTGACCTAGAAAACTTCCATGCAAAAACCTTCTCAAATTCCAGGTTGCGAACGGGAAATATGAATATGAATCAGGAGAATGCCATCTTTATCATTAGCCCGTTCAACAATGCTGACAAAGCAAAAGAGTACTATGATATCTTTATGGAAAAATTTGAATCGGACAATTTGACCGAGCAAATCAAGGAGAACAGTTTCTTTATTTCCATAGAAAATTTCCAGACCCTCAACCGGTCCAAAAACATCGAAGAATACCGGGCTTTTTTCAAGGCCACCTATCAGTAAAACATGAGTAAATCAAAACAAGCATCAACGCCCAATTGGGTTAATAAGACGATCAAATTCCTCTGGCTTGCCTTCGCCGCGGGTGTGGTAGGTTTTATCGTATTTATCTGGATGGTCAGCGTCAATTTTTTGGGACTATTTGGGCCTTTACCGGATTTCAAGGCGCTCGAAAATCCAGACACAGAAGTAGCCTCTCAGTTATTCTCCTCTGATGGGGTACTATTGGGAACATACTACAGACAAAATCGAAGCCCTGTGACTTATGATGAGCTTTCTCCAAACTTGGTCAATGCATTGATCGCCACCGAGGACGAGCGATTTGAGGAGCATTCAGGAATTGATCTGAAAGCTATGATTCGGGTTTTTGTCAAATCAATCATTCTGAGACAAGACGCCGGGGGTGGATCGACATTGAGCCAACAGACCGCCAAAAACCTTTTCAATACCCGTACAGATGCAAATCAGGGGCTTTTGAGTTCGGTACCCGGGCTTCGCATGCTCATCATCAAGACCAAAGAATGGATAGTCGCTACTCAATTGGAGCGAGCCTACACCAAGAAGGAGATTTTGACGCTTTACCTAAATACCTCTGAGTTTGGATCCAACGCTTATGGTATCAAAACAGCTGCAGAAACTTTCTTCAATAAAAAACCTTCAGAGTTGAATATTCAGGAATCGGCTGTTCTTGTAGGGCTTTTCAAAGCACCTACCTACTACTCCCCTGTTTTCAACCCTGAAAACTCATTAAGAAGAAGAAATACAGTTCTCGGTCAAATGGTGAAGAACGATGTATTGAGCGAATCAGAATATGATTCCCTTTCTGCGCTTCCAATTGAACTTGACTACAATGTGGCCAATCACAATAAGGGTTTGGCGACTTACTTCCGGGAGGTTTTGAAAGCTGATTTGATCCGATGGACCAAAGAAAATCTGAAATCAGATGGAAGCTCCTATGATCTCTTTGGGGATGGGCTCAAAATATACACCACTATCGACAGTCGCATGCAGCGCTATGCTGAGGAGGCAGTAGCTGAGCATATGGAAGCCCTTCAGCAAAAGTTTTATGATGAAATGCGAGGTCGCGAACCTTGGGTGGATAGCGAAAACAGGGTCATCCCGAACTTCATCGAGAATGCTGTGAAGCGAACCGAAGCCTATCGACTACTCAAGATTCGCTATAAAAACGATGAAGACTCAATCAACATTAAACTCAACGAGAAAAAACCAATGAAGGTATTCTCTTGGGAAGGAGAAGTTGACACTTTGATGAGTACGATGGATTCCCTCCGATACTACAAGAAATTCCTTCAAACAGGCTTTATGAGTATGGATCCACATACCGGCCACATCAAAGCTTGGGTAGGCGGTATCGATCATAAATACTTCAAATTTGACCATGTGAAGCAAGGGAAACGACAGCCTGGATCGACTTTCAAGCCTTTTGTCTATGCGGCTGCTATCGAAAATGGATACTCTCCCTGCTACTCCGTAGTAGATCAACCTGTGGAAGTCTATATCCCTGGACAGCCTGCTTGGAGCCCTGCCAATGCGAATGGTGAATTCACCTATGAAAAAATGACGATTCGCCAGGCAATGGCACAATCCGTCAATTCCGTGACGGCTTACATGATGAAAAAATTAAGCCCAAAAATCGTGGTTGAAACGGCCAAGCGATTGGGTGTGACAAGTGACTTGGAAGAAGTCCCTGCTTTGGCTTTAGGTGTTAATGATGTATCGGTATTCGAAATGGTAGGAGCTTTCGGCACCTTCGCTAATAAAGGTGAATACACTACCCCATTCTACATTGATCGAATTGAAGATAAAAATGGGAATGTCATCCAGCAGTTTACCCCTAAGAAGCGCCCTGCTATGAGTGAGGAACATGCCTACTTAATGACATACATGCTTCGGGGAGGATTCGATGAAGCAGGCGGAACTAGCCAAGGAGTGCCGTACAGCCTACGGGAAGGAAATGAACTTGGAGGAAAGACAGGAACGACTCAAAATGCCTCAGACGGTTGGTACATTGGAATGAGTAAGGATCTGGTATCAGGAGTATGGGTTGGCGGCGATGATCGGGCCATCCACTTTAGAAGCTGGATTTCGGGACAAGGTGGTAGAACAGCCAGACCTATTTGGGTCAAATACATGGAAAAAGTCTACGCCGACGAATCCTTAGGATACACCAAAGGTCCTTTCCCAAGACCCGAGCGACCACTCAGCATTGAAATTGACTGTGATGCCTATGAGCAAGAAAGTCAGCGTTTCGTAGATTTTGACTACGATGCCAAGAAAAATGATTTCTAAAATCAATTAAGAAAAACCCAAAATTCAAAAACAGCTTTCATTCAAAGCTGTTTTTTTAACTCGGACTATGGTTTAGAATCAGTAGTGAGAGTTCAAAACGCAAGAAAATCAAGCATTTAGCGAATGAGGCATCCCGAGTGCTCGGGACGGTGATTGAGCTAAATGCAGCAACGCGATTGATTTTGAAGCGGTTTGAGCTCGTAATAGGAAGTCTAATACATATTTCGAGTTCATTTTAGTCCCATGGAATCCTCTTCATTCAAACCCAAAGACCATCTCATGCTCCCTGACCATCCGGGAGTGTACAAATATTTCAATGAGACAGGGGATTTGATTTATGTAGGCAAAGCCAAAAGCCTCAAAAAACGAGTTAGCAGCTATTTCAATAAGAATACCGGGGTCAATCTCAAAACACGCCGGATGGTTAAAGAGATTGACAAGATTGAGATCACGCTCGTGAATTCAGAGTTTGACGCCTTGCTACTTGAGAATAATCTGATCAAGAAGTCCCAACCCAAGTACAATATCTTATTGCGGGATGATAAGACCTATCCGTACTTATTGATCACTGATGAGCCATTCCCAAGGATTTTTCAGACAAGGCGGATGATTCCCAAACGTGGCACCTATTTCGGTCCATTCGCAAGCGTCAAGGCCATGAATAATGTTTTGGACCTTATTCGCTCACTTTTCACCATTCGGACTTGTAAGCTTGACCTATCCCCGTATAAAATTCAGGAGGGAAAATATAAAGTTTGCCTAGAATACCACATCGGAAATTGTCAGGGACCCTGTGTCGGAAAGCAAACAGAAAAGGACTACCTCAAAGACTTAGAGCAAGCAAGACATATTCTTAAAGGAAATCTTGGGCTGCCCAAAGCCCATTTCAAATTGGAAATGCAGGAGTTTGCACAGAATCTGGAATTTGAAAAAGCACAGCGGGCAAAGGAAAAGTTGGATTTGCTTGAAAAGTATCAAGCCAAATCTTTGGTAGCAAATCCAAGCATTCACAATCACGACGTTTGTACACTCGTAGTTGATGAAAAGTATGCTTATGTCAATTACATGCGTGTGAAAAATGGATCCTTAATCGTATCCAAAAATGTAGAACTCAAAAAGAAGTTGGATGAATCGGATGAGGAATTACTCTTGACCGCCCTGATTCGCTTGCAAGATCAATTTAACAGTGATGCGGAGGAGGTTTTGGTGCCTTTTGAGATACAAAACCCGATCGAAGGTTTGAATCTCGTCATGCCCAAGATTGGTGATAAAAAAAGACTAATCGAGCTATCGCTCAAAAATGCAAAATTCTACAAACAGGAAAAGGCGCTTCTTCAGGGTCTCAACAAAGACAAAAAAGACCGAGTCATTCGCCAACTTCAGGAAGACCTGAGCTTACCGGATATTCCTGACCATATCGAATGCTTTGACAACTCCAATATCCAAGGCAGTAGTCCCGTGGCTAGCATGGTTTGTTTTCTCAACGGAAAGCCTGCTGTCAAAGAATATAGACACTACCACATCAAAACAGTGGAAGGACCCAATGACTTTGCGAGTATGAAGGAGGTAGTAGGCAGAAGGTATAAGCGACTGATGGAAGAGGATAAGCCCCTTCCCAAATTAATCGTAATTGATGGTGGAAAAGGCCAACTTTCATCGGCCGTAGAGGCACTTCAGGAATTGGGTATCTATGGGAAAATGCCCATCATCGGAATCGCCAAACGCTTGGAGGAAATTTACTTTCCGGGAGACTCTTTCCCTATTCACATTGATAAAAAGTCAGAAAGTCTTCGATTACTTCAACGAGTCCGCGATGAAGCTCACCGTTTTGCAATCACATTTCACCGAAAAGTCAGAAGTAAAAATGCTTTTGGGACCCAACTTACTGCCATACCAGGTATTGGGCAATCCACAGCAGATAAATTACTGAAGCACTTTAAAAGTGTAAAAAAGCTAAAGGATGCAAAGGAAGAGGAAATTGCCAAGGTGATTGGTACCAGCAGGGCAAGAGAACTGGTAGAATGGAGAGAAAAAAATAAAGGGAGCGATTAAGCTCCCTTTTTATTTTACCATTCCCAAAGGGAATTTTCAAATTCTAATAATCTGTATTCAAAGGCTAATGCATCGAGATAAGCCTGCATATCTGGATTCGGATGTTCAGGGTTTACCATATCTGCGACCAAAGCCTCATCAGGATTTGTAAACCTTCTAACTACCGATCGGAACAGACGAGTATCGAAAGCTTGATCGTAAGTTAGGCTTTTTGAAAGGTTTTGGAAGTTGATCCAACGCGCCTCGGGATGATCCTTGAAATAGTTGTAGAAATCCTTATAGCGAATGAATCCAATGGTCTTTTGACCTGCATCGGCATTAGTAGCTGACGGCATCACCAAATGGATATATTTCACATCAAAAACCATATCCGAATGATGCTTATCAAAAACAAAGTCTTCTCTGAAATCCAAGAAATACAATTGCTTGACGAAGATGCTATCCCCAATCGCGTTCAACCAGAAATTTTCCTGAAACTCAGCAATAGAAAGAGGCTGGGTAAAATCCTCGTCACCAAAGACTTCTAGCGCATTCTCATCTACTACTGCCTTATAAATCTGATTGATGATGCCATTAGATTTAGTATCCCCAGAGCCATACAAGGAAAGATTGTACTTCTCGCGAAGGTCTATTCTTCTCCAAACTCCAATTTGGTACATTTTATCATCCTCCCGAATTCGCTTCGCAGAGAAAATGGTATCCATCTTAAACTGACGGTCGCCATAGCCTGATGGATTGACACTTGTAGCCACTTGAGCATGCCCCTCAAAAGACCATAAGGTGGCTGCCATCAAAACGGCAAAAAAGGAATATTGAAGAAACTTTTTCATAATCATCTGTTCTATAGTCAGGCGGGAAAATTATTTCACACCTATACGAATCACTTGATTCAAAGAGGAAGGTATTTTATTTCCTCGGAAGTTTGTACGCGTTACTTGATTGACGACGATGACAATATCATCACCAGCTCTCGCACTTTCTAGAAGCTGACGCATTGCCAAACTACTTCCATTTGATATTTGAATCGTTTGTCTTGGTACGTCATTTCTCAACAATCGAACTTCACCGCCCGTTACTTCGAAATTTGCATCTTTTGCCATTGTTCTTCCGAAGGTAGGCTCAGGTTCTGCGATTACTTTCAATCCAGTCAATGAACCGATAGCCTGTGATTGAGTTTGGTCAAGAGGTGAACCGTTAGAAAGTGTCGGAACAATTGTCGGTGCAGGTACTGGTTTAATATCAAACGAAACGTCATCAATTTTATTTCCTCCTGAGCTTACACCAATAGTAACTGATCCAGAAGCTCCCGGGATAATTGTTACCTGTCCTGGAGAGCTACCTTTGATCGACTGACCATTGCTAACTGTAAATTCTGGTGCGTAAGTATTTCCCAATGCAGGAACCTCGATCAACAACTCATTAGCACAGTCTGCATATAGCTGCTGAACCACTTCAGAAGAAACCTTCACCACCGGCTGAGCTACGAAGTACTCATACTCCACCGGAAGCACTTGATCTTCTCCTCCGATATTTGTTACGATTTCACCTTTGAGTACTCGTCTTGCAAGACCTCTGTCATCATATTCAGAAGCTGGAGTAGCAGTAAATTCAATACGTCCAAACCCTTTTTCATCTACTTCAACTGATCTTCCGTCCAAGGACATGGAAGGCGCTGCTGACGAAGAAGAAGAGGCTATAAACATGGTACCTTCAAATTTTGTACCTGCCGCCACAATATTAGAAACTGCAGAGATTTTTGCCTCTGTGATATCTGCTTTGAAATAGAAGGAACCAATGGTGTTGGCAATGCTGGTCAATGCCTCACTTTCAATATTCAAAACCTCATTTTGATATTGAGAAAGCAATGTCATGACAGCACCTACAGGTGACTTCACAAAGTTCAAAGCCTCAAAAGACTTCCCTTTTGCTTCTCTATCATTCTCAAAAAGAGGAATTTCTGAAGCATCCAAAGCAATCTTGTCAAAATTGATATCAAGACCAACGCCTGATAAAATCTCTTCGATTCTTTCAGGATAAGCATTCAATCTATTTTTTAGCTCTTCTCCACGCCCGTTGTTAATAAAAAGGTTACCTGCGATTTCAGTATTTTTCAAAGCTGAATTCACATACGTACCTTCTTCTGTTTTAGCATTGGAAACTTCTATCAGTTCCTTTTTCAAAGTTGCTAAATAATCATATGCTTCTTTGGAAGCTGCTCGGACCTCTTGAGCAGCCGCAACCTTCGGCAAATCCTTCTCATTATTACCTTGCTGCTCCACTGTATATTGAATGGATTCAACTGAGGTTTGATTATCGAGAATGTAATTTTTGGAAGTACGCTCTAGTCCATCATTGATGAGGACAAATTTCTGGAGGATCTGATTGCTGACCTGAAGCGCCAAAAGCGCTGTCAGTACCAGGTACATCATCCCGATCATCCGTTGTCTAGGTGTCTCTTTTACTCCTGCCATTTTTTGGTTTATCAGTTTAGATGGTAGAAATGATTAACCTTTCATGGCTGATAGCATGCCACCGTAGATTTTATTTAATGAGCTAACGTTAGCGTTTAATTTAGAAAGCTCAGTTTTGAAAGCTTCAGTTTCTTTGCCAGCAGCTGTGATACCCTCCATGGCCGTAGTCATGTTAGAGTAGAACTTATTAAGTGTCTTCACGTGATTGTTGGCATCCTGTAGTTCCATCTCATATACTGCATTCAATGCAGAAAGATTTTTTGTGACGGTTACTACTTGCGTATGATACGCTTTGGCATCTTGAGAAGCTGCTGACATCTCAGTCAAAGCAGCAGCAGTTTTGCCATACGAAGAGTTCATATCTACCAATGTCTTGGCAGCTGCTTTTACGTTAGTAGCATATTCGTTTGTAGCCACTGCAGCATCGGCAAGATTACCCATCTTCTCAGCTGAAGTAGCTAAGTTTTTCATACCCTTACCTAGGCTATCGATCAATTCTGGGCCAACTTTCGCATTAGCCAACATTTCGTCAAGTTTTTGTGAAACACCATCTCCAGCAACTGCTTTTGATTTTGCTCCCATTTTTGAAGGACTTACACCCTCTTCTGCTAATTCCGGATAGACTTTAGACCAATCCACTTCTTGAGGTCTTGGTTCAAAAGCAGATAAAAAGAAAATCAATGCTTCTGTAGAAAGACCTACTCCAATCATGATATTGGCAAACTGCCAATCAAGAATTTTAAACATCGCACCTAGAATTACGACTGCTGCACCAATACCATAGATCTTAGGCATGATGTTAGAATAAAAGAAGTTGCTGTTGCTAGCCATTGTTGTTTGTTAGAATTAAGGTTATGGTTTTTTAAGGTTTAGAATAGGAATTATCTTCTTCTTCTTTGGTTGGTTTTTACGTCCATTGATCCAGATCTTCCGATGAATGTCATCGCCGTACGGAATCCAATGTGTGCCTGAGCCACATCCTGATATTCGTAAGTACGAGTTGAAGTTTCTAGATAGTGATTGATATCTTTCCAGCTACCGCCACGAGTTACTTTTCTTGGCTCTGTTTCAATATCATATACAGGGTCTAAGTCCCATGTCACTGTACGGGAAGTCGGAGAGTAAGCATCAAGAACCCACTCTGCTACATTTCCTGACATGTTGTGCAATCCAAAACCATTTGGAGCAAACACATCAACAGGAGCTGTATAGGCAAATCCATCATCGATATAGTTACCTCTTCCAGGCTTGAAATTAGCCATCAGACATCCACGCTTGTTTTTAAGATAAGGACCACCCCATGGATACTTCGCAACATCTTTTCCTCCTTTTGCTGCATACTCCCACTCTGCCTCAGTTGGTAGGCGGAAGCTAGGCATATCAAAGTCGTACTCATCGTTGGCATTCATGTAGTAAGTTCTCCACTCGCAGTACTTTTTAGCTTGATCCCATGTTACACCTACCACAGGATAGTTGTCAAATGCAGGATGATCAAAGTAAAATTCCATCAAAGGATCACCATAGTGAAAAGTAAAACTTGTAGACCATACGGTCGTATCAGGTTTCAACTCTTCATAATTAAATTGTGGTTCTTCTTTTAAAGTTGTTGGAGTGCCAAAAGTGAGTTCTCCATTTTTTACTGATTCTAAAAACTGCCGATACTTATTATTGGACACTTCGTATTTATCCATAAAAAATTCAGAAATCGTAATCTGCTTGTTCATTGAAGACTGCGAAAAAGCAATATCCTCGTCAGATTGCCCCATCCAAAAAGTACCTGCCTTAACAGGAACCATATCGTAGGGAAGGTTTTGTTGCCAATTGGCTCTTTTAGGTACCCCCGTCACTTCACCTCGCCGGTTGAGTTTTTCACTCGCTGTACCTTTTTTGTTAAAGAGCCCACAACCCGGTAGGATGGTGGCTATAGCAAGTCCTAATGTTACACTTGCTAATCGTAGATTAATTTTTTTATACATAAATGACATTTTTTATATCATCAAATGATTTTCCATTTTAAAAACTACTCAATCGGCGAAATTTAGCTGAATTTTCCACATTTATGCAAATAACCTGCCAATTTTCAGAGCATTATTTTTTGGCCAAATTATCTTTTAATTCGACCCGACCTTTGATCAAAATCGGAATCTCGGCGTCCTCTGAATCACTCGTTCTACCTCCCTTGTCACTGTGGTCAATCTGTACCGTAACATCAACTCATGGCTAGTAGGTGACTTAGCTTCCAATCCACTAATCACCAAATCAAAGGAATATCCCAAGGTCAGGGAATTATCAGGCAGAAGGGAATATCCTAGAATTACAGAAACTGATTCCTCCCCTCTAAACGCTAACCCTCCTGTAATCTTATTTTGATGGGTAGCAATAACGCTCACATCATAAGAAAAATTATTGAAAGATACAGATTTCAACAAGAAACTTGGCTCAATTCTAAATTGCCCAATAGGCCTAAATCGATATCCAGCCAATAAATAGGAATGATTTTCTAATGGATTTGCAAAACCTCCATCTCCGAAATCAAAACTTGGACGATTAATATGTCTACTGCTCAATCCAAGATAATAATTCCCTCTATCCAATAAGAGGCCTGCTCCAAAATTGAGATTGATTGAATTTTCCTTACCTGAACTAGGCAAGTTAGGCTCAGGATTGACGACAATTAGCTCGCCATAATCAATCGCGCTGGAAAACATTCCAACATAAGCCCCAAAACTGAGTGTAGTTCGATTGATTTGCTTGTGATAGCTACCCTGAAGGTTAATCTCTAAGTTACCGGTAGCACCTATTTGATCATTCACCACGGTAAGTCCGTAGCCGATATTTTTGGAATCAAGACGGCCTTGTGCCGTCAATAGTTGGGTCACAGGAGCACCTCCTGTTCCACTGGAAGTGGTGTAATTAGCCCATTGTGAACGATGCAGGGCAGAGAACCTATATCCTCCTTCTTTACCGGCAAACGCCGGGTTATAATACATGCCATTAAACATGTATTGTGTAAACTGCGCATCCTGCTGCGAAAATGCATTCCCCCAAAAGAGAAACGAAAGCAAGAATATGGTAGTAAAAATGGATTTCCGTCTAAACCCTAAAGTCATCAATATGTGGTTTTTACAGATCAAAGGACTATTGTAAGGATTTTAACTGAAAAACCACTGATTTTGATTCCGATTATTACAAATTATTCGCTTTTTTAATATAAAGCTCCAAGGCTCCGGTCATGCTAGGTGCATTTGGGAGTGGTGCTTCAATGTCCAAAATCAAGTCCAATTCTCTTACTGCTTCGGCTGTTGTAGGTCCAAATGCAGCGATTCGAGTAGGACCCTGTTCGAATTCAGGGAAGTTTACCTTAAGAGATTTGATTCCTGAAGGACTGAAAAAAGCCAAAATATCATACTTCACATCAGCCAGGTCCGAAAGGTCAGCAGCTACCGTATGATAAATAATCGCTTCAGTGAAGTCAATATTATTTTTAGCCAAATAATCGGGAATATCATCCTTCCTGATATCAGAACAAGGGAATAAATATTTCTCGTTTTTATGTTTTTTGAAGTAATCAAAAAGATCTTGAGCTGTTTTGGTCCCTACAAAAAGCTTTCGCTTCCGAATCACAATGTACTTCTGCAGATAATGGGCAGTTTGATCGGAGATACAAAAATATTTCATATCAGCCGGCATCTCAATTTTGAAATCTTTACAAATCGCAAAGAAATGATCGATGGCATTGCGACTAGTGAAAATCACCGCTGTATGCTTCAAAATGTCGATTTTTTGCTTTCTGAAATCCTTGGAGGACACAGGCTGTACCTCAATAAATTGCCTAAAGTCTATCTTGAGATTGTACTTCTCAGCAAGCTGAAAATAGGGAGAATTATCGTTGGTAGGTTTTGGTTGGGAGACAAGAATACTTTTCACGGGTCTTAGCCGGTCCTTCGTAGCTGCACTCATGCTTCTTTTCCTTTATGTTTTGGTTTAATATTGACCGAAATCCATGATCCACTTTACAAGAATCAGGAACGGAACCAGTTCTGCGATGCAAAGGTAAGTAAATAAATGGTATTTCTTAAAGGACAGTTTATTCATCATGGATAGAAACAAAAAAGCAATTCCAACCAAATACATCCAGAAAAACACTTCATAGAACGTCATCAGAAAAGTCTCCACCTGTGAAAATGTATTCATCAAATAAAAGAATATCACTAGTAGAAAAACCAGATTTACCCAAACAATGAGCCTCAGCAAATAGAAAAAATGAGAAAACTCCATTCTCCCCAAATCAAACACGAAAGCCGTGATTCGAATACCCACAAACTTCAAGACCGTCAGACCAAATATAAACATAGCCCCTACCATCCAAATCAACAGCAAATCCAAAGCAGTCCCGTCGCTCCAGGCATAGATTAGATCTTGTCTAAAAAAAATCAACCCAAAAACACCCGATAGTGCTGCAAGAATATTGACAATCAAAACAAACAGTAGGACATCAAAGGAGAAGAACTTTTGAAGACTGCTTCCTTCAGAAAAATCCTCAGCCGTAACCAATCCCTTGGGGCTCAAAACTGAGAAAAACACGTAGGGATATGCTTGTCTGTAGCCGGCTAATAGGAATAAACAAATCAACAAAGCAATAATAAAAAAATCACGGACCGACTGCCTCTCAAAATCTCTCTCAACCAAACTAGGACCAGCTGTCTCTTTCTCTTGCTCTACTGTAAAAGTTGGGTTTAAGCGCTTCTCCAAAAGAGCCTGAGCCTTCACCAGTTGGTCTCCCAAAAGTCGAATTTGTAGGGAATCTACACCAAATTCCAGTTGATAATCTTTTACCTTTCTACTAAGTAAAGTATCCTGCTCTGCATAAAACCAAAGCCTCTCTCCCGCAAAAACCATGGTCTCCCCCGGAATCTGCATCACCAGGTAGGCCTCCGGAAACTGCCTGATATCGATCCATTGACTTAATTGATCGCTTGAAGAAAACCAGTTTTTCACCAAGTTTTCCTCCCAATCATTACTGTACTCTTCTAAAACCTGCCCATGAGAGGTAATCAAAAAACATAAACTGAAGAGAAAAAGTAAAAGACCTTTTTTAAGCATGTTTCAAAACTGAACGATATATCCGAAGTGAATTTTTGAAAATTGTAAAGAAAGTGGTTGTTCTTGGGTTTTGCCCACCGCGTAGACAAATCTAAAGATCCCATTTCCCGTCTCAAGATTCAGGCCAGCACCAAGTGAAAACGGCTGAATATTTGGTGCTGCAAAATACGGGTTTTCGATGAAGCCAAAATCGGAAAAGAGAAAAAGGAAACTATTTGCACCAAAAAAGAGTCGTGGCTCAGCATTCAGGTAAAAATAATCTCTGGCAAAAAAGAAATTTTCATTAAACCCCCGAATACTTTGCAATCCTCCGAGTCGATAAAGATCATTTTGAAAAAGGTTTTCATTACGAATCAAACCAGCAGCACCCCTGAAATACAAGCCCCAGTTTTTCGTGATAAATACATGCTTTTCCCCAAAACCTGATAAAGCATACTGTGGGGTTCTCAGGTCTATCCCCTCGTATGCCACCGGTGGAATTCCCGTGTTTTGTAAAATCTCCTTGTTTCCTGCCGAAAAAGTCAACTGAATCATGCCTCCTTTCCGTGGGGAAATCGCATCGTCCAGCCAGTCCATTCGTGCATTAATACCATATTCTGTCCATCGGAAGTCTGCCAATTCAGGCAATACCTCCACCTCTGAAAAGGCCACCGTACTGATCAAATCACCGGCTTGCCTTCTCACGAAAAAATCAAAATACAACCAATTTGTACTCCGGTAGCCAAAGCGTAATCCCAACTTCCTATTGACAAAGCTTGTGTCCTGCTTGAGCAGACTAAACTCTCCCGACACATCCAGGCGAGAGCCAAAAATAAATGACTCTTTTGCTCTGAGGCTCAAACTTTGGGTCAATTCATTGAATCGCTGCCAGTGTAGTTCCACATCTCGTCCCTTTCCACCTAGATGATACAGCGCCAAATCAAGCTGCCCAGTGACAAGCACTTTGCCAGGCTCGTTTTCATTGGGCAAAACTCCCAAAATACCATCCAGGACATTAGCTTTACGGTCTTCAAGCCGGAAGGCAGGACTGGCTTTTTGAAGTCTAAAATCAACCCGAGGCTGTCCCTGAAGTCGAAAATACGGACTGCGACGAATAGTAGTAAGAGAGCGTTCAATATCCTTCTGTGAAAATGGATCGCCGGGATGAATTCCCGTCAAACGCTGTAAATAAGTCTTCTTGGTCACCGAATTGCCTTCAATCTGAACGCTATCCCAAAGAATCAAAGGCCCACTTTGGAAATCGACCTGTCCAAAAACTTGGTCTCCATCGCGATTGAGGCTGTCTAATTGAAGGGAGGCAAATGGATAACCTGTCTCGTCTGCCCAATCAAGCACTTCCCCAAAAAAACTATTGACCTCCTGAAAGGAAAGAGCCCCCTTTTTCTCCAAATCTTCTCGCCACTGTGGTGGAAGGCTTTTGGATGAAAGTGCTACTCGATCAATCTTTGGACCTTCATAAATCTCAACCCAAAGCGAATCCCCAGATTCTTCAAGCCGATCAATAGAGGCTCCCAAATACCCATTCGATCGAAGGTTACTTAAGGCAGAATCAATGGCTACTTTTCTACCGAGTGAGTCCCCGAAGGCTTGCCATCTTACGTCAGTTTTTTCATTAGCTCCCTGCCAACCCAACCAAAAGTTGGTTTGGGCCTGGATGGGGCCAAGCAGCCAAAAGGAAAGTAGCAGAATCAGAAACTGACGAATAAACACAGCGGGAATTGAAACACTTATATTTGCAGAATTAAACCTAATCAATTTGGCTGGAATTTACATTCATATCCCCTTTTGCAAGCAGGCCTGTCACTATTGTGACTTTCACTTTAGCACCAACACAAGCCGCTTTGAGGAGATGCTCCGGCAGATAGCTCATGAGGTTGAGTTGAGAAAAGAATTTTTGCAAGGCGAAACGATCCAGACTATTTATCTGGGAGGAGGAACTCCTTCCCTAGCCGAGCCTAATTGGTTGAAGGAGATTTTTGATAAAATCAAAGATAATTTCACCCTAGATCTTCAGGAAGTGACACTGGAAGCTAATCCAGACGACCTGACAGAAGCTAAGCTGGATCAGTGGCAAAAGTTGGGAATAGACCGTCTCAGCTTGGGGATTCAGAGCTTTCAGGATGAGGTATTGACATTTTACAATCGTGCCCATTCTGCAGAAGAATCCATTCAAGCTATTCAGAGAGCTCGAAATGCAGGATTCAAAAAGTTTAGCATGGATTTGATTTATGGTTTTCCTCATGCCGATCATTCGATTTGGGAAAAAGATCTAAGCCTTGCTATTGCCCAAAATCCCGGGCATCTCTCCTGCTATGCCTTGACCGTAGAACCCAAGACGGCCTTGGGCAATTGGACCGAAAAAGGAAAATTCCAGCCAGCTGAGGAAGACTTTGTCGCAGAGCAATTTGAGATGCTACAAATCAAAACTGAGCGAGCAGGATACCTTCAGTATGAAATTTCCAATTTCGCCCTTCCCGGTCAGGAATCTATCCACAATTCCAGTTACTGGAAAGGTGAGCCCTACCTGGGACTAGGACCTGGAGCACATTCCTTTGATGGGAAAAACCGAGGTTTCAACCCTTCGAATAATGCCCTTTATCTTAAGAGCATCCAAAATGAAAGGATTATCTACACGGAAGATCCTATGGACGAAATCGACCGGCTCAATGAATACTTGCTTACAGCTCTTCGTACTTCTTGGGGAGCTGATTTTGATTTGATCAAATCAACCTATGGAAAAGATTTGAAGGTGGAAAAACGCTCCCATCTGGAAAAATTAGAATCGGAAGGCTGGCTGGTTTGGAATGGAAATCGCCTATCTTTGAGCAAATCCGGGAAGCTATTAGCCGATAGCATTGCCCAATCATTATTTTACTGATCGATGAATAATTTCACAGGAAGAAAAAAAGATGCCGCTCCGTTGGAGGAAGCCTTTCAGGAACTTCTGAAAGCCTACAGACTTGAGGGTAAGTTCCGCGAAAAATCATTGATTCACGATTGGAGTAGCTTGGTAGGGAAAACCATCGGAGATCGTACGCAGTCTGTTTTCATCCGGGATAAAAAACTCTTTGTGAAAATCACCTCAGGCCCGGTAAAAAGAGAAATCCAAATGAATAAGAGTAAAATTCTCCGCCTAATCGAGGAGAGATATGGCGCAGATGTGATTGAAGACCTGGTTTGCCTGTAAAAATTTTAGAAGCCTCTTATAATTTTTTAACAAAACGAGAGTTACCAAAAAGCGCCTTAGCACTATTTTTCCAATCCCTTTGAGTAATATTGGGATAGCAATTCCATGATCAAGCTGCCCTCAGTACATATCGGAAGGCTTAGCCTGCTACTATCCATTTTGATATGGCTGTCTCTGCTATTTGTGGATTTAGTCCGGCTTTTCGGAGAGATCAATAATCTCAACTCCGGAATTGCTCCTGCAGTGACCTGGACCCTGGAGATTCTATTCTTTCTATCGGTTTATAGCTTTTACACTCGCAATTTTCAGCAAAATGCCAACAATGAGTTTTTGAATCTCATTTGGCGATCCGCCTCCACGGGTATTTTTGCTTCAGCAGCCTTTCTGATCATTCAGCTCTTTTACCTTTTCTTGGGTGATTCGAATCTTGCTGAGGAGCCTTTTCTCAAAAACTTCTTTTATCACGTCCATTTTGCCCTGATCACGGTCTTTTTGATTTCCACGACTTTACTCTGGAAAAAACTCATCCTGTACCAAAAGACAAAAAAGGTCGTGCAGCAATGGCAAACCTTCGAGATCGGTCTGCTCATCGCGATGTTTTTTGTTTATTTCACCCAAGACACCTTTGGCTACAGTTTTATTTTTGCCTTTGTCATCCTGACAATTTTAGGCGGGTTTTTATCTGTGAATCTAAAATGGATTCCTTACCTGACATACAAGGAAAAATGGAAATCTCTTCTTTTCCTTTCGGTAATTCTTTTGACCTCTATTTATCTTTTCCTACAGGCAAATGCTTTGTCAGGCGAGCGGCAAATCTATCCGATTAACCTACTTGATAATCTTTTCCTTATTGCGCTTTACGTCTTCGTATTTATTTATTCTCTTTTCAGCTTTTTGGTGACACTGTTCAACCTCCCGACTTCTTCGGTATTTGAGCAAAAGCTCACGGAAGCCATCAATTTTCAACGGCTCAGTCAGTCGATTCAGCCCGAAGAAAACGAAGAAAATGTGCTCGATATCCTTTTGGATTCTTCGATGAGCGCATCATTTGCAGATGGAGCCTGGCTGGAGATGTATCAGTCTGAAAAAAACGAGTCGATTACACAGGTTCGATGGATTGAAAAAGAAGAACTTCAAGAACTATCCGACACTTTAGAGTCAAGTCAAGCTGCTCAAGAATGGGCTAGCAGTCAAAAAGCGGATACTCTGGAACCATTTTCCCTGAAAGTCAAAAAAGGAAAATACCAATCGCTTCTCTTGGTCCCTCTGGTGATCAACAAGTCCGTGATCGGCCGAATGGTGCTCTGCAAAGAGATCAAGGATGGTTTCAACAAAGAAATGATCAATATCATCAGCACATTTGCCCGACAGGCAAGTATTGCTGTAGAAAACCACCGCCTCCTCAACCAAGCCATCGAAAACGAACGCTACCAAGAGGAACTAAAAATTGCACAGCGCGTACAAAAGGCATTGCTTCCTGATCGGCTGGATCATCACAGTTCATTTGAAATCTGTGCTTATTCCAATGCTGCTGATGAAGTTGGAGGTGATTACTATGACACTTTTCAGCAAGCTGAGGACCGATATGTCCTGATTATTGGTGATGTATCAGGAAAAGGAACCTCTGCCGCTTTCCACATGGCTCAGATGAAAGGAGTCTTTCAGAGTTTGATTCAGCTCAACCTCAGCCCAGGCGAGTTTATGATCAGATCCAATGCTGCACTCAGCAAATGTCTGGAGAGAAATCACTTCATCACGGCATCAGTCTTTGAAATCAACACCTCTCAAAAACTCATTCGCTATGCTCGAGCTGGGCACGTGCCCACCTTATACTTCAATGCCAAGAGTCAAAAAGCCACCTATTTGGAATCCGGGGGGCTAGGATTGGGAATTTTAAGAAACATGCAATATGAAAAGCACGTTGATCAAAAAGAATTTACCTATCACGAAGGAGACGTAATGGTGCTTTTCACAGACGGAATCATTGAAGCTAAAAATCAAAAAGCCATGCAATTTGGCTTCGAAAGAGCCAGAAGCCTGTTGGAAATCAATCATTCTCTAACTCCAAAAGAAATTCAAGCTATTTTAATCGATACGCTCCACAATTTTGTCGGTGGAAATGGGCTTATCGATGACGATTACTCGATGATGGTAGTGAAATTCACCTAATTATGAAAATATGCTGACCATAGATACACAAATTGAAAATACACATCATATTCTGACTCCTTCTGGGGAAATCGATGCAAGTAATTCTGTCCAACTGGATGAATCGATCCGTCATCTTTCAGAAAGTGGAGCCAAATCCATTCTCGTAGACGGTACTCAGATAGATTACATTTCCTCCGCAGGCTTAGGAGTTTTCATGTCCTATTTGGAGGATTTTCAGGAGAAAGGTGTGTCGCTGAAAATCTTTGGACTAAAACCCCGTGTCTATGAAGTCTTCCAGATACTTGGATTAGATCAATTGATATCAATATTCCCGGATAAGGAATCAGCCTTAGCCCAGTAATTACTTTATGAAGCAGAAGATTCAGCTTTCCTGTCAAACTTCGGCCCTCGCTGAATTAAGGCGCTTTCTCGAGCAGCAGCTCGAGCCGACAAGCCTTTCAGAAAGAGACCGGCACCAAGTCACCTTGGCAGTGGAAGAGGTATGTGCTAATTTGATTATTCATTCCCATAAGTGTAATGGCCGGGATCATATTTTTTTAAGTATGAATGATTTACCCGATCGGATAGTTTTTGAAATAGAAGATCAAGGGGAGGCTTTTAATTTACTACAATACGAGGCTCCGGATATTCAGCGAGTCATATCCGAGAAGCGAAAAGGCGGTCTTGGCATTATTTTGGTAAAAAAGATTATGGATGAAATCCAATTTGAAAGTCATCAGGGTACCAATACCTGCAGGCTGATCAAATTTTTTCAATCCTAATTCATGTTAAAAGCAAGAGTGAACAGGCAATTCACTCAAAATCATCCTATTTTTGTATCATTGCAGCAAAATTGAAAGCAATCTCATTCATGACTAATCGGTCCCTTTCGGAGTCCATATTTATATTTTTGGCTTTTTGTACAATATCACTGACCGCTACCCATCCTGTAGCCGGACAGGATGCTACCTTGCTAAAAGTCGGAGATCAGGAAGTCCCTTTGAACGAGTTTATCTACTTGGTAGGGAAAGGAGCCACTTCTGAAGGCAATTCCATGGGCCTAACCCGGGAAGAATTCGAAGAAAACCTAGCCCTATTTATCAATTACAAACTGAAAGTAGTCGAAGCAGAAGCACAGGGACTACATCAGACCGAAGAGTTTGAGCGAGAGTTTGAGTCTTTCAAAGAAAACTTGAAAGCTCCATTCCTGATAAAAAACTCCCTGGAAGAAGGTGAGCTTCGCAAAGCTTACTCCCGAATGCAGGAAGTCATTCGAGCAAGTCATATTTTGCTTCGCTTTCCTCCCAATGCCAATGCCGATGACTCCATTGCAGTGCTGAAGATGGCTCTCAAGCTAAAGGAAGAAATTGAGCAAGGCGTCAGCATCAATGAACTTGCTAAAGAATATTCAGAAGATCCTTCTGCACAAAGCAATGAAGGAGATCTCGGTTACTTCTCCTCCCTTCAAATGGTACAGCCTTTCGAAGATGCAGCATTTATGCTTCAGCCGGGAGAGGTATCTGATCCGGTTTTGACCAATTTTGGATATCATATCATCCAAGTCACTGACCGCAGACCTAATCCTGGACAGGTCAAAGTTTCTCATATCCTTGTTCGAGTGGATGAAGAAGATCCTACATCGGAAGATCGGGCCCGCAGAAAAATATCTGACGTCTATGCCGAAATCCAAAAGCCAAGCACGCTATGGAGTGATATCGTGAAAAACTATTCTGAAGACCCTGCTACAAGTCAAAAAGGTGGCGAATTACCATGGTTTTCTGTTGGGAATATGATTCCCGAATTTGAATTGGCGGCGTTTTCACTAAGTGAGATAGGTGAAGTGTCCCCGCCAATCAAAACCCGGTATGGCTATCATATTTTGAGACTGGAGGACAGAAAGAACTTGGATAGTTTTGAGCAATTGGAACCCATGATTCGCTCTCGGATTCTGCGTGACTCTCGTTCAAGCATGATTCATACGCAGGAGCTTGCTATTCAGAAAGCCCGCTATGGTTTTCAGGAAAATGAACCTTTGGTTTCACTACTGGAAAGCAATTTAAATTCAGTCAGTCCTTCAGAATTTCAATCCAAAATCGACGAATTAGGAGAACAGAGCAGCGTCCTTTTTACAGCTGGTGGACAGGAGTTCATGATTAATGATTTTCTGGCATTTATTGCTGCAGAGGAAAGAAGACTTCCTCCAAATGCCCAAGCATTTGATGTTTGGTTTGACCGGTATTCCTCTAAAATCCTATCCCAACTCGAGGAAAAAGATCTCGCCGAAAACAACACAGAGTACCAAATGCTCTACAAAGAATATCGGGATGGTATTTTGCTCTTTTCTTTAATGAATGAGGAGGTATGGCAAAAAGGCATTCAGGATTCGGTAGGACAAAGACAGTACTTCAAGGAAAATCGTGAAAACTATCAGTGGAAAGAACGTGCCGAGGCTTTGATTGTAAAAGTATTGGACTTGAATCGGGTCAATGAGGCAAGGACCTTTTTGAACGGGAAGACTTATTCAAAAGAATTGGTCAATAACTTCCAAACCGAAATTGCAGATCAGTATCCCCTAGCCTACCAAATAGAATCCGGACTGATGGAGATTCCTGATCAAGCCGTCCTTTCCCGCATGGATAAAAATCTTTCCTATCAAGAAATCGAGATCGACGGGCATTTGCATCTAGTCCTGACTGGTGAAATATTCCCCGCAGGTTCTAAAGAATTCGAAGAAACCCGTGGAATTGTCATTCGGGACTATCAAGAGTACTTGGATGAGCAACTCATCAAAAAACTCCGCACTAAATATCCTGTGGAGATCAACGAAACCATCAAAGAAGAAGCTTTCGTAGCACTTAACCAATAATTCAAAAGCATTCGTTTTACATCTACAATGAGTAAACTTAAATACACCCTACTAGCCTTCAGTTTTATTCTATCCCTCAATGCTTCCTTTGCACAGGACGACCCTACCTCAGGGCAGGTATTGGATAAGATTGTAGCCAAGGTAGACAACAACATTATCCTGGAGTCTGATGTGCAGCGAACTTTCATCGAAGCCATCGCACAATCTCAGCAGGGAATCACTCCTCCTACCCGATGTGAGGTATTCGAAACCCTACTGGTGAATAAATTAATGGTGGCGAAAGCCGAGATCGATTCAGTAATCGTAGCTCCTGCAGAAGTGGAATTGCAGACTGAAAATAGATTCAGCATGGTTTTGCAGCAGATTGGAGGAGATGAAAATATGATCCTTCAGATGTACGGCAAAACAGCAGATCAACTGAAATCAGAGATGTACGATCTGATCGAAGAACAGATGGTTGTGCAGCGTATGCGGGATAAAATCACAGAGGGTGTGACGGTTTCTCCAGCAGAGGTTCGTGCCTTCTTCGAAAGTATCCCAACTGATTCGCTACCTTTCTTTTCTGCCGAAGTGACGGTAGGTCAGATTGTCAAAAAGCCTGAGGTCAATGAACAGACTAAACAAAAGATCTACGATCAATTGCTAGGCTTTAAGGAGGATATTTTGGCTGGAAGAGCAGACTTTGCAGACTTGGCAAGAAGATATTCGGAGGATCCTGGATCTGCTGCTCAGGGAGGTGATTTAGGATTTTTTGGAAGAGGTCAACTAGCTCCTGAATATGAAGCAACTGCATTGGCCCTCAGACAGGGAGAAATCAGTGATCCAGTAGAAACACAGTTTGGTTTTCACATGATTCAGCTTCTTGAGGTAAGAGGTGCCACTTACAATACCCGACACATCCTGATGGTGCCTAAAGCTACCCAAGAAGACATCCAAAGAACTGAAAGATTCCTAGATAGTCTGCGGACGGAGATCATGGAAGGCAATATTGAGTTTGCGAAAGCAGCCAAGGAAAACTCTGACGATAGAGCTACTTCTGACAACGGAGGTTATTTTACCGATCCAGGTACTAGCTCAAACAGATTGACGCTCCGAACACTTGAAGACCCTGTCTTATACTTCACAATTGATAGCATGGAGGTAGGTACTATTACCAAACCCATCCAATTCGAAGATCCAAGAGAAGGCACCAAGCTTCGAATTTTATATTATCAAAACAGATATCCTGCTCACCGCGCTAATCTGAATGATGACTACGAAAAAATGAAAGCTGCCGCGCTCCGAAAGAAAGAAGATGATCTTTTGAGTGTGTGGTTCATAACGGCCAAAGAAGATGTCTTCATCGATATTGATCCGGCCTACGACCGCTGCAATGCCCTTGCAGGTAGGTAGAATTTGAAAAGGCCGGACTTCCGGCCTTTTTTTATTTTTTAGAAAAAAGGGATTTGAATGCCAATCCCAATTGTCGGAAACCTTCGAGGAAAAAGCCTTTGGACTCCTTCAGTCTTGGCTCGTATTCTTCTTTCTTTTCTTTGAATTCTCGCTCCAGCATTTCCTTGCCTTTTTTGAGTTCTTCTTCGAGCGTAGTTTTATTCTCTCGCAACTCAGATATCTTCTTTTCGATTTCTTCCTTGACCTCTCCTCCTGCTTCTGTGCCTTTGGCAATTAGCTCCTCTATTTTCTTTCCTACCTCTTGTAGGGTTTTCTCGATATCACTGATACCACTTCTTTGATCTTCCATGATGCTAGGGGTTTAGATGGATAGAGTAAGTTAAAAAATTCTTTGCATCTCTTGTGTTTAATCAAACCTAATATTCGCTCGAGTCAAACAGTAAGCCCCATAGAATCAGGCTAGTGAATACAACTTCGAAAAGCAGATAGCGAATAGATTACCCACTTTTCTACCTTTTAGAATAGTATAATGACCAAAAGACAAACATATCAGTTAAGCTTTAAGAAGCTTCTATTGCTATTTTCAGCTAGGTAAGCAGCGAAAATAAGGCTACTGACATCATTGCGGATCTTCTAAAAATTAAATATCAGACTCAATGGACTCTCCTGCTTGAGTCTGCTTTTCATAAAGCTCCGCATAGGCACCTCTTTTCTCCATCAGCGTTTCGTGTGTTCCTTGCTCGATAAGTTCTCCGTCATCCAATACGATGATGTGATCGGCTAGCTTTGCAGAGGAAACTCGATGCGAAATAATCACAGAAGTGCGATCCTTCATGATCTTTTTAAGGGCATTGAGAATAGCGTTTTCTGTTTTGGTATCTACTGCAGAAAGACAATCGTCCAATATCAGGATTTGAGGTTCTTTTGCAATAGCCCGAGCGATCGAAACTCGTTGCTTTTGCCCACCTGAAAGGGTAATACCTCGCTCGCCTAGCATGGTATCAAAGCCCTTGGTGAAGTCAACAATATTATTGTACACGTCCGCATCTTTGGCAGCTTGCTCGATGATCGCTTTATCAGGATGATCTATTCCAAAGGCGATATTATTCCCGATTGTATCAGAAAATAAGAAGACGTCCTGAGGTACAAAGCCTATATTTTTCCGTAGATGCGAAATATCGAAAGATTGAATCGGCCGATCGTCAATAAGGATTTCTCCCGATGAAGGATCATACATGCGCATCAGAAGATTTGCAATGGTAGACTTCCCAGAACCTGTAGTTCCGATGATTCCAAGAGTTTTTCCAGCACCGATCTCGAAACTTACATTCTTCAGAGCTTTTACTCCTGTATCCGGATAGTCGAAGCTCAAGTCTTTCACGGTAATTTTTCCTTTGACAGGTATCTCAAGATTTTCGGTGCTGCGGATATCATTTTTCTCATCCAAAAACTCATTGATACGAGTCTGAGACGCAGCCGCTCGCTGCACGATACTTGTCACCCAACCTAGGGAAGTCACCGGCCAGGTCAGCATATTTACATACAAAATAAACTCAGCAATAACCCCGTAACCAATCTCTCCATTGATCACCTGTAGACCTCCGATATAGACCGTGATGATGGTCGAAATCCCCACCAAGGCCATGATCAAAGGGAAAAAAAGGGCATTGACTTTAGTAAGTCGGATAGACTTTTCTTTATAATCCTCACTCGCAGTAGCAAAATCGCGAACGCTGTCATTTTCCCGCACAAAAGCCTTTAGCACTCGGATCCCTGAGAAAGCTTCCTGCACAAAAGTACTCAATCCCGAAAGACTGCGTTGAATTTTCTCTGATCGCTCATTGATCAAATTATTGACAAAATAGATGGAAACAGAAAGTACCGGAAGCGGAAGAAGGGAATACAAGGTCAATTCGGGATTGACAGAAATCATGTAGCTGATAACCAAAGGAAAAAGGATCAGTAGATTCATCCCGTACATGATGGCAGGTCCTAAATACATCCGAACGCGACTCACGTCCTCAGTGATTCGGGCCATCAAGTCCCCTGTGCTGTTTTTTCTATAAAAACTTAAGGGAAGACTTTGGTACTTTTCGAAAATCTCATTCTTCAGATCATACTCTACTCTCCTAGACATTATAATAATGGTCTGACGGATAAGAAAGAGAAAAAAACCTCTCAAAAGCGCCATTACCAAAATCAATAGTCCGAATATGAAGACAAACTTGAGGAAAATTTCCTGTGCTTCTTCCCCCATTCCTCCAAGCTGAATTGGCTTAAAAATAGAAAAACTTTCCACCACATAATCTATGGCCAAACGAACCAACTGCGCAGGAATAATTACGAAGATGTTTGAGATCACCGTAAAAAAAATCCCCAAAAGCAATAGGCCCTTGTATTTGTATAAATACTTATTAAGTCTCCAAAGTGGTCTCACCAAATAAAAGCTTTTGAAATTAGAAATCTATTCATGAAACTTGGGCGAATTATTCCTTTGCTCGCTGATAAAAGTATTTAATTTTGTATCAATCGGGTTTGAGGAATTCAAGCAAGAACCCAAATATAACACAATCTAACCAGCGAAGTTCACATGTTACAAACCAAAGCTTCCGAAACAGTGCAAGAAGGATCCATTTTTGGACAAATCACAAATATGGATCACGAGCAACTCGTGATCTGCCATGACGCAGCCACTGGACTAAAAGCCCTCATCGGCATTCATAATACTACTTTAGGCCCGGCATTAGGAGGCACACGTATGTGGCCCTATGCTTCGGAGGCTGAAGCTATCACGGACGTCTTGAGACTTTCGAGAGGGATGACCTTTAAAAACTCCCTAGCCGGTCTCAATCTTGGCGGAGGAAAGGCAGTCATTATCGGAGATCCAAGTTTGAAAAGCGAGGCCTTTTTGAGAAGATTTGGCCGATTTGTAGAAAGTTTGGGAGGACGCTATGTGACTGCGGAAGATGTCAATATGAACACCGCAGACATGGAACATATTTCCATGGAAACCCGACATGTCACTGGCCTTCCTCAAATCAAAGGTGGCGCAGGCGATCCATCTCCAGTCACAGCTTATGGCGTGTATGTAGGGATGAAAGCTGCTGCTAAAAAAGCCTTTGGATCTGATAATTTGGCTAGAAAGCGAATTGTCGTGCAAGGTGTGGGCCAAGTCGGAAAATATCTGATTGAATACTTGGTAAAGGAAAACGCGGAAGTATTGGTAACGGATATCTTTGAAGACAAGCTCAAAAAGGTAGCTCGTGAAACCGGCACGCTTGCCGTCGACCCAGAGTTGATTTACGACTTGGATATGGATATCTATGCGCCTTGTGCATTGGGTGCTACAGTCAATGATGACACCATCGACCGGTTGAAGTGTGCTGTGATTGCCGGAGGTGCCAACAACCAATTGAAGGATGAAGAAAAGCACGGTCGAATTCTTTTGGAAAAAGGAATCGTCTATGCTCCTGACTTCCTTATCAATGCAGGAGGAGTAATCAATGTGGGTGCTGAATACCTCGGAGATTATCAGCAAGAAACAGTCTTCAAACAGACTGAAAAAATATATGATACTTGCCTAGGTATATTGGATAAATCCGAAAAAGAGCAAATCCCTGCCCAGCAGGCAGCTATTCAAGTTGCAAAAGAGCGAATAGCTGCTATCGGTAGAGTTAAGTTACCCTTTTAAAAAGAATAAACTCGCTTAAATCTAAAAGCCACCGTATTGCTTCGGTGGCTTTTTTATGAGCGATCCGGGCGAATAAGCCCAATCAAAATGACTATATTTGCAGCTCGTTTGACTAATTATGCTAAATCGAAGAATCCTCAGGGTCAAAGCTTTTCAGAACCTCTATGCCTACGAACAGTGCAAGGCATCCAATCATAATCTCGCTCGTGATTTCATCAAAGAATCCTTCCTTCCTGATCTAAATAGCATGGAAGTTCAGGACAAAGCCGCCTTGAACAGAGAGGCCCAGTTGGCTTTAGAGATTTTTGAAAAAAACCTAAACAACACAGATGCCATTGAGGGATCTGATGCCAGCCCAAAAATCAAAAAAGCAGTCAAAGAAGCTATTGTTCAATATCGAAACGCTAACCTGAGAGACCGGGAATTTTTGCTTAAAAATATGGTCACATCAGCCGAGCGAATTCCCCAACTCTATCTCACGGCGATCGAATTGATCCAGGCATTTGCAGACCATGTAGGGAAGGAATATGAAAGAAAGCGCAAACTGTCAGGGAGCCAAGCAGTGGAGTTTTCTTCCGAATTGAACCTACACCGGAATCAAATTCTCGAAAAACTTCGAAACTCTCCAGCATATCAAGCCGCTTTAGCTAAAAACAACGTCAACTTGGACGACATTGAACTGGAGATCAAGGAGTGGTTTCGGGACTATGTCAAGCCTTCCGAGGAATATCAAGCTTATATTGGCATCGACCAACCGACTGCTGAGCAGGATGAAGAGATAGTAGAGGCCATTTTGAAGAAAATTATTTTCAAAAATGAGGTAATTCTGAACTACTTTTCTGAAAAGGACCTTAATTGGACAGAGAACAAAGCTGTCGTGAGAAGTTTGGCAGCAAAAGTTTTCAAAAATGTGCTGAACAGTGAGGTTTCGGATCTACCTGAAATTGCGATGAACTGGGAGGAGGATAAGGAGTTTTTTCAAAATATCTTTAACTTCACCATCGAGAGAGGTGCAGAAAACAGGGAGCTGATCGCTCAAAAAACCAAAAATTGGGACATTGATCGACTGGCTTTCACCGATAAGGTGATCATCTCTATGGCGATTACAGAAATGCAGCAATTCCCAAGCATTCCGGTAAAAGTCAGCATCAACGAATACATAGATATCTCGAAGACTTACAGCACACCGAAAAGTAAGCAGTTTGTAAACGGCCTTTTGGATGTGATGTCAAAAGAGTTAACTGAAAAGGGAAAAATCCGTAAGAGCGGAAGAGGACTTTTGGACAATAAATAACAGAAACTATGAGCAAGAGCAGCAATTCATTAATAGCATTTGTACTTGGAGCAGGCGTTGGTACTGCATTGGGTATTTTGTTTGCGCCTGATACAGGAAGCAATACCCGCGATAGACTTTCCTACAGACTATCAAAATACAAAAACGAGTTGGAAGAACTCATCGATGAACTCGTGGAAGGAAAAGAACTACACCTCAACGAAGCAAAAACAGAGGGTAAGCGAGTGATCAACGACGCTAAAACCAAGGCAGAAAATCTACTTAACGACGTAAATAAATTAATCGACCAAATCAATAAAGACAACTGATTATGAAACTTAGAATTCTAAGCATCGCAGCAGCAGTCGCAGCCCTTTCTTTAGGAGCTTGCAGTCAAAAGACCCAGCAGGATGAGAAAATCAAAGCGCTAGAGGATAAAATTGCTCAATTGGAAGCGAAAGGATCATCCATCACTCCTGTGAACGCTCAAACTACTCAAGCTGCCGATCCGGCTACTTTGGGAGCATTCCAGTTTGAAGAAATGGAATACAACTTCGGTACCATCAATGAAGGACAGGTTATAGAGCGAGTATTCAACTTCACTAACAACGGACAAGCTCCACTAGTAATTTCAAACATTACGGCATCTTGTGGTTGTACAAGTCCTGACTGGACCAAAACTCCGGTTAACCCAGGAGAAACTGGTTTTGTGAAGGTGGTTTTCAACTCAACTGCTAAGTCTGGTGCACAAGCTCCGACAGTAACCATCCAAGCTAATACCAACCCAACAGTGACTCGATTGAGACTGCGTGGTAATGTTACACCGAAAGCTGGAGGCCCTGCTCCCGTTGGACCAGTAAAGCGATAAATAGCAAATGATAACAAGTATTTTGGCTCAAGCCTCCGCTGGAGGTGCAGGCATCATGGGACAGGTTTTCCTATTTGGATCCATCATTCTGATCATGTATTTCTTCATGATCCGTCCCCAGCAGAAAAAACAAAAAGAGACAAAGAAATTCATTGAGGAAATCAAAAAAGGCGACCCAATCGTCACGATTGGTGGACTTCACGGAAAAGTCTCTTCGATCGATGGCGACACAGTGACGATGGAACTCGATCGCGGATTTAAAGTAACCGTTGAAAAGTCAGCGATTAGTCTAGATTTCACCAAAAAAACTTCAAAATAAGTTGAATTTTGCCGGAAGCTAAAGAGTCCAAAAGGGGAATAAGCCCCAAACAAGTCTCCAATATCAAAGTGGTAGTTCTCTGCGTCGCAGCGGCTACCACTTTTTGGATTTTAAATGCCCTCAATAAAGAGGACTACACTACCATTGTGGATTATCCAATCGAATTCGAATTCGATCAGGAGCAGTTTATGGCTGTGAAACCATTACCATCCAGTATAGAAATCGAGATCAACGGAAATGGATGGGATCTGCTTCAAAAATATTTTCAGGTCAATGTACAGCCTTTCGTCGTTGAGCTTGATCGACCTGCAGCCAACGACTACCTTCTGACTGCTGATGTGAGAAGGAGTTTAAGTGAGTTTATTTCCCCCACCCAACTTTTAAATCTTGGGACTGATAGTCTAAAGTTCCAAATCGATCCGATTCGTACTATCAAACTCACACCTACCCTAGACTCTACTAGCTACTCTCTAGGGAAAAACATCCGCCTGCTTTCTAATCCGACTTTTGAGCCCAATGCAATTACCTTGAAAGGCCCCTCAAGTATTTTGGACCTTTACGAAGGGAAATTCCCCATTTCCCTAGACGAAAACAGAATTGATCAGAATATTTCTAAAAATATACCTTTAAAAATCTCCAAGGAACTGGCAGAGTTTGTGACCTTAGAAACCGAAGAAATAAAGGTAGAACTTGAAGTGGTTGCATTTTTAGAGGGAAACAAACGCCTAAAATTGAAAAAGGTGAATTTCCCTAGATCGGTAAATTTGGAAGAGGAAGAGCCTATCGTAATGATGTATTACTTGGTGGATGAGCGGAAAACTGATCAGCTAAAAGATTTGGAATTTGAGGCAGTCTTAAATTATTCAAGAAGAAACAAGGAAGATTCCACGATCTCTATTCAAGTCAGCCCATTGCCGGAATTTTTGGATCAGGTAAGAGTAGAACCCAGTAGTTTTAAATTGATCTATGGCAACTAAGCCCAAAATCGTGGGTTTGACCGGAGGAATTGCTTCTGGAAAATCCACCGTTGCAAAAATTTTTGAAATCCTGGGGGTTTCGGTTTATTATGCCGATGACCGAGCCAAGAAGCTCATGAATGAAGACCAGGAGTTAAAAAAGCAAATAAAGACTGCTTTTGGTGAGGAAAGCTATGATAAAAACGATCAACTCAATCGGCCATATTTAGCTGAAAAGGTTTTCAGCGATCCTGAGAAAGTAAAAATCATCAATAGCCTTGTGCACCCGTCAGTAGGAAGGGATTTTGAAGCATGGGCTTCTGCCCAAAATGGCAGCTATGTTCTTAAAGAAGCTGCCTTAATTTTCGAGACGGGCCAAGAAAAGAAGCTTGACGCGGTCATCAATGTAAGCTCACCGCTGAAAATTAGAATCGCGAGAGTTCTGATGCGTGACCCACACCGAACTGCAGATCAGGTCAATCACATTATTGATCAACAGCTACCTGACGAGGAGAAAAATGAAAAGGCTGACTATGTCATTAAAAACAAGGAAAACACATTACTGATACCTCAGGTATTAGCTATTCACCAACAGCTATCCTCATAGTTTTTTCTCCCACCAGCTTTTGTGGACAATTTTCCAGGTCCCATCCACCTTTATCAAGGTCAAAAAATCATAGTAATAGATTCCAGGCCAATAGAGCTCCGTTTCCACTGAAGCGGTATTCCCTTGTACTCGAATGGAAACGATATCATTTTTATACTCATTGGTATCTCTTGGAGTCCCCTTTGCCGTACCACTAGCCCAAGTTTCAAAATCCGTGATGGTCAGATTTTCTCCTCGATAGCCAATTAACCTTGCCTCCGGTAAAAACGCCTGACCCAACTTCGACCGGTCTCGCTCCATCATCCCATCAAAGTAAAGTTGAACAGTTTGAATAATCAGCTCTCTATCAGACCCCTCTTGACCATAGGAGAAATTTGCCAAAACCAGAAAAGCGAATAAAACAAAGATCTTTTTCATTGTAGATTGGATTTAAAATGAAAAAACCGTCCGACTATCGGACGGTTTAGCTTATTTATATTCTATCGAAACCTAGATAACTATGCAATACTTCTGGCATGCGGATTCCATCGGCATCTTGGTTATTCTCAAGAATTGCCGCCACAATTCGAGGAAGTGCTAAAGCTGATCCATTTAAGGAATGTGCCAATTGCGTTTTCCTATCCTCTCCTCTAAAGCGTAGCTTTAATCTATTACTCTGGTAGGTTTCAAAGTTAGAGACGGAGCTCACCTCAAGCCACCTCTCTTGAGCTGCAGAATAAACCTCCATATCATAAGTCAAGGCGGAAGTAAAGCCCATATCACCGCCACAAAGACGGAGAACTCGATAAGGAAGCTCAAGCTTCTGCAAAAGCCCCTGCACATAGGAACTCATTTCCTCCAAAGCCTCGTAGGATTTATCCGGGTGTGTAATTTGAACAATCTCTACTTTGTCGAATTGATGCAAGCGATTTAATCCCCGTACATGAGCTCCCCAACTTCCAGCTTCTCTTCGAAAACAAGGCGTATAACCAACATTCTTTACCGGCAGCTCCTCCTCGGATAAAATCACATCTCGATACAAGTTAGTGATTGGAACTTCAGCCGTTGGGATTAAATAAAGGTTATCCGCAGTGGCATGGTACATCTGTCCCTCTTTATCAGGAAGTTGACCAGTACCATAGCCGGAATCCTCATTGACCAAGATGGGTGGTTGCACTTCTACAAAGCCTTCTTTCAGAGCTTCGTCCAAGAAAAAATTAATCAATGCACGCTGAAGCCTCGCTCCTTTTCCTTTGTAAACAGGAAAACCTGCACCGGTAATTTTCACACCTAAGTCAAAATCGATGATATCGTATTTTTTGATCAGTTCCCAATGCGGCAACTTATCCTCATGCAAGGTAGGAATGACACCATTTTCCAAAACCACCTCATTATCATCAGCCGATTTCCCGGCAGGAACGGAAAGATGAGGGATATTCGGAATAGTATAAAGTAAAGCCTTTAGATCCTCCTCTGCCTGAGTTGTTGAATCTTCTAAAGCTTTGATCTCGGTTTTCAACTCAGCAGTTCGAGATTTGACTTTTTCAGCCTCCTCTCGTTGACCGTTCTTCATCAAGACCCCGATTTGCTTGGAAATACTGTTTGATTCGGCTTGAAGTTGATCTCGCTGGGTTTGGGATGATTTACGCTGATCGTCTAAGGCGATCACCTGCTCCAAAACAGCAGTAGCATCAGGGAAATTTCTTTTTTGTAAACCGGCTAAAACAGCATCAAAGTTTTCTCGGATTTGATTGACAAGTAGCATGTATTAAATCAAAATTGTGTGAAATCGCAAAGATAGCTACTTATCGCACAATCACCGTCTTGGTGACGGAAGAGAATGGTCCCTCGAGCTCAGTATTGTTATTTCTGAGGAGAGAAACTTTCACCTGATATTCGCCGGCAGGGAGATTTTCAATCCTGATTGGAGCCATATGGTCTATTTCGTACTCGTAGTCTCCAATTTCGATTTTCACTTTCAGCCCATCCAACTTCATATCACCTCCAAGTACTAAAAAGTCCACAACAAATTCATCTTCAGCTCCATACTCTTGATTTGCCCGGGGAAAATTCAGGGCTAAATACGGCTCTGCCGAATAAGGAAAGGGTCTGGAATCTCCTACTTGGAAGTCCCGGTCAACGTAGTTTCCAAAGTTTTTCAAAGCAAAACCTGCTTCATCCACCAAAAAAGCCACTATCCGATAGGTACCTTCCTGAAGCTCCTGTTGAAAAATCGGACTTCGGTGCCCGACTGGATCACTTCCATTTAGGATTAGGAAAAGCCTAAATCGATTAGAGGCTTCCTCTTCAAAGGGGTAATTCTTGATATTGAATTCGAAAGGAACTTTACCAGGCCTGAATACCTGATTCCCTAAAGGGGTATAAAGCTCCAAAATGGCATCTGGAAAATCAGGTAATTCTTCATATTGAAAAAAAGCAACCTCTTCTCGCGCTTCCTCTACTTGCGTAGAGTCCTCCGTAGGATGCGGCACTACCTGCTCGTTAATTTTTTTTCTTTCCTCAGAGCAAGCCATCAGAAATACCACAGCAAAGCCAAGAAATATCAGGTTCTTTTTCATCAGCATGGGTTTTGACTCTAAAGGTATTATTTTTAGCCAAATTTTACTTGCCATACATTTAACATACCCACTATGTCAATCCTCTTTGATGAAATCCCCAGCTTGGATCTTGCCGATTTTACTTCCGGGTCGGCCGAACAAAAAGCAGCCTTTGTCAAAAAACTAAGCGAAGCATACGAAAATATAGGTTTTGTAGCGATCAAAAACCACGGTCTCAACCAAGACCTTCAAGATCGTCTTTATAAGTCGATCAAGGACTTTTTCAGCCTTCCGGATGAAGTAAAAACGAAGTATGAGCATCCAGAGATAGGTTTCCAGCGAGGTTATACCGGCAAAGGAAAAGAACATGCGAAAGGTAGAAATACGGGCGACTTGAAGGAGTTTTTCCATGTGGGACAAGAACTTTCTGAAATTCCCGAGGGCGATTCTGTGAAGGAAGAATACCCATCCAATGTATGGCCGGAAGAAATCCCTGAATTCAAAGATGCGGCGACTGAAGCTTTCCAAACCCTCGAAAAAGCAGGGAAGGCGATGCTTAGAGCGATTGCAATCAGCTTGGAATTGGAAGAGGATTACTTTGAGGATAAAGTAGCATATGGAAATTCAATCCTGAGACAGATTCACTATTTCCCTATCGAAAATCCCGAAGAAGTGCCTGATGATGCCGTTCGCGCTGCAGAGCATGGGGATATCAATCTCATCACTCTTTTGATGGGCGCCAGTGCAGATGGGTTACAGGTATTGAGAAAGGATGGCAAATGGATTCCTATCACGGCCCTTCCTGACCAGTTGGTGGTGAATGTAGGCGATATGCTCGAGCGACTGACCAATAAAAAGTTGAAATCAACCATCCACCGGGTAGTGAATCCACCTCGTGAATTGATGAATACGAGCCGATACTCCATTCCTTTCTTCATGCACCCACGCTCTGAAATGGACTTGACATGCCTGGAAAGCTGCATCAGTGAAGAAAATCCAAAACAATTTGAAGATGCAACGGCTGGCGAATTTTTGGATGAGCGCCTCCGGGAACTAGGCTTGAAAAAATAAACCATGTCGATCAAAAGGGTCAGATACTACTTGTTTCTTAAGGACATTCTGGCCCTTTCGCTGACTGCGTTTGGAGGACCGCAAGCTTTTCTGGCTATGCTTTTGGAGCGAATGGTCAATCAACGCGGCTACATTACCGAAGATGAGCTTTGGGAGCTAAATGCGCTATGCAATATGCTCCCGGGTCCATCCTCTACACAGTTGGTTTCAGCCATCGGTTTTCGGGTTGGAGGACCCAATCTTGCTTATCTGGCACTCCTGGTTTGGATTATTCCAGCCAGTTTGATCATGACGGGAGCCGCTGTTTTAATTTACTTTCTTCAGGAAAAAACACCCGGAGCACTGAATTTTGCCAAATTCATTCAGCCCATGGCTATTGGATTTATCATTTTTGCGGCTCAGAAAACCATCAGCAAAATGGTGCAGACCACTGAGGCAATGGTTTTGGTTCTTATTTCCACTTTTGTGGCCTTTTTCTACAGTTCGCCCTTCGTATTTCCCATCCTGCTGCTGATCGGAGGATTAAGCACCTCCATCAAATACAAAAAACAACCTAAACTGGAACAAGACGCCCCTCTAAAGATCCAATGGGCTAATTTCTACCTCTGGGCGGGAGTGCTTGCAGGTGCCGCTTTGCTCGGTGCTTTGACTAAATTTCAGTCCGTCTTATTATTTGAAAATTTCTATCGAAACGGCAGTTTGATTTTCGGAGGAGGGCAAGTTTTAGTCCCCTATCTCTACACCGAGTTTGTAGATTTTAAGCACTTCCTTTCTTCGGAAGAGTTTCTTACCGGATACGCAATTTCCCAGGGAATTCCCGGACCTACCTTCAGTATATCTTCTTTCGTCGGAGCGCTTTCTATGCGGGAATATGGATTGCTAGGCTTCCTTACTGGTGGCTTGATAGCTGCCGCAGGAATATTTCTTCCAGGTATTTTTTTAATATTTTTCGTCATCCGATTTTGGGATCAACTCAAAAAATACCGCCCAGTTCGTGCTGCACTCGAAGGCATCAATGCAGTTTCCTGCGGTATGCTCATTGCTGCTGCATATCTGCTTTTCGAACCTCTGGAGGCTAATTTGCTGAATATTTTCATGATTTTAACTGCCTACAGCCTCCTCCAATTCACCAAGATTTCATCGCCTTGGATTATCTTAGGCGGGATTGTTTTAGGCATCCTAAACAACCTGATCTTCTAATCAGGGATTCGATTCAAGGAACAAGAAAACCTAGTTAGGCGTTTTGCTTTTATAAATCATTTCCTAACTTTCATTTATGCAGGCGTACGAATTTATCAATAACCTTATTCCACCACTCAAATTGACCGATCAGGCCAAGATGGCTTTGGCGTGGATGGAGGAAATTCGTACCGATCTTTTGCCAGTAGTAGATAAGGGTAAGTTTCTTGGGTTTTTGAGTGATGAGATCATTTTTGATTTAAATGACCCAGAGAAGTTTCTTGAAAAAATTCCTTTGAACAACTACAATTGTTGGGTCTACACTGATCAGCACGTATATGATATTTTGAAAATAAGTGCTGAACACCATTCCAATATGGTGGCTGTTCTGGACAGAGAAATGACCTACCTGGGAGTTGTGACCATGGAAGACGCAATTTCAGCTTTTGCGGATAGCCTTTCCATTCAGTCTCAAGGTTCTGTCTTGGTCCTTTCCATGAATATGTCGGATTATAGCCTAGCTGAGATTGCCCGACTCACAGAGACAGAAAATACCAAAATCCTAAGCTCATTTATCAGCAATGATCCTCTCGATGATTCTAAGATAAAGCTAACACTGAAGCTAGATCAGCCCGAACTTCGCTATATCAAGGCTACTTTAGAGCGCTTTGGGTACAAAATCCTCGATCACTATCAGGAAGAAGCAGGTATAAGCAGCGAAGAAGACCGAATCGGCAACTTGCTGAGATTTTTAGATATTTAGCGGATGAAAATTGCGCTTCACGGACTCAGCTTAAAGCAAGAATTTCTTCAAGACATCAAAGCGCTCTTTCGTGCTTTGGAGGAAAAAAACTTTGAAATTCACGTTACTCAGCCCTTCGACAGACTCCTTCGAATGCAGGGAAATACTGGTCTTACCTACCAGCTCATCGATTCCAACAATAAAATGGCTTCGATGGATTTTCTGATTTCCATTGGTGGGGACGGGACCCTTCTGGACTCAGTATGCCAAGTAGGAGCTTTGGAAACCCCGATTTTGGGACTGAATACCGGGAGATTGGGGTTTTTGGCTACAGTTACCACAGACACTATTGAGGAGGCGGTCAATCATCTATCCTCTGGAAATTTTCAAATAGAAGAAAGAAGCCTCGTGTCCCTAGACTGTGATCGAAAACTTTTCAATGGCTTGAACTTCGGGCTGAATGAATTCACCATTCACAAGCGAGATACCTCTTCCATGATCACCGTACACACCTACGTTGATGGAAAATATCTAAACAGCTATTGGGCAGATGGACTCATTGTGGCGACGCCTACCGGTTCCACAGGTTATTCGCTAAGTTGTGGAGGCCCATTACTTTCTCCCAAAGCAAAAAATCTGGTGATTACCCCGGTCAGCCCCCACAACCTCAATGTGAGGCCGATTGTGGTTTCTGATGACAGTGAAATATGTATAGAAATCGAGGGTAGAGCTGACAAATACTTGGTATCGCTGGACTCGAGATCCACCTCTGTTTCACCGGAGCTAAGATTTAAAATCAAAAAAGAGACATTTTCAGCCAAACTTGTAAAGCTTCCCAATTATGATTTTTTTGATACCTTGAGACAGAAATTACATTGGGGTCTAGATATGAGAAATTAATGCTCCAAATGATCGTTTTAGCTTAACAAAGATTAACCCAGGAGATACTAAAGAGCGTTTTTTAAACGTTAGGTACTTCATAACTTGCATCGTCTTGAAAAAGGTCAATTTTCAGATACTCAGCTTCTTTTATTGTTTTCTGCTATTTGCGGGGATTACAGTCCCTGATGCCAAAGCTCAGAAATACGAAATCGGAGGAGGTCTAGGCACCACTGCTTACACCGGAGATATACTCAGAAATATTGACCTGGACCATTTAGGTCTTCACGGCACGTTGTTTGGCAAGAGAAATTTTGACAATGTCTGGACGCTTCGGGTAGGCATTACAGCAGGGACGATTCGGGCGACCGATAGCGTAAGACCCTTAGACCTAGCTGCTCAGCGTAGAGATGCGCGGTTTAGAGGTGGAATGATCGAGGGGTCAGCGGTAATGGAATTCAATTTTTTGGATTTCCTTCGGAATGATTCTGAGTTCTTCTGGTCTCCCTATGCATTCTTCGGAATCGGGTACACGCATTTCTTTATGAAAGGAAATACTTACGCTTTCAACCAATCTGAGCGATACAATCTGGGCACGGTAGTCATTCCCTTTGGTGGGGGAGTGAAATATCGGCTCAATGATCGCTGGACCCTGGCTATGGAAGCAGGAATACGGGCTACTTTCACGGATTTTATCGATAGAATTGATAGTAGCTCCCCTCCCATACCAAGATTCCAAGACCCAAATAACCCCGATCAACCATATGGGATTAATTTTGGAAATCCCTACGACAAGGACTGGTACTACTTTCTGAGTCTCACGATCAGCTATACCATACAGAGTACAAAGTGCTACGCCTATTAATTAATTGAGTCTTAGGCTTAATATTTGGAAAAGAAATAGCATTTTTGTACCTCCAAAAATGTAGGTACCCGGATCGGAAGTAATGAAGGAAGTTTTAGACCGAGAGCGAATCCCCAATCACATAGCAATCATCATGGATGGCAATGGCCGCTGGGCCAAAAAGAAAGGCGCCATGCGGATATTTGGTCATCGTCACGCCATTCAGGCTGTGAAGGATGCCATTGAGGGGGCAGAGAATCTTGGTGTAAAGTACCTGACTCTATTTTCGTTTTCGACCGAAAACTGGTCCCGTCCACAGGAAGAAGTCAATGGATTGATGGAACTCCTCGTAAAAACCATCACTGATGAGGTGCCGATGATGATGAAAAACAACATCCGCCTGGAAAGTATCGGTGATCTGGACAGCCTTCCTCCAAATGCTTTTGACAAGCTAATGGAAGCCAAAAGGACAACAGAAGGAAATGATGGATTGACTGTCATCTTAGCACTTAGCTACAGTGGTCAGTGGGAAATCACCCAAGCAACCAAGCGCATTGCTCAAAAAATCTCTGAAGGAAAATTGAAGGTGGAAGAAATCAACCAGCAGTTGATTGAAGACCACCTCGAGACCGCGGGCATCCCCAATCCGGAACTGATGATTCGGACAAGTGGGGAGTATCGTATTAGCAATTTTCTGCTTTGGCAACTAGCCTACACGGAGTTACATTTTACTCCGGTTCTATGGCCTGATTTCAGAAGAGAGCACCTCTTGGCTGCTATTATCGACTATCAGAAGAGAGAGCGTAGGTTTGGCAAAACAGGGGAGCAGGTTAAATCTTAAGTAATTGATGAAAAGAAGTTTACTGATTCTATTTTGTCTAGTATGGGCAAACACAGCGATGTCGCAGATACGGCTTGGGCAATCGAGATATTCCTCGAGCAAGCCTATAGACATCATGGAGTTGAACTACTCCAAGCCACAGACTTATCGAATCGCCGAGATAAAAGCTGTAGGGCTTTCGACGCTAGATGAAAACGCGATCATCTCCCTCTCAGGGCTAAAGGTGGATGATCAGATCGAGGTGCCCGGAGATGCTATTTCCAATGCTCTGAAAAAACTCTGGAATCAGGGAATCATCGGAGATGTAAAAATCTTGGTCACGAAGGTAGAGGGTGAAGACATTTCATTATTGCTTGACCTCACGGAGCGCCCACGGTTCTCCAGAGTTGAATTTACCGGAATCAACAAAACCCAAGAAAGCGAACTACGGGATAAAATAAATATCCGTGGTCGGGTAGTGCGTGAGGATGTACTCAACACTTCCCAAAGAAATATTCAAAAATACTTTGTCGACAAAGGCTTTTTGAACACAGAAGTAAAGGTAGCCCAAGTCCGAGATACGACTTTACCCAATAGCGTGAAGCTGAGATTTGATGTAGATACCAAAGGAAAAGTTAAGATCAACGAAATCCGGGTATTTGGAAATGAGGAAATCACAGATGCCAAAATCAAATCCAAACTTAAGAAAACCAAAGAGCATGCTCGGGTAAGTGTTTTTAAGGATGTCTATTCCAGAATGACCGCGGCTGGGCCTTCAGACGTAGCGAATGCAATTTTGTACACTGACTCCGCCTCCAAGGAGGATGTCAAGTCATACATCAATAAAAACTTCAAACTCAACTTTTTTGCTGGATCGAAATATATCCCAAAAGAATATCGAAACGATAAGGACAATGTGGTCAATTTCTACCAAACGAAAGGTTTTAGAGATGCCAAAATTGTCACTGACTCAATTTATTCCTTTGGTCAAGATGAAATCAATATTGACCTAGAAATCGAAGAAGGTCAAAAATATTACTATCGAAATATTGAATTCAACGGAAACTTCATCCACCCTGATGAAGTCCTAAGAGCCAAATTGGGAATTCAAAAAGGTGACGTTTACGATCGAGAGAAACTGGAGAAAAGACTGAATTATGACCCTCAAAAAGGGGATGATGTCAGCTCTCTCTATCAAGACGATGGATACTTGTTTTTCAATATCCAACCTGTAGAGGTCAATGTAATCGGTGATTCCATTGATATGGAAATGCGGATTTTTGAAGGGCCTCAGGTGACCGTGAACTCTGTCAATATCAAAGGAAACGAGCGAACTTCAGACCACGTAGTGATGCGGGAAATCCGAATTCTCCCTGGACAGAAGTTCAATAGAGCACTTTTGGTACGAACCATTCGAGAACTTTCCCAATTGGGTTATTTTGACCCGGAAAAGATCAATCCTGATCTCCGGCCAAATTTTGATGCTGCTACCGTGGACATCACCTTTGAGCTCGAAGAGCGTCCAAATGATCAAATCGAGCTTTCCGGTGGTTGGGGTGGATTCTTCGGATTCGTTGGTACAGTTGGTTTGACTTTCAACAATTTCTCGATCAAAAACATCGGAAACTTCGACAAGTGGGATCCCCTTCCTGTGGGAGATGGACAGAAGCTTTCACTTCGAGTACAGGCTAATGGTCGGTCTTTCCAAAACTATTCGATCTCATTGACCGAGCCTTGGTTTGGAGGCAAGAAGCCGAATGCATTGAGTTTTAGCTTTAATCACTCTGTGCAGCGTCAAGTAGACTTCTTTAATCCAGGTAATTTTGGTCAGGAACTTGGTTTCTTCAAAATCACTGGAGCTACGCTGGGCCTAGCTAGAAGAGTTACCTGGCCGGATGATTACTTCAGCATTTCCAATTCACTGCAATTCCAAGTTTACGAATTTGATCAGTTTGGTACTTCATTCGGTTTGAGCTATCCAACAGGACGATCCAATAGCCTTACCCTCAACACAACGATAGCCAGGAATAACATCGATAATCCGATCTATCCAAGATTTGGATCGAATGTCATGCTGAATGTAGCTATGACGCCACCCTATTCCTCCATGAATAACAATCTGAACGCAGAGTCTCCTGATGAGGAAAAGTACAAGTGGCTGGAATATCACAAGTGGATGTTTGATGCAAGTATTTATACACCACTGTTTGGGTCCAACAAACTCGTGGCAAGTGCTCGAGCGCACATGGGATTCTTGGGATCTTATGGTAATCGAATCGGCATTATTCCATTGGAGAGATTCGTAATGGGTGGTGACGGTATGACCTTCAACAACTTTGCCCTAGGTCAAGAAATCATCGGTCTTAGAGGTTATGAAAACCAATCAATTACACCTGGAAGCCGAACAAGAGGGCAACCGGACCCTGAACCATTTGGGGGTGTTGTGTATAACAAATACGTGATGGAAATGCGTTTCTTGGTTTCTCCGAATCCTTCTGCCACCATATTTGTCTTAGGATTTGCTGAAGCTGGTAATAACTGGGGATCCTATGAGGAATTCAATCCGTATGACTTGAAGAAGTCTGCCGGTGTAGGTGCACGGATCTTTATGCCAGCCTTTGGACTGCTCGGTGTAGACTGGGGTTATGGATTTGATGACATCACTACATTCCAAAATGGTGTTCCAATTAGTCGTAGAAGTGGTCCACAATTCCACTTCACCATTGGTCAGCAGTTTAGATAAGACAAATTGATGCAGAATTGGTTAATTTATGTCAAATTTAATGTTTGGTTCGAGCGTTTTAGCTCCTAGGACAAAATGATATCATTAGACATGAACAAAGCCATCAAAATCATACTTTTGCTATCCATTACCTTGATTAGCAATCAGTTATTGGCTCAAAAGTTTGGATACATTGACTCAGAATATGTGCTCAACAAGCACCCGGATTACAAAGTGGTACAGCAAGAGCTGGAAAAGCTGAGTAATGCCTGGAAGAAAGAGGCACAGGATTTGGATGCTGAGATCAAAGAAATGTATATACAGCTCAAGGCGGAAGAAGTCCTCTTGACCGAAGAAATGTACCAAAAACGAATGCAGGAGATCCAAAAGAAGGAAAAAACTTCTCAGGAGTTCAACAGTCGAATATTTGGAATCAACGGTCAGTACTTCCAAAAGCAAGCCGAACTCTTGCAACCGCTACAGTCAAAAATATACGATGCCATCGAGCGGGTTTCCCGTAAAAACAACTTGGCGATGTTATTTGACAAAGCTTCCGTACCTTCGGGCATTATTTACACAGACCCAAGACATGATTATTCGGAATTTGTCTTGGAAGAATTAGGAATAGAAGACAACAATTAAAATTAAATTCAAAACGTATGAAAGTAAAAGTTATCCTTTCTGCAGTCGCTCTGATCTGCGCAGGATTTGCAGCACAAGCACAAGAGTTGAAAATTGGCTATACCAATGTGGAGTTTATCATGGACCTGATGCCAGAGATGGAGCAGATTGGCGCTGATTTGCAAGACTATCAAACTCAGCTTCAAACCAACATTCAGACTAAAGCGAACGATTTTCAGCGTCAAGTGCAGACTTATCAGCAGGCTGCTCAGACTATGACCGATGATGCACGCGCGGCAAAAGAGGCAGAATTGACTAAGCTTCAGCAGGATCTTCAAAAATACGAGCAAGATGCTCAAGTTAGCTATCAGCGAAAGCTACAGGAGCTTCTGGAGCCTGTACAGACTAAGGTGATCAACGCGATCAATGCAGTGGCAGCTGAAAATAACTACACGCATATCTTTGCTGAGACCGCCGGTCAAGCTCCTATCCTTCTTTACACCAAAGAGCAAGACAAATTCACTGAATTGGTATTGGCAAAACTTGGATTAGAGATGCCAACTGCTCCTGTAGGTGCAAATCAGTAATCCTATCAAATAAAATCAAATGCCGACTCTTGACTCTCAGGGGTCGGCATTTTTGCTTATGGCAAAAAAGAACCCAAAAGAATTGATTCAGAAAAGCCAAGACGCTGTTTTGGTAGATTTTTATGCTGATTGGTGTGGACCCTGTCAGACAATGGACCCTATTATCGCAGAGGTACTGGACGAGCTTGGTGGGAAAATCAAACTTTTAAAAATAAACGTAGATAAGCATCCTCAACTGGCACAGCAGTTTGCCGTTCGGTCTATTCCTCATTATGCATTATTCAAAAGAGGAAAAATCCTCTGGCGAAAAGGAGGAATCATGACCAAGAAAGACCTTCACCAAAGTCTTAAGGCTTTTTGTTGATCAAGAAAAGCCTACAATCCCAATCATAAAATTTTCTATCAAAAGCTAGATTATCTGCTTTTTTTGATTTGGTTTGTAAAGCTTATTCCTCTGATTAAACCCGAAATATGCATTAGACCTCTTATTACAAGCCCAAACCGCTTCAGAATCAATCGCTTTGCTGCATTTAGCTCAATCAACGTAGCGATGCTATGTCTCATTCGCTAAATACTTGATTTTCTTGCGGTTTGAACTTTCACTACAGATTCTAATGCATAATCCGGGTTAAAAAAACCCTTACACTTTATGGATTGGTCCAAAGCGATTGACAGTTCCATCGAAATACTTCAAAAATCGGATCGAGGTATTGTCTTGATGGATATGTACAACAATATCCTCACCCCTGAGGAAGCTGCATTCAACAAAACAACCGTAACGCCTTACAATGCTTTGAAATTTATTCAACAGCAATTTGCAGGACTAGGATTTGATGTCTCTAAAAAAGAGAATCGAATTAAAATGATCGCCTTACTTGAGGAACTGGATCGACTTAGCAAAGAAAAGCTTAGATTCTGAACACCTTGGCTCATTTTAGTCCGGACACTTTTCTCAATGAGGGAAAAGTGGATAAACATAAAAAAACAAAGCCCAAGAACAGGATGCTCTTGGGCTAAGTGTTTTAAAGGAAAAACTTGAGTCTGACTACCTCTTTTTCAGACAGGAAGCGATAATTACCCCGCTTCAGGTCTTTCTTGTCTAAGCCTGCGTACAACACTCGATCAAGCGCTGTGACATCATAACCTAGATGGGCAAAGATTCTCCTCACAATGCGGTTTTTACCAATATGAATCTCCAAACCTAAGATTCTTCGATCCACTGAAAGCACCTGCAAATCATCCACCTCAGCTAAACCGTCTTCCAGCGTCAACCCTTCCCGGATTGCCTCTTCATCATTTTTTGTCAAAGGCTTATCAAGGGTAACCTGATAGATTTTTTTAATTTTATTAGAAGGGTGTGAAAGCTTGGCGGCGAGTTCTCCGTCATTGGTAAATAACAGAAGTCCTGTGGTATTTCTATCCAACCTTCCAATAGGGAATATCCGCTCCTCACAAGCATTTTCCACCAGATTCATGACAGTTTTTCGTTCCAGCGGATCTTCTGTTGTCGTGATAAAATCCTTGGGCTTATTCAAAAGAATATAGACCGGCTTCTCAGGATTAATTCGCTTGCCATTATAAACTACGCGATCGTCTCGCTTCACCTTATATCCCATCTCCTTGATGACTTCACCGTTGACGGTGATTTGGCCATTCTGAATGAGTTGGTCTGCCTCTCTCCTGCTACAAATCCCTGAATTTGCGATGTATTTGTTTAAGCGAATGAGTTCGGCGCTAGATTTCTTATTCTTTGCCTGAGGGATATCCTGAAAATCATATTCAGGACGGGTGGTTTCCTGATTCTGAATTCGATTCGGACGGTTTTTACCAAAGCCTCTCTTCGCAGAAGATCTATTGCCCTTTTCAGGAGCTTTCTCTCCATACATGGGCTTTTGATCTTTTCCTCTTCCTACATAAGTTCGCTTCGTAGTAGGATTGGAATCACGCTCTTTTCTTTCGCGCTTAGGTGATTCTTCCTCTTTATTAAAAAATCGCTTAGAAGGTGATTTTCTTGTCTCATTGGACTCTCCCTCATTAAAATCTTTCTTAAAGCGCGGTTTTGATCCTTTTTTATCAAATCGCTTATCAGAAGATTGAAAATCTGACTTCCCGGATTTAAATTTTTTTGGACGGTCCTGGGACTCATCTCTTTTCTCTGATTTATCCTTGCCAAAGAATGGCTTGCGTGGATTGTTTTTCATAAGTATGCAGCATCACTGCTGGATTTTGTTGTTTTGATAATTTACTGAATTCCAATTATTTGAATTGGGCTGCAAAGATAGATGATTTCCGATCTATAAACTATTCAGTGTGACCTTTATCCAAATAAAACGCTTTAGTCGCATTTCGGACAGATCCTTCCTTGATCAGTAGGTCTCGTGCCTCAGTTTCACTCAAGCCTGTCGCCTCCATGATCATCCGGGTGCCACGCTCCACTAGTTTGGCATTGCTTAGCTGCATATCGACCATCTTATTTCCTTTGACACGACCGAGTTTGATCATGACTGTAGTAGAAATCATATTTAGGACTAGTTTCTGTGCCGTACCTGCTTTCATTCGGGTACTTCCGGTAACGAATTCAGGACCTACCACTGCCTCCAGCGGATGTTCCACCTCTTGGCTTAATGGAGAATTTGGGTTGCAAGTAATACAGGCAGTAAGCAATCCTTTTTGCCTAGCCTCTTTCACACCACCGATCACATAGGGCGTTGTGCCAGAGGCAGCTATTCCAATTACCGTATCATGCTCATTAAACCCATAGGCTTGAATATCTTTCCATGCTTGATTTGCATCATCCTCTGCATTTTCAACAGCTTTTCTGATAGCTAAATCTCCTCCTGCGATCAAACCAATCACCCAATCATCCGGCACACCATAGGTAGGCGGACACTCAGAAGCATCCAAAATCCCAAGTCTTCCTGAAGTCCCCGCTCCGATGTAAAAAAGCCTTCCGCCCTCTTCCATCCGAGGGACAATTTGACTCACCAAAGCTGAGATTTCTGGTATAATCTTTTCTACTGCCAAAGGCACTTTTTGATCTTCACGATTGATATTTTGGAGCAAGTCCAAGACGGACATTTTTTCCAAATTATCATAGAGCGAACTGCTTTCGGTTACCTTCATAGCTTATTTTGATGATAAAGTGTCAACCCTGCAATGGGGTTTTCGATGATTTTCTGAATATTCAATCCTTGATCGTAAGCGGCTTTTCGGAGAATTGTACTGTTGTAAAAGGCTATCGATCCAACAAAATTCACCGGCTTACTTCGGAAGTCCTGATAGCGGGAAATATGCTTTTCAAAAAACTCTAGAAACGATTCATAATACAATGAATAGCAGTAGGGGTGATTGCTGTGTTCGGTGATAAACTTGCAAAAACTAGCCATGTATCGATTTGGATAAGGCTTACGATAAACATGATCCTGAATGATCTCCTGGGTCAGACCAAACTCTTTGACAAAAGCCTCTCGAATATCCTTGGGCATATCATCGTAGATAAAGTCTCGGAGTAATTTTCTACCAACATACGCTCCTCCCCCTTCATCACCTAAAATATAGCCGGGAGCTGGCCTGGTAGCCACTATTTTCTCCCCATCAAAATCACAGCTATTAGAACCCGTACCCAAAATACAAGCAATTCCAGGCTCATGGCCACAGGTAGCATGAGCAGCCGCAGCCAAATCATGGTCGATTGTAATGGTAGCATGTGGGAAAATCGTAGCTAAAGCACGCGAAACTTCAGCCTTACGCTCAGCAGCCGAGCATCCAGCTCCATAAAAATAGATTTCCTTAGTCACGGCAGAAATACTCAAGAGAAACTCCTGCCGCATTTCCTTTTCCATCTCCTCTGAAGTCTGGTAGTAAGGGTTGAACCCAACTCCTCTGAATTGTGAAATGCTACCGTCTTGATGAATTACTCTCCAATCTGTCTTGCTGGAACCGCTATCTGCAATTAATATCATACTAATTTTCCAATGGCTGAAAATCTTCTAAATACCTTCTCAGTATGTGGAGCATCTACTAGCTCCTCTGTGAGGTCTTGTCCAGCCCAATGTTCGTAATGTTTTCCATTTTTCCACAATCTAGATGCAGTCACATCATAGATAATGCCCTGGTAGGCAATCCAAATCTCCGGCTTATCCTGACCATTTCGAAGCGCTAATTGCTGCCGCGTATAGGTTTGCATCAGAGTAATTTAATCTGAGCATTGATCCAGCGCTCGGGAATCTCTCCTTTTTGGGCGGTCTGATAATCTCCGTAGCTACAGGGAATGGTCATAGTACCCCGGTCAAATCTATCAGGATCATTTTGGGGAATTTCCATCCACCACTTGCCACTGCGCTTACTCTTGTAGAAAACCAAAGAGTTTGGCTCTGCGTCCAAAGATACCGTATATTTAATATAGTCGCTGCTTTTGAAAGAAAGGCTGTCTTTCCTTGAATAAAACCCTTCGATAAAGTACCAAAGCATCACAGCGGCAACCATGGCCGTTTTGTTTTGACTATCGTCGAAATAAGGCTCGTATCCATAAACCCCAAAAGAGCTCAGTTTTTCATTCATTCCTGCAAACCAACAAATCTGACAGGCCTCTTCTGCTGTCAGGCCAAAAGGATTTGCCTCCGGAACTCCAGGTGCATCGGAAGATTGAATGGCCGCAAGGTCAAAGCTCAGCAGGTCAGCATTCCGAATAATTGGCTCAATTTCTTTAAACTCCTTCCGAACCAGTCCCAGCCTCAGGTGGTCGAAGTACAGCTTCTCGATCACATTTACCAAGGATGGATCGACCAAATAGCTTTGATAGGCAATATGCGCATAGGAAAAAAGAAAGTTTGGCTGATGAAGAATAATCTCTTGGGTGTGCTTTTGGGATAAAGGACCTTCTTCTTCCATGTCAAATTTTGCGTCTACAGTCAAAAGCGAAACCAATTTCTTCATCTTTTCATAGGAGAGATACTGACCGTAATCCAGGTCATGACTTCCCCCAAAGTAGATAGGAAGAATCTGCTTTTTCATCAGGAAATCTCCTACTTTTTGGATACGCTCGTAGGAATCTTCCAGCTTTTCTCCCGGGATCAAATCGCCCAAGTCCGCCACTCGATAGGAACCAATTCCTCGCTTGAGTGAATAAAGCTTCTCACGAATTTCGATTGCAGCCCGATCCATACTTCTACTTTCCTTTTCTCCACGGGTTTCCTTTAGCCCGATTAGTGCTATTTGGATACCTTTGAGATCGGGAAATTCCTCTCCATACCAGTGAATCTGTTTGAAGAAGGAGTTTTCGGGATATTTTTTCTGCCAAAGAAAATCGGCTACGGGTTCAAAAAAAGACTGAATACTCATAGTTGGAGGTTAGATTTTAAAAATAATCAAAAAAGTATGAGCAAATAAAAAATCCCGCAAATGCGGGATTTTTTTATTTAGCCTCCGAAATCATCGAATCGGATATTTTCTTCTGGAATACCCATGTCGTCTAGCAACTTGAGTACCGCTGCATTCATCAATGGAGGACCACAGAGGTAATATTCAACCTCATCTGGCTCTGGATGATTTTTCAGATAATTATCGAATAGAACTTGGTGAATGAAACCAACATAACCGTCACCTTCATCATCCAAAGTTTCCTTAATCTTCCAATTGTCCTCAGGAAGTGGCTCAGAAAGACCGATGTAGAACTTGAAGTTCGGGAAGTCTTTTTCGATTTCACGGAAATGAGGAACATAGAACAATTCCTTCTTAGATCTACCTCCATACCAGTAGGATACTTTTCGATCCGTTTTCTCAGTGTGGAATAGGTGGAAAATATGAGATCTCAATGGCGCCATACCTGCTCCACCACCAATGTAGATCATCTCGCGCTGAGTAGGGTTGATATGGAATTCACCATAAGGACCTGAGATCGTCACCTTGTCACCAGGCTTTCTGGAGAATACATAAGAAGAACAAACACCTGGGTTGACATCCATCCACTTATTGTTAGCACGATCCCATGGCGGAGTCGCGATACGGATGGTCAACATGATGATGTTACCCTCTGCTGGGTGGTTGGCCATAGAGTAAGCTCGGAATAGCTCTTCGTCATTTTTCATGACAAGATCCCACAAGCCAAACTTATCCCAATCACTTTGATATACATCTTTAGGGTGACCCAATTCAGGATGCGGGGTGATGTCCATATCCTTGAAGTTGACGGTAATCGCTGGTACATCGATCTGAATGTAACCACCTGATTCGAAGTCAAGGTTTTCACCCTCAGGAAGTTTTACTTTAAATTCTTTGATGAAAGTAGAAACGTTGTAATTTGATACAACCTCGCACTCCCACTTCTTAATACCGAAGATTTCTTCTGGAACGCGGATTTTCATATCCTGCTTTACTTTCACCTGACAAGCCAAGCGTACATTTCCTTGCTGCTCAGCCCGGCTAAGATGTCCAACCTCTGTAGGTAAGACTTCTCCGCCACCTTCTTCTACTACACACTTGCACATGGCGCAAGTACCCCCGCCTCCACATGCAGAAGGAAGGAAAATCTTTTGATTACCAAGAGTAGAAAGCAAGGTCGTACCGGCCGAAGTGACCAGTGGACTGCTATCGTCCCCATTAATAACGATTTTCACATCTCCGGAATTGACCAGTTTGGACTGAGCAAACAGAAGGATGAAAACCAGTAAAAGGATAATCAGGGTAAATGCTACGATTGACGTGATAATTACTGAACCCATGAAATTTTGGTTTTACTTTTCGGATGGATTTAATGCCTCATTTGAGGCGTACAAATATATTTATTAATCATCAAATGCGACTACTCACTTCCACAAAATTGAAAGATGAGATCACATTTTTATAAGTATATAACTGATTAATTGTTCAGGAGGTTTAGTAAAGTTGAAATCCTTGATTTCAACTGTCTCCTATCGATGATGAAGTCCAAAAATCCGTGTTCGAGTACGAACTCTGAACTTTGGAATCCTTTTGGTAAATCTTTACCGATCGTCTCTCGAATGACCCGCGGTCCTGCAAAACCAATCAAAGCCCCCGGTTCGGCGATGTTAAAATCACCTAACATCGCGTAGGATGCAGTGACACCACCTGTAGTCGGATCAGTGAGTAAAGAGATATATGGAATTCCAGCCTGATCGAGTAAAGCCAGTTTTGCAGATGTTTTAGCCATTTGCATCAAAGAAAAACCTGCCTCCATCATCCGTGCACCGCCAGATTTGGAAATCATCAAAAACGGAACCTTATGCTTCAAGGAGTAATCAATTGCTCGCGCAATTTTTTCACCGACTACCGATCCCATCGATCCACCAATGAAGCTGAAGTCCATACAGGCAATCACGATATTCAGACCATTGATCTTTCCGTGAGCTGTCCTGACCGCATCCTTAAGATTGGTTTTTTCGATACTACTTTTGATTCTGACAGGATAAGGCTTGGTATCCGAAAAGGTCAATGGATCTCCAGAAGTCATATTTTCATCGAGCTCCTTAAACTTATTGTCATCAAAGAGAATCTCGAAATACTCAGCAGATCCAATTTTGACATGGAAATCATCATCGGGGCAAACATAAGAGTTGTTCTTAAGCTCTCGCGTATGAATGATATTTCCTTTGGGAGTTTTGAACCACAGACCATCCGGCGCGTCTTTCTTTTCCGCGGTGGAAGTCTTGATCCCTTTATCTGTTCTTTTAAACCAAGCCATAATTGGATTATTCGATTTTTTTGAAAAGTCAAAGAAACAAAGTTAAACCTTAAATCCATGAAATGAAATCGAGCATGTTGAAATTCGCCACATGGTGTAGTGCCACGATCTCCTGGGGAAACAATGTGAGAATCTAAATGGACAATAAAAACGCGACCAAAAACAGACTAAAAATGAGTAGAGGACATTTCGAATAGCAAATCCGCAAACAAGAATAAATCTAAGGTCTTCGAAAAGTACAACTGACAAATATTTACTAAATTTCCATTTCGCCTTGTAAGCGCAAACCCAATTAACCGTCAGCTATGAGCTATACCGTCATTCTAGTCTTTTCTGCTATCATTTTGATACTAGCCTATCGATTTTACGGCAATTTCGTCTACAGGAAATTCGGACTAAATGATAAAAAGCCTTCCCCTGCTCATACTCATCGGGATGGGGTGGACTACGAACCTAGTAAGCCAATCGTGGTCTTAGGTCACCATTTCGCTTCCATTGCCGGGGCGGGACCAATCGTGGGACCCGTGATAGCCGTTACTTTTGGATGGATTCCAGCAATCATATGGATTTTGGTGGGTGGGATTTTCTTTGGGGCGGTACATGATCTGGGGAGCATGGCGGCTTCCCTCCGAACCGAAGGAAAATCCATTGGGGTCATTATCCGCAACCAGATTGGTCTGCGCGGAAAGCAACTATTCGTGATTTTCAGCTTTTCTACCTTGATTTTGGTGATCGGAGTTTTCGCTGACATCATTGCAAAGACATTTATCGCCAATCCTGCTGTTGCTTCTGCTTCTTTCCTATTTATACTTCTTGCCGTAGGCTTTGGGATCGTCAATCGATTGATTGGTGATCGAAAAAAAGCCTTCCTACTCATCTCTATCGTGGGTGTAGCCCTCATGTATTTTTCCGTGTATCTCGGAATGTTGATTCCTTTTGCGCTGGATTACCGAGCATGGATCTTCTTACTTCTCGCTTATGCATTTATTGCATCCGTTACTCCAGTAAGCCTTTTACTCCAGCCAAGAGATTACCTCAACAGCTTTCTTCTTTACGGAATGATGCTAGCAGCCATTTTAGGGGTAATTTTTTCGAATCCTACCATCCAAATGAGTAGCGAGATCACCCTTACTGATCAAAATTTGGGATATATTTTCCCGGTATTATTCGTGACTATAGCCTGTGGGGCAATCAGCGGTTTTCACTCTTTGGTTGCATCAGGTACGACTTCTAAGCAGCTGGATAAAGTAAGCGATGCCAAAGTGGTTGGCTTTGGAGGAATGCTCATCGAATCCTTTTTGGCCATACTATCCGTCGGTGCAGTAGTAGTTTTGAGCAAAGGAGAATATTTATCTAGACTTGGGACTGAAGGTCCGGTCTCTTTATTTTCCAGTGGACTCGGGGGAATGATCGGTTCTTTGGGAATCCCAGTTGAATTTGCAATCAGTTTTGTTGCTTTGACGGTATCAGCATTTGCTTTGACCACCTTGGATACCTGTACCAGACTCGCCCGGTTTACACTTCAGGAATATTTCGAAGATGTGAAAACTCCCATGGGCAAAACTCTATCTGAAAACCGCTTCGTTTCTACCGGTTTGGTGGTTTTATTTTCTGCGCTGTTACTAGCTTCAGGTGAGTTTGCAACGCTTTGGCCCATCTTCGGTTCGGCAAACCAGCTCTTAGCCGCTTTAGCTCTATTGACCATTGCAGTCTGGATGATTCGAAAAAAGAAAAACGCCTTGTTCGTGACTTTCCCAATGTTCTTCATGTTCACCGTCACCTTGGCCTCATTAGGCTTATTTGCTTGGAAAAATTTCCAAGACCAGGTCTACGTACTTTCGCTGATCGCAGCCTTACTTTTTGTACTAGCTATTTCTTTGATGATTTTGGCTACACGAAGCATCAAAAAAGAGATCAAAGAGCCCATTAAAGCCTAATAATAGAAAAAGCGATGCAGCATAAAGATTCTAAGTAGCAATAGAATCATCCTTACAACTTTACCCCTTAATTGCGATTCTTCGGGTCAAAAAACGAGGATGGCCTGATAAAATTAATATTCAAGCTAATTTTTGAACCTAGTAGTATGAAAATAAAAAAGGAGCAGTTTTCACCGCTCCTTCCATTTATTGATTTGATCAAAAGCTTAAAGCTTTCGCTTGATCTCTCGCATCTCATATCCTTCGATGGTGTCATCTACTTGGATATTGTTGAAGTTTTTAATTGAGATACCACACTCATAGCCTGCTTTTACCTCGGCTACGTCATCCTTGAATCGCTTCAACTGATCGATTTCTCCATCGTGAATAACGATTCCGTCTCGAATCACTCGAATCTTGTTCTTTCTGGTGATGTATCCGTCAGTTACGTATGAACCTGCAACTGTTCCGACTTTAGAAATCTTGAATACCTCACGAACCTGGATATTACCGGTGATGACTTCTTCAAACTCTGGCTCAAGCATACCCTCGATCGCATCTTTGATTTGATTGATCGCATCGTAGATGATTGAGTAGTGACGAATTTCGATTTCTTCCTGCTCGGCAAGTCGCTTCGCGTTGGCAGAAGGACGAACCTGGAATCCAAGAATAATCGCATCGGATGCTGAAGCCAAAAGCACATCGGATTCAGAAATCTGACCCACAGCTTTGTGGATGATACTTACTTTCACCTCATCGGTAGAAAGCTTCAACAAGGAATCAGAGAGTGCTTCCACTGATCCATCCACGTCACCTTTGATAATGATATTAAGTTCTTTGAAGCTACCGATAGCCAATCGACGACCGATTTCATCCAAAGTAATGTGCTTCTTGGTACGGAGACTTTGCTCACGCTGGATTTGCTCTCTGGAGTTGGCAATTTCTCTGGCTTCACGCTCATTGTCGTAAACCTTGATAATATCACCAGCTTGCGGAGCACCACTCAAGCCAAGTACCTGAACCGGTGTAGATGGTCCGGCTTCCTTGAGTTTTTTACCAGTATGGTCAAACATGGCCTTCACACGTCCATAGTGCGAACCAGCCACCATCACATCACCTACTCGAAGTGTACCAGCTTGAATCATCAAAGTAGCCACATATCCACGACCCTTATCCAAGGATGCTTCAATGACAGTACCTACCGCATTTTTACCTGGATTGGCTTTCAACTCAAGAATTTCTGACTCTAGGAGTACTTTCTCCAAAAGATCATCAACACCTTGACCTGTTTTTGCAGAGATATCCTGAGACTGGTATTTACCGCCCCATTCCTCTACCAGCAAATTCATGTTGGCAAGTTCTTCCTTGATTTTATTTGGATTTGCGTTAGGCTTATCCACCTTGTTGATCGCAAAAATCATCGGTACGCCAGCTACCTGAGCATGGTTGATTGCTTCTTTGGTCTGTGGCATGATGCTATCATCCGCAGCGATCACGATAATGGCCACGTCAGTGATTTTAGCACCACGAGCTCGCATCGCCGTAAAGGCTTCGTGACCCGGAGTATCCAAGAATGCAATTTTATGTCCGTCTTTGGTTCTTACATCGTAAGCACCGATGTGCTGGGTGATACCCCCTGCCTCATCAGCAGTTACTTTTGACATACGGATATAATCCAGTAGGGAGGTTTTACCATGATCGACGTGACCCATGATCGTGACGATCGGTGCACGCTCAATCAAATCCTCTTCCTTATCGACTTCCTCCTCTACGATTTCATCTTCGATATCCTTGGTAAATTCAACCTCATAGCCAAATTCATCAGCAATAATGGTGATTGCTTCCGCATCCAATCGTTGGTTGATGGAAACAAACATTCCCAAAGACATACAAGTGGAGATAATCTCATTTACGGATACGTCCAAGAGTGCCGCCAAGTCATTCGCAGAGATAAACTCGGTAACTTTTAGGATTTTTGATCCTTCCTGTACTACATCTGTAGTATCTCTTTCGCGTTCTGCTTTCTTATCACGTCGGCTTTTCTTACTACCTGACTTTCCGCCCTGTAGTCTTGCCAAAGTCTGCTTGATTTGATCTTGGATTTCCTTTTGAGTAGGTTCAGCTTTCTGGTTTCTACCTTGCTGTCCTTTAGGAGCTCCTTTTTGATTTCTATCGCCTTGATTTCTATTTCGATTACCGCCTTTATCGATACGCTTCCTAGGTCGCTTTTTATCTCTGGCTCGTTCATCGGAAGAAGCTACTGGACCACCTTTCTTTTTCTTTTCAGCAGGTAATTCAATCTTACCTAGGACGGTTAATCCTTTCAGATTGTCAGCTTTTGCGGAAATAAGCTCCTCCTTCTTTGGTTGCTCAGGCTGAGCAGGTTTTGGAGCGACTGGTTTTACTTCTTCTTTTGGTTGTGGCTTAGCTACAGTTGGAGCCTTTTTCTCCTCTTTTGGTTTTTGAGGAGCTGGAGCGGGCTTAGCTGGAGCAGGTCTTGACTGCTTCTCATGTCTTCCACCTTTTTTATGATCTGTCTTTTGAGGAAGATCAATTTTACCCAATACCTTAATCCCTTCCAATTTAGGGGCTTCGATATCAGCTTTTTCCTCTTTTTCAGCTTCAGGTGCCTTAGGCTCTGCTGGAGCAGTTTTCGGTTCTTCTTTTTTCGGAGGTGTAGGAGCAGGCACTTCCTCTTTGGGTGCGGGAGCTGGAGTTGGCGCAGGCGCTGGAGCAGGCTCTGGCTCTGGCTTGGGCTCTGGCTCAAGCGTAACTGTCTCATGTCGCTTCCCTATGGAGAGATGCGATGCTTCTTCTTTTTCCTGAGCAGAGGATCTAAATTCCCGATTCAGCAGCTCTACTTGCTCCATGCTGATTTTTGAATTGGGATTGTCCTGAACCTCATGGCCTTTTTTGCCAAGAGTCTCCACGAGGGTTGCCGTCCCTACGTTGAGCTTTCTTGCCAAAGCGCCTAATCTCATCATTTTTTCTTCTGACATACGCTAAAAACCGCTTTCGAAATCTTTTTTACTATTGGGTAATTCTACGGGCTAAACACCCTGACTTATTCAAACTCTTGTTTTAATATCTTGAAGATCTCCTCGATGGTCTCTTCTTCCAGTTCGGTTCTTCTTACCAAATCTTCTTTGGTCAAAGCCAATACGGAACGAGCCGTGTCCAAACCAGTTTTCTTCAACTCATCGATGATCCAAGCATCAATTTCATCTTCAAATTCGATCAAATCGACGTCTTCTTCCTCATTTTCATTCAGCTCTCTGAACACGTCGATCTCATATCCTACCAATCGGCTTGCCAATTTGATATTGTATCCGCCTTTTCCGATTGCCAAAGATACCTGATCGGGCTTTAGAAATACAGAAATCCGACGAGTTTCCTCATTGACACTCAATGAAGATACCTTAGCAGGACTTAATGCCCGGGCTACATAAAGGTCCAAATTCTCTGTGAAATTAATCACGTCGATGTTCTCGTTTTGCAATTCACGCACAATCGCATGAATTCTTGACCCTTTCATTCCGACACATGCACCTACTGGATCAATTCGATCATCATAAGATTCTACAGCCACCTTGGCTCGCTCTCCTGGCTCTCGAACGATCTTTACAATGGTAATCAAGCCATCATAAACTTCAGGCACTTCATTTTCGAAGAGTCTCTCCAAGAAAACAGGAGATGTTCTTGACAAAATGATTTTTGGGTTGCCATTCATCATGTCAACCTTGTGGACGATGGCCTTCACGGTATCGCCTTTTCTAAATCGATCCTTAGGGATTTGCTCTCCTTTAGGCAAAATCAGCTCATTCCCCTCTCCATCAATCATAAGAATCTCACGGCCGAGAATCTGGTAAACCTCAGCAGAGACTACCTCTCCGACCAATTCTTCATATTTATTGAAAAGAATGTCCTTCTCCAAGTCCTTGATTCGCTGGATCAAAGTCTGACGTGCCATCTGCACAGCTCTTCGCCCAAACTCTTCCAGTTCGATTTTTTCATAAACCTCCTCACCGATCTCAAAATCCGGTTCGATTTTGCGGGCATCGGTCAGGCTGATTTTATCAAAATCCCAAATATCTTCAGAATTGTCATCCACAATCTCACGGATACGGAAGATCTCTAAGTCTCCTTTATCAGCATTGATTGTCACGTCAAAGTTTTCGTCCGTTTCAAATTTTTTACGGATCATGGCTCTGAATACATCCTCAAGAATACGGATCATGGTAGGTCGATCCACATTTTTAGATCTCGCAAATTCAGCGAAGGAATCTATTAAGACTTTGGCATCCATTTGATTTATTTAAAAGATACTTGTACAACTGATTTTTTGATATCCTCAAAAGCAACATTTACTTCCTGTAACACCGCTTTTTTTCCTTTTTCTTTCATTTTTACCTCCAAAACTATTCCTGATTCGGAGACCGATATTAGTTTTCCTTTCAATTCCTTCCCGTCCTGAAGAAATACTTTCAACTCCCTCCCGACGTTTTTTCTATACTGTCTTTCAGTAGAAAGTGGAAAATCCACTCCCGGAGAAGAAACTTCAATTCGATAAGCCGAATCGATCAATTCTAATGCTTCAATCTCTCCGGACACTGCTCGACTCACTTTTGCACAACTGTCGATCGTCAGTCCTGCATCCGCATCGATCAAAATATTCAATAGCAGCTGATTAGACTTGGAAGTCAGCTGTAAATCCACCAGAAAATGACTTTCGTCCGGCAAACAATCAGTAACCAAAGCCTCAAGTCTATCTTTCAAATCATTCATACAGTAAGCATAATGAAAGAGGGGACATGTGGTCCCCTCTAGAAACTATCGAATACGGCACAAAGGTAAAATAAATTTAATCGAAAACCAATTCTCCCCCCAAGAGGAAATTTAAAGAAACCACCATCCATTCAAATAAAATTTTAAAAGAAATGAAACATTTTAAGAGCCTGAGATATACGACTTGAAATTTGATCCAAAAAATATGCCCCGAGATTCCTTTTTGTGGTCAGAACATAATAATTTTGCCGACCTCCGTTTAATATGCGTATCTTGTTGAGAGCTGTTAGACCCTACTTCATTTACCTTCAAAAACACCAAAATAAAAATGGGATTATTTGATTTTTTCTCAAGTGACATTGCCATAGACCTTGGTACTGCCAACACGCTGATTATCCACAAAGATAAAATCGTGGTGGACGAGCCCTCTATTATTGCGATTGACAAGACCAATAACCGTGTGCTTGCGGTCGGAAGAGAAGCTATGAACATGCATGAGAAAACGCATGAAAACATCAAAACAATCCGCCCACTGAAAGATGGAGTAATCGCCGACTTCTACGCCGCTGAGCAAATGATCCGAGGTCTCATCAAAATGATCCCCGGACAGAAAAAAGGAATGTTCCCGCAATCGCATCGGATGGTCATCTGTATCCCATCTGGGATCACTGAAGTAGAAAAACGAGCGGTACGTGACTCTGCTGAGCATGCAGGTGCGAAGGAGGTATACATGGTGTTTGAACCAATCGCTGCGGCAATCGGTATCGGAATAGATATCGAAAAGCCAATGGGGTCTATGATCGTAGATATCGGAGGAGGTACTACTGAGATCGCCTTGATCGCGCTTTCAGGCATTGTAGCTGATCAGTCCATCCGAGTGGCAGGTGATACCTTCACCAAAGATATATTGGACTACATGCGGAGACAGCACAATTTACTCATCGGTGAGCGATCTGCCGAGAAGGTAAAAATTGCCATTGGATCTGCACTTACGGAACTCGATGACGCCCCAGAAGATTACGAAATCAGAGGTAGGGATTTGATGACCGGTATCCCGAAAGTAATCAAGGTGTCTTATTCCGAAATTGCCTTTGCTCTGGATAAATCAGTCTCAAAAATAGAAGAGGCGGTTTTGAAAGCATTGGAGATTGCTCCACCTGAACTTTCAGCAGATATTTATGATAATGGTATCCACCTCACCGGAGGAGGAGCACTTCTTAAAGGCTTGGACAAGCGATTACATCAAAAAACCAAATTGCCCATTCACATCGCTGAAGATCCACTTCGTGCAGTAGTACGAGGAACAGGCACAGCGCTGAAAAACTTGCATAATTTCCGAACCGTATTGATGACTTAAAGCCCGAATGCTACGCATTTTCGAATTCCTTTATAAACTAAGGGCCTTTTTACTATTTGTCTTATTAGAAATCATCGCCATCTGGATGGTGGTCAGAAATAACTCTCCCCAAGGAGCAGCATTTTTCAATAGCTCGATGGCCATATCCGGGTCATTATTGAAAACTCAATCTGACATTACAGGATTTTTCAGTCTTTCTGAAGAAAATGATAAGCTAAGCGCTCAAAATGCCCGCTTGTTGAAGGAGTTGATTGGTCAAAATTCCATGGATAGTGTTTCTTACGCTCCTTTGGATTCCAGTTTTAAGGCTTCCTTTGAAATCATCGGTGGTAAAATAGTAGGCCAAACCCTGCGTCTAGCCCAGAATCACATCACGATCAATCGAGGTGCGGACGATGGAGTCACAGAGGGAATGGGGATTTTCACCCAAAATGGTGCCGTGGGAAGAATTAAGGAGGTCTCCAAAAACTTCTCCGTGGGTATTTCCCTCCTAAATACTGGGCTATTGGTCTCTTCCAAAATCAAATCAAGCGATGTCTTCGGATCTATCAACTGGGATGGAAAAGATACTCAGGTGGCCAAAATGCTCTATGTACCTAGACACGTGACCCCTTCCCCTGGAGACACCGTAATCACTTCCGGCTACAACGCTGTGTTTCCGGAAGGGATTTTGATTGGCACGATCAAAAGCGTCAATCCATCTGAAAACCAAAATTACCTAGATATCAGTGTGCAACTGAGTGCTGACTTCAGCAAGCTTAATTATGTGTATCTAGTCAGAAATACATCCATTGAGGAGCGGGATTCTCTCTATCAACAAGCCGAGATAAGCGATGAATATTAGAAATCTTTTTTCGACAATCATCTGGGGATTGTTGCTGCTGGTTATTCAGATATTCTTTTTGAAAAACCTGGCACTCTTTGGCGTTGCTCTTTGTTTCATTTATCTATTGCTCATTTTACACCTACCTGTCAACATATCGACCATTTCGCTTTTGGTGATCAGTTTCTTAGTCGGACTGACAGTGGATATGTTTTATGATACGGGAGGAATTCATGCAGTCGGCACTACATTTATTGGATTTTTTCGACCTATCTGGTTACGAATTATCAGTCCAACAGGTGGATACGACGAAGGAACTTCCCCTACCCTTCAAGAAATGGGTACAGGTTGGTATTTGACCTATATTGTTCCTATGACATTCTTGTTTTCTCTTTTGTTTTTCACAGTAGATCAATGGGGAACCATGGGTGTTTTCAATATCCTAAACAAAAGCTTTTTTTCCTCCATTTTAACGGTGCTTTTGGCTATACTTGTACAAGCGTTGTTCTATAAAAGAAGGAGGAGTATTCTATGAACGACAAGAGGCCGTTTGTCATCATTATCGTCATTTCCTTAGTTGGCTTAGTTTTGCTGACCAAGCTTTTTATGATACAGGTAATGGACGACAGCTTTACCCGTAGGGCAGAGCGAAATGCCATTCAGCGAGTGGTGGATCATCCTTATCGTGGATTGATTTATGATCGAAACGGCGAACTCCTCGTTTACAATAATCCTATTTTTGACCTGATGGTCGTACCCAAGGAATTCTCTGTAAAGGACACTGCTAAATTCCTTTCGATTTTTGGGATTGAAAAAGAAGACCTGGTCACAGCTTACAATGCTGCTAAAAAGTATTCATCCGTCAAGCCATCTCCGCTGATCAAGCAAATTTCTTCAACGGATTTTGCCAAAATCCAAGATTTTCTGATCGATTATCCAGGGCTATTTATTACCACAAGATCTGTACGCTCCTACCCTACTCCTATTGCAGCTCATGCCCTTGGCTATATCGGGGAGATTAATGCCCGCCAACTCGAAAGAGATAGCTCAGACTACTACGAACAGGGTGATTATGTAGGCCTAAGTGGAATGGAGCGATTTTACGAAGATGAACTGAGAGGTCAAAAAGGGGTCAAATACAAAATGGTCAACGTCCGAGGCGTAGATAAGGGACCATTCAAAGATGGGGCTTACGATACCGCGTCCGTTGCAGGAATCAACCTAACGTCAACACTGGATCGAGAACTTCAGCTATACGGTGAGCATCTGATGGAAGGTAAAACCGGGTCAGTGGTAGCCATTGAACCAAAGACAGGGGAAATCTTAGCCATGATTTCTGCTCCTTTTTATGACCCAAATGAACTGACTGGAGCTGATTTTGGAAAAAACTACTCTATCCTCAATTCGATGGATAGCAAGCCTTTCCTGAATCGTCCGGTCATGGCCCGCTACCCACCTGGCTCCATTTTCAAAATTGTGCAGAGCTTGATTGGTTTGCAAGAGGGCATTCTATTCCCAGAGACGACCTTTGCTTGTAACAGATCTTTGGTAGCTTGCCACAATCATCCTTCTCCGGTCAATCTTTTCGGAGCTATCCGAAATTCCTGTAACCCATATTACCATCAGGCTTTCCGAAGGATCATCAATCAGGAGATCTCCAGCAATACCTTTAAGGATACACAGATCGGTCTGGATGCCTGGCGGGAAAAAGTGATGAAATTCGGACTTGGCGGAAAACTTGGAGTGGATATGGTCGGCGAATACGGCGGCGATGTTCCATCCAGCAAACTATACGATCGAGTGTATGGAGAAGGTCGCTGGAAATATTCTACGATTTATTCACTTTCCATTGGACAGGGTGAGTTGCAAGTTACTCCATTACAAATGGCGAATCTGGCGGCTATTTTTGCCAACAAAGGATATTATTACACGCCTCATTTGATTAAGGCTGTGGATGGTGATCCTACGAGAATACCCGCTAAATTCCGAATCAAAAATGATGTAGGCGTCGATCCAAAGCACTTTGATTTGATTCAGGATGCGATGGCGGAAGCACTTTATGGAACAGCAAATCGGGCGATTATTCAGGATTTAGTGATTGCCGGTAAAACAGGAACAGCCCAAAACCCACATGGAGAAGATCACTCAGTATTTGTTGCTTTCGCACCAAAAGATGATCCGAAGATTGCGATTGCTGTCTATGTAGAAAATGCGGGTTGGGGTGGTAGAGCTGCAGCAAGTACAGCGAGTTTGATGATTGAAAAGTACCTTCGAGGACAAATCACCAGACCTCAGTTAGAAGAATATGTATTGGCCAATAACTTCATTTATTAATGCGAAGCAACGATCTACCCATCAGTCGCGTCGATTGGCCTACCGTACTAGTCTATTTTGCTTTAGTCATCATAGGCTGGTTTAATATCTATGCGGCGGTTTTTGACGGGCAGGCTGCCAAAAGCATTTTTGACTTTTCTATCAACTCGGGTAAGCAGCTTGTTTGGATCGGTGCTTCGGTGGCGATTATCCTTGTAATCATGGCCGCTGATCATCGGCTTTTTGAAAATCTTGCACTTCCGGTTTACCTCTTTTTCCTTGTTTTACTTCTATTGACGCCCTTTCTCGGCAAAGAAGTAAACGGGCAGGTCCTGTCTATCGGGGTTGGTTCCTTTAGAATTCAGCCTGGGGAGTTTGCCAAATTCGCAACAGCACTCGCGCTAGCAAAGGTGATGGAAAGGCCGAATTTCGATCTCTCCCAAACCAAAAACCAACTTATTGCCTTGGGAGTGATGATGGCACCAGTAATCCTGATTTTGCTGCAGCCTGACACGGGTACGGCAATGGTTTACTTTGCGCTTTTCATCATGTTTTATCGAGAAGGCTTTCCCCAGCGCTATTACATTTTGGGCCTTGGTTTTATTGCCCTGTCTCTACTCGCTCTTGGCATTGAAAACAATTTATACCTAGCAATCGGAATAGGTCTAATCTTTTTATTATTAGTATCCATCGGAAAGCGATCTTGGAAAAGGACGCTGGTATTTGGGGCGATTGCTCTGGTGATGATAGGATATAGCTATAGTATCGATTTTGTCGTATCCAAGCTTCCTCCTCATCAGCAAAACAGAATCATGGTTTTGTTCAACCCTGACTTGGATCCGCTTGGTGTTGGTTGGAATGTAACCCAGTCCAAAATCGCCATTGGTTCAGGTGGATTCTTAGGAAAGGGTTATTTGCAAGGCACCCAAACCAAGTTTGATTTCGTACCGGAACAACACACGGATTTTATCTTCTGTACGCTAGGGGAAGAATTTGGCTGGCTGGGCAGCTTGGTAGTAATCGGATTGTTTATGACTTTGCTTTACCGGCTGGTCGTCATGGCAGAGCGACAGAAAACACGATTTGCCAGAGTCTATGGCTACTCCGTGCTTTCTATCATTCTTTTTCACTTTATGATCAATATTTCGATGACGATAGGGCTTTTCCCGGTAGTGGGAATTCCTCTTCCATTTTTCAGTTATGGAGGATCCTCTCTTTGGTCATTTACCATTTTGCTATTCATCTTTATCAAAATGGATGCATCCCGTTCTCAGCAATTGGGCCGATTAGGTTAATCCAAAAAGCGCCTATACACCAAAGAAAGAAATTCGTCCACTGGTTCTGAATTAGGCTCCCATCCTAACTCGGGCAGGTATCGATTATTAATTAATTCGATGGCGTCTTCAAGTGAATCACAGGCATCAAGGGATTTCAAAGCATGAGTCAATAAGTCATCATTACCTTCGAAAAGCTCCTTTCGAAACATGAAGCGCTGATTGATGGCCAAGCTTTCCGACAATTCACCAATAATCCCTTTCATGCCTTTGTAACTCTCAGCAGAGAATCTAGCGCGAACTTGCCTCACTTGAATCGAGCCTGATGTACTTGGACTTGGACTCTTTGGGGTAGAGGCAACCGGCTCAGGTGTAGTTTCCACTTTCGCTTGAGGAGCTTCTTTTACTTCCTCTTCTTCGAGATTCTCAAAGAAAGAAGCAGACTCCTCCTCCGTCTTTGGGCTTAGAGCAACTGCTTCCGCTTCAGCTTGACTGTCATTTTGTAGATAGGCATCGAGATCAAAAGCTTTGACATCGCCTAAGGTGGCAAGAAGCAAGTTGACAGACTCCAATTGATCCTTTACTGCTTGGTAATTGGCTGCGATAGCTTTTTTGTAATCCGAAGCCTCCTGACCAAACCCAGCCTTATCGATCAAAAAATTAATCAATTGAGCATGCCATTTATAATACTTTTTATTCTCACGCAGGTATTCATTGATCTGCTTTGCCGGAGCCTGATCGATTTCAGATTGATAATAGCTTACAGGATCGGTGGCCAGTTCTATCGCTCTTTTCACCGCCTCTTCTAGCAAGGGCTGAAAATGTCCTTTCTCCACTCGGATTCTTCGGGAGAGCACATTCATAAACTGGGTTAAGGCTTCATGAACTGAAATATCCCGATAGTCGAAATAGGGATTGCTTTTCAGTTTCTGTAATTCCTTCTGCCACAGCTCGAAGAGATGCTTGATCACAAAGAAATTAACTTGGACAGAGCTGGTCAAGCCAACGATATCCTGTCCTGAGATAAATTGCCGATCAGTAAAAAACCGTTCGCAGACGGTCTCGGAGTACGCTTTGGCGTAATTTTCTAAATATTTGCTGTTAATTTGAGTTGTCATTCACTTGGTGATTTACTAAAGTCAACGAAGAAATGTCCCGAATAGTGATAGAGAACCTATATAATCGTACCCTGGACTCGGGCAATCGCTCGGGTAAAGTTATTGAATTAATTCATGAAAACGGCATCGATTGGATGCATGCCTGCGGTAAAAAAGGTCGTTGCACCAGTTGCAAAATGATCGTCGTTTCTGGGATGGAAAATCTCGATGCACCCAATGAACGGGAGCTTTTCTACAAAAAACAAGGAAGATTGAAAGAAGATGAAAGACTTTGCTGCCAAACGGAAATTCCTGAAGGCGATCTTCGAATCCGAGTGGCAGAAATCAACAAATTTCCCCATCTAGACTACAGCGAGTAAGGCATGTTTATAGAACCATCTGTGCGTAGAAGCGGAGCTCATGACCGAAAAGGTCAACTTGAGGTGATTTGTGGATCTATGTTTTCTGGAAAAACCGAAGAACTGATTCGCAGATTAAATCGTGCCAAAATCGCCCGATTGAAAGTTGAGATTTTCAAACCCAAAATCGACACTCGCTATCACGAAGAGGAAGTAGTATCCCATAATGAAAATTCGATCCGCTCCACTCCTGTTGATTTTGCAGAAGATATTTTGCTACTCAGCGGAAACTGTGATGTGGTAGGGATAGATGAGGTGCAATTTTTTGATGATAGAATCGTATCCGTGGTCACCCAACTCGCCAATCAGGGCAAGCGGGTAATCATGGCGGGTCTTGACATGGACTTTGAAGGGCAGCCTTTCGAGCCCATGCCCAAGTTGATGGCAGTAGCAGAGTATGTGTCCAAAGTCCACGCGATTTGCATGAAATGCGGGGATTTGGCTGCTTTTTCCCTCCGACTTTCCGATTCCAAACAGAAAGTAATGCTGGGAGAGCATAGTATCTATGAGGCGCGATGCCGAAAATGCTTCTTTGAAGACAAACGCTGATGCTCAAAAAGACTGAGGGAATAGTCATCAACTCAATGCGGTACAGGGATACAAGCCTGATTGTCAAAATCTTTACCCGCGAACTCGGACTAAAATCCTACATCATCAATGGAGTGAGAAAAGCTGGTACCAAATCAAAAGCAGCTCTTTATCAACCGATGACCATTTTGGATTTGGTAGTCTATGAAAAGGAAAATTCGGGACTGCAGCGAATCTCCGAGTCCAAACTAGCTCATCCCTATGCACTGATTCCTTATGAATTTCCCCGCACAAGTATTGCACTTTTTCTGGCAGAAGCGGTTGCCAAGTCCATTTATGAAAATTATCACAACGAACAATTATTCGACTGGCTCAAAAATTCGCTTCTGTGTTTGGACCGGAATACACAGGAAATCAAGCACTTTCCGCTAGTATTTCTTCTGGAGATGGCCAGATTTATCGGTTTTGGCCCTGAAACTCCGCACGAATTATTGGACGAAAGTCGCTCCTTGCCATTTGGTGCGCAGGAACTTCCGCAGGCTATCGAATACCTGGAATGTCTGATGAGGTATTCTTATTCCTGCCAATTGAAAGTAAAAAAGGAGCTTCGGAGCAAATTATTGGACTTTTTGCTGGTTTTCTATGGAGAGCAACTCGATAGCAATCAAGTTTGGAAATCCATCGCGATCATCCGAAATGTGATGGCTCAATAAAAATCAGAGAAAAAAACAAATATTTGTTAAATCTAAGATATAGCTGTAATATTGCAGACATACCGCAGGTGAACAGGCATCCCACTTTGTCCTGAACAATTCAAGCAGTTCTTTTTTGCTACGATCTTCATTTGCGATCAAAACCGCGTTAAGCACACTATTATTATCATTCACTCATACTCTCTTTATGTACAACATAGAAGAACTCAGAATCAGATTATTGTCTGAACTGAAGGAAATCGCCGAGGAACTGGGCGTCAAAAACTTCAAATCCCTCAAAAAAGACGAACTCGTCTACGCCATCCTCGACCAGCAAGCTATCACCCCAGAGCAAGCCCTCCCTAAGAAAAAACCTTCAGCAGCAGAGTCAACTCAAGAGCCTCCCAAGGCCGCAGAACCTGCAAAGGCAGCAAAGCCGGAAAAGAAAGAAAAACCAGCACCTAAGGAAGAAGAGCCGGAATTCAAACCAAAATTCCGAAGACAAAACGTAACCGAACTTCCTAAAGAGCAAGGCAAGCCGGAGAAAAAAGCGGCAGAACCTGAAAAGGCTGAAGCTCCCAAGAGCAGACCTGAAAAAAGACAGGAAAGCGGAGATGAAAATCCCAAAACTTTTAGACCAAGGCGCAAAGTTTTTGAAGAGGTCAACGTAGCCAACGAATCCAAAGATGAAAAGGCGAAACCAGAGGCAGCAGCTGAACCTGAAGTAGAGCTTCCAAAGCGCAAAAACTTCAAGTCGCAAGATGAAATTCATACCCCTGCAGCAGAAACAGTTCCAAGCAATAAGAAGAAGACCTACGTCAGCCCGAAAGAATTTGACGGTGTCATCGAAAATGAAGGTGTATTGGAAATGATGCCAGAAGGCTATGGTTTCCTTCGCTCACTGGATTATAACTATCTCGCTTCTCCAGATGATATTTATGTATCACCGAGTCAGGTCAAACTATTCGGCCTGAAAACGGGAGACCATATCAAAGGCTCGATCCGACCACCTAAAGAGGGTGAAAAATACTTTGCCCTTTTGAAAATCGGCACCGTCAACGGAAAGACGACAGACGAAATTCGTGATCGGGTTCCTTTCGAATACCTGACTCCACTTTTCCCTGAAGAAAGATTAAACCTTTCTGCAAAGCCAGATGGCTATTCTACCAGAATCCTGGACCTTTTTGCTCCTATCGGAAAAGGTCAGCGAGGTATGATCGTAGCCCAGCCAAAAACTGGTAAGACGGTACTATTGCAGCAAATCGCTAATGCTATTGCTAAAAACCATCCGGAAGTACACCTGATGATCTTGCTGATCGATGAGCGACCTGAAGAAGTGACTGATATGGCCCGATCCGTACGAGGCGAGGTGATTTCCTCCACTTTTGATGAGCAAGCCGAGCGTCATGTGAAAGTTGCCAACATCGTTTTGGAAAAAGCTAAGCGAATGGTAGAAGTAGGACATGATGTAGTCATCCTTTTGGACTCCATCACCCGACTTGCCCGTGCACACAATACCGTAGTGCCTAGCTCTGGAAAGATCCTTTCCGGTGGTGTGGATGCCAATGCCTTGCACAAACCGAAGCGATTCTTTGGTGCAGCGAGAAATGTGGAAAATGGAGGTTCATTAACTATCATCGCCACAGCTCTTGTGGAAACAGGATCCAAAATGGATGAGGTGATCTTTGAAGAATTCAAAGGAACCGGTAATATGGAATTGGCTTTGGACAGAAAGCTAGCCAACCGAAGAATTTACCCATCGATCGATGTCTTGAGTTCCGGTACCCGTCGCGAGGACTTGTTGATGGACAAGGAAGAAATGCAGCGCGTTTGGATTCTCCGCAAGCTGATGAGCGACATGAACTCGCAAGAGTCTATGGAATTCCTACTCAACCGAATGAAGGGAACTCGCGACAATGCAGAGTTTTTGATCAGTATGAATGGGTAAAAATGCCTGATGTTAGATGTCGGATGACCGATGCCTCGGCTTCGCTCAGCACAAATCTACTGTTATAAAAAACGAAACCGGCTCGTAAGAGTCGGTTTTTTTTATGCGCAGATTCTTAAAGCTGTTTTTATAGGTTATTATTTTTCACAGATTATCTATAAGAAAATGGATTTGAAACCACCCAATTTGCTTTGTTTATTAAGTGTTTGGTTAATAGTGATTTACTGAATAATTTTCACTCCTTTTGCATGATTAAAAGTAATTGTATTGTAAAAGGAAGCCAGCTAGATTCTTAGAAATAGACTTTTGAGTTCGGAATAAACTTTTGAATTCAAAAAAAATCAAAGGACCTACCTAGCAGAAAAAGAGATCAGGAAAATATTTGCATATTTGAGTTGATAAAAGTGTAGAATTCTGAAAATTTGATCAAAAATTAAAATTATTCTGTAAGGCTACTATTTTTCAACGGTTTATGACATTTGTCATCATATACAAAAAGTATTTTTTTGTATGTTTATGGCATTAAAGTGTTAACGAAATTTGATTACAATTTTTAGGAACATAATTCAGAGCTCCCAACTGGGATGTTTTCTGATCGGACTTTTGGACAATTTCCTTTATATAAAAAGGAAAGAGGCACTTTTTTATTCAATTCCAAAGCAATTCAGACAAAGCATAGGACAATTTCTATTAATTTTTGGATTGTTATTAAGCCTTGGAAGTGGAGAGGTATTGGGGCAGATAGCTTTAAGGGGTTCAGCAACCAATACGAGCAATGGTGGTTCAATAGTTCTTACGGCTCCAGCAAATTTACAAGTTGGAGACTTGATGATCGTAAATATTGCAGAAAGTGATAATGATAGAGATCAATTAGGACAAGGAGGATATTTACCAGACTGGACCAGAATTGCATCTGGAGTATTTGCTTCTGAAGGAAACAATAGATGGGCTGTCGCTTGGCTTTATAAAATAGCAGACGCAGGAGATGTGGCAAATAGAAATTTCGATTTCGATGCTGATAATCAAGCCGAAAGTATAGTTGGGGGTATTGCTGTTTTTTCTGGGGTTGACCCCACAGACCCTTTTGATGCAATAGGAACCCCTGTAGTGGGTGATGCAGATGATTTGACTGCTGATGCAATTTCTCCTCCTACTGTCGGCAATGCCCTCGTTATGCTTGGTGTAGTTGCTGACAATAGAACATATTCCGGTTGGAATACAAACACGCCTGGTCCCGGAACACTAGCGCTTAACGAAATCTTCGAAGAGACATCAACTCGAAGCGCTGATTTATCTGTAGGGGCTGCATGGGTTCCTAATCCAAATACTGGAAATACTGGAGACGGAGATGCTGAGCTGGAAGATAATGAGAATGATCCCTTTGCTTCAATTTTACTTGCTTTAAAGCCTGCTTGTTCATCCTCAGCTAATCCTGGTCCAACAATGTCCCCTATTTGTCAAGGAGGAACATCCGCTGGTCTCGGTGGGAGTGTTGGTGGTTCCGCTACAGGTGGAATATGGTCTGATGGAGGAATTGGAGGTACTTTCAGCCCAAGTGCTACAAACTTAAATGCGACCTGGACTCCACCTGCTAATTATATTGGAACTGCTACACTTACCTTAACTACTACAGGTGGGGGATGTGATACTTTCGATTCCAAAACAATCTTAGTAAACCCAAACCCGACTGTTGATGCAGGCTCGTCTCTTGCTGCCATTTGCCAAGGAGATAGCTCTGTTCCATTAGGAGGTAGTGTAGGCGGCGGAGCTACAGGTGGAACTTGGTCTGACGGCGGAATTGGAGGAACTTTCAGCCCAAGTGCAACTGCTCTAAACGCAACTTGGACACCACCCGCATCTTATAATGGCACTGCCACTTTAACCCTGACCACATCAGGAGGTTCCTGTGGTTCGGTTAGCGATTCAAAAACCATTACAGTAAACCCCGGTGCAACAGCAGATGCCGGAGGTGCATTGGCAGCCATATGTCAAGGAGAAACCTCGGCTCAAATGGGAGGAAGCATAGGAGGTGTAGCCACAGCTGGAACCTGGTCGGGAGGATCGGGCACTTGGAACAATCCAAGCAACCCAGCAACTGCTACCTACACTGCATCTGCAGGAGAATCTGGGTTAATCACACTGACCCTCACTACTACGGGTGGAGCATGTGGTACCACTTCAGTTTCAAAAACCATTCTAGTCAATGCACTTCCACAAGCAAACCCAGGTCCCGCTTTAGCAGGTATTTGCCAAGGGGAAACTACTTCGGCAATGGGTGGATCCGTGTCGGGATCTGTTGCGGGAGGAGTTTGGAGTGGAGGGTCCGGTACTTGGACTAATCCTACTGATCCAGCTAATGCGACCTATACTGCTGGAGCCTCCGAGTCAGGAACAATTACCCTAACCTTAACGACAGTTGGGGGTGATTGTGGAGTAACTACAGCAACCAAAACGCTAACAATTACCACTAGCCCAACAGCTAATGCAGGAGGAGCCTTGGCTGAAATTTGTGATGGAGAGACTTCTGCTCCAATGGGAGGAAGCATAGGTGGTGCCGCTACAAGTGGCATTTGGACTAATTTGAATGGAAATGGTACCTGGACCAACGCCAATGATCCTGCCAATGCAACCTATACAGCAGGTCCAAACGATAGCGCATTAGGCCTAATCACTTTGCAACTTACTGCTAGCGGGGGTTCCTGTAGTCCTGCAGTAGTTACAAAAACTATACAAATAAATCCTGGCAAAACAGTAAGTTCAGGTTCTACAAACACATTCTGTTTTTTCACAGGAGACATTAATCTTACCCATAGTACCACTGGGGCTACCGGAATATCTGGAGATGGAATAGATGGCGCTAATGGACTTCCTACGGGCGTAAGTGCCACATTTAATTCTTCTACCGGAGAAATAAGCATAACTGGCAACGCAACAGAGCTGGGAACCTTCAACTACAGCATAGAATTACTGGGAACCTGCGGAGTAGCCTTTGCAACCGGAACTATCGTTGTTGAAGATTGCGGTTGTGTAGAAACATTAGATTTTGACACCGATCCTTCGGGTACATGGATAGTACCTGATGGTGTTACAGAAATTATTGTTGAAGCCTGGGGTGGCGGAGGAAGAGGTGGTAGAAGAACCTCTGGAAGCTGGGCCGCTGGAGGCGGAGGTGGTGGTGGATATTCCCGATCAATTCTTTCAGTTAACCCTGGAGATACCTTTGGTTATTCTGTAGGTCAAGGAGGCACTACTGGTAGCATAAATGGAGGTAATACCACTTTTGGTTCAGGCCTATTAGCTCGTGGTGGTTCAGGTGTAGAGAATGATTGGCAAGGAGGTAATGGAGCACCTATCGGAACCGGAAATGATGCAACCTATAGAGGCGGTAATGGCGGTGATGCAAATGGTTCCAGAAGTGGAGGTGGAGGATCCTCTGGATATGCAAATTCAAATGGTGACGATGGTGGTGCTCTTACTCCCGGTACAATACCAGCTGGAAGCGAAGGAGGAGATGGTGGCCCAGGAGTTAATACTTCCAATACTGAAGGACAAGATGGGCAAATCCCTGGTGGCGGAGGTAGCGGTGGCTCCGGAAGAAATGGAAGTACTTATTATACTGGAGGTGACGGCGGAGCCGGTCGAATAAAAATTTCCTATACTTTGACAGCGGGTATAGTAAATGGCCCACAGTCTATTTGTGTGGGAGGGACGACTACATTTACTTCTACCATGGCTGGAGGAATCTGGTCATCAGCAGATCCTTCTATTGCAACAGTCAACCCCTCCACCGGTGTGATCACCGGAGTAAGCGCAGGTGCAGCAACTATCCGATATACCATTACAGGTTGTACTGTAGCGACCTCCTCTAGAACGGTATTTGTTAACCAACCTATTAGCCCAGGAACTATCAGTGGGAATCAGGATATCTGTATAGGAGGAGATACTCAGCTTTTATCTTCCACAGCCTTCGGAACCTGGTCTTCAGCAAATCCAGCTATTGCCACAGTTTCCAGCACAGGCTTAGTAACTGGAGTTTCTGCTGGTACAGCGGAAATATTCTATACCCTTCCTGCCAGTGGAGGCTGTCCTGCACCTGAGACTAGTATAATTATCACTGTCACTGCACCACCTGACGCTGGCGTGCTCAGTGGAACTCAGGAAGTCTGCGAAGGGGGAACAAGAACTTTCTCTTCGACAATTTCCGGTGGTATTTGGTCATCTGGAAATCCAGCAGTTGCCACAGTAGATCCTTCAACTGGGGTTGTGACTGGAATAGCTGCAGGTTCCGCAATTATTACCTACACCGTTTCAGGCTCAGGAGGCTGTGCAGATGACTTTGAAACCCGGTCCATTACAGTAACCCAAGCGCCTGATGCAGGAACCTTAAGTGGGGCGGATGAACTTTGTGTAGGTGAAACTACCCTATTCAGCTCAACTTCGATAGGAGGCACTTGGTCCTCAAGTAATACAGCAGTAGCCTCGATAAATGCATCGACGGGAGAAGTCACTGCTCTTTCTAGTGGTACAACTACTATTAGCTACACAGTAGCAGGCTCAGGAAGTTGTTCAGATGACACTGCTACCCGAAACCTAACTATTAATCCACTACCAACACCCACATTTATTACCCAACCCACTGGAGTTGTATGTATTGGGGAAGAGGTAACTTATTCAACTCAAACCGGACAATTCAATTACGACTGGCAGATATCTGGTACAGAGGGAGTCGATTATAGTATAACTTCTGGTGGAACTGATTCTAGCAGTTCTCTAACACTAACCTGGTTAACACAAGGCTCTAAACAAGTATTCCTGAGTTATTCAAATTCAAGTGGATGTTCAGCCGCAACATACGTCAGCAGCCCTATATCGGTCAGTCCTCTTCCAACCCCTGTTTTCCTTATTGAGCCATCGGATGATTTTTGTATAGGCGATGTGGCCTTTTATACCACAAGGCCTGGACAAGCAAATTACAATTGGAGTATAACTGGAGTCCAAGGAACGGATTATAATATTGTTGCAGGTGGATTATCTACTAATACAATTTCAATAGAATGGCTGACAGATGGAACTAAAACTGTCACTGTTAATTATGAAAACTCCAATGGCTGTCAAGGAGCAAGCCCTGTCTCTAATACAATCACTGTAAATCCGATCCCGGTTCCTACCTTCACCACTGCTCCTTCCGGAATAGTATGTATAGGTGAGGAAGTCACTTATACAACACAGTCAGGGCCAGAAATTTCAGATTATGATTGGACTATTTCCGGTGATGAAGGAATAGACTTTACCGTAACTGCTGGAACCGACAATACATTAACAATTATTTGGTTGACTGCTGGGCAAAAAACTGTAACAGTCAACTATGAAAACTCCAGTGGTTGTGCTGGCTCCTCACCGGCAACAAGCACTATTGACTTGGATCCTCTACCTGTTCCGACCTTCACCGCTGAGCCTTCCAATCCAACATGTATTGGCGACGAGGTAACTTATACCACCCAGTCGGGCCAATCCAACTATATCTGGACAGTTTCGGGAGTTGAGTCAACTGATTACAACATCACCGGAGGCAGTATCGGTACCGGAAGCAACACGGTCACTATTGAGTGGTTAACCCCAGGAGATAAAACTGTGACAGTTGGTTACACCAATCCCGATGGTTGTATTAGTGCTACCTCAGCTTCAAATACCATTACCCTAGACCCTCTACCTGTACCGACATTTACCATAGAGCCAGTAGACCCGGTATGTATTGGGCAAGAATTAATCTATACCACTGAATCTGGGCAATCCAATTATGTTTGGACAATTACGGGTACGGAAGGAAGCGATTACACTATTACTGACGGAAGCACTGGCACTGGTAGTAATACTGTAACCATTCAATGGTTAACTGATGGAGCAAAAACGGTTACGGTTAACTATACCGATGCAAATGGATGTACTGGTATAGCTCCCGCTTCAAACACCATTAATCTAGCGCCACTTCCTACTCCAAGCTTTACTGTAGAACCATCTAATCCCGTTTGTCTGAATGATGAGGTAACTTATACTACCCAAGTTGGTCAATTTGATTATGATTGGGATATCCCTGGTACTCAAGGGATAGATTATAATATTACAGGAGGTGGAATAGGAAACAATAGCAATACTGTTACCATCGAATGGTTGACCTCAGGAAGTAAAACGGTTACAGTTAATTATACTGATCCAAACGGGTGTTCAATACCAAGTCCTGCGTCGAACACTATTGACATTAGCACACCAGTTTCTATTGACCCTGTAATTGATCCAGGTCAGCTTGGTGATACTGAATGTTTTGGAGATGGTTTTGATCCTATAACCATTACGGCTACGGGATCTGGATTGTCCTTCCAATGGTATCGTAAGCCTGACAACTCAGATATTGCTACTAATCCTGGCACAGCAGTATCTGGAGCCACCTCGGCTACATTTACGCCTCCTTCTTCTCCTGAGGGTATTTCGTACTATTATGTGGTAGTCACAGGGACTTGTGGAGGCCCTGAAACCTCAGACCTTACTGGTGCATATATAGTTTCTCCTTCAGGAACTTCTATCAATTTAGATCTAGATCCTTCAGCTCCAGATGAGGTGTTCTGCTTAGGATCTGGAACTTTCTCTCAACTTGAAATTGCAGCTACAGGTGACGGCGGAATACCAGCAAGCTATCAGTGGTATCAAAATACTACTCCTAATAATACAGGAGGAGTTTTGCTTACCGGAGAAACGAGCCCAACTTTCACCCCTCCTTCCGATGCAAGCGTAGCAGATGGATTGCCTAGATACTACTATGCTACCGCTACAAGCCCGAGTTGTGGAACCGTTACTTCCTCGATTTCTGGGGCGTTCATCGTTAATCCTTTAACCAATATCGATTCTGAAGACTTAGGAGGGGATACGATCTGCGATGGGCAGGGTCCATTTAGTCCAATTTCCGTAAGCGCCTCTGGAACTGGCACCTTGTCTTATCAATGGTACACCAACACAACAGGGGTAATTAATACAGGGGTGGATTCCCAAGTCGGTACAGATTCTGACACATTTACTCCTCCATCTGACAATGCCGATGGAATACCAAGATACTATTATGTAGTGGTTTCAAGTTCCGGAGGTTGTGGCCCTGATCAAACCTCAAGTGTTTCAGGAGCATTTGTGGTAAATGCACTACCAGTTCCAACTTTAAACCCTGCTCCTTCAGGTGAAGTTTGTGAAGGCACTTCGGTAACCTACACCACCGAGTCAGGACAATCCAACTATAATTGGACAATACCTGGAGTTGATGGCACTGATTATTCTATTTCAGCAGGAGGTGGTACAAATGACGACTCGATAACAATCACTTGGTTGACGGAGGGCACAAAAGATGTGACAATCAATTACAGCAATTCCAATGGTTGTTTTGCCGCAACTGCAACAGTACTTTCTACGAATGTCAATGCGCTCCCCGAACCAACCTTCACGATTGCTCCGCCTTCGGAAGTTTGTGTAGGCACTTCTGTAACCTATGCTACCGAGGCAGGTCAATCCAACTATGTTTGGACAGTACCAGGAACATCAGGAACTGATTATAACATCACGGCGGGTGGAATTGGAGCATCTAACAACAGTGTAACGCTTACTTGGTTATCTGATGGGACTAAAGATGTTTCTGTTAGTTATACAAACACTAATAATTGTACAGCTGCTGTTGCAACAGTAAATTCTACCGTAGTAAATGCATTGCCTGAACCAACTTTTACAAGCGCTCCTCCAGCTGAGGTTTGCGTAGGTGATCCAGTAACCTACACTACCGAGGGAGGTCAATCCAATTATGTTTGGAATGTACCGGGAACTGCAGGAACTGATTACAACATTATAGCAGGCGGAATTGGAGCATCCAGCAATACGGTAACCCTGACTTGGTTGACGGATGGCACGAAGGATGTATCAATCAATTATAACAATGCCAATAATTGTTCAGCAGCAAGCGCGGTAATTAATTCCACCATTGTAAATGCACTTCCTGAACCAACTTTCACCGCTGCACCCCCTATCGAGATTTGTGTGGGCGAATCAGTCACCTATTCTACTGAGCCAGGACAATCTAATTATATCTGGACTATATTAGGAACTGAAGGAACTGATTATAGCATCACGACAGGAGGGGGTACAAATGACAACTCTGTAACCCTAATCTGGTTGACTGCCGGCACTAAAGATGTATCGATTAATTATACCAATTCAAATAATTGCTCAGCAGCTTCAGCAGTTGTAAACACCTCTTTTGTAAATGCCCTACCTGTACCAACATTTACAGCACAACCTTCTACTGATGTCTGTGTGGGTAGCTCGGTAACGTATACTACCCAATCAGGTCAGGATAATTATACCTGGTCAATCCCAGGAACTGCTGGAACAGACTATACGATCACATCTGGAGGTATTGGACCTTTTGACAATACAGTCACCTTAACTTGGTTATCTGCTGGATCCAAAAATGTCTCTGTAAATTATAGTAATTCGAATAATTGTGAAGGCGCATCAGCTGTCACCAATACTATTGATGTCAATCCTCTACCTGTTCCAACATTTACCGAAGCTCCTACGGCAGACCTTTGTATTGGAGAACCTGTAACGTATACAACACAAATTGGACAATCCAATTACATATGGACTGTATCTGGAATACAGGGAACGGATTACAATATTTCTTCAGGAGGAATTGGCACTTCCAACCATACGGTAACCCTAACATGGCTAACTGCAGGCACCAAAAATGTAAGTGTGAATTATAGTAATGCAGGAGGATGTACGGCCCCATCTGGGGTGACTAATTCTACAGAAGTCAATGTAACACCTATTATTTCAGACATTTCGGGAACCACTATTTGTAGTGGAGAAAATTTTGAAGTGATCCCACTAGATGGATCTAATGGCTTGGTTCCTGCTGGAACGACTTATACCTGGACGGTATCTTCTAATGGAAATTTAACAGGTCAGTCTGATGTGGCTACTGGCCAAAGCAGTATTTCCCAAACGCTGACTAATACCTCTTTAGTCGATCAGACTGTCACCTATACAGTTACTCCTACCACTCCGGATGGGTGTGTTGGAAATTCTTTTGAGGTAGATGTTTTGGTTCGACCAATGCCAACTGTAAATCCTATCTCGGATCAAGATATTGGTTGTTCAGGTCAGTCTACTACAGCAGTGAATTTTACGGGTAATGGAGTCGCAGGAGTAGTTTATAATTGGACGAATAGTGAACCATCGATTGGTCTAGCTGCGTCAGGCACTGGAAACATTCCTGCATTTATTGCGGAGAACCCTAGTTCAGGTCCGATTACAGCCACCATTACAGTAACACCTACGGTGAATGGTTGCCCAGGTCCTTCAGAATCCTTCACTATTACTGTTGACCCAACCCCAGTAATTACCCTACAAGCAGATTATTGTGCGGTAGATGGAAGTGTACTTTTAGTAGCCAGTTCTAATGTAACAGGCACTACCTGGGAATGGAGTACTGGAGAAACGACTTCCTCCATTTTAGTTGATATTGCTGGATCCTATTCTGTGACAGCCACCTCTCCAGATGGTTGTACAAGCACTTCTTCCATCAGTATTGCAGAGGAATTAATTATTGATGGGTCCTTTACCAATTTTGATCCTGCAAATCCAAGCTTCTTTACTGAATACACTCAGAATCAAGCTTACTATGTTAATGGCAATCCTGCGACAGGCTTATGGCCAGAAGGATATTATGCAGTAAATGTAAATGCCAATGGTAGTACGACCACAACTCCTCCTGGTTATCACACTAATTTTTATGGAAGAGACCACACCAATAATGCAACCGGACCAAGGAACTTTATGATGGTCAATGGAGGTGCGCTTATTGGCTCTCCTCTTAGACAGCCCGTTATTTGGAGACAAGAGGTCACAGTTGAGCAGTTTACAGAATACTATTTCTCCGCTTGGGCCATGAATTTGAATCCGGCGTCGAATGCTAGACTACAATTCAAAATCAATGGTCAATTAGTGGGTACTGTGCTAGATCTATCAACTGCTCCTGAACCAACTAGTAATGCTCAGGTAAGCTTAGACAACTGGCGGGAGTTTAGATCCAATCCAAGCTGGAGTTCGGGAACTGCCACAACTGCAATCATTGAAATTGTCAACCTAAATACTGCACTAGGTGGTAATGACTTTGCATTGGATGATATTTCCTTCGGAACACTTTCCCCTTTCATTAGATTAACCTCAGACCCAGGAACTGATGATAGTCAAGTTGTCTGCGAGGATTCTCCAATTATAGATATCGAATATGCAGTTGGTGGGGGATTGGACGGTCCAATAGTTACAGGACTACCTGCAGGTCTTTCAGCCATTTGGAATGGAGTTAATTTGAGAATTAGCGGTTCTCCAACAACTCCTGGCGAATATACTTATGAGGTCTTTACCACAGGATCCTGCCAGCAAGTACGAGTAGAAGGTTTGATTGTAGTAAGAGACGTCCCTGATGTAAGCACTATAGCAAGCGACCAAACCATATGTGAGGGAGATACACCTGACCCTATTATTGGGGATGTTTACGCCCCTCAAGACCCTGGGGCTGTGATTTCCTATAGATGGGAAATGAACACTGATCTTTCTACTCCAAACTGGGTAGACGTTCCAAGTAATCCATCAGGGGCTGATTTCGCTCCTCCTGTCCTTACAGAAACTACTCAATATAGAAGGTATACTATTTCAACTGTGGGTGGCAATTTCTGTGAAGGACCACCTTCTGATCCGGTGACCATAACGCTGCAAAGCGAGCCTCTTCCTGGAGCAATAGCAGCTGATCAAACCATTTGTATTGGAGACGACCCTGTCGCATTTACAAGTACTGATGCAGGTTCGGGTGATGGAGACCTTAGCTATATCTGGCAGTTTAGAAATTCTTCTAATCCTATTTGGACACCTATTTCAGGTGCAACAGGCGCTACCTATGATTCACCGGCATTATCAGAAACCACGGAGTTCCAGAGAATCGTTGTTTCCAATTTGAATGGTACAGAATGCCCGTCACCACCTTCCAATATTGTCACGGTTACTGTTACTCCAGAAAACACAGTCACCCCAGTCAACCCTGACCCAGTTCTTTGTCTAGATACAGCCGTTCCAATTACACTTATCCATCGTACTACAGGAGCCACAGGAATAGCTAATGAAGGTGTAGCGGGAGCAAACGGATTGCCGCTAGGAATAAGTGCCTCTTTTGATCCTGGCTCAGGAGACATTACAATATCAGGTACACCATCTGAGGTAGGAATATTTAATTATAGTATCCCTTTGACTGGAGGTTGTGGGTCAGTAAATGCGACAGGTACCATCACAGTTGATAATCCGACATACCCTATTTCCAATATTGAGGTAAACAACCCACCCGTTGGATCATCTCCTCCTTATGTTTCTACATTTACCGTTTACGGCCCTGAGCTAGCACCGGGAGACTACATAATAAATTACAGTACAAGCGGAGCAAATGAGATTGCAGATCAAACGATTACCGTAACAGTCATCACTGCCGGTCAATTTACTTTCGCATCTCTCCCTTATTCTAATGAAGGAACTACTATCCTTACAATAAATTCCATCGAAGGAGTTGCGGATCAATGCCCATATTCGGTACCTACAAACAATACAGCTCCATTTGGAATCAATTGCAGTACTGAATATTTACAAGCGGACGGAAATGCTACCTATTCGGTTGGTGCCGGAATAAGTGAAGTAACCATCCAAGCATTTGGAGATGGAGGAAATCCAGCGCCTGCGACCATCCCTGTAGTCCCAGGAAGTACACTGTATATAGTATTTGACGGAGCAGATGTTTTTGTTACTCCTCTAGGACCATCCGAACCATTGGCTGATAGACTGACACAAGCCATTGTTAGTACGACTGGACCAAATGGAAGGATCGTCATTACTTATGACTGTACGACTCCACCTCCATGTACTGGTTCCGGAGAAGTCTTCCAATACACCGATTCAGAAGGCTTCACGGTAATCCGTATCACAGGTGATTGTAGCTCATGGACTTGGAATGCTCCTGATGGACTGGATGAATTTGAAGTATTGGTTGTCGGCGGTGGCGGTGGCGGTGGCTACGGAGATGCTGCCGGAGGCGGTGGTGGTGGCGCTGTGATTTATCAGCAATACACCGGAATCACTATGAATGGTCTCCCTGGATTACAAGGTGCTACATTCGAAGTTACACCAGGCGGTCAAGGTCTAGGAGCCATAAGTTCAGGTCAGCAAGGTGGCGATGGAACTGGATCGAGCTTTACCGGCTCAACTTTTAATTATGCTGGAAGTAATACTTTCGCCGATCTTAATGCTGCCGGTGGAGGTGGAGGTGGATCTTCAAGTGATCAACTTAGTATCCGTACCGGTAGAGATGGTGCCTCCGGAGGCGGGGGAGCAGCTCATGGATCTGATAGCTCAACTGGAGGCCTGGCAACCTATACCGGAGGAAATGATGGCGGAACAGCCTATGGGCAAAGCTTTGGTCGCTCTGGTGCAGGTGGCGGTGGTGCCGCTGCAGGAGGGGGAAGTGGAAACGGAGATGCATCACTTCTAAGAGCTGGATCAGGAGGAAATGGAATTATGCAGGACATCTCTGGTGAAGATGTTCACTATGGCGCAGGAGGAGGAGGAACCTCTTCTGGGGCTACTGTAAATGAACCTGGTATGGGAGGTAGTCAATATTCTGGCTCAGGCGGTGCTACATTCTATGCAGGAGGAAGAGGCAATAATACTGGAATAGGCCTACCTGCTACCACTTTCGGTTCAGGCGGCGGTGCCGGAAGAACCGGTGGAAGCGATGGCTTCCAAGGTGTAGTCTATATCCGCTATCCTAACTTCCGAATTCTTCCAGTTGAATACCTCTACTTTAAGGCTGAATACAATAATGCTCTTCGCTCTGGGGATTTAAGTTGGGCAACTGCCAAAGAATGGGAAAATGATCGCTTTGAAATTGAGCGCTCTATCAATAATGTCACCGATTGGGAGAAAATCGGAGAGGTGACAGGAGCTGGTTATTCCGATGGACCGGTAGAATATTTCTATCAAGACAGCAAACTGCCTCTAGCGGGAGGAGATATTTTCTATCGGTTGAAGCAATTTGATTTTGATGGAGACTCTACCTATAGTGATATCAGAGCCATCCAAGTCGACCCAATGTCTGGAGTGACTTATTGGAGAGTATTCCCGAATCCGACTTCCGGAGATCCAATCAACTTAGAGATGATCGATACGGGTGTTTACAATGATGAGGAGATCTCTATTCGAGTCATCGCAGCGACAGGTGTATTCGATAGTATTTCAGGTAAATCTGCTAAGCTACTCAGTCAACAACTATCCTTGATTCTGAGAGATAAGGCTGCCGGAGTCTACACCCTAGAGATTAGCTGGGGCGAAAACCGAGAGTATCATAAATTGATTTTGAGAAGGTAAAACAGATTCCAATAAAGATTAAATACGTTAGTCCTGAAGTAACTTCTTTTACTTTGAGTCAGAGTTTACAATCGGCTGCAATCAGACACTGATTTCGATCAGCCTTTCAAAAAACAACTTTTGATAGAAGTATCATTTTTAAATAGGGTTGAAATTTCAGACCCTATGACTTTTAGCGCAAAAACAATTTGGGTCACTATAGCCTGAAAATAGGCAAAGCCATTCAAATTTTTGCTATCCAAAATCGCCATTAAGATAGGTAAGCAGCTGCTTTCAAAATTGTTGAACAGAGTGATGAATGTCAAGCTTGAAAATGAACTATTATCCCTAATCATTTTTAGGACACTCCGAACCCCCTACATCAATTTAAGAATTGCTAGCTATTGAAAAGTACATAGCCTAAGAATACCTAGATGGGTATGGAGCGATCCACTGGGTTTCAATGCCAAGATGAAGGAGAAAATCATCACACTCTATCTATGAAATAATTCACAAAACCTTTTAAAGTGGAAATCAAACCCAATCCTCTTTATTAACTACTCTTTTTTTAGTCAAAAAAGCCCTTTCCTATTTTTTCAAGAAGAATGACATTTTTTCTATGATTATTGAATTTTTATAATAAAACAAAGTCCAAACCTATTTCTCTGAATGAACGAAACCCATCCTTATTAAAAAATCTAAACAATATTTTATATTTTTTCATTATCTATAAAAAAATTTTATTCGGAAAAAATCATATTTTAAATATAAATATCTATAATTGTTAATTCAAATCATGAAATAAGGATTTACACCCAATAAGAAAATCTTAAAATCCTTATAAATCATTTTATATATAAAAATTTGCACTTAGTATAGATGAGGTTTCGCCTTAGTTTATTAAGTATCATTCTGATTTTCAGCAGCTATTTGCTTGCCAGTCAAACTTATGCCCAGTGCTCAAGCCCTGTCACCTATACAAATACTGGCCTTCAGACTTTTTTTGTTCCAGCTGGGGTCACTTCTATAACTATAGAGACATGGGGTGCAGGTGGACGAGGTTCCACTCGAATAAGTCAAACAGGCCGCGGAAGTGGTGGTGGTGGAGGCGCTTATTCTAGAAGTACGATTGCAGTTAGTCCAGGGGAACAACTGACAGTATTTGTAGGTGCCGGGAGTACTACTGAACAGCCAGGAGAATCGTCTTGGGTAGCTAGGACGGAATTTGAATCAGACGCAATTGTTTTAGCCGTAGGAGGGCAATCAGGCTTAGATGATTCAGGTGGCAACGATCCCGGTGCAGGAGGCAGTGCTGCTTTAGGTATCGGTGATGTTAGGTTTAGTGGAGGAGATGGAATCTCTAGAGGAGGAGGCGAAAACGGTGGCGGCGGATCCTCTGCAGGTACCGCAGCTAACGGAAATAACGCAACGACAGCAAGGCCTTCGGGAGCAACTGCACCTTCAGGAGGTGGAAATGGAGGAAATGGTGGACCTGATATAGGCAGCACTTCTCCGGGGCTTCCCGGCCAACAACCTGGTGGTGGGGGTGGTGGTGGCGAACGAAGGGGAAACGGTGCCCCCGGTTTTGGTGGTGCTGGAGGGGATGGCCAAGTGGTCATTAGTTATACCTGCTCTACCAATGGAGGTACTATCATAGATGATGGAGCCATTAGTGGTGAAACAGTGATTGAATTTAATACCGATGGGACCTGGACTCCTCCAGAAGGGTTAGTTGAGTTTGAAGTATTGGTAATCGGCGGCGGTGGCGGCGGTGGAAGGAGTCTTTATGGCGGAGGCGGTGGTGCAGGAGGTGTAATTCCTCAAAGCTTTATTGATATTAATCTCGGACCTAATCCAGGACTTCCTGCAGGAACTTCATTTGATATAAGAATAGGAGATGGAGGAGCTGGTTCAACAGATTTTGCTGCTCAAGGAGAGGATGGAGAAAACAGCATTTTTGCAGTAGGCGATCCTAATTTTGAAATTATCGCAGGAGGTGGAGGAGGTGGTGGTTCTGGCTCAACTACTTCAGACGATGGGAGAGATGGTATTGGGCCCAGAGCATCAGGAGGAGGAGCCAGACAAGATGGAAATATTGGAGTCGCATTTGATGGAAGTGGCAATAATGGAGGTGAAGGTGATGAGTTTGGAGGTGAAGGTGCAGGAGGAGGTGGCGGCGGTGCCGGTTCAGGCGGTAGCAATGGAAATGTGGAAGTTTTATTTTTTATATTTTTTACTTTCCCCGGTGATTCAGATGGAGGCAATGGTGGTGATGGGATTACAGTTTCTGGTTTTCCAGGAGTTTATGGCGGAGGTGGAGGCGGAAACGCTACAGATAATCCTGGGTCAGGCGGCTCTGGAATAGGTGGAAATGGCAATAACAATGGATCAGGAGGAAATGGTGTTGCCAATACAGGTTCGGGTGGTGGCGCAGGAAATGTTCGAGGAGGAAATGGCGGTTCAGGAAAAGTACTGATCAAGTATTTAAATACCCGAATCCTTCCAGTCGAATACCTTTACATCAATGCCGAGTATAATGCTCCACTTCGATCTGGTGAGCTTTCTTGGGCTACCGCTAAAGAATGGGAAAATGACCGATTTGAAATCGAACGATCCATAAATAATGTGACAGATTGGAAGAAAATCGGGCATGTTAACGGAGCTGGTTATTCTGATGCACCTGTTGAATATTACTTCCGAGATAGCGAATTGCCAGTTGCTGGCGGAAACATCTTCTATCGACTGAAGCAAGTTGACTTTGACGGAACATACACTTACAGCAAAACTACAGCTATACAGGTAGAAGGCCTTAAAGGCAATAAGTCATGGAGAGTTTATCCAAATCCAACGTCAGGCTATCCTTTCCAAATTGGCCTGCTTGAACCTTCATCCTATCGGGATGAACCTATCTCCATGCGAATTATTTCACCAACCGGTCTCTACAAATTTATTCAAGTGGATGATCTTCGATCAATGGGATCGCAAGTTGGGGATTGGTTATCCAATCAGCCATCAGGCTTGTATACTTTAGAAATAATTTGGGGAGAAAACCGAGAGTATCACAAAGTGATTTTGAGAAGATAGTATTATTACCCCCTTCTTTTTTATGCTGATTTTTTAGCATCAATCCCCAATTACGCTGATTCGTGAATATTTTTTAATGGATTTATCTAGGGATAAAATTAATTTTTTAAAGAAATAAAAAGAGATATTTCCAATTTCCTTGAAAACTACTGTTAGCTTCTGATAATCAGATAAAATATTTCTTTTAAACTTTTCAGGATTAATTTAAAATACATATTTTTGTATTTCAAATCGCATTTAGTGCGTTTCAATCAATTGATAAGTTTTGAACTCACCCTTTCGAGACTTATCAAAAAGATTAAAATCACCCTTTCAAAATTTCAATCTCAATAGAAATGAAAACATTTCAATTGATCGTTTTTATCTTATTCTACCTAGCAGTTGGTACCCAAGGGTCCCTTGCTCAGTGTGGAAGCTGTACGATTACATTTTCTGGGAATGGAAATCCTACACCAAACCGTAATATTCAAGATGGTGATGTAGTATGTATTTTAGGAAATAGATCCAGCAGAATCAATCTTAGAAATAGAGACGATCTGACGATTTGTATTGCAAACGGTGTAATCTATTCAAATGATTTTGCCAATTTTAATGGGGACGATATTACAATAAACAACTATGGGCAGTTTGGAGACCCTGGCACCAATAGAGACCTTCGAATTAGAGAAAGTCAGGTCCTAAATAATTTTGGCTCAGTCTTTTTTAGAAATGTAACAAATGAAGGCTTAATCAATTCAAGTAGCGGCACCTTAACCGTTGAGCGAGATTTAGAGAATGATGAAGGTATCCTAAATCTAGGTAATACCTCTGTAGGAGGGGATTTTATAAATAATAATCTAGTCACTTTAGCAGGATCATTAACCGTTGAGGATGACCTTGACAATGATGATAACGATGCAATCATTCGCCCTTTAAATACAAATCAGTGTAACACCATATCAGTTGGTGGTGATATTGATACTGATGATGGAAGAATAACAGGAAACAATCTTACTGGTACTTTCAAAGCACCTTTAATAGTAAACAAAACACCTGATGATGGAAATCTGACGGGAGGTGCAATCGTAGACCCCAGTCTTGATTGCTCTGACACAAATGGACCACCTAGCGGAGGATGCTGGCAATATATTGATGACGGAAGTGAATCGGGAACAGTAATTATCGAATTTTTTGAGGATTGTATCTGGGAGGCACCTGCGAATCTAGCTGAATTTGAAGTCCTTGTAGTAGGCGGTGGTGGAGGTGGCGGCTCAAACATCGGAGGTGGTGGAGGTGCCGGAGGACTGGTGCATACTCGTGCAGAAGTCACTGAAATCGAAGTCAATGGACTCCCTGCCAATACAACATTTGAAATCAAAGTAGGATCGGGAGGTGAAGGTTCTGATGATGAAGACGAAGAAGGCCAAGATGGATCAGAGTCAACTTTTGATCTTGGAGGTATTTATGAAGTAAGGGCTGCTGGCGGGGGCGGAGGTGGTTCCGCTGACAGCCGCAGAGGTAAAAACGGTTCAAATTCCTCCTACAAAAATGCTACTAGGGGATATTCAGTAGTCTCCAATAGAATTTTCGGGGGCTCAGGTGGTGGAGCAGGAAATGAAGGAAACAATAACCACAGAGGTCAGGGTGGAAATAATGGAAAAAATGGTGGCCGAGGAAATGATGACGCCGCTGGTGGTGGCGGCGGAGTAAGCCAAGATGGACAAAATGCTCGTGATGAAGAAGGTGGTAACGGTGGAGCTGGCCTGATAGTAAGTGAATTTGACAACAGAGTCTACGCTGCCGGTGGTGGTGGTGCTGGCGAAGATGACAGAGGCTTCGGCGGTGCAAATTTACGTGGAGGTAATGGAGCTGAAGATGATGATGAGGGTGAAGACGGCCAAACTCCTGGCTCTGGCGGAGGTGGTGGCGGTGATGATCGAAGGGGCGGAAGAGGCTCTAAAGGTGTGGTTATTGTCAGATACGAAATTGCAAGAATCCTTCCTGTCGAATTCCTATCATTCCAATCAACCTATCAACTAGCCAAAAGAACAGGTCTTCTTGAATGGTCTACTGCAAAAGAATGGGAAAACTCCCACTTTGAAATCGAGCGGGCAATTAATTCGGTCGATTCATGGACCAAAATAGGAGAAATTCAGGGCCAAGGGTTTGCTGATTCTCCTACCTCCTATTCATTCGAAGACATAAATCTTCCTATTCAGGGCGGAAACATCTTCTATCGACTGAAGCAAGTTGACTTTGACGGAACATACACTTACAGCCGTACTACCGCTATTCAGATAGAGGGACAAAAAGGTAATAAGACCTGGAGAGCCTATCCAAATCCAACCAATGGGTATTCATTTCAAATTGGCATGATTGACCCTTCTTCTTATCGGGATGAACCAATCTCCATTCGGGTTATTTCCCCTACTGGTCTCTACAAATTTATTCAAGTGGATGATCTTCGATCTATGGGATCACAAGTTGGGGATTGGTTATCCAATCAGCCATCAGGCTTGTATACTTTAGAAATAATTTGGGGAGAAAACCGAGAGTATCACAAAGTGATTTTAAAAAGGTAAGTAGCGCTCCCACTTTTTTGGACTTTTTTTAGAATTATAGAATTTTTTATTCTATCTTTTACAAGATTCTTTTTCCATTCAGGCAAATTAAAATGCCTTTATCTTTTATCGTCCATGCAATTAAAACTAATCTCCTCTCTAGTAGCTTTATTTTTCCCTATTCTTCTTTTTGCACAAAGCGTCACAACTATTCATGAAAAAACCCTAAGCTTTATTGAAACTCTGGAAGACGGGCAAGAGAATGAATTAATGATTGAATTTGCAGACTCTGTCCGAACTGAATGGACCAATTTACCTCTTGGACTAGCTCCTAGGGCCGGACTTCAATACGGTCTACTTTCTGCAAAAAGCAAAATTGCCTTTCATCAGGTTTTAAGCTCTATTCTCAGCTCCCAAGGATATTTGAAAACCTTCGCGATCATGCAGGTGGATGATATTCTCCATGAACTCTTCGAGATCAAATATGAGCGTGGAGAGGTCAATGAAAATGCGATAAAAATGATCCGAGGTTTAAACTGGGATTATGGGAATTACTTTTTAGCTATCTCAGGCAATCCTCAGACGGATAAAAAATGGGGATTGAAATTCGAGGGGCATCATATCTCGCTGAATTTGACCGTTTCGGGTGACGAATTTAGCATGACTCCGCTGTTTCTAGGTTCTGATCCCGCCGTGGTTGAAGATACCCAATATGCTGGATTGAGACCTTTGAGCAAAGAAGAAGACTATGGGTTTTGGTTTGTCAACTCACTGGATGAGGAGCAAAAGAAAAAAGCGACACTTTCTGGGGATGTTCCCGGAGACATCATCACCAGTCCAGGAAGGCCCCAATGGCTAGAAGAATATCAAGGAATCAAGGGGTCTGAGCTATCTGAAAACCAACAACAGATCCTTCATTATTTGATCGAAGAATATGCTGCTAATCTGGACCATCTGAAAGCTGAAGAATACTTGGCCAAATTGCATGCTCGTGGAATGGATGAGGTCTATTTTGCATGGATCGGAAGTTACGAACCCATGAAACCTCACTATTATATCATCCACAGCCCGGACTTTTTGATTGAATATGACAATGTTGGCTTTTTGGATAATGCCAATCACATCCACTCCATTTTCAGGGAAAAAGGAAATGACTTCGGCGAAGATATTCTTAGGAAACATCGACTGGCACATCAACATTAGTTTTAATTATTCATAAGCTCAATTAAGAACATGAAGAAGCTTTTGATCATTTTGGCATTGATTTTTGAGAGTTATCAAACCTGCTTGGCTCAGGATCGTCCACAGGTAGAGATTCAGACTAGTAAAGGCACCATCATCGTCGAACTCTTTAACGAGACTCCACAGCACCGGGACAATTTTTTAAAACTGGTAAACGATGGAGTATACGACAGTTTGCTTTTCCACCGAGTCATTCAGGATTTTATGATACAGGGAGGTGACACTAAAAGCAAAACTGCGAAAACCGGAGAGCAATTGGGGAGCAATGATTTACCATATCAAGTTCCTGCGGAAATCCACCCTGAACTTTTTCATCAAAAAGGAGCGCTAGCTGCCGCCCGAACCGGTAATCTGCAACGGGCATCGAGCAGTACTCAGTTTTATTTGGTGCAGGGAAAAATCCAAAATGATAGCCTAATTCAGCACAATCAAGGTAGAATCAACAGCATGCTGCAACGCCATTTTGCCAGAAACCACCCTGACAACAAAAGTCTCATTGCTTCCTTGGGGCAAGCAAGAGAAGCTAAGGATACCGCCAGTTTTCTTTCTCTGAGCAAAAAGTTGGATCAGGTGGTAGCCGGATTTGAGGATTTTGAAAAATACGAGATTCCTGAGGAGCATGTAAAAATTTACAAATCCATCGGCGGAACCCCACACCTAGATCAGAACTACACCGTTTTTGGCCAGACGATTTCAGGCTTCGAAGTCATAGATGCCATTGCAGGGGTGGAAACTGACGAGCGGGACAGGCCTATAGAAAATGTGTATATTCTGAGCATGAAGCGTATCCCTTCCCAAAAATGAAAAAGCCATGAGAGTATTCGGATTGTATTTGATCATTTTGGTGTTTTTCCTTTCCTGCAATCAAAGGGAAGGTACTCCCCCACCCGACTCTGAATCATATCCCAATATAGTTTTCATCTTCACCGATGATCTCGGCTATGGAGATTTGGGTTGCTTTGGAGCTACCGATATCCAAACACCGAATATTGACCAGATCGCAAGTGAAGGTATCAAGTTCACCTCCTTTCTTTCGGCATCTCCAGTTTGTAGCCCTTCCAGAGCAGGTCTTTTGACGGGACGTATGCCCCAGCGGATGGGAATCAATGCGGTCTTTTTTCCAGAAAGCCTTACGGGAATGGCTCCTGAGGAAATCACCTTCGCAGAAATCCTGAAAGACAAAGGCTATCAAACAGCGGCAGTAGGAAAATGGCATTTGGGCCATCGAGAAAAATACCTGCCTCTCAATCAAGGCTTCGATTCCTACTATGGAATTCCTTATAGCAATGACATGGCTTCGGTGGTTTACTTTAAAGACAATGAGATCGATTCGATTTCCGTTAATCAGCGATTTACCACGAAAACCTATACTGAGAAATCCCTGGAATTCATTGATCAGGCAGCTGGAAAACCATTTCTGCTGTATCTGGCTCACAATATGCCGCACGTGCCGATCTATGCTTCCCCGGAGTTTGAAGGAAGTTCCGATCGGGGGCTTTATGGGGATGTGATCCAGGAAATAGACTGGAGTGTGGGAGAAATTCTGAAAAAACTGGAAGAAAAAGGTCTGATGGAAAATACCATGATTGTATTCTCCTCCGACAATGGACCATGGCTGGTCATGGAAGATCATGGAGGATCAGCAGGATCATTGCGGGAAGGAAAGCAGTATACCTTCGAAGGTGGGGTTCGGGTTCCAACTGTAGCGATGTGGAAAGGAAAAATCGATCCCGGTCAGGTTTATGAGGAAATGGCCACACAAATGGATTGGTTTCCGACTTTTTGCAAGTTAGTGGGAGCTGAAATTCCTCAGGATAGGGCAATAGATGGAAAAGATCTAAGCGCTGTACTATTCGAAAACGGAATGCGGGAAGGAGATGAATTCATCTACTACATGCTCTCCGACCAACGCGCCTTCCGACAGGGAGGTTGGAAAATCAAAAGACCCTTTGAGGGATATGCGGGCAGCTGGGGGATGAAGGCGGTAGAAGCGCATGACACCTTGCTTTTCAACCTAAAAACTGACCCCGGGGAGACAACAAACCTCGCCAAAGAAAACCCTGAAAAGCTTGCCCAGATGATGCGAGCTATGGATTTAGCTGTAGAGCAATTAGGGCCTTTGCCGCCTAGTTTGGTAGTAAGAAGCCAGCAAGATGTCAGTCATTACGAGTATTTGCAAAGTAAGAGAAAATGAAATTTGTCACTTTTTATATTGTCTTTTTTTTAACTGTAACCCAACTCTTAGAGCAATCTAAAGCAGAACTTGATAGCCTGATCGATCATGCCTATAATTTGTATACCGATCGCCAATATGAGGAGGCTATTCAAATAGCGGAGGATGCACTGGAAAAAAGTGAAGCAAAAGAAGACAGTGCCCAAATATTGAAGTCTCAGCTTTACCTTTTGATGGCGAAGCAGGAATTTACACCTTCGACCTATGATCCGAAATCAATAGAAAAATTAATTCCAAAGCTACAAGCTCAGGGACTCTGGATAGAAAGGGCAAGAGCCTATTCTTTTTCGGCCTATACTTACGCCTATTTCGGGGATTTGGAAAAAGCTATTTCCAACCATCTATCAGCATTAGCTATCTATGAGGAGCATGAGGTCTTGACTGGTATAGCGAGTGTTTATAATTCCCTCAGCTTGATTTACTATGATCAGTACGATTATGAGGAGGCTTTTTCCTATGCCAGAAAATCCCTTGCCTTGGAGCAGGGAGTAGGCGATCTCGATCGAATTCACACCTCTTATAATAATCTTGCCATAATTTTCGAACATACCGGCCCCATCGATTCTGCTATTTTCTATCATAAGAAGGCTCTTGACATTGCCTATCAGGAGAAAAGTCCTTATTCCATCGGTCTTTCGCTTAGCAACTTAGGAAATAACTATGCCAACAAAGGAGACCTAGATTTGGCTGAAGAGACGTTATTGGAGGCATTGAAAATCCGGGATTCACTGGGACTTACCCGAGGCTTAGCCTACACGCATAATAGATTGGCTGCTTTGTATTTGAAGAAAAATCAATTGGCAAAGTCCAAGTATCATGGAGAAAAATCTCTGGAAAATGCGCAACAGGCTTCCGAAGTAAAGGTAATCCGAATGGCCTATGAAAGACTGATGGAGGTAGCTGAGAAATCAGGGAATACAGAAGAAGAGCTCACTTACTTCAAGAAAGCTGTAGAACTTCGAGATAGCATTCGAAACGATTCCAACACCAAAGAAATCACTCAGCTGATGCTGAATTATGATTTTGAAAAAAAACAACTCTTGGATAGCATTCAAAATGCGCAGCTAATGCGCGAACAAAGTCTTCTTTTTGAGGAAAAGCTCAAAGTCGAACGGAATCGTCAGCTTATTTTCCTGATCTCCGGACTATTCTTGCTGATTCTTGTCATCCTTTGGTGGAGAAGGTATGTATTTATCAAAAAATCCAATGAAGTCATCGAGGCAGAAAAAGACCGATCGGATAAGCTTCTTTTAAATATTTTGCCGGCAGAAGTTGCAGAGGAATTGAAAGAAAAGGGATTTTCAGAAGCAAGGGATTTTGAAGAGGTAACCGTGATTTTTACAGACTTTGCTGATTTCACCCAAAAAGCTCAGCATTTGAGTGCCAAGGAGTTGGTCAATGAGTTAAATACCTGTTTCAAAAAATTTGATGAAATCATCGCTTCCCATGGATTGGAAAAAATCAAAACGATCGGTGATGCCTACATGGCAGCTGGAGGGCTAAATAAAAAATCAGAAGTACAGGCGGTAGTGAGGGCTGCTCTGGAGATGAGAGACTTTATCGTACAGCGAAATAACAACCCTTCCACGCCTAGTAATGCAAAGTTTGATATGCGGGTAGGAATCAACACAGGTCCAGTGGTGGCAGGAATCGTGGGAATCAAAAAATTTCAGTTTGATATCTGGGGAGACACGGTCAATACAGCTCAAAGAATGGAAGGAGCTTGTGAGTTAAATAAAATCAATATCTCCGAAAACACCTATGCTGAAATCCAGAATGAAAAAGGACTCGAGTTCGAGTATAGAGGTGAATTGGAGGTCAAAGGGAAGGGAAAATTAAAAATGTGGTTTGTCTTCGAGAAAAATCATTCAGCAGCATGAAAAGGCAATGTCTCTCACTCTTTTGTTCAACCACCAATTCTTTGGCATTGCTTAGCCTTTTAATTTTTTCCTGCTCCAAACCAAATCCACCAGAAAAAGCCCCAAACATCCTTCTGATCGTAGCTGACGACCTAGGCTATGCAGACCTTGGTTCATTTGGTGGAGACATCGAAACGCCAAATCTGGATCAACTGGCCAAAGAAGGAATTCGCTTTAGTAGATTTCATGCAGCTCCATATTGCGCAGTCAGTCGGGCCATGTTTTTATCTGGAAATGACAATCATATTGCCGGAATGGGAATCCAAGGAAGAGTGACTAGCGTGCAAGGCTATGAAGGTCATCTCACAGACCGAATCGTTCCTGTGCCAGACTTGCTACGATCTGCCGGATATCACACCTATATGGCTGGAAAGTGGCATTTGGGCTCCAAACCCGAAAACAATCCACGGGAAAAAGGCTTCGAAAAATCCTTTATCACTCCCGAAGGAGGAGCCAATCATTATAACAATATGGGTGTTTTACCTCAAGCACCAATTTCTAAGTATTTTGAACACGGGAAGGAAGTAAGTTGGCCAGAAGGAGCCTATTCCACAGACTTCTACACGGATAAGCTTATCGAATACATTCAAAGTAATCAAGGGGACGGCAAGCCATTTTTTGCTTTCGCAGCTTACACTTCCCCTCACTGGCCCCTTCAGGTGGATGAAAAATATTGGAGAAAATACGAGGGCCGATATGATGAAGGCTATGAAAAGCTAAAAGCAGAGCGCATTGAAAGTTTGAAGAAAGCGGGAATGATTCCGGAGGATGCCATTTTACCCACTTCCCATCCACGAGTGAAAGCCTGGGATTCTCTTTCCCCAGAAGAACAAAAAAAGGAAGCCCGGAAAATGGAACTCTACGCCGGGATGGTGGACAACTTGGATGAGAATATCGGTAGGCTGATCAATTCCCTGAAAGAAATCGGCGAATATGAAAACACTATGATTGTATTCATGGCTGATAATGGAGCCGCAGCGGAGGATTTTTATTATCGGGATGGTTTTAAAGAGCTAATTCAGGAATATCACACAGACGCTTACGAGGAAATGGGTAAGGAAAATTCATTCATTTCATACGGGCCGCAATGGGCTGAAGCTGGGAGTTCTCCCTTCCGCTATTTCAAGGGTTTTGCCACAGAAGGAGGCATGAATGTTCCACTCATCATTGCTGGCCCTGGAGTAGCAAAAAGTGGTATAATCAATCACTCCTTCTTGACGCTTCTGGACCTCGCTCCCACTTTTTATGAATTAGCAAAGACCACTTATCCTGAAATATGGAATGGGAAAGCAGTGAAACCATTACGAGGTGCTTCCTTGCTCCCAATTTTGGGTGGAGAAAAGGAAAAAATTCATGATGAAAATTACGTTTTTGGATTAGAGCATGCCGGAGACGCCATGATTCGAAAAGGAGAATGGAAAATTGTCAATGTCAAAAGCCCATTCGAACTGAAAAATTTTGAGCTATATAACCTTTCCGAAGACTTGGCCGAGCAAAAAGATTTGAAAGAAGTCTATCCGGAAAAATATCAGGAAATGCTGCAAGAATGGGAAAAATTTGTCGAAGAAGTAGGTGTTGTCCTACCCTCTCCAAAAAGTAGAGAAGGTATTGAAGACTAATTTATGACAGGAAAAACAAATGAATTAAAGCAAGAATTAGGTCTTGGGGCAGTTATCACCAATGTCTTAAGTATATCCATTGGAAGTGGAATATTCCTTCTACCTGCACTGGTTTATGCGATTCTTGGTCATGGGAGTATTTTGGCTTATATCTTTTGTGGGATAATTTTTCTTTCCCTGGGGCTATGTTTTGGTGAGCTGAGTAGCCGAATTCCCGATACGGGAGGAATGTATGTTTACATAGAGCGAGCATTTGGACCTATGGCGGGATTCATTTCAAATATTCTTTATTGGTTTGGAGTGGGAGTGCTCGCATGTGGCGCATTGATGAATGCCCTTGCAGATATTGCGGCCGGATACTTCCCTATTTTTGAGGAAACTGCCACTCGCATTCTCTTTTTTGCGGGAATTGTAGCGCTTACAGCCTTTTTAAATATTAAAGGCATTCGAGATAGCATGGTCTTGATCAAGATTCTTACTTGGACCAAAGTAATTGCCCTGATGATTTTGGTAAGTATAGCCCTTACTCGAATAGAGATTGGAAATATCAGTTGGCAGGGATTCCCACCCTTTGCTTCTGTAGGAGAAGCTACACTCCTGCTGATATTTGCTTTTTTGGGAGGGGAGCTTGCCCTGGCCTCTAGCGGCGAAACAAAAAACGCCTCAAGAAATGCACCTTTAGGCTTTCTGATTGGAGTAATACTTGTCGTTTTGGGGTTTAGCACTATTCATTTGGCAGCCCAGGGAGTTTTGGGAGAATCCATGTTGGAAAACCCGGAGGCCCCATTAGCCGAATTGGCAAAAGCCCTTTTTGGAGAAGCTGGCTTTATCCTAGTTTTGATTCTTTCTTTTATCGCTGTTTGGAGCACGCTTAGTTCCATCCTCACCCTTCAACCACGAATCATTTTTGCCGGTGCAAAAGACCGATTGATTCCACCCGTTTTGGCAAAAATCCACCCCAAATACGGCACGCCTTATATCGCCATTCTTTTTTTGGCAATCTTAAATTTTGCCTTTGCAGCCACCGGGAGTTTTAGATACTTATTGGTCTTGGTCACCGGGGCTTCTTTGGTCATTTATTTTGGAGCGGTTTTATCATTTCTCAAACTCCGATGGAACTCCAAAAGCCAAATACCAGGTCAGTTTTTCGTCCCTGCTGGAAATCTGCTTGGTGTATTCACACTCATTCTTTTGGCTTGGGTTTTCTTCCAACTCAGTAAAACTGAACTTCTGGCAATAGGAGGGTCTATTTTCGTTTTAGCCGCCCTTTTCCTGTTATTAGATTTTCTCAAAAAGAGAAAAAATCAATCATCACCACCATTAAAGACACTTTGAAATTAAAGTAGCAAACTCAGTATATGTAGGACTTTTCAAAAGCCATTTATTTCAAAACCTAAAGACAATTACTAAATCCATTTCAATATGAAAAAATCAATAATCCTTTCTCTCCTTTTCTTTTGGGTTTTATCAGTATCTGCCCAAGAAAAGAGCAACCTAGAACTGACTGATCTCTTTGACATGGAATACGTGTCAGATCCTAGTATTTCTCCAGACGGGAGCAAAGTGGTATATGTCAGAAACTTCAAAGATATCATGACCGATAGGGATTATTCCAATCTCTGGATTGTCAATGCTGACGGCAGTCAAAACCGCCCACTGACACAAGGGAATCAACGGGATTACGCACCCGTTTGGTCACATGATGGAAGTAAGCTTGCTTTTCTTTCCAACCAACAAGATGATAAGGTGAAGCTGTTTGTACATTATTTCGATACAAATAGCTCAGTAGCGCTCACGAATTCAGCCAATCCCCCTGGGGCAGTTGCCTGGTCCTATGACAATCAGACCTTGGCTTTCACCCAATTCGTACCTGCCACCCCACAGTCGCTTTTGAAGATTCCATCCAAGCCACAAGGTGCTGAGTGGAATTCCCCTCCTATTTTCATTGATGAAATGGTCTACCGTAGAGATGGAGCGGGCTTTGTGAAGCCAGGCTACAGACAAATTTTCACAATTGGATTAAGTGGAGGTACAGCGAGGCAATGGACTTTTGATGACAACAATTATGGAAGCCCAATTTGGTCAAAGGATGGTAATGCCCTGTTTTTCTCAGCCAACCTTCATGAAAATGCAGAATCCGAACCCAGAAACTCAGAAGTATACCAATTGTCAATAGCTGACGGAAATATCAAAGCGCTGACTGATCGCTTTGGTCCTGATTCTGGTCCGGTGCTTTCTCCCGATGGAAAGAAAATCGCCTTCACCGGAAGTGATGATTCATTTCAAGGCTATCAGGTCACCAATCTTTATGTCATGAATGTAGACGGATCCGATGTCAAAAATCTGACAGCTGATTTGGATCGGGATGCAGGAAATCCCCAATGGGATGCCAATGGGCAGGGAATCTATTTTCAATATGATGAATTTGGCGATACCAAAGTTGGCTATGTCGCCCTGACTGGAAAAATCCGAACCGTCGTCGAAGGCTTGGGTGGATTGGATTTGGGAAGACCTTATAATTCAGGAACCTATTCCCTTTCTAGCAACAATCGAATCGCCTATACTTTGGGAGGTCCAGAACACCCAGCCGACCTCGCCATTTGGAACGGTGGCACCACCACTAGGCTCACTGCCTTGAATGATGATATTTTCTCTTATCGGAAAATTGGAAAGACCGAAGAACTCTGGTGGGAGTCGAGTTTTGATGGGAAAAGAATTCAGGGATGGATCGTTACTCCTCCTGACTTTGACCCCAACAAAAAATACCCCTTCATTTTAGAAATTCATGGAGGGCCTTTTGCCATGTACGGGCCTTCCTTCGCCTATGAAATCCAATCTTATGCCGCTGCAGGCTATGTGGTACTTTACACCAACCCAAGAGGAAGTACCGGCTATGGTCAGGAATTTGGCAACTCCATCCATCATGACTATCCCAATCATGACTATGAGGATTTGATGTCTGGAGTAGATGCTGTGATCGAAAAAGGCTATATCGATACGGATAATCTATTTGTCACCGGTGGCTCCGGGGGAGGAGTTTTGACTGCTTGGATTGTGGGGAAAACCGACCGCTTTAAAGCAGCCGTGGTGGCTAAGCCGGTGATTAATTGGACAAGTTTCGTGCTTCACGCTGACAATCCGGTATTCTTTTCTAAATATTGGTTTGGCGCGAAGCCGTGGGAGGATATTGAAAATTACTGGCGAAGATCACCCCTTTCCTTGGTGGGAAATGTAACTACACCCACCATGCTATTGACCGGGGAAAATGACTACCGAACCCCTATCTCCGAATCCGAGCAGTACTATGCAGCGCTGAAATTACAAGGTGTGGAATCGGCTATGGTTCGCATTCCCAATGCCTCTCATGGATTGGTGAATCGACCCAGTATGCTGATGAGTAAAAGTGCTGCTATTTTGAGTTGGTTCAATCATTATCGAGACTCAAAATGAGATTCTTACTCTTCTTCTGGATCTTACCATTATTCGGTTTAGCCCAAGAGTCTGATAATTCTATGATTCTTGCCCAACGAGAAAAGTCCAATACCGCACTCAGAGCTTTTGATGAAGCTCTGAATGCTACCTTTCTGACAGATGATGTCCTGATCACGACGGGTGCAGGAACTTTGATCTCGGGAAAAAAGGAATTATTAGAGTATATCCAAGAAGCCTCTGGTCCCCAAATGTACTGGGTCCGGACTCCAGATGAAATCATCGTCAATCCGAAAACGCAGCTCGCCTGGGAAACGGGTACCTGGAAAGGATTTGTAGAAGGATCGGAAGAAGCCGAAGTGGGTGGAAAATATTCCGCTCAATGGACTAAAAAATCTGGGACTTGGCTGATACAATCTCAATTGTTTGTCACCCTACCTCGATGACCTTTTTGTATTTTAGGGAAATAAATGTAGGAAATTACTGATATTGAACCTCTTACCATAAAAACTGATCATGATTAACCTGACTATAAACGGAAAAGAATATCCCGTGGAAGCCCCTGCAGGAATGCCACTCCTTTGGGTAATCCGTGAGCAATGTGAATTAACGGGAACCAAGTTCGGTTGCGGAATAGCTCAATGCGGAGCCTGCACGGTCCATGTTGACGGACAGCCAATCCGGTCTTGTATCACTCCTGCATCTTCTGTGGAAGGGAAAAACATTACGACTATCGAGGGCATTGCTCCTGATGAAAATACCTTACACATTGTTCAGCAAGCTTGGATCGAAGAGCAAACTCCCCAATGTGGCTATTGTCAATCAGGGCAAATCATGTCTGCAGTAGCCCTTTTGAATGAAAATCCAACTCCTTCGGATGAGGAAATCGAGCAGGCCATGTCCGGAAATATCTGCCGCTGCGGTATGTATGGACGGATCAAATCGGCAATCAAGCGCGCCTCAGCAGCACTCCAAGCCTCAACCTCTAATCCACAGTTGCAATGAAAAAGTGGACTAGAAGAGCCTTTATCGGCACAGGAATTTTAGCAAGTGGTGCACTTGTAATTGGTGTGGCAATCCGCCCGGGCAACCGATCCTCCAAAGTGGCTGGTTTAATCGCCGAAGAGGGAGAAACCGTGATGAACATTTGGCTGAAAATATCCCCTGATAATACCGTCACAGCCATCATTCCTCATGCAGAAATGGGGCAGGGCGTACACACCACCTTAGCCATGATGCTGGCCGACGAAATGGATGCAGACTGGTCTAAGGTGAAATTTATGGAGGCTCCTGCCGATAAGGAATATGCCAATTATGTGGTAGCCAAAGGATTTATCGCCGGAAATAAGACTTTTCCCAAGTTTTTGGAAGGAACCATTGATGGGGTTTTTCTCACAGCTGTCAAAACCATGAATTTTCAAATCACGGGCGGTAGTGCATCCGTGAGATTTACCGGTCAACAAGGAATGCGAATCGCCGGAGCTGCTGCCAAAGCTATGCTACTTCAGGCTGCCGCGGATACTTGGAAAGTGCCAGTCGAAGAACTCAAAGCAGAGAAAAGTATCATTTCGCATCCTGCAAGCAATCAAAGCGCAACCTTTGCCGAATTAGCTCAAGCAGCCGCCAAAGTTAAAGCTCCCAAGCAACCTCGATTGAAAACTCCTGAGGAATTTACCCTAATGGGAACTTCTCAGCCCAGATTGGATATACCAGCCAAAGTCACTGGCGCAGCTAAGTTTGGAATGGACGTGATCCTTCCCAATATGAAATATGCCACGATCAAGGCTGCCCCAGTATTTGGAGCGAAGGTGAAAACCGTAGATACTTCTATCCCTTCAGACAGTGAAGGAGTGTTGAAAGTTCTGAATCTAGAAAATGCTGTGGCTGTTGTTGCTGAAGGTTATTGGCAGGCAAAAAGTGCCTTGGACCGTCTAAACATGGAATTTGAATCCACAGAAAATGATGGAAAAAGCCAGGATGATATTTTCAAAGGGTATCAAATGGCCATGGACAAAGCACTGGAAGAGGAAAGCATTGAAGAGCATTTTCGATCTGGAGATGCACTTATTGCCCTTTCAGAAGCGGAGACAATCGTCGAGGCGGAATACCAACTCCCCTTTTTGGCCCATGCCACCATGGAGCCGATGAACTGTACTGCATGGGTTCATGATGGGAAATGTGAAATCTGGTGCGGAAGCCAAAACCCCTTAGGTGCAAAAGCTGCCATGGCTGAATTCTTGGACATTTCACCAGAGCAGGTCACCGTACATAATCAGCTTTTGGGAGGAGGTTTTGGAAGAAGGTCTGAGACAGATGTGATCAAGCAAGCCGTAGCTATCGCCAAGGAGGTTGATTATCCGGTTAAATTGATCTGGTCACGGGAAGAAGACACCCAACACGATGTATACCGCGAGGCAACAATCAGCCGTATGAAAGCCGGCTTGGACCAGTCTGGAAATCCGGTGGCCTATTCTCACCAGTTTTTATTTAAGCATCATCCACCTGAAGCGGCAGATATCCCCTACACAGTTCCAAATCAATTAATTCAGTTTACGAGTCCCAGCTCTTTTGTTCCTTGGGGCAATTGGCGAAGTGTGGACCATTCTGTACATGGATTTTTGACCGAATCCTTTATAGATGAACTCGCATTTGCAGCGAAGAAAGACCCTTTAGCTTTCAGAAAAAGCCTTACTCAGGACAAACCAAGGTTTCAGAAAGTACTTGACCTGATTCAAGAAAAATCTGATTGGGACTCGCCTTTGCCTGCCAATTGGGGAAGAGGGATCGCCATTGCCCAATCCTTTGGCTCTATTGTAGCAGAAGTAGCCGAAGTGGAGGTGAATGTGGAAGGAAAGGTCAAAGTTCACCGAGTAGTTTGTGTGGCAGATGCCGGCTTTGCCATTCATCCGGATGGATTCAAAGCGCAGATGGAAAGTGGAATTATCTATGGATTGGCCGCAGCAATGAGTGGTGAAATCACGATTGAAAATGGCGCTGTAGCCCAGAGCAATTTCCATGATTATCAGGTCACCCGTATGAGTGATGCTCCCAGAATCGAAACCTACATCATCAATTCCGGAAACCCTCCGGGAGGAGCGGGCGAACCGAGCACACCGGTGATTGCTCCTGCAGTGACGAATGCGATTTTCAATGCCACGGGAGTTCGGATCCGTCAATTGCCGATTTCAAAAACCGATTTGCGGGTTTCTATTCAGCAGACGACCTAAAGAAACATGATCTCCCTATTTCGAAAAATCCGCCAAAAACTCCTTCAAGAAAACCGTGTAACCCGGTATCTAGTCTATGCCGTGGGAGAAATTTTTTTGGTGGTTATTGGGATTCTGATCGCTTTGCAGGTAAACAACTCGAACGAAAACTTAAAAACCCGGGTATTTGAGCAAGAAATTCTAACGCTTATCGACCAAAACCTCAGCCGGGATTCGGTTTTAATTGCTATAGAACTTCAAAATGCAATTCTAGCCAATCAAATGATAGATTCAATTCTAAATCAGGTTGATGACGGGATATTCAATGAAAATCTAAATATATGGATGGGGAAGGTGGTCACTTTTGAGCGCTTCAAATCCCAGTCAAGTGGATTTGAGGTACTTAAATCTAAGGGAATAGATGCAATCTCTGATAAGAAACTCCAGGTAGATCTTATCACCTATTATGACGAGACATTATTTAAACTATATCAGGCCCTTTTGGATGTAGAGAATTTTTTCAACAATGATTGGATTCCCGTGATAAAAAAAGAATTTAAAGATTTTGATTACAGGGTTCGTATGGAACCGAAAAATCAAAAGGTTTTTTTTGAAAACCCTAATCATATCATCCTATTTAAACTGTATAAAGACAACAGGAAAGAGGGATCAATTCGGCGATTGGAAACGGCCCTTCAAGAAATATCCTCCTTAAAACCCCTTATCAAGAAGCAGAAAAAATGATTTCCCTGTTCAGAAAAATCCGCCAAAAACTACTTTCTCAAAATCGAATCACGAGATACCTAGCCTATGCCCTGGGAGAAATCCTGTTGGTCGTAATCGGAATTTTGATTGCCCTGCAAATCAATACTTGGAACCAGCAACGGATCGAAAATGAGGAGGAATTGGAAATACTTTCTGGGCTAAAAGAAGAATTTGAAAATAATCTGGAGGAAATAAACTTCGGTATCAACATTAACAAAAAAGTAACTGAGGACTGCTTGAAACTCACGGAGATAATTCGATCTAAGTCTATCGAAAACAATGGTGAGCTTATAGATGATCTATTGGTGAGTATAGGCACATTCAATTCCTTTGATGCGCAAACGGGGGTCGCAAGCGAAATCGTTAATTCCGGGAAACTAAATCTCCTGAAAAATGACGCCTTACGCACTCAAATAGTAAACTGGCTGACGCTCTTAGTTGATCAAGAGGAGGATATTCTTTTTAGATCAGACAACTATACCATGAATTTAATACCATTTCTCATGAAGCGGTTTCCTTTGGCTAATGGTGAGCTCACTAAAAAACTTCCATATGACAAGAAAGATTATCTTCAAACCTACACAGAGAAATCCCCTTTCAAGAACCAGCTGACTGAAGCCGATTATTTGGAATTTGAAAATCAAATCTGGCATCACAAGCATAACAATGATTACGTAACAGTCAACGAATTGAATATCAAAGATTTTATCAACCTCACGCTCAAAATGATTGAGGATGAATTGAATAGAAAAAAATAAAATGATCTCTCTTTTTCGCAAAATCCGCCAAAAACTCCTATCTCAAAATCGGGTAACCCGGTACCTTTTGTATGCTGCGGGAGAAATTTTATTAGTAGTGATTGGAATTCTTATTGCCTTAGGGGTAAATAACTTCAATGAAAACCGGCTTGCAGACAATAGAGAAAAACAAGTAGTCATGGCACTACACAATGAATTTGTAGAAAATCTGACCTCACTGAATTTTGAGATTGACCGTATCAAAGTTATGATCGAGACTCAAGAGGTTCTCCTGAGCCTTATGGGGTCTGAAAATCTCCCTACAGATGAAATCTTGGACAGCATGATTAGCAATTCATTTATTAATATGACTTGGAATCCTAGTTCCTATGTCTTGAATGATCTCAAAAACTCCGGCCAGATCTCAAAACTCACCGACTCTCACCTACAATCCTTATTGTTTGGATGGGAAAGGCATTACGAGAATGTAAATGAGTTTACCGAAGATGACCTAAGAAGCAGTTCGGACTTTTTAAATTTTATCAAGCAAAGCGGCTCCCTTCGAAATGCTGATGCACCCTACCTAACTCAAAAGGGTAAAAAATATTCGAAGTCAAAATTTAACTTCAGTAATTCCGAATTACTAAAAAATATTAGGTTCGAGAATGTAGTGGATGATAAATACGTGACTAGTATTTTGCTTCTGCAACAATATGAGGAAACTGTCGGAATAATTGAAGAAATTCTAATTGCCACAGCTTACTGATAGATTTCATTCTTTAGAAACCTGCCTTCCACAAAGTAGAAATCAGGTAATCTGGAATCTATACGCTGATAAAGGTAGAGTAAAATTGATAATGATTGAATTGAATAGTCCCTTTAGGGACCTAATATTGGTAGTACCCAAAAATATTAAGGATTATCCGTGCCTTTAGGTACGTTATATAAATTTTCAACCATGGCCAATACCTACACACAAATTCATATTCAAGTAGTCTTTGCCGTACAGAACCGGATTTCTCTTATTCAAGCACATTGGAAAGAAGAGCTTTACAAATACATTACTGGGATAATTCAAAATCATGAACACAAGGTTTTACAAATCAATGGAATGCCTGACCATATCCATATACTGATAGGATTTAGGCCTACTCAAGCCTTATCTATTTTGATGAAAATGGTAAAAGAAGATTCTTCCAAATGGATTAATTCGAGGCGTCTTGCTAAGGGAAAATTCTCATGGCAATCCGGATACGGAGCTTTTTCCTACTCAAAAGATCAGATACCTCGGGTAACTAAATATATCCAAAACCAGGAAAAGCATCATTCAAAAAAATCTTTTATCGAAGAATATTTAGAGCTTCTGAAGATACATGAGGTAGAATATGATCAGCGTTACATTTTCAAACCCCTCGAATGATTATATTCTGTACCTAACGGCACAGATGATCAACTACACAAAATTTTCTACTACCCATATAAAGTCCCTAAAGGGACAAAATAAAGACATTGATTCTATTATCTCATGCTTACGCAAAATCCGCCAAAAACTACTCATCAGAGATAAAGTGGTTTAATTAGTGAAATGATCATCAGAAAAAATCTATAGGGTTCGAACTACAAAAAACCACTTACTAACACAAAAAATTTACTTTGGAATTTCAGATAAAAAATGAATTCTTTTCGATAGAAGTGTCTTATGGATTTTGTCATGTGTTTATAATTTATCTTTAAGCTGTCTTCTCAAGTAATCTCTCCCTAGGATAGGAAGGCCGTAAGTTTTCCACTATGGATCAGGGCATCTCAGTTTGTGAAGTTTTCGATGTCATTAGTTTCATTTGTTTTACTTTTTTAACAAGCAAAGTCTGAAGCTTAGAAAACTAGATTTTCTTTTTGAAAAATCAACTTAGTTTTAAATTCTTCTGGTGGATTTGACTAACCCAAAAGTGCTCGATTACCTTTCCAAAATCAATCCCTAATCTTGGGGATATTTTATCACCATTTTATCCAAATCAATCTAAAGTATTTCATTTTTTGCTTCGGGAAATTTATAGGCTCGTTAGGGAGTTTTATTAATCCTTTCGTCCCAAATCATTCCCTTCTATACCTCGGGAGAGATAAATTATCAAGATTGAATCTGATAAATCATAAAAGAATAATAGTCAGAATCATGGAGCCAAAAATAACTGAGGGGTAGGGATTGATTAAGCTTCATTAAAAAAGTAATAATTCTAGGGTTTAATCTTACTAATTTCAATTATTTCTTATTGCATTTACAAGGATGATTTGTATTTTAGAAAGAGAAAATAAAAACCAATTTACTTTTCCCAGCAGTAAAATTTTTGGCAAGGTAAGAATCAACTTATCAAACCCATTCCAGAGCTATTTTCTACAGCATTTCTCACAAGGGGATTTTGCTTCGCATTGAATGGATACAGGATCAGACCTCATGAATGGATAGGGTGAAAAGCACTTACCAAATTCACTTTTTCTATCATCAGAGCTTTCAGAGAACAGAAAAACCAGGGATTTATTCCCCCTGTGATTTCTGCTTTCAAAATTTTCAATCTATTAACCTTTTAATATTTATTTTATGTCTACCCCAAAAAACACTTTCGATCCCAATGCAATGAACGTTGGGAAATACCTTGCCTATAGACTCCATCAGCTAGGTGTTGATCAATTATTTTCAGTTCCCGGAGATTATACCAGTGATCTTTTAGAAATCATTGATACCTACAAAACCCCAAAGGGTGATCGGTACCTTCATCGTATCGGTAATTGCAATGAACTCAATGCCGGCTATGCAGCGGATGGCTACTCCCGGGCTAATGGTCTCGGGGCAGTTGCCGTGACCACGGGTGTAGGTTCATTTTCTTTACTCAATGCAATCGGAGGTTCCTTTGTCGAAAGTGTCCCTGTCGTAGCGATTATTGGTACGCTGAGCAACACCAAACTCATGGACGAGATCAATGCCGGCGAACTCTATCATCACAATGTCAGCACCGAAGACACCAATCGCACAGTCTACTCTCCTGTCACAGTAGCATTTGAGCGGATATCAAACCCACTGACGGCACCTTCGCAAATAGATGCTGCCATCATCGCATGTATCAGCAAAAGCAAGCCGGTGGCTATCGAAATCATGGAGGATTGCTACTACATGCCTTGTGCAAATCCCGAGGGAACGCTAAGCCCTGTTCCCAACTATGAGTCATTACCTGTGCTTCAAGGTATGGCTGCGCAATCCACCCCAAATAAGTACGCAGCCCAAATCGTGCAGGCCATCGAAAAAGCAGCCGAGGCTGTCTATGCGAAGATATCAACAGAAAAGCCTATTCTTTGGATAGGAAAGGAAATCGCCACCAGAAAATTACAATCCAAATTTGCTGCTTTGCAACAGGCTATTGGGGCGCCTTATGTCACTTCTTTTTTGGGTAAAGCAGTGGTTTCAGAAGACAACCCTTGGTTTCTGGGAATGCATGACGCTGTATTCACCAATGATTACACCAATTCCTATTTGAAGCAATCCACAGCAATCATTGGATTGGGAGTATGGAATACAGACCTGAATACATTTGGCTCCAAAAGTACTGAGACCGGAAATATTACCCCTGTCTTTGCTTCCCGGGATATGGTAAAAGACGGAGAAAACCTCTTCGTACAGGTCTCTCTAGAGCATGTGATAGATGCCGTCATGGCGCTAATTGAGAAAAACGGATATAAATCTTCTTGGCAGCAGCCAAGCCCTCCGACAATACCAACCATTCCTGCTCCCCAAACCTCAATTACATACGATTCCTTTTTTGCAGTACTCGATCAGCATGTCAATAATAATCACCTGATCGTAGCGGATATCGGTCTTTCATCATTCGGAGGATCCTCCTCCTTGAAAATCAATCGTCAAGATGGATTTCTTGCCCAAAACATCTGGGCATCCATCGGCTGGAGTGTACCGGCAGGTCTGGGAGCTTCCTTTCGAGAAGATGTCAGGACTTTCGTGATCGTAGGAGATGGAGCTTTTAAGTTGACTTGCCAAGCGGTTTCAACCATGGTACAAGAAGGTCGAAACGCGGTAGTTTTTGTGCTGAATAACAAGGTATATGGTGTAGAGCAAATGCTGCTAGACCCTGCCCCTTATAAAACAAGATCCTCGGCTCCCTTCGAAGAGGCAAATATTCTCCAAGAATGGGATTATGTGAGTCTGATGAAGGGTTTCTCAAACAATGCCGGCAATGCCAAAAGTGCTGTAGTCAATACGGTGGGTGACTTGCAATCCACTTTAGAAGATATCAGCTGCGATACAGCCTCCACCTATCTTGTAAGTATCAATCTAGATGAACGGGACTATCCTTTAGCTTGGAAGCTTTTTGTCAATAAATAAATCTCAAACTCTAATTTCTTTTTATCATGAGTACTAAAACAAAAAAAACAAGTCACTCCACTGATGTCCTAATTGTCGGAGCTGGTATGAGCGGACTTTTCGCAGCTTGGCGATTGCTCAAGCAAAAACCGAAATCCAAAGTAATAATCCTTGAGAAAATGGGGCAGGTAGGCGGTCGACTTGAAACCACTTTTGTAGACATCCAAGGTCACGATGGAAAAACATATCAGGTCCACGATGAAGAAGGTGGAATGCGCTTTGTCCCAAGAGGAAAAGGGATGGAACATTTATGGGGACTCATCGATGCAATCAATGAAGAAAACAAGGGTAATCCTGATGGACAACTAAATACGGTAGACTTTGTAATGGGAGATGACAACAACCGGTACTATGTTCGGGGGAAGTCATTCTCTCAAGCTGAAGCCAAAAAAGGTAATCAGGCCATTTGGGCAACCTTATTCAATTTGGCTCCAAACGAGCAAGGCAAAGACCCCTCAGATATCCTGGAAGAGGTGATGAATGATATTCTAAGCCAAAACTGCATCAAGCTTCCTTCCTCACCTGCTGAATGGGCTCACTTCAGAAATAACTGTATCTATAAAAATTTTGAAGGAAAGGCTATTCCAATCAATAAATGGGGCTTTTGGAGTATTCTTCGCAACTACGGACTCACTGAGGAATGTATTGAAATGCTGAGTCATGTAGTTGGATTTATGGGACCATTTCAGGATTATATCAATGCGGGGGAAGGACTTCAGATATTATTCGATTTTCCCAATCCTAAAAATGCCCATTTTCAAACGCTAGAAAAAGGATTTCAATCCCTTCCCAATGCCTTAGCTGCCTCTATCAAGAAGGCAGGTGGAAGCATTCATTTGAACGAAACTGTCAAATCAATCACCAAAACTGAAACAGGCTATACCATTGAGGCTGATCAAACTTACACCGCACCAAAGGTTATCCTTGCCATTCCAAAAAAACCAATGAAGGAATTGGCAAAGTCCTCACCAGTTCTATCTTCCAATGAAAGTTTTATGAATGCAGTCAATAGCGTTCAGAACATGGAACTGACCAAGGTAGGGCTGTATTTCAAGGAGCGATGGTGGCATCAGGCCCAGAAAATCAACCTTACGAATGGGCCAAATTTTACAGACCTTCCGCTAGGCTCTATTTATAGCTTTTCTCAGTTTCCTGCAGACCCGATTGCGGATAAGAATTACAATGGTCCTGCTGCTTTGACTCAATACACAGATTACATCCGAGGAAACTTTTGGAAGGAAATGCAAAATGTAGGTGAAAGCTATCAGTCTAAGGAATTCCATCAGAACCCTCCCGGAACGACTGCCTGCTCCACTACCTTGGTCAATGAAATCATGCGGCAAATCAAATTACTATTCGGTCTGGATGAGGACGCCTCTGTACCTATGCCGGTATTGACCACCTATCGGGTTTGGGGTCAGGCACCTTATGGCTTTGGCTATCATCAGTACAAGCTCAATGTCGATGATCTCAAAGACGTCTACCCTAATATTACCTCTCCTGCTGAAAACTTATTTGTATGTAATGAATCCTGGTCACCTGAGCAAGGCTGGGTAGAAGGTGCACTAATTATGAGTGATTACGTCCTTCAACAGGAAGCTTTCGGACTGAAACCTTTTGCAAAGGATTCTTTCGCCACTTCAGTCAAATCATAAACTCTTCTTTACCATGCAAGCAAAAACAATCAAAGGAAATTCAACGGCCGAAATCAGCAAGGTACTTGAATCCTCGCTTTCAGATGGGTTTAAGCCCACCCTAGCTATCGTATTCCTGTCAATTAAACAGGACAGGGAAGCCATTTGCAAATTACTGGAGCAAAACGACATCAGCATTTTCGGCGCGACCACCGCAGGAGAATTTATAGACGGAGAAATTGGTGAGGAGTCCATCGTGATCATGCTTTTGGATATCAAGAAAGAATATTTTCAATGTGTCCACTTCGAGACAGGAGATGAAAATATTCTAGATGTAGCCAGAAAAACCGGAGAATTGGGTTTGAACACCTTTAAAAATCCGGCTTTCATCATTGCTTCAGGAGGGATCAGCACAGATGGGGAAATGATCATCAAAGGTATTGAAGAAGCTGTCGGTCCAGAGGTCACCATCTTTGGTGGAATGGCCGGAGATGATTTCACCATGACTGGGACCTATGCATTTACTAATGGCCATTACAACATCACCGGAATCGTAGCGCTGATTCTCGATGAGGATAAAATATCCATTGCAGGTTTGGCGACCAGCGGATGGCAACCTGTAGGGACCGTACGAACGATTACCAAAAGTGAAGGAAATACGGTTTACACCATCGATGATGAACCTGCACTCGATGTAGTCATCAAGTACATGGGAGTCAATAAAAACATCGATGAATGGAAAGAGGTCATCGTCAATGTAGGTTCAGAATTCCCGATGCAAATCCAACGAGAAGGAACAGAGCCTGTAATTAGAGCCCCGCTATTTGCGAATAAAAATGATCGCTCATTAGTATGCGCAGGAAGTGTCCCACAAGGCTCCAAAATCCGCTTTTCTCTCGCTCCTGATTTTAATGTCATCGAGAAAGTAGTGGAAGAATGCGAGACTGTGAAAAAAAATGAACTTCCGAAGGCTGATGCCTTGATTATGTTTTCGTGCAAGGCTAGACACCTTTCTCTTGGCCCAATGGTCAGCGACGAAATTGACCAAGTAAAAAATGTCTGGGACGCTCCATTAGCGGGATTTTTCAGCTACGGGGAGATGGGTAAGTCAACCAAGGGCAAACACGAATTTCATAACAATACCTGTTCGCTTGTCGCATTATCAGAAAAATAACTTTACCCAGAGGGAAAAAGAGGTTACTCCCTTCCAGGACTGCCTCTTTTTTCTCTAGTATCATTTTATGAATAAAAATATTCAGACAATTCTGGACTTGATCTCCAAGTCAGAAAAGCTCACCGAAGAAGAAAAGGAGCAATTGAGCCGTTCGGCCAAGGGCATCGAAAGGGATTTGAGCATTGTAGAGTTTAAGCTTGATCGCTCAGAAAAGATGCGAAGGACTACCTCTATACTTTTAGAGGAAACTATCGAAGAACTGGATAAAAAAAGGCAAGCTGTAGAAGAGCTTGCCTTGATCTCTTCCAGGCAGGCATCTCTAGAGCGAATCAGGGCTGAGATTGCATCAATGCGCAAGGCAGAAGATTTGGAAGAAATCTCACCCCTTATCTGGCAAGAATTGTCCAAACTTCAAGTCCCCTATATTCGGTGCGGAATCTTCATAGTGGAAGAAGAAAATGACTTAATGCATGTCTTTCTAAACACCCAAAATCAACAATCCATTGCTGCATTACATATTCCTTTTGAAGCGACAAAACTCACGCAGACTGTTCATTTCTATTGGAAAAAGCAAAATCGGCATCTGGAAAAGTGGAGCGAAAATGATTTCCGAAATTGGGTCGAGAGCTTAAGCAAGAAAGGGTTTATTTCTTCCCAAGAAGAATATGTAGGCGGATCCATTCCCGAGCAACTTATTTTACAGTTTTTCCCATTCAAGCAGGGGATGCTTTACATCGGAAATTCGGAGCCTCTTACCACTGAAAATGAAGAACTATGCCAAACGCTGGCAGGCAATTTTTCGGTAGCATATGATCGCTACGAGGATTTCACAAAGCTGGAGATTGCCAAGAAAAATGTAGAAATCGCACTGAAGGACCTTCGCACTACCCAAGATCAATTGGTCCAACAAGAAAAACTTGCTTCTCTTGGTCAGCTCACTGCTGGCATAGCTCATGAGATCAAAAACCCCCTGAATTTTGTCAATAATTTTTCTGATCTCAGCATCGAAATGGTCACTGAGGTTTTGGAAGAGGTCAGTGAAGCGAAAGTTTACAGCAGCAGTCCTCAATTGAAAGAGCGGTTTGAGGAAATGACTGATCTCCTTCATACCATCGAAATCAACCTGAAAAAAATCCATGAGCATGGCACTAGAGCCAATGATATTGTGACTTCGATGCTTCAGCACTCGAGAGGTGGATCTGGCGAAACCAAAGAAGTTGATTTGAATGAATTGCTAGCTGAATTTTCAAACCTAGCCTACCACGGGATGCGAGCTGGAAAAGACCCCATTAATCTTGACTTGAACCTTGATTTGGCACCAAATCTACCTATGGTATCGCTTATCAAAGAAGACTTCTCCCGGGTCATAATTAATCTCTGCACCAATGCCTTTGATGCCTTAAGAGTTAAGGCACAGAAGCAGATTTCTGACTATAAGCCTAGCTTAACCATCAGGACGCGTTCCGAGGATAAAGCCGTTTACCTAGAAATAGAAGACAACGGTCCTGGAATACCGGAAGAAATCTTAGACAAGATACTCCAGCCCTTTTTTACCACGAAAAAAGGTACAGAAGGAACTGGTTTGGGCCTAAGTATTTCACATGACATTATAAAGGCCCACCGGGGACAACTTGATATCGAGACCCTTGAAGGAAAAGGTACCAAATTCATTATATCGCTACCTATCAATCTATCAGCAAATCAGCTTCACATGACATAAGTATCAGTTCCAGGAAACAGGTTCTGCGCGAGTCTATCTGAGCCTTTTCCATCTTACTAAAATCTTGAGCATCATGAAACATCCAGACAAATCCTTTTTTTTCTTTAGGTCTATTAGCTTTTCTATTGTTGTACTACTTTTCAGCCTGGCCAGCTTTCAATTACAAGCTCAGATCAATGCTTCTCAAGGAGTTCCTAGCTACACCAACTATGTGATTGGGGGCAACTCTTTGGCTGGTCAGCAGGTTTGGAATGTAAATCAAAACAAGGATGACTTTCTTTTTGTGGGCACTAGCTCAGGATTGCAAAAATTTGATGGGAAAAATTGGAATCTTCTAGCTTCTCCAAGCACAGAATTCAACACCAATGTACGATCCACTTTACTCGCCTCTGATAACACTTTTTACTACGGTTCCTTAGGAGATTTTGGGATTGTTACGTCAGATTCCACAGGCAAAACGATTGAAAAATCCCTGTTGGATGGCTTTCCCTCAGATTTCATCTTCAATGATATCTGGTCTATCAGAGAAAGTAAAGGAAAAATCTACTTCCAAGCGAGAGAAGCCATATTCATCTATACACCGGCAACAGCGGATCAATCAGGAAACCTCAAAATATGGAAGCCAGATACCGAGTTCATGTATGGTTTTAGCCTCAATGGGGAGTACTATGCACATCAAATGAACCTAGGTCTTTTCAAAGAAAAGGCTGGCGTTTTGGAATTGATCCGGGGTAGTGAGTTTCTTGGAAAAGACCGAGTTCAAGTTCTTTTACCTTATGAAGAAGGGGAATTTATTGTAGGCGCATTTTCAGGTGGTCTTTTTCGATACGATGGGGATACATTCAGCCCCTTCTCTACTGAAATTGATCCCTACCTAAAAGATGGGACTTTGTATAAAGCACTACCACTTCCTGACAGCACCTATGCAATCAGTGCCTTGGGTTATGGATTTTTCATAATCGATCGAAAAGGCGCTATCAAAGCCCACTTTAATACTAAAAATTCTATTCCAGATCAAAGCGTCTATGCCTTCCATCTAGATAATACCAACAATCTATGGGTAGGGACCAATAGCGGGCTTTCCAAAATCGAAATATTCTCTCCCCTTACCCGATTTGATTCCGATACCTATGAAATAGGCAATGCCCTTTCACTCTCTGCTTTCGACAATACCCTTTACATCGGCACTTCTACCAGTGTATTATACATTGACAAGTCCGACGGTATTGTCAAAGAAGTAGATGGGACACCCAATACTCAGGTTTTTGATCTGTATGCTGATACGAATGGGATTTTGAGTACAGGTGTGGGTGTATATGAAATAAGAGGTGATCAAGCCAAAATCATTCCCCAAACTGAAAGCTTTCAAACCTTGAAATTATTGGTATCTAAGATGCATCCGGGCTATGTTTTCATCAGTGGAAATTTTGGCATTCAGGTTTTTCGAAGGGAATTGGGGAGCAACGGAAAATATCAATACGAAGACATTGGTCCAATTATAGGCGTTTCTCGAGCGGTTTATTCCTTGGCAGAAAACGAGGAAGGAGAGCTGTGGGGTGGAACCCAAGCAGGAATTTTGTACCGGATTAGTTTACCAAAAACAGCCTCCGGAAAATTGGATATTCCTAATTCTCGGGTACAGGAGTTTAGCGAAAATGATGGAATAAGAGGGCTATCCGGCCTGGCAGAAGGACCCATCGAAGGAAAAGTATACACTTCAGGCATCGATGGTTTTTACTTTTTCAATACATCTACTCAAAGCTTTGAGCGGGACCCTTTATTTAGCTTTTCCGATGAAGTAGCAGATATCAATTTGGACACCTATGGCCTAGGGGTTGGAGAGACGGGGAATGTTTATTTGGACTTCAAGGGAGAAAAAAGATACGCCATAAAACAGCCTGAAGGAGGATTTATTCTGGAAACTTATCCGGTGAATCTAATAACAGCGAGTGGAGTGGCCTCGGGATATACCGAACCCAATGGGGTCATATGGATAGGAACTGATGAGGGTTTGATCAGGATAGATCCCAATAAACAATACAAGACTGACTACCCGGTACCTCTGTTTTTCACTGCCATTTACGGGGCAGAGGAGGCTCTACCTATTTCAGAATTTTTAGATGGTAAGTCACCCGAAATCCCTTTCCAAGGCAATCAGATTTCTTTTGATTATGCCGCGCCTTTCTTTGTGAGAGAAAACAAAATTCAGTTTCAATCCTATCTAGAAGGCTATGATGAAGATTGGGAAGAGTGGAATGATAAAGTGACTCGTGAGTTTTCAAACCTTCCCTACGGGGACTATACCTTCCGAGTCCGGGCAAAAAACACATTTAACACGGAATCCGAGGAGATAGCATACTCTTTCACTATCCTTCCTCCATGGTATGCCACTTGGTGGGCCTTTATCATCTACTTTCTAGGATTTGCCTTGTTGGTTTACGGATTGGTCAAAATACAGACTAATCGGGTTTTAGCCCGGGAAAAAGAGAAAAATAGGGAAAAAGAACTTGCCCATGCACGAGAAATAGAAAAGGCTTACGAGGAATTAAAAGCAACCCAAACCCAACTTGTTCACTCTGAGAAAATGGCTTCTCTCGGTGAGCTCACTGCGGGCATTGCCCATGAAATTCAAAACCCGCTAAACTTCGTCAATAATTTCTCAGAGGTCAGCGAAGAGTTGATTGATGAAATGCATGAAGAGTTGGATAATGGAAACATAGAAGATGCCAAGGAAATCAGTAAAGATTTAAAGGAAAATCTCACCAAAATCAAGCATCACGGCAAGCGGGCTGACTCGATAGTCAAGGGAATGCTCGAACATAGTCGGGGTAGCTCATCAGAGAAAAAGCCTACCAACCTCAATGCACTCGCGGATGAATTTATTCGCCTAAGCTATCATGGACTGAGAGCGAAGGATAAGAGTTTTTCAGCTGACTTTGAAACAGACTTGGATTCAAATATCCCTCGGGTAAAGGTAGTTTCTCAAGACATAGGGAGAGTATTTCTCAATCTGATTAATAATGCCTTCTATGCCTGTGCTGAGCGGAGTCGAAGCACCAGTGCTGAGCGAAAAAAATCTGTGATTCCCGGAGATGAACAAAATGCCGACTCTTACAAGCCTAAAGTATCCGTGCAATCCCGATTGGTAGATTTAGGCGGTATCGGTGGAGTGGAGATTTGTGTCAAAGACAATGGTGGAGGAATTCCTAAATCCATCATTGATAAAATCTTCCAGCCCTTCTTTACAACCAAGCCTACAGGTAGTGGAACTGGATTGGGCTTAAGCTTAAGCTATGATATCATCAAGGCACATGGTGGTGACCTTCGGGTGAAAAGTATAGAAGGTGAAGGGACCGAAATGATCATTTATTTACCTATTGAAGAATAGTGCTATTACACTATTCAATACTTCAAAAATCAAAAAAACGACAGTAATCACCATCCAAGTTTACCAAACACTATGAAACTTTTCTTTTCTAAATCGATCCTAATTTTTCTGCTACTTCTCACTTTCCTTTGGGTAAACTCCGCAGAAATACGGGCTCAAGAAATCAGCTTAGAAACGATTTCTATATCTAATGGTCTGGCTTCTCCAAATGTGAGAGCACTTATTCAAGATGATTATGGGCTTATTTGGTTGGGCACCGCAAATGGTATTCAAAGTTATGATGGTTTTACCTGGAAGACCTACCGAAATATAATTGGAGATACTACTAGCTTACAACAGAATACTGTAACCGATATTGCTAAGGATTCTCTTCAAAACCTTTGGATAGGAAATGAATTAGGTGCGACATACTACGATCGTGCAAAGAACATTTTCAAGAATTACAATTTTGACTCAATATTTCAAACAGCTGGTCTTGGCCGAACACCTAGTGTGCTGGTAGATTCAGATGGAAGGGTCTGGGCAGGAACTTTAGGTTTTGGCATATTACGGTTTGACCCAGAAAAAGACACATGGGTAATGGCTCCTTATACCCAGATTAACGGTAGAGAAGCAGTACATAGTGAATTTGCAAGACTCGTCTATGAGGACAGAATCGGTGGAATTTGGGGTGCTTCTACTGAGCACGGTCTATTACATTTGGCAAAAGGATCAGAATTGTTCGTCCCAATAAAATTTCCTGAAGGAAATGAGTTCAACTCCCTTGAAAATTTAATAACCGCATTTTATTCTGACCAAGATGGTATCCTTTGGTTTACCAGCAGAAAAGGAATATACAAATACAACCCAGCCACCAATGATCTCAAAACTATCGTTGAATATGACTACCTAAACGGAGATGTAAGCACATTTTTCAACTCCATCAAGGAGGATTATGAGGGAAATATCTGGATCATGAATAACATGAGAGGTGTCTATAAATTTAAAGGGAATACTGATCAATATGAAGAAGTAATCATCCCTGGAAATAGGAGGGTAAATTCAGGAGGCTGGACCATAAGGTTCACCCAATTGATAATGGATCGGAGTGGGATCTTCTGGTTTGGATCTCTAACCGACGGGCTATTTAAATACGACCCATTAAGCCAACCGTTTAAATTTTACACACATGACCCACAAAACAACAAGACTATAAGTTCTGGCGGCGCATTTGGTTTGTATGCTTCCAAAATCAACCCAGGTAAGGTTTTTATGGGTACTCGAGGAAATGGGATCAATGTACTTAATGAATCGGACGGCTCTATTCAAAAGGTTGCCTTTAATTCTGCCAATGACATGTTTGGAGGCTCAGCAAGAGCTATTTATGAGCAGGCGGATGGCACACTTTGGATAGGTACCTGGGGAGATGGTCTCATCAAAATGGACCAAAACTATAATGAAATCAAACGGTATAAGCGAGATGCCTTGAGCCAGGAAAAGGGTTTACCCAACGATCAGGTTAGGGTAATTCGGGAAGACAAAACCGGGAAAATATGGGTGGGGACTAATGGAGGACTAACCGTCTTCGACCCCAAGACAGAATCATTTGACGAAATAGTGAGTCAATACGCACAAACCTACTCAGATGAAATTATTTCCCAAATAAAAACCTGGCTTGTGGAGGACAAAGAAATTGCGAGTATTGAACGAGTGGGACAAAGCGAAGAGTTAACCCAAGGTTTCGAAATCGCCGAAAGGGGAACCTACTTTTTGGTGACAGTTGGTGAGGGTGATCCTGCAAGTATGGCTGATTATGGTTGGCTTCAAAACTCCACCGGTGAAACCGTCGTGGGAATAGAATCTATTGATGATACTTTCTGGGCTGGAGGGAGCCCCAAAAACCGACTGCAAATCACACAAATCGAATTAAACCCCGGCACTTACTCCCTACGCTACTCCTCAGACGACAGTCACCACTATAACGATTTTAATGCAGCTGAACCGGACCTACTTCCCCTATATGGCATCGCCATCTTCAAGCAAGAGGCAGATATCCGAAGCGAATCCACAGTGGTCAATGTAAATGAACAAAATGCCGAAATAATCATTCAAGATTCCAATATCTCTGACATCGAGATGGGTGAAAAATACATTTGGGTTGCAAGTATCAATGCCGGAGTGACTCGGATAGATCCAGCCACCAATTCCACAAAATACTACACCAGTGACCCCTCAGATCCCTCCACTTTGAGTGATAAGCAAGTCTTTGATGTATTAGAAAAAGATGGACAACTATGGATGGCGACCTATGGAGGCATCAATATCTTAGATATCGAAGCTGATGAATTAAGCTATTTCACGGAACAAGATGGGCTGCCAACCAATTTCATCGAGACTGTTTTACCAGGAGAAAATGGTGAAATGTGGTTTTCCACGCAAAATGGTTTAATTCAAATGATGCAAAATGAAGCATTGGACAAGGTTACTTTTATCAATTACAACGAAGATGATGGCATAGGTGGAGAATCCTTTCTCTCTCTGGCGGCAGATAAAACTCCTGATGGGAATTTCTATTTTGGAGGAGATCATGGCCTGACCACCTTTTCTACGATTACTTCAAATAAAGTCCCTCCTTCGGTCATTTTTTCAAATCTCTTGATCTCCAATCAATCTGTCTATGATATGAAAGAAAACTCTCCTTTGGAAGTCGATTTATTGGCAACCAAGGAGGTTAAGCTTAAACATGATCAAAATGACTTGAGCTTTGAATTTGCAGCATTACACTATGCCAATCCTTCTAAAAACCAATATGCCCATATGATGGAAGGCTTGGATCAAGACTGGATTTATGACAACCGGAACTTTGCAGCCTATACCAATCTTGAGCCTGGGACTTATACCTTCAAAGTAATCGCTTCCAATGCTTATGGGGTGTGGAATGAAGTCCCGAAATCCATAATTGTGACCATTCTTCCTCCATGGTGGAAGACTTGGTGGGCCTATTCATTCTATGCCCTTCTTTTGGTAATGATAGGTTTTGTTTCCTATTCCGGCTTGAAACGAAGAATTCGAATGAAAGAAAGGGCCCAAAGTCTTGAGCGGGAGGTAGCCCAGGCAAAAGAGATCGAAAAAGCCTATACAGAACTAAAAGCAACACAGTCTCAACTTATTCAAGCCGAAAAAATGGCTTCTCTCGGTGAGCTCACTGCGGGCATTGCGCATGAAATTCAAAACCCGCTAAACTTCGTCAATAATTTCTCAGAGGTCAGTGAAGAGTTGATTGATGAAATGCATGAAGAGTTGGATAATGGAAACATAGAAGATGCCAAGGAAATCAGTAAAGATTTAAAGGAAAATCTCACCAAAATCAAGCATCACGGCAAGCGGGCTGACTCGATAGTCAAGGGAATGCTCGAACATAGCCGAGGTAGCTCATCAGATAAAAAACCTACCAACCTCAATGCACTCGCGGATGAATTTCTTCGCCTAAGCTATCATGGACTGAGAGCAAAGGATAAAAGTTTTTCAGCTGACTTTGAAACAGACTTGGATTCAAATATCCCTCGGGTAAAGGCAGTTTCTCAAGACATAGGAAGAGTATTTCTCAATCTGATAAATAATGCCTTCTATGCCTGTGCTGAGCGAAAAAAATCTGTGATTCCCGGCGATGAACAAAATGCCGACTCTTACAAGCCTAAGGTATCCGTGCAATCCCGCTTGGTAGATTTAGGCGGTATCGGTGGAGTGGAGATTTGTGTCAAAGACAATGGTGGAGGAATTCCTAAATCCATCATTGATAAAATCTTCCAGCCCTTCTTTACAACCAAGCCTACAGGTAGTGGAACTGGATTGGGCTTAAGCTTAAGCTATGATATCATCAAGGCACATGGTGGTGACCTTCGAGTGAAAAGTATAGAAGGTGAAGGGACCGAAATGATCATTTATTTACCGATTGATTCAGATTTTAAGTCGGGTTCAAAATGAGGAAAGAAAAAGAGCAATCGCTTAACCAAGCCTATCAAGAATTTATCGAAATCGGATTGAATATTCGACCGATTATTGATGAGTTGAAGCACTTGATTGATCCAAAAATCATGGGTTTTGGTACAACAGAGGACGAGCGAATTTTTTCCCGTCAGGAATTTATTGACCTGATCAAAAGACAAGAGGAGCAGGCAGTTGGAATAAAATTAGAACATGAAGTAAAGCCCATACATCGAAGAGTCCTGAGCGGTGAAAATTCCGCAATCTATGTCGATGACTTGATTATGAGAATCACAACTGATTCAGGTCAATTCGAAATGAAAATGCGCTTTTCCATGATCTTGGAGTACCAAGAAAAAAAATGGATAGTGGTCCATTGGCATGGGTCTAAACCAGAAGAGGTCAAAAGCGAAGAGGACACCTGGGGAATAGACATTTGGAAGAAAAAGACAGAAGAGCTTGAGCAGATTGTCTCAGAAAAAACCGCTGACTTGGTCGAAAAAAACCGAGAATTGGAGATCGAAGCTGCATTAGAAAGGGTAAGAGCTGTCGCAATGGGGATGAAAAAGCCCGAAGATATGCTTTCCATTTGCCGCATTATTTCTGAACAGTTGCAGAATTTTGGAGTCACACAAATCCGTAATATCCAAACAGCGATTATTGATGAGGAGAAAGGAATCTATCTCTGCTACCAATATTTTACACCTTATGACCAGGAGGCAGTAGAACGAACAGAGTATCTCAAAAGTCCTGTGGAGCATGGTATGGTCAGGCAGATGCTGGCATCAAAGGATGGGCATTTTACCGGAACGCTTGCAGGAAAGGAATTGGATGAATTTAGGGAGCATCGTAAAGCTGAGGATCATTTCTCAGACCCACTTTTGGACGGATCTGACGAAATCAGCTACTGTTTTCTTTCTATTGGTGAAGGTGGGCTCGGACTGACAATTTATCAATCCTTAGATAAGCAAACCCTTGTCTTATTCAAGCGATTCCATCAGGTCTTTTCCTTGGCCTATCAGCGATTCAGGGATATCCAAAAAGCCGAAGCCCGAGCTAGGGAAGTTGAAATCGATCTTGCTCTGGAACGGGTAAGAGCGCAGACCATGGCTATGCACAGTAGCGAGGATGTTGGGAAAAGTGTGGTGAAGATGTTTGCCGAACTAACTGCCTTGGGCGTGGATGAAGGCACTCGCTTCGGTATCGGTATTCTCAACCATGAAAACGAAAAAAATCAGCTCTGGACCGCTCGAAAACATGGAGATGAAGTCAAAATGCATATCGGTAATATCGATATGGCTTCTCACCCATTACTTAAAAGTGCCCGGGAAGCATGGAAAGCGCAAATCTCTTTTCATAAGTATGTCTTGGAAGGAGATGATTTACTAGCCTACTACCGGATGCTCAATACTGCACCTGACTATAAGATTCAGATACCGATTGAGAAATTACCCCAAAAAGAGATCCAACACTGCTTCATCTTCGAGCATGGATTTTTTTATGCCTTTACCCCCCATGAATTTGATTCTGAGCTCATCCAAATCACCAAACGTTTCTCTACCCTTTTTGAACAGACCTACCGAAGGTATCTGGATCTGGTAACAGCCGAAGCACAGGCAAGGGAAGCTAAGATTGAGGCGGCTTTGGAAAAAGTGCGCTCTCGTTCACTGGCCATGCACAACAGCATTGAGCTGAATGAAGTCATTCAGGTAGTGTATGATCAATTATTGGAATTAAATCTCGATGTAGACCATGCTGGATTTATTATAGACTACAAAGACCGAGAGGATATGCATATCTGGCTGGCAGATCATCAGCAAGGCGTACCATCTGAAATCACCATTCCTTATTTTGATTCCCCTCATTGGAATAGCTTCCTAGAGGCTAAAGCAAAAGGCGACCATTTTTTTGCCAACCTGCTACCCTTTGAAGTCAAAAACAAATTCTATCAGGATCTCTTCCAGTACATTCCTGAAATGACCAAAGAAGCCCAGAAAGTCATTCTCAGTAAACCAGCCCTTGCCATCTCCACAGTATTGTTGGACAATGTGGGATTGTACATAGAGCATTACTCCGAAAAGCCATTCAAAACAGAGGAAAACGAAATCCTGATGCGCTTTGGAAAAGTATTTCAACAAACTTACACCCGATTCCTGGATCTCAAGAAAGCCGAAGCACAGGCAAGGGAGTCAGATATACAACTGGCCCTTGAAAGAGTAAGAGCCAGGACCATGGCCATGCAGCATTCCGATGAATTGACTGAAGCTTCTGAAGTATTGGATCAGCAAGTCAGAGCCTTGGGAATAGATACTTGGGGCTGTGCATTCCATATCTATGCCGATGATCCAGAAGGGGACTATGAATGGTTTAGCAGCAAAGCTGGAACCCTTCCATTTTATAAAACTCCAAGAGAGAATTTCTTTCTTAAGTTTTATGAAAAGGGAAAAGCAGGAGAAACTTTTCATGTAGAGGAATTTCTGGGAGAAGCCTGCAAGGATCATTATGAGTACATCATGACCATTCCGGTGATGGGTGATGCCTTACGGGAAGTAGTGGCATCAGGAGGTTCTTTACCCGAGTCACAATATGACCATATTGCATTTTTCAAGCATGGCTTCCTTCTTTTCATTACCTACCAACCGGTACCGGAGGCCCATGATGTTTTTCAGAGGTTTTCAAAGGTATTCGAGCAAACCTACACCCGCTTCCTCGACCTTCAAAAAGCCGAAGCCCAAGCTAGAGAAGCGCAAATACAACTGGCATTAGAAAGAGTTAGGGCTAAAACTATGGCAATGAAATCTCAGTCAGACTTACTTGGTATCATTGAAGTGTTCGGCCAACAACTTAGTGAGGTAAATGTGAGGTTTACAGATGTGACTTTTATTGAAGGTCCGATCACAAAAAATAGAGATTGGGAATTGTGGAGCTATATTCCAGGTACCAACAACTTCACTCACAAAGTCAATATTCCCTACTTGGACATTTCCTACTTCACCAAAACGGCTGAATCTGTTGAGGATTATGAAAAGACGGGTAAGTCCATACAAACAAAATTTTTTACAAAAGAAGAGAAAGACGAGTTTCTAGATCACTATTGGAAATATGCACCTGGAGTTCCGGAAAAGGTCAAGGACTTGGTATATGCAAATCCCGGTTCGACCATTGTCGATGCATTTTTGGAAAACGTAACTGTTTCAATTGTTCGTTGGGATTTAGAACCCTTTACAGAGGAGGATCTCTCAATTTTTGAGCGCTTTGCAAAAGAATTTAAGCAGACCTATACCCGCTACCTAGATATCAAAAAAGCCGAAGCACAGGCCCGAGAAGCAAAAATTGAAGTGGCTCTTGAGAAGGTCCGATCAAGAACCATGGGCATGCAAAAGGCCGAGGAACTTGGAGATGTAGCGACTCTTTTATTTAATGAGCTGAATACGCTGGTTGATAATTTATGGACCTGCGGCTTTGTCCTTTGTGAAAAAGATCGTCAAGAAGACGAGTGGTGGCTGAGCGCGGATAATGGATTGATCGACCCCTTTTTCCTTCCAAACATCGGAGACTATGCACACGAGAGCCTCTATGAAGGTTGGAAAAAAGGAGAAAGCTATCGAACCGTCACATTAGAAGGACCACAACTCCAGGAGCATTACGATTGGTTGTTACAAATCCCGATCGCTGCTCAAATTTTTGAGGAAATGGAGGGGTCCGGTATTCCCCGTCCTACCTGGCAGCGATTGCATGCCGCATATTTCAAGACAGGCTACCTAGTTATCATCACGGAGGTTCCTTGCGGGGAGGAAGATATCTTTAAGCGCTTTGCCCAGGTTTTTGACCTGACCTATACCCGATTTTTGGATCTTAAAAAAGCAGAAAATCAGGCTCGGGAAGCTCAAATTGAAGCTGCATTGGAAAAAGTCCGCTCCCGCTCCTTAGCTATGCAAGATCCGGAGGAATTGACCGAAGTAGCACAGTTGCTTCGCGAAGAAATGGGTATTCTCGGAGTAGAAGAATTAGAAACCAGCTCCATTTACATCCATGAAGAATCGAATGGCTTGACTCAATGTTGGTTCACAATAAAAAATAGTCATATCCCCGCACGAAGCGTTTCCGATCAAATGGTCCTTGATCTGCAGGATACTTGGGTAGGAAATCAAATGTTGAGGTTCTATCGATCTAAAGAGAAAAAAACCTCCATTCTAATGAAGGGCGAACAGCGAGTAGAATGGATCCGATACTGTGAAAGCAAATCTGAGCTACTTGGAAAAAGTAAATTCTATGGAGAAACTATCCCCGAACGGACCTATCACCTTTATAAGTTTTCAGATGGATTCTTAGGCGCGGCATCTTCAGGCCCCATCTCAGCAGAGAGTTGGGATTTGATGCGAAGAGCCACAGCGGTTTTTTCATTCGCTTTCACCCGTTTCTTGGATTTGCAGAGAGCCCAGGCTAGCGCCAAAGAAGCTCGGAGACAAGCCTCATTGGATCGAGTTCGCGCGGATATTTCCTCTATGAGGACAGCTGCAGATCTGGATAAAATCACGCCACTTTTATTCAAAGAGCTCACCACTTTAGACATTCCATTTATCCGCTGCGGAGTATTCATCATCAATGAAAAAGCAAAAATCGTAGAGGCATACCTCTCTTCGCCTGAGGGGAAATCTTTGGGAGTTTTGCACCTTCCCTTTGATGCGAGCGAGCTCACCTTCCAAACGGTGGAAGCCTGGCGAAAAGGAGAGGTTTATAGACAGCATTGGGATAAGGAAGACTTTCTCAACTGGATTCAACAAATCATGGAAAAGGATCTGATCCAAGATGAAAAAACCTATCAGGGCACGGCCGCTCCTCCAAAATCCCTAAATCTTCACTTTGTACCATTTACCCAGGGGATGCTATATGTAGGTTCTACAGAACCACTTTCTGAAGATGAAATTGACTTGATCAGATCACTATCCGAAGCCTTTGCGATTGCCTATTCCAGATATGAAGACTTTGTCAAACTAGAGAAAGCCAAGGCGGAGATCGAGTCGGCAATGTCTGAACTTAAAGCTACCCAAACCCAACTCGTCCAACAGGAAAAACTCGCCTCACTGGGACAACTCACCGCCGGCATCGCTCATGAGATCAAGAATCCTCTCAATTTTGTGAATAATTTCTCCGAAGTCAGCAACGAACTGATTGATGAAGCTTTTGAAGAGTTGGAAAAGTTAGTGGATTCGGAGGAGAAGGAAGAGATCATCGCCATTCTGGAAGATGTGAAAGGAAATCTTTCCAAGGTACAGGAACATGGAAAGCGAGCTAACGGAATCGTGACTTCCATGCTTCAGCATTCCCGAGGGGGAGACGGAAAAATAGAACCCACTGACCTCAATGCTTTGCTGAAGGAATACGTGAATTTAAGTTTTCATGGTATGCGTGCCGGTAAAAACCCCATCAATGTCGATATCGATCTTCAGCTTGAGGATGGAATTGGTAAGGTCAACCTGATTTCGGAGGACTTCTCTCGGGTCATTGTAAATCTCTGCAACAATGCCTTTGATGCCATGAGGCAGAAGAGGGTAGAAGTTCCTGACTCCTACCAACCCAAACTCACTGTGCGGACCAAATCTGAAAAAAATCAAGTCTTTATTGAGGTAGAAGACAATGGCCCTGGCATTCCAGATGAAATTAAAGATAAGATCCTCCAGCCCTTCTTTACCACCAAAAAAGGAACAGAGGGTACCGGTTTAGGGCTCAGTATCACTAATGACATTATAAAGGCGCATGGGGGAAGCTTAGAAGTCGAAAGCAATCAGGATGGAAGCAAGTTTGTGATTTCACTACCTCAATAATTGCCCGAATGAGCTACTGGATGCTTTACCCTGAAGGCGATGCTTTAAAAGTCAAGTTTGAAGAATTATAAGAGACCAAATAAAAAATAAAAAAAGCACTTTTTTAATTTTTCAATTTGTACTTTAGAAAGCATTTATTGCATTAAAACTCTAAAAATTAAGTTGAATACTGAAATCCGGCATTTCAAAATCCGCCTATCTAAACTCGACCATATACACTAACTATCACCCATATGCTCTCAAAATTACTTTTGGTCTTATTACTCATTTTTGTGGTCCTATCGATCGCCTTTGTCATCAAAAACATAAAAATCAAAAGAAGAGCACTTCAGAAATTCAAAGAAATGGATCCTCAAGAACTTTCGGATTGGTCCCCTGAAAAGTTGGATTCCAAGCGCTCTCACATGGACCCCTTAGCTGATCAGACAGTAGCAATTATCATGGCAAAACAAGAATCGGCTGAGATCAATCATCTTTTTCAATCTATCGTCAAAGACAGCGAACAACTACCCCCCACAGCACCCAAAGAGCTTCATGATTATTTTGAAGAAAGTGCCAAACTCCCTGAATGGGCTGATCCTGATCTGATTGCCTTAGGCCAACAAATCTACCTTAGACATGGAATTTGGATAGGGCTTTTACTTAGCTATAAATCACTGCCCGAATGCTATGCCTGTGCCCGAGGTGCGGAAGTCCTTCACAAAACTGCCCGACTCAATGAAAAGAAGGGTTCCTTGGACGCCTACTCAAGAAGAATTGCAGAAACGGCCCTTTTCGTCGTTTTTGCCATGTCTCCCAATGGACTGGATAAGAAAGGTAAGGGACTAAGAGCTACACAAAAAGTCCGTCTCATCCATGCCACTATTCGATACTTTCTGAAACAACATAACTGGGATGCCGACACCTACGGTGAGCCTATCAATCAGGAGGATTTAGCGGGGACTTTGATGTCATTTTCCGCTTTGATTTTGGAAGGGCTCGAGACGATTGGGGTAGAATTTGAGCCAGTAGAAATGGAAGCTTACATCCATTGCTGGAGGGTGATCGGCCACATCGCTGGGCTAGATGAGGATATGATTCCAAAAAATGCCAAGGACGCATTAAAGCTTGGCCATAGTATTCTTGATAAAGAGATTGCCCCAAGTGATCATGCCAAAGAACTGGTCAAAGCCCTTCGGGAATTCCAAGACACGAAATCAAAACCCATTCTGGGAAGCCAATCCAATATCGCCTTGATGCGATTAATGATGGGCAAAGACATTTCGGATTTGCTTGGCGTGGAGCCCATTGATCAATCACAGATTGATAGAATGGAAAAGAAACTCAGAAGAATCACAGCGGTAGGGGAGTTTCTGGATAAAAGCCTGATCTTTTCTTTTTTCCTTCAGGGATTTACAAAGCTTGGCCTTATGCTGATGCTTAAACGAATGACCACCCGCTCAATCATCAATTTCTACATTCCCAAATCCCTCACTCAAGATTGGGGCACAAAATCTTAAATGCTATGAATCAGCCTTTAATCAATTTTGAAGATTATTCACTTGCCGGGCTTATTTTCAATGGTGTCGGTTGCCTTTTTTGGGTCGTCGCATACGTGATTCTGGTGAGGGAAATCCGCAAAAAGAAATTTGTGGAAATGCCGGCCTACGTTGCAGGTGCGAATATCGGTTGGGAATTCGTATGGAGCTGGATATATCATCCTAATACTGGTCTTTTATTCGCCCTGAGCTATCAGGCTGCATTTTTATTAGACTGTTTTATTTTCTACTCGGTCCTTCAATATGGTACCAAACAGCCAATGAATCCTGAAACCAAAAAGCATTTTGCATTATTCTGTGTGATCAATTTTGGCTTCTGGATCGTATTTTCCTACCTCTTTAAAAATGAAGGCTTTGACACACTCATCGGGGCAAACTCGGGATATATCATCAATGTAATTCTCTCATTACAATGTGTGTTTTTGCTGATGCAAACCAAAGATACCGGACAATTCTCAATGATTTTGGCCTGGGCTCGAATGTTGGGCACAGGATTAATTTCTGTTTCCATGTTCTTCTTCTACCCTGAAAATCACTTCGTACAGTTCCTAGGAATATCATGCTTCATCCTAGACAATACCTTCATCTACATTCTTTGGAAAAGACACGGTAAGCTATTTGGAGCACTTAGTAAAGCATAATTATGTTTAAAAAAATCACAGAGTTTTTCATCCCTCCCCAAAAGCTACAGAGCGGAGATGAATTACGATCAGAACGAATATTTGTCGCAGTCTTACTTATCTCGGCAGTTTCTAATTTTCTAGGAATCAATTTGGCTATTGAGATCAAAGCGGAGCTTAACGGCTACCTGCTCCTAATCAATGGGGTGATTAACCTGCTTATTCTTTTAGCTTATCGATATGGGTTAAAAAAATCCATCGCTACCACATTAGTCTTATCACAATTTGCCATCAGCTTTCCAATACAGGCATGGCTTCAGGGAGGTTTATCATCTCCTGCAGCAGCTGCATTCTTCTTACTTCCGGCAGTGGCAATGTTGATCCAGGGAAAACGTGCTGCGACATTCTGGATGATTCTATCAGCATTCCTCAGTTTGGGATTATTCTGGTTTGAGAGTCAATTCGGAACGCCAGTCCCCACATTCGACCCTGCAAAAAGCAATCTCTTTTATTTCTCCTCCATCCTAGGGACTAATCTTACGATATTTATTATTTTATTAGTTTATGAAACTGGCAAATCGAAAGCCTTAGCAAATATTCAGAATAAAAATGAGGCACTAATCAATACACAATCACAGTTAATCCAAGCTGAAAAAATGGCCTCGCTCGGAGAACTCACAGCTGGAATCGCCCATGAAATCCAAAACCCCTTGAACTTTGTCAATAACTTTTCCGAAATCAGCAATGAGCTAATTGAAGAAATCGAAGAAGAACAGAAAAAAACCGCAGCAGAACGTGATAATGAACTCATTTTTGAAATCATCGCTGACCTTAAGCAAAACCTCCAAAAAATCAACAAACATGGTCATCGCGCAGGCTCTATTGTGAAAAATATGCTGGAACATAGTAGAATAAGTACCGGTGAAAAAGTACTTACAGATATCAATGTTTTGGCTGATGAATATGTCAAGCTCTCTTATCATGGGCTACGAGCCAAGGACAAGTCTTTCAATGCAGATCTCAAATTGAATCTTGCTCCGAATCTTCCAAAAGTCAAAATTCTGCCTTCTGAAATTGGTCGAGTTTTACTCAATCTGGCAAATAATGCCTTCTATGCGGTGAGTGAAAAAGCAAAAGGTAACTTGGAGGGATACAAACCACAATTGACACTAAGTACGGTTAAAACAAAAAATGGAATAGAAATCTCAGTTTCAGACAATGGCCCGGGAATTCCCGAGTCCATCAAAGACAAAATCTTTCAGCCCTTTTTCACAACCAAGCCCTCAGGATCAGGAACCGGCCTTGGCTTATCACTATCTTATGATATCGTGAAGGCGCATGGCGGGGAGGTAAAGGTAGAGTCCGAAAGCGGAAAGGGTACAACATTCAGGATACAAATACCGACCTAGTGAATTTTTGAAATGGGACATCAACTTTTGAAAACAAAAAAAGAAGGCTCTGAGAATTTCATCTTTTTGAAGGCCTATTTTTAGCAAAATCGATCCTCCCTTTTTGTTTGTAATAACCCCAATTATAAAAACCTTTTTTCAAGTGCGAATTAGGAGAATTCTACATACTTTTTATTATTCCGATAAAGGATTTTTTTGAACTCTATAGAGGAAACTGAATTATACTATTATTTAGTTAATCAGCTGTGTTTGAAAAGCAAAATCACTGATATTTTAGTCTTTATAAAAGTAAATAAATAATATCTGAAATAAGAAAAGTTTTATTTATCTTGAAAAACACCAACAATTTTTAATTTTTCTCATGTTCCAACATAAAATCCTTCAACAAGGAAGAGCGGCCCTCAATCTTCCAGTGCGACCGCTAATTTCATCCACCCGTGATTCGTTGGATTTAGAACTGAAAGTCATCTATGGCGAGCTACCTGACGACATCACAGGTCACGTTTTTATCAACTCTTCAAGTGGCTCGGTAAACTCGCCCTATCCCTACCCTGAAAAAAATCCAGATGGTAGCAGAAATAAAGAATATGGCTCTCCAATTCTGCTTGGCGGAGGGTTTGTAATGAGATATGATTTTGACCAAGCAGGAAAAGTATTCCTAAAAGCAAGGCTTCTAAAACCACCCGCTTATTATGCCGATGAAGCGACAAAAGAAGGAAGCCATCCTCATTATCCTAAATGGAAACAAAGCGTCAGTGGTTTTAAGAATCTTGGAATTACCCGACTATCATTTTGGCTCGGCTGCAGTGATTTGTTATCCACTGCGATTACTCCCATCCGATACGGAAATGATAAAAAAGACAGATTAGTTGCGACAACTGATGTGGGGAGGCCTTATGAGTTTGATCCCAAAACACTGAAGATCAAAACCCCTATCGGTTATCTGAAGGAATATATCAATGGCGTCCCCGGGATTGTTCCATGGCCATTTCCAGTTTTGCAGACTACTGCGCATCCTGCCTTTGACCCTGTGACCAAGGAACTTTTTTCTGTGAACTACACCAAGTCCACATCTTTACAACTCAAAGAATCCAATTTGTGGCCAACCCTCCACTTGCATCATGATAAAATAGAAAAGGAATTAGAGGAAAAAGTAAAAAGCTGGAAGACGATTACTGACAAAAATGAGGCTCGTGAAAAGCTGAATGAATATTTTCAGAATGTCCACCAAAACCGACCGACTCATGAAAGTAAGTTTCAAAGGTTCTTTCGAAAATTAAAACACACATTTACCAAAGTATTGGGAGATATTCTTTCCTTTTTCGGAGTCCCCGAAAATGAATTTTCTGTCAAGGATGAAGTATATCTTCATTGCTTTGATGGATCCCCATCTTTAAAGTCTTGGAGGATGGTCGATGAAAAAGGAGAAAATTTAAAAATCACACAATGCTGCCATCAAACAACCCTTTCAGAGGGCTACTTTGTATTTATTGATGCTGCTTTTAAGTTATCATTGGACGTAATGTTCAATAATCCTTTTACTCATAATCAGGAAATTGACAACTTCATCAGAAAGGTCACATCTGTACCCCAAGAGCCGTATACCTACCTATATATCGTAGCCAGAAAGGACTTAAATCCGGCTTCAAAAACTGTATTAGCCAAGCAAATTAAGCTTGAACCCGAATTCATACATTGCTATCTAAATTATAAAAATCCGAATGGGAAATTAACCCTGTACGGAGCAAGCAATAGCGCCGCATGTCTGGCAGAATGGGTAAGACCTTTCGACAAATTAGTGGATGGATCTGATATAGAACCAGGCACAGCCGGGATCATCTCTGCGGGAGTCATGGATATAGGAAGGATCAGCAAATATGAAATTGATGGTGAAAAGGGGAATCTTTTATCCGAAAGCATCTTAGATGCAACCGGAAATCTAGACAAGCCTGAAGACCTGGGTGCCCACACTTGGGGTGTAGGTATCTATACATTTAGAGATATAATTTCCGGGAGTATTCCCAGTAATGAAATCACGGATATCTTCTTCCAATGCTACGGACTGGAACCCAGAAGATTAACCGAATTCATCTACGAGCTTTACAAAGACTATCCCAATAGAAAAATACCCGCAGAAAAGGTCAAGCAACTTTCTGAAGAGGGAATCCCACATCAAGTAGTGCGGCTGAATGCCCAAAGCTTTGAATTGGAGGACTATTTTCAATTCCCTAAGGGATATGAAATTAGATCCCTTCAGTTTACCCATAGAAAAGGAAATGTAAACCCTAGACCGGGGATTGACGGATACATTACTGTCCTGATGATCAATGAGGACGAATTAGATGGTGTAAAAAACTTCTTCAGAGAAGTATGGATTTTCGATGCTGCAAATCTTAAACAGGGGCCGAAAGCGGTACTCTCACACCCTGACCTGAATTATGCATTCACCTTGCACTCGGTTTGGACAGATTCGCTAGAATCAAATGATGAAGATCCCTACACCGTTCCGGTGAAAGAAGATTACCAATATATGATTGATAAAATCTGGTTGGACAAACATAAAATCCAAGATTTCTTCGAGAAAGAAATTTACCCGCATTTCGATTAAGGGGAGGAAGTCTAGGAAAAATATTAATTTCCAAATTAGTTTCTTTTGAATCTAAAGCATTGTATAACAACTACTTGTATCGATAAATAGGAGATGAACATAGGTGAATACTTATTAAAAAATAAGCTTTATGAGGACATTGAAACTTCTGTTTATGAAGCCGTGCACCACAAAACAGGAGTTAAAGTCATCATAAAGGTTCATTCGGATGACTTTCCATCTCCTCATAAAATAGAGCGAGTAAAAGATGAATTTAAGATCGGTGAGAATATTTCTGGTGATGGTTTGGCCAAATATCTGGAGCTCATTCGAATCGGAAATGGCTTTGCTATCGTTCAGGAGTATTTTGATGGATCTTCACTGGATAATTTTTTAAAAAATAATAGCCGCTTATCAATAGAAGAATTCTTAAAAATCGCTCCAAAAATCACCCATGCTGTTGGGGAAATGCATCGGCAAAAAATCGTTCATCGAGACATAAGCTCTGATAATATTCTGGTAGCAAAGGATTTCTCCAGTATTCGACTCATCGATTTTGGAGTATCCGCTACGTTCTTAAAAATAAGTTCAGAAAAAATTGCCGGTGGTAAAATTCATTACCTATCTCCGGAGCAAACTGGTCGAATTAATAGATTAACAGATTACCGAACTGATTTCTATTCTTTAGGGGTATTATTCTATCGCTTACTTTCTGGGTTTTTCCCATTTGACGGTGAGGATTCTTATCAGATTATCCATAAACATATTGCATCTCCTCCTTCCCCATTCAAAAACTATCTATCCAATATTCCTTCGGTATTGGAGAAAATCATATTTAAGCTCTTATCGAAATCTGCCGATGATCGATATCAGTCAGCAAAAGGGCTTGAAAAGGATTTACTGAAATGTGCAGAGCTTTATGATGAATTAGGCGAAATACCCGAATTCAAACTAGCTGAATACGACTTCTCTACCATTTTCAGGATGCCTAGGCAGCTATTTGGAAGAGAGAAGGAACTGAAAGAATTAATGGACTATTGGGAGAATTCTTTAAACAAGAAGGAAACTCAGTTACTATTGGTAAACGGGAGTCCAGGAATCGGAAAATCAGCTTTAATTCAGGAACTGAAAAAACCTGTACTGGAGCAAAATGGCTTTTTCCTTCATGGTAAATTTGAGCTCTTAAATCAGCCCATTCCATACAGTGGATTAATTCAGGCCTTTGAAAGCCTCCTTTCTCAATTATTGAGCGAGCATAAAAAGGCATTGTCTTTTTGGAAAGACCGCCTAATCAATGCCTTGGGGCAGAATGGAAAACTTCTGACCGATGTATTCCCAACCTTAGAGAAAATAATTGGTCCTCAAGTCGAAATTGAATCCCTCAGCCCATTAGAATCTCAAAATCGATTTGAATATGTATTTGCGGAGTTTATCAAGGTTTTTACCTCCCAGCCCTATCCCATCACCTTGTTTTTGGATGATTTACAATGGATAGACCTCGCCAGTCTGAATCTACTTTCGCAGCTTCTCAAGAATAATCAAAATCAAGCCTTCTTTATTGTAGGGGCTTTTAGAGATACCGAGGTAAGCAATGATCATCCTTTAAGTCGAATGCTTGATGATTTGAAAAAATCTGGAATTACTATTAACCAAATGGAACTGGGGCTCTTGCCGATCGATGAGATCAACAATATTTTGGCTTACTGCCTGATGAGGAATAACGCCGAAGTCCTAGAGTTTGCGAAACAAATCCATGAAAAGACCAGTGGAAACCCATTTTATGTACATCGCTTTATTGAAAGTTTGCATGAAAAGGGATTGATTTATTCTGATCCTAAAAAGGGGAGATGGGAATGGAATGAAGCTGAAATTGCCATAGAAAGTGCAACTGAAAATGTGGTGGATTTCCTGATGAAGCAAATGGAAAAACTGCCGGAAAATGTGAGGCACTACCTAGGTACCGGTGCAGCTATCGGTAATCATTTTTCTGCTTCAGAATTAGCAGGTTTAAATGGTCTTAAAGAATCAACCTTAAGAGAAGAACTTTCGCCTGCATTGAATGACTCTTTTCTATTCTTTGACGGGACCAACTATTTTTTTGTACATGATCGAATTCAACAAGCAGCCTACTTATTTCTTAAAAATAAGGAACAAGTACACTTAGAGATCGGAGAGTTCTTTAAAGAACACTTGGACAGAGGAAAGGAAGATTGGGTCTTTCGTATCACAAATCAATTGAACCGTGCCAAATCTTTAATCGCCGATCCTGAAAGAGAAATAGAGCTTGCAAAGTTTAACTATGAGGCAGGAATCAAAGCTCGGGACGCCGTGGCCTTTGATGAATCTTTGAAGCTTTTGAACCTGGCAAGTGCCTTACTCCGGGACAAAAATCCCTGGGTTAATGAATATGATTTAATATGGAATATTTCCTTTGCTCAAATTGAGGTAGAGTTTATCGCAGGAGATCAAAATAAAGCCCTTAATCTGGCAAATGAAGTTTTGGGCTACGCTAATTCCAATTTTGAGAAAGCTTTGATTTATAATCAGCTGATCATTTTCTACACCATGAAGATCCAATTCCAAGAAGCATTGGATTTTGGAAGAAAAGGTCTGGAATTAATCGGATTAACTATTCCCCAAGACGCCGAACTTGAACCTGCAATCGGACAGGGTTTTGGAACAATTATTTCCTTGATGGAAGGTAAAAAGCCGCTTGACCTTCTCAAAAACCGGACACTCTCTTCAGATGAAATTTCCAGTATAAAAATAAAGCTGATCGTCAACATGCTTGCTCCTGCCTTTCTGGGTGGGCAAAGCAATCTGTGGACCTACCTAGTCTTGGCTAGTACGGCAAATTCCATAGAAAGTGGAAACGTAGCCGAGAGTTGTACTGCCTTTAGCTCCTATGGTATTCTATGTGGGTTGGCTTTCAATGACTATCAACAGGGATTTGATTTTGGAGATTTATCTTATCAGCTTTCCATCGATCTGAAAAGCCTCAGACAGCGAAGCAATACCTGTTTTGTACTTGGGGCTTTTTTGAATATTTATGCGAGGCCTGCAAAGAATGGTTATAATTACCTAAAAGAAGGTATATCCTCGGGACTTCAATCGGGTGAGCTTCAATTTGCAGGATATAATATTTCAGGTCTTGGGCAGGTGACTACTACTTCAGGGAGCTCCTTGTCTGTCTTGGATGAGCGGATGTATGAGGGATTACAGATTGCAGAAAAAACCAAAAATCAGTTTGTAAAAAGCACCATTCTTGTTTTTTATCAATTGATACACGACTTGGGAGGTCCTTCTTCACTCAAAGAATTTGAATCTGAAGAGAATATTTACGCACTTTTAGAAAAAGAGCAAAACTATTTTGGAAGGTTCTATTTCTCCCTCTACAAAGGATTTTCATCCTATCTATTGGGAGATGCCAAAGGAGCATACGAACATTTGGCAAATGCAAAAAATTACCTTTCTGCCGTCCCCGGTTCGGTGGTTTTGGCAGATTATTACATCTACCTTCCACTTATTGCTTTAGAGTTGATTGACCTCTCCAATCCTGAGGAAGATCTACAAAACTCTATTGAAGAATCGATCACCATTTTAGAAAAATGGAACTCTTCAATTCCTGAAAATTTTCAGTTTCGAATTGATCTCATCAAAGCAATCAAAAAGGATAAAGAAGGTCATGTATTAGAAGCTTTGGAACTTTATGATGCAGCTATTGACCAAGCCACAAAGCAGGAAATGCTGCCTCTAAAGGCGATAGCCCTTGAGAAAGCCGGAATCATGATGCTAAATCATGGGAAAAGCAGAATTGGCGAAGTTTACCTGAAGGACGCCTATTTGACTTACCTCGAATATGGAGCCATCAATAAGGTGAACCAATTGCAAGAAATCTACCCTACACTCTTTCAAAAAGGCCAAAAACAAAAGAGTTTGACGATAAGTGAAACAACACGGACTATTCAATCCCTTGAAATGTTCGATTCCCAGACACTTATCAAGGCTTCTTCAGCTATCTCCCAAGAGGTGACTCTGAAAGGTGTACTTAGCAAAATGATGGAAGTGGTGCTTGAAAATGCAGGTGCCGAAAGAGGCTATTTCATTATGCATTCGGATGATTCCTGGAAAATTGAAGCTGAAGGCATCGTCAATCCAAGGTCATACAAACTATTACAAGGCGTTCCGTATCCCTCAAATGCCATAAAATTGCCAGAGGAGATAATCAATTATGTGCTGAATAGCCATAAATCATTGTTGCTCGAAGATGCACAAAACCATCCTGAATTTGGGGTAACACCCTACTTAGACTCAGCCAAGGTAAAATCCATTTTGTGCCTTCCAGTCATTCATCAAGGGATGCTTTTGGCGATTTTATATTTAGAAAACTCTCTTTCGATTGGAGCTTTTACAGTTTCTCATAAAGAATTACTTCAGACCCTCTCCACTCAAATCGCCATCTCTATATCCAATGCCCAGCTGTATGATAATTTGGAAAGGAAAGTACATCAGCGAACTGCCGAACTACAGCTACAAAAGGAGGACTTAGAGCAGACCTTAAAAGATCTTAGAAAGACTCAGAGACAACTTGTCAATTCTGAAAAAATGGCCTCCATGGGGGAACTAGCTTCAGGAATTGCGCATGAGATACAAAACCCATTGAATTTTGTGAACAATTTCACGGAGGTCAGCGATGAGTTGATTGATGAGATTCTTGCTGAGTACGGAAAAAGCCTTGAAGACCGGGATGAGAAAATTATCCAAGAGTTACTTTCTGATGTAAAATCCAATTTTGAGAGAATCAGAAAGCATGGTCTGCAAGCTGATGCCATCGTAAAAAATATGCTTGAGCACAGCAAGCAAGGTCAGGGTAAAAATGAAACTACAGATTTAAATGCATTAGCAAATGGATCTTTGAGGATATCATATCATAGCTTTTTGGCAAAGTATAAAAACATAATCTCCAAAGACGTGGAGATTGAGATGGACATCTCCACTGATATGAATCTACCCAAGGTCAATGTAATCCCACAGGAAATAGGAAAAGTGATTTTTAATCTCTTGAATAATGGGTTTTACGCCGTTTTGGACAGATCAACCAAAGAAAGCAATGCGGAGTTTAAACCACTTGTCAAAATCACCACATCCTTGGCAAAGGATTCAGTTTCAGGACCTCAGGCCGTTATTTCTGTTATTGACAATGGCATTGGAATACCCGAGTCCATTAAGGAGAAAATCTTCCAACCATTTTTCACCACAAAGCCTACTGGCTCCGGGACAGGTTTGGGTTTATCTCTAGCCTATGAAATTATTCAAGCACATGGTGGACAGCTTTTATTAGAAAGTAAAGAAGGGGAAGGCTCTACCTTTAGAATTGTACTACCCGTAAGTACCAATTAAAAAAAAGGGAAATGAAATAGGATTTTCCCCAAAATGACCAGCTATGGGACCTTTTCATTCAGGCAGAAATATCACGAGTCATTTGTATCAAAAAGTTTATTTATATTTATACGTAGGAAAATTTTTATACGTATCATGAAAACAAAACTTACACTTAGTATCGATAAGGAAACCATAGAAAAAAGTCGAAAAATAGCTCAAAACAAGCAGCAAAGTCTTTCATTTTTGATTGAAGAACTCCTGAATAAGGAAATCGAAAAAGACAAAGAAAAGCAACTTGCTTTAATTGGGGAGCTACGAGGAATTGCTGGAAGGGCTCCTGAGAAGACAGATTGGAAAAAAGTAATCCGAGAATCGGCAGGAGAAAAGTATGAAAAATAGAGCTTTCATCGATACTAATATTTTTCTTGATTTGGTTTTAGATCGAGGCGATTTCGGAAGTAGAGTTCAAAAATTTTTAGAATCCAGTGCCAACCGACAAGTCAAACTATTTACCTCCGTTTCTTGTATTCAGACTATTATCTACGTCCTTCAAAAATCAAATATCTCTCCCAAAGTGATTAGAGAAACGATAGCTAAAATCAATCTATTGGTCCATTTAACCCAAACAAATTCAGAGGATATCGAGCGAGCTATTCAATCGGACTTTAAGGATTTGGAGGATGCAATCCTTTATCAAACTGCTATTTCGAACCAGTGCGCTTATTTTGTTACAAGAAACATTAAGGACTTCCCTAAAAATTTTGATCAAATAAGCGTGCTACTACCCGAAAAATTTTAAATCAAACTCATCGGAACTAAAAATAAAATAAACCATGGGACTATTCTGGAACCTTATCCAACAAAGTCAAATCTCCAGTCACAGCTCAAGAGCCTCCACTTTGGAAGCTAGAGTGGCCTACCTGGAAAGTGAATTGCGCAAGACGCAAGAACTACTGATCAAAACGCTGAAAGTACTTGAGGAGGAAAGTGGAAAAGATATCAATGGAGATGGAAAAGTCGGATAGCTAAACCCCATATGAAACTTCAAAATAGGACATTTATCATAAGTGGCGCTACCAGTGGCATGGGGCGTGCTATGGCCTTAGAGTTTTCTAGGGAAGGAGCAAAACTTATTCTTAGCGGACGTAATGAGGAGGCTGCAGAGGAATTATTAAGTCTTTTGCAAACCGAAGCTTATTTCTTGGCGGGCGATGTCAGTGATCCGGGCTATAATCAAAGACTCGTTGAATTGGCTTTGGAAAAATTCGGGCAATTGGATGGCTTGCTCACAAATGCGGGGATGCTGGGTCTTGGATCAATTACGGATTTACCTTTGGAAACATGGACTCAAACCTTTAATGTCAATTTGACCTCCGTTTTTCAGCTGCTAAAAGCATCCCTTCCACACCTACAAAAAAGCCCCAATGCCTCGGTGGTAATCAACTCATCAATTGCCGCTTTCAAATCCTTTCCCAATCATCCAGCTTACTGCGCATCCAAAGCAGGATTGGTAGCTTTAGCCAAACAGGCAGCGGTTGATTACGCTCCCCATATCCGAATCAATTGCATTTGCCCCGGACCTGTCGACACACCCTTTATTCATGCATCAGCTGTTGCCTTTCCCGATCCTGCAAAAGCGGTGGAAAATGCGGGCAGAAATACTTTGGTCCAGCGTTTAGGGGAACCTGAAGACATTGCCAAATTAGCTTTGTTCCTAGCCTCGGATGATGCCTCTTGGATTACGGGGTCTGTTTACACCATTGACGGTGGGATTTTGGCCAAAGGGTAAATTATACCTTCCTGATACTCCGCATCAAATCCTCCTTATACATTTTACTGATTGGGATGACCTTACGCATAATCTCCAAATGTGAATCAGCTACCGCATCTAGCTTCTTAAGATTGACCACATAGGAGCGATGCACCCGCAGAAAATCCCTACTTTCAATCTTTTGACAAAAAGCATTCAATGGGCTGACAATGAGATAATTCTGACTGTTGGTAAAAATATTACAGTAGTTTCTATCAGCTTCGATATAGAGAATTTCGTCCAGCATCAGCTTGATCAGTTTCCCATTGTTTCGAATAAAAATCCGGTCATCCAGGCTCTCGATCAACGAATCTGAATCTTCCGTTTCAATTTTTTCCTCTTTGATTTTTTCCGCTACCAATTCAATGGTCCGCTCTAGATTTAACTTGTTAAAAGGCTTGGAAATAAAGGCATAGGGTTTAGTTTCTTTGGCCTTTTGAAAAGAAGCTTCGTCAGCGTTGGCAGTCAGGTAAATCAAAGGAATTGCAGTCTTTTCCTGGATTTTCTTTGCTGCATCTATCCCATTCATTCCCCCTTTCAGCTGGATATCCATCAAAATAATATCCGGATGATTTTCGATGGCGTGATTGACGGCATCCTCTCCCCGGGACTCAATTCCCGTGACTTCATAGCCAAGCTTAGAGAGCTGCAGTGAAATATTCGCAGCGATAATCATATCATCCTCCACAATCAAAATTCTGGTCTTCTCACTCATGCTGCTTTATTGGTCTTAAACTCAAAATATAATTCTGTTCCTTTTTGGGTGCTCAGTGTCATTTTTCCGTCGAGCTGCTTAGTCAAAAGTGCCACGAGCTGAGTACCAAAGCCCGTTCCCAAAGTGGGATTATTTTTCTTCATTCCAGCGCCATCATCTGCTACTTTCAGGCACAGATGATCTTGATCTTTTTTCAAACTGATCAGAATCTCACCATCTCTTCCATCTGGAAATGCATACTTCAGCGAATTGGTAATCAACTCATTGACAATCAAGCCTATCGGAATCGCACGATCCACATCCAACTCCAAGGGTTCCATCTCTACTTCCAAGCTTATTCGTGCTGAAGCATTGAAGGAATCAATAATAAAAGAGCCCAAATTTTTGAAATAATTTTTCATCTCAATTGCAGCCAAATTTTCTCCTTGATAGAGATTTTGATGGATCATCCCCATGCTTTGAACCCGGTTTTGGCTTTCGATCATGATGTCTTGAAGCTCCTCATTTTCGATTTGAGCTGTCTGCAAAGCCAAGAGGCTGGAAATAGTCTCCAAATTGTTTTTGACCCGATGATGGATCTCTTTCAGCAAAAATTCTTTTTCTCGATTCTGCTTTTCCAAAAGTTGGCTGTACTTTTTTCGCTTCACAAAAACCCGATAAAGGAAGAAGAGAAAAAACACCATCAATGCGGTGAATAGAAGTGTAAAAATCTGAATGATATTCTGTCGCTTCAGCGCCTCCTCTTGAAGGGAAATAATTCCTTCCTTTTGGGTTACATCCATTTCAGTTTGCAATTGGGCAATCCGCTGATCCGCCTCTGCATTGAAGACAGATTGATCGAGCTCATGATAGCGCTTAAATGCCTGATAGGAATTGGAAATTTCACCGGCTCCCTCGTAGGCTTCCGCCAATTCCCGATAGATCAAACTCAAAAAATAACGATCTCCAAAGTCCTCGGTAGCCGTGCGGATACTTCGTCCAAGGTAGGTAATCGCATCCTGATAGAATCCCCGCTCTTTTTTCACTTTGCCCAAAGAAAGCAAGGAGCGCACGACCATAAACTCATTTTGAAGGAGTTCGGCATACTTGAGTGCCTCCTTTCCGGAGGTCTCTGCATTTTCAAAATCCCCCAATGCCACATAAAGATCCGTCAAGGCGATATACGTGTCACTGAGATTATTGTAGAAGCCATATTGCTTTCCCATACGAATAGATTGCTGGAAATAAGGAAGTGCTTCCTCATTTCGCCCGAGTGCAATCAGGTTATTTCCAGTCACATGCAGGGTAAAATCAAAATCTAAATCCTGGATTCCCCGCTCCTCAAAAAGGGCGAGAGACTTCAGTCCATATTCCAAGCCTTGCTCGGGTTTGCCTTGCTTCCAAAATAAGTTGCTGATATCCGAATAGGCCATGGCCATGGCTTTCCTGTCACCGTATTTCTCCCCGAGTTGAAGTGTTTGGGTTGCCAATTCAAAAGCCTTTCCCAAGTCTCCCCTTCGCTCCTGGACATAGCCCAGATTGGTTAGCAAAAGCCAGGTTTCGGATTCGGGAAGTTTTTCCAAAGCACTTTGAAGCATCTCTTCTGCCTGATCGAGTTGTTCCATTCTCAGCAAAATAGCCCCTTGAGCCACCTGCATTCTACCCTCCCAAAGCTCACTTTCTGCCATTCGAGCCTCTTCCAGGCCTTGATTGATGACGGAAAGGGATTTGCGTAGATTTCTGGTATGGTAATAATAGCCCAGATCCCAGAGCATTTGCAGCCTCAATTCGGTCTCTTTCACTGAAGGAAGTGATTGCTCTATTTTTTCAAGGTAATCCGCACCAAAATCATCTGTCTCCTCAAAAACCTTTGAATATTCGACTTTACCGTCTTTTGAAACTACCTGAGCTTCTAGCTGAATCTGAAACAATACAAAAACAAGGATAAAAAATCGCTTCATGCGATTAATATACAATAAAATGCAATTGAATATCAATTGCTTAATTGTGAATTTTCCGGGGAAGGAAAATACTCATTGGGGAAACATTTTATAGGCCTTCATCCTAAGCCTTTTGGGAAGGATCAAATGAAAGTGGAGATTATTCCATCTTTTAACTTAAAAAAAATGAGATGAGTAGTCAAACCCCAGAATTTTTCTCTCTTAGACCCGAACTCGAAAAAGCCTATGGCTATACCCACGCAGTGAAAATCGGAGATAGCATCAAGATTTCAGGAGCAGTAAGCATGGATGATGAAGGTAACCCCTTGGCTGTTGGCGACTTTCTTCAGCAAATGAAAAACTGCTATGCTGACCTGGAAAAAGTCTTGGCACATTATGGCTGCAGCTTCGATGATGTACTGGTAGAAAATGTATTCACCACGGATATGCCTGCCTTTTTAGAGCACGCAGCATATAGAGGCTCAATCTACCAAAAGCAATTTCCTACCGGTTCGTGGATTGAAGTCAAAGGCTTGGTCATGCCCGAATTTTTGATTGAAATCGAACTGGAAGCCCATAAATCACACTAATAGTAATCTTATAAAACCATGGAAAATTTAATCAAGGAATCCGCAGAAAATAAAGCAGTTGTCGATAGTCTCTACCAGGCTTTCAGCAAAGGAGATGTACCGGGAGTTCTCGGGACTATGGATTCTCAAATCGTTTGGAACGAAGCCGAAGGAAATGAATACGCAAAAGGAAATCCCTATGTAGGTCCAGATGCAATTCTGAATGGAGTTTTTGGTCCCATTTTGCAAGACCATGAATACTTCAATCTAAAGGACATCGAAATCCATGAAATGCTTCATGGAAAGGTACTAGCCACTTTGCGATATGATGCCAAGTATAAAAGCGGAAAAGCATACAACGCGCAGGTTGCACATTTTTGGACTGTGAAAAATGGAAAAATCACAGGATTTCAACAATACGTGGATACCAAGAAACTACACGAGGCTTCAATAGCTTAGGAAAGGCTTTCTCCTCAAACTACTAACTGAGAAATCCCAATGGAAACTAAACTCACACTTGTCCCAAGCAATCCCAAAGCCTGGCTTCTACTTTTTGTTTGGGGCTTCCTGATACTATTCGCGGGCAAATTCATTCTCCATGACGCCTTACCGTACTTTGGCTTTGAGGAATCCTTTTTTGGAGAATATTGGGCAATGAAATGGCCTTTAATCGGCCATATTTCAGGGGGACTCATCGCTCTCACTTTAGGCCCCTTTCAATTTTGGAAAACTTTTAGAAACCGATACCTCAAAATCCACCGCATGATGGGAATGGCCTATATCTGTGGAATTTTGATCGCGGTCATTAGCTCGATTGCACTTTCACTCACCATCGCCCTTGATTTCCATTGGACTTGGAGCTTATCTCTGATCGGTTTGGCTTTTGCATGGTTTGGCACCACAGGGATGGCCTTTCGATTTATCCTTCTGCGCCGAATCAACCTCCACAAAGAATGGATGATCCGAAGCTACGTGGTAACCTTTGCCTTCGTACTTTTTCGATGGTTGACGAGACAGCCTTTTTATGATGATTTGGGGCCATTTGTGGAAACGGGCCCTACCGCCATTTGGCTTTCTTGGGCCGTTCCGCTTTTTATCACAGAGATCGTTTTGCAGTGGAATAAAAAATGAATCAATAATGAAAAGAATTTTTGTAGTCCTCTTATTCTCATTTGCTTTTTCCTTTAGCTATGCCCAAAAGCCCCGAGCCAGAGATTTGGGAATTCCTCTGGATGGTAATCCTGGGAAACTCAATGCCATCACTGATGTCAAAGGGGTTGAAGTGGGGCACACGACCTTGATTTCGGGAGAAGGTGAATTGATAGTGGGAGAAGGTCCTGTAAGAACAGGCGTGACAGCAATTTTCCCAAGAGGAAAGCAATACGATCCTGTTTTCGCAGGTTGGTACAGCCTCAACGGCAATGGAGAAATGACAGGAACTACTTGGGTGGAAGAATCGGGTTTTTTGGAAGGGCCGATAGCCATTACCAATACCCATAGCGTAGGGATAGTGAGGGATGCCGTGGTGGAATGGGAGTTTGAAAACAATCATTTTGACCCGCTACCCGATGAACCTGATGTATTTTGGGCTTTGCCGGTAGTTGCTGAAACCTACGATGGAGACTTGAACGACATCAACGGCTTTCACGTCAAAAAAGAACATGTTTTTTCAGCCTTGGATAATGCCAAGTCAGGGCCTGTTGAGGAGGGAAATGTCGGAGGAGGAACAGGGATGATTTGTCATCAATTTAAAGGAGGAATCGGAACCTCTTCCCGTGAAGTCATCATCAATAATACCACCTACACCCTGGGTGTTTTGGTGCAGGCAAATTACGGTACACGAGAGAGCTTGACCATAGCAGGAGTGCCAGTTGGAAAGGAGATTTCGGACCGTCAGATTCTTTTGGATCCATTAAAACGCCAAGAAGAGCGGGGTTCCATCATTGTGATCGTCGCTACAGACGCACCCCTTCTTCCCCATCAATTAAAGCGATTGGCACGCCGAGTTCCGATAGGGATAAGTAGAGTGGGCGGCTATGGAGGAAATGGCTCAGGAGACATATTCATCGCTTTTTCTACTGCCAACTCTGGAGCTGCAAACCGTTTGGATACGCAGCAACTGACCATGATCCCTAATGATAAGATTTCTTCACTTTTCGAAGCAGTGGCACAGGCTACAGAAGAGTCGATTTTGAATGCCTTGGTGGCTGCAGAAACAATGGTAGGAAAAAATAACACCACAGTCTATGAGTTACCGGAAGACGAGGTCATTGAACTTTTAAAGAAATACGGGAGAATCAATCCATGAATCACACACCCATGAAAAGAACATTTATATTAATTTTCTTAGTAGGAATATCCTTTCAGGAAGCTTTTTCACAAAGAAAAATCATCGATATGCACATTCACTCCTACACCGAAAGTGATTTTGGTGTGCGGGAACCTTCTGCTACAGATCATTATGGGGTAAAGGGTTCAGCGAATGCCGAAGAGCATCTTCTTGAGACCTTTGCAGCTATGGAGCGTTTCAATATTGTCAAAGCTGCAGTCAGTGGGAACCCTGAAAGTGTGAAAAACTGGAAAAAACGCGATAAAGACAATCGGGTAATTCGAGGTATTCTGAGTTTTTTACCGGACGATTACGGAATTGACATTGTCAAATTTGAGGAAATGGTCCAAGCCGGTGAAATTGAGATTTTCGGAGAACTTGGCCCTTACTACAGCGGTACTACCTTGAGCGACTCTATTTGGCAGCCTTACCTTGAAATTTGCGAAAAATATGATATCCCGGTGGCGGTACATACCGGCGGTGGAGACCCGGGAGGTACTTACTCTTGGTCTCCAAAAGCAAGACTGGCCTTAGGAGATCCTTACCTGATCGAAGATGTATTGGTCAAGTATCCCAAACTCCGAGTCTATCTGATGCATGCCGGAGGGGAAGACTGGCCGGAGCATGCCATTCGATTGATGGCCTACTATCCACAACTTTATACAGATATCGCAGTATTGCTCTGGGTGGAGCCAAATACCCAGAGATACGTGACGGATTTTCTCCGAAATATCAAGCATGCCGGTTACCTGGACCGAGTCATGTTTGGCTCCGACCAAATGATCTGGCCCTACGCCATCGAAAAATCCATAGAGTTTCTGGAAAGCTTGGACTTCTTGACGGAGGAAGATAAAGAAGGAATATTTTATGGAAATGCAGCTAGATTTTTGAAATTGGAAGAGCAATAGGTAAAGAACATCATTAAGCTCTCAATAGGGCCTCATTTTACTTATTGATAGGCATTGGCTTTCGACCAGTCCTTCACAAAAGTCCCATTCATAGAAATAATGCGCTACCTAAACTCAATTCTTGCATCCCTTGCACTAGCTGTAATAATACAACTATTAACCCTCGGTATTGCTTCCGCACAATGGTATAATCATTATGCGAAACTCGATGACTTTGGACATCATGTCTATTTAGAAGAGCATGAACTTCCGATTCTTGCACACGGTCCCACAGATCCGGCTCCTGCCCCCGATGGCAAACATCTAGCTTTCGCTGCCAGAGGCTGGATCTGGAATCTCAATTTGGGGACTGGAACGGCTGCCCGACTTACAAAAGGTCCAGGGATAGACTCCCGGCCGAGATGGTCCCCAGATGGCAATAAGTTGACTTTTGTGAGAGATGAGGGGAAAAATACAGCTATCATCATCCGAGACTTAGCTAGCGGCGAGGAAAAAAGAATTGATACTGAAACCATTGAACTGGATCCTGAATTTTCTGCGGATGGAGAATGGATCTATTACACCTCTGGAAAAACCGGTTCGCTCAATCTCCGCAGATATCACCTTTCTTCTGCCATGGATGAGCCATTGACCGAGCTTCGTCAAGTGGAGCGAAACTCAAGAAGTCTACCGGATGGCAATAGCTTGATGTACCTGCATGGTAGTGGTGCCCACCGGGTACTCAGAATTAGAAACTTTGAAAGTAATACAGACACCATCGCCCTTGCACAGACATTGACCTATCATTTGACTGCGGATTCCCATCCAGCTCAGCGTCTCATTGTCTACAGCGCTCCCATAGACAATGACTACCACCTCTGGACCATGGACTTGGATGATCCTCGAGTGAAGCACAGACTAACCGATGGAAACCCTTTTGCCTTGACTCCAGCATTTAGCGCTGATGGGGAGATGATTTATTTCGTCGAACTGGATGAAAAACGACAATTTCGACTGATGCAAATCCCTACTTATGGAGGAGTGGCCGAAGAGGTGAAAATTCAGAATTGGGACTTGGGAGAAACAACAGGAACCTTGAATGTCAAAGTGGTCGATGACTCTGGCCAGCCTATCACAGCAAGAATTTCCATCATAAGAGAGGACGGTTATCCTGTAGCTTCACATGAAAATGCCACTTATGTAGACCCTCAAACGGGCCGTCATTATTTTTATCTGGAAGGAGAATCAAGCTTTCCAATTCCAGTCGGAAATTATCAAATAACAGGTGTTCAAGGCCCCATGACGCCATCTGTAAAATCCATGGTACAGATTCAAGATGGGCAATCAAGCGAAGTTACCCTTAGCATCAGTGCGATTTGGGATGCTAAAGCTGCAGGATATGTATCGGCAGATCACCATGTCCACCTGAATGGAGACGGGCATCATCGGGCAACTCACCAGGACGCGCTTCAAGCTTTGGAGGGAGAAAATCTGGACCTCCTAGCACCTATGTCTTGGAATCGCTGGGAAAGAAGAATTGATGCATCGATAATTGGAAAGGAAACCGAAAAGAATGGTCGAATTGTCGCTCAAGGGCAAGAAGTGCGTTCTCACTTTCACGGTCATGTCAGCTTAATGGGAACAGATAAAGCATATGCACCTTGGTTTTGGGGACCTAACAACCCCAAACTCGGAGATCCCAATCGAAGCAATGGGGAGGTCATCGATTTTGCAGATCAACATGATGCTTTCACTACTTATGTGCATCCCATAGAGATTGACTCCGATCCTTTTGAGCAACTCGAAAGTGGCCCCATTCCTATCGAGCTTATTTCTGATGCGGTATTAGCCGATCGAATTGGTTTGGAAATGGTCTGCGCCTGGACTAGCCCATTGGGAAATAGCCATGTGTGGTATCGCCTTCTGAACATCGGCCGTCCTGTAGCGGCTATGTCAGGCACGGATATGTGGGTGGATTTTCATCGTACGATGGCGGTGGGTACTGGCCGAAATTATGTTCGCTTGGAAGGAACTGAAATGAGTACCGAAGCCGTTTTGGATGCAGCAATGGCCGGAAAAGGATTTGTGACCACCGGCCCTGCCCTACTTTTCCAAATGGGTGAAAATGCCAAACCCGGCGATGTAGTTTCGAGCGGAAAACAAGACTGGTCCGCTACTTTAGCTAGCACCAATGATATTGATGTAGTTGAGTTAATCGTAAATGGAGAGATCGTGGAAAAATTGGAGGGAGTCAAAGCCGGTGAAACCCGAGAATATCAAGGGAAAGTAACTCTTCCCGAAGGAGGCTGGGTAGCAATCCGTGCCTATGCCAGCGAAATCAGAGAAGATTCTTGGCCAAGTATGCATGCCAGACCTTTTGCACACAGTTCGCCAATCTGGATAGAATCCATTGGCAGTACTGACCCTGCTTCCAAAAAAACTGCGGCGGCGGACCTCATTCGAGCTATTGATGCATCGGAAAAAATCGCCAGACAAGCATACGGTGAAATCGAGATGAATCGTATGATGAATCGATTTGAGGAAGCAAGGAAAGTTCTTCGGGGGATGTTGGATTAAAAGAAAAAAATTTAGCCTGATTTAAAATCAAGAAGACCAGCAATCCTTCAGAATTGAAGAGATTAGCTGGTCTTTTTTTATTTCTAAACTTTTGGATTAAAAGCTAGTGGCACCGTTTAATTCCGACCATTCTTAAAACTCAAATCCGGATAAGCCGGAGGCGCTGGAACATCCCTAGGATCCTTTTGGATCAACTCTTTCAGATGCTCAATCGCAGCATCCAACTGAGCATCTTTTCCTTCGAAAGTCGCCTTAGGCAGATTGATCACTTCGATATCCGGAATAAAACCAACCCCTTCGATCAGCCATTCGACATTCTCGCCGTCGTTGGTGTCTCCACCAACGACTCCATACACCCCATTCATCGGAGCCCTCGCAATACCATTATCCGAAAGGGTATTCACTCCGGAAAGCCAAACTTCACCTCCCCAGGTCCTAGCTCCGATTGCTTTGCCCAAACCTAACCTTCTGAAGCCTTCGGCAAATGCCTCCCCATCGGAAGCAGTAAACTCATCCACCAGCAAGACCAAATGTCCTCGGAATGCATAATTCATATTCCAGTAGGGCTCTCCTGTTCGGCTCTTCCAGTAAAAGAAAGCCTCGCGAATAAGTTTTTCCAAGATAAAAGAATCAATATTTCCTCCTCGATTGTGGCGCACATCGATGACCAAGCCTTTCTTCTTAAACTGCGGATAGAAATCCCGATACCACTGTCCAATGTCACCAGAAGTCATGGCTCGCAAGTGGACGTATCCTATATCCCCGTCGGATTTAGCTTCGGTTTCCAGTCTCCGGGTATATTCCCAATCGTTGTAGCGGAGGTTACTCTCCTGCCGAGAACTCATGGGATAAATGATGTGATCTCCTTTTCCAGCTACTGCTATCCGAACTTGCTTGCCAGCTTTGTCACGAAACAATACCTGCATATCCTCCACTTCTAAAACAGACGTCCCATCAATATGCGTGATCACATCACCTTCCTGAATTCCATAAGCGGGATGGCTCAAAGGTGATTTCTCATCCGGATAGTCTGGATCGCTTTGGAAAATATAGTCGATTTGATAGCCATTATTGGTTTTGGAGAAAAGCCCTCCCAGCATTCCAAACTGAATATTATCATCTCCATCTCGGGTATCTCCTCCTCGTACGGAGGTGTGCAGAACAGAGAGTTCGCCGATCAACTCACCAATCACATCCGAAAGCTCATTTCGGGTTGTCACCCGATCCACCAAAGGCATGTATTTTTCATGCATTTTATCCCAATCTACCCCATGCATCCCTGCATCGTAGAAATAATCCCGCTCCATGCGCCAGGCGTCGGTATAGATTTGCCTCCAATCTTCCCGAGGGTCTATGCTGAATTTCCAGCCACTCAGATCCAATCTATTTTTTGATAAATCAGAAACGGGTGAAGTCCCCAATTCCACCAAAAAATGATTGGAACCTTGTCTTAGCAAAGCGTATTTGTTGTTGGCTGAGACCGCATAGCTGTTGATTTTGTCTGCGAAAACTTTCTGCTCAGCTTTATCCGAAATCGGAGTCATCATCAAGGCAGGCTCATCATCATTGGATGCCCCGCCGCCATAATAAATACCTGGGCCCGGACCTACTCGATGGTAATACAAAGCCTTATCCGTCACGATCAGATTTTTATAATTTCCAGCTGGCACAGGAACCTCCTGCACTCGCTCCATCAGTCCCTCTTCATCAATGGTTACTGTCACTGGACCTTCAGATTTCTTCTCTTCCGCTTTCAGTTCGTTTTTGGGAGTGAAAGGAGAAATCAAGCCCTTCTGCAAAGGAATGTGGTAAATCTTCATCTGCTTTTCCCAGAAAGGCTCTGGCTGTCGCTGCCCCCAAGGACTACCCACCTTGGTTTCGAAGTTCCTGTCAGAGAGGAAATAAATCCAGTTCCCATCTGCACTCCATTGTGGGTTGAGGCTGTTGGTCCGATCAGAAGTTAGCGTCACCCGCTTCCCAGAAGATGGATTAAATACAAATAGCTGAGTAAAAGTATTGGAAGCAGCCTGCCCAAAGGCTAGCCATTGACTATCGGGAGACCAAGCCATGCTACCATGCAAGTCCTCATCTGTGAGATTGGCTTTGACGGCTTTTCCCGTGGAAAGATTACGAATCCAAAGGTCATTATTCAGATCGGTCCAAGCCAGCCACTTTCCATCCGGCGATGGAGTTATGTTGAATCGCAGTGTGGTGCCGTTATCCGTCAATTGCTTGCCTTGGTCCAAACCCAAACCGGAATATTGATGGATTTCAAATTCTCCACTTTCATCCGAAAAGGTCAAAATATCCTTGGAATCTGTAGTGAAAACAGCATCACGATAGCGAACTCCATCTTTTCGGCTCAGGCGAAGCATTCGCCCTTCTTTTGCTGGAAAGACAAAAACCCGGCCCCGAGCAGTCAAAGCAACCTTTTCCCCGTCGTTAGAAACCGAAATATTAGTGATGTAGGAAGCTGGGTTATCCACCCATTTTTCCCGTAGCTGATCAAAATCTGAAACCAATCGAATGGCAATTTTTTCGGATGATCCCTGTCCCAAACTCATCTGGTACAAATCGGCGCCTGAGCGATAGACCAACTTATTTCCTGAAAGAGAATACTCTCGGACATCATAAGATTCTTCCTTGGTGTGCTGCTGAATATCCGAGCCATCGGTCTTCATCGACCAGACATTCTGAATGCCATCGCGAGAAGAAATGAAGTAAACTCTTCCATCATGATATACCGGATGATGATCTTCCCCATCGTAATTCTGTGTGAGCTTGACGGCTTCAGGAGCTCCATCGCTATATTTCCAGAGTTGGCGAGCTGTCCCTCCCTTGTATCGCTTGGTTACATTGTTGTGGTAAGTAGGCCGCACAAAAAAGTAAGTATCGGAGTCTCGATCAAAGCTCCCCTCAGCTGCCATTTCCAGAGGAAGCATTTCTTTTTCTCTGGAATTCATATCCACCACCACGGTGCGCAATCGTGGCAAAGTGGAATACTGATTGGTGGTGTAGGCCACTTCCGTCGCGGATTTCCAGGCTGTGGGAATGGAAGCAGCAGGTTCGTAAGTCAGTCTTTTGGGAAGGCCGCCGGAGATCGGCATCACATAGACCTCTGTCGGGCCTTCGTAGCTTGCCGCATAAGCGACCCATTGACCATCGGGAGAGATTTTGGGGTCCGACTCATCACCGGGATGCGTCGTGAGTCGAGTGGCCATTCCCCCGGAAAGTGGAGCCATCCAAATATCCCCTTCGGCTACAAAAACAACCGTATTTTCATGTACATCGGGATGCATGAAATAGCCTGGAGTGGATTCCTGCAAAGCAGATGTAGGCCTTATAAAAAGCGAAAAGAGCAATAAAGTAAGAACTGAAATTTTATAATTCATAGCTGACTCATTTTGAATTGATTTCTGGAAAAAAGGTAGCTTAAAATTTCTATTTTCATCTATTGATTTACATGAAATACCTCTGGAAATGAATTTCGGAGAATATATCTTCTCCATTGCAGAAGAAAAGGCTTAAGGAGCTATTTTTTCTGTTAATGTTTTTGTATTTTCCCAATTATTAAACGTTTTTAAATCTCATAATCAGCAATTTGTATGCGATTTTTTGTAGAATTTACAGAAGACTTATTTTCTCTTTTTACTAGAAGTCAGAGTAGGGCAAGGACTAAAATCAATCCATGAGATTCAAAAATTTTTTCAGTGAAAAATTGGAAAAAATTCCACTTTTAGAATTCAACCAGTACGGAAAAGCCCTGGTGTTTGGCGGACTCTTTTTTCTGGTGCTTGGTTGCCAATCAGAGTCAAAAAAAACTGTTACCAAAACCGATGATCTAGTAAAAGCTCCTATTCAAAGACTTTCGGATTTGGAAGAAGGGAATCAGCCAAAGGAAATAAAAGTCTCTTTTAGCAGCCTTCCAAAGTCAAGAATCCGAAATTTCAACAAGCCCAACAATGAAAAAAGGTCTATGCTTCCCATGCTTAGAGATGAGCAAGGGAACCCGATTCTGGACCAAGATTCCAACCCGTTTTTTTTAGGAGAAGGAGGAGTTTCACAGTTCAAAAAATACACTTCGGACGATGGGCTCGCTTTGGATGGGGTGAATAGTGCCTTAGTGGACTCCAGAGGACATATTTGGTTTGGAACCAATGGAGGAGGAGCGACTCGATTTGATGGATTGGACTTTTATACATACACCGAAAATCAAGGCCTCGCCAGTAATATAGTCCGGAGCATGCTGGAGGATTCCAAGGGAAATATTTGGTTTGGAACCGTCGGCAGAGGAATCAGCAAATTCGACGGAAAGACTTTCGAAAACTTCGGCTATGACAAAATAGGCGAAGATGTCATCTATTCGATGGTGGAAGACAGGGATGGCAATATCTGGTTTGGGTCTAGTGGAATCGGTGTAATTCGATATGATGGAGAGAGCTTCACCACTTTGGATCAGTCCGATGGACTGGCCGGAGACGTGGTCATCAGCATGGCCAAAGACTCAGAGGGGAATCTTTGGTTCGGGACGAATGGTGATGGATTGAGCCGGTTTGATGGAAATTCTTTTAAAACTTTCACCACTGAGGATGGCTTACCAAGCGATCGAATAAGAGCAATCTATTCTGATGCGGATGGATTTCTTTGGATAGGAACTTTGGGAGGAGGGATCAGTAAATACGACGGAAAAGCTTTTCAAAACTTCAACAAAGCCGATGGTTTGGCTGGAAACGTTGTCAGAAGTATCATTTCGGATAAAAATGGACAAATCTGGATTGCCACCGAGACAGGTGTAAGCCGGTTTGATGGAAAGCGTTTTATCAGCTACACAACCGAACAAGGTCTTGCTGGCAACAGTGTCCTCGATCTGGCAAAGGATAGTCAAGGAAATCTTTGGTTTTGCACAGATGGAGGAGGTGTCAGCCGATTGGATGGATTGGCTTTTACAAGCTTTACCAATCAACAAGGCCTGGCCGGAAACCTCGTGCTTTCCGGCCTTCAGGACAGAGAAGGGAATCACTGGTTTGGCACAGCTGGATGGGGTGTCAGCAAGTATGACGGCCAGTCATTTACCACCCTTTCTTCCGACCAAGGAATATCTGGAGATGTGATCCATGCGATTTTGGAAGATGAAACAGACCGGATTTGGCTTGGAACAGGCGGCGATGGTGTGTCAATTATTGAAGGAGATGTGGTGACCATCTTTGACAGTCAATCTGGACTTCCTAGTGATGAGATTCTGTGCCTTACCCAAGACCGAAACGGTGCCATCTGGATGGGGACCTATGATGGGGTGGTTCGATGGAAAGACGAAGCCTTAACTCATTATACAACTGACCAGGGAATCATCGGAAATGAGGTTCTAGATATCATTGAGGACCAAACCGGAGCGATTTGGTTTGGAGCAGTTGATGGAGGCATTACTCGCTTTGATGGGGAAAAATTCATCAATTTCTCTATGGATCAAGGCTTGATCGACAATGCCGTTTTGCGATTAACCGAAGATGAGCTCGGCAATATTTGGATAGGTACCGGACATGGCGTAAGCGTTTTGTTTGTTGAGGACATCAAAACCTTAAGTGAAAGTCCTGACCATCTTCCCAACTTCTTATCAATTGATACCGAGCAAGGACTTCCTGATAATGTCATTCTTCAAATCACAGACCTACCAGGGCCAACAATCAGCTTAGGTACCAACCAAGGTTTGGCGATTTTTGATTTTGACCCTAAGGCCGATAACCCCCTTCAAAACCTGAATATTTTTAATTCGGAAACGGGCTATCCTGTCAAGGATTTAACTGATGGGGAAAATGCGCTTCTCCTTGATCGTGATGGGATTCTCTGGGCCGGTACCGGAAGCGTTAAAAATGGCTTGGTACGCTTTGACATTTCCCAAAATGAGAGCAATCAAAGTCAACCCAAACTTTTACTGAAACAAATCCGCCTAAATGAGGAAATAATACCTTGGCAGTCTCTACAGAACGCAGAAAAGGTTTCTCCCGAGCTTCTAGCCACAGACCAACTCATCACTATCAAAAGAAGACTCAATCCCAGTGAAGAGAGTAATCTAAGCCGCAGATTCAAAGGGGTGAGTTTTGAAAATGTGGATGGATTCTTCCCCATTCCCCAAAAGCTGGTTTTGCCTTATCGCCACAATCAAATCAATATCGAATACGGGACTGATGAATTGTCCAAACCGGACTTAATCGAATATCAATACCGGCTCAATGGCTACGAATCCGAATGGGGACCTGTCCTCAGACGTACATCTGCTACTTTCGGAAATATTCAAGAAGGTAGCTACAAATTTGAAGTAAGGGCAAGAATCAAAGGCCCAATCGAAGATCAATCAGGAGAATGGACTGAACCTATCAGCTTTTCTTTCACTGTTCTTCCTCCTTGGTACCGCAGCTGGTGGGCCTATACGATTTATACCATTTTATTCTTGTCTTTGATTTATCCCCTTCATTTGTACCAAAGGAACCGGGTACTGAAAGCAGAAAGAGAAAAAGCCAAAGAACGAGAACTTGCCCATGCTCGGGAAATCGAAAAAGCTTACAAGGACCTCGAGTCTGCACACGAAAACCTCAAGTCAACACAATCCCAACTGATTCAGGCCGAAAAAATGGCCTCACTCGGGGAACTCACCGCTGGAATAGCTCATGAGATTCAGAACCCCTTGAATTTTGTCAAAAACTTCTCTGAAGTAAGTCATGAACTGGTGGAGGAGATGTATGAGGAAATCGAATCCGGGGATTTTGAAGAGGCTAGAAATATTGCCAAGGACGTAAAGGAAAATATGGATCGCATCGCTACTCATAGCATGCGAGCGGACGCCATCGTCAAAGCCATGCTCCAACACTCCAAGGCAAGTATGGGCACCAAAGAGCCTGTTGATATCAATATGGTTGCAGATGAATCCATTCGACTCAGCTACCATGGAATCCGAGCAAAAGAAAAAGATTTCAAGGGTGAATACTATAAGGAGCTTTCCGAAAAGCTGCCCCAGCCAGAAGTGATCAGGCAGGAAATCTCCCGAATTCTGATCAATATGTGTAACAATTCCTTCTATGCGGCCCAAGAAAAAGCCAAGCAGAGCGAGGATCCTGACTTTATCCCGAAAGTGAAAATCAGTACGCATAAAGTCAAAAAGGGTATTGAAATTAAAATTTCTGATAACGGAACGGGCATTCCTCAAGACATCATTGGTAAAATATTTCAACCCTTTTTTACCACCAAGCCAACTGGACTCGGAACAGGTTTGGGGCTGTCTCTGAGCTATGATACCATTAAGTCTTATCAGGGTGAAATAAGTGTTGAAAGTCAGACGGGTGAGAATTCTAACACGACTTTTACTATATTTCTTCCAGTAAAACCCAAAAAAACCACCTAGCCTATGAATCTCGGATTCATTCTTTTGATTTTGTTGTACTATCTGCAACGTCCCATGGGACCCATTGAGGTGTCTCAGGAATGGAAGCGTATCATCAAAGGGGGGATGATTGCTGCAGCAATTTTTTGGATTTTGGCCAACTCAGGACTACCCATTATTTCTCAAATTGCGATTCTGCTAAATATAGGACTAGGGGCATTAATCGTATACCTTACCATCAGAAATCCCGAGCTGCAGCATAGAAAAGGAATGGTCTACGCATGGTTGCCGATTATGGCAATCTTTTCTATTGAAAGCTTGGCTGAAATGATCAGTGAAAGCTTCCTGGAAAGCCTGGATGGGTACATAGGAAGTGCTAAGTTTTTCGCGATCATTTGGGCCGTTGTGATGTGGATCAATAATACCAAGCAGCGCAAAGCCCTTGAAAAAGAAAAGCAAAAAGCCCTTGAAAAAGAGAAAGAATACAAAATCACCGAGGCACTCAAAACCCAACTCGAAAAACAAGTAGCCGAACGGACGACCGAACTCACCAAGCAGAAGAATGAACTGGTCAAAGCACTCGACGAACTCAAAGCAGCTCAGGAGCAGTTGATTCACTCTGAGAAAATGGCCTCGCTTGGGGAACTCACTGCAGGTATTGCCCACGAAATCCAGAACCCACTCAACTTCGTCAACAATTTCTCCGATGTCAGCACCGAATTGATCGAAGAAGCCAAAGAAGAATTGGCTTCCGGCAATCAGGAGGAGGCAGTTGAAATCCTGAGCGATCTTAAAACCAATCTGGAGAAAATCATGCTCCACGGGAAGCGGGCAGACTCCATCGTCAAAGGGATGCTGCTCCATAGCCGAAGCAGTACGGGACAGAAAGAGCCAACCGATATCAATGAATTAGCTGACGAATATTTGCGGCTTTCTTACCACGGACTTAGAGCCAAAGACAAATCCTTCAATGCGGATTTTAAAATAGAAACCGACGATAATCTGGAGAAAATAAGCGTAGTCCCAGGAGATGTGGGTCGAGTACTTCTCAACTTGATCAACAACGGATTTTATGCAGCAGATGAAAAGAAACGTGAGCTCAATCAGAAAGGAGTAAATGACTTTCTTCCCTCTGTCATTGTAAAAACTCATGCGACCAATTCAGGAGTAAAAATCACAGTACGAGACAATGGAAAAGGAATTCCTACTTCCATTCAAAATAAAATCTTCCAGCCTTTCTTTACTACCAAGCCTACCGGGAAGGGGACAGGCCTGGGCCTATCCATGAGCTATGATATCATTACCAAAGGCCACAACGGAAGACTTGAAGTAAAAAGTAAACCCGGTGAGTTTACTGAATTTGAAATATTTATCCCAAAAAATGAATCATGATGAAAATCCTTATAGTAGATGATGAAAAGGATGTAGAAATGCTTTTTCGCCAAAAATTCAGAAAAGAAGTGAAAAGCGGTATGCTCGAATTGGCATTCGCATTTTCAGGAGAAGAAGCCTTACAAGTTCTCGGGTCTGAACACCCTCCAAAAGTAGTCTATGTTTTTTCGGACATCAATATGCCGGGAATGAATGGACTGGAGCTTTTGGATAATATCAAGCAGCAATTTCCTCATATTCAGGTAAGCATGATCTCAGCCTATGGAGATTTGCAGAATTATGAAAAAGCGATGGAATCAGGGGCTAAAGAGTTTTTTACCAAGCCTATAGATTTCACGACTCTGAAAGCAGAAGTGAACAAATTGATCGAAAGACACAATTAATAATAAAATGGTCAAAATACTCGTAGTTGATGATGAAGCGGATCTTGAAATTCTGATCAAACAGAAATTTCGAAAACGCATCCGTGAAGGGGAGATGGAGTTTTCATTTGCCCTGAATGGTCGGATTGCATTAGAGATGCTGGAAGAAAATCCCGATATAGATTTGATTCTCAGCGATATCAATATGCCCGAAATGGATGGACTTACGCTCCTCTCAAAGGTGAAGGAAAAACACTCCTTACTGAAAACTGTCATCATCTCTGCCTACGGGGACATGGAAAATATCCGCACAGCCATGAATCTTGGTGCTTTTGATTTTATCACCAAGCCGGTAGACTTCAGAGATCTGGAGATCACCCTCGAAAAGACCATTCAATACCGAAACCAGATCAAATCCACTTTAAAGGCACTGCGGGAAAATAATATTTTGAAGATGTATGTGGACGAAACGGTCCTAAACTTCATGGGAAATAAAGAGCTGGAATCTAGCTTGATGGAAAATGAAGTGATCGAAGCATCGGTGGCATTTATTGACTTGGTGGCTTTCACCAAGATCTCCGAAAATGAAGAACCAAATATAGTAGTGGGCCTTTTGAACGACTACTTCGATCTCATGGTCAAAGAAATCATCGAAGAACAAGGCAGCGTGGATAAGTTTATCGGAGATGCCGTGATGGCCGTTTTTCAGGGTGAAAATCACTTTTCCAGAGCCTTACGAGCCAGTCTGGCGATTCGATCAAAAATCAATGAAATGCCGGTTTTTTCGGAAGAAAACAATTTTAAACCCCAGGTATCCATCGGGATCAACTCTGGCGAAATGGTGTCAGGAAATATTGGATCAAAATCACTCAAAAGATTGGATTATACCGTCATCGGAGATGCTGTGAATGTGGCTGCCCGATTGCAAACTGCAGCCAAGCCCGGTGAAATATTAGTATTGGAAAAAAATGCGGCTCCCCACATGACCGAGTTTAGTTTCCGTGAGATTGGGGAGATCAAAATGAAAAATAAAACCCACCCAGTGAAAGTTTTGGATGTTGTCACAAACTTGTAATAAACATTCGAGTCAATTAGTTTTATAATCAAAGAATGAATAATATAATTTGTTAAAAATGAAAAACACTTTATTATTTAGCCTTTTGATTTTAACATTTAGCTGCACAAAAGGAAAAGCAGATAAATCTATACAACCAGATAACTCGAAAGAACAAAAGACTCCCATTGAAGAAAACTATTCACTACCATTAGATGCAGAAACTCCTCTTTGGAATTACTATAGCCAGCATGCGGAAATAGACGGCAAGCCAAAACTAATTTGGTTTAATCCAAATAGATACTCAATCGACTATTTTGACATCCAATCCCAAACATTGGAAAGAAAAGTTAAAATTGATATAAATGGACCTAATGCAGTCCCAGGAATGGGTTTAAACTCTTCCATTAAATTTATCAATGAAGATACAGTTGTTTTATATAGTGGACCGCTTAGACAGATTTTTCTTACCGATATTTCAGGTGAAGTTTACAAGAAGATTGATTTAAGCGATTACCCTTCTGGCTTTGGTTCTATAGCATTAAATACTTCTATAGCTTATCGAAAAGGAAGTGTTTACATGCAAGTTTTACCAATTATACCTATAGATATTCCAGAAAACTTTAACCCAAAGTATAACAAAATCGCTAAAATAGACCTTTCTGATGGTTCGGTTAAAGAGTTTGAAATAGATTATCCTGCAGTCTATTCTGACAAAAATATCCCACAACAACTGAAAATGATGAGCATCATCTATAATAAGAAGATTGATAAGTTCATCATTAATTACCCCCTATCTGATGATTTATATGTGACAGATTTTGAATCAGGGGTCGAGCGCTATCCTGCATCCAGTGAATTAGTTGGGGAGGTGATTCCGATAGATCGAAGAAACTCAGAAATAGAACCGTCCAGAATCCAAAACTCTTATTATTGGATGAATGATAGTTATGAAGGATTAATTTTTGATGAAGAAAATGAACTATATCTAAGAACAGTAAGAAAAGGAATCACTCTTGAACAGCTTAATAATCGAGACTTTGTGACTGATACGCAAATCTTGATATTTAATAAAGAATTTGAACAGGTAGGACAAATAAATGAAAGAGGGCCAACTTTTGATTATTCATTCTTTTTTGACAAAAAATTTTATTGGAATAAAGATATCCAGAAGTACAATTTAGAAGCGGGAAATGAGGATGAAATTTTCTTCCAATCCAGAGACCTGACCTTTTAACCCATCCCTGGCATAAATCATTTCTTTGTAAGACTAAGAATTATTGGGCAAAGCCAAAGAATAACAGTAGATTAATGCTTCTTAACTTTGACCCGTATGAGAAAATCTCAAACCTTAGCACTCATGCTATTCTCAAGTTCAATTTTGAGCTTGAGCTCCTTTGTTACAAAGCCAAACGTGGCTTTAGAAAACTTTAAAACAAACATCTTAGTCCAATCTGACAGCACCTCCAAGGACTCTCTTGATTACCCCAAATTCAAAGAGCTACCGCTGAAGCCGGAGCGGGAAGTAAAATTCACTACAGCCGAAGGCACCTGGATGAGTGTCGATGTTAGCCCAGATGGAAAGACTATTGCCTTTGATCTGATGGGAGATATCTACACGATTCCTATGGAAGGTGGCAAAGCTACCCCCATCACTACAGGAATAGCCTACGAGACTCACCCTCGATTTTCACCTGATGGAAAGAAAATTCTCTTTACCTCCGACCGAGCCGGAAACGATAATCTCTGGTACATCGACACAGAGAAAAAGGATACTGTTCAAGTCACGAAGGATAAAACCGGAGACGTACCAGGCGCGGACTGGACTCCGGACGGAGAGTACATTGTCGTAGCCAAGGGCCGTAGAATCACCAAGCTCTGGATGTATCATAAAGATGGTGGAGGAGGTATTCAGCTCAATCCTGAGCCATCTTCTATGAAGACGATCGATCCCTTTGTCAGCTCTGACGGCAAGAAAATTTACTTTTCTCATCGGACGGGTTCTTGGAATTACAATGCCCTACTCCCTCAGTATCAAATCGGTACTTATGACCTAGAGGAAGGGCACATTACCAGCATCACTTCCCGCTATGGTTCAGCTTTCACCCCCACCCTATCTGACGATGGAAAGTGGATGGTCTATGGCTCCCGCTGGGATGATAAGACAGGACTGGTCATCCGAGACCTTCAGTCTGGTGACGAAAAGTGGCTAGCCTATCCTGTACAGCGAGACGAGCAGGAATCCATTGCGCCACAGGGGGTACTTCCTGCCATGGCTTTCACTCCAGATAGCAAACATGTCATTGCCTCCTATGGAGGAAAGCTCTGGAAGATTCCTGTAGATGGCTCAGCAGCCATGGAAATCCCATTCGAAGCAGAGGTGAAGCTAGCAATGGGACCGCGGCTTTATTTCAATTATGAGGTAAAAGATTCAGCCAAACTAGCCACCCAAATCCGGGATGCAGTTCCATCTCCTGACGGAAAAAAGCTAGCATTCACCGTTTTGAACAGATTGTATGTGATGGATTTTCCGGATGGAAAACCTACTCGGGTGAGTGAGCATAATTTCACCGAAGCCATGCCTTCTTGGAGCCCTGATGGCAATCAATTGGTTTTTACCACATGGGACGAAAAGGAAGGAGGACATTTGTATAAAGCTTCCTTTGGCCGTAATGGAAATGTCAGCAAACTAACGGCTGAAAGTGCCTTGTACATGGGACCTGTCTGGGGTCCAAATGGAAAAATAGTGGTCTTCAAAGGGGATAAACGCCTCATGGAAGAATCAGAAGGCCCTGGGATCAGCGGTGCAGAGTCAGTTTTGGGCTGGATACCAGCAGCAGGAGGCTCACTACGGACGATCAAAGAAGCCAGAAATATCGGCAATGCCCACTTTACCCAAGATACGAGCAGAATCTACCTAAACGGTCCCGGCGGTTCACTGATGAGTATCAAATGGGACGGTACTGATGAAAAAACCCATGCCAAAATCACAGGAATCACACCTTTCGGTTCGGTATTGGACCCACATGAAAATCACGATCATGAAAGTCTAAATGACTTCCGCTATGTAATGGGTAAGCCTTTTTCCAATGCAGCAGCCCTAAACTACTGCATGTTGCCAGAGGGAGCATCAGCACAAGAACCTCAGATGCGTCCATCCAGCGCCAGCTCCATCTTTATGGCACCAAAAGGAAACAAAGCCATCGCACAGATCAACAATAATGTCTACGTCGTCACGATCCCTCAGGTGGGGAAAACACCAACCATCAATGTAGCCGATCCAAAATCAAGCAGTTTTCCTTCCAGACAACTGACCGAAATCGGCGGGGAGTGGCCTGCTTGGGAGGCTAATGGAGAAAAAATCCACTGGTCCCTTGGCAATGGTCATTGGGTCTATGATTTGACACGAGCAGAGGCAATTGAGGATTCTGTAGCAGCCGCCAAAAAATTCAAAATGCTGGCAGATGCAGACAGTGTGTCTACACTCAAAGCTAAAGGTGAAGAAGCTGTGAAATTGGCGGATTCGCTGGCAAAAGCAGAGAAAAAACGAATTGACTCCCTATTCAAAGCAGATAAGGCGCTTGCAAAAGCGGATAGCATTTATAAAGCTGAGCAAAAGGAAAAAGAGAGCTACAAACCTGAGGAATTCCAGGTAAAGGTCTACTTCGATAGAGACATTCCTAAAGGAAAAATCCTTCTGAAAAATGCTCGCATCGTAACCATGAAAGGTGCAGAAGTCATTGAAAATGGGGATATACTCATTGAAGACAACCGAATTTTGGCAGTAGGGAAAACAGGCACTCTTGATTCTTCTGGAGCCGAGGTAATCGATATCACCGGTAAAACTGTCACTCCAGGATTTGTGGACACGCATGCTCACATGTGGCCAACTTGGAATCTTCACAAAAACACTGTTTGGATCTATGCTGCCAACCTAGCTTATGGAGTGACAACAACCAGAGACCCCCAGACTGCGACTACCGATGTACTTACCTATGCTGACATGGTCGATGCAGGAATGATTCCGGGGCCAAGAGTATATTCTACAGGACCCGGTGTAGGCTTCTGGATGTACAACCTAAAATCCCTAGAACAGACTAAAAACGTCCTCAAGCAATACTCGAAGTACTACAATACGCAATACATCAAAATGTATCTGGTCGGCAACCGTCAACACCGACAGTGGGTCATCATGGCTGCTAAAGAGCAGAAACTTATGCCTACCACTGAAGGGGGGTTGGACTACAAACTCAACATGACCCAGCTATTCGATGGGTATCCTGGCCATGAGCATGCGATCCCAATCTACCCTCTATACTCGGATGTGACTCGAACCATTGCAGAAAGCAAAATGGCAGTCACCCCAACCTTGCTAGTGGCCTATGGTGGACCTTGGGCAGAAAACTACTTCTACACGACCGAAAGTCCTCTTCACGATCCGAAGCTCAATCGCTTTACTCCTTACACAGAGATGAATTCTAAAGCTAGACGTAGAGTGGGTAGTCTCGGTGGCTGGTTTGCTCCTGAAGACCATGTATTCGAAGATCATGGCAGAGGAATCAATGATATCGTCAAGCAGGGAGGACTTGCGGGGGTAGGGTCTCACGGTCAGTTGCAGGGGCTTGGATATCATTGGGAGCTATGGACTGTGGCAAGCGGTGGTATGAGTAATTTGGATGCATTACGGACTGCTACAATTCTAGGTGCGGAGGCCCTTGGATTGGATCAGGAGTTGGGTAGTATCGAGAAAGGAAAGCTAGCGGACTTAGTGATTCTTTCAGAAAACCCTTTGGAGAACATCCGAAACACCAACACCATCAGCCATGTAGTCAAAAATGGGCGTATTTACGATGGCAATTCCTTAGATGAAATCTATCCCAACCCTAGAAAGTTGGATATCAGTTCCTGGACTAAAGAAGCCCCAAAAGTGACTACTTCGCTTCAACATTAAAAGATAGAAGCCGATCCTAAAATCCATTTAGGGTCGGCACTTTCTTATAATCAAGCTCGTGAGACCAAAAATAAATAAGATCTTACTTGTTAAACTACTAAATAATTATTTTCTTAAAAGATCAAAAATTTTGATATTGAAGACTTATCTGCAATTATTGCCTTAAATAGTGAAGGTATTTTTAATTAAATCTAAAGGATGAAGCAGTCATCAAAGCAAAAAATAGATTGGGCTTCCATCCTCTCACCACAATCTTTGGTTTACACCATCTGCGGCGTTGCTCTTGCGGCGATAGCCTTAGAAGCATTTATGCTTCCCAATAAATTTTTGGATGGTGGGGTGACTGGTATTGCCATCTTGGCAAATCTAGGTTTTGGGATAAATCTTAACCTACTTTTGGTCGTGTTGAATCTTCCATTCCTTTTTATGGCTTGGAAAATGATCGGTAAGACATTCGCTATCCAAAGTGGATTTTCGATATTTCTCCTCACGATTGTCCTTCACTTTTTGGAGGTACCAACCGTAACCGAAGACAAAGTCCTAATAGCTGTTTTCGGAGGATTTTTAATGGGATTAGGAATCGGGCTAATCATTCGAGGAGGTGGATTAATTGACGGTTTTGAGGTGGTTACAGAGTATTTTCATAAAAACTCCGCCCTTACTGCAAGCGAGATTACTGTCTTCTTGAATTCCTTGATCATGCTGTCCGCTGCATTTGTATTTGGTATTGAGCCTGCCATGTACTCCATACTGACTTATTTCACAGCAATCAAGACAACTGACTACGTTGTTGAGGGCTTTGAGGAATACACCGCGTTAACAATTATTTCGAAAGAACACGAATTGGTAAAAGAATTGATAGTAAAGGATTTTAAAAAGGCTATCTCCGTTTATAAAGGCGAGCGAGGTTACCTTCCTGATACCTTTCATATCCATCATCCCTGTGATATTATCATGACAGTGGTGACACGGCTAGAGGTTCATCGAATGAAGCTTGCTATTCAAGAAATTGACCCAAAAGCCTTCTTTTATGTCCAAACTATCAAAGAGGTAAAAGGTGGAGTCGTCAAACAAGTGGGAAAAAAGCACGTATGATCGATTTTGAAAAAATAAAGAAACAGATCTATCAGGATATTCTGGATCAGCTTCCCGAATACTTGACCTATCATAATCCTGCCCATACGGAATATGTCATCGAGAAGTCACTTTTTCTGGCTGATGTGGAAAATGTAAACCAGAAAGACAAAGAATTGCTTCGTCTAGCTGCCCTGTTCCATGATACTGGCTTTATAGAAAATCCAAAAAACCATGAGGAAATCGGATGTGGGATTGCCACTCACTACCTTGGAGAAATCGTTTCTGAGGAAGATTTAAAGAAAATCCATGGGATGATTATGGCAACCAAAATCCCCCAAAGCCCCACCAATCAATTAGAGAAAATTATTGCAGATGCGGATTTGGAATATTTGGGAACGGATGATTTCGAGCGCCAAGGAAGTGCACTTTTTGAAGAGCTCAAGCACTTCAATCATAGTTTTTCAGAGCAGGCTTGGAATGAATTGCAACTGACATTTTTGGAAAAGCATCACTACCATACGGAGTATTGCAAAAAACATCGAACCCCTAAAAAACAAGAAAACCTGCGATCTGTCAAAAAGACCCTCGGCTTGGTTTAAGCCTTTACAGCTTGATAAATCAGATCAAAAACCTCGGTAGGCTTGATTTTTTTGGACTTCACCAACCCTTCCGGCCCCACAAATATCGGCTTGTCCTCGTCCTCTTCAGGAATTCGACCATGCGAACCTTTCACCAGTTCCGCTTCCAAAGGAATCACATCCATCAGATACCGGAATCCCAGTTTTTTCTTGAGCACCTTTGAGCCCACTTTCAATAGCGGCATTTTAATTTTCGGATCTAAAAACAATTCCACAGGATCATATCCGGGCTTTCGATGAATATCCACGCATCGTGCATAATCAGGTGCTTTTTCATCATCCAACCAAAAATAATATGTGAACCAGGAGTCAGAATCAGCGACCACTACCAAATCACCTGAGCGATCATGATTTAACCCATATTCCTTTTGAGCCTCCTTGTCCAAAACTTTTTCAATTCCAGGCGTATTTTCCAAGAGGCTTTTGACCTGATCGTAGACTGTTTCGTCTTGAATATGCACGTGAGCGATTTGGTGATCAGCAATGGCAAATGCCTGCGAAGTGCCAGCATCCAAGGTTTCGAGACCCAATTCATCCTTCACCTGAATCCAGCCTGCAGATCTCAAAAGTCTATTAATGTGGATGGGTTGGGAAACATTGGTAATGCCGTATTCTGAGAGAAGAATAACTTCTGTGCCTTGATTTTCGAAATAGGTAATCAGGTCTTTGGCTACCAAATCAATCTCCTGTAAGAGCTTACCGATTTTATCGAAATCCAAGCCATACTTCTGCAGTCCATAGTCAAGATGCGGAAGGTAAACTAAATTGAGCGTAGGCTTATACCAATGATCTACTTTTTTAGCAGCTTCTGCTATCCAATCTGTAGAGGAAATATTGGCATTGGGTCCCCAAAAAGAAAATAAGGGAAACTGACCGAGCTCCTTTTGGAGTCTATCCCGAAGCTTCATCGGTTGGGAATGACAATCAGGGAGTTTTCGCCCATCAGCAGGATAAAGCGGGCGTGGAGTCACAGCGATATCGACTGAAGAGTACATATTGTACCACCAAAACATATTCGCACAGACAAAATCCGGGTTTTCTGCTTTGAGCTTGTCCCAAATTTTAGGTCCCTGAACTAAACGGTTTGACTGTCTCCAAAATTTAATTTCGCATTCATCCTTAAAATACCATCCATTCCCGACGATTCCATTCTCAGCAGGCATTTTTCCTGTCAAATATACCGATTGAGCGGAACAGGTCACAGCTGGTAAAACGGGCTCGATGATGGCCTTTCGCTTACTTTCTATCCAACTTTTGAGAAAAGGCGTATGCTCGCCAATTACACGGGATGAAAGTGCTACGATATTTAGGACGACGGTTTTTTTCATTTTCAAATCAATCTTTCCAATACCCAACTCAACTCACGACTGATTGATTCATCTAGTCTAACTTGCATATCGGCAGGCAAAACTTCCCAAGTATAGGTCTCCACCTCTAAATGCTGACATAAGGCTGGATTTTGCTTTAAGTATTCCAAAACTTCGACAATTTGGGATTGAGTGGAAAAGAATTGCCCATATTTTTCAACAAAGAGCGGCACGTGGAAGTGGATTCTCCATTCATTTTCTACTGCACCATCAAGTTGCTCCAATGCCTCTGGCAAATCTGAATAGGAAACCAAGTCACCATCCATTTTTCTTCCCACCACTTGGTGCAGGTAGGTGGATTCAGCAAATGCTTCCAATTGATTTCGAATGGCATTTCGGTCCTGCTCCAGCTTGACTTGCAAAGCCGCTGATACTTGTATTTTCCCGACTTTAATCCCTGCTTTCGCAAACTTCTCAAAGGTTACTTCCGGCTTTTCATAAACGATCGCAAAATGGCAGACATCGTAACAAACCTGAATATAACGGTGAATAAGTTCCTTTGCCTTTTCAAGGCTAAAACCATACAGAGACACCAAAAAAGCTGCTCCATTTGTCAACATCCAATCTTGGAAAAACCAGATCATCTCATCCGAATTTTCCAAAATTCCGTCCGGTTCAGGCTCGATATCCAAATGCAAATATTTACCAGTCTCTCGTTCGATCTTTTCCAACTCAGCGACCACTTCTGCAAAATTTTGAACAGCAGTTTCTAATGCTTTTTCGGTCGATTTTTTATCCGGAAACCAATACCTGTAAGAAACGGGCGAGGTGGAAATTCCCCCTTCTTGACCGCTAGGAAGTAATTCAGCTAGGAGCCTAAAACTCCGAATGGTATATTCTTTCCGTTCCTTAGTGGTCCAGTCGGGTTGATGAACCTGATCTTTGACTCGTGTATGATGAAAACTTCCGTAAGGAAAACAATTGAGCGTGAAAACATAGGCATTTGCCGCCTCAAGCCATTGCTGAAAAGCCTTCAGGTTTTCCGGATTTTGCAGTTCCAAGCTAGCCTCATGAGATAGGCGCAAACCAATTCCAAAAGCTCCTTCCCAACCAAGGTTTTGGCGTACTTGAGGGATATACTTTTTTAGATTTTCGAAAGTCTCTTTCCAGCTTTCTCCGGGATGGATATTGCTACAGTAGCTCAGATGAAAGTCCCCAATATGCATAAATCAATGATTTTTGACTGTTCGGTTTTCCTCTTCCAGTAGTTGGATTGCAGATTGAATAAGATTTTCATCCATTTCGTGCACCTCGACTCCTTTACCAAGCTTCTCCAAAAGCATAATCGTTAACTGACCTCCCAAATGCTCCTGAAACTCCCGAAGTCCCTTAATGAGATTTTCGCCAGAAAGTTCAGGCTCATAAAGCGAGAAGCCTAAAGTTCGAATCACCCCAAAAACCCGATCCAAATCCTCCTTGCTGATCCATCCCAAAAGGTGGGAATAACAAGAATCCAAGGCAATGCCAATGGCGACAGCCTCTCCATGCCGAACACGATATTGGCTGAGATGCTCGAGCTTATGGGCCGCCCAGTGTCCAAAATCCAAAGGACGGGAAGAACCGAATTCAAAAGGATCCTCTCCTGCAATATGGTCCATATGCATTTGCGCACACCTAATGATTTGAGCTTTCATCGGTTCCATTTCTCTTTTGGAAAGGGCTATTGCTTCCTTTTCCAGCCATTCGAAAAAACTCAAATCTTTAATCAAAGCGACTTTTAGCGCCTCAGCTATACCCGCTCGCCAATCTCGATCATCGAGCGACTTCAAGAAATTAAAGTCATTTAAGACGGCCACAGGAGTGGTGAAAGTACCGAGGTAATTCTTCTTTCCGAAGTAGTTGATGCTGTTCTTAACTCCCACCCCAGAGTCATTTTGAGAAAGTACAGTCGTCGGGACACGAACCAATCGGATCCCACGATGTGAAATAGCAGCTGCAAAGCCTACCATGTCCAAAACAGCCCCACCACCAATAGCAACGATATATGAATGACGATCAATCCCAAACTCATGAGTTGCCTCCACTACCTGATGGTAGACTTTGGGATCGTTCTTACAGACTTCTCCTCCTGGGACAATCAAGGGGTCTGCACAAAGGAAAAAGCGGTCTTTAAAGTGTGTGGCATAAGATTTAATCTTTGAAATCAAATCCGGAAAAGTTTCCGCTACCCCACTATCTATGACGAAATAGGTTTTGACAAGCTTCCCTTTTTCGAGAACATCGACAAATTGGGTATTTGCAAACGAAAAGAGGTCTTCAGTAAAGCACACTGGATACTGAAACGAAACCGAGAAGGACTGCTGCAAAATGGTATTCATACAGGGATAATAGGTCTGAGCAAGCGAAAGTTTCGCAAAGGCATAATCTAGGTGACAGCGAAGGCTTTGGCCAAGCCCAAAGATAAGGGCAAAAGTGCTAGAATCACGAGCCCGATCATCCAACCTTCAAAAGCCACAGCAAGGGAAGCATTCACGATAATCAATGAAATAACGGCAGCTTTGACGGATTTTCCGATAAATTGAGGTGATTGGGTCCGAATAGCTCTGATAAGCGGTGGAAAAATCATGTAGGATAGCAGTGCCAAAAATGGAATCACCTGCCAAAAATCACTTGTTTGAATTTTTGATGTAAAAAAGATTACCAAAATGATAAAGGTATACATCCCAAATCCACCAAAAAGAGCCTTCAGGTTTTTGCCGTGCACTTCTCCTCTACTCACCATGGTAATGGCTGCAACATAGATCAGTGGCAAGAGACCAATCGGCCATATTTTACTCAAAACTTCAGGCGCTACCGCCACTCCAAGCAGCAAGTTCCCGGCCCGACAAAGCCCCATATTGATTGGTCCAAAGATTGTTTGATGCTTACCCCAATAGTCGTAAAGCAAGGCGCAAAAAGCCACAGAAATTGCTAAAATTCCTGCTAAATGGTTTACCTGAAAGGCGGCTAAGACTCCTCCTAAAAGTAGCAATGAGGACATCAGAATCGCTCCGTTTTTTGATGCTCTTCCACTCGGAATTGGTCTTTCGGGTCGCTCTATGGCATCCAAGTCAGCATCAGCAATATCATTGAAAGCTACGCCACCTGCATAAAGCCCGATGGTACTCAAAGAAAGCCAAAGCAAATTTTGCCAAAAGTCTCCCGACCCTTGTTCCCAATTTGAAATCAAGTAGGACCAACCCCCGGCAATGGCAAAACCTGCCCAAATATCCGCAATTGCTGTCACCACATTGGCTGGACGGGTGAGTTGGAGATAGGCGAATAGCTTGCTTGCCATGAATTAGTTTTCTACCCGATCAGAAGGCCCCTCCACTCTTGGAACCTGTCCTCCCCGAAGTACAGAATTACCGCCCATTTTCTTGGTCTGATCGATAGGTGGAGCCTTCAACCAATCATCTTCGTGCATTTGCCCTGAAAGTGAAAATGCAGCAAGCGCATTTCTATATGTAACCATCTGCACATGCTCCTCAGGAATTCCCATTTTTCGCATCAGATCGGCAGTTTTGGGCACTGCCAAAGGATCGGAAATCCCCCAATCTGCAGCAGAATTGACGATGATTCGTTCAGGTCCATACTGCTTGACGATTTCCACCATTCGCTCCGAACCCATCTTGGTGTGCGGGTAAATGGTAAATCCCGCCCAATATCCACGATCCAAGACTTCCTTGACAGTCTCTTCATTGTTATGGTCGACGATAATCCATCCCGGATCCATGCCATGCTCCTCCGCCACATCCATGGAGCGGTAGGTTCCCTTTTTCTTATCTCGGTGAGGAGTGTGTATCAAAACAGGCAAATCCACTTCTTTGGCTAATTCGAGTTGCTCCCGATAAAACCTATCCTCAGCTTCTGTCTGATCGTCATAGCCGATTTCTCCGATTGCGACTACTCCTTCCTTCCCCACATAAAGTGGCAAAAGCTCCATCACTTGCTCTGCCAAGGGAATATTATTGGCCTCTTTTGAATTTAAGCCCATCGTACAATAATGCACAATCCCAAATTGACTGGCTCGGAAACGCTCCCATCCCACGAGGGTACTGAAATAATCTTTGAAACTTCCGACCTCCGTTCTAGGCTGACCCAGCCAAAAAGCCGGTTCAATGGTGGCTACAATTCCTGCCTTTTGCATGGCTTCGTAGTCATCTGTGGTACGTGAAACTAAGTGGATATGCGGATCTATGTACATGGTTGAAAAGGTTTTTGTATCTAAGTGATTTATAAATAGGATCTGAAATCAAGCACTTTTCTCCTGAAATTCTTTCCCGATTGCCTCCCAGTCATACTTTCCGGAAGCAACTTTTTCCATAAGAACAGGGTATGCTTGAAGAAGAGTTCTAGACTCTTCCGAATTACTCTCCGTCAAGGCTAGGGCTCCAGCAATTTGCTCTAGTTGATCATCAGAATTCAGTGTTCTCTCAAGATCAGCAAGGTATCGTTCATTGGTAAATGGAACTACCAGCCGCCAAAGTTCCGGCATTACATTTCGACCTGCTGCCCAGCGCTCATGAGCAAAATCAGAAGCAATCTCAGCAAGTGCTGCGTTTCTTCGCTCTTCTAGTCCTTGAATTTGGTAAAGAGGTCGCTGCATAAAAATGGCCTTCAAAACCATTTGATTCCAATTAAGCTCAGGGAAACTCTTTCTCGGGAATGGATTATTCAAAGCAATCGCATCGAAGACCAAAGTCATATTGGTTCGGCAGCCATCTATTGCTCTTGGCAAAAGTTCGTTTTGAAAAGGCAATAATGGAAGCGCTGCATAAAGAGCCGCTTGCTCATACAAATCCCCTGTCTCAAAAAGCTGATTAACTGCCTTCAACCAATCTTCCTTTTCCAAATTAAGATGGAATAACAAGTAGGTCCTTGCTGTTTGTAAGGAATTCCAATGACTAGGGTCAAATCCTTCTACTAGTTGCTCAGCCTTGTTTTTTTCCGCATCGCTCAGTTTGAGCGGATCTTTTGAAAAAAACCTTGATGCCTGTGAAAAAGCCAGAAAAAAGCCGGTAGGACTGGAGGCATCCTTAATTTTTGAAACTTTTTGCTTCAGCCAATCCAGAGATTTCTGTTCAGCGCTGCTCTCAAGTAGTCCAAGAAGGAATAATGAGTATTCCTGATTTTGCTTCATGATCATTTTGGGCTTTTGACAAGGTAAATAAACTCAATCAAAAATTAATTTGCACCCAATTTGGGAAGAGTGGAAAAGAAAAACCCAATACTTGAGCAAAGTCAGGAATTTTAAATTTTCGTGACTTTAAAATTTTCAATATCTTACATAAAAAATTATGCATTAGCACACCATTATTCATGCGAACTACCATTGATATCCCTGAGGAATTATTGAAGGAGGTGATGAAAATCACCGGGGCAAGTACCAAAAGTCAAGCTGTGAAGTTAGTCTTGGAAGAAAAAATCGCTCAAAATAAGCGCAAAAGACTGATTTCTATGAAAGGCACCATAGACCTGGACCTTGATTTAGATATAAGCAGAGATCGAAAATAATGCCTAGCCCAAAAATATTAGTTGACTCTTCCGTTTGGATTGACTTTTTCAAATATTCAAGGACTAGTCCTTTGGAAGCATATCTCCAAGAAGATATTGTTGTCACTAATGACATCATTCTAACCGAATTAATTCCGAAACTTCATCACGAAAAAAGAACAGAAATAATAGAGGGTTTAGAGGCTCTTGAGAAGGTCAAATTGGATATAGATTGGGAGGTGATTCGACATCTTCAAAAATTAAATTTGAAGAACGGGATCAATAAAGTAGGAATTCCTGATCTAATTATTGTCAATCAGGTAATCGAAGAAAATTTGACCCTCTATTCGAAGGATAAGCATTTTAGACTGATGCAAGCAATTTTGAAATTTGAATTGATTTTTTAACCTGTTGAATTTTACTTTCTCAATTCCCAATTAAATCCACCAACGGTTCCGCCTTTTCTAAGTCTTTCCTATATTTTTATTTTCTAAACAAATTCTATTATGAGAAAACGCCACCTCATAGGGATTGGGCTAATGTTCCTTATTAGCACACAGATAAAAGCCCAAGATCCTGTCATTGAAAACATCATCAAAGAAGCTGAAGAAAACTCTCAGCTGAGATATCTCGGTCATGAATTATTGGATGGGATCGGTCCACGATTAGTCGGTTCTCCACAAATGCAGAAGGCGCACGATTGGGCGGTAGCACAATTTGAAGAGTGGGGCATAGAGGGGAGAAACGAGCAATGGGGAGAATGGCGCGGCTGGGAACGCGGGATCACCCACATCGACATGGTGGAACCGTGGGTGCGATCTCTCTCAGGAACTCAACTTGCCTGGAGCCCTCCAAGTCCTGAAGGTGGTGCAATGGGTGAGGTAATTGCCATTCCAAGGCTAGAGGAAGGACAGTCCTTTGAGGACTGGTTGCCCAATGTAAAAGGAAAATATGTGATGATTTCTACTCCAGAAGTGACCGGGCGACCTGACTACAATTGGGAAGAATGGGCTACGGAGGAATCTTTTTCCAAGATGAAAGAAGAAAGAGGTGAAATGCAAGCCGATTGGGAAATTCGAATCAGTCAGACCGGTCATGGCCGGAGAGAGCTTCCTGCTATATTAGAAGAGGCAGGTGCTTTAGGTGTAATCACTTCTTACTGGTCCAAAGGTTTTGGTGCTAATAAAATATTCTCAGCATACACTAAGAAAGTGCCTACCATAGACCTATCCCTTGAAGATTATGGTCTTTTATTCAGGCTAGCCGAAAGCGGCAAGAAGCCCAAAATCCACCTGAATGCTCAATCCAAAGAAACAGGCGTACAACCTACCTTCAATACTTTTGGTGAAATAAGAGGAACCGAAAAACCCGAAGAGTATGTCATGTTATCCGCTCACTTCGACTCATGGGATGGAGCAACGGGTGCCACGGATAATGGTACAGGTGTCATCACCATGATGGAAGTAATGCGAATTCTAAAGAAGGTTTATCCTAATCCGAAACGAACCATATTGGTAGGTCTTTGGGGTTCAGAAGAGCAAGGCTTAAACGGGTCAAGGGCTTTTGTGGAAGATCATCCGGAAACGCTGGATAAAATTCAGGTACTTTTCAATCAAGACAATGGAACCGGACGAATCGCCCGACTGTCTGGGCAGGGCTTTGTGGATAGCTATGAATACCTGGGCAGATGGATGGCAGAAGTGCCTAGACCCATCACTCGAGAGATAGAAACTAACTTCCCTGGAAATCCAGGCGGAGGCGGTTCAGATTATGCCTCTTTCGTGGCAGCGGGTGTTCCTGCTTTCTCACTCAGTTCGCTTAGTTGGTCCTATTTTAATTATACCTGGCATACAAATCTTGACACCTATGATAAGATTGTGTTTGAGGAAGTGAAAAATAACGCTATCATGACCGCAATTCTTGTTTACATGGCATGCGAAGAACCAGAATTAGTTTCTAGAAGACGGAGAGTTCCTATCAATCAAAGAAGCGGTCAGCCGGCATTTTGGCCAGTTCCGCGATCTCCTAACAGAAAAGGAATGATAGATAATTAATTGAAAGAGGCTGTCTCAAAAGTAAAGTTTGTCACATTGAGCGAAGTCGAAATGTTTTCCAGAATACTGGAAATGGCCTTCGACTCCGCTCAGGCTGACAAAAAAACGTTTTATGAGACAGCCTCTTTATTTTTTCAAAATCAGGCTGGCCCCATCCCAATTTTCCCGCTGTACAACTGGGACAGGAATTCCTAAAAACTCAATAATCGTAGGCAAGATATCCACCATGGAAGCCTTTCCTGAAAAGAATAGCTCGTTCAAGTTTTTTGCATTGCTGATCATCCAAATCTCCCTTTCGGAATTACTTTGACCACCATGATCCTTGAACTCCGGAGCCTTACGACCATGATCGGTGGTGATCCAAATCAACCATTCCTCACCATAATTTTCTTCTCGAAAACGAACAGCCTCCCAGATTCTTCCTACCTGCCGATCTGCCATCTCGATGGCTGAAGTAAGTTGGGGACTTTTCCCATAGCGATGTCCTACCGCATCGGTAAACTCCAAATAGACCCAAGAAAGATCCGGAGCTTGGGTTTTGAGAGAATGAGCTGATTCAAAAGACACCAAATTGTCAATTTTTCGGAGGTAAGTCTTTTCTGTATCATGGGGAAAACGAACCGTGTCCTTTTCAAATCCATCAAATGCGATATCTAGCTTCAAATAGCCTGTCTCAGCTTTCCGCTCTCCAATCAACTTTGTTCGATTGTCTTCCCATGTGGAAAAAATGGCCAATTTCGATTCAGGTTCCGCTTCCCGCATCAGGCGAAAAACGGACCAATAATCATAATTGGGTGATTCGATATCATTACCCCAGACATTGTGTTTATTGGCCCAAGTACCGGTAAGAAATGAATTATACCCTACAGCTGAGATAGTCGGCGTTTCGGATTCTCCTCCTTTTTCACCTCCGGTAAAAGCCCTCGCATAGCCTCCAACTTTTGATATTTGATCCAAATTGGGAGTATGAATTCTTTCTAGTTCCGGTGCAGGAATCCCGTCTAAAATGATAAAGACCACTTTTTTTTGCTGAGCAAAACCAATGAGGTCAATGCTTAAAAACAGAAAAAATGATAACATGGCTTGTCTCAGCATGGCGAAAATAGTTCGGTGGATTCAGCTTTTATTGATCAATTAGTAAATCAAAAGAATTCATCTCAGGTAGCAAAGCTTAACAGGAACTTTGAAAGCCATTTTCTGATCGCTAAATTGTCTAAAATCAACTAGGCAATGCGAAAAATTCTAACCTATCTCGTTCTCTTCCTCCTTTTTGCTTATCAAACAGATGCCCAATCCATCGCACAATATCTCTCAGCTCCTTTTCCCACCGATTTGACTGCAAGTCCAGATGGCAAAAGCATCGCTTGGATCTTTAATTCGGAAGGAGAGCGGAATATCTTTTTGGCGGAAAGTCCGAATTTCGAAGCAAAAAAAATCACAAATTTTGAAGGAGATGAAGGAATTGGACTAGGAGAGTTGAGCTTTTCCCCGGATGGAAAAATTCTGGCCTTTGTGCGTGGAAACTCCAGAAACTCATCTGGAGAAGCAGCCAATCCGGCTCAACTTCAGGAAAATACTGATTTTAAAATCCACTTAATTGATTTGACCACCTTAGAAACCCGGTATTTCAGTCCGGGTTCGACGATCACTTTTTCACCAGATGGGCAAGCCTTAGTCTACAAAATTGGACCCAATGTCTATTGGAAGTCACTCAGTGACAGTTCATCCCAACAGGAAAGGCTATTTGTATCTAGGGGAGGATCTAACCAGCTATCCTTCTCCCCTGATGGAGAAAAGCTCGCCTTCGTCTCAACCCGAGGCGACCACTCTTTTATTGGGATTTGGGATTTTGAGCAAAAGAAATTGACCTATCCGGAGACGAGCCTGGATAAAGACAGCTATCCAGCCTGGAGCCCCGATGGCAAACAATTGGCCTATCTGCGGATACCGAATATCAACAACTTACTTTCTTTCACTGCCATTAAAGAGAGTAATCCATGGAGCATCCGGGTTTTGGATATGGAGACGATGAAGGCAGAAGAAATTTGGAATTCCGGAACAGGGCCCGGTTCTGTTGTGGTTTGGGATCTTCCGGCAGAAGCGGATAGATTGTGGTGGACACCTTCTGGTCAATTGGTATTCCCCTGGGAGAAAAACGGTTGGATGCAGTTGTACGCAGTGAATCCAGCAAGCGGGGAAGTCAAGCATCTGACCAAGGGGCAAGGCATTGTCGAAAAAGTGAAAACGAGCTATAAAAAAGATGAACTCTTACTGACAAGCAATATTGGGGATATTGAGCGTAGAAAAATCTACAGTTTGGATTTGAATTCCTTTGAATTAAAAGATCTTTCCGAAAAAGGAAATATCAATTGGTCCCCTGTCCGCTTGGAAAAGGGTCTTGCCTATCTTTCTGCCACGGCTACCCGACCAGCGTGGCCATATATTCGACAAAATGACAGTTCTGAGTCACTTGCAGAAGAATTCTTCCCTCAGGACTTCCCAAAAACACTAGTCAAACCCCTTGGCTTAGACCTTCAAGCGGAAGATGGTTTCAAAACACGAGCCCAGCTTTTCCTTCCACCAAACCATGATGCTACCAAGAAATATCCAGCTGTCATTTTCCTTCACGGAGGAAGCCGTAGGCAGATGCTTTTAGGCTTCAATTACTCCCAATATTACAGCAATGCCTATGCTTTGCAGCAATATTTTGCGGCAAATGGATTTATCGCCTTGACACTGAACTACCGATCAGGAATCGGCTATGGGATGGACTTTCGGGAAGCTGAAAACTACGGTGCCGGAGGAGCCAGCGAGGTTTTGGACCTGATGGCAGCAGCGGATTATCTTGCAGCAAGACCAGACGTAGATGCTTCCAAAATCATCCCTTGGGGTGGAAGCTACGGAGGATTTTTGACTGCACATGGTTTGGCACAAGCTCCCGAAAAATTCCTCGCAGGTGTGGATATCCACGGTGTGCACAATTGGAATAATGATATCCCGGTATTCGATTCTTGGTATGAACCTGAGAAATTCCCCGAAATGGCTGAGTTGGCTTTCAAATCATCTCCTATGGCCTATGTGGAGAACTGGGAAGACCCCGTTCTTTTAATACATGGTGATGACGATCGAAATGTACTCTTTTCTGAATCTGTAGAATTGGCAGAAGTCCTCCGAAAACAGGGCGTGGAAGTCGAGCAGTTGGTTTTTCCAGATGAAGTTCATTCATTTATCCTGCACAGCAATTGGGTGAAAGCCTACGAAGCAAGCATTGATTTTATCATGAAACAAATCCAAAAGCCATGAACCGTCTACTCGTTTTCCCGCTAGTTTTCTTATTTGTTTTTTCGGCCTTTGGCCAAAAGCGACATCTCCAAAATGCTCTGGATAGAGCCGAAACGGAAGGCTTTTCCGGAGTAATCCTCTTGGCTGAAAATGGAAAAGTGCTTTTTGAAAAAGCCATGGGTATGCGAAATTTTGAAGAAGGCATCCCACTTCAACCTGATGATGTATTTGAAATGGCTTCGGTTTCCAAGCAGTTTACTGCGATGATGATCATGATGTGTAAGGAAAAAGGCTTGCTGGATTTCGACGATCCCATTGAAAAATATATCCGAGTACCCTACCCTAATATCACTATCCGCCACCTTTTGACGCACACCTCCGGACTGCCAGACTATCAGGCTATCATGGATGAGCATTGGGATAAGAGCAAAGCAGCCGGCAACCCAGAGATATTAGAATATCTCCGTCGCTATGCTCCCCCGAAGCTTTTTGAGCCCGGTGACAACTATGAATACAGCAATACCGGCTATGTGATTTTAGCCAGTATCGTGGAAGAAGTGACAAACCGGGACTTCGTTGAGCTTTCCAAAGAATGGATTTTTGATCCTGTCGGGATGAAAAATACAGCCATCAGAAGTTTAGAGGAAAAAGCTCAGGTCCCAAACTTTGCTGTAGGTCATCTGAAGGATGAAAATGGGAATTATGTAAATGCCAATCGCTTTCGATCTTCCGATTATACCCTTTGGCTAGGCAAGCGAAAAGGGCCCGGAAGAGTCAGTAGCACCGCAGAAGATTTATTGAAATGGGATCAGGCGCTTTACACCGAAAAATTGGTCAGTAATGAGACACTTGAACAGGCATTTTCTCCCTTCGAGCTAAATGATGGGGCAAAAAGCACTTATGGATTTGGTTGGGACTTGGACCCCAATAGTCCTTATGGCAAAATGGTAATGCACACAGGAGATAACCCTGGCTACAAAACAATCATTGTGCGGTTTATCGAAGAAAACAAAACGATTATTCTACTCAATAACAATTACCATCCTGACCAGATGAGACTGGTGGAAGCTGCGACCTTGGCTTTGGGGAAATGGTGATTAAAAAGAAGTATTAACCATTGAAAAAACTCAAGAAGCTTGAAACTGAAGATTCCCACCCAATGCTCTAAGGACCTTCAAAACAGTCTCGAATTGTGGTTTAGAGTTCTCTGAAAATGCTTTGTATAGGCTGGGACGACTCATCCCTGTCTTTTCGGCAATTCTGGACATTCCGTATGCTTTAGCAATATGGCCAAGTGCTACGACAAAGTCATTTGCATCGCCTTCTTCTAAAACTTGATTCAAGTAAACTTGAATCATTTCATCATCTTCCAAATAATCTGCAATATCAAATTTTGAAACACTCATATCATTTACCTTCTTTTTTTTAAATCTTCCAGAGGGCCAAAGCCTTCTCGATGTCCTTTGCCTGAGTTGACTTATCTCCTCCCACTAATAGCAATATCAAATGATTCCCTTTTTGCTTGAAATACACTCTGTAGCCTTTTCCATAATGAATTCTCAACTCTAAAATACCATTGCCTACAGATTGGGAATCACCAAAATTTCCGTGTTCCTCTATTCGTTGTAGCCTAAGAAGAATTTTGGCCTTAGCTACTCGATCTTTAAGCTTCCTTATCCAAGAGTCAAATTCACTAGTTTTTTCAACAAAATACATGATTAGATGTATTCATTTGGATACAAATTTTCCAAAAAAAAGTTTACATATCCAAAACAGGAATCTGAAATCGCTCAATACTGGAAGTCTGATGCTCATTTTTCATGATTTCTTCTAGTTGACTTAGGATTTCTGGATACTGATCCGATACATCATTCTGCTCCTGAGGATCCGAAGAAAGGTCATAGAGTTCAGTTTGGATCACGCCCTCCTTGAGTTTCTGCCTGACAGCTTTCCACTGCCCCATTCGAACGGCCTGTTGACCACCATACTCTGGAAACTCCCAGTACAAATAGTCATGGGGCTCTTGCTCTTGTCCCAAAATTGCTGGCAGGAAGCTTTTCCCATCCGTTTCATCAGGAACCGCTACTCCGATTAATTCGCAAAAAGTCGGCATCAGATCATAGAAAACTGAAGCGTGATCTGATTGTGTTCCCGCATCTACTTTCCCTGGCCAATTCACCACCATAGGCACTCGAATTCCTCCTTCATAGACAAAGCCCTTAGTCCGACCATAGCCATTACTAAATGGCGCGGAACTTTCAAAAAATTCAAAATCTACCCCACCCGTATAGGAAGGTCCATTATCACTAGTCAAAATGAAAATGGTGTTTTCCAACTGACCCATTTCTTCTACTTTTTTGCGAAGCTCTCCAATTTGCTGATCCAAAAGCGAAATCATCGCCGCATAAGTAGCTCTGGGGTAGCGAGCTGGGAAATAGCCCTTGGAGCCATCATAAGGGTCCTCCTCTCCAAATATTTCTACATACTCCATAATTAGCTCCTTTGGAGCCTGTAGGGGCAAATGCGGTAACGGAGAGGCATAATAAAGGAAAAATGGCTGCTCCGAATTCTCCTCCAGAAAACTAAGCGCCTTTTGATGCATCACATCCGGAGCATAGTCGGGCTGAAAATACTTTGCGTAAGAATCCAAATTCATCGGATCCGATAAAGAATCCAACTTTGTACCCGGAACAATCAACTCATTATTCAGGGTAACTTTCGTCTCATTTTCCCACAAATGGGGTGGGTAAAGGCTGTGAGCCTGCCGCTGGCAATTGTAGCCGAAGAAATAATCAAAGCCCAAATTCGTAGGAATCCCTTCGGATAAAGGGCCTCCTAAACCCCATTTCCCGACAAGGGCAGTTTTGTATCCATTTTGCTGTAGGATCTTGGCAATTGTTTGGGTTTCTGCCGGCAGAGGTCGCTGTCCTTCTAGATTTGGATCTGCAGCAGCTTTCGCATAATCCCAAACTTCACCACGCTCCCTCCACTCATCATTTCCTCGGATGTAGGCATGACCACTATGCAAACCAGTCAAAATCATCCCTCTTGCCGGAGCACAGACCGGAGCAGCCGTATAATGATTGGTAAAAATTTTACCACTTGCTGCTAAGGCATCCATGTGAGGAGTTTTGATGAGTTTTTGCCCATTAAATCCAACTTCCCCATATCCCAAGTCGTCTGCGAGGATTAGGACAATATTTGGTTTTTGAGGTTTCTGCTCGGCTGGCTGACATGAGAAAGCTGCAAAGAGGGCAATGGCAGCAAGAATACGTGAGATCATTTGATTATTGGCTAAAGTGGCTTTCGATTAAATCTATTGATTTTTCTAAGCGAGCGGAACGGTTTCCACTGATTTTTTCCCAAGGAATTCCACTTTGGGCTGCCATTTCAAAGTATAAATTCAAAAAATGCTGGCGCATCTCCGGATCTGGGTGCTCGCGAAGGGGATCAGGTTCCCAGGGCAAATCTATGTCTGTCAGCAAAATCATATCATAAACACGCTGATCTAATTCTGTTTTTACCCATTCATGAACTTCCCCATACTTATGCTCCGACCAGACTTGAATCACTCGAAGGTCTGTATCGCAGAATAAAAATTTTTGTGCTTTTTGGGCCAATTCATCCTCCAATGCGACCTGACCTTTGGCGATTTGCAGCAAATCATGGTATTCGTATTCCCTATCCAAAAGGCTCAGATACTCTCGTGCAAACTCCGGCACCCAAGGCTCGTCAAAATGGACCGCTAGATCAGAGGCTAGGGTGCTCTTCCCTGTAGACTCGGGGCCAAGAATGAGGATTTTCCTAGGTATTTGCATAGTTTCTAGCGGATTTAACCCAAGCAAATAAGCCCAAAAATGCCAAAACAGTAAAGAACAAAAACTGAAAAGAGGTTAAAATCAAGCCTTTGTAAAAATAAAGCGGCACGGATACCAAGTCCGTAATAATCCACATGATCCAGTTTTCCACTTTCTTTTTGGCCATGAGCCACATCCCCACAAAGGCCGAAGAAGTAGTAAAGGAATCCCAATAGGGTACATCTGAGTCAGTAAAGTTGCTCAGCACAAATGACAGGACTCCATAAGAGGCTATGAAAATGAGCAGGGCAATCAACCATCCTTTGGGTTTGAGCCAGGTGACAGGGAGTACTGCCTGATTTTCTTTCGGATGCGTCCAGACATACCAGCCATAGATGGACATGCTGAAATAATAGGCATTGATGCCCATATCAGCGTAGAGCTTATACTGAAGGCAAATCCAGACATAAATCAGGGTGGATATAATCCCTGTAGGATATACCCAAATATGCTCCCGCATGGAGTAAAATACCGAAGCAATCCCAAAAAAGACTGCCACCGCTTCGAGCCAGGTCATAGCTTGAAGCCCTTCGTTCAATCCATCTAGAAGAAATTGAAAATCCATGATGCGAAGAAAAGGAAATAAAGTTGGAAAGTAAGTAGTGTAAAGGTTGTAAAGAAGGGTAAAATATTCCCCAAGATTAATTTGGGGGAATCCCCTAAAGTTGAATAAATGAATATCTTGTCTAAAGGTAAAGAAACTGCTTTTCATCGTGACCCTATCTTAAAAATGAACGAATTTGATCCCCTATATACCTACATTGAAAAACTTCACCCTCTAGAAGAAAAGGTCAAGGAAAAGATTATGGATTCCTTCTCCTTTAAAAAAGTTGCCAAGAATGAATTCCTGCTTCAGGAAGGAGAGATATGCAAATTCAATTACTTTATTGTGAAAGGCTCCCTCCGTCTATACAAAATTGATCCAAAAGGCGAGGAACTGATCCGCTACTTTGCCTTGGAGAATAAATTTGTCAGCAATCTCACAAGTTTTATCACGGGATCACCTTCTGAGGAGTTTATCCAAGCCAATGAAAAAACCGAACTGCTGTATATTCCCAAAGCCATTTTTTTAGATCTTGTAGAAAGTCTTCCTGCCATCAACCGAGTTTATAGAAATATGCTAGAAAACGCTTATATCACCTCTCAAAAAAGAATTTATCAGTTTCAAGGGCTAAATGCAGTGGATCGATTAAGATGGCTTCTTGAAGAATACCCAGGTATTTTAACCAGAATTCCAAGTCGATTAGTTGCATCCTACTTAGGCATAACGCCATATACTTTAAGCAGAATCAAAGCAGAACTGTAGCTAAAGTCTTGACATAGAGCAAGGTTTAGGAATTCAACCTAGGGTAATTTTGAATTCACCATTCGGAGAATCCAAAATGAAACCCCAAGCAATCCAAATCACTCTTATAATTTCATCATTCCTTTTTGCCTTTCATGGTTCAGCTGAGGCTCAAGCACCTCCTACCCCTATTCCTGCCGAAGTGATGTTTGGACACGAGCGCCTAGACTTCCAACTTATCGTCAAGCGAGATTTTAGCCCTACAAGCAAATTTAGCCTGGTAGCCATTAGTATTTTTGCCCAAAATTATGACCGTGAGCAAACCTTGGGAAATTCTATTGTAGCACCTGTTCAGGTTACTTACAAACTAGGGAAAAGTGGCTTTCACCTCACTGCAGGAGCTGAGGCAAATTCAAAAGCGGGATTCATGCCCTTGGTAGGAGTACAGCATGTTTTCGCCAGTCGGGAAATACTAGCCCTCACCTTTGTGAATCTTCTTTCTAATCAAGGAGCAGATGGTCAGGTTTTTGGGATCTATGAGTACAAACCAGCTTTGAACGATACCTGGTCCATCTACTCCCGAATCCAGTTTATGTACATTCAAGGGCTTTCTGAACCCATGCACAACAGAAGTTTTCTTTACCTACGAGCTGGTCTTAAAAAAGGCCCTTTTGGTTTTGGTATCGGAGCAAATTGGGATGCCTACGGTCCAGAAAAACAGACAGCTCAAAACTTTGGACTTTTCTCCCGATGGGAGTTTTAATCCTTCCTACTCTTAGACACTCCCATTATCTAAAAGCATCTACTTTATTATTTCATCAAGATCAATGGGTCAAGAGAAGCAAGCTAACTTTTCAAGGTTCAAGAGCGTTAATCAGATTAGTCAATTTATCCCTCTACTGGTGATTTTGAAATAGTTGGATTATAGTTAAATTTAAAAAAAGTCAATAAATCATGTCAATTAAAGATAAGGATAACACGGGCCTGAATGATGTTCAAAAGAGTCTCTTACGGATGTTTAACCGAGAAATGACTCAAGAGGAATCAGAAGAGATCAGGGATCTTTTGACAAAACATTATTCAGAAAAATTAAAATCTGAAGTGGATGACCTTATTAAAGAAAAAAAGATTGATAAGGCGGATTTTGATGCCTTGCGAGAAAAATGAATATGGTCGGGGATCAGAAAATACCCAAAGTTGTGATTGATACGAATGTCCTGATCACGACAATCAACCGAAAAAACCCAGAATTTGAAATTTATAAATCCTTTGAAAATAAACTTTTTGAGTGGGTGGTAAGTACGGAGATTTTAGCAGAGTATGACGAAAAATTGTCAGATTTTTATTCCAAAACCACATCCAATCTAGTTTTTGACATACTTTGCACTGCGACCAATGTAAGTTTTGCAGAGCCTTTTTTCCGATGGGGTATTATTCATGAGGATCTCGATGACAACAAGTTTTCTGATTTGGCAATATCAGTGTCAGCAGATGCCCTAATCACTTTTGACCAGCATTTTCAGGTTTTCAAGGATTTAAGTTTCCCTCAGTTGAATATCCTCCATCCTAGGGATTTTTCTGCGTTTATTTCAAGGTGGCAGTAGATTCTATAAATTCATATAACCAACTTTTTTCCCCTTCTAAGGTTAAGATGATTAACTTTGCCAGCTATGACTTTGAGCACCCTGAAAGCAAAAAAAGATATCGATTCACTCGATCCCAAAGAATATATCATCATCAAAAACGCCCGGGTCAATAACCTAAAAAACCTGAGTGTAGCCATTCCCAGAAATAAATTTGTGGTCATTACAGGACTCTCGGGATCCGGCAAATCTTCCCTCGCTTTTGATACACTTTTTGCCGAAGGCCAACGCATGTATGTGGAAAGCCTGAGCTCCTACGCACGTCAGTTTCTCGGGCGAATGGAAAAACCCGAGGTCGAATACATCAAAGGCGTGGCTCCAGCGATTGCTATTCAGCAAAAAGTGACTACCAAAAATCCCCGCTCGACGGTAGGAACTACCACTGAGATTTATGACTATCTAAAATTACTTTTTGCTAGGGTGGGAAGAACCTATTCGCCTATCTCCGGAAATGAGGTGAAGCATCACACCGTTACGGATATTGTAGATTACATCCTTTCTTTTGAAGAAGGAGATAAAGTCATGATCTCCTGCCCGCTTCAGGTGGCAAAAGGGAGGAAAATCGAGCAAGAGTTAGAACTGCTATTGCAAAAAGGCTACACAAGGATTCTGATCGATGGAGAGGCTTATTTTGTGGAAGATTTGCTTCAGGAAAAGAAAATCCAAAAAGGGAATTACGAAATTCTGATCGATCGAGCGGCTGTCCGAAAAGATGACGAAGATAATCAGTTTCGCATCGCTGACTCCGTTCAAACAGCCCTTTTCGAAGGACACGGAGACTGCAAAATCACCATTCCTGAAAAGGAAACCAAGGAGTTTTCCGATCGATTCGAACTCGACGGAATGAGCTTTGAATTGCCTTCAGTCAACTTTTTCTCTTTCAACAACCCTTATGGTGCCTGCAAGCGCTGCGAAGGTTTCGGAAACGTCTTGGGCATCGATCCGGATTTGGTCATCCCTGACAAAACTATGTCTGTATACGAGGGAGCCATCGCTCCGTGGCGGGGGGAATCTTCCCGGTCTTGGTTGGAGCCACTTTTGAAAAAAGGAATCGAATTCGACTTTCCAATCCATCGCGCTTACGAAGATTTGACCGAAAAACAGCAGGAGCTTCTTTGGACCGGAAATAAATATTTCAAGGGTTTAAATGCTTTCTTCAAAGACCTAGAAACCAAAACCCACAAAATCCAATATCGGGTCATGCTTTCCCGGTTCCGTGGCAGAACGACCTGCCCTGAGTGTCGGGGGACAAGACTTCGAAAAGATGCGAGTTATGTCAAAATCAAGGACAAATCCATCACAGATATCGTGCTGATGCCGATCGATGAAGCCTTGGTCTTTTTCAATCAGCTGGAGCTAGAGCCCCATGAGGCCAAGGTAGCCAACCGACTATTCAAGGAAATAGTCAGCCGCCTAGAATTTATGGATCAGGTAGGCTTGGGTTATTTGACTTTGAATCGTTTGACCTCAACCCTCTCAGGCGGAGAATACCAACGCATCAAGTTGGCCACTTCCTTGGGTTCGGCGCTGGTCGGGTCCATGTATATTTTGGACGAACCGAGCATCGGTTTGCACCCCCGGGATACCGATCGATTAGTTGGAGTCTTAAAGTCTCTCCGAGACATGGGAAATACCGTCATCGTGGTCGAGCACGAAGACAAGGTGATGAAGGCAGCTGACCAAATCATCGACATAGGGCCAGATGCGGGAATTCACGGTGGAGAACTACTCTTCCAAGGGCCCATCAAAGAGCTGATCGCTTCAGCTCAAACCCATACCGCTCGATACTTACGCGGAGAAGAGCAGATTTTCAGAAAAGAAGGCAACCGAAAATGGAAGGATTCCATCATCGTCAAAGGCGCTCGGGAAAATAATCTGAAGAACTTGACGGTACAATTTCCGCTCAATACGCTGACTGTAGTGACGGGAGTATCCGGTTCTGGAAAATCCACTTTAATTAAAAAAGTACTATATCCGGCTTTGGGAAAAATGCTCGGAACTGTCATCGATGAATCAGGAAAGTACGATAAGATCGAAGGCGATTATAAGCGGATCACTCAGGTAGAGTTTGTCGATCAAAATCCGATCGGAAAATCCTCCCGCTCCAACCCGGTGACTTATGTGAAGGCCTACGATGCCATCCGGACGCTTTTTGCCGATCAAGCGGTCTCCAAACAGCGAGGATACAAACCGGCTTTCTTTTCTTTCAATGTGGATGGTGGGCGATGCGAAGCTTGCTCCGGTGAAGGAACGACCACTGTAGAGATGCAGTTTATGGCTGACATCCATCTGACCTGTGAGTCCTGCAAAGGAAAGCGATTCAAGAATGAAATTCTCGATGTCAAATACAAAGACAAGGACATTTCCGAAGTTTTGGATATGACCATCGACGAGGCCATGGAGTTCTTCAAAGGCAAAACTCAGATCATCAATCGGCTTCAGCCTTTGCAAGAAGTCGGCTTGGGCTATATCGGCATGGGACAAAGTTCGAATACCCTTTCGGGCGGAGAGGCTCAGCGTGTCAAACTGGCTTCATTCTTGGGAAAAGGAGGTACAAAATCAGGAGATCATGTACTCTTTATTTTTGATGAACCGACGACGGGTTTGCACTTCCATGATATCCGCAAGCTCCTTCACAGCATCAATGCCTTGATTGACCAGGGTCATTCGGTCATCATTATTGAGCACAATACTGAAGTGATCCGATCCGCTGATTGGGTGATCGATCTAGGTCCAGAAGGGGGAAATAAAGGCGGACATTTGACTTTTGCAGGTACTCCTGAGGATTTGGCTAAGGAGGAAGGGAATTACACAGCGAAGTATTTGAAAGAAGGGTTTGCTTAAATTTCGCTAATTCGCAGCATTTTGAAATCTTGACTTTTAAAAAATTAATCAGATTTTTTTGATTTTTTTTGATAACTAGGTTTTTTTACATGTAGTTACAGATAAAAGTATGTTTGACTTGAACAGTCATTTACTTAAATCTCAGAAAAATTGAGAAGCCCTAATTACTATTGTTTATTTTCCCAAATATCGAAAAACTAGCTTTGATCGGGGCCTTGATGGTCGCTTTTTTCTTTTCGTGCACTTCTCCCGAAAAAGTAAAGTTTAACGGGGAAGAGATCGACTATCATCGAAGCGCTGATATCGGCAATATTTCCTTGGAAATTGATTCCCTTGAGAACAAAGAGGTCATATTCTCCGGCAGCGGAATTTGGAAGATTTTCAATGATCAGATTATTCTCGCGGATAAAAGAACCGGGATAATCTATGTTTTTTCAGACGATCTGAGCCTAAAACAGACACAAATAGGTATTGGTGAAGGTCCAAATCAGATCAAGGGAGGGCTTGTTGCCATGGCTTCCGGAGATCAAGGACTTTTCCTTTTGGGTGGGAGTTACGACTATTATGTCGTTGAAAAGAACTGGATTATTTCCCAAAAAGGCAACTTGGACTTTTACCATGAAAATACGCCTTATGATGAATTGTTGAAGAATCCAAAACCGGAATACGCAGGCATTTACGAACTCCATTATGAATTTCAAAAACCTTCCTGGTTTGGAGAGGAAAAAGTATTGATTCAGATATCCTCCACGCATCCTGAGTACAATTACATTCTAAATAAAAATTACTTTGAAGAAGCCAAAAACCTAGGAATTTTGGACTTAAGCAGTGGAAAAATACAAATCTCGGGTGGCTATCCGTCTATTTATTCAGGAGATAACTTTATTCCATATTTAATGGGAACTGGGATAGCTCCGATTGAAAACCGTTTTTTTGTTCAGGGTTTTGAGGCAGACAGCCTGCTGTACAAGTTTTCAGCTGATGGCATGATTCAGTATGCATTTGGTCATTCTGGCAAAGACATGATAATTGACTACCCTGACCTGAACGCTTTGGATGTGACTGAGTTTGATCTGGGCAGAGAAGAACTTCGCCCAAAAGTCAACTACTTTACTACTTTAGATTTTATTGAGGAGCGAGATCTTTTAGTACGAGGTTATACTAAAAACAGCCCAATAGCAGACGGAATTCAGCTTTACAGAAATGACACCTTGATTTTGGACCAAGCTGTTCCGAAGGGATTTAGCTACTTCGGATACAAGGAGCCATATCTCTACGGGTCTTACAAAAAGCAGTTTGAACAAGAAGAAAAGATAGTCGTCTATAGATTGAAATTATCAGAATGAAAAAGTCAATCCTCTTTTTACATGCTTTCATAACTTTTACAGGCTTAGTCTTGGGTTCACAATCCTCATATGCTCAAGAAGCTGAACAAAAGAAGCATCAGTATTCCATCCTAGAGAAGGATGAAAATGAAAAAAGAAACCCGATCCCGTTTTTACCCATATTTTCTGAGGAAGGGACAGTTTACGGAATCACCGATAGCATTGGAAATATCACCTTGGAGGAAGGAATTACATTTTTCATCCGAAGTTTCTTTTACCAAGACAGGGAATTCATTGTCGAGCCAAATGCAGAAAAATTAATTCTCCTGGAAAGAGCCGAAATCGCATTAGAAGAAGTCGAAATTCGAACCTTTCAAAACCCGGTTGATCACCTCAAGCACCTGAATAAAAGCTTTGAATCTGCTTTTGACAAAGAAGCTTTTCTGTCTAATTTCAGAGGCTATTATGCTGTGCAACAGCGTGAAAAGTATGTAGATTTTTTCGAAGCGAGTGGTATTTCTCTCCACTCCGAGAGTCAAAAATGGAAGCCCTATAATTTTGTCCAAGCATGGGGCGGCGGCAGTGCTTATCAATTTCTAGTGCCCCTAGAACTGAGGAGAAGTCATCATTGGGACTGGACTCTTGGAGATACGATTCCTGCAAGGAAAACCTCACCTAGCACGGATCGACCTGATCAATATTCTATAAAACCTTTTTACGCAAGAGAATTATTGCATGCTTTTGAATATTCTTGGCCATTATCCTCAACAAATCTCAAGTTCTACGATTTCCAGTATGACTTAGAAGATGGAAAAGAAATCATCCTGTTTAAATCAAAAGGCGAGGAACGCGTAAAGGCAAATTCAGACTTATTTCTCATAGGAGAAGGAAAAATCGTTTTGGGTGAGTCAGGAGAAAACATCGAGAGTATTACCATCAACTTCTCCAAATACAATTACGTCGCATTTCCAAAAAATCGAAATGGGCGAGAAAGACAAATGGGCGGTAGTCTTTTAGTTAATTTTGAAAATTATAGAGACAAAGTCTTTGTTCGCGAGATAGGATTAAAATCTAAACTCTTCGGTCCAGTAAATATCGGAAATCCAAGACCTTACCAGAAAGGAAGCGAAGTCACGATTGTGGAGAAAATTCTTTTCGAGGACTTTCAGTTTGTCCAATCCAAAAAAGATCTAGCGTCACTTGAAAAAGGATTTGGATTTGTGGGATTGGAAACTATGGTTGCTTATGATCCCAATTATTGGAGTTCCAATGCTTTAACAAGTCCTGATTATTTTAATCAAATCAGAAGGGATCTTGGCTCAAAAATCGGCCTTAACGATCAGTTTCAAGCAAACTCTGGAAAAAGATTAATTCCTATAGAGAAAGATTTAGATTATTACAAAGATTATCTTTCAAAGCTTATTCCTCAATTAGAATCGATAAGCCAAAGGCTGTCCGGCAACTAAAATTAAACTTCCCTAATCGATCCTTTACCCAACAGTTGTAAATAAAGGAGGGCACTTAACTTTTGCTGGCACTCCTGAAGATTTAGCTAAGGAGGAGGGGAATTACACCGAGAAGTCTTTGAGGGAAAGCTTCGTTTAATCCTTTGAGGTTTTCAAAACCTCGAAGATTCCTAGACCTTAAATGCCAAAAAAGGAAATACGAGATTAAACCTGTATTTTGTGCATAGAAATTCAGGAATTCAAGCATGAAAAATGAAGATATTCGTTGGAAACAACGCTTTTCTAACTTTAGCAAAGTCATAGGTCATTTGGATAAGGCCTTACAAATTCCTAATCCGGATTTGGTTCAAAAAGCGGGTATTATTCAGTTTTTTGAAATGTCTTTTGAGCTTGCCTGGAACATGGTCAAGGATTATTTGGAAGAGCAAGGTTTTGTGGATATCCGATCACCAAGAGGAGCCTTAAAAAAAGCATTTGAGGTCAATCTTATAGAAAATGGACATGATTGGATGGATTTGTTGCAGGACAGAAACCTAACCGCTCACACTTATGATGAGCAAAAGGCCACAGAAATGGAAAAACTCATTCAGGAGAAATATTTCCCAATATTAAATCAGCTACATCACAATTTCAAACTCAAAGTCGATGAAGAATAAATTTGGACTTTTGGAATCGGATATGGCTTCTATACTAAAAATCATGGATAGTCAAGAAGTGGTTGACAAAGTGATTCTTTTTGGAAGCAGGGCTAAGGGAAATTACCGTGAGGGAAGTGATGTGGATTTGGCCTTGAAGGGAGAAAATCTAAACTTTGAAAAAGTCAGTCACATCAGTTATCTCCTCAATGAAGAGACCAACATGCCTTACAGGTTTGACCTAGTCAATTACCATCAAATCCAAGAGCCAGAATTAATCAAGCATATTGACCGGGTAGGCATACCCATTTTCGATCGAAAAAAGAAAATAAGAATCAAAAAGGAGCTTAATAATGCATAAACCAAAAAAAATGCTTGCAATAATTCTCAATTATTGTGAAGCCTAAACCGGATGACTATCTTCGCAAAACAATTAGGGATCTTAGCTCAGTTGGTTTAGAGCGCTGCCTTGACAGGGCAGAGGTCATGGGTTCGAATCCCTTAGATCCCACTAATTTTCAGATCATGGGTTCGTCCTCGATAGCTATCGGGACCCTTAGATCCCACTTGCTAGGCACAAAATCGAACAGGTTTTGTGCTTTTTTTATTTCTGTATGGAAGCATTTTACCATGAAAATCGAAAGTATACTTTACGATTTTCATGGTAAAATATTTTTCAAAACCTCAATCTGACCTACTACCAATCTCAATTGGTCAATAAAAAATCCCGCCTCTTCAGAAGCGGGATCTAGGTTAAGGTTAGTGGATAATAAGCTTAACTTTCTGTAATAGTATTCAATTTGGCTAGGAAGCTGTTGTAGTATTGTCTACCCACTTGCACCACAGCTCCTGATTTTAGATTGATATCTTTGGTATTGAAGCTTTCGATCTGTCCTAGCTGTACGATGAAGGACTTCTGCACTCGAAGAAAAAGATGAGAAGGAAGTATCTCCTCGATCTCTTTCATGGACTTGCGGATATGGTAGTCTCGATTTTTGGTGAAGATCGTAACCATGTTACCATTAGCCTCCACATAATAGACCTCTTCGTAAGGAACTCGCTCGAAGGCATTGTCCGCTTTAATAAATACCGCATCAGTGACCAAAAAAGGACTTTCTGTTCCTGTTTTGACTGCAGCTACTTCTGGAGCAGGCTTCGTGCGCTTGTTGTAAAGCACAATTTCGACAATGGCATGAATATCATTGGTATTGAAAGGCTTCACTATAAATCCTGCCGGAGAAATTCGCTTGGCACGCTCGATGATAGTAGGGTCACTGTAGGAAGTCACAAACACTAAAGGAGCATCGACCATTTGCTTGACAATCTCTCCGAGCTCGATGCCATCCTTATCACCTTTGAGCTTGATATCCATAAATATCAGATCAGGTCTGTACTTCTTGATGACCTTGATACACTGATTGGCTGAGTTGGCGATGTCTATGTTGACGTAGCCTAATAGTTCGAGAATTTCCTGTATATTTTCCGCAATACTGGGATCATCCTCGACTATGAGTATCCGCTCTTCTTTCATAATTGATAATCAAGCTTTAATGGACAAAAGGGTAATTAGATTAAAACAAAGTTTAATTTTCCACTAATTACAACATTTAATTTTGTAAATCAAATGCTTTTTTTTGCCTATGAAATATTTTAAAGACTCATCATCTCTTTGAATCGAGCAGCTTGACGTCTGCTCACCTCAATCCGGTCTCCTCCTCTTAAGGTCACAACCAAGCCCCCATTAAACCAAGGCTCTATCCCTTCAACCCATCCCAGATTGATGATGTGCTTTCGGCTGGCTCTAAAAAACGACTTCTCATCCAAGCGCTCATCCAAGGCATTCAGGGACTTATGAATCATCGGCTTGAAATTGTCAAAGTATACTTTAATGTAGTTTCCGTCAGATTCGAATAGTCGAACATTGGACAATCTGACAAACCAACAGCGATCTCCATCCTTTACAAAAACCTGATCTTCCAGGGTGAGTTTCTTTGATTGGTATGGATGAGGCTCAGTATTGCTAGTAGCTCCTTCGATTTTACTACTCAACTTCGAAATCGCTTCTTCCAAGCGCTTTGGCTCAATGGGCTTGAGCAAATAATCCAATGCATTGACTTGAAAAGCCTTCAGCGCATACTCATCGTATGCAGTGGTGAATATCACATGTGGCACAGCATCCAGTTCTTCCAGCAAATCAAATCCGGTTTTTTCCGGCATCTGTATATCTAGAAAAATCACATCCGGCTGAAGGGATTCTATTTTCTCCTTGGCATCATCCACGTTGACCGCCTCCCCTACCACTTCGACGGATTCGAGTTGGTTGAGTAGGTTGATCAGCTCCTTTCGTGCCAATCTTTCATCATCTATTACAATGGCTCTCATAATGTATGTGTTTATGTTTCGAAGGTAACTCTTTGTTTGGGTATTTTAATTTCAGTAATCACGAATTCATTTTCCGAATTGAATATTCGAAAACTGGCCCGGTCTCCATAGATCAACTTCAATCGCTCAACAGTATTGCTCAGACCATGGCCACCGCCTGCCTTTGGTTTTAGGCTGGGAGGAGTGTGTAGATGGCCGCTATTTTTAACCTGAATATACAAATCATCTTCGAGACCTTCCCGGCACTTAATCTCGATCAGTCCACCTTTGACCAGATTAGAAATTCCATGCTTGATCGCATTTTCCACGATAGTCTGAAGCATCATGGGGGGTAATTTATAAGAATAAGCCTCATCCTCAATCTTATACACTACTTGCAGCCGCTCTTCAAAGCGGATGGATTCAAGCATCAGGTAATCCCTAACTGTATTAAGCTCATCTTCAAAGTCGATAGTTTGCTTTTTGTCCATCATTAGGGAAAAGCGCAAGATATTTGAAATGCGGGTGATGGCATTTTTAGCTTTATCCGGATCCTCATCTACCAGAGCCCGAACCGAATTGAGGGCATTGAAGATAAAATGTGGATTCAGCTGACTTTTAAGATGATTGAGGCGGATTTGGTTGATTCGAGCCTCATACTTCAGACTGGTGTTATAATTGTCCAAAAAGTGGAACAAAAAGTAAAGCAAAAACCAAAGAGCATAGAAGAGAAATGCAATGAATAGCCCGGCCAAAATCACCAGGACTTCAAAATCCTCTTCCGGATTGAGAGTACCAAATACCAGATTGATCAGAATTTGAGCAATGATATTTACAAAGCTCAAGGCCAACATCGCCAGAACTGACTGAAGAATCAACCGAGGAAATTTCAGCTGAAACCAATTGTAGCGCTTAATGATGAATCGAAGGAAGTGTGTGGCAAGCAAATTGAACGCTGCCAAAACCAGAAGACCCAAGATTTGCACCGGTCCAATCCCTGTGGCGGACAGTGATCCCAAGGCTATCTGAACTAAGGCAATACTACCCCAGCCGAGTATTTGCAACAACCAATATAATACGGTGCGATTCATCCAACTTCAAATATAAATGAAGCGCTTGAAGGGTCTTTTCATATTTTGATAAAAGGAAGAATCAACTGATTGTCTCCCTTATGAGAGATTTAACTCCTCCTTCAAGAATTTCCCTGTGTAGCTTTCAGGATGAGCAGCTACTTTTTCGGGGGTTCCTTCTACTAAAATACGACCTCCCTGATCTCCACCTTCAGGTCCTAAATCCACGATGTAGTCCGCAACCTTGATCACATCCAGATTGTGCTCAATAATGAGCACGGTGTTGCCCTTCTCTACCAACTTTTGAAGAACCTCCATCAACATTTCTATGTCCTGAAAGTGCAAGCCCGTTGTGGGTTCGTCCAGGATGTAAAAGGTCTTCCCAGTATCTTTTTTGGAAAGCTCCGTGGCTAATTTTACTCGCTGTGCCTCTCCGCCGGACAAAGTAGTCGCATGTTGTCCTAAAGTAATGTAACCCAAGCCTACATCTTTTAGGGTTCTGATTTTCCTGAGGATTTTTGGTTGATTCTCAAAAAACTCCACCGCCTGCTCTACCGTCATGTCCAAAACATCGGCAATAGATTTGCCTTTGAAGCGTACTTCCAAAGTCTCTCGGTTGTAGCGTTTTCCTTTGCAGGTCTCACATGGGATATGCACGTCCGGCAAGAAGTCCATCTCGATCAATTTCATTCCTGCTCCTTCGCAGTCTTCACATCGCCCCCCTTTGACATTGAAAGAAAAACGACCGGGTTTGTAGCCTCTGATTTTCGCCTCAGGAAGCTCTGTAAAAAGCGTTCTGATGTCTGAGAAAACTCCCGTATATGTGGCCGGATTTGACCGAGGAGTACGTCCGATCGGCGATTGATCCACCTCGATTACTTTATCCAAATGCTCTAGTCCCGAAATTTTCTTATACGGCATCGGCTCTTTTTTGGAACTGTAAAATTCCTGCCGGAGAATTGGGTACAGTGTCTCGTGGATCAATGTACTTTTCCCACTTCCAGACACTCCAGTAATCAAGGTCAAAGTCCCCAATGGAATATTCAAATCAATATTTTTGAGGTTGTTTCCCGAGGCACCGGTCAATTTTAGGGATTCGCCTTTTCCTTTTCTCCTTTGCTCTGGAATGGGCAGGCCCAGCTTTCCTTTGAGATAGTCAGCAGTCACTCCCCCTTGATTTAGGATTTCATCCGGATTTCCAGCTGCCACCACATGCCCTCCATGTCTTCCCGCACCTGGACCCATGTCCAATACGAAATCTGATGCAAGCATCATATCTTTATCATGCTCTACTACAAGCACTGAATTTCCCAAGTCACGTAGACTTTGAAGGGCCTGAATGAGCTTGACATTATCCCGCTGATGAAGACCAATACTCGGTTCGTCAAGAATATACAATACTCCAACCAACTGTGTCCCAATCTGCGTCGCCAATCGAATTCGTTGCGCTTCTCCTCCTGAGAGGGTCTTCAATGGCCGATTCAGGGTAAGATAATCTAGACCTACATCTAGCAGGAAACCTATTCGCTTTCTAATTTCTTTGAGCACCTCGGTACCAATGACCTGTTGCTTTTCAGTCATTCGGCTTTCTACATCCGAAAACCATTCCCCCAAATCGCGAATATTCAGCATTGCTAACTGTCCGATATGAGTATTATCAATTTTGAAGTGCAGCGACTCCTTTTTGAGTCTGTAGCCCTCACAATCTGGACAAGTTCTTGTCACCGTAAATTCAGAAACCCAATCTTGGATTTTCTCTGAACTGCCTTCCTGATGTTTCTGAAGAAAATTTACAATTCCCTCGAAGCTAGTATGCCATTTTGTACCCGGATACTTTACTGAGTCCACTGCCACTTCTATCTGACTGCCGTAGAGCAGTACCTCAATGACTTTCTCAGGAAGCTTGGCAATAGGTGTACTGATACTGCATTTATAATGCTTCAGGATAGCATCGATCTTTTTGAAAATCCAGATATCCCGGTACTCTCCAAGCGGAGCAATCCCTCCTCTGGTAATACTCAGATTTGGGTCGGGAATAATGCTTTCGCGGGTAATCTCCTCTGTAATTCCCAGACCATTACAAGTGGGGCAAGCACCATAGGGACTATTGAATGAGAAAAGATTGGGAGCTGGTTCGTCATAGGAAAGCCCAGTCTCAGGATCCATCAGATATTTAGAAAAATGGTGGATATTTCCTTCTTCATCCCGCAGCATCATCACTCCCTTTCCGTGCTGAAGGGCCGATTTAATTGACTGGGTAATACGAAATCGGTCCGATTCCTCTGCTACTATCCGGTCAATGACTATCTCAATGTCGTGAATCTTATAACGATCCACCTGCATTTTGGGCACCACTTCCATCACGACTCCATCGACTCGTATTTTCGAAAAGCCCATTTTCCGGATTTGTTCAAAAAGCTCCCGGTAATGCCCTTTCCTACCTTTCACTACCGGTGCAAGGAGGTACAGTTTTTTTCCTGAAAAATTTGAAAACAACTGCTCAATGATCTGATCCTCCGTCTGCCGGACCATTTTATTCCCAGTCAGATAGGAGAAGGCCTCTCCGGCACGCGCGAAAAGCAATCGCATGAAATCATAGATCTCTGTCGTAGTTCCAACCGTCGAGCGAGGATTCTTAGAGGTTGTCTTTTGCTCAATGGCAATCACTGGTGAAAGCCCATTGATCTTATCCACGTCAGGCCGCTCCATTCCGCCCAAAAATGATCGGGCATAGGCAGAGAAACTTTCCAGATACCTTCTTTGCCCCTCAGAATAAATGGTATCAAAAGCAAGCGAACTCTTTCCACTACCACTCAGACCTGTGACTACGACCAGTTTATTCCGCGGGATTTTTATATCCAGATTTTTCAAATTGTGCTCTCGAGCACCAAAAATCTCTATAAATTCCTCTTGAGAGGCAGTGGTTTGGCTCATAAATATGAATTGGCGATTAAAGCGCGAAGGTAATAAATAATTATGCCAATGGGGATTGACCTTAACTTAATGAGAACAAGGTGAAATATGGATTGGTTTAGATTTTTTTAATGAGCCTGGTCAGTTCTTTTAAGCTCAGAATTAAGACTAAGAAATATAGTAGAGTCCAAAATTGATTTTTACACAATAACTGATTTTCAATTTTTATTTCTGTATAATCAAATATATTAGAATAAAATACTTATATCAGCTGAGTACTATCTATTTTTCAAAACATAATTACGAAAAAGAACATGACCAATCACCCGGTCGCTTTGTGACAAAAGTCACTTTTATAGGAAACTCTTGTCACGAGTTGGGAATGGTTGCCCCACTACTTTTGAATCATCCAATACGGAAACAAACCCTTTAATCTTATGAAGAAGATCAACACAAAAATCGCTTTAATGCTGACCCTGCTAGCAAGCTCGCTTGCCTCAGTAGTTCACGCTCAGCAAACCTTCAGTATCAGCGATGTCAAGGAGATGAAAGTCTCAGGTACTTCGACCCTACACGATTGGGACATGGTCGCAGAAACAGGAGTAGAAGGCCAAGCAATTATCAATTTGGCTGATAAAAAAATCGAAAGCATCCAATCCCTTTCCTTGAGTTTGAACTCAAAGGCCCTAAAAAGCGGAAAGTCCTCTATGGACAAAAATGCATATGAAGCTATAAAGGCGGATGACTTCCCAAGAATCACTTTTGAACTTACAAAAGTGGAAGAGATGACTCCATCAACGATCAAGGCGAAGGGGAAACTCAATATCGCTGGAAACAGCAGAGACCTAACTATGACTGTCAATTATTCAGTGCAGGGTAGTAGTATTCTCTTCTCCGGAAAGCAAGACATCACATTTGAACAATTTTCTCTTGAGCCTCCTACGGCGGTTTTCGGGACAATAAAAACAGGTAACGAACTCACCTTGAGTTTCCAAGCTATTTATTCAACAAAAAATTAACCCTTTAAATCTTTAAACTATGAAAAAGCTATCCTATTGGCTTTGCGCCGGGATATTTCCCATCGCTACCCTCGTCTCTACCGAAGCTTTGGCTCAAAAAAATGAAACAGAGCTGCAATATTTCCGGCAAAATGATAAGCGCGGATTGAATGTATTTGAAACCCCCAAGGAAGCTGGCGGTACCTTTGAAAAAGTCAAAGTTTTTGTAGGCGGTGATTTTGCACTACAATTCCAGTCTATCAACCATTCCAACTCCTTAAATAACCTAGTGGACCTAGGCTCTAATGTCAACCTCCCTACAGCAAACCTTAACATCAATACGCAACTTGCTGATGGTGTGCGTTTGCACCTTCGTACTTACCTGTCTTCCAAGCACCATAATGAAGCATGGGTGAAGGGTGGCCATATGCAAATTGATAAATTAGACTTTATCAAGCCTGGCTTCCTCGAAGGGCTTATGAGTGTAGCCACCATTACAGTCGGTTTGGATGAATTCAACTACGGCGATGCCCATTTTAGAAGATCTGATAATGCCCGGGTAATTTTCAACCCATTCATCGGTAATTATATCATGGATGCCTTCTCAACAGAGGCCTTTGGAGAGGTAACTCTACAGAAAAATGGCTTTATCGGTGTAATTGGTGTTTCCAATGGAAAATTGAATCAGAGTGTAGTCCTAAATGATAATTCAGACAATAAAATATCATTTTACGGAAAAGTCGGATTTGACAAGCAGTTCAATGATGACGTAAGATTTCGATTGACAGGTTCTTGGTACCTCAATAATGGAACCACCACCGGAACGTGGCTATATGGAGGCGATCGCGCGGGTTCTCGTTACTACAATATCATGCAAACCATAGAAGGCAATCCAAATGATTTTGAAGGAAGATTTAATCCACGTTTCAAGCAAATGTCAGCGATACAGTTCAACCCATTCTTAAAAGTCAAAGGATTTGAGTTCTTCGGTATCTATGAGATCGTGAGCAATTCAGAAGAGCAAGGCAACGGACAGTTTACCCAGCTTGCAGGTGAAGCACTTTATCGCTTTGGAACTACTGAACAATTCTACATTGGCGCTCGATTGAACTCCGTAAATGGCAATGCTACCGAAGGCGCAGTCGACACCAAAATCACTCGTACCAATATCGGCGGAGGCTGGTTTATGACTAACAATGTCCTCGTGAAACTAGAGTACGTCAATCAACAATACAAGTCTGGTTTTGCTGCTGACAACAAGTTTAACGGTGGAGAATTCAAAGGGATAAATTTAGAAGCAGCTATTAGCTTCTAATTATCTCAAGACTAGATTTTCAAAATTTAAAGGCTGGCACTTCTCGGAGTGTCAGCCTTTCAAACCTCCAAAGAAATGAAAACGCTACTACTGATTTTAGTGAGCTTTTTATTTTCAATATCAAGCATTCCGAAAGAAAAAAAAGTCAATCAATGGCTTGTCTCTTCTCAAAGTACAGTCAGCATTGAAGGAAAGACCAATATCAATTCATTCGAGTGCCAATCAATGAATTATCATGGAAATGATATTCTTGAAGAAGAAATAATTCCCGGAGAACAGACTGCAATATGGTCAGGTGAACTCACACTTAAGTCCCAAAACTTTGACTGTTTCAATCGAATGATGACCAAGGACTTTCACAAAACCGTCAAGGCAGAAAAACACCCTGAAATCCAAGTTAGGTTTTTGGACTTGAAAAGAGAAAATCTGAACACAGGGAAAGAAAAACTAAGCGGGAATGTAGAAATCACACTTGCCGGAACCTGTCGTAGATTCCCTATATCCTGTCAGCTTTCCACCAAAGAAAATGGCAAAACTTTCCTTCTGGGAGCTCAGGAAGTCACTTTCTCTGACTTTCAGCTTGACCCACCAATCAAATTCCTCGGTACAGTCAAAGTTGAAAACTCAATCAACGTGAAGTTTGGATTGGTGTTGGAAAAAATCTGAGCGATATCTTTTCATCCATCCATACGGTCTTCCAATTAGAAACTCATTTACAAGGGGAAAGGCTGAATTTTCAATTGAAATCATTTTTCATCAAATACACAGAGAAGGCCCCTCATTTTTAATAAATCCGAAAAAAAAATTTCTTTTTTAATTTTGTCAGGTTTTTTTTACTAATTTTTAATTCTTTAAAATAACCTAGTAGAATGAAGTATTTTCTCAAGTTAATTTTTGGATTTGCGCTTTTCACATCCTGTGGAGAAAAATCTGAAATACCGACTGCTGCACCCAGCCCCGAAATAAAGGTTGTCAAAATCAACTCTCAAAAAGTCCAAATCGAGAAGGATTTTGTAGCACAGGTCTATGGCAAACAGGATGTTCCCATCCGAACTCGCACAGAGGGGTATCTAGAGGGGATTCATTTCAGTGAAGGTAAACTCGTCAAAAAAGGCGAACTTCTCTACACCATAGATCCTGACCAACTTCAGGAAGCGGTGAATGCCGCAAATAGCCAATTGGCAGAAGCTCAAGTGGCCCTTACCCAAGCAGAGAATGATTTGGCACGATATGAACCGCTCGCCGAGATCAATGCCATTTCTCAAAAAGATCTGGATGCTGCCATAGCAAAAAGAGATGCTGCAGAAGCTGCGGTGAATGCTGCTAAGGCCAATCTAAATTTCCAAAACATCCAATTGGGATATTCCAAAATCAAGTCTCCCATCGATGGACTGATAGGCAAAACCAACGCCAAGGTGGGGGAATTTGTAGGAAGAAGTCCCAACCCAGTCATCTTAAACACAGTATCCTTGATCGACTCTATTCGAGTAGAATTTTTCCTTGCCGAAAACGACTACTTAGCACTTTTCCGAGAATATCAGGAAGCCAGAAATCAACCAAGAGTGCAGCTCCCTTTGCAATTGGTGCTTTCGGATGGGATTATATTTGATCAGGTCGGCTATGTTGACTTCATCAACCGGGAAATCGATACCTCTACGGGCACTATCCTGATTCAAGCCTCTTTCCCCAATCCAGACCGATTGATTAGACCTGGCCAATTCGCTAGGGTCAGGGCTATCATCGAAGAAGTTGAAAACGGAGTAATCGTTCCTCAGCGCACAGTTAGCGAGTTTCAAGGAAGATTTTTTGTTTTCAAAGTAGATAATGAAAATGTAGTCTCACGTGATGAGGTGGTCATTACGGGAAAATACAGAGATTATTTTTTGATCGAATCGGGGGTGCAGGATGGAGATAGAATTGTACTTGAAGGATTACAGCAAGTAAGAAACGGTATGACGATCGTTCCCGAGGAAGTGGAATTCATCTCTCAATTCAATGACTGATTCCATGAGTAAGATAGAAGAGCAAAATCACATCTTTTTCGTCCGAAGACCCATTGTCGCCATAGTCATTGCCCTATTTATGGTCATCATAGGAGGGATTTCGATTTTGGGGCTAGCTATTGAGCAGTACCCAGCCATTACCCCTCCTGTAGTCAGAGTGAGTACAGCCTTCACAGGCGCAAACGCAATCAGTGTGGAGCAATCGGTAGCCTCTCCTTTAGAACAAGAGATGAATGGGGTGGAAAACATGCTCTACATGAAATCCACCAATGCAAATGATGGGTCTCTTGCTTTGGATGTGACTTTCGATTTGGGAACTGATCCAGATATGAACACGGTCTTCACCCAGACCAGAGCAGCAGCCGCTACACCCAAACTCCCGGAAGAAGTCAAACGTATCGGGGTCAAAACCCAAAAGTCAATGCCAAACATTTTGATGTTGATTGCATTGACTTCTCCAGACGGAACTTATGACCAGGCATTTTTAGGAAATTATGGTTTGATCAATGTTCAAGATAAGCTAGCCCGTATACGAGGAGTAGGACGGGTTCAGGTCTTGGGCTCTAGTGACTATTCAATGCGAATCTGGGTCAAACCGGATCGGCTTGCAAGATTAGGAATCACCGTTCCGGAGATCATGAATGCAATACGGCAGCAAAGTGTTGTAGCCCCGGGAGGAAAATTTGGAGCAGAACCAGCACCGGAGGGAACAGAGTTTACCTATACCGTCAGATTACCTGATCGATTGGTTTCGGAGGAGCAGTTTGGGAATGTCGTCATTCGATCCGAAGATGACGGAAGCCAAGTCAAAATCAAAGATATTGCACGAGTAGAATTGGGAGTGGAGTCCTACAATGCCTTCACCCGATTGAATGGAAAAGAGAGTGCAATCGTAGCAGTTTATCAGTCTCCTGGTTCCAATGCAGTAGAACTTGCCGAACAAATTATCGGCACTATGGATGAGTTGAAACTCAACTTTCCAGAAGGAATTGACTATCAAATTTCCCTTGATTCCACTGCACCGATCACCGCCGGTATCGCAGAAATCATCGAAACTTTAGTCATTGCGCTTGTTTTGGTTATTCTGGTGGTTTTCCTTTTCATCCAAGATTGGAGAGCAACGCTGATTCCGACATTAGCGATTCCAGTTTCTTTGGTTGCAGCCTTTATGGTTTTTCCGCTATTGGGTTTTTCCATCAATACGCTTTCTCTCCTAGGATTAGTATTAGCGATTGGTATAGTCGTCGATGATGCGATTGTGGTCGTGGAAGCAGTGCAGGTAAATATGCAGAAAGGAATGAATCCAAAAGATGCTACCACTGCTGCTATGAAGGAGGTAAGTGCTCCGGTAATAGCGACCACATTGGTGATGGTAGCTGTATTCGTACCGGTGGCAGCCATGGCAGGTATTACAGGTAAACTTTACCAACAATTCGCCATTACCATTGCCATTTCGGTTATTTTCTCATCCATCAATGCCTTGAGTCTGAGCCCAGCGCTCTGTGCCCTTTTACTGAAAAATTCTCCTGGACCCAAGAAAGGGTTTTTCGGGAAATTCAATCGCTGGTTTGATACCAACACTGATCGGTACACTGGAGTGGCGAAGTTTTTTGCAGGAAAACTCAAACGAGGTGCGGTATATGTCATCATTACCTTGGTAGCTGCAGGTATTTTTGCCAAGATGGTTCCCGGAGGTTTCCTACCTGAGGAAGACCAGGGATATTTATTCGTAAACGTGCAGCTCCCTAATGCATCCTCCATGCAGCGAACAGATGAGGTCATGCGGAAGGTGGAAGAAATCGTCATGGCCCAAGAAGAAACAGAGTTTGCTACAGGTCTTTCGGGTTTTAGCCTACTAGCTGGTAGCTATATCCCAAATACGGGATTTATGTTTGTGACCTTGAAAAACTGGGATGATCGTGAAGCTACTGCCGCTGATATGATGGCCCGCCTGAACAGAATTTTTGCTACTGAGATCAAATCCGGACAAGTTGTTTGCTTCGGACCTCCGGCAATTCCTGGACTGGGTAATGGATCTGGTTTTAGTATCATGATTCAAGACAAGGAAGGAAAAGATCCGGCTTATTTGGCCCAGCACACCTATGCATTTATCGAGGCTGCCCAAAAACGGCCCGAAATCGCATCAGCCTTCACTACCTATCAAGCAACAGTTCCACAGCGATTTATAGAAATTGATGAAGAAAAAGTTCTCAAAGCAGGACTTCAGCTCGCGGACGTGTACAATACTTTCGCCGCTTATCTAGGAGGAGCTTATGTCAATGATTTCAATCGCTTCGGAAGACTTTACAAGGCATACATTCAGGCGGAACCAGAATATCGCCAAGGGGAAGAAGGTCTTGAATTCTTCTACATCAAAAACGCCAAGGGTCAATCGGTCCCGATTTCAAGCTTTGTGACAGTTAAACCTATTTCAGGACCTGATTACACCAATCGATTTAATTTGTATCGTTCTGCAGAGGTCACGGGCGGGCCTGCCCCCGGGTTTTCCTCCACACAAGCACTTGATGCTTTGGAGGAAGTGGCCGAAGAAGTTTTGCCTGATGATATGACTTACAGTTGGAATGCCATGAGCTACCAAGAGCGCGCAGCCTCGGGACAAGCAGGAATTGTCTTTGCTTTCTCGCTTTTCTTTGTTTTTTTGATTTTGGCAGCTCAATACGAGTCTTGGTCTATGCCATTTGCGATTTTGCTGGGGACGCCTTTTGCATTATTTGGAGCATTCCTATTTCTCTATCTGGCGAGACTATTCGATGAGCTTTATTTGAATAATATTTTCGCACAAATATCCCTAGTCATGTTGATCGCCATGGCTGCGAAAAATGCCATTCTGATAGTAGAATTTGCCAAAATCAAATTCGATGAGGGTCTAAGCCTATTCGAGGCAGCAGTTGAAGCGGCTCGACTTCGATTCAGACCAATTTTGATGACCGTATTTTCATTTATTCTTGGAGTCTTGCCATTGATCCTGGCTAGTGGATCTGGAGCTGTTGCCAGAAAAGTGATGGGAATGGCCTTATTAGGAGGTATCGGAGTTGCTACCTTCTTGGGCTTATTTTTATATCCAATGCTTTTTGTCTTGGTAGGAAAATTAGCCCGCTATGAAGAAAAACGTGATTTGGCACTAAAATCAACTGAGAAATGAATCGGATTTTAGGATTGATAGTAATAGTTGGCATTTTCTGGTCTTGTAAATCAGGACAGAACTACCAAGGAGTCGAAGTATTGACCTATGAAACATATCGAACGGATGAGCTAGACCGGAATTTAGATTCGATGCAAGTAAATGTGGATACACTTCAAATAGATTCCGCGGTAAACTTGCAATGGTTTGAGGTTTTTCCGGATGAGGTTTTACAGGATTTGATCCAGAAAGCTCTGGACAATAATCAGGATTTGGAAATTGCGGCTGAAAACATTCAGCAAGCCCAGGCATCTCTCGTGATTCAGCGATCCCAAATGCTACCATCCATCGGCTATTCTGGTGCTGCGCAAAGAGGAAATTTCGCAGGATTTGCTCTAGGTTCAACTCAAAATGTTTTCAGCGGATTTGGTTCGGTAAACTGGGAAATAGATTTCTGGGGAAAATATCGCCGGTTAAATGAAGCAGCCAAAGCCAACATTTTGGCATCCGAGGAAGGTTATCGGGCTGTCAAGCTAAGCCTGATCAATACCGTAGCAACGACCTATTTCCAACTCTTAGAGTACAAATTGCGACTTGAAATATCCGAGCAGACGCTGAACCTGCGCGATAGCATGCTCAACATCATCGAGGAGCGATTTGACAAAGGAATCATCGCAGAAATAGATTTAAACCAAGCACAAATTCAGGAGGCCATTGCAGCAGGAAGTATTCCGATTTGGGAGCGATTGATCGTTTCTTCTGAAAACCTTCTCAGCCGATTAGTTGGTGAGCTTCCTGAATCCAAGACCATCGGTATTGAGCTTTTGGATCAACCTGAGGATATCCCTTTTCCGGAAGTTCTCCCTGGTGAGCTACTTGTCCGAAGGCCTGACATATTGATTGCGGAGCAAGACTTAATTGCATCCAATGCACTGATTGGAGCTGCCAAAGCTAACCGACTACCAAATATTTCTCTATCAGGGCTGCTAGGAGTAGCAGGTTCTCAGTTTTCTTCTTTGGGAAGTAGTGGAGCTTCTTGGAATATGGGCGCTAGTATTCTCGGGCCATTATTCAATTGGGGAGCTTTACAAAGGCAAGTAGACATAGAAGAAAGTCGGACAAGGCAGGCAATTCTAAACTATGAGCGAACCGTCCTCAGCGCCTATGAAGAGGTTGAAAATATTCTGTATTCCATAGAATCCCTCAAAAAAGAACTGATCGCTCGACAAGCTCATGTGGATGCAGCTGTAAAAGCTCAGTTTCTTTCCCAAGAGCGATATAATCAGGGTGTAACATCCTATTTGGAGTACTTGGAGTCACAGCGACAGGCATTTGACGCACAGTTGAATTGGGCTGGAACAAAGCAGCAATTGCTTACCGCCTATTCAAATTTATATGCGGCACTGGGAGGAGGCTGGTAATCAAGCGGTGAGCTCCACCCAATTACCTTCAGGGTCTTCAATGACGCTTTCGTAATAGCCATCACCGGTCCACCGAGGTTCACCTATGATCTTGACCCCGGTGGATCGTAGCCTTTTCGTCAGTTGATCTACCGCATTCTCTGATCCTAGAGAAATCGCAAAATGAGCAAGTCCCAGTCGCTTTCCTCTTAAAAGATTACCTGCTTGAATATCATCCTGCTGCATAAGCTCCAGTCTTGCTCCTCCTTCACCTGAAAGGAAATAGGATGAAAAACCTCGTTTGGAGTTATGATAGCGTTCACCTGCTTTGAAGTCAAACTGCTGGCAATAAAAACGCTTCATAGCCTCCAGATCTTTCACCCAAATAGCCAAGTGTTCGATTTTCATATTCTGAGCTCAATTACCATTCTCTACCCACCGGAATGACCTTCCAGTTTTGATCGAAATAGGGTGTCTTTTCATAAAACCAACGATACACCCTTCTTGGGTTCTGAGCAAACTCAGGTTCTGATTCCTTTTTAGCCTCAAACTCTTTTTTCAAATCAGGATCCTCTTCAAGCATTTGAGCGATCATTGGCTCCATGATGTAAGTTTCCATATATTCGGTTTGTGAAAAAATCGAATTGAAGTATCCCCACTGGAAAAAGCTGTCCACGGACTCAGGCTCTAAAAGAATTACGATCAACTCACCTAAATCCTGATCCGTTTTCACTCGAACCGAGCCTGGAAGGAGAGTTTGGGTTCGATAGATTTTTTCAGAATCAAAATCCTGCACTCGCATCAAGCCTTCATAGGGCTGAGCAACCATTTTGAAATCTGTCACCTTGGAGTATTCCAATTTCAGCTCTTTTGACTCGGTCAGGATTTCCATTTCAATACCGTGAATCTGTAGCTTTTCGATTACTTCTCCCCATTCGGAAGAAATCCAATAAGCCTTCGGAATAGGTACAGTTTGTACCGGTACATCCATCAAAAGCGAGGGCACCTGCTGACTGATGGCCTTTCCTTCCCAAACGACATATTCCCCGCCCGTGATTTCTGACTTCTCTTTTCTTGAAGCTACTCCTTTGAAATCCATGGTATCTGCCGGGGCATCTCGGAATTTGAATTTAACCGCCAAGGACTCTTTGGCCTGATTTTGATCTTTTTCGATTGCCTGCTGAACTGCCTCGAAATGTGAAGCCATTGTTTTGATGGCTTGTTCCATAAATACATAAGTACCTAAGACACGCTGCCGGAAGGGCTTGAGCGAATGGTTTTCTATCAAAATGGATGGCAAATGTCTGGCATCCCCATAGGTATGGGAAAAGCGTGGACTAAAGGAAAAAGCAACGTTTCCTGCTGAGAAATCTCTCCCGTTTGCTGCAAAAAGCAAAGGACCAGGAATATGTCCCCAATCTTCAAGTGCTTGATCGACTTCGGGCTGAAAGGTATCTGACAAAAACTCACTGACTGCCGGAGAGTAGCCACCGGTTTTGACATAGCCGTAGGTAATATCGTATTGGTAATCGGCCCCGTCTGTCACGTGCACATCTACATACAGATCAGGCTGATACTCATTGATGACTTCTACGACTGCCCGAACTCCTGCTGTTTCGATTTTTGAAAAATCCCGGTTCAAATTCAAGTTTTGAGCATTGGTCCGCCATCCCATCTCTGCAGGCCCTCGTTGATTGACACGGCCATAGGGACTACGGCGCTCATGACCATCGACATTCAAGATTGGGATGAAAAGAATATCCGCCATTTCGAGTAAGTCTACCTTATTTCCATGAATGATATCCCGCAGCAGCATCATACCTGCATCTTTTCCATCGATTTCCCCGGCATGAATACCTCCATGAAAAAATATCAAAGGCTTTTCGCTAGCCTTGAGACTAGCTGCATCAAAAGTTTGAGATGCCGAGGCAAGAAGCATCCATATATCTCGCCCTTGCTCACTTTTTCCCAGACTTTTCAATTGAAGTAAGGGACTGGAATCGGCCAGTTTTTTGATCCACTGATAGGTTTCTTCATACGTTGGTGACTCCGTCAGATTACTGAGTTCACCAGGAGTGATCCATGGGTTGGATTTTTCGACAAGAAGAGTTTCAGATTTTCCGTTCCAAGGAATCAACGGAGGCATTACCTCCTGAGCTATGGAAACTATGGGAAATAGAAATACTAGGAGCAGGATCTTTTTCATAAAACGTTCAGCTTTGAGAGGCAAAATAAAAGCTCAAACCGGAATATCCGATTTGAGCTTGATAGATTGGTCAAAATACTTTCTTAAATCAACTCTTGTAAAGAACCTCATAGTATTCTTTAGCCATTCGATTGCTTTCAAAAAAGCCGATGACATCTTTCATCCCATTTTGGACGATTTCTCTCCACTGATCTGGCTGATCATAGTAGGTAGGCAAAATCTCCTTTTCGAGTACCTCGTATAGCTTTTCCAAATCGTATTCATCCTGATCCTCCACATGCATGGCTTCATAATTAGCCGGAGGAACGATGAAGCTATTTTTCCCATGCTCAGCAAACTCACAAATCCAACCGTCGAAGGTGGAAAAATTTACCCCACCATTCATGGATGCTGTCATGCCTGAGGTGCCAGATGCCTCGCGAGGTACTCGAGGGTTATTCAGCCAGATGTCTGAGGCTTGTTTCAATCGCTTACTAAGCGTCAATTCATAGGCAGTGCAAACTGCCATATTCGGGTACTGCTTACTCAGGTGTACCAATTGGTTAAATACCGAAATTGCATTATAGTCAAGTGGATACGGCTTACCAGCCCAGATAATTTGAATAGGGTATTTTGAGTTTCGCATTAATGCGTCGAATCTTCTGATATCCCGTGTGATAAGCTCAGCTCGCTTGTAGCTAGCAAACCTTCTTGCCCAAACAATAGTGAGTACTTTGGGGTCAAGCAACTTCCCTGTTTGATCGGCCACGATTTCAAAAGCCCGCTTTTTCAAGTACCACTTTCTATCATCAAAGCCTTCCTGATCCTCCTGATCCATAAATCTGTACAATTGCTTATCGGACCAGTATTTGAAGTTTTGAGAATTGGTGACATGAGTGATTTCAGGAATATTTGGATAGTTTCTCCACATCTCTCGGCTTACTTCTCCATGTAATTTGGACACACCGTTTGCCTTTCTTGCAAAGCGAAGTGCAGCCAGACTATGATTGAAAGTATCACCGGTAAAGCCAACCATCTCTCGTACTTCGTCAGGAGAGTATCCATTGAAAAAGCTCATTTTATTCAATAGATGAATATCATGTTTTTCGTTTCCAGCCTCTTCAGGGGTGTGCGTAGTAAAAACCAAACGCTTTTGGACTTCCTCTTTGCTACCAAACTTGCGCATCAAATGAAAAACTGAGCTTACGCCATGAGCTTCATTCAAATGATAGACATCAGGATTGAAATTGAGTTCTTCCAATAATTTTGCCCCGCCAATACCAAGCAGAAGACATTGAGCTACTTTGGCAGCAGTGTCCGAATCATACAACTTGTGAGTAATGGTCTGACTGAGGTAGTCATTTTCAGGCAGATCTGTACTGAGCAGGAATAGAGGAGCCGAATTAAAGGTCTCAGGCGCAAGGTACCAAGCCTTTACCCAAACAGGTACATCGTGCACCGTCACTCTAAACTTGATCCCAGTATCCTCCAAAAAGCTATAAGTCTTCTCATACCACTCAGGCTTGAGGGTTTGATCTTGGTTCCGAGTTTGATCGTAGTAGCCATATTTCCAAAGAATCCCTATTCAGATTAGGTTTTGCCCCAATTCGTATGCACTTCGTAAATGGGAGCCGGAAAGGAATCCTAAACCACCGGAATAGATCTTTAGCGGTTGATGAATAGCAAACTCCATGGAGAAGTAAGCTACTTTTTGAGTGTATTCAGAAGCGATCTGATAAGGAACGCTATAATTTTTAAAGTCAGTCATAATCATTGATTTGAGAGCGCCTAATTTATAGGAAAAGCAATGGGAAATAAGGCTTCATTGGATAAAAATTGAAGGAAAAATATTGGAAACCGTTTGAAATTAAAATGAGGTTGTCTCAAAAGACCTGCGCTACACTATGTCGGAATCAACATTGAGATCGCTTCGCCCGACTCTGTCGGGGATCGCGATGCCGTATAGACCGTCACTACGAGTGAAACGAAGCAGTCTCAAAGAAAGGAAGGGCTTTACAAATGAGATTGCTTCGGGCATCAAAGGAAACAGGACAGCTTTAGGGTTTTCAGTTTTTTGCCCTCGCAATGACGTAATATCAATTTGAGACAGCCCCATTTTAAGGAATTAGGCCATCAATGCCGCTAAACCATTTCCATCAGGTTTGTTTTTGACCTGACAGGAATCATTGAGTATTAGCGTTTCTGCATTTGTTGCCGAAAACTTTGGCCAATTTGGAAGGCTAGGAACATTCGGGTTTCCTGTGCGCATAAAAGCCAAAAGCGAGGCACTCATTTTATCCGCAAGAGCACGAGGTCTCGCTCCTCCACCAGTGTGCGTGTACATGCGGTCTGTATTTTTAAACCAAAAACAAATGTCAATACAGTGGAAAGCTTTCATTCTGCCATCATACAAATTGGGCTCCCAGCCAAACCAAGCTAGGTAAACCGGTGCACTTTGTTTGGATTTTGCTGAAGAGGTGTTGATAGCCCCTTGGCGATTGGAAAGGACCATGGCCCAGATATCTGCCGGAGATGCTTCTGGGAAATCTTTTCGGTAACCCGCCAATATAGCTTCAGACTTATCCCCAAATCGTCCCTTCAATTGCTCAGTCACCCCAGCCCAATCGATTTTTTCCAATTCGGCATTGGTTCGGGTTGGATTCCATTCATGGAAAGTCGTACACACCATCAAAGGCATATCGGATGCATGAGGGGAAGTTTCGCTGAAAAACTCTCCCTTTGGAATATGAATATCGTCAGCTACAGGCCCAAATCCACCCCTAAATCCCGGTTGGGGATATTTTTTCCGCATTCGCTCAAGTGCTACATAGGCTACATCCAGATATTCCCTCCAACTCAAATCCTGCAGTTTATCGATGGTTTGAGGAGTCAATTCAGCCGCTTCCATCACATACTTTCCGAGGTTTTGAGCGTACTCCTTGTCATTCGCGGTGAGCATGCTTCCACTGAGCGCAACGCCCTTGTGAACGATCCCTTTTGAGGCTGGCATAGCCATCGCACAGGTGACTTTTGCCCCGCCACCAGATTGTCCCATAATGGTGACATTATTTGGGTCTCCTCCGAAGTTGGAAATATTATCTCGAACCCATTCCAGAGCTGCTATAATATCCAACATTCCGACATTTCCGGAGTCCCGATATTTCTCTCCTCCCACGCCCGAAAGATCCGTAAAACCTATCGGGCCCAATCGATGATTGATGGAAACAAAGACTACATCCCCTTGCTTGGCAAAGTTTTCTCCATGATACCCATCTTGCTCGATGCCATTTCCGTTGGTGAAGCCACCCCCATGTAGCCAAACCATCACCGGTCTACGCTTGCCATCGAGACTGGGGGTCCAGACATTGAGTTTGAGACAGTCTTCGCTGACATCATCGTAATTCCAATGATCAGCGAAAGAATAATGCACATTGGCATAGCGATTATCCATAATCTGCGGAGCGGTATTTCCCCACCAAATGGTAGGTTTTACATCGGTCCAAGGTTCTGGCTTTTTAGGTGCCATAAAACGGTTTTTCCCAGATGTATCTGCTCCATACGGAACGCCTAAAAAAGTGTAAGTACTGTTGAGAATATAGCCGCGAACTTTACCGTAACTGGTATTTGCGATCGCAATATTGTCTCCGATTTGGAGGAATTGCTCATCAGAATTTGGAGCACTTTCCTTTGCAAAAGCTTGTGAAGAAAAGGGAACGGATGCGGCTATTGTACCAACACCCACTTTTTTGAAGAATTCTCTTCTGTTTGATTTCATGGCAAAAGGGTTTAAAGGTTTATTGTTTCAGTATGAAAAAATAGGAAAAGAAATTGAGAATCCTGCACAAAATATGGTGATTGTACCCAATGATTATAGTTGAAATTTATTCTATACTCATCTGGCTGGAAGTTCGAAGTTGGAAGAATGAAGCCTCCTAATTCTGAACCTTAAGGCTTATTTTGAATCATACACCCATTTTCAAAGCAGGAAAGCGGAAATACACAGGAAAAATTCCTCTTGGATAGAAGTCTGACTTTTTGCCTATTCTTGCTTCAAGCCTCTTACTCCTTGCCTCTGAATAAAAAAAACCGACCCCAATAATCGGAGCCGGTCTCTTGTGTCTTGTGTCTTGAATCTAACTTCTTGCTTTTGATTTATTGTCCTACCATAAATATTGCATTACTCAAGACCAATTTGCCAGATTCCCAGAATCCTCTGAAAATCGGGTTGTCTACAAAATAGACGATCTCTCCACGGCCTTTTCTTTCGCTTCCGATAGCAAGCGATTCACCCATGCTTGATTTTATTTTGTAGCCAATGTATCCTGTGCGGTAAGAATCATTGGAAGTGATTTTACCCGCATTGACACCTCGGTCCATGAATGCAAAAATGCTGGAGTTATTCTTCAGCGTGTAATACTTTCCTCCTGTACCATAGCCCAAAGGATGCGTCTCATCCATATCGACCTGATAAATCGCTCCAGCTGCTCCGCCGGAAATTGCCAGGCGCTCTCCTTCCAAATAAGGTTCCAATCGCTCCACCTTGGCCAAGGTATCAGCAGCTTTTTTGGCAGCTTTTTCCTCCTCATCAGTATCAAAGGTTTTAAGGGCAAATCCTTCCTTATTTGCAAAAAGATTGACAGCTCCGTCAATAGCAATCAACTTACCACCTGCACGAACCCACTCCATTACTCGCTCTTCAGCACTTTTGCTCAGTCCTCCACCCCAGGTAGAAGGCATAATCAAGACGTCATAATCACTCAAATCATATCGGCCAAGATCCCCCATTTCTAGATTTACAAGCGGATAGTCGAGTTCCTGCTCGAAGAAATGCCAGATTTCACCGTAATTGAGTGAGGAAGTACCATCTCCTCCGACCAAGGCAACTTTTGGAGCCTCAATAACTCGAATACTAGGCGACCCAAAGTCTTTCCCTTCTTCCATATATCCAGTCATGGTAGTCTCAAGCGTCACTCCAAATCGATTTGCAGCATCAACAACCTTCTTGTCAAAATCATCTACATACTCATTCCCTCCTTTGGTAATTAATAGGGTGCCTGCAGGGAAGCTCTTGCCTTCAGTTTTGAAGGCGTATTCAGGATATTTGACACGAATCCCTTGTCTTAGAAGTGAGGCCAAAAATGCCGCATCTCGGGTTCCTTCCCAAGCCGCGATGTAAGCCACTGGAGTTTGACTGACTGTTTTGCGTTCAAATTCTGCCTCCTCATATTCCCCTACAGGATCTAAGCGGCTTTCTAAAGCATAGGCTTCTAGATTGTAAGCGTATGGAAGTGCCCAGGAAGTGATGTCATAGGTAATACTGTCATTCAACTGCGGATTAGGCTCAAACAAGACCTGAGTCAATACTGATTTTGGCTGAAAAGCAGAAATAACAATATCTTCTTCGCTGGTTGAAAAGCTTACATTTTTCCCGCTAGTGTATTCAAATCCTCGAAGACCTGACTTACTTACTGCTTTACCATATTGAATTCCATTTTTATCCAGAAGTGCCAAAAGCTTTGCCTTTTGGGCAGGGTTACTTTCTCCTTTGATCACAAAGCTCTTATACTTCCCTTTTGGATTGGAGGAGTTTTCTTGGAAATACTTCGAAAATTCCTCTAGTAATTTTTCCCCATTTTGACTAGTCACTTCTACGGCAGACATGGCCGCGGTGTAGTGGCCTTCGATACGATAGCTCAAAGTGACTGTATCACCTAAGGCATTAAATCCGCCAATTCCAGCGCGTCCTCCACCACCCTGCTCGATCGTCATTCCAATAGCACCATTGTACATGGGGTAGGTATCTCCATAGGATGGGTATAGCAGATCAAAACGCTCTTTGGTAAAATAAAATCGGCCCAATTCGTCTAGGTACTTTGCGGTATTTTTTCCGAAAATATCCTGAAACTCGTGCTGCCAATCAGTCAACTGCTCATGCACAGGCTCAGCTGCCGGAGCCATGTAAAAGGGATTATTGATTCCCTGCTCATGAAAATCCAAGTGAAGTTGAGGCATCCATTGGTGATAGATTTTGAGGCGTTGCTGAGATTCTACCTGTACCTGCCATGCCCAATCTCGATTCAAGTCAAAAAGGTAATGATTGGCTCGTCCACCAGGCCAAGGTTCGTTATGCTCCATCGACTGAAGATCCGGCTGTAAGATGGTATTCATCTTTTGATTGTACCACATGGCATAGCGATCTCGTCCATCAGGATTGATACAGGGATCAATGATCACCACCTGGTTTTTGAGCCATTCTTGTGACTTTGCATTAGTTGGGTCGGCCAAGGTGTGAAAGGTAGAAATCGCCGCTTCCATCCCCACGGATTCATTTCCGTGAACATTGAAAGACATCCAGTTGATCGGAACAGCCGTGCTTGGAGTACCTTCCAGCATTCCTGTTCGCTTGAGATTGTCCTCCCGGATTTGTTCCAAATTGGCCATATTCTCAGGACTAGAAAGAATCGCGATAAAAAGCGGCCTTTTTTCATTGGTTTCCCCGTATTGAACCAATTGGATATTGGGATTATTCGCTGCTACATGCTCGAAATAATCTACCATCCGATGATGCGGAGTGAATCGGTCCCTAGGCTTGTAGCCGAGAAACTGCTCAGGGGTTTGGATTTGAGCGAAAGCTGCTCCAAGCCCAAAGGCTAGGAATAAAATAAGAAGGAGTGATTTTTTCATTTTTTGGATTCTTTGGCTTCGAAGTTAGGGTTAAAAAATCTTTTGGAAAACCAGAAATATAAATTCAGACCCCTATAGCCAATGAGTTTTGATGAAAAATCACTTTCTTGGATTGACTTGAATGAAAAATTCTAAATTCAAGCCTTTACAAAATCGATGAAAAAAGAACCTCATATTGGCCTTTTCATTCCCTGCTATGTGGACCAGTTTTATCCTCAAGTGGCTATTGCTACTTTGGAGCTTTTGGAAAAGCTAGGCTGTAAGGTCAGCTATCCATTGGGGCAAACATGCTGTGGACAGCCATTGGCTAATGCAGGATATGAGCGGGATACAGAAGGTTCAAGTCTTCACTTTATCCAACTTTTTGAAGAGTTTGACTACATCGTAGCCCCTTCCGGTAGTTGCGTTCTCCACGTCAAAGAGCATTTCCCCAATCTTCCTGGGAAAGAAAAGTCTGCCATAGGCATTCAGAAAAAGATTTTTGAACTGACAGAGTTCTTGACCGATGTGCTCAAAGTTGAAAATTTGAAAGGCGCTTTCCCAAAAAAAGTGGGTTATCATTCCTCCTGTCATGGATTACGAGGACTGCGCCTTGCTTCGAGTTCTGAGTTGAACATCCCTCATTTCAACAAAGCCAAACAACTTTTGACTAATCTGGATGGACTGGAGTGGGTTGAACTGAGCCGCAGTGATGAATGCTGCGGTTTTGGAGGAACATTTGCCATTACGGAAGAGGCACTATCCGTGCAGATGGGAAAAGATCGCTTGGCGGACCATTTATCCCATGAGGTAGACGTTTTGACTGGCGGGGATTTGTCCTGCCTAATGCATTTGGAAGGCATAGCCAAGCGAGAGGGGCAAAAAGTTGAATTTATGCACATCGCAGAAATCCTAAATCAAGCTATTCGATGAGCCATCCCAAAGCAGCCACTGAGTTTCTAAAGGATCAAGCCAATTCCCAATGGCATGATGAAACGCTTTGGATGATTCGAGACAAACGGGACGCAAGCAGCAAGTCCATCCCGGAATGGGAAGAACTCAGAAATCTTGCTTCTGAGATCAAGGACAATGTGCTTTCTAATCTCGACAAGTATCTGGAGCAGTTTGAAGCTCAGGCTCTTAAAAACGGAATCAAAGTTCATTGGGCCAAGGATGCGAAAGAGCACAATGAAATTGTACTGACCATTCTTCAAGAAAAAAATTGCGAGGCTATTGTCAAAAGCAAGTCAATTTTGACCGAAGAATGCCATCTTAACCCCTATCTGGAAAAACAGGGTATTGAGGTCGTTGATACGGATCTAGGCGAGCGAATCGTTCAATTCCTCCATCAACCCCCTAGCCACATTGTCATGCCTGCTATTCACTTGAAGAAGCGGGATATTTCAGCCCTTTTCCACGAAAAACTACAGACTGAGAAAGGAAATGAGGACCCGACTTATCTGACCAATGCGGCAAGACTCCATTTGCGGGAGAAGTTCTTGGGGGCAAAAGTAGCCATCACCGGGGTGAATTTTGGCATTGCCGAGACAGGTGAATTCCTCGTTTGTACCAATGAAGGAAATGCGGACATGGGCGTGCATTTGGCTGATACCCATATCGCATGCATGGGCATTGAGAAGATCATTCCCCGGAGGAAAGACTTGGGGGTCTTTTTACGTATTTTGGCTAGGTCGGCTACCGGCCAACCCATCACCAATTACAGCTCCCATTTCAGGAGCCCTGCAAAAGGGAAAGAAATCCACCTAGTACTCGTAGACAATGGAAGAACCCGTCAATTGGCAAGGGAGAAATTTAAAAACTCTTTGAAATGTATTCGCTGTGGAGCCTGCATGAATACTTGCCCTATTTATCGTAGAAGCGGAGGATTTAGCTATGGCAGCACCGTCCCCGGCCCAATTGGCTCTATTCTTTCGCCGGGATTAGATATGAAAAAATACAGCACCTTGCCATTTGCCTCCACCCTATGCGGAAGCTGCTCTGATGTCTGTCCAGTCAAAATCAATATTCACGAACAGCTCTATGAGTGGCGACAGGAAATCACCAAACATCACGGAGCAGTGGGAAAAGGCCTTTCCATGAAATTAGCCAGTGGAATATTCAAAAGTCCTTTAGCCTATCAGTTTTCTGGATCTTTGATGCGAAAAGTAATCAAAAGCTTGCCTAAGAGCGTAATTTACAATCCGCTGAATATCTGGGGAAAAAGCCGAGACCTTCCCAAAGCTCCAAAGGAATCATTTCAGGACTGGTATAAACGAAATCGCCATGAGTAGTCGGGAAGAAATCTTGAATTCGATACGGGGTATTCAAAAAGAAAACAAAGCCTTACCCGATATCCCAAACTTTCAGCTAGAAGGTGATTTGGTAGCACTTTTTAAAAGTGCCATTCAGGCCAATAAAGGAGAAATCTTGGGCAAGAAGGAATTTGAAAACTGGATAGCAAGTACCAATTTTCAACACATCATTTCCTGTTCGGAAGCTTTTCATACCTACGCTACTCAAGAGCTACCTGATGATGCACATCAATTAGATCATCTTGAATTAGCGATACTGGAAGTTCAGTTTGGAGTGGCTGAGAACGGAGCGATGTGGTTGGATGATTCACAATTACCCCATCGAGCACTTCCTTTCATCACGGAGCATTTAGTCTTGATTCTTTCTGAAGAAAACTTGGTCAGCAATATGCATCAGGCCTATGATCGTATAGGCAGTGATCATTCGGGTTTTGGGCTTTTCATCGCAGGGCCATCCAAGACAGCAGATATCGAACAATCTTTGGTAATCGGTGCTCATGGCGCAAAAAGCCTTCGAGTGGTTTTGCTATAGGGATTTTTTCATCAGGCCACAAAAAAAAAGACGGACAATGTCCGTCTCTTTATTTAACCAAACAATCAACCAAATTAACCCTTACGAGTTTGTCTTTAAGATACCTCCTGAGAAGAAGAGGTTTCGTCTTTGTAAATATTTACCTGAAGGATTTCAGGACCCTCGGCACTTTCTAAGCCCATTTGTGTAGTTGGTTCAGTGATTTCAAATCGGGCAGTATTTTCTGTTTGTCTTGATTCGACTTTCGCTTTGATGACAATGGTTACAGCCATCGCCAATCCTAAAGCTGCACAGATATTTTTTTGTGTGAAGATTGAAGTAGTCATGGCTTTATAAGTTGGTTTGCTTTCATACCAATCCTTTATGCCAAAACTGACCCAAAACGAAAATATTGCCCTAGAAGCCTGATTTTAAGCTTTTTCAAAAAATGAGTGTTCAAAAGCGTACGCTTTTCTATCACTTACGGACAAATTACCAAAGAAAATTTGGGGTTATCAGGGTTACAAAATTTTACATGTTTTATTCCATTCCACAAAAAAAGCGGTCCTATAAGAATTTATAAGACCGCCTAGTTGAGTAAAATTACTGAAAGACTATTTACAACAATTCATTCGCCAAGTTTGCCAACTCAGAACGCTCCCCTTTCTCCAGCTTGATATGGGCATAGAGGGGATGATCTTTGACCCGGTCAATCAGGTAAGACATCCCGTTGGACTGTGAATCCAAATATGGCGTATCAATTTGATGTACATCTCCGGTGAAAACGATTTTGGTGTTTTCACCTGCTCTGGAAATAATGGTCTTGATCTCGTGAGGAGTCAAGTTTTGAGCCTCATCCACGATGAAGAAAATATTGGATAAAGAACGACCTCGGATGTAAGCGAGTGGCTGAATAACGAGTTTCTCCTGATTGACCATCTCAGTGATCTTTTGATATTCCTTATCTGTCTCCTTGTATTGATTTTGGATAAATTTCAGATTATCCCAAAGCGGCTCCATGTAAGGATTCAACTTGGACTTAATGTCTCCAGGCAAATACCCGATATCCTTGTTGGAAAGTGGTACGATTGGCCGTGCTAAGTAGATTTGCTTATAATCTCTTCGCTGCTCCAGCGCTCCTGCCAAAGCCAAAAGTGTCTTTCCGGTACCCGCTACCCCTTGAATGGACACCAGTCGAATATTTGGATTAGTGATAGCGTGCAGTGCAAAAGTCTGCTCTGCATTTTTGGGCTTGATATTGTAAGCTAGTTTTTTATCTACTCTCTCTAGTACATTCTCATCGGAATTGTAATAAGTCAAGACCGAGTTTTTATTGCTTTTGAGGATGTAATAAGCATTAGCCTTTCGCTTGCGAGTACCCAAAACAGACTTAGCTTCGATAAATCCTACCTCATAAAGGGTATTGATGTGATCTGGATCTACATCTTCGAGCACATACTTGCCGGTATTTTCGAGTTCGGTGATATTCTTGATCTTACCAGTCTCATAGTCCTCAGCAAGAATCTCCAGCGATTTTGCCTTTAGCCTGAGATTGATGTCTTTTGAGACCAAAATGACCTTTCTGTTTTTCTCATTCTCTTTGAGGTAAAGGGCCGCATTGAGGATTTTATGATCATTCTTCTCCTCTCCAAAGATCACATTGGCATTGATCTTATTATCTGGGTTCATCAAGACCTTGAAGTTCCCCTTGGTCTTTCCATTGAGCGGAGTCCACTCATGGATCATTTGATCCCTCGACAGCTTGTCCAATAGTCGGATAAACTCCCGGGCCTCAAAGTTTTTGGTATCATTGCCCTTTTTGAACTGATCGAGTTCTTCCAACACCGTAATCGGGATGACTACATCGTGCTCGGCAAAATTCATAATGGAATTGTGTGCGTATAGGATCACTGACGTGTCCAGCACAAAGATTTTCCGATCTTTATCGGATTTGGCTCTAGGCATGTGCAGGAAAGAATAAATGGTAATTGATTGTAATAATTTAGAAAAATATCTCTGAGAATATCACTCGATAAGAATAAATTATGGTTAAATCTTATCAATGACCGTGTAGTAGACTGACTTTCAATTTTATAAGGTTGATAAGTTGAAAGTAAAAAAGTTGGAAAGTTTCTGTTTACAAAAGTAACCTTAACACTTTCCAACCCTTCAACCCCTTACCATTAATCCAACAAAGCCCGAATATCCTCACTATCGAGGCTTTTCATAAAGCTATCTTCTGTTCCGATCAATTCCCCGGCGAGTGCAAGCTTTCGGTCCTGTAAGGCCATGATTTTCTCCTCCACTGATCCTCTACTGATAAATTTATAGATAATCACCTTGTTCTCCTGCCCAATTCGATGCGCACGGTCAATGGCCTGGGCCTCGACTGCTGGATTCCACCATGGATCAAGCAAGAAGACATACTCTGCCTTGGTCAAGTTCAATCCTACCCCACCCGCTTTGAGGGAAATCAAAAATACTTTTACGCTATCATCCTGCTGAAAACGCTCCACCTGCCCTTGTCGGTCCTTGGTCGAGCCGTCTAGGTAGCAATAGGATATTCCCTCCGAATCCAAATACTCTCGAACTATAGCGAGATGCCTTACAAACTGACTAAACACCAAAACCTTATTCCCCTCCGAAACCGTTGATTGCAACATGTAGGTCACGTCTTCCAGCTTACCGGAATTCCCCTCATAATTATCTCGAACCAATTTGGGGTGATTGGCGATCTGTCGCAGTTGGGTAAGACCACGAAGCAAGGTGAATTGTTGGCGACCAAGAGATGCCAATGGATTTTCTCCAATGATTTTCTCCCGATAATAACTTTTTACCTCTTCGTACACCTTTTCCTGCTCCTCAGTCATCGCTGAGTACTTCACATTGGTGATTTTCTCCGGAAGATCGGTCGCTACTTGTGATTTGAGTCTTCGAAGAATAAATGGCTTGATCATCGAATGCAGCTTAATCGCCTTCTCCTTGTCATTTTGCTTTTCGATGGGCTGAAGAAACTGCTTTTTGAATCCTGCCTGTGTACCCAATAGTCCTGGGTTTACAAAGTTCATCTGCGACCAAAGGTCCATGGTTCCATTCTCCACAGGAGTACCTGTCAAGATCAGCTTTTGCTTACTTTTTAGCTTATTGACTGCATTTGCGATGTTACTGCTTGGATTTTTAATTGCCTGGGATTCATCCAAAATCACATAATTGAAATAAAAATCTTTCAGCACATGGATATCCAGTCTAGTAATCCCATAGGATGTCAGCACCAGATCGTACTCTCTAAACTTGAAAGGATCTTTGATTCGCTGCGTACCGGAATAGACCAAAATTTTCAATTCGGGGCAAAACTTCCTAGCCTCTAGCTCCCAGTTATAAATCAGGGAAGTGGGCATTACCAGCAATGAACAAAAACCCGGGTTTTCCTGCTTTTCGTAGGCCAAAAGAGCCAGTGTTTGCACAGTCTTACCCAAACCCATATCATCTGCCAAACAGCCTCCAAATCTAAATTCATTAAGGAAACGAAGCCAGTTGTAGCCGGCCTTTTGATAGGGTCTTAGGTCCCCTTCAAAATATTCTGGCAAATCGTAATCCTCGATACTTTCAAAGTCTCGCAGCTGCTCAAGTTTTCTACTGAGCGTCAACTGAACAAGATTACCTTCTTCAAGCTGCTTGGCCAAAGCCAAATGATGCTTCCGCATGATCACCTGACCATCCACGGTGCCATCCTCCATGAAAGAAAACAGCTCAGAGTAATTGACAAACCAAGAAGCGGGAATAACCGCCATTTCTCCATTGGGTAATTCAAATTCGGTCTTGCCTTGCAAGATCATTTTTCGGATTTTCTGGAAGGATACCAAGTATATCCCAAACTTAATCATGGCTTTGACATCAAACCAGTCAATATTTTCATTGACTTCGATCGTCATCTGAGCCTTTCCAATATGATAGACTTTTCCTTCGAAGCTTGGCTTCTGAATAACCTTAATATTCTTCTCTTCAAGAAACTCCTCATTTTCGCTTAGCCACTCAAATGCCAAGGTTTTGGCAAGATTGACAGGACGCTCCTTGGTAAAATCCATCCCAAGCTTCTTGATGAAAGAGATCATGGATTTTTCCTTTTGAACGGCCCGGATGGTTTGCTTAAACATGAACTCACCGTCCTTCTCAATCAATGTAACAGGCTGACTGGATCCATCCTCTTTTGCACCGGGAGGATAAAGCTCATCCCCGTATTTGAATCGAATTTCGAAAACGATCTTTTGTTCTTCACTTTCGTCCGAAAAGCCTCCCCAAATATCGCCTTGGCTTCCACTCAAAGGATAAAATTGTAGAATGGTCTCTGGCTTTCCACGATCCGTAGTCACCTCAAAACCTTTGGGGTCTACATTGTATTGCGTCATCATCGGAACCATGAATTTTCGGAAATACACCGGTTCCATCTTTTTCTCAATCAGAATAAACTTCTTTCTCAAAAAAGGTAAAAGCTTCATCCCATCTACATGATTGGGGAAGTGGTAAAGCTTTTGGTCCACCGTAAACCACGCCGGATCTTTACATAAAAGGTATCCACCTTTTCCATGAATCACGACCTGCTCACCCTTGTATTTAAGAGTAGGGTAATAATGCGTATTGTCTGGATTTTTATGAAAATGAAATATAATGGATGTAGGCTCTGGCAGAACTTCAATTTCCTTCCAAGTTGGGCTTCCATCCGATCCCATCTCGAAAAGTCTTCGACCAATCAGCTTGGGCAATATCTCAGCGCGCTGTCGCTCTAGACGCTTTTGTAGTAATTCCTGGACTGCTTTATTTTCAGTTTTTGGATCAAATACCTGCTGTACATAGTCCTTTGGACGGACTTTCTTTTTGGCAGGGATCAATGGTTTGATTACCTCCTCCGGCTGCATCGCATCCATCAACTTGATCAACTCATAGTCCTTACTATCGAGTCCAGAATCGAACTCCGAGGCATTGGCGGAACTGATATTTTGGTAGGCTAAAGAGAGTCTTCCTTTATCATCAATTTGCACTACAAAAGACTCAAAGAGTAAGCCTAGAAACTCATGATTGAAAATTGAATAGACTATTTGAAAAGGTTGCGAGGAATCTACAATCATTTAATTATTGTATAATTATTACCAATGAATTTTGATAATTCGATAAAGAGGCGGCTATTTATTATTGAATAGGAATGTGAAAATTAACAAAAAAACCCTTTCGGGAGCATTCCAGAAAGGGTTTTCTTTTTGATTCATCAAAAATCACTGTTCATTCACCTCTATTTCGGGTTCAGGTGATTCTTTTTTCGGCGTTTCCGGGAAAAAACGCCCTTGGAAAATCAGAATAATGGCCACTCCAACAAAAATTGCTGCATCTGCAATATTGAATATAGGCCATAATGCTGTATAACTTCCACCCCAAAGCGGAACCCAATCAGGGATGTATCCTTCCCATATATCAAAATAGAACATATCCACTACCTGCCCATGAAACCATGGAGTAGGTGCATCATAAGGAGCATTATTTAACCAAACACCATAAAATATAGAATCAATCAAATTACCAATTGCACCTCCCAAAATCATGGATATACAAATAATATAAAGCGGATGATTCTTCTTTTGTATGATGTAATATAAATAATAACCTATCCCAAACATCGCTACTAATCGGAAGCTAGTTAGGAGAAGTTTACCATATTCGGTTCCCAGCTCCATCCCAAAGGCCATTCCTGGATTGGTGGTGTAGTGAAGCTTAAACCAGTCGCCAAAAATCTTAATTTGACCAGGTGTACCAAAATCCATCTCAAAATGAACTAGCATTTTCACTGCCTGATCAATGAGGATTACCAAAAGCGCAATTCCGAAATATTTGATGTATTTATTCATGATTTAGGATTAGGCTTTGGTGAGCTTCACTTCGATTTCGAAATCATCCATATCGAGTAAAGTTCCTGATTTTGCCTCCTCACTCACACGCAAACTCAGCGCTTGGGTTTCAGATTGGATGTAGGAACCAAAATTTTTGATCGACTCGTCTACCAATGCATTGCCATCAGCCACCAAAATATGAATCTTGTCTTGTACTTCCAGTCCCATATCCTTTCGCAGATTTTGAATTCGGTTGACCAAGTCACGGGCCACACCCTCCTGCTTCAACTCATCTGTCAAGGTTACATCCAAGGCAACTGTCACTCCCCCATCTGAGGCTACAGACCATCCTGGAATATCCTGAGAAGAAATGAGCACCTCTTCCAAAAGTAGATCTACCTTTTCTCCATCCACATCAATAGCGATCGAACCGTTTCGCTCTACCTGATTGATTTCGTCTTGTCCCCATGATTTGATCGCAGCAACGACAAATCGCATCTTAGGGCCATATTTTTTACCCAGTACCGGAAGATTTGGCTTCACTTCTTTGACTAGAATCCCAGAAGCATCATCGATGTATTCAACCGCCTTGATATTGACCTCAGTTTTGATCAACTCTTCGACATGCTCGATTTGAGACTGCGTTTTCTTACTCAAAACAGGGATCAAGATTCGCTGCAGCGGTTGACGAACTTTCAACTTTTCCTTTTTGCGAAGCGAATGCACTAAGGAGGAAATGGTCTGCGCCAAATCCATGCTTTCTTCCAAATCTGTATTGATCAAGGCTCGGTCTGCGGAAACCCAATCCGTCAAATGCACAGATTCTTGGCCGCTTTCACCTGCCTCTGTCAGATTTTTGTAGAGCCAATCTGCATAGAACGGAGCAAAGGAAGACATGAGTTGGGAGATAGAAAGCAGACACTCATAAAGCGTCTCGTAGGCAGCCTGCTTATCTCTATTCATATCGCCTCTCCAGAATCGCTTCCGTGCCAAACGCACATACCAATTGGAAAGCTGATCCACCGTGAAATTCATGATCGCTCGAGTTGCCCTTGTTGCATCGTAATTATCCATGGCTTCCTCTACCTCGGCAATTAAAGATTGCAACTTAGAAACGATCCACTGATCGAGCTCCGCACGCTCACTTACCGGTACGGATTGTGCCTTGTCGTAGACAAATGAATCCAAATTAGCGTATAGCGCAAAGAAATTATAGCTATTCTGAAGCGTACCGAAGAAGCGTCTCTGCACTTCGGTTACACCGTCCAGATTGAATTTTAGGTTGTCCCAAGGGTTGGCATTGCTCAGCATATACCAGCGCAAAGCATCCGGGCCGTATTCTTTTAAGGTCTTGAACGGATCCACAGCATTGCCCAATCGCTTGGACATTTTGTTTCCATTTTTATCCAAGACCAAGCCATTGGCGATCACATTTTTAAAGGCCACGCTATCAAAAAGCATCACGGCAATGGCATGAAGGGTAAAGAACCATCCTCGAGTCTGATCCACTCCTTCGGCGATGTAATCTGCCGGATAGTTGGCTTTGAAGATTTCCTCATTTTCGAAAGGATAATGCCACTGTGCATAAGGCATAGCTCCTGAGTCAAACCAAACATCGATCAAGTCTGGCTCTCGGAACATTTTTTCACCTTTCTCCGAAACCAAAATCACATCATCCACATAGGGTCTATGAAGATCAAGCTCTTTTCCTTCATAGGGAGATTTCTCCATAAAGCCAGCAGCAATGGACTTTTCGATTTCGGCATTGAGTTCAGCAATAGAACCGATGCATTTTTCCTCAGTTCCGTCACTAGTCCTCCAGATTGGAAGCGGAGTACCCCAGAATCGGGAACGGCTGAGGTTCCAGTCTACCAGATTTTCCAGCCAGTTGCCAAATCGCCCCGTACCGGTTGCCTCTGGCTTCCAGTTGATGGTCTTGTTAAGGGCTACCAGCTGGTCTTTGTATGCTGTGGTTTTGATAAACCAGCTCTCCAGCGGATAGTACAAGACCGGCTTGTCTGTTCTCCAGCAGTGCGGGTAGGTGTGTTCATACTTCTCGACCTTAAAGGCCTTATTTTCATTCTTTAGAATGATAGAGATGATGATATCTGTGTTTTTGAAATCCGCAGCACTCTCATCATCCTCGGTGTAATTTTTGACATAAAAATCATTCGCCCCATACTCTTTGTGGGCCATGATTCCATGCTCCTTCATTTTCGCAGCTAGGTATTCTCCCACTACCGGAAGGAATTTCCCCTGCTTGTCCACGACTGGAATATCATTACCCAAGTCATCCTTGACAAACACGCCGGGCACATTATTCTGTACCAAAGTTCGAAAGTCATCCGCACCAAATGCCTTCGCCAAGTGAACAATTCCCGTACCATCTTCAGTGGTCACATAGTCACCCGCTACCACCGTAAATGCCGGATTCGGCAATTCCAAAGCACCAATTGGGAACAATTGCTCGTATTCCCATCCCAGCATGCTTTTGCCTTTGAACTCATCCACCACTTCGTAAGGAATCAACTTATCCCCGGGCTTATAATCTTCCAACTTCAGCTCCGCAACCTTTGGGTTGAGATAAGCTCCCATTCTTGACTTTGCCAAGATGACCGTGACCGGTTCGTGGGTATAAGGGTTGAAAGTCTTCACTTTCACATAATCCAAGTTTTCACCTATCGCTAAAGCCGAATTGGAAGGCAAGGTCCAAGGCGTAGTGGTCCAGGCGAGAATGTAGGTGTTCTCTTCTCCTTTCAACTTAAACTGAGCCGTGATGGAAGTGTCTTTGACGTCTTTGTAGGTCCCAGGCTGATTCAACTCATGGGAAGATAGTCCCGTACCGGCAGCCGGTGAATAAGGCTGAATGGTGTAGCCCTTGTAGAGCAAGCCTTTATCATAAAGCCTTCTCAGCAAGCTCCAAAGCGTCTCAATATATTTGCTATCGAAGGTGATATACGGATCATCCAAGTCCACCCAATAGCCGATTTTCTCGGTCAAATCATCCCATTCATCTTTGAATCGCATGACTGTTTCCTTGCAGCGCTTATTGTATTCCTCCACCGAGATTTTCTTGCCGATATCTTCTTTGGTGATGCCGAGTTCCTTCTCGACTTGAAGCTCCACAGGAAGTCCATGCGTATCCCAACCTCCTTTTCGCTTGACCTGAAAACCTTTCAGTGTCTTGTAACGGCAGAAAATATCCTTCAACGTCCGAGCCATCACGTGGTGGATTCCCGGAGTACCATTTGCCGAAGGCGGCCCTTCAAAAAACGTGAAGGTTTCCGCACCTTCCCGGTTAGCAATGGACTTTTCGAAGATTTGATTTTCTTTCCAATACTGAAGGATTGACTCCCCGATATGCGGGTAATCTACCTGTTTGAATTCCTGATACGTTTTCACTATCGAATTTTGTCGGATGAATGAATGACGGGCCTTTTTTGGGCGTGCCCCCGACGAAAAGGTCGGGGTCGGGCTATCCGCTCTTATCCGTCTGATCCGATTGCCATCGGATCAGGCGGATACCGCTTCTATCCCTCACGCGGGGCATCCCGCTCAAAATAAGGCACAAAGATAGCAGAAATGGGCTTTTGAGGGAAAGAAAAAGCAAATTCCTCTTCTAAATAAAAAAGTCAAACCATTACCATTCAAAAGTTAGATTACTCACTGTGAGATGAGGTATGCTTTCTCAAAATCTTCACCACCCGATTGTACACGATCTCATGAAGGTTCCAGGCATAGCCCCCGTTGGTATTGACAAACTGTACCACCACGGCATCGATATCCGGATGGTATTTGGCAATGCTTTGATAGCCAGGAACCAAACCCGTATGCTCATACACGTAAACGGAGGAATAAATTTCCTGCTCCTTTTCCGTCAGCAAGGTCCCATCATTTAAGGCTCGAAGGAAAATCCCGACTTCCTCTGCAGTGGAAATCATCGAACCTCCCGGGTGGATAAAATCATTTCCCTTGATGTCCAAAGGATATCCAATAAAGTACCCACTCATCAATTCCTCCTGATCGACTTCCGATAGCAAACTGTAGGTTCGCTTCAAACCCAGAGGCTCCAAAATCTCCTTGCGGATATATTCATGATGAGAATAGCCCAAAGTTTTGTCCAAAATTTCACCGATCAGCAAATAATTCGTGTTGGAATAGGCGTATTTCTCATTGGGAACAAAGTCAGCTGGCAAATCATAAATCAATTCCAAGGCCGGACGATTTTCCGTAAATGGCTTATCCCATGGATAATTTGGCTGGTCAGAATAGTTGGGAATCCCAGAACGATGCTGGATCAAAAGACGAAGGGTTATTTGATCTGCATTTTCAATGTGCTTGGCAACCTCAGGAAGCAACTCTTCCAAGGTATCATCCAGCGAAAGGGCTCCACTCGCCACGATTTTGCTGGCTGCAGCAGCGATATACAGCTTGCTGATGCTGGCGATTTTGAATAGTGAATTGGGGTCGGCAGGTATCTTTTGATCCCGATCTTTCCAGCCAGCCGAATAGAATTGAGGTTCTTTTCCACCCTGGTCCACATAGACAATAATCCCATCGAGCTGGTAATTCATTGCCATATCCACTTGCTCCTGAATAGTATCAGGGATCGGTGCCAGCCAAGCCCGCAGGATCAACCAAGGGACGAAATAAATGGTAGCGGAAATTGACACGAGTATAAAAAGGATTCGAAGTGCTTTTTTGAGTTTCATTGAGACAAATTTTTAATGTGACTAGGAATCCTTCCGCCCTTCCAAATCAGCCAAATTGCCAATCCAATCTCTGCAAATGCCATGGGAAGTGAAAGAACCTGTTCGATCGAAATGATCTGATCGATCTGCTCAGGAAAAAGAGCTTTTGCCAGATGAATTGCTGAGTAGCATATTCCTGCAAAAATCAAGAGTACTCCCCAAAATTTGGGTACGAATTCAGCCTTCCAGCCTAGAAACCCTAAACCAACCAAATGGAGTCCAAAAATAATCAAGCCATTAGACCAGATACTTTCGAAGGCTTTCAGCTCTTGCATCACTTGACTAGCCGTTCCTCCACCATCCAATATTGAAAGTACTGCCACCTGATGATAAATCGCCAGTCCAAGTACTCCTGAATATAAAATTCGAAAAAGAGCAGTAGCTAGGGAAAGCCGAGGCTGAACCTCTTTGAAAAACAAATGCAAAGCCCATGCGACTAGGAGGTCCAAGATCAAAATCCCCACCCAAGCTGCAATACCAGACTTGAACGTTCCAATTGATTTTTGGATGGCTTCAAGGGTTTTTTGACCTTCCTGCGGAAAAACCAAAGAACCATAAACAAATCCATAAGCATAGCCAGCCAAAACGGCCATAAGAATCAGCGCGAGTCCAGCGAGAATGGCATATTTTCTTTTTGATAAATTCATAGTGCAGTAGAAATAGGTCCGGTTTCCCAGAGTTTTTCAATCGAGAGATAGAACCGAAACAGCCTTGATTTTGGAGGTTTTGAAATCCCAAGAAAGTCCGAAAAGCGGTCTCATGAAAGGTATCCGTCGGATCAGGAATTCGAAAATGACAAAACAGAATAAACCTGTAAATCCTATAATGGCGAGAAATTTAAGGAAAATCGGCCAATTCAAGGGCAAAATCACCCAGGCGGCTGTATGCAAGGCCACCATGTGCAAGATATAAACCGGATACGCCGCCTGACTCAGGTAGCTCAAAACAGCACTCGGCCTATTGAGGTACCTGTACCCAAAACCAAAAATTGCTAAGATCCAAGAAACTGACTCTACAGCCATCAAATAGCCGGGCGCCACCAAGTCAAATGCAAACCATCGCGTCAAATACATTCCCAGAGCGAGCCCAAGGTATACCCATCGCCATCTCAAGGCCGTTTTCCAAAAAGCTTCTCCGCTGTAGACCAGCAGAAAACCACAGAAAAAAGCTAAAATCCCGATAAAGAATCCATGCCAAGTCAAGGCATACATTTCAAAGACCTGTGGCTTGACCAAAATCACCTCCAAAACAAAAAGCAATGAAAGAGACAAAGGGCCAAGGGGATTACTCATCCAGACTGCTAGCTTTTTCTTAAAAGCTCCATTTTCTGATTTTTTCAGATAAAAGAAGATCGGAGCTAAAAGCAGCACATAGGCGAAAATATTTCCGAGAAACCACAGATGGGCAGGATGTGCTGAGTAACCCAGCGGGAGATTATAATAAGCCTGGAAAATCAAAAAATGAAGAGGCACAATCGCCACCACTCCAAATAGGAAGGGAAGCAGAATTCGCCTGCTCCGCTCCATTATGAGTTCCTTCCAATTTCGCTTGCGAATGGCAAAGTAAACCCCCATTCCTGATACGAAGAATAGAAAAGGAATCCGCCAAACATTCAATAAAGTCATTGGCTTCCAAAGCCCTGTCATGAGCTCCTCGCTTTTGATAAAACCGAGAAACATAGCCCAAGGCTGGAATACAATTGCGATATGGTAGATCAGCAGCAGGAAGATGGCAATCACCCGCAGCCAATCAATATCGTATCTTCTTTGAGTTGTCATGATCTGATGAGTTGATATTGGGAATTACTGAAGCATCATCGCGATGACGGGGCGAGTCTTTTCTAGTCGCTCCATGTCCAATTCAAGACCAAGTGGCCCGAGTTGCTGCTTCATCATTTCATAGATCGGCTTGACTTCGGCAAATGGTCCCATGACCGTCTGACGAGGAGTAAATCCAAAATTATTTTGGAGTGACTTGTCCGCGTCGGCATCAAGCAGCATCTCCACGATTTCTACCCGACCAAAAAAGGCCGCAGCATGCAGTGGGGTCGTTCCGTCATTGTTGGCGATGGTCAAGTCCGCTCCGGCGTCTATGAGATTTTGAGCGATTTCCCGCTTGTCAAAGGTGATTGCTGTAATGAGTGGCGTGGATCCGCTAAAAGATTCCTTAGCATTAATATCCGAACCTGCAGCAATGTGTTGTTTAACTACCTCTAGATTATTGGTCATCACTGCCGTATGGATGTCAAGCTGAGGTGCTTCAATTTGCTGAGTTTTTTCAGCCTTGTCTTGCGCATTGCTACATGCGGGCAAAAGGATTACCGCTAGTAAAAGGCTAGCAATGAATTTGAGCGAGTTGTTTTTTAAAGTTTTCATAGTGTTGTTTTTTTAATTGAATACTTTTTGAATTTTGTTTGCTACAAAGTTGGGGCAAGCCTCAGAGGTGGGTGTAAAAGGCAGGATGCCAAAAGCATAAAGTATCGCTCAAGGATAAAATTTATGACGCAAGGCTATAAACTATGACGCAAAAGCATTGAATTCGCAGGAGAATCTTCGGAAAAAGTAGCTGTCACTTTGAGTAAATTTCTCTACCTTGAAAATGAATTTTTAGCATGGCAGAAGATCAAAAACATAGCGAAGATTTCCTTTCTCAGGCCACTGCCATCGTGGTGGAAAAAGCTTCCGATGAGCAATTTGGTGTATCCGAACTCGCAGAGGCGATGAACATGAGCCGATCCAACCTATTGAGAAAAATACAGGCAGGGACCGGCCTTTCGGCAAGCCTCTTTATCCGAAAAATTCGCTTGGAAATTGCCATGGATCTCATCAAAGAAGGAAACATGACTGTTTCGGAAGTGTCGTATCAGGTAGGTTTTGGCAGCGCGTCTTATTTTATCAAGTGTTTTCGCGAACAATATGGCTTTCCTCCCGGCGAAGTGGGAAAACAAAAAATAGAACTACCTCAAAAAGAAGATAATCCTATCGCACAACCGAACCAAGATAGGCTTTCGAAAACTTGGATTTTTGGACTTTTGGCAGTTCTACTTGTTATAGCAGTCGGCTATTTCTTTTGGCCCAAAACGGAGCCTCAGTTTTCGCTGGAAGAGAAATCCATTGCGGTACTCCCGTTTAAAAATGAAAGTGCCGACTCCAGCAATCTCTACTTTGTGAATGGTCTGATGGAGTCTACCCTGAACAATCTTCAGAAAATCAAAAACCTCCGGGTAATCAGTCGCTCGTCTGTAGAAAAGTATCGAAACACCAATAAAGGCATTCCTGAAATGGCCTCAGAGCTCGGGGTAAGCTATTTTGTTTCAGGCAGCGGGCAAAAGGTCGAGGAGCAAGTCTTACTCAGCATCCAGTTGATTGATGCAGAGACAGAGCGGCAAGTTTGGGCGGAGCAGTACAATCGTCAATTGGCAGACATTTTTTCTATTCAAAATGAAATTGCTACCCAAATCACAGATGCGATCAAGGTATTCGTCACTCCGACTGAACTTGAACAAATCGAAAAGCGACCGACGGATAACCTTCTCGCTTACGACTATTACCTTCAAGCTCTGGAGCCTTACCATTCCCGGACTGACGAAGGTCTGAACAAAGGAATAACACTTTTCGAAAAGGCGATAGAGCAAGACCCGGAGTTTTCTTTGGCCTATGCACATATTGCTATCTCCTACTACTTGTTGGAGATGTTTCGCTCCGAAAAGCAGTTTACCGAGAAAATCAATTCTTACGCCGACAAGGCACTCTTATTCGATTCAAAATCGGCCGAAAGCCTGACGGCCAAGGCCTTTTATTATATTCAAAGCGAAGAATTTGCCCTTGCAAGACCTTATTTGGAAAAGGCACTCGAATACAACCCAAATTCGGCTTTAGCTATACAAATGCTGGCAGATTTCTATTTTAGGCTGGAGCCGGACACAGAAAAATATCTGGAATATGCCTTAAAGGCAGTACAGATTCAGGTAGAAAGTGGAGACTCCACTTCTCAAAGTTACAGCTACCTTCAGTTGGCGAATGCCCTGGTTACGGCAGGTTTTGTAGATAAAGCCAAGGAATTTATCGATCGATCTTTAGCTTATGATTCGACAAATTATTATGCCCCGCACCTGAGGTCATACATCCTCTTTGCCAAAGAAAAGGACAATGAAAAGATGCGTCAGCGTTTGATTAAGTTATGGGAAAGAGATCCAAGCCGACTGGATATTCTTCAGGATATTGGAAAATTTTTCTACCTAGACAGGAAGTACGACAGTGCGGATTTCTATTACACCATTTTTGTGGAAGCTCGAGAGACCAATGGTCTTTCTATTTATGAATTAGAAAATTCAAAAATCTCACTAGTCTACGAACAGAATGGAAAAGTGAAGGAGGCCGATCGACTTTTTGAAGAGTACAAAAAATTTGCTGAATCAGATCAATCCATCTACCGCAATATAGCTTTGGCCACCAAGTATGCGATAGAAGAGGATTGGGAAAAAGCATTGGACTATGTGGAAGCCTTTGCCAACGAGGAGAATAATCAATTTTGGTTTTTGTATCTGAAAGATGAACCGGTATTTGAACCGATAAAAAATCAACCGAGATTCCAGAGTGCAATGCAGAAAATTGAGACTAGGTTCTGGGAGCAACATGAACAGATCAAACTGAAACTAGAAAAAGAGAACCTGATCTAAAAAAAGGGAGGCACACCCTTGCCTCCCCTTTATCAAAAAAGTCCCAAACAAAAGCTAAAAAGTCGTCCAGTAAACTCAATTGGGTCTGGATTTTGTGAATTTCACCTTCGCTAAAAAAATTGATCAGCGCATAATATTTATATCCGTAAACTTCCCGTTGGTAATATTGACCTCTGGGCCACTTCCTGTCATCGGACTCGCCTTGAAAGAAAAAGTCCCCGATACTTTGTCTCCATCGATACTTGTGATCGTCAGGGTGCCCGAGGTCGCACTATGTACAACTTGATTAGCTGTAGTCCAAAGTGCTGTTCCTGTCAAATCAAAATTTCCCGTTCGCTCCGCATCTAGTGTAAAAGCCAAATTAGAGCGATCAGTCGCCCCGGCTCCGATAGCCAAAACAGTGAATCCTGCCACGTTGGTGATTCGACTATTACCGGCACCTCTCCAAGCTTCCCCATCGATGGTAGCTTCTACATTCAGAGAACCCTGAGGAATCTCATCATCCTTATCCGGACATGCAAAAAAAATGAAGGCCAATAGGCCAAGTAGTAAAGATCTTAGTTTCATAGTGGATTTTTATTTGCAAGTTGGATTTAAAGTAAGGAGTAGTAAATCCTAGAATCTGGGTATTTGATATCCGTACCAGTGGGTATTTTTATGATTTGGAGGGGAAAGCTTTCGTCTTACAATTCACAGAAACGAAGGTTCTACACTAATTTCTATGAGATTCTACGACATGATTATTTGTAGAAAAAAATGAACCATTTCGATAAAAAAATTTGATTAAATAATCAGTGGAGTTACTTTGTGAGCTTAAATTACCTGCCTTGAAAAAACTCCACAGCATTTCTTTCATCTTCATTTTTTTGGTAGTCACATCTCTGGCTTTAGGCAAGCAGCAATCAAGTGCTGACAGCTTAGAACAAGTTTTTCAAAATCAGAATCTCCCTGATTCTATTCGCTATCGAGCCATTCAGCAGCGTACCTTTTCCATGATTTTCAGTGATGGAGAAGAAGCCAAATCCAAGATTCAAGAAGTCCTGAAAACTGCCGAAAAGGAAGTCGGCAAATCCCGCATTTACTTTGAAATCCTTCAAAATCTCGGTATCTACTACGATGTTCATCAGCAAACAGACAGTTCGTTGATTATTTTTTCCCAAATACTCGAAGAAAGCCAAAAACAAGGCTGGAAAGCTTTGGAACAGCGGTCATTCAATAATCTGGGAATGAATCGACTCAACTCTTCGGACTACAAAGCAGCCATTGATTACTTTTCCAAATCACTGGAAATCGGCCGTAGTGATCCCAATGCCCTTGAAGCTAATTTTGTCAGCAGTATTTCAAATCTTGGGCTTGCCAATCAGGAGCTAGAACTTTACGACCAAGCTATCAAGTATCATTTAGAAGCTTTAGAAATCCGGGAGCGATTGAAGGATCCCAACGGAATTGCAATTTCATCTGCAAATCTAGGTATTTGCTACAGGCTTATGGGAGAAGAGCAGCGGGCCGAAAAATACTATCGACAAGCCATCGAAAATGCCAAAACCGCTGGTAACAAGGTCCTATTTCACCGAGTGCATGACAATCTGGGAGCTCTTTACATAGGTCAAAAAAACTATGAAAAGGGACTACTGATGCTAAATATCGCCTTGGATGACTCGGACGGCTTTACTCCCGACCCCAAAATGGAACTCAGCATCGTAAGCAATGCAGCCGCAGGGCATATTGATTTGGGACAAACAGATAAGGCACTGAAATTTGCCAACCGAGGCCTTAAGGTATTGGATGAAAACCCGGAGCTGGTTAATTATTCCTTGACCCTGAAAAATGCCTTAGCAAAGATCTATTTTAGAAAAGGAGACTTTGAGAAAGGAAATGCTTACTTAGAAGAATATCAGGAGCTTAATCGTCAAGTTTTTAACGAAGAAAATGCACAATTACTGACAGACTTACAGGTACAGTATGATTTGGAAAAAAAGGAAAGCCAAATCGCTTTACAAAATGCAGAACTTCAGGAAAAAAATGCGACGCTACAGCGAAACTACTTTGCATTTGCAGCCTTAGGACTATTGTTGGTACTTCTAATCGCAATATTTATTTTTTATCAAAATCGAAATAGGCGAAAGCAAGAGCTGCTTGTGAAAGATCGGGAGCTGAAAGTCAAGGAAGCCTTTATCCAAGCTTCTCTAGAATCCCAAGAGCAGGAGCGAAGACGCATGGCTCAAGACCTTCATGATGGATTTGGGCAGTACATTTCAGCACTTAGGATGTATGTATCCCAGCTCAAAAACAATCAAGCCAAAGAGGAGCTAAAAACCGAACTTGTCAGCCGTACAGATTCTGTTTTGGATGAAATGTCCAAGGAAATCAGTAATGTGGTCTATGATCTGATGCCTGCTACCTTGATCCGATTTGGGTTAATTTCGGCCCTGAAGGACCTCGCTCACCGCATCAATGCCGGAGAAAAAGTAAAACTGGAAATCGAGTCCCAAGACCTACCGGACCGCATGGATGAATTGGTCGAGATCAACCTTTTCCGAATCTGTCAGGAGTGGATCAACAATGTACTCAAATACGCCAAGGCTAGTCATATTTTGCTTATTCTGTCACAAAATCAAGGAATCGCCAAGCTCCAGATTCTGGATGATGGAAAGGGCTTTGATCCAAATGTTTTTCAGAACAGCAAGCGAAATGGCTGGAAAAATATCACCACCCGTGCTGAGTTGCTCAATGGAAAATTAGAGCTTTTCACGCAAGAAGGGCAGCAAGGAACGGAGCTTTTGGTTACCTTTCCGTATGTTCACCGTGCCAATTAAACCCTATTCTTGAATGAAAATTCTCCTCGTTGATGATCATCGAATTTTACTGGACGGTTTGAAGTTTTTGATCGAAAGTCAGCCGGAAATAAGTCAAGTTGATACTGCCTTTACCGTAGAGGAAGCTTTGGAACGGATCAATAACGAGATCCCTGACCTGATAATATCCGATATTTCTATCCCTGAAATTGGTGGGATTGCCTTGGCCAAAAAAGTGAAATCAAAATCCCCAGGCACCAAATTGATTTTTCTCAGTATGCATGAAGAGCCCTATCGAGTCAAGGAAGCATTAGCTACAGGGGCAGAAGGCTATGTCCTGAAAAAAGCGGCGCATGAAGAACTATTAAAAGCCTTGAGGGAAGTAGCCGATGGCGGAATGTTTTTCAGTGCTGAGATTCAGAAAATTCTTATTAAGCGAATGCGGTTTCCGGAAGACGAGCGGATTCTTACAGATCGGGAAAAGGAGGTCTTAACATTGATTTTTGATGAGTTTTCCAATAAGGAAATCGGCGAAAAACTTTTCATATCTGAGCGAACGGTGGAAACCCACCGAAAAAATATCTACCAAAAAACAAAGACCAACACGCTGGTTGGTCTTTTGAAATTTGCCTTGGAAAATAATTTGGTGGGAGGAATGGCTTAATCTTTTGTCATTTCCACAAAATTCGAAATCCCCGCATCAATCATATCTTTCATCGCGCCTGAAGCAGAACTCACGTAGCGCTCAGTGTCACATTCTGCAAAATGGGAAGCAACTGTACTTTGATCACCCGATACCATCACTAGCTGACTATATCCCGTTTTAGAAAACATATCAGATTGTGCCTGAGTCACTTCCTTGATTTTTTTGTCTTCAAAAACATCCTCGAAATAAACAGCCTTTTTCAACTCCACTTTAGCGTCGAAGAATGGGTTATTACCAATATCATTTCCAGAGAGAAAGCGTACTTGGGAACTGATTACTTCAGAAGATCCCATAGACCCAAAGCCTTTGGCAAAACCAGTCAATGAAGTCTGCTGATTTTCCTGTGAAGTGTTCATAATCGGCTCGATTCGATACCCGATTTTCGCCTTGACGGAGGAAGTATTCGTCCACATAGAGGCATCCGCATCCAAGGTGACAAAAGGAAAGATAAAATTGACATCAGCCACATAGACATCGCCAAGCTCTTTTGAAATTTTTGGTCCCATGTCCAAGAAAGTACCTTTTTCACGCCCGCTTTTAGCGACACCTTTAACTAGATAGTCAAATCCAGTAGGGGTAACCATTACAAATCCTGCTGCCTGATCATCCGAAGAAGCCCCACCTTTCATAAGGGTCCAACCTTCGAAATACTCACTTTGGCTGGCCTCATCTGCTGTCATGATCTCAAATCCCTGACTAGTCAGTTGATTGACAAAATCCTGATACGATTGATCAATGATCTTTTGAAAATCTGCTACATCCACTCCGGATATCTGAACTCCCATACGGGTAGAAGTTCCAGAGGTAAAAGTGGTCCGGTTTGCACGTTCCTTTTTAGAGCCAGAAGTCTTTGCCGAAGCCTCTTCAAAAACCTCAAAAAGTGCTTTGTAGCTCCTTATAAATACTTTTTTGGGCGATTTCTGGTGCTGCTTCTTTTTATTATAACTGGTGACTTTCAGGTCTTTTTCATCGAGAATGGTGCCGGGAACTGTCTCCACAAAGAGCAGGAGAAAAATGAGTAGTAAGCTTTTCATGATTAATAATTTTTTATTGTTTAGGATTTCTAAAGTTGGACTTTTTTGATCCTCCTCAACATCCCAATAGACCCTGAATTTGTATCCGTGCTGGCACGGATAGAAAAAAATCTTCAAGCCATCCTATTAGGATTATCCTTATTTATCGTAATATTGCAATGAATAAATATTCAAATGGGAGTTACACAGACACATCTCTTTACTGAAGAGCAGAATCAAATTGCTCATCTGGCCAAGGCAATCGCCCATCCGGCGAGAATTGCCATCCTTCAGCATCTGATCAAAAGCAAATCCTGCATCAATGGGGACTTGGTTTTGGAAATCGGATTGGCCCAAGCAACAATCTCTCAGCATTTGAGAGAGCTCAAAGAAGCGGGGCTAATTCAGGGAAGCATTGAAGGTACTCGAGTCAATTACTGCATTCATCCAGAGAAATGGTCCGCCTTGAAATCCCTTTTCCAAGATTTCTTCGAAAGCTACTCCGACTGCTGCGAGCCCACTTGTTAAAAATTCGATTCACTTTAATCAAAGTACCCAATATGCTACTATCCGAAGCGAAATCCATCCTTTCAACATCATCATCGATCGCCTTTCAACTTCCGAATGGTACTTTAGTTCCAAGTCACTTCCACGTAACCGAAATTGGGCTGGTAGACAAGCATTTTATCGACTGCGGAGGGACTGTCAGAAAAGAACAAAAAGTAAACTTCCAGCTCTGGAATGCAGATGACCACGATCACCAACTCCATCCTGAGAAACTGGTGAGCATTATCGAGCTCTCAGAGCGGGTGCTAGGCATTCCCGACTTGGAAATCGAAGTCGAGTATCAAGGAGAAACCATCGGAAAATACGGCTTGGATTATGATGGCAATAATTTTCTTTTGACTACCAAAATGACCGATTGTTTAGCAAAAGACAATTGCGGGATTCCTGCTGAAAAACCAAAAATTCGACTTTCTCAGCTCCAAAGCTCCGGTTGTGCCCCTGGTTCGGGCTGCTGCTAATCCTTAGGTTATGGAATTACAGAAGATTGAACTCTATCCAGAACTGGCAAATACAGTACGGAAAGCTTTAAAATTGCCCATATCCGAAGAAAGAAAAGCTGTCCTTCAGCTATTGATTCGATACATAAAAGTGAAACGATATCTGGGAGAACCGTTTCATCTCAACTTTATCTGCACTCACAATTCAAGACGCAGTCAGTTTTCCCAAATCTGGGCAAAAGTTGCTTCAGAGCTTGCTGGAATACCAGCAAACTGCGTTTCGGGCGGTACGGAAGTTACTGCATTCAACCCACGTGCGGTGGACGCGCTTTCCCGTCAGGGTTTTAAGATTTCTTCAAAAGAAAATGGCAGCAATCCATTTTATTCCATTACCTATTCAGATCAGCGGGACGCTATAGAGGCCTTTTCAAAAACTTTTAGTGAAGCTGTTTCCCCAGACAATTCCTTCGCAGCGGTGATGACTTGTGCACATGCAGATGAAAACTGCCCCTATATCCCCCATGCTGAGGAGCGGATTCCTGTGCGCTATGAAGATCCCAAAGCCTTCGATGATACGCCTTCGGAAAGTGAAAAGTATGAAGAGCGCTCCTTACAAATCGCTTCGGAGATGCTTTTTGTCTTTTCTAATATAAAAATCAAAAGTAAATGAAGAAGCTTTCCTTTTGGCTCAAAAAGAAATATCATTGATCCATATTTGATTTATGAAAGGTTTAAGAGGTATAATTCTTTCTTTTTCCATTTTGATCTCGATGGTCATGTGTTCGGCTCCTGAATCAAGTAAGGAAGAAAATCAGATCACCATTGTAAGCCAGATGAAAAATGTCATGTGGAAGGGAGAACTTGGGGCCAAAATCCGATTGGACTCCTTATCAGACAAATCGCATCTATATGGATTGGGTCCTGTAGAATACTTACGAGGAGAGGTTTTGATCATCGATGGAAAAGCTTATAAGTCAACCGTAGCGACAGATTCTACCATGCGAGTGGAAGAGACCTTTGACATAGGTTCGCCATTTTTTGGCTATTCCCAGGTGAGCAACTGGGATGAGCAAATAATCCCTGACAGCATTCAGTCCATTGGGCAACTGGAAAACTATTTGAATCAAATTACCCAAGAATCCCAAAGGCCCTTCTTTTTCAAAGTAATTGGAATGGTAAATGAGGCAACGATTCATATTGTCAATTTACCAGAAGGCACCGTAGTAAGTTCTCCTGAAGAGGCTCATCAAGGACAGGTCAATTATGAACTTTCGAATCAAAATGCAGAACTGATTGGTTTTTTCTCCACAGAGCATCAGACTATTTTTACCCATCATGACAGTTTTATGCATATCCACCTGATCACTGAGAACCGACAAAAAATGGGGCACTTAGATCGATTGATCTTAGGAAAGGAAGCAAAATTGTATTTGCCTAAATCTTCAAAAACGAAACCATAGACTCAATCACACTTCAACCCAAAATTTTTCAATAAATATCAGGACTCTTCTTCTACCTGCACGATCTCATACATGTTTTTGCCATCTACTTCCACAGGCATGTAGTAAGTATCTCCAAACTTCACAAAGGTTTGCTCCCCTACCTTCACTTCCTCTGCACCTTCCGGGAGATTGGAAACTACTGAACCCGCAGGAGGTGGAACTACCGTATAGGTCCCGTCTTTTTGTTCATAGAATGTTCCTCCGTAGTAATAATTATTCACAGTTGGACTGACTTCTACCTGCTCAGATTCCTTTGGGATTACTTTGACAGTAGCTCCCTGAGGAGCCGCCACGACTACATATCCATCGTCAGCCTCTACATAAAATACACCCTCGTCGTAGTGATAATCTTGATTATCCACACTAACCACAATTGCAGTCACAGCAAGCGTGGCTACAAAAAAGCCCCATGGATGCCATGCCGGTCCCCAGTAAAACGGCGTGAATGGATGGTAGTAATAGGGTCGATACCAGGAAAAGCCAAAGCCTCCCCAAACATAGGGTGGACGGACATAGGGGCGATAGGGTGGCCGATAAGCTACATTTCGATTATTTCTTACAATGGTATTTCGGCTATTGTCAATATTGATATTGACGTCACCCCTGCTTTTGTCAACGTTCACCCGATTGTTCGAGCCTCTATCGCCCGTATTGACATTATTGATTCGGTTTCCGCTGTTTTTATTATTGTTGATGGAGCTGACCTTATTCTCCACTTTTGGGGATTTAGTGACTCGATTGGACCCTCCATTGATTGCCCCAGCCCGATCAGAATTGCTGCGATTGGCGGGACGACTGCGATCGGTATTGGCTGGTCGGGTACTGCTTCGATTAACAGGACTAGCGGCTGGTCTTGAGGCAGGACGTGAAGCAGGTTTGGCTGTAGGACGAGAAGCAGGTCTGGAAACTGCCGGTCTTGCTCCTCCTCCACCTCTTCCCGCAAATCGCTGGGCATAACTTAATTCTGGCAAGGAGAATAAAATCATTAGCGAAAGAAAGAAGGAATACTTGATGATTGTCTTAAAATTGTTCATAGCCTAGTCTTTTTTAGTCCAAGTAATTTGCTTTGAATTGGGAGGAGGAAGAAACTCGAAAATAGATTCAGGATAGTTCATATTGATTTCCCAATTATCAAAAGTAACCTCTACCTGATGTGCATAAGGCTCAGCTAGAAATGTGGCCAGTATTTTAAATGGTCTTGATTCTATTTCTTGAGAGATCCAAATCTGAAAAGTCATCTCACTATTTGCCGCTCCTATATGAAAGCTTTTATGTCCTTCTATTTCTGCCTCCCCGAGGTACTCAATGTAATCCATGGTCTCGGTCAGATGTGCTGTAAAATCAGGATAAAGGAAATCAGTCGCCACCAATTGAACACCAAAATCAGTATAAAGGCTTTCAAATAAATCTAGTGTGGTCGATGGTGCTTCGGAAGCAGCGTAGTAATTATCCTCTAGGGAATAATAAACAACCTGACTTCCATTATAATAGTAAAATTGGGGTTTCCCCCGAGCAATCACCTTAGCAGCAAGCTTGTTGGATCCTTGAAGAATAAATTCACCCGTTCGAAATTCCTTGATGAAGAAATCATTGCGAAAGCCAACATCCTCAGATGTTTTGGTAGTGAATTTTAGGGAATTGAGCTCTCCGAAATATTCACCCACCTTGTCGAGAATTAACAAGGCTGTGGAATCATGATAGACATCCTGAGCTTTGGAGCTTAGCGTGCTACCAATAATAGCCAACAATAAAAAGATCGTTTTTTTCATATTTACTTTAATTTATAGCCAGGCCATTTGAGACTATTTAGTTTGGACAACTAAGAATCTTCAGACTGTCTAAGGTCGACAACCAACAACTACATTCCTGAGGCACATTCGCTATCGGAAGTGCAAGTGCTAAACTTACCAATCTTCTGATATTCAGATTTAGTCATTTTAAAGGAATGCTGTTTTGATTTACGGAATCTTAGCAAAAAATACAGCTAAACTAAACAATCATCCTCCTAGGAATTCATTATTTCCGCATGGCTTTTGTCCATTGCTCTATAAAAGAGAAAAGGCCTAATACTGGATTAAAGATCGATTTTAAAAAAGCCAATTAAAAAATAGCCGTTTGCAGAAATAGAATGACAAGGTCTATAGAGGTTTTTGGTCAGGAATTACTGACCAATATTTGATTCCGGATTTCTGAAATATTATTCCTAGATGTCATTTTAAAATATCCCTTGAGCATGAATTATTGCTATTTCATATAAAAATTGCAACTTGAATAGGTATATGATAATTCTTTAACCTTTAATAAGATGGTACTCAATTTTAAGAAACTCTGTTTTTTGGTCATTACTTCCTTTTTTTCAGCTCTCACTTTGCATGCCCAAGATGATGCTGCAGAACTAGCCAAAAAACTGGCAAATCCAATCGCTTCACTGATTTCAGCCCCTCTACAAAATAATACTGATTACGGGATAGGAGCTTTTAATGGGTCCCGAAATACGCTCAACATCCAACCTGTAGTGCCAATTTCAGTCGGGAAAAACCTCAATATGATCACGAGAGTCGTTCTACCTGTCATTACTCAATACAATGTCACGGGGGAAGGACAAAAACAGTCTGGACTAGGAGACGCTGTCATGTCCGCTTTTTTCTCTCCCAAAAACTCTGAAAAACTCACTTGGGGAGTTGGGCCAGCCTTGCTACTTCCTGTGGGTACCAATGACTTCCTGACTACCAAGAAATTTGGAATGGGACCTACCGCAGTGGCCTTGAAGCAATTTAATGGATGGACAGTCGGTGCATTGGCAAATCAATTGTGGTCAGTTGCGGGAAATGCAGACCGGCCGGATGTTAGTCAGATGTTTGTCCAACCATTTTTGGTATACAACTGGGCATCTGGAGCTGGTTTGGGGGGAAATCTGGAATGGACTCAAAACTGGAAAACGAATCAAACAACGGTCTGGCTAAATCCGACCCTCAGTGGCGTAACTTCCTTAGGCTCACAAAAAGTCCAATTTGCAGTAGGTCCAAGACTCAACCTTGCCGCGCCCAATGGAGGCAAAGCAGATTGGGGCTGGAGAGCAGTGGTAGTCTTCCTATTCCCCAAGTAAAGTTCTATTAATAAACCATATAACTGATTATTTCAAAAAAAATATTAAAATCAGACAACTTTGAATATTTTATTTTTACCCTTTAATGTTTAATTTGCTTGCTATAAAGGCATTTTAAAGCATGGTTTTTTTCCTTTGGACAGGAATGGTTTTAGGGGTTTTGGTGGGAATGATTCTAGTATTATTTCCTAAGGCCCGACAAAATGGAAATCTCACTTTAGGGCTTTCTGTATTGTCCGTTTTCCATTGCTTGTTGGTTTCCGATTTATATTTATCTGGAAGGATGGTAGACTTCCCCCACCTTTCTAGAACTGGAAATATCAGTGCATATTTATGTGCGCCCCTTTTGTACCTCTTTGTGAAAAAAACACTCTACCAACTTCCTGTATTGAAGGGGTTTACTTGGTTGATATTCCTGCCTCCATTAGTTTACTTTTTTGATTATCTCCCTTATTATCTCAAATCTGCTTCAGAAAAGGCTGCAATAATCGAAGCACAACAATTAGGTGAAGCTAACTTCCTTTTTTCGGAGAGTCTGCTTTTCCCAGAACAGTTTCACTTTTATTTCAGACAATTATGGTTGCTAGGATTTATAATTTTAATTGTCCGCTTGCTTTGGATCAATAGGGATTTACTCAATATTCATAAAATCAAACTCAACCGCTACATCTATGTTTTTTTGTGGTTTTTCACATTGAGTTTAAGTATTGCCATTTTTCCTCCTTTTTTCCGGTTTTTAGGCGGATTCGATTTTTATGATTTAGGAACGCAGGCGTTTACATTAGCAATTACCCTTACAGGATCAGCCTTATTTTTGCTTTTTAATCCTCGGCTACTATATGGATTTTATTGGGAAAGTTCCCCAGTATCTATTCCCCAAGAAGTACAGGTTAAATCTCAAATACAAACGGTAGAGCCTGTTGATATAGAAGGGTATCGGGAAATCTGTAAAAGCTTAAGTGAGCTAATGAAGGAGGAAAAATTATACTTGACACAAGGTTTCTCGATCAATGAGCTGAGTAGAATTTCAAATGTGCCCGTATACAAAATTTCACCTGCTATTAATTTTTGTTTTGACACCAATTTCAATCAGTGGATCAATCAATTTAGAATTGAGGAATTTGATCGTCTGATTCAGCAGGGAGAGCACGAGCGCCTCACTTTGGATGGCATTGCTTCCAAGTGTGGATTTTCCAATAGAACCACCTTTATCAGTTCCTTCAAAAAAATGAAGGGGGATACACCAAGCCAATATCTGAAGACTATTTCACCAACTTAAAGGAATCAATTTCACTGTCATGTATATCTGCAAGAAATTGAATAGCCAAAATTCTGTGAAAATAACCGATTTATACTGACCTCGAACATCCGGCTAGTTTAGCAAATAAAATTAGGCTATTGGCTTCATTACAGATAATCATATTCTCCTAAATAACCCTTTAATAGCAAATGAAGCATATCATTTTGAGATAGGTTTCTTTCAAAAAGCAGGTAAGAAAGTTTGTAAATCGGTATAAAACCTTGTCCCATATCAGTGCTACCAAGCTTCTATCTACCGCATATATGAAACTGCATTGACAGAGCCGGAAAAAACCAAACTAATAAAATTGAAAGAGGTCTTAGATACTAACCAAAATCTAGATAGAATTTGCCGATAATACAGGTTCTGTAAGTTACAATCTGAAAATTTCCGAACAACGAGTTGAGGCTTTCAAAGCCTATTTTAAGGAGATTAAAATTTCCGAAGATCGGATCAGATGTGGGCAGAATGATCGTTTGAGGCATTAGCAAAGGTTCCGTAGATGGAGATAGAAAAGTGGAGGTCCGGTTTGTTGAAATGTAAGCGTATCCATACTAGGGATCTTTAACGTTCAATTTTGTCAAATTTTACTCATTATTGACAGCGATCCACGCCTATCAAGTTGAATATTCGATTCATTCCTGCAGTTTTAAAGGATTAAATAATTTTAAAATCAGCATGTTATGAAAAAAATCAGCTTTTTGGTTTGCGCATTTTTACTGTCAGCTGTCAGTATTGCACAAGAAAAACCAAACATTCTTGTCATCTGGGGTGATGACATTGGCACCTGGAATATCAGCCACAATAACCGGGGAATGATGGGTTACAAAACTCCTAACATTGATCGAATCGCAAAAGAAGGCTTGGCTTTTACTGATTATTATGCGCAGCAGTCCTGTACCGCTGGACGCGCAGCATTCATTGGTGGAAATGTTCCGGTGCGAACTGGTATGACCAAAGTAGGTATGCCAGGAGCCAAAGAAGGATGGCAAAAGACGGATATTACCATGGCTACTGTCATGAAAAACCTAGGCTATGCCACTGGACAATTTGGTAAAAACCACCAAGGAGACCGTGATGAGCATCTTCCTACCATGCATGGTTTTGATGAATTCTTTGGAAACCTTTATCACCTAAATGCAGAGGAAGAGCCAGAAAACTTTGATTATCCTGCGGATTTGGTCTTAGCAAATGGTAAAACATTCAAAGAAGTTTATGGTCCAAGAGGTGTAATCCATAGCTGGGCTGATGGAAAAGGTGGCCAAAAAATTGAAGATACAGGCGCTTTGACCAAAAAGCGAATGGAAACCATCGATGATGAGACTATTGCAGCAGCGAAAGAATTTATCAAAAAGCAAGTTGCAGATGGGAAACCATTTTTCACTTGGTGGAATGCTACGCGAATGCACTTTAGAACTCATGTAAAAGAAGAGCATCGTGGTATCAGTGGTCAGGATGAGTATGGTGACGGAATGGTAGAGCATGATATGCACGTAGGTGAGCTTCTTGCATTATTGGAAGAGTTAGGCATTGCAGATAATACAGTTGTAATGTATTCTACTGACAACGGTCCTCACTACAACACTTGGCCAGATGCAGCAACTACTCCATTCCATGGCGAGAAAAATAGTAGCTGGGAAGGTGCTTACCGTGTTCCGACTTTCATAAAATGGCCTGGAAAATTCCCTGCTGGTACTACACTAAACGGTATCGTAGCGCATGAAGATTGGCTGCCAACTTTCGCAGCAATCGCCGGTGATCCTGATGTAAAAAGTAAAATCATGAAAGGCGTTTCCATGGGAGGAAGAACCTACAAAAATTACATTGATGGGGTTAATCAATTGGATTACTTAACTGGAAAAGTCGATGAGTCACCTAGAAAAGGATTTGTATATGTAGATGATGCGGGATCTATTGCAGCACTTCGATATACAGATTGGAAAGCAATGTTTTTGGAAAACAGAGCAGACAAACTTCAAATATGGCTAGAACCATTTGTTGAATTGAGAGCACCTTATTTGACCAATCTAAGAAGAGACCCATTTGAAAAGGCTCTTCATGGCTCCAATACCTATTATGATTGGTATATAGATAGAGCTTATATTCTGATGGCTATTCAAGGTTATGCATTTAACTTCTTATCAACTTTCAAGGACTACCCTCCTAGCCAAACTGCCGGAGACTGGAGCCTTTCAAAGGTTGAAAAACAAATTGAAGGCATGGTCAAGGGCAATGTTCAATAATCTCTCGAAGCCATGCAATTTAGGTTGCATGGCTTTTTTTCTGTTTTAATTATGAAAAAGTACCTATTAGTCTTCCTTATTTCTTTTTTGGCTTTTGCATGCAGTCAGACTCCTCAAAACAACCAATCCTCATTAACCAAAGCTGAACCATTTTTGGAGTCTTGGAATGAGGGCGTTTCGAAAAAGGCCATTGAAGACTTTATCAAAAACACAACTGATCCCAACAGCCCAGACTTCATTCCAGAAAAAGACAGAATTGCGGTTTTTGACAATGACGGTACCCTTTGGGCAGAGCAGCCCATGTACTTCCAACTTTTCTATGCAATAGACTTTATCAAAAAGAATGCTTCGGATCACCCTGAATGGTCGGAAATTGAATCGATTCAAGCAATTCTCCAAGATGACCTAAAGGCCGCATTAGACGGAGGGACTCAAGCTATTTTAGAATTGGTCATGGTCTCTCACTCAGATATGACTGCCGAAGAATTTGCTCAAAGTGTCAGAACTTGGCTTCAAGAATCACGTCATCCTCAGACAGGTAAACCTTATAATCAGATGATTTACCAGCCCATGGTAGAGCTCTTGGAGCTACTCAGAGCCAATGGTTATAAAACCTTTATCGTATCTGGCGGTGGAATTGATTTTTTGCGTGTGTGGGCAGAGGAAGCCTACGGCATACCTCCCTATCAGGTGGTTGGCTCATCTTTGAAGGCCAAATACGAAGAGCAAAATGGGAAGATGGAGATTATTAAAATCCCCGAACTGAATTTCATTGATGACAAGGAAGGAAAGCCCGTAGGTATCCACCAGCATCTCGGAATGAAGCCTATTATCGCTGGAGGCAACTCTGACGGAGATTACCAGATGATAGAATACACTACTCAAGGATCTGGCCCGAGCCTTGGAATCTATATCCACCATACCGACTCCATTCGGGAATATGCCTATGACAGAGAGTCACATGTAGGGCGACTTGATAAAGGACTGGATGATGCAGCCAGACTTGGTTGGCTAGTAGTGGATATGGCCAAAGACTGGAAAACAATTTATCCAGAATGATATGTCCTGGAAAGCTACCTTCCTGATCTTTGGACTAAGCCTTTTTGGCTTGGTTGGCTTTGCTCAGGAAAATGAATCAGAGGAAGAAGGATCCCATGTTCCAAAAATTCGGGCTGCCATTATGATGGCCAACTCCCATGTACCCAATGCATTTGAAGGCGAAAAGCGAGTAGCAGTTATTCCAGCATGGGGATTAGATGTGGATTATTATTTTCATCCGAAATGGTCCGTAGCCTTCCAGGCGGATATGAAGGTCCAATCCTTCGAGGTAGAAAGAGAAGGAGCTTTCTTGGAGAGAAGCTATCCTTTTTCAGGGGCTTTTGTACTTCATTATCATGCCAAAAAGCATTGGTCTTTCTATGCTGGACCCGGATACGAGTTTGAGAAATCGGAAAACCTCAGCTTTTTCAGAATTGGCACTGAATACTCCTTTGAAATCACCGAGCAGTTTGAGATTGCACTAAACTTAGCTTATGAAAATAAACAAGATATTTACAATGCCTGGACCTTTGGCATTGCGTTTAACAAATTACTTTGGAAAGAAAAGATTGAAAAGTGAAAAAACAGAAAACTCAACTATGAAAAAAATTACAATTCTCGCTCTCCTACTATTCACCGTAAACTGGGTATCTGCCCAAGAAATTCGAGTGAATACTTATGCAGGTTATGCCTTCAAGGACCGGGTTGACTCCTATTTTTCCAATTCCTCCTTTTTTGACGGGACTATCCAAGACTCATTCAGGTGGGGACTGGGATTGGAATACCACATCCCCCAGAAGGGAGCGATCGAACTTCAATACCTGCGGCAAGACACCAATGCCCCTACCATTTATCAGGATGGAGGCTTTTTAAATGGAGAGCTTCAGTCTACCAATTTTGATTTAGCCATTAATTGGGTGATGGTCAATGGCACACGCTATTTTCCAATAAGCGAAACTGTAGAACCGTTTGCAGGAGCAGGTATCGGCCTTGGGATTTTTGGAGTGGACAACCCAGACAATGGCAACTCGAATAGCTCTACCAAATTTTCATGGCAAATCAGAGGCGGATCTAATTTTTGGCTTGCGGAAAATATAGCTTTCAGAATTCAGGCCTCCCTTTTTTCGGCTACCCAAGCGATAGGTGGTGGACTTTATTTTGGAACAGGGGGAGTTGGAGGAGGATTGAATACCTATTCCAGCATGTATCAGTTTGGTTTTGACGGGGGTCTAGTCTTTCGAATTCCTCAAAAATAATTGCTTATCCTAAGATAAAAGGCCTTTGCTTTTGAGTAAAGGCCTATTTTTATGTGTGTGCTATCGCTCAAAGATCATTCTACGAAGCGAGAGTTTTCTTCAAAAACTTTATCTTTCCCTATGAAATACACACTCCTCGCTTGGTTTTGTCTTCTCTCTTTTTGCAGATCGGGATTTGGACAAGAACCAGTCCAGTATACTCCCAATAAAATCAACCAATTCAAATTTGTACCACTTCCAGCCATTGGATCCAATCCTGCCAATGGTTGGATGTTTGGTTTAGCCCCATCTGCTACTTGGTATATGGGTAATCCTGAAAACACAAAGCTTTCAAACCTAGTTGGAAATGTCCTTTACACGACCAAGAAGCAGTGGATATTCAGCGTCAGAAGTAATATTTTCTTAAGTGAAAATGATTTGATCCTGGTGGGAGACTGGCGCTATCTTATCACTTCCCAGCCTACCTTTGGACTCGGAAGTAGCACGCCGAATGATCCTACTCAGGATCCATATTTCCGTGAACCACCGGGCGTTTTGTGGGGAGAGCAGCAGATGAATTTCCGCTTACTTCGTTTTTATGAAACTATCCTAAAAAGAATCAGCACAAGCAATTGGTACTTAGGCCTAGGTTATCATTTAGATATTCATTCCAGAATCGAAAGCTTCTTGAACGAAGAGTCTCAAGCACCGGAAGGTGTTTTTACCCATGACGCTTATAATATCTCCAATGGTTTTGATACTGAGCGGTATGCACTTTCAGGTTTTACGCTCAACGCAGTCTATGAAAATCGGGATATCCCAGTTTCTCCTTATGAGCGAAACTTTGCATTGATCTCCTACAAAATCAATCCCACATTTCTGGGTTCAGACCAGGGTTCTTCCACGCTCCTTCTTGATTACCGACATTATTTCAACTTAAGTCAAACCCGCAAAAGGCATATTTTGGCGCTTTGGGGCTATGGCAACTTCTTAGTGAATGGTGAGCTTCCGTACATGAACCTCCCTTCCTTGGGTTGGGATATGTTTAGCCGGTCCGGAAGAGGTTATCCACAAGGGAGATTCCGAGGAGAATCCATACTTTACTCTGAAGCGGAGTACCGCTTTCCACTACAAAAAGGAAATGAAACTTTTGGAGGAACCGTATTCCTAAATGCCAATTCCTTCGGAAATGAATTCAATCAAGAAAAACTATTGGAAAGTGTAAATTTTGGATACGGGGTAGGTCTCAGAGTGATGATCAATAAGGAAAATCGCACCACAATCACCGCGGATTACGCATTTGGAAGAAAGGGAAATTCGGGCTTCTATCTAAACATCAACGAATCATTTTAATCCAAAAAAATCAAGAATTCTCACACTTAAAGTATATTTTTATTAAATGTTTACATAAACAGAATTGATTAAAAAGAATCCCAAGGGCCTTTTTTCTATTTTTGAATACATGTTTTAAACTACTACTATGAAAAAATTTCTTTTACTCTCCTGTTTTATCCTCACTAGTCCAGTTTTGCTTTTAGCCCAATCAATCGATGACGAAATCACCTTGATCCAGGCTGAATTCGGTATGGGTAAAAAGCAGCTCGTCGAAGCTTATATGGATTTACCCGAGTCTGTCTCAAATGGATTTTGGGCGGTATATCAAGAATACGAAGCAGCTCGGCAAGAGCTAGCAAGAGAGCGGATAATCATAATTAATGACTATCTCGAAAACCTTGACACTATCGGTGAGGAGCAAGCAAACTCGCTCGCTATGCGTACCTTGAATAATGACCTCGCATTGAGCAAACTGCACAAATCCTATTTCAAAAAGTTCAAAAAAGCTACTTCTGCAAAAGATGCCGCAAAGTTTTTGCAGGTGGATGTGTATATCCACAATACCATCCGGAATGCCATGCAACAAGAGTTGCCATTTATTGACGAAAACTAAATATACCTAATAGATTAATATGAGAAAAAGTTACAAAGGAATCCTTCTAGGATTACTTCTAGCGGTCATTTATACTGCCTGTATTCCAGAGGGAGCAGAGTATGTTGATGAGCTAGACATCGTTTACACCAATTACTCTGAGGATTTTAATTTTACTTCCCAGAACACCTATTCAGTACCTGACAGAGTCATCAAAATAACCGGTGATGAGATTGATGGAGAAGAAGGTTTCGAGCCAGAATTTATTGATCCGGTTTATTCGGCAACTATCATTGCTTCCATCCGATCCAATATGAATGCTTTGGGCTACAGGGAAGTCGATAAGAGTGCAAACCCTGACTTGATAATATTACCATCAGCTCTTCAAACCGATCAGGTATTTTTTTACTATGATTGGTGGTATTGGAACTGGTACTATCCAGGATGGGGCTTTGGCTGGGGATGGTACTATCCTGGCTACTTCCCTCCACAAGTTTCTAGAGTACGCACTGGTACTGTTTTTCTACAGATGACTCAGCCAAGCGGAATCAGTGCATCGGATAAAATCCCCGTGGTTTGGTCTGGAATTATGAATGGTCTTTTAGAAGGAAGTAGAGATCAGATTGCCACTAGAATCACCAATGGCATCAATCAAGCTTTCAATCAATCACCTTACCTAGCCAAATAACCATGAAAAAGATCATTTACAGCAGTTTTCTATTTCTTTTCTTGGGTTTAGGTGTTGCTAAGGCCCAGACATCTGCATTCACTATTGAAGTACCTGTGACCATTCCCTTGGGCAATACCTCAGACTTTATTGATCAATCAGCACTTAGAGGCATCAATATCGAATACCAACGATTTGTCACTAGAGAAATAGCCGTGGGTGGTGAAGTAGGCCACCTGACACTTTATAAAAGAGAAGAGAATAAGGTATATACCGAAGGGACCGCTTCCCTTTCTGGTGTTCAATACCGCTACCAATATGCATATCCTATCTTAGTGACAGGTTCTTATTTCCCTGTGGTAGAAGGGAAAGTCAAGCCTTATGCAGGATTGGCAATAGGTACTATCGCTCATGACAGACGAATTGACATGGGAATTTTCACCTCACAAGATACCCATTGGCAATTTGCTATTCGGCCTGAAGTCGGATTGATCATCGAGCCTACTTCTCAAATAGGTTTCAAGCTAGGTGCGAAATATTACAATTCATTTGAGAGTAATAATCTAGCCGGACAATCTAACATTGGGATCAACTTTGGAATTGTCTTTCTTCGCTAAGACAAGTAAAATCTAATAACTAAGCTAGCCTCAATGAAAAGTAGCTTTTTGAATTAATATTAACTTATCAACCTCAACAGCTATGAAAAATTCATTTGTCTTACTGATTGCTATCGCAGGAATACTTGCTTCTTGCTCAGGTAAAAAATATGTAAATGTTCCTAAAGGAATTTATGATGACTTCAATCTGCAAGAGTATGAATCTTTTGACTTCTATGAGCTCAAAGGTCCAGAGGAGAGAGGTGCTTATTATGAGGAAAATATCGAATTTCTTCAGGATGCTATCACCAAAAAGATGGAAGAAAGAGGCGTAAAACGGGACACGAATAACCCAAGCCTAAAAGTGAATTTGGGTATCAGCGTGCAAGAACAAGTTCAAACGCGGGAGACAAGTTTGGCCACGGACCCTTTCATGTATACAGGGCAACGAAGCTATACTTGGACAAGGACAGAAGTACCCGTAAATACCTATACAGAAGGATCACTGACCATGCATTTGGTAGATGTATCGGACAATGAGGCCGTTTGGGTAGGCACCATAGATCGCGCACTACCTAAAAAACAAAAGAATGTGCCTAGCACGATTCAAAGCGCTGTAGATCTTTTGTTTCTTAAAATTGATAAGTAATCCTGGCTATTGTTTTGGATGACATCATAAGTCAATTCGAAATGCTTTCAGCCAATCAAACAGTTGTTTCAAATTCAAATCAGATAAAAAATCAAAATGAAAAAAAATCTTTCAATTCTAAGCCTTTCACTGTTGGCCGTGATGCTTTCTTGCTCCCCCAGTGTAAAAATCCTAGGCTCTTGGACTGGTCCAAGCACACCCCCTGAAGGCTATAGCAACATCTTTGTCACTGCATTGACAGATAATATTCTTGCCAGACAGACAGTCGAAACAGATTTGGACAATCTATTGCTAGAGGAAGGTGTAAATGCTGAAAGCAGTTTTGACATCCTTCCTCCGGGATTTAAATCAAGCGGAGTGGATAAAGAAGAGGTTCTCAGAAAAATCCGTGAACTAGGTAGCGATGCAATTCTTACCGTGGCAGTTTTGGACCAAACCAATGAAACACGTTATGTGCCAGGTTCGACCATGTACTCGCCTATGGGGTATGGGAATTATGGAAGATTCTGGGGCTATTACAACTATTATAATCCAGTCATGTATGACCCGGGCTATTACACCACTGACAAAAACTACTACCTAGAGGCCAATTTATATGATGCTGCCACTGAAGAGCTGGTTTGGTCTTCTCAGTCTGAAACCACCAACCCAAGCTCTATCGAGACCTTTTCAAGGTCTTTCTCGACAACCATCATCAATCAATTGATCAAGGATGGTTTGCTAGCAAAGTAATTCACTTACGTATTCAAATCACAAATGGCCAGTTCTTATCGAGCTGGCCATTTTTATTGGCACAGGCATTTCATTAAACCCTTGACTAGCTGATAAATATCAGTTCTTGAGACACTATTTTTCAATCCAAATTGGAGTAAGTTTTTGTAATTTGGTATTACACCAAAATGATCACGACCATGAAGACAGGATCTAAAGTTTTGTTGATGACTGACTTTTCCCAAGTGGCAGGCTACGCCGCATACTACGCTAAGCAGTTTGCATTCAAGCTTAATGCCTCGATTGAAGTCATGCATATTCTCAGCACTCCCGTAGACTGGGTGAGATTGGATAAAGACAAGGAAAAGTTTTATCCTCAAACTTTGCAAGAAATCGCATCGGCCAAAAACAACCTATCAAGTTTGGTCCATGAGTTTGAGCAAGAAGGCTTAGAGGCTTTTTCTACTCTGATCTATAGCTATGGCTCAGAGACGGTTTTCGAACATGTCAACCAAGCCTCTCCAGACTTTGTGATCATGGGTTCGGAGGGCAGAGGATCCAAAAAACCATTTTTCTTAGGTTCTACCGCTCAGAAGATTCTTCGAAACATCAAAATCCCTACGCTAATCGTGAAAGAAGAACCTGCCCGAATGGAAATCAAACGGATTGCTTTTCTCTCCACACTGGAGCCCAGTCAAAGACCTGTATTTCAGCAACTAAAAAGCTTGGCCAATATGCTTGGAGCAGAACTGGATGTCATCTTTGTCAATACGCCGTATGATTTCTATGAGCAGGAGCGATCCGATGAACTCTTTCAAGAGCTATGCGATGGAGACACATCCATTCTACAAATTCTCATCAATGCAGAAAATCCTGAGAATGGAATCTTATACTATGCGGAGCGAAATCAACCGGATATTTTAGCATTAGCTAAGACCGACAAGTCAGGCTTCAGCAAGTTTTTCAATCCAAGTCTAACCGAAAATCTAGTACGGGTTCATAATTTTCCCATGCTTTCTATCTGTGCGGAGTGAAAATTTCTAATTAGGCAAGGAATTTCTAAACTCCACTTAATTTCAAAGAATTATTCCTTCAACCTTGTTTTTAGATCCATCTGCTGATGCAAAATTCTGATAATTTCAATTTCAAACGGATTTGACTTGTGATAAAAAATAATATGCTTCCCAATTCGATAACCCTTTAACCCTTGTAAAATATCACTATAATCTTTCCCTAGCTGACTATTTGAAGCGATTTCTTGACAGGCTAATTTTAGCATATCATAGTATTTATCCGCTTGCGTTTCGGACCAATTGTAAAAAGTATATTCCCATATTTCCGAAAGATCATCTATGGCTTCTTGCCGAAAAACAAGATTATCCATTTTCCTTCTTTTGGGACTTGAGCTTGATTAGATGCTGATCAAAATCAAACTCATTTACTCTTGGGCTATTTAAGCCCTTCTCAATTGCATTTTTTAAAGCCAGAGCCTGAGTCTCTTCATTTTCTAATAGACGAAGCCCTGCCCGTATGACTTCACTTGCATTTTTATACCGTCCTGACTCCAATTGACTACTTACAAAGCGATCAAAATAATCTCCTAACGATATAGATGTATTTTTACTCATAGGAAAACCTTTCCTTAAAATTACCAAAAATCGGTAAAAAATCCATATTTAGTTATTTTCTGATCATCCTTGCAATGTAAAACCCATCGAATCCACTCTGATGGGAAAAGACCTTCTGCTCTTCCAGTAATTCAAAATCTTTTCCAGCCTCTGATGCCAGAAACTTCTTGACTTGCTGTTCATTTTCTGAAGGGAGAATACTGCAGGTAGCATAGACTAGCTGTCCACCCTTTTTCAGCATGCTAGGATAGGATTGTAAGATTTCTTGCTGTGCCTCTTGCACTTTTGCTATGGACTCAGGACTGAGTTTCCACTTGGTATCCGGATTACGCCGAAGTACACCAAGACCCGAGCAGGGGACATCCAAAAGCAATCGATCCGCAGAGTCTTTCAGTCTTTTGATAGTCTTCGATCCTTCGATCACCTTTCGCTCGATGATGTCAATTCCATTTCGTCTCGCTCTGAGTTTGGTCTGCTGAAGCTTCCATTCCTCCAGGTCCATGGAAATAATTTTCCCCTTATTTTCCATCAAAGCTGCCAAATGCAAGGTCTTTCCGCCTGCACCTGCGCAAGCATCAATCACCCGCATACCAGGCTCCACCGCAAGGGATGCAGCTACCAATTGGGAGGATGCATCTTGCACTTCAAATAGCCCAGCTTTGAATGGTGCAGAACGAAAAATATTTTGTCTTTCTTCCAAAATCAAAGCATCCGGATAACCTTTCACATGGTAGGTTCGGATTCCTTCTTCCAGCAATTGATTCTTCAGCCGCTCCCGAGTAGTCTTTAGGGTATTCACACGGATAACTACTTCTGCTTCTTGGTTGAGACTGTGCAACTCGGTATCCCAAGTATCGCCCAGTTCCTTTTTTCCTAATTCATAGAGCCATTCTGGTACAGATTCCAAAATTCCCGGATCCTCCAGTTGCTCATACTTTTCCTTGATTTTGGCTGGATTTAGCTTAGAAAATTCCTCCCAAGAAGGAAGCTCATGGCCTTGCATCAACCAATAAGTCCCAAAAAGATCCCAATAATTGGAAGAAGGACTGAGGTAATTGATCAGGCGCCACCAACGCACCATCTCATAGGTAGTTTCGGCAATAAAAGCTCTGTCTCTTGCTCCCCATTTTGGATTAGACTTAAGGGTTCGCTCGATGACCTTATCGGCAAATTGTCCTCGTTCAAAAATGGCTTCTAAGGCATCATGCACGCCTCGTATGGTATTGTTATGTAACTTCATCAGAAATATATTCTGCACAAAGGTAGTTTTTCTTTTGCAGACTTAGGGAAAAGAATGCTAAAAGGGCCTAAAGGTCAAAGAAATTCGGACACCTTCCCTTCCTACTGCCGATCCAAAGTCATAGCGATCTCCGGCATAGCCATCAGCAAGAGCCTGCAGCGGGTCAAAAACCAAGGTATTGATTTCGTCCGAATTCGTAGAGATCGTTCGCTTTCTAAATTCTAAAAAATTGGCTCTGATTCCCAAGTCAAGTTTCTTGGAAAGTGCCCAAGCAAAAGCCAAATCAATCCCGGATTTCCAATTGCGTTCCTCCACTGGTCGGGTGATCGGACCAGAAACAATCGACAAACAATTTGGACAGGGCCACCAAGCTAAATAGGTATAATCTGGGAAGATTTCTAATTGGCCATTTTTCCCACTTTCTCTCATGACATACAGATTGAAATTCAGTGAAGTCCGAGTGCCAAGCTTGACTTTTCGCTGCAAAAATACCCCCCATCCCACCAGTTCATTTTGCAGCCCTACATTCAATTCGTCTTGGGTATATCCCAGCAAGATGGAATTACCGCTTTCATTTGGATCTGGACCATAAATCTCCCGATTTTGATAGCCTGGTGCCTGCTCCTCATAGGAAGATTGATGTGAACCCAGTAAACCAATAGCCCAATTTTGACCGATCGGAAGCCCAAAAAATACACGTACACTTCCAAAGCGATTTTTCTCAGGAGCAAAGAATTGAGGATGCTTTATAGCCCTTTCCCAATAACTCCCATCAATTTCAATAAAGGGACCTCTATTGCTTTCCTGAGACAAAGAGAGAAGTGGATTGAGCCCAAAAACGAAGAGTAGAAGCAGTTTTTTCATCGATAGCTTGATTAGTGATTACCTTTACGGAGCAAAGACCTAATTCGCTACCAATGATCAACTATAACAGTCTCGTCAAAAAGTGGGCAAGTGAACTTGAACTCTATGAGATACCCGAAGCTCAAAACTTGGTAGAATGGCTTTTCGAGCATCATTTAGGACTTCGGCGGGTAGACATGATGAATTTTTTGGAAGAAAAGGATTTGCCTAAGGCTCTCCTAGATGACTTTGAAAGACTAAAAAAGGGAGAGCCAATTCAGCAGATTATTGGCAAAGCTCCTTTCTACGGAAGGGAATTTCAGGTAAGTAGAGACACATTGATTCCACGAAATGAAACCGAAGAGCTCGTTCATTTAATCATCAAAGAAAACCCAGAGCCAAGGCTTAGAATTCTAGATATTGGTACGGGAACGGGTTGTATTCCTATCTCCCTATTTCTGGAAATGAATCAGCCTCGAGTATTCGCTTTGGATATCTCTGAACCTGCTTTAAGAATTGCAACAGCAAACGCTCGAGAGCTAAAAGCTGAAGTTGAGTTTTTTCAAGCCGATATTTTAAATGAAAGCATTCCAGTTGATAGCTTGGATATTTTAGTATCCAACCCTCCCTATATTCCTGAAAAAGGAAAGAAGGGTATGCATCAAAATGTCTTGGATTTTGAGCCTGGATTAGCCCTTTTTGTACCGGATGAGGACCCGCTTCTTTTCTATCGGAGAATTGCCGAATTAGGAAAAAAGGCCTTGAAGCCAAAAGGAAAAATATACTTTGAAATCCATGAGGAATATGGAAAAGCCGTCCAAAAGCTTCTTTCTAATTTGAATTATACAGAAGTAGAAATCATCGAGGATTTGAATGGGAAGGACCGGATGGTAAGAGGAAGAATTTGAAAAGAAGCAAATACTAGATTGACCTTAATACCAAGATTTGGTATATTTAAGAAATTATATTGAAATGAGTAAAAACACATCTATTTCACTGGGCAATCATTTTGAGCAATTTATAAGAGAAGAGGTGGATTCTGGACGATACAATTCAGCAAGTGAAGTAATTCGAGCGGCATTGCGATTATTGGAAAGTGAAGAAAAGAAGGAACGACACTTAATAAGAGCATTGCAAGAGGGCGAAGACAGTGGCTTCGTGGAAGATTTCGAACCAAATGAATATTTGAAAAAAATCCAGAAAAAAGCCCATGAATAATTCTTCCTATCGCATTAGCCAAAAAGCGATTGAAGATCTTGAGAGTATTTGGGTCTACACCTTCCAAAATTGGTCAAAAGAGCAGGCAGATCGCTACTACAAGCTTATAATTCAAGAGATTGAGTATCTGGCTAAAGATCCATTTTCAGGAAAATCCCTCAAAACATTGCGAAAGGACTATAGAGTAAGTAAAGTTAAATCCCACCTAATTTTTTATCGCAAAAAAGAAAATGAGCCTGTAGAAATCGTTAGAGTTCTTCATTCGGCGATGGATATCAAGAAGCACTTAGAATGAGTACTAAACAGATTCAATTAAAAAATTTCTGACCAAAGCTAAAGTCCTTTCCTTTTCCTCAATCATCCCCATGTGGCCCGTTCCATCTAGCTCGTAATAGTGCGTGAATGCTTCTTTTTGTTTACGGCTAGCCGCGATTTTGACCGCTCCGTCTTCAGTACCCGCAATCATTAATTTGGGGCCCTGAAAACTCTTTAAAATCTCATATCTATCCTTTCGATCCCGCATGGCTTCGGTAAAGGCGATCAAACCCTCCAAGCTTGATTGCTTAGCTTGCTCAGTAGCTTGTTCGATTTCGGAGGCAAATTCGGCTCGATGTTTTTCAGAAAAAAGGGGAGGCACAAAAGAACTCACGAATTTCTCTGCGCCAAACTTCTTTAAAAACTGAATCGTACGATTGCGCATTTGCTTTTTCTCAGCATCATCGGCAAAGGCTGTAGAGTGAAAAAGCCCAATTCCCTTTAGTTTATTCCCCATCAATTCCAGCATCGCCAAGGCAACATAACCTCCCAAGGAGTGTCCAATCAGAATAGGGTTTTGTATTCCGTTTTCTTCCAAGAAATCTTCCAATAAAACCGCTACCTCTTCCAAACTGATATGTGATTGGGAAATAGGGCTATTGCCAAAACCCGGCAAATCCGGGCATACCACTCGAAAATTTTGTGATAATTCTTGGGTAAAATCTTCCCACATGGCTCCGATCTCACAAAATCCATGGATCAAAACCACAGGCTGACCGGAGCCTTTTTCAAAAAAATAAACTGAAGACATGATTTTACTTCGCCTTTGCTACCTCAGCTAGACTACGAACTGCATCAGCAATACCCGCTGCATCAAAGCCACAAAGCTGGTGAAGTTGTTCCTGCTCTCCGTGCTCGATAATCGCATCAGGGATACCCAATCGCTTGATTTGGGCTTGATAACCATGGTCCATCATCCACTCCAATACAGCGGATCCGAAACCACCCATCAAACAACCATCCTCCACGGTCACGACTTTAGAGAATTTTCCAAAAATCTCATGCAGTAGCTCCTCATCCAATGGCTTGACAAATCGCATGTCATAATGAGCTGGATTCAGCCCTTCTTTCGCCAATTCTTCTGAAGCTTTGACAGCATAATTTCCAATATGTCCAATGCTCAAAATGGCCACATCCTCACCTTCTTTCACGATTCGTCCCTGTCCGAGAGGAATCTGCTGGAAAGGCGTTCTCCACTCAGGCATCACGCCTTTACCTCTTGGGTATCGGATGGAATAAGGGCCTTCATGACTAAGCGAAGAATACATCATATTTCGAAGTTCTTCCTCATTCATAGGAGCTGAAACAACCAAATTTGGGATGCATCGGAAGTACGCCAAATCATATGCACCATGGTGAGTCGGTCCATCTGCTCCTGCAAATCCTGCTCGATCCAAGCAAAATACTACAGGAAGATTTTGGAGGCAGACATCATGGATCACCTGATCATAGGCCCGCTGCATAAAGCTGGAGTAAATATTACAAAAAGGCTTCAGGCCTTGAGTTGCCATACCGGCCGAAACGGTCACGGCATGCTGCTCCGCAATACCCACATCAAAAGCCCGGTGAGGCATGGCTTTCATCATAATATTCATCGAAGAACCTGAAGGCATAGCCGGGGTCACCCCCATGATTCGCTCATCCTGCTCTGCCAGTTCTACAATGGTATGTCCAAAAACCTCTTGATACTTCGGTGGCTGTGGAGTGGAAGGCACTTTTTTGAATATCTCACCAGTCACTTTGTCAAAAGTACCGGGAGCATGCCAAGTGGTTTGATTTCCATTTTCAGCCGGAGCATACCCCTTGCCCTTTACGGTCACACAGTGCAGAATCTTCGGACCTGGAATATCCTGTAAATCCCGCATGATTTCAACCAGGTGATTGACATCATGTCCATCTACCGGTCCAAAATATCTAAGGTTGAGAGACTCGAATAAGTTGCTTTGCTTTAGGACTGCGGACTTGATCGCTCCCTCCACTTTGGAGATAACTTCTTGGGCAGATGAGCCAAACTTGCTCAGTTTACCGAGCATTTTCCAAACTTCGTCTTTGACCTTGTTATAGGTATGAGAGGTAGTAATATCAGTAAGATAATCCTTTAGAGCCCCAACATTCGGGTCAATAGACATACAATTGTCATTCAGGATGATCAAAATATTGCTGTCGCTGACACCTGCATGATTCATAGCTTCGAAAGCCATACCACCTGTCAAGGCACCATCACCGATGACTGCTACATGTTGCTGCTTGTTTTTGCCCTTATACTTAGAGGCCATCGCCATTCCTAGGGCTGCCGAAATAGAGGTGCTTGAATGCCCTACTCCAAAGGTGTCAAATTCACTTTCTGACCGCTTGGGAAAACCTGAAATCCCTCCATAAATTCGGTTCGTATGGAATTTATCTTTTCGCCCTGTCAGAATTTTATGTCCATATGCCTGATGCCCCACATCCCAAACCAACTGATCCTCAGGTGTATTAAGTACATAATGAAGTGCCACTGTGAGTTCGACTACTCCCAAGCTAGCTCCAAAGTGCCCGCCATAGACAGAAACATTGTCTACAATAAAGTCGCGGAGTTCGTCGCAAATTTGGACAAGCTTGTCTTTTGGAAGTTTTTTAAGATCGGCAGGGCTGTCGATTTGGGCGAGTAGTTCTCCAGGTTGGATCAACATGAATTCTTTGCTTTTTTTATGTATTGGAAAGATAAACCAGCGTTATTTGGTATTGTTTTTTAGTTAGCATAGCAACTAAAATCGAGCCGCTACTCCATCTCCCCTTTTCAATTAATTTACTTTAATTGAATATCTTTGGCTATAAGTTCGCAAAATTAACCAATAATCTAAATATCCTTTGAGTTTCGAAATCAAAATACCACTTTTCGAAGGGCCTTTCGACCTCATGCTCTTTTTCATCGAGCGTGACGAATTGGATATTTACGATATTCCCATCTCCAAGATTACCAATGATTTCCTTGATTATCTCCATCATCTCGAGCGGATGGAGATCGAGGTGGCAAGCGAATTTATCTTATTTGCAGCCACGCTGATGAAAATCAAGTCACGGATGCTCCTGCCCCGACCCGAACTCAACGAAGAAGGAGAGGAAATTGATCCGAGAGAAGAACTCATTCGAAATCTTCTGGAGTACAAAAAATACAAGTCTGTCATTCAGGATTTAGCTAGTCTGGAATCCGACCGTCAGGCTAAAGAAAAGCGGGGAAATATTGCAGCCGAACTTAAATCACTTCATAAGATCGATGATGTGGATGCAGAAATGCAGCATGTGGATCTCTACAAACTGCTGAAGGTATTCCAAAAGTGCATGGCCAAAATGGCCGCTCGCAGCGAGGAAACAAAACATACGGTCATTCAGTATCCATACACTATCGAGCAACAAAAAGACTTCGTATTGGAAAAAATAAGCTTCAAGAAACAAGTTCCCTTTTCAGATTTTATTGAATACAAGCCTGATAAGATTTTTGTCATTTACACCTTTCTCGCCATTTTGGAACTCTTACAGCTCTCAGAGGTTACCATTGTCATTGGTGAAGGATATAATAATTTTTGGGTAGAAAAGACTGAGCCAATCGCTGCAGCCTAAGTATGAAGCTTGACAACAAGAAGATTTTCAAAACGCTAAACCCTAACAAGGTTTGGGTTCCGATCCTAATCGGTCTGGGCATTGTGTTCGCAATGTTTTATTTCGATCCCAATGTCAATACCAAGACTTTGAAAGGAGTCTTTGACGCTTCATTACCCTACATCTTTTTGGCGATCCTGGTAATCATTTTCAGGGATGCAGGCTACGTCTACCGAATTCGTGAAATCACCCAGCGAGAGCTAACTTGGACAAGAGCGATTTATGTCATCATCCTTTGGGAGTTTGCCTCCGCGGTGACTCCTTCCGTGGTAGGAGGTACTGCTGTCGCGATTTTCATCCTAAATAAGGAAGGAATCAAGCTAGGAAGAGCCATTTCCTTTGTCATGGTGACTGCCATCTTGGACAATTTATTCTTTGTCATCGGAGCCCCCATTATCTTATTCTTTGCCAAAGGAAACATCTTCCCAGACAGCAAAATCCTCGAAAATCAGCTTGAAAACAGTCTACAGGCAATATTTTGGATCAGCTATGGCCTCTATGCCACTTATAGCTTGATCATGGCGGCAGCCTTATTCTACAGACCACGCGTATTCAAATGGGTACTGATCAAGATATTTTCTATAAAATGGCTGCGAAAGTGGAAGCATGATGCGCAAGAATACGGCAATCAGATCATCGAAGCATCCAAGGAACTTAGTGGAAAAAAGTGGAGCTATTGGATTCCGATTATACTGGCTACGATATTTATCTGGAGCTCTAGATACTTGATGCTAAACGCGCTGATTTCAGCCTATGTCCCGCTCAGCCTCGATAATCACGTGATTGTTTTTGCCAGACAGGTGATCATGTGGATCGTAATGATGATCTCTCCGACTCCGGGAAGTTCGGGAACTGCCGAGTTTTTCTTCGGGCAGTTTTTCACCCAGTTCCTTGATGGTTACACCTTTGTGACCAGCATTCTGTGGCGTTTGCTTTCCTATTATCCCTATTTGATTTTAGGAGCCATTTTCCTTCCTAGATGGATTCGGCAGGTTTTTTTCAAAAAGAAAAAGACACCAAATCAAAGCGATGATTAAGCCTTTAAAGCTATCGGAAATTGCAAAAATCTGTGAGGGAAGCCTGTCATCCAATCAGCAGGATTTCGAAATTAATCGCATTTTCATAGATTCTCGTCAAGTATTTCAGCCATCCAAAAGTCTCTTTGTAGCCTTAAAAGGGGCAAAGGCAAATGGAGTGGATTTTATCCCTGAACTGATTGAAAAGGGCGTAAGATCCTTTATCATCCCTGATTCATTTGATCCACAGGGTCTAGATGCAAACTTTATTCGGGTAGCAAATCCTCACAAAGCATTGCAAGCAATTAGTGCTTCGCTTCGGGATCACTTTGAAAAGCCGGTCGTAGGAATCACCGGATCCAATGGAAAGACCATCGTCAAAGAATGGCTTGGCCAACTCCTACAACAAGGATTTTCTGTGGTCAAAAGTCCCAAAAGCTACAACTCACAGGTAGGCGTACCCTTATCAATTTTGGAAATCCAAGCCTATCATCAGGTTGCAATCCTGGAGGCAGGGATTTCAAAGGTAGGCGAAATGCAAGCTCTTGGAGAAATGATCAGGCCCGACTTGGGCATATTCACCAATATCGGAACGGCACATGACTCAGGCTTTCCGGACAGAAGATCCAAGATTCAGGAAAAGCTCCAGCTTTTTAAAGATTCTAAGCTTTTGATCTATTGCAGTGATCAGGAAATCGTCAGGGAGGAAATTGAAAAAAAATTCCCTGAAGGTCGATTAATAGCCTGGTCGGATAAGGAAGGAGCTGATTTCACCCGAATTGTAAAAAAAGAGGCGACCGAAACCCGACTTATTTTCATCAAAAAAGATCTGTCCACGCATACTTTCCGAACACAGCTTCGTGATACAGCTTCCCTAGAAAATATCACCCATTGCGTCGTTGCAGCAATGACTTTGGGTCTACCAGCTCAAAAGATTCAAGAAGGTCTAAGTCATCTCAAACCGGTGGACATGCGCCTGACTCTAAAGGCGGGCATACGGGATTGCTTACTGATCGATGATACTTACAATCATGACTTGGGAGGGCTGAGAGTTGCTCTGGATTTTATGAAGCAGCAGCGACCGAAGCGCAGGAAAATTTTAATTCTATCCGATTTTTTGCAGCAGGGGGAAGCAGCCCAAATCTACCAAGAGGCTTCAGAAATTTTGAAGAATCACCAATTGGACTTGATCATAGGGGTGGGCAAAGAGATTCGAACCTTAGAAAATCACCAAATCAGTTCATTCTCTTGGTTTCCAACTACCCAAAGTTTGCAAGCAGAACTCAACTCATTCAATTTCGAAAATGATCTGCTTCTGATTACCGGGGCGCGGATTTTTGAGTTTGAAAAAATTGTCAATCAGCTGCAGCAGCGAATCCATGGAACAACGCTGGAAATCAATCTGAATTCACTGACCCATAATTTCAATTTTTATAAAAAGCTCCTCAAACTCCAAACCAAGGTCATGGTCATGGTCAAAGCTTTTGCCTATGGAGGCGGGGCTCCAGAGATCGCCAATCACCTTCAGATTTTGGGAGCAGATTATTTGGCAGTTGCCTTTACGGACGAAGGAGTGGCTTTGCGGCAGCAGGGTATACACTTACCAATCATGGTTCTCAATCCCGCTGAAGAGTCCCTGAGTCTTTGTCAGGAATATCAATTGGAACCGGTAGTGTTTAGTTTGGAATTTTTTCAGCTTGTAGGAGAATGGTCCAAGCATGGAGGTCAGGCCATGAAGATTCATCTGGATTTGGATACAGGGATGCATCGATTGGGTTTTGAAAAAGCTCATATGGAGGACCTCAAAAAGCTCATTCAAGAATATCCCCAGCTTAGCATCGCGTCCATCTATACCCATTTGGCTGCTGCTGATGAGTCCCATGAAAAAGAGTATTCGATTAGTCAGTTGAAAGATTTTGAGGAAATGAGTGCAGAAATATCTGCTTTCCTACCCGAAAAACCACTGTTTCACGCACTCAACTCGGCTGGAATCGTAGCCTTTCCTGATTATCAATTTGATATGGTTCGTCTGGGCATAGGTCTCTACGGCGTGGAAGTCACCGGAAACTACTCATCCGAACTCCAATCCATCAGTCAATTGAAGACGACTATTTCTCAAATCAAAGATTTACCGGCAGGGGCAACTGTTGGATACTCTCGAAAAGGAAGACTTCCCAATGGCGGTAAAATAGCAACCTTGCCCATTGGCTATGCAGATGGCTACGACAGACGCTTCAGCAACGGTAAGGGATATGTTTTGATTAGAGGAAAGAAAGCACCTGTAATCGGAAACGTCTGTATGGATATGGTCATGATCGATGTGACCGATATCGACGCTGAAGTGGGAGATGAGGTGTTGATTTATGGAGCAGAGATTCCTCTGGCACCCCTCGCTGAGGCCATCGGAACGATTCCATATGAGCTACTAACCCACATCAGTACCCGGGTCAAGCGCGTGTACTTTTTGGACTGATCAGTAAAAACAGAAATTCATTTTTTTTATCTTCCCTCATGGAATTAACCAAAAAGCGACTTGCGCAGATTGTCTTTGATCATAATGACAAAGCTTCCCGCACATTTGATCTAGTCCTTTTAGCCCTCATATTTGGCTCCGTACTTGTTGCCGTCTTGGATTCAGTTGGCGAGCTGCATGATGTGTACGGAGACACTTTTTATATTTTGGAGCTCCTTTTCACTTTTTTGTTTACAATCGAATACATCCTTCGTATTTGGCTGACAAGCAAGACCTTTCGCTATGTTACCAGCTTTTTTGGGATTGTGGACCTTCTGGCTATCCTCCCGGTTTACCTCAGTTTTTTTGTGGTCAATATCCAGTTGCTTACCGTGGTCAGAGCACTTCGCCTTTTGCGTGTAATCCGAATATTGAAGCTTGGACGATACCTTTCTGAGGCAGATTTTATCAAGGAATCGCTGAAGGCTAGTATGGCCAAAATTCAGATATTTTTGTTCACTGTATTGACAGTGGTATTAATCATGGGAACCCTGATGTATCTCGTCGAAGGTCCGGCAGCTGGCTTCACCTCTATTCCGAGAGGGATGTATTGGGCAATTGTCACCTTGACTACTGTGGGTTTTGGAGATATCACTCCGGAGACACCCCTTGGACAGTTTATCGCATCCCTGATTATGCTTTTGGGTTATGCAATCATTGCTGTACCAACTGGGATTGTGAGTTCTGAAATGGCCAAAAGACGAAAGCCAGAAGAGATCATTCATACGAAAGCCTGCCATTCCTGCGGAGAAGAAGGACTTGGAATTCACGATCTATACTGCCGACACTGCGGTGCAGAATTGGATAAAATCCGATGATTCGGTTTTCCTGACCCTAAAAACTCCGCCCCGGTTCGTGTCTCCACGAACCAAAATAAGGATAACACTAATCAAATCGCCTCTCCGAAGCTCTGTTTATTCTATCAAATAGCTGACCCTACTATTAAAACACCTCTCTGAGGCTAAAAGCCACATTTCCATTCATTCGTGCGAAAAAATGTCACCTTCGCCAGAGGCCACTTGGATTAGACGAATATCTTTCAAAGATTTCTTCCAGACTCTAAATCGATTGCAAACAGAGATAAGCCTGATTTAAAGGGCTTTAGGCCAGTCAGATCCACCTTCTCTGTTTCAAAATTTTCTTTGGCAAAAACAATTCCATTACCTTTGCAACGCAATGATATTCTTTAAGCCCCGAAAAAAGCCACATTAATTTTTGCTATTTGTCTAAGTAGCGCTGGACTGCCAGTCTGGACCCGGGACCTCAACGCACCAAAACATTCCTCTTTCATTGATTTGAACAGCCTTATGAAGAAGTATTTCAACCTATTTGATTTTAGCCAAAAAGTAGATTACAAAACTGAAGTTCTGTCAGGATTGACCGTTGCCCTTGCTTTGATACCGGAAGCAGTTGCTTTCGCATTTATTGCGGGACTTTCTCCGCTGACCGGCTTGTATGCGGCATTTGTGATGGGCTTGGTCACTTCCATTTTTGGAGGACGTCCCGGTATGATCTCCGGTGCAACAGGAGCCATTGCAGTAGTAATCGTCACCTTAGCGGCTACGCATGGCGTGGAATACGTGTTTGGAGCAGTGGTTCTATCCGGTTTGATACAGATTCTGGCAGGTAGCCTCAAGCTGGGAAAGTTCATCCGCTTGGTTCCTCATCCGGTCATTTTTGGCTTCGTCAACGGGCTTGCCATTATCATTTTCATGTCTCAATTGGATCAGTTTAAGGGTGCAGATGGCAATTGGCTTACTGGAGAGACCTTGTATATTCTGCTTGCATTGGTACTCTTGACCATGTTGATCATTTGGGGACTTCCCAAACTCACCAAGGCTGTGCCAGCATCCTTGGCGGCTATTTTAATCGTTTTTGGAATTGTGGTAGCCTTTGGAATAGATACCAAAACAGTGGGAGACATGGCAAGTATCAAAGGTGGTTTTCCTCCTTTTCACATTCCGGCTATCCCTTTCAACTTAGAGACTTTACAAATCATCTTCCCCTACGCAGCGATTATGGCGGGGGTTGGTTTGATCGAGTCGCTTTTGACCCTCAATATTGTCGATGAAATCACCGAGACAAGAGGTCGAAGTAATAAAGAAGCCATAGCACAGGGAGCTGCCAATGTTGCTTCCGGATTCTTCTCCGGAATGGGTGGCTGCGCGATGATCGGCCAAAGCTTGATCAATGTATCTTCTGGAGCCCGAGCAAGACTTTCGGGAATTGTCGCTGCAGTGATGCTTTTGGTCTTTATCGTGTTTGGTTCTAGCCTAATCGAACAAGTACCAATGGCTGCCTTGACTGGATTGATGATAATGGTCTCGATTGGGACTTTTGAATGGGCAAGTTTCCGCACCATCACCAAAATGCCTAAAAAGGATATTTTCTTAATGTTTTTAGTCACTTTGATTACTGCTGTTCTCCATAATTTAGCTCTCGCGGTATTGATCGGGGTGATTTTGGCTGCCTTGTTTTTTGCTTGGGATAATGCCAAGCGAATCCGTGCTAGAAAGTATGTGGATGAAAAGGGCGTGAAACACTATGAAATGTTTGGGCCTTTATTTTTCGGTTCGGTGACTGCCTTCGGCGAAAAGTTTGATGTATTGAATGACCCAGAAGAGGTGATTATCGACTTTGAAGAAAGCCGGGTGGTGGATATGTCAGCAATCGAAGCACTGAATAAAATCACCGAGCGTTACCAAAAGGTGGGTAAAAAAGTCCATCTGCGTCATTTGAGTCCGGACTGTAGAAAGCTCCTTTCCAAGGCAGACCAAATCATCGATGTCAATATCATCGAAGATCCTACCTACAAGGTTTTGGTGGATGATTTGGCTTGATGGAGATTGTTGAAATGGGAGGGGGGGTACTTAGGAAGTGGGTTTCGGTAGGTAAAACTTCGACCCTGTCAGGGTCGATACGCATACGCTTATTTTTCACTTTGAATTAATGGATTTCACCCATGGCTACGCCTGAGGCACACAGGTATTAAGAGGTTTGACCTGCCTTTGCCGATAGGCAGGCCCCTCTCAGGGTCGAATTTTTCATCATAAATCGCGATGGCAAAAAGACGGTGAAGCCGTCGAACATTTGAATAGCCCTAGGTGAAACCTAGGGAAAGTGAATGGTAGCAATTAGGTTTTGGCAACCCTGAAAGGGTTGAACTCAAAGCAGGTATTTTTCATCAAATTCTATTTCATGTTCCTTCAAAAGTGACTTATATTCATCCAAAAATGAAACTTTCTGATGGTGCTCTTCCTGATTTTTGATATAATTGATTAATCGATCTTTGGCCAGATAGGACTCTGAAAATGCTCCATAACCATCTTGCCAGCCTTTGAATTTTGGAAAAATATCTTCCCTTTTGATAAAATCATCTGCTGCCAGTTTGATGTCTTTGATTAAAGAAGAAATTGAAATGGTAGGGTGAACATGTGTCAAAATATGAAGGTGATCCTCGATACCATTGATCCGGTACAAATGGCAGTTTTTATTGGTTAATAGTTGGTGGATATAGGCAAAAAGCCGCTTTTTATGGTCAAGAACTATAGTGGGTTCCCGGTGCTTGGTAGAAAAAACAAAGTGATATAAAAGTTGAGTATGTGTGGCCATAACGTATTAGTTTTGAATGAAAAAAGAATAGTTGAATTTCGGAAATGAATTGAAAAAAGGCAACAAATAAAGAAGTTCGACCCCGTAAGGGTCGGGTGATTTTGAATAGATGATGATTACCAAATCCACGGGTTTCACCCGTGGTTATTTAAAGGTTGGACCCCTTTGGGGTCAGCACTGGTGATCTTTTGAGTGATTGGAAAAAGATCCTGTAAGGATTGAACTTCTCAATAACTTGTCCATCGTGGCGGAGCCCTAGGTGAAACCTAGGAAAATAATATAGAATTCATTTTGGTTTAAGCAACCTTAAAGTGGCTGTCCCGATGAGCATAGCGATTTCGGGAGGTTGAACTCTAGGAAATGGAATTACAAATTCCATGGGATATTTGGGCGTAATTACTCCCATAGAGGTTCTGGGACTCCGCCCAGTAAAACGATTATTCTAAGCTCAGATGGGGTACAAGCTTTACGACTTGCTTGCATTTTTTTGCCCCGGTTCGTGTCTCCACGAACCTGAAAGCCTATGACTTTACTCCAGCTTTCCCAGAGCTTACCAGCCATCATCTTTTCAATCTGACATTTTCCAAATCAAATTCAGACTAAACCAAAAAAAGGAGACCCGAAAGCCTCCTTTTTTTTGAAAATGCCAATGCCATCAGTCTTTACCCTGATGCACCACTCGTTGTGGGAAAGGGATTTCAATTCCTTTCTCCTCAAAGGCAGTATTGATAGCCTCCATGGTATCGAAATACACTGGCCAAAGATCTCCGGCATCGGTCCATGCTCTGACCACCAAGTCTAGGCTACTATCGCCAAAATTATTCAAGAAAACTACCGGCTCTGGATCCTGATGTACCCGCTTATCATTTTTGAAAATATCCAGGATAGTCTCTCTTGCTACCTTGATATTGGTACCATAAGCCACTCCCACTGTCAAATCAGCTCTTCGGGTTTCCTGCGTGCTCATATTGACTACATCCGAATTTGCCAGCCCACCATTGGGGATGATGATTTCTTTGTTGTCAAAAGTGGTCATTCGGGTATAAATAATCCCGATTTGCTTGACTACCCCTGTATGTCCTTGGGCGACGATCACATCTCCAGACTTGAATGGTTTAAATACCAAGATCAAGACTCCGCCAGCAAAATTGGAAAGGGATCCCTGCAGCGACAGACCGATGGCCAAACCTGCAGCACCTAAAATCGCCACAAAAGAGGTCAAGGGAACTCCCAAGACGGTAGCAATTCCAATAAAAAGGGAAACATACAGCGCAGCTTTTACCACGCCACTTAAGAAGTTATTCAATGAGGGATTCTTGTCACGCTTTTCCAGCACTCTATTGAAACCCTTGAGAATCTTACCAATTATAAATCGACCTACCAGGTAAAATAAGGCCGCATAGATCAATTTGGGAATAATAAGCCACACAAGATCTATCCCTTGTGCAATAAGTGAATCGACCATTTCTGGTGTAATTTCCATACTATTTGATTTTAAGTTAAAGTAAATTCTATTTCAAACAGAAATCACCACTTGCCATCGAAACGCCCAAAACCAACGGAGCGAAAAATCGGATATTCCCGCTTGACCCAAAATATTATTCCAATCTTGGCGACTAAAACTTCTCAGCACCGAAAGGGGCGCATCGTTCACAACCATCGGGGATTTACTGAATCCCTTGGTCAAAAGTCGAATGCTATGATAAGCTAGGGGATGTCTGTGCAGGTCATTGATGACGATCCCAAGATTGGCCTTTTGAAGCAAAGTACTAAGCAAGGCCACTAATTCGCTATCCGTAAAATGATGGGTGAAAAGGGTGCAAGTAATGATGTCCGCCTTTTCTTCCACAAATGCCTCTTCAAAGACATTTTGTACCGACAAATTTATAGAAGGTTTGTCAGATAATCTAGTTTTGGCGAGATCAATGATGTTTGGATTGGCGTCAACTCCCTCAAAATCTATGTTTTGACTGTTTTTGACTGCCCAATCATCCATGACACGCAACATATCTCCACCTCCACAGCCTATATCCACTACCTTCCACCGGCCCTTTGGCGGTGCCGCATTGATTAATTTTTGAATTCCATCGGTAGTGACATGATTCCCTCCTAGCCAGCGATTGATTGTCTTGAGTTCCTTTAAAGTTTGCTCCAAAACCTCACCTTCACATTCCAGATCATCCATCCACTCTTTCTGCGTACTTCTTTGGGAGAAATCAATCATGATTTAGCAAGCAAAAGTGTCTCTAGTGTCAGTCCCGGACCAAAACCCATACTCAGTATGTCTCCTGAAAGTGACTGATCCGAAAGCATAGCATGCAGCACAAATAAAATAGTAACGGAAGACATATTGCCAAACTGCCGAAGAATGCCCATGGCATGTTGGTTACACTTAGGATCAAAGCCAAAGGCCTCTTGGACCTTTTCCAAAATTTGCTTTCCACCAGGATGTACGGCAAAATTTCGAATCTTTGAAAGCTTGAACCGGTTTTCAAATTCAGCCTTCAATTGCTCCACTCCTTCATTCAAAATCCCGGGGACATATTTGCTGAGTGACATTTCAAATCCAAAATCGCCGATACTCCAAGCCATATCCTTGGCTCCCTGTGAAAGGATGGCGCAAGAATAGTCTTTGATTTCAAAGCCTTCCGCCTGATTGGAAAGCAAGGCCGCAGCCGCTCCATCTCCAAACAGAGAATTAGCCAATAAATTATCTTCTGTGTACGCTTTCTGAAAATGCAGAGTACAAAGTTCTACTGCTACTAAAAGCACCTTGGCATCCGGCTCGGCGCGAAGGATTTTATCGGCTAATTTGATTCCTGAAAAGGCTGCATAGCAACCCATAAAATGAATGCAATAGCGTTCTGTGGCCGGATTCATCCCCAGCGCTTCCATCAATTGCATCTCGACCCCGGGAGCAAGCATGCCTGTGCAAGACACCAAGATCATATGCGTGATTTCACTAGGCTGAACCTCAGAATCTTTTAGACAGTTTTGGACAGCTTCCAGCGAAATCTTCGGTGCCTCTTTGGCGAAAACATCCATCCGGGCTTTTGTACCTGGAAAGGGTTCTAGGGTTTCATTTTTTGGAAAAAAAGAGAAATCCTCCACCGAGTCCTGCTCAAAATCTTCCAGCACACTGTAGCGACTTTGAATACCTGACTTTCGATATAAAAAATCAAGTTTCCTCCCTTCCAAAGCATCCAATCCATGAGCAATTTTCATGAATTTGGCGATGGATTCTTGGGCAACAGGACTGCCGGGATTGGCCCGACCGATACGATTGATAAAAGGCATGCAGGTAAGTTAGCGGATAATCTTTACATTAGAAGCACTTCTTAGGAAACCTAAATTTAACGCAAAGGTTATTCATTCTATGATTACCCGATCCAGTATTCTTCACCTCCGCATCCCTTTTTCACTCTTTTTGATGCCGGTATTTCTGTTTGCTTTGGGACTTACACCAAATCTCAATGAAAGTAGGTTATTGTATGTTTTCTTAGCCTTACATCTTTTTCTCTACCCTTCTTCCAATGGATACAACAGCTACTATGACAAGGATACTGAGAGCATTGGAGGTTTGAAAAAACCACCCACTGTCACCAAAGACCTATGGGCCTTATCCATGGTTTTTTTCCTGATGGCCATTGGTTTAGGATGGCTGATCAACTGGGAATTTGCAAGTATGATTCTCGTCTATGGACTTGTCAGCATGGCCTATTCACATCCTTCCATCCGGCTAAAGAAATACCCTTGGCTAAGTTGGCTAATCGCCGGCCTTTTTCAGGGCTATTTTACCTTTGCCATGGCCTATGCGGGACTGAGTGATTTTGGATGGGATGTGATAGTTAAGTCCCATGTAGTGATCCCGGGATTTCTTACCTCTTTGATGCTTTGGGGGAATTACCCCCTCACACAAGTCTATCAGCACTCCGAGGATGCAAGACGTGGGGATATGACTTTAAGTAGAAAACTGGGAATAATCGGGACCTTTTCCTTTTCAGCATTATTCTTCACACTTACCGGAGCAGGATTTGGCTGGTATTTTCTAGATAAGGGTCTAGAGCCTATACTTTGGGTATTCTTGGGAGCCATGGCACCCATCGTACTGTATTTCTTGATTTGGTTTGCCTTTGTCCGCAAACAGCCTGATCGCTATGCTACTTACTCCTGGGCGATGGGAATGAATTGGATTTCGGCGATCGTTTTGAATGCTTTCTTCATCTATTTCTTCTTGGAATACACCCAAGTGATGCAGGTGTTTGGGTATTAAAAAGGCTCTCCGTGAGTATTTTGAATTATTTTTCTGGAGAAATAGGGATAGTCAGCCAAAAGCTTTCGGGCGAAAGATGAAGTCATATTCGATCCAAAAAGTCGCTGAAGCCACCTTCCTAGAGTGAGGCGATTTTCAAAATGCTCCTTCCATAATTTTCGGTAATTTGATTCGATTTCTTCCCGGTTGTCAAATTGGTCTAGAGTCTCAGCCACCAAATAAGCAGCATGAATAGCCATCGCCATTCCATTTCCATTGAGCGGGGTGATGAGGCCAGCAGAATCTCCTGTCATCAGGATATGCTGCTCCACTGGCGATTTCTTCTCGAAAGAAATCTCGTTGATGACTTCAGGTTTGTCAAAAAGAAACTCAGCTTCCTGAAAAATCCGATTCAAATGGGGGTTTTTCCATAAAATTTCCCGCTCCATATCAGGGATAGAACCATATTTCCGTAAATCCTCTCTTCTACCCAAGTAGCAAAGATTAAAGCGATCACCTTCTACTGCATTGATACCGCAATAGCCCCGCTTGAAATTGTGCAAAGCCACCACATTTCTTGGCCGATCGATCCGGATATGGTATTTGACACCAATAAAGGGAGAACGCTTTTGCGTAAAAGCCCGCCCCATTTCTGAATCAATCCGAGACCGCTTTCCAAAAGCACCAATGACATAATCAAAAGAAAAAGTCTTCCCATCAGCCAAAGTAACTTCAAATAAGCTTCCTTCATCAATAAAAGTCACTTCTTGAACCTGAATACCCGTATGAATAGTTGCCCCGGCGGCCTTTGCTTTTTGAAATAAAAAATCATCTAGGACAAAGCGACTGATACCAATTCCTCCTAGATCCAAATCAGCCAAGACATTCTGCCCATAAGTATCCGAAAACTCAAAAGTATCGATTTGTGGAATATGCAAGGATTCTGGAAATAGACTTTCACGCTTGAGGAAATCGACCACTTCATTGGATAGGTATTCACCGCAAACACGATGAAACGGATAGTTTTTTTTCTCAAAAAGCTGGACCGAATGTCCGTTTTTGGCCAGTAGATATGCAGAAACCAAGCCGGCAAGCCCTCCCCCTACAATTCCAATATTTTTCCTAATTCCCAAGGTTCTGCCTTTAATTTTAATTATTAACCGCCCATCAAATAATAAGTTCGGATGGGTGCACAAGCTTAATTTTGAAAGTTACTTTAAATGAAAATAAAAATAAGGTTTATGAAAAACACACTACCCAAATTTCTCAGGAGATTAATGTTTCTAGTGGGAATTCTTGGTGTTATGTTCTATTCCGAGGACAGCTTTGCGCAGCGGAAAAAGAAAAAAGATGCCAAAAATACTCCCGCAGCCCCCGCAGCTAAGCCTTCCAACGGCAATGGCAACAAAAAGGGACCTAAACCCTACAAGGATGTCATCACCAAGGAGGCAAAAACTATGGAAGGGCTTTTCAAAGTCCATCAAATAGATGATAAATACTTCTATGAGCTTCAAGACTCTTTGCTTGGCAGAGACATGCTCATGGTCACTACCATCGCTAAAACCGCAGACGGACTAGGTTATGGTGGCGAGCGTACCAATACCATGATGCTACGATGGGAGAAAGAAGGAGATATGATTCTCCTGAAAGTAGTTTCGGTTGACAATTTTGCAGCTGATTCTCTTCCAATCGCTCAGGCGGTGAAAAACTCCAATTTAGAGCCCATCCTTCAAAAATTTGACGTCAAGTCCAACGCAACTGATTCTACCGGAATCGTCATCGAAGCAACGGATCTTTTTGCAAAGGATGTACAGGCTCTAGGCTTACCGCGCAACAGACGTACACAGTACAGAGTACAGCGATTGGATAGTGATCGATCATACATTAAGCACATTCACACCTACCCAATCAATATTGAGGCCCGCTATGTAATGACTTACACAGCGCAAAATCCTCCATCAAACAGCTCTACGGGATTGATTACTTTGGAGATGAACTCTTCTATGGTCCTTCTTCCAAAGGAGCCAATGATGCAGCGATTGTCGGACAGACGAGTTGGCTGGTTTAGCCGATCCTATGTAGACTATGGTGCTGACGCACAAAAAGCTGAATCCAGAAGATTCCTGGATCGCTGGAGACTGGAAGTCAAGCCGGAAGATATGGAGAAGTTCAAGAGAGGTGAATTGGTTGAGCCAGTTAAACCGATCGTCTATTACATCGATCCAGCTACTCCTAAAAAGTGGGTGCCTTATTTAAAGCAAGGTGTTGAGGACTGGCAGAAGGCTTTTGAAGCTGCAGGTTTCAAAAATGCTATCATCGCCAAAGAAGCTCCTAGCCCGGAAGAAGATCCAAGCTGGAGTCCGGAAGATGCACGTTATTCTGTGATCCGTTATTTCGCTTCTGATATTCAAAATGCATATGGGCCACACGTATCCGACCCAAGATCAGGTGAAATCATCGAATCTGATATCGGCTGGTATCACAATGTGATGAACCTATTGAGAAACTGGTTCTTCATTCAAACAGCAGCTGTAAATCCTGAAGCTCGTAGCGTGAAGTTTAAGGATGAAGTGATGGGACGATTGATTCGATTTGTATCTGCTCACGAAGTGGGACATACACTAGGTCTTCCACACAACTTCGCATCCTCCAATGCTTATCCGGTCGAGAAACTTCGTGATCCGGAATTCACCAAAACAATGGGTACAGCTCCATCTATCATGGATTATGCACGATTCAACTATGTAGCACAGCCGGAAGACGAGGGTGTTTCTTTGATGCCGGATGTGGGACCTTACGATAAATATGCGATCATGTGGGGCTACAAGCCAATTCCTGAGGCTAGCACTCCAGAAGAAGAGCAAGCAACACTCGACAAGTGGATCATGGAAAAGCAGGGAGATCCTGTTTACCGATATGGTCGTCAAGGTAATAGCTACGATCCTACCACTCAGAGCGAAGATTTGGGTGACAACTCCATGCTTGCATCTGAGTATGGTATCGAAAACCTAAAGCGTATCATGCCAAACCTGATGGAGTGGACACGTGAGGAAGAAAAGCCTTACAAGGACTTTAGCGATCTAGAGGAAATGTATGGCCAGGTTTTGGGTCAATTCAACCGATACATGGGACATGTCCGAACTCACGTAGGTGGTGTGATGGAAGTCTATCGCGCTTCAGGTCAGGAAGAGCCAGTCTACACACACAATTCTAAAGAAATGCAGCAATCAGCTGTAGCTTTCTTGAATGAAAACCTCTTCCAGACTCCAAGTTGGTTGATGGAAGAAGAAATCATTGCCCGTACAGGAGATTTCGGTGCTCTAGAGCGAATCCGTAGCCTACAAGTAAATACACTCAATGGAATCCTTGAGTGGGGACGCTTGGGTAGAGTGATCGAAAATGAAGCACTTAACGGAAGCGAGGCTTACAGAATGACTGAGCTATTCGATGATCTCCGCAAAGGGATTTGGACAGAATTAAGCAGAGGCTCTAGCATCGATGTGCACAGAAGAGCACTGCAGCGTGCACACATTGAGCGATTGGAGCTTCTTATGACTGGTGAGGTAGAAGTACCTGCCCAGTTCCGTAGATTCCTTGGACCTCAGATCAATGCATCTCAGTCTGACATCAGACCAATGGTAAGAGGAGAGCTGAAAACCCTCCAAAGACAAATAAAAGGAGCCATTCCGAGAACTTCCGACCGCATGTCGAAGTTACACTTAGAGGATTTGGATGCCCGCATCGATATGATTTTCGAGCCTAAGTAAGATCCTTTTAAAATACTTGAAAAGGGCCTCCGAAAGGAAGCCCTTTTTTCGTTTTATTTATATTAGTAATTTGGAATGCTACGATATGGTCAACCCACATACAATATTAAAAAGTCATAAGCTTCGGATCACAGATTGTCGATTAGACATCATTCAGGAGTTTTTGGATCGGCAGGTAGCCTTGGCACACAGTGATTTGGAAGAAAAACTCAAGAGTAACTTTGACCGGGTGACGATCTATCGAACGCTCAATACTTTTTTAGAGCAAGATATTATTCATAAAGTTTTGGATGATAGCGGGGCCACAAAATATGCTCTCTGCTCGCATGAGGATGAACATGATCACGATCATGAGCATGTACATTTCAAATGTGAGGTTTGCGGAGATACTAGCTGCTTAGAGGATATTTCCTTACCCGGAGTGAAATTACCCAAAGGATATAAAAAGCGAGAAATGAGCTTATTGGTGACGGGTATTTGTCCCAAATGTAGCTAGAGTTCTACCGGATCAGGTTTGGTTTTCTTTGGGGAGTCTTTAGGCCAGATGACTCCGGGAGGTAAATCGATTTTGGGAGGCTTGAAGTTCTCGATTCCCCCATCTCCATCATCACTTCCATTCTTTCCATTTCGCAGGCTGTTTTTGGTCATCATCGCGACAAAATATATGATGATAACATATGCAAAGCCCGCCAAGAAAAGATTGATCATCAAGCTACTCATACCCAAATATTTTCTCTTAAGTTAATCGAATACACTATTCGAAGCAATCCGAAAGCCATTTTGTTTGGATTAGACTTTCAGAACCTTAGCAAGTGATTTGGTTAATCCCACGGATACATGGATATTTGCGCCCTGAAAAAGACCATAAAATGATTATAAAAACAAAAAAATACCAACTTCCAACTGGTACCTACATCAAGATGGGCCTTGTGAATGTACTCAAAGAGCAATGGTGGGTTATCCTTATCGCTTTGGCTATTTGCTGCGGCTACTTTTGGATTCCATCGATTTGGTGGATTATCGGCGGATTGCTTGGATATGGTCTCTACGTCCTGTTTTGGGTAATTCAATTCGCCGGTGTAACCCAAATGGAACAAAACAAGGTGATTTTTGAGAAACTAGCTTATGAAATAGATTCTCGTCAAATCATGATGAAAGTCAATACCAAACAAGGCATGCCAATTCAGTGGAATATGATCAAAAAAGCTGAAATGCCTAAAGACGCCTTTGTACTTTATCTATCGAAAGCTCAGTTTATTCATTTACCCTACAAAATCTTCAACTCTGAAAATGAGCGGAAATTTTTAGAGACAATTCTAAAGCGAAAAGAGCTGATAAAATAAAAAAAGCCTGTTTGGAATCAAATCCGAACAGGCTTTTAAAGTTTTATAGAAGTGAATTACATCTTTGGAAGAATCACTTTGTCAATCACGTGTACTACTCCGTTGTCTGCTTCGATATCAGCAGCAGTCACAGTAGCATCATTGATCATCGCTTTTCCATCCTTCAAAGTAACAGTTACTTCTCCACCTTGTACGGTTTTAGCTTTCTGACCATTCTTAAGGTCAGTTGACATCACCTTTCCAGGTACGACATGGTAAGTCAAAATCGCTACAAGCTTTTCTTTGTTTTCTGGCTTCAAAAGGCTTTCGAGTGTACCAGCTGGAAGTGCTGCGAAAGCATCATTGGTTGGTGCAAAAACTGTAAAAGGACCATCGCCTTTCAAAACGTCTACCAAGTCACCAGCCTTCACGGCCGCAACTAAAGTTGACAAGAAATCGGTACTTACTGCCAAATCTACGATATCAGCTTCTACTTCGTGAACTGAATCTGTTTTTGGGGCAAATGAGGAGGCAACGAAAAACATTGCCATCGCAATCATACTTACTACTTTTTTCATGATAGTTGATTTTGGTTTGTGAGAGTAGAACAGTTTGATTATTAATATGTTTGTTAAATTCGATTGAAGATTTTTAAACGGTAAAAAATTGATTTAAACCTAAAAGCCCTCTTTATCACCTAGGGCCATTTCAAATGCAGCTTAAAATTATCGCTATCGGCAAAACAGATCATTCTGCCATCCTTGAATTGCAAGAGCTTTACTCAAAAAGACTACAACATTACATTCGATTGGATTGGGAAATCATCCCTGATCTGAAAAACACCAAATCCCTCCAGGAAAGCCAGCAAAAATCGAAGGAAGGAGAAGCAATCCTTAAAAAAATCAACCCTACTGACTGGGTAATCCTCTTGGATGAAAAAGGGAAAAGCATGACTTCGATGGAGTTTTCTGCCTTTCTTCAAGGAAAAATGAATGCCGGTATCAAGCAGTTGGTTCTTGTGATCGGTGGGCCTTATGGATTCTCGGATGCTATTTACCAGCGGGCAAACGGGAAGATTTCCCTTTCGAAAATGACCTTTTCTCATCAGATGATCCGGATATTTTTAGCCGAGCAGATTTACCGTGCCTTCACGATTCTTCGTGGCGAACCCTATCATCATGAATAGATTGTAGGGGGCTTTTTCTGTAAAATATAGATAAACAAGTTAAGGTGGAGGGTTTCTCCCAGGCTTATCTTAAATTCCAATTACGAAGTACGAAATACGAGCCCCAGAACAGATTTGAACCGAGATTCAAAATTTTCAGCAAACCTTCCCTCTTTCAAACCTTCCAACCCCATTTACCACTTACTTCACTCCCTACTCCCCGAATACCAAGCTAGGTCAATACTATTCCTAGAGGTCCAAAACAGCCTTTTTTAAAACTTTTATCTCATTCTCTTGTTTCTAATGTTACCAAATTGTTAACTTTAAGAAAATAAGTTAACATTGGGATTACAGAGAAATGAAGAATCTTGGGCTTATCATCGGACTTACCTGTCTGTTGATTATAAAATCAGCAGCTCAGCTGACCTTTGCCCAAAGCCCAGAAACACTTTTTGATTCGACTGTAGAAAAAGAACTTTGGCAGGAAGGCCTATCTTCAGATCAAGAGCTAGCATTATTTCGTGCAGTTCATCCCATTTCAGATTTTCCCGAGCAGAAATGGAAAAGCTTTTTAGCCAAACTAGACCACAAATTCCAAAAGAAAGGAGAATCGATGGGTTTCATTCGATATGCCTTTCAATTATCCCATAAAGAGCTTTTTAAAAAATACCAGCAGCACGCCACTTTCAATGAAATGATGGAGTCTGGAAAGTTTGACTGTGTCAGTGGAACGGCTGTACTAGGAATGATTCTTGACAGATACGGATTTGATTTCGAAATCATCGAAACCGATTACCATGTCTTCACAATGCTATCGATTGATGAGCTACCGATTGTTTTGGAAAGCACATTGAAAATCGGCGGAATGATCACGAGATCATCGGAAGTCAAAAAGTATATTGATGCCTACAAGCCGGAAGAGGACTCCTATTACCTTTCGCTAAATCAGCGAATTGGTTCCCCCGAAATAGACTACAGTGATAAGACCATTTTTCGATCGATCAATCTTCGCGAATTAGCCGGATTGCAGTATTACAACGATGCAATTTTTCACTTCAACCAACAGGCATACCGAATCTCGGAGGTTCAGCTTAAGAAAGCCTTGGAGCTCTATCCCTCTGAGCGAATTGAAGGACTCTATGAGTTGACAATTGATCAGGCTTACAAGAGCTCAGGAACCGACTTAGGGAAAAAATAATTTCACCCGAAATTTCGCGACTCCATTATTTCTCTACAGTAGAAAAATCAGAATAAATACAATCAGAGCTAATAATCTGATGATGGTTAATACTTTTTGCATGAATCAATGACTTATGCACAAAAGAATCAATTCTAGGCTCTCCAATCAATAAGTCAAATGCCCTATAAACTAGTGCTGATGACCACCCGGACCGTGCGCATGTCCGTGCTCAATCTCTTCAGGAGTAGCTTCCCGGATTGATTCAATCTTTCCATCAAACTGCAAATCATAGCCAGCCAGCGGAGGATTGAAATCCATATGAACCCCCATGTAATCCACTTTGATGATTTCTCCACGCATTTGGTTTCCCTGATCATCTTTCATGGGGATGACATTCCCCACACGGAGGACATCCTTATTCTTTTTCCCTTCTTCTTTGAAGTTGGCTTTAGGAATAATTACCTTCCGCTCTTCGAGATAATCACCGTATCCATTTTCAAAATCAATAAAAACCGAGAAAGTCTCACCTGCCTCTTTGCCTGCAATAGCCTCTTCTAGTTTGGGAAGGATGTACTGTTGGCCAAAAAGAAAGGCGAAAGGCTGTTCGGAAGTAACTTCCTCGTAAAATTCCATTCCGGAATCTCCATCATCCGCAAGCAAGCGATAGGAGATGGTAATGACTTTATTTTTTTCTGCAATCATCTTATCTAAATAAATAAGCTACGCCCAAATTGGCTACGAAATTCTTTCGGTCATAGCCCGGTACAAAATACTGATCGGGTTGATTTTCTAGAAACCACTTATAGTTCAAAGTATTCACATACTGGAATCTTCCGCTAACAAGTACATTTCCAAACCGCCAATCTGCCACTAAGGAAGGCACTAAGTCCACATACTTATTTCGGAAATCCTTCGAAGCCTCATAGCGGTAATAGTAGAAATCATTGTTGTAAACAATTCGCTCCATCTGAAAACCCAGACGATTCATATCCTTTACCCAAGCAAACTCTACAAAAATCTGATTGCTTGCCGGACCATTTCCTACTCCAAGCACCTGACCTTGATGGGTGTAGCCATGGCGAACATGATCGTGAATGTACCAAGTCCTTAGCTGTCTGATCTCCTCACGAATAGTCTGACCTGTTTGGGTCATTTCTGAGCTGATTTGAAAGTAGCTGCCCGGTTTACCCAATGCCATCAAGTGCGAAAACCCAAAAGTAAATGCTCTCCCCTTTTCAGGAGTAATCATAAAATCGCTTACCCTACGACTATTCCCTCGGGTCCCGTACTCACCATAAAATTCGAAATGTCCTTCAGGACTCAACCAACGGAAAAAGCCTGAAGAAAACTGTTGTCTTCTATCTCGAACCGGGTCATAGACATTTTCCGGCCCTTTGCGACCGTTGAAAATGGGTAGAATGTCTCCCATCACCTGCACCTCATCCCGATAGAGATGATTCGTGGCACCATAGCCGAGGAATAAACCTGGAACCCACTTGGGCTGATAGGTCAGGACGATTCCAGAAAGGTAGCGGTTGCCATTTTCCCGTTTGGGAATGTAAACTGGATTTTGCTGAATGGAATAGCCCGGATGTGGCGGAAGAAAATCTGTGGAATTCAAAAAGCCACTGATCAACTGCCCCTCAAATGATCCCACTGGGCTAGAGACAGGTTTCCGGGTATTCACTGTGAAATGAAAGAAACCCGGCGCATTATTACCTAAAAGAAGTGAGTTTCTCCTTCCCGGTCCCCACCAAAGATTCTCAGTGGACATTCCGATCGAAAACTCCTTGACATTATATCGTAAGCTAGACTGCCCCAGATAGAAGCGATTAAAACTCTTATTGCCAAAGCGCTCCGGCATGTCTATCCGATTCATGTACTCATAATAAAACAGTACCGTAGCCTGATGCTCAATGGGGAATCCGATGTAGTCTCTGTTTTGAGCCATCAAGATCTCCGGCTGAAACTGTAATGACCACTTGCCAAACTCAGCATAGGCTCCAAAGGATAAAACCTGCTGAAATCCCCTGTTGGGAATCATGGCCCCATCATTGACTCCAAAAGCATAAGTCGAATTGTACTGCAGGCGGTAACTGGCCGGCAGCATCAATAACTTCAACTGTCGGGCGGAATCCACATCCACGAACCGATGAAATCTACTTTGATCAAAGTCCACTACAGAGCTGTCGAGATCAAAGCCATCCTTGACGCCAAAGGCTTCCGTAGGATAGAGAGGTCTAATCATCCAGCTGGAAGCAGAATCTACCCGACCCAATAATTGGGCTCTCCGGAGGTAATCATCCAACACCGGCATGCCCAAAGGAATGGTCTGAGCAGAAACATTTCCGATCAGGAAAATCCAAAAAATCAATACGATATGTCCTTTTTTGCCCATCATCTCAATTTACTACAAATGCCTCCACAGTCACTCTAGCCAAAGACCAAGACTCATCGCAAGCAGGGTTAGGGTTTTCTTCTTGTCGCAATTCGCTATTCCAGAAAATCTTCACAGAATTATTGGAATGAGGAATAATCTCTTCGATTCGATAGCGTGTGGTATAATTACTAAAAGCCCCAAACAGACAAAGTCCAGGCAGATTGGTTTGAATCGCTCCATCTTTGGGTCGATTTTGTCGGAAATAACTATTGGGGTAAGATTGATAAAGGCAAAAAGTCGACTCACATGGTGAATTAGAAAAGGTAGTTCGGAAGATCTCAGTATTATCTAAACCAAAAAACCAATAATCCGGACCGGAAACTCCGTCTTCAGGATTCCCGTCCCAGCTATCATGAATGAGGATTTCGGTAGTGACCTTCAGCATATTATGAGAGGGCAAATTTTCCAGTTGCACAGAAACCTCCTCATTGTGATAAAAGCCGGCAATCGTGTCATTCTGAAATATAAAAAGCTTTCCATTTTCAAAGCCTGCTAAATCAAGATTTGAAAAATCATTGTCATACACCACCTCAGAACGCTCCAAAGTATCTGTGCATGAACTCAAGAAAGCAAGAATCAAGATTGTAAACGCCCCTACTACTCTTCTCCAAAAAGCTGAATTCATGAATATTACCTAAAATCTTTGATTGACAAAGAAACAAAAAAGGAGCCAGAATTGAAGCAGATAATCCTCGCAAATTATCAGGTCGCTTGCTCCTAATTTTTTACTTTTGGATAAAATTTTAAAAAATTCTCATGCCCACTTTTACGATCGTGGCGGGAGCGAGACCCAACTTCATGAAAATCGCCCCCATCATCCACCAATTACAAAAGCAAAAAGCTAAAAACCCAGCAATCAAATTCCGTCTGATTCACACAGGTCAGCACTATGATAAAAAGATGTCGGGAGACTTTTTTGAGCAACTCAATATTCCCGAGCCTGATGCCAATCTGGGTGGAGGAGGCGGTACCCAAGCCGAGCAAACTGCCGCTATCATGGTAGCATTTGAAAAGGAGTTGTTGGAAAACCCTACCGATCTGGTACTTGTAGTGGGTGATGTCACCAGTACCCTTGCCTGCTCCATTGCTGCCAAAAAACTCTGCATCGATGTAGCCCACGTGGAAGGAGGAATTCGCTCCGGTGACTTAACCATGCCGGAGGAGATCAATCGAATGGTCACCGATTCCATCACGGATCACTTTTTCACTACCTCCGAAATCGCCAATGAAAACTTGCGAAAAAGCGGTTTTTCCGAAGAAAAAATCCACTACGTAGGCAATACCATGATCGATACACTCATGGCTCAAATGCCTCGATTTGAGAAACCTGAAGGAGAACTTTTCGAGCAACTGGAGCCGAAGGAGTACTTTGTCATGACCATGCACAGACCTGCCAATGTGGATCAGGAACAAAAGCTTAAAGCCATGATCGACGCTATTTTGGAAGGAACGCAGGGTCTGCCGATTATCTTCCCGGTGCATCCCCGTACAGCCAAAAACCTCCAAGCTTTGGGAATATCCTCACCTAATCTCCACCTCTGCGAACCGCTTGGCTATTTGCAGTTCAATTACCTCGTCAAAAATGCCAAAGGGGTAATCACTGACTCAGGTGGCATCACCGAAGAAGCTTCCGTCATGAATGTCCCTTGCATTACGCTCCGTGACAATACCGAAAGAGCCGAAACCATCCACTTAGGAACAAATGAGCTGGTGGGAACAGACCCAGCGAAGCTAAAGCCCTATCTGGAAAAGGTCATGGCAGGGGAATGGAAGCAATACCAAGGCATCCCTAAGTGGGATGGAAAAACTGCTGAGCGAATCGTTGATATCTTAGTCCAGCACTACTCCTAATGGATAGCCAGAAACGCATCGCCCAACTAGTCGAGGAGCTCAAACTTCAGCCTCATCCCGAAGGAGGTTTTTTTGCAGAAACCTACCGAAGTATGGAGATACTAGAAACAGAGTCCGGAAAGCGAAACTTGGCTACTGTCATCTACTTTCTTCTTACCTCCGAAAATCACTCCAACTTCCACAGGATCAAAAGTGATGAGCATTGGTTTTGGCATGAAGGGAGCCCCTTATCGGTTCATATTTTAGGAGAAAAGGGCCATCAAATTTTATCCCTTGGACCAGTGGGAGAATCTGGCTGCTCACCACAGCAACTAGTGCCTGCAAATGCGATTTTTGGAAGTACAGTGGACCACCCTGACAGCTACGCTTTAGTTTCCTGTGTAGTGGCACCTGGTTTTGATTTTCAAGATTTTGAGTTGATGGATATAGAATTCTTGCTAAATCAATATCCCGATGCGGAAGAAATCATCAGGAAATTGACTTGATATCAATTCCCGTACTTCAGGACCAAAGCCAACTGTCCAGCATGATAGGCTGTATGCGTAAGAATCCTTCCTAAAGCTTCTGATTTGATCTTTTTACCAAACTCCTTGGTCTCAATCGTTTCGGACCAATCTTTTTGCTCTCGAATTGCGGCCTCTAAATGCTCGCCTGCATAAATAGCAAAGTCCTTTAATTCAGTCAAATTGGTCCACTCGCCCGTATCTTTTCCCGCAATCAGCGTTTTGGCGGTGATTTTTACATCTTTCTTCCCAAATACATTTTTTGCAAAAAGCAGTTCAACCTCTGCGATATGCCGGATCAAAAAACCAGCTGAATTAGGGCTATCACCAAGTTTTTTGGTTAAATCTGCTTCTGAAGCCTTATCCAAGAGCTTGGTGAATCGCGTTCGCCCTTCCTTCCAAAGTTCAATTAGTCGGTCATTTTCCATTTTGATTCATTCAAATTCACAGGGATCTCCCTCTAATTCTGTCTCTAGGGTAATGTGCTCAAAGTGAAACTTCTCAAGCCGCTTTTTTACCTCCTGTTTAATAGTGGCGATCTCTTCGAGTACTGTTTCCTTTTTTAATTTCAAATGGGTACTGAACACGTGTCGCTCTCCATCCAAAGACCAAATATGTGTATGATGCACGGAGCAGATTCCCACTATTTCCAATAGCTCCTTCTCAACTTCTTTACGATCAATTTCAGCAGGTTGGCTTTGTAGAAAAATAAGGATTGTCTCCTTTAATCGCTTGATGACATTCCATAGGATAAAGGCTGTGATGGCCAAAGATAAAATGGGGTCCAAAAGAGGAATTTCCCAAAAATAGATAGCAATAGAGGCAATCAAAACTGCCACCCAGCCAAGGACATCTTCCAGCAAATGCCAGGTAATAACTTTTTCATTTAGCGTCTTGCCTCCACTGAGCTTCCAAGCTGCATAGCCATTGACGGCTACTCCAAATACAGCAAATATTAGCATTCCTTTAGCATCAGGCATTTCGGGTGAGATCAATCGATCTATGGCCTCACTGATTACAAAAACAGACCCCAGAATCAAAATGATACTGTTGATCAAAGCTCCCAAAAGAGAAAAACGACGGTAACCAAAAGAGAAGCGCTTGCTCGGAGCAGACTTAGCTTTTCGCTCCATCAACCACGAAAACCCTAAGGAAATACTATCTCCCAAATCATGAATGGCATCTGAAATAATAGCCACACTATTGACCCAATAACCTCCGACCAACTCAAGAATGGTAAATGCCAAATTGAGAAAAAATGCCAATCCCAGATTCTTGGATGCCGAATGATGATGGTGGTGGTGAGACATAAATAACTAGCGCTTTGATCCGAAGTTAAGCAATTGAGAGAAACTCCCCATTGCTTATTTCATTTTTGGAAAGGCAATAAAAAAGCCGGTCTGCTAAATGCAAACCGGCTCCCAAAATTCAAAATATATCTTAGAATGAGTAGGAGAAGCTAAAGCTAATCTCCGTACCAGGTGCCAAGTTTGTGAAGAACTGATCCTGAGCTTGGAAAGAACGGAAGACGAGTTGTCTCTTGTCATTCAAAATATTGGATACTCCAAAGCTAGTCTGGATACGCTCATCAGCACCAAAAGACTTATTCACGTTCAAATTCAAAGCATGGAATGGCACAGTATAGGTATCTGTACGGTTTCCAAAACCTACCAAGTTCAAGGTCGGGCCTTGTACGTTGTAGAAGATCCCTGCTTCCCAACCAGAATTATAATCCTGGTAGCTGATTCCTGTATTGATAATGTAAGGAGCTTGACCTGCCATATCACGAGTATCTTTCACCTCTTCTCCTTCACGGGCAGTCAAGGATCTGGAAAGGAACTCAGATTCAGACATCCTGATTTGAGATTCTGTGATTGTCACATTGGTATTCCAGCTGAATTTTTCAAATGCAGGAGCCAAAAACCCAAGCTCTTTTCTAAACTCTAGTTCCAAACCTGCCACAGTTCCTCTTCCTACATTTCGAGGCTGGAAAGCTCCGGGATCAGAAAGGAACTGAACCATCTCGATCGGTTTGTCAAAACTCTTATAGAATGCACTTACCGATAGCATTTGACCTCTTTCCTGGAATGCTTCCCATCGAAGGTCAAAGTTGTTGATTCTGGTTGGGGTAAGATTTCCATCCCATAAGATATCGGCACCACCATTGGTAGTCTCTGGATACAATCCTCCAACAAAGGTTCTACCTGTAATCGGATCCAAGATTTCTGCATAAGACAACTCTTTAAATGAAGGACGAGCAATGGTACGAGATGCTGAAAATCTTAAATTTTGATTATCCTTCAGGTTATAGATCAAATTCACCGTAGGGAAGAAATCGAAGTCATCAAGCATTTCAACCAAGTCAAAAACAATTGTTCCGGTTTGGTTTGTACCTGTGTAGTATTGATTGTATTTCTCAACACGAAGTCCCGCGATTGCCTTCAATCTTTCAGTTGGGCTAGCCTCCAAGGATGCATATCCTCCGATATTAGTTAAGATTGATTGATACTCGTTTGGATTGATTGGGATAAAGTCGGCATTGTATCTAACTCCATTTCTATTGGAAGCTGAAAATAGGTTTTCAGTATTAAGAATTTCATTAGGATCTCCTGTGAATATGGTATTCCCTGTAGCAAACTGGAAACTTTGGATGTTGAAATCTCTGTATTTGATTACATAGTTTCCTCCAAACTTCAATTTAGAATCACGCTGGAAGAGATTCAATTGACGAGTTAAATCTAATTTACCATTAAGATTGTACTCTTCTAGTGATCTCCAAATTCGGGTAGGAAGGCCTACCTCTGTAGATACCGTATTATTTGGCAATCTGAATCTAGTAAAGCGAATATCTGGATCTTCAATCGTAGACACAGTAGGTGCTATTTTCCAATTAACCTCCCATTCTCTTCCATTTAGGTAATGTGAACCATTCAGCAGGACACTTGTCATACTTCTTTCAGAGTACTCCAAATTGTACTGTTTTGCTTCAAAATTGGCTCCCAAGTTGGTATTCAAGAAATCAAACTCTCCCGCTTTGGACTCACCATTCTGAAGATGCATAAAGTTCAATTTGTACTTCGACTTTTCAGTCTTCAAGGCAATTCCAGCCAAACCACCAACTAGTACGTTATTGACACCATAATCCCCACGCTGTTTTTCGAGTGCTTCTAATTCCAGCTCAGAAGAATCACGAGGTTTGCCATATAAGTTAAACTCTGCATCTTGGTAAAACTCCGTGTCATTTTTGTAAGTCAAGGCCAAGTTATAGCCCCATGTTACCCTAGGACGGACCAATTGATTCCCTAAAGAAAAGCTTAAACCAAAGTCCATCATACTGTTGGTTCGGAAACTGCCTAAGGTACTATTGAAGTTTCCAAGAATGCTTTGATACTCCTGACCCAATGGGGAATTAGGATTACCTACCACATCTCCATATTGAGGAATGTCAGTACGACCTCCTGTAGGGATGGCACGGGTTCCGTCATCGAATCCCAACCAATCTCTTTTACCACCTTCATACTTGAGATAGTTACTATTGAAATGCATGGAAGGATTGTAGCCTCCAGAAATTCCGATTCTAGCAACCTTTTCTTCAGGAAAGTCTTTGGTTTCGATATCTACCACTCCACCAGTAAAATCAGCTGGAAGGTCAGCTGTGAAAGACTTGGAAACAATGATATTGTCAATCACATTGGTTGGGAAAATATCCATCTGAATGGTATTTCGATCTGGATCCAGACCTGGTACATCTACGCCATTCAAAACGGTTTTTGTATATCGGTCACCCAATCCACGGACGTAAACATATTTTCCGCCTTCGATTGATACACCTGTAACCCGCTTCACTGCGGAAGCTGCATCTCCATCTCCAATTTTACGGAATGAACTGGCGGAAATCCCATCCATCAGATTGGCAGCATTTCTCTTTACAGACATCAAGGCTGATTCTGTCGTACGAATCGCAGAAGCTGCGATGGTCACAGTCTCCAATTCAGAGGCTTCTTCTGCCATCAAGATATCGTCTAAAACCGTAACCTCACCTGCCTTGACTTCCACAGTAGTCAATTCTATGGTGGAATAAGAAATGTATGAGATCTGAAGATTGTAAGTACCGGGAGCAACTTGAATTTCGAATTTTCCATCAAAATCCGTAACGGCTCCGGTTGATGTTTCTTTAACTAAAACTGAAACCCCAAATAGCGGTTCTCCTGTAGACTCTTCATAGATAGTACCGCGGATGGTACCTGATTGAGCAAAAACATACCCTACTAAGAACTGAGTAAGGATAATGATGATTAGTGTAATGATGCTTTTAGCAAGCAATTTGAAATTTTTCTTTTTCATACAGCAATTATTATAGAGAAGCGCGGCAGAGACCTTGCAAGCCCTGCCACGCTTTTTTTAATCTTATTGAATGGTTAAAACTCCTGCCTCATTTGCCCAAGACCAATTGCTAAACACACTAAGGTCTGCACCTACCGTATTAGCTCCTAGTTCCACCTCAGTCGCAAAGGCATCAGTTCCTCCTTTGAATACTTGGCTTAAAGTGACTCCTTCAACTAGCGTAGCCTGTAGATTTGAAAAGGTTAATTGACCTTCAGAAAAATTTGCAATGGTTTTATCTCCTGATAAAGACAAGTCGCCTCTACCGTTAGTATCCTCAGGATTTGAGAAATTATAGAAATAAATGTTTTCGAATGTACCTCTTGCACCATCCCGGAAGTCACCAAATTCGGCTACGTCATTTCCTTTGACAGTTCCATTAATAAAAGTATGTCCTGCATTGTAAGAACCCTCTGGGCCATCTATTTCTAATGCATGATCTGTTTCTCCACCGGTAATTACTACAAAATTATCTAAGGTACCTGCCCAAGCTTGGTCGGTGTCTAAGGCATCGTCTCCAGCATTCCAAACAATTGCATTTTTGACTGAAACTGTTCCTCCAAACCACTCAATGCCATCATCTTGGTTTCCGATAACTTCCACATTCTCGATGACGGTTTCAGAACCAACTCCACCAAGTGTGAGGCCGTTGATTTCGTTACCTTCACCAATATTTGCACCTCCGTGACGGATAGAGACATATTTTAAAACTCCTGAATTATCGGTATCATCATTTCCCCCATACAATCCATTGGTATCTGATGGTGGAATTCCTTCAATCTGAACCTCGGTAATATCTCCAGCAAATGATCCTCTTGCGTTACCAAGAATAAGAAGCCCTCCCCACAAACCTGTTAGATCTGGATCCAAATTTGGCGAAGCTATTTGACCGGGCGCAATTTCATCTGCAATCGTGGTGAAGATGATTGGATTAGTTGCTGTGCCAACTGCATTAATCGTTGCTCCTCTAGCGACGATTAAGGCTGAGGCGTTTGGTCCTGTTCCTACTTCACCTTTTACTATTACACCTTCCTGAATAGTCAATGTGTTACCAACAGTAACAGATATTCTACCGGAAAGCACATAAGTTTTTCCTGTCTCCCATGTAGTATTTGTCGTAATGTTGGACTCAACTACCAAAACATTATCAGACCCAGGATTTCCTGGATCGATCGTCGGCCTTTCATTCCCTTCGATACAAGAAGAAAAAATTAAAAGTGACCCGAGTAATAGATTTACAAGCAAGGTTGTTTTTTTCATGGTTACCGTCGTTTATTTTTTGTTTGTTCGACGGTACAAAACTGATTCAATTTTCTACCACAATAGAATTATTTGAATTATGCTTTTTTTAAAAATGAATTCAGAATTTAATATTGGATTAACAGATTTAGCATAAAAAAAGGCTTTCCTTTCAGAAAGCCACTTAAATCAAGTTTTCATGTTATTTCAATGTTACCGACTTATTAATCGGCACCTTTTCTAGTAGAATTTTCACTAAGTCACGGGTGTCTATTCCATCCGCTTCTGCCTCATAATTGAGAATAATTCGGTGATTCAGCACATCCTCGGCGATTTCCTTGATGTCCTCCGGAAGCACATAATCCCGCCCATCCATGTAGGCAACAGCCTTGGAGGCCAGGTTTAGATTGATACTCGCACGTGGAGATACACCAAATTGAATGTACTTAGCTTCATTTTTCAGACCGTACTGATCTGGGAACCGGGTTGCAAATACCAATTCGATGATGTATTGCTCAAGGGGTTCCGCGATTTTGATTCCATTGATTTCATCCCGAATACCGAAGATATCCTCTTTGGAAAGGACCGCATTGACTTCGGAGCTAAAGGACATATTCGCCATGCGACGCATGACTTCCATCTCATCTGCCTTGGAAGGATAGTCGATATGGACTTTCATCATAAATCGATCGACCTGCGCTTCAGGCAAGGGGTAGGTCCCCTCTTGGTCCACCGGGTTTTGCGTAGCCAAAACCAAGAAAGGACGATCTAGCTGAAAGGTAGTTTCTCCGATAGTCACCTGCTTTTCCTGCATAGCCTCCAAGAGAGCTGACTGCACCTTAGCCGGGGATCGGTTGACTTCATCGGCCAAGATCAGGTTAGAGAAAATCGGTCCTTTTTTCACTTCAAAATCCCCATTCTGCTGATTATAAATCATGGTACCGATCAGGTCGGCAGGCAAAAGGTCAGGCGTAAACTGAATCCGATTGAAGTCCAAATGAAGTACTTTGGCCAGGGTGTTGACGGTCAAAGTTTTCGCCAATCCCGGCACCCCTTCGAGCAAAATATGACCATTGGTAAAAAGCCCAATCAACAATCGGTTGACCATTTTGTCCTGACCAACGACGACCTTTCGAACTTCCTCTGTGACAGCTTGGATTTTGTCCTGATACATCTGCTTAATTTTTCTGTGAGAAGTGTAAAAATAGAATAATTTGTCCCAAGCGCAATCTTAATTCTTTGAAGCGGTAATCTCAGCGGAGCAAAGGGATTTTTAGGAATTTTTAAGAGGGATTAGATCTCGATAAGGCGCAAAGGATTTTTATTTGATGGTTGCCCCGCTTTTCCGAATACAGGGTGTTTTTTTTATTCTACTTCTCCGGAAGCAGAACAACAGGACAAAAAGGAATTAAGGATCACTCCTCCCTAACCCCCCGCTTTGAGCTAAAAAAACCTCTAACGCATCTGCGTCCTAACAAGCTTTACTCAGACCTTTACTTCCTCCGAAAACCAGTCAATCCCAAGGCTTTGTAAATTTCTTCTTTGCCCATTTCCCGGACTTCACCCACCTGAAAACCCTCAATCGTCAACTTCTCCACGGACCAGCGAACTAGTCTCAAGGTAGGAAAACCCACTGCGGCTGTCATCTTTCGCACCTGCCGATTTTTTCCTTCGATCAAGGTCAAGGCTATCCAAGTATCGGGCACGTTTTTGCGATAGCGGATCGGAGGATTCCGATCTGGTAGGGATGGGATTTCTTCGGGAATTTTAGCGATGGCAGGCTTGGTTGCATACTGCTTTCCGTCCACATTGATCGTTACGCCTTTTTCCAGCTGACGCATGGCCTCTTGATCGGGAATCCCCTCCACCTGCGCCAGGTATGTTCGCTGATGGGCAAACCGGGGGTTCAGCAATTGATGATTGAGCTGCTTATCATCCGTGATGATGAGCAAACCCTCGCTGTCCTTATCGAGACGACCGACTGGATAGACTGTTTTGGGGAAATGAAAAAGAGAGGCAAGTGTCTGCCCCTCTCCGCTAAATTGGTTCAAAACCCCAAAGGGCTTGTAAATGATAAAGTATCGATTCAAAACTGATCAGCTTCCGCAACCCACACAATCGATACTGGAATCCATTGGCTTGACGCCTTTGAGTTTCATCTCGAGATTGTGGATCTGATCACGTACATCCATGTCTTGAAACATGTCTCCGGTAAGCTTGCCTTTCAATTCGGCAATCTGCGCTTCGAGTTCTTTCAGTTGTAATTCGCTCATAAAAGTTGTGGTTAAAGGTTGATTGATTGGATGAAAATAACAAGAAAGGAATGTAAGTTCCCAATTGCTAGTAAAAAAGCTGGCGCAAAAATGATTCCAATTGAAAATCAGGCAGAAAAAATTTGATGCTTTGATTATTTCTCCCGCAAAGCTCAGAAGCGGTAAAGTCTAAGCATCACTGCGAGCGTAGTTTACGGAGCGCGGCAGTCTCAAAGTTTTTCAAAAGAAAGCGGGGCTTGGCAATTTCTCTCCCGCAAAGTTTAGAAGAAGCAAAGTATTCTAGAGATTAAAACCACAAGCAATAATATACTATGTCCCCACGGGACTGAAAAGAGTATTTTGAATGGGTTGATGGTGGCCAACAAATCCTGAAAATTAGCGGTGATGAATCACTGTGGGCTAATTTGGAATAAGTGTTCATAAACCCCTTCCCTATTTGGCGAAAAAAAGAAAAAACTAAAGGCTAAAATGCGATCAATCTCTTCAAATCTTCGGTAGCTCTAGTTATTATATCAAATGATTTGCAAAGTAATTCAGGAAACCCCACATTAACAGCATGAACCCACTCATCCATCTTCGACATAGCCTTCATCAACATCCAGAAATTGCCGGAGAAGAAACCGAGACGGCGCAGCAGATTCTGGAATTCTTTAAGCCATTACAAGCGGATGAGGTGATAAAAAACTTGGGTGGAACAGGCTTAGCTTTCATTTTCAAAGGGGAAAATCCTGGAAAGCGTTTGCTCTTTCGTAGTGAACTGGACGCCCTACCCATAGAGGAAAAAGGTGATCCCAGCTACCGAAGTACGATTTCCGGCAAGGCGCATCTCTGTGGACATGATGGGCATATGGCTATTCTTTGCGGATTGGGTGAAAAACTGTCTCAGCAGCGGCCCGATTCAGGTGAGGTAGTACTGTTATTTCAGCCTGCTGAAGAGACCGGGCAGGGAGCAAAACGCGTTTTGGAAGATCCCAAATTTGATAAAATTCGACCTGATTTTGCTTTTGCCCTGCATAATCTACCAGGCTTTCCTATGCATCAGGTCATTACCCGTAAAGGAACCTTTGCAGCAGGAAGTACGGGGATGACCCTCCAATTTATAGGAAAAACCTCTCATGCAGCCCATCCGGAGGACGGACGGAATCCTGCTGCGGCAATCTCTCAAATGATCTTAGCACTTCCTGAAATACGGAAAAGTATACCGGGATATTGTTTGGCTACAGTCATCCATGTTCAGATCGGCAGCTTGGCCTTTGGCACTAGTGCAGGTATCGGAAGTCTAAGCTTAACACTTCGGGCTTTTGATCAAGAAAACCTGGAACAGCTCATCGAAGAGGTAGAGAAAAAAGCAAAACAGCTGGCAAAAGCTGAAAACCTGGACATTAACATCCAATTCCAGGAAAGCTTTGCAGTATCGAAGAATGATCCTGCAGCAGCAAAATTAGCTGAACAAGCCTTTGAAAGCTTAGATTTGGAAGTTTTAGAAAAAGCCGATCCCTTCCGTTGGTCAGAGGATTTTGGGCTTTTCAGCCAAAGCTGTCCCGCTTATTTATTTGGACTGGGGGCAGGAGAGAATTCTCCCCAACTCCATGAACCGACTTATGACTTCCCGGATGAATTGATGGAGACGGGAGTGGGGATATTTGATAGAATTATCAGGAATCAATCAGAAGGAAAGTCGTAAACCAAACCTAGGCTGGCGAAATGGATGTAGGCAAAATTATACACCTGATCCACGTCTGCACCTCCCTCGATCAGGCGATATCCTGCCTTCAACTGCAAGCCTTCTTTCCAAACAGGATAGTAAATCCCTGCAAAAATATCTTCTGCTCTGCCCACAGGACCCACCAAGGCGTCACCTTTCAAAACCAATGAGAGTTTTTCTTTCGGACTGTAGTTCAGATTAAAGCTAAGCAAAGGCACAAAGCCCAAATCGGTATCCTCAGCCTCTAAATTACCCTGCGTCAGCGCAATTCGAGCATCCCGAGCCAAAACCGTCGCGCCCAAGTCAATCTTCCATTTGTCATTGTCCACCACGCGATAGCGATAGCTTGCCCTATACGTATTGAATTGATAAGTCCCGTCGATCTCTTCTCCTGAAAATGTGGTTTCGGCGAAATCAATTTCCCCAAGTTGTGCATCCTGATACACAATCTGTAAAGGAGCGGCAGTCAATTCGACTGTATGTCTACCCTTGATCAGATAGCTCATTTCTACTCTGAAGAAAGCAGTCGGTTGAGGGCTAAAGTCATCATGAAGGGAAAAAAGTGTACCCGCATTGGCTTCTGCATTTGGCACCCGAACGTCATTATACTGCGAAAAAGCCGCTCCAGACTCCAAATTGAGGCGAAATTGGGATTTGACCAGATGAGGAAGCGTGAGAAATAAAATCAAAAACAAAAATCTAAGTTGAAGCTTGTCCATTTTCTTTTGGGATTTTAAGTTCGAAAATTTTGATTCGCTAAGCATATAGCTGCAAAGAGACCGCCAAAGCTTTTTCTAGCTCCATCTGATTTGTGGTTACCCCTTTTTTAAAACCACATAGAAACATAGAAAACATAGTTTTTCTGCTCTTCGAGTCCAGATAAGTATCGCGGATGTAAACTCGAAGCAAGATCGAAAGATTTGTAATCTTCCAAATCGAGTCCCTCAACCCATCCAGTTTCTCAAATCCTTTTGCAACTAGCCATCTGAAAGCTATGTGGCTATGTGGTTCCCCATTTTTAAAACCACATAGAAACATAGTGCACATAGGGTTTTCCGATCCATTTTTCACTTTGTCAGATTAATACCGAGTAGAATGTCCAGCGTCTGTAGACGCAGGATAGCGAGATAGCAAGGAAATGGTGAATAAAAAATAAAAACCCTCCAAGAATACCGACAGATATCGAGACACTTGGAGGGCGGATATTTTTCGTAGACCTGACAGGTCTATTTAAAAATTACTTTTTCTTCTGAGCCCGCTTCATGGGATTATCTCCGGTAGAAGCACCTCTTGCTCCTCCACGACCCTTGAAAAGCTCAAAGCGGCTAGGCTGATACTGTCTTGGCCAGTAGTTGCTCGACTCATCGATATCGGCAGTTTCGCGCATCGGATCGAGTACAAACTGAACCACTTCTTTTTCCTTAGCAAATACCTTGGTCACTTCAGTTTCATTCAATTTCCAGATTTCAGCTGGAATCCGCTCGATTTCCGAAGTGCCATCTGCATACTGAAACTCTATAATCAAAGGCATCACTAAACCACCTACATTTTCAAAAGTGAGTTCGTAGAAATTTAGATTCGAGTTTATCAATTCTTTCTCCTTTTGTGAAAGGCTCGCCATAAATCGCTTGTACTCGTCCTCATCTTCCGGAGTAATGGCAAATCGATCGTAGCTGTTGTAGAAATCACGCGTGGCCGGATCCGCTTCCAATACCGTCTGAGGTAAGTCAGCCTTATTAAACTCCTTCGTGATGTAGCTTTCTTCCCGCTCGAATTCAGCCTTTTCAGCAGCCTTTTTCTCAGCAGGGGTGCGGTTGTCTAGCTTAAACCATTTCACATCCTGAATAGCGATATCAACCGGCTCAGTCCCGTAAAACCAGCCTCTCCAAAACCAATCCAAATCCACCGCGGAAGCATCTTCTAAGGTTCTGAAAAGATCCTCAGGAGTTGGGTGCTTAAACATCCATCTTCTCGCATACTCCTTAAAAGCAAAGTCAAACAACTCTCTGCCCATCACCGTCTCTCGCAGGATATTCAAGGCAGTTGCCGGCTTGGCGTATGCATTCGGACCGAATTGAATAATATTTTCAGAATTTGTCATGATAGGCTCCAAGTATTGCTTTTCGCTTCTCATGTAAGGCACAATCTTATGAGCCGGACCACGACGGGAAGGATAATTTCTATCCCATTCCTGCTCAGCCATAAACTGCATGAAGGTATTCAAGCCTTCATCCATCCAGGTCCACTGACGCTCATCCGAGTTGACGATCATCGGGAAGAAGTTGTGACCCACTTCGTGAATAATTACCGATATCATTCCGTATTTGACAGCTTCAGAGTAAGTTCCGTCTTTATCAGGACGACCATAATTGAAGCAAATCATCGGATATTCCATTCCATTGCTACCTTCCACAGAGATCGCAGTAGGGTAAGGATAGTCAAAAGTCTTGGCTGAATACGATTTGATAGTGTGAGCTACCACACGCGTAGAATATTGCTCCCAAAGCGGATTACCTTCTTTGGCGTAGTAAGACATGGCCATTACATCTTTCCCGCCTTGTTGTACAGCCATTGCATCCCAGATGAATTTTCTGGAAGAAGTCCAGGCGAAATCTCGAACATTTTCAGCTTTGAAAATCCATGTTTTCTTTTCACTCGATTTGCCTTTCTCCAGTTTCTCTGCTTCTGCCTGCGTACGAATGATCACTGGATTATCATAAGTCTGCTTGGCCTTGTTCCATCGCTCCAATTCGGTAGCAGAAAGCACTTCTTCTGGATTTTGAAGAACTCCTGTAGCACCTACCATGTGGTCTGCCGGTACGGTGATTCGAACTTCATAGTCTCCAAAAACTAGCGCAAATTCTCCTCTTCCGAAGAATTGCTTGTTTTGCCAGCCTTCGAAGTCGGAGTAAACGGCCATTCTAGGGAACCATTCTGCCATGGTGTAGAGGTAATTTCCATCCTCCGGGAAAAACTCGTAGCCTGGACGACCTGAAATGTAGGACATTCGGTCGGTGATATTGAAAGACCAGTCTACGGAAAAGCTGAAGCTTTCTCCTGATTTCAAAGGCTCAGGGAGATCAATTCGCATCATGGTTTTATTGACAGCAACAGGAAGGGCATTTCCCTCGGAGTCTTTGACATTCAAAACCTTGTAGCCAAACTCTTCATTTTCCCAAAGAATCCCTTCTAGGGTACGCATGGTCATGCGGGAATTGATAGAGCTCTCAGCCACCTTAGGGGCATCCGATTCCGGACCTCGCTGATTTTCCTCCAACTGCACCCAGAGATAAGTCAAGACATCAGGCGAATTGTTGATATAGGTGACCGTTTCCTTTCCAGTGATGGATTGATTGTCATCATTCAGCTCCACATCGATCACATAGTTTGCCTGCTGCTGCCAATACATATGACCCGGAGCACCAGAAGCCGTACGATAGACATTGGGTGAGCGAAGCATGGTTCCAAGCTGCTCAAATCGCTCGGCATGATTTTGCTCAGATCGACGCGCTTGTGACCAAGATTCGGTCGATACCAGCGCAAAAACTGCTAATGCAAGTCCTAATTTTCTAATCATGATACTATATATTTTACCAAAATTTCGTTTCTAACATTAATGAAAGGGCAATCCCAAAGACACAAGAAGCAATGACCAAAGTCCAATCTCTACGATTGACTCCAGCTATTCCTACTAGAATTCCAGTCACTGTCAAGAATATTCCCACAATAACCAACTGACCCACTTCCAATCCCACATTGAACGCCAAAAGAGGCTTCCAAATCATCGCTTCCTTGCCAAGCAATTCTCGAAGATAATTGGAGAAACCCAAACCATGAATCAATCCAAAAACCAAAGCGAATAGATAATTTAACTGAATATTCTTACCCGAAGAAGGTCTTGGCTTCAGAATAGTCAAAAAAGCAGTAATCGCTATAGTGACCGGTATCAGAAATTCGATCACGTCGGATCTTACCTGCACAATTTTGAATGTCGCCAAGGCTAAAGTTAGTGAATGACCAATAGTAAAGGCTGTAACCAATATCACGATCTTGCGCCAATCCCGTGGAATATACACTGCGCATAGAGCCAATACGAATAGGATATGATCATACCCTTGAATATCGAGTATATGTTGAATTCCAATGCGGAAATAGAGTTCGAATGAATCCATAAGGGAATAAATATTCCAATTGAAGTAAATTGCGGCAATAATACAGGTTTATTCCCATAATATAGTCCCCAAATTCTTCCAAATGCAACAGTTTTACATCTCCATGATTTCCTTGGGATGGATGGTTTTATCCCACCCATTTTACATTTCTTTGACAGAAATCCGTCAAAACCCGAATTCCCAACGACTTGAAATTGCTACCAAGATATTTTGGGATGATTTGGAAGTAGGATTAGGTAGTTTTCATGAGGAGACCATAGACTTCCTGAATCCGAAAGATCCGGAAATTCTACAGCAGCAAGTAGAAGCCTATTTGAAGGAGAATTTTCAGATCTGGATCGCTGAAAAGGAAGTCAATTGGGTTCTTCTTGGCTTTGAGGTAGAAGAAGATGCAGCTTGGTTTTATATCGAATCTGACCCGGTCAAGCTGGAGAATAGCATTCGGGTAAAAAATTCAGTGCTAATTGAGGACTTCTCCACACAGCAAAATATCGTGCATGTTTACAAAGGAAATAGCCGAAGCCCTAGAAGTTTACTGCTGGGCAAAGGACAGGAAACGGACGAACTGGAATTGAAATAGCTTGAAAAAGTGATTCTGAATAAGCTGAATCATTTCCAGTAGCCTAATTTCTATACTTTCTCGGCTTAGAATCGGAAGTATGAGAATCGAAGGTCCTTTTCAGCCTTACTCTTTGATTACTGGCAGAAAAACAGGATAACTATTTAATATTCCCTGAAAGAGGTAAAACAAAAAAGTCCGAGCCTAAGCCCGGACTTTTACTTTTATGGATTTAGAAATCCTTAAGAAGGATTCTGAACCATGTTTTCGTTAGCGTTCAATTCAGAGATAGGAATCTTGAACTGCCAGTTTGAAGTACCAGCAGGCTCTTCAAACTTAGAGTTGATCACAGTCTCTACGTGGTTTGCACCAGTACGATCCAATGGAAGGTTCAGACGCTTCAAGTCGTAGAATCTGAAGCCTTCACCCCATAGCTCGATACGACGCTGAATCATGATCTCTTCGATCAAAGCTGCACCAGTGTTGGTAGTCAAGGTATACTCCGGATCACGCTGAGAAGCAAAGCTGAACAAAACCTGAGCAGCTTGGCTGTCATTTCCAGCTCTTGCCAAAGCTTCCGCTTCGATCAAGAACATTTCTGAAGCTCTCATGTAAGGCACATCACCTACAGAACTTGCATTTGCTTGAGCGATAAACTTACGGTTCATGTAGTCACGCTTTGCAAAGGAGCTCAAAGTAACCTCATCGATGAATGGATCTCTCAAGGCAGGATCAGAAGCATTCGCATCCCAAAGGCCTTTTCTGTAGTCTGTATCTGAGATTTCAGCATAAAGCTTACTGTTGATCGCCTTCGGATTACCCCGAATATTCGTCGAACTGAAGTTCAAAGAAACGTAAGCGAAGTAAGAAGCAAAGAAGGTCTGCTGATCGTCAATCTGACGGCTTCCCCAAATCCACTCAGGATTATCAACATTGTTGAATCCTTCGTAAAGTTGAGACTCAGACATCAATTCATATCCTTCGCGAGCTTGGCTAGCCAATTGAGCAGCTACAGCATAGTTACCTTGCGTCAAAGCAATACGAGCTTTGATACCACGAGCCACGTTGATGTTGATGTGCGACTTTGCGTTTCTACCTTCGTCCAAAAGAGCGATAGCAGCATCGATGTCAGCGTTAACCTGAGTATAAACTTCCTCTACTGTATTACGAGCACCACCTTCGGTGATAGGCTCCAATACGATTGGTACACCCAATTGGCTATTACCACCACCTGCTTGATAGCGCTCAGCAAATAGCTGAACCAAGTTGAAGTGAGCCCAAGCTCTGTAAGCCAAAGCTTGACCTTTGATCTCATCTTTTTCAGCCTGAGGACCTTCAGCATCATCAATATTGGCGATAATCATATTCGCATTACCAATGATTTTGTAGTAGAATCTCCAGACAAAACGGACATCACCACTGTTCTCATTGACGTGGTTTAGCCATCTAGACATAGAGATAAACCAACCATTTGCAATTCCAGTCAATACATAATCTTCAGCAAGCGCTTCTCGCATGATCATCACGCCACCTTCACCAGGCTGACCCTGAGAATCGTAACGAATAAACATGGATCGGTGGATCCCATTAAGAGCTGTGAAAGCATTTTTTGTAGTCGTAAAGACCAAATTTTCAGAAACCGCATCCGTAGGAAGGGTATCCAAGTAGTCCTCCGAGCAACCAAAACTTAGGATTGCTCCGAGCAAGAATATTTTACTTAATAATTTCTTCATTGTTTTGGTAAATTACAGTTGTAAGTTAACACCAAGCGTGAATGTTCTGGCTGGGGTAAAGGTATTGGAAGTCGTACCGCTGAATGTACCGGATACATACATACCGGAACGTCCAGAAAGCCATCCCAAGTTTTCACCTGCTACATAAACAGTAGCACCTCTCATTTTCCAACGCTCCAATAGAGTACGTGGGAAAGTATAGGACAAGTTTACAGATCGAAGGTTCAGATAGGAAGCATCCGTCAACCATCTGTCAGAAGCCACGTTAGTTTGAGCAGCACCGGTCACGTCCATTTTCGGAACGTCGGTTACATCTCCTGGCTGCGTCCACCTGTTAAGGATGTCCACGTGAAGGGCACCACCATCAGGATCGGCAGACATCAATCCTGCATAGATACCATCATAGATATCACCACCCACTGCAAAGCTCATCAAGATGTTCAAAGAGAATCCTTTGTACGTGAAAGTGTTGGTCAAACCACCAAAGAAGTCAGGGGTTGCATTACCAGCGAAGTGGAAACGTGCATTCTGGAAATTGGTAGTAAGTGTATCACCATTCACAATACGATCACGAGGATCATCTTCTGCATACTCTTCAGCTCTGTAAAGACCTTCACCGGTCTCAGCATCTACTCCATACCAGTCTCTCAACCAGAAGTCATAGATAGATCTTCCAACTACATATTTTTTGGTTCCTTCGATTTGCTCGTCAAATGGCAATTCTTTGAATTCATTATTGAAAGTTGAGACGTTCACATTCGCATTCCACTTGAAATCGCCAGATCTAATAATTTCTCCACCTACATTGAATTCTATACCGGTGTTAGACATCGTACCGATATTTAGGAACCTACTTTCCAAACCAGTGGTCAATGATAATGGAACGTCAAAAATCAAGTTTTGGGACTCTCTGTTAAAATATTCCAAAGCACCAGTGAATCGGTTAGCGAATGCAAAATCAATACCCAAATCATAGGTATTGTTAGACTCCCACTCCAAATCAAGGGCTGAAAGAGAAGCTTGCAAAATACCAGGCTCAGATGCGTTATTAAACCCTAAGTCATAAAGTGCCTGCCATGGGTAATAATTTTGTCCTCCTCCGGAATTAAGGATGCTATTGTTACCTACTTCACCGTAAGAAGCTCTCAACTTTAACATCTGAAAGAAATTAGAATCAAAGAAGTCTTCCTGATCGATAGACCAAGCAGCACCCACGGAGAAGAATGTTCCCCATCTCACGTCCTCAAAGAATCGGGAAGAAGCATCTGTTCTCAAAGATGCGGAGAAGGAGTACTTATCATCGTATACATAGTTAACTCTAGAGAGATAAGACTCAATTCTGTCACGGTCTAGACGGCCTGTAGCAGAGTTGATCGTTACAAAGTTGTCTGGCTCAATGTTACCAGCCAAGATTTGATCTTGCTTGGAGATAAATTGACGATTTACTTGATAATCATAGTTCTCATGACCTGCCAATACTTCTACGAAGTGCTTCTCTTTGAACGTATTGGTATAAGTCAAGAGCTGGTTGAAAGTCAAAGAGTTGATGCGGATATTTTCTCTACGAGTACGTCCTGCTGGAGCTCCATCACCTACGATAGTGTTATCATATCCGATGTCAAGAAGCGAAGTAATATCAGTTGCAATATTCGTTCTGAAAGTGAAGTTCTTCAAAAACTTAGCCTCAACATATGCACGTGAAGAGATTACATCTCTGTCAAATCTGTCCACATTAAGTAAAGTCTCTTGAACCACGTGACGACCAGGATATGCACCCGCACCTCTAGATGGTAGGCCTAGCTCCTCTAAGTCACCTAGGTCATAGATTCTGTTTCCGAATTCATCTAGAATGAATCCACCAGTTTGCATATTCTGAGCAAATACCGGATAAATAGGACCCATGGATCTTGCGGTAAAGAATGGGTTCACAAAGCTGTTGCTACCACCATCTCTTGCATTGTTTCCTTCACTTAGCGTTGCAGAAAGGTTGATACCTGTCTTCAACCAGTCAGTAGCCTGAGTATTTACATTCAATCGACCGGTGAATCGCTCGATATCAGACTGGATGATAAATCCTTTCTCATTCAAATAGTTGAAAGAGGTGTAGAAATCAGTCTTCTCAGAACCACCGGAATAAGTCATGTTGTATTCCTTACGGTCACCCATTCGCTCCAACTCGTCGAACCAGTTAAGTCCCTGGAAGTTGTTTCTTGCATTGGGATTCAAAGTACCGTCAAGACCTACGATTTGATCATTTGGTACATTGTAGATGTTGTAACCAAGAATGTCAATCAGGTTGTTAGATGCAAAAGCAGCTGCATCAGCACCGCTGGCACCGTTTCCAAGCTGTGAGTTTCTGAGAGATTCCCAAATTAGCGGGTAGTACTGATCAGCGTTTACGCGATCATACTCAGGAAGTGCACGACTTGAGATACCTTGCTGCAATCTCAAATTGAAAATAGGCTTGTTTTTCTTACCAGTCTTAGTGGTAATCATGATCACACCGTTAGCGGCACGAGAACCGTAAAGAGCTGCTGAAGAAGCATCCTTCAAAATGGTCATGTCTTCGATATCTTCTGGGTTCAAGTTGGAAAGTGCTCCATCATATGGAACCCCATCCACCACGTAAAGTGGAGAAGAAGAAGAGTTTACCGAACCAATACCACGAATACGAACAGCTGGAGTAGACCCTGGCTGACCGGAAGCAGAAGTAGTAATTACACCAGGAGCCTGACCTTCAATCGCATTTACTACGTTGTTGATCGGTCTGTTTGCGATTTGATCTCCTTTCAATGCTATAGCAGAACCGGTAAAGTTTCCCTTATCAGCAGTGCCATATGCAGTAATGATTACTTCATCAAGATTCTGGGAATCTTCTTCCATCACTACATTGATCTCAGAACGATTGCCAATTTGCTCTTCCACACTGCGATAGCCGATGTAGCTAAAGACCAATGTAGTGGCACTTTCTGGAGCCAAAAGGGTATACCTTCCATCCAAATCCGTTACGACTCCAATGGTCGTACCCTTCACTAGGACATTCACCCCGATCAAACCCTCAGGTTCGCCTGGTGATGTCACTCTACCTGTGATGGTTTTGTTTTGCGCCATTACCGACACGGATGCCAGCAATACAAAAACAAAACCCAGTAAAATTTTCTTCATAGGTTTAGTTTTAATAAAATGATTTAATTTTCGTGGAGATAAAAGACGATACTAATTTGTGAAAGAGCAAATTTGGCAGATGCTCAAAAAAAAGGTAAAAATCATACTATCATACTGAAAATACCAAATTTTAGAAATAATATTTGGATTTACAGGTGTCCGAACACTGTCCGGATTTCAAAAACCACGAATTTTTAATATTATTTTCAAGTTCTCGATAATAAATTCTGAAAACGATAAAAAACAATCTAGTTTATTTTTAAACTTGGAATAATTCAATTAATTTTTTATTCTGCAAAAATTGATTTGATAGATATATTATTCTGTATATTTAATCCATACTCATATTTTTAAAATATTATTCTGATGATGTTCGTTTTTGAAAATCATATTCTCGGAATTTTAAAAACCTTTTTAAGCACCTGTCAAAATTAAATTTTTGTTAAAAATTTATTCGAATGGATTAAAAAATGGGCAAAAGGTCAAGTTTCTGCTAAAAATATCTCCGTTTGGGGTTCCCAAAGTCCATTTTTTCGCTTTAACAAATAGTAACTTCCTACTTTAAAATCTACTTCTAAACCTGCTTTTTCTACTCTTAACCTAATAGAGTCAAACTGCTCCTTCTTGATATCCTGAAAGGCAACCGTAAGGTGTGGATGGTAATTGGTATCGCTCAATTCTAGATTCAATTTTAAATCTCTTTTACCAAAAATTCTCAGTCCATCCTGCAGTTCAAACAGCTTGGGTTGTTTCGCCACACTCAAAAACAAAACACGCCTCCGAAATTGATCCACACCTCGAATGCTCAGGGGGAAAGGAGAAAACCCTTGGTTGAAATTTTTTAGTGCTTCCACCAAACGATCCTCCTTGTTGGCATTGTACAGAAAGGGCATTTTCAAGGTGATGTGGGCCGGAGACTTCAAGGCATATTTTACCCCAAACTCTTCCTTGAGCGAAAGTTTCAAATCGTGAATTTGCTCCCTAAATTCTTTAGGAGGAAGTATCGCTAAAAAATATTTTTGTAAGTCAGCCATTAAATTACCCGATCAACCTTTGAAAAGCTCAATTTCACAAAAACAGTTTAATTAACTCAATCAATCTCTTAAATTAAGCCTTTGAAACCAACAAGCGCTATCAGATACCCTGATGAGAAGCTCTCCGTAAGAGTGAAAGATCGAATTAGGGCAAAAGCCTTTAATCAAAACGCAGACACATGAAGATTTTTCCAAAAATCATGATCGGTTTGGACTTGACCGAAATGGATGAAATCCTGATCCAAAAGACCAACATATTCTTGAAGTTTTTAGGAGTTGAAAAATGCTATTTCGTGCATGTGGCAAAAAACTTGGCCATCCCAGATGACATTCTCAGCCAATATCCAGATCTCTTGGCCCCAGGAGATGAGTCCATTGAGGCAATCATGGAGGAGAAAATCAAGCGGCATAATTTTCCTGAAAATATCGAGATCGAAATTTTTGCCGAGGAAGGTAGCCATCCTTTAGAGACCTTCCTCCGATGGGCCAAAATCAAAGATGTGGACCTCATTGTGATGGGAAGGAAAGAAAGCCTAGTAGGAAGTGGTGCCCTTGCTAACGGAGTGGCAAAAAAAGCGCCCTGCTCCATCATGTTGCTTCAGGAAAAGCGCCCTCCTGGTATTCCTAAGCGCATTATGGTACCCACGGATTTTTCCAAGCACAATCACATGATTTATGAATTTGGAGAGCGAATAGCTGATGAATTAAAAGCTGAATTGATTCCAGTTCATATTTTCCATGTCCCGGCAGGCTACTCCAAGACTGGTAAATCTTTCGAGGAATTCTCTGAAATCATGCGGCTTAATGCGGAAAAAGACTTCAAAAAATTCGTATCCAAACACGATCATCCGGAATTGAAATGTGAATTTATCTTAGATAGCGGCGAAAGCTCCGGTAGACAATTGCTGGAAGAAGCCCATAAAATGGACGTGGATATGATTATCCTGGGCTCTCGCGGACGGACCAAATCCGCAGCAATTCTATTGGGAAGCACAGCCGAGAAACTCATCGAAGTCAATAACTCGCTTCCAATGATAATTTTCAAAAAGAAAGGTGAAACGATGGGCTTTTTCGATGCCCTCTTCCGAATTTAATCTGCTCGGCGCAGATAAAAACAAACCTGATCCCCTTTGCCCTCCTGATTGTACCGGAGGGCTTTTTTTTGAAATACTCTTAATTCATTTGACGAAAAATGGGCTTCGCAGTCCGTCCCTGCAAGCTTTATTCCTCGCTGATACAAAATGGACCCCCAAAATTGGAAGGCTGTAGAGTCAAAAAGAATCTTTTCGAGATTAAAACCCTGGTCATTTGCTAGCTTTTTGAACCCCTCCAAACTAGGAATATTCAAGTGCCTTGGAGCATCAAGCTGAACCCAATTATCTCCAAATTCTTCCCAAGCACTACTTCCTGCCAAAGGAGTGCGAATTAGCAGTCTTCCATCTTTTTTAAGCTTTTGGCGACAAGTCTCCAAAGTTTTCTTTGGCTCTGCCATGTGCTCAAAAGCATGATGCATGAGCATAATGTCAAATTCTCCGGGAAGATCCTCCAGCCCACCCTTGATCAATGACAGCCCTGGTTTCAAATCCTTTGAACTATCTAAAAAAGGGTCCACTCCAGTCAGATTTTCAAAGCCAGATGCCCATAACTCATAGAGAAGCTGTCCACTACCACAGCCGATATCAACTATTCGATCCGAATAGGCAGGATTTAACTCCCTAAGCCAATATCCATAGGAAGGGCTGAATACCGAGGCGCCTGTTTTCAAAAAGAGCCACATTCTTACCTTTTTCAGGAAATTTTTAAGCGAGCTTGAAGTGACTAAAGAAGAAAAGGAATAATAGGTATCTGACTTATAAAAAGCAGAAAGATTTGACGGAACAGATTTGATTTGAAGGGATTGACAATCCTGACACTCTTGGTAAGTAAACTGCTCTCCCAGCCCGAGCATTTTCTCTTCTGCCTGAAAATCCCGAAGCGATTCGCTATTACAAAAATGACAGCGATTCATCGATCAATAGGCATTCTCCCGGTTGAAAAGCAGCTCGTGAACTGTCTTCACCATGATACCCATATCCAGCAAAAATGACCAATTATTAATATAAAAAGAGTCTAATCGTACCCGTGAGCGAATCTGATGGGGGTTTTCAATTTCCCCTCTAAAACCTCTCACTTGAGCCAAACCTGTGATTCCCGGCTTGATCTTATGTCGGGAATTGTACCGCTCAATTTGCTTTTGAAATGTCTGATTCATAGGAATCGTATGAGGTCGAGGACCTACAATGGACATATCCCCTAGCAGCACATTGATAAACTGTGGCATTTCATCCAAAGAGGTCGTGCGCAAAAAGGACCCAATTCTTGTGACCCGAGGATCTCCTTTTTTTGCCTGCACAGTATCTGCATAATCGTTAGGAGTCATAGACCGAAACTTCAGGCAGCTGAACACTTGATTGTTGACTCCATTTCGTTTTTGGATAAAAAATATGGGACCTCTTGATTCCAATTTGATTAAAAACCCGACCAGAGGGATCAACCAAGAAAGGATAAATACAATCACCAAACTGGCAAATACAATATCAAAAGCTCTTTTTGCAAAGCTATTGAAGGCATTGTCCAAAGGAATTTCATTGACATTGATGACAAAGAAATCGCCATACCTTGAAAATGATAGATTCTTCTCCAATTGAAGGGATCCTCCGGGAATCATCTTGACTTTGATGTAATTTTCATCTGCGAAGTCAATGATTTTTCGGACCAATCCTGGCTCTAATTGCTCGTGGATATAGATCAGATCAAGGTCTAATTCTGGAGCGTGTTCGAAAAACTGCTGAATCCCTCCACGGGTCTGTGCACAATCGGAGAGATTATCATAATAACCTAGGAAATTGATTCCGAAATCCTTTCGAATCCGAAATACATCAGCTAGCCGGGGACTTGTTCCTCCTTTTCCGACTATGACAGCGTTTCGATAATTCTTACCCTTAGATCTGTAGGACCGGAGCATCATATGAATAGACACCCGATAACTTCCCATCAATACCAGCATGCCTACTCCCAAAGTAAGGACTGGCAAAACCTGCAACTCAGGCGTATTGAATGGAATCCAAAGAATAGCCGTAGCACCGACAAACCAAAAGACCGTGCCTAGGAGATGCTTCAGCGTGTCTCCATACTCATCAGTACGACCGATTTTATAGTCTTTTCTAAGAAGGGAAATCAACAACCAAAGCACTGATAGCGGCAAAAAGGCGTCGAGTTCAACCTTGGCGAAAATTCCAAATTTCTGAAGAAAGAAATTGGTCAGTAAAAGCGAAACAAGGGAAGCAATAAAATCAGAGGCTGTGAAAAGCCAAGGAAAATACCGGTCAAATCTGCGCTTCATAAAAATCTGATCAAACAATTACACTTTTGCAAAAACCGCGCTAGACTACATTTTTTGGCCGAAACACGATTTCAAAACCAAAATTAAGAAAAGAATCGTCAAGCATGCTTACTTTTGCGAGTAATTTCAAATGCAAAACGATTTTTAGTCTAAATGTTTTCAATTTCTAAGCTGTTCGCTTCTTCCGACGATCCCAATTCTCTTGGGGCGTATTTTCGAAAAAAACGTTTGCAGCAATTTGAACAGCTTTTTTTCAATCAATTCGATGTAAATCAGCGCGTTAAAATTCTTGACGTCGGAGGTACAGATTATTTTTGGAAAGGCAGCTCATTACTCGATCATCCAAAGGTCGAAATTACATTGCTCAACCTCCATCTCGAAGAGAGTTCTCATCCTGCTATCAAGAGTACCACAGGTGATGCGACTAATCTTCAAGAATATCAGGAAAATGAATTTGATCTCATCTTTTCAAATTCCGTAATCGAGCATCTGTTTACTTGGGAAAACCAGCAGAAAATGGCGGCAGAAATTAAGCGAGTGGGGAAAAAGCATTTCGTGCAGACGCCAAACCGATACTTTCCTATCGAAGCGCATTACGCCTTGCCTTATGCCCAATATTGGCCCAAAAAGCTACTTTTTCACACGCTCACGAAGACACCACTCAGCCGTTTCAGAAAATGGTCAAGCAAGGAAGCTTCCGATTATATCGCCGAGATCAGGCTACTCGATGAGAAAGAGTTGCAGAGACTTTTCCCTAGTTCGGAAATTCTAAAAGAAAAAGTGGCAGGATTGACCAAGTCAATCACTGCACACAATTTACTTTAGTGAACCAAGGTCGCTTTTCGAGTCAAAATTTCTTGATTGATTCCGTCCCAAAGAATTTTTCTGGCAGACAAAGCTTCTTTGGCAGAAATTTTGGCGCCTTCAAGATGCACGTCTGTCTCAAGAAGAAGAGAAACCATTCTCCAAGCCAAAGGGCCGTGTTCTTCTTCGTCCAGATGAATGTGTCTGTCGAAATAGAAACCAAGCGTTTTTAATTCCTCAGGTTGATCTTTGACAAGCTCGTCCACCAATTTTCTAAACAAATCAGGGATCAGATCCTCTCTTCCCAAGGTAAAACTTGAGGCAATTTCGTGGGCAGAACCAAATAAGGCTGTTTGATAATTTACCCGAAGGAATTTCTGAACGAATTCTGGTAATTGAGCGACATTCATCGCATCGTCAAGATTCATTCCCGAGGAAACGGACTTTACAAGACTATTGATAGACTTGGTAGAAGCACCAGCTTCTTGCATGGCTCTTAAGTAAAGTTCAAAGTGGCTACAAAAGCCTCCTTTTCCATCCTCATCACTTTCCTCTGCAAGTACAATGTCATTGATCAATCTGACCACGAGAGGATCTCCTGCCGGTATCCAAGGAAGACTCATCCCTGTCAGTCTATGCTGAAGAGCTTTTAGCAGACTCATAAAATCCCAAACCGCAAAGACATGGTACTCCATGAAAACACGGAAATCTTCTAGGGTATTTAAGTTTTGATAAATTGGGTGATGTAGTAATTCTTGTCGGTCATCGCTTACCGACGAGATCAATTGATCCAGGTGATTGTTCATGAATAAATTTTAATGGGAAAACACAGAAGGACTGTGGGATTGTTCGATTCATTTGATAGAAAAAAACAATCTGAGATAATTAATTTTCTGCAAACTGTAAGCGAACCAAGTTGGAATAAAATCCATCCTCTCGATCAGCGAGTTCCAGATGGCTTCCTTCCTCTACAATTCTTCCTTCACTAAGGACGTAGATTCGGTCGACCTTTCGAATCGTTGCTAATCTGTGGGCGATGATGATCGTTGTCCTTCCTTTCATCAGTTCGTCTAGGGCTTCCTGAACAAGGGCTTCTGATTCGGCATCCAATGAAGAAGTTGCCTCATCGAGAATCAAGAGGCTAGGATCTTTCAAAATAGCTCTCGCAATGGCTACACGCTGACGCTGACCACCGGAAAGCTTTACTCCCCGCTCTCCAACCAATGTATCCAGTCCTTCAGGGAACTGAGAGATAAACTGCCATGCATTGGCTTTTTTGGCAGCATCAATGATTTCTTCCTCTGTAGCCTCTGGACGTGCATAAGCGATATTTTCGCGGATACTTCCTCCAAAAAGCAAAACCTCCTGGGGAACCATCCCGATATGCCTTCTGAGCTCGTCCAAATTCCAGTCATTGATAGACTTTCCATTGATGGCAATGGATCCCTTCTCTACTTCATAAAACCTCAGTAAAAGTTGGATGATGGTCGATTTCCCTGCTCCGGAATGACCGACTAATGCCACCTTGTCTCCTGTATGAATTCGCATGGAAAGTGACTTCAAAACAGCCATTTCAGGGCGGGTTGGATATCGAAACTCGACGTTGGATAGCTCGATTTCCCGAATTTCTTCCTGAGCACTGCTTGTTCCGCTTTTCTCTTCAGACTCTTCCAGTATTTCCAAGACTCTTTCAGAACTCCCGATTGCTTTTTGGACCTGACTATAAATATCTCCCAAGCCGGCAATCGACCCCCCGATAAAAGTGGTATAGAGAACAAATGAAACCAATTCACCCACACTCATCTCCCCACTTGCCACCAAGCTTGCTCCGTACCACATTACTGCCACGATACCTCCGAAAAGCGCAAAAATGATAAAAGAAATAAAAGCTCCTCTGAACTTGGCTGTCCGCAAAGCCACTTGAACCACATCTCCCAACTTATTGGAGTAGCGTAAAGACTCATAGGCTTCACCCACAAAAGACTTTACGGTTGAAATAGACTGTAAAGTCTCCTCCACGATGACATTGGCTGAGGCGAGTTCATCCTGTGTTTTCTTACTCAAAGAGCGGATAAATCTACCAAATACCATTGCCAGCAAAACCAAGACCGGAAAGGATCCCAGCATGAAGAAGGTAAGCTTCGGTGTGGTAAAGAAAAGAAAGGCTATACCTGCCAGAAGAGTAACTACCTGTCTAAAAAGCTCCGCTAAGGTTACTGAAAAGGTGTCTTGAAGCAAACTGACATCCGAAGTGATTCTTGAAATTAACTCCCCCGTTCTTCGCTTGTCGAAAAAAGTCATCGGTAATCTCAACATTCGGCTATAAAGTGCCAGACGTATATCCCGCATGGAGCGCTCAGATACTTGGGCAAACAACCAAACTCGGAAAAAGGAAAAGACGCTTTGGATTGCCAGAATGCCCAACAGTAAAAAAGCAATGGAATCAATGTCCTGAATGATCCAGTCACTGCCCTGAGCTGTATCAATCAGTTTGCCTGCAACAAACGGGAAGGTCAGCAGGGTAAGCGAAGACAAAAGCAAAAACACCAAACCAAGGATAAACCTTCCTTTGTATGGAACCATGAAACGGAATATTCCGCCTAGTTTTTGAAAATTTTGCTTGCTTAACTTACGCTTCTCGTGATCTTCTAACGCCGCTCCCCTTTTTTTAGCCATTCTGAATTAATATTGATGCAAAAATAGCCTTTTGATTGAAAAGAAGCTTCCAAAACATGGAAATTTGAGGAAAGGGTTATTCGGCCAAAACTTGGGCAGCTAGCATTTCTCCAAGAGCACTTGCATGTTTGAACCCGTGACCTGAGCAAGCAGAAACTAAGGAAACGCGATCCATCTGTGGGTGTGGCTGCAAAACAAATCTTGCGTCTTCGGTAACGGTGTAGAAACAAACCTCACTCCGCACGATTTCAGGTAAAAGTCCCACAAATTTCCCTTCCAATTTTTCCTTCCAAAACCTTTCTTGTTCCAGCTTGCTCACAGAGCGATCGATCTGCTCAGGATGCTCAGTTTCCAAAAATTGCTCAGAGGCTATCTTCACCGTTTCCTGATCTTGGCTTGGAAAACCATACAAGAAATCTGTGGGCTTTGGACCATATCCCCACATAAATACAGAGTTCAAGGATTTCAAAGGGCTATCTTCCTTCATCTTCACCCAGTGAAGCACTTGTCTACAGATTTTAAACTTCGTCTGAAAGCTTGGATCGACAAAGTCCTTTACCCAACCGCCGGCAGATAGGATTACTTTTTTGGCACGAAGGGTTTCCTCTCGAAGTTGGATTTCAACGAATCCCGCTTTTTGCTGAATTCCCAACACTGGCTGATGAACTCGGACCTTAGCACCATTCTTTACGGAAAGATCCAATTGGACTTGTATGGTTTTCTCAGGAAAGACAAATCCTGCACTGGGCTCAAAGTACCCTCTTACCTTTTCCGGAAAATTGAACTGAGGAAATTCTTCATTCAATCTCTCCTGATCAAAAATCGAGTGTGGGATAGATTCTGAATCAGCGATTTGTTTGGTTTGATCAAAAAAGCTCGAGCCCCCATACTTAACCCAAGCTTCTTGACCGGACTCGATCAAAAGTCCCCCTGCTTGCTTGAAAAGCTCAATTCCTGCCTCTTTTTCGATTTCTTTCCAGATCTCTTGAGATCGACGAGCAAACTTGACATACTCTCTTCCTTCACCCACAGCCAGTCGGGTGATTCGGGTTTCTCCATGTGAGGAGCCCATGCCATGCGGTGGGTCAAAGCGGTCGATTCCAAGAATCCTCTTTCCGCTCTTCGAGAGAAAATAAAGGGCGGCAGATCCTACAGCCCCGAGTCCGATTACCACATAGTCATAATCCTTCATGGAGACTTTTCAAGTCAGGATTTACCCATTTGGGCATCAATTAGTTCTCGCTTGAGTTTGCGCTCCCGCTCCAAGGTATTTTTGCGGTGCTGTTCAAATTCCTCCTGTAGATCGGCGAGATCTTTTTCGGCCTTTTTGATCTTTGAAAAACTTCGGAAATATTTAAAAGAGAAAAGGGCTAAAGCTGCCGCTAAGGCTCCTACCAAAACCCACATAAACGTAGAGTAGACCCCTTTTTGAATTCCAAGTCCAAGGAAGCTGAAATTATCCTTGGCAGCTATTGCTTCCTGCTTTTCGGACTCAGTCTGTGCAAGAAGATTTTGAATAGATCGAATAGAGTCCTGTCGGGTTTGTACGTCTTTTTTGAGTTCCAAAACCTCTCCTCGCATGGTTTGGATGGAGTCAAGCATATTTGATTTTAATCGATCCAAAAATGACCTTCTGACGACTTTATACTCTTGATAATTATTTGAAGCTCCGTAGATATAGTCAAACTGTTCATCGATTGTGCCGGATTGAAGTGCATTTTCATTGGTTTCTTGGGCCAAAAGCTGACCGGAAAGTAGTGTCACAGTTAGCGCCAGAAATACTAGATGCTTGTTCATTATCGTATTTTTTGAGTTCAAGGGGTGATTCAATAAATGTGCCTTCCGGCAAATTTAGCCTGTTTTTTTTGAAAACCTTCCAGTAAAAACCCTTTGTCAAAATCCTTTTTTGTTGATTTTCAGATAATTATAATTAAATTCCTTTTCCATTTTTTTTTACCATGCGTATAAAAATTCTAAAGGTTTGGCTTTTTCTTTTGCCTGTAATTGGCATCATCGGGACTGTCTTGTATATCCAGTCATCGAATAATATCACCGAACTGGAAGAGCAAAACCTGAGAAGTATACAGGCAGTCAAAAATGATATGCAAGCTGCTCTGCCTGATTATTATCAGCGAGTGGAAGGTTATATTTTCAGAGAGGCCTACGCTGTTTATTCGGAAGATTCGATTAGTAAGGAGTCCCAAAAATTCGTCGACCTGCTTGCCAATGTCTTTCAACCTGACATCGAAAGGGTCCGCTTGGTAGGTAAAAGTCAAGTTCCGCTCCCATCTCTTTCATTAGATCAAAACGAACTCTCGCGAAAGAATTTGAGGGTGAAAATCCCCTCAGATAAAATGAATTATTTCACGAGTTATGGATTTACAGGAAAATTTGAAGCCAGCTCAGAATCCATCAAAGATGCCGTTATTATTGATGTCACCTTTCCTATCGAGGAGCTTCTTAGAAAGCAGGAAAACAACAAAGTATTTCAGCAATTTTTTATATTAAATAGTCAGGGAGAAGTAGTCTATCCCGAGGAGCAATTAGGCCTTCAGCTACTTGAGCCTTTCCCCCTTACACGAGATAGCCTAGGCGTGGTAAGATCTGGGGTTTATCATGAAGTAATCAATTTTTCCGGATTCAAAAACAGAGCCTATATCGCTCCGGTGACACTGGAAAACCTTCAGCTTTTCGCAGTAGGAACAGTTCCCGAGGCCCAATTCATGAAAGTAGGCCTTCGGATCAATTTTTCCTTGCTGAGCATTTTGCTTTTCTTCTTGGTTATACTCATTTCTTCCGTGCCCATTTTGGCCATTTTAAATTTGGGGCTTGGAGATTCACTGACAAGGTCCAAAATTCTTCAGGTGGGTCTATCTCTTTTGGGCTTGACCTTGATTTTGGGATTTGCCTTTTCTTTTTTCAAAAATATACCTGACCCACTTCAAGAGACTAAAAATATACGCCTGACCCTAGACCAACAGTTCACTGATAGTCTTTGTCGCTTTAATACGATTTTGAGGGATTTTCAGGATCAAGGTGAAAAAAACACTTTTGGACAGGTAAATGAACTGATAGAATTCTCCGATGATGGCCTTGCCAAACAAATGTATTTTCAAGGTCCGGGCCTGGATTTGAATTTTGGAGATGGCTCAAATTCACCCATTGACTTGAGTGACCGGGCTTATTTCACGTATTTCAAAGAAGGCGACAGTTCCGTTTTCATCAACTCTCATTACAGTAGGGGAAGTGGTCAACTAGAGTCAGTAATCAGCAGGAAAACTAATGAAGGAAACATCCATGCTGTAACATTCAAGCTTCAACCAGATGCGGATATCAGTAAAAATTTCCGATTCCTCCTCATCAAAGAAGATGGAGGAATATTATATAAAAGCCAAAAGATAATCTCCCCTATTTCCAACCTTAAGGAAGGAGTCAGTCTGGTCAAATGGCAGGAAATCGAATCTATTCTAGAAAACAATAGAGACTTGGGTGAAAATCAAACTCTCGAGGTACCCTTCTATCTAAACGGTCATCATTACACTGGAGTATTTTCACGGATAAGGGATACGGGATTTGACCAACCGGTTTGGATGGTCTTCCTAGTCAATCACAACCTTACCCATGTATTTTCCTCGCTTTCATCCTTGGAAGCCGTTTTGATTTTATCAGCGTATTTTCTGATTCTTCTCCTTTCTATGGCCGCACAGGGGCTATCTCGACAATTATTGACTGATTTCGGATTTAACACCTTCCTGTTTGAATGGCTTAAGCCGACCCAGCAAAATCTTCGAAAGCTCAAATATCTGACTTTCGCTTTTCTGATTTATGGGGGGATCGTCCTTACGATCTATTATTATTTACCACTTGATCCGATCCGCCTACTACTCCTATTGATCATTTCCTCCCTCTGGATTTCATTTATCAACCTAGCAACAGATTCCAATAGCTCGAAAGGCAGCTCTTCGAAAAAATACCACCTCAATGAGACAGCCTATGCACCTTTAGGAATCAACCTTATGATCATTTTAGTATCGGCTTTGTCTGGCTTAATTAGCTGGATTCCTATTCTCATTTTGAGTTTATCGGCTCTTGTCCTGACTTATTTGTGGCATGGATTCGTCAAAAAAATCCCGGGAAGAATCAAAATCATTCCTGCCTCCAAAGTACTCCCTGTTTATCTCGTGACCTGGTTTCTAATGGTGGGATTTATTCCCGGCTATCTTATTCAGTCCAAGACACAGATTTTCGAATCAAAAATCTGGAATAGCGTCAAAAGCTCTGAAAAAGAGGAGCAAAACCTTCAACTTGAGAGTCTGGAAAAATCTCGAAGATCGATCATGATGACGGTAACCGATCCTTTTGATCAAAAAATTCTCGACTTTATCACACCAAATCAGACAGTCTTTCGGGCAGCCATGCAAGGTACCTCCAAAAACTTGAGCTTTGGAACTGGCTGGATTGGAGTGATCGGACTCCTATTCCTTTTTGGCTTTTTGATCTATTATTTGCAGCGTACCATTTTCTTCACATTTGAACCTGTACATGAGGATAATTTCGATCTCAGCCAGCCAAAACTTTTTGTATGCAGCATTGACTCTGGGCATTTTGACGAGATTATGGATCAATTGCTTTCCAATAGCACTAAAACTGTGGCTAAGATTGACTTCCTGACGCAAGAGATCAATTGGCAGTTTAAAGTAGACAAAAGCTACGACATGTATATTTTTCAAAATTTCCACTGTCTAGCTGACCCTACAAAAGCCATTGAAATCATCGAAAATCTAGACGGTCCAGGCAAGACCATTTGGATATGCTCTGGAAAAACCTGGCCTGAGTTGCTATCAAAAATCAAGGACAATGATCAGTCCATGCGTTTCTCGGAGGCTTTTTCAGATTTCCGATTTAAATTCTTAGCCATTCCCCATGAAACCCTTGAGACAGAACCCGGCTTCGAAAAACCAGAAATTCTACTTAGAGAAATGCGAAGCAGAAAGGCATTTTTTACCAATATGTGGGCAGAACTTTCATTTTTAGAGCGCTTAGTCTGTTATTCATTTGCTCAAGAGGGATTCTTTAGCCCCGCCCGAAAGGATGTCATGATTGGGCTGGCACAAAAAGGAGTCCTAAAACCAAAGGATACAAAAGTCAAAAAACCGGTTTGGCTAGAAAATCCCTGGCTGGAATGGCAACTCTACAGTCCGGTTTTTAGAAAATATATTTTGGACCAAACCTCAGAATCAGAACTTGAAGCCTTCCGGGTTTTTGAGAAAAAACAAGGTAATGCCCAGAGCATTCAGGTTTCACTGGTCAGTTTTGCATTGATCTGTCTTGCCTTGATCGGTATTTTCGACCAGAATTTCTTCTCCGAGGCCTATGCGTACCTAACCGGTTCACTCGGATTGCTAGGAAGTGTCTATGCACTTTTGAACCGTGGGCTTTTAAATTTTAAATTTGGGAAAAGTAATTCCTGAATGACCCGAATCTTTCTTGTCCTTTTATTCATTTCCCTCAGCGGTTTTGGCCTTGCCAGACAAAACAGCCCAAAAAATGACTTTGAGGCTGCCTTGGAAGCCATGGATCGTGAGGATCAGGAAGCAGCTTTTTTTCATCTGGAAAACTGGCTGAAAAGCTACCCCCAAGATGCGCTTGCTCACTGGTATATGGGTCAGGTCTATGAGTCCTTTCCTGGAGAAAACACTCCATTCGCACTCGAATACTACAATCAAGCCATCAATTTGAATCCACAACTAGCCTCCGCCTACTTCAGTCGTGGGAGAATATTTCTTCAAATGGAAAGGTTTGAAGCTGCAGAAAAGGATTTTTTGACCTTTCAAAATCTTCCCAAAGGAGAAACCAATCAAATCTTTTTCGAAAAAAATTCCACGCAAGCTGGCGTATCTGGAATTTTCACCCTTCAGGGAAATCTATCAGCAAAAGTCTTTTACCACCTTGGGCTTTGTCAGATGGGGATGGAAAACTATGAAAAGGCCAATGAGTATTTTGACCAAGCGATTGAGATCCGACCCGAACCAGACTATCTCACTGAGAAAAGCCAAGCTTTGCTTTCTCTCGATCGGAGCAATGAGGCGGAATCTGCTTTAATCACAGCTTTGGAAATAGACCCAGATCATTTTCTTGCTCAAGAACGTCTTGCTTTGATTCGGGGGAAAAATCCAGAAGAATTGATCGAGCCACTAAATATTGCCGTAAAAAACAAACCCAATGAACCCCAAGTATGGAAAAAACGGGCCTATTATTTTTTAGAAAGAGGAAATTGGAAATTGGCAGAAAGAGACCTTAGGGAGGCCCTTGCTTTGGACAATCAAGACGCTGAATTATATCTATACCTAGGAACGATTGCGTCCAGGCAGCAAGAATGGGCTCAAGCCGAAAAGTACTACAGCGAAGGGCTTTTTCTGGATGAAACCAATACGCAAATCATCCTTGCCAGAGGGCAAGCTCGCTATCAACAGAGTAAATTGGAAGAGGCGCTGGCAGACTTTATTCAATTGATAGGCATAGATCCCACGCTTCCTACGGCCTACTATCACCGAGGAATCACGCTCCTACGGATGAAAAGAAATCAAGAAGCCTGCGAAAACCTACAGCTTGCAGCCAATTGGGGAATGGAAGCCGCCCAAGAAGTCATTAAAAAAGCCTGTCAGGACTAGAGTTCGTCGGTAGTCTTCACCCTTGAGGCGATCCAGGCTGGTCTCCAGGAAGCTACCAATGTGATCAAAATGACCACCACGGTGATCCAAGCAAAGTCAGTCCAAACCATTCGAACCGGATAAGCATCCACGACTGCAGAGGCAATGCCTAGAGACACCAATCCAAAACTCTCCTGTAGCCAAACAATAGCAAATCCCAAGACTAATCCTATTGCGGCACCTACCACGGCTATCATTGCGCCTTGCTTCAAAAATATCTCCCGAATTAGCTTATCCTTTGCGCCCAAAGCCTTTAGCATAGCAATGTCTTTCTTCTTTTCAATTGCGAGCATACTGAGGGAAAAGAAGATATTGAAGGAGGCAATGGCCAGAATAAAGCTCAGGGTCAAAAAAACAAATAGCTTTTCAAGCTTGACAGTGCGGAGCAAGCCGGCATGTTGTTCATCGGTATTTTTTACTGAAAAATCAGGTCCAAGGTGAGCCTTCAAATTTTCTTGTACCTCATCAATGGAATATCCATCCGAAATCTTGATTTCCAGAGAAGTCCGTTTGTTTCCATAGTTCAATAGCTCTCGGGTGAACTTCAAAGGGGCAATTACATACTCATCATCGAATTGACGCTCGACTGAGAAAAATGCAACCGGCTCAAGCGAAGCGGAGGAATAGAGTTGATTGGGATTGAGAGTGGCCGCGCTTCGAGGGGCTTTTGGGTAAAAGACCTTTAAGGGGACATTGACATCCTTGAGATTTACAGACAAGAAAAAACCAACTCCACGACCCATAATGGCGCCGGGTCTGAGGTCGTTTCCCAGCGTGGTGTCACCCCAAAAATACCCTCTGGAAAAACGATCCTGCTCCAAAAAATTATCCGAAACTCCTTTGATGGTAGCTACTAATTGATTGCCATTGTAGTCCAAAAGCGCATTATCTTCGATCACTTCGGTAAGTACAGCTACTCCCTCTACGTTTTGGATCCCATCTAGCCATAAAGAATCCACTTCGAAACTTTTGCCGAGCACAGCCTCTACTTTCAACTCCGCATCGAAGCTGGCAAAAAGTCCCCGGATCAGATCTTCCAGTCCATTGAAAACGGACATGACTATCACCAATGCCATTGTACCAACTGCCACTCCGATCATGGAGATAGTCGAAAGCACCGTGATAAAGTTTCGCTTCTTTTTACTGCGAAAATACCGGGCCGCTATAAAATAGCTGAGGTTCAAGTATCCAAGGAATTAATCTTCATCTGACTCATCTTCCTCCTCATCTGGTGCTGGCGGAATCTCCAATCCGGAGATCACCTGATCCATATGCTGGGCATAAGCCGCTGACTCATCCGGAAAAAATGCCAACTCAGGAATAATTCGAACAGACTTGCCGATTCTCCTTCCCAAATGATGTCTAATTTCTTTTTTGTGCTCCTGAATGAGCTCGTAAGTAGACTGCGTGTCTGCAAGCAAAAAACTAAGGTAAACTTTTGCAACACTTAAGTCAGGACTGACAAAAACCCTCGTAATCGTCACCATTGCCTTTCCTACCAGGTGTTTAGCCTCTTTTTGAAATATTTCTCCCAACTCCTTCTGCAGAAGTTTTGCGTGTTTTTGTTGTCTTTTGCTTTCCATTTGAAGTATTTATGGTACAAATTTAGCGAAATACTTGGGCAAGCTTTAATTTCGACCCAGCTAACCCCAATTCTACAGCCTTGTTTCAATTTTTCAAATTAAACGATCCATTCCGAATAATCGGTGTAGTCTTTTTTCTACTCCTCTGGACTATTCTTTATTTGGTGTTTGCGGACCTTCCGCTCACTCAGCTTCAAATGAGTTGGATGCTGCTCGGTGAGCGATTGGGAGATGGATTGCTCTTCTATCGCGATTTAGTAGATGACACAGGTCCCTTGTCGGCTGGCTTTTTCTTTCTGATAGATTGGATATTTGGAGGCAGCTCTCTAGCCTATCAAATCATCGGCAGGATTTTGATTTTCATACAAGTGATCTACTGGAACAGCGCTCTCATCAGATACCGCGTCTTTGATGAAAATACATTTATCCCGGCTATTGTTTTGCTGAGCCTATTCCATATTAGCTTTGATATGCTGAGCCTAAGTCCGGCACTATTGGGTAGTACCTTTGTGATATTTGCGCTATCACAGCTATTCTCCCAGACCATCCTCCAAAAAGAAAGTAGTGAGGCTACCTTATTGATTGGAATCTATGGTGGGTTGGCTACGGGTTTTCATCCCATTTATATCGTTTTTCTTCCCTTTTTGATTATCGTAGGAGTGACTATTAGTGGTTTTAGCTTTAGGCAGTTGATCCTATCGCTGATTGGCTACTTCACGCCTTTGTTACTTATCGTGGTTTATTATTTCTGGTCGAATGGACTGGAAGATTTTCTGAGAATTTGGCCTTTGAGTTTCACATCCGAAACATACCAGTTTCATACCTTCGCCACCTTAGGAATTCTCTTTGCATTTCCACTTGTTTTGGGATTTTTAGGATACTTTTTTGGAGTACTATCTAAAGGAGCTTCCATCAATCAGCAAAAACAGCGGCAAATTTTATTTTTCTGGGCAATCTTCGCTGGCCTAGCCATTTTCATTTCCAGGCATCACGCAGCTTTGGAAATGATGGTTTTTCTCCCATTAATAAGTTATTTGATTACCGCTTTTTTCTTGGGGGTGAAGAAAAAATTACCTCTACAGATAGGCTTTTTGGGCTTGGTCATTCTTCTGCCTTTGGGTTCTTGGTGGTTTTGGGCAGAAAACAGATCGCTACAATCGGAATATTTCTTAAAAGAATCTGCAAATCCACAATGGCCGGGAAAAAGTGTCCTAGTGCTTGACAGTGATCTTTCTTTATACCAAGACCATTCCATGAAAGGCCCTTTTCTAAATTACTACTTATCCCAGGAGCTTTTGGAGAAGGAACGAACCTTCGCTAGAAAAGTGCAGCTTTTTAGAATGATCAATAAGCAAATGCCTGAAGTGGTTTATGATCCACATGGTGACTTTGGGCAATTGCTGAGTCAGTTCAAGGAGCTTGAACGAAAATATAAAATGGAAAAAACGAATGTATTTATCTTGAAATAAGGGTTCAAACATTTGTATTTCAGCGATTTAAAGTGTTATTTGAGACTGGTTCTTACTTTTTAACCCAGTTCACAAATGGATCGTCTCAACGATATTTTGAATGCTTTTTCTACACAGGAAAAGGAACAATTACTTCATTTAGCATCTGCAAGAAATACAGCCAGGTCAAAAAAGCTAGACCTACTTAGATTACTGATTAGAAATCCACATGAAGAGGATGACTTTTTTGCAAAAAGACTTTATCCTAATCATCAAAGCAATGCTTTTCCCCAGCTGAAAAAGCGGCTAAAGGAAGAGATCAAGGAAATCTCTGTTTTGATCAAGCCATCTGCAGTCAATACCAAAGCCCATCAGCGGATCAGGTGTTCTGAATTGATCTTACAATCTCAACTGCTGCTTGCCCGAAATCTTCGAGACGAAGGGTCAAAACTCCTTCAAAAGAGCCTGGAATTGGCCATTGAAGGTGGCTTTCACGATTTGGCACTGACTGTATTCTCCATAGGACAAGAATATGGGTCTGGCCACGTACTCAGCACCAAAGACCTTCCGGAGCTCGAGCTTGCCATCAAGTGCCATTTGCAGGTATTGGTAAGCCAGTCTGAAATACAGGCTGATGGAAAATTGCATAGCTCCAATCGATGGTTGAGACAGATGATTCAAAAACTGAATGCAAATCGGAAACAATGGGGACTGGTAAGCAGCCTCAAAAATTCGATCCAAAAAAGAGATTATGAGGAGGCGAGCCTATTGATGGAGCAAGTAGAAAGAGAGGAGTTTTCCGAACCGGATGACTACTCTGCCTTGTGTGAATTTCTTCATGCCAAGCTGCAATTGCTCTTCGAAAAAATGGACTTTCTCCCAGCCCAATCCCTTTGCGAAGAATACCTACAATCAAAACTCAAAAATCAGGAAGTTCCATCGACATTTTTTCAATATTATTTCCTTTCACTATTTCATCAAAAAAAATGGGACGAGGCATTACAGGTAATTCATCAAAAACTTAATGGACCCGAACTTCAGAAAAATCCACACTGGGAATATTGGAAAGCTTTGACATTTTTCTCTTTAGAAAAGTATAAACCTGCGTTGAAGTTAATTCATGATTGCCAATCTCGCCTCAAATCGGTTCCGGATTATTATTTGGGATCAAAAATGCTGGAGTTAATGATTTTGTTTGAGCAGAAAGATATGGACTGGCTTGAGTACAAAATGGAAAACTTTCGAAAACTCCTTTCTCGATGGAGCCATAAGGCTAGCATTCGATTGAATTCTGCCTTTCATTTGCTCTCAGATCTACATCAACACACCGAGGTAGAAAGGCTTCTGGAATCTTCACTTTGGGAAAAACTCAACCAAAGAATAGGAGAATACAAGTGGCGCCCAGATGGATTTGAATTACTTCCTTACGATCAGTGGTTTTATAAAAATATTGTTAAATAATTTCTAAATAAAATTCAATATTTAAATTTTTTTAATTCTTTAATCAAATAAAAAGCAATTTAGATATTAAAAAGATAGAGATTATTTTTAAAATCTTTTTGATTTACAATCAATTGATAATCAATTAATTAAAATATTTTCTTGAGAATTTTTCAAGTTATTTCAATCTGATTTTTTCCTATCAAAGCCCAAGCCACTTCAATACCTTAAGAGGGTCTTTATATTCTTTCATTCTTTCACTTTTAGTCGATGATCCATTCTGTTTTAGAATTTCTTACGGATGAGTTAAACACCTTTATCAAACTAAAGGTAGGCGATCCTACGACAACTCGGATTTATCTCTCAGGAGTAACCAATGAAGCTGGAATAGCCATTCCTGATCAATCTTTGGGTATTTCCCTGATCAATATCGAGGAAGAGCGGGTCAATAAAGATCAGCAAAACCGATTCGTCAATGCAGTGGGAAAAGTCGAGAAGCGAAACCCCGAAATACGACTCAACCTCTACGTCCTAATCACGGCTAATTTTCAAAATAAGAATCCTAACAACTCCTCGGATGATTATGTGGAAGGGCTAAAGCAGCTAAGCTATGCGATTTCCTTTTTCCAATCCAAAAACGTCTTTACGCCTGAAAACAGCCCCGGCTTGGGGAGTTTCGATCCCAATCTTCAAAAGATAGTAGTGGAATTGTACAGCTATTCCTTTGAGCAGCTTTACAATTTCTGGTCTGTGGTAGGTGCAAAATACCTGCCCAGTGTGCTGTATAAAATCAAGACCATCAGCATTCAGGAAAATGCAGTCCTCGAGCAGGGTGAGCCGATCGAGCAGATATTCACACAAAGCCAGCACAAGTCATGAATATCATCTACAAGAGACTTTTCGAGCTTTCGATACGACACGAGTTTTTCGCAAATGGGAAAGGAAGAAACCTAAACCTAATTCCCACCAAAGAAACGCAGAACCTTTTCAAAAGTGGGCGAATGCTTTTTAGAGATACTCCCAATGGCACCTTAGTTTTATATCGGGCAAAAAATGATTTAGTAAGCCCTGAAATAGATCTTCCTCGGCCGAAAACATTCACTTTTTTGCTTCAGAGTAATGATCAGGCTTTTATCCAAACTGTCAGCGATTTTGACAAACTACCCAGAAAATTTTCTTCTGGTGACTTTTTACATTTTCAAAATCTCCCTGCCCAAGCTTCCACCGATTCCTCGAATCCAGAGTCCCTAGAACATGAGATCTTGGACGGAAGACGTCCCATGAGATTCAGCTCAGAATTAGTACTAAACCCAAATCCCGGAACAGTCATTCTTCAAGTCCTGGATTCGGATGGGAACAAAATCAGCTCAGGTCAGGATTTCAATGGCCAAGCATTTCCAGTAGACCGAAATATTCAAGCTGAGCCTGATGGAAAGGTTCGATTTGAAATCAATCTAAATGGAAAAAAGGAAGGAGTCTACACAATTCGACTCCGAAATGACTTAGATACCACGACGCTATGGACGCGTGACTTTTTTTTATCCGCAGATCCAAATTTATCAAATAGCCTTGGTGTAGTACAGATTCGATACAGCAACTCACCGGATCATTTGTATGGATTGCAGGAGTTTTATCGCTTACAACTAAACAGAAAGACCTCAAAGTGGACGTACTACATCGTCAACCAAAATAAGCGAATAGACTTGAGCTCATCTACCCTGATCATCGAGGACAGGGAAAATCCCCCAAGCTCACCCTATTCACAATATCAATTTGATCAGTTGGGAAGTACTCCCCATCCAGATATCCGGATCAATGATCACGAAACGGTCATTTTCAGATCGCAGGTACCCATTCCATATTTCGAAAGGCCCAAGCTCAACCTTGAGCTCCGAAGAAATCCAGGCAATCGGGTTTTATTTTCTCATTTACCCAATCCTCTCCGGCACAGCCCTGTCAAGACTGACGGAGGAGACCCTATATCCGAAATCTATGTATACATCTAGCATCACAGACCATGGCAGACTTTAAAACTCCGGGAGTTTATATCCAGGAAATCTCTACTCTTCCAGCCTCCGTCGTACCGGTAGCCACTGCTATCCCTGCCTTTATCGGCTACACCGCCAAACGGGAGAAAAACGGAGAAACAATCGCAAACAATAAACCAACCCGGATAACTTCATATCTGGAGTTTAAGGAAATATTTGGGGACTCTTTTTATGAAAGGTATGAGGTCAGCTTGACGAGCACCGAACCGGGCTATACGATTACCGACCCTAGCCATTTTTCCAATTATTTATTACCCTACCATGTCTATCTCTACTTCCTAAATGGAGGAGGACCATGCTACATCGTATCTGTGGGCACTCACATTTCCAATCCCAGTGGAAATGAAATTGATCCTGCAGCCTTACTGGCAGGTTTAGCAGCTCTAGAGGAAGAGGACGAACCAACACTTCTTGTAGTCCCCGAAGCGGCAGTTCTTTCGGATGTCAACCGTACCACACTACATGACCAGCTTTTGGCACAATGTGCAAAGCTTCAGGATCGCTTTGCGATAATGGATGTCCTACACAATAACAACGATACACCCCTTGAGGATGCCACGGCATTCAGAAATCAGGTAGGCACATCCGACTTGAAATATGGAGCAGCTTACTATCCGGGTTTGAAAACATTTTTATTCAGAAACTTCAATGAGAAAACGCTCATTTTGACAGACAATCGGGGTGGTACAGCACAAGGTCCTTTTCACCAAATGCCTCTAGAAATGCTTGGAACGGGTAGCAACCGGGCAGTAGGCATTATCCAAATCACCAACAACGCTAACCTTGATCTGGACTCCTTCACTATTGACACAGATACCTTTAACGAAGGAACAGAATTTACCAAAGAGCCTGGCCCTTCAGCCAATGCAGGGTCAGCAGAAAACTTACTGGTAGCCATCCAAGCAGCTGCAAATCCCAACTACACCGCCCGAAGGTCAGGAGCTACGATCATCATTGAAGCTACTGCCGAAGGAAGTGCTGGTGAAAGCCTGACTTTGACTTATACAGACAATGGAGACGGAGGGGCTACTATTAGCCCTGGAGGCACTCTTCGAATCCCTCAGGCTGAAAAATCACTCTACAATGCCATCAAGGCGAAGCTTGAATCCAAGGTTATGACTCTTTATCCTTCTGCAGCAATGGCGGGAGTATATGCTCGAGTTGATGGTCAACGAGGCGTATGGAAAGCACCGGCAAATGTGAGCCTGCGCGGCGTATCTCAGCCATCTGTGCTTCTCTCATCGCCAGATCAGGAGCCACTCAATGTGGATGCTACCTCTGGAAAATCAATCAATGCCATTCGGCTTTTCCCAGGCAAAGGCAACTTGGTCTGGGGAGCTAGAACACTGGCCGGAAATGATAATGAATGGCGATACATTCCAGTCAGAAGGCTCTACATTTTTGTAGAAGAGTCAGTCAAAAAAGCTACTGAGTTTGTGGTTTTTGAGCCCAACGATGCAAATACTTGGATGAGGGTAAAAGCCATGATCGAAAACTTCCTATCCGGCCTATGGCGGGAAGGAGCACTGGCTGGGGCAAAACCTGAACAGGCATTTTTTGTCCGGGTAGGATTGGGTCAGACCATGACCTCATTGGATATTCTGGAAGGCCGAATGAATGTGGAAATCGGCATGGCAGCCGTGAGACCTGCAGAATTCATCATCCTGAAATTCTCTCACAAACTTCAAGAAAGTTGATCTAACCATTAAAAAATAAAACCATGGCAAATTACTTCACACCAGGCGTCTATATAGAGGAGATCTCTACACTTCCTGCATCAGTAGCAGCAGTAGAGACAGCCATACCTGCCTTCATTGGTCATACCGATAAGGCTACAAAAAACGGAGAAGATGTACGGGGTGTTCCTATTCGAATCACCTCTATGCTTGAATATGAGTCCATCTTTGGCAAGGCCAACCCGGAGGCAATTACCATCACGATCACGGATACTTATGGAGGCCCTCCTACCAAACTTACTGAGCGAACTATTTCAGCAGCTTTGACTTCATCGGCCTCTGTCTATAAGATGTACTATAGCCTTCGAATGTTTTTTGACAATGGAGGTGGGCCCTGTTACATCATATCAGTCAATGACTTCACTGCAGGGCCGAGTGTAGGAGACCCGACAGACAGCACCAGTCTCCTGGGAGGATTAGCAGCTTTGGAAAAAGTAGATGAACCAACACTCATTCTTTTTCCGGATGATCTCTCACTGGCAAGTGCAGGACAGGTATATGAGCAAGCTCTTGCTCAATGCGAAAAGCTTCAGGATCGCTTTGTCATCATGGATTTAAAAGAGGAAGGAGCAGGCCCCATTACGGATGCGGACAATTTCAGAGGTTCATTCGGCATCTCAGATCTGAAATATGGAGCGGCATATTACCCCAAGCTCAAATCAGCCTTGAATTATGGTTTTGATAATAGCTCAATTACAGTCGCACAAAGCAGTAGCTATGAAGGAACCGAAACTCCTGCTCCGGCTACCCCAACAGATGCAAATGGGCAGACGCTCGACTGGATCGCCACGAATGATCCGAGCCTGCACCGAGCTATTCTAGCCGAAATAGCAAAACTCTATGTGACTCTTCCCCCAAGCGGAGCGATAGCTGGTATTTATGCCAGAGTGGACAGTCAACGGGGCGTGTGGAAAGCCCCTGCCAATGTCAGCGTACGATCTATCATCGGACCTTCCATCAAAGTGACTAACGAGCAACAAGGATCTCTTAACGTAGATGCTGCTTCAGGAAAGTCTATCAATGTCATTCGCAGCTTCACCGGAAAAGGAACTTTAGTCTGGGGAGCCCGAACCTTAGCAGGAAATGATAATGAATGGCGCTACGTACCCGTAAGACGACTCTTCATTTTCATTGAAGAATCAGTTAAAAAAGCAACCGAATTTGTGGTCTTCGAGCCCAATGATGCCAACACCTGGCTTCGGGTGAAAACCATGATCGAAAACTTCCTTTCCAAGCTTTGGAGAGATGGTGCACTGGCTGGAGCCAAACCGGAGGATGCCTTTTTTGTACGAGTAGGACTCGGAAGCACCATGACAGCTCAAGATATTCTCGAGGGAAGGATGAATGTAGAAATCGGATTGGCAGCAGTACGACCTGCAGAATTCATCATCCTGAAATTCTCTCACAAACTTCAAGAATCATAAACCATTAAAATCTCAATACCATGGCAGTAGCATATCCAGTTTCCGTCTTTCACTTTCAGGTAGAGTGGGGCGGTACCCGAATAGGTTTCACCGAAGTGTCCGGCCTGACCGTAGAGCTTCAGTCTATAGATTATCGAGAAGGAAGCTCTCTGGAATACCACGTCAGTAAAATGCCCGGCATTCCTCAATACAGCAATATCACACTCAAAAGAGGTGTATTTCGAGCGGATAATGAGTTTTTCCAATGGCTGAACACAGTCAGGAAAAATAATATCGAACGTCGGGATCTCACCATCAGCCTTCTCAATGAAGAACACGAACCAGTGATGGTATGGAAGGTCAAAGAAGCTTGGCCCTGCAAGGTAGAAGGACCTTCGCTCAACTCCACTGGGAATGAGGTGGCCATCGAGACGATCGAGCTTTGCCACGAAGGACTTTCCATCGAAACTCCCTAATCTATGGCGCTTTTCTATCCACCCACCGGATTTCATTTTCTGGTTCGATTTGAGGGTCTACTACTCAAATATCCGGGAATACCGGATGTAGGATTTCAGGAAGTAGGCGGCCTAAGCGTGGAAATAGGAGTAGAGGAATATGCTGAAGGAGGAGAAAACCGCTTCAAGCATCGAATGCCAAATCCAGTTTCCTACCCAAATCTTACCATGAAAAGAGGAATGCTAGTCGGGTCCCAACTGATGAAGTGGTTTAAGGATTCGGTGGAAGCTTTTCAATTCGAGGCACAGGACATTACAGTAATCCTACTCAATGAGCAACACCTGCCACTTCAGGCTTGGAATTTCATCAATGCCTGGCCGGTCAAATGGAACATTGAAGGACTCAATGCGATGGAAAACACCCTGATGATCGAGTCAATTGAATTTGCTTATCAATACTACCGAAGAATTGACCCAACAGACCTATTACCGATTTGATATGCCCATTGAAGTCAAAGAATTAATCATTCGTACTACCGTGGATACGGCAGATGAAAAGCCAACCGGTACAAAACGGCCGATTCCTCGAGTGGAAGCTTTAGAAAAAGGAATGGAAGAAATCGTCCATCTGATCAAAAATAAAAACGAACGCTAATCTCATGGCACTTAAAGACATATTTTCACCGCTAGGAGGTCTGGAAAAACTGAAAATCACCGCTTTTTCGGATGACTTTTTCACTTCCTCCAGGCAGACTTATGTCGTCATGTACAATCCGACTGCTTACAGTCAGGAGGTTCAAAATAAATGGGTGCCAGAAGAGGGACTCGCTGATGGAGCCCAGAATCAATTTCGTTCCAACCAATCTGAATCGGTCACCTTCGAGTTTTTATTTGATGCGACAGCTGCCTCACCGCCGGGAAATGATTCGCCCGGAGACATCAACCTGGATTATTTGGGAGACAGCAAGCCAAATACAGATTTGATCAGTAATGACAAGGTATCTGCGATCCAACTTATCCAAGAGGATAAACATGTGGACCGGGCCATTCAGCGATTCCTAGACATCACTCAAAAGATCCAATCTGACACGCACAAACCCAACTTTCTACAAATCAACTGGGGTGCTTTTCAGTTTCGGGGAGTGCTGGAAAGCGCTACGATTAATTACAAACTCTTCAATTCGGCAGGGCTTCCTATTCGGGCAACGATTTCAGCCAAATTCAAGCAATCCATTTCCAGAGAAGAACAGGCCGCAGAGACAGCCCGCAACTCGCCTGATCTTACCCATGTCCGAGTGGTAAAAGCAGGAGATACACTTCCCATCATGTGCCAGAGGATTTATGGTAACCCTGATTACTATTTGGAAATAGCTAGAATCAATCAATTGAAAAACTTTCGAAAACTAGAAATAGGACAGGAGCTTTCCTTTCCGCCAGTTCAAAAGAATTAAACTATGCCCATCATTCCCGTAAGCGCTCGTACCAATCCAGATTTGGCTACCTATACTATCCTTTCGGAAGGTCAGGAGCTCCCTGCTTCTGTGGGAGTTGCCATGCTTGCTGTGACTTATGCTATCAACAAGGTTCCCGCTGCCAAATTGGTGCTCTTTGATGGAGATGTGGCGACGGGTGAATTCGAATTAAGCGACGGGGACTTATTTGTGCCTGGGAGAAAAATCGAAATCAAGGCAGGCTACAATAATGATGAGGAACAAATCTTCGAAGGAATCATCATCAAACATGGTCTGGATATCAGCAAGGATTCTTCCAAACTGGTTTTGGAGCTTCGAGATCCTGTCATTCGGATGACCGTGGGAAGGAAGAACAATTACTTTTTTGATTCTTCCGATTCAGAAATCATTGAAACTTTAATTGGCAGCTATCCTGACCTAAGTGCAAATGTGGAAAGCACCCAGCCAAATCATGCTGAAATGGTGCAGTATTATTGCTCAGATTGGGATTTTATGCTTACCAGAGCAGAATCTTCCGGGAAAATAGTCCGCGTAGCTGCAGGAGAGGTAGAAGTCTTCAAACCTGACACTGGCAGCGAATCGGTACTTGAACTGGAGTTTGGAATGAATGTGATCAGCTTTGAAGCTGAAATGGATGCCCGAAGACAATACTCTTCCAGCAAGGCTGTGAGTTGGGATGCATCCCTCCAAGAACTGAAAGAAAAAGAATCTGCCAACCCCAATTTGGATATCCATGGGAACATCAGTCCGGATGACCTTGCCGCAGTCATTGGGCTCAGCGAAAACAAGCTACAGCACGGCGGACCCAAAAAAGACGAGGAACTTCAATCTTGGGCCGACACCAATCTTTTCCGAAGCAGACTATCCAAAATCCAAGGAAGGCTAAAGACCTTAGGAAATAACAGTATCCGTCCGGGTGATTTGGTATCACTACAAGGATTTGGAGATCGATTTAATGGAAAAGCATTTGTCTCTTCGGTGTATCACGAGATTTCCCCTAATCAGAAATGGTTTACTCACTTAGGAATTGGTCTGGACCCAAAGCTCATTGCCTACACTTACGATGATATTCAGGATGCTCCTGCAGCAGGACTTTTACCCGCCATCAAAGGACTGCAGGTTGGTAAAGTGACGATGCTACAAGACGATCCGGATGGAGAATACAGAGTAAAAGTCGTCATCCCTATGATCAAAGCTGAGGAGGAAGGAGTTTGGGCACGATTAGCCCAAATTGATGCCGGAGATGGTAGGGGAAGCTTTTTCTATCCAGAAATCGAAGATGAAGTGATCGTCGGATTTATCAACGAAGACCCACGGGATGCAGTAGTCCTTGGCAAACTCTACAGCAGTGCCAAAGCAGCACCTCTGGAACCGTCAGATGACAACCACGAAAAGGGAATCTTCACACGATCCGGAATGCAAATAGTATTCAATGATGATTTGGTTTCTCTCATCATAAAAACTCCCAATGGAAATAAAATCCTACTCAGTGAAGATGAAGAAGCGATAATTATTGAAGATGAAAATAAAAACCGCTTTCAGATGAGCAGTGAAGGAATAGAGCTAGAAAGTAATAGCAATATCAAGATGAAGGCGTCTGGGGACATCATTATGGAAGGCACCAATATAGAATTGAAAGCCTCGGCAGGATTGAATGCTGAAGGTGGTGCTTCAGCAGCATTTACTTCCTCAGGGAGTACAGAAATTCAAGGGTCTATTGTACAAATCAACTAAGCTATGCCAGCAGCAGCAAGAGTCACCGATCTTACAAATCACGGAGGAACCATCGTTGGGCCCGGACAAGCAACCGTACTTATTGGAGGTATGCCGGCTGCAGTAATGGGCGATATGCATGTGTGCGCCTTACCACCCTCCGGACATCAGCCGACCTCTAGCCCATTTACAATAGGAAGTGCCACAGTAATGATCGGAGGCGTACCAGCCTTGCGAGTTGGAGATACCTGTGGATGTGGCGCATCAGCAGTCATTGGCGAACCCACTGTAATCATTGGATGATATGGAAGACAATAATTCATTTTTGGGAAGAGGCTGGGGATTCCCGGTATCCTTTGACAAAGGCTCAGCTGAAGTAGTCTTGGCTGAAAAGGAAGAGGACATTCGGCAAAGTCTCATCATCCTACTGAATACCACAGTTGGGGAAAGAGTCATGCGACCGGATTATGGGGCCAACATGGAAGACTTGCTTTTCGAAGCTCTCAATGTCACCACGGCTACCATCATCATCAACAGAATCAAGCGAGCCATTTTATTTCATGAACCAAGAGTAAAAGCGGAGGAGATCGATATGCGTCCAAATTATGAGGAAGGCAAGGTGGAAGTGCTCATCAACTATCGAATCATTGCCACCAACAACCGAAAAAATCTAGTCTATCCATACCTAAGTATTGAAGCTACAGACACCGAACTATGAGTCAGGACAATTGCCATAGCCTAGTCGCTCCAGGAAGCGGAACCAACCGGGGAAACCGGCTGCTGGAAAGCCTCTTGCCTAGCTATGTGGCTGTAGATGCCAGGAAGTTGGACGAGCTCAAGGCTTTCGCAATTGGCATAGCCGAGCAACTCCGATTTGCTGAATCCAAGAAAGTTGGTGATAAGGAAATAGTGGAATTCAATGGGGATTGGAAACCGTTTTTCGAAAAAAAGATCAGCGAAGACGAAAGAAACTCCCCTCACTTTGCGCTTTTCCTGGCATTTCTTCAAGCCTTCTCCCTCGCTCAAAAAGAGCTGAACAGCTTGAGCAAAAAGCATCTGGACTTTTTCTACAGAGATGTTTTAAAGCTTCGCGAAAAACCAGCTGAGGCAGACCAAGCCTATTTGATTTTGCAGCTGGCCAAGCATGTTCACGAATACCTTTTGCCAAAAAACACTGGTTTCAAGGCTGGAAAGGATGATTTGGGGAAAGAAGTCACCTTCAAAAATCCAACAGACCAAGTCTTAAATAAAACAGAGGTAGCAGCTATTCAAGCCTTGTATCGGGATGAGAATTCAAGATTTTACAAATCCAGCATCGCAAATTCATTAGACGGAAAAGGCGGAGAAATAGCTGAACCTGACGGAAGATGGGAGTCTTTTGGGCGACCTAATGCGCTTTTCCCGGATTCTGAAAGAGAAATGGCCATTTTGGGATTTGCCATTGCTTCCCCTACGCTACACTTACAAGAAGGTCATCGGAAAATCAAACTTTCCCTTCACATCAAAAAGAAAGAAGGCCTCTTTGACAAACTTCTTTCGCTACACCTAGATTCCTCTTTTCGCTTTTGGTTGAGCGGTGAAGAAGAATGGATCGAAGCAAGCCCGTACCTGCCGGAGTCTGAATTGGAAGCAAAACAGGAGGCTTTAGATTTTATCAATAAGGCTTCCAAATGGTCGGATATTGCCGGGATTGAACCACAGATGGGGAGAATATTTGACAACCCTGAATTTGGGAAACACCGTCCTTTCCGAGGGTATGACATCGGAGAAGTCACCGCCAAAAACATCCTTGCCAGGAGAACTGCATTGGGAGGCCGATTTGAGGAGCTAGAGCAATTGAAGGATGTCAGAGGAATGGGAATGGACAAGTTGGAAGATTTGGAATACAGCTTTAGAACCAAAGCCCATTGGATTCAGCAAAAGGAAGAGCAGCTTGTACTGGTTTTGAGTATTCATCTCAATCCCGATCAGGCCGCAGTAGTCGCATATTCCGAGGAGGTGCTTTTACAAAAATTCAAGACGAAGCAACCTGTCCTTAAAGTCGAATTGGCCGACACAATCCAAAGCTACCCTTACAGCGTCCTGAAAGAAGTCGAAGTGACTGCTGTCGATATCCGAACCGAGGTCAAGGGTGTGGAAAGCCTCATTCTTCAAAATGATCAATCCATTCTTCCTGTGGGCAAGAATATTTTTCCTTTTGGATTTCGGCCCCAGATAGGCTCTTCATTCTACATTGGTAGCAAAGAGGCCTTCGCTAAAAAGCTAGAGTCCTTAACCCTTCATTTTGAATGGTTTGGTCTCCCATCAAATTTTGGTGATCATTATACTGATTACACGAATTCAGGTCGTAGCAACGACAGCTTTTTGGTCCAAACTGCCCTACTCGATGATAAAACTTGGGTAGAAGGCCCTCAACTGAATCTCTTTGAACAAACCAATAATCAAAACCTTCAAACCAATCAGGCCCTTTCATTCGAAAGTACTTTTTTGGAAAAATTACAGGCTGAGCCCGACATGCCCTCATTTACGGAATGGGGACCAAGTATTCGGAGGGGGTTCCTTCGACTGAGTTTGGCAGGAATAGATTTTGGACATAAGGAATATCCAAGTGATTTGGCCAAAGCTATCATTGCCTTAAATAAGGATGAAACAGGAAATACTCCACTCCCAAAAGAACCTTATTCCCCCGAAATCAAATCCATTAAACTGGATTATGTGGCTACAGATAGTTTTTCATTGGATCGGGATTCTGAGTCTGATTTTTTCCATATTGGTGCGTTTGGAGAGGCAAAGCTAGATTCCAATCCCAAAGGCTTGAAACTACTTCCCGACTATGAAGCAGAGGGCATACTTTTTATCGGTTTAAAAAATCATCTCCCAGCTCAGTCATTCCAATTATTGATTCATGTCTTGGATGGAAGCGGCAACCCTGAAAAGCCTGTGCCCACCGTCAATTGGAGCTACTTGAGTGACAATACCTGGATTTCTTTTGACAAGTTGGACATCACCGTGGACGAAACCAAAGGGCTAATCCAAACTGGGATAATTGGCTTCACGCCTCCCAAAGGAGCGAATGCTTCCCATACAATCCACTCGGATGGACATACCTGGATCCGAGCTTCAGTAGAGAATAATAGTGACGCCATTCCTCTTTTCACTCAGATTTTAGCTCAGGCGATTCGGGTGACTTTTGAAGACCAAGACAACGATCCGGACAGGTTGGCTGAAGCACTTCCTGCCAATTCCATCTCCAAGCTAGTATCCGGACAAAGTCAAATCAGTAAAATATCTCAGCCTTTTGCATCCTTTGGGGGAAAAGTCCCTGAGCAACCTGAAGATTTTTATCAGCGAATCTCAGAAAGGTTAAGACATAAGCAACGAGCCATTACACGCTGGGATTACGAGCATTTGGTGCTAGAGCAGTTTCCTGAGATCTATCAGGTGAAGGTTCTCAATCACACCTTCTACGATGGAAACCTGGAGAAATACCGGGCATTGGCACCTCGCCATGTGACCGTTGTCATTATAGCCAATGTACTAAATCAAAATGCGATCGACCCACTGAGGCCGAAAGCTAGCGTCGCGCTGATCGCATCGGTACGGGAATTTCTTCAAAAAATCAATCCTCCGGGGGTATTCCTTCATGTGGTAAATCCTATTTACGAGGAGCTGCAGGTCAAGACTAAAATCAAATACCGCCCTGGAATCGATGCAAGCTTTTTCACCAAAAAACTAGAAGATGAAATCAAAACCTTTTTATCACCATGGGCCTATCAGCTGCCCGAAGGATTTGATTTTGCAGGTGAAGTACACAGTTCAATAGTTCTCCACTTCATCGAAAAACGGTCTTATATCGACTATTTGACCTGTTTTGAATTGTATCAGATTATCCGAAATCCCGTCGATGGGAGTCTGATTTCCAAGAAAAGGGTCGAAGAAGCAAAGGGTAGTACCGGGATTTCAATCTTGGGATCAGCCGGTGTCATTGGCAACTATGGGGATCATCTGTTGGAAATATTAGAAAGCGAGGACTGCGAATGTCCTGATAATGAAATAAAAGCCGCTGTAACGATCGCCTCATCTGAGGACTCAGACATGGACGAAGCCTACGAAACCTAAGCTATGCTCACACCGACAACCATATCGAAGGAAAAGCCGAGTAATCCAGTGATGGATTATGAACTCTTGCGAAAAGAGGCGATAGCATACATTCAGCGCCTATCTGGAAAAATTTGGACTGATTACAATGCGCATGATCCAGGAATGACTATTCTGGAGGTTCTTTGCTACGCAATCACCGATTTGGGGTACCGGAGCAATCTCCCTATTTCAGATTTACTGGCTGACTCAACAGGAAGTCTGAAAGATCAATTTTTTAAGGCTTCAGAGATTCTCCCCTCCAAAGCACTGACGATCAACGACTATCGGAAACTTCTGATGGATGTCGAGGTGGTAGAAGATCTTGATGGAGAAAAACTTAATGCGGGAATAAAAAATGCCTGGATTGAAATCCGACCAACCAACGAGATTCCTGTTTTCCCAGATCGAAAAGAGAAAAAGCTCGCCTACCAGCCCTTCCCCAAATCAGAAAAAGCACTTCAAATGGGCATTCTGTACGATGTCTTGCTGGAATTTGATGAAAACGAGCTCCTAGGAGATCTAAATGAGAATAAAATCTCGATGGAAATCCAGTTGGATGAACATCCCGACTTGGCTGGAATGGTCATCGATATCCAAGTTGAATTCCCACGATGGGATGCTGAAATCGATTGGAATGATCCCAATGAAATCAAAAAATCGATTATCGATATTGTCGTCCAATACCAGAATGTCCCTGATAATTTTGAATTAACCTATCGCACTACCTCTTCCAACACGATAAAAATTGAGGGGAGTGAACTTACCCCATCGGGACCAAAAGCCATTGAGGGGCTTACTGCCATCAACACCCAAGTAAACAACTTTGTCTTCAAAAACGAGGATGGGATTTTGAGTTTTTACCTTCTAAAAATCAAAAAGGTAAAAGAGATTCTGGCTGAGGCCAAAAAAACACTGTATGCCAACCGTAACCTTTGTGAGGATTTTGTCAATTTCCACGCACTTCGTGTGGAGGAAATTCTTGTTTGTGCAGATATCGAGCTGCATGCAGAAGCCGATGTGGAAGCTACCGAGGCTGCTATTTTCACTCAAATCTCCAAATTTCTTTCCCCTCAGGTTAATTTTTATGAGTTGGATGAGATGCTTCATCGCTGCAAATCAGGAAATCTCGAAATAAAGCGATTTGAGCAAAAACCGGGGAAAATATGGCTTAATCTTGCCGAAGAAGAGTATCCAAAAATAGGCTCGCTGATTAGCATCGTTGGATCGGGAAATAATGTGGGCAGCTATTCGGTCACCTCAATTATCCCTGACAAGAAATCTCCAAATCTTGCTCAAATACAGGTTAGCCCCGCTTTTCCAAGCCCTATTTTGCAAGATGAGGATCGAGTCTTCATCGGAGACTGGTCTGCTGAGCAGTGCACCCCAACTGAAAAGATTTTTGAAGGTCCACTTCTCAAACATGGATTCATTGATGAAGAGGAGCTGGAAAAAGCCAGTAGAAAATCGAAAATCCATGTATCCGACCTTATCCACATCATCATGGATATTCCTGGGGTCAAGGCCGTGAAAAGCATTCAAATTGCCAACAAACCTCAGGATAATGAGAGTGGAGAAATTCCTAGTAAAAGCGTCAAGTGGTGCCTGGAGCTGGCAGTTGATAAAAACTACGTCCCACGCCTAAATATCCCTGAAAGTAAATTGGTGTATTACAAAGAGGAGCTTCCTTTTGTTGCCAACCGGGAAGAGGTGGAGGATATACTTTCCTCACAAAAAGAAACTGAGCGAACTCAAAAAATTCGCAATGCGCAGGTAGATTTTGAATTACCACGTGGCACATTCATGAATCCCGGAGACTATTTCTCTATCCAAAATGACTTTCCCCAAGTATATGGAATCGGTGAAGATGGAATGCTCCCTCCTGCCCTCGGTAGACCGAAAAAACATGAAGTGAAGCAATTAAAGGCCTTCTTGATGGTTTTTGAGCAGTTTCTGGTCAATTATCTGCAGCAATTATCCCATATCAGGGATCTCTTTTCTATGTCGGCAGAGCTGGATTCTTTTGGCAACCCACTTATTGACCGGACTTATTTCACCAAAAGTCTAGAGAACCTAGTTCCCGATTCAGCCGACCTATGGAAAGATCTGGTCGGATTAGAAGACCTGGTGAAAAACCTTGCAGAATCAGAGGAAACTTACTTGACGCGGCGGAATGAGTTCCTGAATCACCTTTTGGGAAGATTTGCAGAGCAGGTGGTGGACTATGCAAGCCTGAGTGTGCGAATCGGAACTACCACTGCCAAACGCCAACTGATCGACGACAAGCTCCGCCTTCTCAATCATTATCCACAAATCTCATCGAGAAGAGGTCAGGGCTATGATTACTCGCGACATGATTCATTTTTCCATATTGAAAATCAATCAGGATTGGAGGATAGAATCGGGGCTCTCTATGGATTCAAGAAAAAAGATTGGTCTTGGTTGCGATTTAGCCCATCCTTTGAAATCCGTGAAGACTTGACTGGCTGGACTGTGTGGGTAAAAGACGAATTGGATCAAGAAATATTCACCCTGGCCAAGCTATTTGAAACTCATGAGGAAGCTGCTTTGGCTTTGGAAAAGACCATCAGTTTGGGCTCAAATTCTGAAAATTTCAGTATCACAGGATCAAGCGGAAATTATCTGGTCGAGCTCATTTATGAAGAAGAAATAATCGGGGAAAGCATTAAAAAAGATTTTCCCAATTCGGACAGCGGTGGAGAAGCAGCAATTTTTATTGAGAAAGTAAATGCCATTTTCAGAGAAGAGTTCCTCTTCAATGCTCGTGCTAACCGAAAAAATCTTAGCCTAAATCTCGAAAACTGGTATGATTACAGCATTAAGGTAAGCCTTGCCCCCGAACCTCCACGCTATGAAATCGAATTCGAATTCTTTGATGCTCCATTTGGGCAAGGAAATCAAATCCTCACTGGAAAAATCACCGAGGAAGTCCCAGGTGCCACTACTGAGGAGGAACTGGAAGATTTAGCTGAGGAAAGAATCAAAACTCATATTTGGCAATTGGTCGCTTCGGCTTCTCGGTCTTCAGGATATCAACTAGACCCTGACGATGCTTCTCCTTATCACTTTTACTTGGTAGACCCTGTATTTGGAAATACCCTAGCCAAGTCCAACGAAGCCGATTTCAATACCCCCCTCGCTTCCGATTTGCTAGCTGGGGTATTTGGTGCTCCTTATCTACAGCAAACAGGCTTCCCGGAAATTGAAATAAGTCTTGAACAAGCTGTGGCTCAAGGGAGCCAACTTCTTTTGAAGTTTGATCAGGTTCCTCAGAAAAAGGATTTGATCGAATTTAGAAAAGGCTTTCCCATTCTTAGTGTTGATTCGGACTTACACGAAATCACCATTGAAGGCGACCACCATACCCTTTGGAGCCAAGGAGATCAGGTCAAAATTAGTTTCTCCCTACAAGGTGAATTGTCTTCGGTATCTTATGAAATACTTGAAAGTCGAGTATCAGGAGGTGACACCACTTTAGTAACAAAAAAATCCCCAAGACCTGACTTGGAGGGAGGGGAAGTCATCATCAGTAAAACCTTTGAAGTGCTAAGGGTACTTGGCAATAAGGTACAAGTGCATGGTGGAGAGGAAGAAAAAGCCATCGAAGCTATGCAGCAATTCTTCCAAATGGAGTTTTTCGATCTGGAAGGGAGTCATCTATTCGAGCACATACTTTTGAGACCCAAATACAAGGGCTCCTATACGTATCCTGATGAATTAGGAAACCCAGTGACCTCAACAATTGAAGACCGCCTTCTTGACCCTCACTTCCAAGAGGAGTGTGACTGTACCCTAGATGACCCATACACCTGCATGGGTCACCTCATTCTGCCTTTTTGGGTAGGCCGATTTACCAATCGGGACTTCCGAAACTTCATAGAAAAAAAGATCAAACTAGAGACCCCGGCACATGTCTTTCTTACCGTGTGTTGGATCAGTCCTGCGCATATGGAGGAGCTTGAACTCGCCTGGAAACTTTGGCATCTCGAAGCTCAGAAATCCGTACCCCATCCGCTTCACCTTTCCCAAGCCCTCCAAAGGCTGATTGAAGCGCTTGAAAAAGTCCGAAACGTCTATCCCGCTGGTACTTTACATGACTGCGACGAGGATGACAACCTGGACAATTCCATTATTCTCAATTTCTCATCTCTGGGAGAATTCTAATCCGAATACTATGAGCCAGCTTATTTCCAATTATCCGATTTTTGAAGGAAGCCAAGTCCTCACCAGTGCCCAGCTCAATCAGCTCAGCGCCTATCTCGATCAACAAAATCGACTGACCCGTTCCAAGCTAATTGGAATTGGTATTGTCTGCGGTCTCAAGATCAAACCACTCTCCGGAGGGCTTCTGATTAGCAAAGGATTGGGAATCACTTCGGAAGGCTTTTTGATTCAAATCGGAAGAGATTTCGAAGGCAAATACTACCGACCCTACACGCTTCCGGAAGGAGTTACTTATAAGCCTTTCGGCCAAGAGGAACAGGATGTCACGCTTCATGAAATTCTCAGCGAGGAACCAGATGATGATGAAACAGTCAAGAAATTAACCAATCCCTCCAATTTTTTAAACGACAAATTTGTCCTTCTTTTCCTGGAAATATTCGATCAAGACCTCAAGTCATGCCTGGGGAATTCCTGTGACGATCGAGGTCAAAACCGATTGCTAACGCTGCGAAGATTGTTGATCTCCAAAGAAGACCTTGACCGGATCCTCCCCGAACGTACTGGGAATGTATCTGGAGACTTTGGGCAGGCACTCGAATTGGCCGATTTCCATCTCAAGCGTCCCCTATTCTCTCCAAAAGGACCTGAATCCAGCGAATGGAAGGCTTTTGTCAAAAAATATCAGAACCCCATAAAGGAGCTTCTTTCCAATAACTTCTGGGAAAATATAGCCAAAGGTTTTGGGGTTTTCTCGCCCATTTTGGAGAAGACCTTTGATTTCAATAATCCATTTGAATCAGACAGTCTTCGGGAAAAAATCAAAAATCTCGAAGAGCTCATTTCCGCGGATGCCAAAGAAGTCGTAGGCATCCAATACCTGTATGATTTCTTTAAGGAGCTTGTCCTTGCTTGGACCGAGTTTTTAGAAACTGGTCGAAATTTATGGTATAGCTGCCCCACGGACCCTTCCCTTTTCCCTCTTCATTTGATGTTGGGAAGAGCCAGGGCTCAGGCGGAAACAGCCGCAGAATTTTACCAATACCGACACGGTTTTGTACAGCCCCCTATTTACAATGATCAGCGGGAGGAGAAAGAGCGACTTGCCCAACAATACCGCCGATTGATCTTGATGATCGAGACATTGGAACTGTCCATCATTCAGGAGGGGGGAAAGGAATACCCGGTGAAGATCACTCCTTCCAAAGAAAAATATGGGATCTTGGGAGAGCGGAGCATTCCCTACTACTATGATATCAAAAGCAAAGGCAAAACGGGTTCTTGGTATTCCTTAGAAAAATCCTGGCCAGATCCACAGCGGAAAAACACCTGGTCCCCACAGCGGCAAGGGGTACTTTCCTATGACAACCAACCTGATTCTCCTACAGAAAAAGATGGATTTCTTGAAAGCCCTCTCAACTATGATTTGGATCTCTATCCGTTTTTCAGAGTAGAAGGTCATCTGAGTCAAAGCCTGGAAGAAGCTCAAAAAAGTATTGAAAAGTTGATCAAACAATTAAACCTTCCCATTCATGTACATGCACTACACTTGGATGAAGGTGAGGAAGAAATGCGTGATCGTTGTGGCTGGCATGATCTACAGGAGGAATATGCCCATCAGCGATTACTTCTGATCGGTACGGCGAGAGACATTCGTGAGGTCATTGAGTATGTGAAAAGCATCCGTGCAGAATTCAACTCGGAAAATCTGCGAACCGCCAAAGAGACGATCAAAGAGGACAGCGGTGAAATATTCCTAAAACGAGTCAGCGAGTCCTTACCAGAATGCTTAGATCAATTGGATTGGGAGAAATTTCAGGAGGCTTACAAAGAACTCTTGGAGCTTATTCTTGACTTTTTATTACTCCGCCTTCGCCTGATCAATCGCCTTCGGGTTACCCCTCAAATTCCAAATATTGTGCTTCAGATGTACAATGGCATCATCTCCAGAATGTCTCCTTTGCTCTATCGTCTTTTGGACTTGGTTTTCTTCAGCAAAATTCAACGACTATACCTTTCCTATCTCAATAGAATTCAACAGCTAAGTAGAAACAACCTTTTTGCCGATTTCCTTAAAAGAAACCCAGGCCTCGAGCACCAATCGGGAGCTTACAGAGGAGGGACACTTATATTGCTTTATCATCAAAAATCTGAGCGGATCATCGGAGACTTCTCCTTGCCGGGAGAAATTTGCTCCTGTGAGGATTGCTTTGATGCATGCGAAAATATGGACTGGGGGCTACTTCCTCCATTTGCTCGACCCGATTACGCAGTCACACTTGCAAATGTCCCCATTTTGGTAGAGCCAAGCCTTAATGACCGCCTGGCTATTCCTAGAACTTACGAGGTAATCTTGGTCTCCTCTCAAAGTGATGAAGGAGGTGAGGTCAATCAAGATGAAAGCAAAAATAAGTTTTTATATACTCCCAAGAAGGACTTTGTAGGTATCGATCGCTTCGAATACAAACTCGTGGATAAAGAGACTGGAAAATCTGATACGGGAAAAGTAACCATTCTAGTCCATGAAAATGCCAAGTCATGTTACTCTGCAGAAATTTTGAAATGCTGGGGTCTCAAAAACGTCGTAGACACATTGAATTTCAGGGATATCAATATTCCCGATCTGGCCACACCAGAACAAACTATCAATTTACTCCTAGAAAGCCTCCAAGAAACCAAAGGATTCACTTCCCTCGAAATGACTCAAGGACCGCTAGAATCCGATGAAAGTAAAAAGGCTCTTCTTACTTGTTTGGGTATTTCCTTCACGGGAGAGACAGGCACGAAGTTGAACCGCTTGATTCTTGACTATCAGCAAGCTAACTGTGGCGGATCTGAAAATGACTGTACCAGTCAGGCAATCCAAGGAACTGTCACAGATGCAAATGGAAAGCCCATTCGGGCGGCAATTATCCGAATAAAAAACACTGATATTCAAACACAAACCAGTCGAGAAGGGGCTTACGAACTAGGTTTTCCTAGTCCAGGCCAAACCATCGTGGTCTCCCAAGATGGATATATTTCGCAAGAACGGTTCATCTGCTCAGAGACAACGGCTGATTTCCAACTTATGCCTTTCCAGAGGGTGGTGCCCACAGAAGGGTATGTGGTGACTATGGAAAATTTAGACAGGAAGGAAGTTGAAACCATACTCGCCAATCGAAATATCACTTTTGAAAAAGAAGCTGATAAAGAAACGCTGATTGCTACTTTCCTCCGAGAAAACCCTGAATCAGTTCTCAAGGAAGAAGAACTTAAAGTGCTCAAAAAAGACACCCTCAAAAAGGTGCTGGAGGAAAAGAATATTGAAGTAAGGGCAAGCGAGAATAAAAGTGAATTGATCAACAAATTCAAGCGCTTCTAATGGCTAGGCATATTATCCATACACAGAGACTGGAGCTAAATTATGCTAAGGAAGAGCTTGCCAGAGCGGATCAAAATCGCTGGGGGGAAATCTACGAAAAAGAACTTTTGCCAGTCATGGAAGAAATTTTCGACAGGTATGAGCAAAATGGATTTCATCTTCGGCTTGATCGTCTTGATCTAAACCTAGGCAGCATCCCGCCAAGCCTGGATCTAGACATTTTAAAGTCACGGCTTAAAAATCAATTGGAGGATCAATTAGCTGTTTCACTGGATAAAAAACAGAAAGGAAAAGACTCTGAAAAAAGGAGTCAGGATTCAAATGATACAAGCACTCCCAGTGATGAAGAAAGCTATTCGACCTGGGAATTGTTTATTCACCTTCTCCGGTATGGAAGCAGGCCTTGGTGGTCCTCCACTACAAAAAAGCCATCTTTAAAAACAGTACTACAAGATTTAATTGAGGGAGAAAGTCCAAAACTGATAGAATTTCTTGAGCAGAAAAAATTTTCTTCTCAGGAGTGGAATAGGCTCATTCAGGTACTTGACTTTCAAAAAACATACGACTTACTCTCCCTTCATAGCCCTCACTTTTCCATTAATGCCCGAAGACTTTACTCGGCTTGCAGGAAGCTTCTGGTGAACAATTGGCTTACAAAGGATCAATTGGAAGAGCTCCTGATAGAATTCTTTATGATGGACTTGAAGCCCTTTTCGGAGAAATCAGAAGAAGAAATCAGGAAATTTTCTGCTGCCATATTTAAGCCCGATTTAGAAACAAACAGTGATTTCTTTATCCACTTGATGGCCTGGCTCCTTTCTAAAAAAACTCCTGAAATGACCGCTCCAAAAATCAGGGAAGTAGGAAAAGAATTACTTACCAAAAGTCGGACCTATGGTTTTTATAGAAGTTGGTCTTCCACTGGAGAAAGGAGAGAAAGTCTATTAAAAAAATTTACTGAGGCTTACCTCCAATATTCAAAGCAAAAAGTTAAGGAAAAACCAAAAAGGCTAGATACTCCAAAGCCCCAAGATGATGAGGTTTTCATCGTTTCCAATGCCGGACTAGTAATTCTAGGGCCTTTTCTGAAGCACTTTTTCTCAAATCTTGGATACTTGGAAGACAAAAATTTCAAGGATCAATCAAGTCAGGAAAGAGCAGCACTTTTGCTACAAAATCTTGTAGACCCTAATGCTGAATATGCAGAGGAAGACCTTCTTTTAAACAAGATTCTCTGTGGAATTCCCATTCACCAAGCTATCCCAATAAAGGCAAGCTTTTCTGACTCTGAGAAAGAAGAATCCATGGCACTACTTGAGTCCGTGGCTCATCATTGGGAGGCTTTGAAAACCACCTCTGGTCCCGCTATGGCTAAGGGATTTTTCCCTCGTGAAGGGTCCATTCGGATAATTGATTCCGGATTCAAACTTCAAGTCAACCGCCTTTCCTTTGACATTTTGATTGATCGTCTTCCTTGGGCGATTTCAATTATCAAGCTGCGTTGGATGGATCAAACCCTAATCACAGAATGGTGAATTTACACAATGATAACGCCCACTGCATTCAATTGGAGCTCGAATGGCTACAGCAAATTCTCAAGGCCCGTTCCATCCAAAATGCTAAACCAGGCACAGGACCGAGTGACCTTTTAGAAATCCCCGCCCCGGATCTGGAAGGAATTGACGCACCTTTTGTTGAGTTGGTCAAAAAATACGACTTAGGTCCTGAGCATCGCTTTCTTTTGATCATGGCAGCAGTTCCGCATATCCGTCCCCAACTCTTGGATATGTTTATGAGTCGAAATCAACAGACTCAGCAAATCTACACGGAGTTTGGAGTGAAAAAGGGGAAGCGAGCAAGTGGCATTTTGCCTACCGGCGAAACGGTGATGTTTATCCTAGCGGGTGGAGACCTTGCAAAACGATTTAAGTATCAGTCACTTTTTGAGGAGGAAAGCATCCTCTTTCGCGAGAAAATACTTTCAATGGGAGAGGTAGACCCTGAAGAGTCATTTCTATCCGGCACACTCTTGATCCAGCCAGAAGTCCTGGATATCATGACCACCGGCAGAAAGCGAAATCCCAGATTTGGCAATGATTTTCCAGCCCACCCGCTTCGCACCAATCTGGACTGGGAGGATCTCATCCTTCCACATGACACAATGCAGCAATTGAGGGAGTTGGAGTCCTGGCTACGAAACAAAGATTTTTTGATGGAAAACTGGGGAATGAAACGCATTCTCAAGCCCGGATACAAAGCCCTTTTTTACGGGCCTCCGGGAACAGGGAAAACTTTAACAGCAGCACTTTTGGGTAAAAAGATGGACCTGGATGTATACCGAATTGACCTTTCGAGGATGATATCCAAATACATCGGCGAGACCGAGAAAAATCTCTCAAAAGTCTTCGATAAAGCCGAGCACCAAGGCTGGATTCTTTTCTTTGATGAGGCTGACGCCCTATTCGGTAAGCGTACCGCTGTCAATGATGCACATGATCGCTATGCCAATCAGGAAGTATCCTATCTTCTGCAGCGCATCGAGGAATATGACGGCTTGGTCATTTTGGCCACCAACCTTAAAAGCAACTTGGATGATGCCTTTATGCGAAGGTTTCAGTCCACGATATTTTTCCCCGTGCCTAATCCTGAGGAGCGCTATCAACTTTGGAAAAACGGATTCCCCATCCAAGCAAAACTCGAAGAGAAAATTGATTTGAAGGAGCTCGCAAACAGCTATGAACTCAGCGGAGGAGCGATTATCAATGTGGTTCAGCATAGCTTGCTGATGGCCTTGGACCGTCCAGAGCGAAGGGTTCATCGAGAAGATATTCAGGAAGGTATCCGGCGAGAATTTCAGAAAGTAGGTCGTACCATTTAATCCCTAATTCCATGAAGCGAAAAGTAAGGAGAAAACCTGAACCCGAAGAGGAGGTAGAAGAACACGCTCCCGTTCTTGAAAAAGAAAAAGAAGCGGAAAAAATGAGCCCTGTTGAGCAGGAAAGAATTCAGATGACACCCAAAGAGTCTGAAAGCCCCATGAATCCACTGAATAGCTAATCATGGCAGCACAGGCAGAACGAATCCCTAGAGTATCTACTCCGCCGATAGCTCGGCATATGGGAATCGTACAGCCTGCCCTCAAAGTAGGAAAACCGGGAGATAAATTTGAGCAAGAAGCCGAGTCGGTGGCTAATCAGGTAATGATGATGCCTGCGAATTCTCAACCTGCAATGATGACTCCACTTAGCGACGGGATACAAATGCAAGTGGAGGAGGAAGAAGAAGAGCTGCAAATGATGCCGATTTCCTCCACCATATCAATGGTCAGCAGACAGGAGGAAGAGGAAGAAGTGCAGCTTTCAACGGAAGAGGAAGAGGAAGTACAGCTTTCTAGTGAGGAAGAAGAAGAACAAATCCAACTTTTTGGAGAAGGAGGTGGTACTGTCTCAAGTGATGTTTCCTCCCAAATCATCCAAAGCAAAGGCTCTGGTCAAAACCTCCCGAGTCCCATTCAGGCAGAAATGGGACAAAAGATTGGAGCCGATTTTTCTACTGTTAAAATCCACACGGGACCAGATGCAGCTCAAATGAGCTCGCAACTAGGAGCCAAAGCCTTCACACACGGAAATGACATCTATTTCAATGAAGGCAATTTCCAGCCAGGCACCTCAGAGGGGAAACACTTGCTTGCTCACGAGTTGACCCACACCGTGCAGCAAGGGGCAGCAATAAGGCGTTCGCCAGAAATGAGTGTTTCTGAAGCCGAACCGCAGGTTCAGCGGCTTCCATGGGCAGTTCGGGAAGGACTATCAAGGTTTGCCAGCTATATTCCAGGATACTCACTGTTAACAGTAATTATTGGCTATGATCCATTGGCTGGAAGAACTGTTGCCCGAAATGCTACCAACTTGCTTGGAGGGCTGCTGGGTCTAATTCCTGTTTTTGGCACCTTACTTTTCACCAAACTCTCTGAACTGGGAATCATCGATTCAGCATTTGCTTGGGTGCAGAGCGAAATGGCTGCTTTAGATCTGAGCTCTAATCGTCTAGAAAGAACTCTGGAAAGCGCCTGGGACCAAGTCTCTATCCGAAATAGCTGGGATGAGAATATGGCAGTGCTTGACCGGACTTTTGGACAATTATACCGCGATATCGTATCCTTTGCAGGGAGAGTAAAAGACAAAATATTTGAGCTGATCAAGGAGGCTTTGATGACCGGCTTGAAAGCCTTGGCAGAGTCCACCCCAGGATATCCGCTTTTGACAAAACTACTCGGAAAAGATCCGCTCACCGGAGAGGAGGTCATCAGTACCACTGCAGAAAAGATCGAAGCATTCCTTACCCTGATTGGGAAGGAACAGGAGCTCGAACGAATGCGTGCAGAAGGAACTATTCAGGAGACTGCAGACTGGATTGATGCAGAATTAGCCGCATTGAATTTCAGCTTTGAGGAGGTTCGCTTACTTTTTGAAACTGCTTGGAACGCCTTCTCTCTCGATGATCTTCGGGATCCAGTAGGTGCTTTTCAGCGAACCGTTGGGATTTTTACACCCTTCCTCACTCGGGTATTCACCTTTGCTGCAAATGTCGCTGTGAAGGTTCTTGAATTCATCAAAAACGCCCTTCTCGCTCAGCTTTCTGCCTATGCCAGAGAGCAACAGGGTTTTCACTTGATCACAGTCATTCTGGGCAAAGATCCATTTACCCAAGAGGAAGTCCCCAGGACTACCGAAAATATCATTCGGGGATTTATGGGATTGATGCCGGGAGGTGAGGAGCAGTTTCAGCAAATGAAAGAAACTGGGGCGATCGAACAGACTGTAGCCAGAATTGAAGCTGCCGTAGCCACGCTGAATTTCACCTGGGAGTATATCACCGGCTTATTTATCACGCTTTGGAACAGCTTTACTATCCAAGATGTCTTTGCACCGATCCAGGCTTTTGTGCGCATCGTACAAACGCTGGCAAGTCCTATCCAACGCCTCTTTGCCTTTGTGGTGACCATCGTGAAGATTCTGGTTGAGGTATTGCTGGTGGTGATGAACTTCCCGATTGAGACGGTACAGCAGATTATCGCCAATGCCATGTCGGCTTTCGAAGATATCAAACGGGACCCAATAGGATTCCTGAAAAATCTACTTCGCGCAGTCAAACAGGGCTTTGTACAGTTTTTTGAAAATATTGTCACCCACTTGCTAGGTGGACTGAGAGACTGGTTGTTTGGAGAACTAGCCTCAGCAGGCATCACTCCACCGGCCGATTTGAGTTTCCAGTCCATTCTAGGCTTTGTCCTAGAAGTCCTCGGGCTTACGATGGAAAATATCTGGCAACGACTTGCCTTGAAAATTGGAGAAGAACGAGTAGCTCAAATCCGGGGTGCGATCGATACCTTGACAGGTATCTGGACATTCATCAAAGATGTGTGGGAAAGAGGGCCGGTCGCCATTTGGGAATATATCCAAGAGAAAATCAGTGATCTCTGGAGTATTGTTTTAAGTCAAATCCAAAACTGGATCATGACTCGCATTATTGAGCAAGTCACAGTGAAGTTGCTCGGTATGCTTGACCCGACTGGTATTATGGCTGTTGTGAATAGCTTCATCGCATTCTATCGTGCGGTACAATCCTTCATTGAGAAGCTGCGCGAAATGTTGGAGATTGTCAATAGTTTCGTAGCCGGAGTTGCCAATATTGCCCGAGGTAGCATCGCGGATGCTGCAAACTATCTCGAAAATGCACTGGCAAGAGCTATACCTGTTGCCATTGGATTTTTGGCCAATCAGGTGGGATTGAGGGGACTAGGCACCCGAATTGGGGAAATGATTGCAAGCCTGAGAGAAAAGATCAATGGAGCTATTGACTGGCTAATTGATAAAGCACTTAGCGTGGGTGGGGCAATTTTGCAAGCAGGAAGGAATGCGGTCTCTGCTGTTACGAATTGGTGGAATGCAAGAGTATCATTCCAAGCAGCTGACGGTCATCAACACGCTTTGTATTTAGAAGGAGAGGCAGAAAACGCTTCTCTTATGATCGCTAGTAATCCTCAGCAATTTGAAACCTTCATTCAAAATCTAGATACTCGAAATAATCCGCAAAAAGAAACAGCCAAACAACAAGCACTTGCAAAAGCAATTGAAATCGATTCAGAAAAAAGGAGGCGAATTGACAGGAATCTATCTGATGAACAACAAGCTGAGGCTGAAAACTCAAAGAAAACTACAATTGAAAGGTTATTAGGAGAGCTTAGAGACATTGTTCAAGTATTTTTTGGTACCGATACTCCTGATGGTCCGCCAGAAAGAATACTTCCTAATACAGATTCGGCGGGCTATGGTATTTCAATGCACATTAAGAAGTTGCATTTGTCCAACAAACCCTCCGATGGATCTACTCCTACTCAAGCTGCTCATACTGAATATGATAAGTTGAATGCAAGAAGAACTTCAAGCGGGGCTTCTTACTACATAAGAGGACATTTACTAAACCATAATATTGGAGGACCAGGCTCTTGGGATAATATGGTTCCTCTTTCTCGAACAGGCAATAGCAGTCATGAGTCTAGTGTAGAAAATCAGGTGAAAGCTGCTTTTGATGCTGGTGCTGTAATTGAATATAAGGTAGTTCCCAGTTCTCAAAAATATAACTCAGGAAAGTCTAGCCTAATTTCAGCTATTGACTCTAGCAATGATGATGGTCCAACTAAGACGACCAAAAAACAAATAGTAGAAGCAGAGTCGAATGTTCCAAAGTCTCTAGACACGGAGGCTTATACCATGAAAAAAACCAGAAATAACAATTTTGAGAGGGATCGGAAAATTGTAAAAAAGAAAGTAGATAATCCTGTTGAAAGAAGTCTCACAAGTTATTTTCTTTCAGACGGTGGGGTACAAACCAAGGTTTATTTAAATGAAGAAACAGATGTTTCAAAAATCAGGGAGGTAACTGGACTTACCTCAGCCCAAGTGAATAAAATGATTCAAAGTCGTACTAGTCGCGGACAAAGATTCGGTCAATATGCAACTTTTCTAAGGTCGGCAGAATACCCTGAAACTGAAATTGAATCTAAAGCAAGTGAATTAGCCTCAAACAGCAGAGTCAGTCTTGGAAGTTCGGGGAGTTAATTTCTCAAATAAAAAACTAACTATTAACCTCAAAGCTCACATCCAATACATCCTCCACGCTGACAATTCTATTAAAATCTGGATGAATCGGATTGATCAATAGATTAAATTCCTGCTGGTAGTTTGCCAAAGGAATCCGACAAGAGGGTATTTTCAAAACAGGAGACAAAAACTGCTTGCACCAAGTACTACCAAACTCCTGCGTACTTCTGGGATAGGGACGATTCCGCCAATCTCTAGGTAGCTCAGCTATTTCCAACTCCGGTATTTCTGCAGCTATTTCCAACACAATCAACTGCCATGCACTTTGAGTGACGATCGGGCCTTTGATACTTAGAAGTTCAAGAAAATTAAGCGAACTGACACTGCAGGCATAAATCATAGGAACACCGAAGTCATTCCATCGCCCGGGACCAATGCCATACCCTAAAGGAGATCTACCCGGCATCGCCTCGATAAGTCGAAAACAGCGCATCAAACTACTGAAAAGCTCCCCAAGACATCCCTTCTAATGCACTATTGACCTGATCCACTCCATACGGAGTCTTAAGCAAATCTATGGGTCTACGATCACCAAGAGAGACATTGGTGGTGCTCAGCCATTCTGAAAAAAGCAGCTCTGAGCCAAAAATCCGAACTCCCTTTGCCACTACTTGATCCATTTCTAGAATATTCTTGGTAATTGCTTTGGTCAATTGTCGATTTTCTTTGCGCCATCGAAATAGCGTACTCGGGTCCACTTCCATTACTTCTGAAATATCCTGCTGCGTGAACCCCAAAAAATCAAAAAAATCCTTGGTGTCCTCATACTTGAATGCTGTCTCATAAATAGCCGCCGGCTCACTCACTGAGTCTATCATCCTTTGGAAAAAGTAATGGCGACTTTTTCCTGTAGAAAGAGCCTGATGACTTCCATCCGGAAAACGAATATTCCATAGCTGAAACATATCTTCTTTTTCTTAAAGATACGATTTTTTATTTTATTTACAATAATCAATTATTGCAAATGCAATCAATCCAACAAACCCCTAATCTCTTCCGACTGCAAATGCGCATTGAGCCAACCTGCCTCCAGGTATGCTCCATATTTTTTGTAGAAATTTATGGCGGGTTCGTTCCAGTCTAATACCTGCCACATCATACCGGTACATTCGTCATCAAGAGACTGAGCCATGACTCGGTCAAAGAGTAATTTTCCAGCACCATTGCCACGTTCAGATTCTGTCACCACAATATCTTCCAAATACATGCGCTTTCCTTTCCAGGTACTGTATCGATAGTAATAGATCGCTATCCCAATGATCTCTGAGGTTTCGTTCTTTTCACAGATAAAAAGTCCGAAAACAGGATGGGGTCCAAAACCATCTTTCTCCATCATTTCCACTGTATTGGTCACCTGCTCAGGTGCTTTTTCATAGATGGCTAGTTCTTTGATCAATTCAAGAACTCGGGGTAAGTCTTCGATTTTTCCTTTTCGGACGGTATACATGGGATATTTGATTTAATTTTCAAGAATGAAAGCCTAAATTAGTCAAAAGCTCCAAAAATATGTTCCTAGCCATCGATGCAGGCAATTCCAATGTGGTATTCGCATTATTTGATCCCAAAACCGAAAAGTGGACCAATCAATTTCGTCTAGAAACCAAAACCGAACTCCTCATTTCTCAGCTCACCAAGAAGGTGCCCCTCTATTTTTTGGAGCATGCCATTTCCCCATCTGACATTAGCGAGATAGGTTTTAGTACGGTGGTGCCTGAAGTACAAGGACCCATTCAGGAATTTTGCGAAAAGTTTTTTGGCAAAGCTGCTTATCAAATCGGCCCTAAAAGCTATAAATCACTACCCATCAGCACGATTCGTCCCAAAGAAATAGGGACTGACTTGATGTGTAATGTAATGGCTGCTTGGCAAAAGTATCAGCAAGCCCTGATCATCGTGGACTTTGGAACGGCGCTCACCTTCACCGTCGTAGATGATGGGGGAAAAGTTTTGGGTGTAAATATTGTTCCTGGTCTTCAAACAGCCATCCGATCCCTTTTTACAAGCACATCCAAACTACCCGAGGTGCCCCTGAAAGTGCCCAAATCAGCAATTGGGAAAGATACAATCCATGCGATTCAGGCAGGGATTCTCTACGGATACACAGGTTTGATTCGGGGAATGCTAGAAACCATTCGGTCTGAAAAAGAGCTCCATTTTAAAGTCATTGCGACTGGAGGACTTTCAGCCATTTTGACCACCTTGGAAAAGGACTTTGAAGAGATCGATCGCTATCTGACCTTAAATGGGATTCGATGGATTACCCAGGCAAACCAAAAATCCAATCAGTCCTGAAAACCCAAAATTAAATTGGGATCAGGACAGTTGGCGGAATAATGTACGACTTCCCGCTGAGAGCAGACGCCTGGATAGTCTCCTGATTTACCCTCCATGTCCCACATCAACTGAAAATGTAGATGGGGTGGCCAATCGCCATTTTCTGGAAAAGGACCTACATGTGCAATGATCGCTCCTTTTTTAACGATTTTTCCCAGCTCCCAACTCTTCAAATCTGTACGGGTAAGGTGCCCATACAATGAGTAGAAAACCTTGTCTTGGCTGGAATGCTCCAAAATCAACGTAGGACCATAGTCACCAAAACCAGCATTATCTTGGAAACTGTGGATTCTTCCTTCCAATGGAGAAAAAATCGGAGCTCCTGCCTCACACCAAACATCCACACCTAAGTGAATATTTCGAAAATCCTCTGCATCCGTAGCAAATACATTGGATCGACGGTAAATGGCTCGATTTTCCAGATAACCCCCTATTCCAAAGCGTTTGCCGGATCGCTCAAGCTGTGAAAAAACAAATTGATCAAAAGCCTCCGTATTGCTAAGGTCTACCTCTTCCAAGGCTTGATTTTTGGCACTAAAGTCCAGCCTCAGCGTATTCTCCGAGTTTAAAGCCTCTCCCATTACGGGAAAGCAATCCAATTCATTCCAATTCATGTCCGAAGAAAAGACTTTTCTTTCAGGTAGAAAAATGAAAAAATAACAGTTTGTGAAGTTAGCTTTGGAAGTAGTTTTATAATTTTATTACATGCAAAAGCCGCAATTCCCTTCCCTTAATGATATCCGACACGCTCGCGTTCGGATCAAATCTTTCATACACCGAACGCCCATCCTGACTTCCTCAGCAATCAATGAAATAGCCGGTTGTGAGATTTATTTCAAGTGCGAAAACTTTCAGAAAGTAGGGGCCTTCAAGGCTCGTGGTGCGGCAAATGCGGTCATGAAATTATCGGATGAAGATAAAGCCAAAGGAGTAGCTACTCACAGCAGTGGAAATCATGCAGCGGCTTTGGCTCGGGCAGCACAGATTGCAGGCATTCCGGCATACATTGTCATGCCATCTAGTGCTCCAGAGATCAAAAAGAAAGCAGTCAAAGGCTACGGAGGAGAAATAATCGAATGCGAACCTAACCTTCAGGCAAGGGAGACTACCCTTGAAAAGGTGGTCAAAGAAACCGGAGCCACCTTCATTCCTCCCTATGATTTTATGGATGTCATTGAAGGACAAGCCACCTGTGCCTTGGAGTTTTTGGAGGATGAACCAGACCTGGAAGTAATCTTGGCTCCAGTAGGTGGAGGAGGGCTTCTCGGTGGGACAGCCTTGCTTAGTCATGAGTGGGATGAAGACATTGAAGTATACGGGGCAGAACCTTCAGGAGCAGACGATGCCTATCGATCCTTCAAAGCAGGAAAAATCATTCCTCAAACCAAGCCAAATACCATTGCAGATGGCTTACTTACATCTTTGGGCGTCTTGAATTTTGAAATCATCCGCCGCTACGTCAAAGACATACTCTTGGCGACAGATACTCAAACCATCGATGCGATGCGGCTTATTTATGAGCGGATGAAAATCGTAATCGAGCCTTCTTGCGCTGTTCCTCTGGCAGCTTTGTTGGCAAATAAAGCGCTTTTTAAAGGCAAAAAAGTCGGGATAATATTATCAGGTGGAAATGTGGACCTAGGGAAGCTCCCATTCTAAACCGTTTCACCAGCCTCCTTCCGACTTGGTGATGGTTTTCTTTTGCTCGGAGCTCAAAAAAGCGGATTCGATCAATTTCAAAACCATAATAGCCTCTTCTAGCCGAACTAGTAATGGCTCTCCAAGAAGGATAGCTTTAGCAATATTGTTGTAGAAAAAACGATAATCGCCTCTTAAGGTGGGATAAGAGTCTGTCTTCTCCTCTAAATAAACCTTCCCCCACTTATCAGCTTCCTCCAATCCCCAATTCTCTCCTTCAGGCTTTCGCCCTTCCTTAAAGGCAGCTTCCTGTACATCTAACCCGAATTTTTGATAAGTTCCTTTCTCGCCTAATACTAGGAATTTTGGAGTAGGTGCATTGACAAGGACTCCTGCGGTGACCCGGGCCAAGCGATTCCCATAGTCTAGATGAATATCAAAGTAGTCATCAGCTACTACTTGTGGGCGTTGCTTGCGAATAGTAGCTGTGATGGATTCAGGAGCTCCCCAAAGCACACAAATTTGATCAATTAAGTGAGTACCTAAATCGTAAGTTATCCCATTTCCAGGCACCTCTTTCTCTCGCCAATTATCCCTTGGATGAGGTCTAAAACGATCAAAATGGCTTTCAATGTAATGAACTTCCCCTAGCGATCCATTTTGCAAAATCTCCTGAACAGTTCGGAAATCCCCATCGAAACGGCGGTTTTGAAAAGCAGTACAAATCAACCCTTTTTCAGAAGCAAGTTTTAGCAGTTCTTCGGCCTGCCATGAATGAATAGTGATTGGTTTATCTACCACCACATGCTTCCCTGCTTCCAAGGCCAATTTGGCCATGGAAAAATGAAACTCATTTGGCGTAGTGATGACAATGAGCTCAGAGCTCCCCTGACTCAAAAGCTCCTCAAATGACCGAAAGGTTTTTACACCCGGATATTGTTGCTCACATAGATTGGAGTGTCTTTCTACTACCTCTACCAAATCCAAATCCGGGCAGACATCTATCAGAGGAGCATGCATTTTTTCCGCTACGGATCCGAATCCGACGATGGCAGTTTTGATTGGTTTGGTTGAATTCATCAGATATTCATTTCGTGAGCTTTATTCACTAGTTCTACCCGTGAATTGATGCTGAGTTTTTGAAAAATATTTTTTCGGTGGCTTTCGATGGTACCCTTACTCAATACAAGCTGCTTGGCAATTTCTTTACTCGTCAAACCTTCTTTAATAAGCTTAATAATCTGAACCTCCCTCCGGGAAAGACGATATTTATCCCGAAAGGAATCGAAAAAAGCATTGGGACGTGCCTGCTCAATGATTCTATCAAAATTGATCAAATGCCTTCCTTCATGAACTTCTCGAATGGTAAAAACCAATTCATCCGGATCAGCATCTTTTAGAATAAATCCATCAGCCCCTTTTTCAACGCATTCTTTGAAGATTTTTTCCTCATCATACATTGAAAGCACGATGACTTTGATTGGAAAGTCAAGCTGCTTCACAGCAGCCAATACCTCAAACCCGTCCATTTCAGGCATATTGAGGTCTGTCAAAACGATGTCTACTGGGTTTTCGGCTAGAAAATCCAGTAGCTCAGATCCATTTTTGAAAAGCCCACGGATAAAGAAATCCTCCTGCTCATCCAATAATCCTTCTATGCCCTTTGCAAAAAGGGTGTGGTCGTCTGCAATAGCGATCCGTATCATGTTACTTAAGGGTGAAGTCTAATTTAGGACTAAAACTGATACAGGCAAAGAAAGATTTATTTGAGTGCCGTTTCCGGGTGATGATATGATTTCAAATGCACCTCCAATGGTCTCCATTCGCTTTCGAAGATTGGTCATACCACTACCCTTTGATTGCTGAGAAGTGTCAAACCCCTTTCCGTCATCTTCTATCCGAACCAGATACCTTCCATCTGATTCTTTCATCTGGACTTTTATATTTGATGGGCTGGCGTGCTTGATGGCGTTGTTTAGGCATTCTTGAATGACGCGAATAAGCACAAGTTTTGTGTCTTTATTTAATTTCCAGGCCTCATTACTCTCCACAAGGAGCGTTTCGCAGAAGTCAGTTGCCTGGATCTTATCCAACTGCTGTTTTATAAATTCTTCCAATGAAATGGACTCTACCCAGTCAAGGTTCAGGGTCTTGGAAAGGCCCCTAACCTCGTTAATTATTTGATTAATCAGGAGGCGTCCTTCAGTCTGCTTTTCAGGTTTGCTTGAGCCGAGGTAGAGTTTTGCGAGGGAAAGCAACTGGCCCACATTATCATGAAGTTCCCGACCGATATGCCTCAGGGTATCCTGCTGAATTTCATTCTCGATATTCAAAAGCGTCTTTTCATATTCTGCTTTTATCTGATCCATCTTTTGTTTGTTTTGGACCTGACGCTGCCTGTGCAAAATAACCATAGAGACCACAAATGTGGCCATAATGGCTGCCAGAAATGCCCCTGCAAAAAGTATAAAAATGATCTGATTATCTTCTCCGCCCATTATGCTTTAGCCAATTTTGAAATTGTATTGCTTCCTGTGTAAAGTAGCACGTTAAAAACTACCAATAAAATGATGTAAAGTATCATTGAAACATAATTGAATAAGAAGTACACATTTTCATTTTCAAATACCAAGTACTCAAAGGCTACATCTGCCAAAAATAAAGTGACTGATTGAAACAAAATCAAGGTGATGTACCAAAAAGGCCAGTACCTAAGAGGATTGATATTGATGTAATAATCCTCAGACACCAAATCCACGAAGAATAAACCACTGGCCACAATCAAAATGGTATTGCCGAAAAAGTATAGCACCGGCTGAAAATCATAAATCGGAGTGGCTTCGGAAAAGTAGGTATAAATACAATAGGCAAGAAAAATCACTCCAAGGGACACGATGATTTTTTGACTAAGGCCTTTTCTTAAATTGATCCCGATCAAACCTAACAGTAGAAGCTTGGATACCTGATAGTTGAAAATATTAAAAACCCAGATATTCCACCCCTGAAAAGTATCATCCGTCAGGAGATAGTGGATTTTTTGGTTGATACTCTTGTATGTAAGCATCAAAGTAGCCAAAACTTCATAAAAAAGAACTAGGAAAACTATCAGAAATGGAAGAAGGAAGTACGGGCTACGCTTCTTTTCAGGATTGAGAAATCCGTAAAAAACAATAGCCAATACTCCACAAATTATGACAGCATAGATGTAATAATTATCTCCAATTCTGGCAAGAAAGTCCTTCACCATGAATATAAAATTTATTCACATTTAGGAGGACAAGTGTTCCCTCTATTGTAATAATCTTCTTCCTCTTCTACCAACCCCTTTTTGGCTTCATTTACAGGAGACATGACGATGGCAAGCCTTCCGATGTATTCTTCCGAGTTCTCCGGGTAAAGCTTCTTTGCTACCTCTTCCGTGTATTCAGTTAGGTAAAACTTGATTCCACCTTTCTTGGGATCCTTATCCGCTTTGCTTAGCACTTCCTCAAGAGTCTCTCGATCAAAAAACACCCACTTGGTCTGATTTTCTACATCCTCCTTTGGTCCTCGAGCGGGTTTCCCCTTTTGGATTTCTTTATCATACTTTTTCTGCATCTGATCGAAATCCTTCTTACTGATCTTCATAATCTTTTTGTTAGTTAAAAATTAGGTAAAACTGGTTTAAAATGGACCTGAATATAGGCTTTTTGAAGCGGAGTGAAAAAAGAAAAAGGAGGCGCTAACCTCCTTTTGAAAAAAGTTGGGGAAATTTATTCCATCCCTTTATCTCTCATTTTCTTAAACTCATCAAATCTTCGATAGATCGCCACAGTGAATCCCATCAAAGTGATGATAGACCCTAACCACAACAAATTGATGTATGGCTTGACGATAGCTTTCATCACCACATAGTCCTTTTGATAGCGGTTGACTTTAAAAACAAACTTATTTTCTTCAGGCACGATGTTATCCAAAGTGACTTTGATCCCGAGCTCATTGTCCACTACAGGTAATTTACCGACTTGGTTATTTCGAATAATGAATGTAGGAGTGAGCGTTTTCTCAACATCATAATCAAGCACCCGAAGATTGGCACGGACAGCCACATCTCCCTCTTGCAACACATACCCCTCTACCTCCTGAAGTACTTCTGCTCCATCAAAATAAGTGACAAAATCAGCGATATGGAATTGCTCACCCGGGCTTGCTTCATAGAACTCATCTTCTTTCCAATCAGGATCTTCGTAGTCATTCATCGCTGCTACGTAGGTGTAAAGATCCTTGTTGAGGTAAATTTTGGAATCAGGTGAAGAAATCAAACCTCCCATTCCCTGATTGAATTGAGACATAGGTGCCAAGGAGAATTTCAAGACCTCATTTTGGAAGTAATCAATTTTGAAATAATCATTCTCCTCCAATACAATATCAACCACATCGCCTTTCTTGAAAAAGTCTTTATAATCCTCTAAAGCAATGGCTTCATTCACATTTCCTGTGGATTCTAAGATTTTGGCAGGGACATATTCAGGTACGCCCACCACTTTCTTTTGCCTTCCTCGATAGATGACCGTGTAGTCTTTCATTTGGGTCGGCTTGTTGATCCAAAGCAATACATGCTCCTTATTGAGCTCGTCCTCCCAGCTATTGCTATAAGTCAATCCTGACATATTGATCGAGATCGTCTCGGAATAACCGGAGCTGAACATGATTCCAATCAGCATCATCCCCAAACCGATATGCGCCAAAGAGCCTCCAGCTAGCTTGAAGGTAGATTTCTTCAAAAGTCGACTTAAAATCACAGCATTGGCTACTACGGTAAATGTACCAGCCACGACGATGATCATATATTTCCAATCGTATACTTTTGCAGCTACAATAATCAAAGCCGAAACAACTACAGAAACAATGTATGGAGTCAAGAGCGCATCTTTCAGTGCTTTTTTGTCCATTTTCTGCCACCAGAAAAACTGTCCAACTGCTGTCAGCAGCGCCAAGGCAATCCCAAACCACAATTGGAATTTTGTGTAAAACTCTATTTGATCTGCCGGTGGAGCCATATTGGAGATACCTCCAAAGCTTTCAATCAATGCATTAAATGCCGGTATGGAGGTAGGGAGAATTACCTGAAATCCCATCAAGCCCAACGTAGTCGCACCGATGAAAATCCAAAACTCTCTGGAGTAAACTGATGCTTCCCGCTCGGAAGTAGGAATGTGCTTCCAAGCTCGAATCGTGAAGAATAAGGCAACTGCTGTGAAAAACAACATGTATATCAACAATTGCCCTGAGAGACCTAGATCGGTAAATGAGTGCACAGATGCATCTCCAAGTACCCCAGATCGCACCAAGAAGGTAGCATACAATACAAGAATGAATGAAAGGATCACCAAGACGATGGACGTCTTCAGCGCTGTGCTACTTTTCTTGAAAGTGATCATGGTATGCACTGCTGCCACCAAAATCAGCCAAGGCACATAGACTGCATTTTCCACTGGGTCCCAGTTCCAATATCCTCCAAAATTAAGGGTCACATAGGCCCAATAGGCTCCCATCAAAATCCCCATTCCCAAAATCATAGCGGAGAAAATCGCCCAAGGCAAAGCAGGTCTGATCCACTCTGAATATCGTTTCAAGGCAAGTCCACCTATCAAAAAAGCGAATGGTACTAAAGTAGAAGCATAGCCTAGGAACAAGGTAGGTGGATGGATGACCATCCAAATATTTTGTAGTAGTGGATTGAGTCCTGTCCCATCTTCAGGAACGAAATCTGGATTGATTTCGAAAATCGGTGCAGGAGTTGCGTCGCGAAGTAGAATGAATGGTGAGCTACCGATTTTCAAATCACCAATCACAACACCCATAATCATCGAAACCAAAAAGGCCTGCACGAGCGCAAAAACGATCATTACAGGAGCCTCCCAAAGTTTATTGGTATGAATCAGGATCACTCCCAATATCACATTCCAGAAAATCCAGAGGATAAATGCACCTTCCTGACCTTCCCAGAAACTTGATATCATATAATGCACCGGAAGTGCCTTACTCGAATGAGAATAGGCATAGAAATATTCAAAGCGGTGATTGTAGATGATCTCAAAAAGTGAAAAAGCGATCAACACACTGGACACACCATGGATGTAAAAAGCGATGCGACTAAAGCGCTGCCAGCTCTTTTTTTCAAGCTCATTGGCTTTGAAATATTGGTAATAAGCAAAAGCTGCTACCAATGCACTCACAAAGGCCACAATGGTCATCATGTGGCCCAAATTCCCGATAAAGGTATTGATCATTGATTCGTTGAGTTGCTACTACTTCACATTCCTGCCGCCTGCACGTCAGTCTCCTGATATTTAGAAGGGCACTTCATCAGGATTTTATCTGCAATAAATATCTCTTCATTTTTGTAGGATCCGATTACCACTACGGATTCGGATCTGGTAAAGTCGGCCGGGACAGGTTCATTATAAAAGACCTCTTGCTCCGTACCATCATTGTCTACCAATACAAAGGTGAATGAGGTTTTATCCTCTCGGACTTGAAGGCCCTGAACTTCTCCTTGTGCATCTTTTTTAAGTTGCCCTACCACATGAATGGCTTTTTCATCGCCATCTTTTTTCATTTCTAGAGCTGTATTGAAGGTCTCATAGCTACTCGCATCGCCAATAGAGGTCATGATGATCACAATTGCGACAGCGATGATGCCTATACCTACCAAGTGTCCTTTCTTCATCTTATTTTTGAGTAATAGATTTTTCGATTTTTGTAATCTTCCGCTCAGTGCTTACAAGGTAAACCGCAATTCCGGCGAAGATGATTCCAATTATTCCCACTAAGACGTAGATTTTTCCATCTTCACGCATCTTATCAGCCATATCTACGCTGTTGTTGGAATAGTCAGATTCGGTCACAGGAATCTTCTCTTGTGCTACTACGTGCAAACTGACAAAAAGGAGGAATAAAACGAGGTATTTTTTCATTTTCAAGAATTGATCAGTTGATCTTCAAGTACCCTTTGCACCCTACGCATTCTGACGCGGACAGTTGCGATCCAAGCTCCAAAAAGTGTCCATCCGATTATTGCGGGATAAAACACCATTCTCAATTTGGAATCAAGATCGTAGGCATTGAAGCCGGGATTTCCACCATTTCCGGGATGCAGACTATCCGTCAGGCGGGGTAGAACAAATATCAGCGGGATAAATGCTGCAAAAGCAAAGATGTTGTAAATAGCACCTATTCTAGCCCTTTGCTGCATATCGGTCAGGGAATTGCGAAGAATTAAATAGGCAAAATACATCAGCAATCCGATAGCAGAAGCATTTTGCTTTGGGTCGCCACTCCAGTAGTCTCCCCAAGTAAATTTGGCCCAGAGCATTCCAGTGGTGATTCCCAGAACTCCAAATAGAATCGCCGCATTGGTAAACTCAATGGCTAGATCATCGAAGCGAAGATCATTGCTTCTGAGATATCGCACACTGTAGTAAACCGAAACCATCAACATCAGGATCATCCCAAACCACATGGTCACATGGAAATGCAATGCCCGAATCGTCTCATTCAAAATGGGTAATCGGGGTACATCCATCAGTAGGCCTGCAGTGATCGTGTACAGTAAGAGCGCAACGGCCAGAATTTTCCACCAGGATTGGCGCATAGGGTAATTTGGCTTTTTCAAGCGCAAAAATAAGGCATAAGTTTCTGAATTCGTTGTCTTTTGTCACAAAAGACAAAAGGTCAGACTAGTTTTAGCATGACCTTTCGATTGAAACTTTCTATATCTTATTCGTTTGGTGTGAGCGGATTACCTTTTCGGATCAATCCATCCGGTAATTCTCCCTCTGTACTGGCCACGATGGTACAAACGGTAGCATCCCCTGTGACATTGACCACCGTCCTAAACATATCCAATATTCGGTCCGGGGCAATAATCAAGGCAATACCTGCAGCAGGTACTCCAATAGATTCCAACACGATAATTAACATGATCAAACCCGCACCAGGTACACCGGCCGAGCCTATCGAGGCTAAGGTAGCTGTCAGAACGATCATCAACTGCTGAGTAAGAGTTAGATCCATTCCCAAGGCCTGAGCAATAAAAACTGCCGCCACTCCTTGGTAAAGACTGGTTCCGTCCATATTCACCGTGGCTCCAAGGGGCAACACAAAGCTGGAAACCTCTTCCGATACACCAATCTCTTCCTCGACCTGCTTCATGGTGACTGGTAGTGTCGCCGAGCTGGAACTCGTGGAAAATGCCAAAAGCTGTGCAGGTCGAATCGCTTTGAAAAAATCCAAATACTTCACCTTCGTAAAAGAGATCAAGATCATCGGATAAACAACCATAACCATCAATAGTAAGCCACCTGTCACGACTAGGCTGTATTTCAACAAGGCCAAAAGCAACTCCACGGCCGAATCGGGATTGTCTCCTGCTATCTCTACGATCAGTGATGCCATCAAGGCAAAAACCCCGTAAGGAGCAATCATCATGATATAATTGACAATCTGAATGATCACATCATTGAAGCCATCGAAGAAAGCAATGACTGGATCCCCCTTTTCTTTTGGGATCTGAAGAAGCGCAATTCCCACAATGATAGCGAAGAAAACAACCTGAAGCATCGCTCCATTATCCGTGGTTGCCTGAAAGAAATTTTGGGGTACAATGTCTACCAGCGGTTGCAGAGGACTCTGCTCCTGAAGCTGCGCAGCCTGACCGACCCGAGCTCCAGCATCACCTTCATACATGTTCATGAGGTTCTCACGAGTCTCGATCGGCAAACTTTTACCAGGTTTAAAAACATTGACCAAGATCAATCCGGTTGAGATTGCAACCACCGTGGTAATCAAATAGGTGGCAATTGTTTTACCTCCTATTCGGCTTAATTTGGAAATATCACCCAAATTGGAAACTCCTACGATCAAAGATGCCAATACCAGCGGTACGGCGATCATTTTTAGAGCATTGATGAAGATAGTCCCAACCGGCTTAATGTAATCGAGGGTAAAAGAATTTGGGATATCGGTTTTGATCACCACCAATCCAAAAACCAATCCTAGGACCAATCCTATGATGATTTTGGTGTGCAAGGGTATTTTCTTCTTCATCCAGCTTGGGTTTATATATCTTGAATTTTATCGCTTTTTGCTAATAATAAGTAATCCGCTATGACCAATGCAGCCATAGCTTCTACAATGGGAACAGCTCTTGGCACAACACATGGATCGTGTCTCCCCTTACCCGAAACAGTCACATTTTCTCCTGACTCATTAACAGATTCCTGATCCTGCATGATAGTTGCCACCGGCTTGAAGGCCACGCGGAAATAGATGTCTTCTCCATTACTGATTCCACCCTGAATACCTCCGGAATGATTGGTAGTGGTACGCACACGATCTCCTTCTTTGACAAAACTGTCATTGTGTTGGGAACCACGCATTTTTACTCCTTCAAAGCCACTCCCATATTCAAATCCCTTGACTGCATTGATACTGAGCATTGCCTTGCCCAACTCTGCATGTAAACGATCAAAAACCGGTTCACCAAGGCCAGGAGGGGCATTTTGAATTACACAAGAAATCACTCCCCCAATGGTATCTCGATCCTTTCGGACAGAATCAATCAGCGTGATCATTTCCTCAGCAATTTTAGGATCTGGACAACGCACGATATTGTTCTCTGTCTGATTAAGGTCTAGCTCCTGATAGTTTTTTTCTAAAGTCAAGTCCCCTACTTGGGAAACATAAGCCTGAACGGAAATCCCTTTAGCCTTCAAAAGCATTTTGGCGATAGCTCCTGCAGCTACCCGTGCAGCTGTTTCCCTTGCTGAGCTCCGGCCTCCACCGCGATAATCGCGAATTCCATATTTCTCAAAATAGGTGTAATCTGCATGAGAAGGGCGAAATTTATCCGAAATATGCGAGTAGTCTTTACTCTTCTGATCGGCATTTCGGATCACTATTCCGATCGGGGTGCCGGTACTTTTTCCCTCAAAAACCCCAGAGAGAATCTCGATCTCATCCTCTTCTCGTCGCTGAGTAGTGATTTTGGATTGCCCTGGCTTTCGACGTTGCATCTCCTGCTGGATAAAGTCCTCATCGATAGCAAGTCCCGCCGGGCAACCTTCTATAGTCACGCCCAAAGCTTTGCCATGAGACTCCCCGAAAGTGGTGATCTTAAAAAGCTTTCCAAATGAATTACCCATTGTTTTTACGAAGTATAATGATTGCCAAAAGTATCAGCACTGCTAGCAGGAGTACATTAATGGCGGTGCCAAAATAGTATTTATATCGCTCGTTTGAAAACTCATTATCCTCCGTGCCTATCCGGTCATAGACGCCTCCCAGTCGCTGATTTGAAATCGCCTGATTGGTTTTACTCTCTCCCACGACTCGAATTTGCGCGGATGGCTTGAGTGTATCATAGGCAGCCTGCTCAGGATCAAAATAAATCCATTCGAAGTGATTGGCTAGGTTGACATCTCCGGGCTCATTGATAGTCAGGTAATAAGAAAATTCCTTGATCCCCGAAACTCTTCCGTAACCGCGGTTGATTTGCTGACGGACATTCGGGTCGTAGGTATTGAGATTTGCACCAGAAATGAGTTTCGGAGCAGGCAGTGAGTTGATATTTCCTACACCGGTCACCCCAAAATTATAATTAAAGCCTTGTCCAGTTTCGACCTCCAAGTCTGTGATATTTTCACGCAGTTGAAATTGTCCTACGGCCACTTCATTACGTAGCGGATGCGGAGGCAAGGGCTTCACCGTGACTGTCTTTGGAGACGAGTAAAAGGTCTTGAAATCTTCCTGTCTGCTTGCCCCAAAGAAAGATGGATTGCGGGCAACCCGGTATTTGATCATTTCCCAAGGGATACTTGGGATCTCTATTGTGCCTTCTGAAAAAGGAAAGAATGTAGCCTCGTAGACCTTGTATCGTACCCATCGCTTGCCATTGATCGTGACTTGCTCTGGTTCAATGTTGGTAATGTTATAATTTTCTTCCCAAGCATTAGAAGGCTTGATCTGTTTCAAGACCTTATCCAACTGCTCTCCTGGCTTGTAGAAGTTGAAAGGAGCTTGATTGGTCTCTGACATGTAGAAAGCCAAAGCTACGGTAAAACCTTCTCTGGCGTAGATTTCTTCCTTATCTACTGTTACAGAGAAGAAAGCTTCGTCATCCAGCTCAATGTATTCCGGTTCCTCCTCGGCTCTTCCAAAAAAATCAGAAAAAGGATCAAACAAGCCTCCACTCCGTCCGCTGTTTTGATTGGAAACGGCATCAGTTACTGTGATTTTTTTTCCTTGGAAATCAAAGTTTTGCCCATTGATATTGATCGAAAAGGAGGGTAATTGAAACTCACCTTTTTTGGTAGGCTTGTAATACTGAATGATACTGTTGGAGCTAGTTACTTGTCCATTGATCACATTCATAGAGGATGACTGCGAGACCCCTTGTTTTTGGAATCCCGGTATGTCAGGAAATTGATCGTAGGATTTGATTTTTTCGTTGGCTACACTTATTTTAATGGTGAATGTTTCATTCAGCCCAATTTGATCAGACCCTAGCTCAACAGTAACCTCTTGAGCTACAACTTTCCCAGCAAAAAAGGAAAGGACGAATACCAAAACAGAAGTTAGTAGCGTTTTAGTCATGGTTGCGAAATTAAGGATTAATCCCAATCAGGGTAGCTTATTTTACGCAACAACGGAGGAAAAGCCTCCGTATGGTAAATAAATCTCTTAATTAACCTTAAACTCTTTTAGCTATGATAGAATATGTAAAGACCATTTTGCAGAAAGTGAGTTTCTCGAGATATCTTTTCGAGAAGGAACTACGCAAGGGCCTAAGACTTATTTTACCCGCTGAGTTGATGGAGTTTCGAGATTGGTGCTATCGGATGTTTGGAAAAACACATGAGCCCATTCTCAATCGGTACTTCTTACCGGCCCTTTAGAGAGCAAACATTCCCGCCTAGTGCGGGATTTTTTTTCAAGACTCCTAGATTTTCACAAGCTCAGTTCAAAGTCAATCACTTCCTCCGCTCAAATTCTTTTTTAGCCCCATCCAAAAATTCTACAAAGGCCTGAATATCCGTATCGTATGCTCGGGGTTTTGCGACAAGTTCCTCATCATGATCCAAAATCACATAATAAGGCTGAGCGTTGTTTTGAAAACGGGTGATCTGAAAATCGGCGTTCTGCTTGCCAAGCGTTTTTTTGACCTTCCCGTCATATTCGGAGGTGTACCACTCACTCTCAGGAAGCTCCAATCGCTCATCGATGTAAAGTGCCACCATCACAAAATCCTCCTTTAATCGTCTCAAGACTTCCGGGTCTACCCATACATTCTCCTCCATCTTCCGGCAATTCACACAGCCATGCCCCGTAAAATCAATCAACAAGGGTTTATTAGCAGTTTTGGCAGCTCTGAGTGCTTGATCATAATCAAAGTATCCTTTGATCCCATGGGGAATCTCCAGTAGATCCGCGTATTTGACAGACTCATCCAAAGCATAACCTGCATCATCGGACATAGTATTCGAACCCCCAACTTTGAACTGCTGTGAAGTCAGTGGCGGCAAGTATCCGCTTAGGTATTTCAAAGGAGCTCCCCATAGTCCGGGGATCATATACAAAGCAATCATCCAGCTGAACAAGGCCATTAAAAGCCTAGGCACACCAAGATATTCCAACGGAGAATCGTGAGGAAGCCTGATTTTGCCTAGCAAATACAATCCTAGTGCAAAGAAAATCACAATGTGAATCACCAAGAATACATCCCGATCCAAAATCCCCCAATGATAAACCTGATCAGCGATGGATAGAAATTTGAAGGCCAAAGCCAATTCAAGAAAGCCTAGAACAACCTTCACCGAATTGAGCCAACCTCCTGACTTGGGAAGGCTACTCATCCATCCTGGGAAGACCGCAAAGAGAGTAAATGGTATCGCAAATGCTAAAGAGAAAGAGAACATTCCCAGAACAGGTTTGATCAACTCTCCTCCAGCCGAGGAAATCAAAATTGATCCAACGATCGGCCCTGTGCAGGAGAAGGACACCAAAACCAGCGTAAAGGCCATAAAGAAAATACCAATCAAGCCACCTTTTTCAGCTTTTGCATCTACTTTATTTACCAAACCAGAAGGCAAGGAGATCTCAAACAATCCCAAAAATGCCAAGGCAAAAAAGATGAAAATCCCGAAGAAGAATAAGTTGGGAAGCCAGTGAGTAGCCAGCCAATTGGCAAACTCAGGCCCCTGAATGGCCGCCACTGCAGTACCGGCTATGGTATAAATTCCTATGATTGAGAGGCCGTAAATAAATCCATTTCGAATCCCGGCAGCTTTGGTTTTAGCTCTTCCGGTGAAAAAACTCACCGTCATGGGAATCATCGGAAAGACGCAAGGCGTCACCAGCGCAGCAAGACCAGCCAAAAAAGCCAAAATCATAAAGCCCCAAAGACTTTCCTCTACGGCTCCTTCCGGTTCAAAACTTACCTGGACTTCTGAATCTTCTGTGTCGCTAGATTCACCTGAATCTACCGAATTGAATAGGTCCGAAGCATTCTGGGAAGAGTCAGTAGCTTCTGAATCCTCTTCTTGGACGGAAGTAGTTTCCGATGCATTTTCGGTAGCAGAGATTTGGCTTCCTGTCACTGTCAGTGAAATAGAGACATCCTTTTCATAATTGATGCATTGCCCTGTAAGGTCAGAGCACATCTGATATTCCAATACACCTTGGATAATTCCTGACTTTTTGGCTAAGATTTTTTGCTCAAAAAGTCCAGAACCCATGAAATAGGTAATATCTCCTTCCCAGATTTCATCATATTTCTCCTTGGCATCTACTTCCTGCAAACTGCCAATTCGGTCAAAACTCTCGGAATCTTCCAAAATCAAGGTCGTCACCAAAGGACCTAAATCCGGATCGAATCCAGTCCCATAGATATACCAACCAATCGGAATTTTTGCCTCAAATAGTACAACCGCTTCCTCACCAGCTTGCACCTCCGCAGGAGAAACGCTCACCGACCATTCCGGTGGAGAGATTATCTGGGCTTTGGCAAGGAAGCTGACCGAAAAGAGCCCAACTAGGAAAATGCTTTTCAGCCAATTGGAAAATTGATTCATACCAAGCTATCAGGTTAGCATAGAAAAGGAAAATGAAGGAAAGATAGTTCGCAATTAGGATTGCCTCATCTGACGGAAGTGTCGGAAAAAGGCTGCAATTGTCTCAATTCCTATGAAATAGTTTTGAACCCCATAATGCTCATTGGGTGAATGAAGTGCATCCGTATCCAAACCAAAACCGAAAAGAATGGGGTCAGACCCGAGTTCCTTCTGGAAAAGTGCTACAATCGGAATGGAGCCACCCTCACGAGTAGGGATTGGTCGCTTTCCAAAAGTCTCTTCCATCGCTGCTTCAGCAGCTTTATAGCCAACGGATGTGTCAGAAACTACCGCAGGCGATCCGCCATGATGACTTCTCACTTTTACCTTCACTGATTTTGGTGCCAAGGAGCGGAAATAATCTTCAAATAGTTTGGCAATCTCTTTCCAGTCTTGATCAGGGACCAATCGCATAGAGATCTTTGCGTAAGCTTTGGAAGGAAGGACCGTTTTGGCTCCCTCACCGATATAACCTCCCCAAATGCCATTGACATCCAAGGTTGGTCGGATTCCCACACGCTCGATGGTCGTATATCCCTTTTCTCCGTGAACCTCATCCACTTCCAACTTGGCCTTGTATTCCTCTAAGTCAAAAGGTGCTTCATTCAATCTACTGCGCTGCTCGGCTGTCAGTTCCTGCACCTTGTCATAAAAGCCCGGAATGGTAATATGCTCATTCTCATCCTTTAGCGAAGCGATCATTTTAGCCAAAACATTGATTGGATTTGCCACTGCTCCTCCATAGGTACCGGAGTGTAGATCCCGGTTAGGTCCTGTCACTTCTACCTCCATATAAGTTAGACCACGAAGTCCTACTGTAATGGACGGATCTTGCATGGAGATCATATGCGTATCAGAAATCAGAATGACGTCAGATTTTAATTTCTCCTTATTTGCCAGGACAAAGCCTTCTAAATTGTCAGAACCTACTTCCTCTTCCCCTTCAATCATAAATTTGACATTGCAAGGCAGGTCTCCGGCAGCCATCATGGATTCAAACGCCTTCACATGCATGTAAAACTGCCCCTTGTCATCAGCAGATCCACGGGCGAAAATCGCTCCTTCCGGATGATTTGCAGTCTTTTTGATCACCGGCTCAAAAGGCGGGGAGTCCCAAAGCTCATAAGGGTCTGCCGGCTGCACATCATAATGCCCGTAAACAAGAACTGTAGGAAGTTTAGGGTCAATGATTTTTTCCCCATAAACAATCGGATAGCCCGGGGTTTCGCAGATTTCAACTACATCCGCTCCAGCCTTTTCAAGGCTATTTTTTACAAATTCGGCTGCTTTGAAAACTTCATCTTTGAATTTAGGATCGGCACTGACAGAAGGAATCCTCAAAAGGTCGAGGAGTTCGTTTAAAAATCGATCTTTATTTTCTTGGATTATTTTATTGACTGACATGAGCATGCTTTTAGTGAATGTCCCCAAAATTATCGGATTCGGGAGGAAATGCCTATTTTCCACCGACCTTTTCTTAGTGACAAAAAATACAGAGAGCGATGAAAGCAGTTATTTGCGAAAAATTTGGACTTCCTGAAACCCTTAAATACGGAGAGCTACCTGATCCAAGTCCCAGTCCTAGCCAAGTACTGATCCAAGTCGATGCCTGTGGAGTCAATTTTCCGGATGTCCTCATCATCCAAAATAAGTATCAATTCAAACCTGAATTACCCTTTTCGCCAGGTGGAGAAGTCGCTGGAAAAGTTATTGAAATTGGTAGCGAAGTAAAAAACGTCCAAGTTGGAGATAGCGTTTTGGCGCTTTGTGGCTGGGGAGGCTTTGCTGAAAAAGTAGCTGTGGATTCCGACAGAGTTTTCAAACTTCCATCTGGTCTTCCTTCCGAGATTGCGGCCACGACTCTTTACACCTATGGCACCTCCTATCATGCTTTGAAGGACCGCGCAAATCTACAGCCCGGGGAAAACTTGCTGGTCTTAGGAGCAGCGGGGGGAGTAGGCCTCGCAGCAGTAGAACTGGGAAAAACAATGGGAGCAAAAGTCATTGCAGCAGCTTCTTCGGAGGAAAAACTGGCCCTTTGTAAGGAAAAAGGCGCCGAACTCACCATCAATTATCAAAAAGAAGATCTGAAGGCTCGCATCAAAAAGCTGACTCAAGGCAAAGGAGTGGATGTAGTCTATGATCCTGTGGGTGGAGACTATACCGAAGCAGCCCTTCGAGGAGTGGCTTGGAAAGGACGTTATCTCATCGTAGGTTTTGCCAATGGGGAAATTCCCAAAATCCCGATGAACCTGCCTTTGCTAAAGGGCTGTTCCATTGTGGGGGTTTTTTGGGGGCAATTTTCAAAACTCGAGCCTGAAAAAAGCTTTCAAAACATCGCCCAATTGATGCAATGGATACAACAAGGAAAAATCTCTCAGCATATCGGCGGAAGGTATTCCTTGGAGGAAGCGCCTCAAGCTTTGAATGCGATCTTAGAGCGAAAAATGCTAGGTAAGGGAGTAGTCATAATCAAAGCTTAAATTTTTCAAGATCAAATGACCTCATTCGAGATTCGACAAGTTAAGGTGGCTGACTTAAAGGATTTGCATCAGTTTGCCAAAGCCTGTTTTGTGGATACCTATGCCAGTCAAAACACGCCGGAGAATATGAGCCTTTATTTGAAAGAGGAATTCTCTGAAGCAAGAATCCTGAAGCTTCTCGAGGACCCCAACATTCAATTCTTTTTTGCATTAAAGGCCGGCCAAATCATCGGATACCTTCAGGTCAATTGGGGCAAAGCACAAAGTGAAAAGCTGGATTCTTCCATAGAAATTGCCAGAATTTATGTGGATAAGTCATTTCAGGGAAGGAAAATTGGCAGTCTTCTTTTGAATCAGGCCATAGAATTTGGAAAGGAACTTGGTTTGCAATGGCTCTGGCTAGGCGTCTGGGAAAAGAATACCAAGGCCATGGATTTTTATCAGAAAAATGGATTTGAAATCTTTGATCAACACCTCTTCAAACTTGGCGAGGATGAGCAGCTGGATTGGATGATGCGGATAAACTTGAAACACATAAGTTAACTCGCTTTGAATACGGATTTTTTGTCCCCGAAATCTCATGTTCAAATAAAGTATTGACCTTTAATCGAAAGCTTGGTAGTAAACGGGTGGACTTTCGTAATTTCAGAGATCAAGATTAATCCAAGAATATGAACCACTTTAGAAAATTTACCACAGGGGTAGTAATGCTGCTGATGGTTTGGGGAACACCACTTTTCGCCCAAATCACCTATCAAACCCCACCAAAGGCCATCACCGACTTGGTCAATGCCCCGAGCACCCCCTCGGTGGTCTTTTCAGAAAATGCCGATTGGATGCTCATGCTTGAGCGTGCAGACAATCCATCCATCGAAACCCTCTCCCAGCCGGAACTCCGAATCGCCGGAATGCGAATCAATCCTGCCACATCCGGCCCTAGCCGTAGCCGAGGTATCGAAAACATGAAAGTTCGAATGACTCAATCCGGGGAGGAAATTCAAATTAAAAACCTGCCAACGAATGCCTCTATTGGAGGTATCGGGCTTTCCAATGATGAAAAGTATTTGGCTTTCACCAATACCGAATCCAATGGAATCAGCCTTTGGGTAGTGGACCTAGGCACTTTTGAAGCTAAAAAATTGACCGATGCCATCCTCAATGATGTCTATGGAAATGTGATGACTTGGACTCCGGACAATCAAATCCTGATCAAAGCAGTCAATCCTGCTCGCGGTGGCATCCCACAGGCACCATCAGCGCCTGCAGGCCCCATCGCTCAGGAGACTTCCGGCGATGCAGCACCTAGTCGAACCTATCAGGATTTGCTCAAGGATCCTTATGATGAAAAGCTATTTGCCTACTTCATGGATTCGCAGTTGATGCTAGTCAACCTAGATGGTAGCAAAAAAGCTGTTGGGCCAACTGCCATGATCAAATCCTTTGACCTTTCACCAGATGGGAAATACATCCTGGTAGATATCATCAAAAAGCCTTTCTCTTACCTAGTTCCGGCCAGCCGATTCCCTTACGATGTGGAGATCTGGACTAGTACCGGTCAGAAAGTGAAGACTTTTGCGCAGATTCCTTTGGATGAAGTGCGGCCTACAGGTTTCGACGCCACTGTCACCGGTCCTCGAAGCATCAACTGGCGTGCTGACAAAGGCGCTGTACTTTACTGGGTAGAGGCACAAGATGGAGGTGATGGCAAAATCGATATGGAAGAGCGAGAAATCGTCTATACACTTGCCGCTCCATTCAATGGCTCCAATCAAAAACTGGCCACTACTTCCCTTCGCTTTGGAGGAATCGCCTGGTCTACGGATGATTTTGCGATACTCAACGAAAGATGGTTTGGTGCACGTCGGGAAATCCGCTCTGTGATCAACCCTTCCAACCCTTCCCAAGGCAAGCAAGTGATCATCGACCGTTCTTATGATGACATCTACAACGATCCGGGAGATCCGATCTACGAGACCAATGATTTTGGTAAAAGCGTCTTGAAAAGAAAAGGAGACTTGCTATTCATGACCTCCGAAGGCGGTAGCCCTGAAGGCAGCATGCCTTTTCTTTCAACTTTCAATGTGAAAACCAAAGAGCAAAAGATTCTTTGGAGATCACAGGCCCCTTACTACGAGCGAGTAGTCAAAGTGGTGGATGAGGATGCCACTGAATTTATCACCTTGAAAGAGAGCACTGATATCCAGCCAAACTACTGGATGGTCAATACCAAAAAGCGAATCGCTCCAATGCAAATCACCGATTTTGCACATCCTTACGAGGGGCTGAAAGGCATCAACAAGCAATTGGTCAAATACAAGCGTAAAGACGGTTTGGATCTATCCGCTGTGATCTACACGCCGGAAGGATTTACTCCTGGAGAAGATGCACCACTGCCGGTATTGATGTGGGCCTATCCAAGAGAATATAAGTCTGCAGCAATCGCAGCGCAGGTTCGTGGTTCCAAATACCGATTTACCAGATTGAGCTGGGGCTCTCCTATCTATTGGGTGACCCAAGGCTATGCGATCATGGATCAAACTGAAATGCCGATTGTGGGTGAAGGTGATAAAGAACCCAATGACTACTTCCGTGAGCAATTAGTAGCCAATGCAGAAGCAGCAATCGATCATATCGTGGAATTGGGAATCGGAGACCGAAATCGAATCGGTGTCGGCGGACACTCTTATGGTGCATTTATGACGGCCAATTTGCTTTCGCACACGGATCTTTTCGCTGCAGGAATTGCACGAAGTGGTGCTTACAACCGTACTTTGACTCCTTTTGGATTCCAGTATGAGCAGCGTACCTATTGGGAGGCGCCTGAGGTATATTTCAATATGTCCCCCTTCTCTTTTGCGCACAAGGTTAAAACGCCAATACTCCTGATCCACGGGCAAGCGGACAACAACTCCGGTACGTTCCCTATTCAGTCAGAGCGCTACTACAATGCTTTGAAAGGACATGGAGCCACTGCTAGGTTGGTGTTTTTACCTCATGAAAGCCATGGATATGCGGCCAAGGAGTCCATTCTACATACCCTGTATGAAATGGATACCTGGTTAGAAAAATATGTGAAAAACAAGAATCAGATTGAGCCTTCAAAATAAAGGAGGAAGAAGATAAAAAGTGGAAACCCTCCTCAGCTCGTGCTGGGGAGGGTTTTATTTTGTCAAATTGATTTTACATTTATACCTATTTTTTGTTAATCGTATTTTACAATTAACCCAAATCAGTTCCCCACATAAAGATCAGAAAGAGAATTCCGAGCACGATTCGGTACCAGCCAAAAGCAGTAAAACCGTGATTCGAGACGAATTTTAGGAATAATTTCACGGCAAACCAGGCTGAAATAAATGCGATCCCAGAGCCCAAAGCCAATAAAATAATCTGCTCTTGGGTAAAGGTCAACTCTGACTTCAACAGGTCATATCCACCGGCAGCCATCATGGTCGGCACTGCAAGTAAAAAAGAAAATTCGGTTGCTTGCTTTTTGTCCAGGCCATTGAAAACCCCGCCGATGATGGTCGCCGCTGCACGAGAGGTACCGGGAACCATAGAAAGGCACTGAAAAAGCCCAATGAAAAAGGCACTTCGATAAGAAATATCCTCCACCTCGGCCAGGTCGGAGGTTTGATTGACCACTTTTTTATCAATCAAAATCAAAATCACTCCTCCCAAAATCAAGGAAACGGATACTACTACTGGATTGAACAGATAGCCCTTGATGAAATCATAAGCCAAAAGCCCCACGATGGCGGTAGGAATAAATGCTGCCAATAGCTTGTAATAAATTTTCAAGCCTCGAAAAAATCGCTTGATATACATCAGCGCTATGGCCAAAATTGCACCGAGCTGAATAAACACCTCAAATGTTTTCACAAACTCATCATCGTGAATACCCATGGCAGCCGAAGCCAAAATCATATGCCCCGTGGAGGAAATAGGCAAAAATTCTGTTAGTCCCTCAATGATGGCAATGATGATTGATTGAAAAAGCGTCATAAGAAATCTTGATTTGCGGGCAAAAATACAAATACCTGCCCGACTGCCTAGCTTTTTTTATCAGGAAGAGATTGCTTATCAACGATTTTTTTATTTGATTTCTAAAAATTCAGTACCATGAACAAATTCTTATTCCTGATTGCATTTTTAAGCTGCCTCAGTATCGGCTATGCACAAAACAGTCCTGAAAAAGCCCTGAACTCCTCCATTCAGGAGGTCACGGTATTCCTTCAAGGAGCTCAAATATTTGAAAAGGCTAGTGGTTCGATCCCAGCAGGAGAGTCAGTGGTGGTGATCAAAGGCCTTTCTCCTTATCTCAATGAGCAGAGCTTACAGGTCAAGGGTTTGGGCAATTTCACGATTCAAGCGGTGAACAAACGAATGGATTTTTTGCAGGAAAAGGACTATAGCAAGGAAGTTGAAGCACTTAAGAAGCAGATTGACGCCATTGAGGCACAGCAGGAGCAAGATAAAGCCCGACTCGAAGTGCTAAACGAAAAGTCCAACTTGCTCCAAGCGAATAAAAACCTCGGAGGAAGGGATGCAGGCCCTAGCATCACAGAACTACAGCAGGCTATTGCTCTTTTTGAGCGGGAGCTCACGGGAATCAAAAAGGAAGAAATCAGCATAGAGGCCAAAATCAAAAAGCAGGACGCTGAAATCAGAAAACTGCGCAATCAAATTCAAACTTTCCAAGAACCTGAGGAAGAGGCCCGTGCTGAGATCCGTATCCGAGTGAAGGCTCCCAATGCCGGTACGGCCACCTTTGAATTCAATTATCTGGTGGACAATGCCAGCTGGTACCCAAAGTATGACATTCGGGTAAATAGTGTAGGCGAGCCCATCCAAATCGACTACAAGGCGGAAGTTTCCCAAAACACCGGTGTGGATTGGAAAAATGTCAAACTGCGGTTTTCTAATGGAAACCCCAATCAAAGCGGTGTAGCACCAGACCTTCCCAAGTGGGAACTGAACTATGCCCGACTGACGCGGCGAATGGATATGTCCTTGCCCCGCCTTCCCGGGACCATATCAGGAGTAGTTTTGGATGAAAACGGAGAAGGTTTTCCTGGCGTAACAGTTTTGGTAAAAGGAAGCACAATCGGAACATCTACTGATTTGGATGGAAGGTACTCCCTGACTCTCCCTCAAAACGCCGAGCGATTGGTCTTTTCATTCGTAGGCTATGCAACAGAAGAAGTAGGGATCAATGGTCGCTCTACGCTTAGTTTGGCCCTGGCTCCGGATACTCAGGTACTCCAAGAAATGGTGGTTACGGGATATGCTTCGCAAGCAAAACGTTCCACAACGGGAAATGCAACAGAACCCAGACGTGATGCTGCACCGATCATAACCTCCTTTATCGAAAACCAGACGACAGTGGAAATTGAGGTAGCCGAACCTTACAGCATTGCCAGTAATGGGGAGAAAAGTCGGGTGGAGTTGAAGAACTATGAGATCCCAGCGCAATATCAGTACAAAGCCATTCCAAAGCTGGAAAATGATGCCTTCTTGATCGCCCAACTAAGCGATTGGAGTCAGTACAGTCTGTTGGAGGGAGAGAGTAATCTCTATTTTGAGCAAGGTTTTGTCGGCAGATCGATTTTGAATACCGGAGCCCTTGAGGATACCTTGTCCATTTCTATGGGTCGGGATCGAAGTATCCTGATCAATCGAGAGAAAATCTCGGAATTCTCACAAAAGCGAACCATTGGATCAAATATTACCGAGAGCCGGGGCTATGCCATCACCATCCGAAATAATAAATCTCAGCCTATTTCCATTTTAGTGCAAGATCAGATTCCAGTTTCGGTCAATTCGGATATTTCTGTGGATGCGACCGAACTCAGCAAAGGAAAACTCGATCCGCAGACAGGTATTGTGAGTTGGGAACTTCAAATCCCGCCCGGACAGCAGGAAGTGCTCAATCTCCGCTACGAGGTCAAATATCCGAAGCGGGAGAAGGTGATTCTTGATTAGAAAAAAACTTGTTCCTCGAGAAACTACTGCCTCTGTGAGTGTCTCCACTCACAGAATTTCTCAATCCTCCGCCTCTGTGATTGTCTGCACTCACAGAATTCCGCAATCCTTTTGACTCTGGATATTTATAAAAGTGAAGATGCAGCTTCTGGAGAAGCAGCATAACTAAAAAAAAACAGCGGCCAATGACCGCTGTTTTTTCAGTGTAAAGACCTCTAAATCAATCTAATCCAGGAAGCAATCCTTCCTTGACCCAATAGAAGTTGGGTTCTTGTGCAAGAGCTTTCTCCCAAACTGCCTTGGCAGCTTCTTTTTGCCCATTTTCTTGATGAATAAGTCCCAGCCAGGCAAGATTATCCAAGTACATCCAATTGTCTTCTATCCCTTGCTTTTCGAAGTTTGCATTAGACTTTTCAAAAGCCCGCCGAGCTTCTTCCACATCTCCTCCCCACATACTTGGGGTGAAATATTTATTGCTTGCATACAACTTCAGGACGATGGGACTCTCAGGAGCCTCTTCCATGGCTTGTTCTAGGAGTTTGGAGCTTTTGCCACCCAGCGTCATGCCTTTGAAAGGGCTGAAGGCAATCTGAAATCCATATAGGCCGGATAGCAAAGCCTTCGCTTCTGCCTGATGGGGACCTGACTTCTTGAGTTCATCCAGACGCTCCTCCAAGCTTTCTGAATAGGCATCGAAGAGGTCCTCATCCTCATCAGCCATCGATGCATTCAGCAGGCCATATTCTGTGAGTGCCAGTTGCCACTCTGCCTCAGGAGATGGATTCTTTTGCGCCTCAAGCATGGCCATAGCTACATTTTGTTTCCATTGCTCCTTGTTGGTCTCCAAATAGGCCCGATAGTTCATCTTTCTGAGCTCTTGAGGATAGCCCATAGCCATTAAAGTGATCATTAGGATGGTTGCGAAAATTTTAGAGTTCGTTTTCATGATGTAAATTGGTTTATGTTATAAACTAAATTGAGAAAATTTTTTACTGTATATAATTTTTAAGGTTATCCACATAGGCCTCAAAAGCTTGGATTCCCTTTTTGGTGATCTTGCAGGTCGTGAGCGGGCGCTTTCCACGAAAGGATTTTTCGATCTCGAGATACCCAGCCTTTTCGAGTTTATCCAGTTGCACACTAAGATTTCCAGCGGTGGATTCGGTTTTTTCTTTGAGAAAGGTAAATTCTGCCTCTTCCACACTGATCAGCAAAGACATCACTGCCAGACGCAATTGAGAATGAAGAAGTGGATCTAAGGGCTTAAACACGATTTTTGAATTTGCTTTTTAACAAATAGCCAGGAAAGAGATATCCCAACACAATAGATACTCCTGCAACAAGGTACTGCTCATCAATGGGCATCAAAAATCCGACAATCGCGCCAAGGAACAAAACCAGTCCTCCCAATTTTACGGATTTGTCTTTGATCAATGCTCCGGAGCAGAAAACTCCAATTCCTGCCAGTACGAGAATGACGGGACTATGATTGAATCCCAAAGTTCCCATAAAAGCCAAAACGATAATCATGGCAGAGAAGACAGTTATCCACAATTGCCCAAGCATATCATCCAAGTGAGATTTTAATCGGGCCTTTCTTCTTTCCCGATAGGCATGCGTAAAGCTCCAGATACTTGCAGGAATAATCGCCAACCAGACCACATAGGGCATTTCGAAACCGGACTTTGCCAATCCATAGTGGCCAAAATTGCATATCGCAATCACCCAGCCCCAAAGCAAAAACTGGAAACTCCCGTCACCGGCTGCTTCTTTTTTGGCCTTTTGGATCATTTCCGTGATCAATGCCAAGGACTCAGAACTGTTGAATTGTTTTTCCATAATTGTTTTTAATTACCTAACGCTACAAACATAAATAGGTTTACAATATAAACCAATTTATTTTCAAAAATTTTCTCATAAAAATTTTAACTTAGACTTAAATCCAGCCAAAAAGACTATGAAGAATATTTTTGACCAAGCCGTTACAGATGAACTGACCGCAAGAATAGAGGCTCTGAACCCCGATTCTCAGCCTTTATGGGGTAAAATGAGTGTAGATCAAATGCTTGCCCATTGCTCGGTAGCTTATGAAATGGCCTACACCGACAAGCATCCCAAACCCAACGCTTTGATGCGCTTTTTACTCAAAACTTTTGTCAAATCGGGAGTAGTCAATGAAAAGCCTTATCCTAAAAATGCCCGAACGGCTCCAGTCTTTATTATTTCAGACAGGCGGGATTTTGAAAAAGAAAAAAGCAAATTGATCAGCTACTTAAAGAAAACCCAAGAACTCGGTTCTGAGCATTTCGAAGGAAAGGAATCTCCTTCTTTTGGAGCAATGACCGCTCAGGAGTGGAATAATCTTTTTTATAAACACCTGGATCATCACCTAAATCAATTTGGGGTTTAGTTTTTGAGAGAAATAATTGGGAATTACAGTAAATTTTTCTTCTTTGATGAATAAAATAGTATTCAAAAAGAAAATGCGGTCTTTCATTTCTATTTGTCTTTTGTTCTTCGTGCTTTTTCCAGCAGCAGCTCAAGAACAAGCTCCTCTTGACGATCTAAATCAATTTGTTATTGAGAACCTCCAATTTCCCAAAGGAGAATTATCTGATGGAAATAAAGGGAGAATGATTCTATCTTTAAAAATTAATAATGAAGGCCTTCCTGATAGCGTTTTCGTTTCGCAAGCCTCCACTGAAACTTTCAATACGGAGTGCATGAGAGTAATGGAATTAATAATTCAAAATTGGAGGCCTTCTTTTTTAGATGATCGCGCCGCTGGGGAAGAATACTTGTTGGTATTTAGTTTCTCTGCACAAATGGGGAACTCTGGTTTTTCTGATAAGTATGCTCAACTGGAACGTCTGATAAAAAAAGAGAAATATGAAAAAGCAATGGCATTGATTGATCAAAAAATTGAAGAAAACCCATTTTACTCTGATGATTATTTGACTCGGTCCGAGATTCACCGCCAAATGGGAAATAACGAAGAATCTCAAAGAGACTATATGACAGCACGTCAATTAAAAAAGAAGATTTTGGTTAATGCTGAAGTGACGGCTTTTGGCATGCCTAGACCACCATCTTCACCCTGAGAATCCCAATGGAGAAATTGAAGCAGTAACTCGGTAGTTCTACAAAGTAAAAACAGAAAAAGCAATTTGATCAGCTACTTAAAGAAAACCCAAGAACTCGGTTCTGATTATTTCGAAGGAAAGGAATCTCCCTCTTTTGGAGCAATAACCGCTCAGGAGTGGAATAATCTTTTTTATAAAAACCTGGATCATCATTTGACTCAGTTTGGAGTTTAAGTTTTTAGTGAAAAGCTTGCTGACTAATAAATACTTTAGTCTATTGTGAACTAAATGCAGTTAAGATTTATGAAAAAAAGAAACCTCAGGCTTTGCTTATCTATTTTTCCAGCTCTGCTTCTAGTGCTACCTATTTTTACTCAAGCTCAAGATATGGATGCTTCAAACGCAGCCTTGAAAGTATGGAAACAGGTTCTTAGCTCCCATGTTCGCTATCCATTAGAAGACTTAAGAGCTAGGAAAACAGGATTTGTAGCAGTGGATTTGGAAATTGATCCGCATGGAAAAATCAAGTCTTACGAGATTGCAGAATCTAAATCAAAATCTATGAAAGAGTCCGTTGAAACCGCCTTGGAAAAAGCTATACCGCTTTGGCAAACGGATATGATACCCGCTGAAAGCAGAAATGAAAAATACCAAATCTATTTTAGTTTTGAGATGATAGACCCTGAGAACCCTAATGGAGAAATTGAAGCAGTAACTAGGCAGATTTACAAAGGAAAACCAGAAAAAGCACTGAAAATGGCTGACAGATTGGTAGAGGAAAAGCCTTTTGAACCTACTTACCTTGAATTACGATCTCAGATTCACCGCCAACTCAAACATGAGGAAGAGGCAACAGCAGATCTACTTGCCTATCAGAAACTTCAGCAAAATACCCTTGCAAAAATTGAAATAAAGTCTTTCAGTGTTGTGCAAAGGCGCAGTATTTCAGGAACTATAAACTGATTGATTTTCCAAGCAGAAATTTGAGGAATTTTACCATAAGTAATTGTGAATTAGATAAATCACTTTATTTTTAATTTTTTAATTCTTATTTTGTTCTAAACTAATCCACAATATCATGAGACGTCAAATTTTATCCACAATCCTAGTTGTAGCTTTTTCTATAGCAGGCTTTGCCCAAGAATCTAATCCCTATTCAGAATTCAATAAGTTTCTAGCCAAAAACCTGCGATATGCTCAGGAATTCCGTGCCGAAAAAGTGCAAGGGCCTGTCACGCTTTTGCTTTCCCTCGATGAAAACGGAGATTTCAATAAAGAGCCAATATTGGTGGGAGGAAGCGAAACCCTTGCTCAAGAGGTATTTCGAACTTTGGATCTGATGGAAGCCAAAGGAACGGCTAGCTTAATACCAGAAGAAGCATTTGGAAAGGAATATTTGTTGACGGTTCAGTTTAAAATGGTAAAAAATCAAAATACCGGATTTTACATTCCGGAGCGCTACGATACTGAAAGTAAAATTCTTGAAAAATTAAATGCCCAGATCCAAGAAAACCCCTATTTCGCCAATTTCTATGAGCAAAGAGCTGAATATTTTCAGAATACAGGTCAAAGCCTACTAGCTGAATTGGATCTAGAAAAAGCTAAACTTCTTAGAAATAAAGAACTGACCAATATTGTTGTGGTAGGTTATGAAAGCAGCCACAAAAAATCTTTAATTGGCGAATAAATTCAAGCCAGATAACATGAGAAAGATCAATCTTTTAACCCTAATCTCATTATTCATTTTCTTCTCTTGCCAGAGTGAGAAAAACACCGAGACCGTGAATGATGATTTTCCGGAAACCATCGAAGTCCCTATGAATCCAAGCCCGGGTGATAACTCCATGAATGCACTGGATTGGGAAGGCACTTATGTAGGGACACTTCCCTGTGCAGATTGCGAAGGAATAGAAACAGAATTGACTATCAATTATGATGGTACTTATAGCTACAAAACGACCTATTTGGGTAAGGAATCAGAAGCCGAAGAAGTCACAGGTACTTTTCAGTGGGATGAAAATGGCTCTGTCATTACCCTTGCGGGGCTAGATGGGGCTCCCGGAAAGTACAAAGTGGGAGAAAACCGCATTTGGCACCTGGACATGGAAGGAAAGCAGATCGAAGGAGATCTGGCAGACAAATACATTCTGACCAAGCAGTAGCCTATTTGAACCGGACGATTTTTCCGTGAGCTTTGGAGGTCATCTCATGTGGGATGGCCTCTGTTATTTCCCGGTAAAGGAGCTCCACCAATTTTTGCTTCAGGAAGCTTCTATTCAGGATAATACTGACCTCTCGAGTTGGGGACTGACCTTTGAATGGTCTCAATCTACTTTTTTCCTCCGGTGAAAGATCATGTGTCGCCAATTCAGGAAGAAGGGTAACTCCTTTGTATCGGTTGACCATATTTCGCAGACCTTCTAGCGAACCACTTTCATAGTGAAAGTTTTCTGGTCCGCTGGCCGTCTGATCACAAAAATTGATTACCTGATCCCGAAAACAATGCCCCTGCTGCAGCACCCAAAGATCATTTGATTTAATCTCAGAAGCGGTAATTTCTTTTTTATCCAACAAAGGATGATCCTTGGACAGGTAGGCATAAAATTTCTCGTAAAACATCGGCTTTTCCACAATGCCATTCTCATCCAGAGGTGTCACGATGATTCCCAGATCCAGTTCATCGTTTTTCAGTTGGCGCACGACCTCCTCAGTGACCATCTCCTGTACCTCGAGCTTCACGTTGGGGTATTTTTCCAAAAAACCTCTCACAAACAAATGAAGCAAATAAGGCGCAAGCGTAGGAATGATACCCAGCTTGATAGTTCCTGAAATATCGCCTTTTAGCTGAGCGACCAATTCATAAATGCCCTTACTTTCTGATACCACTCGTTTGGCTTGAGCGATAATCTGTACCCCGATCTCAGTCGGAATTACCGGCATTTTGCTCCGGTCAAAAAGAATCACTTCAAGCTCTCGCTCCAATTTGCTCAATTGGGCGCTTAGCGTAGGTTGAGTCACAAAACAGGACTCAGCGGCCTGCCCAAAGTGTCGGTGTTTATCCACCGCTATCAAATACTCGAGTTGCTGTATAGTCATAAGGTTAAAATATGATATTCTAAGTTAGAAAAAGTCCAAAGAGTTCAATCAAAACTAGGATTTGAAATCCTTGTTCATGGATCGCCTTTTGTCAAAAAGAACAGGATTTTATAATGGGATTGATTAAATTCCAAATCAATAACCCTTTAAACCTAAAATTATGGCTATTTCCAGAAGAAAATTCTTCCTGACCAGTGCCTTGGCTGGAGCAGGTCTCAGTTTAGCACCGGGCTTTTCTTTCGCTCATTCCAAGCGGTCCAACTTCCAAAAGACTGTACGCTTGGGATTCATTGGAGTTGGTCGTCAAGCCATGGGGCTCCTTAATCGATTTATGCAGTTACCGGAAGTAGAAGTTACGGCAGGTGCTGATGTATATGAAGTGAAAAGGACACGATTTGAAGAGCGCGTAAAAGCTGCTTACGCTGCCCGCGAAACTCAGCCTTTGAGCTTAAAAGTATATGAAGACTACCGGGATCTTTTGGCTAGTAATGAAGTGGATGCTGTGGTGATTGCCTCTCCCGACCACTGGCATGCCAAGATGGCTATTGATGCCTGTCGAGCCAAAAAGGATATTTATCTGGAAAAACCATTGACTTTTACCGTTTATGAAGGCCAGCAATTGGTCAAAGCAGTGAGGCAAAATGGGACGGTATTGGCAGTGGGTAGCATGCAGCGATCGGCAGTCAATTTCCAAACCGCCGCAGCACATGTGCAAAAAGGAAGCCTCGGTCAAATCAAAGAAGTACTGGTCCATGTGGGTGAAAATCCCTTTCCCAAGCCATTCGATCTCAATCCAGAGGCCGTCCCAGCAGGTTTGGATTGGCAAGCTTGGCTAGGGCCCTTACCCGAATTACCTTATCACCCAAATCTCAACCCACCTATTTCCCTTGATCCCGTAGAAAACGAAAAACTTTGGGCCGCTTGGCGCTGGTTTAAGGAAACGGGCGGAGGATTGATGACTGACTGGGGTGCACATATGATTGATGTGGCACAATGGGGTCTCAACCAAGACCGAAATGGGCCAGTTGAGGTGATTCCACCGATGGGTGAAAATCCACTTACTTATAGATTTGAAAATGGAACTCCTATGAAAATCACTTCTTTTGACGAAGGAAGACAGGGTGTCAAATTCATTGGAGAAAAAGGCTGGATTAAGGTTTCAAGAGGAAATTTTGAGAGCTCACTTTCAGAAATCAGCCTAGAGAAAAAGGATGAAAATTTCAATTACACTCAGCACTACATTGATTTCATCGAATCCATTCAGCGGCGTAAGGACCCGATTGTTCCGGTAGAGATTGGACATAGTACCTGTACATCTTGCACCATTGGAAATATCGCCAAAGAATTGAATAGGCCTCTTTCTTGGGATCCCATCACTCAAAACTTTGGGGATGATTTTGAAGCCAACACCAAGCTTCACTACACCTACCAAAACGGTATTTCTCTGAGCTAATGAGGCTTTTTAAATCAATTTGAATGAATAAGAATCTATTTCTCGCCTTAATTGGTATTCTAATTGGATTTGGCTGCCAAACTTCTCAAGAAGAAAAAGCGATCCAACTCTCAGAGCTGAGCATTTCGGAAATTCATGAAGCCTATCTTTCGGGAGACTATACTGCTGAGCAATTAACCAGAGCCTATTTGGAGAGAATAGAGAGCTTGGATGAGCGCATCAATTCCATCTCTGTGATTAATGGGGAAGCATTGAATCAAGCAAAGGCCTTGGATCAAGAGCTGAAAAATACCGGGAAGCTTCGTCCACTCCACGGGATTCCGCTTATCGTCAAGGACAATATCAATACGAGAGGGCTTCCGACCACCGCGGGTTCACTGGCCTTGAAAGACTTCATCCCCGATGAAGATGCTCCTATCATTGCGAAACTGGTAGATGCCGGAGCCATCATTTTGGCAAAATCCAATATGGCCGAATGGGCATTCTCGCCCATGCATTCAGAAAGCTCCACCTTTGGCACAACCCGAAACCCCTACAATCTGGACCATGTCCCCGCAGGATCAAGTGGTGGAACGGGAGCAGCTGTAGCGGCTAATTTTGGAACTGTTGGTCTTGGAACTGATACCGGAAACTCTATCAGAGGTCCTTCCTCACATAATGCTTTGGTAGGTTTCCGCACCACATTGGGCTTAATTTCAAGAACTGGAATCGTACCCCTTTATCTTCGAAATGACGTAGTTGGGCCCATGTGCCGCACCGTAGAAGACGCGACCCGAGTCATGGAAGTCATGGTAGGGATCGATCCAAAAGATCCCCTGACTGAGTATTCCAAGGGAAAAACTGAGGTAGATTATCAACAGTTTTTGGTGAAGAGTGGACTTGAAAATGCCCGAATCGGAGTGCTACGAGAGCTAACTGAAGACATGGATTCAGAAATCTCCGGATTATTTGAAAAAGCCATACTTGATCTAGAAAGTCTGGGCGCCGAAGTAATTGACCCCGTAGTCATTCCTAACTTCTCTGAACTACGGCAGAATCAGTGGTGTGCTACTTTTCAAGAAGATCTTGAGGCTTTTTTATCTGAATATGTGAAAAATGACAGTGTTCAGACTTTGGAAGACATCATTCGTGTTGGTTCCAATTCACAGTTTGCCATGGACCGATTAGAAATGATGGCAGGGAATTCCGGAAGATGGGGACTGGAAGCAGAGGATTGTGGAAATGCCTATGAAGACCCACGAAGAATCGCTTTTCGGGAAGCTATCGAAGCGGTCATGGATTCTCTTCAGTTGGACGCTATTGTTTACCCTTCTTGGAATTACCCGGCGGCAAGAATCGAACGCTTTCAGGAGGAATACCGCGGAGATAATAGTCAAATCATCTCCCCCCATACCGGTCAGCCAGCGTTTACTGTTCCCATGGGTTTTACCAACAATGATCTTCCGGCAGGGCTTCAGTTTTTGGGAAGAATGTATTCCGAGCCTACACTGATCAGACTGACCTATGCCTACGAACAGGGTACAAAGCATAGAAAGCCTCCCAAAATATCAGAGCCCAAAAAAGAATAAATAAGTTTTTTCAATTAAATTGAGTCAAATTGAAAATACATGAACTCAATATCTGATTTAGCTTACCTGCTTTACAGCAATTCAAGGCTGTTGATCCAAAAAATCCAAGTGAGCCTGGATGAAGTTGGGCTTACCTACACCCAATACCTAACCTTGGCCGTACTTTGGGAACAAGACGGGCAATATGTAAATCAAATCGGCAAAAAATTAGAATTGGATTCAGGTACTTTGACTCCACTTTTGAAAAAACTGGAAGCTCAAAACTACCTTAGACGAATTCGAAGTGAAGAGGACGAGCGAAAAGTAAAAGTAGAGTTAACCTACCCCGGAAAAACTTTACAAGGAAAAGTAGAAGAACTGTTGAAAGTCTTTTCTGAAGAAATTGAATTGATCAGTGATCCTCAATTGGAAAAATTGAACAGTTCATTATCCGGAATGTTATCAAAATTAAAATCACTTGATTAATCACATATGGAAAAACTAAACATTGATTACACGGCAGTAGCCATCAATACCGGAGGAAGAAAGGGTCACGTCCGAACCGATGATGGAAAATTAGATTTTGACGTATCCATGCCAAAGGAAATCGGTGGAGATGGAGAAAAAACAAACCCTGAGCAGTTTTTTGCGGCAGCTTATGCTTCTTGCTTTGGTGGGGCTCTTGGAGCAGTAGCTGGAAACACAAGTCTCCGGGATTCTGAAATCAAAGCCAAAGTACACCTAGGAAACTATGGCCCCGAAAGCTTCGGTTTAGCGGTGGATATTGAGGTTAAAATTCCTCATGCTTCATCACTTGAAGAGGCTCAAAAGCTAGTTGAAGCAGCCCATCAAGTTTGTCCTTATTCCAAGGCAACACGAGGAAATATTGAAGTGAATGTGAAAGCTGTAGAATAAATTCACAGGATTCATTCATACAAAAAGCCCGCTGAAATTGAATTTCAGCGGGCTTTACGATTTTATATCTATTCTTTCTTATTTGCCTCTTTCTCCGATAGAGATCATTGCACATCTGAAGCCAATATGATTGGTAGCAGAATCTTCATGCATAAATCTTCTAGTACCTGGTGCTAACCAATAAGTAACATCTCTCCAGCTTCCGCCTTTGTAGACTCTCATTTCGTCAGTAAGCATAGATACCTCGTAGTTTTCTTCTTCATCGCCATACCCATCTTTTCGAAGTGGGTTAAGGTCATCAGCATCTTGGTAAGTCAATGGACGGTAGACATCATATACCCACTCATTCATATTACCAGCCATGTGGTACAATCCGAAATCATTTGGAGCCATGTCATACACGTTGGTAGGAAGGATTTCGCCGTCATTTCTTTGATTACCTGATATACCACCGTAGTCACCACGTCCTCTTTTGAAGTTAGCCAGGAAATCACCTTGCTTTCCTTTACGCTTCACGTTGTAAGGATTACGAACGCCACGACCATCCCAAGGATAGATTCTTCCGTACTCCTGATTCTCATCAAGGTACTGAGTTCCGATCATCGCTTTTGCAGCATACTCCCACTCAGCTTCTGAAGGAAGACGGAAGTCAGCCATGGCTACTCCACGCTCGATCAATTGAGATTTGGTAAAGGTAGAATCGATTTCTCTTTCTTTTCTGATCAACTCCTGGACGTAATCTGTTCTCCATTTTGAGTATACATTTGCTTGTGTCCAAGACACACCGGCTACCGGATAAAAATTAAATCCAGGGAATCGGAAGTAGTAGGACTGATACATGTCATTGAAGGAAAGAGCGCCACCCCATACATCTTCACGGGGCTCCAATTTCTGCAATGAGTCTGCACTGACTTTGCTCTTCATATCAAAAAGAAACTCACGGTAATCGTTATTCGTGATTTCTGTTTCATCCAAATAAAAATTCGCGACAGTCACCGTGCGCTCCAAGTTGTCACGGAAAGCCATGACATCTTCTTCTTGAGAGCCCAATACTGCCCGACCTCCTTGAATGAATTTCAAGTTTGGCCCAGGGATTTGCTCAGCATTTTTTGCTACGAAGAACTGAGTAGTATCATTTTCCTCAAATGAGAACTCAGCGCCCGTGGTAGCACTTTTTTTACCAGGCTTATTTGCCGTACGGCGACCATAGCCAGGAGTTTTGTTGCAAGAAGATAAGACTGATCCTCCTACAATTAAGAAGGCTGCAGCCCACAATCCCCAAGGTTTTTTAGTCAAATGCATATAAATAGAAATTTAAATCAATTTTAGGGTGCTAATATAGTCCCCTTTCCAAGGACTTCCAATCTTTCAAATCCGTACAAAGTCTTCGAATTAAGGCCTTTGCGTCTAATCGGAGCTGAAACGACAAATTTTGGGTGCGAAAGTGCAATATTTATGCCAGTTAAATTTTTGTAAAATTAGCTTTCTAGCATGTCATTTAGCCACTTTTGACCCTTTGAAATGCTCGAAACATCCGAAATGGTAAGAATCAAACGATTCTTGTACTCTTTTATTTTAAAGTATTTCGAATTAGACTGAGCAAATTGCATGATTTTCAAGAAGGTAGGTGAAGAGTAGAAATCCCCTCTATCAGATGGAAGCAAATGGCATTTCATCTGCCCATTTTTCATCACGAGCTTCTCTATTCCCAACTTTTCCGCCTTCCATCGTAATCGGACGGTTTCCATCAAATCATTCACCACATCCGGAACAGGCCCAAAGCGATCGTGTAACATTTGGGCAAACTGAGCCAGCTCTTCCTCATTTTTGATCGAGTCCAGCTTGGAATAAAGACTCAATCGCTCGCTGATATTGGCCACATATTCTTCAGGTATAAGGAGCTCCAAATCTGTCTCAACCGTACAGTCCTGAACCAGCACTTTTACCTTTTCTTTCAAATCCACTTCAAATAGGGCAGCAAACTCATTTTCCTTCAACTCCTGCACAGCCTCATCCAGGATTTTGTGATACATCTCAAAGCCCAAATCTGTGATAAATCCACTTTGCTCGGCACCGAGCAGGTTTCCGGCCCCGCGAATATCCAAGTCACGCATCGCCACCTTGAAGCCATCCCCTAAATCTGAAAACTCTTCCAATGTCTGAAGCCGCTTTCTGGATTCCGGAGTCAAACCTGACATGGGTGTTGTCAGCAAGTAGCAAAAGGCCTTTTTATTGCTTCTTCCTACCCTTCCGCGCATTTGATGCAGGTCACTCAGTCCAAACATGTGCGCCCGATTAATGATGATGGTATTGGCATTTGGGATATCCAGACCGGACTCAATGATATTGGTCGAGATCAGCACATCGTACTCATGATCGATAAAGTCAACCATGATTTTCTCCAGTTTTTTACCATCCATCTGACCATGAGCTCCTACCACTCTCGCATCAGGAACCAGCTTTTTGATCAAATTGGCGATGGAGTCGATCTCCCCAACCCGATTATGCACAAAAAAGACCTGACCTCCTCTTCGCAACTCATAAGCCACCGCATCTCGGATGATTTCCTCCTGAAATGAATGAACCTCTGTCGTCACCGGCTGCCTGTTTGGCGGCGGCGTAGAAATCACCGATAAGTCCCGTGCTCCCATCAGAGAAAAATGCAAGGTCCTTGGGATCGGAGTGGCCGTTAGAGTCAGGACGTCTACATTGACTCTCAAATTTTTGAGCTGATCTTTGACCCGCACCCCAAACTTTTGCTCCTCATCAATAATCAGCAGTCCCAAATCCTTGAATATCAAACTCTTATTTACGATTTTATGGGTACCGATGAGAATATCGATTTTGCCGGCCTTGACTTCCTCCATGATTACTTTGGTCTCCTTGGCCGTACGGAATCTATTGATATAATCGACCGTAACAGGGAAGCCTGAAAGCCGCTCTTTGAAGGTATGAAAATGCTGCATGGCCAAAATCGTAGTAGGAACCAGCACAGCGACCTGCTTCCCATCATTCACTGCTTTAAATGCAGCACGAATCGCCACCTCAGTTTTACCAAATCCTACATCTCCGCAGACTAAGCGGTCCATCGGATAGCTTTTTTCCATGTCGGTCTTGACATCCGCCGTAGCCAAAGCCTGATCTGGGGTATCTTCGTAGATAAAGCTACTCTCCAATTCCACCTGCATCACGGCATCTCTCGAAAAGGCAAAACCAGGCGCTGATCGTCTTTTTGCATACAGGGCAATTAAGTCCTTGGCAATATCCTTGACCTGCTTTTTGGCTCGTTTCTTCTTGTTTTCCCATTCGGGGGAACCTAGCTTGGACATGGAAGGTGCTTGACCCTCCTGACCTGAATATTTCGAAATTTTATGCAGTGAATGAATATTCACATAGAGCAAGTCATCGTCCCGGAAAACCAGTCGAACTGCCTCCTGCATTTTGCCTCCTACTTCTACTTTTTCTAGGCCTGCAAATCGCCCTACCCCATAATCCACGTGGACCACATAATCCCCGGGGTGAAGCGCTTTCAATTCTTTTAATGTAAGTGCCTTCGACTTACTGGCTTTTTTGCGTGAGCGGTATCGGTGAAATCGCTCAAAAAGCTGATGATCGGTGTAGCAAATCAGTTTGTTTTGACGGTCTTCAAATCCTTCCCGAAGGCCCAAAATCAAGGTTTGTACCTGAAGAGTTGGGTCCAACTCAGCAAAAATCCCCATGAGTCGGTCGATTTGCTTGGAGTTTTCTCCGGTGATAAGATTGGTCAAGCCCTGCTTTTCATTTTCCGCCAGCGTCTCTACCAAAAGGTCAAAATTCTTATTAAATGAGGGCTGCGGCTTGGAATCCCAGGCCAGTTTCTCAGAGTTTTTCAGATAAAACTGTTTCCCAAACTCAATCACTTTAAAGGCTTTGACCTGCTTGATAAGATCCTCTCCCTTTTCAAAAAGATCCTCCGGCTTGAGTACTGTCTTAGTCTGATTGGTTTTGGCCAAAATCTGATCAAAAGCCACTTCTGCCCGATGAAAACACTCAGTCATCACATCCGCGGTCAGTTGATAATCTTTGATCCACAGGTTTGCCTTCTCAGGTAAGAAGCCCAAAAATGACTGCCGTACTTCTTGAAGTAGCTTAGTCTGCGTATTGGGAATCAGGGATAATTGATCCACTGAGGCGATCGAGAGTTGAGATTCCGGATCAAAGGTTCGGATGCTTTCGATTTCTTTCCCAAAAAGCTCCAAGCGATAGGGATGCTCATTAGAGAAGGAAAAGACATCCAAAATCCCTCCACGAATAGCAAATTGCCCAGGCTCATACACAAAGTCAGTCCGCTCAAAATCGTAGCTATGGAGCAATTCTGCCACAAATTCCATATCCACTTGCTCTCCTACTTTTGCCTGAAATGTGTTCTCTTTGAGGGAGCGTTTGTTAATCACTTTTTCATAAAGCGCCTCTGGATAAGTGATGATGATTTCATCCTTTTCCTGCCCCTCCAAAACGCGACTCAAAATCTCTGATCGCAAAAGGACATTTGCGTTATCCACCTCCTCGTACTGATAGGGTTTTTTGAAGCTGGAAGGGAAAATGGGAAAATCTTCTCTTCCCAAAAGATTCTGAAGATCTGTATTCAGGTAGGCGGCCTCCTCCTTGTCTTGGGCGATGATCAGGTGAAAGCCACCCAATCGCTGAAAGATGGTAGTAAAGACCACCATGTCCAGACTGCCAGACAGGCCTCTGAGTTGAAAATTGGCCTGCTCAGCATGGGCCAGCTTTTCACTAAACTGTCTCAAAAATGGATCTCCGTGATAAATCGAAAGGAAGGAGTCTCTATCCAAGGTGTAGGGGGATATTGGTTTGGGGACGCAAGTTAGCCGATTTCATTTTTTTCGGCTCTCAAAAACGATATTTCATGAACCTAAGCCCGTTTAAATTGTTTTGCAAGCGATGAGTGTTACTTCTGACAATAAAACCTGGTTCCAGCGCATTGAAGACATGCATCCCTACGAGACACTCTTGTATTTGGGAATGTTTGGTAGCGGACTTATTTTCCTCTTCTTGACTGTTGCCTTTCTTTTTTCCGGATTGGATCAATTGGGAGGAATGAATAAAAAAATTCCCGTCTCATTTCTGATTTCAACCTTTTTGCTGGTCAGTAGCGGCTACACAGCCACAAGAATTCGAATATATTTTCAAGAGGAGAATGCCGAAAAAGTAATCCGAGCCTTGGGAGTTACCTTGCTTCTAGGACTGCTTTTCACCGGCCTGCAAATTACCGGTTGGAAAGAGTTACAAAGCATGGGCATAGATTTCCAAGGGATTCCCAGTGGTAGCTTCTTGTATGTACTGTCAGGTATTCACATTTTTCACCTTTTGGGAGCCATGATTTTTGCAGTGATTCTTTGGGCTCAACTCCGAAACAGGAAAAATGATGAGGTGAAGCGTCTCATTCTTTTCACCAATCCTTTCGAAAAAATGCGGCTTCGCCTATTCACCGTTTATTGGCAATTTATGGATGGGATTTGGCTGATTTTATTTCTCTTATTCGCTGTCAGCCTATGAATCTAACTATCGAAACTCCCGTCAAGCAAGACTATCTAAAAGTCAAAGAAGGTTTTGACGAAAAGCTATTCACCCGCCTGAGTCCACCATTTCCACCAGTCAAATTGATCAAATTTGACGGTTCCCAAAAAGGGGATGTAGTTTCATTAGAACTGAATTTTTTACTCTTCAAGCAGAAGTGGACCAGTTTGATTACAGAAGATCAAACGAATGAAAAGGAATTCTTTTTCGTGGATGAGGGTACAGAATTACCTTTTTTCCTAAAAAAATGGACGCATAAACACCGAATCATCAAAAAAGGGGATCAAAGCATCATCCGGGATGAGATCGAATACGAAGCTCCGTTTAAAATTATGACTTGGATACTCTATCCGGCACTTTGGGGACAGTTTATGTATCGAAAACCGATCTATAAAAAAATCTTTGCCTAGAGTTCGATGGCATTCAGGTTTTGACAATTTTCAATCTGACAATCGCCATAAAGCACCAAAGAGTGCGAAGTGATTCCTGATTGAAATTCCTTGCCGATGATCTCCTTAATTTCGTTGATCTTGGGGTCTGAAAACTCCCGGATTTTACGACATTGATTGCAGACATGATGATCATGATGCTTGTAGGTAAGAGCCTGTTCGTAAAGAGCCACCTTATCTTTGAACTGATGCTTAACAGCTAAGCCGCTTTCGACAAGAAGATCCAAGGTATTGTAAATAGTGGCCCGGCTAATGGTATAGCCTTTATTACGCATTTTGAGGAAAAGCCCCTCCACATCGATATGCTCATCCTCGGGAAGGAGGTATAGCTCATCAATTACAGAAAACCGCTCCGGAGTCTTTCTGCTTCCCTGCTTACTCAAGAAATTTTCAAATATCTTCTTTGCTTTTTCTATCAGCGCTGTATCTGCCATCTTTTGGTAGGATCTAAAAATTAAAGATGCGGGTTTAGGTTTTTTTTGACAAATGTCTACTTGTGCTTTAGTATAATTTGGTTTCAATCTAATTAAGGATTGAAAAGCCGAACAAAGCACGGGGGATTATTCGTTACTAGGTTGAAACCGATTGAAATTAAAGTACTAACTTAAAAAACCACCCGAACCAAAATAAATGAAAAGATTTCTCTTTCTGTTCATTTTGATTTATTCCATTGCCTGGGAAGCGCAGTCGCAGATTCCTGGCTTTTTCATGAAAGAGGACAAAAGACGGGTGATTTTGCCTTTTTACGCTTCCAATAGCCTCATCATCGTACCCGTCTCCATCAATGGAGCATATCCCGTGAATTTCCTCATTGACACAGGGGTACGGTCCAATATTTTATTCAGCAAGGACCTTGGAGATGCCATGGGACTGAAGTACACGCGGCGACTGAATCTGATGGGTGCGGATGGATCCGAGCAAATCATGGCCCAGGTCTCCCCTGTCAATTATTTAGATTTGGGGCCCATCGAAGGAATAGCACAAAGTCTCCTGGTATTGGAAGAGGATTTTTTGGAATTGGAGTCTGTGGTGGGGGTACCGATTTATGGGATCATTGGCTATGAATTTTTCAAATTCAACCCCGTCAAAATAAACTATGACGATGAGCGAATTGAATTTTTCCGGGAAGGAGCCTTGAAATGGCGCCCACTTTTTTACACCAAAAAAGAGCTGAGCATCCAATCCAATAAACCATACATCAGTGCCAAGGTCAAACAAAGAAATGGAGAAGTACTACAGGCCAAACTGCTCATTGATACGGGTGCAAACCATGGCCTTTTACTCAATCAGGAGACATCGGAGAAAATCGAGATTCCAGATCTCAATCTAGAAACGGAACTGGGACAAAGCCTGGGAGGTACACTTTATGGAAATATTGCCCGAGTAGATTGGGTGAAGATCAACCATCTTACTCAGCGTGATGTCATGACTTCCTATCCTGAAGAAACGGCCTTCAGCTACATCATTCAGGAATCCGGAAGATTGGGAAGTCTGGGCTCAGAAATTCTTGGGAGAATGCGAATCATTTTGGATTATCCTCGAGAGCGAGCTTTATTCAAAAAAGGAGACACATTTTATGTTCCCTACGAATACGACATGAGTGGCCTGACTGTCAAAAAAGTCCCTACGGACAAGAAGCGCTTCTACATCGGATCAGTGAGAAAAGGCTCTCCGGCTGAGGAGGCAGGAATTTTACCTTTTGATGAAGTGCTCAGCATCAATAAAATCCCAGTTCTCATCTGGGAGCTGGCTGAAGTTGTGAAGCTGCTCCGTGAGGAAGAAGGAAAGGTGGTTGAATTCGAAGTGAGGAGATATTTTGATGATACGCTAACCAAATATGAAGATTTCACGTATCGCATTGAGCTTAGAAAACAAATTTAAGTGATTTTCGAAGGTGAAAATTTTGGTTACTTTTGGAAATAAAACCTAGCAATTTCAAAACTTAATGATACTATGAAATCGAGCCTGCCTGAAGCAGACAAGCATGTCGAAAGCGACACCTGCTTAAATGATTGTAAGGCACGCGAGATTCCATGTGGCAACTGAAAAACAAATTATAAACACATGAAAAAACTATTAATCCCGATTGCAATTCTGGGTGTTTTGGGAATTTTTATCTATACCAAAGCTGTCGGAACGTATAACAGTTTCGTGACTACCGAAGAACAAGTCAACGGACAATGGGCTGAAGTAGAAACCCAATACCAGCGACGTGCTGACCTGATTCCAAACTTGGTCAATACGGTTAAAGGTTATGCAGACTTTGAGCAAGAAACCCTAACGGGTGTCATTGAGGCAAGAGCCAAAGCAACTTCCATCAATGTGGATGCAAATAATCTAAGTCCTGAAAATCTTCAGCAATTTCAACAAGCTCAAGATCAACTATCCGGAGCACTTAGCCGATTATTGGTGACGGTAGAGCGCTATCCAGATTTGAAAGCAAATCAAAACTTCCTAGAGCTACAGGCGCAATTGGAAGGAACTGAAAACCGGATTGCCGTAGCCCGAAGAAACTTCAACCAAGAGGTGGTGGCCTACAACCAAAACTTGCGGGTTTTCCCCAACAATATCTTTGCGGGCTGGTACGGATTTGAGACTAAAGGGACTTTCCAGGCTTCCGAAGGAGCTGAAAATGCACCTAGCGTCCAATTTTAAGATTAAGGAATGCCAGAAAAACTCTTTTCAGCAGAAGATCGCAAAACTATCATAGCGGCCATCCAAGAGGCAGAAAACAACACCTCCGGTGAAATACAGGTCCATATTGAAAACCATTGCCGAATAGATGTCCTAGATCGGGCAGCGGAGGTATTTGAGACTTTGAAAATGCACCAAACCAAAGAGCGGAATGGGGTGCTTTTCTACTTGGCTGTACTGGATCATAAATTTGCCATTCTTGGTGATGGTGGAATCAATGCGGTTGTCCCAGATGACTTTTGGGAAAAGATCAAAGACCACATGGCTGCACTCTTTCGAGAGCAAAAATTTACCCAAGGACTTATCGACGGCATATTGATGGCCGGAAAAGAACTGGCTGCACACTTCCCCCATCAAGGGGATGATGACGAAAACGAACTACCGGATGAAATTTCTTTTGGCTCCTAAGAGCCTCCCCATATTTATTCTATTTCTTCTCATTCCAGGCTTTTTGATCGGGCAGGATTTCCCTCCTACTCCCAATCCTCCTCGTTTGGTCAATGATTTTACACAAACTCTCAGTAGCGCTGAGGTAGCGCAGTTGGAACGTAAACTGGTCGCTTACAACGACAGCACCTCATCTCAGATTGCCATTGTCATGATTCGCTCTGTGGGTCCTTACGATATTTCCGATTATGCCTTTCAACTAGGCGATCAATGGGGAATCGGAGGAGCTGAAAATGACAACGGACTGTTGATTTTGGCGGCGATGGATGACCGGAAAGTCTTTATCGCTACCGGATATGGGCTTGAAGGGGCAGTTCCTGATGCCTTGGCAAAGCGGATAGTCAGCAACTTGATTATCCCCAACTTCAAGATGGAGAACTACTATGCCGGTCTGGATCAGGCCACGGATATGATCTTCAAATTGGCTTCCGGAGAATACGAAGCTGAGCAGGTCATGGAAGACGGCAATGAAGGAGGAGGAATATTCGTCCTGCTTTTCTTTATCATCATTTTTGTAATCATCCCATTGATCCGAAACCGTCGCGATAATGACAATCACATGGGCGGACGTGGTGGAGGCGTAGACCTCTGGACTACCATCATGCTGGCCAATCTGCTAAAAGGCAGCGGAGGCGGAAAATTTGGCGACTTCTCTAAAGGAGGAGGAGGATTTGGCGGCTTCGGTGGTGGCGGAGGCGGAGGCTTCGGTGGATTTGGAGGAGGTAGCTTTGGCGGCGGCGGTGCAGGTGGAAGTTGGTGAGTTGAGCGGGAAGTAGGAAGCAGGAAGTGTGTCGTAAATGGTGGTTAGGTTAGAAGGTGCTAATGTTGGAAAGTTGTAAGGGGATAAAGTATCGCAATTATTGAGATTGCTTCTCTCGACCTGGTCGGGATCGCAAAGACTGTCACTTCGTAAATTGAGTTGGAAAGTGGCAAGGTTGAAAGGTTGGGTAAAAGAATGAATCTCACTTTAACTCAAGCTGATTACTCGTATTTCGTACTTCGTATTTCGTAATTTCAAATCACATTTCATAGATAGATAAATCTAAAATCTTTATGGCAAATCGAATCATCTTCACGGCTGAGGCGCCCGCTCCCATTGGTCCTTATTCACAGGCAGTTTTGGCAGGGAATACACTTTACGTCTCTGGCCAAATCCCCTTGGATGCTGAAAGCGGCGAACTGATCAATGAAAATATTACCGAGGAAACTCACGCCGTCATGAAAAATCTCGAGGCCGTGCTTCGGGCTGCTGGTTTTGGCTTTTCTGATGTGGTGAAATGTAGCATTTTTATCAAATCCATGGATGATTTCGCTACCATCAATGATGCCTACGGACAATACTTCAAAACCAATCCACCTGCGCGGGAAACGGTAGAAGTCAGCAAACTGCCGAAAAATGTTAACGTAGAAATTTCCTGTATTGCAGTGAAGCACTGAATTTGTTAACCCTTGGCAATTGCTCTTCCCATTCCCCAAAAAATCAATTTGTGGATGGGAAGAACGAGGTACCAATAAGCCTTTCCCCATTTATTTTTTGGCAAAAAAGTAATCGTTTGCCGCAGTTGATCGGCATCTAGACTCCATTCTAGCAAGACTTTTCCCGGCAATTTCATCTCTGCCTCGAGCAGCAATCTTCCACTTTTCTCGTCGACTTCCCGTACCCGCCAAAAGTCCAAGGGATCTCCAACTTTCAGTCTATTTGGGTGAGGCCTGCCTTTACGAAAGCCCACTCCTCCAAACATCCCATCGATCAGCCCACGAAACTTCCAAAGCCCAGTCAAAAAATACCAGCCGGATTCCCCTCCGATCCGCCAAAGTTTGGCTTGAACCGCTTCCCGAGAGCCTTGAAACGGAAAGCGCATCACTTCTCGTATTTTATTACCACTGTCCATTTTGACGGAATTTTGAAGAGAACCCTTAATTTTATAACCTAAGTTCTATCTGATAGTTAAGAAAGTATGAACCTCATTCCCTTTTTCAGCGAAACGCTTGTCAGTTCCTACTCCAAGGATGAGGTGATGGAGCATATTTCGAAAAAGACTTTGGAGGTCAATTTTTTGGACAAAAGCAATTACCTAAAACCAAAACACATCGCTTTCAACGGGATAGTGGGAAAAAACACTTTCCGTATCTCCAAGGTGATTCAACGAAGCAATACTTTCCTTCCGCTGATTCTTGGAGAGGTCGAAGACACACCTCGTGGATCCATCCTCTTTCTTCGCTACAAGCTATTCCCCGGAGCCCTCTTTTTTGTCCTGTTTTGGAGCTTTATTCTGCTTGGTTTTTCGGCCTATTATTTTGGACTGCAGACCAACGTCCTGAATGGAAGCATTTGCTTGGGACTGGCGGGTTTGAATTATGCTTTGGCTTTATTTTTCTTTCACCGGCAGGTAAGAAACTCGCGTGAAGATTTTCACGAATTAATCAACCTGCAAATAAAGGATTAAATCCACAAGCGGTAGGGAAAAAGCCCATTAGCGATTAATTTAGCAGCGTAAAATTCACAACACAATAAACCATAGATCATGAGCATCCGAATCGAGAAAGATACCATGGGCCCGGTAGAGGTTCCTGCAGATAAGTACTGGGGAGCGCAGACCCAACGGTCCATCAATAACTTCAAAATCGGCGGGGAGAAAAACCGCATGCCAATTGAAATTATCCGTGCTTTTGCCATCCTAAAAAAGGCTGCAGCCCAAACCAATGCCGAACTAGGGGTATTGGCACAGGATCGAGCTGATGCTATTTCTCAGGTATGTGATGAAATTTTGGAAGGAAAACTCGACGATCAATTCCCGCTTGTCGTTTGGCAAACCGGATCGGGCACCCAATCCAACATGAACTCAAATGAGGTGATTGCCTACCGGGCACATGTACTGCTCGGCGGTTCGCTGGAGGATGAAAAGAAAAAAATCCATCCAAACGATGATGTAAACAAGTCCCAGTCATCCAATGACACCTATCCAACGGCCATGCACATCGCTGCATACAAGATGGTCGTGGAAACCACCATTCCAGGGGTACAAAAGCTTCGCGATACCCTCGAAGCAAAAGCCAAAGCATTTAAGGATGTGGTAAAAATCGGTCGTACCCACTTCATGGATGCTACTCCACTTACATTGGGACAGGAGTTCAGCGGCTATGTAGCCCAATTGGATCATGGATTGCGAGCTCTGAAAAATACGCTAAGCCATCTTTCTGAATTGGCATTGGGAGGTACAGCGGTAGGAACAGGGCTGAATACGCCAAAAGGCTATGCAGAACTAGTTGCGAAGAAAATCGCTGAATTCTCAGGTCAGCCTTTTGTAACTGCTCCAAATAAATTTGAGGCTTTGGCAGCCCATGACGGCATGGTCGAAGCACATGGAGCCCTTAAGCAATTGGCGGTATCCCTGATGAAAATCGCCAATGACATTCGTATGCTTTCCTCCGGTCCTAGATCAGGAATCGGTGAAATTTTGATTCCGGAAAATGAGCCTGGATCTTCTATCATGCCAGGAAAAGTCAACCCAACGCAGGTAGAAGCACTGACTATGGTAGCTGCCCAAGTAATGGGAAATGACGTAGCCATTTCCATCGGTGGATCCAATGGTCATTTCGAACTCAATGTATTCAAGCCAATGATCGCAGCTAATTTCCTTCAGTCAGCACGATTGATCGGAGATGCCTGCGTTTCCTTCAATGATAATTGTGCCATCGGCATCGAGCCAAACACCCCAATGATTCAGCGTCACTTGGAAAATTCCTTGATGCTCGTAACCGCTTTGAATCCACATATCGGCTATGAAAATGCAGCGGCCATCGCTAAAAAAGCGCACAAAGAAGGTACAAGCCTTCGAGAAGCTGCCATTGCTTTGGGACTATTAACTTCCGAGCAATTTGACGAGTGGGTGAAGCCTGAGGATATGATCGGTAGTTTGAAGTAGGGAGTGGTGAAGTGTAAATTGTAAGTGGTGAGTAGTCCTGAATACTTCATTATTCGAGATTCAACATTCATCATTCGATATTTTGAGTATTTCCCACTTTCTAGATCTTAATCTTACACAAGAAGGAAGTGAATGGTAAGTGGTGATTAGGTTGGAAGGTGTAAAAGTTGAAAAGTGCGTCCAAAATTCAGGGTCTCCCTTAAAATTGCCCTGTACTTCGCATTTCGCAAATCCACTAGAGTGAATTCTCTTCCCTGAAAACTCTAAAAAAAGAGCCTTTCCGTTTTGGAAAGGCTCTTTAACTTATTATCTACACTAGGTTTATTGTCCTTGTCCCAATGAATAGCCTCTGACGCCATCAAATAGGTAGAGATTTTCTGTTTTGATGGTATCTACACCTACCTCTTCAGCTTTGGCAAGTACCTCCAAAATATCCTTTTTGCTTGGAGTAGCACCTTCTACGGCACTGTATCGGCATCGCCAGTGATCGGTACAGAAAGTTTCCTCAAATCCCTGAGGCCATACCTTTACACCTCGGTTGGTGATCATGGATAGCTTCAAATTATCATTGTTCATCTTCTGCAGCTCCTCAGCGATCTTCTTTGGGTCAGTACCTTCCCAATGCACAAAAACATCCACCCCAACCAGTTCCTTTTTGGCTCGTGGCGCTCTGACATGACGAGGAATATTGATCAAACCGCTATTCTTCAATTCGACTTTCTTCAGCGTTTTGGGCTCTTGGCCTAAATTGGCAATGACCGCCTCAGCAAACTCCTTGGTACCCACCTTTTGAGTGCTGACACCCTCCTTGAAGATATCATAGGTATGAATCCCATCTTCCATGGTCTTCAACCAGGCATTTTGCACCTTCTCGGCAATCTCAGACTGACCGATATGCTGCAGCATCAAAATAGCTCCCTGCAAAAGACCGGATGGATTGGCTAGGTTTTGACCGGCTCTACGAGGGGCTGAACCGTGGATCGCTTCAAACATCGCATGGTCATGACCGATATTCGAAGAACCTGCCAAGCCTACAGAACCGGTAATCTGAGCAGCCACATCGGAAAGTACATCACCATAGAGATTTGGCATCACGATCACATCAAAAGCCTCCGGCGTGTCGGCCATTTTAGCCGCACCGATATCGATGATCCAGTGTTCGTTTTCTATCTCAGGGTATTTGGCTGCGATCTCGTCAAATACTTTGTGAAACAAACCATCGGTCTGCTTCATGATATTATCCTTGGTAAAGCAGGTGACCTTCTTTCTGCCGTATTTTCGGGCATATTCAAAGGCATAAGTGACAATTTTTTCACAACCAGGACGGCTGATCAGCTTCAGACACTGCACCACTTCATCGGTCTGCTGATGCTCAATTCCCGCATAAAGATCCTCCTCATTTTCCCGAATGATAACCAAGTCCATATTCGGGTGCTTGGTGGAGATAAATGGGTGTAAACTCTTACAAGGTCTCACATTTGCAAAAAGTCCAAGCGTCTTTCGGGTAGTAACATTCAAACTCTTATAACCGCCTCCCTGAGGGGTGGTGATTGGCGCTTTCAGAAAAATCTTATTTCTACGAATAGTTTCCCAGGCCTCATCCGAGATACCTGCGGTGTTTCCGGCTAGGTAAACCTTTTCCCCTACCTCAATTTCATCAATTTCAAGTTTGGCACCAGCTGCTTTGATAATCATCAGCGTGGCATCCATGATCTCAGGTCCAATACCATCGCCCTTGGCTACAGTTATTCTTGTCATAAGTCTTTGTTTTTTGTTACCAGCTATAAATTAGAAAATCAATATACTTGAAAATCTGCGATTTATTAAGCCCGATGGTCAAATTGTAAGGTGGGCAGATTTAAAATCCTAGGGTAATGGAAATACAATTGAAATATAGCTCGCATGCGAGCTGAAATAGGTGGAAATATATTTCCCGTAAACACGCAAAGTCGAGTCTACTTATCGAAAGAAATATCCTAGCCAGTAGGGAAAATGACTAAATCCGAGAAATACAGCGGAAATATAGCTCGCAAGCGAGCTGAAATAGATTGAAATATTTTTCTTGAAAGGACACAAAGCTTGGCTTAAGTCTCAAGACCTGCCTTCTATCGGACAGGTAAATCCTTAGACTTGCGCTTGGATAGGCCGATATCCAATGCTGCTTTCGGAAAAGCAGCATAACCGAAATTCCCGGATTGAAAATCCTACGATAAGAAATTCGAGATTTGCAATCTCGAGTAGCTGAAATAGTAGCAGTCAGGAAACTGCATTGGTTTAAGCACAAGTCAGGAAACTTGCGCTAGTATGAGCCTACCAAAGGCAGGTAAATCCTGAGACTTGCGCTAATCTAAGCGCTGAAAGTGCGAAATGTATCAGCCCAGTATGAGCGAAGAGGTACGATGAGCGAAATGCTGGGCAAAAAGATAACATAAACCAGCGCTGGCCCTTGGTCTTAGATTGGGAATAGAAACTTTATGCCAGCAAGACGGAGATGAATTAATCGTAGCAGTCAGGAGACTGCATTGATTGAAGCACAAGTCCTGAGACTTGCGCTATGGGTGTGTCCCGAGACCTGCGCTTGGATGGGCTGATATCCAATGCTGCTTTCGGAAAAGCAGCATAACAGATATCCCGGATTGAAAATCCTACGATATTGGATTCGAGATTGCAAATCTCGAATAGCGGCGCCAATCTAAATCTCGAATAGCGGCTTGATGGTAGCATAAAGTATTTTTCTATCAATTCAGACCAAATATTCATCTTTGAACCTTTATTTTGTGCTGAGCATTGGATGAAGAAGCGAGGAAAGTAGGCGAGTGATTCGCTTAGTTTGCTGAAGATCATCTATTAACCTGTAAAATGGACATCAAATTCATCAATCGAGCCACCAAGGAATTGGTAACCGAAAGGCCGCCCGGGGAGGATATCCTGCGATTTCTCTATGGGAATCCGGTTGGTGAAGCGCTTGTCCTGCCTATTGCCAAACAGAAGTTTATCTCGGACTGGTACGGTAAAAAAATGGACAGCCCCAGCTCCGTAAGCCGGATCGAACCTTTTGTTCGCTCGCTGAATATCGACATGGGCGAGTCCGAAAAGCAAATCGATGAATTTACCTCCTTCAATGATTTTTTCTACCGCAAACTCAAACCCGGTGCACGCAAAATAGAAGAAGGGCTGGTTTCTCCCGGAGATGGAAAAATTCTGGCCTTCAAAAATGTCTCCGAAGTCAATTCCTTTTTCGTCAAGGGTGAAAGGTTTACCCTTGAGGAGTTTTTGGAGGATGAAAAGTTGGCAGAGGAATACCAAAATGCGGCTATGGTCATTTTGAGGTTGGCGCCGAATGATTACCATCGCTATCATTTTCCTTACCAAGGCATCCCTTCTGCTTGCCATGAAATCGGAAAGGATTATTACTCCGTCTCTCCGATCAGTTTGGAGAAAAAATTTACCAAGGTATTCACCAAGAATAAACGGGAAATCTGCCGATTGAAAACAGCCGGAAAAGGCGACATGCTAATCATCCCGGTGGGAGCAACCATGGTTGGGAGTTTGAACTCCACTTTTACGCCAGAGTCACCTATCGAGAAGGGCGAGGAAATGGGTTATTTCGCTTTTGGAGGCTCGACGATTGTGCTACTTTTTAATGCCAATAGCTTTGAACTGGACAGCGACCTGGTTGAAAACACCCAAAATCAATTCGAGACGGCTGTTAGAATGGGTGAAAAAATCGCCAGTGAATAAATAATGGAAATACAGTGGAAATATAGCTCGCAAGCGAGCTGAAATATTTTTCCTGAAAAAAGCAAAGTCGAGTGTAATTGTGAAAAGAAATATGTTAGCCAGTACTGAAACCGACAAAAGTCGAGAAATACGGTGGAAATATGGCTCGCAAGCGAGCTGAAATACTTGGAAATATATTTCCCGAAAACACTCAAAGTTTTCGGATTGAAAATCCTACGATAGTGGATTCGAGATTGCAAATCTCGAATAGCCAAGCAGTCAGGAGACTGCATTAATTAAAGCACAAGTCCTGAGACTTGCGCTAAGGTGTGCTAGGATGGGGCCCGAGACTTGTCCTAAGATAAGCTGATTTCAAATGCTGCTTTCGGAAAAGCAGCATAACAGATATCCCGGATTGAAAATCCTGCGATATCGGATTCGAGATTGCAAATCTCGAATATCCGAATTCACCGTAGCAGTCAGGAGACTGCATTAGTTAAAGCACAAGTCCTGAGACTTGCGCTAGAGTGGTCTCGAATAGCGGAGTCAGGAGACTTGCGCTGGGGTGGGCCCAAGAGCCTGCCTCCAAAAATATTTTCCAAAACGCATGCCCGAGGATGAGGATTTCCGTATAGAGCATGAAAACCCACACTATGAAATACGCACCTTTCCTCCTCCTGCTATTCGCATTCTATGCATGCACGACAGTCAAGCCCACGGGAACCGGAAGTTCTGCCCAGACTTACTACCAAAGCGAACCGCCCATCACCCAATCACTATTTGCCGATCAGTCCTCCACCATTTCGGAAGAAAATATCCGAAAGATCCTCGAAGACACTTATTCCCTGCCGGAGAACTTGCGAATTTCGCTTGTCAAACTAGAAAGCACGCAAAACCAACGCAGCTACTACTGGAACAATGAGGAGTATCTGAAATCCCAACAGGAGTACTTGGATCGATTTACGCAAAGTTTTAAGCGATCGGAACGAGTACAGCAAGTGTCGCAGATTCCCGATTTGCTGATTTCCAGCAACCCCAGCTTTACCACGATTAGGGAGGTGGCGGTGCGAACCCAATCCGACCTGGTGGTAATTTACTCCATCAATAGCGACTTATACTCCAACTACAAGGTCTTCGCCAAGACCGATATCAAGGCCTTTGCCACCACGCAACTGATCCTGATGGATGTACGAACCGGCTTGATTCCCTTCTCGACGATTGTGACCAGGGAGTTTCAGTCCAAAAGAATGGATGGAGAATTGAATGATAATGAGGCTGCCAATCGGGTCAAAAATGAAGCGGTTTTATTGACTATTCAGGAAATAGGCGATCAGATCAATCAGTTTCTGAATCAGAAATAAAGCTCCTGGCTAAACCTCCGCTATCCTGCGTCTCCTGACGCTGGATCCTATGTTTTATTGCTGTCCTGCGTCTCCTGACGCTAGACTATTTTTCTACTTTCCTGTGGCTCGGGTGACTGCTGTCCTGCGTCTCCTGACGCTGGACTAAATTCCCTGACCCCAGATCCTTAACTCCCATCTCCCTATCAAAATCCTCTTAATTTTTATTCGAAAAATCAAAAATTACCCAGTTTATGGTATAGATTCTTAGTTTGAAATGCTTTTCTTTGGGAAAGAGAGGAGGAGATTTTTGGATAAATTAGAAGTCAAAGGGGAAAGGATAGTGGGACAACCGAGAATTAAATCCATGAGCTAAGGTAGACAGGGTAATCCTTAAGCCTCTTTCGATGAATTTATTAAGAGGGAAAAAAAAGAATAGTTTTGGCGCTTATCCCCATTATTTTGAAGGATAATGGAGTATTTATGGCGCCTAAAAGAAGTTACCATCAAGCCTAAAATGAAACACATACAACTGATATTATTGACTTTTTTGTTGATTTCACCTGGAATAGGTCAGAATATTGAAAAAATTATTTTTACCTCACAGCAAGCGGACGAACCCCCTACTAAACAAGGTATGCCAAAATATACCCTTGAATTTATTAGAGAAGTAAATGGTGATTTAGTGACTTCATATTATAAAGAAGATAAAAAAAGAAAGAAACTAAGCGACAAAATAGTAATTGACAAAAAACGAGTTGAAGGAATAACTCATTGGAAAGCGATTGATAAAAAAGATTTCACGCTAACAGAATTGGAAATAGACCATACCACCTTGACGTCTGGATTAGAGAGAACTCAATTAAGTTTTGGAATTCCGACTGATTTCACTGTTAGTGTAGACTCTTTTCAATACTGTCAGAATTTTAAGATGACAAAAATCATAGCCACTGGAGGAGAGACTATCACAGTGACTTTGTTAAACAGTTTGGGCCAAAAAAGTAATTATATATTTAATTCAAATGATATTGGGGAAGGGAATTTTAATTTACAAAACTATTTATTTTGTTCCACATTACTTAAGGGGAAAATACCATCTGTAATTCCTAATAACGAATTGTTTTCGGAAGAAATGTTAAGGGATATTTTACTTAGCTATCAAAAGACTGTAGAATGTGAAGGATTTTACTATAAAGAATACATAGAGAATAATCCACAAATTTCCATTCAGGAAAGGCGAACTATGGCTAACTGGAATTTTGTAGAATATATGAAAAACCGAAATAAGTAACCAAAAAAGGCCAGATGGTAACATCACCTTGGATACAGCGGGCGGAACCATGTAACTTAAAACATACGTTTTGGATAGCCCGCCGTCTCCAAGCTGAATCACGTTACCTGCAATGCTATGAAACCGACACAATACGATGGAGTTTACAATAAATAAAGACAACTACAAACAATTCGTTCGCAAGGACAAATTTTTAGTTATTGATGATGAGTTTTTAAAAAACAACTCCTTACAAAATTGTTCAAAACTTATTGTTAAAGATGTAAAGGATAATCAACTTCTTCTTTATGTCTCAAAGGTCAACTTGCCCAAAACAAGACTTGAAGTAAACGACTGTAAATTCACAGTAATTTCAATAGAAGATTCTACTATTGATGAAGTTATTTTTAACACTGTTGAAGTAAATGAACCGATTGAAGAAAATTTTTCACTCTTTAAAGTGTTTGTTGACAATTCAAAGCTAAAATACTTGTGGTTTTATTATTGCAAGTTATACAATGGTATAATTGTTCGAAAAAATACAGAAATTGAATCACTCTCAATTAATGACACTTTAATAGACAGGAGTTTTACTTTTTTAAACTCCAAATGCAAGACAATTACAGTTGAGTCCTCAAATGTTTGTGAAATTAGTATTGACAGAAATGATTATCCGAAAGAAAATGGTAAGACGGAAGTTGATACAATAAATATTTTCAGAACAGAAGGCTTGAAGAACATAAAAATATGGGAGGCATTATTCAAAAAAATTCACATTCACAAAATTATCCTAAACAAAACCAATAAACTTAACGACCATAATAACGAGATTTATATAAGGATACCTGATGGAAACAAAGAAGTAGAGGAAATTAAAATTACAGAATCATCAATAAATTCAAAAACAGTAATAGTTTTTGACAATGCAGAACACTTAAAAATATTCGATTCAAACCTGGGTGAAGTGTTTTTGAATTACTGGCATATTGGGAACTTGCTTCTTTCTAATTGTAAGTTCGGTAATTCAATTTATTTTGGACGCTCTAATCAAATTAAAACAATAAATAAACTCCTAATTGAAAATTGCTCATTTGATAACATATTCAATATGAGTAGTATATGGCTTAAAGAAGAAGCCTTTTTTAGAGGATTGGTTTTTAATAAATATCCGTCATTTTTTTACCACAATGCCATTGACGAAAATTGCAAAACAGACTTTCAGTATTCAAACCTTCAAAATTTAGTATTTCAAGATATTGACTTCAGATATTTTTCTTTTAAAGAGTTTGACATTACAAATGTTGAGTTCAGAGATTGTAGTTGGATTTCAGAAAGGAAATTTTTTGTGGACAGAAACATAGTTATTGATGACAATGAAAATGTAAATGAAATTGAAGATTTACTAAAAGTAAAAGACATTTATTCAAAACTTAAAATTAGTGCTGAAAAAAGTTCAGACTTCATTAATCGTGGGAAGTTCTACATATCAGAACAAGAAGTTAAACGAAAAATTCATAGAAAGAAAGGTGACCTGATTGAGTTTTGGTTAATGGGATTCCACAAGACAATTAGCAGTTATGGTGAAAATTTTAAGAAACCGTTATTTTTTGCTTTATGTTCAACTGTTTGTTTTGCATTTGCTTTTCTATTCACAGGATTTTATGTAGGGGACGCTTTAGTAAAATACGAATTTGCATTTCAACCCTCAAACATTTTAAAAACGCTTAATGACTTACAGTATTCGATAATTTATAGCTTTAAGAACATTCTACCTTTTCAAGTAAGTTCAAATTTCTATTTACACACTGACATATCACTTTCAACTACACAGACACTTGAACTTACACAAAGAATAATAAATTTAGTTTTGGCTACAAGTTTTACAGCAGCATTCATAAAATATTTGAGAAAATGAGAAGCACAGCAGGTAACATGGGTTTGGCGTCATGCGGGGTGACGTGCTTAAATTCAAGTGCAGTTTTTCAAATCAACTTTAGTGCTGGGTTGACAGTTTTGTGCCCTGAAATCCCGCACGAACGCCAAGCCCAAAAACGTTAACAATAATTTTTATGGGACTATTTGACTTCTTTGGCTTTAAAAAGGCTAATAATTCAACTATAAAGGAAATCTCTTTTCGTTTGAATAAACCAGATAAGACAGTATTGGCTGGATGCAAGAAAGGTGATTACGTAAACTTGTGGACAAAACCCGAAATGGATCAAGTTTTTATTTATGCCCCAGGAACTATTGGAGGTGCCGGAAAGCTTGGCATAGTCCCTCCTAAATTTTTTAAATCGATCAAAGCCCATATTCTTAGGAAAGAAGATTTTAGGTTTTCTGGTCCATTGACAAACAACTACGATGCTACAATTATTGATTTGTCACCTTCAAGTTGCACCATCTCCATCCAATTATTTTCCGCTGAGGAACAAAAGAGAAGAATCAACGAAATGATTGAAAAAGACAAACAGTCATTGCGAGAGGAGTTGGAGAAAAAATATCGGATGTCTAAATCCGTAGAAATTCAATTTGAATTGAAAGAAAAAGGATTTTCGGGTTTAGAAAGACTGAATCTTAAAGTTTTGGATAAAGACTATTATTGTGAAAATCCTTATGAATGTAAACTTCAGCTAGTAAATGATAAGAATGTCATCATTACTGAAACATTTTCTCAAAAAGGGAAGGTACTTAGAGTAGTAAAAGCACATTTTAATAATCAAGAACTTAAGATTGAGAAATTAAAGCAAGTTCAGCATTACTTAAATGTTGTTATTAGCCCAGATTTGGACTAGGCTTCTACCATATCTCTACCATTTGCTTTTCCATTTTTCTCAAAACCCAAACCCTAACAATCAGATAGTTAGAAGACTGATTATAACTTTTTACCCAGAAAAATCTGTAAATTCAGGGAATAAGGCTTCTTGAAATTCCATATTAAGGTTCTTCTGTATTCCCATTTTGTAAAAGGCTTCAGCCCTTTCGCTTGCCCATAGATCATCGGGGCAGTTTGGGGGAATTGCGAAGGTATTTTTAGAAGAGTTAAGGAGTAAATAAAACCAGCATTTACCAACATAAAATCACGCAATATGAAGAAGGTATTTTTATTCATCGCGACACTGGGAATTTGTCTTGATTCTTTTTCCAAAAATGACAGCCTCCCCTCGAAAAGCAGACAGGAGCGAAACAAGGAAATTGCCCGGAATTTCTACCAGGATCTTTGGTTTACGGATAATACGGACCGATATGTGGACTATGTCGCAGAGGAATATGTGGTCCATGATATTGGCGACCGAAAAGGGGTCACAGAGCCTGCCATCGAGCAGAAACTAACCGCTGACCTCTTTTGGGATAATGGGAGTTGGGACTCTAAAATCAATTATCAGATCGCCGAGGGGGGAGACCTTGTTGCCACCCGTTGGGAAGCCACATTTACCCCCTCCACGATGATGGGGAAGCTGATGATTGGCTCGGGGACTATTCCCATCATCAATGTTTTTAGAATCAACGAGGAAGGGAAAATTGTGGAAATATGGAACCATCGACATGATATTGACACGCCGCAGACTTTGAGGTTTACGCTTCAGGGCCTTTTGATTGGATTGGTAATCGCCCTGATCCCGACAGTTATTGCTATTCGACTCAAGCGGAAATTAAAAGCAATTTCAAATCATTGAAAATGGTTAAAACCATTTCTATTTTATCCAATTCCCCCATAGCCCAGGGTTTAAACCCTGGGCTATCAAATGCGATGGTACACCCAAACCGTTTTAACGGTTTTAAAACAAGAAACTCTGCCACATTCATTCAATAAAATCTGGATACACGCAATATGGGCCACCAAAGAAAGAACGCCCCTCATTTCTACTGCCATAGAGAAGAAGGTTTACAATTTCATTTTAGCACAATTTCGTGAATTAGGCTGCCCGGTGCGAATTATAAACGGAATGCCTGATCATGTGCATTGTTTGTTCTTATTGAGTCCCCAAAAATCGATTGCTGAGGTGGTCAAACAAATCAAAGGCAGTAGTTCACATTACATTAATCAAAATAACTTAATCTCTGAGAAATTTGCCTGGCAAACAGGTTATGCGGCCTATTCAGTTTCTGAATCGGTGGTAGATAAGGTTTATCAATACATCAACAGCCAAAAACAGCATCATCAGAAAAAAACCTTTGCACAAGAGCATGAGGAATTCCTGAAATTATATGGACTAAATGATGTAAAATAAACTATTAGCTATTCGAAAACACAAAACGAATAAAATCCATTTGGGGCAAATTCAAATGGTTGAAACCATTCCTGAGCTATCCAATATCCCTTAGCCCACGGTTTAAACCGTGGGCTGAAGAAGATCGAAGCTTCCAGATTCCGAACCTTTTGATTCAAGCTAGGCCCTACAGAATTCTTAGTGGAAGAAAAGCGGATATGCCCATTAAAAAATTTCATTTTTTTTCAGATGGGCGGTTACGATCGGAAGCTCCTATGCGACAAAGAGTCACAAAATGTAATTTTAACTTAACCGATTGATTACCATGAAAAACTTCAAACTTATCAAACAGCATATCTCCACCCAGCCATTTTTGGATCAGATAGACTCCATAGAAAATGCCTGGGCCGGATCCACTGGTCGACAAGACAAGATTATGGTACAACGTGAGGCATTGGCTATTCCATTGAGAGGTCTTCGGAAATCTGCTATCGGGAATAGAAAGCGTCGAGACGTACACGAAAGTCGATGGACATCCGCTAGCAAACAATATCCTTTATTTGTGGAGTTTCTAAAGGAATTTGCGAAGGAAAGAAATGAAATTCTGGGAAGGGCAAAGATTGTTTGCTTGCCCGCTGGTAAACAGGTTTACCCACATATCGATCGAGGGGAATACTATCGAGTTCGAAACCGCTATCATTTGGTCCTAAAATCAAGCCTCGGGTCATGGATGAAAACAGGGGATGAAGAGGTACGAATGCAGGAGGGTGAACTTTGGTGGTTTGATAACAATGAGATGCATGAAGCCCGCAATGATGGAGATCAGGATCGTATTCACATGATTTTTGACATGCTCCCTTCAGAACTTGAAGAGGAAGTTTTTAGTGTCTACACCGCTGCTTCATAGGTCTTTTTCAGCCTTTGATGACTTCCTTTGAGAATTGCTCCTCAGGGTAATTGACGATATAGATCTGGGATTGGATCAAGAAATAAGCACCTGTGAAATAATCCGGTAGGGAAACTTACCGGATTTTTTTATGCTTCAATTACCATGACAGAATTAGGTTGATAGCATGTAAGCAATAGATTTTTAATGCTTTACCAATGCAAAGAGGTAAATAAAACATACTTTTTTCGGGAGGCTGGTTACAATCTGATTTCCCGCTGCGACAAAGAGGCATAAAAAGTAAGAATATGCTCAGCTCATCAGTAAAAATCAGCCTTTTAGTAGTCGCACTTTTTTTGGCAAATCCATTACATGCTCAAGAAAAGACAAGGGTTTGGAACACCTTCAGCCTGGGAATGCCACTAACGGATAACCTAGATGCCAGAGTGGCATATCTTCATTCAACAGATATTACCGATGGGATTAGGAATAATTTCAATTGGTACCAATTTCGGCTGGGCTACAGAATCAATTCTACCTGGAGTGCACGAGTAGGAACTGCCTGGCTGAGTATTCCTTCATCCAATCGCACGACCAACAGGCTTTTCATCAACGCTATCTACCGAAAAAAGCTAAACAAAAGACTTGTACTTCGTAGTGGAGTTCAATTTGAAACCCATAGCAAAGAGGAGCGCCGATTTGACCATCGCGTAATCCTAAGTAATCGCCTGGGTCTCCGCAAAAGGCTAAATTTTCTCAGAGTGGCTCCTTCTTTAAGCTATAGCCTATTTTACAATATAGGTGGAGGGAATATTCGGTATTTCAACGATGAAGGAGAAGAAATCGCAAGGAAGCCTGCCAATGGATTTCATCGGGGCAGGATCCTGGCAAACTTCAATTTCAAAATCAGTGACCCGATCCGATTATCGCTCTATTACATGCATCAGCATGAGTTCAACCTTGGATTCTCAGCAACCAATAAAATCAATGTCCTAAACCCAAATACAGGACGAATTCAGCGCCCTTTTAACAATTACCATGTGATAGGAATGTCGGTAAGCTACCAGCTAAAGGGCAAGCACAATGAAAATTTTCTACCAATAAACTTTTAACTAAACACAAAAAATGATGAAATCTCGAATCAAAATAGGAATGGTCTGTCATGGAATCAGACCCATGGAGTTAATCTCAATCGATGAATTAGAGCCAAACTTCACTTTAAAAGCAGGTGATGTGGGCCTTTTCATGGTGACCGAAATTGGTAAAAATAAAATGATCCAGACAGTATCCAGAAGCGCAACGCTTATCCCGGGCGATTTGATCATGGGGGCTTTTGGAAATAGATATGCTACCAATCAATTCGAAGGGTATATCCCCGATGATCTAAAAGGTGAATTCCATATGCTCGGAGGTGCTGGAGTGATCGGAGAAGTAAAATCTATGCATCAGAGACTTGACGAGATAGGACCTACCAAAGTGGAACTTGTTGGCCTTTACACGGATGAACGAGGACAGATAGCAAATACCATTTCACAAAAGGAGCAGAAGCTGATTCCTTTTACAGGAGATCTGGCAAAAAGAACAAAAGTGGTGCTGTCGCTAGGTTCAGCTATGGACAGCGGAAAAACAACCACAGCGGCATTTCTAATCAATGGACTTACAAAAAAGGGGCATACAGCGGCTTACATCAAGCTGACTGGAACCGCATATCCAAAGGATGCCAATTTAGCTTTCGATCTTGGAGCCTGTGAAGCAATAGATTTTTCCCGATATGGTTACCCGTCCACCTATCTGGTTTCTGAGGAAAAACTATTAAGTCTTTATGAAACTCTCCTTCGGGATGTATTGAAAAAGAGACCGGACTACGTGATAATTGAAATAGCAGATGGCATCCTGCAGCGCGAGACTAAGATGCTTTTGAAAAATCCCAAATTTATGAGTTCGGTACATCAAGTTGTTTTCTCAGCAGGAGATAGTCTATCTGCAGTTAATGGAGTTCACACGTTGAATTCATGGGGTATCCAAGCAACAGCTTTGGCAGGTTTATTTACAGCTAGCCCACTTTTGGTTCAGGAAGTAAGAGAATGCCTGGATGAGAACAATGATCATAGCTATTTGCCGATTTTGAATCTGGAGCAGCTGAGTATGGGTGAATTTCCCGATTATCTCAGAACCATGCAGCTTCTATCCGCCTAGAACACTATGGATTGGATTACAAATAAAACCCTCAAACGCCACTGGTTTTCCCACTGGGGTCGTCTTTCGGTAATTCTATTGATCGGTTGGATCGGAGCAGTCAGTACCTTTTTTCTGAGTCTAATGACTGGGTGGTTTTTTGACCTTATGTATCAAAATTCAATCAGCAAATCAGAATTACTTGCCGACTTCGGGCTACGGGTTGGCTCGCTGCAGCAATTCTTTGGGATTCTGGGTTTGGTCATCCTGCTTAAGTTCTTTCTACATTTCTGGGAGAGGCAGCTGATACGAACCAAGGCTGAAAAGTTCAATTTTGATCTGATGCAAAGGCTCTTTCGAAGACAGCTTCAATGGACCTCAGATTACTACAATAAGAATGGTTTTGGTAAATACCTTCTGAGATATTCAGGGGATCAACTATCCGTTCGAAATATGCTTTGCAATGGCTTTCATAGAGGACTAAGAGATGCCTTTTTCCTATTGACGGGTTTGGGTTTATTGGTTTATTTAAACCCATACTGGACCTTGACTATTGTGGCCACTTTACTAATTGTGAGTCCAGTAGCCTTCTTCCTTGATTCAAAACAGATTCCCTGGACCATATCAAAAAGGAATAAAAAAAGCCTGGTTTTAAAGTACGTTACGGAGACTTTTTCCAATCAAAAGGGAGATTTTACTAAATCCGACAGAATCAAGATAAGCACTGCTTTTCAAGAAAAAAGCCAGCAATCACTAAGAGTAAACCTTCAGTATCAATTCTGGGAGAATTCCAGGTTGGCTTGGGTAGCCATTTTAGGTCCTTTGCTTACTTTCTCATTACTCGCTGCCATTTCCTTTGCACCAGATACCAAAGAAAGTCCCGGCCAATTGCTAGCTTTCATGCTTGTAATAGGTGCTATGGCTCCCGCGATTAGAAGCATTTCAAAAACCCCTTCAATCATCGCAAAAGGGATGATTTCATTGAGAAAAATAGAAGTATTGATCAAGAAAAAAACACCCCTTACCTATTCCGAAAAATCCAAGACCGACAAGGAAGCAAAACAAGGGTCAGAGTCAACAAAAACAGAATCTTTGGAGACAGACCAGAAGTTGGTTTTTCTTGAATTTGGCCCACAAGTACAAAATTAGTCCAGCCTGAGACTTCTTGGTTTTGGTACATTTCAGGATCATTAAATGCAGCTATAAAATTCAATCGACTAATCAAACCGTTTTACAGTTTAAAGCTACGCCTTCCACGACTAGACAGGGTTGTTCAAAGGGTTTTAAGCCCTATTCTTAACTTGGGGTTAGTAACCCAGCGAGTCAAAACTGAAAAATTCAGAGGAATGAAAAGCGAATCCAGGACCTTTCGATAAAAGCAGTTTTGGGATATTGATCCTTCCTTCCTGCATTTTGGCTCAATGGGATTCAAGTGTACTCGAATATATCGAGTAAGGAAACCCATCCCCACTATGAAAGCCTTGCATTTTCATCCCGCCCATTGCCTCAAAGTTCCCCTCAAAATCCTATTTCTTTTTGCAATTGTTTTTGGACAGGCCTACTACAGTCTCGGTCAACAAGTCCAAGGCCCGCTCAGCGAAAAGGACTCCCTCTTTTTCAGCCAGCCTTATCCTTACATTTTACCCATCATGGGTCAAAAAGCCCATGGTGCAAAGGTGAAGCTCCCTTTTCCGATGGGTATTATGATCAACAACTTGGTCGGTACGCAGGCCCTTTCTCTCTCTGAAATGGCTTTGGGTTTTGGAAGATTTTCAGATCCCAGCCCACCGAATATGATCGACCTCAGTGAGGTAGTGAGATTTGAGGATATCAATGCGCAGACCAGCACACACAATCTTCGCTTGGATGCCTGGATATTACCCTTCCTGAATGTCTATGGCATTGTGGGCCAAACCAAAAAAGCAGATATCAATGTAAATCTGATAGAGCCTATTCCCTTGGACGTGAGCACTCAGGTCAGCGGAACTTATGTGGGATATGGTTTGATGACTGCCGGAGCTATCGGACGATTATTTGTGTCGCTGGACATGAACCAATCCTACAATTACAACCCCAGACTGGATGATCCTGCCAAAATCACCATTTTCGGATTGCGGACTGGACCGGTATTTCGCTTCCCCAAAAAGCCGGAGATGAACGTCACCATTTGGGGTGGAGCCATGTATTCCTCATTTAATGGGGAGACAAGTGGAAACATCCCGACGCTGGAACTAGCTCCCAATGCCCCGGCAAAAATCGATGAACTGAAAGGCAATCTGGATACCTGGTTTGATGGATTAAGCCCTGCGGATAAACTCAAATATGCACTCATCTATAATCGCCTGGGAGAAGGATTGGACAATTTGGGCGAAAGCATCGAGGATAGCTATATCCAATATTCCTTCAACAAGAGCATCGAAAATCCCTGGAACATGCTGATAGGTGCTCAATGGCAGATAAATTACCGCTGGCAAATCCGAACTGAGGCACAGATTCTTGGGGACCGAACTGCCGGTCTATTTTCCTTGAATTATCGCTTTGGGATAAAAGGGAAAAACTGGTTTTCTAAATAATCTTCAATTTTCAAATCATGAGACATCCCTTTTATAAAATCCTCTACATATTGCTATTTTTCTTTTTGGGCTCTTTTCAGACGGCAAAGGGACAAGTCCTGATTTCCTTGCTTTTCGGAGAAAAGCTCAATTCTCCCAATCTGGAATTTGGATTGGAAGGGGGCTTCAATCGCTCTAATCTCAGTGGAATCTCAGAGGCAAAAGGCTATGGCCATTTTCATTTGGGCTTTTATTTTGATATCCGGCTCAAGAACGATTTGTGGTTGAATACGGGCGTTCGAATTAAATCGCATGCGGGCGCTCAAAATATCGATTTCTATTCCCTGAATGATCCCGAACTCGATGCTATCTTTTCCAGAGGGACCATCAAAAGAAAGATCGGGTACTTCTATGTTCCCATCCACCTCAAATATCATTTTGGTGCTGAAAAACAGTTCTTTTTCCAAGCAGGAGGCCAAATCGGATTACGGAATCGGGCCCAAGACTATTTCTTAAGCAGCTTTATAAATTCGGAGGATGCGAGTTTTGAACTGGATATCAGAGATCATATCAAAGGAATCGATGCGGGGCTCTCGGGGGGTATAGGATATAAGCTTCGAAAGGGCGGTGTGAATCTTGGAGTAACTTTCTATCAGGGCCTCATGAATATCATGAAAACAACTATAGAGGGGCCATACAATTACACTTCGAAGAATTCAAACCTGTATCTATTTGTAAGAATTCCTATAGGTGCCGGGTATAAAGAGTCGAACCTGTAATCCACCTGGTTAGTCCCCCCAAACCCAATCCTCTTCGGTATGAGCAATTTTTTAGACTATACGGATTCCTCGATAACCATCGGGAGAAAATCGCTTCTTTATTTTATGGTATTTGTAATTCCTGTTCACTTAGAAAAATTGGTAAATTGAGTGTTAAGCAATTTGCAAGATCCAAAAATAAATCTTGCATAGAATACCAAAAGACCCAAGCATTAGCAGCATGCAAAAAAGAATTCTGATCATTAATAATGGGACTCATTTTATTGATGATCTAATGAAAAGCTTAAGCCAATATCAAGTGGAAATTAAAGATTTTCAGACCGTGGAACTCGGCGATATTGAAGGCTTTGATTCTGTAATTTTGTCTGGGGGAGGAACACTTGGGGAAGTAGCGGACAATGCAGCGCTCTACCAAAATGAAATAAAAATCGTACGCGAATCAAAAGTGCCAATTTTTGGTATATGTGAAGGATTTCAGGTTATTGGAAAAGCCTTCGATTCGGTATTTCAAGTTTTTGAATTTTATCGACAGGGCGTAAAAAGCGTTCGAATTTTGTTGGATGATCCGATTTTTCGAGGAATAAAAAACCTGGAATTGCGTGTTTTTGAATATCATCATATCGCGATTGAGCACCTGGGGGAGGAGTTGAAATCACTCGCTGTTTCGGAAGACGGGATTGAAGTGATGAAACATAAAGATCGATTGATATACGCCTCTCAGTTTCACCCGGAAGAGCTTCAGGATGGAAATGATGGGCATATTATTTTGAATAACTTTCTATCCATGATTTAAAGGAATAAATAAACTTTAGCAGGCATATAGATCAAAAGATGGTAAAACTCACTCGAAAAAGAAAGAAGGCCCTCGGCTTGGGAGAACTGATCGCGATCGCTTTGGGAGGAATGGTAGGGGGAGGAATATTTTCCATTTTGGGGATCGCTACCGAAAATATTGGAAATGCTACACCGGTAGCAATACTCATTGGAGGTGTCTTGGCTCTTTTTGCAGCCTATTCCTATGTGAAATTGGCCCTGCTTTACCAAGACGAAGGAGCCACCTATTCATTTTTCAAAAAAGCCTTTCCCCAAAGCAAGACTACCTCATCCATCATCGGCTGGTTGATTGTATTTGGATACATCAGCACCCTGGCCTTATATGCTTTTACCTTCGCTTCTTATTTCTGCAGTCAAATTGAAGCCCTCAATCATCCGATCTGGCAAAAATTAATCTCCGGACTGATTATTACCATTTTTGCAGTGATCAATTTGGTAAGTGTGAAGGGAATGGGCAAACTGGAAGACTTGATGGTCTATTCCAAGATTGTCATTTTGCTCTTTATCTCAGGATTGCTTGCAGGAAAAGGAGACATTCAAAATCTCCTTCCCGTCTTCGAAAGTCAAAGCAGCCTAACCCAAATTCTGATTGTCTCCTCGATCACTTTTGTGGCATATGAGGGATTCCAGCTAGTCATTCATGCCTATAATGAGATGGCCAATCCCCAAAAAAATATCCCAAAAGCCATCTATTCCTCCATTGGTATCGCCACCTTTCTTTATTTGATTTTATCCATTGCAGCCCTTGCTACCATACCCAAAGAAATTATCATTGCAGATAAGGAGTACGCTTTGGCAGCGGGAGCAAAAACCTATTTGGGGAATTTTGGACAATTCATCGTCATATTCGGGGCCCTGCTCGCTACCTCAAGTGCCATCAGCGGAACTCTCTTTGGTGCCTCTCGATTGATGGCTGTGGTCGCAAATGACGGATATTTTCCGAGACCCTTGGGGAAAAAGATCAAGACCTACATCCCTCACAATGCGATTATCACCATGAGTATTTTTGCCTTTGTATTATTGGCAACAGGGGGCTTACAGGTTATTTTGGAATTCGGCAGCATCACCTTCATTATTGTATCGCTGTTGATGGCTTATACTAACTTTAGGAAAAGGCAAGAAACCCATTCATCGCTACTATTGACTAGTGTCGCATTCTTTGGGTTGCTTTTAGCCGGCTTACTGATTGTATATTTTGAATACACAGAGAATAAGGAGCAGTTTCTTTATATCATCAGTATTTATATTCTGCTAGGGTTAGGAGCCATATTTTATTCAAAAAAGAATGATCCTCAGAGGGTTTAAGCTGGATTCTAAGTCATTGATGAGGCATACCTCATCACTTTTTACTCTTGATACTTTTTAGCCAAAATGTGTTGATATATCAGCTGACTGATACGCATCTGTAGCATTAGGATAATTCCTAGGAAATCGATTTATTAGAATCGCTTTACACAAACCTATACCATGACCTTAACCCTTAAAAACCTAGCCAAAAGCTCCCTTGTAGCTTTATCAGTCCTATTCGCTAACATCACTTTAGCTCAGGACGGAACCATCTACCCTCTCGATGCCCCTGAAGAGCCAAACGCCATTCTCCTCGGAACAGGCGGCGTAGATGATCAGCCTGCCTCAGAATCTTGGTTTCGCCAATGGGGCGATCCCATGGCCCGAAATATCACCACGGCCACACTTACTCCTTTTTTACCCGAACCTGGAAAAGCCAATGGAGCTGCAGTGATTGTAGCCCCCGGAGGAGGTTTCAGATGGCTTTCCATGGGAAATGAAGGCTGGGAAGTGGCTCAGGCACTCGCCGATCAGGGGATTGCTGCTTTCGTATTGAAGTATCGCCTTCACCCAACTCCGGAGTCTTTGGAAGATTTCAGTGCCTGGATGAACCGTCCTCGCACTCTAGCCCCACCTAGTTCCTCGGATGCGACTAACGAAGCTACGCCTCCAAGACCTCCGCAACTAGACCTATCCAATCAGCTGGAAGATGCTGAGGCTGCCTATGCCATGATTCTCGATCGAGCAGAAGAATGGGGAGTGGATACAGACAGAATAGGCATGATTGGTTTTTCGGCTGGTGCTGGCCTGACCATGCACTCAACTCTAAATTCTGAAAGCATGAAGTTGGCTTTTATCGGTCCCATCTATGGTGGCATGGGCCCGGTGGATGTTCCGGCTGATGCTCCGCCTATGTTTTGTGTGATTGCCTCTGATGACTTTCTTTTCAGAGGTCAGTTTGGCGTGATCGATTCTTGGTACAAGGCAGGCATTCCGGTAGAGTTTCACCTCTACCAAAACGGCGGGCACGGTTTCGGTCTGGGGAATCCCAACCGTACCAGCAATCGTTGGTTTGATGCATTTATCCATTGGCTAGATGTGAATAAGTTTTTGGCTGCCAAATAAGGCTTATTCCTCCCTTTTGGATCAAATTCGTATTTTGGTCAAAACATTTTAAGTCTGCCGGACTCTTCCTATGAATCGATTTTTGACTGAAACATTTAAGCCATTTCTAGTCCTTTCTTTCATCCTGCTTTCCATTCAGGCTTATGCGCAGGAAATGGGTACTGCAGATGAAGATAAAGCTCAATATGGAATAAAGGCAGGGATCAACTTTGCTGAACTTTGGGGCAGGGATGCCCTTCCGGAGAGTGATCGAAAAGTTGGCTATTCACTGGGTGTTTATGCCTCCTATAAACTCTCCAAGGAGCTTAAGCTACAGCCGGAAATTATTTGGTCACTTCAAGGGGAAGATTCCAAAGAAAGTGGCAGGTATAAAATTTCTTACATCAATATTCCTGTCATGCTTAAATGGATGGAAGGGAAATTCTACTCTGAAATAGGTCCACAGTTGGGTTTGCTTACTGTCAACACCGCTAAATCTGTCCCTGAGGAGCTTCAACTTGAAAACTTTGAGACCTTTGATTTTTCCGTAAATGTGGGTCTCGGTTACAAGTTAGCAGAGGACTGGGCCATTGGTCTGAGGTATAGCCAAGGGCTTAAGAATATTGCAGAAGGTCGTGACTTGAAAAACAGTGTGATTTATGTGGGCTTAACCTACAGGATATTTTAATTTAGGAATGTCCGCTTTCTTACCAGCATCCAAATCATATCAGGTTCGCCTCGACTTCGCTCGGTGAACGGTACCGTGTAAAGTTGGGTGGTGAGGAAGGCTACTACCTCTAGCGCATTGCACAAAGCCTGGAAAGCGATCTGAGACTAGCGAAAGGGATCAATCTCGAATAAAACGTATATCAACAGTATTTTTTGTAAACCGTCGCAGGGCCCTGACTACTACCAAATTGGTTCGGAGCTTTGGATTGGGTATTTCCAATGAAGATCGATACAGTGTGGAAAACATTGATTTCATGGCCCGTACGATCAATCGTCTTTGCATTTCTGACCTCTAACTTCCATCTCGACAAGCAAAGAAAACTAGGCGGCTGGGAGAGTTCCTTATTCTCATTTTTTTTGAAAGGAGTCCTCCTGTGATATGACTTCCAATCGATCAACTTATACCCGAAAATCAAACATTTATTTAAAAAAAATACCGTTTGATTACAAATCAAGCTCCCGTGGAGACTAATAGAAAAGGGGAAAACTAATTCGTCTGAGACGTTTTAAGCGAATTTTAAGAATTAGCTAAGGAAGTCTAAAGAGACTTAGCTTGACCTTTACACATCACCTCAAAACTCTATTACCATGGAAGAAAAAATGAGTCGCATGGAGTTTCTAAAATCTTTGGGATTAAAAGGAGCTTCCTTATTCGCCGTCTATTGCGCAGCCTCAGGACTGAGTAGCTGTGTCAATGAGAGCATGGAACCTACACTACCACCTGGTACGGGAGGGAATGCCAATGAATTGAATTTAGATCTGAGCACCTCCGCCTATTCCAAATTGAATACGGTAGGCAACTATGTCATCGTGAATAGTATCGTGATTGCTAGGGTATCTCAGACAGACTTTGCAGCTGTGACCCAGGTTTGTTCGCACGAAGGAAGAAAGAAAGTTTATTTCAAAAACGGAGAATTTTACTGCCCTGAGCATGGGGCGAGATTTGATACCTCAGGCAAAGGATTGAATTCCAAGGGTTCAAAAGGAATCAAAAACTACGCAACGGAATTGACCGGCACTACTCTAAAAGTTTTCTTATGAGGACCATAGCATCCTTCAGAAAAACCCTCCAAGCTATCTTGATTTTGGGTTTTTTGGGAGTATTTGGCTTGACAAAAGCAAAAGCCCAGGATGACTTGCTCAGTATCTTGAATGAGGAGCAATCAAAGGAGCCGGTATACACCATGGCTACTTTCAAAGCATCAAGACTGATCAATGGGCAAAGCATCGAGACCATTTCCAAAAACCACCTCAACTTCTGGATTTCGCACCGATTTGGTGCTGTAAACAGTGGGTTTGTAGCTAATTTCTTTGGCTTGGACGAGGCCAAAATCAGGCTTGGACTCGAGTATGGACTGACCGATCAATGGCTGATCGGTGCAGGGAGAAGTTCACTGGACAAGACTTACGATGTCTATACCAAGTACAAACTTTTCCGACAGTCCAATAAATTTCCCGTAACTGTCACCGGATTGGCAGGATGGGCGATCAATACAATGGAGACTGGCTTTGCGATGCAATCCGGGTCGGAAATGCGCTTCAACAACAACCTTGAGCGCTACTCCTATTGGGGCCAAACCTTAATCGCTCGGAAAGTAAACGAAAAGCTTTCTATTCAGGTAATGCCAACATTCCTGCATTACAACAAGGTGGAAGACCCTTCCCTTGCTAACGACCTTTGGGCCTTGGGAGTAGGTGGAAGGTACAAATTGACTAAACGATTCACGCTATCTGGAGAGTATTATCATTCCTTCACCGATCCCGGAACTTATGAGGCTACAACCGGCAAATCATATCCATACCATGATGCTATTTCCATCGGGGTGGATATCGAAACGGGAGGCCACGTATTTCAGCTTCACTTCACCAATTCCCGTGGTATGATCGAAAACCAGTTTATTGGTCAGACGGTAGGGGCTTGGGAAAAAGGAGATATTTTCTACGGATTTAATATCGCTAGGACATTCAGTTTTGATAAAGGCGCAAAACACAAAGACAAATGAAATCGATTATCAATCTATTTATGCTGATCTTTTTCCTACATGTAGGAGAGGTTTATGCACAGACGCTATATGGAACCACACTTGGGGAGGTTTCTTTGTATTCGGATACTCCCATAGAGACAATTCAAGCTGTAAACAAAAAAAGTGGAGCAATCCTCAACTCCAGCAATCGGGAGCTTGTGGTTCAAATGAAAATCACGGACTTCGTTTTTCCCAACAAATTGATGCAGGAGCACTTCAATGAAAATTACATGGAGAGTGAAAGGTACCCTACGGCCACTTTCAAAGGAAAAATCAAAGAACAAGTGGACCTAGAGACTCCTGGAACCTATCCTGTCACCGCAGAAGGAAGCTTGACCATTCATGGAGTAAGCAAACCTGTGACTGTAAAAGGTCAAGTAGTTTCGAACGGCACCGAACTGAAGTTAGACTTTAAGTTTCAGGTTAAGCCTGAGGAATATCAGATCGAAATACCATCCTTGGTGATTACTAAAATTGCCGAATTGATCGATATATCGGGAAAAATGTCCTTGGCCAAAAGATAGATTCAATCCAATGCAAGGGCTTGTGCTCTGAAGCTTATTTTCTACTTAAAACTAAATAAAAGCGAAGCCGAAAACTTCGCTTTTTTATTTTTTTAGAATTTACAATTCCTCATGATCTCGAGAGATTGGGTTATCGGTATAGGAATTATTCTTTTGGAAAAGTCTCATAACCTTAAGGAGCTTTTTTAACTTTTCATGATCTAAGGTATCTGGCTTTATTCTTCAAGATTTTTTACCCTTTTTAAGCTCTGAAAATCAATATTTTACTCAATTTATTGTAATCCATCCCCTGCCATCCTATATTGACGAAGAGTGTGGCTTGCAAAAGGATAGACGAAGCACTTTTTTATCATGATCAAACTCTTTCGGAAAATTCGCTACGAACTGCTGGAAAGCAATAAAATCGGCAAGTACCTCAAGTATGCTTTTGGAGAAATTATCCTAGTGGTCATCGGAATCCTGATTGCAATCCAAATCAACAATTCCAATCAAAAGCGCCTAAATCAGGAAGCGCTGGAAGGCTACCTCAACAGCATAGCCCAAAACCTGGAAAGCGATCTGAGACGAGCGGAACGGATCAATCAGACTCGATTAGAGCTTTTTCCAAGAGCATTATTTGTCAATCGTCGGATGGCTCCGGATTACTACCAAATTGCCTCTGAGGTCTATGGATTGGATATTTCCTATAAAGACCGATACAGTGTGGAAAATATTGATTTCATGGCCAGCGCGATCAATGATACTTGGTCCTTACTCTATCTGAATCCCAACCTCAGTGGGTTTGAATCCTTGAAAAGCTCAGGGTTTCTTAGTCAATTGCAAGGGACAGATTTGGAAACATTACTTTTTGACTATTACAATCAGGTAGACGAACTGATCATTTTGGAAAACAACTATAATGATAGACTTAAAGGCTCATTTGAGGATTTTGTAAATGCCGGACTGGAAGGCACCTTTGCTTTTTTTAGCCCGGGAATTCAGGATTGGAGAAGTAATTTCGGAGAAAGGTTTCCGGGATTGATGGATGAAATCATACAGCACCCAACCTTGATTCCCGTTTTTTCTTGGGATTATGATCTCATCATCAAGTATGAAAATCTCCTACAAAGCGGAATGGCCTTGCATCAAATGATCGTGAGCAGAAGTAAGAGCTTTACCCCGGAAATCAGGAAAAGTCTGGAAGATGTGTACGATGAGTACGGAGATCGACCCTATCCAAAAATTATAAGAAACGGGATGACCACCAGTGGCAATTCCTATGGAGTAGCGAGTGCCCAAGGTAATACAGGAGTCAATATTCAGTTTTTAGATAGTCTGACGGCCGTCCAATTCTATCCGCAGGCCTGGGGAGTCTATTACTCCTATGTGGGTGACGGCGTCATTGACCCGAATCGTGTAAGAGACTTTTCCAGTTTCGATACGTTGCGCCTTAGAATGAGAGGAATATCTGGAGGGGAAGAGATTCAAATCGCCCTGAAGGACAAGTCCAACCCTACCGATGGCAGCGAAACGAAAGTTCCGCTTACTTTAAGCAAGGAATGGAAAAATTACGATATCCCCCTGACGAGCTTCGCCCCTACCAATCTTGAAGAACTCTTTATCGTCGCCTCTATTATTGTGGAAAACAAAGCCTTAACGGTAGAGATTAAAGACATCGAGTATCGGTAGGGTGTTTGGGTTAAAACCTTTTCCCAGCTAATCGTTTATAACCCAAAAAGGATTTACGCATGAACAGCCTCCATCTCGCGCTAGACTGGACTCCAAATATCAATCACATCGGTTTTTTTGTGGCTCAGGCCAAAGGATTTTATGAAAAGCAAGGAATCAGCTTGCGAATTTCTGACCCCTCCACCGATAATTATCAACTCACTCCTGCCAAAAAAGTAGAATTGGGAAAGGCTGATTTTGCGCTCTGCCCGACTGAAAGTCTGATCAGCTATCAGACCAAAGAGGAGGCTTTTCCGCTGAAGGCCATTGCAGCCATTCTACAGGAGGACTTGAGCGCTATCGTAGTGCGAAAGGAAAGCAACATCCACTCTCCAAAAGACTTGGACGGCAAGACCTATGCATCCTACGAGGCTCGCTACGAGGATGGCATCGTCCAGCAAATGATCAAAAATGACGGAGGAAAGGGTGACATCCAGGTAATTTATCCTGAGAAATTGGGCATTTGGAATACAGTACTTTCGGGGGAGTATGATTCGACTTGGGTATTTATGAATTGGGAGGGTGTGCAAGTGAAAAGCCTAGGTGCAGCGCTTCGCAGTTTTCGCTTGGCAGACTATCACATTCCTTATTCTTACTCTCCTGTATTGGCTTGCAACGGGGCGCAAATCGAAGAAAAAGCAGATGCCTACCGAGCCTTTCTCAAAGCAACAGCAGCGGGATTTCAATACGCAAAAGAGAACCCAAAAGAGGCTGTGAAAACCCTCCAGCCTTTGGTACCGGAGCATGAGCAAAATATTGATTTATCGGAAGCATTGACTTTAACAGCTCCACACTTCAGTAAGGGAGAAACTTGGGGCTATATGGATCCTGATCGTGTGAATAAGTTTTTGTCTTGGCTTCGGGAAAAAGGTTTGGAGCAATCCCAAATTCCAACAGGGAACTTGTTTAGTAATGAGCTGCTGGATAAGGAGTTCAAGTTTTAGGGGCCAATGAATAATCGAGAAGAAATTTGGATAAAAACTGGCTATGAGATGTTTGCGATTCAGGGCGAAAAAGGTCTGAATATTGAGCAGTTAGCGAAAGAGGTTGGTATCAGTAAATCTTCTTTTTATCATCACTTTGGGGATTTAGAGAATTTTCTGGAGAAACTACTGCAGCTTCACCTTCAACAGTCACGAGTCATCGCTGAGAAGGAAAAAATGGCACAAAGTATCAATCCCGAGCTGATTCAAATCCTCCTGGAGCACCAGAACGACATCCTATTCAATAGACAGCTCCGAATCAATGCTCATCATCCCAATTACAACCATACCCTTTTGATCTCCAATCAACTAATCGGAAAGGATTTTATTCTTCTTTGGTTGAAAGACACCAAGCTTCCACTGACTCTTCGACAAGCAGAGGGCATTTTTGATTTGGCTCTTGAGAATTTTTTCTTACAACTGAACCCTGAAAATTTCACTGAAAAGTGGCTGGAAGCTTATTTTGAAAACTTGAAACGCATTTCGAGTAAATTCAAAGCTCCATTAGACGGTAGCGACTAATTTTTCTAGGCTCTCCATTTTACATTGGTGTCAACAAAACCGCATATTGATGACACAGAAGTTTCAAAAATTTTGGATAGGCATTACCGCCATTGTGGTAGCAAGCTTTGCCCCGGTCTTTTTTCTAGGAACGATGATTTCCACCGCCAGTCCAGCCGAATGGACTATGGACCTTCTTAGCTGGCCTCTGGATGGAGTTGAAAATTTCAAATCACCCACGACCCGCTTTTTGTCTGCATTGACTGGAGGATTCCTTTTTGGCTGGGGAGTTTGTATTTGGTTTTTGAGAAAGTGGGTGTATGACAAAGCCCCGGAGGAAACCCGGAAAGTCATTCTCTATGGGATATTAGCCTGGTTTTTTTTGGACAGCTTGGGTTCCATTACTTCCGGCAATTCCATCAACGCTCTTTTTAATATAATCATTTTGTTGGTAGCAGTAGGCCCTCTTTGGAGGCCGGCAAAAGACTAAGCTCTTCAAACCCTGCGGAAAATATCTAATTCAGACGGCGAAGCTTTCTTTCACATCAAGCTCGCTCATCACTATACTTAAGCATTCAGCGAATTGAGGAATTTGATTACAAAAACCCTTAAAATTGATCCTCAAGGAAAACTTATGGATGGTGAAAAGCTTATTTCTAGCACTAGATTCCCTCAGCTTGATTCAGGTTTTTAAATAAATAAAAGCAGAAAATATTTACTAGGTAATAAAACAGGCTGGTAGATGCCAAGAAACCAAACTTCAAAAATAAATCTTCGTTTATTTGCAAAAAGCACCTTTTATGAATCGATTGTTTACCCTATTCCTTTGCTTGATTTTGATATCCTGCACGGAAGATGGGCAATCCCCTCGCTCAGATGAAAACCTTTTTGAAACCCTGACGGAAGGTCAGTGGCAGGTGACCTTTTTCGAGGTGAATGGACAAGACCAAGCCAATAATTTCGAGGGGATTAATTTCAATTTTATCCCAAATGGTCAGGTAGAAGCCTATCGCGGGACCCAATTACTCGATGAAGGAAGTTGGTCTACTCGTCGAGAGAATGGACGAGCAGAGTTTGAGCTTTCATTTTCAGACAATCCACTTTTTGAATCCCTGAATGGAGAATGGTATCAGATCGTTTTGGGCTTCGGGCGAGTTACCTTTCGGGAGATTAGTGATGAATCCGAAAATCGCATCACGCTGGAGCAGTTGTAAGTTGGATTGCACTGGAATGTGATTACAAATTTTGCCCATTTTAACAATCTAGCTTTTTTTGGAGCTTTTCGATTGAAATGCCAATAGATACTCCTCTGCGGTCATAATGGGCAACTCTGACTTTTTAAAATCCTGTTTATTTCTGGAAAGAATTATATCGCAATTAGCTTGTAGAGCGCAGAAATATTGAACAGCATCTTCAAAGTCCGGAAAGTCAGAAAACAGGCTTTTGTCGACTGTTTCTTGATTTGCATCTGTCACTTTACAAATAATCGAAAACCGGCGAAGCTTTTGAATGACGGAAGATTTAGGTTCGAACTTTGACAAAACATATTCCGATGTCGTATAAGAAATCGGAGATGTATAAATTGAGATAATTTTTCTGTCGGCAAGGGATGCGACTTGAGCTATAGCCTCATAAAAAGGGCTTCGCTCTGCAAGCAAGTCAATGATGACATTAGTATCCAAAAAAACCTTTTTCATCGATATTTTTCCTCCAAATACTCCTGATAATCCTTTTTGTAGTCATAATCAGCTGGAATCCCTGAAGGAGAACTTAGGCTCTTTACAAAGGCAGAAATCGGAATTTGCTTAGCTTTTTCCTCTTTTGATGTAATCGATTTAAGGTAGGCCTCGATCAATTTTGATAAGCTGATTTGATGCTGACTGGCATAGGTTTTTGCCTTATCGATTACTTCTTTGTCTAGCTTTAAGGTGAGTTTTGTATCCATTTCAAAATCGATTGTACGTACAAAAATAATTATTTTAAACGTACAAATGAAAAATTATTTGGAGCTTTTACTTGCTAGTAAATTATATACTAAAGTATGGGTTCCGCTCAATACCGATCATCAAGCATTCGGATAGAAAGATTAAGCCATTTTCCGATAAAAAAGAAAATATCAAAAGCCCCAGCTGAAAACCAAGCCCTATTTTTCAAAAAAATCGGTAGATTAAGTCGAAATAAGTTTCTCAATGAACTGTAAGAATTGCGGAAATCCGGTAGAAGGCAACTTTTGTGCACATTGTGGTCAAAGCCGGCAGGTAGGCAGAATCAATTTTTCGAATTTTCTTCAAGAGCTGTCCACAACGGTCTTTCAGATAGACCGAGGTTTATTTTTCACCATTTGGGAGATGGTAATAAGACCTGGGGTCTCCTTGAGAAATTTTCTTGAGGGAAAGCGAAAGCCCTATTTCAAGCCCTTTGCATACCTGTTGACCCTATCGACAGTTTACTTTCTTTTGGCCGAACTAACTGATCAAAGTACTTGGCTGGATGATTTTTATTCGGGTTGGATGTCTGGAGCATCGGACTTTGAACAAGAGAGTAATGCCGAGATAGTTCTTGCTTGGTTTGTAAAAAATTATCGTTTATCCACCCTTTTCTTACTCCCGATTTACTCTTTTGCTTCCTTTCTTTCATTCCGAAAGTTTGGCTACAATTACCTAGAGCACATCGTCATCAATAGCTATATTACCGGTCAGCAGGCATTTTTTTATTCCCTATGCATTCTAGGCGAGGCTATTTTCCAAAATCAATTTTTTGAGAACATCTCCATCATATTCTCTATTGGCTATACGATTTGGGTATTTTGGTTCTTATTTAACCAAGCCAAACCCCCAGGCCGAGTCTTTAGAACACTCTTGACTTATTTGCTTTATGCAATTTTCGGTGCTATACTTTTGTTTGCTGCAATGGTAATTATCACAATCGCCAATAAGGCTTAATCTTATGCATTACTTCGACTTCCTAGGTGCTAAATTCTCTCACCACAGAATCACAGTGTCTGAAAAATCTTAAGCTTATTGTTTATCAAAAAGTCCAGTATTTCCTGCATCCAATAACGCTTTCAAAACCCCAAATACTTGCGGGGAATAAGAAGCAATATTTTGGGTTTCATTGGGGTCTTGGATCAAATCGTAAAGTTCGAATTCCGACGATTCAGATCGGAAATATTGCGTCAACCTATGAGTCGGCGTGCGCAAAGAAATCCCCTGATTAAAGTAACTATATGCCGTATTTCGCCAATTTTCTGATTGAGAATTTTTCATAAGACCGACCAGGCTTTTTCCATCCAAATCAGAATCATCAGCATTTCCGGTCAAGTCCAAAAGTGTGGGATAAATATCCAAGGTACTGACAACTTGCTTAATCCTGGTGGATGGGATTCCTGGTGCCTTGATCATCAGTACAGAATGCAAGGCAGATTCAAAAAGGGTATGCTTACCCCAAACCAGCTGATCGCCTAAGTGCCAGCCATGGTCTCCCCATAGTACAATCACCGTATTTTCATCCAAACCCAATCGCTCCAACTCGTCCAAAACTTTCCCAATCTGAGCATCCACATAGCTCACTGCTGCCAAATAAGCATGTCGGAGTTTGTGGGCATAAGGATCTGAAACAGCCTGATCCAATCCAGCTTTTTCTTCACCAAGGGCATATTGATTGAATTCACCGCTTTGTATAAGACTAGCCCTAGAAGAGCCTTGGGGAATAGCAGGAAATGGTGCAAGCGGTATTTCTTCTGGATCATAAAGATCCCAATATTTCTTAGGCGCAGTAAAGGGAAGGTGGGGTTTGAAAAAGCCCAAACCGAGAAAAAAAGGCTGATCTTTAGCTTTAAGCTCTTGAAGCTTAGCAATGGCGAGTTCGGCAGAAAGTCCGTCCACATAGCCCTCATCAGATACTTCTGCCATTTCATAAGGCTTGACTTGTTTATTTCGATCTGTCCGATTACTTCCATCGGCATAGCCAAAAAAGGCATTGTGACCTGTCTCCCACTTTCCAGGATTAAAAAGCATTTCATCCCAACTCCCGGGCAGCTCGATTAAATCACTCTTTCGCTCGTCATATTCATAGACATAGCCATCGGGATGATGGGATATTTTTCCAATTCCTACGGTGTAATAGCCCTTTTGCCGGAAATCCTGAATAAAGGTTTTTCTTCGCTCAGACTCTGGTTTTCTCGCCAATTGATTCACCGCCGCCATATTGCTCAGGTCCTGACGGGATTGGGGAAGCTTTCCTACCAACAAGCTATAACGCGACGCTCCACAAGTCGGAACGGTGACATAATGATTGGTGAAGAGGGAACTTTGGCTAGCCAAGCGATCCATGTGCGGTGTGATCGCATAGGCTTTTCCATATGCCCCCAACTCCGGTCTCAGATCATCCACCGCAATAAAAAGCACATTGGGACGGTCCCTTTCCTGAGCAATACTTTGAAAAAGCAGCATGAAATAAGAAACCAGTAATAGACTAACAATCTGTAAAAATTTACCTCTATGGTGGAAATCGGTCATTTTTGAGAACTTAAGTTCTAAACAAAATACTGCTATCAATCGAGACGCAAAAGCCCCTTGTCAATTATTCCTATTTAAACTTCACAAAAGAGGCAACTCAGAAAACAAGATGGTTTGCTGGGCATTTTGCTAATTCTATCAAATACTCAGACCTTTGTGAACTATGAGAATAGAGACCCAAGCACAATATGAAGCCCAAACTGCCGCAGAGATTCGCCTGGCTGAATTTCTTGCTGAACAAATCAGAAATTCTGTGACCTATTTTGGTTACCCTGAAATCCCCCAAAACAATGACCTCGCGATTCTAGGCGTAAGCGGCCTCGCAAAATTGCACCTTAACAATGCCGGCGACCCCTCCATTCATGGGAATTCGAAGATGCACACCAAGGAATTTGAAAAAGAAGTACTGGCCTTTGTAGCAGATTTGTACGAGCTAGAAAATCACTGGGGATATATCACTAGCGGTGGTACCGAGGGAAACCTTTATGGGGCCTACATGGGAAGAGATTATTTCAAACTTCAAGACAAAGAACCCTATTTTTTATTCTCAGAATCGAGTCATTATTCCATTCCAAAAAACGCTCACTTACTGGATATAAAGCAACGAAAGATACAAAGCCAGGAGTCGGGCGAGATGAGCTATGAGCACCTCAGAGAGGTAATTGCAGAAATTCATGCTACAAATTCCAATTATGGACTGGTCATCAACCTGAACATCGGTACGACCATGACAGGGGGGATGGATCAATTAAGTGAGGTGCAAAAAGTCCTGAGAGAACTGGGAATAGAGCAAGAAAACGTCTTCCTCCATGCCGATGCAGCATTGATGGGTTTTATTTATCCTTTCTTAGAAAGCAAGGAAGACCTCTTTCAAAATGGCCTGAGCAGCATCGCGATCTCTGGGCACAAGTTTCCGGGAACGATCCATCCATGCGGCATTTTCCTTTCCTCCAAAGAACTGCAGGACAAAACCTTCAAAAAGTCAAGCTGGGTTCCTTACCTGGAGGTGCATGATACCACTATCAGCGGTTCGAGAAATGGATTTCTAGCCATCAACTTCTGGTATATTATTCAAAAAAAGGGAATCGAAGGCTTCAAGAGAGAAGCTGAAACCTGCATAGAGAATGCTAACTATCTATATGAGAAATTGAAGTCTTTCAATTATCCAGATGTAGCCTATAATCCTAATCAGATCATCGTCACCTTCAAAAAACCACAAGACGCCATCGTCAAAAAATATCAATTGGCGACGCAGGAGGACAAGGCCCACGTGGTAGTCATGCAGCACATCAATCGTCATAAAATCGACGAATTTTGTGCCATACTTCAAGAAAGTTTATAAAACAGACGATGATCCTTGGTAATACCAGTTGGCTTTTTTCTTTAACCCGGATTATGCATTAGAATCTGTAGTGAGAGTTCAAACCGCAATAAAATCAAGCATTTAGCGAATGAGGCATAGCACCGCTACGGTGATCGAGCTAAATGCAGCAAAGCGATTGATTTTGAAGCGGTTTGGACTCGTAATAGGAAGTCTAATGCATATTTCGGGTTAACTATCTGGTGAGAAGCAGGAAGCTGGGAGAACGAAGAATCTTTACCACCGTGAATGCCTGCCTGACGGACAGTCAGATTCCCACTCACGGATCTATCACAAAGCAAAGATTTGAATCTTTTTACCTACGAATCTGCCGAAGAGGAAATACCACCGGAGACTCATTGCCATCTTTTCCGACAGCCGCAACTCCGAAGTAGTAGTTATCGATCACGATTCCTTCCAAAGTATGCTCATTCACGCCTGAGACGTAGACAAAATTATCCCATGTAGGGGAAGTAGTCAGTCGGAAGTAAATCTTGTACCCAGCAATATTGGGATCATTGCTTTCTTCCCAAGCCAAGGTCGTGGAAGGGCGAACAGCTCCACCTATTCGCACATCCTTTGGTGCTGGAGGTGCCCAAGCCAAACCAGCAAGAGAAATAGCATTGACGGAGGTAAGCTTCTCTGCATAATCAAAATTTACCCCTTCAATCACATCTCCATAGGCTATCCCATCCTCTACTCGGATATCCTGATGCTGCCGATTGTAATTCTCATGCGCTTCCATGATTCTCACTCCAGCAAAACCCAAATCATTGAACGGTCGGTGGTGTCCACCCCGACCAAAGCGATCCAAACGGTAAATCATCATCGGGTTCATTTCTGGCATATAAGTTTTCACCTGCTTGTGGATATATCGAGCTAATTGACGGGAAATTCCATCCACTTCCCCTCCTGTGAATCTTCGGGCTCTTCGCTCTTGTTCCGACTCGTTGGCTGGGGTTGGTTCAGAAAAAATCCGGAAAGTCCTATTATCAATGACTCCATCGACCCCTTCGATATTCCCAATCATATCATTATTCAATATTCCTATAATCTCCCAATCCTTTTGACGGGAATATTGAGCCAATCCCTGACCTCCAAACAGGCCTTGTTCTTCGCCAGAAAGCCCGACAAAAACTATACTGTGCTTAAATTTATATTTCGAAAGAACTCGTGCAGCCTCGATAGTCCCGGCCATACCGGAAGCATTATCATTGGCTCCTGGCGCATCAATTTCAAAATTCATAGTATCAGAAGCTCGAGAATCAATATCTCCCGACATAATCACATGTGAATTCGGGTAATCCGTTCCTCTTAAAATCGCTACCACATTCACCACATAGGCGTCTTTTGGTACCCGTCGATTTCCTTCTTTTGTGACAAAATCCTTTTGATAGAATACTTCCAAGCAACCTCCACATTCCGCAGAAATCTTGTCAAACTCCGCTTTAATCCATCTTCGTGCTGCTCCGATTCCCCGTGTGTCCGACAGCGTATCGGAGAAGGTATTTCTCGTACCAAAGCCCGCTAAGGTTCGGATATCTTTTTCGATCCGCTCAGAAGAGGTATTTTCAATAATCTCATAGATCCGGGTATCGATCTGCGGAGGCGCATCTTGCGCATGGCTAATGCCGATCAAACCAACAAACAAAATAGGTGTAAGGAATCTGAATGGTAACATGAATTGGTGATTTTAGATTGGGAATATGAGAAAAAGTACTCTTGCGAGAAAATGAAATCTATATAAGCGGATAAAAAGTATTTCCTAGGCTCCATAAAAAGTAAATCCGCTTTTCATCAATCAAGAAAATTATGGCCAAAAATGAAGCGACAGGTCCAGAATCCAGATGCTTCAAACTTCCCACTTCATGCTCCCAACCAGATAAATAGAAAAATTCAGCGATGGGCATTATTGAGGATAATCTTACTTTAATTTTCATCCATTTGCCTTTTCAGGAAATGCATTTACAGTCTAAACCATCCCGTGAAATTTCTCGACTTCTGAAAAAAAATTAACCTTGAGTGTAATAATCTCCAAAAACCACCACTAACCTAATAAAAGACCACTTGAGCAGAGCCTTCTACAAATAGTCTATTTTGCCTTACGCTGGGATCATCATTAAAATCTGTCGAGCCTACACAGACACCGAAGAGGATTTTGAGGATTACTACCAGGAAGTCTGCCTGCAAATCTGGAAAAGTAAGGATCGCTTTCAAGATCAGTCTGAATGGTCTACCTGGGTTTATCGGCTGACTTTGAATGTTTGCTTAACTCTCATGCGGAAAAGCAAAAAAAGTATGAAAGCAATGAGCTCAGCCCGGGGGATCAAAAGGAGGAGAATGCAGCGTCAATCTCAGATGAATCCCTAAATCAGCTTTACACTGCCATCCGGGAACTCTCAGAAATTGATCGCGCTGTGATCCTGCTGTATTTGGAAGAAAAGTCCTATCAGGAAATCGCCCAAATCATGGGAACAAACCCGAATAATATCGAGAAGGGAGCGGAGATTCCATCAAATCTGAATGGGCAGCCAAAGGATATTTGGAGGCCTTTGAGCTGGCTTTCCAATGGATAAACAACCCTGAAAAGTAAGGCTTTTTTGCCAACGCGTAGAATTATTAAATCTCTCACCCCTATTTAAAAAAACAAGGCAAATGGAGGTTTCATTTAGGAAAATCAGACAGCTTACTGGTTCAAAATTTCAGGTTTTAAAGCCATAACATCTAGTTCTCGACTTGTACCGACAGAATCATAGAGGAAGACATGTTAGGGTACACTTTCCACCTATTTTGTGCGCCATATTTGTAATAGTGCGTTTGAAAAAGTGCAGGCATGGATACATTCAATGCAAAGGTATTGCCGACCTTACTAGCTCCTATCCACTCTATGCTAGCGACAACAGTACCCCTCAAGACCTGATTTTCTTCTTCTAAATCCAAGATCACCCATCCGCTTTTTTGGTTTACAATCTTTCTGATGATGGGTTTGGCTTGCTGGATTTGGGTAAGCTTTCCAGATTCCAACTGATAAAAATTTACCCGAATCAACAGCGTGTCGAAATTATTGTAGGCCAGATGAAATTTAAGTTTGGAAAGATAATTAGGCTTATCACTCAGTCTGAATTTCCGACCGATTTCAGCCCCGAGATTCATATTGGGTTGATCACTGATAGCCAGATTGGTTTTTATGGCCGTTTTTTCGTCTGAATTCCCGTGTTCAATAGTCTCCAGAGCTCCGGATTTCACGATCACCTCATCGAGTGAAAAGGTGTTTTCCTTAAGCTGAAAATGTAGAGGCACACCCAAGTCCACCTCAGTCAGGCCTTTTTCCATTGGTTCAAATCCCATGGAAGAAATACGCAATATCGAATTTGAGGGAGGGATTTCCTGGAGGAAAAGGATGAATTCTCCTTCCACATTGGACACCGTACCGATAGAAGTATCCACAAAACCAACACTCGCAAAAGAAATAGGCTCGTCCAGTTCGTTAGTTACCTTACCGACTAGCACGATTTCCCCATGGACGAAAAGTGAAAGTAGGCAAATGGAATAGGTTAGAAAGAAACACTTCATAATGAGTTGATTTTTTGGATGAATGAAGGATGATTTTGGCAAACGCAGACTTTATACCCTGTAGAGGTAGTCAGGGGGCTTTAGGGTTGAATTTTCAACTTTTTCTTCCAATCTCTGGAGACTTTTGCCAAAAGAAATGACCCAATGAGGGTAGGTGCAAGCCAAATGATCCAACCCAGATTGAAATGCAGATTGGTGACCAAAAAAGCGGTCAAGGTAGCAATATAGGCCCCTCCTATTCTTCCGATATGCTGAATAAGCCAGGACTTCTTATTGGGTTTGAAAGTAGGATTCTTGATCACCAGCCGCAAATCACCTATCGCAAAACCTATCAAAAAAACACCGAATACTCCCATTACAGAAACAAATAAGGACTGGGATTCCAGCATCCGGAAGATTGGTTGAAGGATCATACCAGCAGCTATGACCAAGGCAAAAAGTATGGGTACTAGGTCTTTCCAACTGTTGCGGTAGTCTTCTTTCAACCGAAAATAAAAGATTGATCGCTGTCCCGTATAGGTCAGGTACAAGGTAAAGACCCCGACGGTAAAGAGAAAGGGATTAGTTTTCAGAAGGGTCATGGCTATGGCGGAGAAACCCACCGAATACATCAAAAGCACGTATGCTTTGCCAGTTTTCAGGTGATTTTTTTGTCCCTTTCGAGAAGCAATAGCCAAAGCTCCGAATAGAAGGGCAAAAAAGCCCGTGACGACATGAAGGATAAGAATGGATTGGTAAAGCATAAGTCCCGTTGTTTTTTGATAAACTTATGACGGGTTCCGATCACGAAAAAATAACAGGGGCAGAGGGCAGGAATTTGGGACAAATAGCAATCCTTGGGCTAAATGACCAAGCATTTGGTGCCAAATGACAAGGTCTAATCAAGCAATTCTTTGATTTTTCCCACCCGATTTCGGGAAACTGGAATTTCATTTGAAATAGATTTAAGCTTGAGTTGCAGGCCTTGTGCATTTCCCTTAAAACTTTCTAAAAAATCCAGATTCACCAGAAAAGCACGGTGACATCTTACCAAATGCGGATAGTCCGCCACATCAGTTTCGAGTCTCCCTAAAGTACTTCTGACCATGGATTTTTGGAGCTCTCCATTATGAAGATGATGTATGGCTATGTAATTGTCTGCTGTTTCTGCATAAATCAAATCCTCGGCAAAGATTTCAAGATCGTCTTTCTTAAGCTCGGAGTGGATTTGGATTTTGGTGTGCAGATTCGAATTTCCCGATTTTATGGATTTGGAAAGACTTCCAGAAAGATCATTGGCGGTTTTGCTGTTTTTGCTCAATAATCGGTTGTACTTGAACATCATAAAAAAAAGGATCGGAAAAATACCTACTCCCAGAGTATAAAACTGAAACCATAAAAACCCCTTTAAGTTGAGTCCGATAGCAAATTGATAGTTGGAATAAAGTGTATTAACTCCCCCAATAAGAAAAAAGTAAAGCAAGGTGATGAGGAGTTCGCGACCAAAAACCCAATTTTTCTCCAGGAAATAATTCGGAAAAAGAGACCGGATACCCAATGTGGTCAAAACCATGGTGAAAAAGGTTATCAATCCATACATCGAGGTTACTTTCAAAAGAGCTACCCAGGTATCCGAGACTAATCCAAAGGGCTGAAAAAAAGATAAAAACAAAAACACAAAAACGGACACAATGGCAGCCAGCCAGGTCATCTTCCTGAATGAATTGATAGGATAGGGTTGTTTAAACAGCTGGACTAACCACATAGCGACTTGGTCAATATAGCTAAAATACAGCTCTAGTGGAATGGCCAGGAAAGAAAGACGGGATCAAATCCAAGTTTAAGCCATTTGGGAAAAGATAAACCGGGAGGGATGGATTGTAGGCTTAAGTAACCATCCCGTGAAATTTCTCGACTTCCGAAAAAAAATCAACCTTGAGTGTAATAATCTCCAAAAACCACCACTAACCTAATAAAAGACCACTTGAGCAGAGACTTCTACAAATCGTCCATTTTGCCTTACGCTGGGATCATCATCAAAATCTGTCGAGCCTACACAGACACCGAAGAGGATTTTGAGGATTACTACCAGGAAGTCTGCCTGCAAATCTGGAAAAGTAAGGATCGCTTTCAAGATCAGTCTGAATGGTCCACTTGGGTTTATCGGCTGACTTTGAATGTATGCTTAACTCTCATGCGGAAAAGCAAAAAGCAGAAAAAGTATGAAAGCAGTGAGCTCAGCCCGGGGGATCAAAAGGAGGAGAATGCACCGTCAATCTCAGATGAATCGCTAAATCAGCTTTACGCTGCCATCCGGGAACTCTCAGAAATTGATCGCGCTGTGATCCTCCTCTATTTGGAAGAAAAGTCTTATCAGGAAATCGCCCAAATCATGGGAACAAACCCCAATAATATCGGGGTAAGAATCAAACGAATTAAAGAACGACTAAAAAAGAAATTAGATGGAAAAGTCAATTGAACAAATCTGGAAAGATGGCTTCCTAAAGCAGGAGGCCTTGATAGCACCAAAGGTCAACGACCTCTACAACCGAAAATCTATCCACTTGGTGGAGAAGTTTCAGCGCATGTTTAAAATCAACATTTGGGGTATAATCATCGGTGCAAGCTTGATTCTAATCGCATCCTTCGGAGCAGGGGCAGGGCTAGCTGGCTTGATTATATTTATCACACTATTGGCTGTGGCTTATTCCGCCAAGTTAGATTCGGATGGATTGAAGCAGCTGGACAAGGGACAAAGTAGCTTTGAATATTTGAGTTCATTCAGAGAATGGATACAGCAGTCCATCGAGAAATACGGTAGCCTTTACCGCATCGTCTATCCAGTTTTTATTTTGACTTTCTATTTTGGTCTTTGGTTTTCAGATCTACTGGAACCCATCCGTGAGAAAGTAGCAGAAAACTCAAGCAATTTGATTTTTGGAATGCATGTGCCCACCACGCTGCTCGTTATCGGAGGCGCTATAGCTATGGGCTTTTTTGCAAAGCGAATACACCGGGAGGATGTCGAGCTGATGTATGGAAAAATTATGGGAAAACTCGATGAAGCCCTGCAAGAAATGGAGGAACTGAGAACAACGAAATAATTGAACCGATAAAGGAGCAATAAAATTCTTTTAGAAAAGCTCACATTTAGAATGTGGGCTTTTTTGCATTAAAAAATTCTATGATCCCAAGACCAAAACCCTAGCTTCTCCACAAATACGGAAACAGAATATAACCCGCTGCCGCTACGATGGCATTGATCGCTGCCAAGGCTATCAACTTATCCACCGAAACAGACCAATCCAGCCCGTCCAAGGCATTTTTGGAAATGCGGATAGCCATCAGTAAAATCGGGATAATGACGGGAAAACTCAAAATAGCCATCAAAGTCGCATTATTGCCCGCCTTGGAGGCAATTCCTGAGACCATGGTCAAGCTCGCCGAAAAACCCATGGCGCCCAGTACCAAATTCAGCAGAAAGAGTCCATGATCCTGAACTGGGTTGCCCAAGATCACCGAAAAAACCCCATAGCCTAAAAGCGCCAAAATCAGCGTCAAACCGGTATTATAGATAATTTTCGAAAGAATGACGGCCTCCGGTGAAGCGATCATGTAGTAGTAAAGTTGTCGCCCCTGATGCTCTTGCACAAAGCTTTTGGCAACAGCATTCACCGCCGAAAAAAGCATGATGATCCAGTAGAGTGCATTCCAGGTAGGAATGGAAAGGTTTCCCATTTTGGCTCCCACAGAAAGGTAGGTGATAAAAACTGCCGATACCACGTAAAGTAAAATCCCGTTGAGCGCGTACTTTTGACGCCACTCTAAGGTGATTTCTTTGCGAATGAGAACGGAGATTTCTTTCCACATGGCTCAAAGATAGGGGCTAAGGCCGAAACTCCTTACACTCCAGGAAAGGAGATCCCTTTTACACGTCGGTACAGATTGAGCGCATACTTGTCCGTCATCCCAGAGATGTAATCGATAAGTGCTCTAAGTAATGGATAAGGATTCACCTCTTCTCCCCAACCTTTCAGCGGGAAGTCCTCTGGGAGCAATCTTAAAATACTCTTATCCTGACCGGAGAATCGGGTTGGTGCGTAAAATTTGTGGTACAAGGCCTGTCCAAAAACCTCCAAAAGTCCTTCGAGTACCTGAAAGCCTGCCGCTTCTTTTTCCAAAACTAATTTGGAGCGATAGATCTTCTGAACGGACAAATCTGTAATGGCTTGAAGCGCTTTGGCTGCAGGAATCACATCGGTCAGGGCCTTGTCAAAATTCCCTTTGCACATGCTTTCCTCATATTGGGCAAAAGCCTCTACCGTCTGCTGAATCAAAGCACCAATTGCCAAAGCACGCAAAGCGCCTAGATTTTGAGATTGGGTGCGGTTCTCCAGTTTTTTGGCATCAAATTTTTCCCCTAAAATGGGCTGAAGAAGCTTAACAGTCTCCTCAAAACTCACCAAGCCCATGGTGCAGCCATCTTCCAAGTCAATAATGGAGTAGCAAATATCATCCGCTGCCTCTACCAAAAAAGCCAAAGGATGGCGAAGCCAACATTCATCGCTGGACTTTTCTATTCCCAGAAAATCAGTCATCTGCTCAAAGTCTGCCAACTGATTGATGAAAAAGCCAAATTTCTTCTGACTTCTTCGAGCAATGTCCCGATGAGCAATCTGACTTGGCCGTGGATACTTCGTAAAAGCAGCCAAAGTCGCATAGGTCAGTTTCAAACCGTATTGCTTGGATACCAGCATACGGAAGCCTTGTGCATTTCCTTCAAACTGACAAAGGTCTATCCATTGCTCGGGACGGAGATGTTTCTGCCAGGATAATCCGGCGGGATGAAATTTGAAAAAATCCGAGATGGCTTCTTCACCAGCATGACCAAAAGGAGGATTTCCGATATCATGTGTTAGTGCCGCGGCCGCTACGACACCGCCGATTTCGGAAGCCGAAATTCCTGATTGAGAAAGAGAAGGATATTTCTCCAAAAGAAACTCTCCAGCGGCTTTTCCCAATGATCGGCCGACAGATGAGACTTCCAGGCTGTGCGTCAGTCGGGTATGAACAAATGCTTGCTCTGGCAAGGGAAAGACCTGTGTTTTGTCCTGCAGGTTGCGGAATGGCGCCGAAAAAATAATTCGGTCATAATCCACCTCAAATTCACTTCTTGCAGCTTGTGTGGGGATAAACCCCGGTTTTTCTCCAAATCTGCCCCGGCTCAGGAGGCGTTCCCATTTCATCATGCCCAAAATTAAGAAGCCTTGGAAAGAATCCACGGGTTTTCTGGGATAATCGTGAGTGATTGCAACAAAAAACCGCCTCGAAAAATATCTAGACGGTTTCAAGAATAATTATGTAGATTTTTTGATTTAGGAAATCAATTTTGGAGGTATGGCTTATAGTATCTAGGTCTTCAAAGAAACTACTGTTCAAGGACTAACTATTTTGCCTAGTTTTCCAATTTAATTCCAATAAGACGATCGAAGTGTTTTTCATTATTAGTAACCAAAACCAATCCGTTCGCAATAGCAGAAGAGCCTATTAACAAATCAAAATCATCAATCGGCTGACCAGCTCTTTTAAGCCGAGCCTTTTCATTGGCAAATGTGTCTAAAGCATCGAATATTGGAAGAATTTGTATTCCTGTCAGAAAATTGGAAAGAGTTTTACTATTTCGTTCTGGAGAAGAACTATTTGCAACACCATATTTAAGTTCTGCAAGCGTTATTTCAGAGATAAAAAGAGAACCAGGCGGTAACGATTCAAATTTCTCATCCAATCCAAATCGACCCTTCATGTAATAAATACATATGTTGGTATCTATCAAAAATTTCAAAACTGTTCAATCTGCCGGTTGGTATTTCTGCTTGTACGAATTGTTTCAATCAAATCTTCTGCTGATTCATCAGATTCCCATGCACCAAATGCCGTTTTCATTTTGGACTTTGAAGAGCTACGGGTTTTCACAGATTCTGAAAGTAAATCAATAAGACTTAACTTCATTTGTAAGTTGAGCCTGTCAAGCAAACTAAATATGTTATTCAGTATTTTTTTATCAACTGCGTCCATTAAATAAATGTACGGAAATAATTGGGTAGAAGATTTGGGACTCTATTTAAAAAATTCTAATTACTCGCTAAATAAATTAGATAGAGAAAATATGCTTTGAATAAAAAAACTGACAAATGGGCTCTTGCGTCCTATTTGTCAGTTTCCGATGACGAATCAGGGATAGATTAATCCTTGCTGGCAAAATCAGGGTAGGCACGCATTCCGTGTTCATTGATATCAAGGCCTTCAACTTCCTCTCGTTGATCTACTCGAATTCCCACTGTTCGCTTCAGCGTGTACAAAATCAACCCTGAAAACAGCACGCAGAATAATCCGACTGCTCCAACACCAGTAAGTTGAGAAAGGAATTGATCCCAGCCTGCCAGATCGCCAAATATTCCAACTGCTAGGGTTCCCCAAATACCTCCAACCAAGTGAACGGAAATCGCCCCAACGGGGTCATCCACCTTCACTTTATCAAAGAAAACAACAGCAAGTACAATCAAGCCACCTGCTATAAAACCAATGATGGATGATTCACCTACACCCATTTGATCAGCACCGGCAGTGATTCCCACCAGGCCACCCAAAATCCCATTGAGAACCATGGTGATATCGTATGACTTGAACAAAAGGTAGGAAATCAACAAAGCCCCAAAAGCTCCGGAAGCTGCTGCAATAGAAGTCGTCACAAATACTTTAGAAACAGCACCTGGGTCTGCACTCAGCACCGAACCGCCATTGAAACCAAACCAGCCAAACCAAAGCAAAAACACCCCAAAGGTGGCTAATGGTAAATTATGGCCCGGCATGGCGCTCATGCCTTTTTCTGTATATTTTCCAACCCTTGGACCAAGCAATGAAGCTCCAATCAAAGCTCCCCAACCTCCCACAGAATGGACAATGGTGGATCCGGCTAAGTCATAAAAAGGAGTGTCCAAAGTATTTAAAAAACCTCCACCCCATTTCCACATTCCTACAATAGGATAGCAGATTGCTACATACAAAATGGAAAAGAAGATAAAAGGTCCTAATTTGATTCGCTCAGCTACAGCTCCGGATACAATCGTCGCTGCTGTAGCAGCAAACATAGCTTGGAAAATGAAGTCGGTGTAATAGGTGTAGCCGATATTATAGTTTGAAGAGTCCCAGCCTTCTGGCAGACTGAGGCCAAAGCCTGCAAAGCCAAAGACTGAGCCTTCAAAACCGGCTCCGGGATACATCAGATTAAAACCCACCAAGGCATAAGTAAGTAGGCCGATGGCAGGAATGATGGTGTTTTTAAAGAGGATGTTGACAGTATTCTTTGCTCGGGTCAGTCCGGCTTCCAAGCTGGCGAAACCCAAGTGCATGATGAAAACCAGAATCGTGGCCATCATCATCCATAGATTGTTGACGGTAAATAATTCTTGCATAGGTTTGAGAAGATTCAGATAGGTTTGAGATGCTTAAAGGGCGCTTTCGCCTGTGTCATTATTTCGGATTCGATAGGCCTCCAATACATCGAAGACAAAGATTTTTCCATCCCCGATTTCCCCGGTTTTTCCTTCCCGGAGAATACATTGAATGACCCCATCCTTGAGTTCATCCGGTACGATGAGTTCTAGCTTTGTTCTCGGAATGTAAGCAGGTTCGTAAGCCACACCGCGATACATTTCTTGGCGTGCGTGCTCAAAGCCCATCCCTTTGATTTCGTAAAAAGAAAGGAATTTGACTCCTAAGCCCGAGAGACAATTATGAATCTCTTCGAAGCGGGAAGTCCGGATGATCGCTTCTATTTTTTTCATTTTCACAATAGGTTTTGAGGTTCTTTAGGAATTTGGCATGAAAGTAATTCAAAAATTAAATAAAAATCAAAAATCGGTTTATTTTTTATCCCCTATTCAAAAATTTTTTATTTAAAAAGCCAATTCTGGTTTCAATTTTATCCTTTCAATAAAAATTAATCAGTATTTCTAAAGACATAAGGTTAAAAATAAAGCTCGATCACAACAAATCAATTCCTTCTTACCTTGTGCTCCCCGGCAATTCGCTTAATTTTGCAGCGTTTTTTATCAGTGAAAAAAGGATATGACTCAGAAACCAACTTTAGTAGTACTAGCAGCAGGAATGGGCAGCCGATATGGTGGCAATAAGCAGATTGACGGCTTTGGTCCCAGTGGAGAAACTATTTTAGAATATTCCATTTTTGATGCGATTCGGGCAGGCTTTGGAAAAGTAGTTTTCATCGTTCGAGAGGAAATCTTGGAGGTGGCCAAAGAAAAATTCCTTCCAAAATTGGAGGGCAAAATAGAAGTGGATTGGGTGATTCAATCCTTGGATAGCTTTGTGCCTGCAGAATTGAAGCAAGCAGACCGAGTAAAACCCTTCGGTACCGCCCACGCCGTTCTTTGTGCCAAAGATGCCGTGAAGGAGCCTTTTGCGGTGATCAATGCGGATGATTTTTACGGAAAAGAAGCATTTGAGGTCTTAGGCAAATTCCTCTCCACGGAGGTTCGTCCGGATCTACATGCCATGGTTGGCTATGCCATACAAAATGTGCTTTCCGAAAACGGAACCGTCAGCCGTGGAGTCTGCAAAACCAATGAAAAGGGGCAACTGATCGGAATGACTGAGCGAACCTCCATCGCAAGAGAAGGAGGGCAAATTCTCAGTCGGGGAGAGGGCGAAGTGATCGAAATTGCAGAAAACACGCCTGTCTCTATGAATTTTTGGGGTTTTCATCCGGATGTGTTTGGGGATATCGAGCAAATGTGGAAGGAATTTCTCCCCGCCAATCTCGAAAACCTCAAATCGGAATTTTATATCCCAACGGTAGCCAATAACCTGATTCAATCTGGAAAAGCGGCGTTCGAGATTCTTCCCGGTGGCAAAACCTGGTTTGGTGTGACCTACACCGAAGACAAGCCGGTGGTCATCGAGGCATTGAAAAAGCTACACGAAACCGGGGAATACCCTGGAGATTTGTGGAAATAATGAAAAGAGGCTGAAGCCTCTTTTTTTATTCCCTTTCCACCTTCCCCATTTCCACCCCAAAGAAAAAGACCTCGGAATCCAATTGCGTGAGGATGGCATGCGATCGCTCGGGTCGGGCATCGGTCAGAAAGATTTGCCCAAAGGTGTGGCGTGAGATCAGCTGCATCAATTGGGCGATACGGGTATCATCCAGCTTGTCAAAAATATCATCCAACAATAATAAAGGCTTCTCCCCCCGGTCTTTTTCGAAAATCTGAAATTGGGCCAGTTTCAAAGCGATAATGAAGGACTTCTGCTGTCCCTGACTGCCAATCTTCCGGATGGGGTGATCTCCAATCAGGAAATTGTAGTCATCTTTATGGACGCCAGCATTGGAGTTTTTAGTGATCTGATCCTTCTTGCGAAGACTCATAAAATAATCTCCAAAATCCTCCCGAAGTGCCTCGGTCTGATACTGAATGGTTACTTTCTCCTGACCCTGAGAGATTTCTTCATAATGCGCCTGAAGCATGGGCGCCACTTCCTCCATGAGTTGGGACCTTCTTTGCGCCAGCTCCTGGCTCAAACGGATCATTTCCTCGTCATAGCTTCCCAATAAGGTCATATCTCTTCTTCCCGTCTCGGCAAATTGCTTCAAAAGAGCATTTCGCTGCTTCAGAAAATGATGATAGCGAATGAGTTTATTCAGGTACTGCCGATCGAGTTGGGAAAGTAATCCATCAAAAAACTTCCGACGACCTTCACTCCCTCCTTTGATCAATTCGGTATCATCAGGGGCAATCAACACCAAGGGAATTAGCCCTACATGCTCAGAGGTTTTGTCAAGCGTTTTCCCATTTTGCCAGATTTGCTTCTTTTTTCCGAGTTCAAAGGTGCATCTGACCTCCAGTGGCTTTTCTTGAATTTCAAATTGCCCTTTGATCGCAAAAAAGCCCTGATCATGCCGAACATTCAGCGAATCGCTCGATTGGACCGCACTTTTGGTAAGGGAGAGGTAATGAATCCCATCCAAAACATTGGTCTTGCCGCTTCCGTTGAGGCCAGTAAAGCAATTAATCTGAGGGGAAAAGTCCAGCCGGGTTTTCTCATGGTTTTTGAATTGTAAGAGTTCCAGGGACTTTAGGTACATGGGTCTAGGGAATTATTTTGGCGACAGCCTTAATTTTAGGAGAGGTTGGTTATATTTGGGGCCTAAATTAGCATATTTTAATAGTACGATATGGCAAAGAGAACGACAGCAAGTAAGTCAAAAGTGAAATATTCCAAGGAAACCTATGCCTACTGGTATGAAAGCATGCTTTTGATGCGAAGGTTTGAGGAAAAAGCAGGTCAGCTCTATGGTCAGCAGAAAATCCGTGGATTCTGTCACCTATACATCGGTCAGGAAGCCTGTGCATCAGGTGCTATCACTGCCTTGACTAAGGATGACAAATGGATCACCGCCTATCGCTGTCATGCCCATCCACTAGGACTCGGTACCGATCCGGGTGCAGTGATGGCTGAGCTTTTTGGAAAAATCACCGGAACCACTAAAGGAAAAGGTGGGTCCATGCACATCTTTGACAAGGAGCGAAACTTCATGGGAGGCCATGGGATTGTAGGCGCACAAGTTCCGATGGGCTTGGGAATTGGCTTTGCTGAAAAATATAAAGGCACTCAAAACGTCTGTATTTGTAAAATGGGTGATGGTGCAGTAAGACAGGGGGCTTTTCACGAAGCGCTCAACCTTGCCATGATCTATAAGAGCCCAGTCATTTTTGTCATTGAAAACAATGGCTATGCGATGGGTACTTCAGTAGCCCGTACTTCCAATGTCACTGAGCTTTATCAACTTGGTGAGGCCTATGACATCCCTTCTTTCCCAGTCGATGGGATGAATGTAGAAGCCATTCACGAAGCAGTGGCTGAAGCAGCTGAGCGAGCTAGAAAAGGTGATGGTCCTACGCTTTTGGAATTCAGAACTTATCGATTCAAAGGTCACTCCATGTCTGATCCTCAGAAGTATCGCACCAAAGAGGAAGTGGAAGAATATAAAATGAAAGACCCGATCGAGCAGGTTTTAAAGACGATTCAGGACAACAAAATCATGACCGAGGATGAAATATCCGAAATCAATGCTCGGGTTAAAAAGAAAGTAACTGACGCCGTCAAGTTTGCAGAGGAGTCTCCATGGCCTGAAGGGGAAGTAGCCTTCCAGGATGTCTATGTGCAGGAAGACTATCCTTTTGTAATGGAATAATCGAATCATCAAGTCATTGAAAGCCGTGATTATTAATAAAATCATGGCTTTTTTATTTGGCTTTGTCTAAATCATAAAAACCGTATATTTGCGACTCGAAAATTGAGTAACATGGCAAAAACTAAATCCGGAAAAGCAGCACAACAGGATCCAAACGACTTGCTGGAGAATCCAGAAGTATTGGCAGAGCGACTTGGTCGTGGTGAAGCTTTTCTGAAGCAGAATAGCAAAGTATTGGGTGGCGTTTTGATCGCTGCCATCATTTTGATCGGAGGAATTTTATTTTTCCAGATCAACAATGAAAATAAAAATAAGGAAGCACAGGCAGAGATGTTTCAGGCTGTCTATTTCTACGAGCAAGACAGTATTGATTTTGCACTGAATGGTGATGGAATCAATGCAGGTTTCCTAGAAATCGTCGATGAGTATCCACGTACGGATGCCGCTAATTTGGCTAACTTCTACATCGGTTCGATTTACCTTTCTGAGAAAAACTTTGGAGAAGCAATCGAATATTTAGAGAAGTTTTCTTCTGATGACTACTTGGTACAGGCCAAAGCTTATTCCCTTCTAGGTGATGCTCATTTGGAAAGTGACAATTTGGATCAGGCTATTTCAAACTATGAAAAAGCGGCTTCCTACAAGGAAAACGATTATTTCACGCCGAAATACCTCTACAAACTTGCTATCGCATACGAAGAGGCGGGACGTATCGAAGATGCGATCGCTTCCTATGATGAAATCGAAACTAAGTACTACGAGTCTTATGAGTATTCTTTTGCTCGAAAACACAAAGCACGCTTAGAAGGCCTTGCCGCTAAGTAATGCTTTAGTACATAGCATTTTAGAAGAGTAAGGTCCTGCGGGTCTTACTCTTTTTTGTTTTTACCCAAATGAAATCGACACGATTAAAATCATCATTAAACAAACAGGGAAATGATTATTTTAATCGTCAAAGATTCCATGTGGCCTTTGAAAATCAAATTATAAACACATGAACAATTCTTTATGGCTACTTCCAACAAAAGCCTGAGCGAATACAGCTCAAAAAATATTGCAGACATCAGTGCTAAAAAATTCGCTATCGTCGTCTCAGAATGGAATGAGGATGTGACCGAATCCCTCTACTCCGGAGCCTATCAGACCCTGCTACAACATGGCGCAAAGAAGGAAAACATCATCCGAAAAAACGTCCCTGGCTCTTTTGAGCTCACACTTGGCGCCCAATGGTGTGCTCAGGACGAATCCATCGATGCGGTCATCTGTTTGGGCTGTGTGATTCAGGGCGAGACCCGTCACTTTGACTTTATCTGCGATGCAGTAGCTCATGGCATCACGGAAGTTGGGCTCAAGTTTAACAAGCCGGTGATTTTTGGAGTTTTAACCCCAAACAATCAGCAGCAGGCTATGGATCGTGCAGGCGGAAAACACGGAAACAAAGGTGATGAAGCAGCCATCACTGCCGTGAAAATGCTGGGATTTTAAATTAGAATTTAGAAGCTAGATCCAAGAAGCAATAGAAAAAAACCAAACCTATTTTCCGAAATACTATGAAGGTAATGAAATTCGGGGGGACCTCTGTGGGTAAACCCGAGCGCATGCATCAGGTCAAAGACCTCGTCACAGCATCTGATGAACCAACGATTGTCGTCCTATCTGCTCTTTCCGGCACCACCAATGCATTGGTGGGGATCGGAGAAGCCTTGGCGGATGCCAATCGAGTACTGGCCAAAGAGCGAATTGATGAACTTCATGCTCACTATCTGGACTTCTATCCTCAACTTTTAAAAACAGAAAAGGCTAGGTCCAAAGCAGAAGAAATCATCAAGGAGCATTTTGAGTTTTTGAATATCATTTTGAAAATATCCTTCAATGAGGCAATCAACCGGGATATTTTAGCTCAGGGTGAATTACTTTCTACCAAATTGTTTTACACGCTTCTGGAGGAAATGGAAATCCCATCGGTCTTCTTGGTCGCCTTGGACTTTATGAGCATCGATGAAAACTCAGAACCAGAATTGACTCGAATCTCTGAGAAATTGAAGGCTATTTTGGCTCAGCATCCCGAGCAAAAGCTATTCGTGACTCAAGGCTACATCTGTAAGAATCACCGAAATGAGGTAGACAACCTAAAACGAGGTGGCTCTGATTACACAGCCTCTTTGATTGCTGCTGCCATCAATGCATCAGCCTGTGAAATCTGGACAGACATCGATGGAATGCACAATAATGATCCAAGAATCGTCGACAGAACCCGTCCAATCGCAGAATTGTCCTTTGATGAAGCTGCCGAGTTGGCCTATTTCGGAGCGAAGATTCTTCACCCGGCTTCCATTTGGCCAGCCCAGCAGTACAATGTCCCTGTACGACTACTGAACACCATGGACCCTAGTGCCCACGGCACCCTCATCAAGGCGAATGTAGAGACCAAAGGTGTAAAGGCCATTGCCGCCAAAGACGGAATCACGGCGATCAAAATCAAATCCAGCCGAATGCTTTTGGCTTATGGTTTCCTGAGAAGGGTTTTTGAGATTTTCGAAAAATACAAGACTCCGATCGATATGATCACTACCTCTGAGGTTGCTGTATCCGTGACTATTGATGATGTTTCACATTTGAATCAAATCATCCAAGAACTTGAAATCCTTGGCTCTGTAGAAGTAGATCAAAATCAATCCATCATTTGCATCGTGGGAAATATGGTGTCCGAAACAAGAGGAGCGGTCAAATCCGTGATGGATAGCTTGGTGGATTTCCCTATTCGAATGGTTTCCTATGGCGGAAGCAGACACAACGTCTCGCTTTTGATAGACAGCAAGTTCAAAAAAGATGCGTTGCAACATTTGAATGATGGGGTTTTTAATTGGGGTTGATTGAACATCTTCATTTTAAACAACTTTTCTAAAACCGGAACTTTGCGTCCGGTTTTTTTATTTTGGGTATATTAGAATCATGAAGACAATTACTCTTTCCATACCTGACTCTATCGATCTTGATAGCAAGGATGCGCTTAATGCGATAGCGGCACATTTATATAGTGCTGGAAAACTTTCTTTGGGGCAAAGCGCCGACTTGGCAGGTCTATCAAAAAGAGAATTCATGGAAATATTGAATAAATTCAATGTATCAGTTTTCAACTACTCCCATGACGAATTAGATTCTGATTTTGAAGCCATCAAAAACTATAATAGCTGATACAAGTTGCTTAATCCTGCTTGAAAAAATTGAGCACTTAGAGCTTTTGCAAGTCCTTTCAAAAGAAATTTTCATCACCTCAATAATCCGGCAAGAGTTTAAAAATCCGATTCCGCCTTGGATTAAAGTGGAAGACCCTCAAAAAATCCTTCCCAAAATTACTCAAAGCCTACTTGATCCGGGGGAGATAAGTGCTATTGCCTTAGCCTTAGAAAAGAAGAACGCACTACTAATCCTTGATGATGACAAGGCAAGAAAATATGCAAAACAGTTAACTTTAAAATACACCGGTACTCTCGGGCTGATCCTCGAAGCCAAAAGAAAAGGAAAAATCACCTCTGTAATTCCAATTTTGGAGGCTATCAGAAAGACTAATTTTCGAGTCTCAAAAAAAATGGAAGCTCGCTTTTTATACCTTGCAGGAGAATAAATCAAATTCAATCAAAAACCTTTATTACTTGACCTCAGAAAAAAGTAATCCCGGATTCCTCAAACGACTCCAAACCAAATGGAAGCTGGACAGCCTCTTTCAGGTGGTCATGGTGTTAGTCGTTTTTGCTTGTACTGGATTTACCATTTTATTTATTAAAAACCCCATTCTTGACTTCTTCGGTGTAGAGAAGGGAGGCTTTGTTAATACCGTTTTATACCTTCTTTTGGTATTGCCACTTTATCAGATTTTCCTTTTGGTTTATGGGTTTATCTTCGGGCAGTTTCAGTTTTTTTGGGAAAAAGAAAAGCAGATTTTCAGAAGAATTGGCAATGCTTTTTCCAAGAAAAAATCCTAATTCCAAGAACCAATTCCTTACAAAAACCCTTGTAATAGAAACCGAATTTTTAACCCAAAAATCCATTAAACCATGATTAGAAAAGCAACTGCCGTATGGCAAGGAAGTGGAAAAGAAGGAAAAGGACATCTTTCTACTCCAAGTACTGTCTTAGATAAAACTCAATATTCATTCAGTAGCCGATTTGAAGATGGCGTAGGAACCAATCCTGAAGAGCTAGTGGCCGCTGCGCATGCAGGTTGCTTCGCTATGAAGCTTAGCTTCAACTTAAGCGGTGAAAACTTCCCTCCTCAGGAGCTAAATGTCACCAGCCATATCACTTTCGAAGATGGAACTCTGAAAAAATCACACTTGGTCCTTCAGGCAAAAGTTGAAGGAATCACCGAGGAAAAGTTTGCTGAATTAGTGAAAGATGCCGAAGAAAACTGCCCGATTTCCAAAGCACTTGACATGGAAATTTCGGTAGAATATACTCTCAATTGAGAGTTAGAAAATTTAACATTGAAAAAAGATCCTTCGGGATCTTTTTTTGTACAAACTTAATTGAAAGAAAGCGCGTTAACACAATGCTACACGCACTAAACCAACTCGATTACCACCGAATGAATACAGTATCTGACCGGCAACTTGCCCATGATTCAAACCGCATGGTCTTTGCCAAAAATGCCATCTTCACGGTCTTGGCATTGATTGTCATTTTCAGCCTGGAAGGAAAGCTTTCCGCTGAAAACCTACGTGAACTCTCAATCTGCTTTACTTTCACTCCGATCGCTACCGGCTTAGCTGGGATTATCTTTAAAAATACAGCTGGACTTCGACAGTCCGCAGGCTGGATGAAATATGTGGGATATGGCATCGGCTTTCTTGCCTACGCTGGCCTTATATTTCTATCCTTTGCTATTGTCTTTTAGTCTACCTCAAAAACCAGCTTCATCGTAATGGAAGCGGTTTTATTTTTTGAGCTGGTATTGAAGGCTCCTCCCCAAGAGTAGTCCTCGCCGGAGTTTTGACCGGTAATCTGGAAAACCCCCATATTGGCAGAGATTAGATTACCCAAACCTGCTCCGGAATTTTCTGCTATTCGCTCCGCACGTACACGGGCATCTTCTGTTGCCTTGGCAATCATTTCCAGTTTGAGAGATTCTAAGTCTGTGTAGTAGTAGCGCGGCTGTTGGGAATAAAAAGCAATTCCCTGATTGAGCAGCTCGGTAATTTCCCGACTGATTTTTTCCACTTTTTCCACCTCCTTAGACTCGATGACCAAAGACTGATTGAGCTGATACCCGGTAAAGGTCTGACCCATGTAGCGTCCATCACTGGAGTAATTCTGCTCGTATTGCGGATTGGTGGTTACCGCATTGAATACCAATTGCTCTTCGGGAATTCCCTTTGAGATCAAATATTGCGTTACCGCCTCTCTGTCTTTTTCCAAATTCGCGTATGCGGACTGTATATTGGAATTGCTTCGGCTGAAATTTCCTTCCCAGACAATCAGATCAGAGGTGAAGTTTTTCTCTCCCAGTCCTGTCACATTTACTGTTCCCTGAGGACGGTTTCGGTTAATGACTGCATAGCCAAATATGATCGAAGATAGTACAATAGCTACTGCAAAAAGCAAGGCGTTTGATTTCATAAATACTGGAATTTTGTATCTAAAGTTATTGATTTTCAGCGTACAAAAAAGCCTCCAAAATTCAGGATTTAGCAATAATTAGCATTATCCTCATCAATAAATCCTCTGCTTGAGTAGCTGATCTTGGGGATTTTGTAAGTCGATCAAATAACCATTAATTAAAGCATACTTGAGCGAATCGTCTTGCTTTAGAAAGAAGGTAGGATTGGAACCTGTCTGCCAACCACCCGTGAATTCATCTCTGCTTTTCAATACGATCAGGGGTAAATTATGCAAATCTCCTGGGTCACCATTTTGGACTTTGACCGCAGAATAGCCTGATCTCAAGAGTTCCAAAGCTTTTTCACCTGTTATTTCATTTACGGATTCAAATGCCTGATCGTAGGTTTTGCCCTCCTCGTACCGCAGACCATTTGCCTCGAGCTCCTCCAGTCCAAAATACACTTGCATATCTCCCAAATCATCCACACTTCCTGTGACATAGTAGGTAGAATCGGCATTGGATTCTCTACGGCGGATGGCAATATCGATTGGGTACCATTCTCCCTCCACCGGCACTTGTACCTCCTGAAGAATCAAATCCATGAGTTGAAAGCCATTGTCAGGAATTTCAAAATATTGGTCAACAGAATAAGCTTCATAGCCCTTCAAGGCAATCTGATTCAGGGCATTCAGGATGATCATAAAATTGAGTTTCCGGATAAATTGCTTCTCTGGATCACCCACATAGCCTCCTGACTCAATCAAAATGGTACTCGTTCCCCACTTTTGGATGTTGTCCCCAAAAGCTCTTGGCTCAAAACCATCATCATATTTACCTACTCCGCCCGGAATGACCTGCTGCAAAACCTCATTCATTCCGACGATTGCCTTCATGGCCCGGGCACGGACTTCATTGACATCCCTATCATAATTATATCCCGGCGCCAAAACCGAAATCGTCGCCTGCTTCGGGGTCTTATCTACATTGTAATAGATTTGTTGATCGTGGAGATTGAAACCAAACTCAGGCTCAAAGGCATCTCGAATACTTTTTAAGATGACCGCTTCCGGAGAAATCTGTGAAATTGCATCTCGATTCAAATCTATGTCCAAGGCATTTCTTCGCTTGAAAGCATCAGCCCCATCGGGATTCAGCATAGGGATAAATTTGATCTGAAGATTACTCTTCAACACTTGTCGAAGTTCATCGTACGCATCGCCAGAGGCTTCCAAAAAGTTAAAGAGGTCAAACAATGACATGGTTGCTGTACTTTCATTTCCATGCATCTGTGACCAAAGCAAAACCTTTGTTTGTCCTTCGCCCCAAGTCAGCGAACTAATGCTCTTCCCCTCCACGGATTCGCCCAATTCTTCAATTTCAAAAGCGGAAGAATGCTTTTGAATTAAGGGCTGAATATCAGCATGTTTAAATCTTCTGTGTGTAATGGCTGGTTCACGATACTGCTCAAATGCAGTCTCAAGCGTTTCAAGCTCAATGGCATGTTTTTCATTTTCTGATGCCGTTTTACACCCAAAGGCAAAAAACAAAAACAGCAGAAACATGCAAATCGTAGAAGTTTTGATTATTTTCATCTTTTCAAATAGTAAGCTGGTGTGATCAAGTAAATCTAATCAAGATTGTTTGGAAACACAGGTTTTTACTACCAATAAACCCATCGAAATTGTAATGAAACTTTCTTATCAAGTCGTCGACCTCCCTTTAAAACATACATTTACCATCGCTCATCAAAGCAGAGACGTTCAAGACAGCCTGATTGTAAAGCTCGAGGATGCCGGTTTTTTCGGTTTAGGCGAAGCCACTAGCAATCCTTACTATGGAGTCACTGTACAGCGAATGACAGATAGTTTGGATAGTTTTCGGGATGTTGTAGAAAACGGCAAATGGGATCATCCTTCGGAGCTCTGGGAACTGGGAAGACAGCATTTTGCCCAAGATGCTTTTGCCCAATGTGCGCTTGACATGGCTGCTTGGGATCTCTATGCCAAACAACGTGGCCAAAAACTCTATGAGGTACTCGGTCTGAATCCGAAAGATATCCCCATCAGCAATTTTACGATAGGGATTGACAGCGTAGAAAAAATGGTTGCCAAAATGAAAGAGGTGGATTGGCCCATTTATAAAATCAAATTAGGAACAGATCATGACCTCGAGATCGTCAGGGCGCTTCGCAAGGAAACCGACGCTAAATTCCGGATCGATGCCAACTGCGCTTGGACTGCTGAACAAGCCATTCGAAACTCCGAGGAACTTGCGAGGCTAGGCGTTGAATTCATGGAGCAACCTCTTCCAAGGGAGAGTTGGGAGGAAATGAAGGAAGTATTTCAGCATTCCAAACTGCCTGTCATGGCGGACGAGAGCTGCATGGTCGAGATAGATGTCGCCAAATGTCATGGCCTTTTTCATGCCATCAATGTCAAACTAGTCAAAGCGGGGGGAATCACTCCGGGTCTTCGAATGATCCAAGAAGCCAAAAATCTTGGGATGAAAACGATGGTCGGCTGCATGACAGAGTCTTCGGTTGGAATCTCAGCAATCGCTCACTTGGCACCGCTGCTTGACTACGTGGATATGGATGGAGCACTTCTTCTGGCTCATGATCCTGCTGAGGGAGTAGAAGTCAAAACTGATGGCGTAACTTTTCCGGATCGAGCAGGTATCGGGGCTATTTTGAAATAGAAGCACAGGAAGGAAAAAAGAATGCTGCTTCTCGTATCTAGAAGCAGCATGAGTATGCCACTCACGGTGGCATGGAGTGAATTTTGGGCCTAAATTATCCCTTTGGGATTTTTCCTTAACTCATCAGCTATCTCCCACAATCAGCTTAAAGCCCTCCCCATGTACCGTGATAATCTGTACTTTCGGGTCGTCTTTAAGGATTTTGCGGATTTTGCTGAGATAAACATCCATGCTTCGGGCATTGAAATAGCTATCATCTCCCCAAATCTGCTTTAGTGCATGACTCCGGTTGACCAACTTATTCATTTCAGCGGCTAGCAAACGCAATAACTCATTTTCCTTGGAAGTAAGCTTATGAGGGCCTTTGGGACCTTCCAATAATTGCTTGTCGTAATGAAGCTGAAAACCTCCAAACTCATATACTTTTAGCGGGGTGATTTCCTCGCTTTTTTGAGTTCGTCGAAGAATAGCCGTCACTCGAAGCAACAGCTCCTCCATGCTAAAAGGCTTGGTGATGTAATCATCTGCACCGATTTTTAGCCCTTCGATGACATCGTCTTTTTGGTTCTTGGCAGTCAGAAAAAGAATCGGCAGGTCTTCCTGAACTTTCTTGATCTCACGGGCAAGCGTAAACCCATCTTTTTTGGGCATCATGATGTCTAGCAGACAAAGATCGTATTTGTCTTTTTTGAACTTACTCCAGCCTTCTTCCCCATCCCTGCAGAGAGTGGGTTCATAGCCTTTCATTTCTAAATATTCCTTGAGAATATCACCCAGATTAGGGTCATCTTCTACTACTAATAGTCTGGCCTTGCTCATGTTGTTTTGGGTAAGTTTATGATAAAGGTACTTCCTTTTCCGATTTCACTTTGGACATTGATTCCGCCCTTGTGGGCTTCCAGCATAGTTTTGACGTAGGAGAGCCCCAGTCCGAAGCCCTTTACATCGTGGACGTTTCCAGTAGGAACCCGATAGAATTTGTCAAAAATCTTTCGCTGTGCATCCTTGCTCATACCAATCCCCTGGTCTTGAATACTGACAAATATCTGATCCTTATCCTCCCAAGCCATCACACTGATTTCAGGTTTTTCAGGAGAATATTTATTGGCATTGTCCAACAGATTATTGAAAATATGGGCAATATGAAATTTATCGGCTAGAAGGATTGGGTGCTCTAATTCATTTTCGAAAGTCAATTCTCCCGATCGCTTTTCGATCTGTAGAGAAAAATGGTCTACTGCATCACCGAGGAGTTCGGAAATATTGACCTCCTCCAGTTTAAGCTTGAAATCTTGCTTTTCTTGCGCTGCAGCCTGAAGGACATTTTCGACCTGAGAGACGAGTCGTTTATTTTCATCTTTAATAATGCCCAGGTATCTATCCCGGAACCTATCCTGGGATGAGAGCTCGGGATCTTGAAGTGCCTCCACAGCAAGACTCACTGTTGCTAGCGGAGTCTTAAACTCATGGGTCATATTATTGATGAAATCATTTTTGATATCTGATAAGGCCTTTTGTTTGAAAATGACCCGTATTGCATAGATAAAACACCAAATAATGACTCCGATAAATAAAATCGAAGAAGCTAGCGGAATCCAAAGTTGTCGTAGGACGTGTTTATTTTTTTCTGGGAAAAAGATATACAAATAGTTTTCCTTACCGACAATATCACGTGGAAATAGCTTGGCTTGAATTCCATACTGCACCAATCTAAAAGGCTGATCCACCGGACCAATTCCCATCAAGAGTCCATCATCTTTCAAGATTCCCAACTCAAAATCCTCCATGATACCCCGCTCTAGCAGAAAGCTTTTGACGATTTTTCGTACTTGGGAAGTATCCAATCGATCCATGATGGCTTTTTGACCCTGAGAAAACTCTTCCCATGCGCGATTCATCAGATCTATCTTCAGGTTAGCTCTTCGGATCTTATCCAAAGCCTGCGGTGAAATATTCGTCTCGTATTCCACAAAAGCCTCTTCCACCACCTTAGGACTAGGGTTTTTCGCCGAGAAGGTTTCAATTTGACTTAAGTACTGAAGTTGTCTTTCCTTCTCTTCTAAAAGAATCGCCATTTCATCCGGTGTGAAAATGGTTGAAGCTACTTCAGGAGTCATGTAAGCAAAAAATTGCTCCAACTCATCCAATAAGGAAAGATTGATTCCACGTACTTCCAACATCCGCTTGAAGGTGACGCTGACCTCCGGCATTTTTCCTATGTCTAAGGTATCGACAATGGAAGTTTGGGGACGCAACTGTAGCCTGGGACGGATTTCATCCAAATCAATCGGCTCAATTTTTTGAAAAAGTGACTCCTGGAGTTTTGGATCTCGAATAAGCTGACTCAGGAGTACATCACTCGCTTCTCCTTTTTCCAAAGCATCTACTGTGCTTTCAAGGGCTTGATAGACTTCCTGATCAAAGCGCTGCTGATTGATGCGGATAGCATTATTCACCCAATAGTACTGAAAGGCCATCAAACCAAAACTGGCGACGGACATCAGGATGATGATCAGGTTAATTTTGCGCTTGGACATATGACAAATTTACGGCCTTTGACTACTAGGGGTCAATGCTTAACAAGTTTTAACCGATTGAGATCAAGGCTATTTGATCTGATTCGCTGTAATAAGCAGCTTTTCGAGCCAAAACTGGCCGAATTCTTCGGTGCTTGCCGGCTTGATGCCTATCTTTGATGGCAAATTTCAGACCATGAATTCAAACCAACATCCACAAGATATTCAAGGAGTAAGTCTACTTTCGCTAGCTGATCAATATGAGCTGCCGCTCTATGTGTATGACGGTGAAAAAATCGTCAATCAGATCCATGCGATGCAGGAGGCTTTTGCATCAGTTCCCCTCAAAATCAAATATGCCACCAAGGCCCTTCCCAATATTTCGGTATTGAAACTAGTCCGAAATGCAGGAGCTGGGATCGATGCAGTTTCGATTGAAGAAGTGAGACTAGGGATGCTTGCGGGCTATGAAGCCTCCGAGATCATGTATACACCCAGTGGAGTATCCTGGAAGGAGATCGAGGAAGCTGTGGACCTGGGCGTGATGGTCAATCTAGATAGCATTCCACTTATTCGTGAATTTGGTGAAAAATATGGAAATCAAGTGCCTGCCTGTATTCGGATCAATCCGCATATCATGGCTGGAGGAAACTCCAAGATTTCTGTAGGACACAAACACAGCAAGTTTGGAATTTCTATTGAGCAGCTTGATCAGATAGTGCAAACTGTCGAAAAGTATCAGCTCAGCATCGCCGGACTGCATGTGCACACTGGTTCGGATATTTTGGATGCGGAGGTATTCCTTCGTGGAGCCAAAGTTCTCTTTGACGCAGCAAAGCATTTCAAAGAATTGAAATTCATTGATTGTGGTGGTGGATTTAAGGTAGCTTATAAAGCGGGAGACCCCTTTACGGATATCAGGGAAGTAGGTCGCATCGTATCCAAGGCCTTTTTGGAGTTTTGTGAAGACTATGGCCGACCGCTAGAATTATGGCTGGAACCGGGTAAGTTTTTGGTCAGTGAAAGTGGGTATTTCTTAGCCAAAACGAATTTGGTGAAGGAAACGCCCACAGTGACTTTTGTGGGTGTAGATTCTGGGTTGAATCATTTGATTCGTCCGATGATGTATGATGCCTACCATGATGTGTACAACCTGAGCAATCCAAATGGGCCAGAGAAAACGTATCATGTTGTAGGGTATATCTGTGAGACTGATACCTTGGCTGCAGATCGGAAACTTTCAGAGGTAAGAGTAGGTGATGTGTTGGTTTTGAAAAATGCCGGCGCATATGGATTTAGCATGGCATCCAACTATAATTCAAGACTTCGCCCTGCAGAAGTGTTGATTTGGAAAGGGCAAGCACATTTGATCAGAAAACGGGAAGAATTTGAAGATTTGGTCAGGCATCAAGTGCAAATCGAATTGTAGACTAGAAAAAAGGGGAAAGCTTTTTGCTTTGGTATAGTTATTGAGAATGGAGAGAGACTATTAAGAATAAGGTCTGGAAACCCATTTGATTGATCACCCCAATCGTAAGCCCTAGTAGTTTCACAACCTAAATTTCATAATTCAATTTACTGAGGCCCAAGGTAAAATGCCTACCTTTAACTTGGTAATATTGGTGGCGTAAGGTACATGCGAACGAAGAGATCGGTCAGTCTACTAGTTGTTTTTTCCATTTTTTGGATGGGGTTGGGGATGCTGTCTGCTTTTGGGCAAGTAGTTGTTATTCCAAGGGACGGTTTTCCGTACTGCGAACCCTTTACTGGAAGTTCAACACGTGCAAATACCATCTTTGGTCCCCCTCCACCTGCCCAAGGTGCAGTCCTTACTTCCGGAAATGGTGATGCAGTTGATGATGGTGTACTAAGACTCACCACAAACGACTCAGACCAGACTGGTTACGTTTTCGTAGACTTAGCTTTTTCTTCAGTTTATGGTATAAAAACAAGCTTTGAGTATTTCGCATATGATGCTGCCATACCTGGAAACCCTGGTGATGGGTTCAGCTTTTTCCTTTTTGATGGTTCCATTGGTCCTGCAGATTTTGAAATTGGCGGTTTAGGCGGTTCTCTTGGATATTCTCCTTTAAGATATAGTGGAGGTAGTTTTGCTGGAGGCTATGGTCTAAAAGGAGCCTATATGGGTATAGGTTTAGATGAGCGGGGAAACTGGGGAAATCAATATGAAGGTAGATTGGGAGGATTTGAAGCTCCATTTTCGTATGGATCAGGGCTTTCACCAGCATTCTTCCCAAGATACCCTAATTCAATTGCCATAAGAGGCCCTGTAGATCCTAATGATACAGTAAGGGACAATGGAATGACTGGTCTAGGGACAGGTTTTCCTGCCAGTTTTCCTGATCCTCCTACCTATCTCAGTTATCCTTTTATCGATGGAAAAATTTTGTTTAATGATCCAAGTGATGGAGCCCCGTATGATGTTTTAGCTGCAGGTTTTTTTCTTCCTCCAGGCGATCGGTTTGAAGTCGGGGCCCTTACAAGGGTTACAGACTGTTCAGATGATGGCTATCGAAAAGTGTTCATTGATTTAAGGCCTGATGGTTCAGGGTCCTACACTATTACCATGGATGTGTTGGTCAATCGCGGGGGTGTTCAAGATGTTATCAATATTTTTAATGACGTCCCTTACCCATATGGTGCGCCACAAAACTTGAAAGTTGGCTTTGCCGCTTCTACTGGAGCTTCCTTAAGAAGTGTTCACGAAATCAGAAATGTTACGGTAGAAGTATCTAGCATTGATCCGGTTTTGGCTCCAAACCCGCCAAACTTAGATGAGTCGGTTTGTTTTGATGAGAATCTAACCTTTGATTTTGAAGTATCCCTACCAGCTCAAAACCAATTTATTCGCTGTTTACAGCTTTACGAAAATAATCCCGGAGATCCGGATAATTCACCAAATCCAGCGGGGGACCCAGCAATTGGAAACTGTGGACTATCCAATGTTTGTATTGAAAAATGTAGACCAGAAAATCGTCAGATCACTATTCCCGGTGTAGGAACTTTCGAGGCGATTTTAGAAGAATTAAACACGGGGAATTTTGATGACGAAAGAAATGAAGCTTCCATTCAATTTACACCTGAGCCTGGATTCTTTGGTACTCACACCATATTTTATACAGTAATTGACAATTATGGATTGACTTCCTTCCCTAGAACAGTTACTGTCACCGTACATCCCTTTCCAAGAGTAGATGGATCAGCGGCTATCATTGGGCCTACTTGTAATGGGCAGAATGACGGTTCGATCTCCAATGCTATTTTACAAGATTTGGTACCAGGCTATGTATGGAGATGGGAAGACGAATTTGGAAATGTTTTACCCTCTTCCAATTATACAATCACGGAAACTACAAATGGAAACTATCTTCAGGCTGAGGTAGGTGTAACGGGCGTTAACCTTGGAAGATATTTTTTAGTCGTATCAAATCCAGCCACTAATAATATTTGTGAAGACCGATTCGAATTTGAAGTCACTGACGAACGAGGCACACCCGTTGAAGTTGTCCTAGACGATCAGGAAATTTGTGAGGGTTCACCTGTAGAATTTATCCCTGAACTAGAAGATCCCACGGATGCGAATAATCCTACCTTCCTTTGGTGGAAGGATAATAATAAAACACAGCCAATAACCGATGGACTGGTAGAAGGAGGCGTTACATATTCCATTGTTTCTCCAGGACAATTAACGATAACCGGACTTCCCCAAAGCGCAACACCCTATGAATATTTTGTAGAGGTGGCTGCTGATCCAAGCCAAAATCTCTGTGCCACTCCTGCAGGAAGCCTAAAACGAGTTCAGGTTTTGGTACTCCCTCCTCTTTCCTTGGGTGCTACTGTATCAGACGATTTATGTCGATTAGGAGCTGGACAGATAGTCGTAAATGCTTCTGGAGGTTTTGGCACATATGAATACAGTTTGAATGGTGGCGCTTTTCAATCATCCAACACCTTCTCTGGTCTTTTGCCCGGCACTTATACAATAGATGTCAGCGCTGGAAGTAATTGCATAGGAACTATCACCGAAACGATCGCAGGACCAGCAGAAACTCTATCCATCACCCAACTTGATCAAACCAACCCTTCTTGTGGTCTAGAGAATGGGATCGTGACTTTTGAAGTGGCGGGTGGTACTCCAGGGTACACATTTACGCTAAATGGCAGTCCAATTACCCCACAACTCAGTGGTAATACTTACACTATTGATGGGCTCTACGATGCTCCAACGCATATCATCGAGGTAATTGACAGTAATAACTGTAACGCCACTTTCACTACTCCAGCATTTGACCCTATTCCAATTCCTACTTTTGATGCAACAGACGCCGTAATATGTCCAGGCGAAACGGCTATTCTCACTGTTCAAGCCATTGAGCTAAGCAATGCTACAAACCTGAGCTACTCTTGGAGAGATGGAAATGGAAATCCACTTAGTGATGGAAATGGAATCAGTTATTTGGCTAATTCGACAAGCGGTGAGCTTCAAATTACCGGTCTGAGTGAAAATGTAGATCCTTACGAATTTCAAGTAATTGTATCCGGAGATAATCTTTGTAATTCGGATCCGATACCTGCAACTGTTACGGTAAATCCAGTTCCTAAAATCTTAGAAGCCCAGCCTGTCAATATCTTGTGTTTTGGAGAAGCGACCGGAAGTATCACCTTTATCCCAGAAGATGCTACTGCCGGAGGAGATTATGAATATAGCCTTGACAATGGGACCACTTGGCAAGGTGCTGTTTTTAATAATTTGCCTGCAGGTACGTACAGTCCAGAAGTACGAAATACCATTACCGGCTGTACTACTACTCTGCCCGATGTCACCCTAACCGAACCAGCTGAAGTTTTATTTGATTTTGATGAAGTCATTCAGCCCGCTTGTGGTGAAGCAAATGGGTTGATCCGAGTGAATTTCAGCGGAGGAGTAGGACCCTATGAGGTAGAGCTTTTCCAAAATGGTTCCTCGATACGAACTGAAAGTAACGCATCTTCCCCATTGGAGTTTAGAGATCTTGCTCCGGGTGATTATGAAATTCGCTTGACTGATGATAATGGATGCCCTCATACACTCAATCAGCAACTGATCAATGACGTGGGGATACAGATTTCTGTAGATCCGATGAGTGATGAAATCTGTGCAGGAGATGTGGCCACCATTTTACCGGTAATCACTACAGCCGGAAATCCAGAACTGACTTGGTACAAAAGCCCCAATCAGCAGAACCCTATCACCACCAATGCCACTCCTGATTCTGATGGATTGACATTTGTCGTGGATGCCTCCACCATGCAGCTTGAGGTTACTGGATTGCAACCGGGCACTTACACTTATTATTTGGTAGCCGAAGGACCAGGGTATTGTCCCAATCCTCCATTTGAGGCAAACATAACGGTACTAGAACCTATCACAGCTTCATTAGCCATAGAAAATGAAGCTTGTTTTGGTGCTGGAGATGGAAGCATCGAAGTTTCAGCAAGTGGATCAGACGGAAATTTTGAGTATAGTATCAATGGTGGCGCTGACTGGCAGAGTACAACGCTTTTCACCAATCTAAGTCCTGGAACGTATACCATTGACATAAGAAGCACTGGAGGGAATGATTGTGTTTTCAGTGTAAGTGGAGAGGTCTTAGGAACAACACCAATCGCGATCAATGCTCCTGATATTCTTCGCAGCAGTTGCGGTCTAGCAAATGGAAGCATCGAAAATCTTCAGATCTCCGGTGGTTGGGGAAATTACTCTGTAGAATGGAGACAAGGAAGTGAAACAGGTCCGGTAGTCTCCACAGACCCTACTCAAGCAATAGATCTAGCACCAGACACGTATTTCTTGCTTATCACTGATGCGGAAGGCTGTCCTTTTGTGGAGAGCTTTGTACTTGAAGAGCAGCCTCGGCCAAACTTTGTGATCGCTCCTGTAGAAATCTGTGCAGGCGAAGAAGTCATTTTGACTCCAGTTAATACTGTTTCCGGATCATCAGGGTCTGAATTGGTATGGTATAAGGATGCTTCCAGAACCCAAGAAATCAGCAATGGTCCGGATGCGATTGATCCATCTGTAAGCTATTCCATTGATGCTGATGGCGTCTTGACTATCACAGGGTTAGAAGGGGATAGAGATCCATACATTTATTATTTACATGTAGTATGTAATGACGAAAATGTCTCTGTAGAAGCCTTGGTCCGTACTGTTCCATCTCTTGATTTCGAAACAGATCCAGAGCAGTGTTTTGGAGCAGAAGATGGTAAAATCAGAATAATAGCCGGAGCTGACCCACTCTACGAATACTCCATTTCTGGAAACAATTTGACGCAGGCTGAACTTGAAGCCGCTGAGTATGCTCCGGGGACTTATATAATTTCAGTAAGCAATGAAGGATTTTGTCTCCAAGACTTCACCGTTGTGGTAGAAGGCCCTGATGCACCTTTGGAAGTAGATCCTTTAACGCAGATTGATCCAGGATGTGGAGCAGATATTGGTGTAATCTCTACAGAAGTTAGTGGAGGATGGGCCCCATATGAGGTGACGCTTTTCAGAGATGGCTCGGCCATTGAAACCTCCACCTTCCAAGGACCGGAAGTTGAATTTGATGATTTAGCCCCAGGAGATTATTATTTGACAGTCACCGATGCCGAGGGATGCGTAGAAACTTCTAACACCGTTACTTTGGTATATGGTCCTACTCAGATCATTATCGACGATGTCGGCATTTGTGAAGGAGAAGATGCCGTGCTGATTCCTTCGATCAATCCTTCAGCACCCAATCCCACTTACTCATGGTTTAAAGATGCTGCAGCAACTATTCCAATTGTATCTGATCCAAATCCAGATGCAAACGGGCACATTTTCCAAATATCAGCAAATGGTACATTAACCATTTCAGGATTGGATGCCTCAGATTCTCCTCAGACTTACTATGCAACTGTTTCTGGCACTGATGTTTGTCCAGGTTTTATCGGCTCGGCGCAAGTTGTGATCAATAGAATCCCTTCACTTAGCTATACAGTGAATAACGAGATTTGTTTTGGGGATAATGGAACAATCAATCTACAAGGAAGCGCCGGCGATGGCACATTTGAATATTCTCTAAACGGCAATGACTGGCAGAGCTCAGGGACTTTTGATGTTGCCCCGGGAATCTATACAGGATATGTACGAAGTGGGGCAGGATGTATCGTGTCAAGCCCAAATATTGAAGTACAAGGCCCTTCTGCTCCACTGAGCTATTCCGAACCCGCACTCGTAGATCCTACTTGTAACACAGCTGATGGAAGCATCTCCTTTACAATCAGTGGAGGCTATGGAAACTATTCTGTTGAGGTGACCAAAGACGGAGCTAGCTTTGGGACCTTTGCTTCTCCTTCAGGTCAGGTAGATCTTCAAGATTTGGAATCAGGGAGCTATTCTTTCTTGATCTTGGATGAAAATCCAGATGGAATAAATTGTCAACTGAGTATTCCTGCTCAGATTGAATTGGAGGATCTTCCAACTCCTCTTTCTGCATCCGGGGTCGAAATCTGCGAAGGAGAGACAGCAAGTATTCAAGCAAGCACCACCCAAACGGGTATCAGTCCTGTATTTACCTGGTATCAAAATGCCAACGGAACAGGCGAAATAAATACCGGAACCTTAGGGTCTGTCAGCTATCAAGTAAATAGATCAACAGGAGAACTTTCCATTAGCGGATTAAGTGGTCAAAGCGATCCTTATGTGTACTATGTGGGTATTTCCGGAAATGGCGTTTGTGAACCAGAACTCGTGCCGGTAGAAGTATTTGTCTATCCAATACCTAATTTAAGGGTATCTAACCCATCGATCGTCTGCGATCCCCAAGGCACAGTTGACCTGACACAGTTTATCGAAGGGTTTAATCCGAATATCTACGACTACAACATCATTGACCCGACTGGAGGATCAATGAGAATGGATGAAATTGATGCTGTAAACTTGAGTGGTTCTTATCAAGTCAGCACTAGCCTGAGAGGTGCAGATTGCTGGTCAGCAGAACAGCGAATCCAAGTGATTATTTCTGATACTGAATTGATACCTGAATTCAATTATGAAGTTGATCTAGGAGGTGGAAATATTCTCACGAATGCGGAAGTGCAAATTCAGGAACCTGTACAATTCCAAGATGTGTCCCTAGGTAAAGTCATCATTTGGAATTGGGACTTTGGTGATGGCTCCACCAGTTCAGAACAAAACCCAAGTCATGAATATCAAAAGAAGGGAAGCTACACCGTTACTTTGACTACCATAGACGAATTTGGATGTGTGGCAGAGTATCAGCGAGTCATTCAGGTATTTGACGACTATATAATCATGGTACCAAATGCTTTCACTCCTGATGGCACCAAGAATCAATATTTCAAACCTCAATATAGAGGAATAGCCTCCATGGAGTTTTATATCTTCAATACCTGGGGAGAATTGATATTTGAAGCCAACTCATTAGAGACGATGGGATGGGATGGAACACTGAACGGAAAGAAAGTCCCTAATGGAAATTATGTTTACCGGGCAGTCTTCACCACACGATCTGGGGAAAAAGAAGAAAGGTCAGGAGTTTTTGTGTTGATCAGATAAATGAGGAGAGGGATATTATATAGCGTACTTATTCTGATTTTTTGGGTTTATGCTGGCTTGGCAAAAGCCCAAGACGTACAGTATTCCCAATTCTACGCTGCTCCGCTCTACCTAAACCCTGCGCTTACCGGTGGCTCTGAACTCACAAGAATCGGCGTCAATTATCGGAATCAATGGCCCGGTCTGGATCAAAGCTTCAATTCTTACTCCTTTTATATCGACCATTACGTCTTTGATTACAATTCTGGAATCGGCTTGATATTCAATGGAAATCAAGAGAGTATGGCTAACCTCTCCACCAATGAAATAGGCCTTTCCTATGCATACAAGCTCCAACTCGGTGAGGACACATACTTCCGTCTAGGAGGACAGGCGAGTTACATGCAGCGTGATGCCTTTTTCTCAGATTTGGTCTTTGGGACGCAAATAGATATCATCAACGGAACAGTAGGCGGAATTACGGATGAATTAGATGGCGTACCCATCGACAGCCGCTATAGCTTTTTCGATTTTGCTGTAGGCGGTATGTTTTATACCAAAAATATCTGGCTAGGCGCTTCTGCACACCACTTGGGAGAACCCAATATCAGCTTTGTCGAAGATCAGATTTCGGAACTACCCATGAAACTATCGCTTCAGGGAGGAATCAAATTTGATCTAACGGGAGGCCGAAGGGACTATTTTACCCATGCCTATCAGGAAAGAGCGATTTCCTTTGCCTTCAATTACAAGCAACAAGACCCATTCAATCAATTGGATATCGGGACTCAACTCTATCTCGATCCGCTCGTCCTAGGATTGTGGTATCGTGGTTTACCTACCAAAAATGCCCTTCCCAACAATGAAGCACTGATAGCTCTGATTGGAGTTTCCCTACCAAGTGGATTAGATATCGGCTACTCTTTCGACTACACCGTTTCAAAGTTAGGCCTTCGCAATTCCGGTGGAGCTCATGAAGTCTCTGTGACTTACCGATTCCTTTGGGGCGATCCAAAAAGCCGAAACCAGCGAGCACGAACAATTCCTTGTTTTAGGTATTAATTTAAGCATACGATCTAAGCTGCAAGGTCACCATTAGCGAAGCACGCTACTCTCAACAGTGTATTTCTTCAAAACTATTTTTTTGCAAAAGAAGTGTTTCCCTTCAATAGTCATCCTTGCAATGCATAATATTTAAATTCATTGAAAACCTGCGTGAGATACGCACGTCGACAAAGGAAAAAGTTCGCGAGGACCTACTTGTCCCTTAGGCAAGCACGTATGTTAGCAAGTAAACTTTTTACAAAATTCTGTGCCCTCAATGGAAAAGATAAAACCACAAAGCACACAAAGATCACAAGGCTTATTTTTCCTTAGTGCTCTTCGTGTACTTAGTGGTTCAAAAACTTCTCTCTGATTGTGGCTTAAGAAATTTACTTATCAAACAAAGGAGGACGCTTGGCTTGCCAGTCCGTTTTGCGCTGAATATATTCTCCCAAAAGCACCAATTTATCCTCTTCGAAAAGATTCCCAAGTAAAGTAATCGATGTAGGACTTCCGCTCTGATTAAAACCATTTGGCATACAAAGAGCCGGATGTCCGGTCAAATTAGTGATTTGGAGTTGCTGACCGCCATAGCTCGGGGTCACGATCACATCATAATCCTTCATCAAGTCATGCATCTCTTGGATCAACACACTGCGTTGTCGAGCCAAATTAACGTATTCAACCGCTGGAATCAATCGAGCTGCCCGAAATAGGTTTGGCCATGCACTTCTGCCTTGAGCCACTAGCTCATCATCCCAACCCAATCGAGTCAATTCATCAAAAGCTGCAGCGCCTTCCACCATCAGCATCATGGTCAGAGGACCTGCAGAAACTGAAGTCTCCAATTCTACGGGATGCAGTTCAAATCCCTCAGTTTCTAGAAATTCTAACACTTTACGATCATTCTCCGAACTTCGATTTCCTTCGAAAAAGGACTTGAAATAGCCGATTTTTAAGTCTTTGGGGTTTTTATCTCCATCAAAATTGAAAGCGGCTTCAATGGTACTCGGATCCTTGAAATCCTTCCCATTCAAAACCGAAAGTACGATGGCATTATCCAAAGCTGAGCGGGAGATTGGACCAATTTTATCCATAGACCAGCTAAGGGCCATGGCCCCATGCTTGCTCACTCGCCCATAAGTAGGTCGCAGGCCAGTTACCCCATTCCGAGTACTGGGAGAGACGATAGACCCAAGTGTTTCTGTGCCAATGGCAAAGGGAACCAAACCTGCGGATACAGCTGAAGCCGAACCTGCGGAAGAACCGCTTGATCCCTGCTCCAGATTCCAAGGGTTTTTGGTCACTCCACCGTACCAAACATCTCCCATGGCAAGGGCACCTAAAGTGAATTTACCCACTAGAACCGCTCCTGCATCATCCAACTGCGTGACGATCTGTGCAGTTTCGTCGATTTCCTGATCTTGGTAAGGCGCAGCACCCCAAGTGGTTTTCGTTCCTTTTACAGCTAACAAATCTTTGATCCCGTAGGGGATTCCGTGAAGTGGGCCTCGATAGCGTCCGGAAGCAAGCTCTGCATCCATTAATCTAGCTTTGCGAAGCGCATCCTCCTCCATCAGCGTAATCAGACATTGCAATGTATCCGAATAATTTTTGATTCGATCTATGTAGATTTTTGTCAATCGCTCGCTGGAAAGCTTACCTGTTTTGATCAAACCAGCTAATTGATGCACAGGAGTGTAAGCAATATCCTTATCCGATGCAGGTAGGGCTACATCCTCATCCAAGCCAAAATTCACCGGCATTTGCCGGGTTTCTGGCTGAAATCCAATAGGAAGTGGATTAAAAACCAAAGATGGGGCGATGGCATTCTCCAGTTTGTATTCTCTGGAAGATTGGAGATTGGAGCGTTGATTTTCCAGTCGGGAAATCATACTGTCCTTTTCCGCAGGAGTGAACGAAAGCCCGATCAAGTCCGCAGCATGATCGATGGTTTGAGGAGTGATTTCTCCCATCATTTTTCCAGCAGTAAATCCAAGTCCTAAAGCAGCTCCGATTCCAAGGGCTACAAAAAAGCCAGAATGTGGTCTATTTTTTCTTTCCATGAGATAGTTTTGTATTATGCAAAAACAAGCATGCACCGAAGGTGTTTATTTAGCTTAAATAATTCAAACCGTTCATGGATCAAAAGCCTGATTTCCCCATTTTTCCTATGCATTTCAGAGGCCTGCTCTTACTAGCAGGCATGTACACGATCGCTTGGTCCGCATTTTTCAAGTGGTTTGGGGAGGAATTAATCGCTTGGCTAGCCATTCAGCCTGGACAAGTTTTTGATGTTCCGGCTATGTGGTATGGCAACTTAGGGCTAGTAGTTGGGCTGATCATATTTGTGTCGGCCTTCTACCCGGTGAGTTGGGTATATTTGATTCTGGCGGGTTTGACCGGAAAAATCATTCTGGCCATCTGGTTTTCACTCGGATTCTTACCAGATCTTGATTGGAATAAGCGGACAGGTTTTCACTTGATTTTCAATGAACTACTTTGGCTGATTCCGCTAATCCTCATCTTCCTCCGGGCTTTGCAAGTCCGGGAATATTTAAGGAAAGAGGAGGCTAGTACCTAAACCCAAGCAGGAATATTTTAATTTAAAAAGCTTTAGTAGCCCGGATTGGGGCCTCAGGCAGGGGATTTTTTGTAACTTCAACTGCTCATTTGGACCCAAGATAAAATGACTCAAAAACAAGCCCATAAACTTTTCCTTCTCGATGCGATGGCCCTGATTTACCGGGCCCATTTTGCATTCAGCAAAAACCCCCGAATCAATTCGAAAGGCCTCAATACCGGGGTGATGTTGGGATTTACCAATACACTCCTGGAGGTATTAAATAAAGAAAAGCCCACTCATATCGCGGTTGCTTTTGATACCTCAGCACCTACTTTTCGACACGAGCAATTTGTAGAGTATAAGGCCAATAGACAGGAACAGCCGGAAGATATCACGGTTTCTATTCCTTGGGTGAAAGAAATCGTCAAAGCCTTTAATATTCCTCTTTTGGAAATGGATGGCTTTGAAGCGGATGACATCATTGGCACGATTGCCAAAAAAGCCGAGCGGGAATCCTTTACCGTCTACATGATGACCCCGGACAAAGACTACGGACAGCTGGTGGATGATCATATTTTTCTCTACAAGCCAGCCTTTATGGGAAATGGTGTGGATATCATGGGCCCAAAAGAGGTATGTGCCAAGTGGGATATTGAGCATGTGGATCAGGTTCGGGATATTTTGGGGCTGATGGGTGACTCGGTGGATAATATTCCGGGTATCCCGGGTATCGGTGCCAAAACAGCCACCAAACTGCTCAAAGAGTTTGGAACGGTGGAAGAATTGGTCAAAAACACGGATCAGCTCAAAGGGAAGCAAAAGGAAAATGTAGAAAACTTTGCGGATCAAGGGCTCCTTTCCAAAGAATTGGCCACCATCAAAATCGATGTGCCGGTAGATTTTGTGGAAGAGGAACTACGCTACGACGGCTTTGACGAGGAAAAGCTTCGGGCCATTTTCACCGAATTGGAATTCCGAACGCTTTCAAAGCGGGTATTCAAAGAAGAGGGTAAGAAAGCCGTCATTCAGCAAAATGAGCAATTGGGTCTTTTCGGAGATTCAAGTAGCAGCAGCACATCAGCGAATTCGGAAGTAGAATTTGAAGAAGATACTGTCAATACCAGCGCCCCGATCGTCTTGGAGACCATCGACAGCAATTTCCATAATTATCACAAAATCAAAGGTAAAGAAGCGGTCAAAGAACTATTAGGGTATCTGCTGCTGCAAAAAGAAGTTTGCTTTGATACGGAAACCACCTCGCTCAATGCCATGGAAGCTGAGTTGGTCGGGCTTTCCTTCGCATACCTGAGCGGCGAGGCCTATTACATCCCTTGCCCGGAAGATCAGAAGGAAACCGAAGCGATTCTGGAGGAGTTGAAGCCGTTTTTTGAAAATGAATCCATCCTCAAAATCGGCCAAAATATTAAGTATGATCTCTTAGTGCTCAAAAATTACGGTATCGAAGTAAAAGGAGCACTTTATGATACCATGCTAGCCCATTACCTCATCGAGCCGGAAGGCAAGCATGGGATGGACGTCTTGGCGGAGCAATACCTCAATTACAAGCCAGTATCCATTACGGAGCTAATAGGCAAAAAAGGCAAAAATCAGGGAAATATGCGGGATGTGGACGAAGACACCGTCACTGCCTATGCCGCTGAGGATGCGGATATTACCCTTCGACTCAAAGAAAAATTCGACCCGACGCTCAAGGAAAATGAGCTTGAAAAGTTGTTTTACGAGGTGGAGAATCCATTGATTCCAGTCCTAACCGATATGGAATTTGAAGGGGTTCGAATCGATACAGACAGCTTGGCTGAATTGAGCAAATCACTCGAAACCGAAAGTCAGGAAATTGAAAAGCGGGTCTATGAATTGGCTGGAGTGAAATTCAACCTGGCCTCTCCCAAGCAGTTGGGCGATGTATTATTTGAAAAGCTAAAACTGGATCCGAAAGCAAAAAAGACCAAAACGGGCCAATATGCCACCGGGGAAGAGATCTTGAGCAAGCTGGCCGGAGAGCATGAAATCGCTCGAGCTATTTTGGACTATCGTCAAATGGTGAAACTCAAATCCACCTACGTGGATGCCTTACCCACCATGATCAATGAAAAAACCGGTCGGATTCATACCACCTACAATCAATTTGTGGCAGCTACCGGTCGACTTTCTTCGATCAATCCAAACTTGCAGAATATTCCTATCCGTACCGATCGGGGACGGGAAATCAGAAAGGCATTCGTGCCAAGAGATGAAAACCATGTCCTTCTGGCAGCGGATTATTCTCAGATTGAACTTCGAATTATGGCGGCTTTCTCCAAGGATGAATCCATGATCGAAGCCTTCAAAAACGGCCGGGACATTCATGCTACGACAGCTGCCAAGATTTTCCAAGCACCCCTTGAGGAAGTGACCTCGGATATGCGTAGAAAAGCCAAAACAGCCAATTTTGGGATCATTTACGGTATTTCGGCCTTTGGGCTTTCCCAGCGGCTTTCCATCCCAAGAGGAGAGGCCAAGGAAATCATCGATGCCTATTTCAAGGAATTTCCTGCGGTCAAAGCCTATATGGATGGAGTGATTGAAAAAGCCCGAACCGATGAATTTGTGGAGACGATTTTGGGTCGCCGCCGCTACCTTCGGGATATCAATAGCCGGAATCAAACGATGCGTGGATTTGCTGAGCGAAATGCCATCAATGCGCCAATCCAGGGTTCAGCAGCAGACCTGATTAAAGTTGCCATGATTCGAGTTCATGATTGGATGAAAAAGGAAAAGCTTAAATCCAAGATGATCTTGCAAGTGCATGATGAATTGGTTTTTGATGCCCATCGAGATGAGGTGGAACTTTTGAAAAAAGAAGTTCCCAAGCTTATGTCTGAGGCGATTGACCTTCCTGTGCCGATCGAAGTGGAAGTGGGATTGGGGAATGATTGGTTGGAAGCGCATTAGAATTGAAAGATTGGAAAATTTGAAAATTGAAAAATTCTTTTGTCTTGATTCTAGCTTCTTAATACTAACTACTTGCTACTCCTCTAATGGCTAAAATAAAAACCTCTTTCTTCTGTCAAAACTGTGGAGCTCAAAGCCCAAAATGGCTGGGAAAATGTCCGTCTTGCGGGCAATGGAATACCTATGTGGAAGAAATAATCCAAAAGGAAGAAAGCGGAAAGGGGAGTTGGAAACCAAGTGGTAGCGGGACAAAAAAAACCAATACCCCCAAAAAAATCAAGGAGGTCAACTACGAGGAACAGGCTCGATGGGTGACTGGGGATCCGGAATTGGATCGGGTGCTGGGAGGAGGAATCGTCCCTGGGTCTTTGGTGCTGATTGGAGGGGAACCGGGGATCGGGAAGTCCACTTTGATGCTTCAAATCGCATTGACGCTTACCGGGAAAACCATTCTCTATGTCTCCGGTGAAGAATCGGAAGCCCAAATCAAAATGCGTGCAGACCGAATGGCAGTCTCCAATCCGGATTGCTATGTGCTCTCAGAAACAAACACCCAACAGATATTTCAGCAGGTCGAACTGCTCAAGCCTGATTTTTTGGTCATTGACTCCATTCAAACTTTGAATAGCCAATATGTCGAATCCGCTGCCGGTTCGGTCTCGCAAGTGAGGGAATGCACGGCAGAGCTGATGAAATTTGCCAAAGAAACGGGTACGCCAGTTTTTCTAATCGGTCATGTGACTAAGGAAGGATCCATTGCCGGACCCAAGGTCTTGGAACACATGGTGGACACCGTTTTACAATTTGAAGGGGACCGACACCTGACCTATCGAATTTTGCGGACCTCCAAAAACCGTTTTGGATCCACGCATGAATTGGGGATTTATGAAATGCGGATAGATGGGCTTCGCTCTGTTGCCAATCCATCGGAAATTTTACTGACTCAGCGAGAGGAAGTCTTGAATGGGGTAGCTATTGGCGCCATGCTAGAAGGCAACCGCCCACTTCTGATCGAGATCCAATCACTGGTAAGCCCTGCCACCTATGGCACGCCCCAGCGTACCAGTACCGGGCACGATGCCAAGCGACTGAATATGCTATTGGCTGTATTGGAAAAGCGAGGCGGAATGAGGCTTGGGAATCAGGATGTCTTTCTGAATGTCGCAGGCGGCATGCGTGTGGACGACCCGGGATTGGATTTGGCCGTTTGTGCGAGTTTGATTTCGAGCTATGAGGACACTCCGGTGTCCGAACAGATTTGTTTTGCGGGAGAAGTGGGTTTGGGCGGAGAGGTTCGTGCCGTTTCCCGGATAGAAAACCGAATTTCCGAAGCAGAAAAGCTGGGTTTCAAAAAGATCATGGTATCCAAATACGCCGTCAAGGGCTTGGACCTTTCGAAATTCAAAATCAAGGTCATCCAAGTCAGCAAATTGGAGGAAATGTATCAGTTGATTTTTTGATAGTTTCTCCATTCAATCCTTTAGTACAAAATGGAGCTTTTTACCCACTGAGAATTTTTTTCCCTTCATCTGTAGTTTTTTGATGCTTTGGTAGACTAACGTAGTAAATGAGTTTACCAAAAAAGAAAGCAGATGAAATCGAGCATGACGCAAGCGACACACAGAGGGATGATTATAATTGCGAGATTCCATGTGACCTCTTTAAGACAAATTATAAACACATGAAAACTACTAATAATCACAGCTCAAGAATATTTGAAGGTGCGGGCTACCTTCTGGGTTCATTGATCACCATAGTTCTAGGGATAGGGTTATTTTTTCTAACCGAAAACTTCGTGATTGCCCTTTCTTCATCCTTACCTGTTGGCACAGTCATGGGAATCCTAATCGAGCAGAAGTTTCAAAATGAGGAAAGCCAACAGCTCAAACAAAAAACCAAGCTATTTGCAGGGCTCTTGCTCTTGGGGATCATCGTCTTTTTTGCCATCTTATTCCTATAAGTCAAGCTTAAATAGCTGATCCCCACATGTCCGCAGCCAAAGAAATAGAAAAGGAATTTATTTCAAGGATAGAAAAGCATCAAGGCATTATCCACAAAATCTGCTTCGTCTATGCAAAAAACGAATCGGACCGAAAGGATTTATATCAGGAAATAATCCTCCAATTATGGAAATCCTACCCCAGTTTCAAGGGGAATTCTTCCTTTTCTACTTGGATGTATAGAGTGGCATTGAATACTGCCATCACTCAAAACAAAAAGCCAAAGCTACTCTTGCTAAAGACTGAAGTTTCTCCGGAGATTGATGATAGGGTCAGCAAGATGGAAGCCTCAGAAGATATCAAAGTTCTATATCAAGCGATCTCCCATCTCAACAAAATCGAGAAAGCCATCATCCTACTATGGCTTGATGAGAAGTCCTATGATGAAATCGCTGAAACGATCGGAATAAGTGTAAAAAATGTAAGTGTCAAACTGGTGCGAATCAAAACAAAACTGGCCCAACTAATCCAAAAGCTACAATAATTATGGAATCAATCGACTTGGATAAGTATAAAGAGGCTTGGAAAAAAGAGCCCATATTTGAAGAAAAAAAGCTAACGGAGAAAGAAATAACTCAGTTTATCCGGTCTTCATCAAAAAGCATTCAGTCGCAATTCAAGTCAGCTTTAATTTTGGATATCGTGCTGAAGTCCATCCTTTCCCTAGCAGTGATTTATCTCCTGCTTTTCGCAAAAGGTTCGGGGCTATCCTTTACGCTGCTTACATTTTTAATCATTTTGATATCCGGGGCTCTCCTTCAGTTTGGTACGCTGAAGAAGCTTTCTCTTGTCAAATTTGGGGGCTCTATCATTAAGAATCTGCAGGAATATATTGGGTTTTATCATATAGAATATCGAAAATCTATTTTGATAAATGCCTCAACAGCTACTATGATATTTCTCACTGGCTGCTATTTCTATTTTATAATGAAATACGGCCAGGTTCCTGACTTGGAATGGGATGATTATACAGTTTTTGGAATCGGTAGCTTACTTAGCTTTGGAATAAGTTTTTTTGCACAAAATCATCAATTCCGATTCAATATCGGTCAATTGGAAAAGTTGATGAAAGAGGCAGATGAAGGCTCCCTCAAAGAAGAGCACATTCAAAACTATCATTCCAATCGGAAAAGGTGGATTTGGATATTCGCTATCCTTGGAATCGTTGGAATAGTTTTATTGATGTATTTATTATTCACCTAATTCGCCAAAGACAATGGGAACCAATCAAAAAACCAGCTGGAAAATTATTCGGACCATTCTCTTTTTGGTCGTAGGATTAATGAATACTGTTCTAATTAAACCAGAGGACATAGGTAGATTTAAAAATTACCTTGGCTATGGCTTATTGATTTTGGGAATAATCGATGCTTTTTTTCTTATCCGTTCCAAAATCAAGAGTAGGAAGATCCAGTAAGCGCTAATATCATTGGCTCCTTCACCTTATTTTCCCGATATCATAGAGTTAGAGTTTATTCTTATATTTAGAAATTAGTTTACTCCTCTTAAAAATAAGTGGAAGTGAACCACCAAGCGATGGGGCAAATTCAGGTCTTGGCATTCCAAAAAATTACAGCTTATTGAGGATATTTACTAGTTGTAGCACATTAAAAAAAATAAACACAGTGAGAAAGATGAATACCTTCCTGATAATAGGAACTCTTGCATTACTTGGAATAATAACATTGAGCAGTTTTTATACAAAAAGAAAATCTCTAACAAGGGATATCGAAAGGTCCAAGATTGAAGAAACTCGTAGTGAAGTTCGACAGGAACAACGGACTTTAAAACTGACCGTTACTAAGGGGTTTGGTGGAGATGAAGAAACTATCTCGGAAAACGCAAACTCCGAAGTAATTGTAGAGACAATGCAGTCGACTAATTGGAATAACTTTCACATAGTTCAATTAGAAGACTTAAACAGTAAAGGGTTCAAGGCTTTGCATGTAAGTGGAAGTTTCAAAGATGGTTTTGCTTCGGGACTTGTAACAGATGACGACCACATCCTTTTAGTAAAAGAGATAAAGACAGCCGACCAAATGACTGAAATTCTATTGGATTTTCTAAAAGGAGAAGAATTTTGGCGAAATAAGTATAAATATAAATAACATGCTACAACACAGCTTATAGCTTATGGCGGGTGAACGGCTACCAGCAAGGTTTTCGTACCATAGTCAGCTTTGGTTTCGGTGGACAGGAAAGAGCTTCGAAACCGCCACAAGCCATATGCAAAACGTTGGCGGCAAGTTAAATTGATATGTTTACAAAAATTGATAGGTATGTGAACGAAAGCTTTGAAATCCTAACCTCAAAGAGAAGGGATGAAATTTTAGACTCTGCTAATAAGCTGATTAGTGACTATGATCGGTATAACAAATCAAAGTTTGTAGTAATCACAAACAATCAAATAAACATTCAGAGCCGTCCTTCTACACTTGCTCCTTTCAGGGGAGTAGGAAAGATTAAATTGACCATATCTCAGAATTTAGATAAGACAATTATTAAATGTGACATTTATCCATTTAGCAACTCTTTCTCTTACATTATCATCCTTGGGCTTATTTTAATGACCATTTGGACTTTAGTCGGCTTACTCATTTCAACAAAGATGAACTCCAACTCCTGGATTATTTTGGGGGTCGGATGGGTAGGAGCATTTGCATTAACCTATAACTCTCTAATAGCAAATAAGAAAAGATTACGAAATTATTCAAAAGGCATAATTGAAAAACTAACCAAGTAGAACCAGCCGCCAACATCACCTAGCCCCAACCGGGCAGAAAAACCAGCGCGATCACTCGTTGCTCCAAGCACGAAAATTGTAACTTGAAAAGAAAACGCTTTCAAGGCCCGGTATGATGGCTAGCCTAGGCGTTGCAAATTTTTCCCTCAAGCATCATGGAAAAAAAGAACAAAATCTTTATCGCATGCAGTCTAGACGGTTTTATTGCCGATAAAGATGGAGGCATAGCTTGGTTGCACTCCATCCCCAATCCTGAGCAAAATGATATGGGTTATGCGGACTTTATGCAGGAGGTAGATGCTTTAGTGATGGGAAGAAACACCTATGAAACGGTATGCGGTTTTGACATTCCTTGGCCTTATGAGAAGCCGGTTTTTGTACTGAGCAATTCCCTGAAAGAAGTTCCGAAGACTCTCGAAGAAAAGGTGAAGATCGTCAGCGACCCACTTCCCCTAGTAATTGAGGGCATTAATCAACAGGGATATCGACGGTTGTACATCGACGGTGGAAAGACAATTCAGAGTTTCCTGAAAGCTGACTTGATCGATGAAATGACCATTACCACCATCCCCTTGCTTTTAGGTTCCGGTATTCCTTTGTTTTCGGACTTACCCAAACCGCTCCTTTTTGATTGTCTGTCCTCCAAAGTCTTTTTGGGGAAAATCGCCCAAAGCTTTTATGTTCGGAATAGAAGTTAACCCAATAAGTCTATAAGAATTCGACCCACTGTGAGTAGAAATAAGGCCGTCCAAAGCCAAGCTCTCCATCGGTTTACTTGGAGGAGTTTCAAGATATTCGCATCAATACTTTCCTCCCGATCGATCGCATTGTGAATAGGGATTGCAATGAAAAAGGTATTAACCCAAACCATCGCCAAAAGCAATCCATCCAAAAGAAAAATAAGCGGATCAAAGAGTAGTTGGAGTGCAATTACCCCCGTCTGAATAAACATCAAAGGTGCCACGAAATAGAGAATCTTGCGGGTATAGACTTGATGCCAGTAATTCAGTTTTTCTCTGTCCACATGCAGAAAGGATGGATAAATAATCACTTGCACCAACCAGATCAAAACGAAAAGTCCTGAGTCTACCGAAAGCCGAATCCATTCCATCATTTTTCATTTTGGTTCATCGGAGTTGCCATTGCGTTTCGGTGTGTACCTTTTTTAGAATCAGAAAAAAAGGAATCCACCAAATCAGATCGTTGGTATAGAGGGTATAGCTAAACTGAAAAGGGATTTCCCCTAAAACGAGGTAATTGAAAAGGAAGCCGAGAGGCCCGAATATTTTTCCTAGAAAGCCAACTGCCACAATGGGCCAGTGCTTGAGCGGATTGTAGCTTGCCCACCAATAACCCAACCCATAAACCCCGACGATCATTCCAGTCCCTTGCCAAATAGTAGGGTGCTGCAAAGGAGCCATGCCCGTCCATTCGAAAAAACTGTTGGGCCAAATAACCACCCAGGCTCCCCAGAGAATATTATAAACTGCTGCCAATTTCAGGCAAGTCGCCATCCAAATGGGATAATTTTTTTCCATTCCTTAAGGACTATTCGGAAGTCAAAAAGTTTGAGAATGCGTTCAATCTTTTTTCAACAGCACTATCTTACCTAGCCTCCACCCGTACCTTGGCTCCTGTCATCAAAATCCTGCGATAGCCATTCTGCGTATCCGAACTCACCTCTTTGCCTAGGATTTTCACCTGCTCATAGCTTTCTGGAATTTCAATTGACAAACCCCATTTTTTCTGTGTTTGGGACACTTCAATTGTCAACTCCCCATCAATCTTTTCATAGCTAAGGGAAATTTCATTGTCTCCTATTTGCACCTTTTCAATACTGGCACTTTCCCAATCCGAGGGCATTTGAGGCCGAATATAAATCACCCGATTTCCTGCATCCGGCTGAATCCCAAAGAACTGTGTGACGATGGGAATCGCATAGCTATACAAATTCCAAGCTTGGGTAAACATGCCATAATCAGGAGAAACTTCGTAGATCGAGCCTGGCAATGCAAAGCTGAAACTGCGGGTCATTCGCTGAAGGTAATCCAAGGCTGCGTCCGGGTTTCCATACCTGTTTTCTCCAATAGCGGAGACACCTGTCGGCAAAGTCATCACAGCTCCTGTGTAAGAAAAAACCTTACTCCCGGAAAAAGAACCATCTTCGGACTCTGCGCTTTCGTCACGGTCAATTCCCGTCACAAAGGTGCCAAAGGGATTGGTATAATTCCGTGCTGTCTCCAATGCGATTTGAGCTTTCTCGGGATCTGCTACTCCTACTTCCATCGGTGTATTGACCACCCAATTGTGATATAATACAAAGCCCTGTTTTTGATCTGCTGGGATTGTGGATAAATACCTTTTGGTGGCCTTCAACTCCTCCACAGCCCAAGGCTTATTCAAGGTATCTGCACGGATAATCGCTCCATCAATCAGGTGCAAGGCTTCTTCCGCTGTACCTATAAAATCTGCATAACTCCCAAATTCAGGCACCCAGAAATCGCTATTGATTTTTTCTGCCAAAGCATCTGCAGTCTGTTGATAACTTTCAGAAAGTTCGGTTTTTCCGAGTATTTCGGCCATTTTCGCCGCATCCGCAAAAGCCTTGTAGCTGTAGGCAGCCACATCAATCATCTCCGATTCTAATCCGTGGATTTCCATCATCCCATAGCCATCTGCCAATAAATTCCTATCCTGATCATTTTCTTCAAGGAGCCAAATGAGCCCTTTTTCCACAGATGGAAAATACTTCTCTAAAAACTCTTGATCTCCAGTCCAGCGGTAAACCTCCCAAATCATGGAAGCCCATTGCGGCGTTTCATTGATGTTACCGGGGTTGAAAACTACCCCATTGGTGGATGCTTCGTGGATAATTCGACCATTTCCGTTGGTTTTTTCAGATAGCTCATGAATCAATTCCACAGTACTATACACCAGTTCTTTTCTACCGGTGGCCAAAAGTCCCTGAATGGTATATTCACTATCCACACCAAAAAACCAGGGGTAATCCGGCAAGCCTGCACCGAAACCCCTGCCTAAATCCGGCACATCGCGTACCAACCAATCCGTATTGAACTTAGTCCACTCAAATGCCTTTTGCAGCTGCTTATCTGGGATGTTAATGGCGGATTTCTCGGAAATTTCCTCATAACGTCGCTTTTTGGAAAACCAGTCAGCCTCCAGATTTTCTCTCAAATCAGCAATGGTTTCCAAAGCCCTTAATTCGCTTTCAGTAGAGCCAGCGATATAAATGGGAAAAATCAATTCAGACCCTGATGGAATATTCAGTTGGACCCCGAAGGCAGCCGAAGTACCCATGCCTCTCGACTCAAAATTGCAGATTGGATTGACAGGTGTCAGTGGAATTCCCGCATCCGTTCCCCATACGGCATACCAATCATTCCCTTGATCCTTTGCAGTGAATGTTCCGGTCAACTCATTGAAAGCTATCTCATCCGCTTGATCAATCATCCCGCTTCGCTCTCCAAGCCAAACTGGCCTCAGGTCTACCTTGGAAGTCCATGAAAAATCAAAAGATTTATCCACAGAACCAGTATTTCGAAAACGATACAAAACGATCATTCCCTCCCTCGCATCCGGTACAAAGTGCATACGTTCTACTTCCAAATCTGCCAATACGCTTCCATAATCAATCGTATTGGCAAATGGATAATTGGTAAAAGTCTTTCCTTCCGTCAGGCAAATGCTTTGAGAATCATCTCCAAGCTGTGCTACAAAACCATCAAGCAACTTAATTGGATGCAACCAGATTCCTCCCATTTCTCCTTCCACATGCCAACCCAAATCCGGAAATGAGCCATTTTGATGTCCGACTAAGTACAATCGATCTCCTGCAGCTGAAAATGGGGAGTTGAGGTATTCCGCTTTACCTTCGATTCCTTCTTGATTTTCTAGGTCTTGGAAAATTTGGTTAAATGAATCAGCTTGATTTTGGCAACTCCAGCACCATGCTAGGAGAAGAAGAACAAGCAGGCTTTTAGTAATTCGGAGAATTTTATTTAACATTCTACTAAGCGATTTTGCACTCCTTGAGTGCGTTTTTAAATATTTTTTGCACTATCACAGTGCATTTATCGGTTATAAGTCCCTCATCAGCTTTCCTATTTCCCGCCAAGTAATCAGTTTGATCCCTTCCTTTTCGATTAAATTCTTGGCTTTTTCACCCGTGAAAAAATCATAATCGGCCTGTCGCCAAGGCGCATGGAAACTGTCATGCCCTGCCGTCACAGCGTTCATTTCCTCATCATCAAAAGCGAGGTGAATCAACAAAACATGGACTCCTGCAGGCAGATTTTTCAAGGCTTGTGTGTAAAATTCTTCCATTCCACTTTCATAAGCTGCCTCATCCGCCATAATTATTTGATCTATCACCGGCAACTTATCCACATTTAAGCCTTCAAAAAGGGGCTTATTGGGAAGAATCAAACTTTGTAAAATTTGCTGATTGAGCATGGCAGGAATTTCATATTCCAATGCTAGCTTGACATAGATTTTCAAATATTCCGGCCTGCCAAAAAACATACAGCCCATGTGGGAATCAAGATGTGTGATATCAATTCCCAAGGATTTTGCGGATTCAATCTGGGCACGAACCTCCATTTCCACTTCCTCCGGGCTAGCATGCTCACTGACCTCCACGCAAGTAGGATACATGTGTCCCAATGGATTTGCCAAACCTGGAGCAGTAGACTTTCCTACTTCGGGACCCCAATTGTAATGAAGCCACTCATTAGTAAGCGTAATATGAATCCCGATATCGGGATCTCTAATTTCCTTTGCCAGCTCTGCAACTTCTGAAGACCAAGCCGCCGGTACCATCATACTGGTAGAGGTGACCAAGCCGTTTTTGATCGCCTCAAACGTAGCTTTATTCTGAGAATGAGAAACTCCCACATCATCTCCATGAATGATCAAAAGTTTGGAATCTTTGGGATAACCCAATTTTTCTTGGAGACTTTGGCAAAAAGCGGAAAAAGGGACAAGACTCAGTAAAACGAGGAGCAACGGAATTTTTTTCATAATCAATCGAATCAAAGCTGAAATTAAACAAAATCGCTACAACTCAATTTTTATTTTTCTCCCAAACACTTCGCCTAGACAGCCTGTTTGCACAATATGAACTTCAATAGGATTATCGTTTGGTTTCGAAATGATCTTCGCGTAAAAGATCAGGAAGCATTACACAAGGCTTGCTCTAGCGGAGCCGAAGTGATTCCTGTTTACTGCTTTGATCCTCGACATTTTGAGACGACGGAAATTGGTTATCCAAAAACCGGAAGTTTCAGAGGCAAATTCCTATTGGAATCTGTGGCGGATTTGAGAAGAAATCTACGCAAGATTGACGGAGACTTAGTAATCCTAAGAGGAAATCCGGAGGTCGAAATAATCACCTTAGCTGAGCGGGTAAAAGCTGATGCTATATTTTTCTCGGAGGAGGTGACTGCAGAAGAACAGCATGTGGATAAGTCTTTAGAGAAAGCTGCTTGGTCAAAGGGGATAGCTACGGAAAGGTTTTGGCAATCAACCCTTTATCACATTGAGGATTTACCATTTCCTGTGACGCAAGTTCCTGAAGTTTTTACCCAATTCAGAAAATCAGTGGAGAAAATGGCTTCCGTAAGGCCCACTTATCCACAACCCAATAAAATAAACTTTCCCAATGAATCAGTGATTCCACTAAGTGGTGAATTGCCTGGTTTGAAAAGTTACGGATTGGAGGACCCTGAGCCTGAGCGCCGTTCGGTGATGGAGTTTGATGGTGGAGAAAGCGCTGGCCTCGGGCGAATCCAATCCTATTTTTGGGAAGGTGATCACCTGAAAGTTTATAAAGAAACCCGAAATGGACTTATGGGTGAAGACTACAGTTCAAAGTTTTCCGCTTGGCTAGCTTTAGGATGTTTGTCGCCTCGTACCATCTACGAGGAAGTGAAGCGATATGAAAAGGAGCGAAAGAAAAACCAAAGCACTTATTGGTTGATTTTTGAGCTGATTTGGAGAGATTATTTTCGATTTATCACCAAAAAACACGGGAATAAAGTCTTCAAGATAGAAGGGATTAAAAATACAAGGGACTCCTGGCGCAGAGATAGTGCTGATTTTCAGCGCTGGTGTGAGGGGCAGACAGGAGTCCCCTTTGTAGATGCCAATATGCGAGAACTCAAATTCTCCGGCTTCATGTCAAATCGTGGCCGTCAAAATGTGGCGAGTTTTCTCGTCAATGATCTGGGAATTGATTGGACTTGGGGGGCTAGTTATTTCGAAAGCCAACTGATCGATTATGATGTTTGTTCCAATTGGGGTAATTGGATGTATGTGGGTGGCGTAGGAAATGATCCTCGAGAAAACCGCTACTTCAATATCCTGAGGCAAGGAAAAAATTATGACAAAAACGGAGACTATGTACGATTGTGGGTTCCTGAATTAGCAGATATCAAAGGCTTTGATATTCATCAACCTTGGGAGTTATCCACAGCGCAACTAAAAAAGATCGGAATTCAAATGGGCAATACTTATCCACAGTCGATGGTTGATCTGGAAGGGGTTTTTTGATAGTGGAGAATGTGGATAATTATTTTTTAGCTCCATACTTTTCCTGCATTTTTTTCCTGTAGTTCGGATTATACTTCCAAAAAGTAAAATACATCACCACAGACCAAAGGATCATATTGAAAATTAAATTTATGTAGGTGCGATAATCCTTCAAATACGACCAATCGAATCCACGATTGATTCCGACATAGCCATTTACTAGCATACCAGCCAAACTGGTCAAAACAATAAACCAAGCAAAAACCCTTAGAAAGAGTTTCAACTCTGTAAGTTTGCTATTAGACGAGTTATGTTTGACAGTCATTTGAATTTTTGGATTGCTGATTTTCCTGCTTCCATAAATATCCAGGGCGCCAGACGAAGAATTGAGTGGCAGTCCAAAAGGCCCAGTAAAATAGCATTTCATAGTAAGTAGATTTTTCCCGAAGAAAATCATACTCGAAACGCAACTCGGGATAGACATAGCCTTTTTGCCAAAAGACTAGAGGAACTGCAAATAATAATCCCCAAGCCCAATTCTTCTTAAAATATTTGACAAACAGTTTCACCGCTTAGTACTCAAATTTCAACCCCTCAAAATCCGGCTTCAATATTTTCTTACGATTCAGTTCCCGCTGATAAAGATACTCACCCAACTCGGCAAAGAACGGTAATCCAATTCCCTCCGTCTCGTAAGTATTATCATTCAAGGTTTCATTTTGGTTGGTATAAATCACCGCCGACACAAAAAATTCAACACCATTCTCATAATCCACAAAATAGCTTCCATCAATCAGGTGACCATAAGCCCAACCTGTCTTATTGAAAATCCGAAAGCGTTCCGGAATGGGGTTTTTATCTGTTCCAAACTTGAAAAACTTCGAATAGCTGTCGTAATAGTCGGGTCCTTCGTACTTGGGAAAATCAGACTCGCCGGGTAGCATACTCATGTATTTCAGGATAAACTCACGATGCTCCTCATTCAAATTAAAACGATCAGCTTCCATAAATGAGCGAGGAAATACAATTCGCTGGACGACTCCATGCAGGTCAGATAGGGCAAATTTATTTTTGAAGGTAAACTCCATGCCTGTCTCAATCAGCGAATCACCGGCATAGTAGGCTCTTCCAATCATGGGCCGCTCAGGATTGGAATAAACCTTTTCGGTAGTTCTCTCGGGCAATTCCAAAAGAATATTTCCAGACTTATCCACAAACCGAATGGGATTGAAGAAGCGATTTTCAACTTCATTTGCGGGATAGCTCAGGCGATGATTAATCACCGTATGATTCAAGCCCTTTTCGGCAAGCTTTTGATTAATGTAGTCTTGACCAAGCAACTCATACAAGCGATTGTAAGCGTCATTGTCTGAAACCAAAAGGATTTTTTTGATGTAATGCCCAATGCTTGGGAGGGAGTCCATAGAGGACTTATCCACATAGGCTGGAAGCTGTGAAGGCCTCACCGAATCTGTCAGCATGGGTGTGTCCAAGGTTAAGTTATCCACATTTTGCTCTTCAAGCCACTCCAAGGCTAGAATGGCGACGGGTAACTTGACAGTGGAAGCCGGGTAGAAATAACGCTCATCATCCAAATTGAAAGAAAAGGTTTCCATCATGGGATTCATGTGCTCATTTCGATCTATTTGCGTAAAAAGAATCTGAACTTGATACTTATCCACACTATCCAAGACTCGCTGAAGAGTCGGAAAATCCTCCAAACCATCTTCAAAAAGTACCGGCTCTTTTTGAGAACAAGCGAATGAAAATAAAATAATCAGAAATAGAATCGTTAGCTTTTGCATTGTTAAAGGGCTAGATTTTCTAAAATATCAGCTAGGTATTCAATATCTTCTTTTTCGTGGAAAGCTGAAAGAACAATCCGGTTAACTTTGGGACTATCCGCATGTGGATAAGGAAAACTGGAGGTGATGATTCCTGATTTCTCCAATTGCTCCACCCAAGAGTCTTCGGTATATCGAAAAACCGGGTAGTCAGGGTTTCCTATGATCTGTGGCATAAAGGCAATCAACTCATAGAAGTATTGACACAGTTCCTTCAGGTGTTCGTGTGCCGCTTCATAAGTATGCTGCATTTCCAAAAAAGTCCGGATATGGGCAGGAGATCCAGGAGAAGCCCCAGCAAAAAGTGGCAAATTTTTAATATGGTCTATATGATAATCCGGACAGAGAACGATTCCTGCTGGCAGGCCCAAACCCTTACCCAAAGAACCGCTCACAATTACTGAAACGGAATCACATTGCAGCTTGGAGTAAGTGCCAAATATTCCATTTCCCAAAACCCCAAAAGCATGTGAGTCGTCAACCAGAAGCCAAACTTTATGTTTTTTACCAATTTCCTCCACCCAAGAATAATCATGGATTTGCACATTTAAGGCATCCACGGCATTACCGACTATCAATATGCTTCGAGAAGAAAGAGATTCAGCTTTTTCCAGACAATCAATTTTCCATTGTTTAAAATTTAATTGATCGCTTGCTAGATGTCCGTCTGGAATGACTGCCGGATGGGCATCTGGGGCGATCCAGACCTCATCTACCTGATTAATGACACTCTTCCAAGCAGCGATTCCGGCGAGATAACCCGAACTGAAAAGTGCTCCTGCATCAGCGCCAGCCTCTTCAGCAAAAAAGGTTTCAAACTCATCAAAGACTTCTAGCTGTATGTTATTCTTTCTACTTTGTCCGAAATTAGAACCATACTCGAACACATTATTAGCCAGAATATCCAAAAAATCTATATCCTGCGGAATCCCCAAATAGGAGGTCCCGCTGAAGTATAGGTAGTCCTTTCCTTCGATCTCGATCATTCGACCGATGCCGGTATTTAGCTTGTGTTTCTTCAAAAGATATTACTTCGCAAAAATCTGAGATTCATCTTGGAATGACTTGAATTCCAGCGCATTTCCGCCAGGATCCAAGAAAAACATCGTCGCTTGCTCGCCTACTTCACCTTTGAAACGGATGTATGGCTCGATGACAAACTCTATCCCATGCGCTTTCAATTTATCAGCCAGAGCATGCCATTCGTCCCAAGGGAGGATCACCCCAAAATGTCGAACCGGCACATTTTTTCCATCCACTGCATTGGTATTTGCTTTGGCTAGTTCCTCAGGCTTTATGTGTGCAGACAATTGATGCCCAAAAAAGTTGAAATCGATCCATTTATCAGTACTTCTACCGATATCACATCCAAGCAATTCTCCATAGAAAGCACGGGTCTCTTCGATATCACGAATAGGGAAAGCAAGGTGAAAGGGTTTGAATTCGCTCATATTTATTACTTTCGTTTATTGATTTTTCATCCTAAAGATATGGCAAAAAAGCAGAAAGTTTCATTGGTTTTGAGTAGCGGTGGGGCTCGAGGATTGGCACATGTCGGAGTGATTGAGGAATTGGAGGAGCGGGGTTACGAAATAGCCGAAATCGCGGGCTGCTCAGCAGGTGCTTTGGTAGGCGGAATGTACGCCAGTGGCAAAATGGAAGAGTTTAAGAACTGGATCTGCAATTTGGATCGGATCGATGTATTTTCCTTGATGGATTTTACTTTTTCAAGTAAGGGTTTTATCAAAGGAGAAAAAGTCTTTTCGGCTTTAAAAAAGGTAGTTCCAGACTGTCAGATAGAGGATTTAGCCTTGCCTTTTTCCTGCAATGCAGTAAATGTAGAAAGCGGAAAAGAGGTCATTTTTGATAAGGGAAGCCTATTTGCAGCCATTCGAGCATCCGGCAGTATTCCTTCCGTCTTTATTCCAGCTAAACAGGGAAATCAGCCCTTGATAGATGGTGGGGTGTTGAATCCGATTCCCATTTCCCTTCTTACACCCCAAAATGATACCCTTTTGGTCGTCGTAGATGTCAATGGGCTGGATCAAGAATACATCGCCCCTCCCAAGAAAGATTCGAAAGGAAATCGATTTATCAATAGCCTTCCTGCTTGGATGATTGATTATAAAAATAAAATGACCCAGTACTTTCCGGAGGAAAAACCCACGGAGAAAGATAGCAGTTATTCCACCTTGAACTTGGTGAAGCGCTCATTCGATCTTTTGCAAGATCGCTTTTGTGAAATGCTTTTGGAAAAGCATGCGGTAGATGTACAGGTAAAAGTGGCTCGAAAGCAGGCAGGAACATTGGAGTTTTATCGAGCAGCGGAAATGATAGAAATTGGTCGGATTAAAGCCCGAAAGGCCTTGGACAAACTAGAAAATGGAGATTAACGAGTTAAATCGGCTTTTGGGCAATGTGGATAACTACCTCTTGGATCAGATCCTTAAGGGTCGGTTTACCAAGGAGATGAAAATCCTTGACGCGGGTTGTGGGGAAGGAAGAAACACGGTTTACTTCATCAATCAAGGCTATTCGATCTTTGGAATCGACCCAAACGAATTGGCTATTCAGTACTGTCGCTATCAGGCAAAGAGTCTTGACCCAAACTATGATGCGCATCGGTTTCAGCTAGGAAGATTGGAAGAAATTCCATTCCACAATCAGGCCTTCGATGCCCTTATTTGCTCAGCAGTGCTGCATTTTGCAGAAAATGTGGATAACTTTTGGCAGATGATCAAAGAAATTCATCGGGTACTAAAGCCAGGAGGAATTTTTTGGTTTCGGATGTGCACCGGCTTTAGCGATATCTTAGAGAAGTCAGAAAAACTGGAAGGCGGAAAATACCGCTTGCCGGACGAATCAGAACGTTTTGTGCTGACCCAAAGCCATGTGGATAAGTTGCAGAAAATGGGCTTTCAATTTCTGGAAGCTCCCAAAACCGTTTTAGTCTTGGAACAGCGAGAAATGGGGGTCTTTTTACTTCAGAAGCAGTAAAACTATTGCAAAATCATTACGCTGATATCCTTATCATTGGCGATAAGGTTCTCTGCTACACTTCCGATTAGCAAATCTTCATCGTCAGATTTCCCCTTCTTCGATATGATAATCAGGTCGGAATTTAGCTCCCTTGCCTTGTTGTAAATCACATTCCCGATCGGCTTTCCAAACGATCGAATAGTAAGCAGCTCGCGGTCGGTCTTCGCTTTTTTCTTCAATTTCTCAAATTTGGATCGGGCTTCCTTTTCCAAACTCTTTTGAATCTGACTTTCCCCCGCTACAAATGGGAAATAATGAATCCCAATTTTCAACACATGAAGCGGCGTGAGCTTAGCATCCGTTTTTTGAGCAATAAACTCAGCTGATTGAAGAACTTTCGGAGAATAATCCGAAAAATCAATCGGAACGACCACATCTGTGATCGTAGCCGTGGCCGTTTCAGGGACCAAAATCAGATTGGTGCGAAGCAGGCGAACCAGCTTACTGCTGAAAATACCGCTACCCTCAAGCCCTTTCTTTTTACCCAAGAAAACCAGATCAAACTTTTGCTTATTCAGCCACTGAACCAATTCGCTAAAGTCCGGTCTAGGGTGTATGTAGGATTTGATCGTGGACTTTCCGGGACCAAAAACCTCATCGATTTTGGATTGAATATCCTCCTCGATCAAACCTTCCAAGGTCTGATTTTTCTCATCCAGCATCTCCTTCAGTTCAGGTGAAAGGGCTTCTACTTCTATCTGATGAACCAAGTAAAGCTCTTCGAAATCAAAGAGTTTATCATAGCCTTTGATAAATTTCAAAAGCAATTCATCCATCTCAGTGAGATCCGCAAAGAGGGCTATTTTTCGAAATTCTTTCATTTTAAACGTCTTTTTCGGTGGTAGAAATGTCTTCAGTCTTTTTGAGGAGCTTTCTTTTTGGAAAGTGTTCGCTCCAATTTCTTCTCATAACGCTTGGTGTCCGGCTCTTTTTCCAATTGAGTCATTTTCAGGTACTCTGATTTCAGGCCCTTATTCAAAGAATACATCATCAAAACCAAAATGAACAGGAAAGGCAAACCGGTGGTAATAGAGGCCGTCTGCAAAGCACCCAATCCACCTCCAATGAGAAGTACAGCTGCTACTGCACCTTCTGCAGTGGCCCAAAATACACGCTGAGGAACAGGAGAGTCAAGTTTTCCTCCCGAGGTAATATTATCGATAACCAAGGATCCTGAATCAGATGAGGTCACGAAAAAGGAAGTGACTAAGAAAAGGCCAATAATCGACCCAAGCATGCTGAGCGGAAACTCCTGAATGAACACAAAAAGAGCTGTCGATGCATCTGCGACGATGTTATTCGCAAGATCATGGTTGCCAGCCTGCATATCCAGGTAAATCGCCGAACCGCCCATTGCCGTCATCCAAAGAAATGTCAACAATGCAGGAATCAGCAGTACTCCCAAGATAAATTCGCGGATGGTTCTCCCTTTCGACACTCGGGCAATGAACATCCCCACAAATGGCGACCAGGAAATCCACCATGCCCAATAGAATACCGTCCAGTCCCCCTGCCAACCCTTATCACGAATAGCTTCCGTCCAGGTAGAGACTTCAATGAAATTGCTCATGTAGTTACCCACATTTTGGATAAAACCTCGCATGATAAATAAAGTAGGCCCGAAAATCAGGACAAAAATCAACAAGGCGGCTGCAATTCGCACGTTCCATTCACTGAGAAATTTGACCCCTTTGTCAATCCCTGATACCACAGAAATGGTAGCAATCAGCGTAATCCCCGCAATCAGCAAGACTTGGGTCAAAACCGTATTGGGAATTTCGAAAAGGTAAAATAGTCCTCCACTGACTTGCTGTACTCCCAAACCCAGCGAGGTTGCCAAACCAAACAAAGTAGCCAAAACAGCAAATACGTCGATAATATCACCGATCCAGCCATTCACCCGCTCACCCAAAAGGGGATAGAAAACTGATCGAATCGTAAGGGGAAGCTTTCGGTTGTATGCAAAAAATGCCAGGGCAAGGGCGACAACGGCATAAATGGCCCAAGCATGAAACCCCCAATGCAAAAAAGTCAAGTTCATGGCATTTTGAGCGGCCTCAGGACTGTAATCTTCCGAAATTGGTGAGTTGGCATAATGACTTACCGGCTCCGCCACACCCCAAAACAACAGTCCGATCCCCATTCCTGCACTGAAAAGCATGGCAAACCAAGCAGATGTGGAAAACTCCGTTTCGGCATCCTTTCCACCGAGTTTGATCCTCCCATACTTACTGAAACCGACGTAAATACAGAATATGATGAAAATATTGACGACCAAAATAAATAACCAACCGGTCTGATCCGTGATAAAGGTTTTCATATTTCCAAAAATCTCTTCCATGGGTTCTCCTACCCAAAGGGTGACACCGATAAAAAGCACAATTAAGATCGTGGCCGGCCAAAAGACGGGCGGATGGATATCTACGTATTTATTTTTCATAGTCTAAAATTTTTAGAAATAATACCCCAGATTGATATTCAATCTAGTATTCCAGGCAGGTTTGTTAGAAATGGGATTCGTGGGGCTAATGGGTTCCTGGTAGTCCACTCCTCTTCCCGTTCCGAGTGCATTTCCACCAAAAATGTCACTGATCCAAGGCTGATTCATGCCTTGAGCAATATCGAAGTAGCAGAAGATTTTGCCGGCACTGACCAAAGCCCCTGGCACCAGCATATGGGTAGGAGCAAAGCCTTGAGTGGCACCATTCAGCTCGATTTCATTGAATTTTTGCATGTAGGTGTAATCCGTGTAAAGCTGAATATTCCGAATCGGCCCCCAACTCACAGGGATATCACGAGAAAGCCCGATGGTGTACATGGCAGCCTCAGCAGCCACATCGTAGGTGCCAAATCCATAAGCCCCCATTTGCACGAAACTGAGTACCTCGTCATTATCATCCCGTACGTCCTGGAAGTTGTAGTAAATGATTTGGGACTTCAGATTCCATTTTCCCCAGTTGTTTTCGTAGTGGATAGCCCCGGCAAATTGCCTTCCTGTGTGAGTGGTCTCTTGATTGTAGACTTCATGGGTTTGAAAGGAAAGCCCGAGCTCACCATTTGCGAGGAGACGTGCTGCCCGTATATTCAGTTGCCTGCGTTCTATGTTGGTATTTCCCGGAACGGGGACCACATCATAGGAATATCGGGCAGATGCCGGCACGCCAAAGCTCAGTTCATTTGTACCCCTAGGTTCTGAAAGCAGAAAATAAGCAAGGTTGAGTCGCCAGTTTTCCAGTTCCTTTGTGAAATTGAATCCAATCTGATGATCATCTTCCAATCCCACATAATACGGTGTGGTAAACCACCAACTGTGTGAAGCATAGGTCAACAGGCCAAAGGGAACTTGGGTAATTCCGAATTGTAAATTGGTGCTGGGGTTGAATCGGTAACCGATCCAGCCATACTTGATAAAATGGGTATTGAAAGTGGGATAAAATCGGTATTCAAAAGAAAGCTGCAGGCCATCACTGTAAGAGTCCACATTGATCCGCCAAGTATCCCAAGTCCAGTCATTGCGAAGCTCGGTGCCGAGTGGGAAAGTTTGACCTTCAAAGTGTGTGTAGATGGTATTGAGGCGGATGGCTCCACCTATTTTCAGCCAAGAAGTATCCTTTTTGGTTTCTTGAGCAGCAAAATTGACAAACTCCAAAGTTGCCTTGGAAGTGCCGTAGTCCTTTTCGAATAACTGCTGTAGGGGGGAGCCTCGATTGAGTGAATCCATGTGGGATCCATAGGTCAAAATCGGAATAGCGAATAAAATAGTATTAAAAAAAAGGTATAAAGACAGACGTCTCATTTGTGATGTTTTACATTTCCAAAGAGAAGGTGATGTTTTACCCTGAATTTTTAAGTTACAATTTACCCTTCGGAAATGAAAATTTAGGGTACTTTATTCCCTAAATGCAAGGGATAAGGTTTGCTTTCCCTAACCCTAAAAAGAGCTTGCTCATCGATTTGTCCTAACTTTACCAAAGCTATAGCTTCTCAAAAAGCCGAAAGAAGCATTTCATTCCGCAGAGAAAATTACTTCAACATAAACCATGACCTTACAATACGCACTTGAATTAATCGGAACTTTCGTCTTTGCCATTTCGGGCGCTTTAGCCGTTCGGGAGCGGGAGCATGATTTGTTTGGCGCGGGCTTTACGGGTTTTATTACCGCTATTGGAGGTGGTACTCTCCGGGATATCTTATTGGATGCTCACCCCCTTGTGTGGATTGGTGATATTTATTTTTTGTATGCCATTTTGGTTGGTATTTTAGCGGCATTCATTTTCCCCAATTTTCTAAGCCGCTTGAGAAGGACTTTTTTCCTTTTTGATACCCTGGGAATTGGCTTTTTTACGGTTTTGGGTGTGGAAAAAGCCCTCAGCCTGGGCGTCAGGCCGGAGATCGCAGCTATCATGGGGATGTTTTCTGCTGTGATGGGAGGAGTGATTCGGGATACGCTGACGAATGAAATCCCAATTCTGTTTCGTAAGGAAATCTATGCCTCTGCCTGTCTGGCGGGAGCAATTTTGTATTTGGTGTTGAATTATTTCGGGCTGGCAAGAGAGTGGAACTTGCTGATTTCTATGTCTACGGTCATTTCCATTCGCCTGATAGCGATGAAGTATAAATTAAGCTTGCCGAGGTTAGATTGAATCGTCACTGCGAGCGAAGCTTGCGGAGCGCATCCAGCCTACCGGAGGACAAGCAGTCTCAAACTATTTTTGGATATAGCTTTTTGACTTCATTCTAAAGAAAGAAAGTCTTTTCTATGTGTCTATGTGGTTCTTTTCTTTTTTTAAAACCAGATAGAAACATAGTGGATAACTAGCTGGCAGAAGAAATTCAAAAAATCTCCCGCAGATTTACGCAGATTAGCGGCGCAGATGCTCGCTGTTTTTTTGACCAAAAGAATGACCCTGGAACCTGAATCCGCGAAAATCAGCGGATTTTTCTGCGATGATCAGCGGGATAGAAAAACAAAAAATAATCTTTTCTATATTCTTATGTGGTTCTACTCTTCTTTTTTAAAACCACATAGAAACATAGCGCACATAGCGGCCATTGGCGATTAAAGGAAAAAACCAAATCAAATTGCTCTCGCAAAGTAGCCAAGTTGCAAAGCTTTGGTTCCGTCACTGCGATCCGCCACGGTGGAGTGAGCATCCTCAAAATATCCGAAAATACCACAACGTTTTGATTTCTCACAAATGGTAAAAACAGAATCATTTGCCATTTCTATGTGACTATGTGGTTCTTTTCTTTTTTAAAACCACATAGAAACATAGTGGATAACTAGCTGGCGGAGGAAATTCAAAAGTTCTCCTGCAGATTTACGCAGATTAGCGGCGCAGATCAGCAGGAAAACTCTTTTTCTTCCTTGCGACTTAGCGGGAGCTTTTATTCAGAAATACTCGGTTTCACCCGCACAAAAGCCATTTCGTCGTCTAGATTGATATAAGCATACAACATCCCGTCCTTAAAGAAAGACATATTTGAACCCGGAAATTTTTCAACGACCTCTTCATGAAGCATTTGATAATCTGAGTCAAAAACAGTGACCACGTTCTTGTAAATCACAGAATCAGCAATCATCCGATCCTTATCCTTGGTCAGTCTCCAAATCAGGTTTTTATCAGGCTGGGGAATAAGTGGACCAAAACGAACTTGCTCATTTTTTTCCTTCATCACCTCCATCAAGGCCTCCCTACTTTCCACTCGCTGCGGGTAATCCAATATTCGCTCATTGGAACTTAATTGAGCCTGGTATTGGTGGTGAATCAGGGAGTCAGCATCAAAATCATACACATAGATTTCATTGAATCCCGTATTGGAAAACACAAAATCACCAGCGATCACATCCATGAATACCTGCTCTCCGGTGGACATCATAGAATTTCCCCCCATCTCAAACATGATTCGATATTCATCCAGTTTGGAAATCGCATCAGTCTCCTCCACTTGTATTTCCATGGTCTCGGTATCGACAAAGGCCAATCCTTTTGCTGGTTTTTTGAAGTCCTCATCGGTCAATTGACCTATAAACCGCTTCCCATCTGGAGAAAAAATCCCCATGGTCTCCACTTCATCCGTCTCACCAAAATCATATCCGCTCAGTTTGCTTTTGTCAAACTCATAGCTCCGGACTAATTCTCCCTTTGGGGTGATTTCAAATATTTTTTGAAAGTCGAATAGAAGCAAATTGCCATTATCCAACACCTGAAGCTTGCTGATAAAGCCTCCACCAACTCCATTTGGACCTTCTTTTTCAAGTTGGACAGTCTCCTTCAGTGCCAGGGCATCCAAATCAACTATCTCAAGCAGAAAAGTTTGAGGGTTGAGGTTAAAGAGCATTTTTTTATCTGCCGAAACATCAGCGATCCCCAAGCCCCAGTTAAGAAAAAAGAAATGATCTCCGGGATCCACCATCACCGTATCGATTTCATAGGTGATCTCTAGGTCTCGGGTAGCCTTAGAAGTTTCAGGATCTCCACCACAAGAAAAAAGGGTAAGGATCAAAAGGTAAATAGGTAGTTTTTTCATCATTTTGTTGGTTTTATTTTAATTCTTATAAAGTATAATTCATCATCCAAATTAATCCCCTTGTGTAGTCTTCCATCTCGAAAGAAAACATTCCCTGTAAAACTTGGAAAATCAGCGATCTCATACAGGAGATTAAGATTTTGGTCAAAAATGCTGAGTATAAAATTCCACTTTTCACCATCAAGAGGGGATACTGACCGATAATAGCTGATTCGATAAAATCGCTTGGATTTTTCATCGTAGACAAAAGGCCCAAACTGATGCTCTAGTGCTTTGGCTTTCACAGCATCCTGCAGTGCTTCCATCGAGTTTACTTTTCTGGGAAAGTTTCCAGCTCTTCGCTCAGGAAGCATGTCGGATGAATAAGTCTTTTCTATCAATGAATCCGATTTATAGTCATAAATGGAAATCCCATTTACGCCATTGGTGCTGATTAGGACTTGATTATTGAATTCCTGTAAATAAAAACGATCGGAACTGACCGTTTGAATCTCTCCTTCTAGGACAATTTCGTATTCCTCAAGCGCGGCCAAAAGCGGAACCTCCTTTAGCGTGGCTTTTTCTTTTTCCCAGTTAATGACAATCAGCCCTTCACCCGATGAATTTCCGCCCCTGGATTTTCCATAGGTACCAAAAAACAGGTTTCCTTCATCATTAAAATCACCGGCAAAGCTGGCAATGGTCATAGGGGGAATCTGCTCGGCTACAAAGTCCATCTCGTCCCAATTGAGTCGGGTCATCAATTCTCCGCTTGAGTCCATTTTGCGGATAGCGTCAAAGGAGCTAGTGAAAATCTCTCCCTTTTCCGTGATATGAAACTCATAAACACTCAGCGAACCGATACCTTTGGGGCCCTCTTGGGTGAATTGAATTGATCGAACAATTTCATAGTTCTCCAAGTCGATCTCATCCAGACGTTTTTCGGTGGAATTGTAGAAATAAAGGGAGTTTTTATCCGGAGAAAGCGCCATTCGGGATAGCCCTCGGTCCACCGCGAGAAATAGGTCTCCAGAGTTCACTCTGACAGTATCGATTTCGTAGCTGAATTCGAAACTCTCCCTGGAAACAGTTGTCGAATTGGGCTTTCCTCCGCAGGAAAAAAGCAAAGTGATCATTAAAAGTGAAAACAATTTCCTCATAGATTCTAAAAGTTAGGTTTTAATCGAACAAAAGCTGCTTCATCATTGACATTTATAAACTGCCAATACATTCCTTGGGAAATAAATTTACCCCCTATAATCTTCCACTCATCTGGCAAGCGAATCTCACCCATTTGCTTGAATTCCTTATCAAAAAAGGTCATGTACGTCTCATTTGAATAGTCGTTATCGTAAGACATGAAGACTTTGTATGAGATTCTCCAGAAGCGTTCTGTTTTTTCGTCCCAGTTCATTTTGTGAAATGAAATTTGTTTCCATCGATCCCATATCGATTGGGTGCCCGCAGCACTAGAACTCGCTTCCGTGGGATAGGTAACTTCTGCCCGGTCTTCCGTCAAAGAAGAGCTAAACATTAGCTTTTGGTAAGTGTAAGAGTCAAGATCAAGTTTGTAGAGCTCATTGAAAGGCGAAGCGGAAACAAGAAGATGATTTTCGAATTCTGTCAAATGAATCTGCTCAACATAAACATAGGGATATTTAGCATATGGCTCTTTCTCGGTTTTGATTTCAAAGGGTTTCAATTCTTCATAAAGCGGCAATTCCACTTTTTTCAGGGTCATTTCCTCCAGATCAATTATAGCTAATCCCAATCTGGATGAGGGCTGATTGGACTTTCCGTAGAAGGTAAAAAACTGAGTTCCATCCTCAGAGATAAGCCCTTCATATCGGACTTCTTCATCGGCGTTTAAGGGATCTCCTTTTAAGTTTTGGGAGGTAAACCGATATTTTTCAACCGACTTTCTATCAGTTGAAAGCCTTACAATTTCTGTCCAGGCAAAAATGAAAACCTCTCCATTCTCCAAAACCTGAATACCATCATAAATACTACTAGTACCAATACCTGCGGGACCTTCGCGCTCCATGGGAATCGTATCCACGAGTTCCAGCAAACTCAGATCAATAACTTCCAGCTGAGGGAGTTTTTGATTCAGGTTATACACTGTTTTTCCATCATCCGCCAAATCGGATCTGCCCAGGCCTTCCGATAAATAAAGGAAATAGCCTTTGGAGTCGATCATGACTGTATCAATTGTATAGGTAATCTCAGCTAGGCTTGCTGATTTTTCAGACCCATTATTTTGACAAGATGCCAGTATAAAAAAGAGAATAAGGAGTTTTAAATATCTGATCACAGCTTAAAATTCATCACCGCAAAGCCCAACTCATCCTCAATATTAACGTAGGACCAAAGCTTGCCGTCTTTGAAGAAAGGCCAAGAAGGCTGAGAAGGCAGTTGTTCAATCTTCGATTCTCCGATCAAATTGAGATCTTTGTCAAAGGCAAACAAAAAAACCTCTGTTTTGGCTGGAAACTCAGAGTTCAGATTTGGCTTGGTGATGGAGGCAAATCGTATGTAAAATTCACGCTCCTTGTCCCATAATAAATCACCAAAGAAAATCTGGGATTGTGCCTTTTTTATCGCTTCATCAAAAGCTGCCTGGCTAGAGAACTCACTGATTTCAGGCGCCGCAGCCTGTGCTGGAACCAGCTTTGGGTTGTAAGCCTTAAACTTCAAGGAATCTTTTAAAATATCATATATGTAGATGCTGCTTGTTCCCGAAGAATAGGCGAATACTCGATTTTCTTGAATTTTCAAATTTGAACTGGCAAAACCTACCGCATTGTAGGAATTCCCTTCTCGAAAAACCAAGGTAAACTTGGTCAAAAACCCAAACTCCGGAAGATCAACTAAACGGGATTTTGAATCAGAATTATCCCAAAAAGCCAAACTAACACGCTGATTTTCTTGATCGTTGGGAAGGGAAACATACCATTGCTTTTGAGCATCAGCTTTTATGCCTGCCACCAAGTTGAACCCTTCCTCCTCTGTCAAATTCGGAAACTTATCCTTTCCAAAGGGAACCACATCGATTTTCACTGCAGAAGAGTCATAGATAGCGAAATTTCTGGAATCAATGATTAAAAAGCGGTTTTCATCAATAAGCTGAAAACTGTAAACAAAATTAGGGATGGCATTGGGACCCTCTTTTTCAAACTGAATCTTTTTGACAAGTTTCTTTTCATCTAAATCAAAGACAAATAATTCTCCTGAGTTCCGGTTCATAAAATAGTATCGCTCCTCGTCTGAAGTCAGACCATAAAGCGAAGGTCCGAATTGCAAATTGATTACTTGGTCACCGGGATCCATGACCAAAGTATCCACCGCAAAAGCCAAATTCTCTAAGATATTTTCCGATTCGGTTTTTTCAGAAGAATTTCCTCCACAAGAAAAAATCAAAGGAAACAAAAGTAGTACAGCCAGTTTTTTCATCCTTTTAAAACTTTAAATCCATCACCGCAAAGCCCAACTCATCCTCCACATTGACATAGGACCAAAGCTTGCCGTCTTTGAAAAAAGGGCTGCTAGGTGTTTTGTCTAATTCGGGAAGTGCTGTCTCTCCGATAAGATTCAAGTTATTATCAAAGGCAAACAAAAATACTTCTGCCTTGGAGGGAGCTTCAGGATCATCACCTTTGGGCTCATAGATCCTCCCAAATCGATAAAAACGTTTGGTTTGCTCATCGTAGAGGAGTTTTTCGAAGCCGATCTGGGTTCTTGCCTTTTCCATTTCTGCCTCAAACTCTTCCATTGAGGATACTTTTCGTTGAATAGGGATTTCCTTTTGATTAGGGACCAGACTAAAGTCAAATTCAAACAGCTGAAGTGAATCCTGACCGGGTTCAAATCGATAAATGCTGTTGGTCGTAGCTCCGGAGATATAAAACTTACCACCTATTTCCTGAAATGAAATCTCCTCGAAGTAGATGGACATGCTTTGATCCGATTGAAGTAGAATTCGATATTCTCCTACTATATCCAAAGCCGGAATAGGAAGTACTTTCCCGCTTTTGGCTTCCAAATCAATTTTTGCCAGTTGGGTAGTACCCTCCATAAAGTCATTTGGAAGGGAATAGGCTATTTTTCTGTCTGGAGAAAGGCGGATGGAATTGGTGATATTGAATTGGGCATCTTCGCCCAAACCTTCCACAACGAATTCCTCCGGCTTGAGGGTCAAATCAAGTACTTTTTGGCCCTGCTTGTTGAAAATTCCTGTGGATTGGAAACTGGAGAATAGGAATTCTTCACCCGGGAGATATCGGGAAGTGGCGATAAAGTTGGCACCGATTCCGTTGGGTCCTTCTTTTTCGAAGGGTATTTGCTCCTCCAAAACCAATTCGTCCAAATTGATTTTATTGATCTGGGTGGTCGCCTCATCAAAAAGATAGAAGTAGGTCTTTGTCTCGTCAAGTGAACTTCCACGGACGCCTCGTGATAGATTGATGATTTCATCTCCCGGATCGACCACAACTGTATCGATGGAGTAGGAAAAGTTTTCTAAGATATTTCCAGAATTGGCTTCAACTGACTCATTTTCTCCTCCACAGGAGAAAGCCAAGGCAGCTATTAGGGTTGGGAAAAGGAATTTTTTCATAAAAGGGTTTTTCAAAATTTTAAAGTCATGATCACAAAGCCGGGGTCTTCATCCACCGGTCTGTAATTGTATATTTTTCCGTCAAAGAAGAAGCTGTTGAAAAAGAGATTCGGAAGCTCTTCCACTTTTTTCTCCCCCAATAGGTTGAAATCTGTATCATAGCTAAAAAGGTACACATCGACTGGTAGTCTTTCTCCGCTTTCATTCAGGCCGTTTTCCTTGGCCCCAAATCGGAAATACTGCTGCCTGCTTTCATCCCATATGAACTCATAAAAGTTGATTTGCTTTCGAATCTCTCCGGAAATCTCCACTCGCTCTTCCTGAGAGCCTGCTTGCGTTTTGAAGGTTCCTTTCTTTTGGTTTTCTACCAGTTGATGGTCAAACTTCAGCAACATCAAGGAATCACTCGGCATATCGTATAGATAGATGTCGGCCGTACTTCCGGAATATATGACAAGCTGCTCCTTTATTTTTTCCATGCGAATCATATCACCCGAAGTGGTCATTCCCCCATTTTGGGAAAAAGTAACCCGGAAATTTTGGGTCAGGTCCAAGGCCGGAAGCTTGAGCAGTTCCCCTGTTTTGGATTCTAAGTCCAAGACAGCCAATCCCGCGGTGAACTCTCCAAAAGGCGCTGGAAGAGAAAAGGCTTTTTTCTTATCCGGGCTCACCGCAAGGGAAGAATGCAAGCCTCCCAATGATTCATCGATCCCGTCGTACTCTTCAGCTTGTAGCTTGAGGTCTTGGATTTTCTCTGCCTGATCATTGTAGATAGCCTGAATGGCATAATTAGCTAGCATAAATTCATCTCCCGGCAGTACATCAAAGCTTTCCACGAAATCCGGTGCTCGGTTGGGTCCGTCTTTTTCAAATGGAATACGCCGAAGCAGTTTCAAATCTGCCAGATCAATCTCATGGATCTCGGAGCTTTGGCTTTCCGAGAAAAAAATAGACTTGCCATCCTCACTCAGTCCAAAACCATAGTAGGCGCTAGAAATCACCAATTCCTCTCCCACATCGACTTTGAGGGTATCTAAAGTGATTTGGAGGTTTTCGAGTTGATTTTCAGTGTAGGTTTGAGTTTGGATGGCTCTTTCGGCAATTTGCTCTGATGCTTTTTCTGTGCAAGAGAAAACCAAAAAAGTAAAGAGGATTATATTCAACAGTTTTTTCATGACTAGACATTAAAAGTTTAAAGTCATTATTACAAATCCAGGATCTTCATCTACGGGAAAATAACTAAAAATTTTACCCTGGTAGAAAAAGCTTTGATAAAAGAAATTGGAGAGATTTTTAAGTTCGGTTTCGCCAAGTAAGTTGAAGTTTTCATCGTATGAAAAAAGATACCAATCAAGTTTTCGCGGCTCACCGGTTTCCAAAAAGCCATTTTGTTTGTTGGCAAAACGAAAATATTGCTGACGGCTATTATCCCAAAGAAAACCCATGAAAGAGACCTGATTTCGGATTTGCTGTGCAATTTCCATCAATTCCTCCCGTGAGCCTGCCTCGGTTGGAAAATCGCCGCTTTTTTGATCAGGCACCAATTGATGATCATATTCGATCAACTTCAATTCCTTACTATTCCAGTCGTATACATAGATGTCGGCTGTACTAGCGGAATATATTACAAGTTGATCGCGAACTTCCTGAATGACCAGATTATCCCCCATGGTAGTGGTTCCGCCACCTTCTGAAAAGGAGGCCCTAAACTTGTTAGTAATTTCCAAGCCGGGAAGCGGAAGCATTTTGCCTGTTTTGTTTTCTAAATCCATCATTACGAGGCTGACAGAAGCATCCCCATATTCCAATGGTCTGGAGATCGCAAGCTTTTTGTCCGGACTGACATGCAAAAAGCCATACAAACTGCTCAAGGACTCATCCAAACCTTCGTATTCTTCAGGTCGGGCTTTGATATCGAGGATTTTTTCTGCCTGATTGTTAAAAACTGCTTGAATAGCATAGTTTGCTAGCATGAATTCCTCTTTGGGAAGAACCTGAAAAAAGTTGATAAAATCCGGAGCTCGATTCGGTCCATCTTTTTCAAAAACAATTCGACGCTCCAGCTTTAAATCTGGTATATTATAGGCATGAACCTCCGTATTCATCCCATCAGCAAAGAAAATCGTCTCCTTGTCTTCACCGAGTCCATAGCCAAAATAGGCAGTGGCATTAATGATCTCCTCTCCCACATCGACTTTGAGGGTATCCAAGGTGATTTGGAGGTTTTCGAGTTGGTTTTCAGTGTAGGTTTGAGTTTGGATGGCTCCTTCGGCAATTTGCTCTGATGCTTTTTCAGTGCAGGAAAAGAAAAGCAAAAGGGTCAAGCCCCGAAAAATTATTTTCATAAAACAGCTTTTTATATTAAAGTTTAAAACTAAAATAAATAAGCTAAAATTCTAGTGAAAAAATGTTAATGCTCTCTATTTTAGAGAACTGCATTTGTAAATCCACTTTTCTGCAAAATGAACAACTGTCTTGCCTAAAATAAATCTAAAAGCTCAGAATCCAGAATCTGCTCACTTCCTATACTTGCGCTGAGCGAAGTGGAAGTGTCTGGCCAAGTAGTTGAAGACAAACTGTCTATTCGTGCTTTGAAAATTATGACTTAAATTTATTCTCATCTCAATTCAACCACCAGATCGAAAAATTCAAGACAGTCGCAAAACTTACCCAAGCCAAATAGGGAATCATCAGCCAGGAAGCCCAAGCATTGATGAGTTTGAATTTTTTCACGGAAAGAAAAATCAAGATCCAAAGTGGAATAATCACCACCAAACCCAAAATCGGCGACTCCATCCCAAAGAAAGCCGGCGACCAAAGGGCATTGAGGCCGAGCTGTGTGAAGTAAAGAATGAGTAGCGGCTTTTTCTGCGGATGATCACTCTTCCATATCAAGTAGCACGCGATTCCCATCAAAAGATAGAGTGTGGTCCAAACCGGGCCGAAAAGCCAACCCGGAGGATTGAAGCTGGGTTTATTGATCGTCTGATACCAGCTTTCGATGGAGGTGATGGTGAAATAAGCACCTGTACCCCCGGCTACTTGGGGTAGGATTAGGCTGATGATTAGTTTGAGCCAATTGGGCATGCTTACAGGATCTCAAGTAAAGTGCGAAAGGCTAAGGCCTTATCTTTATAGCGCTCTTGAGTTTTAGCACGGAGTGCATTTGCATGCTTAGATTCGTATTCCTGCATTTTGGCCATGCTCTCTGTGAAGTATTGAATGGCATAATTGGTACTGCCGTCATCTGACTGATGGATCAGTCGGCAGAACTTGTGTTCGGTAAATATTCCTGTGGCCATCACCTCCGGAATATGGGTTTCACGCATCCACTGAAGGAAGTCTTCTTCGATGTCCGGGGACACATTAATGGTCACATTATATAATATCATCCTGTTTTTGATTTAATTTTTGTTTTTTTGCCAACAAATTTGAAGACTCAAAGTTACGAATCCCAAGTAAAAAACCTTTCCCCAGCTAGCTATGCATCAAGTAGTACCTGAGCGAGGCTCCGGCTATACCCTTCGATTGACTATTGCCCGAATCGTCATTTTGGTGCTTCATGGTGTGGGAATCCTGGGATTATCACTTCCGGAATACCAAGATTGGTTTTTGGCTCTCACGCCGGTACAGCTATTGAGTAGCTTATTGATTATTTTACTTTTTCACCGAGGGTGGAATGATTCCTTTCCCATTTTTGCGGCAGCAGCCTTCTGGATTGGATTTGGCGCTGAGCTGATCGGGATTCATACCGGCTATTTATTTGGAGACTATGTTTATGGACCTACTTTAGGGCCCAAGCTTTGGGATGTCCCGATTATCATTGGGGTCAATTGGTTTATTCTCGCCTACTTGACGGGATCAGTATTCCGTAAGGTTCCCAATGACTATTACGCGGCCTTTCTTGGCGCCTTGGCAATGACCGCGCTGGATTACATCATTGAGCCGGTGGCCGTTGCTTTGGATTTCTGGTATTGGAAGTTTGATGTGATTCCGGTAGAAAATTATTTAGGCTGGTTTGGGGTGTCTTTTGTGGTTCATTTGATATTCCGGAAGGCTAAATTTGAAAAATTCAACCCAATTGCACTCCTTTTATTATTGACATTAATCGTATTTTTCACAGTTTTGAATTTTACTGTGGTCTGAATTCTGATTTAAATCATAAAATTAAAACACTGATTCTCAAAACACATTGGTCTCAAATCAGCTTATACTATAAGCAAAAACCTGTCAGTTGAAAGCATTATGATAGAAGCAATAGGTTTTACTATACTGGGTTTCCTCCTCATGGAGCTGTCTGGGTGGTTTATCCACAAGTATTTGATGCATGGCCCACTTTGGATGATTCACAAGACCCATCATCAGCCTTCTAACTCGTTTTTCGAACTCAATGATCTATTTTCCTTGCTGTTCGGAAGTATCGCGGTGGTTTTGATTTTGCTTGGATTGGAAAATCTTGATTACCGATTTTGGATAGGAATGGGAATTAGTCTCTACGGCGTTCTCTATTTTGTCCTTCACGATGTATTGGTTCATCGGCGATTGAAATGGTTTGAACGTCCGAAAAATTCTTTTTTGCTGGGAATTTTTCGAGCACATCAAGCCCATCATCGCACCAACAAAAAAGATGATGCCATATCATTTGGTTTATTTATAGTACCCAAGGAGTTCTTTAAAAAAGAAGAAAAGTGAGCACATATTCAATCAAAGATCTCGAACAACTATCCGGTATAAAAGCCCATACGCTTCGTATTTGGGAGCAGCGATACAATTTGCTGAGCCCCAAGCGTACGGATACAAATATCCGCTACTATGATGATGCGGATTTGAAGCTGATTCTTAATGTGGCCTTGCTAAATGACAATGGTTTCAAAATCAGTAAAATAGCATCTATGGAGCATCAAGAGCTCCGAGATGAGGTGATGAAGCTGACTGAGCGATCACTGACACACGATGATCAGATACATGCCCTGACGATCAGTATGATCGAAATGGATGAAGAGCGATTCGACAAGATTCTTTCTTCCAACATCCTGAAATTGGGCTTTGAGCAGACCATGCTCAATATTATCTATCCATTTATGTCCAAGATTGGAGTGCTATGGCAGACGGGAGCAATCAATCCCGCCCAAGAGCACTTTATCTCCAACCTTGTTCGTCAAAAGCTCATCGTGGCAATAGACGGTCAAGTGACTAATGGAGGTGGAAAGAAGTTTCTGCTTTATCTACCGGCAGGCGAACTTCATGAGATTTCGCTACTATTTGCCTGCTACCTGATCAAAAGCAAAGGCCATAAGGTCATCTACCTTGGTCAAAATACTCCGAACGAAGACTTAAACTCCGTCTATGCCATGCATCAGCCGGACTACTTGATGACAGTGGTCACGACTTCTCCAAGTGCAGAGCAGATTCAGGAGTACCTAGACAACCTATCCGAAAGGTTCAGCGAAGCCAAGATTTTGGTATCTGGGTATCAGGTCATCGGACAAGATTTGAGACTTCCTTCTAATGTAGAGCAACTTAATTACATCCGGGATATCAAGGAAAGACTTGAGGAAATAGAGCGGGTTCCACAGGAAAAATAATTAAGTATAACATTTTCTGAAAAAGCTTAAACAAGGGCAATCTTCACAGGCTGCCCTTTTTTTGCCTCTTATCCCCATTATTGGCCATACAGCCCAAGATTAGTCTTCAGAATTTTATTTTGTTTAATATATTTTTAAAAAAATTAGACAAAACATTTGGATTCTGTTTAATCCTTATTACATTTGATTAAACAAAAACACAAACCGACAACCATGACGACTCTAGAATTCAGTTACTCGCTAAACAAATTGTCCAGTACCTTGAAGCCTTTTGCGCTCAAGTTGACTCGGGACATGGATGATGCTAATGATCTACTGCAAGATACAATGGTCAAAGCTTTTACCAACCGGGATAAATTCACGGAAGGAACCAACCTGAAGGCTTGGTTATATACCATTATGAAAAACACCTTTATCACCAACTATCAGCGAATGGTGAGAAGAGGAACATTCGTCGATACCACTGACAACCTACATTATATCAACTCTAGCGATTCTCAAATCGAGAATGGTGCCTACGGAAATTTTGCAATGGACGATATCCAATATGCAATCCAAAAATTGGACGATGTGTATAAGACTCCATTCATGATGCACTTCCGAGGTTTTAAATACCATGAAATCGCAGACAAGCTTCAAATTCCGATTGGAACTGTCAAAAATCGGATCCATATTGCCAGAAAGCTACTAAAAGAGGATTTGGTAGTATATAGACACAAAAATTGATCAAATGAACCAAAAGCATGTGGTGGTTATCGGTTCGGGATTTGCCGGACTGTCAGCAGCTACCCACTTAGCAGTCAATAAAAGTTGTAGAGTCACCCTTTTAGAAAAGAACAGTACCCCCGGTGGGCGAGCCCGTAAGTTCGAACATCAGGGGTTTGTTTTTGATATGGGGCCAAGTTGGTATTGGATGCCCGATGTGTTCGAGGATTATTTTGCCAAGTTTGGGAAAAAACCGTCTGATTACTACGATTTATTAAGGCTTGATCCTTCCTATGCCGTGATTTATGGTAAGGATAAGGTTTTGGATATCCCGGCCAACTTGGATGAATTCAAAAAAATGCTTGATGGAATCGAGCCTGGCGCAGGCAAGCAGCTCGATGAGTTTTTAGCACAAGCCAAATACAAATATGAGGTCGGCATTCATGACTTGGTCAAAAGACCTAGCCGATCACTCCTTGAATTTGCTTCTCCGGGGCTTCTCGTAGATATGGTGCGGATGGATATTTTCCAATCCATGGCTAAGCACGTACGAAAATTCTTCAAGTCTGAAGAAATCATCCGACTGATGGAGTTCCCTGTATTGTTTTTGGGTGAAACTGCTGAAAACATTCCTGCACTTTATTCCCTCATGAACTATGCAGACATTGCTTTGGGTACCTGGTATCCCAAAAAAGGGATGCATGAAATCATCAAAGGAATGGTGAGTCTCGCCGAAGAAAAAGGTGTAAGCATCCAATACGATGCGGAAGTAGAAGAAATCGAAATTGAAAACGGGGTAGCCAAAAGAATACGCCTGGTCAACGGTGAAAAAATCGAGGCTGATGTCGTGGTAGCAGGTGCTGACTATCATCACGTAGACAAGCATCTTGTCAATCCAAAATATAGCAACTACTCCGAAGAATATTGGGATAAGCGTGTGATGGCTCCGTCGAGTTTGCTCTTTTATTTGGGAATTGACAAAAAGCTGGACAATCTGCGCCATCATAATTTATTCTTTGATGAGCCGCTTGGACCACATGCAGATGCTATTTACAAAAATCCAAGATGGCCCGAGCGACCGCTTTTCTATGCTTCGGTTCCTTCCATTACCGACCCGACAGTGGCTCCCGAAGGAAAAGAAAACATGTTTCTATTGATTCCTTTGGCTCCAGATTTGGAGGATAGTGAGGAGATGCGAGAGAAATACTACAATATCATCATGGACAGGCTGGAAACCATCACTGGTCAGGAAGTTCGATCTCATGTGATTTACAAGCGCTCCTATGCACACTCAGACTTCAAAGCTGACTACCATGCCTTCAAGGGAAATGCTTATGGGCTTGCAAATACCTTGACCCAAACGGCGATTTTGAAGCCAGCCTTGAAAAACAAAAATGTCCGAAATTTGTATTACACAGGTCAACTCACCGTCCCTGGACCAGGGGTACCACCTTCACTCATTTCGGGAGGAGTGGTAGCAAATGAGGTGATGAAAGAAAACAATCTGTAAATAAATGGGTATATTATAGCGATGGATGCTAAAGAACTTTTTGACCAAACTACCCTTGAGTGCAGTAGACTGATTACTCAGCGATACAGTACTAGCTTTACTTTAGGGATCAAAACACTGGACAAGAAATTTCACTTGCCCATCTATGCTATTTATGGTTTTGTACGCTATGCGGATGAAATCGTAGATACCTTTCACGATCAGGATAAAGCAAGTCTTCTAGAACGCTTCAAAGCTGACACCTATGAGGCTATCGAAAAGAAAATCTCGCTTAATCCAGTTCTACACGCATTTCAACTCATCGTCAATCAGTATAAGATTGATCTGGATCTGATCGAGGCTTTTCTCCACAGTATGGAGATGGATCTGGATTTCAAGAAATACAATGATTCCAAATACAAAGAATATATCTACGGTTCGGCCGAAGTAGTTGGACTGATGTGTCTGAAAGTCTTTTGCGGGGAGGATACAGCTTACTATGAGCGGCTCAAAGAACCTGCTTGCAAATTGGGAGCAGCATTTCAAAAAGTAAACTTCTTGCGAGATCTGAAAAGTGACTATGAAGAGCGAGGACGTGTCTATTTTCCGGGTGTAGATTTTCAGCTTTTCGATCAATTGGTGAAAACAGAAATTGAAAAGGATATTCAGCAGGATTTTGATGAAGCACTGGTAGGGATTGAAGCCTTACCGGATGGTGCAAAGCTTGGGGTAAAAGTCGCCTATTTGTACTATCAAAAGCTTTTTGATAAAATAAAGGGCCTGTCCCCTGAGGTAATTACCCAGCGACGTATTCGGATTCCAAATTCTCAAAAGCTTTCCCTTTTGGTCGGAACCTATTTCGGAACCAAACTTGGAATAAGTTGATGGAAAAGTATCTGTATTTCGGTGTTTTGCTATTTGCAATTTCCTACCCTTTAGCTCAGTCTTTTGAGCACAGGATCCGCTATGCGAGTAAATGGGGAATGATTCTACCCGGGATGCTCATTACGGCCGCCTTCTTCTTGATTTGGGATGTCTGGTTTACCAATATGGGCGTGTGGGAATTTAATCCCACCTACATCTCTGGGCTCTATTTGATAAATTTACCCGTAGAAGAGTGGCTATTCTTCCTGGTAATTCCCTTTGCCTGTATCTTCATTTATGAGGTTCTTATTTACTTTTTCCCTTCCGATCCCTTGCAGGATTTGGGTAAGCCGTTTGTCTACATTATGGTGCCATTCCTGATTGGTTTTGGTCTTCTGCATTTGGACAAGTGGTACACCTCTGTAAACTTTCTGGTAGGAGGCCTTGCCTTATTGATTCATTTTCTGATATTTAATGATAAGTATTTAGGCAAATTTATATTTGCTTACTTCGTTCATTTAATTCCCTTTTTTCTTTGCAATGGTATTTTGACTGGGGGAGTAACTGAAGAGCCTGTAGTGATCTACAACAATGCAGAAAACTTGGGAATTCGCATCTGGACTGTGCCCATTGAGGACAGTATTTATTCGATGACCTTGCTGCTGATGAATATCAGCTTCTTTGAAGGCATTCGTAGTCAAAAAACAATTCAACCGATCTCAAGTTAATTGCATATGAAAAATCTCCATGTAGAAATCGACCAACACTCAGGCTTCTGTTTCGGAGTGGTCTATGCTATTGAAATGGCAGAGGAGATTTTGGACGAACAGGGCTATCTATACTGCCTGGGAGATATTGTCCACAATGATGAGGAGGTCAATCGACTGACCAGAAAAGGCCTCAAAATCATTGATCATGAAGAGCTCAAAAACCTTCGCAACGAAAAAGTTCTGATTCGGGCACACGGAGAACCGCCATCCACTTACGAACTATCCATACAAAACAACCTCACTCTGATTGATGCTTCCTGTCCAGTAGTTTTGAAGTTGCAAAACCGTATCAAAAATTCCTTTGACAAGGATGAGACCATTTATATCTACGGAAAGCATGGGCATGCAGAGGTAATTGGACTACTAGGTCAGACCAATAACAAAGCGGTGGTATTTCAGGATATTTCTGAGCTTGATATCGCCACCCTTCCAAAAAATATGACACTCTACAGTCAGACGACCAAGAGTACCGATAAATTTTACGAAATCAATCAAATCCTTCGAGAAAACGGTATCACTGTCAACACCAATGATACTATTTGTCGTCAGGTATCGAATAGAGACAAAGAGCTCCGGGAGTTTGCAGACAAATACAACAAAATTGTTTTTGTAAGCGGAACCAAGTCTTCCAATGGCAAGGTCTTGTACAATGTCTGCAAGGAAAAAAACCCAAACACGTATTTTGTCTCCAATCCAGACCAAATCGAACCTTCTTGGTTTGACACCAATGATACGGTCGGTATTTGCGGCGCTACCTCCACGCCCATGTGGCTAATGGAGCAAGTTCGGGAACGAATTCTTACCTATTGATCGTTTTAGCGTAGATTCACACGACCAATTCACTCGCTAATCAAGCCTTATTCATGGCTAGTACTCAATCAATTTCCAGAAAAATAGACCCTCTTGGACTGATCATCGCTTGGTCCATCATTATTCTTTGGGCGATTAGCCTGGTTTTTTGGATGAATTTTGAGTTAAGCTGGAAAAGCCCGTGGACCTACCTCGGAATCCTGATACAGACACATCTCTATACAGGACTATTTATCACAGCCCATGATGCCATGCACGGGATCGTCTCTTCAGACAAGCGCTGGAACCACTTTACCGGTTGGATTTCTGCCCTTTTGTTTTCATACAACTTCTATTGGAAGTTATTCCCAAAGCATCACGAGCATCATCGCTACGTAGCCACTGACAAGGACCCTGACTACCATGCTTCCGGCAACTTCTTCCTTTGGTACTTATCCTTCATCCGCCAATACGTTACTATTTGGCAGATTCTCTTGATGGCTGTTACTTTCAATATTCTGAAGCTTTTTCTCCCAACAGAAAATCTAATTGTCTTCTGGATGTTACCTGCAATTCTTTCCACCTTACAGCTTTTTTACTTTGGAACTTATTTACCGCATCGGGGTGAAAGTGACAATGAGCATCACTCACACTCCCAGCCTAAAAATCATTTATGGGCTTTTTTGAGCTGCTACTTTTTCGGATATCACTACGAGCATCATGACTCACCCGGGACCCCTTGGTGGAGACTTTGGGAGGTAAAAGAAAAACAAACGGCTGATTTTCGATGATTTTTGTCAAAATCTGAATGATTTCTGAAACCATCTTTGATAAAATTGATTTTCATAGTAGTCATAAAACCAACTATGAAAACAAAACTACTTTCACTGCTTTTTATTTTTCTATCCGGCACTATCCTAGCCCAAGGCGTGGTCAAAGGAAGAATTTTCAATCCTGTCAACAATGAGCCAGTAGCTTTTGCCAATGTTCTCATCTTGGAAACGGAATTGGGAGCCATTTCAGATGAAGATGGAAACTATGAAATCCAAAATGTACCTCCCGGCCTATATAATATCCGGGCGAGTTTTGTCGGATATAAAACCGTCACCAAATACGAGATTCAAGTCAGTCAGGCAAAGGCTATTCAGCTGGACTTTGAATTGCAGGAAGATGCTTCCGAGTTGAGTGAAGTGGTGGTAAGTTCAGAATTTACCCGATCAGAAGAAACTCCGCTTTCCGTCAGAAGACTCAATACCAATGAGATTGAGCGCTATCCGGGAGGAAACCGGGATATCTCTCGAGTTATTCAATCTTTGCCGGGGGTAGCCAGCACAGCGAGTTTTCGAAATGATATTTTGATACGGGGCGGAGCGCCAAATGAGAATAAGTTTTTCATCGATGAAATAGAGGTTCCTGTTATCAACCACTTTGCTACCCAAGGTTCCTCTGGTGGGCCTGTTGGTATTTTGAATGTCAACCTGATCAAAAACGTGGACGTGATCACGGGAGGTTTTCCGGCCAATCGAATGAACTCTTTGAGCTCCTTCTTCGAGTTTGAGTTAAAGGAAGGAAGAAGGGACGAGATGTTTACCCAATTGACTGTGGGAGCATCCGAGCTTACTCTTTCCAACGAAGGGCCCATAGGGGATAAAACCACCTACCTTTTCTCTGCCAGAAGGTCCTATTTACAGGGGTTATTTCGGCTTTTGGGTCTGCCTTTTCTACCGACATTCAATGATTTTCAGGTAAAAACTACAACCAAACTGAATGACAAGACGGAGCTGACATTTTTGGGTGTAGGAGCCATCGACAATTTTGTGCTCAATCAGGATATCCCAGATGATGAAACTGAAGAAGAACGGGAAAACCGATTGTATCTCCTTGGAGTATTGCCTATTCAAGAGCAGTGGAATTACGCAACTGGTCTAAAGCTTAAGCGCTTTCGAGAGAATGGTTTTTGGACTTTTGTACTTAGCAGAAATATGCTGAACAACCGCTCTTTCAAATATGCCAACAATGATGAAAGCTCAGAGGACAATTTGATTTTTGACTACCTCTCTCAAGAATCCGAGAATAAATTCAGAGCGGAAAACTCCATTTTTGGAACTGGATACACGCTGAAATACGGTGTAAATTATGAGTACTCCAGATACCTAATCGAAAACTTTGATCGAGCTACACTTTCCAGCACGGGTCAGGTCATCGACATCAGTTCTATTAGTAATTTCAATTCCTACGGTGCCTTTATTTCAGGAAGCAAGACTTTTGATGGAGAGCGCCTGCTGTTGACAGGAGGAATTCGGATGGATGGCTCCGATTTTGGTCGGACTGCCCAAAATCCACTGAATCAAATAAGCCCAAGAATCTCTGTTTCCTATCAGCTCAAACCAAATTTATTTGCAACTGCGAATGCAGGAATCTATTACCAACGTCCACCTTATACGGTCCTAGGATTCCGAAATAATGAAGGGGAATTGATCAATCAGCAAAATGATGTTCGTTTTATTCGCAACAATCAACTGATCGCAGGAATCGAATTACTACAGCCTGAGAAAAACCGAAGATTCACTGCCGAGGCATTTTACAAACGCTATTCGAATTATCCTTCCTCTGTACTCAATGGAATTTCCCTCGCCAACCTGGGGGCTGACTTTGGTGTAATTGGTAATGAAGCAGTGATATCCAACTCAGATGGACGTGCTTACGGAATTGAGTTTTTGGCTCAGCAGCGTCTTTTCAATGACTTTTATGGAATTGCGGCTTTGACTTTGGTGAGAAGCGAATTTACCAATCCAAATACCGAGGGTTTCATTCCTTCCTCTTGGGACAATCGGATCATTCTAAGTCTTACCGCTGGAAAACGATTTAAGAAAAACTGGGAAATCGGTGCGAGATGGAGGTATTTGGGAGGTACGCCTTATACACCATTTGATGTAGAAGAGTCTGCACTGATCAGTAATTGGGATCTACGGAATCAAGGGATTTTGGACTTTACTCAAATCAACGGCGAGCGTCTTCCGGCTTTCCATCAGCTCGACCTGAGGGTAGACAAAAAGTATTATTTCAAAAACTGGAATCTGAACTGGTATTTTGATATTCAAAATGCCTACAACTTTCAGGCACAACAAGCTCCACTGCTAGTTCCGGAGCGAGATGATGCGGGAGACTTGGTGGTCAATCCAAATGATCCAAGTCGCTATCAATTGAAGTTGATTGAAAATACAGCAGGAAATATACTTCCTACCATTGGCTTGATCATAGAGTTTTAAAAAAAATAGCCGGGTCAAAATGAATCTGACCCGGCTATTCTATTTTAGTTTAATCGCCAGCGAACATTTAATCCAAATCCTCCAGCGTCAAAATTGGTGTTTTCGACTAAAATAAAATAGGGTCGCCAATCGAGTCCGATAATCAAAGGAATATCTGCAAACTGATACTCCGCACCGATCTCACCTGCTGCTCCCAGTCTAAAGGGATCGCCGAGAAATAAGGAAGGACCAAAGCCTAAATAATAATTAAACTCTGAATCTGCTATCGGACGATAGATCGGATTCCAGAGCACGTCAATGCCAACTCCGCCTCCACCGAAGCTAAGGTCACCGTGAAGTCGGCTAAAGTCTCCTAAAGAAAATACTGCATCTAAGGCGACATTATTTCCATTGACGTTTCCGAATCGGAGACCCAATTCCTGACCGTGAGATTCTACTATTGCAAAGGTTCCTATAAAGAACATTGCGAGCATGAGTTTTTTAAAATTCATATGCTGAAAATTTAGGTTTAGATAAAAGTTACTTAATTCACATCGAAAATCAGACCAATTTTGATCTTTTTACTTTTTTGATAGAATTTCATTTCCGATTCGAAGGACCTCATCCACCAGTAAATCCATGTCTTCAAATCGTGTCCGTTGATTGACATTGGCAACTCGAAGCGTATATTTTCCATTCAAAATAGTAGAACTCGGAGAGGCAATCCCTTCCTCCTGAATCCGGACAAGAATCTCCCTATTTAAGTCTCGAATTTCTTCCTCGCTCATTCCTTCTTGAACCATTCGAAAGCAGGTGATACTCATGGAGACTGGTGCCATTAATTCCAGCTGTACATGTGAATCAACCAATCGGCCCAAGTATTCAGCCTGCCGATTATTCTGAGCAATCATTTGGGCATATTTTTTCCAGCCATGCTCTTTCAAAGACATCCATATCTTGAGCGCCTTAAAACCTCGGGAAAGCTCAAAACCATAATGACTGATCGGATCGGGACCACCTGAAAGCCCCCGCTTCTCCTGTAGTAGGTAATTTGGCGTGAAAGCAAATGCATCTCTATGCTTCTTGGCATCCCGAATTAAAGTGCATCCCACTTCATAGGGGACATAAAGCCACTTATGCAAATCGAAAGCTACCGAATCTGCCTCATCCAAAGCCACAAGCCGACTTGCGTAAATCGGGTCTAACCTGGCCAAAGCACCGTAAGCTCCATCCACATGAAACCACAACTTGTACTTCTTGGCTTTTTCCAGCAACTCATCCAAGGGATCAATCGCTCCGGTGTTAACAGTCCCAGCAGTACCTACAATGGCAAAAGGGCTCAGTCCTGCAGCCAAATCGGCTTGAATCTGTTCTTCCAGAAGATCCACCTTCATTTCAAAATTGGCATTCACAGGAATCATACGAACCGAATCAGTTCCCAAACCTAGAATCTCAGCTGCTTTTTGAATACAGGAATGAGTCTCGGTGGAGCAGTACAAAACGAGATTTTCTCCATTCCCAACAAGTCCTTTTTCACGGATATTTCCCTCACCATGGGAATTGCGAGCTACAGCCAAGGCAGTGATATTGGCCATCGAGCCTCCACTTACCAAAATCCCGGACGCATCGGAAGGAAAACCCATCAGTTCCTTGCACCAGTTGACTACCTGCCGGTCCACATACATGGCTGAGTGTTCTCCGATGGTTGTATTGGGATTCATCCCGGAAGCCAACAGGTCGGCAAAAGTACCTAGAGGTGTACCGGTTCCCTGAATCCAGGCAAAAAATCGAGGATGTACGTTCCCTTTGTTGTAGGGGAAAACATTCTGCTTAAAATCCTCATAGACCTTTTTTGGGTCTTCGCCCTTTTCGGGAATAGAGGTCTCGAGCGCTTTCTTGACCTCTTGAGGTATGGGTTTCCAGATCTTTTCATCGCGGATGCCTTTCCAATAATCTATGAGGTCATCGATCATCTGATGGCCCAATTGACGCATAGATTCCCAATCCTGTGGATCTAGGCTTTGATCAGTTTCGTTTTTCATGAAGCAAATGGCTTAAAGGAATATAGAAAGGCTCTTACTTGAATTTCTTTACAATCTTGGAGACCAAGGTTTTGTTTTTTTGAACCCACGGAAGGAGTTTTTGATAGGCAAAAAACTGTGCAGGCTTTAGGACCCAATACTGAGGTTCAGGCAAGGGCAAAACTTCCCCTCCAAAACCTTCCTTAAAACGGACAACTCCTGGGCTTCCACCCATAGAAATATCGTAAAAATCATAGCCCTTTGATATGGCAAACTGAATCACCTGATCCTGGAGAAAGTGACCCACCAAAAGGTCTTTCTTTTCTCGAAGCGTCGCTCCCATGATGTAGTGCAGCTTTTGTCCAGCTTCAAAAATGATCAAAGCCCCTTTCAAGGAACCCTCATTTTGACAGCAAGGGATTATGCAGTGACCAGAATTCACCAAGGATATCAAAGTAGGTCCGAAGTCATCCCAAGATCGCACCGCATAGCCTTGATTTTCAGCATTAAGCTCTATCAGATCGTAGGCTTTTTGGATTTCCTCCGCACCTTCTGCAAACACCAATTCATTTCCCATACGATTGGATTTATTGACATCCCGTCGAGTATTGGCTTTGTAATTTGACCGCACTTTCTCATAGGCATCTTCTTCTCCAGCAAAAAGCTTCACCGCACGGAAGGCAGACAGACCAGTGACATATTTAAAAAGCAGACCTTTTCCAGTCGGTGCAATTGGATAGGCCAGCTGGGAAGTCATAAAATGATCCTGAAAGTCAGAAGTCGTGGTAATAGGTGCAGATAGCTGCGCTAGAAAGGCCCCACATTTTCTGGCAAAAGCATAAAACTCAATGACAAATGCAGGAAACAAATCTTCCTTTCCCTGACCCAATATCGGTCCGTAGGGTGCCACCAAAATCTTTAGCGGGCCAGCTTTAGCCAAAACCAGTCCCATCCCTCCCTGAATCTGGCCAGAAGGATCTTTAGAAAGGATCAAATGCTCTTCAAAACCATAGGCGCGATAGCTTTTTAACCAATCACTGAGTTGGAGGTAAATGCCACGTTTGGATTTAGCAAGAAAATGATCCCAATCTTTCCAGTCGTTTGTACTATTTGTGATATGAAGCCTTATCTCTTTCAATGTCTCCAAGTTTGATCGCTAATTTGGTGGAAAGGGATGGAAGGGGCAAGAAAAGCATACTGATTGATATTTAATTCTGAAGATTAATCTGATCAACTCTTTGTAACTATTTTGTTTTTTTTAAGTAAAACTAGAAGAAAAAAGAAATTAACTAACTCATGAAGTTACACATACTGATTTTTATCTTATTTATAAGTTTTGAAGCAAATGCTCAAACTAAGCTAATCAGCAAGCTAGAAGGAAACTTTTCAGGGAACCAACTAATCGGAATTCAGCATGGAGAAAACCTGGTCAAATTGTACGGCGAAAAATACGAGTTCACCGAAACGGACTCGATGCCTGGACCAAAAACTCTTTCTATCAGTTATATTTTGACATCAGGAAAAATTCGGGCTTCTAAAACCTTTTGGATGGATTCAGGAGAATATACACTTACTGGAAATGTCAATCAACCAGAAAGCTGGCAGCTGAGTCCAATTCATCCCTTTACACAAATCCAAACTGATATCGAGCTGGCTGATGAAGCAAATAAAAAGTTGCTAATCACCAGCCATCTCGACAAACTTGTAGGTCTTCGAATGCTAAACTCACACAAGTCGATTTTTAAGGATGAAGAATTGATGGATTTGCTTGATCAAGTTCCGGGTCCTTTAGTCGATACTTGGGAAGTAGATGAAATCAAGACCTATTTGAGCCTCAATGCCATGGCTAGAGCTAAAGTTGGGCAAATGGCACCGGATTTTGTTTTGGAAAGTAAAAATGGTACTGACTTTAGCTTGAAGGAACAAAAAGGAAAATATGTCCTTTTAGACTTTTCATTTACTGGATGCGGAGGTTGTATTAAAGCCCTTCCCGAATTGATAGAGGTATATCAGAAACATGGGAAAGATGTAGAGTTCGTTACGATATGGAATGACAAAAGCCGAAATATCTGGGAAGAAAAATGGAAAGACCATAAAGCGCTAATGACTTGGACAAACCTTTGGGACCGAACCAGTTTAGCTACAAGGCTTTTTGAAATAGAAATATTCCCTTCTTTTGTTCTAATTAACCCTTCCGGCGAAGTTCAGAGTATTTGGAATGGCTACAGCAAAGGCAAGTTGAAAAGAAAATTAGAGAAAGAGCTGAAAGGTTTTAGCGAGTAATTTTTTTGATAAGTGAATATTAATTTCCAAGACTGCTTTTATTGTCCATTAGCTATTTAACTTAAACCGTAACTTCAATTATCAATGGATTTTATATGCCCTATCTCTCCGACCAAACATTTCAAAACCTATCTTCTTCAGATTTTCAAATAGGTGAGTATGATACCTGTGATTTCAATGGTTGCGACTTTTCCGGTCTAGACTTTCAGGGATCAAGCTTTGAAAATTGCACCTTCCAGGATTGTGATCTAAGCAATACCAAGGTGTTTAAGGTTTCATTCCAGAATGTCCGCTTTGAGCGCTGCAAAATTCTTGGTGTACACTTTAATACTTCCAATCCTTTTTTGCTTGAGTTTCGGTTTGAGAATTGCCAGCTCGACTACTGCAACTTTTTCAATCTTCAACTCAAAAAGTCTCAATTCCTCCACTGCCGAATGTTAGAAGTGGACTTTTCTCAAGCTGATCTAAGCGGAGCAAGTTTTATGGGTTCGGACATGAGCGGAACTGTCTTTGACCGGAGCAATCTGGAAAAGGCCGACTTTCGTGAAGCTCTCAACTACCGGCTAGATCCGGAAATCAACAAGGTCAAAGGAGCAAGATTTGATTTAGAAGGATTACCGGGGTTGCTTGGGAAATGGGGGATTAGAGTGGGGTGAGGAATTTACTAATCAACAGTACTATTTAACCTCTATTTATTGAAGTAATCTCCAAATCAAATATTCAACCAATAATTCAGCTTCAGCACCAAACTTCGCTGCTTGGAGGCAAATGTATCCGGGAAATAATTGTCAGTGTAAACCAAGAAGAAGTCAGAAACCGGAGCAAATCGCCACTGCAAACGGGTATTGATATTGATATTTTGGATTTGGTTATTGTACTGGATAAAAGTCGTCCAGAAGAGGGACTTGGTAAAGGTCAAATCAATCCGCGGTCCCACAAGTAGCAAATCTGCGTCATTTTGTGGCTCAGGGAGTCGTATCCGATTATAACTGAAGTTCATCCCGATATTAGCCGTATAGCCAATTCTCCAGGCAAGTTCACTTCGCAAAGTGGCTATATCTCCGGTAAAATACTCTCCCGCTTCCCCTTCTAATCTAAAGTTAAATGCCTGTCGAGGATTGGATCGAAACTCAAAGCCATAGCGATCGACCGTATAATCTGTTCCCGCAAGTAAAGGCTCTCCACCTGTTCGGGTAGGATCAAAATCGTCGAATAAATAAATATAACTGTTGGTATACCCCAAGGTAAATTGCGCCAAAGACTGAAAGCGAACTTCGTATTGTAGACCAATATCCCGGTCTGTGGTTCCTAAAGTTTCATTCCATCGTAGCTCATACTCCAGTTGAGGTCCATGACTGTTGATGAAATTGGATTTGGGGAAAAACCGATAGCCCAAGTCAGGGTTAAAGCGCTTGTAATCCACCCGAGGGACAAAACCAACTTCAGGGTTATAGCCAGCTCCAATATCCAAGTAGCTAATACTCCAGCGCCAGTGCAAATCGCTGTACAATACATAAGCATTGAGCGTTCGGGGAGCTTCTTTCTCGGTGCTTTCAAAAGTTCGATGGTATAAGGCCTTTCCCGTCCAGCGATTATCCTCTGAAGCCAAATTATACTCCACCCCAAGCATGCGATTGTATTCATTCGGGTTGAAAATACTTTGATATTCATCCAAGGCTAAAGACTCCCGATCAACGAAAATAAAACCAACATTGGATCTAGAGAATACCTTCTTTTGAACTGCCAAAACACTAAAATTCTTTCCTGCTATACCTCGATCCTCATCGGTAGCGGTTTGCATATTCATCAGTCCCACACGCCAGTCATCTGTGACTTTTCCAGAAAGTCTGGCACCGTAGATGATTTTATTCTGCACATTTTGACCCGTTGCGCTATCACGGTCTACCCCGATTCGACGAGAGAAAAAGGGTCTTGCCAGTGGATGACCAAAACTTGCAAAGAGATCACCGTTTTCAAGAAAGAACTGTCTTCGCTCGGGAAAAAAGATCTCAAAACGATCCAAATTGGTAACTTGCTGATCTACCTCCACCTGAGAGAAATCCGGATTGAATGTTAAGTCCAAATTCAAGGCAGGTCCAATTCCGACTTTGGCATCCCCTCCAAATGCAGGAGTAAAGGACTCGGAAGTTCCTTCCAGGAAATTTTGGGACGTTCGGCCTGCGATATACGGAATCACAGAAATATTCGCTGAATTTTTGCGCAGCGGCTCTTCAAAAATCAAGGTCCTGCTGAATGCTGTCGAAATGATGGAGAAATTTCGGGGAATAGGTGCCCAAGTGCTTCGCTCCCCATTATGACTATCGATTCGATAGAAATTGACATTCCAATTTTGAGCACCATCCTTGTATCGCAGCGTAGAAAGAGGAATGACGGCCTCTACTTGCCAATGATTTTCATGAATAGTTGCCCGGGCATACCATTTATTATCCCAAGCCAAATTTAGATCCTCAGACCGGGAACCTCCATTAGCTAAAAGTGCCTCCCGTTGTACGCCATAGGGGTTGATACCAAACTGAAAGGCATTGGTCTTATCGTTGAAGGTATCAAAAACGAAACTGATCCCGTCATTCTGTTCCCCTCGATAATCCCGGCGGAGAGAAGTAGATACATACTCTCGCGGACCGGTATTCTCCATGACAGCCGCTAGGTATAAGTTGTCATCATCAAATGCGATTTTTACCCGACTTTGCGCGACAGCTGCTGAAGTGTCGTAGGGAAAATATTGAGTGAAGTTATCATTCCATCCTTCCTCTCCCCAAATCTCCTCATCCAGAATGCCATCTAGCACAATAGGTTCTTTTAGCTTAAAAGCAAAAGCATTTACAGATTGCGCAAAGCTTTCCAATTGGGTACACAGGAAAAGCAGCTTTGCGAGGAGCAAGGTGGTGATGGAAACTCTCATAGCCTAGTTGATTTTACAAAACTAAGCCTACTCCTCGCTTGGAATTATACAATTTTATGAATGGTCTATTTATCTGACCGGGGAGTACCAAAGGCTGTTAGAATCAGGTTCCTAGAACTAGCGTTCCTCCTAAATTCACAGAGATATATTCCTTGCCAAATTCCAAGATTAAGTTTTCCACCGGTGATTGGTATTTGCAGACTAGAATCAAAAAAACTGGCTTTGATGTGCGCAGGCATATCATCCGGCCCTTCATAAGTGTGGATAAAGCGTGGATAAGATTCCGGAATCAATTCATTTACAAAGGTTTGAAAGTCCTTTCGCACAGTAGGATCAGCATTTTCATTGATTGTCAGCGCCGCAGAAGTATGTTGAATGAAAATCTGTAAAAAGCCGATTTGAATCTCTCTGATTTCTGGAATGGCACTCAGCACTTTTTCTGTGATCAAATGATAGCCTTGTGGATAACTAGGTAAGGAAATAGCCTTTTGGAAATACTGATTCATATCAACAAAAAAATATAATTTTCATCACTTATCCACAAGCTTATAGAAGATAGGTATTTCAAGATTTCCTATTCTCTGGTAAAAAACAAAGTAGGGCCATCACAGGCTGACCAAGAACCGAAAAGTGTCCCTTCCTCTTCAAATACCAAGGTTTCAGACACTCCTGTACATGAGTGAATTAATGGAAAGCCATCCGAATTCTCGTGCAATTCAATGGAAGCATCATCAAAATCTAGAGACAAAAACTCTCGTTGGTTGCTCTGATCCTCTTTTATCTGAAAAGTCCCTGTCAGCTTATTTGATCCTATGGTTTTTGAAAAACTACCATTCTCTTGAAATTGATAAATGTATAAAGAGTCAGAAATCGGATTAAAAGTTTGATCGGCTGACCAACTGCTCTGATAGCCTGAGAAAACCCAATTCCAATCAAAAATAGGATGAACTGGGTCTGCGTCATCCTGACAAGAAAAGGAGATGAACAAAACAAAGAGTAATAGATGTGCTTTTTTCATTTTCAAACAATCTGTTTTTGAGCCCCAGAAAGAATACTTACTTGGATCCGAGAAAACTTCGGGACCTAGCTTGATTCCTTCAAGTGTTTTAATCTTACCTTTTCAATACGCAGTACCAAATAATTTCGCTACAGAAATTTTTATATGCTTCCGATGATATTCTCCAAGGTTCCGATTCCTTGAATACTGATTTTCACCAGATCACCTGCTTTTAGAGAAAAATCATCCGGGACTATCCCCGTTCCCGTCATCAGAAAGCATCCATTTGGAAAAGTATTAGCCTTAAATAACCAATCCGCCAATTCCTTTGGTTTGCGTTTTAATTGTGTCAAATCAGTATTTCCTTCAAATACCAATTTATCTTCCCTAAAAATCTCCAATTTAATCTCTGAGTTGACATCGATTTCATCTTGGATTAGGATACAAGGACCGATAGAGGCGCATCCTTGGTATACTTTTGCCTGGGGCAAATAGAGTGGGTTTTCGCCTTCTATACTTCGGCTGCTCATATCATTGCCGATGGTAAAACCCTGAATTTTCCCAGTTGAAGACAGCAAAAGTGTTAGCTCCGGTTCTGGAACATCCCAGGTAGAATCCTTTCGAATCATGACTTGGCCCCCAGGCGTTGAAACACGGGATGCAGTAGCTTTGAAAAACAATTCGGGTCTGTCTGCCACATAAACTTTGTCATAAAAATCCGCTCCTCCTGAATCCTGCGACTCTTCCATTCTAGCTGTTCTGCTTCGATAGTAGGTTACACCAGCAGCCCAGACTTCTTGATTGCCCATTGGAGCCTCAAGTTGATCCCTAATCAGTTCGTCTGCATCTGATGGGTTAAGATTTTCCCAAGATTTCCGTGATTCTGACAAATAGTCTTTCAAATTGTCTTGCGCCAATAAAGCATCCCAATCGAACTGTGGTCCAAGGAAAAACTGCTTATCAATTTCGAGAAGCGTTCCTTGTTGTAGTTTATATAGTTTCATGTGTTTATAATTTGATTTTGAAAGGCCACATGGAATCTTTGACGATTAAAATAATCATTTCCCTGTGTGTTTAATGATGATTTTAATCGTGTCGATTTCATCTGTTTATAATTTGTCTTTGAGAGGTCAAATGGAATCCCTGCCTGCGGTAGGCAGGTCGCACATTTTCCCCGATTAATCGAGGTATCCCAGTATGTGTAGCTTGCTTAGTGCTCGATTTCATGAATAATAGGTTTGATTAGATAACTAAGAATAATAATCCAAGAAGGGCAGGAAGACTCTGAATCCAAAATATCTTTTTACTGACGGTAATTGCTCCAACGATTCCTGCTATCACCACACAAGCAAAAAAGAAAACTTGAAGCATGGCTTCAAACTCTAATTTACCCACAAAAAGAGACCAGATAAGGCCCGCTGACAGAAAAGCATTGTAGACTCCTTGATTAGCTGCCAATGACTTGGTCTGCTCAAAATACTCTCGCTTGCCACCAAATGTCTTTCTTCCAAAGGAGGTCCAAGCAAAAGTTTCCATCCAAAAGAAAAACAAGTGCTGCATGGCAACCAAAATGACAAGTACTTTTAAAACAACTTCCATGATGGAATTTAGGGAATTCTGAACCATCTTGGAATTCCATTAAAAAAAATGCCCCAACTTTAAGCTTTCAAATCAAAATGAGCTTATCCAAACTACATCCTGCCTTTAAGTCCCAAATGCTTGAAGAATTAGGTACTGTTGACTATCAACTGTTCGAAGAGTCATTGGAGCAGGAGTCAATTAGTAGTATACGATTAAATAGAGAAAAATTATTATTCTCCCCATTTGCTTCCAAGTCCATTTCCTGGAGCCAAGAGGGTTTTTGGTTAGAAAAAAGACCTCAATTTACCTTGGACCCACTTTTTCATGCAGGAGGATACTATGTGCAAGAGGCTTCCTCTATGTTTATCCAACATATTTTGGAAAGCTTATCCATACCAAAGGGTCTTTATTTGGATCTAGCGGCAGCTCCAGGAGGTAAATCCACACTTCTGAGCAGCTACTTAGGAAATGAAGGTGTGCTCGTTGCCAATGAAGTAATCCAAAGCCGAACTCAGATTCTCAAGGAAAATCTTATCAAATGGGGGTTGGGTAACAGCATCGTTACGAATAATGACCCTGCTCATTTTAAGAGTTTGGAAGGGCTGTTCGATTTAGTTCTAATTGACGCCCCATGCTCAGGAGAGGGAATGTTTCGAAAGGATCCAACTGCCAGAAAAGAATGGAGTCCAGACCATGTGAAGCTTTGCTCATCACGACAACAAAGAATCTTGGATCAGGCTGGGGCTTTGGTCAAAGGAGGAGGATATTTGCTTTATAGCACCTGTACCTTCAATAAGGAGGAAAACGAAGAAATGATTCGTTTTTTGACTTCTGAGTTCGCCTATGAGCCAGTTCGGATTTCATTAGACTCGAGTTGGAATATTGAAGAGTCTACTTTATCAACTGAAGAAGGTGATTTTTATGGCTATAGATTTTATCCACATCGGGTTCAGGGAGAAGGCTTTTTTGTCTCTGTTTTGAAAAGACCTGAGGATGCATATTCCAATGAACCGAAAAAACCAAAAGATTTCAAACATCCTTTTTTGAAGGAAATTGCTGAACGGGAATCTAATCAGCTAGCGGAAGAACTTGGCTTTGAGAACAAGACCTTTTATCAGCTAAATGACACTTTCTTCTGCTTTCCAGAAATGTGGAAAACTCATTTCGATTACATTTCCCAAAATCTGAACATCCGATACTTTGGAACAGAAATAGGGAAGAAGCAAGGTAAAAACTGGATTCCATCTCATGATTGGGCCGTTTCGATTTTACCAAAACCGAGTTATCCACAATTGGAGCTTACAAAAGAGCAAGCTTTGAATTTCTTCAGAAAAAAAGACCTGGAGCTAGAATATGAATCAGAAGGGTGGATTTTGCTGACTTATCAACAGCTTCCAATCGGTTGGATAAAAAACCTTGGAAACCGAATCAATAATTACTATCCGAAAGACTGGCGGATTCGCAATCTTTGAGGTAGTTCTCAAATATTTTTTCCAAAAAGTCTAAGGTCAAAAGGAAAATCATAATGGTCAACTATTTTGATCAATGAAAAATCCAGATGTGCAGGATTAATTAAATAATTATAATCTCCCGGAACCACTGCAGAAGGCACTTTAAGCACACAGCTTCTCCTGTTTTGAACAAATTGATCACCAATAAATTGTGTGCTATCAATATGAGGGAAACTGTTCCAGCGATCAGGTAAATCTTCCAAATAAATAGACTTAATACTTACTTCACCAGGGATGTCAATTTCCACCATCACATAGTCCTTGGGTAAAATCGATAGGGAAAGATGAACAGCCACTTCCGCCATGGCCAAGGCTCGACTATCCGCACAGTAGATTAGTTCAGTTCCCTTAGAGTTCCAGCGGTTTCCAGTAAGTGCTGCACCTTTGCCGGACAGCTCTATACCAAACTTCTTCCGCATAAGCCGAAAAACCCGCATCAGACAAAAATGCCTTGGTCTATTCTGTGAAGCTCATGTAATACTAACTCTTTCCCGTAGGAATTTTTGAGGAGCTCTAAGGGCTTTCGATTACCGAGAGAGTGGCTGGTGGTGTAGAGCCAAGACTCAAAATCAGCAGCAGAATCAAAAACCTCCAAACCTAAATAAACAACCTCAAGAAGCTCTATTATTTTTTCGGAGTGAATAGATCGAAAAACGTAATCCGATTCCTTTTTATAACGCTGAAGCGACTTTAGGGAGATATCTAGAAAATCTGACCACTCTTGATCAGAGAATGGCGCTAAGTCCTTGATGGACAGGAAAAGCGAGGTCGGAATCCCCATTCGAATCATATCAACTACAAGCATTCTGTCCGAAAAAAAGCCACTCAAAGGGATACCACGCATCGAAGGATAGCGGGAATATCCAGGAACACTAGTCATATACGTAGCCATCTCCTCAGCTACTATCCCTAACTTTTGTTGATCTGAATTGCTCATCTTTGAGAAATTTGTCCTTAATTTAACGACATTTTTCCAAAATTGATTCGGTTCTAAGATTTTTTTTAGTGGACATCCAATAATTTAAATAAGCCGATTCTTCACCGCTTTCTGTACGGCTTCCATTTTATTATGGACTTGGAGTTTATTGTAAATATTTTCAATATGTTTTCGAACTGTCTTGGGAGAAATAAATAGATTTTCACCTATTTGGTTGTAGCTAAGGCCTTTAGCTGTTTGTTCTAAAATTTCTATTTCCCGTTTGGTAAGCGATATATCTTCTTTTGGCTTATCAAAATTCGGTGGATTTCTTAGAAGCTTAAGCGTTTTTAAAGCTATATTCGGTGTTATCGCAGCTCCACCCTCCAAAGTATCCAAAATACCTTGATGCAGATCGGGAGGACTAACCTCTTTCAAAAAATATCCATGTGCACCGGCCTGAATCGCTCGGAAAATATGCTCGTCATTATCAAAAACAGTGAGCATGATGGTTTTGATCTGTGGATATCGCTTGCTCACTTCCTCCACTGCCTTGATGCCATCCATTTTAGGCATTTCAATGTCCATAAGGATTAATTCCACATTGGAGTCTTCCTCCAGCTTTTCTAAAAGATCCAATCCGTTCGCGGCATGGAACTTCACCTCAAGATCCGGGAAAAATGCAAGCTTCTCCAAAATTGCTTTTAGCAAAAATGAATTGTCCTCAGCGATGGCCAATTTGATTTTCATCTCTTCGTTTTTTAATACCCCAGTTAGGTGCGTTCCTCTTTTTTAATCTAAGAGTTACAGCAAAATTCTTGAGTGTCTTGCGTAATGTGGATAATCAAAAATTTGTTCTAAACGATTCTCCTATTTCTTTTCCAAACTAAGCAAGGCCTCTCTTGGTAAAAAACTCTTTGATAAACGAGTTTACTCAACACTAATTCTAAATATAAAAAAATGACCTTGAGCGACAAATCACTCAAGGTCATGGACTTAAAATTATTTTTGGCGACTAGCCGTAAATCTCATCTAAAATCTGAGCGAGCCTGACACTTGCTGCAATCATTCGCTCCTCGGCGATATGATAATTTTGATACATGTATAAATAGCTAAGTCTGCGATCTTCGGGCAAATCGTATACAGCCGGCCGAAGACTGACTGCTTCCTTGAGCCAATCCTCCATAGTCGCCTCACGATAACTATCCTGCAGTTCAGGGGTAATTCTTCTAAAAAGTTCATCCCCAATTTCAGAGTAACTCATCCCCTGACGTTCAATCATTCCACTGTCCCAAAGCGCATGTAGATTGGTTGGCCTTCCGAAAAACTCGATCTTCACATCATTTCCTCCACGGTCTTCCCCTGTGCCTACATGTAGTGGCTGATGAATATCTTCCACCATGTGGATCAACATTTTAAGCTTTTCTGATTCTTCTTTTGGGCTCAATCCCCCAGCAATCAATTCGGCCTTCAAGCGCTGAATTGCCTCGAAAGCATCTCCGGTACTTTCTTGAATCTCTGGATTATATTCACCTTCCTTACTTGTCAGGTAGTGCCAAGTCGTAGCATAATCATAGTTTCTATCCGAGCGAATTTCATCCATCCAGGTACCACTTCGCCCCAAAGACATGGGGTAGAGCACCTTTTCAACCTTTTTAAGGGTGGACTTTTTCATCTGTCGCTCAGCCATGTAGCCGATCAAATAGTGTCCTAATTGCCCCCAAGCAAATGCCTGAGAAGTCGCTAGCATCATAAGGCCTGCTAGAAACAGAGTTTTGTAAACCTTCATGTCTTTAAATTAAAGCTCGAAATTACGGTAGAGAATAGAATAATTAATTAAGCTAGGATTAAGCTTTTTCGAGTTCTGATACGGCTAGCCAAGCCATTAGCCCGGCACCAATTTCCAAGGCATCCTCTTCGATATCAAAAGTCGGGGTATGAACTCCAGAAACAATTCCTTTAGCCTCATTCCTAGTGCCTAGGCGGTAAAAGCAGCCATCGATCTCCTGCGAATAGTAAGCAAAATCCTCCGCCGCCATCCAAATATCCAAGTCCACGACATTTTCCTCACCCAAATACTCTTTTGCAGCATCAGTGGCTCGCGCGGTGAGCTCAGGATCATTTTGTAGAAAGGGATAGCCTTTTCGGATTTCAAAGTCTAGCTTTCCACCCATGCTTTCTACTAAGCCATGTGCCAATTGAAGCATCTTTTTGTGAGCTGCTGCTCTCCATTCTTCATTGAGAGTTCGGAAAGTACCTTGAATTTTCACTTCATTCGGAATCACATTGGTAGCCCCAAGGGCTTCTACTCTTCCAAAAGACAGCACAGAAGGTACTTTAGGACTTGAAGCCCTACTGATCACCTGCTGCATGGCCACAATCAAATGAGAAGCAATCAGGACAGGATCAATTAAGGTCTCTGGCATGGCTCCATGCCCTCCCTTACCTTTCACGGTCAGGTAAAGTTCATCTGCACTTGCCATATAAATGCCCTGGCGAAAACCCACTTTTCCCGCAGGAATAAATGGCATCACATGCTGTCCGATGATTCCAGCTGGCTTGGGGTTTTCTAAAGCCCCATCTTTTATCATAAAAGAGGCACCACCTGGAGCAACTTCTTCCCCTGGCTGAAAAAGTAATTTTATTGTTCCTTCAAAGTGATCTCGAACCTGATGCAAAATTTTGGCTGCTCCCAGCAAAGATGCAGTATGTGCATCATGACCACAAGCATGCATAACTCCCTCTTTTTGAGACTTATAAGAAACCTCATTAGCTTCCACGATTGGCAGAGCATCCATATCGGCTCGTAGCGCAATAACCTTTTTTGTAGGGTTTTTCCCTTCGATCAAAGCGGTCCAACCGGTAGTTGCTTTCGATTCGATTTTATGAATGCCAATTTCTTCAAGTTTTTGCTTTACAAAATTAGCTGTCTCAAACTCTTGGTAACTCAGTTCAGGATTAGCATGAAGGTGTCTCCTGTTAGAAATCACTTCTTCTTTTAATTCCTGAGCTAGGCTTTTAATTTTCTCCTTCAGCATTATTGGTTTGACTTGGTAGGGTAAAATCTTTTCGTTGAATACGGTCTCTAACTATACGAGCTGTCGGAAATACAGATTTAATATCATACAAAAGCTTGAGCGCTTCGATCTTATGACCATATCGGCCCACTTTCACCAAATATCGGGGTTGCTCATATTGAATCTCGGGATTGATATCTGGCATCGCTTCGGTCAATTCTTCCTGGGTTTTGAAAGCAAGATCCCGATCAAGACCAGAGTAAATCAAAATCCTGTATCCATTAAAATATGGCTCAGAGGTATTTCTCTCATATTTCTGACGTGCAAGCTCTTTAAGCTGCTCGTCAATAGCCTGAGGTGACTCCGGAGCAGGAAGTGCCGGAAGTTGAGCCATTTCGGATTTGTAATCTGGATATTGGGGCAGTGTACCACTTAAGTCTTCGCTGTAGTTTTCGAAATCGCTCGGTGAAGTCGTCAGACTCGAACCGGACTTACAGGCACCTGCCACTACTATCAATACAATTACCCAGAGTTTCCGCATGGCTTAATTATCTATGATTACACACTTACCTTCTTGGATATCCTGCTCCACACTCTTGAACTTCACGTCTTTCTTGGTAGAACCGTCGTTGTATTGAACCGTGATCCGGTCGTTTCTTCCGTAAGTTTTCTCTGACTTTCTAGGAGCAACTACCTGTGGGGCGGGTCTTCCTGCCGTGGCGGCTGCAGCAGCTGCACGATTAGCTCCCGGGTTCAGAGTACTTCCTGCTTCCTCTTTCGATGCGTGAACAGCTGGTTCAGCGGCTCGTTGTGCTTGCGCCTGCTGTACTTGGGCTGGGTCTTGCTTCGGAAGCTCCGCACGGGTCAAGAAGGAAATCATATCCTCATTCAACTTGCCAATGAAACGCTTAAACATCTCAAAAGCCTCAAACTTATAGATCAAAAGGGGATCTTTTTGCTCGTAAACGGCATTCTGAACGGATTGCTTCAAGTCATCCATGTCCCGAAGGTGCTCCTTCCAGTTTTGATCGATAATCGCCAAAGTCACATTTTTCTCCAGTGAACGAATAAGGTCCTGTCCTTCTGAAGCAAGCATTTTCTCCAAATTCGCTACTACGCCAATTTGCTTGATGCCATCCGAGATCGGAACCATGATATCTTTGACAGTAGCTCCTCGTTCTTCATACACTCGACGAAGTACAGGAAGCGCCGCTTGAATGATGCGCTGATTCTTCTCTTGATAATTCTTGAATGCCGCTTCATAGAGTTCTTGTGTCAGTATGGCAGCATCTTTCGACTTCAGATCACTCTCAGAGATTTGATAATCCAAACCTAGGGAGGTGAAAATATTCATACGGAGGTTTTCGGCATCGTCCGTGGATTTTGCCACATCAATGATGCTTTCGGCCACATCATACATGATATTCAGAATATCCAACTCTAGACGCTCACCTTTAAGAGCATTTCGACGGCGCTTATACACCACCTCACGCTGTGAGTTCATCACATCATCATACTCCAAAAGTCGCTTTCGTGTACCGAAGTTATTCTCCTCTACCTTTCGCTGAGCACGTTCGATAGACTTGGTAATCATGCTGTGCTGAATCACTTCTCCCTCTTCTAGGCCCATTCGGTCCATGAGTTTGGCGATTCGGTCTGATCCAAATAGTCGCATCAGTGAATCTTCCAAAGAGACAAAGAACTGAGAAGAACCCACATCTCCCTGACGTCCTGAACGACCTCTCAACTGACGGTCAACACGTCTAGACTCGTGGCGCTCGGTACCAATAATGGCCAAACCGCCTGCTTGACGTGATTCTGGAGTCAGCTTGATATCTGTTCCTCGACCCGCCATGTTGGTTGCGATGGTCACAGTGCCAGGCTTACCCGCCTCAGCGACGACATCTGCTTCCTTAGCATGTTGCTTCGCATTAAGGACCTGGTGTGGGATTTTTTTCAAAGTCAGCATTCGGCTGAGCACCTCGGATATTTCTACCGAAGTCGTACCCACCAATACTGGGCGGCCTTGCTTGACCAATTCATTGATCTCCTCACCTACTGCATTAAACTTCTCTCGCACCGTTTTGTAGACTTTATCCTGACGGTCATCCCGCTGAATGGGCTTATTGGTCGGTATAACTACTACGTCGAGTTTATAAATCTCCCAAAATTCACCAGCCTCTGTCTCAGCTGTACCGGTCATACCAGCAAGCTTGTGGTACATTCGGAAGTAGTTTTGAAGCGTAATGGTCGCGTAAGTCTGCGTTGCGTCCTCTACTTTGACATTTTCCTTCGCCTCAATCGCTTGGTGAAGACCGTCTGAATAGCGTCGGCCCTCCATCACACGACCGGTTTGCTCATCGACGATTTTCACCTTTCCGTCGACGATAATGTATTCGGTATCACGCTCAAACATACAGTAAGCCTTCAAAAGCTGATTGACTGTATGAATTCGCTGTGCTTTCACACCATAGTCTTTAATGACCTCTTCTTTTCGAACTAGTTTCTCTTTCTCATCCAGACTTTCGTCTTTCTCCAGCTCTGCAATGACCACCCCGATATCCGGCATAATGAAGAAGTCGGCGTCTTCATTTTTCGTAGTCATCGTTTCGATACCACGGTCAGTCAGATCGACTACATTGCTTTTTTCATCAATGGTGAAAAGTAGTGGCTCATCCGCCTCAGGCATATTTCTCTTGTTGTCCTGCAGATAAAAGTTTTCGGTTTTCTGCAAAATCACACGAATTCCCGGCTCAGAGAGGTATTTGATCAAAGGTTTGTATTTAGGCATTCCTCGATAGGCTCTAAAAAGCGCCAAACCACCTTCTTTTTCATTTCCTTCGGCAATTTGCTTTTTGGCAGTGGTCAAGAAGCCCTGAACCAACTTACGCTGCTCATCCACCAAAGTAGAAACCCGAGGTTTCATCTGATCAAATTCATGCACATCTCCTCTTGGAACTGGACCTGAGATAATCAGCGGTGTTCTCGCATCATCAATCAATACGGAGTCAACCTCATCGACCATGGCAAAGTGATGCTTGCCCTGCACCAAATCACCTGCTTCCCGAGCCATATTGTCCCGCAAGTAATCAAAGCCAAACTCATTATTAGTACCGTAAACAATATCGCACTGATAGGCATTTTTCCTTCCAAAAGAATTGGGTTGGTACTTATCAATACAATCCACAGAAAGACCATGGAATTCAAAAAGTGGTGCGTTCCATTCTGAGTCACGCTTGGCTAGGTAATCATTGACTGTGACGATGTGGACACCTCGTCCAGCTAGTGCATTTAGGTATGCGGGAAGAGTAGAAACGAGGGTTTTACCTTCACCAGTCGCCATCTCGGCAATTTTTCCCTGATGCAAAACCATACCACCTATGAGCTGTACATCGTAGTGAACCATATCCCACACGACCTCATTACCCGCGGCCAGCCATTTATTATGCCAAATGGCTGTATCTCCATCGATCTCCACATTGGGTTTGGAAGCGGCAAGCTCCTTATCGCGAATAGTCGCTTCGACCACCAACTTTCCATTTTCTTTAAATCTTCGCGCAGTTTCCTTCACCACGGCAAAAGCCTCAGGCATCACCTGATCGAGAATTTCCTCCAGGGCCTTATCGCGGTTTTTTTCAATTTCCTCGATTTGGGTAAAAAGTTGGTCTTTTTGATGAATAGCATCAGCAGGAAGACCTTCGATCTCTGATCGGAGCTTTTCGATTCTATCGTCAAAATCCTTCAAGTGGGCATCCACTTTGGATCTGATTTCACTAGTCCTTGCCCGGAGTTCCTGATCACTCAATCCACTCAATGCTGCGAATGCCTGATTGATCTCTTTGACTCTTGGAAGTAACTCTTTAATATCTCGATCGGACTTGGTGCCGAATACTTTTGCTATACCTTTTGCTATAATATCTAACATCTCTATCTGTCTTGTGCTAAATGCGGCCTAAAATTAAGCCCTTTTTATTAGAATTGATAATTGACTTTGGGAAGGGTTGATCAGGGGTTTAAATGATCTATAGTTTAATTTCTCCACTAAAAACCCGCTCTGCAGGACCGATTAACCAAATGTTTTGGTACCCACCTCCGGGGGCTTTGTCAAATCGTACGGCCAATTCCCCTCCTAGGGTTTGGATCTGAATGGTAGCCGCCTCTCGATCTGCAGCAAAAGCCAAGGCGGCTGCGGTCACTCCTGTACCACAAGAGAGGGTTTCATTCTCTACCCCACGTTCATAAGTACGTACGAAAATTCGTTCCTCGGACTGTTTCTGGATAAAGTTTACATTCGTGCCGGCAGGCTGGTATTGCTCCGAGTATCGAACTTCTTTCCCTTGCTCTAAAACAGGATAAGAATCAATCTCCTCGACCATCCGAATGTGATGAGGTGAACCTGTATTCACAAAAAAATCTCCTTCCAAAACATCAATGGATGAGACATCTCCCATTTTTAGCTCGACAATGGAATCCGAAAGTAGCGCTTCGTGTGGCCCATCAATAGCCAAGAAGTTGGTTTTTTCAGATACTATCCCCAACTGTCCGGCAAATGCTACTGCACAGCGCGCTCCATTGCCACACATACTTTGACTACCATCTGAATTGAAATAAACCATTTCAAAGTCATAGTCCTTGTGGTTTCGGATGGCAATCAATCCATCTGCACCGATTCCAAATTTGCGATCGCACAGGCGTTTCACCCAGGAAATGTCACTCAGATCTAGTACTTCATCCCGATCATCGATCATGACAAAGTCGTTGCCTGTCCCTTGATATTTATAGAAAGAAATATTCATAGAAATTCTAAAGTAAATTCCTGATTCAAAAACTTCTCCATAGCCTGTTCAGCTTAAAAACTTTAACATCTTGTCACTGTTTCAGACTATATGTCCGATTAAGGTTCCAATTTCGGCAGATAATCCGTAATTTTAGTTATTCATTAGCAACTCTTAATCAAAAATATAACCATGGATAAGATGAACTTTAATCTCTCTAGAAGAGCTTTTTTAGCAAATACAAGTAAAACGGGGCTAGCCCTTTCATTGGGAGGCACAGCGATTCTCAGCGCCTGCTCCGGAGACGTGAAAGGAGATGCACAATCTGTGTTGGCCACTAGCATGACCCAGACTCCGCTAGCATTTGATTTTTCCGCTCTCGAACCACACATCGACGCGATGACCATGGAGATTCACTTTACCAAGCATGCTGCAGGCTACGCCAAAAACCTAAACGATGCCATGGGTGAAGAGCAAGTTGACTCCAGTCGCTCATTGGAAGATATCTTGGGAAATATCTCCAAGTTTTCCACCAAAATGAGAAACAATGGTGGGGGGCATTATAATCATGAGCTGTTTTGGAAAGTCATGACTCCTGATGCGGCAGAGCGACCTGAAGGCGACCTCGCTGAGGCAATCAATAGCTCTTTTGGAAGCTTTGAAGAATTTGCTTCTCAATTTGAAACTGCTGCAAAAACCCGCTTTGGCTCAGGCTGGGCTTGGCTAGTGGTAGGAGCAGATAAAAAGTTGGCGATAGGCTCTACACCAAATCAAGATAATCCTCTGATGGATATTTCTGACTTCAAGGGTACTCCGCTTTTGGGACTGGATGTGTGGGAGCATGCCTACTACCTGAATTACCAGAATAGAAGAGCGGATTATGTTTCTGCTTTTTGGAATATTGTCAATTGGAAGACTGTGGCAGAGCGATTTGCTGCAGCATCCATGTAAATCAAATTAGAAAGCGATCAAGAAAAGGCCGGAAATTCCGGTCTTTTTCTTTTATTTCGAGCTTTAAACTATTTCAATATGCAAGATCCAAAATCCCTCACTTCTGTCGCCAAATTTCACCAAACCTTCAAACACCCTGTCTTGGATAGCCCTCAGATTCCTGACGAAATACGATGCAAGCTTCGGGTGGCGCTTTTAGCAGAGGAGTTGAAAGAACTCGAGCAAGCGATCGCTGATAAGGATTTGGTAGAAATTGCAGATGCCCTTTGCGACCTTCAATACGTACTTTCCGGAGCGATATTGGAATTCGGACTAGGAGAGAAGTTCAAAGAGCTCTTTGACGAAGTGCAGCGCTCCAATATGAGTAAAGCCTGCGAAACGGAAGAAGAAGCCAAGGCTACTGTTGCCCATTACAAACTGAAGGGCACAGATTGCTTTTATGAAAAAGAAGGAGATCTATTCTTAGTATTCCGAGAAGGAGACCGAAAGACGCTGAAGTCGGTGAATTATTCTCCAGCTGATCTGAAAAGGATCTTGGAAAAATAACTTAACTGGTTTTGAGCGGATTATTTTGATAATTCTTCAACTCCATGATATTCCCGGGCAAATTGAAACCAGCTTGATCCAAGGCATTTAAGACTTCGATGATCAAGTTGGTTTTGATCTCCATATCTCCAGGACCATCATCTAAAGTATCCACCCAAAAAGTCACCTGAAGATTTAAGGTACTTGCGGCCAAGTCTGAAATCCATACATTTGGTTTCCTTCTATTTTTGAGGACTCCAGGGACTTTATAGGCAGTCTCCAAAATAATTGCCATGGCTTTACGGTAATCTGAGCCATAATCCAACCCAACTATAAAATCATAGCGGAGAAAACCATCAATTGTAAAATTGATCAGGGCATTCGTGATGATTTTGGCATTGGGGATATAGACATCTTTGCCATCCCCTGTCTTAATCTGAGTATCCCGAAGGTTGAGAGAGACCACCGATCCTCTAATTCCATTTATTTCGATGATATCTCCTACTTTGAAGGGTCTTTTGAATGCCAAAAGAATCCCTGCGAGAAAGTTCTCACCAATATCCTTCAATGCAAAACCTATCACGAAAGCGGTAATCCCTGCACCTGCCAAAAGCCCTGAAACTACTCCAGTGAGGCCGACAAAGCGAAAGACAACCATAAAACCAGCCAAGATGACTAGTAGTCTAAAAATCATGGAAAGAAAATTTGCCAGCAAGTCATCGTCCATCCTGGCTACCAATCGCCTGCGAAGGTGTTTTTGAAGAAAAGCAGCTAAAAAGTAAAAGCCCAGAAGAATGGCAAGGGAGATGCCTAAAGTTTGGAGCAATTCGCTTAACTCCTGCCAATTCCAATTCAGAATATTTTCCATAAAGGAAAAATACAAAAAATAAGGGCTGAATTTGAATCAGCCCTTAATTGAAATTAGTTTTTGGGAATTACTGTAACCTCAACTTGGTGGTAAACACTTCTTAATTCCTCATACTCCTCGGTAAACATTTTAACCCACTCATCCTTTTGAGCCTTATTAAAAGTTTTGAATACCCTAATACTTCCTACATATACCCTGTGTATATAGTTTTCTCCGTCTCGCTCCAGCTGGTCAACAGATCGAGTGGAAATCCCAGCACGTGTTCCATCTGCACGAATGACTTGGAATTGGAATCCCGCAGGCTCGACTTCAGTAGTAAAGGTTGCTTCAAAACCTCCTGTCGATACAGTATATTCTACACCTGTAGGAGAAAGGCTCGTCTCTCTTTCACTCACTGGCACAAATATTTCCCAACCTGTGATAAACTGGATTTTATCCTCAATCTGGACAATAGCTATATCTTCACCGATTTTGGTTCGATTGGGGCCCTGCTTGATATAGGTGCTCACTCGAACCGTATCTACGGCATTGTCCGGAACATCTCCCGCTTTTACCGAAGCAAAGTAATTCACCTCCCTTTTGGAACTAGAAAAGTTCTTGCCCTCATGAATATCATCGAATAGGTACCCATACACACCAGTGGTAGACCATTCGTATTCGATGACCTGACCATCAGCCACAGAAGACTTGATAAAGGCTGTCAGCTCAATGCTGTTTTCCGGAGAAACTTTTGATTCTCTAGGCTCTAGGTTGATTTCTATCTCCCTTGCAGTGATTTCGAAAACCTCCAGACTTTTGGAGCTCTTTATGTCATGTACTTTTCTGGCATAATCAGAACCCTTCAGCATCAAGTCAATAGTGGTCAGGATCTTAGCCTTTCGGACTGCACTTTTACTAAAGTCTTCCAAACTAGGCTTGGGAAGATTTGCAGGCGCATTTTCATAAATGATCTCTGCTGCCACCCTCGCAAGATCTTCTAAGAAGATTGAGCCGAATTGGTTGTAGCCAATGTTGAAAAAATCTTTGACAGCTTCGGAGAGCTCCCCATCTTGTACTTTTTGACTGACGCTTGGCATCTGATCCACGTACCCTGTCACTGCGATGATCAAGGCTTCCCAGAAATCCTGCTGTGTCTTGGGTGCCCCGGTATTTTTAGCGGCTGTTGCCTTTGCTGTGAGACCATCTGCAATCAAGGGCACCACGAAGTCCAAGGTGAAAGTCAACATCACCAATTTGGTTCTCTCCGAGATTTCAGCCTGATTCATATTTGAACCTCCCTTGCCCATACCGATCGTGCGAAGCTGCCAAATAGCCTGCTTCTCATCCAAGTTTAGAGGGATATCGATGGGGTCAGTTTGAACGCGAAAAGACTTTTCGGTATTTCCGAGCAGGTACTCGTAGACCGTGCCTGAAAAGCTGGTAATTCCAGTGACCACTGGGATTTCTATCTTCAATTCTGCCTCTTTTTGATTATTCAACCCCGGAAACTCATTGAGGACTTTGGATTCGCCAGACTCATCGATCACCTTGGTCTTGTAAAGAAATCCGGTTACCCTTCTGCGAAAAGTATTGGCTACTTCAAATTGACTTAAACCGGTCTGATACACCTGCAGCCCACTTTTTATATCTCCATCCACCAACAAATCGGAAGCTTTCGTATCCTCATTGATTCTGGCATTGGGAAAATTTGGCTCTATTCCTTCAATAAGTTTCCCTAACCGTTCACCTACTTGGGGGTCAGCTAGAAAATATGGGTCCTGCAAAAAGGCCTGCTCTACTTCATTTCTCCAGTCATCCCAAATGGGAAAAGATTCTACCTCTTCAAAAAACCTAGTGGCAAGTTCGGGTTCAAAGAAAGGACCGGATAAGCCCCAGTATAGAAGAGTCTTTGCGGTAGAATTCAAATCTATTTTCTGCTGATCATTGTCTATCAGTCCGATCAAGAGCAGACGATCTTGCCCATCAAACAAATAGGAGAAGGCAGGCTCCGAGGGAAAAATTACCACCTCACCTTGGTTTTGGTCATCAAGGGTGCTTGATCTATCCCAAGACCAGATCGTCGCATCAGTTAGATCAGGCTGATTTCCTTCAGGAAAATCAACAGAAACAGTGAATGTATTGATCCCAGCTAGGGGGTCATTGTTGGCTGGATTTTGAGGGTTTGGGTCTTCCTCGGTTCCACAGGAAAGGCAAAGAAAAAGACCAAAGAATAGACTGAATATTACTTTATTTTTCATGGTCAATTGAATTTGAAATGATGTGTTTATTTATCTCCAAAGCAGATTAAGCCCAAAGGCAAACTGGAAGGTATCATCGGCGAAAATGCCCGGATGAGTGTAGATCTTTTCGTTCAGGGAAGTAATCTGCTTTCCGGTGACGAGATTGACTTCGATGTCGAAAGGCATTTTTCCATCCGTAAGCTGGTACGTAGGAATCAGCGTGCCGTAGCCCCATGAAAAACCTTTCCGATTACCTGTGACCCAAAGATCTCCATCTGATTGAGTACCGGAGGGGCCCTTTTCAGTAAAATAGCCAATCCTCAAAGCCAATCGCTCAAAAAACCAAGCCTCGGCACCCACCCCGAAAGCAGTATTTAACTCATCATCCGTTGAATTTTCAGGACCTCCGGGAAGGTAGTCTTGAAATTGAAGATCCAATCGAAGATCTACTGCCTGAGCAGCGCCTTCAAAATATCCCTTTCCAGCTGTGAGACCAGAAGTCAGGGGTAGCTGAAAGGCATAACCTCCACCCAGACGAAGTATGATCGGTAAATAATTAACTGAAATCCATCCTTCGTATTCCTGATTTGTTTCTCCATTGAAGAGAAAATTATAGAGAGACAGGGCTCCAAAAACTCGTTGATTACTCAGCTTTTCTGACTTGAAGAGATTGATGCCCCTTTCGTACTGTAGCCCCAAACTTGGCATAAAGTCAGCGTTTGTCTTTTCTCCATTGATTGCATTTTCCTGCATCATATTGGCACTCAAACCAACCTGAAGGCCCTCCATGATTTGATAGGCAGCTAAGATGGAAATCGCTCGCTGGGAGAAGAAATCTGTATCAAATGTGTTTCCGCCAATGATGGTAGTCCATACCGGATCAGGATTTTGATAACTGAAATAAGTAAGGCCTACGGAGAATTTCTCCTTGATTTTGAAAGCTCCTCCTACAAAATAATATCTAGAGTCTGGTCGATAGGAGTGGCCATTTGCGTAATTAGCATAGGCCTGAATGGGCGCTTTGGAGCTTCCGATTGCAGCGGGATTGTAGAAGGAGTTTTCAATACCCGGCTTGGTGAGTGTGGTGAAGCCCATTCCCTGTGCCCGAGCACTGGTAGATTGATTGTTGAAGAGCCCAAAATATCCCGGTGGGTAGTAATAAACAGTTTGTGAAATTACTGGAAGACTTAAGCTCAGGGTTAGGAATAAAAATAATAGCTTTTTCATACGAAGAGTGGTTTTTAATAACTCATCGTATGGACACTTAAAAAGTCATCAAAAAATTATGACTCCTTCTGAATTTCTTCCAAAAGTTTTTGAGCTTCAGGTTTATCTAGGTCAGAAAGCAGCAGTTTAGCTTGATCAAGTTCGCCTTGCTTCAGATAAATCAGCGCCAAATACCACTTTGCATCCTCCTCAAATTCGGAGGAAGATTCTGATAAAATTTTCTGAAGGTCCTCTTTGCTTTCTTGGAAGTTTTGAAGCTCTAAGTTTGCCATGCCTACAAAATATAGCAGCGTATCTCCGCTTGGATTTTCTTCCAACAATGGATCCCAAAGAGCTAGCGCCTCCTGATATTTCCCTTCTTTGAAATCAACCATACCCCGATCAAATTCATAGGAATCTGTACCGGACATCGCTGTAATCAAACCAGGATCTGTCTCGTAATAAGCCTCAAAGAGCTTTTGATTCGGATCCTGGAATCCACCCTGAAATCCCCACCAAGCCACAAGGATCAAAGCTAGACTAGCTGCCACTGCCCAAATCCATCTTGGAAATGATGCCGTCCTTGGGTTACTTCCTTCAAAGGCTTCTTCATGGATTTTTTCCAGTTCATTCTTGACTAGGAGGGATTCCAAATCTTCGCGGAGTGTCTTGACTTCCTTCACTTTCAGCGCCCAATCGGAATCTTCTTTTTCCATATCCTGAAATGCCTTCTCTTGCTCAGAAGAAAGGGAATCATCCAACCAAGCTTCGATCAACTCATATTCAAGTGGGGTGATATGTAGATCCTTTGACATCAGGAATTTATGATTTTTCGGAGCGACTCCATACAGCGATACTTATTGTTTTTGGCGGTCTTTGGGGTCCACCCAAAGCTTTGAGCTAATTTGTCTAAAGACATTTTTTTGAAATAGAAGAGTTTCAACAGTTCCTGGCAACTCTCTCCCAACTGCTGAAAAGCCCGATCAAGCATATTCAGCCTTTCGTCCAGCAGAAATTCTTCTTCAGCATCCGCCACTTCGATCGAAATGGCACCCAGTGAGCTTTCCTTTTTGAATCTGCTAGACCGAAGCCAATCCAACCACTTATTTTTGGAAACTTGAAAGAGAAATCCCTGCATCGCAGTGCTGTTTTGAGGGAGAAATTCCCCTGCTTTTACTTTTTGCCAAGCCACTAGAAAGGCCTCCTGAAAGATATCTTTTGCCTGATCCTCATCTCCATTATTTTGGATAATGTAGCTTTTCACCTTGGGAAAGACTTCGATATAAAGTGAGCTCATCACAGTTCTTTCATTCTCCTTGATCCCTCGGATAAGCTCCTCTTGTGACAACTGATTGATCGAATCTTTTGGCATACTCAGCTAGTTGCCAAAAAGATACTAGTAAATCTATTTTATCCCAAGGAGTAGCTAGAAGTAAACTGTACTAGAACTGATCAATGTCCTGATAAACGTTTAAATTCTTGGTAATCAGATTAACCATCAGCTCATCATGCGCTCTTGCAAAGGTGCTGTTGTAATCGGACTGGGTATAATCTCCGTTGCCGTTGAAGATCAGCGCTGCAGCCATTCCATTGGAATGAAACATATAACCTGACCTAGTTCCGGGTAGTGCACCATAGAAGTATTTAACTTGATTCGCTTGGGCGATACCATTTGCAAACCCGGGGTTTACAGAGGAGCCTTGGACAAATTGGTTATAAATGGCAGATTCCAAAAGGTCCGGTCTGGAAGGATTCCCGTCAATAGCTGTGACAAACCGAAGAAGGTCGGGTGCTGTAGTCACAATTCCTGCATCTCCATCGCGTCTTTCCAGGTTAAAATTGTACTCAAAACCTTGGGTGCCACCTTGGCCGTAATAGATCGCTTCATTCGGCAGCCTACCTTGGGTTCCGTTTTTTCCGTAGGCAGTGCCATTCATTTTCAAAGGGTCAGTGATTCGCTCCTTGACAAATTGAGAAAAGCTTTTTCCAGAAACCTTCTCCACAATTCTTGCTGCCACAAAATAATTGGTGTTGATATACCAATATTGAGTTCCTGGGTTGAAATTCAAGGTTGCATTATCCATCATCCAATCAAAGAATCCCGCATTGGTTCTTCCCTGTTCATAATCAATGGCATCTCTATTTCCATTCACTACCCAGCCTCCTGTCGTCATCTGCAAGAGATTTTTCACAGTAACCTGTTTTACTCGGTCCGAATACGCTTTAGTACCGTAAGTGGTTCCCAAAATTCCTCCTTCTCCAAAAACTTTGTCTTCAAGGCTGATTTCTCCATCCTGAACCAAAAGCATAATGGCCATTCCTGTGAAGGTTTTTGATACACTGGCCACTCTCATTTGAGTATTCAACTCCATAGCCTTGTTTTGAGCTTGATCTGCCACTCCGTAGGCTTTTTGATAGACCAGTTTACCGTTTTTGGAAATTGCTAAACTGGCTCCCGGTACGTTGTATTGAGAAATGAAGCTTTCAATCTGACTATCCACTGCAGCTATATCCTCCTGCTGAGTAGGTGCCTGAGGGCTTGGCGTAGGGTCTGTATCCTCTGAGCAGGCCACAATCCAAATGGCCATAGAAATTAATAAAAGTCTGAATACTTGAAGTTTGAAATTTTTCATGACAGAGAGTATTTATTTGATCCTTTCCCTATCATCGGATACATCAGTAAAAAGTCATCAAAGACTAGGTGATTTTTTTCGGAAAACCCAAAAGAGCACTAAAAACACCAACAAAATACCTGTGAAAATAAGCCCTAAATAAGATTTGGTTTTCAGCTCCACTGGCCGAGCATCTCCCAAAATGATCAAACTGGCCCAAAAAGAGGGGTCCAATTCTCTTCCTTTGGCCTGAGACAGATAGTTGAGCTTAGCATTTCGTAAAGCCTCATCCTTACTCAAGCCATCCTCCAAAAAATCATAAAAATCTTCTGCAATACTCACACTAGCCTTTTCATCGATTTTTCCCAATCCGATCAAAAGGGACTTGGTCCCAGCGTAATTGAAGGCATGAGCCAATGAAATCATGCCCTCTCCGGGTGCATAGGCTGGTTTGCCCGACTCACAGGCCAAGAGTACCGCCAATTCTGATGTCAAGTCCAGCTCATAGATTTCACTTGCGAAAAGCTCATGTGGTTCGAGAGGGTTTTCAGAAGATTTGGCAAAGACCAAATGAGTATCGTTGGGATTGACATTGCTGGAAAAGGCATGTGTACCCAAGTGGATGATTCGTGATTTTCCTGCCTCATTTTTAAAATTGCTCACCGTAGACCCGCTCTCCAAAAAAGTTCTAGCATCAAACCGGGAGGCAATTTCCTCTACCAACCTTCGTGTAAATGGCTGCGGAATGAGTTGCATGTAGCTTTTATCTAAAAACTGACGGTCCAAAAACGCTGCTTGATACCGTTGCTTCATTTGATCAAAAAAACCTGGAGCAAAGGCCACCAACTGATCATCATAGGCTTGGTTAGCCTGGTCATCCATTAGAAGGAGGCCGTATTGGTAAGAAAAGCTATGGTCTTGAAGTAAGGAATATTTTACCAGCTCTGACCAATTGTCTTTTCCCTCAGTGCTGAGTGCCTCAAAGCTTAGGTTAAACAACAATCCTTCTGGAATCACCGCAACTCTTTTTGTTTGGACGTGGTGGGCTGCGGGTTTCCAAATCAGTTGATACAGCTCATGAAAAAGAGCCGGTTGAAAGCTATTTTTGGATGATTGATCGGCAAGCTTATCCAGCGCTTTGGAAAGTCCTTGAGCATCGAGTGGAATGAGATTTTTCTCCGCTCCATGAATAGCCAAAACCCACCAATCTTTTCCCAAATGAAGGTATCGCAAATATGTTATATCCGGGTTGAGTTGAGCATAGACTCTTTTCAGTACATTTTCGCTAGTCTCAAAATGCAACTGAAAGTAACTGGGGTATTGTATTCTCAGACTGTCCAAGAAATCAGCCCATTCTTCCTTCGCCTGTGAATAGCGGGATAAATTTTTGTTCCCGGTTTGAAGGGACTCTTTCAGTTTTTCTTTCAGCTTTTGTTCCCTTTCCTGTACATCAGGGGAAGTTCCGCCAAAACGAACCAATTGATTTTTTTGAAGCCTTGAGCGGATTTGACGATAGCGGGCATGCTCATGATAGGCTAGAAGCTTGTCCAAGTGGCTTTCATTTCCACTGATTTGGTAGAGCTCGAGTTCGATTTGTTCCAAAAACTCAAAATACTCACGGTTTAGGTCAAGCTGAATACCGATATCCGAAGGTTCAAAAAGAAAATCCGACTGAGAATCAATGATCTGAAGTCCTTCTAGAAGCTCTTTTTCGATGGATTTCAAAAGCTCAACATCCCGGTTTTCTAGGTGATACCTACTTCGATTTCGAATCAGAATTAATTGTGGCTTTTGAAAGACTGCTTGAAGGGAATCATTGAGGCTAGTTCGCTGATCAACCAATTGGTCCCAAAGCTCAAGAGCCTCGGAGGACGTTTGCAAAGCCTGGGTGTATTGATTTCCGAGCTCATAGATAGCTGCCTGATTGACAGCCTGATTGTAGTCCAGATAGAGATTGTCTGAACTGATCTCAGCAAGGTAGTTTCTTGCAGTCCGAGAAAGGGATACTGCCTCATTGATTCTCTGATTTTCTGCAAGGAAGAGACTGAAATTTTTCAAAAAATCTAAATAAATCACATCATACTCACCCTGAAATTCTTCCTCGAAAATTCCATTTGCCAATCGATAAAGAGAGTCGGCTACTTCCTCATTTTGTAAAAAGTCCTCCATACGGGCCAAGGTATGAAGGCCATCCCCCAACCAATAAGCATTTTCCTGGTCGCTCTGCCGGAGTCTTTCTAATCCATCCTCAAGGTACTTTCTAGCCAAATCAAGATCCTGGGTATCAAAATATACCTGACCCAAAAGAATTCTGGACTTGGTCGTATTGAGATCATCTTCTCCTAATTCTTCTGATTTTCTGCGGAAAGAAAACTCTAATAGCTGTTTTGCCCGGGAATAGAAGCCCATTTGTTTGTAAAGGCCTGCCAGATTATCTAAAGACCGAAGGTAACCTTGAAGGGTTTTTTGGTACTCCAGCGCCTCTAAGTCAGAAGCCATGTATTGTTCTCCAAAAGAAATGGCCAAACTCATGGATTGTTCGGCGGCCTCAAAGTCACTTTGGGCCATTTGAACACCCGCTAAGTTGTTTAAAATGATACTTTTTCGATAGAATTGATTCCTTGGAGTAGGGTCCAACTGGTCGATAGCTTCCAGCGTCTCTTGATAGTAGTAGGCAGCAGAATCCAAGTTGGCAGAGAAATAGGCGATATTTCCCAAATAACTATTGGCGAAATAGACATTTTCCGGATCAGATTCGGAAAGCTCTAAACGCAAGACCTGTGCTAAATGCCTTTTCGCTGCGGGCAAGTCCATTTTTTTGACGGCAAGTCCCCCTAAATTGAGGTAAAGACTTGCTAAAACTTCTTGCTTTGGGTTGGGCTCCTTAGCTGCCCATTCCAAGGCAAACAGCGTCTCCTGGTATGCTGCAGTATTGTTTCCGATAAACTCAAACCAGTTGGCCAGGCTTTTTGCCAACTTGCGTTGGTAGGTAGGGTTTTGTGAAATTTTTTCCCAGGTCTGATGGATTGCAAGAAGCCTTTTTTCAGACTCATAACTGTCAAAGTTCTTTTGTAGGATTCGGCCGTAAAGGTCTAAATATTGAGGAAGGCTGTCGTATTTCCCCTGCTCAATCAGACTTTGGGTGAAATCCTCAATTTGAATTAAGGTTTGTTTCTCCTGTCCATTCTCAAGCATGCTTTCCAATTCAGCTTTAGTAGAAAGGTCTTGAGCTAAAAGTGAGAGAGAAAGGAAGAAAAAAAACAGAAACAAGAGTCTACTCATTCGATAAGATGGAAGGTCATTTTATAAACTCATCGAATAAGTTAAAAAAAAGTCATCGCAAATAAGCGGTATTCTTCTGGAAGAACAGAAAGAGTTTTCCTTGAAAACAAAAAAGCCCGCCCCGAAAGCTATCGGGGCGAGGCTTCTGTACCAGGAGCGGAACCTACCAAAGGTAGGTAAAATCGAACCTGCCTGCAGCAGGCAGGCCCGCACGGCCTAAAGGCCACAAGATTTTTAATTCAGCAAAGATCTCAAAAACCTTTTGCCTGAGGTTGTTTTTAGCCTTTTTTCCTCTACTCTTGCTTCTTCGCGTGTCGGTTTTTCAACACAATAAATAAGTTCAAATGGAGCATATGGCTTAGTGGTCTTTTCATAACCTGAATTATGCCTATGAAGTCGTTCCTTCAAATCTTGGGTAATTCCTATATAGATGTAGTTTTTGATTTTACTTTTGATAGCATAAACGTACATGATTAAAAATACAAAAAGCCCCGCATTTCTGCGAGGCTTCTGTACCAGGAGCGGGAGTATTATTCCTTTTCGTTCCCATTGATTTTTAGTGTGTTAAGTTTTATGTGTGAAAAATTGTCATTTTTCTCTGTCTTGAAGCTTTTGCCTGAGGAGTTCGTTATGCTTCTCTAGGAGGTCATAATACTTCTCTTTCCAATTATCGCGCTGCTGGATGGCTTGCATCAAGCTAACCGGTTCAAAGTTGGTTGGGTCCTGAGCCATAGAATCCGGCCTGATGTAGTTCTCTTCCTCATCCATTTCCGGAAATTCTACCCGAAAGTCATGCCCCATCGCTTTCCCAAACTTTCGGATAATGTGATAGGGTAGATCTTCTTTTTCAAACTGCCGGTAGGTCGTCGATGGAGCCTGATCCATCTTTTTTGAAAGGGCTAGAATCGTAAATCCGTTTTTAGCGCACCAGTTCCGAACTGTTTTTTCCAATATCTCTCCCCTGTGTTTCAGCATGTTGCAAATTTTGTTGCAAAAAAATTGCGTTGACGCAATGATTAATGTTGCATAATTGCAATAGATGGCGCATATTTACCGCATAGTTAGCGCATTAATGCAACACGCGCAATACCATTATTCTAGTATGCTGAGCAAAACCGATATAAAAAACCTGAAAAAACGACTACCGAGAGGATACTTCAAAAAAGTATCTGAAAAGAGTCAGCTGAGCCAAAGAAGTGTGTCTAACTTCTTTGAGGGCAAGATTTATAATGCTGAGATCCACCAGGTTGTACTGGATATAATCGAGGAGTTTGAAGCCGAAAAAGCTGAAATACTTGCACGTCAAAAATCACTGCTCCATGCCAAATAAGTCATTCATCAATGCAATGAAGCATTGCGTCAGCGGGAAATTACCCGCTGGAATCACTGATAAAAACGTAGAGTTTCTAGCTCAAGGTGAGGAAGTTTTCGCATTGATGCAATCGCAGCTGTTGCCTTTAGGCGATTGGCCGCAATGGCTCATTGATGCAATAGAGCGCGACATGGAAAAGCACCCAAAAGCCGTCGAGGCATTGGTGGAAGCGGACATCGTCGGACGCATGGAGATGATCGGGCAATATGTCAAGTGCCGGTATTCGGCCCTGGACAATGAAGCAGATGTGATCGATGGCCAGCTTCAGCGGCCAGAATTCACAGACTGCAACTTGAGAGGAAGCTGTCCTTATGAAGGACGGTTGTGCGAGTTGCTTAAGGCGCCCTTCGGGACGCTCACCCACAGGGAAATAGAAGTGCTCCGGCTGATTCCAGAAGGGCTGTTGGATAAGGAGATCGCGGATCAGCTGGGCATTTCTTCCCTTACTGTCGGGGTGTATATGAAGAATCTGAGAGAGAAAACAGGAGCTAAAAATAAGGCGGAGCTCGTACGCTTTGCCTTTCAAAAGAATCTCCTATGAAAATATTGCCGGGCAAGTTCTACCGCATAATCACAGATGGTTTTGGGAGGCTGCTTCGCTTCTGTGCCGGCAGGGAGCATGGCAGTCAACCCACTCACACAAATCAAAAACCTATGGAAATCCACCTTTTAGTAAGACAGTTTGACAGTGCCCTGCAGGGACTGGAGTACTGGCAGAACGAAAGAAAGAAATTGGGAGATCTGCTAGTCGCTCCTCGGATGGATTGGGCGATTCACTCCCATACCAACATGGTCAAAAACTTTTATGGCCAGCTGGTCAACCGCATTGACGAGCTGATTCCAGACAAAAAACTTTACCGAGATCTCTATGAATCAGCCTGAGTCAGACATCCACGAAAAACTGGCCGAGTACCAGTCCATTCTCGCCTTTGTGCAGAGTGAGCTGATCGCTGACAGGGCCAAGCTGGCCAAAGCCAAAAAAGAAAATCAGCCGCGGGAGGTCATAGACCTGATCGAAAGCGATATCGAAAAGCTTGAGCAGGGAGTCGATCGCTATCAGGGCTGGATATCCATCCTCAAAAACAAACTGAAAAATGCCAGCTGATTATGTCCAGGTTCACCGGAAGGTCAATAATGACACTTTCGGATGCGATCCTACCTATTTCGAGCAATTTATCAAAGGCAAGCCTTTGAAAGTCATTTACCAAAACCCCGAACACTATGTCCGTGTCCAAGACGAAAATCAGGAAGAATGGGGGCTATTCCCCGGCCAGTACACTCACCAATCTACAGCGGGAGATTCTGATGCTTCCCAAAAACAAGAAAGCGTCTAAACGCTACTATAATGCCAAAAGACTGGAAGAACATGGCTACCGGGTAGATCACAGGAACAGGACTTTCCTATTTCACTTTTCTTCCCTGGCTGAGATCCCGGTAGGTCCCCGCTATTATGTGCTGCAGCTGATCCGCCTCGGATACACCAAGCAGCTTTCTCTTTTCTCCTGATTCTTTGATTGATCATTCATGTACATTGAGTTACAAGACATCTTTGACGCCACTGATGGCGGTTTAAATATCATCTGCGATTACTTTCCAGACGCTCGAAAAGCAGTGGAGCGGAAGGGCACCAAGTTTTCTATCCGCCCGGAAAAGACTCCCAGCTGCACGCTCAAGCAGCTATCGGACGGCAACTGGGTTCTGACCGACTTTGGGGATGACTCCAAGCCTAAGAACGGCCTGATGATCTGTATGGAGCAGGAAGGCCTGAGTTATGGAGAAGCGATCCAATTCCTCGCTGAGAAATACGGCCTGAGTGCTACCAGCGAAAAATACCAAGCTCCGGAGGCGCTTATTGAAAGCAGGGATGCCGAAGCCAATGAGAATGACGGGGAGTGGTATTTCGAAGTGCGGGAAGGCTTTACGGAGTTTGAGGCGAAGACCGTGCTGAGCAAGAATGTCATGCCCTGGAAAAAAACAGAGGATGGCAAAAAGACCATCAATCTAGAGAAAGTTCAGGAGACTTTTCGCAAGTACAATTTCTATGCGCTGATCAATTACAAGGTGGTTAAAAACCGGAAGGTGACCATCATCCAATCGACTGAGGACTATCCCATATTTATGTGGGATGAAGGTCCGAAAATGAAAAAGATCTATCAGCCGCTTTCCAAAGACAAGGGCCGGCGCTTCATGTATTATGGCAAGCTGGAGAAGGATTACCTATTTGGGCTCACCCAGGTAGCCCGGGAATATGCCAAGATCGAGGAGTCTTATGATGCTGATGAGCTAGATGAGGATGGCAATCCAATCGATAAAAAGAAGCCTAAAAAGCTGCCGCATGTTATCTACTGCACCGGTGGATCGGATGCGATGAACTTGGCTTTCCTCGGACATCAGGTATGCTGGGGTAATTCGGAGACGGCAAAGCTCACCTGGAGCCAGTGGCGCAGCCTATCGGACAAGGCAGAGAAGGTCATGCAGTGCCCTGACCTGGACACTACCGGGATCCGCGAAGGCCATCGCCTGGCCATGGAATACATGGATCTCTTCACGATCAAGCTGCCCGAGGAGCTGAAGGGATTCAAAGACCGGCGCGGCAATCCCTGCAAGGATGTGCGTGACTACCTGAATCACTTCAACAACTACCACTTTGACAAGCTTGTCAAGACAGCCCTTCCCTATCGCTTCTGGGAGATGGAGGCGAAATTTGACCGAAAGGGTGAATTCAAAGGCATGGGCTATGCAGCCGATCCGGTACAGCTCTACAACTTCCTGCAGGCGAATGGCTTCTGCCAGTTTGAGGCGGAAGGAGAAAAGACCGGGACGATGTATGTGCATATCCAGGATAATATCGTCGAGGAAACCCGGCCGGGTCGGGTCAAAAACTGGATCCATAAGTTTCTCCAGGATCACTACTACCCTAAGGAGCTCCGGAATATCTTCTATCGCACTCCCCTGCTTTCGGATCAGTCCCTTTCCAACCTGCCGGTGGTGGAGCTGGACCTTAAAAGCTACGGTCCCGATCATCAGCTCTTCTTCTTTTCTAATAAAATCATCAAAGTCACTTCCAAGGAGATCCAGGAATTCAAGCTGGGACAGATCCAGCAATACGTCTGGCGGGATGAGGTGATCGATCATCACCTGAAGATTCAGACAGAGCACTTTAAAGTGACGGATAATCCCGAGCATGGCTATGAAATCGAGATCCTCAAAAAGGATAATAAATTTCTTAACTACTTAATCAACACCTCGCGCATCCACTGGCGAAAAGAACTCGAAGACTCACTCGATGGCTTGCCTGCAGAAGAGGCCGCTGCCTATCGGGAGAAGCACAAATTCGATATCGCCGGGCCTAACCTCAATCTCGAGGAGAAGCGCGAGCAAATGAAACACCTGATCAATAAGATCTATGCCCTCGGCTACCTTCTGCATCGGTATAAGGATGCATCGCGTCCCTGGGCGGTATTTGCTATGGACAACCGTGTGGGCGATGAAGGTGAGTCCAACGGTGGTTCGGGCAAATCCATCTGCTTCAATTCCGTCAGCCGATTTATGAAATCGCACTACCTATCCGGACGGGATCCGAAGCTCACTGATAAGCCGCATATCTACGAGGGCATCACCAAGCACACCTTCTTTGTCCTCGTAGATGATGCGCACCAGTATCTGAATTTCCACTTCTTCTTCGATGTGATCACGGGTAAGATGGCCGTGAATCCGAAGAATACCCGGCAGTATGTCCTGGACTTTCCGGACGTGCCCAAGTTTGCCTTTACGTCCAATTTCGCCGTGCGCAACCTGGACGGATCAGCCCTCCGGCGGATTCTCTACACGGTATTCTCAGACTATTATCATCACTCCAAAGAGGGCTATTATCGGGAGCACAGGACGCCAGAGGACGACTTTGGTAAAAAGCTCCTCGATGATGACTACACCCGGGAGGAGTGGAATGACTTCTACAACTTCATGATCCAGTGCTGCCACTTCTACCTGCAGCATGACAAGATCGAGCCGCCGATGTCCAATGTCGAGAAGCGCAATCTCCTGGGTGTAATGGGTGATGAATTCAAGGAGTGGGCAGACATCTATTTCTCACCCGAGTCAGGCAGGCTCAATAACCTAGAGATCAAACAGGAAGCCTTCGACGAATTCAAATCACACACCAAGACACTCATGAAGATGCAGCGCTTTACCAAGGCCCTGCAGGCTTGGGTCCGGTACATGGGCTACCGGCTCAATCCCGATCACCTGGGGCTCAAAAATGCCGAAGGAAGGATCATCCAAAAAGGAGACTACAACGGTCAGCACAAGACGCTGGAATACATCTGGATCCAGCCAGGAAATGATCCGGTACAGGCTCCGGGAAGTCCTCCGGAAGTACGTGCCTCCGAGGGGCCAAAGAGCATCCTCGACGAGCTCTCAGACTCAGATATCGAAGCATCATTCTAACCACTCATACAATGGACACAATCAAAATCGAAACTGAAGTCAAAGTGGCGAACTCCATCCGGGAGATGGTGGACCCCATGACCGGCAAGCGCAGAATAGGACTGGTGTACTACCAGCGCCTTTCTGATGGTGGCCTGATTGCCCGCTCGCTCAGCGAGGCAACGGACAAGGATATCCTGAAAAGAGGCATTACAGAGCGCAAAATCTATTTACCTGTCAAAATCATAACTGCTGAAACAACATGAACAACGACATGATTACCGTACCCCAGGCCTATATCAAGGCCGTGGATGAGCTGCTCAATCTGCAGCAGCGTTACTTTGCCAAGTCGGCAGAGGCTAAGCGAAGCAAGGCTGGAGCCTTATTTCAGGAAGCGAAGGACATCCTTCGAGAATGCAAGGAGCTCGAGCACAAGCTCAAGGCTCAAACTAGTCACTACATGACTCAGATCTATGGTGCCATGACTCCGGAGGAGGCCATCCGCCAGATGAAAGATAACCTGGACAGAAAGGAGGTGAGTCATGGATAGATATTTCATCTTAATCGAGCAAACTGATTATGTAGCTAAAAACCAACTCACAGAAGCGATCAGAAAACAATTTCTAAAGCTGAACAAGACTGTGACAGAAGATTTAGAAAAATCAATCCGTCGACTTAAAGAAATATCAAGAACAGCCCATAATCTTCACAGTAGGTGTAAGGAAATGACATTTGAGGTAGTTGACGAAGAGTATGGTCCCGGTATGGAAGGCACGCAATATCATAACGTTTGGTGTGGTCACTGGGGAGTAGCAATTGCCAAGTTCTATAAAATAGAAAAGGAGGTGAGTCATGACTGAGCTCCGTTGGGCGATGGGGATCGGCACTGCAGCAGTGCTGATCCTCGGACTGATGGTCTTCTGGTACGTGTACCGGCTGAAGGGATCAGGCAAAAGCATCATCTATTTGGCCGTCTCCATCATGTGGCTGGCCTGGGGGTCCTACGTGGCCGTGGTCTTTATGCTGATCCAGCGGCACAGTAAAGCAGAGCCCACTCCGGAAGTGATCACTGAGATAGGGATGGTAGACTGGAATGAGTCGGAATTAATAGCGGGGGGCAGTAATGGCCCCTCACTTAAAAAGAGACAACGAAGACGAATGCGAAGGATCAAAAAAATTCAGCGAAAATATGGTTTAGTGAATAATGAAAGCACTTTCGGAAAGGAGGTATACCATGCCTAAGATCCAAAAGCAATTTTATTTGGAGATCACCGTGGAGCAATTTCTTCGGAGCTGCTCCTATCTGGAACTCCAGGAGCTTGACTTGCTTTTGGAGGGATACTTAAGAAAGGCCAGGCATGCGGATCTTAGAAAAAGATACCGATTAGGCGAAGTGCCAAAGGATGAAGAATAATTTATTCAGTATCTCTCGTCTTTTTGTAGCTTGGAAAGCTTTTTTAATTTATCAAAATAGCGCTCCCACATCATAGGATTATCCTTCGATTGATTGGTAGGGTTAGTTCCGTCGTTGTATAAAAAGACAAACCTGATTCTTCCATCAGAATACCTTTGAATTTGACCTGGCTCATCAACTAATTCAGCTAAAAATTTTTCAGTGATCCTTTTATAACTAGTGTAAATGGGTTGTTCTAAATAATTGATTCCTGGGGTTTGTTTGTATTTAGTGCTGTTGTATCCTAAAGGCATGTATTCACGATTAAAAGCCATCCATTCGCCCTTTTCGTTTTGAGCAATTCCATAAGGCATATTTATTCTAAAGAAATTGGAGAGCATATATATTAATTTTTAGAGTTTACAATTTCAATTTCATCAATTTCCTTCATCACCCGGTCAGTCTCCACCAAGGCCTTGATAATCCTTTGATAGTACATGATATCCTCGAAATCTAGAACTCTGCCTTTTCGGTCTTTAAGCCATTTCTGAGCGGGTTGGTAGCCACCGATATAGAAGTTCCAGGCGACTTCAGGAACTCCATCAAAATACTGTTCCGAATTGATGTAGATTCGGCCAGTAAGGGGGAGATCGCTTCGCTCCGCTCGCGATGACGGCACAAACTTTGGCTTCTCTACCTCATTCTCTCCACCTACGGGATACTGTGTAATGAACTGAGAGAGTGCCGGGCTTTCCATCAGGTGAAGTTGTCGGAGTTCGCCGCCTAGGGCTACAAGCTTCCAGAATTTTTCCACATCCGTGGGATAGGGCACTCTCGGGAAGTCGATCTTCAAAAACTCCTTGTAGGTCTCCCGATAGCTTGGGCTATGCAGCACGGCATAGATGTAATCCAACAAATCAATCGGTGCAAAACTGTCACCCTGAGCACCTGACCAACTAGAGTTGGGAAGTTCGAAGGGTACTTTCTCCGGTACAAAACTCAATCCCAAGCCCTTCGCAATCTGATCCAGGATTTCCAGATTCAGATTGGGCGTACGGGTCTCGGCCGAATCCAAACTTAACTGAGCGGAAGATTCGGGATAGAGGTATAAAGGGAAAACTGAGGGCCCGCCTCTTCTAAACATATTTGTATCAGCAACATGTTTTGTTATATAAGCACAATCAAAAAATTCCAAGTTTGCAGCTTGCGATTGAGTAACGAAGATTAGCCCTACATTTTCTCCTGAAATGAAATTTCGCATTAAATTTATTCTAGGATACCCCATTATTCCTTTTGTTTTGCCAGTGAAATTCATTTTTCTGAAATCAAAAGGTCGATAAAGCAAGTCTCTAGTTAGAAGTGAATTTTTATTTATATCCTCTTTTGCGAGTGAAACTTGCCAATCTCTAACATCTTTAAATCCATATTTTTCTTTTATTTCTTTATCAGATAGATTTTTGAAGTCAAGAAAAAGTCTATCGGCTTCATCCAAATTAAAAGCTATACTTGCGCTATCATTCTGAGTTTTTATCCCGTTAGCGCTTACCTTAAAAATCTCATTCATTTTAAAGCCATTTTCATAATCACTTTGACCAAGGAAGTCTTTTGGCACGAAAAAGAAATTTGGAAAGTTTGGTGTTAATTTCTCCCATTCTATTCCACGGAGACTATTAGAATTAAGAAGATTGTACTTCAATTCTCTTTTCCCATAAATATTCCAATTGTAAATTTCTGCTAAACCTTTATCAGGTTTTGGTTTAGATTTAATAAGAAAATTGATACTTACACCTTGTTGAATATCAAACACGTTTTCATCCTTTGATCCATCTAAAGCCACCTCTTTCTTCTTAGAATTCCCATGCAAATCAATAATATAGATTTTATCAAAAGTCTCTAAAAGATTCCTTCGCATTTGCCGATGTATCAAGCCGTCCAAGAAGCTATTGTTGGTAATGAAGGCTAAAATACCTGAGCCGTTCTTTTCTATAAAGTGCTGCCCATAGCGAATGAATTTGATATAATCATCCGAAAGTGGTTGGATATTTCGCTCATTTAGATCCTTTTTATAATCCGACACCAAGCTTTCAATCCACCCTCCCTTATTTGTACTACTCACCGAATAAGGCGGATTTCCTGCCACGATCATCACAGGCGCATCCCGTTTGATTTGATTGGCTTCGGAAGCTTCTGTAGATAGCCAGTTGGCGAAAAGGGTTCCGGTGTCTTTGTGGTATTCCTCCAGGGAATTGGTCAGGTAGATGCGGAATCGTTGATTTTTAGTTCCGGTATAGCCGGTTTGCTTCAGTAGCAAATCCAGCTTCAAGTGCGCCATAGCATAGGAAGCCATCAAGAGTTCGAAGCCGTTGACCCTGGGAAGCAGGTGATTTTCCACATAGCTATTCCAGAGCCCTTGTTGCCCTTTCATTTTATCATAGATCTGTTGGATCGCCTCCGCCACAAAGGTCCCCGTGCCAGTAGCAGGATCGAGGAACTGCACCCGATGTACTTCCTGCTCGACTTCCCGCATGCCTCCGGAGAATCGCTTATCATGCGTAGGAATGGGAACTTTGATCTTTGTCTTGGAGGTATCGGCCAAGCCCATGGGTAAGCCGAATTCAGTGATCAAAATTTCATCTACTCCCCGGATAATAAAGTTCACCACGGGATGGGGCGTGTACCAGACCCCACGCTGCTTACGAAGCTTGGGATCGTACTGGGTCAGGAAGTCCTCGTAAAAGTGGATGATGGGATCCTCCATCTTGGTAGCCTTTCCGAAGTTTTTTAGGATGGATTTGACATCCGCTGCCCGAAAAATATCTGCTAGGGCATCCACGATCCAGGTAATCCGATCATCGAGGTCGTAGCCTGCGATGTATTGGAAGAGCTTTCGCAGGAAAGGGTTGGACTTGGGGATCAGTTCGGCCGCTTCCTGTCGGCTAAAGGTATCCAGGCTATCATCATAAAGTCGCGCGGCAAACATCCCATAGGCGATGGTCTGGGCATAAACGTCTGAAAACTGTTTGTTGGTAATATCATGAATCAGGATCTCCTTGAAGGCAGCCATTTGCTCACGAAGGGTGGAATTGTCCTCGTGTTCATCATCACTTTCCAGGGCATTGAAAATCACATTCGCCAAAAGGCGGGCTTTCCCTGCCATCATTTCTGCCAGCTTTTTAGGGCTTTTAATAGACTGGCCAATATGCGTGGTGAATTCCTTGATGAGAAGCTCGAAAGCCGGGAAATTATGAGGTAGCGGAAGGATTTTACCTTGATCGATGACACCGATCCGAACGGAGGTGGCCAGCTCTCCTCCCCGGTAATAGTAGAAATCCAAATAGTCCGTGAAGATCAGATTATCCAAAGAACCTTTGTAGCGGTCAAACTGCTCCTTGTTCCCGTTCTTTTTGGATCCGGTCAGATCATTATCCCCGATGTCTTTGGCCTCGATATAGCCAACTGGTATTCCTTTTTTATTGGTCAAGATGTAATCCGGAGCTCCGCAGGCTTGCCGCTTGGGTTCGTTGGTAGCAGCTATATCTGGCACGAGAGATTCGATCAAATGCTGCAAATCTCCTCTAAACGTGTGCTCTGTGGCGTGTCCAGTACGGAATCGGGAATTGATGGATTGGATGTAATCAGCGGTTGTCATTAAGCTTTAGGTTTAAATCGGAAATAAAAAGTTTGCCAAAATCTGTAAGAAAGTAAGCACGTTTATCCGTGCCTATTTCTCTTTGGGTTTCCACAATTTTAAAGTAATTCAAATCATTTTTTACTTCATTGCTAATAACATCTAAGTCTACATCGCCTCGGTCTAAAAGTTCTAGAGCTTTTACTAATTCCCATTTTTCATTGTCCGGATACCTTGATTGCATTAAATCAAGGATATATTTTGAATAGCTGCTTGAATAGTCCGTTAATCTATTTTGGTAATTGATAGTCTGTGATTTTAATTTAATTTCAGAATCCCTTAGTTTTTTATTGTCAGTAGAAATCAATTCATTTTGCTCTTCTAAGGATTTAATTTTATTATTGAGCTCTTCATATTTTACTGTGCCAGCCTTCGCTTCCTGAATTTCAAATTCTAAATCAGCTAATTTTAATTCTCCTTTTTTTCGCTCTTTTTTCAATTCGTAAGTGCTCTCAATTCCTTTTTTTAAAGGCCATCTAATTAATTTTCCTAAAAAATGATTGATAAAAGGTTGTGAAATAGAATATAAGATTGAAATACTAAGGGGGTATACAAGAATATTCCAAATATTAAAGTATCCCACAACCTCAATATGTCGAATTACCTGTTCTATGGGCTTGTTGGAGGCTAGAATAAGTAAAATAGGTCTCCAGTTCCAAAATAAAAAGGCAAGTAAAAAAGGGCCAAAAACCCTGTTTCTCAATCGGTCACTCACTGATTGGAAAAAATCTCTAAAAAATTCTGTCATCTTTTTAAGCTTCTATTTTCGACTGTATGTCCTCACGTACAGGCTTTTTTCATATACGCGATTCTAAAGACCTTCAGTGGCCGGCTCTCTCCTTCCCCATCGTATTCAGCCCGTGGCACACGGGGTTACAGATACCTGTCGCGGAGCTCTGCTCCAGGGACGCTGATGGCCCTCTACTTTACCCGGATCTTCTACGGCTCTTTTCCTTTGTATCCTTCAAACTTAATTTTACTCAAAAAAAATGTAACTTCTTAACAAAAGAATAAATTCTATAATAATACCCCTGAAAATCAAAAAGATACAGCGTTAAGAACTGAGTTATTTTTCTGTGTCAAAAAAGGGCTGGTTACAAAAAGTTTGTAACCGCAAAACCAAAAGTTTCCGGTTACAACTTCAAGGCGTTACGGTTAAGAAAGCGTTTTTCAGTTTCTTAACAGATCAAAATATTGAAATTCAATTAGTTAACTATCCCGAATTAGGGAGTTACAAAAACACAACTTTTTGGGGTAAAACTCAGACTGAAAAGTTTTGCTGTTGCGTTGGCGCAATAGTTGCAATACTCATGCAACACGGTTATTTTTAAGAAAAAAGCCTGCATGAAGATAGCGTTCACGGTCAAAAAGCAGCACATCCGGCTGTTTCTCCATTACCTGTTTGAAGAGCTGCCCGACGGCAGTCTGAGAGTCACCCGCGAGACCGAAGCGGGCAAGTTGCTTACCTGCTTTGTGCGCTATGCCGACCGACCCATCCGGGAGGAGCCGACCGAGGGTACGATCATGCTTCGCCTGCCCCGCTGCAAGGGACTGGATACGGCACCCGGTCACTTTCTGCACTATACCGCCGAGGACATCCACCGGCTCAATGATCTTCTGGAGGTCATCTACAATCTGGATATGGACCGATACTACCTGAAGGGACTGCGTAAAGGCTATCAGCAGAAAGACATCATTGAGTCCTATATCGTGTCGCGGAAATTGACCAGCTTGTTTTCAGACAATGAGACCATCAAAAAGCGCCAGTACCGGGAGGAGCTCCGGGCCTTTGAGGAGCAGGTGAATCAGCTCTTTCAAAAAGCCTGGTCCCGCAATCAGCGGATCGAGTGCGAGCCCGAAAAATACCTTCAAAAATAACCCGGATTTCTTTCGCCGATATCACGAAAAACACTCGTAAAAATGACCGAACGCATCAGCAACATCTGCCGCCTGGAATACGCTCCCGTCTCCGCGATCAATACCTTTATCGAAGCATCGGAAGGTCACCTTCTCATCGATGCCTCCTGGACGGAGATTCCCATCATCCCCGGTGCCACCCTCAGCGTGCGAAAGTCACACACCAAAGCAGGGAGGCTCTACGAGTCCAGCTTCTCAGCCATGCTCCGGAGCAAACTGGACCTTCATCAGATCGTCATTATCCGAATCACACTGGACAAGGATGAGACACAGTATATAATAGGAGACCCTGACCTGCCCGTGCGACTGGATGAGACAGTCAGCATCCGGCAGAAGCCCATTTCCTTCAGCCATCAGTCCTGGCATTTCCCATGGATCTTTGCAGGAGAGCCTGAAGAAGTTGAATCTGAGCCTGATCCAGAGCCAGAGCCGGAACCCGAACCTGATCCTGTTCCACTTACCATATCTTATGAACTGTCAGAGTGGGAATCTGAGCCTGACTTTATTGATGCAAATGTGAGGATATATGCCAATGAAGTACTAAAGCTGGAGCAGTTTGGCAATGGTACCGGTACTGTCAATGTATTTCAGGGTGACACGATTCGAATTCAATATTCCTATTTGGATATAGCAGAGGGTTCACCAGAATCTCCTTTCCTTCAGCTGCTGATTGATTCAGTATTGATTGATTCGCAGCCTGTAAGCATACCTGGCACGGGCACATTCAATCACTCATTTGAAATTGATTCTAATAAGGAGATTCTTGTCAGAGCAGTTGACTTAGGCTGATAATTAATTGAGAAAAAGCCCCTTTCCCCGTCCTTTCTATGGCATCTGTGCCTGGGTATTCTTGTATTCCAGAATACTAGTCAGACCACAGAACAATGCACAGACTTGCCGCCAATTGGCCATTCTTACTGATTTCCCAGATCGCCAGGGGACATTTCTTTGTCCGTCCGGAGGAGCTTTCGGGCCTGATCGATCAGGCACGGGAGATCATCAGCCAGAAATCCGTCAAGCTCAGCAGCATGAGGCCTCGCCGTTCCATGCATCTGGTCGCAATATCTGAGGATCAGCGCCGCTCTTCTGTCCTGCTCCGTGAGTGGGACGATGAGGAAGAGTACGAAGAAGAAGAGGAGCTCGACCCCTGGGGGAATGCCGCTCCCGGATCCACGGCTATCATTCCCGTAAAAGGCACCATGCTCAAGTACGGCACATGGTGTAGCTACGGCACCAAGGAGATCGCCGGGATGATCATGGAGGCTGCCAATCACAAAAACATCGGCTCCATAGTCTTGGACATCGACACTGGTGGGGGAGCAGTCGACGCAGTCGCTCCCATGACCGAGTCCATCCGCTATGCCAAATCCAAGAAGAAACCTGTTGTGGCCTCTTTGGATCTGGCCTGCTCCGCAGGATACTGGACGGCATCCGAGAGTGATTACATCGTCGCGGACAACAGCATCTCCTCCATGGTCGGCAGTATCGGAGTCATGCTCCAGCTGACAGACTATCGGGAGCTGCAGTCCAAAGCAGGTGTCAAAACCCACATCATCTACTCGACCTACAGCGAGCACAAAAACGAAGGCTATCAAGAGGCGCTGGATGGAGACTATGCCATCATCCAGCAAAACTTCCTCGATCCGATGGCCAAATCATTCCAGGATGCGGTGAAGCGCAACCGGGACGGAAAGCTGAAAACCGATGTGGAAGGGATCCTGACCGGGCGCACCTTCTTTGCCGATCAGGCGAAAGAATACGGACTGATTGACAAGATCGGCGACAGCATGACTGCCGTGCAGGTCGCACAGACATTGACTCACGCAAAATCTATCATATAACCATTTAACCACAAGCAGATGGAAAAACTCTTGGCATCGATGCTGAAGTACTTTGGGATCAAAGAATTCAAAGTCGATGAAAAGCCTGGCCTCACTGAGGACCAGCGCGCAGAAATCGCCACGCTACTGGGGGAGGAAAAGGCCAAATCATTTGAGGCCTACATCCAATCCGGGGGCAAGGCGTCGGAGAGCACCGACATCGGTGCCGATGTAGTCTTGGGCTTGGCAGACAAGCACAAGCAGGAGGTAGCAGACATTCAGGCAAAGCTGGCAACGGCCAATGCCGAAAAGGCGAAGCTACAGAAGCTCGTCAGTACGCTCAGTGCTGAGGAGGAAGAGGATCTGAAGCCGGAAGTATCGGCTGAGGACTTGCCCAAAGGCAAAGCAAACGTGCCTCGTATCAAGGGCATCAAGGTGACAGCCGCACACTATGCCGAAGTGAATCACTTCATCAAGACCGGTCGCATGAGAGACGTGGAAGCAGCAGCCAAAACGATCGATGTGGACAATCTGAAGGAGGAGTTCGGTACTTACCTGAGCCAAAACCAGAACAATCTGGAAGAGGTGAAAGCACTGTTCTCAGGATTTAGCTCGGCTCAATACTTCACTTCAGGCATGGCTATCACCGAGTGGAGAGCGACTCAGGCACTGATCACCTCGGTGTCTCAGCAGTTCACTAACAAGTGGACACCCTCAGGACAGACCAAGTTTGAGCCTTTGACGATCAAGAACTATCGTCACAAGATCAACATGCCGGTGATTCCTTCTGAGGTATTGGAATCTTACATGCTGCACATGTATGATGAAGGGCTGTCTGTGGATCAGATGCCGATCACGAAGTACATCTGGGGTCAATTGGTATTTCCGCAACTGATGCAGGACATCGAGCTGCGGATGATCTTCAAGGGTAAGTTTGTCGATGCCGGTGTAGTATCAGAAGGACAAGCCGGAACTGCTCCGGAAAACTCCATGGACGGATTGGAAACCCAGCTTGTGGATTCTTTGGAAAACGGTAATCCAAAGAGGTTTAAATACTTCGACGGTGATGGCTTTGACTACACCAATTGTACGGATCAGGAGATGCTGACCTTCATGCAGGAATATACAGGCTGGCTTGCGCCTATCTTCCGCTCATTGAATATGAGCATTGCCTGCTCCTATGAGTTTTGGAGACGCTACAAGATCGCCTATAAGAATGTTTGGGGTGCCGGCAGCGGTACGACTGACCCGAACTTCGGAGGCGACCGAATCGACTTCTCCAATCAGGTATTGGTGCCTATGGAAGGGATGTATGGATCTCCGATCCTCTTTGCCACTCCTGGTATCAATTTGAAGAAAATCCGCCACAAGAATGATTTGCCGAATGTCATCAACGATGTACAGAAGCAAGATTACCAGGCGAAGCTCTTCGGTGAATACTGGCTGGGTGCCGGATTTGCTTATGGTGAGGCAGTCTTTGCCTACGTGCCTTCTGGATACAATCCTAAGGCTCTGATCACTTCTGTCTATGGTGCTCATACAACCTATCAGCAGAACAAGGGAACTGATCCTAACAAGTCCATCACGGACTTTGGCAGCTCAGGAGGAGGAGGAATCTAAACGATAGCAGACCATGACTTACGTAAAAGTATCCTTACCAAAGATCAAGACGGGGGCGGGAGCTCCCGTCCCTAAGAAGCCGAACGTGAAGGTGTACCGGGCATCTGATGTGCTCTCCTTCCCTGAGCGAAGCGGCGTGGAAGCGACAGGCAACTTTGCCCTGAAGGAAGGCGCCAAAGGCATTGCCATCTACCTAGTCCCCAGATCGATCAACCGTGCGGATAGTACGGACGGAGATCCGCAGGACGAAATGGCCGGATGGATCGCGACTGTGAGCGGACAGCGTCCCGGAGATGACAAGCATGCCGCAGGCTGGATGCAGGAGGACCTCAACGAGGGCCATATCCTCATCACTGAGGAATGCGGTGACAATGAAGGAAAGCGCCTGCACGGTACCCCATGTAATCCATTGTACTTCGCCGCCGAAGGACAGGACAACAATGAGGGGAAAATGACCACGCTTACCTGGACACAGGGACAGCGCACGCGCAATAAGACCCTTCACTGGACTGGAGAGGATCCGCCGGTAGCGGATGAGCCTACTGCAGGCAGCTCCGGAGGAGGAGGTATCTAAATCCTGATCGCTTATGACAGTAAAAAAAACAGCCCCGGCTAAGTCCGGGGCTTCTACTCGCAAAGCTCCGGCCAAAAGAACGGCCGCAAAGAAAGCACAAGCTCCGAAGAAAGAGGAGCTTGAGGTAGCGGAAGAACCTACAGAAGCAGTAAAGCCTGCCGAATCGGTGGAAGATCCGTCTCCAGAAGCAATATCTGATAACGATGTGGTATCGGGAATGCCTCAGGATCTGGGTATCCATGTGGTGATCCCCTATGTGGCTAAATTAGCCAAAGGAGATGAGCTGCTATATGCCGTCCGTGCTTGGCAGCAAAACTTTAAGGAACTTGGACGCATCATAATTGTGGGAGATGCAGCTCCATGGTTTGGAAAGGATATCATCCACATTCCCCATGCCCGGACCAATACCAATCCGCAGATCGATGTAGCCGACAAGCTGGCCACAGTGATCGCCTCCGATCTGGTCGACGAGATCTTTGTCTGGTCCAATGATGATATCTATCCGGTAGCTCAGGTCCACCCCGAGGATCTCCTGGTGAGAAAAGCCATGGGCCCCTTGAAGGAGAAAGGATCTGCAGGCGGTGTGTACCGGGACAATTCGGTCCGTACCCTGAAAGCCCTGGCAAAGCTCAAGCTGGCCAAAGCTTTCGACTATGCGGCCCATGTGCCGGTAGTATTCGAAAAGACCAAGCTCGCAGAGACCCTGGCGACTTTCAAATGTCAGAAAGAAGGGCATCTGATCAGTTCGCTCTACTTCAATACCCACTTTCCGGATGAGCGTCCCATCATCACCCGTAATGATGATAAAGGCTCCATCGTGGCATCGGTCTGGTCTTCCAGTCCGAATCCTGCGATCCTGCAGCGGGTATTTGAAGAGCGCAAATTCATCAATCACAACGACAAAGGATGGCCTCACGTGCTCCCGTATCTCAAGAAGCTATTTCCTGAGAAATCGCGGTGGGAGAAATGAGGCTCGAAGTAATAGGCTGGGTAAAGTCGGGCGCACCTCTTCATGAGGGTGTCCGGCTTTTTGCTTTGCTGGCCGGCAAAGACCATCCTTTTCTAAAGCTTATCCAGGCAGACAGCCAGGCAAACTATCCTATCTTAATCCATGAGCTATGCCGTCGGTTTGGGCTGGACCCCAGGCAGATCACCCGGGGGGAGAAGTTCAGGGACAATTGGCCCTTTCTCAACGAGCTCAACTGTCCGCCCGAGCTGAAGATCCTCGCTGCAGACAAGATCTCCGCCTATCACCGCTACACCCGAGCCCATGCCCTGCTCTTTGATTGTGTAACTCCTGAAGAGCAGCTGTCCACGGTCAAAGTCCTGGTGCGTAGCTACCTGGAAAACAGGGCCATCATCGCCGAATTTGTCCACTACAAAGAGCATGGCCATGTCCTGGGAAAGCATCCCATATTCAAGCAGCTGCGGGAGCTGCAAAGCCTGCGCGCGCTGAATCCTGTGGAGCTGGTCCAGCTGAAAGGCAAGCTCGAACATAACATCTGGCGTATCGAGAAGGAGCTGAGCTCTGGCACCAAGCCCCATCTGGAGGCTGAGCGCACCGAGCGCCTGAGATGGAAGCGCTTGCAACTGGAGGAAGTCACCAAACTCCTGATGAAATACCAATGAAGCTATTCAGTCTCTCGGAATTGAACCCTCCCGAGCCTGTCCAGGCAGGAGACCGTTCGGAAGTACTACGGGCAAAATTCATCCGGAGGCATGAAGCGAAGATCGAATCCCTCAAGCAGTTCACAGGCAAAACACCTGAGCCAGGTGAGGCGGTCTTTCTCTTCACGCTCAAAAGCTTCAATGCCTTCACCTTCATCGTCTATGTGATCAAGCATGTGGGCGAGATCCAGGAGCTTTGCCTATCTACCTACTCACTCAATGAGCGCATCCTGACCAGCATGATCAAGTGGTATGACAAAGGCCAGATCAAGAGGATCCGGCTGAGTATCTCAGACAGTATCCGGCACCGCATGCCCAAGGTCTATGACCTGATCGAGCTGCAGCGGCAGAGCCGAGACTTCACGGTCAACTATTGCTGGAATCACAGCAAGATCACCCTGATGGAGGCTGGCGGACATCACTTTGTCGTCGAGGGATCGGGCAATTTCTCCGAGAATGCCCTGCACGAGCAATACATCTGGATGAATGATCCAGAGGTCTATCAATTCCGCAAATCCTGCATCTGTCCTTCTGAGCAGTATTCTGAAGATTAATTTCAAGCTATGAACCTAGGTCTTTCACTCACCGAAGAAGTTGCCAAAGAACTCGAAAACCTTGCTGCACTGGGCTATTCTCTGGAGCAGATGGCCATGTATTTCGATGTGGACAAAGTCTTCTTTGTCCAGGCTGCCGAAGATCCAGAGAGCAAGGTTAGCTACTACATCCGCCGTGGTAAGCTCATGGCTGCTGCCAAAGAACAGCTGGCTCTCCTGCAGGCGACCGAAGGAGGCAACGTCACCGCCTCCGAGCATCTGGCCAAGATCCGGAGAAACAAATCCTGGGAAATCTCCAAGCTGGATATCTTCGGGGGATTTGACGAAAAGAGACTGCTGGCAAATCTGCGGGACTACATCGAATCGGGATCTCTGAATGATCTCAAGAATGAAGAGGCTATCTATCTGGATGCCCTGCTGATCTTTGCCGGGATGGGCCGAAAGATAGGCCGCAGGAATACCGTGGCTTTCTTTACCAAGCCGCCTTTCGGGCTCAAATACGCCCGTGCCTCGGAGATGTACGATGAGGCGATCAATCTCTTCTATGCCGACCGGCAGATCGAGCGGAAAGCTCTACGGCACAAATTTGCCGAGCAGCTTCAGGAAGCCGCCCTGATCGTCCGGGACAATGCCGCCAGCTCCAAAGACTGGGAGGTCTATGGCAACCTGATCACCCAGGCCTCACGCATGCTGGGGCTTGACAAGGATGATCCGGAGAAGCCACCTGCAGAGCAGTTTGCCAAGCCCATCCGCTTCTACTCCCTCAATCCAGGAGATGTGGGACTACACAGCATCGACCGACAGGAAGTGGCCCGTCAGATCGAATCCCTGGAGATCCCCGAGCGGGATAAAATCCGCGCCCGACAGGACGCACGAATCGAGCATATCAACTTAGAAGAACGCCTGCATGAGCTGGAGGAAGACAGTCAACCCGAAGAGTCCTAATGTTGCCGTGGCCTTTGCCAACTGGCTCTCGCAACTCTGCCTGATGATATTGCCGCGATTCCTGTACATGATCGCCGGCCGGGGCTCTTCGAAGACCACAGACATCCAAGTGGAGCGATTGGTAGAGATGATCTATGACATGCCTGGGGCGCCGGTAGCCTGGGTAGCTGATACCTATGCCAACCTTCAGAAGAACGTCCTCCGGACAGTCAAAGAAGGTCTGCAGCTGAAAGGGATCTATGAGGGTACCCACTACGTGATCGGTAAGCGTCCGCCCGAATTCAGCCCTGTAGAAGTGCCCGACCTTCCTCCCAATATCAAGGAGCACTTCTGGAAGCCCTACAATCAGATCGGGACCTATAACAATACCATGATCTTCTTTACCGGGCTGAATGTAACTTTCGGTTCGCTCGACCGTCCCGCCTCCCTTGCCGGGGGTAACTACGTCCACCTATTCGGAGATGAGGTGAAGTACTTCCGCAAGGACCGCATTTCCAATATGCAGAAAGCCATCCGGGGCATGCGTGTGAAGTACGGTCACAGTCCCTTCTATCGGGGGCATACCTTCACGACAGATATGCCGGACACCGACAAGATCGGGCAGTATGACTGGATCCTGGAGCGCGGCAAGCGGATGAAGACCCAAGCGCTCATGCTGGTGCTGAAAGTGGCCTTCGTGCTCAATGAAGCCTTGGGCGAATATGCCGCAGCTGTAGAGAGCAAAGACCGGGAGGAGATCCTGAAGAAGAAACGTGTCTGGAAGCGATGGGAGGAGCGATGGACAGCGGCACGGATGCACAAGGACACTCACACGATGTTCTATGTCGCCAGTTCCTATGTCAATGTCGATATCCTGACGCCCGAATGGTTTGACGATGCTTTCTCAGATGACTTCCTGGACTCCAAGACTACGGTCCTATCCATGAAGCCCAAGCCTGAGAAAGGCGAGCTTTTCTATGCCAACCTGCAGGACCGGCACTTCTACATGGACGGAACAGATCCGGATTGGGCGGCTCGCTTTGGGCTGAATGATGAGGAAGACTGCCGCATCCTGAAGTATCACAACCGAAAGAAAGCCATTGATTGTGGGCTGGACTTTGGCAATATGATCAGCATGACGATGGCTCAGGATGATGGCAAATACTATCGCTGTACCAAGTTTCTCTTTACCCTCTCTCCGGAGTGGATAAGAGAGCTGGCAGATAAGTTTCTAGCCTACTACAAGCCCCATCGGGAGAAAACCCTGAATATGTGGTATGACCGGGCAGCCAATAACTACGCCAAAGCCAAGCAGGATCTGGCTACGCAGATGAAGCGCGCGATCGAAGTGGATGGAGAGGGAAATAAGACCGGCTGGAAAGTGATTCTGATGAGCGAAGGACAGGGCAATATCTATCAGAATGAAGAATACAACTTCATGATGGAATGCCTGGCCGAGCAGAATCCGAGACTGCCCAAAGTGCGTATCGACTTCTATCACTGCAAGCCCCTACGCTGCAGCCTGGAAGATGCCAGGATGAAGAAAAAAGCCAATGCCAAAGGAAACTTTGTCGTGGTGAAGGACAAGAGTACCGAGAAGCTGCCTATCCATCGCCTTCCCTTGGAGAGTACCAATCCCTCCGATAGCTTCAAATACCTCATGATGAAGCGGGATCTGAGAAGAAAAGTAGGCGGAGCCAGGAAGGTCAATGTAGGTGATGCGAGTGTGAGGTGATTTTAATATATTTGGAAATGAGCAAACAATTAGAAAACGAGATAATTGAACATTTTTTCCAAACTACTCCTCATGATCGAATCGATTTAAAGAAGGCTTATACATCTTTTGGGCCAGATTTAATTGGAAAATTTTTGAATTTAATTTCTGGATTAGGACTGAACCTTGAATTCGCTTTGGGTCAATTGGAATTATTTATAGAAGCTCATGATGTTCCAAAAAACTGGATTTTCATCGAAGAAAAGGAGGCTTATTTTTCTGTATTTGAAAATTGGTTGAATTCCAGGTTTTTGAAAAACTAAATTAAATTCTGCCAAAAAATCTTGACTAATGAAGGTTAAACCAATTAAATGTGATGGGCTAAGAGAGTTGTTATCTGATTCTCCTTTGTACAGGAAAATTTTACTAAATCCAGAAATTGCAATAGATCCAAGAACTCTTTATGATTTTGGTTTTCCATTTTCTTGTAATTGTGCCGAAGACCCTCAAACTCACCTTTTAAAACTTGAAGACTATACAATTAAAGAAATGACGGACCATTTGACATATGGTTTTGGACCTGGTGATAGATCAAAAAAATACGGAGAGTACCGGTTACTTGATGAAATTGGTCAAAGGTTTATTGAAAAAGTGATTGGTCAATGCCAAAATTGCAAGAAAGACAACCCTATGTTTTTGATTGAGTTTTTTACTGAAAAAAATGAAGTTGGTGAATACTATTTGTACGGAAAGAAAATCGGGCAAACACCTCCATACTCAGTAAAAGCCGAAGGATACGTTTCAAAGATCCTTAGTAAGGAGAATTTGGATTTTTATAGAAAAGCATTGATGAATCTCTCCGGAAATTATGGTATTGGTGCTTTTGTATATTTTAGAAGAGTTGTTGAATCAGAATTGATAAAGCTTTTAGAGCAAGTTTCAGAATTGGATGATCCAAAAAGCATTAAAGTAAAACAGTTGTTAGAGGAGCATAGATTAACGCATAAAACACCTGATTTACTTGAAGAAGTATATGGGTTTTTACCGGAATCCTTGAAGGGGTTGGGTACTAATCCGTTTAAATTACTTTATGGATCAGCATCTGTTGGTGTACATAAATTATCAGATTCTGAGTGTCTTGAAAAAGCATTGAGTTTGAGATATGTTCTAGATTTTGTTCTTAAAAAAATCTATGAAGAGAAAAATGAAATTTCAGAAGTGAAAAAACATCTTAAGAATCTAAGTATCGATTAAATGACCAAAGCCTCCCAGTGAGGCTTTTTTTATGTCCTTTCCACTCCCCTATGCTCCTCCGATATTCGGAGTATGAGCCAGAAGACCGTATATCAGGCGCTGAGTGAGATGCAGGAGCTGTCCAAAAAGGACCAGCCCTTTAGCTTCTCTTTTATGTCCTACTCGGAGACCAAGCAGTCCACGCAAGGGGTCTGCTCCGTTCGACGTGCCAGGCTAAAGCTGACTGACAAGCGGGAGCAATACCTGAATGCCGATGCACTGATCGAATACATCGACCTGGACACGCTGGAGCATCGCCGATTCTACATCCCTGCGCTCATGACTTTCAACGGACAAAGACTCATCCTGACATGACGCAAGAAGTGAAGAAAATCGGGGAGACCCGTGTAGTGCATACCAGCGCCGGGGCTTTCGCCTTTGGGACGACACCCGAGGGGACATTTGACCAGCTCATGGCCCTCTCGAAGGGGACAGACTGGGAGTCGGATCCTTATCTGCTGAATGGAGCTCGGCTCGTACCCTACGGGGCAAACAATGACCTGCCCGTCCAGATCCGCAAGATCATGGACAAAAACAATCTTGCGCCCGGCATCATCGAGCGGGAGATTGGTCTGCTTTACGGGCAGGGTCCGGCACTCTACCGGCTAGTCTATCAGGATGGCTATATGATGCGCGAGTACCTGGAAGATGCGGAGATCCAGGACTGGCTCGACAGCTGGGACTATCGGCGATTCATTGACATGGCCATGGTGGAGTTCAAATATCTGAAAGGGGTATTTGTGAAACATATCCGCAATCGAGGTCCACGTATAGGCGGTCAGGGCATGATCCGCCGCCTGCAGGTGATCCCCGGCACGGATGCCCGGCTTGAGTGGCCAGAAAATCCCCTACCCAAGCGGCTCGAAAACGTGAGGAGGATCTATACCGGCGACTTCGAAAATCACTGCCTGCACTCAGGGATGACTCCCTATCCGGTATATAATCCCGCGGATCCCTTCCGCCATCGGGTTTCGATCAGCTATCACAATAAGTATTCTTTTGGCCGCAACTTCTACAGCACACCGAGCTATTTTGGTTCGCTCAGTTGGATGATGCGGTCTTCGGATATCCCCGAGGTCCTGGCCTACCTGAGCGAAAACGGGATCACTTCAGCCTTTCACATCCATGTGCCGGAAAAGTATTGGACTGATAAGCGGGAGAAGCTCGAGAAAAACAATCCTACGCTCGATGATGCCAAGATCGACGCCATGCTGGAGGAGGCAAAAACTGAGCTTTTCAACAAGATGGCCTCTGTACTGACCGGCAAAAAAAACGCAGGCAAATTCATCGAGACCACGGACTTCTATGACGAGGATGGCAATCTCTGCGAGTGGAAAATTAATGCGATCGATCAGAACGTGAAGACCTTCATCGAGGCGCAGCTGAAGATCAGTGAAAAGGCCGACTCGGCCATCACCTCCGGGATGGGACTGCATCCTTCACTTTCCAATATCATCGTGAATGGTAAGATGAGCTCCGGTTCAGAGATGCTTTACGCTCTGAAGCTCTACATGGCCAGCGACACGACTATCCCAGAGGAGGTCGTATTCGAAGCAATCAATCAGGACATTCAGGCAAATTTCCCCAATAAAAAAGGCATCCGCATGGGCTTCTACCATCACACGGTGATGCGTGAGGAGAATGTGGCTCCCGAAAAACGAGTAGTCAACACAGTAACTGAATAGCTATGATGCTGATCAACAAATCCGGAAACGGAGCCGAAGAACTGCAGCAGCTCACCAGCTCCTTCTATGCCAACAATGACTTTGACCGGGCGCGCACGCTCTGGATCCTGGAAGAAAACCAGATGACCAAGCTTGTTGGAGGTGACCTGATGGCCCGTGCTCTGAATCACTACAACAGTGCGGACTTTCAGAAAGAGAATGCATCTGCTGAAGAGGCAAAGAATGACAAGCTCGTCCAGCTCCTGCAGATCCCGATTGCCTATCGGACTACCCTGCGATACTATCAGCTGAACACCGTCAGCCACGAGACCAGCGGGCGCAAAGTGAAGATTGACCGGGACAATGAATCCATGGCTTGGGAGTGGATGATCGACAAAGACGATGATGCCCAGCGCCGCATGGCTCATGAGACCACAGACATGCTGATCGACTGGCTGGAGTCCAACAAAATAGCTGAGTGGATGGGCTCCGAAAATCGGAAAGCCAGCCTTGAGCTATTTGTCAACTCCATCGCCATCTTCCAGCAGGCCTATCCCATGGTCGATCACAGTCAGAGTTTCTTCTATACCGTGGTGCCATTCCTCCGGGAGATTCAAAACCATGTGCTGAAGAAAGCCCTGGGAACCCATTATACCCCCTTGCTGCAGCGCTGGACCAGCGGAGAGACCGAAAGCGGCAGCGGATCAGCAGGAGGGGGTATCCCATCCCTGGATGAGGAGCAGGAGGAGTTTTACGACAGCCTGCTCCGCTACGTGCAGACCGTCCAGCCCTTGCTGGCAATGGTCATCGCAGTCAAGCGCCTGAGCGTGCAGGTCATGCCAGAGGGCGTGGTCCAGCACTTCCGCTCCATGGTGCAGTCCCGTAATGCCTCCCAGATTCCCCTCAAAGATATCCTCGACATACACATCAAAAACCTCAACGATGACGCCCGGGAGCTGCTCGATGATATCAAAGTATTTATTCGATCAGCTGATCCGGATGCGGGCGTGTTTACGGTGCTGCCCGAGAATAAGGAAGAAAACAAATTTTTCCGTACATGAACCAGATCGAGATCCCCGAGCGAAACCTGCAGCTGGAGATCCCGGCGCATTGGGATGAGATGAGTTCTGTCCAGGCAAAATATTGTCTGAGACAAGCTGTCTTGGCTGCCTCCGGAATCATAGATCCTGATGAAGCCAAGGTGCGCTGTCTCTACTATCTCCTGGACATCGAGCGGGATGCCGAGTCCGTGCGAAAAGAACGGCTACTCACCGACCGGCAGCGGGAGGAAAAGTATTCTAGGATCGCGATCCTGTGTGAAGAGCTGATCACATTCCTCTTTGCGGTCAACAGTAAAGGCCAGCTAGAAATCAACTACACTCCCGTACTGAATCACTTTCCCCAGGTCAAAGCCGGAAAAGTGGTTTTGTACGGACCGAGCCACTTGCTAGCGGATCTCACCTTCGGGGAGTTGCGCGCGGCAGTGGAAGAAATGCAGGCCTACTTTGACAGCAGGGAGGAAGATCAGCTCAGCCGGATGATTGCCTGTCTGTACCGCCCGGAGCGGAAAGACTGGGAATCCTGGCAGCGGGCAGAAGACTTTGACGGACGCAGACGGGAGCCCTTCAATCGGGCCAGACTCGATGAGCTGTCCCTGATCACCGCACGGCTCGGGCAGGTGGAGCGCACGGGGATCCTGCTGTGGTTTAGTCACGCCCTCCATTACATCCAGACCGAGGATCTGATGATCAGCGGACGGGAGATCAATCTTTCTCCGCTCTTTCCGCAAGCTATCCGGGAAGATTCCGAGCCGATCCGCCCCGATCAGCGAGGGGCTGGCTGGACAGGGGTACTCTTCCAGCTGGCAGAGCAGAAGGTATTCGGCGAAGTGGACAAGGCCGACAAGACCGGGTTCTTTGACATCCTGGTCTACATGTATGAGAAGCACCTGGAGAATCAAAAAGCAAAAGCCAAACAGAAAAAACGATGAACGTCCTGACCTTCGATACCAAACTGCAGGAGCTCCTGGAAGAGATCCCCGCCATCAAAGGCTATGTCCGGGCCGTGGATGACAATCAGGCTACCGGTAAGCTGAATGACAAGCGAGGCATACAGCTCGTGGCCGTCCTGCCCAGCTACAGCGCCGAGGGTATATCCGGACGGAAGACCGACAGCTGGACCACGCTCTTCTGGGTGATCGAAAAGGGAGATCCCAGTCAGTCCGAAGCCAAAGAGCTGGCTCAATACCGCCGATGTGAGGAAGCCATCCATCAGCTAAAAGACCTGATCATCGAAAGCCAGGAAGACGGCTGCAGTCTTTTCTGGCGGCTGGAGATCGGCAGCATCGTCATCGAGCCCGAGTACAACGCCTTCGGCGGATGGAACGGTTATTTTATGACCGTCACTTTTTAGACTGACTTTATATATAAATCTGTATATTTATCCATGAGCTTAATACATGTCATCATCATAGAGAAAGACGGGATCCGAGAGCTTTACAGCAGTATGCCAAAAGTCTGTGAAGCTCATCCAGAATTCTCTCACAGTTATGCCAGGCTTCAGAAATTTCCCTTCGAATACAAAGGCTGGAAGTTTACCAAAGAAAAAATCAATCCCCATGAACAGAGCCAATAGAAGATCCGAGAAAAAATCTGGGAAGCAGCTGCAAAAGAACATTGTCCAAGCCGGCAAAAAAGTAGAGCGCATAGAGCGTGTGGTATTGGGATTTAATTTCCTGGTGGATAAAAAAGCGGTGGAAATCGATCTGCCCAGCTTGAGCCTTTACCGGGAGCTGATCGGGACTGAGCCTAAGGAAATGGAATCCTGGATGAAGAATGCGTATCTCTACTGCCGGATGAAAAAGGGTATGGCACCTGGAGCCGTACTCTTTTTCAAGGACATTGAAAGCGGGGTGGTGATTGGTCAATATGATGGAAAAAGAGCTATTTTTTAATGAAAAATACCCTGTTTATGGTATTTACTTTTTTCGATTGATAGGCTAGTTTGCAAGCTCACTAAAATTTTTCACAATGAGCAATCGACCAAAACCATTATCTGAGCTCAGCGAAAGAGAGCTGGCAGAGACGCAAATCAAGCTTTTAAGTGCCATTCGAAAGAATTCTGCTAACATTTTGGTGATCCTAGGGATCTTTTTAGCAGTGGCTGTATTAGGAGGGATCATTTTGGCCACCTCATAATACATTCGGGGCGGTAACATTTTCCGGCGATTGTTAGGGGTAGAGCAGAGAAGAGACGGAAAAAGTAGATAAACAACCTGGTGCCTCTCATCCACGGCAATACATCGTATTGAAAAACAACGTGATCGGCGCGCAGCGCCGCCGTGGATGAGAGGCACGCCGCTTGGAGCGCACGGGAACCCCTCAAAAAAGAGTGGTTCACCGCTTCGGGCTATAAGCTCCCGAGAGCTACCCGTTTCGCTCGGGTCTGCGGATTCGCTTTCAGATTTATGGCTCGAAGTCCAAAGGCTATTTCTCAAAGGAAGTGCAAACGAAAACTAAGCCCTGCGCATTTTTTACTCTAGTTGCTTTCTCATGTCTTTGAGAAAGTTAATCTCCCGAAATACGGGTTTATCAAAGGATAAAGTAGAATAGATCTCAATCGTGATTTCTATCTCTTTTTTCATTTCCTCGGTGGTCATGCCCTTTTCTATCCAATGAAGGGCTTGCCATGCGATAAACCCGAAAACCCGGTTTTTTTCATGGAGAATTAAAAAGGCTTTTAGCTTCTCCATCACAAAATAGAATCTAAATCGACCGTCTGGAGGTCTTGGATAGCTTGGGAAATTTGCTCCCGCTTCTCCTTGGCCTCCTGTCGCTTGGTTTTTTCGGCTTCCACCTGCTCAGGGGTCAGGACTTGATCAGCACGGAAAAGAAAGCACATAGGGAAATATTCTCCGTTTCCGTCCTCCTCTGGGGCTTCTTCTCCTTTGGCTTGGGCTTTTTCGGCTCGCTGTGCGCTTAGGGGCTGCCCCCAAATGATCAAGGCCTTTTCACCTTTTTTGATTATGCATCCTTTAGCCTTCCACTGGTGGAAAGTGCCTAATTCCATGCCTTCGGGGACCCTATAGAAGTATTTCAAAAGGATAGAATTAAGCGTTTGAGCGGTCCACCAAAAGGCCTCTTCTGCGGTTTCGGCTTCTTGGATCATTCGATCTTTCAGGCTCCTTGCATCTGCTGACATTTGCAAAAGCTTTTCCCTGTTGGGGTTGGGCTTTCGCTCTCTCTTGGGTGTGTTCTCGGTCTTTGTCATGGCTTAGGCTTCGATTTCGGTTTTTAGTTTGTTTCGCTTAGCGTTGATTCGCTCTAAAGCATAGCCCAAGACTTCCACGACTAGCACGGGGTTTTGAATCTTCAAAACGTCGTCATAATCCTCTCTGTAGCTGTTTGATCTCTTGCTTACTCTCACGGCGAATTTTTCAGAAAAGAATTCGTCTTGCTCGCTTGCCTCTTGGGCATCTTGGCCGATTGTCACTAAAGCCTCGGCGAATCCGTCAAGCTTCGCCAGCTGTGAAATTTTGCGCTGCTTCTCCTGGAAGTAGTTGATTTTTTCCTCAAGGCTTAGCGGTTCGGCTTTGACTTTCGCCCGTAATTCTTCAAGCTCTTTTTTCATCGCTTTGATCTCGGGGCTATCAATTGCAACTACCTTTGATTTGTTAGGCTGATTTGCGGGGGTTTTGGACTGTTTTTCCATGGTGTTTTTTGTTTAAGTGTTATTGATTTGACATATATAAATATACATATATGTATATATAAATGCAAATATAAATTCCTGCTTATCAGTTACTTATGATTAACCCCAAGTAAATTTTGCCTTTAAAAAAGTGCTCCCGAAAGCCCTATTTAATCGAGATATTTTTTAGGCTTTTTGAGTCAAAAAAGGCTGAAAAGTGTCTAGAAACGGCTGAAAATCAGCCTCTTATTTAGAATATTTTTAAATTAATCAGCTGAAAATCAGGCTTTTCCAAACAAATTTTGGAAAACCTGCCCGTTTCGCTGAAGATTGACCCCGACTCCGCCCTCTCCTTGAATTGCAATTGCAAGCCCTTTGACCCCCTGACGAAATATGAGAAACAAAAAAATCCCACCATATTCTAGTGAGCCTGGGCGAACTCCTATGAATAGCACAGACGAGCACTGGTGCGATGTCCCGCAGGACCGCAGGTTTTAATTGGCGTCAGCCTCAGTTCAAGCCACTGGTGGCTCTGGCGGAACAAGCGGCATTCAGCCGCCCGCCTTTTAAAAAGATGCCTGGGCATCACCTATTTTTAGCTCGCGCAGCGCCGTGGGAATAGCAACCTACAGTTGCCCCACCCTTATTACACAGACGAGCACTGGTGCGACGTCTCGCAGGGCCGTAGGCATTTGTTAGGGTTAAGGATAGCAGGGGTATGTCTGATGCGAAGCAAGGACCGAAGCCCCGAATAGCCTGGCCGAATGGCAACCCCCTAAACATTCATTTATTATTATTTAAAAAAAGACCAGATCCTTGTATCTTTCAAACGCTAAAACATCAAACACTAATAGTATGAACCTTAAAAATATGGATCGGAGTCGGGTACCCGTAAGGGCCTGGGGCTTATATCAACGTTGTTTGGTGTGCCTAGCAGCTCCGGTCCACCACATATCATTATGGCTAAAACATCAAAAACGTTCACCATCCAGTACAAACTGGCAAACATGGATCTCTCCAGCCTAAAGAGATTGATCCAAGAGATCAAATCAATTACCGGACTAAAACCCGATAAGATCTTGGATTCGGAAAACAACCCGGTTCAACCTTAAACCTAGCCCTGCCATTTGGTAGGGCTTTTTTCTGTCCTTTCTGGAAATGATCCACCGAAATACTTTAGCCTAACTAATAGGCAATAGGTGGATACGATTGTTAAAAAAGAGTTTGTCAGAAGAATTTTGGAAGACGAGGCAAGCAGGTTTGAGAAAAACCAGGGCTTGGCCATGCGTAAAATTTTAACTTTTCACACTGGCCAGACTGAATCATCTAGGATTTTTAAAGTAGAGACAGCTGATAATTTCGACGGCAAACTGACCATGAAGCACTTGGCTCGTCAGCGATTTCTGGACATCAAAAGAAAAAAGCGGAGCAGAAAGTCAAGACGAATTAGGACTACTCGATACCCGATCCACAATCGATTTGTTTTTGGTCACTTCTACTCCATAGCCAACCGACTAATGGTGGACTTTACTAATGAGGTAGCTGAAGGGATCAAACGTGACCTTAAACTTCCTTAACCATGGGCAAAAAACTCAGAGATGAAGATCTGGTACTGAACATCATTGTCAATGGTGATCAAGGGAAAAAGGAAATCGGCGAACTCGAACGATCGATCAAAGACACAAATTCTGAACTCCGTGCCCTTGAGCGCCAGCAAAAAGCTCTTGCTCAACAAAATAAAAAAGACACAAAGGAATATAAGGCCGTCACTGCAGCGATCAAGCAGAAAAACAATGCTATTTCCCTTGCCGAATCCAGGTTAAAGCAGCTCCGCTCTGAAATGGATATCAATACGATGTCAGCTGCAGATTTGAGGCGAGAGATGAATAGGATCCGAAGACTTCGGGATATTGCCCCTCCTCTGACCGAAGACTGGAAAAAGCATGATGAAAGACTTACTCAAGTTTCTACTCGGTACAATGAGCTTACAGGAAGAGCACAGCGGACCGGTATGAGTATTCAGAATCTAGCTGGAAAATTCAACCACTACATCGGCGTGATCACTGCAGGCCTTGCAACTTTTTATGGAGCTATCTCAGGAGTAAGAGCTGCCATTACTGCTTATGCAGAATTTGATGACAAGGTGGCTGATGTCATGAAAACCACCGGTATGCTTAAAGGTGAAGTCCTCGAAATGAATGAAAGCCTGAAATCTCTCGATACCCGTACTGCACAAGAGGACCTTCTTGGTCTTGGTAGAGTAGCTGGTAAGCTTGGTATAGAAGGCCGGGAAAATGTGGAAGGCTTTATCCGATCTGCAGATAAAATTGTGGTCGCTCTGAAAGAAGATCTGGGTGGAGATGTCGAGGACTCTATCAATGCTGTCGGTAAGCTAGTTGATATTTTCAAAATCGATGAAGAGGTTCCTTTGGAGTCTGCACTGCTCAAAGTTGGTTCTGCAATCAACGAATTAGGAGCTGCATCGACTGCTAATGAGGGTTTCCTGGTTGAGTTTACCAAGCGCACTGCAGGTATGGCTCCATCTGCAAGAATCAGCATTACCGAGATCTTGGGATTAGCTGCTACCTTGGATCAATTGGGACAAACTTCTGAAGTCTCATCTACGACATTCAATAACCTTATTCCCAAGATGTTTACCAATACCGAAGCTTTTGCAAAGCTCGCCGGTATGACGATTGAAGACTTCACCAGGTTATTGAATGAAGATGCCAATGAGGCATTTATCCGGTTCCTGGAAGGAGTTCGGGGAAATAATTCAGGCTTGTCAGAGATGATCAACAATATGGGTGATCTGGAGATCGATGGCGCCAGAGCAACCTCGGTAATAGCTGTTTTGGCAAACAATACCGAGACTCTCAGACAGCAACAGGATTTAGCAAATGTTTCGTTTGCAGAGGGGACCTCGTTGACCGATGAATTCAACGTCAAGAATGAAACTGCAGCTGCCAAGCTGGAGAAAGCTAGAAAAGGGCTTCAGGCCATGGTTGTGGAGCTGGGAGAAAAGCTCATGCCGGTGATGACCATGTCCACCTCAGGATTCTCTTATTTCGTCCGAATTCTAACCAGCGCATTAGACTTTTTTATGCAAAACAAGACGGCAATTCTTAGCCTGGTGTCTGCGGTCGTAGCCTACAATGCAGTGGTGTTCATTCAGAATAAGCAAACTCAGGCCAGTATTCTACTGGCAAAGGCTAAGATTTTTTGGGACAATGCTCAGCTGATCGCTACTCAACTGCTGGCAGCTGCTCAGATGCTTTTAACTGGTAACCTCAAAGGGGCTGCCCAAGCCATGCGAATTGTCAATAGTGTAGCCGCAGCGAATCCTTATGCAGCAGTTGCTGCTTTGGTGATTGCTCTTGGAGTAGCTGTATATAACTGGTCCAAATCTCTTACTGCAGCTGAGAAAGCCCAGCGAGCGGTAAATGATATTTCGAGAGATGCTGAAAAATCAGTCATCAGAGAACGTCTTGAGATTGAAAAACTCATTGCTATTGCTCAGGATAAAACTCGCTCTGATGAGGAAAGGCTTATTGCACTTCAAAAACTCAATGATATTTCACCGAAGTACTTTTCAAATCTTGATCTGGAGACTGTCGGTACTGAAGCTGCCAAGAAAGCTACCGATGAATATATCGAATCATTAATTAGAAAAGCCAGGGTACAGGCAGCTGAGGAAAAGCTTGTAGAGCTTGAAAAAAAGAAACTGGACCTTGCCAAAGACTCTACTGATTTGAGCTTTTGGGAAAACCTTCAGGCCTTTGTTGTTGGTAAATCAAACGTGATATCCTCCAAATTAGCTGAAGGTGCAAAAGAAATCCGAGAGCAAGAAAAGCTTTTGACTGCCTTCATCAAAGAAAACACCGATCGCCCTGATTTAAACCTGAATACTAATTCGAGCAGTAGCGGAGAATCAGCCGAGCAAATCACCACCATACAAAGTCTGAATGAGCAGCTTAAGAAGCTCCAGGAAGCACGCGAAAAAATCAATGTAGCTGACACTGAATCACTCCGCAAAAATGCGGAAGAGCAAAAGCGCATCCAGGATGAATTGGCCAAGTATCAGATTCAGACTACATCGAAAGTTTCCAAAACTAAAGCAGATCAAATTTCCAAGGAGGAAAAAGAGGCAGAGGCATTATTTCAGAAGCAGCAAGAATACCAGCAGCAGGTTTTGGAATCGCAGCTTTCCTTTATCGATCAGGAAAACATAGCCCATCAGCGACGCCTCGAGCAGGCAGGTTTGGCTAGTAAGAACCGAGAAGAAATGACTGCTCAGGAACTCGAGGTTTTGAAAGCCCTTCAGCTGCAGTATTACGATAATCTCAGTCATATTGACGCCCAAGCCATGCAAAAGGCTTTGGATAAGAAGCAATATGCTTTCGAGCGAGAGCTGGAAGCACTGCGTATTTCCCACAATGAGCAATTCAAGGAAATTAAAACCATGGCTCAGGCTAGAGCCATCCTGGAAGACGAGCTTTCTGCAGATGCTTTGGCAGGTCTGCGTAATATGCGTGATGCCCAGCGGGAAATCGATAAGAAGTTCCAGAGAGAGGAAGAAGAGCTGATGCGTCAGCACTTGGAAGGTCTTCAGGCCGAGCTAGAGCAATCAATAGCAACAGGCGCCTTTCAGGGAATTGATCTAGCTGATCAGGTGCTTTCCGATGAAGAAGTTCAGGTACTGGAGGAAAAGCTGTCCCAAGTAAAGCTGCTGCTTTCTGAAATCGGATTGGGATCCGGTACCGAAATCGCAGAAGACCGCGGATTGAGAGCCCGGAATGTTGATATTCTCGGCTTTGCTGCAGAGGATTGGGAAATCTTCTTTGAACGCCTGGAATCAGGAAAGACGGGTATCAATGAGCTGGTCATGGGAGCGCAAGCCATGATCTCCGCCTATGCCCAATACGTATCCTTTGTCAATGCCGGTGAGCGGCGCGAATTGGCGGAGTTCGAAAAGTCCAATGAGAAGAAAAAACAGGCCCTGAAGTCCCGACTTGATCAGGGCTATATCTCACAAAACCAATATACCCAGCAGGTGGCCGCACTCGATGCGGACCTGGAAAGAAAGAAGGCGGAGCATGACCGCAACGCTGCAAAGCGTGAGCGCAACGTTGCCTTAATGTCCGCCATCGTCAATACGGCTTCGGCGATTGCTGCTGCCCTTCCCAATGTTGCCTTGTCGATCATAGTAGGTGCTATGGGTGCCATGCAGATCGGTACGATCATGCGGACACCATTGCCCGAGATTCCGGGAGCGGAAGATGGAGGGTTTCTCGATGTGGTCCGCTCGCAGGATGGGAGACGCTATCGGGCGAGAAAGAAGCCCAATCACCGGGGCTTTGTGGACAGTCCGACCGTCATCACCGGCGAGTCGGGACGGGAATTTGTCGCATCCAATGAGGCAGTGAATAATCCCACCGTGGCACCGGTACTCGATGCGATTGATACGGCTCAGCGCCTGGGACAGATCTCCTCGCTGAATCTCTTCCGTGTCCTGGAAGAAAACCGGGAGCTCCGCAGATCCATACCCGGAAGGCAGAAAGGCGGTCGGCTCTCTTCTGATATTCCGGAGGCCTCTCCTTCGGGATCGGGTCTCGGCATGGGACTATATCCGGAGATGATGGCCCTGATCAAGTCGAACACGAAGGCGATCAATCAGCTCAATGAGCGGCTTCGAAGACCGATCGCCGCGGATGTGAGCATCACCGGCAAGCGAGGACTCGAGGAGCGGCAGAAGGAATTGGAGGTTATTCGTAAAAACGCCTCACTATGAGTGTATATATCAAAGTAAACGGACGAAAGCTGGATCTTCCGCTGGACTTCAATGTGGAGCTGGTCATAGAGAACCCGATTCTTATTCAAAACAGGACACCTTTTCCCTATACCACCAGCTTTGATTTCCCGCTGACTGAGAATAACCGCAAAGTCTTTGAGCACCCGGACCGGGTCAACCTGGCCAATCGATCCTGGGAATATTCCGGATCAGTGATGGGAATGAGTGCCTTGGTACTATACTATGGCTCGCTGATCATTCAAGAAATTGGTGGAAAACTCAAAGCCAATTTTCAGGCGGTAGACAATCTGGCTAAAGCCCGTCAGCCGATGAATGAGCTGGATCTTGGCCGATACGAATTCGGTGAAGCGGACTTTGAGCATCGGACGGAGGACTTTCCCGGAGTCGGACAGCCTCGGTACAATTACGGCTTGCTATTCTTTGAAGCACATCAGAATCAGCATGTCTTTACTGCCGCTCCGATCCGGCAGAGCGGTAGTAGAGAAACCCGCTCCTTTGACGGCACAGAGCTCTTTGTCAACATACTTTTCGGACAAAATAATTTCTTCAATGCCTGGGCATTTATCGGGGGAAATGATACCCGACTCAAGGAGAATATCGTTCCCGGTGAGCTGGCGATTCCCACCCATACGGTGATGTATCCGCAGATCCGGCTTTCGGAGCTCTTCAAGATCGTGCTGGATCTGCCCGATGAGGAGAATCCTTTCCTTGATGAAGAGCTGTCCAAGCTGGTCTTGACAGCGCACTATCATCCCAATTTCCGGGATGATATTGTGATCAAGTGGAAGGGGATTTTGGTGGATAATGATTATCCCAACCCTTCCTCTCCGGTTGAGGAGTTGTATTTCAATCTCGGGACCTTTCAATCGACTGTCACCGCGGCAGATGTACTGCACTCGGCCATGAATATGTTTTGCATGACGCTGTTCCGCATCCAAGACGGACCGACTACCCGCTTTCAGATCAAATACAACCGGGATCTGATAAATGATGAAAGCTTTCAGGATTGGAATTCCCAATTGGCCTCTAGGTTGGTGCTTTCGCGAGAACCGGCACAAAACTATGTCTATGGCTATCAGGAATTCTCAGAGAAGCGACCCGAGATCGATCCGGAGTTTGTACTCGGTACGATACAGGAGCTCCTCGATGCGCCGGTGGATCCTGACACGCTAGAGCAGGTGTATTACATTCAGACCACCCGGCAGCTGATCCTCAAGAAGCAAAGCCTCTATTGGGATGCGGATCCCCAGCTCAACAAGTACAGCTATGAGGTGAAGAATCACGGCCTTTTTGGCTCGGTGGCCAAGGACGGGTTTGATATTTCCGTTTCTCTGGGCCCATTGCAGATGGTGCCTTCGGACAATCTGCAGGACTTTCGGAATTCAGATTCACCAGTGGATCTCTATCCACTCTATCAGCCCCTTTTCTCGGGCTCCAAAGATCCTAGCTACAAGCCTTCGATCATGCTCTATCAAGGCCTGACGCCTAACGGCAGCTTTGGCAACGAACTCGTGGATTATCCCTATCTATCCTATCACAACTATGCTCCCACCGGTATCCGGATGGGAGAGCTTTCCCTGGCATGGGAAGGGGCTGACGGTTTGATTTTCAACTTTCACAAGCAGTTCAAGGAATGGGTGGAGAGGGACCGGCTCCGGGCTTTTGGTAATCTGATCTTTACAGCCAGTCAGATCAAGCGGATCGACGCTCGAAAGAAAGTACTGCTCAGGGGTAAGCTGTGGTGGATCGAAAAGCTGACGATTCCAATCGGCAAGGACGAGGTCTTTCTCGCGCGATGCGAATTCATTGAGGCTCCGATACCAGGTGAAGGTGAGCCTAGCTACAGTGATGGATCGGTATGGGAGCCGGGATCCAGTGTACCTGTACCGCCGACTGGTACCTGCTACACGATTTCGATTGATACGCTGACTTTTGATCCGATCACAGACGACTTTGATATACAGATCAGGCGACCTGCCGGGAGTCTACTCACGCAAAATTACCTGCTCTATGACCAGTTCCAGGATGGAGATGACACGCTCATTGTGGTCTGCTCCGAAATCACACCGGTACTGATCCAGGGAGGAGAAGGTGTCGAGTCCGTCAATGGAGTCTCCATTTCGGTAGGAGGGTCCTGCTCGGATGATGGTGATTGCATGCTATGATTTCTGTCCTTTCTGCAATTACCCACCTGAAGTACTTTGGAATCAAGTTTTCATACATGATCAGAGATTTCGTGCTTCATTCTATCCTACAAAAATCCGCAGAGCTAGCCCATGAGGTGGCCGACAAATCCCGATGGGGAATTTTCTTTGCTCCGATTCTTATTTTCATTGAGCGCTATATTTTTTCAGACTGGCCGTTCCTGATTTGGCTTTTGGTTCTCATCGTTTTGGACACACTTCTAGGTTTTGGTTTTGCCGTCTCCAGAAGACAAGTATCTCCAGGAAAGCTTGCAGGTATTTTTATCAAGTTTGTCGTCTATGGATCACTGATGATACTCGGGCATGTCCTGGAAAACTTTAAAGTTTCGGATGAAGCTATGCCAGGAGGTTATTACTTCAAAATGGTCATCTATGCCGGAGTCATTATTGTCGAGGCTATCAGTATCATGCGAAACCTCGGAAAAATCAACAAAAAACTTGTACCCAAATTTATCCTGAAGCGATTTGAAGGATTCAACGAATCCGGAGATTTCAATGAGCTGACCGGCAAGCCTACGCCCAAGAATACCGACTTTCAATCTCCCCATGGAGATGATTTTTCAGAGCACATCGATCCGGAATACCGGAGAAAAGACGATCCCCGAAGACCTAATGACCAAGATCATGCAGCTGACTACTAATTTCAATTTATCCGAATTCCAGTGCAGATCAGGCGCTCCCATGCCTGACCAGGTATTGAACCACCTTCATTCATTGGCGATGGCACTTCAGATCATTAGGAATGAGTTGAAGGCTCCAATTACCATCACATCAGGATACCGATCTCCAGAGCATAATTCTAGAATCGGAGGAGCCCAAAACTCCATGCACATACAAGGCAAAGCAGCCGATTTTAAAGTCTATGGAAAAAACCCTAGAGCGGTAGCCGCGATTATTGAGCGATTGATTTCTGAGGGAAAGATTCCTCAAGGTGGGCTCAAGGCTTACAGATCATGGGTTCATTATGACATCAGGGGGGTCAGAGCACGATGGTGATCAGGGCGAGAAATCTATTCCTGCTCTGCATTCCCCTGTTCTTTTGGGCCTGCGGAGCAAAGCAGACTATCACAGGCGTGGAGCGTGTGTATCGGGACACGACTATCATCGTGGAGAAGCTCGTGCCGATTGATGTACCGGGATCTACGATCCAGTCACCTACGATCAATATCGATTCGCTGGTCACCTTACTTGGGAGCGGAGTAGATCCCAAAGTGATCGAGCGAACGCTTATCCGGGAAGATCCCGAAACCAAACTGAAGGTCGGGATACTCATCGATGAGATGGGCAACCTGACCGCATTGTGTGAGCAGCAGGAGCGGATCATTGAGACGCTTCAGCGCGAAATCACACGCCTGCAGTCTGAATATGAGCGGGTGACGGTAGAGGTCTCTAAAACCTGGATCCAACAGCTCTGGCATGACTTTAAGCAGCTGATCATCGGAGCATTGCTCCTGATAGCATTTCTGACTATTCGAAAATTTCTTACCTAAACTTCATACACCATGAAAAACCTGATTACCAAAATCGCTTTGACCCTGCTGATAGCTTTGGCAGTGTTACCCATCCTGACCGGATGCAAGTCATCCAGTCTCGTCTCGGTCACCAAGACCGTGCAGCCTGCTTACCCGCTTTTGACAGCTCCGCTGGAGGTCAATGGGGCATCCGTGATGATCGATATCGAAGATACCGGTCAGCGTAGTGATGCAGCCTACCAGGCAGGACCTCAGGCTATCTCCATCATTTACTTTGAGTATGTGAAAGGGGTCAAATTTAAGGTCTTAGAAGACTATTCGGCCATCCCGGAAGGGAAAGTGGCCACTTCGCTAGGACCAGAAGAGATCTCCGAGTCTAAGAAGGGGGAGAAAGTCATTATCAAATATCCGCTATACTATCCAGACGGATCGAAGACACTCAAATTCAAACCACTCTACACCAGCAACTGATCGGATTAGATGGCCTTGACGATTCTTCAGCAGCCGCAGTCGCTGACCTTTGTCGGTAATATCCCCGAGCTAATTGTCCAGACGGACGGGCTCGGGATGACTGTAAATATCAGCAAAGGCGCGACCCTTATCCTTGCCGAATATTACACGGCAGATGATTTGGGGCGTAGCCGCGTACTGCTGCGTGAATTCTTGGACGAATACCTTCACTTGGATCTTCCTGGTGAAGTGGATCTCTATGAGCAGACCCGCTCATTTGACACTTTTACCGTGGAGATCATCTCCGGAGAATTCACCGAGGAAATTACCTTTACGGCCATCAAGGGCGGTTCCTCTACGCTGAATTTGGACTGTGCATCCTTCTTGAAGGAATCCTGGCTCACCTGGCAGCCCCAAATTAAGAAGGTCAAAGATGTGCAAGTCGAATGGCTGAGCTTCTTTACCCAGCAGGCAGCTTTGGTTAAGATCAAGGGGTATTTCCCTGGAGGGACCTCTGAGACCAAAACACTGCACAACCTAGCTACAGGTAAGCATTATACGATCAACATGACCTATTCCGATCTTCGGAATGAGTTTGTGGATCAACCCATCTACATCGACGTGTGGGTGGAAAATGACGGAGGAGAGGCCTTTTCGACTTATGTGCAGCGCTATGTGCTTACGGATGAGTTTTTTGAATGGGATGATTTCTTCCTATTCAAAAACTCGGTCGGCGGTTTGGATACCATCCGTCTCACGGGTGAGCGTGAGTCTACCAATCCCATCGAAGTCGACGCAGCACTGTTCGATGATGAATATGAGCGGGACTACCAGGTCAATCCCCGATTAGCCTTTGAGAAAAACACAGGCTTTTTTCGCAGTCGGGCGGAGCTTCTTTGGACGATGGATTTCTTCCAAGCTAAAGAAAAGTACTTCCTCTTAGAGGAAGCCTTTACAGAGATCCGGCTGCTCAATCCTGAGTTCAACGCTCCGGAGAATACACTGACAAGTCTGGATTTCAAATTCAGCTATACCCGACAGACGATTTATCTCAGTCTTTTTAAAAAAAAAAGTCCCCTCATTGATCCAGTGATCATCGGGCCGGGGGATGATGATTTTTACCTGCCTCCGAATATTGGCGAATTCCCCCAGCAAAGCGATCCTTCTGGATTGCTTTTCCCAGTGCAAAAGCCCGGTACTCCGGGCTGGTTTTTCATAACCTGGGAAAACATTCTGGCGGATATTTTGGAGAATATCCCTTCCGGGAATCACAACGAGTTGGCCGGCCTCCAGGGAGGAGATTCTCCAGAAGGAGAATACTTTCACCTAACCGCTGAGGAGCTGCAGAAGGTGAAGGATCTTCAAGATCCAGCTGCAGTAGATGGAGTATCTCAGACTGGTATATTGAATTTCAATAGTCCTACTGATGTAGATCTCAATGGGTGGGCATGGATTATCGATGGATTTGAATACATAGGAGGAGATCAAAATATCACTGGGACCACTGGCACTCCCTCTAATTTCAATCGAGTAGATTATGCAGTGGGAGACAATAATGGGGACATCTTATGGATCTCTGGACCAGAGGATCCGGACCAGCTGATAGATCCTTCCATCCCTGTAGGGACCATCTTGCTTGCTAGGGTTATTCGGACTCCTGCAGGTGACAATACTCCAGAAGTCACTCCGGAGGATCTGACTGACTTTGTATCCAAATCAGCTCCAGGCAATCAGACCATCCTATCATCCATCACCTTGGCCAGCTTGTCAGATCCGGGCAGTCCTTCCAATCTGATCCAAGTCAATACCAATGGTAAAATAGTAATTGTAAGAGCGGATCGAATAGGATCCTTTGCTACTAGAAATTTGGCAGTAGGATTCTCCAGGCTGGCTAGGATCAATACCGTGGTATCCGGAGGTCCTGCGATTCGTGATTATCAATTCAAGCTCGATATCCTGGCTACACTAGATGGAGATGTCACGCAGCGAGGAGAGCTCTACTGTGCCCTGATCAATGATGGAACAGGAGAGTATGTCAGTAGTGTACTGGAAGTTTCTGGATCTCTTGATCCGGCAGTTTTTACTTTAGTGAAAGTCTCTGCCACAGAATACGATCTGTTTTATCAGCATCTCGATTCAAAGGCCATCCTTATTTACAGACCGTTTGCTCTAGGTCCAGCTGATAGATATTTATTCTATAGGAGAGAGGCAATTATTCCAAGCCTTCCTCCTGGAGACCAGTATTTTTTTAGCCTCTTCATTTGTCCTTTCGATATCGATGGAGGATCTGCAAATTCGATCTACTTAACAACACAAATCATTGACGGCGGCAACGCACAATCATTCACACCATGAGTCACAGAATACAACTTCGCAGAGACAAAGCGGCCTTTTGGGCGCAAGCAGATCCGGTACTAGCACAAGGCGAACTAGCTTGGTCCACCGATACCGGGGAATTAAAAATTGGGGATGGCGAAACAGCTTGGAGCGAGCTATCAAATATCCTGAACCCTGGAGAACCGAGTGATTCCACCAATATCGCTATCTATGACACAGCTAGTGATCTTTGGGATGATCCGGAATTTGGAAACTTCAATGACGGACAATTATTCCTAATCAGAGATTTCTCCAGCGAGCAACAAAATGCAGGAGGAGCACTACTGAGAATGGTAAATGATGGACTATCTGAGCCAGATACTGAAACAGTTTTAATTGGCATTGCATCGGCAGAAGGCCAATTTAGAGCAGTATCTTGGTTAATTGATGATACTTCCAATATGCCTGAGTACACCTTGGCATCTTCGGTAAGTACATCTGTATCCTTACCTACAGGTCAGGTCCGTATCCAGGATGAATCAGGAGATATCAAAATCTATTTCTCTTCCGACACTGATCTTGAGCAGTCGATTGGAAGATATTCTAAATCGGATCATCTTTTTATTGCTTTGAACGACTTGAGCAAAGCAGCTATCATTCGATTAGGAGGTTCAACCGGCGGTCTAGGAGTCAAGAATTACTCTGTAACCATCAGCTCAAATGAAGGCTCTGTAATGCAGGCTCCTGGATTACCGCTACTTGATATTGAGGATATCCTCAATGGAGTGCATGATTTAGATACCTTCATTATTGGAAATGCTGCCAAATCCAATTCATTAGCCGTTTTTGAACAGGAGTCCAAAGCAGAACTACAAGTAAGCGGAACTCTCCAACCAGTTCAGGGAAATGGTGCAACTACAGATCCAGGAAATGGATATATTGCCTTTGACTCACTAAATCTCCAAGAAGTAACAAGGATTTGTATTTCCAAAGCTTCAAATGAAGGACAGGCTATTCTTGATTGGATCCTTGGAGAATCTGATGTTTATGGATCAACTGCTAGTCCAGATAGAGTTTTGATTTTGGATTTCCCAGATGAAAACACAGAATCTTTTATGCTTTGGTTAGGCGATTCAGGCTCAGATCAAGGCGATTATGTTGAATTCGATGTTGCTTACATCGGAAACTCTAACGGAGACGACCTTCATACGTTGCAAGCCGATGAAACGGTGGAAATTTATATGTTGCATACTCCTTACAAGGAGGTGGTCGATCTAAGTCAATTTGTCACCGAGGCGCAAGTGATGGAACTAATAGCTCCATTCACACAGAATCCCATTTCTTTAGGAACTCCTATTGGAGTTCAGTCAGAAATCACACATACAGGCACTGGATATGAAACAATTTCCCAAGTTGGATTTATCCGAGAGGAATTTGTTGGTGCTGTTAATTTTGGAGCACAAATGGTCTTGGAAATAAGTCTGAACTACTATGTCAAGCCAAACGGAACGCAGCCTTTGGTAAGGCTGAAATTGGGCAATATCGAGGTAAAACTTCCATCCGGAAATATCCCTGGAACAGACTCATTCCTTTACTTCGAAGGCACTGTAACTTTGTTTATCAGCAAGCCCGGAGCAGATCTACAGATCAAGGCTCTGACAAGATTCAGATCCTATGAAACTTTTGCCGGAGGAGATCTGCAGGATGATCTGGTTCATTTCCCAGGTGATTATCTCGGAAACGATGATTACACTGTGACAGGTAATTGGGTAGTTGATGGATCTTTCACCGAAACTAATCCTACTTTACAGTTCGATGCAGATTCAGGAATAAAAGCTAGACTAGAAAAAGCCTCCGGGCAGGTCAGTTTGGCCATGTAAATAATCAAAAAGCGGCTCTCGGGCCGCTTTTTATCTTATAATTAATTAAGATTTTTTCCATAATCGAAGACGATTCGTTCAGGGGTTTTTATAATTAATTTTTTATAATCTTCAAATAGGCTGTTAATAAAATCCACTCCATAATCCTCACGAAAACCTGGACCATGAAGATGATGAAGAATCAACATAGCATCATAATAGTTTGGTGACCCAGTCCCTGATTCTTCTGGATTAACATCTTCATGTCGAACTTCATATTGACTGCCTCCTTGTAAAGTGACAATTTCAATAGAACTTGGCTGACCTGTCCCGAAAGGATCAACCAATTGAGTTAAATATTCGCATTTAATTCGAATATTTTCAAAAGATTGTTTTAAGAAATCTAAATCAAGAAATAATAAAATCTCTAAAATACCACCCACACACTTAATTATTGAGTTTTTATTCTGAATAATCCTATCATGAGTAACCTGAACTTGTTGAGCGAATAATAATCCGTTCATAAATAAAACGCGCTCCTCATCTGATAAAAAAGGGACTTCTTGAGATTTTGAAATACCTCTTAGCTCATGAATCCGGACCTCGGTACGAACTACATTGAGCACCAGGTTTTGAAGCCGATCAATTTCCCAATACAATTTTGACCTTACTTCATAGAATTCTTCAATCTTCAATTTTTGTGCATGCTGTAGCAAATACTTTTTCCCTAATCTGTAACCTTTATAAAGGATACATAAACTAAATACTCCTGACATAAAAGTTAAAAAAGCAAAAAATGTATCCATATATTCGTCAATTGTTAAATAAACATCCATTTTTTAAATTTTTATTCCACTTTCCCTTAACGCCCTCAGGCATTCTTGCACCTTGATTTCATTTCCTTGGTCAAGATACGAAATTGCTGCCAGACATAGTTCTTTTAGTTGACGGCCTTTGGCCAGACGCTCATACGGCAGCTTCTGATTGGTCAGTCCTATCCTTCGAATCTTCATCCGGATCCGCTCTTCAAGCTTCACTAGCTCTGCCCTTAGCTGCTCTTCTTCGATTGTCAATCTCCTTGGCAAAGTCATGGATACATAATAAACAATTCTTTTAATGTGAATAGCAAAAATCTATTAACTAACTGAAAACTACCCTGTTTATGGGATTTTTTACAGTCTTTTTTAGTCGAAATTTGGGGGTTCTTTTTTGTTAAACTAAACCATTTCATCCCCTATGAAAAATGATGAGCAACTGGTGAAGGCAGTTAAAAACTTCTTTGAACTTAACTCACATCTATGTCCCGAAGCAATGATGCTGGAGCTTTCATGCATTCGAGATATGATTCCTCAGATCGCATGTAAATGCCACCCACATGAAGATCTCCAGATCACTTACCATCTTATGGACACGTTAGTCCAATTTATAGACGATTGCAAGGAAATACCTTCCTAGGGATCGAAGAGCCTGATCCTTCTAATTTATCGGATCAGGTCTTTTATTTTAACTTTTTCATCTCATCTCTTAGCCTGGCTTCATCCACGTGGGTATATTCCAGAGTCGTCTGGATCTTCTCATGCCCCATCAGCTCTTTTACCACCTCGACCCCAATTCCTTTTCGCAGCGATTCTGTCGCAAATGTATGTCGGGCGACATGGGTAGTTAGGTTTTTCCGGATGTCACAGATCTCAGCGATATCCTTCAGGGTCCGGTTGGTTACTTGCTCTGTGACTGTATTGAAAAGCTTTCCTTTATCGTTGTGGATTAGCCGAAAATGCTCCTCAAGCAAAGGGATCTTGACCTGCTTTTCCCTTCTTCTGGTTTTGAAAGGCACAAATACCAGCATGTCACCATGGATATTCTTCCAGGAGACCCGCTGCACATCAGAGAACCGGAGTCCTGTGATGCAGGAAAACAGGAAATGGCCTAATATCCTAACATGATGATCAGGTGTACTGGATTTCCAATAGTACTTTTTCAATGCCTGCAGCTCTTCCGGTGCCAAATAGGTCTTTCGGTTTTCATATTTGGGCATGGTGTACTTGGAGATACTCTCCAGGTTGACCGAGATCCCTGCCTGATCAGCCCTCCTTGCATAGGTGGTCAGCGTTTTGATTACCCTCCAGGCTGATGATATCCTGATTCCCCCTTTGGTAGTGAGCCAGGCCTGCAGGCTTTCGAGAAAATCTTTGTTGATCAAGCTGAAGGGAATTTCAGACTTGAATTTTCGGATCTTGTTAAGCGAACTGAGATCATTTCTATAGGTCTGATTTGCGATTTTGAAGGCAGCATACCGATCCTTCACGTCCTGTTCGGCCCAAACGAGGAAATCTTTTTTAGCCCCATAGCGGCGATATTCTTTTTGAAACTGCTCAATGGTCAGATTCATATCCGAGTGTCGATAGAACATGAATATCTCATTGATCTTGGCCATTTCTTTATCGGCCTCCATGTTGAGATCGTTGGCGAGCTGATCCCCACGAAACCTAGGCAGGAACTTTCCCCTGGCATTATCAAAAAATCCAACCGGCCAAGAGACCTTCAAAGGCACAGTAGTACGCTTGGATTCGATAATTACCTGAAGATAAACAGAGGCTTCCCCTGACTTATTTGCCCGATCAAAACGGATTCGGCATGAGACAGAAGCTCTCATGACCGGGGCAAGTTTTGTGTGAAAAATTGGAGAAAAGCGGGGTTTTGAAACCCCGCTAATAGTTGATTTTGGCATGCTGGTGAAATTTTGTGTGAAACAAAAATCACCGCATACATCACAGATGGCCCGATTTCTCGGGGGATTGTACCAGGAGCGGGAATCGAACCCGCACGGCCTAAAGGCCACAAGATTTTAAGTCTTGCGTGTCTACCTATTCCACCATCCCGGCTTGCTCTATCTTGCAATAGAGAATTGTCATGGTCTTGAAACAAGAAAGCCCTTGAATCAAGGGCTTTTGAGCGAGAGACGAGATTCGAACTCGCGACCCCGACCTTGGCAAGGTCGTGCTCTACCAACTGAGCTACTCTCGCTTTTTGAATGCTAATCCGTTCGATTAGCTGATTGTGGATGCAAAGGTACGCCTACTTACGATTTTTGCAATATTCAAGAGTGGAAATTTTTTTGAAAAATCGAAAAATTCAATCTCCGATTCCTTAAAACTCGTAGGACCCAATGATTTTGAGCATTTCACCGACGTTTTTTGCCCCTAGCTTTCTAAGGATATTCTTCCGATGGGTCGCTACAGTATTGACTGAAATATTCAATTTATCGGCGATTAGCTTAGAAGAAAGCCCATCCAAAATAAATTGCACAACCTCCTTTTCCTTATTGCTAAGCTTAATTTTCTTTTTCTCGGGAGCACTTTTTGTCACCAATACCCGGGTGCCATCATCCTGTGTATAAGAATAGGTCCAATCATAACTATTCACCTTGGGCGGGGTATGAAGCTCAAAGATGATATGAAGATCCATCGCAAAGTTACCAGCCTTATCTATAAAGTACGGCCGAACCTTCGCCATCATCCACTTTATCTCCCTAGTGGTACGATGTACCCATCTGGTGGTATAAGAAAACTCAAAGGTGTGCCTTTCTGCCAAAGACAATTGATGGAATTGGTCAAATACGATCTTCTGGAATTTAAACATCTCTTCCCTGTCTTCGGGGTGAAGCATCGTGAAGGATACTTCCATTCCTTTCTTTCGAAAAATCGATTCAGGATAGCCTGTAATTCTTTCTACTTCACCCGTGAAAAAAGCAAGGTTTAAATTTCGATAATCAAAACAGGCAATAACCAAACCTTCTCGAATCCCAATATTTTTACTGAGGGCTTCAAGCTCTTCCATCAACCTTTTTTCATTCGGATGGGCTTTAAACTCCTGCTCAGCCCAGTTCTGAAAAAATTTGGTATACTGGTCCTGTTTCTTAAGGTCTTTTAGAAATACTTTATCCATACTTTTCATATGAATCGGCTTAATTAATGTAATTATAACTATTAAAAATCAATCGAGTTTTTTCTTGACCTCATGGAGTTTGAGTAAAGCTTCTATTGGGGAAATGGAATTAATATCCACTTGGTCCAAGAGTTCCTTTGCTTCCTTGAACTTAGGGTCCATTTCAAAAAGATTGAGTTGATAGTTGTTTTTCGGTACTGATTTAAGATTTTCCTTGCCTTTCTGAAGCGCTTTGTCCTTTTCCAAATGACCCATAATCTCAGAAGCTCTAAGGACAATGGGGTTTGGCATTCCAGCCATTTGAGCCACATGGATACCAAAACTATGCTCGCTTCCTCCTGGCTTCAATTTACGCATAAAGATCACTTTATTTCCTACCTCTTTCACCGACACGTTGAAGTTTTTTATTCTTGGAAAGTCTTCAGTTAGCTGATTGAGCTCATGATAATGTGTTGCAAACAGCGTCTTGGCCTTAAAGGTCGGATGATTATGCAAATACTCGACAATAGACCAGGCTATGGAAATCCCATCGTATGTGGAAGTTCCCCTTCCAATTTCATCCATCAAGACCAGACTGCGTCCCGAAAGATTATTCAAAATACTCGCAGTTTCGGTCATTTCCACCATAAAGGTAGATTCTCCCTTGGATAGATTATCAGAGGCACCGACTCGGGTAAATACCTTGTCTATGATTCCTATTCGCGCAAAAGAAGCCGGCACAAAACTTCCCATCTGAGCCATCAGTACCACCAATGCTACCTGACGGAGCAGGGCAGACTTACCCGCCATATTTGGACCGGTAATGATCAAAATCTGCTGGCTATCGTGATCTAGATAAATATCGTTGGGGATATAATCCTCTCCAGGAGGAAGTTGTCGCTCGATCACAGGGTGCCTACCATCCTTGATTTCCAGCGTATCCGTATCAGCGATTTTTGGCTTGACATAATTATTGGTCAGTGCCACCTGAGCAAATGACAGCAAGGCATCCAGCGTCCCGATTACTCTTGCATTCTGCTGTATTTGCGTGACAAACTGAGCGGCCTCTTCCACGAGCAAAGTGAAGTACTTCTGCTCCAAAGCAATCATCCGCTCTTCAGCATTAAGGATTTTTTCTTCGTACTCTTTAAGTTCGGGAGTGATATAACGCTCCGCATTTACCAGGGTCTGCTTTCGGATCCACTCCTGAGGTACTTTATCCTTGTGAGCATGAGTAACTTCAAGATAATATCCAAAAACCTTATTGAAAGCAATTTTAAGGGATGTAATCCCGGTATTCTGAATTTCACGCTGCTGGATTTGGACCAGAAAATCCTTTCCCTTGGTGGCTAGACTTCGATATTCATCCAATTCATTATCTACTCCGTCCTTGATGACTCCTCCTTGATGAATGAGCATGGGAGCGTCTTCCTGAAGTTCCTTGTCGATTTTTTCCAAAAGGTAATCGCAAGGGTAAATCTGATCTGACAAACGCTTGAGCGTCGCATTTTTTTGGGATTTCAAAAGCTCCTTTACGGGTAAAGTTGCTTTGAGTGCCCGTTTGATTTGATTCATTTCCCTTGGGTTCGCTCTACCAACAACCACCTTGGAAATCAATCGCTCCAAGTCACCGATCATTTTGAGTTGACCCATGATTTCTTCAATCAAATGTGGGTTTTGGACAAAAAAATCGACTACATTCTGACGTTCTTCAATGGGAGCCTTTTCTTTCAAAGGCAAAACCATCCACTTTTTCATCATGCGTGAACCCATCGGAGTGACTGTCTGATCCAAAACCTGAATCAGTGGTACTCCTCCCTCATGCTGTGGAAAAACCAATTCAAGGTTACGGATGGTAAACTTATCCAACCAGACATATTTTTCCTCCGCAATTCTTGAAATAGCAGAGATGTGTTGTATTTCCTTATGCTCGGTTTCCTCCAGATAATGTAAAACAGCTCCTGCGGCCACTGTTCCCATTTCAAGCTCCTCGATACCAAAGCCTTTCAGGTTTGCAGTACCAAAATGATTTTTCAGCTTTTCATAAGCAAAGTCATATTGGAAAACCCAGTCCTCGCAGTGAAAGGTTATAAAATCGTTTTTGAAAAGATCAGAAGCTTGATTTCTTGCCGTTTTAGAAAAAATAATCTCCGAGGGGGCAAAGCTTTGGAGCAGTTTTTCCACATAGGAGCTACTTCCTTCTGCGCACATAAATTCACCGGTAGAAACATCCAAGAAAGCCAGCCCATGCTTTTCCTTTCCAAAATGAATAGAGGCCAAATAATTGTTCTTCCGCGTGTCAAGAACTTGATCATTATAGGAAAGCCCTGGAGTTACCAGTTCGGTCACCCCTCTTTTCACAATACCCTTGACTGACTTGGGGTCTTCAAGCTGATCACAAATGGCGACGCGATTTCCTGCCCGCACCAGCTTTGGGAGATAATTATCCAAAGAATGATGAGGAAAACCAGCAAGCTCAATATGTGAAGCCGCCCCATTGGCACGCTTGGTCAGGACTATATCCAGCACCTTGCTAGCTGTAACCGCATCTTCACCAAAGGTTTCATAAAAGTCCCCCACCCGAAAAAGCAGCAATGCTCCGGGATGCTTTGCTTTGATCGCATTATACTGCTTCATCAAGGGTGTTTCCTTACCATCTTTGGACTTACTCATACCTGCTGGTGAATTCTGTTAAATTTGGGGATTGAAATAAAGCTGAAAATAATCCATAAGCAAGGTAGATCAAAAAAGATGAAGAAATTAAGTATGGAAGAACTCGATCGGCTGTCGGTTGAGGAATACAAAGAGACCAAGAAATCACCAATCTGTCTGGTTTTGGATAATATTCGAAGCCTCAATAATGTGGGTTCTGCATTCCGAACCGGGGATGCTTTTCGAGTCGAGAAAATCTACCTATGCGGAATTACCGGAAAGCCACCTCACCGGGACATTCAAAAAACTGCGCTCGGAGCTACTGAATCCGTGGAATGGGAATATTGCCTCAATACGCTCCAAGCTATTCATAAACTCAAAGCTGAAGGCTATCTAATCTGTGCCTTTGAGCAGGTAGATCAGTCAACTTATTTAAATGAGTTTATACCTGATCCGGAAAGAAAATTTGCCTTGATTTTTGGAAATGAAGTCTTTGGAGTAGAAGACGATGTACTAAAAGAATGTGATCAAGTACTTGAAATACCCCAACTTGGCACCAAGCACTCTTTGAATATTTCGGTCACACTTGGAATAGCACTTTGGGATTTGATGGTCAAACTCAGGCAATTCAATCAATGAATCGGTAGCGGATTCCGAAGGTTCCTCTCAAATAATCAAAATCACCAACCAGAGGAGCCAATTCAAAATGAAAACCGAAATCCTTTCGAGCAAATGGAAAGGCGTTCAGTCCAATAGGTATCACTAGGCCATCAATGTCACCTACTCTACCTCCAAACCCACCATAAATTTCCACACTCTCCTTTTTCATAAGTAAAAAGTTTGCTACTAATTCTACATCAAAATCAGTCAGAAAATCATTGGTACCTAATCGAAATTCGGGTACAAATCGCTCCCCAAATTGATTATTGATCCCAATAAAAGGCAAAGATCCGTGATGATAAGAAACTGTAACTTGGGAAAAGGCTAGACTAGAAAAAAGGCCAAAAACGAGAATTAGAAAAGTTTTTTTCATTGTGTAAAATTAAATTGTGTAAATTATTGGTTTAGGATTTCTTTTATTTTGATATGAGTTTTGATCATGTTGGAGCTCGCTTTAGCTACCACCTTACCGGACTCCTTTCGAATTACGGATTCCCAATGATTTAGGTTTGATCCGGAGCGAACTAATTTTGCAGAAACCTCAACTTTTTCTCCAAGTTTGGCTGAAGACAAAAAATCCACATTCAAATTGATGCTTGTCATCAGGACTTCGGATTCGGAGACAAAGTTTGCCATCCCGATGACATCATCCATCATCAAGGAAGCGATCCCGCCATGAAGGATTTTTGCTGGATTGCACATGTCAGGCCGGATAGTATAAGATACTTTGACGAAACCCGGCTCGATTTCCAATAATGTGCCCGACAACCAATTACCAGCTGCAGAGGGAGTTTGGTCGAGGGTTTTACCAATTTGGGATTTAAAAAACTCAAGTTGTGGTGAGGTCATAATTTGATTTAGTTTTCGATAATCCGAAAATAGTCTTCAAAAGTAAATTTGACAGCGTCTTTTTCAGATTCAGAGCTCCAAAGTGGAATTTTTTGATCTTCGTCTAGTAAAAACAGTTTTACCTCCTCTTCTAGGAGTTTTTGGAGCTCAGTGACCTGCTCAAGGTGATCAAACTTATTTCCATTTTCAAAATTCAACAGTCTTGTTTGACCGTTTTCCTCAAAAGACAATCGAATGGGCCAATCTATGTTCTTTGGCTCTAAATAAAGATAACTTTCATCTTTCTGACTGTTTAAAATGAGGACCAATATCAAGGTTTCCTCTTCGCTTTCTAAACCGAAGCCGTTATGGCGATAAAGGACCATTCCCGCATCGCTTCGATTCTCGCGCACATAATTGATAGCTTTTAGATTGAGAAAATATAGACGAGAAGCTGAAGTCATCCGGAAAGTTCTGTCCTCTCCAGAGTTATTAGCACGATAAGAGTCAAAAAAAGAAAAAACCACCACCAAAAGGATAGAAGCCGCACCGAAGATTTTAATGATTTTTAGAAGCTCCGGAGTAAGGATGGGATCTTTGGAAGGCATGCTTTAGATTTCTTGAAGTAGCTTTTGGCGTGTTTCAAGTAATAAAACCCAGGCTGATTCGATATGTTTCTCCGTGACGTCGGTTTGCCCGATGACCCATCGAATTACATATTTCCCATTCAATTTAGTGTGGGAAAAAAAAGCTTTGCCGGTTTCATTTACAGCTGCCATCCACTTTTCATTAAACTGATTTTCAGCATTTTGATCTCCTGAACTCAATTTTTGCCGGAAGCAAATGGTATTGAACTTTACAGGAGCTAAGATTTCCAAATCATCGGTTTGGTTGATCCACTGCACTACTTTTTGGGTAAGCATCAGGTGATGACGCAGCTTTTCTCGAATTCCATTAAGGCCATAGCTCCGGATCACAAACCATAGCTTCAAAGCGCGAAACCTCCGACCCAATTGAATTCCCCAATCGCGGTAATTGTTGACTTCTTTGTCCAAATCAGTCTTTAGGTATTCAGGAGTAAGTGAAAATGTTTGGACAAGGTCCTTGGGATCCTTCAAGAATAAAACAGTGCAATCGAAATTAGTGAACATCCACTTATGTGGGTTGAAAACATAGGAATCCGCAGCTTCATGCCCTTTGATGAGACTTTGAAACTCGGGTAAAAGCAGAGCAGTGCCTGCAAAAGCAGCGTCGATGTGATGCCAAATGCCAAATTTTTGAGTGATTTCCGAGATTTTACCGATCGGGTCTACTGCTGTACTGGAGGTAGTGCCCAGAGCAGAGACTACACAAAGAGGCGTTTTTCCAGCATCAATATCCTTTTGGATGGCTGCTTCCAAAGCCTCAGGAATCATCGCAAATTCCTCATCTACTTCAATTCTGACGAGATTGTCCACACCCAGACCTGCGATTCGAATCGCCTTGTCAATAGATGAATGCACGTGGGAGGAGGAATAGATTCGGTAATGTTCTTTACCTGAAAAACCCTTCTCATTGATTCCCCAATTAGACTTTCGCTCTCGAGCAGTCAAAATCGCGCTCAAAGTGGCCGTACTTGCGGTATCGTGAATGACTCCCTTCCATGTTGAATCAATTCCTTTTGCATCCCGAAGCCAGTCACAGACGCACTCCTCGAGCTCTGTAGCGGCAGGAGAAGTGAGCCAAGACATGCATTGTGCTCCCAAAGTGGACATAAGCATTTCTGCCAAAATGGAGGGCTCAGAATTATTTGCGGGGAAATATCCAAAAAAAGCCGGATGCTGCCAATGAGTCATTCCTGGCACAATGATTTCCTGAAAATCCTGAAAGATCTTTTCAAAGTCCTCTCCCTGATCAGGGGCTGTGGAAGGCAATTGATCATAAATTTCTCTAGGCTTGACCGAAGGAGTTACCGGATATTTTTCCTTTTCTTCCAGGTAGTCCGCCATCCAATCCACCAGCTGGTGGGCATATTTTCTAAATTCTTGTTTATCCATTTTCAATCTATCTCACATAGGAGCCCGAATTGATGTCTATTGACGTGCCTGTTGCATGATCTGCAAGACCGGAGCAAAGCAAAGTCACCATCGGCGCCATATCTTCCGGCCTGGCAAGTTCTTTAAGAGCAATATCTTTTAAAGCAAAGTCTTCACCATACACTGACAAAATCTCATTGGCCATGTCTGTTTTGGTGAATCCAGGAGCTATCAAAAATGCCTTGATGCCTTCTTTGCCATAATGTCTAGCAATCGATCGGGTCAAGCTGACCAAAGCCCCTTTGGATGCGGCATAGGCCAAATAGTCCGTCGTATCGCCCCGAAAGGCTGCTCGAGAAGAAATCATCACAATTCGCCCATTTTGCCGTGGTTTTGCCTGATCGATAAACTCCTTACACAAAATGCCAACTGCAGTGGCATTGACTGCCATGGTTTTTTCCCAAACTTTCAGCCATTCATCCGTCTCCAAAGAATCGGGTGCTGAAGGGGATATCCCAGCATTATTGACCAAAGCGGAAATAGGCCCATATTTCTCTACCAATTTGGGAATAAAACCCATTACCTGATTGCTATCTGCTAAATCACAAGGCTCCAAATGAGAAGGGTTTTTCAATTCAGCCTGTAAACTTTCCGCTTCTTTTCTGTTGGAATTAAAATGAATAATCACTTCTGCTCCTGAGTCGGAAAGTTGTTTTGCGATAGCACGACCTATACCGCGTGAAGCTCCGGTGACAAGGATTCTTTGATTTTCAAGGGAAACGTACATGATTTTTAAATTTTACCAGTTTTCTCGAAGGGCCAAATGCTGAATATGAGCTAAATGATGCAATCCATGCCAAGCATAAAGATGAGTAGCTTCCGATAGAGGAACCTTTTTTTGGGATTCGGGATGGAAATAGCAGCGATCAAAATCCTCAGCACTCATGCTTTCAAGCAAAACAGCCCATTTAAAATGGATTTGCTTGAGCAAAATAATGGATGATTCAATGTCAAGATAGCTATCTGCCAAATTTGCCCATGAGGCTTCCAAATATGGTTTGATGGTAGGTGTGTCCTCTGTCAAAGTGAGTTTAAAGCGGATAAAAGCATTCATATGGCTGTCAGCCAAATGGTGCACCACTTGCCTCACGGACCATCCGCCCGGTCGGTAAGGACTATCCAACTGAGCCTTTGAAAGTTTGGCAGTCGCAGCTTCAATCAATTCTGGGAATTGGGTGATTTCTGAAATAACCGTTTCCAAATCCGGCTTTTCAGGCATAGAAAACCTGCCAATGGGATATTTGAGTGATTCGATGTCTATCATTTTTCAGTACCCTCCGCCTGCAGCGATGGTAGCCAAATCTACTGTTTTTGCTCCATTCTCCCACAAAATAGTTGCAGAAGCGGCAAGTGTAGCGCCCGTGGTAATCACATCATCCACCAAAAGGAGGTTTTTGCCTAGTATCTGAGCGGTATTTTTTATCTCAAATACTCCAGAAACGTTCTCGATTCGTTCTATTCTCGACTTATTGGTTTGCGTTTCTGTCCATTTGCGTCTTTCCAGACAATTTTCGACAGTAATAGCCAAAACTTCCGCGATTCCTTTCGCAAACTCTTCACTTTGATTATATCCTCTTCGTTTGAGTTTTTGAGGGTGCAAGGGAACAGGCACGATAGCATCCCAAGTGCCGGCGAAGTCGGTTTCGATCAAAATTTTACCAAAAAGATTTCCCAAAACCCTTCCTAATTCTGGCTTATTTCGGTATTTGAGCGTATGAAGTAGCTTTTGGCTCATACCCTTTCGGGAAAACTTCAGAAAAGAGATACAACGCGAGACGGGACAAAGACCTTGAAGCTTTTGTGTTAAGTCATTATCTGTCGGTCGAAGGTGGTAACTTGAAACAGGTAGTTTGTTTTTACAAATACCACAAAGACTCAATTCCCAATCAAACAGGTTCCTTCCGCAAGACACACAATTTTGCGGAAAAATCAGATCCAAAAAATCTTTGAAGAAGAATAAACGCTTTGGATTAAAAGGCTGTTGTTCATGGGTCATACAGATATCTGTATATTTGCAGATTATTCAACACTAATGCATTAATTTAATGGGTTTATTGGAAGAATTCAACGATTACCGCGCTAAAATGAACGAGCGGATTCTCGCTGAGGACAACAAGGTGATCAAAAGGTTCTTCAACCTCGACACCAATGCTTATGCTGCTGGAGCTTTAGATATCAAAAGCAAAGAAATGATTGGTTTGGCTTGTTCCATGGTGATGCGATGCGACGACTGCGTCAAGTACCATTTGGGCTCTTGCTTTGAGTCCGGAGTCACGAGAAAAGAAGTATTTGAGGTCTTTTCTATTGCTGTTTTGATCGGTGGATCTATCGTCATTCCGCATTTAAGAAGAGCCGTAGAGTATTGGGAAACACTTGAAAATCAATAGTTTATAATGTTTAAAAGAGATCTTGATTTAGAAAGAAAGTGGGGAAAGTTGCTTCTAGAATTGGAAGAAACTATCGGTAAGAAACCCAAGGATCTCAATGGAGTCTTGTTTTTAATTGGGGTACAGGAACTTGGTAAGGGATCAAAGCATTTCTCTAAAGAAGAAAAGCAGGACTTGATGCACATTGCCATTTGTAAAGTTCTCAGCTATGCCGGTTATTACGAACTTGAATATGTAGACCAGGATGGTTGGCCTCATTGGAATTTAAAACAAGAGTTACCACACTTCGACTTGTTGGAGCAGGAGAAGTTGTTGAAAATCCAAGTATTAGAATACTTTGAAAAAGAATACGAACTGCAAATAGATTAAGATGAAAATTCTCTCCTATAATGTCAATGGAATCCGAGCAGCCATGAACAAAGGCTTTGCTGATTGGCTTGCAAAAGAAAATCCGGATATCATTGGTATACAGGAACTTAAGGCCCATGAAAACCAAGTAGAAACCCAGGTTTTCAAAGACTTAGGCTATAATTTGTATTGGTTTCCAGCTGAGAAAAAAGGCTATTCTGGTGTGGCTATATTTTCCAAATCCACTCCAAAAAATGTGAAGTATGGAATGGGTCTGGAAAAGTACGATCAAGAAGGCAGAATAATACAGGCAGATTTTGAGGACTTCTCATTTCTGTCTGCCTACTTCCCATCTGGTACCACCGGTGATATTCGACAGGACTTCAAATACGAATTCCTAGACGATATCTTCGGCTACATGCAAGACCTAAGAGAAGAGAATCCAAATTTGATCTTGAGTGGTGATTATAACATCTGCCATAAGCCTATAGATATTCACAACCCTGTTTCTAATAAAAACTCAAGTGGATTCCTTCCAGAAGAAAGAGCTTGGATGGATAAATTCACTGAATCAGGATTTATCGATACATTCCGTCACTTCAATCAGGATCCACATCAATATTCGTGGTGGAGCTATCGAGCAAATGCCAGAAACAAAAACTTAGGATGGCGAATAGATTATCATATGGCAACTCAAGCCATGGAAAGTCGTTTGAAAAGTGCTAATATTCTCCAAGATGTGATCCACTCAGATCATTGTCCTATCTCTTTGGAAATAAAGGAATTATAAAATTATTTGTTGCTATAGTCAAAATTTTATCATGAACTCCATAAAAATTTCAATACCCTCATTAATCGATAATATCAAGATAATTGAAAGCTTCATCGATAATGCAAGGGAAAAGTTTGATATTAATGATGACATCTATGGCAACATCATGATTTCTGTAACAGAATGTATCAGCAACGCCATTCTACACGGAAATCAAAGTGATAAGGAAAAACTGGTTCATTTAGAATTAATGGCAGAGGATGACAAATTAAGTTTTGTCATCGAAGATGAAGGAAATGGGTTTGAAATTGATAATCTTCCGGATCCAACTGCACCCGAAAATATTGAGAAACCAGGGGGTAGAGGAATCTTCTTGATCAAGCATCTAAGCGATGAAGTAAAATTTGAAAACCAAGGAAAGAAAACCATTCTTTCTTTTTACATGGATTGAAATGGCGATTCATTTCTTTACTGAAGACACAAGCTTCAATTTAGCTCAAAAAAGAGTTCGCAAAGGTTGGCTTAATTCACTTGCCGCCTCAGAGGGTTTTCAAATCGTAGAACTCAATTACATCTTCTGCTCAGATGAATACCTTCATAAAATCAATTTAGAATATCTAGATCATGACACCTTAACTGATATCATCACATTTGATAATTCGGAAGAGGAGAATGTTATAGAAGGAGACATCTTTATTAGCATAGAAAGAGTTAAAGAAAATGCCAAGACTCATAAATCAGAGTTGCAACAAGAACTTAGCCGAGTCATAGGTCACGGATTATTCCACCTCATGGGTTATAAGGACAAAGAAGAAGGGGATGTAAAAGCCATGAGAAGAAAGGAATCAGAAGGAATTAAATTATTCGAAGAATTAAGTGTTCCACGTGAAACAGGAAAATAACCCTTCCATGTTCCACGTGAAACAGTAAAGAAAATACACATGTTCGATCAATACGATGTCATTGTAGTAGGGGCAGGCCATGCGGGCTGTGAAGCAGCACATGCTGCAGCAAAGATGGGTTCCAAGGTGCTTTTATGCACCATGAATATGAACACCATTGCTCAGATGTCTTGTAATCCTGCAATGGGTGGAGTAGCAAAAGGACAGATAGTCCGGGAAATTGATGCACTAGGAGGTATGTCTGGTATAATTTCAGACAAATCCATGATTCAGTTTCGAATGCTCAACCGATCTAAAGGGCCTGCAATGTGGTCTCCAAGATCCCAAAATGACCGAATGCGCTTTGCAGAAGAGTGGAGATTAGCCTTAGAAAGAAACCCAAATGTAGATTTCTGGCAGGAAATGGTAACCGGTATTGTGGTGAAAGGCGGACGAGTAGTTGGCGTACGAACTGGTATGGGCATAGAAATAGCTGGTAAATCTGTCGTTCTTACAAATGGAACGTTCCTAAATGGAATCATACATATAGGCGAAAAGCAATTTGGAGGAGGAAGAACAGGCGAATCAGCATCAAAAGGAATCACCGAGCAATTGGTTGAATTGGGATTTGAATCTGGAAGAATGAAGACAGGAACACCACCTAGAGTGGATGGTCGAAGTCTAGACTACTCTAAAATGGAGATCCAATATGGAGATGAAAACCCTGAAAAATTCAGCTATTCTGATGAAACAAGCCCTTTAAAAGAACAAAGAACTTGTTGGATTACATATACCAATAAAGATGTTCATGAGACGTTAGAGACCGGTTTTGATCGTTCACCCATGTTTAATGGACGAATTCAAGGCCTGGGACCTAGGTATTGCCCATCCATTGAGGACAAAATCAATAGATTTGCAGAACGCGAAAGACATCAAATTTTCGTAGAACCAGAAGGTTGGAATACTGTTGAAATCTATGTAAATGGCTTTTCAACCTCATTACCTGAGGACGTTCAATATAAAGCCATGCGGCAGATACCTGGGTTTGAAAATGCGAAAATGTTCCGTCCAGGATATGCCATTGAATATGACTTTTTCCCTCCAACACAATTGAGTCTAACCCTTGAGACAAAGCTAGTAGAGAATCTATTCTTTGCCGGTCAGATAAACGGCACCACGGGATATGAAGAAGCTGGATCACAAGGATTAATAGCTGGAATTAATGCTAGCTTGAAAGTTAAAGAGAAAGACCCTTTTGTCCTTCAAAGATCAGAAGCATACATCGGAGTACTAATCGATGATTTGATCAATAAAGGTACAGAGGAACCTTACCGAATGTTTACTTCCAGAGCTGAGTTCCGATTACTTCTAAGACAAGATAATGCAGACATTAGACTTACGGAGAGAGGATATCAGATTGGACTGGCAGAACAATCACGCTTCGATAAAGTACAGAGCAAAAAAGAAGAAACTGCTCGGTTGATAAACGATCTAAAACAGAAAAAGCTGGAACCTGCTATTTCCAATGAAATTCTTGAAGAAATAGGAACGGCTACAATTCGGGAGAAGATTTCAATAGAAAAGCTATTGAAAAGGCCGCAGATCGGTGTAAATGAATTGAAAATGCTGGATAAGGACTTAGAAAGCTATCTTTCAGGTTTCGCCCAGGATGTATTGGAGCAAGCAGAGATCCAGATCAAGTACGATAGCTACATCGAAAAAGAACGGCAAATGGTTGAGAAGCTGTCGAATATGGAAGATTTCAAAATACCTCAAAAATTCGATTATCTTCAGGTTCCTGCTTTATCCGCAGAAGGTAGACAAAAGCTCAATAAAATTAGGCCAATTACCTTAGGACAAGCTTCAAGAATAAGCGGAGTATCACCCGCAGACCTTTCTATTCTTACTGTATACTTAGGAAGATAAAATGCTAAAGAGACAAAATAAATGCCCACTCTGCAAAAGTGGGCATTTTCTTAATTACCAAACCATCAAAGATTTTGCGGTAAGTCAGGAAGATTTTATCCTCTGTCACTGCCAGGAATGCAACCTTATATTTACGAATCCAAGACCAGGGAAAAAGTCAATAGCTAAATACTACGAGTTCGATGAGTACTATTCCCATTCAGATGATTCAAACTCTTTAATCTCAAAAATTTACAATCAAGTACGCCAAATAAATATCAAGAAAAAATATAAGCTAATCAGCTCTCTTGGTACAGATAAAAGTATACTCGACATAGGATGTGGTACCGGGGAACTCCTTAAGTTTTTTCAGAGTAAAAATTGGAAGGTATCAGGAATAGAACCAAGTAAAACTGCTAGAAAGCTAGCTGAAGAGAAATTAAAGATTCAGATAGACGAAAAGCTAGAAAATATACCGTCATCGGAAAAATTTGATATCATCACATTATTTCATGTCTTAGAACATGTTCACGGATTAAGAAAAGCAGTAAAAAATATTATAACCCTCTTAAAATCAGATGGTTATATATTAATAGCGCTACCTAATCACCAGTCTGCAGATGCATCGAAATACAAAGAATATTGGGCAGGTTGGGATGTACCAAGACACCTTTATCATTTTGATACCAAAAGCTTTGATAATTTGGCGAACAAGTTTAATCTCCAAATAGTCGAGAGATATCCGATGACTTTCGACAGCTATTATGTCTCCTTGTTATCTGAAAAATATTTAAATCCTGAGAATCAAAACTTAACCTCTTTAGCAAAGTCTTTTATTTCAGGACTGAATTCAAATTTGAAAGCAAAGGAATCAGGAAATTATTCTAGCATTCTCTACATACTTAAGAAGAAGTGAAAAAATTAAGAATTATCATACTTTTTTTAGCTGCCATCAGTTTTAGCAGATGTGCGAAACAGTCTTCTCCACAAGGAGGACCAAGAGATGAAGAACCACCCAAACTACTTCAGTCTAATCCTGAAACCCAAGAACTAAACACAAAACCAGAGGAAATTGTACTGCAATTTGATGAATATATCAAGCTGGACAATCCTTCCAAAAACATCATCATAACTCCAAGACTCCAAAAGGATGAAATCGTAACTACAGCTCTCAAGGATCGAGTAGTAATCGAGTTAAATCAAGAATTAGAAGATAGCACTACTTACGTATTCAATTTCCAAAATTCAATCCAAGATTTATCAGAAGGTAACCCCGCTGAAAATCTAAAGATTGTGTTTTCTACAGGCCCATTTATTGACAGCCTAACTGTTTCCGGTTCTGTAAACCATTATTGGCCAAAGAGACAGTTTGATTACCGGGATGTAATCATCGGTCTATATTTAGAAAATGATACAACAGATTTATTTACGGCCGCTCCATACTACTTGACAAGAGCGGATAGTCTAGGGAATTTTGTCATTGAAAATATTAGAGCTAATAGGTACAGAGCTTACGCTTGGCATGACGCAAACAACTCCACTAAGGCAGAATCTAAATCAGAGGCATATGATTTTTTACAGGACACAATAACAGTAGAATCAAATCTTGAAGGTCTTCAATTTAATTTGTCACAAGCTGACTTAAGTGAATTAAGATTTTCAAGATCAAGCTTCACCAATGGCAGCTATGATATAATTCTCAATAAATCGACGGTAGAGGATAACATTGGAGTAGAAGGACTAGGGGAATCCATATTCTATTCGAAGGAAGAAAGCACCTTAAAACTTTTCTCAACAGAAGAAATAGCAGACAGTATTCAGGTTAATCTCTTATTAAAAGACTCTGTAGGAAATAAAATTGATACAGCTATTTGGGCCAAATTTCCCAAGAATGAGAGAAGACCAGATGACTTAACAGTATCAGCCAATTCAGGATTAAATTTCACAGATACACTAAAGGCCATCCTAAAATTCAACAAACCTATCAAAGAGATTAAGACTGACTCTTTATTTATACCAATCGATTCCACGAATCAAATACAGATAGAAAGACAGATGTTCTTCTTCACAGATAGTTTAAAAAGAACCGAGTTAGCCATTAACATACCAGTATTGGATAGCTTACCTATTCAGATATTCACCCTCACTGCAATGGACTCCACCTTTCTAGATATCACAGGCACCTACAATGGAGAGGCATTAAGAGCTAATTACAGGCAGATCAAACCTGAGACTTTAGCGGATGTATTGTCAGGTAATATTGAAGGGAGTAATGGCCCATTTATACTCCAATTGCTAGATTCCAAGGGAGAAAAAGTACGTGAGAAAATAATTGAAGACGGAAATGAATTCACTCTTCAAAATCTACAACCAGGAAACTATCAATTAAGAGTAATCGAGGATAGCAATGGAAATAAACGATGGGATCCTGCTAATTTTTATGAAAATAGATTAGCCGAAAGAGTCTTCTATTTCAAGGATGATACAGGAAAAATAGGAGAAGTGATTCTCAAAAGCGGATGGACTAATGAGGGAATAATTATAAAAGCTAGCAAACCAACCGGATACTAGAGCGAGATAATGCTGTGGATAAGTGGCAAAATGGAAGTGGAAAACAAGCTTCCATTAACTGGAAAAAAACTACTTATCCATACAAGCATTCATGAAAAAAGATTGGATCCCAAAATCGGTGCAAAACTGATCATCTTTCCACTTTAAGAAATCATCTTATCAACAGCAGGATTAATAACATGCTTTCAACATCCAAGTATCAACAAGTAAAAACAATAAATAACAAATAACTGATTTTTAGATATTTATATGTTAACAAAATGGGGAAAAGCTATTTATAAATACAGAAGAAATAGGAAAACAAGTGGAAAAATCAGTAATCAGTAATTATCCACTTATTAACACCCTTAATAACCTTAATAAGAAATTTTTTAAATCTTTTTCTTTTTTACAATTAGTATAAGAAGCGGTGGATAAACCTCTTCTGATGGAATATTTTTTTGCCTATATTGGTTCAGACAAAACAATAACCCAATGGACCTAAAACGCTTATTCGATCTCATTCCTTATCAGATTTCCAAATACAATAAAGAGGTAGCTCTTTCCCGAAAACAGGATGGTCAATGGATTACTTATTCCTCCAGAGATTTAAAATCCATAGTAGATAGCCTGAGTTTGGGATTTCTTGCCAAGGGAATCAAGTCTGAGGATAAGGTTGCCATCATTTCAGATAATAGACCCGAGTGGAATTTTATTGATTTGGCGCTACAGCAAATTGGTGCAATCTCAGTCCCCATGTATCCGACTATTTCTAGCGAAGATTACGCTTATATTTTCGGGCATGCATCAGTGAAAATGATTTTTGCTGGGGACCAGACCATTTTCGAAAAGGCCAAAGAAGCAGCAAAAGGGCAAGAGATTTTTACCTTCGACAAACTAGATGGAGCTTCTCACTGGGAGGAAGTGATGAAACTGGGTGAGGATGGTGATTTGGCGCAACTGGAGACAGAAAAGGATAAAATAAAATCAGAGGATCTATTCACCATTATCTATACCTCAGGTACAACAGGCAGACCAAAAGGAGTCATGCTTACCCATCACAATGTACTTTCAAATCTGCTTTCGGTCTCAAACATCATGAGTCCCGTTCCAGGAGAGGGAAAAGTTCTCAGTTTTCTACCTCTCTGTCATATTTTTGAGAGAACAGCTTCTTTTTGTTTTATGTATATGGGATTCTCAATTTATTATGCTGAGAATCTCGAAAAAATTGGTGATAACCTAAAAGAGGTACAGCCACATTTATTCAATACAGTTCCAAGATTATTGGAAAAAGTCTATGATAAAATCGTGGCCAAGGGCTATGAGCTGACAGGAATAAAAAAGCAGCTGTTTTTCTGGGCACTTAATCTTGGGCTTAAATATGATCCGGCAAAAGACATGGGTGGCTGGTATAATACCCAATTAAAAATCGCCAATAAGCTGATATTCTCGAAATGGAGAGAAGCGCTTGGTGGGAATATTATGCAAATCAATTCCGGAGCATCTGCTCTCCAACCCAGATTAGCTCGAGTATTCTGGGCTGCGGGAATAAAAGTTTGTGAAGGATATGGTTTGACAGAGACTTCACCGGTCGTTACGGCCACTCTGACAGAAGCTGAAAAGGTACGAATAGGTTGGGTTGGGAAAATTGTGAAAGATGTGGAAGTAAAAATCGCTCAGGATGGAGAAATCTTGGTGAAGGGACCGAATGTCATGCAAGGTTACTACCGCGAGCCTGAAATGACCGCAGATGTGTTAAAAGACGGTTGGTTTCATACCGGAGACATCGGTGAACTTGACGGAGATTTCCTACGGATTACCGATCGCAAGAAGGAGATGTTCAAAACATCAGGTGGAAAATATATTGCTCCTCAACCGATGGAAAATAAATTTAAAGAGTCTACTCTAATCGAGCAATTGATTGTAGTCGGTGATGGCCAAAAATTCCCTGCAGCTTTGATCGTCCCTAGTTATGATGGACTCCGGGAATACTGCAAGCATAAAGAAATCCCGTACACGACTGATGAAGAAATGATTGCCCGACAGGATATAATCGAAAAGTATCAGCGTGAGGTCGATAGTTTCAATAAATATTATGGTAAATGGGAGCAAATCAAAAAATTCAAACTGCTTTCACAGCCTTGGGGCGTGGATAGTGGGGAACTAACGCCAACCATGAAATTGAAGCGGAAAGTCATCCATGAAAAATTCCAAAAGGAGATCGCAGAAATATATGCTTAGTAAAAGCATTTGATTTGAATCAAAAATTCGATTCTTCATCAAAATTTAACCTTAGGCTTCATCTCAGAATTAAATTCTGAAATTGAAGCCTTTTTTATAGAATATTTTGTTTAATACTTTAATAATGAATTTTTAATTAATAATATTTTATTAATAACCCATTTATCAATTAAAAATTTGTGATGCATGCATAACTTTTTTATCAAAATAGTATGCATGCATACAAAATATTTCTAAATTGAGCTTCTCTAAATTCAGGCGAAAACTTGTAAATGAAGCGAGAAGAAACAGTAGACTATCACATCAAGAGTGCTTGGCACGCAATATCAAGGATGTACAATCAGCAGGCAGCTGCCGAGGGATTCACCACGGCTATAGGATTTGTGCTGATCAATATTAATTCCAAGGAAGGAACTCCTGCTACCAAGATAGCTCCCATGATAGGATTGGAGACCAGAAGTCTCACCCGAATGCTTAAAACCATGGAAGAGAAGGGATTGATTTTTAAGAAGCAGGACCCTTCTGATAAGCGTTCCGTTCGGATTTTTCTTACTGAAGAAGGAAGAAGAAAAAAGGAAATTTCGGTACAGACGATCAAAGAATTTAATGAACAAGTGCGGGAGGTAATTCCCGAGGAAGATTTGCAAAACTTCTTTCAGGTTTTTGAAAAGCTCCAACTTGTCATTGATCAATTCAGTGGATCGGCTGTCAACAAACCCATATTTGAATTATAAACCTCAGACTACCAAAAACCCAAAAAAATGAACAAAACCATTAAAAAAGTTGCCGTTTTAGGTTCCGGAGTGATGGGTTCCAGGATAGCATGCCATTTCGCCAATATTGGCGTTGAAGTGCTTTTGTTGGATATCGTACCATTTGAACTCACAGAAGAGGAACAGAAAAAAGGGCTAACGAAAGAGCATCCGGCAGTTCGTAACCGAATTGTGAATACAGCTCTTCAAAGTACTATGAAATCCAAGCCTTCGCCTATTTATGAAAAGAGCTTGGTAAGCAGGATTTCTACAGGAAACTTTGATGATGATCTTCCTAAAATCAAAGATGTAGATTGGATAATCGAAGTAGTGGTAGAGCGATTGGATATCAAGCAGCAATTGTTTGAAAAGGTCGAAAAGTATCGAAAGCCAGGTACCTTGATTACGTCCAATACTTCAGGGATTCCTATGCATATGATGTGTGAAGGAAGATCAGAAGATTTCCAAGTAAACTTTGCAGGTACACACTTTTTTAACCCACCTCGATACCTGAAGCTTCTTGAGATCATTCCTGGTCCTAAGACAAAACCCGAGATCATTGATTTTCTGATGGATTATGGAGATCGCTTCTTGGGTAAAGAAACGGTCCTTTGTAAGGATACTCCAGCATTTATTGCCAATCGTGTCGGTGTATACGCAATCATTTCAGGCATGCATGCTATCGAAAAAATGGGATTGGGGGTATCTGAAGTTGATAAACTGACCGGCACCGTCATAGGAAGAGCAAAATCTGCCACTTTCCGAACCATGGATGTGGTTGGTCTGGATACCACAGTCAATGTTGCCAACAATCTTTATAAGGCTTTACCTCATGATGAATCTCGTGAGAAATTCAAACTGCCAAAAATTGTTGAGGTTCTTTATGAAAACAAATGGTTTGGTGATAAAACCGGTCAAGGCTATTTCAAAATGATCCGTCACAAAGACGGTAGAAAAGAGCTCAAAGAACTTGATTTCAACACTTTTGAATACAAAGATGTAGAAAAGCCAAAATTCAAAGCACTTGAAGCATCCAAAGAGATAGATGATCTCAAGAAGCGAATCAAGTTCTTGGTCAACTTTGATGACAAGGCCGGAGAATTCTATCGGGTTTCTTTTTATGACCTATTCAAATATGTATCACACCGTATTCCGGAAATCGCCGATGAATTGTATCGCATCGATCAGGCCGTTTGCGCAGGTTTCGGTTGGGAGCTGGGACCATTTGAGACCTGGGATATTTTAGGAGTAAAAGAGACAGTAGAAAAAATGGAAGCGGCAGGTGAAAAAGCTGCAGCTTGGGTTCATGAAATGCTCGAAGCAGGTCATGAGTCATTCTACAAAGTAGAGGGAGGTAAAAAGAAATACTACGATATCCCATCTAAGTCCTATGTAGAAATACCGGGAATGGATGATTTCATCATTCTAGATACACTCAAAGCAGCAGACAAGAAAGTCTGGGGCAATGCAGGAGCTTCTATTTACGATATGGGAGATGATGTCATTGGTTTGGAATTCCATACCAAGATGAACTCCATGGGCGCAGAAGTCATAGAAGGCATCAATACTGCTATCTCTATGGCAGAAAAGTCCTATAAAGGCCTAGTCATAGGAAATGAAGGAGCAAACTTCTCAGCAGGAGCAAATTTGGCTATGCTATTTATGTTCGCCGGAGATCAAGATTACGATGAGATTAACTTGATGATCGCACAGTTCCAGAAAACGATGATGCGAGCAAGATATTCATCAGTTCCGGTAGTCGTAGCTCCGCATAATATGGCACTGGGAGGCGGTTGTGAACTATCCTTACACGCAGATCATATTCAAGCACATGCAGAGTTGTATATGGGTCTTGTGGAAGTTGGTGTTGGACTTATCCCAGCCGGCGGCGGTACCAAGGAAATGACCCGTCGATTTGCCAATGGTGTGGTAGCTGGAGATGTAGAGCTTAATCAGCTACAGGAATATTTCATGAATATCGCGATGGCTAAAGTTTCGACTTCTGCCGAAGAGGCAAGAGGCCTAGGATATTTGCGTCCTCAAGATGGAATCACCTTAAATCGAAAGCGACAGTTAGCTGAAGCAAAAGAGAAGGTTTTGGCGCTTTCTGGGGCAGGATATACCCAACCGCTCGAGCAGACGAACATCAAGGTCTTGGGAAAAACTTCCCTAGCGCTATTTGAAGCGGGAATCACAGGAATGATTTACGGAAAATATATTTCTGAGCACGATGCAAAAATCGCCAGAAAGCTAGCTTGGGTCATGTCTGGTGGAGATTTGTCCTCTCCAACGGAAGTTTCTGAGCAATACTTATTGGATTTGGAGCGTGAGGCATTCTTGAGTCTAACAGCCGAACCGAAGACGCTGGAAAGGATACACAGTATTCTATTTAAGGGAAAACCACTTAGAAATTAAAATTGAGTAGCAAGATAATAGTATCAAGTATCAAGACATAAATGACACTTATTATGCACAACTTCAAAAGTATTGGAAGCTGATCTTTCAGAGGTTCAAAGAATGATCATTATGCTTAAAAATTCATTGGAGTCTAAATCTTGATTCTAGTTTCTAACTTCTTGACTCTTCAATATCAATAAACCAAAAAATAAAATTACACGATGGATGCATATATAATTAATGGATATAGATCGGCGGTAGGGAAGGCCAAAAAAGGTGGTTTTCGTTTTTACCGTCCAGATGATTTGGCTGCTGACGTCATCAAACACCTGGTAGCAAATACACCGGGTCTGGAAGCCAAAATGGTCGATGATCTTATCGTTGGAAATGCGATACCGGAAGCTGAACAAGGAATGCAAATGGGTAGAATGATCTCCCTTTTGGCCTTGGGAATAGATAATCCAGGTTTTGTCATGAATCGATACTGCGGATCAGGCCTAGAAGCTATCGCATTGGCTGTAGGAAAAATCAAAGCTGGAATGGCCGATTGTATCATCGCAGGAGGTACAGAGTCTATGTCTTTGGTTCCTATGATGGGATACAAAACAGCGCTCAACTGGAAAATTGCTTCTGAGACACCTTCCTATTACCTAAGTATGGGATTGACAGCAGAAGAATTGGCTAAAGACTATGATATCACACGAGAAGCCGCTGATGCTTTTTCGGTAAGATCCCATGAGCGTGCTTTAGCAGCTATTCAAGAAGGCAGATTCAAAGATGAAATTGTTCCTGTCGAAGTGGAAGAGACTTACCTGGATGAAAAAGGTAAGCGCAAAACCAGAAAATATGTAGTAGATACAGACGAAGGTCCACGTGCTGGAACAAGCATGGAAGTACTTTCCAATTTGAAGCCTGCCTTTAAAAATGGAGGTCAGGTAACTGCAGGAAACTCATCCCAAACTTCAGATGGGGCGGCTTTTGTGGTTGTCATGTCTGAGCGATTGATGAAATCGCTTAATCTGGATCCGATGGCCCGAATGATGTCCTATTCTGTGGCAGGTGTAGATCCGCGAATAATGGGTATCGGTCCGAAGGAGGCTGTTCCGAAAGCATTGAAGCAAGCCGGACTTTCTCTAAATGACATTGACTTGATCGAATTGAATGAAGCCTTTGCTGCCCAGGCTTTGGCAGTGGTGAAAGCACTCGATTTGAACGAGGATATTATGAACGTAAATGGAGGAGCAGTAGCACTGGGTCACCCACTAGGTTGCACAGGAGCGAAGCTTTCGGTACAGCTTTTCAACGAACTCCGAAGAAGAAATAAAAAGCACGGCATGGTTACAGCCTGTGTCGGAGGAGGACAGGGAGTAGCTGGGATATTTGAACTGCTTAAATAACATTTATAGAACCAAGAAACAAGACACTAGGGATGAGATCTTTTGACTCAATAATTAAGCTTTAAGCTATTCTTCTCATTGTCTGATTTCTAATCTCTAAAACTTTAAAACATGACTACTATTTCAAAATCAATTCAAGGAGGAGAGTTCCTCATCCGGGAGACAGAGGCACAGGATGTCTTTATTCCCGAGCAGTTTAGCGAAGAGCAAAAAATGATGGCTCAGGCCTGTCAGGATTTTATCGATACGGAAATCACACCAAATATCGAGGAGATTGACAGTATGAAAAACCCAGATCTCGTTCCATCTATTTTCAAGAAAGCTGGTGAATTGGGTCTTTTGGGTGTATCTGTTCCAGAGCAATATGGCGGTTTGGGAATGAGTTTCAATACTTCCATGTTGATCGCAGATATTATCGGTGCAGCAGGGTCTTTCTCCACTACCTATGGAGCCCATACTGGGATCGGAACACTGCCGATTCTTTACTACGGAAATGAGGAGCAAAAACAGAAATACCTTCCTAAGTTGGCTACAGGAGAATGGGCTGCATGCTATTGCCTGACTGAGCCGGATGCAGGTTCTGATGCCAATAGTGGAAAGACAAAAGCTACACTTTCCGAAGATGGGAAGCACTACCTCATCAATGGGCAGAAGATGTGGATTTCCAATGCCGGATTTGCAGATATTTTTATCGTTTTTGCCAAAATCGAGGATGATAAAAACCTGACAGCTTTCATCGTGGAGAAGACCTTTGGAGGTATTACCATGAACGAGGAAGAAAAGAAGATGGGAATCAAAGGTTCTTCTACTCGTCAGGTATTCTTCAATGATTGTCCTGTTCCAGTTGAGAATATGCTTTCTGATCGTCAAAATGGATTCAAGATTGCAGTAAATATTCTCAACATTGGTCGTGTGAAACTCGGAGCCGGTGTTTTGGGCGGAGTTCGTACAGTTACCAGTTTGGCTGTTAAATATTCCACCGAGCGAAAGCAATTTGGGACTAGCATCAACTCATTCGGAGCTGTAAAACGAATGCTGGCAGAAATGGCTGTTCGCACCTACGTTTCTGAATCACTCTGCTACCGTGCCGGTCAGGATATCGAAGATAGAATGGATGCTCTCGAGGCAGAGGGTTTGTCCGATGCGGATGCAAAGTTGAAGGCATTGGAGCAGTTTGCTATTGAGGCGGCTATTGCCAAAGTACATGGATCGGAAGTACTTGATTTTGTAGTGGATCAAGGAGTTCAGGTCTATGGAGGAATGGGATATTCTGCAGATGCGCCAATGGAGCGTGCATATCGTGATGCTCGTATCGCTCGAATCTATGAGGGAACGAATGAGATCAACCGTATGCTCATGGTTGGAATGCTGTTGAAGCGGGCGATGAAAGGCGAAATCAATCTTTTCGAACCAGCAATGGCAGTTGCAAATGAGTTGACGGCTGTTCCATCTTTTGAAACAGTAGATACTTCAGAGCTTTTCGCAGCAGAAAAAGAAGTACTCAAAAAGCTCAAAAAAGTCTTCTTGATGGTAGGCGGTAAAGCAGCAATGGCTCTTCAGGACAAAATCGAAGATGAGCAGGAAGTAATGATGAATTTGGCAGACGTAATGATTGAAATCTATGCTGTCGAATCAGCTATTCTGCGAACAGAAAAACTTGTGGGAATCCAAGGTGAAGAGGCTTGCAAAAATCAAATTGCCATGTCTCAGGTCTACCTATCTGAAGCTGTGGATAAAATCAATGCTGCTGCTAAGGAGGGAATCGCTTCTTTTGCAAAAGGAGACGAGCAAAAAGTAATGTTGATGGGATTGAAGCGATTTACAAAAATCGACTTGATCAACACCAAGGAGCTCAGAAGACAAATCGCAGACTATATGATTGAGCAGGGGAAATACCCTTTCTAATTTATATTTAGAATAATTGAGAGAGGCTGATTCAAAGGAATCAGCCTCCTTTTTGTTTCAGTTTTTTAAAGCTTAGGATATTTCTCCCAAAAGCGCTCAGATTCTGCTAAGTTTTCTAAGTACTCATTCGTTTGATCATAGCCCTTTTTCATGATCTGTTTCCACTTTTTATCATCCATAAAGCCTACTCCTTTGAGGTTTAGCTCAAAATAATGCGACACTTTATCTTTTGTGATTTCCTGCTTTTGCAGACTATTAAGTGTAAGCGAATTGATGATAATTGAACCCACAGAAGGAATTTTATAATGCTTCTTTCCGCGCAACTTATCCCATAGAACTGCCCATCCGGAAGGAGCGTCTTGATAATTCACCTTTCGCTCAGGAAGCCCCGAAAGAGAAATAGCAATGATTTTGGAGACAGGATAGCGATACATTGGTTCGATCGGCAAGTTGTCCATGACGGCTCCATCCACATGCAAGTAATGATCTATGACTACCGGAGGAAAAACTCCCGGAATAGCCATACTTGCAGCGAGTTGCTTCCAAAGCAAACCTTGATCATGAATTTTCATGGTTGCTTTCGAAAAATTGGTAGAGACGCAATAGGAGTTTACCCAAATGTCTTCCATCGCATACTCTCCGAAAGTTTCCTGGATAAACCGAATCACCTTTTTCCCTGAGAGAAATGAAACCATAGGAATGGTTAAGTCATTGGAGGTTAGTTTGCTTTTTACTGATTTGGAGACAGTTTCTTCGATTTGTTCAAATTCAAAATCAAAGAAACTCATACAAATTCCGTAGATCGCGCCTGCACTGGTTCCTCCCAGAAAGTCGATATCAATGCCTTTTTCTTTCAGAGCTCGCATCACTCCGATGTGTGCATAGCCTTTGGCACCACCCCCACCCAAAACAAGTCCTACAGCTTGATTGGTTAGAATTCTACAGATTCGTGCACTGTCTTTTTTATTCCCTTTTCGGAGATGGATATGCATGTGTATAGGTCGCTTCATCAACCATCTACCAGTTCCCCTCGTCAAGGAAGGGTTTTCCTCATGCAAGAGTAGAAGGTAGATCTTTTTATTGAGAATACTTTGGTCATAGAGTTTCAATTCTTTTTCGATTGGTCGAATTCTCGCTTCTGCCTCAAAAGGTGCAGCAAGAATGACCAAATCGGCATAGACCAGGCATTGATGAGACCAAATTGGTTGCTCTCCACTGCAAACAAGAATATTGAGCCCTTCATGTTGCTCTAGAGAGTCAAAAAATTCATCATCGTGGATCTCTGTCTGAGACTCATAATCATAAACTTGCACAGGTACTTTCAGCTCCTCAAAGTATGCCTTGAGATCATCCGTCCATGGGTTCAGGTCTAAATTATCCTGCAGGTTGACAAGTGCGATGTTTTTCGGCGCGGCAGTTTTATTTTGCTGAAAGGTATTTCTTCGAAGTCGCTGAATCACAAAATTGGTCAGTGAACTTGCCAAAGCTGGGTTTCTGGATACAAGCGTCTGATATTCTTCCAGTGTAAATTCCAAAACAGTTGACTTGCGAATTGCCAGTACTGACGCCATCCTAGGCTCGCGGGTAAACAAGGCAAATTCTCCTACCGGCTCACCCTGTCCTATATCTCCTAGAATTCTTGTCCCGCTAGGTTCTTCTTTGATCGCTCTTAATCTACCGGTAAGTACAATGTAAAGTACATTTTCCTTGTCCCCTTGATGAAACAGATAATTTCCTGTTTCCAAAGTTTTCTTTGTACCAATTTTGAATATTTCGTCAAGAAGGGTTTCATCGATTCCATCAAAAAGACGATTAAAAAGGGCATGGTAATGCGCATTAAAATTTTCCATTGAAAGGCTTGATCCGTTATTAAAAATGAAAGAGCTACAAAATGATACTCAAAATCAATCACTTACTTAAGTATCTAAAAAAATTATCGTTTTACAAATTATAAATTAGATTTTGACCTCAAACTTAGTTTGGATGGTTGCTATTGATCCATTCTAGGATTTTTTCCTTTGGAAGTGCTTCTACAGTCCTTCCTTCTTTCCCGCTCATACTCTCAGCAGCGAAGAGTGAATTGATGATGGCTTCTTCAGTAGCCTCGATCACCGCCATGAAAAGGGAACTCATATCATCATTTCTGATCGTTTGAAGATTTTCGAGGGATCCGCTTTCTGCATTGTATTTTGACCTGATTTCTTCTGCAGTAGAAAAGGCTATCACATAATCCCCCGAGCCATTGGAGGCGATCCCACCGGTTTTTGCCAAACCCATCATGGCTCTTTTTGCAAGTCTTTCGAGATTTCTGGATTCAAGTGGAGCATCAGTGGCCACTACAATCATGCAGCTTCCATCTGCTTTTTCGATTGCACTTCTGAAAGGATATTTTTCCAGCTTCTCTCCTACCGGTATGCCAGCGATTTGAAGGTTTCCACCAAAATTACTTTGAACCAATACCCCTACAGTATATCCGCCTAGCGAATGGGGCAAGACTCTGGAAGATGTACCGATTCCGCCTTTCCAGCCAAAACAAACCGTCCCTGTTCCAGCACCAACATTTCCTTCTTCAATTTCTCCAGGCTCAGCTGATTGAATGGCTTGAATCACATCTTCCGGCCGAATATGCATCCCACGTATATCATTCAAAAAGCCATCATTGGTCTCTCCTACCACAGCATTGACGGATTGTACGGATTCATTTCCATCTTGAGAAAGCACATAGCGAACAGTCCCTTCAATCCCAGCAGCTACAGAAAGTGTATTCGTCAGAATAATCGGACTTTCGATCAATCCCAGCTCCTGCACCTGAGTGACTCCAGCCAATTTCCCAAAGCCATTGCCTACATAAATTGCTGCGGGTAATTTTTCCTGAAAAATATTTCCGCCGTGAGGTAAAATCGCAGTCACTCCTGTCCGAATGGATTCTCCTTCGATTTTTGTCAAATGCCCAACTTTCAACCCTTCCACATCGGTGATGGCATTAAGCTTTCCACTTGGAAGCACACCAAACGGAATCCCCAAATCTCGAGGACGACTCTGACCGTAGGATTCAGAAACGAGTGACACAAAGAAAATCAGACTGAGCAAACGCAAGGAATGAATCTTCATAGCTAAAGAGATATGGACGTTGAATTTTTCAATCCGTCAAAACGGACAAGTTCTTTCAATATTACCTATCTTAAACCCTTCATCCAACATTAAATAAACAATGCTTAAAAAAGAGCGCTATCAAGCTTTTATAGATTATTTTTCTCAAAATATGCCGATTGCTGAGACGGAACTCCAGTATGAAAGTCCTTTTCAACTCCTGATTGCGGTTTTGCTTTCAGCTCAGTGTACCGATAAGCGAATCAACATGGTGACGCCAGCTCTTTTTCGTGATTTTCCCACCCCTGAGCATTTGGCAAGCTCTAATTTTGATGAGTTATTTCCATACATTAAAACAGTATCCTACCCAAACAATAAAACCAAACACCTTCTCGGCTTGGGAAAAATGCTCGTAGAAGAATTCAACAGCGAGGTTCCCGAGACAGTAGCTGAATTGACCAAGCTTCCTGGAGTGGGTAGGAAGACCGCCAATGTGATTACCTCAGTGGTTTGGCAGCAACCAAACATGGCGGTAGACACGCATGTTTTTCGGGTCTCTCGTCGACTTGGTCTAGTGCCGATGACCGCCAAAACCCCACTAGAAGTCGAAAAACATCTGATTCGTCATATTCCCAAAGAATTTGTACACCAAGCTCATCATTGGCTGATTCTGCACGGGCGCTATACTTGTTTGGCCAGAAGGCCGAAATGCGAAGAATGCCAAATCACTCATTTTTGTAGATATTTTGAAAAAAATCAAGGGCTGGTTCCCGGCAAAAAACCCAAAAAATAAATGTGTGGAATTCATCTAATCTGGGGTAAAGGTGCCAATGAAGAATCATTAAGCACTTTGATGAAGGATGCCCAACACAGGGGACCTGATCAGGATGCTCGGGTAAGCCCATGGCCGGGAATATGGATTGGTGTCAATCGGCTCAAAATCTTACATCCCGGTCCTGAAGCAGATCAGCCTTTTTGGTCTACAGAGGGAAATCACTTGCTAGTCTGGAATGGAGAAATCTATAATTTCCAGGATTTAAGAAATCTTTTGCTCAAAATGGGTATAGATCTTTTTACCCAATCCGATACAGAAGTCCTGATGCACTGGTTGAAGACATTTGGAAGTGCTGGCCTGGAGAAGCTGGAGGGAATGTTTTCATTATTTTTTGTAGACCTAACATCCCAAAATGTGTTAGTCGCCAGAGATCCCAATGGGGAAAAGCCACTTTATTATCATCAGACTCCCGAGAGCTTGATTTTGTCTTCCGAATCCCGGGGAATTGCCAAATTAATCCAGTCAGACTTTGATTTTAAGGAGGTCGAGTACTTCCATTATTTTCGTACACCCCAACCCGGAAAGACTTTTTTCAAAGGAGTCAAAGAATGGAAAGCTGGCAGATTCAGTTTGATTCGTGATCAATCAGCTTTTCGTTGGGATGATATTTCTACCAAGGTTTCAAAAGATAAAGAGCCAAGCCAATCTGGGTTTTTGGAGCGATTAAAGGACTCCGTTTTGAATCAGTTTCATGCCGATGTCCCAATCGGAATGCTTCTCAGTGGGGGTGCAGACAGCACGCTGCTTTATTCGCTGTGGTATGAGGAGACAGGCGTTACCCTGCCGGCATTTACCATTCAGCACGATGCACAATATCAAAGAAAATATAGCGATGCCAGGGCTGTAGAAAAGCTCGGGAAAAAGCTGCCATTCGAGGCGAATTTTGTACCGGTCAACCAGCAAATTTTTAAAGAAAATTGGCAGGAATACTTGAAAAATCTTGACTATCCCGTAGGTGACTCTGCAAGCTTTTTGACTTGGCTCATCGGAAAAGAGGCCAAAAAATCAGTAAAAGTGCTAGTCTCTGGAGCTGGAGCAGATGAGCTTTGGGGAGGCTATCGTCGGCATCAGGCATTTCAAAGCTATCTAAACAACAAAGATTTAGCGCTAGCGATAGCCCCGCTTTTAGCCAAACTGCCTTTTGGGAGAAGCTGGAAGAAAACTTTTGAAGGCATCCAACAAGATCCACAGCGAACCTTTTGGAATTTTTCTGCGCTAGAAAACCCTCCTCAGGACCTGTTTTTGGACTATGAGCGAATCTTCAGATCTAATCTTTCTACCCTGAAGCAAGCGCTGGATTTTGATCGGCAAGTCTATTTGGTTCAGGATGTTTTGAAGATTCAGGACAATGCCTTGATGGCACATGGGGTTGAAGGGCGCTCTCCTTATTTGGATTCCAACATGCTTCAGTTTTGGAAGCAAGTACAAAAAGAAGAGTACCTGCTTGGCAAAAAATGGATTCGGCAGAGTTTGCGCGAGCGTGAATTGGGTTGGGTCGCGGATCGAAAAAAGCTTGGCTTTGGTCTTCCATTGCTGGAATGGTTTAGTCGAAAAGATGATTTCTCAAATTGGGTATTTTCGACGGTGAAAGATTTCTCCAAAACCTACCAAAAGGAGCTACCGCCAGCTACCTTGGCCTTTTGTCAGCAGCCGGAAAACCATGTGAAATCTCATTTTCTTTCGATTTACAATTTCTTTCTTTTGGCAGAATGGCTGAAATTGCAAAAGCCATGAGAATCTTCTACATCCATCAATACTTCAGAACGCCGGAAGAAGGCGGGGCTGTTCGCTCCTACCACTTAGCCAAAGGGCTTGCGGATGCAGGGATTCAAGTAGAAGTGATCACCGGAGGAAATGTCAAGAGTTACGATCAGCGCTGGATAGATGGGGTCAAAGTTCATTATCTACCCGTCAGCTACGACCAAAAGTTTGGCTTTGTGAAGCGGGTTTGGGCCTTTTTAGATTTTGTCCGAAAGGCCAAAAACTTGATTCCAAAACTGGGTAGAGCGGATCTTTTGTATGTGACATCTACCCCATTGACGACAGGTTTGATTGGGCTTTGGGCAAAAAAGAAATTAGCCATTCCCTACATTTTTGAGGTGCGTGACATTTGGCCGGAGGCACCCATTCAGGTTGGGGCTATCAAAAACCCCTGGTTAATTCGAGCTTTGAAAAGCTTGGAAAAAAACATCTACGAGCAGGCGCTTTCACTGGTCGCGCTTTCACCCGGAATAGCGGAGCACCTGAGAAATGTAAGCTCAAAAAACAAAATTCAAATCATTCCCAACTTTTCAGATTTGGAGCGATTTTTCCCTCAAAAAAAATCAGAGAAGAGGCTTGAACGTTGGAATTTGAAGTCTGAATTGACCATTGCTTACACAGGAGCCTTGGGTCAGGTAAACGGCGTGGAGGAAATGCTGGACTTGGCGGAAATGGCCCGGCAGCAAGATAAAAAATGGCAATTTTTAATTATGGGCGCAGGAAGTCATCGACAGCACCTGATTGAATCTGCTCAAGCCAAAAAGCTGGAGAATGTTCACTTCATTCCATTTGGACCCAAGGAAAAAGTAAACGAACTGTTGTCTTTAGCAGATTTTGCCTGGATCTCTTTTGCTCATCTTCCTGTGCTGAAAACCAACAGTCCCAATAAGTTTTTTGATGCGCTTGCAGCAGGGAAAGGCATCATTGTCAATCACAAAGGTTGGGTTTATCAATTAGTCAAGCAGCATAATCTTGGCCTGAGTTGTCTGCCCGGTAAAATGAGCAAGTGCTTTGAGGAGCTCGAAAAGCTGGAAAACCAGCCCATTCGCTTACAAAAGATGCAAGCGAACAGCCGACAATTGGCTGAGCGCTACTTTACGAAAGAAAGAGCCATCAAAAAACTCTTATCGGTCATCGATCCCGATAAAAATCCGCCTATGCAGGAGGACGAGGTCTATATCCTGACTGCCTAAATATCTGCTCAGCATCCGGATTGGCCATCAGCATAGGGAGTGAAACCTCCTGATTGAAGACATAATCATCCACGATATTCCAACCCAGCCATCTCCCCAATCGTCCTGGTGCTACCGTACTGATTGCATCTGTAAATGGAGCCTCACCCATATATTTTCGAATTTCGAAGGGGTTGGTCTCATAGAGTAATTCATTTTCCACAAAATGAGCCCAGATGAATTCTTCATTGGCAAAGGATTCAGAAATCTGTTCTGGAGTATATCCGATAATAAACTGATCCGAAGTACAGGGAAGAATAGCTTTAGTGAAGTGATAAGCCTTTCCGTAGTAGATCATTTCTGCCAAAAGGGTATTGTCTTTTGGGTCGGTCTGATTAAATCGCGAGGAAATCGCTGTCACAATCATCGGCACGATGTATTCTTTCTCATACCGATCCGCCATGTAGCGTGGCAAGTCAGGCTGAAAACTATGGCTAGCCGGTAGAAAATAATCCAAGCCAATTACGATAAGGTCTTCAGTGACGACCAAATCTGAATTGAACCCAGATACAAAAGTGTACACTTTTGGAACCTCAAATTGCGGAAAATAATATTTAATGGCTTTCAGGGCATTTTCTAGTTCCTCTTCAACCTTAGAAAAATCCGCAAATTCGACTTGAACTGAATCATTTAGCACTCGCATGGAAGAATCCTGATGGATCTGAACCAAGTCAGCTACCAATGAATCCATGGATTGATAAAGATCAGCCTGAAGGTAGTTTTTGGTGAATTCAGGATACTTTTCCAGCAGGAATTCAAAGTCCTCTGCATTTTTAGCCTCGAAAAATTCCTTTTCCAATCGTAGAATTTCTACATCAAGATCTTGGTCCAAAATCTCTGAATTCAGGGAGCAGGAATCTTCTTTTTGTCCGCAGGACTGAAAAAAAATAATTGCTAAGATGACCGCTAGGGCTCCTATGTTTTTCATTTTGTAGGGTTTTGGATCAAAATTACAGAATTCAAACCGTTAGATTAGAACGCAAAGTTCGACTTTTCCTTGTGGACTTTAGTGGATATGGAGGCTTTGCTGTAATTTCAGCTTGTGGAAAATACATTCGAAACTGGTCTGGCCTACCTGAGACTCCTCTCCTTGCGAAAGGTTTGGAATATTTTTCTGCTTGGATGCTCCTTTCAAATCAGCCGTTTTCTACAAAAACCTATCATTTGGGGCATGCCCACATCCCTAAGCATCGAACCCACGACAAGTTGCAATCTCCGCTGCCCAGAATGTCCTTCAGGTTTACGTTCCTTTACCCGGCCCACGGGGATGCTTCAGCCTGAGCTTTTTGAAAAAGTAATCAGCCAATCGAGAAATCACCTTTCTTGGCTCCATATTTATTTTCAAGGAGAGCCCTTTCTCAACCCCCGTTTTCTTGAAATGGTCTCCTATGCGCACGGGCAGGGTGTTTTTACTTCCACTTCTACCAATGCTCATTACTTAGACGAAGCCCGTGTGGATGCAGTGATTAATTCTGGCTTGAGACAGCTGATCGTGTCAATGGATGGAATGACTCAGGATGTTTATGAAAAGTATCGAGTTGGTGGAAAGCTTTCCAAAGTCGATCAGGGGCTTCGATTACTCTTGGAAAAGCGAAAAAAAGCCAAGAAAAAATTTCCGCGAGTGATTCTACAGTTTTTGGTGACTGGTCAGAATGAGCATCAGATACCGGAATTGAAAAGCTGGGCAAAGGAAATTGGTGTCGATGAGCTTCAGCTCAAGACCACCCAAATCTATGATTTCGAAAATGGGTCCGAGCTGATTCCTTCGGATTTGGGCTATTCCAGATATATCCCGGATGGGAACGGAAAGTGGAAGCTCAAGAAAAAGATCGAAAATAAATGTTGGCGGATGTGGCAGGGAGCCGTGGTAACTTGGGACGGAAAGGTTGTACCCTGTTGTTTTGACAAGGATGCGGAGCATGTGATGGGGAGTTTTCAGGAAAAAAAACTGGATGAAATCTGGCATTCAGCCCCTTACCAATCCTTTAGAAGCCAACTTCTTCAGGACCGAACTCAAATAGAAATCTGTAAAAACTGCACGGAATGAAGGATAGAAGCCGCTGAAGTAGCAGCTTTTTGGAACTATTTTTGGTTTAAAGTATAAATTGACGGATTTTTAAACCCGGATTATGCATTAGAATCTGTAGTAGCTTGTCCCGTCCCGATTGATCGGGATACGGGAAGAGTTCAAAAAGCAATGAAATCAAGCATTTAACGATTGAGGCATAGCACCGCTCTGGTGATTGAGTTAAATGCAGCGAATCGTTTGATTTCGAAGCATTTTGGGCTCGTAATAGGAAAACTAATGCATATTGCGGGTTATATTGCATATTTGCTTGAATTTCACCCGTGTTGGCATTTTCACATGAAGATAACTTTACGAATCACTCATTTTTTCCTTCTGTTGATTTCCCTGCTGATTGCAGTTCCTGCGCAGATTCAGGCGCAGCAGAGTACTGATATCACAAGCATTAAGGTGGATGAGCTATCCGACGATCAATTACAGGAATTACTCCGCAGGGCGAACGAGGCTGGTCTCGGGACCATGGAGTTTCTTCAAATGGCTGAAATGCGAGGCATGCCGGCATTGGAAGTTGAGAAACTCAGAAAGCGCCTTCAGGATCTTGATATGATGGGAAGCGCTTCGAGCAGACAGGCCAATGTCTCTCGTCGAAATCCGCGGCAACAGGTAGATTTGAGTGAAATCACCAAGGGTCTTTACCAACCCCAATCCGATTTGAATGACTTTGAAGATTCTAGAATCTTTGGCAGTTCTCTTTTTTATCAGAAAAACCGTCGACTCAGTTTTGAGCCGAGTCTGAATCAGGCTACTCCCTCCAGCTATATTTTGGGACCAGGTGATATGCTTTATGTGGATATCTATGGACAATCCGAACAGTATTACGAAGCCACTGTCAATCCCGATGGATTTGTTCTTTTGGATAATATCGGTCCAGTTTCAGTCTCAGGTAAAAGTATTCGAGAAGCCACAGGAATTATCAAAAACCGAGTGGCGCGCTTTTATCCCGGCATGTTGGGGGCCAACCCGAATACCTTTTTGCAGGTGACTCTAGGGAATGTACGCACCATAAAAGTGCATATTTTGGGAGAAGTTCGACTTCCGGGGACCTTTACACTCAGTGCTTTTTCCACCGTATTCAATGCCTTGTACGCAGCAGGTGGCCCAAATGAAAACGGAAGTATGCGTCAAATCAAAGTGATGCGTGATTCCAAACCCGTTGCTGAAATCGATATTTATGATTTACTGATTAATGGTACAGCCAATCTCGATTTGCAGTTGCAGGATCAGGATGTGGTTTTGGTTTCCCCTTACCTAGCAAGAGTAGAAATAGATGGAGAGGTCAAGCGTCCGATGATTTTCGAAATCAAAGAAGGAGATACAGTGGAGGAATTGCTGAATTATGCTGGAGGCTTTACGGATTTGGCTTTCCGTGATCGTCTAGCTATTTCGCGTATTTCTGACAATCAACGCTCGGTCTCAGACGTATATGAGAATCAATTTGGGATGTTTATCCTCAAAGGTGGAGATGAACTCACTGTAGGAAAGGTTTTGGATCGCTACAGCAATCGGGTGCAAATCAAAGGTGCGGTTTATCGTGAAGGCACATTTGCCTTGAGTGAAGGATTGACCCTTTCGAAGTTGATTGAAAACTCCGAGGGTCTCCGTGGAGATGCCTACCTGAAGCAAGCCAGCATTTTGAGGACAAAGAGCGACCTCAGCACTCAAATGATCCAAGTGAACCTGGAGCAAATCCTAAACGGAACGGCTTCTGACCTGCCTTTACAGCGAGAAGATGTCGTGCGGATTTCCAGTATTTACGATATTCAAAATGAGCGCTATGTACAGGTGCTTGGGGAAGTGATGCGTCCCGGAGTTTATCCCTATTCCGAGTCCATGACCGTGGAGGACTTGTTGATTCAGGCAGGAGGTTTTCAGGAGTCTGCTAATCCTAACGATATTGAAATTGCTCGCCGCCTAGAAGATTCAGATTTAGGCACCTTGTCTGACATTATTCCGATTCAGGTAAATGCAGATCTTTCGCAAAGCGCAAATCCTGAGATCCTACAACCATTCGATCAAGTGATAGTCCGGAGAAAAGCGGCCTTTACCATGCAAAAATTGGTGGCTGTAGAAGGTCAAGTCAACTCCCCTGGAATCTTTGCTATTGAAAGCTCGATTGAGCGAATTTCAGATTTGGTAAATAGAGCAGGAGGCTTGAATCAATTTGCTTATGCTAAAGGAGCAACTTTGATCAGAAGAACAGAATTCTTCAATACCGAATCGGAGCAAATCCGCCGTCAACGAAACTTAGAATCCCTCCGATTGCAATTGCTTCAGGATCCGAATAACTCAGAAGCGCAGGAAGAACTTTTGCAGCGGCTTTTCGAGAATTTGAATGTAGAAGAAAACCCAGTGGACACTTTGATTGCTAATTCCAAGAAAGAATCACTGGATCAAATCGCTGCGGAAACGCCAGGTTTTGCCGTCAAAATAAAGGAAACCGAAGCGGTAGCGATTGACTTGGAAGCAATTTTGGCTAGTCCAGGTTCTGAAAGTGATCTCTTGCTCGAGGAAGGAGATATTCTATCCGTTCCCAAGCTTCTTCAGACCGTCCGAATGCGAGGTGATGTGGTCTACCCTACTACGCTTCGACATGAAAAAGGCCGGGGGTTGAAGCATTACATCAATGGAGCCGGTGGCTTTGAGCGTAGAGCTAACCGAAAGCAGACCTATGTGGTCTATGCCAACGGAGCTGTGAAGCGCACTAAGGGCTTTTTGGGAATTCGAAACTACCCACCGGTAGAGCCGGGAGCAGAAGTGATCGTACCGACTAAAGGGCCGAAAATTCCGCTTCGCCTAGGTGATGTGGTAGGAATCACTACCGGATTGGCAACATTGGCTTTGGTGCTTTCGCAAATCAATTGGAATCAACCATGACAGAGAATAAGCACTTTTCGGATAGCCAGTTTACCCTCAAAGAAGTCATTCAAAATCTTCGGGATTGGTTGCTCTTTTTTATTTCTCAGTGGAAAGTTTTGATCGCCGCAGGCCTGATTGGAATGGTTTTGGGAGCCTTGGTTTCCATTTTCAAAAAACCGGTTTTTCATGCTGAGACCTCCTTTGTTTTGGAAGAGGGAGATACTGGAGGAATCAGTCAGATGTCCGGACTTGCTTCCTTGGTAGGTGTGAATCTGGGTTCTCTGGGAAGCACGAGTGGGCTTTTTCAGGGAGACAATATTATGGAGCTTTACAAGTCTGACCGAATGCTCGGAGAGACATTGCTGAGTCCTTTTGATCAGGAAAAGCTATTGATTGATCGATTCGTGGAATTTGAAGAGTTGGATAAAAAATGGGCTTCTAAAGTTGACATTTCCGGGATGGACTTTTCTTTGGAACGGGACCAGTTTACTGTAGCGCAGGATTCGGTGATTCAGCAAGTATCCAAACTCATTCGCGAGAGGCAGCTATCCGTGGTCAAACCCGACCGGAAATTGAGTATCATCCAAGTGAGTATTTCTTCTAAAGATGAGCCTTTTGCCAAGATCTTCAATGAGACTTTGGTGGATAAGGTCAATACCTTTTACCTAGAGACTAAAACAAAGAAAACAGGGGAAAACCTTCGAATTCTTCAAACGCAGGCTGATTCGGTGCGATCCATATTGGATGAAAGCATCGCCGAATATGCGACTGCAACGGATCGGGTACCCAATGTGAACCCATTGCTAAATTCCGCTCAGGTCGAAAGCCGTAAGCGACAAATCGACGTGCAGGCGACGGCAGCTGTCTATCAGGAAATCGTCAAGAACCTGGAAATTGCCAAGGTCAATCACCGCAACAATTCTCCCCTGATTCAAATCATTGATTCTCCGAGGTTTCCATTGAAAAGAACAGAAATCCGCTTGGTGAAAGGTATCGTTTTGGGAGCGATCATTGTGGGTTTGCTGACACTATTTGCCTTATACTTTCGCAGGCTGTATCAAAAACATGTGCAGGAAAGCTAAACCCCAGCTGCCATGTTTGAAAAGCTCACCTTACTTCCTCTCAGCAATTTTATCCGAAATAAATCGATCCAGAATTTTCTTTTTCTGGCGATCATCCAATCATCCAATGTGCTGATTTCCATTATTTCCATGCCTCTGTTGATTCAAAGCATTGGGGTGGATCAGTTTGGTTTGGTGAATCTGGCACTATCGGTCATCATTTTGCTGAATATTCTGGTCGGCTTTGGGTACAATCTCAGTGCACCCCGGCAAGTGGCCGTCAACCAGCAGAATAAAGAGGCCCTTTCGCATCTGGTATCCAATGTCTTTTCTGGAAAGGCCATGTTGGCGGCGATTGCCACACTTTTGATTTTGATTGGAGTTTTTGGCCTTAATCTCTTTCAGGAATATCAGTTGATTTTGGTTTTTTCCTCGCTGCTGCTATTCTCAGAAGCGACATTACCGCTTTGGTTTTTTCAGGGAATGGAGAAAATGAAGCTGGTTTCAATCGCTAATATTTTCTCGAAGTTGCTCTTTTTGATGGGAATTGTGCTTTTTATTCACAGCCCTGAGCAAAGTCAATGGGTGAATTTTATGTTGGGCTTTTTTGGGCTTTCCATCAATCTGATGCTGCTTTTTTACATCCATGCATTCATGGGAATCAAGTTTTATCGTCCTGAGTTTTCGGCCATCTATCGAAGTCTCAAAGAAAACATTCTCCTTTTCTTCTCTAATCTAGCTAGCCACATTTCCATCAATGGGGGTTTAATTATTCTGAGTTTTTTTTCAGCGGCAGAGACACTAGGGATGTATAGCTTGGCGGAGCGAGTGGTGATGGTGCTACGACTCTTTCCTGCTTTGATTATTCAGGCCATTTTCCCCAATGCTTCCAAGCTGCTCAAAGAAGATAGACCTGCTTTTTTTCGCTTTTTGAAAAATGTCTACTTGAGAGTTCTTTTGGCCGGCATGCTGATTTCCGCAGGGGCACATTTCACGGCACCTTGGATTATCCGGGTTCTTTCCCGCTCCGATTTGGCGGAGTCTGTGCTTTATTTGAAAATCCTGGCTGCGGTTCCCTTTTTGGCATGCCTGAATGTAGGAAATGTGACTTTGCTTTTGGTAGCTGATCTGAAGGAATTGCTCTTTAAGGCCAGTTGGATGATGTGCTTGTACATGATAGTGGTTTCGGCCATTTTAACCAGCTATTTGGGAGGACTTGGACTTTGTATCGGGATAATCTCCACCGAGATTATTGTGTTTTTGATTTGTCTCACCTTGCTATATCGGCACAAAAAAGACTTGGTCCGTGGCTTTTACACCTGATTCATCGGTTGCGATCATTTTGGTCAATTGGAATGGGCTGGAGTTTACTCGGGCCTGTTTAGCATCTTTGGAAAAAGTCGATTATCCCGATTTTCAGGTTTTCCTTGTGGATAATGCTTCCCAAAATCCGGAAGGGAAGATTTTGAAAGAGGCTTTTCCCCAAATTTTACTTTTGGAAAATGAGCAAAATCTGGGCTTTGCCGGAGGAAATAATGTAGGTATCCGAAAAGCCCTGGAAATGGGTTTTTCTCACATCATGTTGCTAAATAATGATACAGAAGTGGAGCCTTATTTTTTGGGAGAAATGATGCTTGATTTTTCAAAGAATCCAAAATTGGGAATTCTACAACCGATGATTTGCTTTTTGGACAAGCGCGAGATAATCTGGTCGGCAGGAGGCAAATGGGTTTCTTGGTTAGGTCGAGCCAAAACGCTAGGAGATCGAAAAGTACTCGAATCCTATCAGCCCAAGTCGAACCAATTAGATTGGGCGACAGGCTGCTGCATGCTGCTATCCCGAGAGGCGATTCTAAAAGCCGGATTGCTCAACGAGCAGTATTTCGCCTATTTCGAAGATGTGGATTGGTCCTTAAGAATCCGAAAATATGGATTTGAAATTGGGTTGGTGCCCGATGCAAAAATCTACCATGAAGCCGGAGCCTCTTCCAAAAAGTCTCACTCTGAAGGAACCTTAAGTGCAAGCGTATTTTATTATCATGTGCGGAATCAGTTTTTCTTGCTTAGAAGTCAAAAAACTCGCTTAGGTTTCATCTATCATTTGGGCAGGTTTAAGCTTTGGATCTTCTATTTCCTCCTGAGAGGTCGCTTTCAAAAGCTAAAAGCTGTCGCCACAGGAATCAAAGACGGGCTATTTACTCCCCTTAAACCCATTGCGAGATGGCTTTGATATTTTTCATTATAGTCTCCTTGGCTGTGGGAGTAGCCTTTCTCTGGACGCTGGAAAAGATGATTTTTCAGGGAAAATGGACTTATGCAATTTTCTTTTTGGCGGGCTTTCTTCCTTTCTACATCACCAGTCTCAGCGTGGTATATTTGGCTACGCAGTCCGCTGCTGTGGTAGGAGTTTTTCAAGTGCTAAAAGAGGTGGTTGTATTGATCGCGCTGCTGGTTTTTATACTCTACCATCGAAAAATCGCAGAATACCCTTTTCGCCTGCATTCCACAGATTGGTTTTTCTTGAGTTTTTTGAGTTTGGCCTTTTTTTACCTCTTGCTTCCGCTTGGGCAAGCATCTTTCCTGAATAAGGCCCTCTATTTTAAGAGCATGTTGATTCCGGGATTTGTTTATTTTTTGGGTAGAAATACCTCCTTTTCGGATTTGGAAATTCATCGAGTTTTCAGGATTATTTTCTTCGTAGCAATCGGAGCGTTTCTGGTCAATCTGGTCGAAAACTTTATTCTCAATGCCCATCTGCAGCAATTCACGGGTTATGCACTTTACAATTTTGCGATCAATGATATAGAACCTAGCGGAAACTTCGGATTGACCTGGACTTTCGAAACTCAAGCCGTGACCAAGCGATTGGCCAGCTTTTTTTCTGATCCTTTGGAGATGGCGAGTTCGGTCTTGATGGGTTTTGCAGCAGGATTGATTTGGTTTTTGACCAGTAAAAAAGAATACAATTGGCTTTACCTTTTGGTGATGGCCTGTTCGCTGGGAAGTTTGGTATTCTCGGCCTCAAGAGCTGCATTTGGAGCTTTCTTCGTCATGATTTTCTTTATTGCCTTGGTGTTTCGCCTATACAAACTGATCGGAGCGGGCTTTTTAGCCTTGTTGCTATTTGGGGTTTATGTGGTCTTTTTTGCTTCGGAGGATTTCTATTTTTTCGTGCTGGACACGCTTACTTTTGAAAACAGTTCCAGCATCGGACACGTAGTTGAATGGCTCTTGGCTTTGGATTCCATGATTGCCAATCCGCTTGGAATTGGTCTGGCGATGAGCGGAAATGCCGGAAGTGTCACGGATGAATTGAGAGTTGGCGGTGAAAACCAGTTTCTGATCTACGGGGTGCAATTGGGATGGATTGGGATGCTATTATATATTGGAACACTTTTCACAGGTATTAAAAACTCAATCTTTACATTCTATCATTCTGAAAAAATAAATTTAGCTAGAATTGCATTTGTTGGAGGGACAGTTAAGGTAGGTTTACTTCTCCCTTTATTTACTGCGAATGTAGAAATCTATACCTATGTATCCTGGATTACATGGTGGATGATAGGATTTGCCGGAAAAGAATACTCTGAAATAAAAAGAATAAAAAATGATCTTACATAGAACTTGTCCAATTTGTGGATCAGATCAATTGAAAGGGCATGCGATTGATGTCTATAGAAAAGGACCTCACATATCCCGTGTAAAATGCAAAAAGTGCAAGTTGGTATTTGCCAACCCGATGGCTGATGCTGAGGAGCTTAAAATTTACTACAACGAATATTACGATAAGGAACTATACGAAGCGGTTGGATACAAAAAAATTATACAGAATCACTTTAATAGAATTTCCAATCTTGGAGAAAACGAGATAAAGCAAGAGGCTAAATTCCTTAAACAGTTAGGGGGGGGACTAAGTTCTTAGATGTTGGTTGTGGTCTTGGTCTAGGAATAGCCTACGCTCACCAATTGAATTGTGAATTGTTTGCTACGGAATTTGATAAAGGTGCCTTAGACTTTGTTCAATCTTATTTTCCTGTTGAGACATTTCAAGGAGATGTTTGGGATGCAAAGTATCCAGACTCTTATTTTGATTTTATACATATCTCACATGTAATTGAACATGTGCTTAACCCAAAGGAATATATTCTTGAAATGAAAAGGATAGTGAAGCCAGGTGGCTACATAGCTATCGGAACGCCTAATATGTCCAGTAATTTGTATAGATTTCATAGATGGGCCAAGCTTTTGAGTTTGAATGTTCCTGATATAATTGATGGCTTAGAGCATACTTTTATTTTTCCAAAAGACTTATTGGCTAAATTATGCGAAGAACAAGATTTGGAGATTATTCAGCATTATACTCATAGCTATGGGGAAAAGCTCAGTAATCTGATAGGGTATAAAATTTCTCTAGCCAGAAAAGCCAGTCGGCTTATTCAAAATGCCTTTCAAGTGAATCAGTGGATTATTTGCAGAAAAAGGAAATAAATTAATATTTTGAAAAATAAAATTTGACTTTTGACCGCCAAAGGCCAGGATCGCCTTTGGCGGTCCTGCCACGAAGGTGGGTTTGCTTTTGCCGCTTTTCACTGCCAATGCGGAAATGTACACTTACGTCGCTTGGGTAAGTTGGTGGATGATTGGCTTTTCGGTGAGGGAGTATGGGAGGAGATAAATTCTAATTCATTTAATTCTCTGCAATCAACCCTTCCCAATTCAAAAAATAACGGGTTCCTTTCAACTCCCCCGTTTTTCGAAATGCTTCCAAATCTACCAAAGCCATTAAATCTCTTGTCGCCGTTGCTCTACTGGTTTTCGTAATGCTCAAATAGTTACTTAAGCTAAGACCACCCTGAAACCCATCAGGTCCCTCTTGAAAAATTCGCTCACAAACTTTCATCTGCCGTTCATTCATTTCCTGCCGAAACCTGTCATAAAACCTGGTTTTGGCAAGGATAAAGCTGGCAAGATTTAGGCTCCGCTGGATTGCAAGCAGGATGGTTTCTGAGAAATATTCCAACCAATCCGAGATTTCCATCGATTTATTGTTCCTTTCCAAAGCCTCGTAGTATTGTTTTTTATACTTCTCTATGGTATGAGAGAGTGCGATCAAACTGGGCTGCCCAAGTCTCTCAGAAAGTATTTTCTCGGCAATGGCGCGACCTATTCGTCCGTTCCCATCCTCAAAAGGATGAATGCAAACAAAATATAGATGGGCTATCCCTGCTTGAACTACCGGATGAAGCTTTCTAGACTCCGTATTGTACCATTCTAAAAACCGCTCCATTTCAAAAAAAACTCGATCCGAAGGAAGCCCTTCAAAGTGAACTCGTTCTTTTCCCATAGGACCTGACACAACCTGCATGGATTCGGGACTTGTTCTGTATCGCCCTATATCTTCCAAATCCCTTCTTCCATTGGTCAGCATTCGATGCCAGCTGAATAACTTTTCATGGTTTAGTGGTTCTTGTGAAGATTGGTATAAGTCTACCATCATCTCGGCAATTCCATATTCGGCAGCACTAGGCCTTCGGGAAGTCGCTTTCAGTCCAAATTGTTTTTGAATAGAGGATTGAACGCTTTCTCGATTAAAATATTCTCCTTCAATTTCCGAGGTTTTCAAAGCCTCATCGGTAATTATTTCGAGCCTTAAGTTTTGGCTAGTATCCTTGGTAATTAATTGGTTGATACCCAATAGTTTTCCAGAATGAAAATAAAAGTCATTCAATCTGGACTCAATTGATTCTAAACTATAGGTGAAATTTGGCCAGCTTTTCGATTCCCAATTCCAAGGCATGAGTTATAAATTTATTTTTATAACTCATAAATTTAGCAAAAAGTGAGCTATAAATGAAAAAATATAACTCAGCTCGATAAAAATTTGCCATAGTGATCTACTTCTTATCAAAAATGGAAAATTGCCATGATGGTTTTTTTATTCCTAACTTTAACCATTATTGCCAGTGTTTTTAGAATAGCTTCATATCCCTAAAACAGCCACTCTTTTGAAAGTACTCTTCGATCTTCAATACCTTAATGTCGCCAGCACGGGCATCAAAACCTATATGGTGGAATTGGCGAAGGGTTTTCGAAAGTATCCTCATCCTGAGATTGAGTTTATTTTTACACACGAACCTGATGAGCAACTAAAAGACGAGAGTTTTAAAGGTCCACAAAGCAAAATTCAGCGACTGAACTACCACTTGGACTATTTCCGCTGGAAGGAATTTCAACTTCCGGATTTGGTGAAAAAATACAAGCCGGATGTGCTCATTTGTCCGGATTTTGTCTCTCCGGCGGCTTCATTGCCCTGTCGTCGCTTGACGGTCATTCACGATGCCTTCTTTTGGCAAATGCCTCAAAACTATCCCCGATGGTGGCGAAAGTATTTTCTAAGCCTGATTAAAAAAGGCCTGAAAGAGCAAACAGAAATCATTACCACGACAGAATATTCCAAGAAATCGTTATTAGAAAATCTGGGAGATGATTTTCCGATTTCTGTCATTTATCAATGCCCAAAAAGCCTCAAATCTCCTTCCGAACTGGGGGTTTTTTCGAAGCTAAACTTAGAGAAGCAAGGTTATTTTCTACACATCGGCACTTTTGATAAGCGCAAACAGCTGCTGCTGTTGACCAAGGCTTTCGCAGAATTTGTCAATCAAACTGGCTCGCATAAGAAATTGCTTCTGGTAGGTGGCCCCGGGCAAAGTGATCAGATGAATGACTTTCCTAAGGTGGAGGCTCTGATTCAGGAATTAGGTTTGGAGGAGCAGGTTTTACTTCCCGGGTATTTAAGCGACGGAGAGATCAAATCCCTGTACGAGGGAGCTTTTGCCTATGTGTTTCCTTCCGAAAATGAGGGTTTTGGGATTCCGATTCCTGAGGCAATGGGCTTTGGACTTCCGGTCATCCACTCGGATCAAAAGGCACTGATGGAAGTGGCAGGAGGTGCTGGACTTCCTTTCCAAACCGGAAATCAGCAAGATTTACTGGAAAAAATGATACTTTTGGAGCAGGATTCTGCCCTTCGCCAGAGTCTTAGCGAAAAAGGGAAAATCCGCTCTGCCGACTTTTCCCCACAAAAATTTGTAGAAGCTTTTCATCAGATTATTCTGAAATCCGGATCTTAATCCATGCGGCAAACTCACTGTCCTCTTTGTCAAACTCCCCCTCCTGCCAATCTCCTTCCGCTTTCCATTCATACCTGTGCTTCGTGTGAGATTCGCTGGACTTATTTACCAGAAGATATTGAAGCGGAAAAGCTATATGAAGATGAGGTTTATGCGGTGGTGGACAATCGGCGGTCGATTTTTGAAAAAATCATTTTCAGAGAGGCCAAAAAAGTGCTACGCAAAGCACGAAGAATTTACCCGCAGGCAAAAAGTCTTTTGGATTTTGGATCTGGAAAAGGGCAGTTTCTGAAAGTTGCTCAAGATTTAGGGTGGAAGGGTTTGGGAATCGAAACAGCCCAAGAACGAGCTAGATTTGCTGCTGAGAAATATGGCGTCTCGGTTATTTCTGAATTTTATCAAGGGGGAAAAATCGAGAATGGCTCATTTGATTTGATATGTTTAAATCATGTTTTGGAACACTTGCCAGACCCGCTTGGATTGCTGAAAGAGCTATTGGATCAGAATGCCCAAAAGCTACTTTACCTTGAGGTGCCAAGGGCTGATTCCTGGCAGTCCCAAATCGCCGGAGCCAATTGGATGCACTGGGATATTCCTAAGCATTTGACGCATTGGACGGAGCCAGTTTTGGTAGATAATCTGGAAAAATTGGGCTTTCGTAAAGTTGCTACACGTTCCTTTTCTATTCACTTGGGAGTTTTGGGGATGTTGCAGGCCATTTTATCCCGTTTGGGTTTTAGAGAAAATCTGATTTTGCGACTCAAGCGAAAAAAGACTATTGGATTGATGCTGATTGTGGGTTTGGTTTTGCCTTTTGCATGGATTTTGGAGGTATTTTCGATTCCTTTCAGAAAGTCCGGAATTGTGGGAGTTTACTTCGAAAAGAATGACTAAGACCCGAAATGTACTTTTTCTTCAGAGTTCTTCGGAGCACTATGGCTCGGGAAAAATCATCTTGCAGGTTCTCCGAGTATACCAAAATGAGGGCTTCCAACCCGTAGTTGTTTTAACTGGTCCTGGACCTGTTGAGGAGGATTTGAAGAGGGATCAAATTCCCTATCACATTCAGAATTTGGGCATCTTGAGAAGGAAATATGTCAACCCCATTGGCTTAGCCAACCGAATTTCTAAAAACCTAAAGGCCTACCAATTCCTCAATAAGCTTCATCGGCAGTATCAATTTGAATTGGTCTACTCCAACACCCTAGCTGTGGTGGTAGGAGCGTATTGGGCCAAGCGAAATCAGCTTCCTCATTGCTGGCATATTCATGAAATTTTACCCGGGCCAGCACCATTGGTCAAATGGCTGAGTAATCTACTGGATCAGACCACTCCTGCTCCGATTGCAGTATCTCAGGCGGTCGGAAATCATTGGGGAAGTATGTTGAAGAAGTCGGAAATTGAAGTCATTCCGAATGGAATTCCTTACGGTGAGTTTTTGGAAGCGAAAGGAAAGTTGAAAGAGGAATTGGGATTGAGTCAGGAAACGCTGCTAATTGGAATGGTCGGAAGAATCAATCCCGGAAAAGGACAGCTGTTTTTTCTGGAAATTGCCCAAAACCTGCTGAAAACCCACTCCAATCTTCATTTCGTCTTGGTAGGTGACCCTTTTCCCGGTTACGAACCTATTTTGGAAGAAATCAAAGAAGAGATTAGAAACAAGAGCTTAGAGACAAGAGTGAGTTACTTGGGTTTTCGGAAGGATATTCCTGAGCTGATGGATTCCCTGGATATTTTTGTGCTTCCTTCGGTTTTGCCAGATTCATTTCCCACGGTTATTTTGGAGGCGATGGCTGCTTCAAAGCCGGTACTTGCCACTCGATCAGGTGGTGCTTCAGAAATGATCGTAGAGGGTGAAACGGGTTTTCTTATCCCGATTGGCGAGGTGGAAAGTGGTGCAACAGCTTTGGACCAATTGATTAGAAATAAGAAACTCAGAATAGAGATGGGGCAAGCGGGAAGAGCTCGTGTGTTGAGTGAGTTTAGCTTGGAAGCTTTCGAAGAAAAAATCAAAAATCACCTATGGCAGCATCTGAAAAAAATCTGAAGGTTGCCATCATGGGAGCCAAGGGCTATCCCTACGTCTATGGGGGCTATGATACGATGATCAAGGAACTCGGAGAGCGATTGGTAGCGAAAGGAGTGCATGTACGCGTCTATAATCACCGGGCACTTTTTAAGGAAAGACCTCGCTTCGTCAATGGGATCGAATGTATTTATACGCCTGCGATCGAGTCCAAAAGTTTGACGCAGTTGACGCATACCTTCTTTTCCATGATACACGCCTGCTTTTCGGATGTGGATGTGATTTTTGTGGTGAATTCGGGGAATGGTCCTTTTGGAATTATCTCAAGAGTTTTCCGCAAGCCTACCGCTATTAATGTAGATGGTTTGGAATGGCTAAGACCCAAGTGGAAAGGTTTGGGTTCAAAGTATTTTTATTGGGCCTCCAAGATGGCGACCAAATTTTACGATCAAATCATCAATGACTCTGATGAAATGCGGAGAGTTTATTTGGAGCTTTTTCAAAAGGATTCTAAAGTCATCGCTTATGGTGCAAACCCTAGGGAAAGCGTAGGTTCTGAGCCATTGGAAAAGTGGAATCTAGAAAGCCAAGGCTATTTTTTGATCGTTGGGAGATTAGTACCGGATAACAATGCGGACTTGATTGTCGAAGGTTTTTTGAAGTCCAATTCTAAGCGGACACTCGTCATTGTGGGTGATGTTCCTTTTGCGGATGCTTGGGCAAATCGTCTGAAAAACATACAGGACCCTCGCTTACTTTTTACAGGCTATGTGACCGATCCAAATGAGTTGGCAGCGCTATACTCACACTGCTATGTGTATTTCCATGGGCACGAATATGGGGGCACCAACCCGGCGATGCTAAAGGCTTTGGGTTATGGCTGTGCGATTTTGGCTTTGGATACACCTTTCAATCAGGAAATGCTACAGAATGGCAAGCATGGGTGGTATTTTGAGAAAAGGGCTGAATCGGTGAAAGAAACCGTGGAAAAAGCAGAATCAGAACCGCAAGAAATGGAGATACTTCGAAAAACAGCTAGGTTGGGATTGACTCAAAAGTACAATTGGGATTACGTGACAGAGCAGTATTTGGAGGTGTTTCGTGGCCTGGCCAAGAAATAAAATTTTACCTCAGACACAGAGGAGTTATTGAACCACCAAGGACGCTAAGGGCACGAAGGAGGGGTGAAAAAAACTTTGTGAACTTCGTGCTCTTTGTTGGTTTTCTTTTAACACAGAGGGCAGGGAGAAAGAATAGGCTATTTTTCCTCTTTTCTATCCCACTGATCATCGCGGAAAAACCCGCTGATTTTCGTGGATTCAGATTCTGGAGCCAATTTTTTGGTCAAAAAATCAGCGAACATCTGCGCAGCTAATCTGTGGAAATCTGCGGGAGACCCTTTGAATTATTGGTCTTCTGCTATGCGTACTATGTTTCTATGTGGTTTAAAAAAAGAGGAACCACATAGCCACATAGAAAAGGCTATTTTTTGTCTTTTCTATCCCGCTGATCATCGCAGAAAAATTAGCTGATTTTCGTGGATTCAGATTCTAGAGCCATTTTTTTGGTCAAAAAATCAGCGAACATCTGCGCAGCTAATCTGTGGAAATATGCGGGAGATCCTTTGAATTATTGGTCTTCTGCTATATGTACTATGCTTCTATGTGGTTTAAAAAAAGAGGGACCACATAGCCACATAGAAAAGAATTAGTAATTGCTCTAAGCCAAAGCATCAACACTTCTAGCTAGAAAGGCCAATTGAAGCAATCTTCCTATTTTGAAATTTTTCAATTCTCAGGATATTCTGCTCCAATTGACCGCAGATTTTTTCTGTTGTCGTACCTGTCTTAGGATAGGAGCATTTTCGGGTTGAGAAAGATTGGGATCATTTGCCAGAATTTGTTGGGCTGCATCTCTGGCCAAAGTCAAAATGGGCGCATCCTTACTCAAGTCAGCAATCAACAAATCTGTGATCCCGCTTTGCTGAGTGCCCATCAGATCTCCGGGACCGCGTAGTTTCAAGTCAACATCCGCGATTTCGAAACCATCATTGGTTCTCACCATCGTCTCCAACCGTACCCTGGAGTCCTTGCTCAGTTCATATTTGCTCATCAGAATGCAATAGCTTTGCTCTGCACCCCTTCCTACCCGACCTCGCAGCTGATGAAGTTGTGATAGGCCAAATCGTTCCGCATTTTCAATGACCATGACGGATGCATTGGGAACATTTACTCCAACTTCGATGACTGTGGTAGCTATCATGATTTTGGTTTCCCCTTTGACAAAACGCTGCATTTCATAGTCCTTTGCATCGGCTTTCATCGCTCCGTGCACAATGCTCAAAGGATAATTGGGGAATGCTCGGGCAATACTTTCATATCCATCCATCAGGTTTTTGAGATTGAGCTTTTCAGACTCCTCGATCAGCGGATAGACGATGTAAACTTGCCGTCCTTTTTGAACTTCTTGATTGATAAAACCAAAGACTTTTAACCGGTCTTTGTCATAGCGATGAACCGTCTGAATTGGTTTTCTTCCTGCAGGCAATTCATCGATGACAGATACGTCCAAGTCTCCGTAAAGCGTCATAGCTAAAGTTCTGGGGATAGGTGTGGCCGTCATGACTAGGACATGAGGATAGAAATTTTCATTCTTTGCCCAAAGTTTGGCACGCTGCGCTACTCCAAAACGATGCTGTTCATCGACTATGGCCAAACCCAAATTTTGAAACTGAACCACATCTTCCAATAGGGCATGTGTACCAATCAGGATTTTGAGCTCACCAGATTCCAAGCCTTCGTGAATTCCTTTTCGAGCGGATTTTTTTACTGAACCAGTAAGTAGGGCAATCGAAATTCCCATCATATCCGCATACTCTTTCAGGCCCTCGAAGTGCTGATTGGCCAAAATCTCCGTAGGAGCCATCAAGCATGCTTGTGCCCCCGAACTAATCGCAATCAGCATGCAGATAAAGGCTACCATTGTTTTACCACTCCCTACATCGCCTTGAATCAAGCGATTCATTTGCTTCCCAGACTTCATGTCCTGATAGGCTTCGCGAATTACTCTTTTCTGTGCACCGGTAAGTTCAAAAGGGATATGATTTTCGTAGAAATCCTTCAGTAATTCGGTGTTTTCCAAAAGCTGACCACGATACTTTTCCGTTCGGGTCACTTTCATCTTGAGTAGGCGGAGCTGAAGAAAAAAGAACTCCTCAAATTTCAGTCTTTTTCTTGCGCGCTGCAGTCGGGCAGGGTCTGTGGGAAAGTGAATTTCCCGGACCGCATCCTGTTTACCAATCAATTGGTATTGCTGGAGAAGATCTTGAGGCAGTGTCTCCTGAATGTGCGGCAAGCATACTTGGATCAACTGCTCCATGATTTTTGAGATGCCACGGGAATCCAAGAACCGAGCGCGCAACTTCTCGGTAGTGGAATAGACAGGCTGAAAACTGTTTCGCTTCTCGGCTGATTGGCTCAAAGGCTCCATTTCCGGATGGGCTATACTCCATTTTCGACCAAACTGGGCAGGCTTTCCAAAGAAAATATAGACAGCACCGGGTGGAAGTTTTTTCTGAATCCATTGGATTCCCTTAAACCAGGTCATTTCCATCTCGCCGGTTTCGTCTGCTACATGCGCCACAAGCCGCCTTTTCCCTGTTCCCACGAGTTCCATTCGCATGACTTTGGCGATAATCTGGACATTTTCTAAGTCCTGATGCAGGTCCCGGATTTTAAAAAACTTGCTTCTGTCCTCGTAGCGGAAAGGATAGTGCTGCACCAAATCCCCATAGGTGAATATCCCCAACTCTTGATTGAGCAGAGCGGCCTTTTGTGGGCCTACTCCTTTGAGAAACTCTATTTTGGTATCAAAAAAACGGGACAATGATGAATATTTTTTGCGGCTAGGCAATTTAGCCCCGCATGGAAATTAATTGCAAGTTTTGTCAGTATTTGTCTTACAGAGAGGAATGATTCGAAGCCTTAATCCATAGGTTTCTTAAAAGCTCTCGCTTGGATTGAAGATCTCGTAATAAAATGGATTGATTTTTTGCCCGATGAAGGTTTTGCTCGGGATAGTTGACCCGATAGTAGATATTTCCTTGAAGGTGATCGGTGAAAAAGCGAAGCCCCATCATGCAAGTCATCACCTCTCCTCCCAGAAGTAGCGATTCCCTTTCCTCTTTCTCAACCAAATTTCCCAATCCCGACAAGTAGCCCTCCATCAATGCTTCAAAAACCGATTCGTCCAGACGCAAATTTTCCCAATCCGTGCTAATTTCTGTTTGAGTACAGGCAACGGTACGCACAAGATCTCCAAAATCATAAAGTAAGTAACCCGGCATGACAGTATCTAAATCGATAAGTGCTTTCACTCGATCTAGACTTTCTGAAAAGATTAGATTATTGATTTTGGTATCATTGTGGGTGAGCCGAAGCGGTAGTTTTTGGGTTGTTTCCTTATAGTTTTCAATAAGTGGTTTTTGGTTTAGGTAAAACCTCAGTATGCTTTCCTCCTCGGAATCAAGTTTTCGCTCCATTCCGGAAGCAACCGCACAAAAGCACTCAAAGCGAAGGTCAAGCCGATGAAAATCCGGGATGGTTTCTTTCAATATGTCAACCTTCAATTCTGTACCTGCTTTAGAAAACTCAGCAAAAGCGCTTGCAGCAATTCGTGCTTGATCCTTAGAGGAAATTTGCTCCAATGTCTGGCCTTTTACAAAAGGAAATACTCGCCAATTTTTCCCATCGACTGAACTTAGTTGTTTTCCGCTTTCATTCAGGAGTGGAAGAGGCAATTCATAGGGCAGTTTATCTGCAATTTGTTTTGTAAAAAGTTGCTCTAGGTTAAAGGCAATCCGGTCTGGATATTGGAAAACTTCCTGATTGAAGCCTTGCAGGACGTATTTGCCATTTGGACTTTCTATCAAAAATGTTTCATGAATAAGCCCTGCCCCCAGAGGCATGATTTGACATGCATCTAGATCTTCAAAAAATTCATATTGCCTCAAGACCGGGCTTAGTTTCTCTAAGTTCATAGCCAAAAGTAGGCAGATTTTTTTCTTCGAGGAAAATGAAAAAGACTGCCTTAAAAGCGATGAATAGGAAAAATGTCAATCGCTATTAAAGCAGCCTTAGAAAGAAGCTATGATAAATTCCGGTTAATTCTGATATACTCTTACAACACCATCTCCTTCAGAGCTGACAACCAAGGTTGCTTTGCCATTTGGACTATCTCCGGCGGAGATAAACAATACACCCTCTGGAGCATCTCCAGTTTCTAGGATTTGCACCAAATTGACGCCGCCTATTCCTCGGAGTTCGTAAACCGCTACAGCATCTGCACGCTCTAGGCCTACAAAAAGATAAGTTCTTCCTCTATCGACGCCGATCTCTACGGATTCCGGTTCTACTCCTTTATTGTCACTTCGACCATCATCATAGAACGCAGGGTTGGTGGCAATAACATCTTTTTCTAGCTTGTTGTAATCATTCAAACGAACTCCTCTGCTAGTATTCCAAATGGTGAAAGAACGACCGCCAAATCCAAAGATTTCATCAAGGTCTCCATCTCCATCCTTGTCTCCCGCTATGGTGGTGATGGTGTATCGACCCATATTTTCATCTTCCTGGAGGAAAGCCGCATTAGGAAAAGCAGTTGGGTCAAGAGTAACATCCTTCAATCTTTCTTCTTCAGAAAAACCATCATAATCCCGCGCATCACCCTCATTTGCGGTGATAAAAAACTCTGCATTTCCGACAGTGTAGGAGACGATTGCATCCGGATGATAATAGGCTGACATAGGCCAGTTTTGGAGGTTGATTCCTCCATCTCTATCACTTAAGTCAACTTCATTTCCTCTTCTCGAATGATCTTTCACACCAAGTGGAAAAATATCTACGATGGTTTTGGAGTTTAGATCCACTTTTGCGACTCCATTGTTTTCTTGTAAGGTTACATAAGCAAATTGGGACTTTGAGTCGATGGCTACATATTCCGGCTCAGTATCCTGTGCCAAAGTTGCATTTGGACCAAATACACGATAGCCTTTTGCCATTAAAGAAGCCTTTTGTCCTTCAAAAGCTGAAAATCCAGCCGTTTGCACAGAATACCCCATATCCACATCAATGATGGATATTGACCCTTCAGGATCCACTGTATAATCATCATTTGGCTCCCCTTCGTTGGCAGTTACAATGTAGCGTCCATTCGGGCTGAAGGTCACCATATCCGGCAATGCTCCAACAGGAATAATTTGGATAGGATTTGAAAGGTTGGATGTTTCAAAAATAACCACCGAACCATTGTCTGTTTTGGTGAAAGCTTCCATAGCTACAGCCAAAAGGCCATTTTTGGATGCAACTGAATTAACGCCCCCTCCATAAATTGACATATCGATTGATCCAATCAATAAGAGGCTTGAAGGATCGGAGAAGTCAACGATATCTACTTTTGTGGAACCACTGTTGTTTACCACAAAAAGCTGATTGGTTGAAGGATCAAAAGTAGAAATCTCTGCCGCAGCTTCTCCACCGATATCAATTTGAGATACTTCAGCAAAATTTATTCGGGTAGGAACACCTCGTCCACCTCGATCAAAACAAGAAGCCATTGTGCTAATTACAACAGCAAGTACAAGTAGTTTTTTCATGATTAATAAAAGTTTATGGTTTAAATATCATTTTGAAAAATACTACAAGGAAATATGTTAAGTCCTGATTTTCAGGTTAATAAAAAATTAATATTACTCGTTTTTTTAAATTTAATATCATGAAAAGTTAATGATTGCTTAAAGGTCCATTCTCCTATAATCTGAAATTTCTGTAAGAGTAAACCCTGATTAATTAATAGTTTTTAAAATTTATTAAAAAAGTCTAAAGCTGTTTGGGTAAAAATTTGTTTATTGGAAAAAATTTTCCCAGAAACCTATGAATATCACCGCTATTGATTGGGCCATCATCGCAGCCTTTTTCATAATCTCGCTTCTGATCGGAATTTTCACTTCAAAGAAAGCAGGCTCTTCTGCCAAGGAATTCTTCCTTTCGGGTAGAAATATGCCTTGGTGGCTTTTGGGGGTGAGTATGGTGGCGACGACTTTCTCTGCAGACACGCCCAATTTGGTCACGGATATAGTTCGTAAAAATGGTGTTAGTGGTAACTGGGCCTGGTGGGCATTTTTGCTTACAGGTATGTTGACAGTTTTCGTCTATGCCAAGCTTTGGAGACGTTCTGAGGTCACGACTGATCTGGAGTTTTACGAATTGCGGTATTCAGGTAAGGGAGCGGCCTTTCTACGTGCTTTTCGGGCGATTTACCTAGGAGTCTTCTTCAATGTGGTCATCATGGCTACGGTTTCCCTGGCAGCAATTAAAATCGGGGGAGTCATGCTGGGTCTTTCTCCTGTGCAGACGCTTTTGATGGCATCTGTGGTGACAGTAATCTATAGCTCTTTAGGTGGGTTGAAAGGGGTCTTGTTGACAGACTTTTTCCAGTTTTTCATAGCAATTATCGGCTCCTTTGGGGCGGCTTATTTCATCCTGGACCTTCCTGAGGTTGGAGGCCTACAGAATTTACTCAGCCACCCGAATGTCTCGGACAAATTGGACTTTGTGCCTGATTTTGATGATCCCAATGTCTATATCCCGCTTTTCATCCTTCCTATTGCCATCCAATGGTGGGCGACTTGGTATCCTGGAGCGGAGCCAGGTGGAGGGGGATATATCGCTCAGCGAATGCTCTCTGCGAAGGATGAAAAAAATGCAGTTGGTGCTACCTTGTTTTTCAATATTGCACATTACGCACTTCGTCCTTGGCCTTGGATTATTATTGCACTTTCTTCATTGATCGTCTTCCCAAATATCTCCGATATGCAGGCTGCTTTCCCGGATGTAGCTGTGGACAAGCTTGGAGATGACTTAGGTTATCCGGCTATGCTGACCTATCTGCCGACGGGCTTAATTGGGATTGTGCTCGCATCGCTAATTGCGGCGGTGATGTCCACTTTGTCTACGCATTTGAATTGGGGTTCCTCCTATATCGTAAATGACTTTTACCTGCGATTTGTCAAGCCTGAGGCCTCGGACAAAGAGTTGGTAGCCGTGGGTAGGATTTCTACCGTCAGCTTGATGGTTTTATCAGCTTTCCTAGCTCTAGCACTTTCTTCTGCATTGGGAGCATTTAATATTCTCCTGCAGATAGGTGCTGGAACAGGCCTTATCTTTATTCTTCGGTGGTTTTGGTGGAGAATCAATGCTTACACAGAGATTTCAGCTATGGCTATTTCCTTTGTGGTTGCCATTTTCTTTGAGGTGATCAATCCAAATCTAGGTTTGATTGACATTCCAGATAATCAGGCTTATTTGAAGTTGGTATACTCCGTATCTATCACGACTGTGGGGTGGTTGTTGGTGACCTTTTTGACCCAACCGGAAAAGGATGAGATTCTTCTGAAATTCTACAGAAAAGTGCATCCAGCAGCTTTTGGCTGGAAAAAAGTGCTTGATCGCTATCCGGAAGAAAAGCAGGATATGGGTCAGCTTCCAAAGGAAATAGGTTTGATGCTGATAGGATCGATTATGATTTATTCTGCCCTATTTGCTACCGGGTTTTGGCTTTATGGCGAATCCGTAAATGCCATGATCGCAACCCTAATTTCAGTGATAAGTGGTGGTATTGTGCTCTTGTCTTGGAAAAACCTGCGTTAATCTTCAAACTTTACCGTATTCATCAAATTCGCTAAATCGATTTTAATGTACTCGATTAAAGGCGAAAGTGAGTCGTTTTTCATCGCTGTTTGGAAATACAAGGCACCTCTGAGGAAATGCTCAGTGGAGTCAGTGACAAAAAACTGGAATTGGGTTGGAACCTCGCCCTTGAGTTCAGCGACGACGCCAGTATAGCCATTTGGTGTTCGAAGGATAGACTCTTCTATTCCGTAGGCTTTGATTTGGTGCTTGGCAGTAAGCTTGAAAGCATCTTCCGAAAGGGATCGAAAATCAGCCTTTCCGTCGATGTTTTTGTAGGTCAAATGTACCTTGGCATCAAAATCCGTATAGTTGAGATTGATCCAATTTTTTTCCTGAAGATTGAAAGAATCCGGCTCCACTTTACTGTGAACCGAATAATCAAAGGTGTAAGCATAATCACCGTTCAATTTCTGATAAAGATGTTCAGGAAGATCGATCCGGTTGTACCCTTTGGGTTTCGGCAGGAAGGTGTTTTCACAGCCCGTCAGGAAAATCGGGAAAATAAGGGTGAACAGCAGTTTCCTCATCTGGTAAAATTAGCCCTTTGTGTTTGATTTCCACGGTGAATCATGGAACTTTAACATCTAACCAAGCCAGTACGAAAATGAAAAATCATTTTAAGTTTCCGTTTTTATCCCTTGCCGCCTTTTTGATTTTAGGATTTTCCTCCTCTCTTCAGGCACAAACGACCATGGAGGAATTCATGTCCAAGTGGAATAATAGTAAGCAGTTTACCATTGATGTGCTCAATGCGATGCCAGACGATGGGATGGATTACAAAACCGACCCTGAGGCGATGAGCTTTAAGGAACAAATTCATCACATCGGAACAGCGATCGTTGGAATCTCACAAGGATTTCTGATGGGAAAGGATCCCGGGTTTTCAATTGATTTGGCAACTGCCAGCAAAGCAGATTTGGCAGATTACATTGCTAAATGCTATGATTATGGCGCATCTACGATTCAGGCTCTTCCTGCGGATAAAGCAGGGGAAGTCATCGAAGTCTTTGGAAATAATGTAAGCAGAAGACAGGTGATGGCTCTCCTGATGGATCACAGCACCCATCACAGGGGCTCTGCGATAGCCTATCTTCGGGCAAATGGCGCGCAACCACCGGCATTTGTAGGATTTTAAAAAAAATAACCGCTGAGTTTTTCAGCGGTTATTTTTTATTCTCTAATCCATCCGACCTTGTCGGCAATGGGTTCTCTTTTGCCAGTGGGCCAGCGATCGCTAGCAGGCTTAGCCACGTAGAAAAAGCCCATCAGCATATCTTCACCTTCTAATCCAAAATCTTCCCGGGCTTCCTCCCAGAAAGTAGGACCTCCTGTACCCCAATAGGCAGCTAGTCCATGCGCTGAGGCAGTTAGATACATGTTTTGAACAGCCATCGCGGTAGCAGCAATCTCTTCCATCAGTGGTAGTCCAGAACTCTCAGTTCGCTTCATCAAGATGGCGATAACGTGGGATGCTTTGGTTGGATTTTCTTTAAACTTATTATAAGTCGCTTCAATGAACGGAGTACCATTTTTCTCAGCGCGCTTTTTGTAAAGCTCTGCCTGGTAATCCGCGAATTTTTTCAGCCCGGCTCCAGTGTAAACAATAAATCTCCAAGGCTGGGTCAACTTATGCGTAGGTGCCCAATTGGCATTTTCGAGCATTTCTTCGATGATGGCATCATCGACAGGATCATTTTCCTTAAACTGTGCCACAAACATGGATCTACGTCCACGAATGATTTTATTAACTTCTTCTACGTTGAAATTTGGTTTTTCCATTTGTTAGACTGCTTTAGCGGTTTCCATTTTGTTGATAATCTCCTCGTAGTCCAATCGGTTCCAATTTTCAGTAATTAATGGATCTGCCATCACTTGGCGCATGATTGAATCTTGTAATTGACCCTGAGCATAGGCCTCAGAGTAGCTCATATCGGAGAAAGTCACCATGGAATAAAGTGGCACCCAATCCTTCGGATATAGCTCGTTCAGCTTTGTTTCGATCTTTTTCCGAATCAGAAATTTGGGGTCTGCAACAGTGTCCCGCATTTCAACGAAGTTTTCCATTGCCAATTGGCAGATGGCGTCGGTATCAGGCTTTCTGGTTTTCTGGAATTTCTCAAAAACCAAATCCCAAGAGTTGTGACCGTATTTATTGATCAAGCCATTTAACACACGACAATCTTCAAAGCCACAATTCATCCCCTGTCCGTAAAATGGTACCATGGCGTGAGAGGCATCCCCAATCAAAAGGCTATGGCCCTGTACCCATGGATAGCATTCGACATTGATCAGCGCAGAAGTGGGGTTTTTAAAATATTCTTCCGTCAAGTCTGGCATCAATTCGTATGCGTCAGGGAAGAAAGCTTTAAAAACGGATTTTAGATCTCCTGCATCGTTTATTTTGTCAAAGCAAACCTTAGTGCCTTCAAAAGGTAAAAACAGCGTGCAAGTGAAGGATTTATCCGGATTTGGGAGCGCGATAAGCATGAATTTTCCCCGAGGCCAAATGTGAAGCGCGTTGGGATCCATGGCAAATTCTCCATCCGCAGTAGCAGGTATAGTCAGTTCCTTGTAGCCATGGCTAATGTATTCTTGTCTATAATTGAATCGAATCTGCTTTTGCATTGACATCCGCAGGGAGGAATAGGCCCCATCAGCCCCAATAATCACAGGAGCTTCTTTTTTGAAATTTCCTTCAGGTCCAGAAAAATGAATAGTCTGATCTCTGAAATCCACTTCCTCACACTTATGGTCAAAGAGCATCTCAACTCCCAGATTTTCTGCCTCCTCCACCAAAAGTTGATTGAATTTGCCTCGAGATATAGAGTAGATGGCTTGGCCTTCTTTTCCGTAAGGGATCAAAGAGGTTCCACCATGTTCATCGTGAATTCTTCGCCCATACATGGGAATTGCAAGGGGTATTACCCGATCCTTGAGACCTACCTCTTCGAGGCTTTTCCATCCTCGATGGCTTAGCGCCATATTGATGGAGCGACCACCTTCGTATCGCTTGCTTTTCCGCATATCAGGTCTCTTGTCATAGATTTTGACAGGAAGGCCTTGCTTTCGGAGGTATATACTCATCAGGGTTCCGATCAGTCCGGCACCCAGGATGGTTATTTCTTCTTTTTTCATTTTGGAAAGATTTCCTTCGCTCTTTTAAGCGAATTTATTGAGGGATTGTTCCAAAATCTTTGCGAATCGAAACACATCCATGAAGCTGTTATACAGTGGAGTAGGAGCAAGACGAATGACATTGGGGTTGCGCCAGTCTCCCACTACACCATGCTGATACCACTCATCGAAGACGGCTTTCCCGCCTTGATGAATCAGCAAAGATAACTGACAGCCGCGTTCACTTGGGTTTTCTGGGGTTATAATTTCCAAAATCCCTGATTCTCCGCTGATTTCACGGATCAAAAATTCCAAGTATCCAGTCAAAAGCTCACTCTTTTTTCTCAGGTTTTTGATTCCTGCTTCATGGAAAATATCCAAGGAAGCCTGATGAGCAGCCAAGGCCAACACATTGGAATTGGCCAATTGCCAGCCATCTGCCCCAAACATGGGAATGAAGCCTTTCTCCATTAAAAACCGTTGTGCCTCATCATGGCCCCACCATCCTGCAAATCGAGGGAGGTCAGGCCGCTCGGCATATTTTTCATGAATATAGATGCCTGAGACATTACCAGGACCGGAATTGAGGTATTTGTAACTGCACCAAGTAGCGAAATCCACCTCCCAATCATGAAGGGATAGCGGAGCATTTCCAGCAGCATGCGCCAGGTCAAAACCTGCCAGTGCCCCTACCTCGTGAGCTGCTTTGGTGATGGCCTTCATGTCAAAAAGCTGTCCGGAGTAGTATTGAAGTCCCGCCATGTTGACCAAGGCAAGTTCTTTTCCGTGTCGCTTGATCTCCGCCACAATATCTTCCGTTCTCAGCGTATGCTCCCCTTCTCTGGGTTTAATTTCGATGATGGTAGTTTCCGGGTCTAATCCATGCCACTTGACTTGACTTTCCAGCATGTACTGATCGGAGGGAAATGCTCCAGCCTCAATCAGAATCTTGTATCGCTCTTTTGTGGGCTGATAAAAAGTCACCATTAATAAGTGGAGGTTGACCGTGAGATTATTCATCGCCACTACCTCATGCTCCTGCGCTCCAAGTATTTCTGCCAATGCTGGTTTGGACTTTTTGCGAATGTGATACCAGGCATCTTCTCCGTGAAAATGACCGTCTACTGCCATTTCAGCCCAGTTATTCAATTCCTTATTCAGGTAATCTTTCACAGATTTTGGCTGAAGCCCTAACGAATTACCACAGAAATAAAGTGCCTCCTGACCATTGACTTTCGGAAAGAAAAAGTGCTCTCTGAATTTTCGAAGTGGATCATTTTGATCCATTTCTTGAGCGAAAGCTTCAGTATATGAATAGGAAAGTGTTTTCATCTGTTAATTTTTAATTTTTATTGGTCAGATGGAATCTTTGACGATTAATATCATCATTTCTCTGTTTGTTTAATGATGATTTTAATCGTGTCGATTTCATGGGAAAAAGAAGATAGGATTAGAGAGTTTTTGAAAGGAAAAGGTTTACTTCTCCATGTAAGTACCGCATTTTTTGCAAGTCCTTAATTCATCATTACTCCAAAAGCGCTCCATAATCGGAGGTAGTTGATTGACAATGTCGGTAAGCTCGACATATTCTTCGTGAAGTTTGTGATTGCACTTTTCGCAAAACCATAGGAATCCGTCCTTCTCACCCGGTCTGCGATATCGCTCCATGACAAGACCGACCGTATTGGCAGGTCGTTGTGGAGAATGAGGAATCCGTGGAGGCAAAAGAAAGATGTCCCCCTCCTTGATAGAAATATCCTTGGGTTTGCCATCTTCGATGACTTTCAGCACAATGTCACCTTCCAATTGGTAGAAGAATTCCTCCCCTTCCTCATAGTGATAGTCTTTTCTGGCATTGGGACCACCGACTACCATAACGATAAAGTCATCATTTCCCTTGTAAACTTGCTGATTTCCCACGGGCGGCTTAAGCAAGTGTCGGTTGTCGTCAATCCATTTTTTGAAATTAAAGGGGGAAGAGAGTGCCATAGTTTTGTTTTAAGGTCATTGAAACTCTAACTCATCAAGGGGCTAAAAGTATTAAAAAACACGCATTTTTTTGATTTACTTTGCTTCAAACCCAAATCCCATGCATCTACCGATTTTTGACCTTCATTGTGATTTGCTATCCTACTTGGCGAAGATTCCCGGAGCAAGCCCCTCCAATGAAAGTGATATTGCCTGTGCTTTACCTTGGCTGCGCAAAGGCAATGTTCACCTTCAGGTTTTAGCAATTTACACCGATGTGCGACCGGGTTCCATGGATTTGGCGCTAAAGCAAGCAGAAATATTCCAATCGCTAATTGATGAAGAAGCTTTTTCCGCATTTCAAGCGCAAAGTTGGAAATCTTCCGGTCCAATTGCAGCCCTTGCCTCCATTGAGAATGCAGCTGGCTTGGGGGAGGAAAATTCATCATGGGAAGCCATAGAGCGACAACTCGAGGAGATTCTATCCAAAGTTGGACGTTTGGCATATGTGAGTTTGACTCACCATACCGAAAATCGATTTGGTGGAGGAAATTACACCGAGGGAATCGGCCTAAAAGATGACGGGCGGAGATTGCTCGACCTTTTGATCGAGAGAAATATCCCCATCGATCTTTCTCATAGTTCTGACCTCCTGGCAGAGGGGATTTTGAATCATATCGATCAGCATCAGCCACAGTCCCCTATCATTGCTAGCCATTCAAACTATCGAGCCATTTGGGATCATGTACGGAATCTGAGTGATGAATTTGCACAGGAAATTATTCGTCGAAAAGGGATCATTGGGGTTAATTTTCTACGGGCATTCTTAGATAATGACGTTCCAGAGCGGCTTTTTGAGCACATTTTGCACGGCTTTCAGATCGGAGGAGAAAATGCGCAGAGTTTTGGAGCAGACTACTTTTATACTCAGGATTTTCCGGATAAAAGTCGACATCCTTTCTACTTTCCCCTTGCCGAAAATGCCTCTAAGTATCCTGAAATTTTGGAGGCCTTGGCTGAAAATCTCTCTGCCGAGCAATTGGAAAAACTCGCCTACAAAAATGTTCTTCACTTCTATCAAAACCTCTTCAGCTAATGTCTTCACATCATTTCGTCAAAGAGCAACAGGAACCCGCCTTGGTGATTTTGGACCTTCAGGACTTTTCTTGGGAACGGCTTTCCGGACTTCTTGAGTGGGTGCCTACCGTCTTGGTAGCTGAGGAGGCGGTTGACCAAGTGCTGTCCTGGGGCATCAAAATCGATGTCATTATCAGTTCAGAGCGCTTTCGAAATGAAAATACTCAGCTATTGGAGGAGCAGTACCCGCTTCGGTTTTTGGTAAGTCAATCAGGTGAACATATGAAGGAAGCATTGCACTATTTGCTTGCCTCGGATCACAAAGCGGCTCATTTGATCGGTTTTTCCAGACAGGATTCCAAGCAGTTGGATGAATTTCTGGACATAATGGATTTGACTCTATTTGATGAGGGAAGGAAATATTATCCCGTACAGGGAGGAAGTTTCAAAAAGTGGTTTCCAGCGACGACGGTGGAGATCTTTGGTCCCAATGGCCTTCCTGTTCAAATCAGAAACTCTGAAATGGATATGATTTTGCCCTTGGAATTTGTCACTCAAATAGAATTGCCTGAGGGATTTACTGAATTCTCAGCTGCAACTTTAATTTGGATTGGAGAAGAAGTCTGATCAATTAAAGAGTGTCGGAAAGCTTCTGACATAGCTGTTCCAAATATGCTTGATCCACTTCATCAAAATCATTCAGCTGATCGCTATCTACGTCTAAGACCATTTTAACTTCTCCGCTTTTCAGAACAGGAACCACGATCTCCGAACGACTAGCTGAGCTACAGGCAATATGTCCTGGAAAAGCATCCACATCAGGAACTAATTGCGTTTTTCCTTCTTTCCAGGCAGTTCCGCAGACTCCTTTTCCAAAAGCAATTCTTGTACATGCGATAGGTCCTTGGAATGGTCCCAATACAAGCTGTTCCTCTTTCACGAGATAGAAACCTACCCAAAAGAAGTCGAAGCCCTGCTTGAGTACTGCAGAGATATTGGCCAAGTTGGCATAGAGATCAGGCTCTCCCGAAATCAGCGCTTCGATCTGTGGAAGAATGGCTTCGTATTTTTCGGCCTTGCTGGCTTCGGTAGGGATAAATAGATTTTCAGACATGGAAATAATAGGACAAAAGGTCTTCCTGAATCGAAATTTGCCGGTCGGGATTTTGGTGCATTTTTGGTGCCTCTATTCCTTCCCCAAATCTTGATGATCCTGTAAACACCCGAGCCTCGTCCCAAAGTTCGGCATCCAGGAAATTTTTTAATACAAAAGCTCCACCTTCTACGATCACACTCTGGATTTTTCTTTTTTGTAGGTCAGCCAAAATTTCTTTGGGGTGAAAATTTGGTGTAAGCTTTACAAACTCGAGGTTTTGGTCCTGCTCATTTTTAAGCAGGTTATAGCAGATGGTCGGGATACTTTGGTCAAAAATTTTCAAGTGAGGGTCTAGGCGGAGTTGGGGGTCAATGACAAGCCGGATAGGATCTTTTCCGCTCCAGTCACGAACATTTAAGCTGGGGTTGTCATAGTAGGCTGTATTTTTTCCTACCAAAATAGCATCTTCTTCAGCCCGCCATCTGTGGACAAATTGCCGGCTGATAGGATTGGAGATCCATTTGGAGGAGAAATCCTTTCTGGCGACAAAACCGTCAGAAGTTTGTGCCCATTTCAAGATTACGTAGGGACGATTTTTTTCGATCTGGGTAAAAAACCGTCGATTTTGCCATCGGGCCTCTGCTTCCAAAAGTCCGGTTTCTACCTCGATTCCTGCACTTTTGAGAATTTCTATCCCTTTGCCACCGACCAATGGATTAGAATCCATGGCGGCAATCACGACTTTTTTTACTCGTTTCTCTACCAGCAGATTGGCACAGGGAGGCGTTTTACCGTAATGGGCACAAGGCTCCAAGGTGACATAGACGGTTGCTTCGGAAAGTAAGTCTTGATTTTTGACAGATTGTATGGCATTGACCTCTGCGTGAGGGTCTCCATATTTTTGATGGTAGCCTTCTCCGATGATCCGGTCATGATGCACGATCACACATCCCACGAGTGGGTTGGGACTGACTGTGCCAAGTCCTAATTCGGCGAGCTCCAAGGCCCTTCTCATGTAGTTGGCCGGATTTTCCATCAGAGATTCGATCGAAAGTTTATCCTATCCAAAGTCAGTGTTTGACGCAGTCTTACTTCAACACCGCGGATTGTATCTGCCAGAAAGGCTTCATCTTTTGGATCCAGGTATAGATCATATATTCCCGGCTCCAACCTAAAGAGGAATGTCCCAGCGGAATTAGCATGTGTGCTAATGCTATCACCGGCTTGGATGGCGGTGATGGCTGGTCGAAGGGTAGTCGGAGAAAGGCTTCCTTGAATTTCCCCAAATGTCCCAGGCAAAATGGCAGTCACAGCGGGTGTAAGTGCAAAGGCAAAAGGCTCCGTACGAGTCGTCTGTATCGATTTTTCAAGATCAAAATCCAAAATCACATCATAAGAGAGCCCTCCATCCAGATCCAATGTGACAGGAATATTGACAAGTGCCTCTTCGTCTGTAGGAAGTGCAATTGGATACACGTTTTCATTTTCCCATAGCGAATGATCTGTCCCTAATCTCATTTCGAGCTCGATAATTCTACCGGGAGGTAAGGTTCCTCGTCCAAGCAATAAAACTTCGCCGCCCACTAGGTCTGACACACGAACCCGCTTATCTCCCAATTCATAGGGAATAAAAAATGATTGCTCCTCGGTATCCCTTCCTTCTACATTCATGCGGACATCCACCCCCAAAATTTCTATAAAAACAGAATCATAGGCAGGAGGCGCATCTACCAAGACCAAATTGAGCAATGCTCTTGGCTCATCGGAAAGGTCAGAGCAGGAATAAGAAAAGGAGATGGCTAGAATGCCGATAATCGAACGCAGTAGATTTCGCACAGGACAAAGTTAGTTCAAATCTTCGCTTCCCGGCAAGTGCCCAAAAAGAACTTATGATTCAATCAAATAAAAAAGTCCGACTGAGAACATCCCAATCGGACTTTACAACCAAATCAACTACAACCTATTACATTTTTGGTAGGACAACGCTGTCTACAGAATGGATTACTCCATTTGACTGCCACACGTCTGCGATCGTTACTTTGGACTGCCCACCATTTTCATCGGTGATGTACAGATCTTTACCTTTCATCCAAGCAGTCAGGGTACCTCCTTGCACGGTAGTCAATACCGCTTTTCCATTTCCTTTTTTGATTGCCGCAGCGATATCTTTTGATCCCATCTTTCCAGCTACTACATGATAGGTCAAGACAGCTGTCAATTGGCCCTTGTTTTCTGGCTTTAGTAAGGTTTCTACCGTTCCAGAAGGTAGCTTTTCAAAAGCTGAATTTTCAGGAGCAAATACGGTGAATGGTCCTTTTCCCTGTAATGTTTCTACCAGTCCGGCAGCTTTTACGGCTGCCACAAGCGTGGTGTGATCAGCAGAGTTCACTGCATTTTCCACGATATTTTTAGAAGGGTACATAGGGGCTCCGCCTACTTCGACGGTTTTTTCCATTTGAGCAAAAGCCAAGTTTGCACTGAGGAATACAAATGCTAAAAGCGCTGTTTTTAAGAAATTTTTCATAATTGATGATGTTTTTTTTGATTTGGAAGGAATTACGAGGCCCGTAAATCTTTTGGATCGATGAGGAGGAGATTTTTTTGAAATAAGCGAAAGAATATTCCCGCAATTCGGAAGATGTTAAAAATGAATTACCTTGAATTCTGCTCAAAAAGCTAAAAATTGTAGCTTTGTGCCTTTAGAATAAATTTCCATGAATCAGGACAAAATAGTAGCCATCAAAGAAGCGATAGCTCAGGCTAGAGCCAAGAATAAAGAAGAACTGGAAGCTTTTCGGATGAAATTCATTTCCAAGAAAAGCGTCGTGGGCGAACTTTTTGCTGAAATGGGCAAAATCCCTAATGAAAAGAAGCGCGAATATGGGCAGCTGATCAACGGGGTCAAGCAGGCGGCTGAAGCAAAATTTCAGGAGCTTATAGATCGGGTCAATGAGTCCTCAAAAAAGTCTAAGTCTGCTGATTTGGATCTTACCTTGCCGCCCTCTAATCAATCCGTAGGGGGAATTCATCCACTTACGGCTACAAGACAACGAATAATTGAGATTTTCGAACGTATCGGTTTCAACCTTTCGGAAGGTCCTGAAATCGAAGACGATTGGCATAACTTCACCGCGCTGAATTTCCCGGAGAACCATCCGGCAAGGGAAATGCAGGATACCTTTTTCATCGAAAAAAACCCGGATATCGCGCTGCGAACTCATACTTCCTCCGTGCAGGTGCGGGTGATGGAAAATCAAAAGCCACCGATTCGTACGCTTTCTCCGGGGAGAGTGTATCGCAATGAAGCCATCTCTGCTCGAGCACATTGTATTTTCCATCAAGTCGAGGGTTTGTACGTAGATGAGAATGTAGGTTTCTCTGATCTGAAAAACACGCTTTATCACTTTGCCAAGGAGATGTTTGGAAAAGGGACAAAAGTTCGGTTCAGACCATCCTATTTCCCTTTCACAGAACCTAGTGCAGAAATTGATATTTCTTGTCTGCTTTGTGGAGGCAAAGGTTGCAATGTCTGCAAGGGTACTGGTTGGGTCGAAATCGGCGGCTCCGGCATGGTTGATCCTAACGTTTTGGAAAACTGCGGAATCGATTCGAAAAAATATACCGGCTTTGCCTTTGGTATGGGAATCGAGCGGATTGCCATGTTGAAGTATCAAATCAAGGATCTTCGGCTTTTCACTGAAAACGATGTAAGGTTCCTGAGGCAATTCAGACCCCTACTTTAATGTAGCATTTCAAATTATCAAGAACCTCTTCCATATGGAAGAGGTTTTTTTGTGGTTTTTACTTTTTCTGATATGGGATGTATTTCTATGAATCTCCTTTGAAAGGCCTTGTTTATCAGTCAGTAGTGTCATTTTTCAAAAAAAATTGAAAAAATTTTAAAATTTTTTTCACCCTTGATTTTCAGCGCTTTTACATTTTATCACTAGAAAAAAGCTTCATTTATGACCTTTTTTGATAATGGTACAATTTGAAGAAAAATAAGACAATTTTTAGCTGGATTTGATTTACTGGCCATGATAAAAATCACTTGTTCAAAAGAATAAATGATATAAATTTCCATCGAATAGAAGAATATTTAGAATATCATTTTGCTGTATTCGATATACAAAAAATAATATTCTAAAATTTGAAATACAGAAATATCAATTCATAAGGCAAAATAGACCTGTTGAAATCTACATTAATTGAAAAGCTTTAAAACCACATATCATTTCCTAACACTAGCTCTCCTCTTGAGCTTAGTCGTGGTTTCCACCGCCCTTGGACAATATGCCTTTGAAATTCCAAAATCCGAGAATGACCGGATCTTGAGTTTTAACGGAATCCAAGTCGATGTAAGTGGAAAGCTTGCTCTATGTTCACACAGTGAAAAAGGTTCTATCATATTGGACGTGACTGGAGGAGTACCTCCTTATACTTTCCTATGGAACACTAAAGAAACAACTCAAAACAGAGGTAACCTCTTTGCCGGAACATACACAGTTGAGATTACAGATTCTCAAGGATTGAAGCACATTGAAAATATAGTGGTACAGCCTCCATTTCCTTTCATCCTCAATCCAGTCGAAAAAACTGACGCATCTTGCGGTTCTTCTGCTGATGGCTCAGCGAAGATTTCCGTCAAAATCGGTCGTGGTGAGCCATATAAAGTGACTTGGAGCCATGGTCTTCAGGATTCTTGGGAGGCTAATGACTTGAAGCCAGGAACTTATATAGTGACAGTAGCCGATAGATACAATTGTGATGTGTCTATGAGTTTTCAAATCAACTCAAAGGAGGCTGGGATGCAGGTTACTGAATCGGTTGTTGATGCAAGCTGTGCAGGTAAAAATGATGGGTCTATTACCTTGAATGTTTCTGGCGGACAAGCACCATACACTTATACATGGAGTAATGGGGTAAAGTCAAAGGATCTTTCAAATGTATCTGCTGGAGTATACGAAGTACTTATTCAGGATCAAGGAGGATGTACCATGCAGGCTTCTTACAAAGTGGAAGAGCCCAAGTCCATGGAAGTAGAAGCAGAAGTAATCAATCCAAGTTGCTCTTCTGATTCCAATGGTACAATCGATCTAAATGTAATTGGTGGTACTGCGCCTTATACGATTACTTGGAATAATGGGGCCAGTGGAGCGGAATTGAAAAACCTTCCCGCGGGAATTTATTCTGCTAGAATTGTCGATGCTTCTGGTTGTTTTATAGATCAGCAAGTAGAATTGAAAGCTGAATCTGCTTTGAGCCTGGATCTAATTGAGATTACAAATCAAAGCTGTACCGGCGAAGCAGACGGAGCAATAAAAATCGCTCATAAAGGAGGCAAGGGCCAAGTCACCGTGACATGGGCAGATGGAGTATCTGGTGAATTGAACCGAACAGGTTTAGCTGCCGGTACTTATGAAGTAAGCATAACTGATGAGTCGGGATGTGCTATTAGCGGAAGTTATAGTGTATCTCAATCTGAAGCTGTCACTGCTCGAATAGAATCTGCACTAGATGTGAACTGTGAGCAAGGAAGTGTCACCGGTCATGCCTGGGTTTCCATCACAGGAGGCAAGGAGCCTTTCACGATTTCTTGGAGTTCAGGGGAAAAGAACACTCGAGAAATCAACTATTTCCAAGCTGGTGTCGTGGAAGTGACCGTAACTGACGCCACGGGTTGTAGTTCAAATGTTTCTGCAGTTCTTGATTTTCCTTCTCAAATCAATCAAAGTGGAAGATTAGACTTTCAGTACAGAAAGCTTCAAATTACCACAGAGCCTGAGGTATTTATTGATGAAGAAATCCTTTTTGAGAGTCAAATAAGTCCAGAGATAATCGCGTGGGAATGGAGCTTTGGAGACGGTGTTTCTTCCACAGAAAAAGATCCAATCCACGTTTACCAAGACCCAGGGACATACGAAGTGAAACTTACCGGTTATGATATCTTTGGTTGCTCCACCAATGAGGTGAGCAGTGTTCAGGTAATTACCGCTGAAGCGCAGGTAGTGATTCCAAACGCCTTTACTCCAAACGGAGATGGGCTAAACGATACCTTCATCCCTAAAATTAAGAATATCAATTCCTTCACTCTGGAGATTTTCAATACTTGGGGAGAGAAAATGTTCTTCACCAATTCCCCGGAAAGCAAAGGATGGGACGGTACCTATAAAGGTCAACTCCTACCTGCTGGGAACTACCTCTATCGAATCACCTATACCGACCAAGACTCCAACCAAAAGGAGAAAACAGGAGGAGTCACCCTAATCCGATAAATCAGAGTAAGAGAAGAGTTTCCTTTTCTCTTGCTTTGATAATTTTCAGTTGGAGTATTTCTCAGGCTCTAGATAGCTTTTGAACTTTATCCCCTCCAGCTATTGCAAAGCTATTGGCTCCCATCCTGGATAAATAGGTTAATATTTTTTCGCGCTTGTTCTATTCATTCAAGATGGTCAAAGCCTAAATACTTACTAGCTCTTTCCTACACAATTTATGCTTTCGATATTTTTTTGAAGAAAGCATTTAAGTAAATGATACAGCTGATTAAAAACTGATTCTCATTTATTCGGGGCTCTTACAATTTTTTGAGGTGATTTCTTCTATAAAGTAAGATTCCAGACGGGCCGAAAAATTTTATAATATACAGTAAATCAAATGATTTTCTGACTGTTAGGCTGTTTCCAAATTATTTTTTTTAAAAAAATTCAAATTTTTTTTAAGCCTGATTTTCAAGACAATTTCATTTCATATCCAGAAAAAAGTTTCATTTATGACCTTTTTTGATAATGGTATAATTTGAAGAAAAATAAGACAATTTTTAGCTGCATTTCATTTTTTCGAGCCAATTGAAAATGCTTGTTTTAAAGAATAATGTACATATATTTAAATCGAACAAGGCAATTAATAGAATATCATTTTGCTGTATATGATTTACATAAAATAATATTCTAAAAAATGAAATACAAAATATTCGATTCATAAATCAAAAACACCATCCTGAAATTCTTCAAAAGTGAAAAACACACGGCTACCATATCAATTATCGATTTCCGCTCCTTTTCAGGATGGGGTAATCAAATCTGATGGCTTGGCTGAGTTTGCATTTGAATCTCTTCAAGTAGAAAACCTCAAGCCTCATCATAATCAGCAAAGATTATTACGAAGGCTTTATTTGTTGATCGCCTTATGTATTGTCAGCCTGAGCCTTCATGCCCAGGATGTGCAGTATTCTCAGTTCTATGCTAATCCACTCTACCTCAATCCAGCTATGGCCGGATCTACTGAGATGACTCAGATTGGTGTCAATTATCGAAACCAGTGGCCAGGATTGGATCAGTCCTTCAATTCGTATTCTGCCTATATTGATCATTATATTTTTGGAGCAAATAGTGGAGTGGGTTTGATATTCAACCAGTCTGATCAAAGCATGGCCAATTTAAGCATTACGGAAATTGGTGCTGCTTATTCTTACCGTGCTCGCTTAGGCTTCCGTTCCTTTCTTCGTGTAGGTGGTCAGGTAAGCTACCAAGATCGAGATGCCTATTTCGGCGATATGATTTTTGGTAGTCAGATAGATGATCAAACAGGTGCAATTGGTGATTTTTCGGGTGAAAACCTAGGAGAAGATATGCGTCATCAGTTTGTGGACTATAGCTTCGGAATGCTTTTCCACAATGAAAATATTTGGTTTGGAGCTTCTGCACACCATGTAACCCAGCCAAACATTTCATTCATCGAGGGAGAAATCAGCGAGTTGCCGCTCAAACTTTCTGCTCACGGTGGAGTCAAATTTGATCTTTCAGGAGGAAATTCTCGACAGTTTTTCAATCAGCGAACAGGAACGAGAGAGTTGACTTTTGCTTTCAATTACAAGAATCAAGGACCCTTCACGCAGCTTGATCTAGGAACACAAGTAAATATCCAGCCATTAGTTCTTGGAGTTTGGTATCGAGGAATCCCTGTTGGACAAAGCGCTCTTCCAAATAATGAAGCAGTCATCGCATTGGTAGGTATTTCGCTAGGTGGAGGATTGGATGTGGGTTATAGTCATGACTTTACACTTTCATCATTGGGCAATGCAAATACCGGTGGTGCTCACGAAATTTCTATTCGATATAGTTTCCTTGCAGGTAATGCCAAAGGTGCAGGTCGAAAGTCCTCCATGCCTTGCTTCAAATATTAAGTTTCTCATAAACAATGGTTGGTTAAAAGGGCTTTAATTATCATAAAGCCCTTTTTTTATGCCAAAAACGCTACGCTTAATTCTTGGAGATCAATTGAATCAATCGCATTCTTGGTTTGAGAAGAAAAGTGATGATCACATTTACCTCATGGCCGAGATGCGACAGGAGACGGATTATGTAAATCACCACGTTCAAAAAGTCTTGGCCTTTTTTGACTCGATGCGGAATTTTGCTTCCGAAATCGAAAGTCAGGGCCATCAAATGCGCTATTTCAAATTAGATGATCCGAAAAATCCTCAGGATCTAGAAAAATTGATTCAACAGCTTGTGGATGATGAAGGGATCGAAAAGTTTGAATACCAACTGCCTGATGAATACCGCCTCGACGAGCAATTGCGCTCAATTTGCGAAAACCTGAAAATTTCTACCGATTCGGTCGATTCAGAGCATTTTCTCACCAAAAGGACATTTTTGGAAGAGTTTTTCAAAGGAAAGAAAACCTACCTGATGGAGTCATTCTATCGGGAGATGCGAAAAAAATATGACATCCTTATGGATGGTAAGGAACCTGTGGAGGGAAAATGGAACTTTGACCACGAAAATCGCTCTGCTCTCAAGGATTCTAAGCTTTTGAAAAAACCCAAAACGCATTCAAAGGATCTTTCGGGACTATTGGAAGTGATTGAAAAATCCGGTGTGAAAACCATCGGGAAGGTAGATGCTGAAAATTTCCCATGGCCCACGAGCAGAAAGGAATGCCTAGAGGTTTTGGACTATTTCTGCAAAAAACTACTGATTCATTTCGGCGATTATCAGGATGCTTTGTCAACCTGGGATGCCTTTTTATTCCATTCCAGGTTAAGTTTTGCGATGAACAGCAAAATGCTTTCTCCCCTTGAGGTCGTGCAAACAGTGGAAGAATATTGGGAGGGTCATCGAGATAAGATTTCCATTTCCCAAGTAGAGGGTTTTATCCGCCAAATCATCGGTTGGCGGGAGTATATGCGTGGGGTTTATTGGGCCAAAATGCCCGATTATGCAGAGATGAATTTCTTCGGGCATGATCGTAAGCTTCCAGACTGGTTTTGGACCGGAAAGACCAAAATGAAGTGTCTTTCGGAGGCCATCGGTCAATCGCTTGATTTGGCCTATGCACATCATATTCAGCGCTTGATGGTTACTGGTAACTTTGCACTGCTTGCCGGAATCCATCCCGATGAGATTGATCAGTGGTATTTGGGTATTTACATCGATGCGATTGAGTGGGTGGAGATCACCAATACTCGGGGCATGAGTCAATTTGCAGATGGTGGAATCGTTGGCACCAAGCCGTATGTTTCCTCTGCCAATTACATTAAAAAACAAGGCAATTACTGTGATCATTGTGCCTACAGTCCCAAAGAAAAAGTGGGGGACAAATCCTGTCCATTCAATAGCCTGTATTGGCATTTTTATGAAAGAAATCGAGAGAAATTAGAGAAGAATCCTCGAATCGGAATGGCCTACCGGACACTTGATAAACTCAAAAACAAGCAGGAAATACTCGATCAGGCGGAGAGCTATCTTTCCAATATTAATGAGCTTTAGAAAAAGAGCTCGTGAAGGAATCTTCCAGGCGAAAAGGTAAACCCTCCAGCGATCAAAATTGCACCGATGTACAGCAACACCATTTTACGCTGATGGCTTTTTACTTTTCCTTTTCGAATGGCTAAGAAAGCTGTCGGTACAGTCCATAGCACCAGAAAGCAGAAAAGGTGAATCCAACCAAAATGTCCTAGAAAAACGGGTCCAACACGTGCCTCCATAAACAAAGCCAGAATCGCAGTGATAACCATCAAGACCATGTAAATGGCACCCAACTTTCGATGAAAAAGTCCACCTTTCCTGGCGAATAATAAATAAGCACCCATAAATACACATGGAACTACGGTGGCTAAGTGCAGGTACATTAAAATATCATAGACCATTGGCTTAAGTTAATTGAAAGAAAAAGCGAAAGACCCAAGAAGAAAGTAATTATCGGAATTACCGCTGTCAATACCCAATACCGGCCCGGTCAACCAGCGACCTTCCAACCGGAAAGTAGCCACTTTTCCCAGCCTCCAATCTCCATTCAAAGAAATTCCACTCGTTTGGATACCTTGATCAATTAGACTGGTCGCGATTGCCTGGAAAGGATCATTGTAATATTCGAACCGAAAAGCAGAGGCAAATTTTTCGGAAAAGCGTCGCTGCAGAATCGCAGACATCCCCCACCAGTTTCGATCAAAATCAAAAGCCAGGGTTCTCCTGCCACCATCCAGACCGGCGATTAGTCGCCAGCCTCCGCCAAGCTTAAAATCCCCATAGAAATTAGTGAAGTACAACATCGTTTCAGCTTCCAAGGGTTGATCAGTTCCTATGAATGTGCTCCAATTCAATTTGATGTTTTCGGTGGGAGTATAAGTGGCTTGAGTGCCAAAAGAAGGTCTATTTCTCCCTGGAATGGCTCGGATCCGCTGCCAGCCATTCAGATATAAAAAAGCAAAGTACCAGCGCTCATCTTTTTGCCAGCTTAGCTGTACGCCTGTTTCAAAGTAGGGACTGTTTTCTGCAATGATCGATCGAGATAAAGACAGGTTTTCTGTCGATACAGCATTTTCAAAGCCAATGTGAGAAGGAAGTACTCCCGCATCTATCCAAAACTTTCTATCCTTGTCCAGAGCCACACCGATATTTGCCTGGTGAATCCACTGAAAAAGTTCGGGTTCATTCGCATAATTATCCCGGGCATAGGTTCCCTGCTGAATTCCCAAATTAGCCCGAAAGAAATCCGTTTGTGCACTGATTGTAACCAAGGCTAGGTTGATTCCAAGCCGGTTTTGGTTGGTATGATTGTATAAAAATGGAAGCCTGTTTTCCTGACCCATTTGATCCACAAAATCATAGCCGTAGTAGACATCCAAAAATCCGGATAGGTTCCATTTAAGGCTGCTTTTTGAAGTTTCCTGAGCAAAGGTCGAATGGAAAAAAAGTAAAAGGCAAAAAGATAAAAATGGCTTCATGAGCTTTTATTTTCTTCTAAAACCACGCGTGTTCTTGGAAGGGCTGCAGGATAGTTCTTTTGAAGAAATTCGATCATTTTCTCCCGCACGTGCACGCGCAAATCCCAGGCAGTTGGAGAGTTTTTGGCAGAAACTAAGATTCGACTCTCTACGGTGCGCTCCTTAGCATCTGTCACTTGTAAAACCTTTACTTTCTTGTCCCAAAGCGGGGTGTTTTCAAGAATCCGATCCAGTTCTTCACGAAGTGCGTCAAAAGGCACCGAATAATCTGTATAAATAAAAACCGACCCAATGATGTCTGCTGAGGTTCTAGTCCAGTTTTGAAAGGGTTTTTCCAAAAAATAGGTAGTCGGCAGCACCAGTCTACGCTGATCCCAAATCCTCACCACGACATAGGTCAGATTGACCTCTTCGATCCAGCCCCATTCACCTTCTACGACCACAGCATCATCCAGCCGAAAAGGCTGAGCGAATGCAATCTGAATTCCCGCGACCAATGTACCAATAGCTTTCTGAGCCGAAAAACCAATGATGATACCGGCCACTCCTGCTGAGGCAAAAAGCCCGACACCGATTTTACGGATGGGTTCAAAAGAGACCAAAATCAATCCAATTCCAAGAATGATAATGATAAAATTGACAATCTTTTGAAGGATGTTAAGCTGGGTGTAGACTTTTCTGGCTCGGAGATTATTCTCTTGACTGATATCAAATTGCTTCAAGAATATTCGTTTCAAAATACCCGTCAAGACCAAGAGACACCAGGTAAAACCTAGAATAATCAAGATGGTATTGATATGGGGCAAGACTGAAAATAAGCCGGTCCATGTTGCAGATTCTTCGCGGAAGTAGATTTTTGCCAGTACCAATACCAGCGTGACCAAAAAGGGAATAATTAGTCGTCGGTAATTTTTCATGTAAAAATAGGTTGAGCGAATTAGTAAAATAAGGAAGGATCAGGTCTAATCAAAAAAAAGCCCTCCTTGCTTTAGGCAAGAAGGGCTCTTGGGAATTTTTATGGATCAATTAATCACCAATCCATTCTGCTACAAATAAGTTGGTATCGCGCGTACCGCCGTTGTTTCGGTTGGATGAGAAGACTAGGTGTTTTCCATCATTAGAGAATACAGGGAAGGCATCGAAAGTGTCATTTTCGGTAATTCTCACTAGTCCTGTTCCGTCTAAATTAATCATGTATAGATTAAAGGGGAAGCCCCGCTCTGTGTGATGATTGGATGCAAAAATGATTTTTTCTCCCGAAGGATGGAAAAAAGGCGCCCAGTTAGCCTGGCCTAGATCGGTAATTTTCCGAATATCACTTCCATCGACATTGGATACGTAGAGTTCCATTTCGGTAGGCTTTACCAGGCCTTCAGCCAAAAGCTCAAGATATTCGGCTTTTTCTTCATCTGTTTGCGGGCGTGAAGCTCGCCATACAAGCTTGCTGCCGTCAGGCGAGAAAAAAGCTCCTCCATCATATCCTAGATCAGAGGTGATTTGCTTGACATCCGATCCATCAATATTCATAGTGAAAAGCTCCAAATCACCGGTTCGCATGGAAGTGAAGACGATTTTGTCACCTTGGGGAGATAGCGTGGCCTCTCCGTCATAGCCAGGATCATTGGTGAGTTGCTCTAGAATATTGCCCTCCATATCTGCCGTGAAAATATCATAGCTATCATAGATCGGCCAAACGTACTTGCCATCAGCTCTTCGCTCAGGTACAGGTGGGCAGTCATCTCCTCCCAAATGGGTAGAGGCATAGACGATACTTTGGTTTCCCGGAAGAAAATAAGAGCAGGTGGTTCGCCCAAGTCCGGTAGAAAGGCGTTGAGGCATATTGTTTTTGAGGTCGTCTGTTTTCCAGTTGGTGTAGAAAATTTGATCGCACTCAGCTCCCCAATCAGAATAATCGGACTGGAAAACGAGCATTTCATCATCAAATGACCAGTAAGCCTCAGCATTATTCCCTCCGAAAGTCAACTGCTTGATATTTCGAAGGTATTTCATTTCATTTTCCGAAAGAAGCGCAGAATCCAAAGCCGTATGTGTTGGAGTGCTTTCTGCAGTTTGCTCGGAATTTTTTGGCCCACAGGCGATGATTAAAATCAATAAAAGCGGGAAATAGAAACGCATAGAAATCTTCAGTTTGTATTTATTGCAGCGCGAAGATACCAATTATTATCTTTGGGCTAAATCAAAATAGAATCATGAAGCATTACGAAGTAATCGGACTTATTGGAGCTTTGGCTTTTGCCTGTCAATCCGCCCCGAGCGATACAGATTTAATCAATGATCTTAAAAAGGATGTGACCTACTTAGCTGCTGACCAATTAGAGGGTCGGGCTATTGGTACAGATGGTGAAGTGAAAGCCGCTGAATATATGGCTGAGCGCTTCAGTGAGATTGGGATTTCGCCCAAAGGCACAGACGGTTTTTTTCAGGAATTTACCGTTTCCAAGCCAAGTAATCCTCATGAGGAGGCAGTCATTGGAACAGATGGAGAAGGTGTCACAGGCCGAAATGTGATAGGTTTTATCGACAACCAAGCTGCTCAGACTATCGTGATTGGAGCTCATTTTGATCACCTCGGGTATGGAGGATCTGGCTCTCTGCATAGAGGAGATTCTGCTATTCACAATGGTGCGGATGATAATGCTTCCGGCACGGCTGCCTTAGCAGCTTTGGCTGAGCTATTGGTGGATGAAAAGCACCAGTCTAATTTTCTGTTTATCGCTTTTTCTGGAGAGGAAAATGGCCTTTGGGGTTCCAATTATTTTGTAAAAAATCCTACCATCGACCTACAAACTGTCAATTACATGATCAATATGGACATGGTTGGTCGTCTTAATGAGGAAAAAACTTTGGCGATCAATGGAGTTGGTACCAGTCCTAGCTTTGTTCCGGCATTGGATCTGGTCAATAGCGACAGTCTCAAGTTGGTTACTTCAGAGTCTGGGGTTGGTCCCTCAGACCATACGTCTTTCTATCTACAGGATTTGCCGGTTTTACACTTTTTCACCGGTCAGCATGAAGACTATCACCGTCCCTCGGATGACTCCGAGAAGATCAACTTTGAGGGCTTACTTCAGGTGGTTCGATACATTGATCGATTGATTGCGCAGCTTGACACAGAGCCAAAATTAGCTTTTACTAAAACGAAAGACAGTTCCGGTGATTCTCCAAGATTTACAGTTACACTTGGAGTAGTTCCTGATTATTTATATGATGGTCAAGGAATGCGAATTGATGGGGTATCCGAAGATAAACCAGCCCAAAAAGCAGGTTTGCAAAAAGGTGATATTGTTGTTCAGTTGGGAGATTCTACCATCGTCGATATGATGAGTTATATGCGGGCTTTGGGAGCTTTCCAACCCGGACAAGAAACGCAGGTGGCTTACGAGCGGGATGGTAAAAGAGTAGAGGCTTTAGTCAAATTTTAAGAAGCACGAAAATTTAAAAATGGCTGTGAATTAGTGATGTAGAACTAATTCACAGCCATTTTCTATTCAAAAGAAGAAAGCCTCTCCAATACGTCTTTTTTGTAGGACCTGCTTATTGTTAGTGCTTTCCCATCAATTTCGATGTATTCATTGGTATAGGAATCAATCGCTGCAATATTTCCAATATACCCGCGATGGAAGCGGATAAATCGAGAACTGGGAAGCTTTTTTTCAAAGTTGCTGATACTTTCCCTTACGATTGAGATTCGGTCTTCTAGGTGGATTTTGATATAGTCTGCATAGCTCTCCACATATTTAATTTTCTGGATTTCGATTTTTTCCATTTTCCTGTCCTGACGGACGAAAATGAAGCCAGGTATTTCAGTCTGATCCTGTTTAAGCGCTGTTTTGGGTTTTGCTTCTCGCACTCTGTTTACAGCTTTGAGAAACCGATCAAACGGAATAGGCTTTAGTAGGTAATCAGTTGCTTCGAGATTAAACCCTTCCACTGCATATTCTCGGTAGGCAGTAGTAAAAATTATTTGTACATCCTTAGGAATAATTTTGGCCAAGGTGATTCCATCAATTCCCGGCATGTTGATGTCAAGAAAGACAAGGTCTAGTTCATTTTGATCAATAGCGGAAAAGGCTTCCTGTGCATCATTGCAGCAGGCTACAAGCTGTAGAAAATCCACTCTGGATATATATTCTTTCAAAATATCCTGCGCGATAGGTTCATCATCTACGATCAGGCAATTCATGTTGTAGTTAGCTTGGGAGTTAAAGAATGGAGTTCTAGTTTGACGGCGAAAATACCTGAGGATTGATTTGTCTCGAATAGATAAGAGTTGGGGTAAAGCAAGTCCAGCCGTTTTCTGATATTCTGAAGGCCAATGCCAGAGGAATCTAATTTCCCCGATGGAGCATTTTCATGGTAAGGGTTTTTTGAGGTAAATAGAAGTCCTTGATTGTTGATCTCAATTTTTAATTCCGAGCTTGGGTCTCCTTTATCAAATTTTCCATGCTTAAAGCAATTTTCGACCAAGGGGAGTAAAAGCATGGGAGCTATCATGACTCCATTTGTTTGATCCGGGAAATGACAAATAACCTTTACCCTGGAGCCATGTCGCATTTTTTCTAGAGCCAAATAGTCCTTCAGATGCGCAATTTCCTCGTCAAGGGGAACGAGTTGTTTTTTGGTTTGGTAAAGAATGTAGTCAAGTAGGTTTGAAAGCTTGAGAATCAATTCAGGAGTTTGTTTGCTTTGAGCAATAGCGGACCCATAGATGGTATTGAGAGTATTGAACAAAAAGTGTGGATGGATTTGCATTTTCAAGTAGGAAAGCTCCTCTTGTTTGAGCTGTAACTTTCCATTTACCAAAGCAAACTGTAGCTCTTTGTTTCTTAGCTGGATTTTGATGTTTTCTCTGTACGTTGAAAAAAGTGAAGTAAGCAATACCACAATATATACAGCCACAATAATCAGGTATAGATTTTTTGTAAAAATGAACTCTCTGTCAATGGTTTCGATGGTATTTATGAATAAGTAGCCATAAAAGGAGGAAAGCGTAATCAGGAAGATAGAAATGACTAGGGTATAAAATGTGTACAAAGAAAACTCAAGGTATCGCTGACTAAAAAGATATTGTGGAATCAGATAAAAACTGAAAACATTGACCATGCCCATAGTCACAGGAAGGAGAAACAGGCCAAAGGTAAATGCCGGCCCGAGATTGGATAAAGTAATGCCAAAATAGAATGCAAAGAATAAGAGAGCCCCTAAGGCAATGCTTATTTGAATAGCGAGTTGCTCTGCTACTATCTTCCAAACCGACAGATACTTCTTCATTGAAAAGGACAAGGTCAATGAAAAAATCCTGAATCCAAAAAATTTGCGATGGATGACGAGATTAGCGAGATTGATGACTTTATAGAAAGTGATATCTCGTTTTTCAGTTTACTTTGGTTAAAACTGAGGGTAAAAAGGTCATTGGTCGCAAAAGTCTTTTTAGCTACTTGGGAAGGGCTATACTTGCCCCATCAACAAAACAACAACTCGCATGAATATCTTATCAACTGACCTAGGGGTGGTTTTCGGTTTTAATATCATTGACCGATTTCAGGAAGGCGGCACCACTGGAATGACCTTGGTTTTGATTTGCTTTTTGATTGTCATTTTCTTTGCAATCAAGGCTTTCAACTCATTAAAGGGATCAGAGGCCGTATTTCAAAAGAATAAAAAGTTAATCAATCATGCCGCAATCCTTGGTCTGGTGATTTCCTTGATGAACTCCCTGATGGGATTGATTGGGGCTTTTGATGCCATTGAAGCTGCAGGGGATATTTCACCAAGTTTGTTGGCTGGAGGCTTAAAAATCACCTTGTTATCCCCCTTGTTTGGCCTTTTGGTACTTATCTGTGGCTTTACAGCTAGTTTTATTTTGACCGTGATGCGAAGAGCTGAAGTTGAATCATAAAACAAATCATTAGAAACCTAAACCAAAATTATTAGCCTTCTATGCTCTCAGAAGGCTATTTTTTTGATGTAATTTATTCTTTTGAAAACCTTGAAGAGGGGAACCATTGATATAAAAAAATGTAGAATTACGGAATTATGCCGATAGCCTCATTTTCTATGCTAATCTGGCTGGAAGTCCGAAGAATGAAGATCGAAGCATCAGCAACTTTCACTTCGAGGCATATTTTGGATCGTATTTCTTTCAAACTGGCAGAAAAGCGTATAATCAGATGAAAAAATGATCATTCTCGCCAAGGAGTTAAAATTTTGACAAATGTATTTTTAACTTCATAAAAAATTTACATTAAGTCTAAATTCTAATCTTCATGTTCCAAGGTAGATTCTTTTTAGTTTTTCTCCTTTTGGCTATTGCCTGTAATTCTCAAAACCCAATTGACTCTGGAGCAGGCAATGATACCGAGCTACTCAACCCTAACCCGGTGATCATGGCCTACTATGTGCCGGAGCGGAATTTTCAGCCTGAGGAGATTCCTGTAGAAAAGCTAACGCACATTATTTTCTCTTTTACTCAGGTCATAGATGGTGAAATGCAATTCAGAAACCCTGAAAATTCAGGTCCAAAATTGGAGGCTTTGGTCAAGCAAAAAGATCGAAACCCAGATCTTAAAGTCATGATTGCCTGTGGAGGCTGGGGTGCTGATGGATTCTCAGATATGGCATTGACTGAGGAAAGCCGGGCCAAATTCATTCAAAGTGCCCGGGATTTCATTGCGGAATACCAACTAGACGGAATGGATATGGACTGGGAATATCCCGGGATATCAGGAGCCGGTACCAAAGCTCGGGATGAGGACAAGCAGAACTTTACTGCACTGATGAAAGGACTTCGGGAGATGCTGGACAGCTTCGAATCACCCAAAGTATTGACCTTTGCATCAGCTGGCTGGAAGCGATATTTTGACTTTGTGGAGATGGAAGAGGTGATGAAATACGCCGATTTCACCAATGTGATGACCTACGATCAAGTATCGGGTGTATCGATTTATACAGGGCATCATACCCCCTTGGGTGATATGACAAGCGAAGAGGTGAAGGAAACACCTTTTGGGGCTCACTTGGATAGTCTTTATCAGAATGGACAGAATATGGATCCCCACCCTCGTTCTGCGCAGAAAATTGTTGACTTCCTGATTGAGGAAGGTGTAAACCCTGAGCAAATTGTCATAGGCGGAGCATTTTATGGCCGAGTTTGGAAGGGTGTTCCTCCAGCCAATAATGGTTTGTACCAGCTAAGTGGAGGCTTGCATATTGGTTGGATGGCCTATCACCGGATTCGAGATGAATATGAGGCTGATGCTAGTTTCGAGCGATTTTGGGATGAAAAAGCGCAAGCTCCATACATGTACAATCAGCAAGCCAGTTTGTTTGTGTCTTATGATGATACCGTTTCAGTCGCACTCAAGACCCGATATACCATGGAAAAGGGTCTGGGAGGCATCATGTTCTGGGAATTGGGAAATGATACCAAAGAAGAAGGGTCATTACTAGATGCGATCTATAAGGCGGCCAATGATTAAATCATCAAACTCTGGAAATTTATTTCAAAAGAAATGGTGATATCCCGAATATCCATAGAGCCATGCGCCAAAGAGGACATTAAATCGATTCTTGACGGATTGAATGAATATAACCTTAACAAAGTGTCAGCGCTAGCGCCTATTTGGACTCCGCTTGATTTTGTGGCAAAAACAAAGGAAGGAGAGAATATAGGAGGCGTACTTGGTGGAATTGGGTATTGGAATGGTTTGGAGATTCGTGCCCTTTGGGTTCATGAACAATTTAGGGGACAAGGCTACGGAAGCAAGATTTTAGCCTACATCGAGGAAGTTGCTAGAGAAAAGGGAGCTGAAATAGCGATGTTGGATACTTTTGATTTTCAGGCGGAAGAATTTTACCTAAAAAATGGCTATCAGCCCATTGGAGAGATCAAAGACTTTCCAACGGGTCATCGAAGAATATATTTTTCAAAAAGGCTTTGAATAACTCTTTCTCAGATCAGCTGCAGGCAATTTTGTTTACTCGCTTGCTATGCCGACCTCCTTCAAACTCAGTCGTCAGAAAAATATCCACTTGGTTTTCTGCTTGCTCATAGGGGATAAAACGGGCGGGAATGGCGATCACATTTGCGTCGTTGTGACGTCGTGCAAGTGATGCAATGGCTTCATTCCAGCAGAGAGCAGCTCGAATTCCCTGATGTTTATTGGCAGTAATGGCTACCCCATTTCCACTTCCACAGATGACGATGCCTTTTTCAAATTCTCCACTTTCCACAGCGCTGCAAAGCGGATGTACATAGTCAGGATAATCGACTGAAGCATCAGAGAATGGGCCAAAATCTTTGACCTCATAGCCAGACTTTTCAAGCTTCTGGATTAGTTGAGTTTTATATTCAAACCCGGCATGGTCGCCGCCAATTGCTATTTTTCTGGACATAGTGGATAAGATTTTATTTATCAATTAGGTGGTTTTAGCTATAGAATACAAAATATGTATTCAATTACTCGTCGTCAAATTGTCTTTCGTACTCAGCTTCTTTGAGTGCACGTTTCTTTTCCAGACGCTTCGCAATGGTAATCCCTGCCTCATACAGCACCAAAATCGGCATCGCAATCAGCAACTGAGAAATCACATCAGGAGGGGTAATTACCGCTGCCAATACCAATATCACAACAATGGCATGTCGACGATAAGTTCTTAGCATTCCTGAAGTCACCAAACCACTCATAGACAGAAAATAGATCACTACCGGAAGCTGAAACATGATAGCTGATGCAAGCACCAACATAGTCAAAGTCGTCACATAAGAAGTGATATCAAATTCATTCAGAATGGAAGGGTCCAATCTATAGTTGGAAAGGAAATTGATCGAAAGTGGAGATAGGATATAATATCCAAAAGCAGCACCAAGGAAGAACAGCAAACTCACAAAGAAGACAGCTCCTCTTGCAGCATTTTTTTCTTGATCGTAAAGCCCTGGACTGATAAATCGCCAAACCTCCCAAAATACATAGGGAAAGGCCACTATGAAACCAACCACAAAACTGGAAGTCATGTGCATGGAGAACTGCCCAGTCATCTGCCTACTTTGGATGGTGAAGGGAAGTTCATCAATACAAAGCGCCGGGATATTGAGTGACATTGCGATGTCACACAAGACTCGGTAAGTCAGAAAATCAATTTTGGATGGGCCCAAAATGATTATTCCAAATACGATGCTTTTGGAAAGAAAGGCTATGACTGTGAAGATCAAAATCGCAGCTACCGATCGCAATAAGTGCCATCGTAGTGCTTCCAAATGATCCAAGAAGGACATTCCTTCTTCCTCTTCCTGTAGTTGGTCTAATGCCACGATTTAAATTTGGGTAATTAATACAATGGAAACTGAACCATCCATTCGTTTACTTCTGATCGGATTTGATTAAGGATAGCCTCATCACTATGGTTCATGAGCGCTTTGTCGATCAATTGGACGATTTTAGTCATGTCCTTTTCTTTCAGACCACGGGTCGTCACGGCAGCAGTACCTACACGCATTCCGGATGTCACAAAAGGCGACTTGGTATCGAATGGGACCATGTTTTTATTGATCGTGATATCTACTTTTCCGAGTGTCTCTTCAGCAATTTTTCCAGTCAAGTCTTTATTTCGAAGGTCAATAAGCATCAGGTGGTTATCAGTGCCTCCAGAAATTAGCTTATAACCTAATTTCACAAATTCTTCTGCCATTACAGCAGCATTTTTCTTCACCTGAAGAATGTATTCCATGTATTCGTCAGAAAGGGCTTCTTGGAAAGCTACTGCTTTGGCAGCAATGATGTGCTCCAAAGGTCCACCCTGAGTACCTGGGAATACGCCCATGTCTAGAAGGGAAGACATTTTTCGGATTTCACCTTTGGGAGTTTTGATGCCCCAAGGATTCTCAAAGTCATCTCTCATCAAGATCAAACCACCTCGAGGACCACGCAAAGTTTTGTGAGTGGTGGTCGTTACAATGTGGCAAAACTCCAATGGATCGTTCAAAAGGCCTCTAGCAATCAGTCCTGATGGATGGGAAATATCTGCCAATAGGATGGCTCCTACTTGGTCTGCAATGTCACGAAGTCGCTCATAATCCCAATCTCTCGAATAGGCAGAAGCCCCGCAAATCAACATTTTGGGCTTTACTTCAAGCGCAGTCTCTTCTACTTTGTCATAATTGATGACTCCCGTCTCCTCTTCCACACCGTAAAAGTGAGGTTCATATAATTTTCCCGAGAAGTTGACAGGAGAACCGTGAGTCAGGTGTCCACCGTGAGCCAGGTCAAATCCCAAAATAGCGTCGCCAGCCTTTAGGCATGCAAGCATTACTGCTGCATTGGCCTGAGCCCCTGAGTGAGGCTGCACGTTAGCCCAAGTGGCTCCGAAAAGCTCTTTGGCACGATCGATAGCAATTTGCTCAATTTCATCTACTACCTCACATCCTCCATAATAGCGCTTTTTGGGCAGGCCCTCCGCGTATTTATTTGTCAATACACTACCTGCTGCCTCCATCACCTGCTTTGAAGTGAAGTTTTCGGAGGCGATCAATTCGATTCCGCGCTTTTGTCTGTCTTCTTCTCTGTCGATGAGATCAAATACTACCTTATCTCTTTGCATAATTTGTGGGATTGATTGCCTACTGGAAATTTGCTCCTGAGGGCTTTACACTTACAAGGTTCAAAAATAGCCCGAAACTCCCGATAATCCAATGTAGCAAGCAAGGGAAATGAAGATGGATTTTTTTATCCAAAAGAAGGTCTTTCTCAAAGCTTTGGAAGGATGTCTCCATCACATTTTTGCTAATTTCGCTATATGCTTGATTTCAAATTCCGACCAGAAACCTATTTCTCAGAAGGCAGCAATTCAGTGCTGCTGGTGAAGCTTCACTATCCGGAGAGTCAATGGGGAGAGCAGATCAGTATTTACGCCCATGCACTCGATCGAATGATACAGCTTGAGGTCGTTGATTTTTATGGAAATGAGTATCTATTATATCCTTCGAAGGTGGAAGAGCCGATGAATTTAGAAGATTTGATTTATCTGATCGAGGGGATGCAGGTCAATCAGGATGAACTGGATGGGAAAATGGAATTGGTGTTGGGTGGGATACCTGAGGCTAGTAGTGACTTTTATCCCGATTTGAAAACTTATTTTGCTGAAAAGCGAAAAAGTTTTGGACTAGAATGACTCAGTTATGCTTTTGATTCAAGCGAAAAATGAAGAAAGGGCTCTGCTTTTCTAGGTTAAAAGTCCAAAAGGCCAGGCTTAGGCTCTGAAACCTGTTGTGTTCGAAACCAAAGATCATAGGTCTCAAAATCCAGGCAGTCCTTCAAAAGCAATCCTTGATAGCGAACATTTTTAAGGCAATTTTGTGGAATCCAAGACTTCAGTTTTCTGGCTTGATCTCCCTGAAGTTGGGAAAGCTGAATCCAGTTAGTTCCGTTGATAAAAATCGGTATAAGTTTGGTCATGGTTTTTTATCTTGATACAAAACTAGTCTGATTATCAAGCTACTACAATGATGCCAAATTATTTTTATGTTAATAAAAGTTGAGATTTATAAATTGCCTTAATGATCGCCCCTTTCATCGCTTTAGCTTGTCTCTTTTTAGGTTTATATCTCCAGCGAAAGCCGGGTTTTCCAGTTGAGCGGGCGATTTTTTGGGTCAATAGCTATCTATTTAACCTAGTACTTCCTGCCCTAGCCTTGCTTTACATTCCGCAAATTGATCCGGGTTGGGATTTGCTAATTCCTATTTCGGCAGCTTGGTTGACCTTTTTTCTCTCCTGGGCGCTATTTGGTACACTGGGAAAAGTATTGGGTTGGACGCCGGAAGTCACCGCTTGCCTTGCCATTGTTGCTGGTTTGGCAAATACTTCATTTTTGGGATTCCCGGTGATTGAGGCCTTGTATGGAAAAGCAGGCTTGCCGGTGGCTTTGCTAATGGATCAAGGTGGATCCTTCTTGCTAGTTTCCTCTATGGCTATTGTCATCGCCTCACTTTATAGCCATCAAAAGGGAAACCTAAGTGCTATTCCCTTGAAAATTATCAAATTTCCTCCCTTTGGCTTTTTGATCGGTACACTTGTGATGAGTTTGCTGGGATGGAAAACTCCGGAAGCTCTTATTCCGATTTTGACCTGGATTGGAAAGACCATGGCTCCGATTGCTTTGTTGGCAATTGGTCTCCGATTTCGGATAGTTAAAGGAGACCTGAAATCCCCCTATTTCTGGTTAGGATTGAGTTATCGACTGATTTTGGCTCCTGTGATTGTCTTTCTGATTTATCGGAATTTTCTAGACCCGCAGGAAATGACATTCAAGGTCACTGTATTGGAATCAGCCATGGCACCCATGATTACCGGCTCCATTGTTGCCATTAATTATAATCTGGCACCTAGATTGGCTGCTTTACTTTCCGGCTTGGGAATGGTAATCTCCGTTTTTACCCTTGGGATTTGGTATTGGTTTTTAGGCTGACCAGATTCGATTCAATTCAATCAAAAACTCATCGTGAATTTTAGAATTGGTCGCAACTATCTGCCGACCAAAGATATAATCTCCACCTCCTAGAAAATCCGTCACTTTTCCTCCAGCTTCCTGGACGATCAAAGCTCCCGCTGCTACATCGTAGGAATTCAGGTTATATTCAAAAAAGCCCTCCAATCTTCCCGATGCGACATAAGCTAAGTCAACAGCTGCAGAGCCAAACCTTCGAAGCCCATGGGTGGATTGCATCAATGATTTAAGTGCAGCCAGGTACTTATCGATTTGCTCAAAGTTGTAATAGGGAAAGCCTGTAGCAATCAGGGAAGCAGCCAAATTTGGAGCCGAACTCACCTGAATCGGTGTTTCATTGCAGAATGCTCCTCCTCCTTTGATGGCATAGAAGCATTCGTGTAGATTAATCTCATAAACTACTCCCAAAATCACTTCATCCCGCTCCATCAAAGCAATACTGACAGAAAATACCGGAATACCGTGGATGAAATTCGTGGTGCCATCCAAAGGGTCGATCACCCAATTGAAAACTTCCGAACGCGTGGTGTTGGTACCTTCTTCGGTAATAAATCCAGCTTCTGGGAAAATTGTCGACAAGTGATCCACGATTTGTCGCTCCGCCTCTTTATCGACATAGGATACCAAATCATTGAAGCCTTTGTGCTCTACATTTTTGACATCAAAATGCTGCCGCTCTTTGCGAATAAATGCACCGACTGACTTGGCCACCTCTTGGGTTTGTTCCAAGAGTCTCTTTAATTCCGAATCTTTCATACTCTGATGGCTTTCTAAAGCTTAAAATATCTAATTGCTGTTTTTACTTTTTCCGTATTTAGCCATTCGCTTTTCTTCGCGGCTTTCCTTCTGCTCGGGTTTTCCTGCTACGGTCAGGACGATTTCCCCTTTGAGGATATTTGTCTGATAATATTCGATGAGTTCATCGAGGCTACCTCTGACATTTTCCTCATGGATTTTGGTCAGCTCGCGGGATACACAAGCTTGACGATCCCCACCAAAAGCTTCTGCAAGCTGCTCCAAAGTTTTGATCAATCGATGGGGAGACTCATAAAAAATCATGGTGCGATTTTCTTCCATCAAGGCATCAATTCGGGTTTTCCGGCCTTTTTTATGAGGAAGAAATCCTTCAAATACAAAGCGGTCATTGGGTAGTCCTGAATTGACCAAGGCAGGTACAAAGGCGGTCGCACCCGGTAAGCTTTGTAGCTCTAGGCCTGCTGCTATGACCTCCCGGGCCAATAGAAAGCCCGGATCAGAAATCCCCGGAGTACCTGCATCGGAAACTAAGGCAAAGATTTCCCCTTTCTTCATCCGTTCCACCAATTTTTCGACTGCCTTATGCTCGTTGAATATGTGGTAGGACTGAAGATTGTTGGAGATTTCCAAATGCTTGAGAAGCTGCCCGGTAGTACGCGTGTCTTCTGCTAGAATCACATCTACGGACTTGAGAATCTCAAGAGCTCGAAGGGTGATATCCTTCAAGTTGCCAATAGGTGTAGGTACTAAATAAAGACTGACCGTCTTCGACTCGTTCATCCTAGGATAGCATCAATTGCCTTAGCCAATTTTCGATCTTTCTCTGTGATCGTATTTCCTTCATCATGCGTAGTCAGCTCGATTTCTACGGTATTGTACACATTGCTCCAGTTGGGATGGTGCTGTTGTGCTTCCGCCAAAAATGCCACTCGGGTCATGAAGGCAAATGCCTCTTGAAAATCATTGAATTTGAATGTTCGCTTGAGTCGGTTATTTTCTTCTTTCCACATCTGATTTTGGGTTAAATCCGAAATATACATTAGATTTCTTATTACGAGCCCAAACCACTTCAAAATCAACCGCGTTGCTGCATTTAGCTCAATCACCGTAGCGGTGCTATGCCTCATTCGCTAAATGTTTGATTTTATTGCAGTTTGAACTCTTCCCGATATTCATCGGGACAGGCTACTACAGATTCTAATGCATAATCCGGATTAAAGTGAAATTACTCCCTCTATATTCGAGGCTTTTTCATAGTAGCTGATGACTTCATCAGCGCTTTGAACCATCATCTGAATGGTGGTACTGATGTATTTTCCTCCTGAACTAGGCTTGATTGTTAGTTCATTTTTTGGAAAAATAGCAGCTACTTCTGATTCCTGCCCATTGGGCACGATGAATTTAAACATATACAACATAGGAAAATCCCCATGCGCTTCTAGTTTCTCTTTGAAGTTGGTCTTGTTAAATGGCTTTTGCATTGTATTCCTTTCTAAACCTTTACTCAAAAAGAAACCCATGTCGATCGACATGGGTTCCCGTTTTGATTCTTAGAAGAATTTATATCGATAGTCTTTCACATCGGCGAGCTCTTCGAGAGCCATCATCACTTGATAGCTGACTCGTTGTGCTCCGCTTTGTGCTAGCTGTGATTGATATGCTGTGTAGTCAGCGATTTCGGCAGCCGGGGTAAGGGCATTAAGCTTTCCTACCAAGACTCCGATATCCTCTTGGATTGGCTGGGTAAGCTGTCCTTCGGAAAGCCCGAAGATCGCTCCTACTGCCTTTGGAGCAAAGCCAATTCCCGGAATCACGGAAGAGCTAAGCTTCAGATCAGGAATTTCATTCAATGAAGCATCATCTCCATAGACAGCCTTCATTTCTTCTAAAGTAGACTTTCCTGCAAGTGCTTCTTTGATCAAAGCTGCTTTTTTGTCATTTCTTACCTGACCTTCTACTTGATCTCTCACATCAGCAAGTTCTGCGTCGCCTTCCTCTTTCTTGCTTACTAGGGAAGCTACGATGTAGGCATTGTCTAGTTCGAAGACAGGAGATACTTCACCTTCTGAAGCTTCTGCGAAAGCCCATCGGATGATCTCGCGTGCATTCTGTAGGTTGTTTAGGTTTCTTGCACCAGCATCTACATTATTTGCCTGAAGTACTCGGTAGTTCTGATCAATTGCGTTTTCAGAAAATTCATTTCTATTTCCAGACTCTGCTGCAAAGGCATCTGCATTTCTGAAAGCTTCATTGCGGGTAGCATCTGAGGCGATCAATTCCTTTTGAAGCACTGCGATAGATGTGTATTCAGATTGTGGCAATTCAGTCACCTCGATGATGTGGAAACCATATTCTGTCTCAACTAGATTTGGCAATAAGCCGGTAGATCTTCTAGCATAGGTTGCGTTAGCAAATTCTTCCACAAACTCCTCTTTGGCAAACCATCCTAGGTCTCCGCCCTGCTGAGCCGTACCATCCTGACCATATGTTCTTGCTGCTGCCGCAAAATCACCACCTTCTTTCAAGTCCTGAAGAACTTCTTCCGCTTGTGATTTGATACCAGCTTTGGCCACATCATCCATTCCTTCTGTACTGAAAAGGATGTGAGAAGCTCTCATTCTTGGAGTGCCTTCGTACTTCTTGGTCACCTTGAAGCTGATGTAAGTAGAATTAGCTGTTACAAAAGGACCATAAGTCACACCTTCTACAAACTCATCTGTATTTCTGGTGAAATCCTGAGGAAACTCATCTCCCGGACGGAAAGTGTAGAATGCCGGACGGATATCTGAGTTTCTATTTACAAAAACAGAATCCTGATCACTGTTGCGAAGTTCCTCAGTCAACTGAGTGATTTCTTCAATTACCTCCGCTGAATCAGCAGCACTTGGAAGGATGGAGAAATTCACATATTCGATATTGGCTGTATTTCCAGTCTGAAACTTCTCCTTGTTCTCACGGAGGTAAGTTTGCATTTCAGCTTCGCTTACGCTTACCGCTGAATCAGGGACAGCATAGTAAGGGACAAAAAGAATGGAAGTCTCAGCAATGGTATTTGCTGCTTTGTATTCCATTTTGCCTTCTGCTGAAGTTGCATATTCTGAAGTCCCAAGAAGATTATCGTATTTGATACGAAGACGAGAGTCTGCGAAAAGTTGCTCTTGCTGTGCCCAGAAAGCTTGCTGAGCAGGATCTGCTGTTTCTAGAGACTGAAGAAAGCTGATTAGCTGTGTTTTGTCAAATTGACCAGTCTGTGGATTGACCAATTGCTGACGAAGCTCAGGGACGATGTTTTTTCCTTGTACCATATCGACCAATTCTTCTGGAGAAATGGTAAGACCAAGTTTTTCATATTCTTCTTTGAAAACCTTGTCTACAATCATGGATTGCCAAGCTTGCTCACGCACAGAGAACATTTCTACCTCAGAAGGGGCTCTTCCTGTCCGTTGCTGATAAGCTACTCGAAATTCCTCCACCTTATCCACATACTCTTGGTAGGTGACATCTTCGCCGGCGATCTCACCGACCACAGGATTATTGTTTCCGAGAAGGCTGGAGTTTGGGCTTAGTAAATCCCCGCCCAAAAGGAATAGAATCAACCCGCCTGCGATTACGCCGATAGCGAGACCTGTCCGCTGTCTTATTTCTTTAATTAATGCCATTAGTTTTAGTACACTTTTTTAGAAGAGACGCAAAATAACGGCATTGCGAACGATTTTCAAAATATATTCTGAATCAAAGCCTTATCTATAAAATTGCTGAATGGTTGATTTTCAGGCGAAGTGAATCGATTCGGTGCTCTTGCTTAGATACAACAGAGAATGTGTAGGGCCCGATGATGATGGATTCACCTTTTTTAGGAAGGTTTTCTGTGTAGGAAAGAATCAAGCCGGATAGGGTCTCATAGTCTCCAAGAGGCAATTCCCATCCATATTTATCATTTAGATAATCAATTTCATGTCGCGCGCTCAGGAGAAATTCGTGCTCGGAAATTTTCTGCTCGATCAGATCATCGCTGTCATACTCATCTTCTATCTCTCCAAAAATCTCTTCAATAATATCTTCCATCGAGACGATCCCACTCGTACCGCCAAACTCATCTACTACCAAAGCGAGACTTTTTCGCTCTTGGATAAATTGGATCAGCAGCTCATTGGCTAGTGCAGATTCTGGTACGATGATAATTGGCGTCAGGATTTCCTCGATTGTTTTGGGCTTTTTGAAAAGCTCTAGTTGATGACAGTAGCCGATTACATCGTCGATAGTTTCCCGATACACGATGATTTTCGAGTGTCCACTTTCTGCAAAGACTTCTTTGAGTTCTTCAATGTCGTCTTCTACTTCCACTGCTACGATGTCTGTGCGTGGGATCATACACTCCCGGACTCGGATGGTTTTAAACTCCACCGCATTGTCAAAAATCTTGGTGTCGATTTCGGGGTTACCTTCAGATTTGTCCTGCTGCAAGTGGTTTTGGATAAAGCTATTAAGGTCCGTAACGGTAAAAACCGGCTTGTCCTCGCTGTATTCGAGCCTTAGGATTTTTGTGATAAAAAATCGGGAAAGTCCCACTACTGCCCAAACTACCGGATACATCAGGTAATAAATGATCAAAAAAGGCAACGCAAAAACGTTTAGCATGCTGTTTGGATTGAGCATGAAAAGGCTTTTTGGCAAGAACTCAGCTGTCACCAAAACAATGATGGTAGAAATCACTGTTTGCAAAATCAAAATGACTGCCTGCTGATTGAAGCCTTCCGGTAGCCATGCCGCCAAAGGAGGCTCCAGAAGAAAAGCCATGAAAATACCATAAAGGACAAGTGAAATGGTATTTCCCATCAAAGTGGTCCCAATAAACTGACCTGGCTGCTGAACAAAACCACTCAGCACTTTACCTGCAAAGGCGCCCTGCTTACTCTGAAGCTCGATCTGAAGTTTGTTGGCTGAGATGTAAGCGATTTCTATCCCCGAAAAGAAAGCCGAAAAAAGTAGGGTGATGATGACGTAAATCAAATAGCTGGTTTCCATGAATGCTTATCGCTTATTTTTCTTTTTTCCCTGAGGGGGCTCATTTTGTTGTTCTTCAGCACGTTTGGTTTTTCGATACTGAAACCAAAATAGCAAGGCCACAGCAAACATAAAAATCGTGTATGAAAAACCGATTCCTACTGTCATGGTCTGATGTACTCCAATGATAATCAGAGCCAAAGCGAGGGAAAGGATTAGGACATCTGCTAACTTCATAAATTTTCTCCGGGAAGTACGGTCCGACTATCACGGACATTCTTCAGGGTGTAATTGGTAAAACTCTCATCAGCGACCATACCTGTACCGTTGAATAGCGTTTGCTTGTCTCGAACGGTCACAAAGGTCTCTGTGTAAATGATTTTTTTATTCGGATCCCAAAAAAGCTCTTCAGCCTGAAGATGCTGATCTTCAATTTCATTGTCTACTTGGACATTTCCCTGTCCACGGTAAAGATTTTCTTTTTTATCAAAGAAGGCCTTGTCTGCCCGAATTTTCGTGCTTGGTGTCCCGTCTTTTTCAAAAAACTGTATTTCGATTCCTTCCGGGAATTCCATGTCTCCTTCCAAGAATTCCATTTGCTTGGGAGCCCGAATTTCGGATCGCAGTAGCGCAGAGTCAGATTCTATGATATGAATATTCGTGGCGACATTGATCGGGCCATCATACACTTGTAGCGCGGATGCATCCACATCCTCCCGGCAGGAAATGATGGAAATGCTAAAGAATAGTAGAATTGCTGCGAACAACTGCTTCATCACGCAAAGATACGAGACATTTTTTGATGGGGTTCAATAAAAAAAGGCAGCCCAAGGACTGCCTTTCAAATATGTTTTGTGTTGGATTAGTCTCTTGTTGCCAAGGTGACGGTCTCTCCAATCCAGCATCCTGTATTGATGGTGGATCCTGCCTGAAGACCTTCTGTGAAGAGCTCTTCCTTGGAAGGGAATCTAGATCGAGCACTAGCCATACCTTGAGAGTCTCCTGCTCGCTGATAGGCATTGTAAGCTGCGATGTAGATAGAGTAATCTTTAGCACGTGACTGACCACCTCTACAATCGTTGAACGAGTTCATGTACAGTTGCGCAACCAAGGTGTAAGCATCCTTTACCAATTCTTCGTTTAGAGAAGCGGCAGTTTTGGCAGCATTTCTAGCGTCAGACTTTCTTCCCATGTTTCCATAGATTTTAGCCAATTCCATCTGCATCTCACCACGTTGTGTGTCATTTTCTGCCAGCTCCAAAGCTTTTTCCACTACAGGAAGTGCTTTTTCATAATCTTGAGCCTGCATGTATCGCATTGCTCTCACTTGAGAAGTAGAGTAAGTTGGATTCTTGGAATCAATCAATTCCAAAGCTGTCAAGAAAGCATCTGAAGAGAAACACTTATACTGAACGGAGTACTTGAAGATCTGATTTGCAAGTGCCTCATTGGTAGGATCAGCAGCTAGCTTAGGACCCATTGTATTTTCGATAAAGTCACAATCAATCAGCTTCATGGCCACAAGAATTGTTTCTGTAGTGCTTTTTGGACGAGAAACATCTTTTCCTTCAGCAGCCATCTTATCAAGATCTACCTGAATCTTATCATAGATTGCTAATACCTCTTCTGGCTCGTAAGCTTTGTTGTAGGCATTGTGACGATAGACTGCATCGAAATAAGCAGAGTATAGATCGACCAAAGACAGTTCTCCATTCAATTCCATAGCACGCTCAAAGTCGGCTACAACATCTCCTAGCTTTTCTTTTGTGCCTTTGTAAAAGCCATAACCGAAATAGGCTTTATTCTCAATCCACTTAGGTGCATTGTCATAGATTTGCTCACGCTTGTCGTAGATAGCCATTACAGAATCTTGGTACACGCGTTTTTGTGCCTCATCAGCAGTCGCATCAGCAGCACCTTTATAGATAGTCACACCGTTGATATAGATAGACTCATTGAGCTCAGGTACATTCACCAATAGCCAATTGAGTGGTCCGGTCGCCTCTATAAATTGCTCGGCTTTCATGTAATCGGTGTAGGCTGCGTTTAATTCTCTAGCCTTGGCTTCTTCTGCAGAATCAGCTGGCCAGTTCCATCCGTCCTGGGCCTGCACCATGCCTGCCAGGAGTAAGGCTGAAAGCCCCAGTAAGGTTGATTTAATTTTCATGGTTTCTATTTGGTTTTTATTCGGTTTAATAGTTTTTTTCTTATTCAAATACCCGCTTGTAGAACCAGGTGTTATCATTCAAAGAGAATCCTAGGGAGAAGTTTACGTAGGTTTCTCGGACAAGACCTGAGTCCACTGTTCCTCTTTGACCAATCTTCATGGCCAAGTTCACTACGGACAGTTGATTAACACGAAATGAAGTTCCAAAGTTAATGCCAATGTCATTTATTTGCGTGTTGTTCAGTACATAAGGAGTCTGCTGAAATTCGAATCCTGCCCGGTAAGTAGAACGCTTAGCAAGGTTGTCTACAGACAGATAATCGGGAACATATTCAAATCCCAGTCCTACTTTGATCGCCTGCTGAAGTTGCAGCGGATCACCTAGAAAGCTTCTGAAATCTGCAAAGTCTTGATACTGACCCTCTAGCCCTACTATGAATTTATTGGCTCGCTCATAACTCACTCCAAATCCGTAACGATTTGGTATTGAAATACTTCCCCTCAAATCGTCTGCAAGCAGGTCCCCCGGCGTTTCGGGGTCGCTAGCTTGGCCAAATGCTGCTAGTTTGGCAAAAGCTTTTCCACGGAGATCGCCTATTCTCTGATAAATGGCACCCAGGTGAAGATTTCCATTTTCACTTACAGGGAAAAAGTAGTGTGCCCCAAATTTGAAGCCCACATCACTAATTGTTAATCTTTCATAAAATTCGGAAGTGTTCCCTACTTGGGTTCCTAAGGTGTCGAAAATAGACAGCTGATTGGTTCGGATCGTAGATCCAAAAAAGTAGGACGCATGGAATCCAAGGCTCAGGTTTTTAGCAACCAAAAAGCCACCACTTAGGTAAGCTTCCGAGATTCCACCATCTCCGGTAATAGTATTGAAGCTGCTGAGATCTGTGCCTGCCACCTGACTAGTAATCTCCAGGTCATAGTTTACCGAGGTGAGTTGATTGAGACCCATGCCCATGGTAAACTTAGTAGGCTTGAATGGAAGCGACATGGCGATGTAAGAAAGTCCTCCTCCATCTACATCTGCTGTCTCAGAGCCATTATTAGCATTGATTCGCTTGTAATTCAGTGCCGCCTGAAAGTTGAAAATCGTATTTCGGGTCTGAAGGGCCGGGTTGACATAGTTGGGATTCCAGCCTGTACCGAAGCTTATTCCAAGTCCACCGTTTCCTTGATTGTGAGTGAGTCCTGAATAATTGAATTCACCGATTCCTAGGGCCGAGTAAGTCGATGCACTCGACTGTGCCTTTACCTCAGTAAATAATAAAAGGGTGCAGCAAACACCCAACAACTGCCATTTAATTTTGCTCAACATGGTGGTTTAGAATGCAATTCAATCCGCGCAGGACCAAATTTGGGACTACAAATATGTGTGCTTTTGCCAATGAATCAAAAATTTGGGCATCCCCTCCACAAATAAATACCTGTAAATCGGGATATTCTCGGAGGTAATGTCTGATTTGTCCATCAATCTCATAGGCCATACCATACCAAATTCCTGATCTCATTCCATCGACAGTCTTTTTTCCCAAAGGATTAGTGATTTTCTCATTTACCTGAACCAAAGGGAGCCTAGCGGTAAATTCATGCATGGCTTTTGCCCGCATTTGCAGGCCGGGACTGATAGCTCCTCCTTGGTAGACATTGTGTTCGTCCACGAGCTCAAAGGTCATGCAACTGCCCAAGTCCACGCTAAGACAAGGCTTCTCTCCGGATAGCTTCCATGCCCCTACTGCTGCGGCTATTCGATCCAATCCCAGCGTTTGAGGCGTTTCATAACCGTTTTTGATTGGTATGGGGGTAGCATGGGTCAGGAAAATGAATGGGAAATCCAATTCCGATTCCAATTCTTCTTTGCTCCACCTGACTGAGGAAATCAGGCAATGGTCAAAGGACTGGGATCCCCAAAATTGCTTTGCTTCAGCTAATTCCTGAAAGCTTTTTTCCCATTGTAAATCCTCACCTGAAAAGAGAGCGGACTTAATTCGGGAATTACCAATGTCGATGATGAGATTTTTCATCTGGTTATTTTTGACTTTTATCGGTCAGATGGAATCTTCGACTATTAAAATCATCATTATACACACATAGAAATGATAATTTTAATCGTGTCGATTTCATTTGGAATAAGCTTCGCAAATTAGCCAATTCAAAAAAGAGGGCATTTTCTCAAATCTAAAATTATCTTTATTCCTCCTTTCACTTAACAAACATTAACCCCATGGAGTACGCTGCAGATTTAATTGGCTTGATGTCCGGGACTTCCGGTGATGGGCTAGACATAGCTTATTGTCGATTTAAAAAGGAGGGGAATTGGAGTTTTGAAATTCTTCATGCGGAGACGGTACCCTTTCCAGAGGATTTGGCGAGTTTGTTGAGCAAATCTCATCAGCTTTCAGGTGAGCATTTGGCCATGTTGGATGTGGATTTTGGGGCTTGGATGGGATTGCAGGTGCGGGATTTTTGTCAGAGTAAAGGGTTACAGCCTTTAGCCATTTGCTCCCATGGGCATACCGTCTTTCATCAACCCGATAAGGGCCTATCCCTTCAAATCGGCAATGGTTGGTCCCTGCATCAATACAGCGGATTGAAAGTAGTAAATGACTTCCGGATGCTGGATGTGCAATTGGGGGGTCAGGGCGCACCCTTGGTTCCTGTGGGTGATCGAATGCTTTTTTCAGAAATGGACTTTTGCCTCAATTTGGGAGGGATAGCTAATATTTCCATGGAGCATGCTGGAAAGAGACTGGCCTTTGACACCTGTCCTTTCAATCTACTGCTAAATCCCCTCGCCGAGCAACTTGGCGCACCTTACGATGATAAGGGTGCCTGGGCCGCTCAAGGAAAGGTGGATCATGAGCTATTGAATCGCTTAAATCAAGTTTCTTTTTATCAAAAAACAGGAGCCAAGTCACTTGGAAGAGAAGACATGGATCGAGACTTTTTTCCCTTGATCGACCAAGTAGCGCTTTCTCCAAAGGATATTCTCGCTACACTGGTTGAGCATTATGCCATTCAAATTGCTTCAGTCATTCGAAAAAACGCTTCTAGCCCAAAACCCAAAGTGCTGATTACCGGCGGCGGTGCCTATCATGAATATTTCATAAAAAGGCTGGATTCAAAATTGGATTCAAACTGGGAACAGGTAGCGGCATCCAATCAATTAATTGAATTCAAGGAGGCGCTTGTTTTCGCCTTTTTAGGCTACTTAAGAATTTTAGGGATCGACAATGTCCTTTCGGATGTGACAGGAGCATCAAGGGATTCCTGTTCCGGGACAATTTATGGCTAGATAAGTCCGTGGGAGCCAAAGATTCCCCTTATGTATTTTTTCTGGGTCAGGCTCGAATATTTTCTATTTTTGCAGAGCAGATATAAACCCAATAAACGATGCAAGAATTACTCAAAAGGTTTGAAAATAAGAAACCTGAAATCATTTTTGAATGGTCAGATTCCGAATCCGAGGCAGAAGGCTGGGTCGTGATTAATTCACTCCGTGGAGGAGCGGCTGGCGGCGGTACCCGTATGCGAAAAGGTCTGGACAAGCGCGAGGTAGAATCCTTGGCTAAAACCATGGAGGTAAAATTTACGGTATCGGGTCCGGCGATTGGCGGGGCCAAGTCGGGTATTAATTTCGATCCAAAAGACCCACGCAAGGAGGATGTTCTGAAGCGCTGGTACAAGGCCGTAACTCCCCTTTTAAAGAATTACTACGGGACAGGAGGAGATATGAATGTGGACGAAATCCATGAAGTCATTCCTATCACAGAATCCTATGGCATCTGGCATCCTCAAGAAGGAATCGTCAACGGGCATTTTCATGCCACCGAACCGGAAAAAATCCGGAAAATCGGTCAACTTAGACAAGGAGTCTCCAAAGTCTTGGAAGACCCTAAATACACTCCAAATGGTGCAAAAAAGTACACCGTGGCAGATATGATCACGGGTTTTGGGGTAGCAGAAGCTGTTCGGCATTACTACCAAATATGGGGAGGTAACCTAAAAGGAAAGCGAGCAGTCATCCAAGGATGGGGTAATGTAGGCTCTGCGGCTGCATGCTTTCTAGCGGTCGAGGGTGTTAAGATTGTAGGAATCATCGATAAGAATGGAGGTCTGATCAATACAGAAGGCTATTCTTTGGATGAGGTCAGAGAACTATTCCTCAATCGAATTGGAAATACGCTTGTTTCAGATGATTTAATACCATTTGAAGAGATTGATGAAAAAATCTGGGATCTCGAAAGTGAAATCTTCATCCCGGCAGCGGCATCGAGATTAATTACCAAAGAACAATCCGATCGAATGATCAAAGCGGGCTTGGAAGTAATCTCTTGTGGAGCCAATGTTCCATTTGCAGACCCTGAGATTTTCTTTGGGCCGATAGGAACTTGGACTGATCAGCAGGTTTCGGTGATTCCTGATTTCATAGCCAATTGTGGAATGGCGAGGGTATTTGCTTATCTAATGAGTCAGGAGGTCGAAGTTACGGATGAGGCAATCTTTGCCGATGTCAGTCAGACGATCGAAACAGCTTTGAAGAATACTTTCGCAGAAAACCCAACAAAAACCAAACTGGCAGAAAGCTCCTTTAAAATAGCTTTGGCTCAACTCGTGTAAAACTATTCTTTAAGAAAGCCCAGAAAGCATTAATTTTTGATTAATTCTGCTGGGCTTTCCCATTTATGAGTTGGGCGATTTCCGGCAAAATCAGTAGCTTAGCAAAGCTACTCAGCCACATTTGGGCAATTAAAATTTTGCTTAAATTACCCCCAGATAAAACGCAGCACACCTATTATCAGAAAAATGAGGAATTTTATACCAGTAGTTACCCTACTTTTCGGAATATTATTTTTTCAGGCTTTCTCAGTACAGAAAAGTTTTGCGAAGGAAGCGGTTTCCTTAGAAATCCTTGCTGACCAAGATCATCAGTCTACGGAATCCTCGAATACTGAGCATGGACAAAGTGCTGAAGATCATGGAGGAGACCATGGAGAGGAAGCACATCATGCACCTCCAGGTTGGTTGGTGATTCCTTTTGTTGCCTTGCTGCTAATGATTGCCACTGGCCCTCTTTTTTATGAGCATTTTTGGCATCACAACTATCCAAAGATTGCTGTGGCCTTAGCCTTGTTGGTCGTTTCCTATTACCTATTCATCCTTCAGAATGTCCATGGTCCTGTCCATGCCTTGGCTGAGTATGTGCAATTTATAGCCTTATTGGCATCACTTTACATTGCCTCAGGAGGGATTCTGATAGAAATTGACAAGAAAGCTACCCCGCTGGCAAATGTCAGTTTGCTATTAATCGGTGCTTTAATTTCCAATTTGATTGGTACTACCGGAGCATCCATGCTTTTGATAAGACCTTTCATCCGATTGAATAAAGGAAATATTCAAGCTTACCACATCATCTTCTTTATTTTCATGGTCAGCAATGTCGGTGGTTCTTTGACTCCGATCGGTGACCCACCACTTTTCTTGGGTTTCTTGAAAGGAATTCCATTCTTCTGGACCCTCGAGCATAACTGGCCTGCCTGGATTTTCGCTTTGGCTGTGCTTGCTGTAGCATTCTATTTTATCGATCGCAAACTGGGACGTGCCGGAGATGATAGTGAACTGGAAGAAACTACCTACACCAATAAGTTTACCTTGATCGGAGTGAAGAACTTCGGATGGCTTTTCATCGTAATTTGTTCGGTTTTCTTAGATCCTAATGTGATCGAGTGGGTGCCGGCAATCGTGTATGACGGACAAAAATTCTCCTTCCTGCGGGAAATCATCATGCTATCCGTAGCATTTCTATCCTATCGCTTTGCTGATCAGCGGGCGATCAAAGGGAATGAATTTAACTTCGAACCCATCCGTGAAGTGGCATTCATCTTTATTGGGATTTTCGGTACGATGATGCCTGCCTTGGAGTTGGTAGGCAACTTCGCAAAGTCTCCTGAAGGTTCAGCATTGATCACTCATAATACCCTATACTGGGGAACGGGCGTTTTGTCCGGGTTCTTGGATAATGCCCCAACTTATCTGAACTTCCTGGCAGCGGCGATGGCATCCAAAGGAGCCTCCATCAATAATATTGAAGAAGTAAGGCAATTTGCTGCCGATGGCTATCATGATTCTGCTTTTGAACTCATGGCTATTGCCATTGCCTCAGTATTCTTTGGTGCGATGACCTATATCGGTAATGGTCCAAACTTTATGGTAAAATCAATCGCTGAGCAGAGCGGAATCAAAATGCCATCCTTCTTTGGCTATATTATCCGCTTCTCCTTACCGATTTTGCTTCCGCTTCTCTTTATCGTTTGGTTAATTTTCTTCGCTTTCGTTTAATTCCAAAACTTCCTTATATCGAAAACAGTCCACCAAATGATCATTCACCAAGCCTGTCGCTTGCATGTGGGCATAGATGGTCGTAGATCCTAAAAATTTAAAGCCTCTTTTCTTAAGGTCTTTGGCTAGACGGTCTGATTTGGGCGAGGTAGCCGGAGCTTCTCTCATGCTTTTCAGTTGATTTTGGATGGGTTTTCCTCCTACGAAAGACCAGATATATTCGCTAAAAGAACCAAACTCCTTTTGTATTTCCATAAAGCGCTGGGCATTGTTGATGGCCGCTTTGATCTTAAGTTTATTCCGGATGATTCCCGGATCCTGCAGCAATTCTTCCACATAGCTATCTGGAAATTCGGCAACTATTTGATAATCGAAATCAGCAAAAGCTTTGCGATAGCCTTCTCGCTTTTTCAAAATGGTAGCCCAGCTCAATCCCGCTTGTGCAGATTCCAAAATCAAAAACTCAAAATGGGTTTTATCGTCATAGACAGGGACGCCCCATTCCTTATCATGATATTCTATGTATTGTGGAAAGCCCAAGCACCAAGGACATCGGGTTCTATTTTTTTGCTCTTCCATTTCCTTTGTTTTGAATAAAAGTAGGAAAGCTTTGGGATTTGGAGGTAATGAGGCTTAATTTTTAGCCATGCAAGAATTACCCGATGGCATACCGACCTCTCGCTTAGAAATTAGCGCAAAGGCATATCGTCAAAATATCCGATACATCCGCTCTGAAATTGGACCCAAACCCACCATCTCCGCTGTGGTCAAGGGAAATGCCTATGGTCATGGTATTGCCCAAATGGTCGAGATAGCTGAGCGGGCGGGAATTCGACACTTCAGCACTTTTAGCTCAGATGAGGCTTGGCTCGTTCGTAGGCATTCCACGCGAAAGTCCGAGATCATGATTTTGGGGATGCTTTATGATTCAGAGCTTCCAGACCTGATTCAAGCTGGGATAGGGTTTTATGTTTTTGATTTTGATCGGCTTCAGAAGGCCATCGATGTATCCCGTGACTTGGGAATTGCGGCTAAAATCCACGTGGAATTAGAGACAGGCTTTCACCGTACGGGTTTTGATTGGGAAGATCGAGCTCAGCTCGCTTCGCTTCTTCAAGAGGCAAAGGATCATGTCATTTTGGAGGGCTTGTGTACACATTATGCCGGAGCTGAAAGTGTCAGCAATTATGTACGAGTCAAAAACCAAATTGCTGTCTACTATGATTTCAAGAATTTTCTCTCGGAAAATAATCTCTTTTTCAACCGCTACCACACTGCTTGCTCAGCAGCAACTTTGATTTTTCCAGAAACGATCATGGATATGGTGCGTATCGGAATAGCGGGCTATGGCTTTTGGCCCACAAAGGAAACCTTCTTTGCGAAGCTCAAGGATCTTCCAAAAGCCAATAAGAACCCTTTAAAGCGACTGATCACCTGGAAAAGTCAGGTGATGAGCGTCAAAAAGGTTGAAATGGGGGAATTTGTTGGCTATGGAAATAGCTTTATGGCCTTGAAAAATATGCTTTTAGCCATCGTGCCTGTAGGATATGGACATGGCTACAGCCGCTTGCTCTCCAACTCGGGCCTGGTTTTGATTGGAGGAAAGCACTGTCAGGTAGTGGGGACTGTCACCATGAATGCCATAGCTGTTGATGTCTCCCACCTCAAGGATGTGCAGATTGCAGATGAGGTAGTGATGATTGGAAAGCAAAAAGGGAAAGAGATTACCGTAGCTTCCTTTTCGGAGTCTACGCAGCAGGTAAACTACGAATTGCTCACCCGATTGCCTCGGGATATTCCACGCAGAATTATTGATTAATTCAAATATGATTATCCGCAATGATGCCAGTAACCTAATTTTCTTTGCTGATCTAGCCGGATGTCCGATGTCCGATGACGGGAGCTTCAAAAATCGACCATTTTCGCAGAATTTTCCCCGTACAATTTCGTTATTGGTAAGAATGCGGATATACAAAAATTCAAATTAGGAATTCCAGATTTTCCAAGCGGCTTCAGCCTGACCTTCCAGCATCTTCAGTCCGTTTTTGGCTTTTCCACCCTTGTCCAGACAAGTTTGCATGAGCTTCGTAACTGCCGGATTATAGACCAGGTCGTAGACGAGGGTATTTTCGGAAAAAGCCTCTTTTGGGATAGATGGCATTGCATCTGTGTTTGGAAAAGTACCTAATGGCGTGCAGTTGATGATCAACCGGTACTTTTCAAAAAGCTTGGGCTTTCCAGCCAATTCCTCGTAGCTGATACTCGAATCAGTGGTTTTGCGTGATACAGACAAGTATTCGATCCCAAGATCCTCCAGTGCTTTGCAGACAGCTTTGGACGCACCGCCAGTCCCCAAAACGAGGGCAGAGACGTTTTTACCTTCAAGCCAAGCTTCGAGTGAATCCTTGAACCCGATGTAATCGGTATTGTATCCAGTGAGTTTTCCCTCTTTGATTTGGATGCAATTCACTGCACCGATGGCGTCGCATGCCGGATCCAAATCATTCAAAAGTGGAATGACCGCTTGCTTGTGGGGAATGGTCACTGAGATACCTTCTAGAGAAGGGTTTTCGGAAATAATTTTCTTGAGTTGATCAGCTGTTTCGATTTCAAAAAGCTCAAATTGACAATCGTCCAGCCCTTCTTTTTGAAATTTTTCTGTAAAATATTTCTTTGAGAAGGAGTGTCCCAGTGGAAAACCAATTAAGCCAAATTTTCGCATTATTTTTTCAGATAGTCAGCAACTAGATCAATTCCCAAAACCAGGATAATTCCTCCGACAAACCCAGCAATTGCCAATCCCAAATTTGGCTCAAGGCCTACTTGCTCGAGATATTCAGAAGGCCAGAGGTTTTCAGTCAAAAAGGGCTTTTGCTCACCTGAAGATGAAGTCCTGTATTGGGTGACTACTTTCCAGGGCCAGAGTTTGTTGATTGAGCCAAGCATAAATCCGGAAAGTAAGCCGATCGTGGTAGAATAGAATTTTTTCAACAGCCATGAAATCACTCGGCTGAAGGACAAAATTCCAACTACGCAGCCAGCTGCAAATACCCCCAAGGTAAAAAGATCTCTCTCGGAAATAGCAGTCATAATGTTTTCATATTTACCTAAAATAAGCAAAATGAAACTTCCGCTGATTCCCGGTAAGATCATGGCACAGATGGCGATCGCCCCGGCAACAAAGGTAAACCAGGTTGCGTCAGGGGAGCTCGTAGGCGGAAGTTCGGTCACCCACCAAGCTAGAGCTGTTCCCAAAATTACAGCAAGGACCACTCCAAGATGCCAGCGTTTGATTTCCTTTAGAATCCAAAAGGCGCTGACTAAGATCAAGCCACAGAAAAAAGACCACAGCGGGATGGGGTGCTCATCCATCAAGTAGGTAATCAGCCTCGAGAGTGTAAAAGCACTTGTCAAAATCCCCAATACTAGGCTCAGTAAAAACTTCCCGTTTACCGACTTGAAAAAGTCTTTGAGCTCAAACTTCAGCAGAAGGGAGAGATTTTCTTTGTTGAAGGAATTGATGCTGTCGAGCAGTTGCTGGTAGATACCTGTAATCAGCGCAATGGATCCGCCGGAGACACCGGGAACGATATCTGCGGCACCCATGGCCATTCCTTTCAGGTAGTTAATGAGGTACTTTTTGATCGATCTCATAGAAAAATAAAGGCTGACCGATGGATTCGATCAGCCCGGAAATAATAAAGATTTTACAGCTTGATATCGCCTAGGAAATGGTCGAATGTATCGCCTCTCAATCCCAAGCGGATTGTTTCCAAGGGAATCACTTCTGAAGGGCTGATATTTCCAAGGTTTACATTGGCTCCAAGGAGTTTGATAAACCAAACTTGCTGAGACTTGATAGGAGCTTCCCAGATGATTTTTTCCTCTGGAATTTTGGTGAGAATTTCTTCGACAAGACCCTGTCTTACCTCTCCAGAATCACGGAAAAGCCCGACATTTCCACCTTCTCTAGCCTCACCGATCACTTTCCAAGCACCTGCGTCAAGCTCTGTCTGCATTTGCTCGATCCATTTGTAGGGAGGAATGATTTTGGCGGCATCCTTAGAGCCCACCTCGGAAAGAACGGTAACCTGCTTTGAAAGGGTGGAAATAAATTCACACTTTTTATCGTGATTGAGGGAAATCGAACCGTCAGAGACCTCGCAATATTCTAAATTATACTTGTCTAGGACTTTTCGGTAGTCATCAAACTGACCACGGACGATGAAAGCTTCAAACAAAGTACCACCCAGATAAACTGGAACACCAGCTTCTCGGTAGATTTCAATCTTCTCTTTGAGATTTTTGGTTACATAGGAGGTGGCCCATCCGAGTTTGACAATGTCAACATAGTCAGAGCAGATACTCATAAAGTCTTCTACTTCTCTGATGCTAAGGCCTTTGTCCATAGCCATGGTGAATCCCGAGGTACGTGGCTTTTCAGTTCGTACCGGGATATTCTTCAGCACATAATTCATGGAGGTGAAATTTTTAAAATAACAAGCTAGGGGTTTTCTTCTTTGTACTGGGCAATGAGCTTGTAGATCGCCTTCTGCTTCTGGAGTTCGGGCATCAAATCATACAATATCGTATGCCTATCGAAGTCCAAAGTTAAGGCATTTTCCAAATATGAAAACGCTTCCTTGTATTTACCCATTTTTATTTGGTAGACGACCATTCGATAATAGAGCTCTGCAGCCTCCGGAAGTTCCTCAATTCCTTCATTGATGACGTCGATGGCTTCTTCGAAGCGGTTTTGGTCAAAATAAATTACAGAGAGGTTCACGTAGGTCTCCATGATACCCGGCTCAAGATTGATCGCCTCTTCATAGGCCTCGGAGCTTGCCTGAAGATTCCCCAAATTAAATTCCGCATCTGCCAGCCCAACCCAATAATTCGGATTTTCTTTGCTCAGGTTGAGGGCTTTTTTGAAATAATGAATGGCCTCGAAAAACTTCTCTTTTTTCAGCATGCACATCCCTAGCCCAAACCAAGCATCGTCATATTCCTCGTCTAGCTTAGCCGATTTTTTGAAATACTTGAAAGCCTCGTCGATTTGACCCAGCTTTTCATAGGCGGCGCCTAGATAGCAGCAGTTTTCGGCGTTGGCTCCTTCACAATTGATCGTATTTTGATAAGCTTCGCGTGCCTGCTCGAATTGCTCGGTATTCATCAGGGCATTTCCCAAATTGAAATACGCAGAAGCAAATGACTCATCGATTAGCAAGGCATAGTCGTAAGCCTTGATGGCTTCCTCGAATCTTCCCAGACGATTATAAACTACCCCGAGATTGTACCAAGCTCCAGCAGAATAGGGATCTTGATCGATAAATTCCTGATAAAAATGAAGGATTTCATCAAATGAGCCTTCCTCTTCGGTAATCATGGCAAGCTGGAAAAGTGCATCCTCGTGGTTGATTCGCAACTTCACCGCCTCTTTGAAATAATGGCTTGCTTGCTTATTGTCTCCTTTGGCACGAAAAAGGTTTCCCAAAGAATAAAAAACCTCCGCTTTATCCTCTGCAAGTGGTAAAAACCGCTCCAGTAGCTCAATTCCTTCTTGGGGATTTCCAGAAATGATATGGGCATTTGCCAAAGCGAGGATGATTTCCTCGTTATTCGGAGAGATATTATTGATATTTTCCAGCAGGGAAAGCCCTTCATCAACCTCATCCATAAAGATCAGGCTTTGAGCTTTGAGCAGCTTGATTTCTATCGAAAAAGGAAACTTTTCCAGAGCATGATCGGCTGCTTTCATGGCTTTCATAAATCGCTGCTGATCAAAATAAAATCGGATAATGTCTTCGAGTTCTTCCTCGTCAAAAAACAGATCCAAATTGGCTTTTAGGGAATTTTCAAATCGCTCAACAAGCTTTTTGTCGCTTTCCCAATCGTGATCGTGATCTCCTGTCATTCGAGTAGGTTAAGGTTTTTATAAGTTACCAAATAAATTGATGCAGCAATACCTCGGATTGGTAATTTTTGTGAAAAAAAACTGATCCGATTCTGGCAGACTTTGCAACGAACAGAATCAAGAATAAGTTTACTTGGCCCATTGAAATGATTCAGCAAGGCTTTTGAAAGAATAGCCCGTTTCAGCTTTGACTTTCTTATTGTCATAGTGGATTTCTAATCGGGAGAGCATTGCTGTTTTTTTATTGAGTGGAATCTTGGAAATTCCCAAAAATCGACTGAAGCCTGCATACCAAACGGCCAGTCTGAGCAAATTATCTGGCAGGGCTTTGCTGGGAGCTTTTTTCCCAAAGGCATGGGCCATTTCTTCAAAAAAGGATTGGTAGGAAATAGATCCTGCACTGAGAATATAGCGCTGACCCCATTTCTGTTTTTCATAAAGAATCCGGGAGAGCTTAGCCGCATCCCGCACATCGATATAGTTGACGCTTCCCTTGGGATAGTAGCTTTTCTGCTCCAAAACATAGTCATAGATCGCAGTGCTACTTCGCTGATGGGAGGTCTTGCCTAGGATGATTGAGGGATTTACAATTAATACCTGAAGTCCTTCCTGCTCTCCCCGCCAAACTTCCAGTTCTGCCTCATACTTTGAGCAGGCATATTCGGTATTCAGAGGAGAATCGGTCCATTTGAATTTTTCATCTACGCGAGGGATCTCTGGACTTCTTCCGATTGCTGCCACGGAGGATACATGGATCAGCTTAGGAATCCCAACTTGGATCATGGCATTCACCAGGTTCCGGGTTCCTTTGACATTCGTCTGATACAGAGCATCAGAGTCTTTTGGATTAAAAGACACCAATCCGGCAGCATGGATGACTAGGTCCATCCCTTCCAATGCTTCCTCTAGAGACTGAAGATCATTTAAGTCCGCTTCTTTCCATTGAATGGATAGATCGAGTTCATCCACCAGTCTGGTCGAAGAATTGGGTCTTTTGATGCCGTGAATTTTTCCAAGAGAAGAAAACTCAGCTGCTAAAAAACTACCGAAAAGCCCCGTGATTCCTGTAATGAGGATATTCATCGAAGAGTTAGAGTTGGGTGTTGAGCCAGGAAGATTCTTTGATCTTGGAATAGTACCGGGTTGCCGAAAGGGTTTTGAGCATATCCACGTATCGCTGATTGTGACAGTCTGAGCCTAAAAACCGAACATTCCCGGTATCGATGAGGCTTTCTGCAAAGTCTTTGACATGCTTAGAATAAAAACCCGTCAAAGAAAGCATGTTTACTTGAAGAAGAATATTGCGTTCTAAGATTTCCTCTTGGAGTTTTTTATCAGCGATCAGGTATTGATATCTCTCAGGGTGCGCAAATACAGGCTTATAACCGGCCATTTCCATTTGAAAAAAGGATTCGAGAAGCATTTGGGGCTTATTGATAAAGCCTGTCTCGACAAGGACATAGTTGTCTCCAAAAGAGAGTAATTTTTCTCCGGATTTTACTTTCTCCAAAAAGATCTCGTCCATGTAATACTCCGCGGCAGCTTCGATCTCAATATCCAAACCCTCTTTTTTCACGGCTCTTCGCAGATCTTCCAAACCCATCTGAATAGTTTCTGGGGTGTTTCGATAATATTCGGACATTACGTGAGGAGTCGTGATCAGCTTGCTGAGTCCTAGATCTGACAACTCACGGATAAGAGTCAGGGATTCCTCCATGGTCTTTGAGCCATCATCGATGCCCGGGATCAAATGGGAGTGCATATCTGCTCTCAACCAACTCAAATCAAGTTCCTCTACCTCTACCGGTTTACGCTTTAGAAAATCAAGTATTCCCACTTCTTATAATCCTCCTCCAGATTGTTCTTTGAATTCCTGCAAACTTGGCCATTTTTGATCTTTTTCGGAAATAATTGGGTCACTCACTTTCCAATCGATTCCCAAAGCCGGGTCATTCCATCGAATTCCTCCTTCACTTGGAAAGTGATAATATTCAGAACATTTGTACAGAAAAATCGCGTCCTCCAAAACAGAAAACCCATGAGCAAAGCCAACGGGAACGTAAAGTAAGTTGTGAAGCTGTGCATCCAGCAGTACCGTGTGTGACTGTCCAAAAGTTGGAGAGCCCTTTCTTAAATCTACGGCGACATCCAACACTTTTCCTTGTACAACTCGTACCAATTTTGCTTGTGCGTATGGGGCTCTCTGAAAGTGAAGTCCTCGAACGGTTCCCTTTTGAGAAAAGGATTGATTATCTTGTTTCCAATCGACGGATATTCCCACTTCATCAAACCAGTCTTTTCGGAAAGATTCAAAGAAGTATCCTCTTGGGTCCTCAAAGATTTTTGGTCTTATCTCGACCAAGCCGTCGAGTTTGGTGGTAATAATATTTAGCATGGGGGTAGAGTTTGACGCTTTAAAATAAGTATTCCGTAGACGAGTATCCTAATCAATATCGTGGAATTATCCCGACATTTGTTGTTAAAACTTGACTTGCTGTCGATTAAGACTTTGGAAAAGCTGAACTATTGACGCAAAGTCTACATTATTCAAGAAGAAAAGATACTATGAGTAAATATTCAAGAAAACTTCAAAAACTGTTTGATACCGCGCCTAGGCAGGAAACTGCTGTGTTGGTTTCGCTGATTCGTCAGCAGCAGTCGGACTTTGAAGTAGAAGAACATCTGGAAGAGCTGTCGTTTTTGGCAGAGACTTTAGGCGTAAAAGCGGTTTATCGCTTTACCCAACGGATGGAAAAACCCGATATACGCACATTTATAGGCAAGGGAAAGCTGGAAGAAATTTTAGCCTACATCACGCATTTTGAAGTGGATATGGTCATTTTTGATGATGACTTGAGTCCTTCACAGATGAAAAACCTTGAAAACGAACTCAAGGTGAAAGTCTATGACCGCTCTTTATTGATTTTGGATATTTTTCTTCAGCGCGCCCAAACCGCCCAAGCCAAAACCCAGGTTGAGCTAGCTCGCTATCAATATCTGCTTCCTCGTCTGACCCGAATGTGGACACACTTGGAGCGTCAGCGAGGAGGTACATCGACCCGTGGTGGTGCCGGTGAAAAGGAGATCGAGACGGATAAGCGGGATATTCGAAATAAGATCACGTTGCTGAAGCAAAAGCTAAGACAAATAGAAAAGCAGGGTGAGACTCAGCGAAAAGGAAGAAAAGGGATTGTCAGGGTGGCCTTGGTTGGTTATACCAATGTGGGGAAAAGTACGCTGATGAACCTGATCACCAAAACGGATATTTTGGCTGAGAACAAGCTTTTTGCTACGGTAGATTCTACTGTTCGGAAGGTAGTGTTAGAGCAAATTCCATTTCTTCTCTCAGATACAGTTGGTTTTATTCGAAAGCTGCCGACCCACTTGATCGAGTCATTTAAGTCTACCTTGGATGAGATTCGTGAGGCTGATCTTTTGGTACATGTGGTGGATATTTCTCATCCCAACTACGAAGATCATATTGCAGTGGTGAATCAAACACTTCGGGAAATAAATGCCGGTGATAAACTCATTCTATTGGTTTTCAATAAAATAGATCTTGTTGAAACCATGCCTTCTGAAGAGAAAATCATGGAAATGTCCGAGATGGATCTTCAGGATGCAGACTTTAAGGATTTTGGGGCTTTGGCTGAGGCGTATAAGAAGAAAACCGGTATCGAGCCGGTATTTATGGCTGCTGGTTCTGGACAAAACGTGGATTTATTCCGAGAACGCCTGACAGAAGAAGTCAAAAAGCAACATTTAAAGATTTATCCACACTATCTGAGTGATGAAGTAATTTCTTTCGAAGGAAAAGAGAATGCATAAAATCTTATTGAAGAATCAATAACTATTGAAAAAGGGTCCTGCATTTTATTTTGCAGGACCCTTTGATTTTACAAGGTTTAGAATTTCAATTTCAACCCAAGCAAGAAATTGGTTCCTGCTTGAGGATAGTAGAAGTTCTCTGTGATCAATTCACGTCCATTTCCTCCTGGTACAAAATAGCTAAAGGTGTAGCCGTTTGGCTCGTAGAGTTCATTGAAGATATTATTGATGAGTAAGTTGATCTCCAACCCTTTGAAATATCGCGGTTGAGTCGAATAGCTAATTCGAAGGTCGTTGGTAAAGAAGGCGTCCAGTGAGCGGTCCACATTCGAGGTGTTGTCGAGGAATTGTCGGCCAACATATTTGCTAAACCAATTGACTGATAGGTTTTTGGTTGGCTGAAATTCAATGATAGCCGACCCGACCACATTCGGCGAGAAAGCAATATCGGTGTCCGTGTAGGTAAAAGTCTCTTGCTGAAACTCCTCTACGGAATAGTCATCGATGTATTCTGTGAACTCAGCGATTTTATTTTGACTAAAGGCAATATTTCCTCCCAAAGTCCACTGCTTCGAAAGCTGATAGGCACCATCTAACTCAATTCCAGCACGATAGGAAGACGCTACATTTTCGCGAATGTATGCACCGACATCATTGATCTGTCCAGTCAGGATGAGTTGATCCTGATAACCCATGTAGTAGAAGTTGGCATTGTAGGTGAAATTTCCACTTCGGGATCTGACACCAGCCTCGATGTTGTTTAGACGCTCAGGTCGAGGCACTTCTGTGATGGGGTTGTCGGTAAAGTCAGACCGGGTCGGTTCACGATTTGCCACTGCAAAACTTGCATAGTAGGTTCGTTCTCCTTTTTCATAAGAAAAGCCAAATTTAGGATTGAAAAAGGTGTAAGACTCCTGACCATCTACTATTCGTAAATCATCATTGATCCCTTGGAAAGAATAGTCAATTCCCCGTACTTGAAGGTCTCCGAAAATATTCAATCCCGGCTTGATTTCGTAGGTGGCTTTAGCATAGATATTCCGATCGTCTTTGATTGCATTATTGTCGTAGTATCGATCTCTGATATTGGTATTCCCTGCAATTCTTGCCCAAATAATCTCACCAAAATGTCCTCCATCGTAGCGATTGGCTCCACCTCCTATGATAAAGTCGAGTTTCCCATTGTCAGATATATAATTAGCAGAACCGATAAATCCATAGAAATCATTGTCCAGCCATCTTCTTCTGATGAAATCGGTGCTGCTGATTATTTCTTCACCGATCTCTACGTTGGGTAGATTGTAGCTGGCAAAATCATCATCCTCTCTGAATTGCTCGTAGTACCCTCTTCCATAGGTGTAGTGAAGCGCGAAATTTGTTTTCCAGTTGCTTCCGACTTGTCCGGTGTAGATTAATTGGTAATGATCCTGCTGATAATTGTCCGTTTCATTGTCGTAGGTGTAGTAGTTCCACGTCCGATCATTCTCCAATTTGTCTTCTGGAAGCCCCCACCAAGATTGATAAGTTTGTTCTTTTCCAGAGAAAGCAATAAGCTTGATCACACTTTTCTCACCATAGTAGCCGCCTGATACAAACCAGCTTCTAAGGTCAGAAAATGCCCTGTCCACAAAACCATCGGAGGTAATTTGAGAGAGTCTTGCATCTACTGCGAATCGATTGTTGAGTAGTCCTGTCCCTGCTTTGACAGTATGTCTCCAAGTATTAAATGAGCCAAATCCATTGTCGATTTCGGCATAGGCATCATCCTTTCTTGTATCTGTCTGGAAGTTGAGGCTGGCACCAAAGGTTGCTGCACCGTTGGTGGAGGTTCCTACACCACGCTGTATCTGCACATTTTCTACGGAAGAAGCAAAATCTGGCATATTGACCCAGAAGACACCGTGTGATTCTGCGTCATTCAGGGGAATTCCATTAATGGTAGCATTAATTCGTGTTTGATCCGAACCCCGAATACGAATCCCGGTATAACCTACTCCGGCCCCAGCATCCGAGTGAGAGACCACAGAAGGAGTGAAATTCAGTAGAATCGGGATATCCTGACCTAGGTTTCGCTTGGCCAATTCGGCCTTGTCGATTGTTTTGAAGGTCGTTGGAGTCGTTTCTGATGCTCGAGTGGCTGATACAATGAATTCCTCTGAAAGGAAATCTTTGCTTTCAAGCTTAAAAACAAGCGTCTCGGAATAAGGCAAAGTAATTTCCTCTGTGAGGGATGCATAGCCTAGGTAGGATACGCGGATGGTTACTTTTCCATCAGGGAGTTTGCTTAGTATAAAATTCCCATCGGAGTCTGTCACTGCTCCTCTACCCGTTCCTTCAGCCCAAATGGCTGCTCCAATTAGTGGCGCGTTGGAGGATTGATCTACTACTTTTCCCTTGATTTGCTGCTGTGCAAATGCGGCGGATATAGTCAGGTAAAATACCAGACTTAGCCATAAATTTTTCATGATACTTTTTCCCTTTCGGGTGATTGAGTGAAACATGGGAGGACTTAGGGGAAGTCATCCGTATTTGTTTACCCGTTTTGCAAAAGTGGACGACAAAAAAGCCAGTTGGTACCAGTTCTGTCTTCAGTGTGTATACTTTGCTTGCTCATTTCCCTTCGCCGGCACTACCCGGATCAGGTAATATGGGTATGATCTCAGCCCGTAATTTTAGGGCACCCCTTATGATCTGATGCAAAGGTATGGAGTAAAAGTTTGAAAGCAAAAAAAGTGATTTAAGTCTTTACTAGCCTTTTTTTAGAATCAATCGTAATGAAATCTACACTTGGCAATTAGAATTTCATCATCTTTTACCTGATAGATTAATCGATGTTCTTGGTCTATTCTTCTTGACCAAAATCCTGAGTATTTGAATTTTAATGGTTCTGGTTTTCCAATTCCTTCAAAAGGGTGCCTAGAAATATCTTTTAAGAGCTCGTTGATTCTTTTCAACTTCTTTTTGTCGGTTTTTTGCCAATAGAGATAGTCCTCCCAAGATTCTTCAACGAATACGAATTTCATTCTTCAAGCAGTTGTTTCTCGAATGATTTTCCGGATTTTAACTTTTGAATAGCAGAATCGAGACGCTCTTCATTTGCTTTAGAGGAAAGTTCATGATGCGTGGCTTTCAGGGAATTGTATTCGGCTAATGACATGATCACAATTCCGCTATCCTTGCCTCTGTTTATAATTAGTGTCTCAAAGTTTTGGGAAATCTGATCAAAATAACGCTTGATGTCTTTTCTAAAATCTGATAATGTAGTAGTGAGCATGGCGATTAAATTTGTACACAAATATGTACATAAAATATTAAAGAAATGTTTTCTAATAATTTTTAGGTCCAAAAAAAAGAGGCTTTCGCCCCTTTCTTATAAATCATCCTCGTCAAAATCATCATCATCACCGGGCCCCATATTAAACATGGAGCTGAAGAGATCCTTGAACTGTAAGCCGGTGTCTAGTAAATTTTTACTAAGCTGAGAGTATTCGGCAAGACCGTGAAGGGCAAATTCCATGAAGAATTCCTTCTCTTTCTCCGGTAAATTCTTGACTAATCCGGTCACTACTTCTTCAAGCCCCGGAACCTCATGGAGTGCTTGCTTGTATTCTTTATCTGATTGGGAAGCAAGAATGTCCAATTCATTTCCCTCTCCAAACCAAGCCAAAGGAATCACATAAGGGTCTCCTTCTTTTGATTTCTTTTTCGACTCAGGAGATGGGAAATAGTTGATAAACTGAGAACGTATCGCTTTCCCAATCAAATTGTATGCAACCAAACCTGCGCCTTCTTGTTCTCCCTCGTAGACTAATTCTACCTTCCCCGTAATAGCTGGAATCACACCAATCAAGTCCGCAATTCGTACGGTTGTATTTTCTTCCCCATTCAGGTAAAGCCTCCTTTCTGCTGCTGAAATCAAGTTTTCGTAAGCAGAAATCGTCAATCGGGCAGAAACTCCTGATTTTTCATCTACATACTCTGAACCTCTTGCTTCGACTGCAATCTGTTCGATCAAGTCTTTCATCAGCTCCGGAATGTAAATGTTATCCACAGGCTTACCTTTCAGGTTGGCCTCTTGAGCAGTGATCTTTTTACCTATTTCGATGGACTTCGGATAGTGAGTGATGATCTGACTTTCGATCCGGTCTTTAAGAGGAGTCACGATACTTCCGCGGTTGGTGTAATCTTCAGGATTCGCTGTGAATACAAACTGAATATCTAGCGGCAATCTCAATTTGAAGCCTCGAATCTGAATATCTCCTTCCTGTAAAATATTGAACAGAGCCACTTGAATTCTTGCCTGCAAATCCGGCAATTCATTGATCACGAAGATGGAGCGATGTGATCTTGGAACTAGGCCGTAGTGAATGACCCGCTCATCATTGTAGCTGAGTTTCATCGTAGCGGCTTTGATAGGGTCCACATCCCCAATCAAATCGGCTACAGACACATCGGGAGTCGCTAATTTTTCTGTGTAACGATCATTTCTATGCCACCAAGTGATCGGTGTATCATCTCCCCGCTCTTCGATCAGATTTCTAGCGTATGAAGTCAATGGTGCCAAAGGATCATCGTTTAATTCGGAACCGTACACAATCGGTACGTATTCGTCTAGAAGGAGGGTCATCATTCGGGCGATTCGGGTTTTTGCCTGACCACGAAGACCAAGAAGGTTGATGTTGTGCCGCGACAAAATAGCCCGTTCGATATCAGGAATAACTGTATCCTCATATCCCCAGATTCCTTCAAAGACATTTTCCTTTTGCTTGATTTTAGCGATTAGATTGTCTCGAAGTTCTTCTTTAATAGATTTGGGTTGATATCCGGCAGCCTTCAATTGGCCTAAAGTTCGGATTTGGGTGAGTTCTTTTCCGGTAAGTTTTTGGTAGTCCATGCGTTTGTTTAAAAGCGTTTGGTTCGGTTTCTTCTATAGTCTTCAAAAATCAAATCGCCCAGTCCTTTCAGCGAACTGTAATAGGCGTTTCCATTATTGACTTGTGTAAATTCTTTCACAAATTCTTTCAGATAGGGATCCGAGGCGATCATAAAGGTCGTCACCGGTATCTTCAGCTTTCGACATTGAGCAGCGAGTTTGAGGGTCTCATTTAATATTTTGCTGTCAATTCCGAAGGCATTTTTGTAATACTTAATTCCGACTTTGAGGCAGGTAGGTTTTCCGTCGGTAATCATGAAAATCTGCTTATTCGGATTTTTTCTTCTTCGAAGTAAATCCATCGCCAATTCCAGTCCTGCCACCGTGTTGGTGTGATAAGGACCTACTTGTAGATAGGGTAAATCTTTGATTTCGATCTGCCAAGCATCATTTCCAAAGACAATCACATCCAAGGTATCCTTTGGATAGCGAGTTTTGATCAATTCAGCCAAGGCCATTGCCACTTTCTTTGCAGGGGTGATGCGATCCTCCCCATATAGAATCATGGAGTGGGAAATATCAATCATGAGCACTGTGGAAGTTTGGGAGCGGTATTCCTGTTCGACTACCTCCAAATCATCTTCGGTCAGCAAGTAATCTCCCGAAAATCCGTGATTTGCTTGTGCATTCCGAAGCGAATCAGTCAGTGCGATTTGATCTAGATTATCACCAAATTCATAAGCCCTACGGTCTGTACCCCGCTCATCGCCGGGACCAGAGTGGGTGGTTTTATGCTGTCCTGATTTTCCTCGTTTTAGTTTGCCAAAAATTTCCTCTAAAGCTGATTTCCGGATCGTTTGCTCGGCTTTTCCAGTGATTTTGAACTCCCCTTTTTGATTTTCTTCGGTGAGGTACCCTTTGGTTTTGAGGTCTTCGATGAAGTCCCCTATCCCATAATTGGGATTGGTGAGATTGTATCGTTTGTCCAGATTAGAAAGCCAGTTGAGTGCCTCTGCCACATCTCCTCCGGTCATCGTTACGAGTTGTAGGAAAATATTAAGCAGATTCTCAAAGGTATTTTTCTCTGGATCTTGGGGTGGGATATATTGAGTAAAGCGAAAGCCTTTCATAGTCAGATTTTTAGATACTAGACTCAAGAAGCAAGACAGGGCTTGCTAAAAATCAAGCGAATCAAATCATAAGTTACACGTCTGGATAACAATCTGAAAGGGAATGGAGTTTTCATTATCCACTAAAAACACGAAAAAGATGAAGAATTATGAATTTGCGGTAGGTTTTGTGACGGGAGCTTTGATCATCTTCGTGACGCTGATTCAATTGAATGTCGCCCTACCATTGGTATGGTTGCTATTTATGGCAGGACCATTTTTGGTCATCTGGATGGTATGGTCTGTATTGGTAGCTCCGGTTCAGATCGAAGAGACTTTTGAAGAGCAATGGTATCAGGATAGACCGGATTTGAGGAGAGAGGAATAAAGTCATAAATTGGGGTCTGCATGACCTCATTAGAAAAAAAAGCCCAAACCATCAAATCGACCGCGAAGCGATTGGGCTTCGACTTTTGCGGAATTGCGAAGGCAGAATTTTTAGAAGAAGAAGCGCCTCGATTGGAGGATTGGCTCAATCGAAACTATCAGGGCCAAATGGCTTACTTAGCCAATCACTTCGACAAACGATTGGATCCCCGCAAACTCGTTCCAGGGGCAAAAACTGTCGTCTCTTTAATTTACAATTACTTTCCCGAGAAAAAACTTCCTGAAAAAGCCGAGGATATCAAGCTCGCAAAATATGCCTATGGCCAAGACTATCATTTTGTGATTAAGGATAAGCTGAAAACTTTTCTGGAAATCCTTCGCGAGGAAATTGGGGAAATCGAGGGGCGAGTTTTTGTCGATTCAGCCCCTGTCATGGAACGGCAATGGGCACAAAAGGCAGGTTTGGGTTGGATTGGAAAAAACAGCCTGCTTCTCAATCGGGAGATGGGAAGTTTTTTCTTTTTGGCAGAATTGATCATCGATCTTGAAGTAGAACCTGATTATCCAATAGCCAAAGATTATTGCGGCACTTGCACAGCCTGCATCGATGCCTGTCCTACTGATGCGATTGTACAGCCCGGAGTGGTGGATGGTTCGCGTTGTATTTCCTACCTGACGATTGAACTGAAGGATTCCATCCCAAATGAGTTTAGAGATAAAATGGAAAACTGGGCTTTTGGCTGTGATATCTGCCAAGACGTATGCCCATGGAATCGCTTTTCGCGTCCACATCAAGAGCCCGCCTTTGATCTTCATCCGGATTTAAAAGATTTCACAAAAAAGGACTGGATAGAATTGACAGAAGAAACTTTCCGGAAAGTTTTTAAAAAGTCTGCTGTGAAGCGTACCAAATTTGTAGGACTCAAAAGAAATATCGAATTTCTAGGTGAAAAGAACTCATAGCCTATGCCTCGTCCTCAGTCCACCTTGAAGCAATTTCAAAATCTTTTTAAAACCAAAAAGAGAAAAAAGCGCTCTCATAAAGTGGGGCTTCCTCCTGCATCCTTGGTATATGGAGGAGAAAAAAAACAGGAAGAGGTTTTTATCAATCTGATCACCTATGATGAGTCAGAATTTTTAGAAGAACGAATCGAATTTTCGCAGCTTCAAGATCACCTCAATTTGCAAAATAAAGTAATCTGGATTGATGTGGTTGGCTTGCATGATATCGCTTTGCTAGAGCAAATCGGAAAGCTCTTTGGAATCCATAAATTGACATTGGAGGACATACTTAGCGTAGAGCAACGTCCCAAAATGGAGGTTTTTGACGAGTACATTTTTGCTACGCTGAAGATGATTCAGTGCAATTCGCCTGAGTCTCCCATCTCGGAAGAGCAAGTCAGTTTTTTGATGGAGAAAAATATTCTGATCACCTTTCAGGAAAAAGCAGGAGATGTGTTCCAGTTTGTCAGAGACCGGCTTCTAGACCAAAAAAGGCCTATACGCCATAGAGGTACAGATTACTTACTTTATGCTTTGCTTGATGCAGTGATTGACAATTATTTTTCTGTGATGGAAAATATCGGTGAGCGAATCGAAAATCTGGAATCTCAAGCCATGCTTGAGCCTGGAAAGGAAACCCTGAATGCCCTCTATCTTCAGCGAAGGGAAATGATGGATTTGCGGCGTACAGTCTATCCACTTCGGGAGGTGATTGGTGCTTTTGACAAATATGCCGAGCATAAAATTTCTCCAGAAGTCCGGCCTTTCATCCGGGATTTATATGAAAATACCATTCAAGTCATTGAGACAATGGAAGTATTTCGGGATATGTCATCCGGTGTGTTGGACCTGTATATGAATAGTCTTTCGAACCGAATGAATAATGTAATGAAGGTCTTAACGATCATTTCGACGATTTTCATTCCTCTTAGTTTTGTCGCAGGCGTCTATGGAATGAATTTCGAATACATGCCCGAACTGAGCTCCCGAAATGGATATTTTTACGTTTTAGGAGGAATGGGTATTGCCGCGGTTGGAATGCTCATAGCCTTTCGAATCAAGCGATGGCTCTGATTATTGCAGCCGGATTATTTCTGTACCAGCTCCATTTTTCAAAATGAGCTGACCCTCTTCATAAGCGTAACTACGAACCGCCCGAATCGCTTCCAAAAAGGCATTTTCAAATCTGCTATCCGGACAGGCCATCATGGTCGAACCCAAATTGCCAAATTGCAGCTGCTCATTTTTTTCAATTTCGTAAGGCCCAAAAATCCGATTACATCCACCATTCCCGCTGATTTGCTTTGACTCGGCATCAAATTGAATGTGGGCATCTTTGTCTGTTCCTGATACCTGTACAGGGTTTCCGTTAAGCTCGATAAGTACCCACTTTTTTCCTTCCCAATTACTATCCGGGAAGGATTTGGGGCTGCAAGCGATCAACCAAATAAATGCAATTGTATAAGTGAGACCTTTCATATCTGTCTTTTTAATGATTAAAGCAGATTAAAGGCCAAAAAAATTGAGATGGTGATTTTTAACCTTTTTTAAAAAGCTTTTAAGCTGATATCCATGCTGTTCACCGAGTGAGTCAAAGCACCCATGGAAATAAAATCAACTCCGCATTCAGCCACAGCTGCCAGGGTTTCTTCCGTAATTCCTCCGGAAGCTTCAATACTCATTTTTCCATCTACTAAATCAACTGCCTCTCGCATGGTATCGTAGTCCATATTATCCAACATGATATAGTCTACGCCTCCTACTTCCAGGACCTCAGCTACCTCTTGCAGGTTTCTGGTTTCTACCTCGATTTTTAGATTGAGCGAATTCGCTTTGAGGTAGTTTTTGGTATTAGTGATGGCTTGTCGGATTCCTCCGGCGAAGTCCACATGATTATCCTTCAGCATAACCATATCGTAAAGGGCAAAGCGGTGATTCACCCCTCCTCCGATGTGAACAGCCCACTTTTCCATCAATCGGAAATTGGGAGTTGTCTTCCGGGTATCCATCAGCCTAGCTTTGGTATGAAGGATTTTTTGGGTAAGACGGTGAGTCTTGGTGGCAATCCCACTCATTCGTTGCATGCAGTTGAGGACTAGCCTTTCAGAAGAAAGAATGGAAGCCGCCGGCCCTGAGACTTCTAAGCCAATTTCACCGAAAGAAACAGTCTCTCCGTCTTTTTTGAAGACTTTTACCTCCAATCGAGGATCAAAAGCTTTGAAAATTCGCTCAGCCAACTCAACTCCAGCTAAGATTCCATCGCCTTTGATGAGCAATCTTGCTCTGCCTTGTCTATCCGATGGAAAGGCAGAAAGTGAAGAATAGTCTCCTGGACCAATGTCCTCGGCAAAGGCAGATTGTATAAATTGATCTAGGGCTGAATCAGAAAGATAGGCAGGCTTCATGCCACAAAAATAGGCATATTGAAAGGTTTAGTCGCTGTTTTTGGAAAAATTACCTTAAGCTTTTACAAAGCCAAGGCTGTAAATTTTCAAATCTGTATCGAGTTGGTTGATTTTTATAAAGACCCGATAGCTTGCCTGACCGCTTTGATATTCACCGATGTAGGAACTCAATTTGGGATTAGTTTCACTTCTGTAAACTAGCTGAAACCTCAAGGGAGGGTTTTTTTTGAAAAAATCTCTGATGACCTGTTCTGCTTGGTTTTTGGAGAAATCCCCTTGTTGCCCATTGATATTCAGAGAAATACTATTTTCGAAATAGCGAGCTAGTTCACTGCTGCTCCCAGAATCAATAGCCAAAATCACTGGATCGATAGATTCATTGAGATCTTCCTTGTCCATGAAGGGCATGAAAATCAAGAATAAACTTAATATAAACGGGAGGGCATTCATTTGGGAATCAATTAGACAAATACTAAGCCAAAAAAGTATTAGGAAGAAGCTTTCCTGCTTTTTGAAAAGATGAATTTGAATCGCATTGGGAACTGCTCCTCACAATGGTGAGAAAAATAATATATTTGCCCCTATGGAAAAGAATGTACTTTTAATGATTCTGGATGGATGGGGTATAGCAAGTAATCCGGCTGTATCTGCCATAGACAAAGCGAAAACTCCTTTTGTAGATAGTCTATATCAAAATTATCCTCATGCCAAACTGGATGCTTCTGGATTGGCGGTGGGATTGCCCGAAGGACAAATGGGTAATTCCGAGGTGGGACATATGAATATTGGTGCCGGTCGAGTGGTCTATCAAGACTTGGTAAAAATCAACCAGGCAGTCAAAAATGGAGAATTGAAAGATCATCCGATTTTGACGGAAGCATTTGAAAGTGCCAAAAAGAATAAGAAAAAGGTACACTTTATGGGACTGGTATCCGATGGAGGAGTCCATGCCCATATTGATCACTTAAAAGGACTCTGTGATGCAGCTAAGCATCATGAGCTGGAAGATGTATTTATTCACGCTTTTACCGATGGACGGGATACAGATCCAAAAGGTGGAGTCAAATACCTTCAGAACTTGGAAAATCACCTTCAAAAATCAACCGGGAAAATCGCATCTGTGGTAGGGAGATACTATGCGATGGATCGGGACAATCGCTGGGAGCGTGTCAAGCTAGCCTATGATGCTCTGGTAAATGGTGAGGGAGAGAAGTCCAAGAATATTCTAGCAGCCATCCAAAAGTCCTACGATAATGGAGTGACGGATGAATTCATTCGACCCATCATCCATGTTGGTGCAGATAACAAACCGCTTGGCATCATGGCAGATGGCGATGTGGTGGTTTGTTTCAATTTCCGTACTGATCGAGGAAGAGAAATCACTCAGGTACTCACGCAGCGAGACTTTGAGGATTTCAATATGAAAAAGTTGGATTTAGATTATATCACTTTCACCAATTACGATGATACTTTTCAGGGTATCAAAGTGCTTTTTGAAAAAGACAATCTTAGCAACACTTTAGGAGAAGTCCTGGAGCGAGCAGGCAAAAAACAGATAAGAATCGCAGAGACTGAGAAATATCCTCACGTCACATTCTTCTTTTCCGGAGGAAGAGAAAAGGAATTTGAAGGTGAAAGCCGAATTCTCTGCCCTTCACCCAAGGTGGCCACTTATGATCTCAAGCCAGAAATGAGTGCCTATGAGATTGCTTCGAAAATCAATCCGGAATTGAAGCGAAAATCAGCCAATTTCATCTGCCTCAATTTTGCCAATGCAGATATGGTGGGACACACTGGAGATTTTGATGCTGCTGTGAAAGCTTGTGAAGCAGTAGATGAGTGCGCAAAAAGCGTGATCGAAACTGCCTTGGAAAATGACTACACGATCATAGTGATTGCAGATCATGGAAACTCGGATATGATGATCAATGAAGATGGCACACCAAATACAGCCCATACGACTAATTTGGTGCCTTTCATTGTAGTCGATAAGCATGATCGATTTGAACTTGCCGATGGAAAATTGGGGGATTTGGCACCTAGCATCTTGAAATTGATGGGTGTGGCAGTCCCTGAGGAAATGACCGGAAATATCCTGATCAACTAATGAGAATTAGCCTATTTGTTGTTTTTGGGTTTGTTCTGACCCTTTTGAATTCCTGTGAAAATGCTCCTGGAATTGCTAAGCCAGGAGAATTGGATGTTTTACCCTACTATGATGTAGCCGGTTTTGTGGAGGGTGAAATTTCCAAATTGGGAAATGAGACCGTCCGGAAGACCACTCGAATCAACGGTAAGGAGCAATCCACGGAAGTGACCCTAAGCCAAGAAGAATGGAAGGAAGAGCTAGATGCTTTTTTCAGGGCTGATATCAACAAGCCTTCTATGGTTTCTGCATTTACTACAGAGGTAGATGGAGATATATTGGTCCATAGGCTTTTGCCTGGAGAAAAAAGCCCTGTCAAGGAAATAAAAGTTCGAATAATTGATGATCGACCTATTTGGTTGACTTTTAAGATTTCTAAGGAAAATATTTTCTACACTTCCACCATTCTTGGGGAGATTTATATGAATCAACGAACCCAAAAGATCGATCACTATTCCATCGAAACGACACAAAAGATTATGTTTTTGGATGCAAATAATTTGAGAATCAAAGGAGCTGTTCAGCCATAATCAATTTACCAATTCATAAAAAATCCCGACTTTCTGATGAGAGTCGGGATTTTTTTGTAATGTGTTTACCAAGTTCTACCTCCGCTTGGCCGGGCTCTTCTCCAAGGGCTATCATCCGGCTCAGGCTCCTTGAAGTTGCCGATGATATAGGTGAAGGTCAGCATTCCGTATCGGGTCAATACATTGGTAAATACGTCTGTAATGGCTACATCTGACACGGTTCGGCTGATGCTGTTGTTCTGATTTAACAGATCAAATATCACCACCTTCAATTCTGCTTTATTATTCTTGGCAAAGCGGAAGCCTCCCTCGATATTCCAAAGCCACACTGACTGATCAAAACCTTCCGAAAGTCCACTGTAGAGCATGTTATTTACTGTATTTCCTACAAATAGCTTTCCGTTGTTTGGAGAGTAATACAAGCGAATATTGGACTCTTGCACGTAGAAGTTCTGATCCAGATTGGCCTGCAAGCTAGAGTTTACAATTGTGTAGGTACCAGTAGTGCTGACCGAGAAGTCGACATTCTTACTGATATTGGAACTGATCGTGATTCCTTGACTTAGGTCGATATTATCATTCAGGTTTTTCTCCCCGTTGATCATACCCGGAGTTCGGTTGAAACCGATTCGTGTATTGGTATTGAATTGGAGTTTCAGTTTAGGAATGGGCATTCCATAAGTGGCAAAGGCTCGCAATCTCCAATTGCCATCCAAATTGACCGGCTGAGAAATCTGACCACCTGGTCTTAGCAAAACTTCTCCATTGATCAGCGTATCCTGCGCTGCTACAAAGGTGCTATTTCCGATAAAATTGCTGGTAGCAGAGTAGTTGATAAAGGTGAAGAATGTCTGAGATTTTTCCAGATTCACCTTCGCTATGTTCGCGAAAATATTGTGATTATAGCTCTGCCCAAGATTTGGATTTCCCACACTGAGGTTAAGCGGGTTTTGGTTGTTGATCACGTTTTGCAATTGATTCACGCTTGGCTCGTCGGTATCTGTTCGATACCGAATTCTCCAGCTAAAACCTGATTCCCGATTTCTGTAGTTTATGTTTGCACTGGGCAGTAGATTATTAAAGTCTCTTCTAAAAACTCCTACCTCAGGGAAAAATGCCTCATTATCCAACCTGGCGAACTGATAATCCAAGTTTAGGTTGATGCTGTAGCCGTTATTGTTGTAGGCATAGCCACTTCTCAGGCGTTGCGTGATAAATTTATTATCAAACTCATTACTCAATGCCGTATCCAAAACGGGGAGGTTTTCTTCGTTGAAAACTCGTGTTTTTTGATCAGCAAGGGTTTTGTTGTTGGAAACTTGGTAGCCAAAGGTTCCCATAGCTTTTTTGCCTAAAGGCTCGGTAAAAGTGAGATTTACCCGGTAGTTGAAGCCATCATTCAAAGCGTCTGTTTCTTGAATGGTCGTGTCTAATTGGTTTCGCCTAAAATCTCTGCTTGCAGCCTCCAAGTCAGAAAACTGATCACGATTGCTCCAGGTAGTAGAGATATCGGTAGAAAGTGTTCTTCTGGGTTTATCAAATTTATACCGATAGGTAATATTATTTGAAATGTTGAAAGCTTTAGTCTCTGCTTCCGAAACTGAGCGAAGTGCGGAAAGAGAATCTCCCTCATTTCCCAGTGTCAAGGCATCGCGGTCACTGAAAGTACGGTTGTTTTGAATCGAAAAGCTTGGCGTGATGATGATGCTGTTTTTATCATTCAGGTCAGCTTCAATTCTGGCATTTGCCCGGTGATTGAAGTTTTCGACGTTGTTGATTAGGCTTTCTTGATAAAACTGACTCGTGCTTTCGTTGATAATCCGTTCTTCATTTGTGATTTGACGGAGCGTATTGTTCGTGTTGTTGAAGAAGTAAGAACCGGTGAAGTTTACCTTTTTACCCCATTTATCGCTGTAATTTAAACCTAATGCATTGGTAGCAATGATACCGATGTCATTCCCGACGAAGAAGTTATTATTTCCGCCGCCGCCCCATCGGCCTCCTCCGCGTCCACCACGTCCGCCGCCACCGGAGTTAGCGCTCAAGCCGGCCAGATCCTGTGAGGAGAAATTCTGCTGATTTATGTTATTGGCCAAACCTAATATGGAGAAGCGCCGATCACCATTGAAGAAATTTAAGCTTCCTCCTCCTGAGTAGCGGTCATCGGTTCCATATCCCGCATAGACACGGCCAAACTGACCATTTTTTCGATCCTCTCTCAAAATGATGTTGATAGTCTTGGAGTAGTTGCCATCATCAAAACCTGTCAAACGGCTCTGGTCTGATCGCTGATCAAGTACTTCGACTCGCTCAATAGCATCTGCCGGTAGGTTTCGTAAGGCAATACTTGGATCCGAACCAAAAAACTCCCGGCCATCGACAAGCACCTTTTGGACTGCTTCTCCCTGCGCTTGGAGTTGACCTCCCTGCATCGTGATCCCGGGCATTTTGCGAATCAAATCTTCTGCTTGGGCATTCTCCATGGTTTTGAATGCATTCGCATTGAAAGAAGTCGTATCACCTCTTTGCTCCCCAACTGGAACCTGTCCTTCGATCAATACTTCTCCCAATTCTTTGGTGTCCTCCATCAATACAAGCCTTCCTAAATCGCTTGCATCTCGCAGATTGTGGACTTTGGATATCTTTTCATAGCCTATGAAGGTGATTTCGATTTTCACCTGAGGGATATCAGGCCGTACAATTTCAAATTTTCCCTGTCCGTCTGTTACTGCTCCCCGAAGCAGGGAGTCGGCCAGTGTTTTTATTTGGACATTAGCCCCAACCATGGGCTGATTGATCGTACCGTCAATGACGATTCCGGTCAGTTTTCGCTCAGGCTGAGTTTGGCTTCGCTGGGCAAAAATAGAGTTGCTAGATAAAAAGCTGACAACCAATAAAATGAGAGGTATAATTTTTTTCATAATGAGCAAAGTTCAACTACTTTGACTCAATGAAAAAGCCTAGGGTTTAAACTAATCTGAATAAAAAATAAGAATGGAAAATCTTGGGGATAAAAGGCAAAATACGGGTATGGTTTTCCTTAAATTTTAGCCATGATACTATTGTATGAAATCCCAAAATGGCTATCCTCAAATACGACCTTCCCATCTTTAATGAGAATGGCCTGAGGAGATTGATGTGGAACTCCAAAGTCCATGGCAACTTGATCGGAAAGAGATCGGAAAGCAATCAGATCTAAAAAATAGGGTATCAGACGCTGCTCATCCTCTTTCTTCCAATTACGTGCTAGTCTGTCGAGTGACATACTGCTGATGGAGCATCGCGTACTATGCTTGAAAATCAAGACTGGCATGTCTTTACTCTGCTGCTTGATTACATCAATTTGTCCGGGATCGGTAAGTTTTTGCCAATTCATACGTTATTCTCCTAATTTTGACCTGAATCTCAATTGAAAATTTACTACTCCTTCATGCGAATTAAAAACGCAACATATTTGCAAAAATACAGTCTGCTTCTAATAAGTTCCTTATTTTTCTTCTTTTCCTGTAAAAGTTTAGATATATCAAGTCCAGGAGCTTCTCCGACTGTACCGGAGGCCCTATCGGAAGTATCCCTACCTGCACAAATGCCGGGGGCGTCTTTCGACCGCTTGATCAATTCACAGCTTCCTCAAATCCTGGTAGAAGAAGATGATTTAGACTTGGGAAATGGTTTGGAGGGCAATCTGCAGATTAGACGGGCTGGAAAGGTAACCTGGAAGACCTTAAGCAAGGAGCATTTAGAATTGAGAATTCCCTTGCAAATACAGGGGGAAGTCGGCTTGAACCAAGGAGGACTTGGGAGCCTTTTCAGGAGAAGGGTTCCTTTGGACGAGAATTTTGCGCCTTTGATTCGAATCAATCCTGAGGTCAACCCTAATTGGTCTCTATCGGTCCACGATTTTGAACTGGTTGAGCTCGGTGGAGATTTGACTCTGGAAGTTTTGGGCATAGAACTGGACTTGACTGGCACGCTTGAGCGTCAAATCCGGCGTTGGGCAGCGATGAATCTAGGCCCTGAGCGGGAATTGGTTCAATTGAAACCCTGGATTGATATTCTTTGGCAGCAGGTAGGAAAGCCTTTTGAGGTGAGTTGGGAAAACCAAAACCTAGCATTCTCGATTCAGCCTCAAGAAGTAGGTTTTGATGAGCAGTTTTCTGGGAATAATGCGCTGGATTTGTTCTTAGGTTTGAAGGGAAAAATTCAAAGCCACCCAGTGGAGGCAAAGCCTTCGAGAGCTTTTCCACTTCCGAATTTGACTCAGCGAAGAGAGGAAAAAAACCTTGTTTCAGCCCGAGTTCCTATCGGCATAGGATATGAATTTCTCGATCAGGAACTGGGTAATTTCTTAGGCAGTTCGCCTATCCGAGTGGATAAAAAAACCACCATGCAGCTATCCAATCTGCAGACCGGTCCTTTTGGTGAGTTGCTTATGGTTCGAGCAGACTTTTTGGCTATCCGATCAGATGGGGAACAGTTGGATGGAGAGATCTACGTGGTAGGTAAACCCTCTTTTGATCAAGTGGAGCAGCAGTTAGAGCTACAAGATATTAACTTCAAAGTGGTCACAGAAAGTACCAAAGTAAAGTGGGCGGTAGCTTTCAAAAAGGGAAAGATTATCCGAAGGATAGAAAGACAGGCAAGGTTTCCGATCGATGAATTATTGCAGAGCACTTTAGACTCTTTTCAGGGACAACTAAAACTAGAAACTCCCATTGCAGATCTTCGCTTGGAGGATTTGAGTCTAGCACCCGGAGGATTTTATCCTTTAGTCGATGAATTGCTTATTCACATGCTGATCGAAGGGAAAGTTGATATAGTCTGGAAGTAATTAGCGAAAAAGCTTTCCAAAGCTGTCTATTCCTTTTGTCTCGGCGGACTTGAGCATTTTGATTAAAAGCTGGGCTGTCAAAAAAGCATCACCAGCAGCGGTGTGTCGGTCTTCAGTTTGAATTTGATATCGCTCACAAAGTTGGTCTAGCCCGAATTCCCGCATCGGTATTTCATTCCAGTTGATATGTGGTCCGTACTCCAGTCGGACAGCAAGGTCCAATGTATCCAAATGTGGATTGGGAAAACTCTTCAAGCCAAAAGGTGAGGATATTTTTTGAAGCATTTCCAGATCAAAATTCACATGATGCCCAACGATTATTCCTGAGCCCAGATAGCTCAATAGTTTTTGGCTGAAAGTCTTTGGACTGAGCAGGTTTTCCCGGTTGATCAAGCCATGAATTTTCGCGGTATTTGCGAGGCTTTTTGAAGACTCCGGATAAAGTTCAATTGCTGAATCTACCCGGATTTTTCCCTGTTTGATTTTTACCGCACCAAAGGAAATGATATGATCTTTTTTGACATCCAAGCCTGTGGTCTCAGTATCTAAGACAATGAACTCCAGTTGATTGATTTTTCGGATTGGAGGAATAGACGATTTAAAAAGAGCCAAATATTCTTCCACAAATGACTCTTTTTTTTCCTCCGGTCTAAATGGCCACCAGCTCATGAGCGGAAGAAGTCAAGTTGGAATCTGACCTGGATAATATCCTGAAGCTCTCCGATAGGGCCAAAGGTATTTTTGAGAAGCTGGCGTTGTATTTTCCCCAATTTTTCGGGAGCAATATAGCGTCCACTATTGCCATTTTGAAGACCTTCAATGGCTCGCATGCGCATCAGAATTTCATAGGCTTTGGCTGCTTGGGTAAAAAGCTCCTGGTAGTTGGGTTCTATCTCAGCAAGTTTTTCGAATCGTTTGAAGGTATTGTTAATACCCGATACGCCATGATACAACACAAGAAGCCTGGCCAAATCGGTAAGCGGCATCATTGCCCGGGCTTTGATGTCAAATTGATCCCGATGCTCACCTGATTTTTCGACCAGAAAGTTTCGAAAGAAACCCAACGGTGGAGGGTTTTGGAGCGCATTTTTTGCTAAGAAATTTAAAAAGACTGGCTTCTTTTTAATTTCCTCAAAGACATGAAAACTCAACTCATCACCGAGAGCCAAACTGCCAGAAATCACTCTAAAATCAAAGAAGATGGATGATCTCAGTAAGGCTTCCGGGCTCGGATGAAGAACCCATTCGGAAAATTTGGCTTTCCATTTCGAAAGGGGTAAAACTAAATCTGCATTGGAAGCCATGATATTTGCCGGGCAGGCGCTAAATCCGCAAGTAAGCATGGCCTCTACCACATAGCTGCCCAAATGCTGAAAGTATTCTTGTGCTTTTTCTTTAAGGTCAGCTTCTACATTCCCATAAAGTATGGCATTATCCTGATCGGTGCGAAGCAACTGTTCTTCCCTTCCTTCTGAGCCTAATGAGAGAAAAGCAAATGGCACCTCTTCCATTTCCGAATAGTCTTTGCTTAGGTGTTTTTTGCCAAAAGCAATGGCTTGCTGAATGATGACATCATTTATTTCCGTCATCACGCCCGCTACGAAATCCATGGCCACCTCATTTTCTAGATAGTAGCGGAGCATAGTTTCTGCACGATCTCGGATTTGGGCCATTTCTTCAATGGTGCTGGCATTGTTGAGGGCATGAATCAGCACTGCAGGAGAGTTGCCCATGGAAAGTAAAATATCATGATCGGAAAGAATTCCAGACACGGGACTTTCTGCTGTGCCATCTTCAGTGAGTATGAGGTGGTGAAGGCGGTTTTTGATCATGCTGAGGTATAGATCAGCAAAAGCCGTATCCGGTTTTCTAGTAATCACCGGGCTAGACATGATCTCCGAACAGGGTTTATCAGGAGAAATACCTTTTGAAAGCACTTTACTTCGTAAATCCTTATCAGTGATGATTCCAAGCGGATATCCTTGCTCGTTGCAGATAATAATACTACTGACTTGACGCTCATCCATGAGCTGAGCTGCTTCTCGGATGGTGTTTTCTGGCTGGCAAGTCAGTACATTTTTGGAAATTCGGAAGGCACTCTGCCCTGAAAAAATCAACAATGAATGGTCCTCAGATTTGCGGCTAAATTCCATTCGGGCCTCCTGCCCCTTTTCCAAATCCGCTTTGAATACCACCTGTCCCGCAGCAAAGCCAGCAGCAAAATAGAGCGAAACCTTCGGGTTTTTCTCCAAAAGCTTTTCAAAAATAGCTACCGGTATCGAATAGATAAGGCAATTCTCTCCTGCAAGGGCGTCAAGCACGTAGGGTCTTTTTCCCAACAAAGCCAATATTCCAAACACATCGCCCACATCACAGTATTCCCGGATTTCACCAGCTTCTTGAAGCATGATTTGGCCTTCTTTGAGGATGAAAAAATGGGGCCTGGCAGGCTCTCCCTGATGAAATAACCACTCATCTTTAGACAGGTAGCTAATCTCCACCGATTGGGCTATAGATAGCAAGTCCCCCTCTTCCAAAAATGAAAAAGGAGGATGCTTTCTGAGAAATTCGGCTACCCGATTGATAATAACATTCATGCTAGAGGCTAGAAGTTAGACACAAGAAACAAGATCGAGGACTTATTTCCTTCCTTCTATGATTTTCTCGACTACTTCCGGGTCAAGCAAAGTACTGGTATCTCCCATATTTTCGGTGACACCTTCTGCTACTTTTCGAAGAATTCTACGCATAATTTTACCAGATCGGGTTTTTGGAAGGCCAGGGACGATTTGGATTTTATCCGGTTTAGCTATCGGTCCGATTATTTTGGAGACTGTATCCTTGATTTCAGCTACCAAATTTTCTTCGGTTCGGTTTTTCATATCGCAGATCACATAGGCATAGATTCCTTGACCTTTGACCTCGTGCGGATACCCGACCACTGCTGATTCTATGACAAGTGGGTGCTCATTGATGGCGTTTTCCACTTCGGCTGTACCCATTCGATGTCCGGAGACATTGATTACATCATCCACACGGCCCAAAATTCGGTAATATCCATCATGATCTCGTTTTACGCCGTCTCCGGTGAAGTACATCCCCTTGTAGGTAGAGAAGTAAGTTTGCTTGCATCGCTCATGGTCTCCGTAGGTCGTACGAATCATCGATGGCCAAGGGAATTTGATGCAAAGATTTCCCTCTACTCCATTTCCGGTGAGTTCTTTCCCATCGGCATCCACGATGGTGAGTTGTATTCCTGGTAGTGGAAGCGTGGCATAGGCGGGTTTTGTTGGGGTAATTCCAGCTAGTGGAGACACCATGATTCCTCCCGTCTCTGTTTGCCACCAAGTGTCTACGATCGGGCACTTTCCTTTTCCGACATGGGTGTGATACCAGTGCCAAGCTTCTTCATTGATTGGCTCTCCGACCGACCCAAGGACCTTTAGCGAGCTAAGATCATTGCCTTCAATGGGCTCAGTTCCGTAGGCCTGTAAAGCACGAATTGCAGTCGGGGCAGTGTAAAACTGATTCACTTGATGCTTCTCTACCACTTGCCAGAAGCGTCCCGCATCCGGAAATGTCGGTACACCTTCAAACATCAAGGTAGTAGCCCCCGCCAATAATGGACCGTAGACGATGTAAGAGTGACCTGTGATCCAACCAATATCAGCGGTACACCAATAAACATCACCGGGGGAGTATTGGAATACGTTTTCAAATGAATATTTGGTATAAACCATGTATCCACCTGTCGTATGGACCACGCCTTTGGGCTTACCTGTCGATCCGGAAGTGTAAAGGATAAATAGCATGTCCTCAGAATCCATCTCTTCGGCTTTGTTTTCAGTAGATTCGTTTGCTACCACTTCATGCCACCAAAAGTCTCGACCTTCTTTCATGGTCACCTCTTGATTGGTACGCTGATAGACAATGACACTTTCGACGGAGGCTTTTTCCAAGGCTTCGTCAACGACGGCTTTGACAGGAATTTTCTTCGCTCCTCGGAAATTTCCATCAGATGTCAAAACAGCCTTTGCTTTACAATCGATGATTCTATCGGCTAGCGCTGAAGCACTAAAACCTGCAAAAACAACGGAATGAATGGCACCAATTCGGGCGCAGGCCAGCATAGCCACCGCTGCCTCGGGCACCATGGGCATGTAGATAATGACCCGATCTCCCTTTTGGATACCCTTGGACTTGAGAGCATTGGAAAATCGATTCACTTCTTCATATAATTCCCGATAAGTTAGGGTCCGTGTTTCTTCATTGGGATCATTTGGCTCCCAAATGATGGCAGCCTGATCTGCATGGGTAAAAAGTTGTCTCTCGAAAATATTCTCAGTGATGTTCAACTTTCCTCCTGCAAACCACTTCACGTCTGGCTTTTCAAAGTTCCATTCCAGCGTTTTGTTCCAGCGTTTTCTCCAGAAAAATGAATCGGCAATTCTTGCCCAAAATTCCTCAGGCTGGCTCACACTTTTTTGATATTCGTAGAGGTACCCGCTCAGGGTATGCAATCGATCGCTCATGGGTTTTTATTTTTAGGTTTATTTAATTAGTTCAATATTGCTTTTACTTTTGCTACCAAGTCTTTATTGACAAAGGGTTTGGTCAAATATAAATCCGCCCCGATAGCCAGTCCCTTCTGAATATCTTGTTCCTTACTTTTTGCAGAAAGAAAGATCACCTTGACAGATGGGTCCTGATTTTTGATGTATTTACAGACCTCGTAGCCGTCTACTTTGGGCATCATAATATCCAAAATAACCAGACTTGGGGAATCCTTGTCCACTATGCCAATGGCCTCTTCTCCATCACGAGCGATAAAAACGCGATGTCCATCTTTTTTCAAGAGGTATTCCAGTGACAGGAGAATATTCGGTTCGTCATCGACGATTAGTATCTTACTCATAGTGTTTGGGTCAGTTTTTCTTGTGGTTTAGTAATCAAAATCGGCAGCTTGATCTCAAAGTAGGTCCATTCATTTTTCCGATCAACACTTAGTTTTCCCTGATGGGATTCAATGATTTTTTTGGAAATAGCCAGCCCCAACCCACTTCCCACCGGCTTCTTACTGTTTTGATTTCTGGCTTGAAAAAACTTATCAAAGATGTAAGGGGTCTCCTCTGCGGGAATTCCTGGGCCATCATCCCAAACCGAAATCGTCCAGGAATTGCCTTCAAATTGAGCTTTGATTTTTACCTCAGAGCGGGCAAATTTTGATGCATTGGAAAGTAAATTCAGCAAAACTTGCTTGATTCGGTCTGGGTCCAAGTTTTGCTTTTTTATATTTTCAGCTAGCTGAAGCTCAAACTTCAATCCTTTTTCAACCATTACCTGCCGAATTGATTCTGCAGATTCTCTAATAAGCTCAAGTAGATCAACTTCCCGTAGGTTCATCCTCTGCTTTCCTGAGTCGAAGCGCTCCAAATCCAGCACTTGATCGATTAATCGGCTCATTCGCTCAGTTTCCTGAATGATGATTTCCAAAAATCGATTACGCTCTTTTTCAGGTAGTTCATCTTCTTTTATTATCTCCGAAAATGCCCGGATGGATGTGATGGGTGTTTTCATCTCATGGGTCACGGTAGAGATAAATTCGTCCTTCAGGAGATCATTGATTTGAAGTTTTTGGATCAATTCCTGAAGCTTTTTAGAGGCCTTTTTGAGTTCTCGGCTTTTTGCTTCTAGCTCTTTGTTGAGAGCCTTGATTTCGCTGGATTCCTTGAGAATATCCAAGACCTCTTCCATTCGGATTTCCTCCTCTTTGACCACAGAGGCTACCAAGATTCGAGCAGAAGCGGCACCGATGACGCCACTCAGAAGACGCTCTGAATAATTGACAAATTCAGGGTCGGCCAAGGCCTTTTCATCCAACTGTTTTCCTGTGTTAGCAGTGAAGTCCTTCAAGGCTTTGGCGGTTTTCTTTTCCCCGAGAAAATTGGTCAAGAGGGTTTTCAAATCCAGTAAATAAGCTTGTCCTTTCCAGACTACCGATGAATCCATCGACTTGCTGAGCCGGAAAATATCCACAAAAACAACAGCTTGATTATGCTCTTTTGAGCTCTGAACATTAAAAAGGCTGACTCCAACGAAGCAGAAAATATTCAGTGCCAAGCTGAAAAACAGTCCATGAGAAATGTAACTCAGATCCGAAAGTCCCAAAAGCGCCTCAGGCCTTAAAAAACTCAAGCCAAATGGGCCATGCTGTAGAAGGCTTTCCGAAAAGTATCCCACATTCACCATAGTTGGTAAGACCAAGGTGTAAAACCAAATAGCAAAACCAACCAAAATTCCTGCTTGAGCCCCTCTTCTGCTAGCCTGCTTCCAGTAGATTCCACCGATAAGGGCAGGAGCGAATTGGGCTATGGCTACAAAAGAAATAAGGCCAATGGAGACCAAAGTGAATTGTGCTGCGATTTGATGATAATATGAATAGGCGGCAAGTATGACTAGAAGGATGGATAGTCTTCTGGAAAAAAGTAAGATTTGTCCCAAGCGGTGTTGATTCCTTTTCTGAAATCCAGGAAAAGAAAGTAAGATCGGCATCACCAGGTAATTACTGATCATAGTACTCAGGGCGATGGTAGATACTATAATCATTCCGGTTGCAGCTGAGAATCCACCCAGATAAACTAGGATGGCTAGCCATTTTTCGCCCAAGGCTAGTGGAAAAGCCAGGACAAAAGTATCCGACTGAAACAAGCCCTCCGGAAAATACACCATGCCACCGAATGCGATGGGGAGTACAAATAGATTGATTAAAAGGAGGTAGAGTGGGAAAAGCCACATTGCAGTATCCATATGCTTTTCACTCCTGTTTTCGATGACCCCCATTTGAAATTGTCTCGGTAAAAATAGAACTGCCATCATGGATAGAAGGCCCATCAGAAACCACTCCATGGCACCATTTTCACCTTGAAGAGTGAAAAGGCTATCAAGACCTTGCTGAGCACTTTGATTGAAGAGATCCCCAAAACCTTCAAAAACGAAAAAGCTAACAAAAACCCCTACTGCCAAGAATGCGATGAGTTTAAAGACAGACTCAAAAGCTACTGCCATGACCATTCCTTCATGTTTGGCGGTAGCCTCAATTGCCCGAGTGCCAAACAGAATGGTAAAGGCCGCCAAGACCAAGGATAAATAGAAGGCTGTGTCTTGGTAAAAAGGAATTCCCATCGCCAAATCGAAACTCTGTGAATCCTGTAGCATCTGAAAGGAAGAGGAAACCGCCTTGATCTGAATGGCGATATAAGGTAAAATCCCCACCAAACTCAAAATAGTGACCATTCCGCCAAGAGTGACATTTTTGCCATAGCGACTGGCGATGAAGTCAGCGATGGAAGAAATATTTTGGACTTTCGAGATGCGGATAATCTTCCTCAAGACGATCCACCAAAGTGGTGCTGCCAGGCTTGGCCCTATGTAAATGGTCAAAAAATCCAGTCCGTGAGTAGCTGCTCTTCCTACCGATCCATAGTAGGTCCATGCTGTACAATATACGGCCAGACTCAAGGCATAGATTGCTGGATGATTGGAGAGCTTGCGGCCGGTTTTGGCTTTTTTCTCCGAAAACCATGCAATGGCAAATAACAGTGCCAAGTATCCGAAGGTGAACGATATGATCAGCAGATTACTAAACATCCGTTTTTGAATTCGACTTTCGAAGGAAGATTACCATGGCTATGATTAGAAAAAGCCAAATTCCGAAGACCATCAAAAACAATAAAGGTATGCCCAGCCAGCGCTCGGGGATGTCATAAATCGCCAGCACCGGATAGTTCAGTAGGAAAAGGCCAAAAATAAAAATAGCCCAGAGAAACTGCTTTTTCCGTTCTTCCTTCATGGTTTTTCGGTCAAATCAAACACTTAAGATAATCCTTTTGGGAGGTTAAAAGAAGAGAAAGCACGGGTATTCCTCCGGCTTTCTCTTTTTTAGGATTAATGGTCATGTGCCTCACCCGCACCTCGAGGAATACGGATTTCCTGAATCATGTCCTGTACATCCTGAGGCGGAGCTGGTGTGAATTTGGATACACCATAGCAGATCAGGAAGTTGAGAACCATACCTACCGTACCAATTCCTTCAGGAGAAATACCAAATAGATAATTATCCGCAGAAACGGCTTCGGGACTAAGTCCAAGTAAAGTCACTCCAAACTTGAAATAAACGATGTAGATCAGGGTGAAAAGTAAGCCTGAGACCATACCTGCAATAGCTCCTTCCTTGTTAATTTTGGTGGAGAAGATTCCCATGATGATTACCGGGAAGAAAGATGAGGCCGCAAGTCCAAAAGCAAAAGCTACAACTTCGGCGACAAATCCGGGAGGGTTCACTCCAAAATAGCCGGCCAATACAACTGCTCCTGCTGCAGAAATACGTGCAATCAAAAGCTCACGCTTTTCGGTCATATCTGGCTTGAAGGTGCGGAAAAGATCTCGGGATACAGAAGTAGATATAACTAGGAGAAGCCCGGCTGCAGTCGACAGTGCAGCTGCCATTCCACCGGCTGCCACGAGTCCGATTACCCAATTGGGTAGCTCAGCAATCTCAGGACTGGCAAGCACCATGATGTCTTTGTCGATGGAGAGTTCGTTTTTGGCCGGGTCAGATGCATATTGGACGATGCCGTCTTGGTTTTTATCATCGATCGCAATCAAATTGGTTTTTTGCCAATTACCGACCCATTCGGGAAGATTGTCCACGGGTTTTTCAGCCACCGAATCCAAAGCATTATATATTCCAAAAGCCGCTACTGCAGGTGCTGTGGTGTATAGAATCGCAATGAAAACCAAGGCATAGCCTGCTGAGAGTCTCGCGTCTTTTACTCTTGGGACGGTGAAGAATCTTACGATCACGTGAGGAAGGCCAGCCGTTCCCACCATCAGGGCCAAAGTGATGGCGAAGATATCTATCGTACTTTTTCTACCAGAAGTGTATTCGGCAAAGCCCAAATCACCCAAGACCCCGTCTAATTTATCCAATAGGTAAGTACCGTCTGCGACTGTACTGCCCAGGCCCAATTGTGGAATAGGGTTGCTTGTCAGCTGCATGGAAACGAAGATGGCAGGAACCATAAAGGCAAAAATTAACACGCAATATTGCGCTACCTGTGTGTAGGTGATTCCTTTCATCCCTCCAAGCACTGCATAGAAAAAGACGATACACATCCCGATCACTACTCCCCATTCGATAGGAACTTCCAAGTATCTGGAGAAAACAATACCCACTCCACGCATCTGCCCTGCCACATAGGTAAAGGAGATGAAAAGGGCACAGATGACTGCGACTACTCGCGCTTTGTTGGAATAGTATCTGTCTCCGACAAAGTCAGGCACGGTAAACTTTCCGAATTTTCTCAGGTATGGAGCAAGTAATAGTGCCAAAAGCACATAGCCTCCCGTCCAACCCATCAGGTAAACGGATCCATCATAGCCAGAAAATGCAATCAATCCAGCCATCGAAATAAATGAAGCAGCAGACATCCAATCAGCTGCTGTAGCCATACCGTTTGCTAGGGGTGAGACTCCGCCTCCCGCCGTATAAAATTCTTTGGTGGAACCTGCTCTCGTGTAGATGGCGATTCCGATATAGAGGGCAAATGATAAGCCCACTAGAATATAGGTCCAAGTTAAAATATCCATGTTTTCTGGGTTTAGGGGCTTATTCTTCGTTTACATCAAATTCCTTGTCGAGCTTATTCATCTTGTACACATATACAAAAATCAAAAGCACAAAGGCATAAATAGACCCCTGCTGGGCAAACCAAAAACCGAGTTTGAATCCTCCGATTTTGATGGCGTTTAGCTGATCGACAAGTAGGATTCCGAATCCGAATGAAACGGTAAACCAGATGAGGAGGAGAATCCCCAGAAGTTTGAGGTTTTTCTTCCAGTAGGCTTCTTTACTGAATTTGTTTTCTGTCATGGTTATTGGGTTTAGAGAAATATTTGTGTCTGCAAAATGAATTCACCGGCAGAACCTGATCTTCTGAAATTGTCGAAAATAGGGCGCTGGCTGTACTGGAAGGTGATTTTGGCTTGATGTGCATTGATATAGTAATTCATGCCGAGGTCATATTGCCAATTCCCTTCCTCAAAGTATTCAAAATTCTTGTGGGTGATCGCTCCGAAAGGCTGTAATTTTCCTTTGTCACCTAAGATATTTTCAGGTAAAAGGAAGCCTCCCTGTGTATAGAATATTTGCCCCGTTCCAATCATTGGTTGAGCATTTCCAGGGCCATTTTGGCTACTTTCACGTCCATAGCCCACATTCATGATTCCTACATTTCGGATATAATTGGGACCGAAATCATAATGATAATAGACTGAGTAAAGGGTGAGCGCAGTTCCTGTTGCCTTATTGAGAGGCATGTCTAAAAAAGCGTCCAGCCCAAATAGTGAAATAGCGTGGTTTTGAGTATCTCCGGCAGCGTTTTTTGAGCTAGTCGCATCGCGATGATGGTGCCAGCCAAATCCTAAATTGAAGATTCTTTTGGTCCCCAAGTAAGTGCCAACAAAATAGGGGAGCTTGTTATTTTCTTTATCCCAAAACTGATAATCAAAGTAACCCTGTGTCGCCCAATGATCATTAATTACATTGACAGCGATTGGTCTAGCGGTGGCCTCATCATACCTTCCTCCTCCTCCCACCGAAAATGGTTTGTTGAGAGCCATTCGGTAGTTGAGCTTACCGAGCATTCCTTTCGCATAGAAGCCAAACTGTCTCGCAAATTGATCAGTGAGCTCAATTAGGGGCCAATTGAAAATCGGCGCATCGACAGCCATAAAGTTAAGCGTACTATGACTGGTCATTCTGGAGATTCCATTCCAGTAGTGGAGGCCCATCCCGAGATAGAGCTCATTAGTGACCTTAAATTCTGTCCATACGTCATGGAAAAAGAGTTGGGGCTTTTTGGCAGACATGCCTGAGGCAGTGCCAAGACCCGTTTCAGGATCCACTGTCACAGGATTGCTGCCGGGATTACCTGTCAGTCCTCCTCCGGGGATTCCCCCATTGGTAAAAGTCTGATTATTGATTCCGAAATGACTTAGGATCAGAAATCGAGGAGAAATTTCTGCATAAGCAAGAACTCTTGCTCTTCGGATTCCGATATCCGCTGTAGTGGATTGTGAGTTTCCGGCTACATCAAGAGTTCCGGGATTGTTTTGGATAACTCGCGCCCACATTTGATTCCAGAGTAGGAAGCGGATATATTTTGATCCGTCATCATTGAGCTTCAGCGTGAGGGGTTTGTAGGTATGGTCTACAAAATCTTGATTTGCTTTCTTAGGCCTTTCGGTTTCTTGGGTTCGTTTTTGGGCATAGGTGGGTATCCCTATTAAAAGGGCTACACACATGCTCAAAAGCATGGTGAGATTGTTCTTCATGGTTATCTGGGTTGTAGGTGCCTCTTTTCCAGGCCTGTAGAAAAGAGGTGACCCAAGATGTGGAGTTGGATTTCAAATCAAAAAACAGGCATATATATTTGCTAAAAAAATATAGCTAAACGAATAAAATTTTGTTAGCTGTTTTTAAACCGTTCCCATTTGATCATCATAAACTTATCGCCCAACTCAGTGAGCAGCATTCCTGATCCTTGGAGATTTTCTTTGCTAGTCATGAATTTGACCAATTCAGCATGACTGAGGACTTTATAAGTGGGTCGATAGTCATATTGCTCAGGAGCTTTGATCTTGTATTGCTTGACCCAGTTCATCACAGATACATGGCTTACACCTAATATTCTTTCGATTTCCCGAAAAGAGATTCCTTCTACATATAGCTGTAGCGCCTTGACTACATAATAGGAATCAATGCCTTTCCCGATTTTATTCACCGAAAAGTGATAATTGCATTTTTTGCATTTGAATCGTTGTCTACCGCCTACAATTCCACTTTTTACTACTTTAGGATGATTGCATTTGGGACAAAAAGGCTTTTCCATATTTCATTTTCATAATGAACTATAGAAAATTAGCGAAACTATATTTATTTAGCAAATATTCATTTCAAATAGAAAAATCAATCCAAAACAGAAAGAAATTTGGTAATTGAGACTTATATCTAGTCGAATCTTTCTAAAAAATGATTATTCGCTCTCCTGAAAGGTGTTCAAAATGGCCTCATCCCGATATATCGGGACTGGCCTCCGGATTCGCGGTTAATTTTAAGAGGTGAGGAAAATGGGGCGCAGCCGCATTTTCCTCACCTCTCCAACTTTACATAGTTACGTTCACCGAGCGAAGTCAAGGTGACTTAAAATAACTTGGTTACTGGTAAGAAAGCAGACATTCATTTTTTTATCAATCTCAAATCAAAAACTCAGAAACAATCGCTAATCCCGCAGCTAGAAAGCTGACCAGAAGTTTGTTGAGTTGTAACTTGTGATGTGGGCTGCTTTCGAAAAAAATGGTAGTGGAGATATGTAAAAACCCTCCTGAGACCAAGCCATAGAGTACTCCAATCCACTCTTTTTCCAAAATTCCTGACTGGAAAATAAGCGAGCTCGAAATCATTCCCAGTGGTGAAGCTAAGGCAAAAATTACCAACAAAATCAAAGTCCATCTTTTTGACAAGACCTGGGAAAGTACAGCTGTCAAAGCAAATGCTGCGGGCCCTTTATGAAGAATGATGCCCAATAAAAGCGTATTTTCGCTATGTGAATGCCCAATGTGGGCAGTTGTATCTCCCATCAAAGTACCATGCGAAAGAAGTGTGCCTTCCAGGAAGGCATGGATAAATAATCCCAGCATGACAGTCAAGACCCCTTTGGATTTTGGGCCATGCGGCAAATGGATATGGCCATGCTCGATTCCACTGGATAGAAACTCCAAAATCTGCTGCAAAAGAAAGCCAATAAGGATGTAGAGGCCCATTTTGGCACTATCAAAGCCACTATCAAACAGCTCTGGAATGATATGCAAAATCGTAATCGAAAAAAGATAGGACCCTGCAAATACCAGGAAAAGTTTGAAATACTTATCCTTCCAACTAGGCGCAAAAAACACTAAAGAGCCTGCGAAAAGTACTGTGAAAAAAAGAAGGATAATGTTTAATACCATGTCAGGACAAGGCCAGTTTTATCCGGCCATGTTTGAAAACCATGGCAAAGGTAAGAAAATTCAATAATGTTGCATTTATTTCCTCTAATCAGTTGGTAGGAAAGGATAAGTATGGCTTAAGTCCTTCACTTACATGAAATTGATATTCACCATTTGAGTCACTATAAATCAAAAATACTTTGATCTCCTCAGTCTCTTCATCCAAGGCGATAGCTTTGTCCAGTCCCATCACCATCATAGCAGTAGCATAGGCATCTGCGATCATACAGTCTGAGGCAATTACCGTAGCTGAAAGCAAGTTATGCCGGACGGGGTAGCCTGTCTTTGGGTCAATGGTGTGGGAAATTTTCACCGAGTCCTGTACATAGAAGTTTCGGTAGTTGCCTGAGGTGGCCATCGCTTGGTCATCCAAAGCAATGATAGAATAAAGATCTGATGCCGTTGCTGATTCCTCGGGTCTATTGATGCCTACTTTCCAGATTTCACCTCGGTCGTTCACACCTTTTGCCACCAATTCTCCTCCGATTTCTACCAAAAAATCATTGATGCCTTTTTCTACCAAAAAATCAGCTACTACATCCACTCCCTGACCTTTGGCAATGGCCGAAAAATCCAGATACAAGCCATTCACTGTCTTTCTGACTTGTTTTTCATCAAAGATGACTTTGTCAAAGCCAACTAAGTTTAAGAGATCACGGATCTCTACAGAGTCTTTGAGACTAGGACCATCCGGACCAAAACCCCACACATTCACTAAAGGTCCAACCGTAGGGTCAAAGGCTCCATTGGTCTGCTCATAGATGGCTTTGGAGGCAGTCAGGACCTCCGGGAAATAGGGTAATTCAAAAACCAGGCTGTCTTGCTGATTGAAGCGGCTGATCTCTGAGTCTTGGATATAGGTGGACAAACTTTGGTTGAAAACAAGAAGTAGGGAGTCCACGGAAGACTTCAAGTTCCTCCCTTTGGCATCCAAATAGCTGATTTGATAACTGGTTCCCATGGTCTGACCGGTAATGGAAATCCGACCTTCATATATGGTTTCTTTTACTGCCTCGGATTCTTCTTGTCCACGGTTTCTCCAGAGATATACCGCCAAGACCATCAGGAGTAGTACCAGGGAGTAAATAATATTTTTTTGTTGATTGGATCGCATAATTTATTGATGTGATTGTGGGGTAATTTCAATTGGCGTGCATTACAAATCAGTCTTTAAAGTCTGATGATGGATGACCGATGTCCGTTGTTTGCTTAACCTGAATTTCCATCCGGATTTTTAACCAATTTTCCTCCTAATTGTAAAATCTATCCATTTTCTTAATAGATTCAAATTTAGCTCAATTTTCAGCTTCATAACCAAGGCAAAGACAAATTGTAAATAGTCAGAATGGGATTTTTCTATATTTGTGTCAAAGCAAAACCATGAGAGAAGACTACCTGAGCGGAGACGAAGAAAGCTTAAGCCCCAAGGATCAAGAATTTGAGCGGGCTTTACGACCCTTGAGTTTTGAGGATTTTACCGGTCAGGCCAAGATCGTGGAGAATCTCAAGGTCTTTGTTTTGGCAGCAAAAAAACGAAGCGAACCGCTGGATCACGTTCTCTTGCATGGACCTCCCGGGTTGGGAAAAACTACCCTTAGTCACATCATCGCCAATGAGCTTCAGGCGGGGATTAAAATCACTTCAGGACCTGTGTTGGACAAGCCCTCGGATTTGGCGGGTTTGCTGACCAATCTGGAGGAGGGAGATGTACTTTTCATTGATGAGATCCATCGCCTCAACCCTATCGTGGAGGAGTACCTCTACTCCGCTATGGAGGACTTTCGGATTGATATCATGCTAGACTCTGGCCCAAATGCCCGCTCGGTGCAGATTTCCCTCAGTCCTTTTACCCTGATCGGAGCGACTACCCGTTCGGGTCTATTGACCTCACCACTTCGGGCAAGATTTGGAATCAACTCCCGCTTGGAGTATTACGATGCCAAGCTTCTGACCGACATCGTGTCCCGGTCTGCGGGAATTTTGGATACCCCTATCGATGAAATAGCTGCCTTTGAAATCGCCCGAAGAAGTCGTGGTACGCCACGTATAGCGAATATGCTTTTGCGCCGAACACGGGATTTTGCAGAGGTGAAGGGGGATGGGACCATTACCTTGGATATTGCTAAAATGGCCTTGGATGCCTTGGATGTGGATGAGCATGGACTGGATGAGATGGATAATCGTATCTTGCTGACCATCATTGAGAAGTTCAAAGGTGGTCCCGTAGGGCTGGGCACCATCGCCACGGCCTGTGGAGAGGAAGCCGAGACCATTGAGGAAGTATATGAGCCGTTTCTGATTCAGGAAGGCTATATGAAGCGTACAGCTCGGGGAAGAATGGCTACCGAGTTGGCCTACAAGCATCTAAAAATAAAGCCCACCCAAGGGATGGGAGGACTTTTCGATATCTAAAAACTGCCTCAGGAATTTCCTGAGGCCTATTTTTTTAACCTTCCAGCGAAGCCATATCAATAACAAATCGATAGTGCACGTCTCCTGCGATCGTACGTTCATAAGCTTCGTTAATTTTGTCCATTGGAATGATCTCCACATCAGATACGATGCCATTCTCCGCACAGAAATCCAGCATTTCTTGGGTTTCTTTGATTCCTCCTATAAGAGATCCCGCCAAGCTTTTTCTTCCAAAAATCAAAGAAGTAGCATGAATCTGCTCAGGAGTTGGAGGAACACCTAAAAGAACCATCACACCATCGGTGCGAAGAAGATTTAAGTAGGCTGAGTAGTCGTGAGATGCCGATACAGTATCAATAATCAGATCGTAAGTTCCTTTCAGCCGTTTCATGTTCTCCGGATCAGTAGTTAGTTCGAAGTGATGGGCGCCAAGTTTATCAGCATCTTTTGCTTTCTCCGGAGACCGGCTTAGCATTGTCACTTCAGCTCCCATAGCGGAAGCTAACTTGACAGCCATGTGACCCAATCCACCTAGTCCTACTACGGCAACCTTGTCCCCTTTTTTCACTTTCCAATGGCGAAGCGGGGAATAGGTCGTGATGCCCGCACAAAGCAATGGAGCCACACCTTCGAGAGGTAGTTTGTCGGATACTTTCAGTACAAATTTTTCAGTCACCACGATTGAAGTCGAGTAACCTCCATAAGTGACTGTTTTTTTATCCTGTAAATAAGAGCTATAGGTTCCCGACATTCCTTTTTCGCAGAATTGCTCCAGATCTTCTTCACAATTTCCACAGGTACCACAGGAATCAACCATGCATCCTACACCCACTGTATCTCCCACTTTGTGGTTTTTTACATCAGAGCCGATAGCTGTTACCTTGCCAACGATCTCGTGACCTGGTACAACCGGGTAGATTGTTCCACCCCATTCATTTCGTGCAGTATGGATATCAGAGTGACATACGCCGCAGTATAAAATTTCAATTTCCACGTCGGAAGGCCCTGGGGTCCGGCGTTGGAGGTCAAAAGGGCCTAAAGGTTGATCTGCCTTTTCGGCTGCAAAAGCTTTTACAGTTTTCATAAAAAGATTGATTTTGGTTAAAGTTTATGTTCTAAAAGCAGGCCATTTCTTAGAAAGTTTAGGCTTGCTGGTATCAAAAAAGCCATGAGTTTGATTCTCATGGCTACTAGTTGCTATCTTAAATCTGCTGCCGCATCCTCGTCCAAAAACCAGATCAGGTTTCCGCTTTCAGGCTTCACCAAACTGGCCGGGTAGGAATCAAAATTCCCTTCTTTTTGGATCACTTCCCGCACCTTTTCTGCTTTGCTTTTTCCAGTCACCAAAAAGGCCACGGTCTCAGCATGGTTAATGATTCCGCCACTCAGTGAGACCCTAATCTGTCTTGATACCGGATGGGCTACTGTCACACATAGATCTTTGGCTTCCCACTGATCAATGGAATCCGGGAAAATCGATGCCGTGTGTCCATCGTCTCCCATTCCCAAGATCACTAAGTCAAAGCGAGGCATTCCATTTTGGGATGGCAATTGCATCTCCAATACTTGGGAATAGCGTTTGGCTTCCTGCACTGGATCATTTTCACCTTGAATCCGATGTACATTCTCTGCAGGGATCTGAATTTTTGATAGGAGATGATCCTGAGTCATTTTAAAATTACTCTCCGAATCACTCGGCGCTACACAGCGCTCATCTCCCCAATAGAAATGCACCTTTTTCCAGTCGATTTTATCCCCATATTCAGCCGCCAATTCATCAAAAACGATTTTTGGCGTGCTGCCACCGGAAAGTGCAATATGCATCTCCGGCTTGCTGCTTATCAGATCGGACAAATACGCAGAAAAGCTTTTGGCCACAGTTTCCTTATTTTCAAAAATTCGTGTTTCCATGGGTATTGCGTTTAGCAAAGAATACAAAATCCTGTTTCATCGGTCAGCAAATCTCCGGGATTGCGCCAGCCGAAGCTATCTTCGATCAGTTCGTCCGAATTGCGAGGTCCCCAAGTACCTACCGAATAGCCGTAGGTATTGACAGCGGGATTGTTTTCCCAGCATTTCAATATGGGATCTACAAATCTCCAAGCAGCCTCCACCTCATCGGCACGGGCGTAGAGTGTGGTATCGCCTTGCATGGCATCGAGCAGCAGACGCTCATAGGCATCCATGACCTGTGCGGACTCTAGATCGGAATAATAAAATTCCATATTTGCTTGCTCCACATGAAAGCCTAGGCCCGGAACTTTCACTCCGAATTTGATTAAAATTCCCTCATCGGGTTGGATTCGAATGATCAGCTTATTGTCCTTGCGGTAAGCGTCTTGGCTCATGAAGACTTCGTGGTGAGGAGTCTTGAAGTGAATGACGGCTTCAGTGACCTTGGTTGGCATAGCCTTGCCGGTGCGGACATAGAAAGGGACTCCTTTCCATCGCCAGTTGTCTACAAAAAACTTGATGGCGGCATAGGTTTCGGTGGTTGATTCCGGATTTACCCCTTCTTCTTCCCGGTAACCCTTGACCGTTTTTCCATCAATTTCAGTTTTGACATACTGACCTCGCAACGTATTCTTGACGATTTCTTCCTCCGATTTCATGATTCGAAGGGATTTCAGTGCTTTTACCTTTTCATCTCGAATCTCTTCAGCATCTGAGGAAATCGGTGGCTCCATCACCAGGAGAGAGACAATTTGCAGCAAATGACTCTGAAACATATCCCGAAGTGCCCCAGACTTATCATAATAACCTCCTCTTTTTTCTACTCCGACGGTTTCTGCGTTGGTGATTTCGACATGATGAATGTAGCGTCGATTCCAGAGCGGCTCGAATATGGAATTGGAAAATCGGGTCACGAGTAGGTTTTGAACTGTCTCTTTTCCCAAATAATGATCGATTCGATAAACCTGCTTTTCATCGAAATAGTGATGCAACGCATCGTTTAGAGTTTTGGCTGACTCGAGATCATAGCCGAAAGGTTTTTCCACGATCAAGCGTCTAAAACCATCTTTTTCTTTGCTAAGTCCTGCTTCGGATAGGTTTTTGGCAATTACCTCATAGAGACTCGGTGGAGTGGAGAGATAAAAAATATAATTACCCGAAGTACCGTGCTGTTCATTCAGAGACGCGATCCGATTGGCCAGTAAGTCATAGCTGTGGTCATAGTCACTACCCAAGTCTTGGTAGTGGAATTGTTCAGCAAAGGCCTGCATGGTTTGAGGGTCTTCTTTGCTATTTTCTTTTTGAAGAAAAGGGCTTTCCAAAATGGCTTTGGTCCGAAACTCCTCGTCGGTCATATTGCTTCTGCTTACTCCTAGGACACAGAAATTTTTGGATAAATGACCGCCTTTAAAAAGGTTGTATATGGCTGGAATGAGCTTCCTTGAAGTGAGATCCCCAGAAGCACCAAAAATGATTAGCATCTGGTTGGGTGTTTTTTTCATAGGGGGGAGCTTTGTTGCAAAAGGGGAAATATCAGAAGTCGTGATTCAGTTTTTTTCTCAAAATCCCAAATAAGCTGATCAGATCGGTTAATTTTGAAATCTGACACAAAAATAAGTGAATTGGTGAGAAAGAGCGAGCTTGAGTGCAGATTGATAGGATTAATTGAATTTTAGAACAGCGCAAAACATGCAAGAAACGCAATATGATTTTGGATTGATCGGCCTCGGGGTGATGGGGCGGAATTTTATTTTGAATGTAAAAGACAATGGCTTTTCAGCTTTCGGCTATGATCTTGATGCTGAAAAAGTGGAGGCTCTCCGGGAAGAAGGAGGTGATCGATCTCGTGTTGATGCAACTCAGGATCTTCCTACTTTTTGCCAATCACTTACAAGTCCTCGCAAAATCATGCTGCTTGTACCAGCTGGGAAAATTGTGGATCAAGTCATTGAAGACTTACTTCCGCACCTCGATAAGGGTGATATTATCATTGACGGAGGGAATTCTTTCTTTTCGGATACAGATCGGCGGGATGCATATTTGAGCCAAAAGGGCATTCATTTCTTTGGTTCGGGAGTTTCAGGTGGTGCCAAAGGGGCCAGAAAGGGACCTAGTATCATGCCGGGTGGAAATAAGGAAGCCTACGAACATGTGCGCCCGATCTTTGAAGCGGTAGCAGCCAAGTATCAGGGTGAACCTTGCGTGGCATATTTGGGGCCCAAGTCAGCTGGTAACTATGTCAAAATGGTTCACAACGGCATCGAATACGCCATGATGCAATTGACTTCTGAGGTTTATGACCTGCTACATCGAGCTGCTGGTTTGAACAATGACGAGCTCCATCAAGTATTTGATAGCTGGAATAAAGGTCGTTTACAGTCCTTTTTGGTAGAAATTACTGCTGAGATTTTCCTTCAGGAGGATGATTTGGGTTCAGGTCGCTTGGTGGATATGATTTTGGATAAAGCAAAACAGAAAGGGACCGGCAAATGGACCTCCCAGAACGCCATGGATCTAGGAATTCCAGTTCCTACGATCGATATGGCTGTCAGTATGCGGGAGATATCGGCTTTGAAATCCTTGCGAGTCGATGCCGATTCACTTTACGATCGTCCTAAGCTTCCTACTTTGCCAAAAGAAGAATTAATTGAGCAGGCAGAAAAGGCATTATATTTCTCCTTCGTCATTTCTTATGCTCAAGGTTTGCATCAGCTTGCAGAGGCCTCCAAGGAATATGGCTACGAGCTGGATCTTTCTCAAATTGCTAAAATCTGGCGTGCCGGCTGCATCATTCGTGCAGGGATGCTTGCAGATATTGCAGAAGCCTTCGGCCAAAATCCAAAACTTGAAAATCTTTTGCTTTCTCCAAGTTTTGTGGATAAGGTGAATGGAGCACTTCCTGCAGTTAGAAGGGTGGCAAGTCAAGCTCTGGAAAGGGGAATAGCCATGCCTGGCTTGTTGACTTCCATCAGTTATTTTGATGCCTTGACTACGGGTAGGTTGCCACTAAATTTGATTCAGGCGCAACGCGATCACTTTGGTTCGCATACCTACGAACGCACCGATCGAGAAGGTATTTTCCATACAGAATGGGGGAAGAATTAATCCTCCCCCCATTTTTTTAAAAATCACTGAAGCGATTCGTAGCTTTTTACTTTTTGGGTTCCAACTGGGTTCCCAAGGTTTGATTACCACCTATCTCAATTACCGATGAGCCATACACCCGGATGGTTGACTTGATAAAGTCTTCTTCCGATGCCTCATAAATATTGTCCACATATTTCTGTGGGTTGCGATCGATATAAGGGAACCAAGTGCTGTGGATTTGGATCATGATTCGGTGGCCTTTTTTGAAGGTGTGAAGCAGATCCTGAAGTCGGAAATCCACATCGGTTGGCTTGTTTGGTTCGAATGGCTCGGGATTCTCGAAACTATTTCGGAATCGACCCCGCATCACTTCTGATCGTACGAGCTGCTGATATCCTCCCATGATTACATTCTTGGGATTATGATCATAATTTGGATGATCCTGAGGATAGACATCGATAAGTTTTACGATGAAGTCAGCATCAGTTCCAGTCATGGATACTTTCAATCGGGCCATGATTTCACCTGCTAGGGTGACATCTTCGGTCAATACGTCTGTCTCAAAAGTAAGCACATCGGGTCTGCGTCCTGCTTCCCGCTGGTCATCACTCATAAAAAGCCTTGGTGTAAAAACGAGACTCTCTGTGTTGGAAGTGTATTGTACGGGCTTTGCAGGGTCACTGATATATTCAAACACCGCTTCTTCATCTAGGGGTTTGTTGACGGATAATTGCCCTCGTTCTCCAAAATAAAGTTTAGCTGGTTCGATTTCTTTTGGTGGCCAAGCGTCAAATTCTCTCCATTCCTTTTTGCCGGTATCGTACATAAGAGCTTCAGGGAGTTTCGGATTGTCGCCTCCTTTTAAGTGGTGGTTAAAAAACCTGCGCTCCACTTCTCTTTGGTAGAAAGTATTGATGCTATCGCCGAAGTAAATATGGCCGTGCGTGGTCTGACCAGTTTCAGGGCGAGACCATTGTCCGTGAGCCCAGGGACCCATGACAAGCATGTTTTCAGCCGAAGGGCTCGTTCTTTCGATGGTTTTATAAATATTCAAAGGCCCATAAAGATCTTCCGCATCAAACCATCCACCCACAGTCATGACAGCATGGTCGATATCATTCAAATGTGGTAGAATGGCTCTTTTTTGCCAAAATTCATCATAGTTGGGATGCTCGGTGATTTCCTGCCAAAAGAAATTATCGTATTGGTATTTCTCGGTGATATTTTTCAAAGGTCCCAAACGGAGATTGAAATCATAGCCATCACTGATCGGCTGACTCATAAACCGAGCAAGTTTGTCCATATACCATGGAGAGCTCGTAGGACCATCATGCTGGTAACCAAAAACCGGCATGGCAGCGGTGTAGCTTTGAAGAAAAGCGCCATTGTGATGGAAGTCATCAAAGAAAAAGTCTGCAATCGGAGCTTGAGGTGAAGAAGCTTTTAAGGCCGGGTGGGCATCTGGTAGCCCTGCTGCCGTGTAAAATCCTGGATAAGAAATCCCCCATTGACCGACTCTTCCATTATGCCCAGCGATATTCTCCAATAGCCATTCTATCGTATCAAAAGTGTCGGATGATTCATCCACCGCCATCTTGTTATTGACATCATTTCCCGGAATGTTGGGAGTCATGTTAGTAAATTCCCCTTCAGACATCCATCGGCCCCGCACATCCTGGTAAACAAAAATATACCCATCTCGCATCAGGTAGCTACTTGGGCCTAGGCTAGTCTTGTAATTGCTTTCTCCGTAAGGAGCCACGCTGTAGCATGTACGTTGCATCAAAAAGGGATAGGTCTTTGATTTATCCTTTGGGATATAAATGGAAGTAAACAGTTTAACGCCATCACGCATCGGAATCTGAACCTCCATTTTATCATAGTTTTCTTTGATATAGGTGGAGTCAGCCACTTGCGCAAACAAACTCCCTGTGACTAGCAGGAAGAAAAGAAGGAAAGTAGATAAGGTTTGTTTCATCTGTTTATTTTTTGATTTTTATTGTTCAGATGGAATCTTTGACGATTAAAATCATCATTTCCCTGTGTGTTTAATGATGATTTTAATCGTGTCGATTTCATGTGTTTATAATTTTTTTCTTTAACGGCCACATTGAATCTCGCATGCTTTATAGTCATATATGTAAGTGTTGGCTACATCATACTCGATTTCATGTGTTTATTTTTTGTTTTTCAATGGTCGTAACCTGTCCCGAACCGTAGTTCGGGATGGAAACCCTGTCTGTTTAGGCAGGCTCGTTTTCATACTTGTGAAATTAAAGTTTTTTTGAAGAAAGACTTCCTATCCATTCATTTATGTGCCATTGAAAAGGATGGGATATTGTTGGATCACATGGACTAATGCTTCAAAGGTTTTGGATTAACTTTCTAACTCCCCGACTTACTTGCTGCTGTCTTCCAGCTTCCCTATTTCCCTCTTCCTTCCGCCTCAATCATATTCTCAATTCCTTTCAGTAATGCATCCGAATTAAAGGAAATACTATCTATTCCTTCTTCGATCAGGAATTGAGCAAAAGCAGGATTGTCGCTCGGTGCCTGACCGCAGAGCCCGATTTTCTTGCCAGCAGCTTTGGCCTTACGAATCACCTCTGCAATCATCCATTTTACGGCAGGGTTGTTTTCATCAAACAGATCGCTCAAGACCTCCGAATCCCGATCCACGCCTAATGTAAGTTGGGTCAGGTCATTGGAACCGATGGAAAAGCCATCGAAGATTTGGGCAAACTCTTCAGCCAGGATCACATTGGAGGGAATTTCGGCCATCACGTAGATCTCGAGTCCATTTTTCCCCTGCTCCAAGCCTAGCTTTTTCATTAGAGTAATCACTTTCTTGCCCTCCTCCGGTGTGCGGCAGAAGGGAATCATCACTTTGAGATTTTCTAATCCCATGTCCTCTCTGACCCGCTTGACGGCTTGACATTCCAAAGCGAAACCTTCCCTATATCGCTCGTGATCGTACCGGGAGGCTCCACGGAAGCCTAGCATGGGGTTTTCTTCCCCAGTTTCAAATTGACCACCTCCCAAAAGATGGGCATACTCGTTGGTTTTGAAATCACTCATACGCAAAATCACATCCTTGGGATAGAAGGCGGCGGCTATCGTCCCTACAGCCTGAGACAGATTATCCACAAAATATTCTTGCTTGTCAGAATAGCCCTTGCAGAGCGTTTCGATTTGGGCTTTTTCTTCTGGATCTTCCAACTCATCAAAATGCACCAAAGCCATGGGATGCACCTTGATGCTTCCGTTGACGACAAATTCCATTCGCATCAATCCTACTCCTTGATTTGGGAAAAAGGAGAGGTTGAAAGCCTTTTCAGGGTCGGCAAGGATAAACATGGGCTGGGTTTTGGGAAGTTTAAGGCCTTTGAAATTGTGCTCCTGAGTTTTCCACTTCAGTTTGCCGGCATAGACTTTTCCGATTTTTCCGGAGGAATTGTCTACTGTGACCAAGTCTCCATTTTTGAGCTTTTCCAGAGCTCCTTCTGCACCCACGATTGCCAGCGCCCCCACTTCCCGCGCCACAATGGCTGCATGGCTGGTTCTACCGCCCTTGGTTGTAATAATGGCTCCGGCCTTTTTCATTACCGGATCCCAATCAGGATTGGTGATTTCGGTGAGAAGAATATCCCCTTTTTCCAGCAGATCCGCCTCAGTGGGAGAGTGAAGGATTTTGACTTTGCCGGCTGTGATTCCGTTACCGATGGCATAGCCGGAACTTAGAAGCTCTCCTTTTTGCGTCAACGAATACTCTTTCAGTACGTATGGGTCCTTGTCAGCATGTACAGTTTCCGGTCGCGCTTGCACGATAAAAAGCTCATCGGAATTTCCATCCTTAGCCCATTCGATATCCATGGGCATTTGGTAATGCTTTTCGATCTGCACCGCCCATTTCCCTAGTGTTTCGATTTCTTTTTCATCAAGTACAAAAGCTTCCTGCTTTTCCTTGGGTGTGTCCAGATTGACTACTCCTCCCTTTTTTTCATAGATCATGGTTTTGGTCTTGGGACCCAATCTTTTGGAAATAATAGACTTTTTACCCTTTTCCAAAGAAGGTTTGAACACCAAATACTCATCGGGAATCACCGCTCCTTGCACGATATTTTCTCCCAAACCCCAGCAGCCTGTAATCAAAACAGCATTAGAAAATCCCGATTCAGGGTCAATGGAAAAAGTAACCCCACTACAAGCCAAGTCAGCCCTCACCATCAATTGCACACCTACCGAGAGCGCAATTTCGTGTTTGTCAAAGCCCCTGTCATGGCGATACTTGATCGCGCGGGCATTGTAGAGCGAAGCAAAACAGGATCGGACGGTTTCTAAGAGCTTTTTTTCTCCCTGAATATTCAAGAAAGATTCATGTAATCCGGCAAAACTCGCTCCCGGAAGATCCTCCGCTGTAGCACTACTCCGGACCGCTACATCTACTTCGCGCCCATTTGCTTCGCAAAGCTTCCGGTAAGCTCCTTCGATTTCCTCGATCAATTCATAGGGAAAAGTGCTTTTGAGAAAAAGCTTTTTGATAGAGCTAGAAACTGAATTGAGGTTGGAAAAGTCCTTCAGATCCAACTGCTTTAGATGGTCTTGGATAGCTTCGCCGATTTGATTGTGCTGCACAAAAAGCCGGTAGGCATCTGCTGTCACTGCAAAACCATCTGGTATATTGATTTTCAGAGGAATCAACTTTTGAAACATCTCACCGAGAGAGGCATTTTTTCCTCCCACTGTTGCCACGTCTTCCATTCCGATCTCCCGAAATGATACTATCAAATCTGCCATCCTATTTGCTCGTTATTGATACTTAAAAATAGGAAAGAATAGCTCCGTTTTAGCTGATAAAAATCAGGCCTTTTCCTAATATTGATTCCAGAAAATCAATTGAGTAGCGAAAAGCAGTAAACTGATTGTTTCAAACGCAGTTATATTCTAATATTCACAATTGAAATCATGCAGGAAAACTTTCAGAAAGAAGCGGATAAAAATGTCTTTGGGGAAAAATTGATCCCCTGCAGCATGGACCCTTTGACGGGATTTTTCAGAGATGGTTGCTGCAGTACGGGACAGACTGATCATGGGACTCATACAGTCTGCGCGATTGTAACTGAGGAATTTTTAGATTTTTCCAGGAAGCAGGGAAACGACCTGATTACACCAAGGCCTGAATATCTTTTTCCCGGTCTAAAACCTAGAGATCGCTGGTGCTTGTGTGTGCTCCGCTGGAAGGAAGCCTATGAAGCAGGAGTAGCTCCGGAAGTGGTGTTGGAGGCAACCCATGAGCGAAGCTTGGATTTTGTACCCTTGGATGTGCTGGTAAAGTTTGCTTTCAGTAAAAAGTAAAGGACTTACAGCCTAGCTAACTTTTAGGACCAATTCGCCATGTCTCTTCACCACGCGAATTCCAAAGTGTTGATTGATAAAGGCTTTGCAGTGGTTTTCGGCCCATTCGGCACGAGATTCTGTATCAAACAATAGGGTCATCCGAAGCATAGTTTTGACGTATTGCTCATGTTGACCCAATTGACGAATCATCGAGATAAACGCAGCCTCCCACTCTTCCTTAAACTTGTCAAAATGCGATTTGCCGTCAAATAGCAGCTCTAGCTGATTGTCTTGTTGTTGATAGCGATAAACGCCACAAAGCTGCCGATAGATCATTCGAATGCGATCGGTAGGAAACTCAAACCCGTCTAAAATCACGGCATAGGTGCTGTCCATGAGTTTGAGTGGATTGTAGAGGTAAGTGTAAGACCGCTTTAGTTCGTATACCATTTGATCCAAAAGTTCCTCTTCTAGCGCAAATTGCGCTTGTCTAAGGATATAATTTTTGTCTAATGGGAAAAGTTTTTGAATCATTTTCAGTTCGAACTCTGGCAAAAATAGAAAAAATCCAATTCTGGATAAAATTCTTTTGATGCAGAACGAGAATTATCCAAATATTATTTCAAATCAAAAAATAATTCTTTTTGAAAAACTGTCTTTTACCAGTCAGCCGGTCTTCTGGCTTGGTAGGCTTGCATTTGATCCAAAAGCTCCACAGGGTCATCAGAAATGATCAAAAGTTCTTCCTGCTCGGGGTATAAAAAGCCCTCTTTCATTGCATGATTTAGAAATTCGATGAGCATGTCATAATAGCCGTTGACATTATAAAGTGCGAGGGGTTTCTGAATATAGTGCAATTGATTCAATGTCATAATTTCAAACAGTTCCTCTAAAGTCCCGATTCCACCCGGCATGGCAATAAAAGCATCACCTCGCTCCGCCATTAGCCATTTTCGGTCGCGCATGGTCTCGACGATGACTAGCTCTGTACATCCTGAGTGTGCTACTTCCCGGTCTACCAGTTTTTGTGGGATAATGCCCAACACCTCTTTGCCTCCTGCCAGCATTTCATCTGCAATCACCCCCATGAGCCCTACCCGACCAGCTCCATAGACCAAGGATAGGTCTCGATTGATCATCTCTTGAGCAAGTGCTCTTGCAGCTGATTCGAAAACAGAGGAATTGCCTTTTTTTGAGCCGCAATAGACCGTGATTTTTTTCATAAGTAGGAGATTTAAAAAACTGTCCGAAGTTAGTTCTTCGAAAAGTAATGACAATAAAAAAACCGCTTAAAAACCGATAATTCGTCTTAGGAATATTCTGTACTTTTGGATATGAAATGCCCATATGAATGGCTCCTAACACAGGGGAATACCCCGATATATCAGGGTAGGGCATTCCATCCCGAACTACAGTTCGGGACAGGTTATGGCCGCTGAAAAACAAATTATAAACACATGAAAATTTGCTTTGCCACCAACAACTCGAAGAAAATAGAAGAGGTCAGGGCAGCTCTTCCCAAGTCCATAGAGATAGTTTCGCTCAAAGAAATTGGTTGTGAGGAAGAGCTTCCAGAGACTGGAAATACGCTTGATCACAATGCGTTCCAAAAAGCTCGATATGTCAAGGAGAAGTATGGCGTAGATTGCTTTGCGGATGACACAGGTTTGGAAGTGGCAGCTCTTCAAGGTGAACCAGGAGTCTACTCCGGTCGCTATGCAGGTGAGCCTCGATCGGATGAAAGGAATGTGGACCTTTTGTTGAAAAATCTTAGTGGAATAAGCAATAGAGAAGCTCAGTTTCGAACTGTGATCGCTTTGATTTTGGGTGAGGATGAATATGCTTTTGAAGGGGTAGCTAAGGGGAAGATTATCGAAGAACGAAGAGGCGAAAAGGGATTCGGGTATGATCCTATTTTTGTGCCGGAAGGAATGAATCGGACCTTTGCAGAGCTTGATATGGAAGAAAAAAACCGCATTTCTCACCGTGGAAAGGAGGTTCATGCATTAGTTCAATTTTTAACGAGTAAAAATTTTTAAACTTGTGGCAAAATTCAGCACATGGGACGGCCATTTATAGTAGGAATCACAGGAGGTTCTGCCTCAGGTAAGACACTTTTTTTGGAAAGACTTTTAGGAAGTTTTGATCCAGGAGAGGTTTGTTTGATCTCGCAGGACAACTACTATAAACCAAGGCATTTGCAGCCAATCGATGCCCAAGGGATACATAATTTTGATACCCCCCAAAGCATAGACTTCGAAGCCTATGCGGCTGATATTCGCAGGATTCAAGCAGGAGAGACAATTCATAGAGAAGAGTACACTTTTAATAATGCCGCTAAAAAACCGGCGATGCTCACCTTTCATCCTGCACCGGTCATCGTGGTAGAGGGAATATTCGTATTGTACTATCCTGAGCTTTCGGACTTGCTCGATCTGAAAATATTTATCGATGCCAAGGATCACATCAAGCTCAAGCGCAGAATCATCCGTGACAAAGTAGAGCGAGGATATGATCTGGACGATGTCCTTTATCGGTATGAAATGCACGTGATGCCAACCTATGAAAAGTACATCAAGCCTTTCAAAAATGACGCTGATTTGATCATTCCGAACAATTTGAACTTTGATAAGGGTTTGGAGGTCATTCGGGCTTACCTCAAAGCGAAATCAAGCTAAAACTCTCAGGAAAGGGCTTTTACATTGTAAATATTCTCTATATTTGCGCAGCATGAAGCAAAAAGCACAAAATAACATTCTATGGCAGCGAAGGTTCACATTGGCCTTGGCACTATTGCTGTGCTTTTTTGTCTCCTCATTAGAATACGTCACTCATCCCGAAATCAATAAGATTGAGCATCAATCCACAGAGGATGGAAGTGAGCAGGCTGTCATCTCCATGGCAGTAGATGCTGTGGTCCCTTTTGCGGTGCAATTGACCCAGACGGCCTTATACTTTATTTATGACATTATCAGCTTCGAGCCAAGGTCATTTACGATTGAATTGGCTTCCTTTGCTCCATCCAATCAGCTGGTTGAGATACTTTTTGAGCGGATTATTTCCACGCTCGGGCCCTAGTTTTCCTTCTTTTTCTTGCCAATTTCCATGCATGACTTATTGGTCTATGCATCCTTATTCTATTTAAGAAATCAATAATTAATTCTATAATCCAATGCAAAACAAAGGAGTCATTGTGTTTTTGACAGTGGTGATCACAGGCTTGTGTCTGTATTATCTGTCATTCACATTTGTATCAAGTGGTATTCAAAAACAAGCCACTGAATATGCCGTCGAAGCAGATGGCAACGTAGATTTTGCCAAAAGAAGATCCTACCTAGACTCTATCTGGAGAGAGCCGGTGTACAACTTCTTAGGGGCAGATTTTACCTATCAAGAAATCAAAGAAACTGAATTGGGTCTAGGTCTAGACCTTCAAGGAGGAATGCACGTAACCTTGGAAGTTTCCCCAGTGGAAATTGTAAAGGGTCTTGCAGGAAATCCCAAAGATCCTGGATTCAATCAGGCTGTTGATGAAGCTCGCGAAGTTGCTAAAACCTCTACTGAAAAGTATGTGGATCTATTCTATTCCGCATGGCAAAGTAACAACCCAGGACGTCAGCTAAGCAGCATTTTTGCGACTGCTGCCAATCGTGGCCGTATTTCCCTTGAGTCATCTGATGCAGAAATTCTAGAGATCATCGACACAGAAGTTGAAAACGCAATCGAAAGATCTTTCAACATTCTTCGTACGCGAATTGACCGATTTGGTACTTCTCAGCCAAACATTCAGCGAATTCAAGGAACTGGTCGTATTCAAGTAGAGCTTCCAGGTGTAGATAACCAGGAGCGTGTAAGAAACCTACTTCAAGGAGTAGCGAAATTGCAGTTTTGGGAAGTAGCTGAAGTAAACGAACTAGGCGGTTCCCTTGACGCGATCAACGCTGCTTGGGTAGCTGATAATCAAAATGCAGATACTAGCGACGAAGACACGGTATCTACAGAGAATATGACAGAGGAAGATTCTCTTCGAAATGCGCTTGAAAAGCAGTTGGCGGAGATCGATCCAATGAATCCTTCCAATGACGTTTCTCCGATCTACAGCCTAATTCAGCCGAATTATGGTCTTGCTTATCAGGTTCGTGATACTATTATCATCAATCGAATCCTTAAAAACCCAGATTACAAATCACTACTTCCAAGAGACATTAAATTGCTTTGGGGTGTGAAGCCATTTGTACCAGAAGGTACAGATTTGGAGATTCTTGAGCTTTATGCCATCAGAGCTCCTCGAGGAGCAGACCAAGCGCCTCTAGAAGGTGATGTGGTAACCGACGCTCGTCAGGTGCTTGATCAGACTTCCCGTCCTGCTGTGTCCATGCAAATGAATGCAGAAGGTGCCAGAAAGTGGAGATCACTTACCGGTGCAAATATAGGTCGTCGTATTGCAGTAGTTTTGGATGACTATGTGTACACAGCACCGGTAGTAAATGGCGAAATTCCTACAGGTCAGTCTGAAATTTCAGGATCTTTCACCCTGCAGGAAGCACAGGATTTGGCAAATATTCTGAAGTCAGGTTCACTTCCTGCGCCAACTCAAATTGTGGAAGAAAGCATCATTGGTCCAACATTGGGTAAAGAAGCTCAAGGCCAAGGTATCATTTCCATGGTGGCAGGTCTTGTCTTAGTTGTCCTTTTCATGGTGGCCTACTATTCCAAAGGTGGATTGGTTGCTATCGCGGCATTGGTATTCAACATCTTCTTCATTCTAGGAATCCTTGCTCAGTTGGGAGCAGCTTTGACCTTGCCTGGTATCGCCGGTATCGTATTGACTATCGGTATGTCCATTGATGCGAACGTACTCATCTTTGAGCGAATCAAGGAGGAACTTCGAAATGGAGCAGGTCTACTTGCTTCAATCAACGCAGGTTATAACAAAGCTTTCTCTGCCATCTTGGACTCCAATGTGACGACATTCTTGACTGGTGCCATTCTTTACGCTTTGGGACAAGGTCCAGTAAAAGGCTTTGCCATCGTATTGATGATCGGTATTGCTTCGTCCTTCTTCTCGGCGGTATTTATCACTCGAGTGATTGTTCACTGGATGAGCAAAAAAGGAGAAAAGAGCTCAATCAGCTTCGCAACGCCATTTGCCAAAAATGCATTGACTGGCTTGAACTTCGATTTCTTAAGCAAGCGAAAGACCGCATATTTGATTTCATCTGGAATCATCATTGTTGGTTTGGCTATCGCCGCTGTGAACGGGTTGAAGTTTGGTGTTGACTTTACCGGTGGTCGATCTTATATCGTTGCTTTTGAAGAGCCGGTAGTTCCTTCTGAATTGAAAGTAGGACTGGATGGCGAATTTGATGGCTCCGTAGAGGTTAAAACGTATGGTGCAAATAATGTCTTGAAAGTTACCACTTCCTATCTGATCAACGAGGATGATGACGAGTCCAACCGTCAGGTAGAAGAAAAGGTAAAAGAAGGAATTGCCACAGTCACAGGCTTCTCTTTCACAGATAATGCTGAAAACCTAGGAACTGGCCAATTCGCAATTACTGGATCCTCGAAAGTGGGGGCGACTGTAGCAGACGATATTAAGACTTCCTCTGCTGAAGCTATGATCGTAGCCTTGATTGCTATCTTCCTTTACATTTTGGTACGATTCCGAAAGTGGCAATTCTCCTTGGCATCTATTGCTGCTTTGGTTCACGATACCCTATTTGTGATTGCAGCATTTGCAATTGCTACTGCCTTGGGAGCGACCTTTGAGATCGATCAAGTATTTATCGCTGCGATATTGACGGTGATCGGTTACTCGATCAACGATACGGTGATCGTTTTTGACCGTATTCGTGAAAATATCGAGCTAAGAGGAACCGGTAAACTGGTGAATATCTTCAATGAAGCGATCAACCTTACCTTGGGTAGAACTTTGATCACTTCATTCACAACTTTGATCGTGGTAATAGTTCTATTGATCTTCGGTGGAGAAGTTTTGAGAGGATTCTCTTTCGCCTTGTTCATCGGTATTCTAGTAGGTACTTATTCCTCTGTATACATCGCTACTCCGATTGTAGTAGACTTGATGAAGAAAGAGTTGGATAAAGAAAAAGAAGCGAAAAAAGTAGCTTAATTAGCATAACCAATAAATGCAAAAAACCCGGCCACTAAGCCGGGTTTTTTTATGCCCTTTCCAAAAATTTGAAAAGGATAATGGATTGTTAAAATTATGATTTTAAGCTGTAGTTTGGAGCTTCTCTAGTCACACTCACATCGTGAGGATGCGACTCTTTCACACCTGCAGCGGTGATTTTCACAAACTTGCCATTTTTCTGTAAGTCTTCGATTGTTTTGGTACCACAGTATCCCATACCTGCTTGTAGTCCACCTACGAGTTGGTAAAGGACCTCTGCTACCAAGCCTTTGTATGGTACACGGCCTACGATGCCCTCAGGCACTAGCTTTTTGATATTGTCTTCTGCATCCTGGAAGTAACGATCTTTGGAGCCAGACTCCATGGCTTCCAATGAACCCATTCCACGATAGGACTTGAATTTTCTTCCTTCGAAAATGATCATTTCACCAGGTGCTTCTTCGGTACCAGCAAGTAGGGAGCCGATCATGATAGAACTACCTCCAGCTGCGACAGCTTTTACCAAGTCGCCTGAATATCGAATACCCCCATCCGCAATTACGGGTACTCCTCTTTCCTTTAAAGCTTGTGAGCATTCGAATACTGCTGAAAGCTGAGGCACTCCAACTCCGGCAATGATTCGTGTGGTACAAATCGAACCTGGACCTACTCCGACCTTTACTGCATCAGCTCCAGCATCCGCCAAAGCTATTGCCGCTTCGGGAGTAGCAATATTTCCAACGATGACCTCTAAGTCAGGAAATGCTGTTTTGATTTTTTTACAAGTTTCGATTACGCCCTTGGAGTGTCCATGAGCAGTATCGATAGACACCACGTCTACACCTGCTTGCACCAAAGCCTCTACCCTACTTACGATGTCTGCGGTCACACCCACAGCCGCACCTACACGTAGTCTGCCATATTCATCCTTACAGGCATGAGGCTTATCCTTTCGCTTCAGAATATCCTTGTAGGTGATCAAACCTGTCAATTTATTATCTTCATCGACGATCGGTAGTTTTTCGATTTTGTACTCCTGGAGAATCTCCTCAGCCTGCTCTAGGGATACACCAGATTTGGCGGTGATTAGATTCTCGATCGTCATGATTTGCTTGATCGGGAGATTTGGGTCCTTGATAAAGCGAAGATCACGGTTGGTGATGATTCCTTTCAGAACTCGATTTTGATCAACGACCGGAATACCACCAATGTGGTATTCGCGCATGATAGATTCTGCATCACGGACCTTAGCATCAATATTCAAAGTGATTGGGTCCAAAATCATCCCCGCTTGCGAGCGTTTTACCTTTCGGACTTGAGCTGCTTGCTTCTCGATGGACATGTTTTTGTGAATGAACCCCAAACCTCCTTCCAAAGCGATAGCAATGGCAAGTTCGGCCTCAGTTACGGTATCCATCGCTGCGGATACAAGAGGAATGTTCAGTCGGATTTTTTTGGTGAGCCAGGTAGAAGTGTCGGTTTCTCGGGGGAGAACTTCGGAGTATCCTGGTACTAGAAGCACATCATCATAGGTGAGGGCTTCGAAGAGGAATTTATCGGAATTTCGATTCATAGCAAATATTGGTTTGAGGTAACCCTATTTGCCCGTCAAAGGTACAAACAATTTCTCATGCGGAAATACCTATTAGAAAAATAAATCTTCAGATGGAAGTTACTTAGGATTTTCAGCCTGCAGAAAACGGATCCTGCAGGTATTTTCCTGATTTGCTGGCCCGAATGATGAAGTAGAGTAGTAAACCAACAGGTCCCATCATAAAGGTGAAGATAAGGCAAGATAAAATCCACCATCTTCCAATATTTCGCTTAGTGGAATCCCTACATATCCACATCCCAACAAATAAATCAAATACCAAATAGTGGATCCAGCCAGCCAAAACGGCTAAATCATCCTCGAAAAGTAACTTTAGATTGCCTAATGTATCGAAACCACCTTGACTCTCCCCTGTCAGTGCCTGCGTAATGAAAAATGCATAAGTCAAGGCAAGTCCAACCATGACAAAGGAAAAGAGCGCCTTATAAATCCATGTCTTTTCGTAAAAGACAAATAAAAAAATCCAGCAGAAAAAGGCGATTGAATTGACGGTCAAAAAAACATTTTCTGCTGAATTCATGCTCTTGGAATTTAAGTTTTATGATTTTTTTGGCAGGAGGATTTGGTAAGTTCTTCCTCTTCGTACATTTAGATTTCGCTCTCGCATCCAGGGATTATAAAGCTTGAGTTCCTTGTAGCTATAACCTTGGCCTTTTGCCCATTCGGCTAAGTTGGAGATGTCTTTATCTACGGTTACTATTTCCATCTCTGGATCGTGATAGTAGTCTTTTGGACGTAGATTGAAGCCATAATCTTGAGGATTTTCAAAGATCACTTTATAAGCCAAAATCCTAAAAATGTATCTGCTCGTCTCGTCATTCAGCAATAGCTGATAATAATCTTCCTCCAGCTGCTCAGATTGCCTTCTGGAGAAACCAGCCTGACCCATATTATAACTAGCCGCTACTGCTGTCCAATTTCCAAACTTTTTGTGGGCTTGATTTAAGTAGGCTGTTGCTGCTTTGGTAGCCTTTTGCCAATGGTATCGTTCATCGACATTGCGATTGACCTCCAGGCCAAAATCTTTGGCTGTGCCTTGCATAAACTGCCAAAAGCCTCTAGCTCCGGCAGGTGAGGTGACATTCGCCAAACCTGATTCGGCCATGGCTAAGTATTTGAAATCATCCGGTACTCCTTGTTCCTGAAGTGTTTTGGAGATTTCAGGAAGATATTTTGCGGAGCGCTTCATCAGGAGTACGGTATTGGACTGCCAATAGGCTATGGAATAAATCTCCCGCTCCAGACGCTCAAAGATATCTTGTCTATCCAGCGGTACTCTTTCTCCCGCAAAACTCAGGGTATCGGGAATCGGAAAAATCCGGATTGAGTCCAAAGGAATGGGTGACATTCCCTGCTGCCGGTCCATAAATTGTGGCCCAGTGGTATCTCTTGTGGGTTTTTGAAGCAGGATGGCCCCAATGCCAGCTAGACATAGGGCCAACATGCCGTAAATGAAAAACAGGTGGTATCGAGGCATTAGAAATTCGGGCTGAGTAGGTATTTGTTGTAGAAGTCATCAATTACTTGCACCGCTTCTGTGGCATTTTCTACAACTGAAAATAAGTCCAAGTCTTCCGGGCTAATGTATTTATTTTCTAAAAGGGTGCTTTTTATCCAGTCCACTAAGCCTTCCCAGTAGTTTTTACCAACCAAGACGATAGGGAAACGGCCGATTTTGTTGGTTTGGATTAGGGTAAGCGCTTCAAAAAACTCATCCATCGTCCCGAATCCTCCCGGAAGAACCACAAAGCCTTGGGAGTATTTGACAAACATTACTTTTCTGACGAAAAAGTAATCAAAGGTCAAAAGCTTATCGCGATCGATGTAGATGTTATTGAATTGCTCGAAAGGTAGGACTATGTTCAGGCCTACGGATTTACCTCCCTCCGAATGGGCTCCTTTATTACCCGCCTCCATAATGCCCGGTCCGCCACCAGTAATCACCCCATAGCCATGGCGGACGAGTTTGGCGGCGATTTCTTCAGCCATTTGATAGTGCTTGTGGTCCCGTGGTGTTCGTGCTGATCCAAAAATTGACACACAAGGACCGATTTTAGCGAGTTTTTCGAATCCCTCTACAAATTCGGACATCACTTTAAAAATCGCCCAAGAGTCTGCGCTTTTTATCTCACTCCAGTCTCGCTCCTTAAATGCCTTTCTGATTTTTTCATCTTGCTTGATCAGTTCTTTTTCGCTCATATCTAAATTCTTTTTCTGCTAAAACGATTCAGGACCTAAATAGTCTGTCTTTTATTTAAAAATTTGGGCATTTGCCATTTCAATTCCTGAATTGAAGTTAGAAAAAATTTACAGTAGGGAGAATCAATTCGGTAGATTGCGTAGTAATTTTGTGGATTATTCATTGAATTCTTGAAGCTAAGCGAAAAGTCTCAAGCAGTTCTGGAGGTATTCCGGGAGCTTGAAGTCGAGAGTAGGGACTTTGTCCAGCAAGCAGGTTTGTCTTGTGTGGTAGGGTGTGGGAAATGCTGTGCTAATCCAAAGGTACCAGCCAGTCCTTTGGAGTTTTTGCCATTTGCCTTGGAGCTTTATGAAAATGGAGCTATCGAGTCAAATTTACGCATGCTTGATTCTCTGGGATCGGAAGGGTTTTGTCTGCTTTATCGTCCCACCTCTGAAGATGGTAGCAAAGGTTTTTGTAGCCAACATACTCACAGGGGCCTGATTTGTAGGCTTTTTTCAAGTTCTGCACGTCGCAATAAGCAGGGTGAAAAAGAATTGATCCTATGTAAGGTTCTCAAAGAAGCAAAGCCGGAAGCTTTTGCGAAAGCAAGTGCTGCCATTAAGCATGAGCTGCAGGTTCCGATGGCATCCACTTACTATTCCAAGCTTGCTGATATTGATGCTTTTCTGACTGAAACTTATCCCATCAATCAGGCCATTCGCATAGCGATTGAACTGGTCCTGCGCTATAAGTTTTATGAGGAATCTGAGACGCTTGAGGATTATTGATTTTTTTGCTCTTCTCAATTAAGTTATATTCGTCCAACGAACAATTGTTAGATTTTTGGTATGCTCAATATTTCTGAAATCACTCAGACCATCAAAAAATTGGTCGAGACTCGAATCAATCTGATCAAACAAGACATTCAGGAGGAAATCCTGACACTGACTTCCAGAATCTTTTTGCTGGTGGTGATTGGAGGATTGATGCTTTTGGTCTTGTTATTTTTGAGTTTGGCTTTGGCCTTTTTTCTGAGCAGTTATCTCGAAAGTCCATTTAGCGGCTTCTTGATCGTAGGACTACTGTTTTTGCTGATGATATTGATTCTTTACAAGGTGCGAGACTCGAAATCTTTCAAGCAAAATATCCAAAATGGGTTGAAGAATTTTATTGGAACTGCAGCTAAAAATTTTAAGTCCGATGAAGAGTGAACTGGAACGTCAAACTGAAGAGCTAGAGCAAACGCTTCAAAAGCAGCTTGAGTTACTAAAAAAGGAATCTGAGGACTGGGCCAAAGTCGGTGGAGCAGTTTTGGCTGGGGCCCTGCTGGTTATGGCAGTAGTTCAGCTTAAAAAGAAAAAGTCTTCCCGGAAAACTGATAAAGTACTAGAGGTATTGCAGCGAGAAGGGTTGCTGGACAAGGATCTTGAGAAGAAGATTACCAAGTCCGAAAAAGCTACGTTTTGGCCTGGAATCGGTCAGCGATTGCTGATAGCAGGCCTTGCATTGGCAAAAGAGAAATATCTCAAGGATTTATTCAATGCAGATCAAACAGAGACGTTCGAAAAAGGTCAGTGAGATACTGAATGATCTTAGCCTTTCCAGTAAAAGAGGGGTCGCATGGTTGATCGATCCAGATGAGTTTGATTTTGGAAAGCTTGAAGAAGAATTTTTTTGGCAGGCTTCTCAAGCTGAGTTGGATTTGATTTTTATAGGAGGTAGTCAGGGACTTACGACAGGTGTAGATGAGTTGATTTCTGCCCTTCAACAAAAGCTTCCATCAATCCCGAAGGTGATTTTCCCAGGTTCCGAACTGCAAATTAGTGATCAGGCAGATGCGCTTTTGTTTTTGAGCTTGTTGTCTGGTAGAAACCCCGAATATCTCATCGGGCAACAAGTCAAAGCAGTAGAGAAGCTTAGATCAAGTCAGTTAGAGATATTGTCTATGGCCTATTTACTAGTCAATGATGGAGATATCTGCAGTGTCCATCGAAAATCCGAAACCTTTCCTTTGTTAAATCAAAATATTGATCAGATAGTCAATACAGCGCTTGCTGGAAAGTACTTGGGGATGCGTCATTTTTATCTTGATGCTGGAAGCGGATCGGATTCGACAGTATCTCCTGAAGTGATCAAAGCAGTCAAAAGTGTTGTAAACAGGCCTTTGATAGTTGGAGGTGGCTTGGATAGCCTAGAAAAGGTTCAGCGTTGCTTCGATGCAGATGCTGATTTGATTGTGATTGGAAATCAGGCACAAAAAAACCCCGATTTTTTGATCGAGGCTTTAGATTATAAGCGGTTTTACAATGCTGCTTTACACATTGATGAGTGATTCGCGGCGACGCATTTTCCCGGCTGGTACTCCATACATCATTTTAAATCTTCTGCAGAAATAGGCAGTATCCTTGTAGCCTACCTCTTTTCCGATATCTCGAATAGATTTTTTGGTAGTTCGAAGAAGGTCTACAGCAGCTTCCATTCGCTGATACTCAATGTAGTCTTGTGGATTTATGCCCGTAAGCATTTTAAAATATTGGCCCACGTAATCTTCAGAGACATTGGCTACTTGAGCTAGCACCTTATTAGAAAGATCTCCTCCGAGATTGGTCTTGATGAATTTGAACAGTTCTATCAATCTAGGGTCTTTGAAGTAGGTCACATTGGTCGAAAGCTCTTCGACAAATAGTCTGTTTTTCAGAATATGTCTCAAAATCTCAATCACCAATGCTTCACTGAGTGCTCGAAGTGAACGCTCTTTTCCGATGGAAGTTTGCTCTACTTCCTTCATAATATCTTCTATCAAAATAGCGATTCGGTCATTGAATCGGATGATAAAGGGAGGAATATCTAAGCTATTGAAGAGGTTGACTACATCGAATACCTTTGATTCAAAGCTGACTACGGAGATGCAGTCTTCTTCAGAGTTTCTGATTTCTTTGAAGCTGACACTTTGGAGGTACTTTCGTTTGTTTTCCTGAAACTTATCCATGGAAATATCCACGTGCTTATTTCCTCCTCCTATGGTCAGTGGGGTCTTTTTTTCACCCGGGAGAAATAAGACTTCCCCTTCATTCAATAGTTCTTGATCCTCACCAAATTTGACAGTGCCATTGTGGAGAAGAATTAGCATATTATCAAATTCCTTATGGTCTGCCACGGAGAAAGGCTTCTGAACTTGGTAATTGAATCCGCGGAGGAAGCGAATATTTACCGATTCAATTAACTTATTGTAATATTCCATTAAAATATTTCATTAAATACTGATTACAAAAATAGCACTTTTCTTTTGTAAAAATTAGAGTATTTATTGAAAAGGAAAAAAAATAATAAAAAAAGGCGCAATTTTTTGAATTGCGCCTATATTCTGGTTAGTAATACTTACTTGAGAAGGTTTCTCGATATCACTATTTTTTGAATTTCTGATGTTCCTTCATATATCTGAGTGATCTTGGCATCACGCATCAAGCGCTCCACATGATACTCCTTGACATATCCATATCCTCCATGGACTTGTACAGCTTCCACTGTCACATTCATCGCAACTTCCGAAGCATAGAGTTTGGCCATAGCTGATGCATGTGCGTAGTCTTCACCCTGATCCTTGATGCATGCAGCTTTATATACCAGCATTCGGGCAGCTTCAATTTGAGTAGCCATATCCGCTAGTTTAAACTGAATAGCCTGATGCTGACTGATGGGTTTGCCAAAAGCCTTTCGCTCCTTAGAATAGGCCAGTGCTAATTCATAAGCTCCAGCAGCTATGCCTAATGCCTGTGCAGCAATACCGATACGGCCTCCATTGAGGGTTTCCATTGCAAAGGTAAAGCCAAAACCCTCGTCACCGATTCTATTTTCGATTGGGACTTTTACATCATTAAACATCAGGGAGTGCGTATCACTTCCTCGGATACCCAATTTATCTTCTTTTTTACCAATGATAAATCCTTCCCAGCCTTTTTCTACGATAAATGCTGAGATTCCTTTATGCCCTTTACTAGCGTCTGTCTGTGCGATCACTAAATAAACGCTTGCTGAGGACCCATTGGTAATCCAGTTTTTGGTCCCGTTTAGAATATAATGATCCCCTTCGAGCTTGGCTTCAGTTCGTTGTGAGGTAGCATCCGACCCTGCTTCAGGCTCAGAAAGGCAAAACGCACCAAGAATCTCTCCAGTAGCCAATGGCTTCAGATATTTCTCTTTTTGTTCTTCGGTACCGTATTTTTCCAATCCCCAGCAAACAAGCGAATTGTTGACAGACATGGACACAGAAGCTGAAGCATCGATTTTGGAGATTTCCTCCATAGCCAATACGTAAGAAAGCGTATCCATTCCGCCTCCATTATACTTAGGGTCAACCATCATTCCCATGAATCCTAATTCGCCCATTTTTTGGATTTGCTCCTTAGGAAATCGGGCTTCGGTATCTCTGTCGATGACTCCCGGTAGCAGTTCTGCTTGAGTAAATTCCCTCGCTGCATCTCTTACTGCAATATGCTCTTCAGTCAGTTCAAAATTCATTATATAATTCGGGTTTATTTTACGTGTTGAAATTTATAGTAAAAAAAGAAAAGGGGCAAAATGTTGCCCCTTTCCGAATTTTATTTTGATTTGAATCAATCTCGATTCCCAAAGAAAATAAATATATAGTATGCTAAGGTCGCTAAAGAGGCCAATGCAGCGACTACATAAGTCATGGCTGCCCACTTCAACGCGTCTTTTGACATGGCGTATTCTGAAGAAGTGACAATATTACGATTTTGGACCCAAGCCAAAGCTCGATTGGAAGCATCAAATTCTACAGGAAGCGTCACCAGAGTGAATAGGGTCATCACACCATAAGAGCCGACTACGATGTAACCGACAAACTCATAAGGAAGCCCCAAAGCAAAGCCACCAAAGAGCGAAGCAATCAACACAATATTCAAAATCTTGCCCGAAATGTTCTGCAGCGGAACCATGGCAGATCGGAAATTAAGCCAGGCATATTTGGTAGCATGTTGTACGGCGTGACCACATTCGTGAGCTGCTACGGCAGCTGCAGCGGCATTTCGACCATAATATACATCAGGGCTCAAGTTTACAGTTTTGTTCATTGGATTGTAGTGGTCTGTCAACTGACCTTCAACCGATACCACTTGCACGTCGTGGATATTATTATCCGCAAGCATAAGTTTGGCAATTTCTGCACCCGATAGATTTGCCTGAAGGGCTGTCTGAGAGTACTTTTTAAATTTGCTTTTCAGTCGATTGCTCACCACCGATCCGATGATGGCGAAGAAAACGACAATTACTATCAACAATATCATGTTCTAATTCAGTTTTTGGTTGAGTACGAAATTACGCGGATTCAGGTTTTTTCCAAGCGGGTTTTTGCAACATATAAACCCAAGAAATCAGCCCTGCAATGAGAATAAGAATCAGCTGTGTTCCGTGGATTATTGCCGCAAAGATTTTTCCGTCCTGCTCCGCTATTCCCAACTGTATCAAAATAAAGGCCACGAGTGCATGAAAGGTACCAATACCACCCTGAACTGGCGCTACCATGCCAATACTACCCATTACCATGACTAAAAGCACCTCGCCGGGAGACAAATTGGCAGTACTTGCAATCCCCATGGATACGGCATACATGGTCGAAAAATAAATAATCCAAATCAGCAATGAACTCAGCCAAAAGCCCCATGGATTGCTTAATCGACTGATTCCTTTCACCCCACCATAAATATCGCGAAGGAAACCCTGGATTTTTTGAATTAGTCCACTTTGCCGGAATCGGCGGAAGATTAAATATCCAAAGAGAACCAATACTCCAAAAGCACCAATTATCAATGGAAGATTATCCAAAATTCCTTGGAAGATTTGCTCCAAATTGACCAATTGGTTGGCTAGGCTGATAAAAAGTTGATTTTCTATTAGAAATGCCAGGAGTATAGTCCCGACTAGAAAAAGAAGATCAATGGATCGTTCGATAATGACGGTACCAAGGAGCTGGCCAAGGGAGATTCCATTGGTGCGTGTCAAAACCCCACAGCGAGCGACCTCACCAGCCCGTGGCACGACTAGGTTTGCTAGATAGCCAACCATCACTGCATGGTAAGATTCGCCGTAGGTGACCTTCTTTCCCTCAGACATATCCATCAGCAAGGTCCATCTCCAACCACGGAGCCAAAACCCGAAAAGGGATATTATCAAGGAAAAGCTAATCCAAAACCAATTACTGGTTTTTACCTGGCTCCAGAGTATTTCTACCTCGATATCTTTATACAAGAACCAAAAAATCCACACGGCTAATCCCAAAGAAATTAGCACTTGTAGGATCTGTTTGATTCTAGGGTGAAGCATCAAATCAATTGATTTTGATCATCAGGGAAGATGATGGTTGGTTTGAATTTTTTTGCTTCTTCAAAATCCATGATCCCGTAAGAAAAAATAATGATCATATCTCCCACGGCAACTCTTCTAGCAGAAGGACCATTCAGGCAAATTTTTCCGCTTCCGCGCTCACCTTTGATCACGTAGGTTTCCAATCTCTCACCATTATTGATGTTGACGATTTGGACTTTTTCATTTTCGATTAGATTGGCCGCATCCATCAAATCTTCATCGATGGTAATGGACCCTACATAATGAAGCTCCGCCTGGGTAATTTTCACCCGGTGGATTTTAGACTTCATGATTTGAATTTGCATTGGCTTTGTTTTTTTAGGCCGCAAATCTAAGCATTTACTGGTAAGTTGTCGATCAATCTCACTTTTCCAACCTCGGCGGCTACGCAAAGGGAGCTTTTTTGATTGGGGTCAAAAGCCTTCAAAATTTCGAAACTTTCCGTCCCTACCAATTCAAAATATTCCAAACTTACACCTTCAGTTTGCTTAAAATTACGGTTGACTTTTTGTTGAACTTCCAACCAACTTGTGCCATTTAAAAGTTCCTCTTTAGCCCATGATAAGGATTGAAATAAAAGCAGGGACTTTTCTCTAGAGACTGCGTCAAGCCGGCGGTTGCGGGATGACATCGCTAAGCCATCGTTTTCCCGGCGAGTAGGAACTGTTTGGATTTCGATAGGAAAAGAAAGGTCCAACACGAGCCGCTTGATGATCGCCACTTGCTGCAAGTCTTTTTGTCCGAAAAAGGCTACATGAGGTTGAATCAGATGAAAAAGCTTGGAAACAATCAGTCCCACTCCATTGAAATGCCCAGGTCGGAAGGCTCCTTCTAGCACTCGCTCCAGCGGGCCGAAGTCCAGCGTCATTTGAGATTTTTGAGGATACATGGTTTCTACAGAAGGAGTAAAAACATAATCCGCACCCTCAGTTTTCAAAAGATCCAAGTCATCATTTAGACTTTGTGGGTACTTGGCAAAGTCCTCCGGATTGTTGAATTGAGTGGGATTGACGAAAATGGAGACAACCGTCACATCGCAATTTTCTTTAGACCTTTTTACCAGGTCGAGATGGCCTTGGTGCAATGCGCCCATTGTTGGGACGAGCCCTATTCGAAAGTTTTTCTGAAGAAGTCGGAGGCGGATTTCTGACCATTCGGCTCCAGTGTAGAATACCTGCACGCTTTGGGAAATAGCTTGGGGAAGATGCCGCAAAACTAGATTAATATTCAGAAAAACAAGGCTTTTCACCCTTTTTTTATTATCTTTGCGTCGTTGTTTATCACTTTACTAAAAAAACACTTAATATGTCCAAATTACGTATCCTCTACGTTGCTAGTGAAATCAACCCTTTTCTCCAAACTTCCGAAGTAGCCCAATTCTTACGAACACTCCCTCAAGCCATGCAAGAGCGCGGTATGGAGATCCGTATTTTGGTGCCTCGATTTGGGCTTATCAATGAGCGCAAAAACCGACTTCATGAAGTAGTTAGGCTTTCAGGGATCAACATTGCCGTAGGAGAAGAAGAAAAACCACTAGTCATCAAGGTGGCTTCCATCCCTCAGGCGAAGTTGCAGGTTTATTTCATCGACAATGAGGACTACTTTCAGCGAAAGAGTGTCTTTCATGATAAGCAGCAGAAATTTTATGAAGATAACGACGAGCGTGCGATCTTCTTCTGTAAAGGCGTGATCGAAACCGTCAAAAAACTAGGTTGGGCTCCAGATATCGTACACTGTAATGATTGGATGACTTCACTCATTCCGATGTATCTGAAGACTACTTACAAAAACGAGCCTCTTTTCAAGGACACAAAATCCGTATTTGCTATCTACAACAATGGATTTTCTCATACCTTTGGCGATGATTTGTTAAACAAGGTTAAGATGGTGGACATAGATGACACGATTTTAGCACCTTTGGAAAGCAAAGATTTCGAAGGCTTTATCCGCATGGGCATGGAATATGCCGACCTAGTAGTCAAAGGCGGTGAAGTATCGAAAGATCTAAACCAACTAATCGAGGATTTCTCTAAAGACAAGAAGTTTGAAATCAGTATTGAAGAAGAGGAGCAGGCTCACGAAGAGCTCTACGATATTTACACCAATTTGGCAGGCTAAAGCATTCGCTTTTGCGCTGGTATTTACCATTTTCTTAAATTCTTGTTCTGACCCGTCTTCCGTGGGTATCGAATTAGCACCGGGAAACAACCAAGTGGGAGTTTTCTTTGTGGATTTCGAGCTACCTGCGGAAGTCGTGTTATTGGACTCTTTTAACACGACCAATCAAAGTATTTTGGTCGTAGGGGAAGAGCAGGATGATTATTTCGGTAAGACTTCCGGAATGGGTTTCACCCGTTTGTTTATCAATGCCGTGGAAAAAAGACCGGAATCTGAGGCTATTTTAGACTCCATGTTCTTCAACCTGGATGTGGTATCTGTCAATGGACAGGGTTTAGAAGACCCAAAATTCTACAGCATCCACCGGCTGACCGAGCAGCTCCAAGATACACTCTATTACAATTTCAATGAGTTGAGCTTTGAAGAGAATCCAATAGCTAGCTCTGAGATTGAATTTGGTGAAACCAAGGATACGACTTTGATGATCCCTGTGACTGAAGCTTTCGCAGAAGAGCTCTTCGGTAAAATGAAGCGTGGCACAGAGTTCAACAATCTTTTTACTTTCCGTGAGTATTTTCCTGGAGTAGCCATCAAGGCGCGTGAAGGTGATAATACAACCATCGGTGTCAATTTGGGATTTGAAACAGGCATCACCACCTTCTTTCACTACCCGGGAGATACGGTAGCGACTACTTATGAGATCAGTACCGCTTCTTCAAGAAGCTTCAATTCTGTGAAAAGTGATCGATCTGGGACTCCCACAGCTGTAGTAACTGAAAACCAAGTTGCATACAAGACAGGTGATTTATCTGGAATGAAATCCAATTTGGGTATGGCTATCAAGATCAACACTGATCCTGTGGATGAGTTTTTAGATACTCTCTCAGGCGTGATCTTTAAGCAAGTTGTTTTTGAGTTGGGTGAAATTGAATCAGTTCCTGATGGCCAAAATCCTCCTTCAAGCTTTGTCGCTTACTTTACTGATGATACGAATGAAATTTTGACCAGATCGGATGGTCAACCGATAACGGTTCAGCGAGATGGGTTACCTCAGACTGAAGAGGATGAGAGCGGGCAAATTCTACCCTCATTCAATGCTCCTGCCATCGCTAGGTATAATCAAAATGAAAATATTTATCGATTAGGAATCACTTCTTATTTGAATGCGGTTTTTAGGGGTGAAATTTTGAACAGGGATTGGTTATTGTACGGCAACTCTCCTGAGACTACTGGTGATGACTTTAAACGCTCGTTTAGACAGTTTAAGGTTAGGGATAACAATATAAAAGTCAGAGTGATTTACTCGAAAATTCGATAAGCAATCGTTTTCGAAAAAGTAATTAGAATCCACTTTCAAATTTTAAGAAAGTGGATTCTTTTTTTTGGCATGAAAGCTGTTTCTTTGTGGAAGTTCAATTTACCTTAAATTATTTTTCAATATGTGCGGAATTGTAGCGTATGTGGGGCAGCAGGAAGCTTTGCCCATCATTATCAAAGGACTCAAGCGTTTGGAATACCGAGGATACGACAGTGCCGGAGTAGCCCTGTTGGATCAAAAAGGCCTGAGTATTTACAAAAAGAAAGGAAAAGTCTCTGAACTGGAAAAGCATCTTGAATCGAATGGAGCTATCCAGTCTAAAATAGGAATCGGGCATACCCGTTGGGCTACTCATGGAGAGCCTAATGATGTCAATGCACACCCCCATTATTCTTCTTCGGAGAAACTAGCCATGATCCATAATGGGATCATAGAAAACTACGAGGTCCTAAAGAAAGACCTTCTCCAAAAAGGCTATACTTTTCAGTCCGAAACGGACACGGAAGTTTTTATCAAGTTTATCGAAGATATTCAAAAACACAATCAGTGTTCGCTTGAAGAGGCATTACGACTTGCCCTTCATAAAGTAGTCGGTGCTTATGCTATCGTTTTGATTAATCTGGAAGAACCGGATACCTTGATAGCGGCCAGAAAGGGTTCCCCTCTCGTGATAGGAGTGGGAGAGGATGAATACTTTTTGGCATCTGATGCTACCCCCATCATTGAATACACCAATAAGGTGGTGTATCTGGATGACTACGAAATTGCAGTGATCCGAAATGGACGTCTTCAGGTCAAGACAATTGAAAATGTGGAGACCAATCCTTACATCAATCAGCTGGAAATGGAGCTTGAGGCTATCGAAAAAGGTGGCTATGAGCATTTCATGATGAAGGAAATCTATGAGCAGCCGAAGTCCATCGCTGACTGTCTTCGAGGACGATTGGATGCAAAGTCAGGCCGTTTAGTTTTGGGCGGTTTGCGTGATTACATGAATAAATTCCAGAATGCCGAACGAATCATAATCACGGCTTGCGGAACTTCTTGGCACGCAGGGCTAGTCGCTGAGTATTTATTTGAGGAATTTGCCCGGGTCCCGGTCGAAGTAGAATATGCTTCGGAATTCCGATACCGAAACCCGGTGATCAATGATCGAGATTTTGTGATTGCGATCTCCCAATCCGGAGAGACAGCTGATACCTTAGCAGCTATTGAGCTTGCCAAGTCCAAAGGAGCTACCATTTTTGGTGTATGTAATGTGGTGGGATCTTCCATCCCCCGGGCGACGCATGCTGGTTCTTACACTCACGCAGGACCAGAAATTGGTGTGGCTTCGACCAAAGCATTTACTGCTCAGATTTCAGTCTTGGCGATGATGGCGCTTAAGTTGGGCTATCAGCGTGGTACTTTGCCTGAAGGACGCTATATCCAGTTGCTTCATGAGCTAGAAGCCATTCCTTCTAAGGTAGAAAAGGCATTGGAATCCAATAAGCAAATTGAGTACATCGCCTCAGAATACAAAGATGTACGAAATGCCCTTTATCTAGGCCGTGGATATAATTTTCCGGTTGCTCTGGAAGGTGCTTTGAAGTTGAAGGAGATTTCTTATATCCATGCGGAAGGCTATCCAGCTGCAGAGATGAAGCATGGTCCGATCGCCTTGATTGATGAAGAAATGCCTGTAATTTTTATTGCTACGCAGGATAGCTCTTATGAAAAGGTAGTCTCTAATATTCAGGAGGTGAAGGCCAGAAAAGGAAAGGTCATCGCAGTAGTCACTGAGGGAGATACACAGGTGCGGGGTATGGCAGATCACGTGATTGAAATTCCTGAAACCCACGAAGCTTTTGCGCCACTAGTCGCCGTTGTGCCACTACAACTGCTCTCTTATCATATAGCCGTGATGCGTGGTTGTAATGTGGATCAGCCGAGAAATTTGGCGAAATCTGTTACAGTCGAATAAGAAATAAGGCTCCAAATCAACGGAGCCTTAATTTTTTTCATCGCAAGCTCTTGAGGAAAAGCTGGTGACTCCTGAATTAATGGCATTGCACTCATTGCTGTAGGTTTTTCCATCACAACCGCAGACAGGTTCATAGAGGGTAATGCACGCTGCATCTAGGTTGATTTTAGACCGATCGATACAATCATGAATTTGGGTGTCCTCCGAGCAATTTGCTAGAAGTAAAACAAGAAAAATAAAGCTAGCATTCTGGAATACCTTCATATGAGTCAATCTATGGTGCTGGAACGAAAAGGAGTTCGAAAATGATACATCTGGAATATTGTCTCTTCTTCCCAAGCGAGAATTAATCCTTACTTTTGCAAAGCGAAGAAAAAACCATGCTAGATAAATTACAGGCCCTAAAAGAGAGATTTGAAGAAGTTGGACAACTCATCATCCTGCCCGAATCCATGTCGGATATGAGTAAGTATGCCAAGCTCACCAAGGAGTATAAAGACCTTGAAAAGGTAGTGGAAGCATATGACGAGTACAAGTTGATTCTTCAAAATATTGATAGCTCAAAGGAGATTTTAGAAAAGGAAAAAGATCCTGATTTTCGCGAAATGGCCAAATCTGAGCTGGATGAATTGCGAGAGCGTAAGGATTCGATGGAAGAGCATCTCAAGCAACTCTTGATTCCTAAAGATCCCAACGATTCTAAGGACTGTATTTTAGAAATCCGAGGTGGTACAGGAGGCGATGAGGCAGCGATTTTTGCAGGCGACTTATTCAGAATGTATCAGCGATTCTGTGAGATGCAAGGGTGGAAGTTGACCGTTTTAGATTTGACTTTTGGCTCTGCAGGAGGCTACAAAGAGATCATTGCTACGGTATCCGGGGCAGATGTGTATGGCATGCTCAAATATGAATCCGGAGTACATCGAGTGCAGCGTGTGCCGGCTACAGAATCTCAGGGTCGGGTACATACCTCTGCCGCTTCAGTGGCCGTGCTACCTGAAATGGATGAAGTTGAGGTTCATCTCGATATGAATGATATTCGGAAGGATACCTACTGCTCCTCCGGTCCAGGTGGCCAGTCTGTCAATACTACCTATTCGGCGGTTCGATTGACCCACAATCCCACAGGATTGGTGGTGACCTGTCAGGATGAAAAGTCTCAAATCAAAAACTTTGAGAAAGCGCTGAAGGTCCTTCGATCCAGACTATATGAGATCGAACTAGCCAAGCACAATGAATCCGTGGGAGCGCAGCGTAAATCCATGGTAGGTAGTGGAGATCGATCAGATAAAATCCGAACCTATAACTATCCCCAGTCTCGGGTGACTGATCACCGAATCAACAAGACCGTCTATAATCTCCCCGAAGTGATGGATGGGAATATTGAAGAGTTTATTTCTGCCTTGCGCTTGGCAGAAAACCTTGAGAAAATGCAAAACTCTGGTCTGGAAGAATAAATTGACCTTTTGCGTAAAACTGGGGCTATTTTTGTAGATTGCTTGGATAGGGAGTTATATTCCCTGATTGTTAGGAATTGCTGTTATGATACTTGCAGGAGAAAAAGAAATTAAGCTGGTAACGTGGAATGAAAATCACTTCCACCAATTATATCCTTTGGCTAATAATCCCAAAATAGCGATGAATTTGCGGGACAGTTTCCCGCAACCATATACCATCCATGATGCCCGTCACTGGATTGAGCATAATCAAAAATTTAATCCCCCGCAAAACTTCGCGATCGAATTCGAGGGCAAGTTAGCTGGAGCTATAGGTTCGGAGCGAGGCAAAGATGAATTACGAACAAACGTGGAATTGGGGTTCTGGGTAGGAGAGCCTTTTTGGGGAAAAGGAATTGCTACCGAAGCAGTTAGACTTTATACCGATTACCTTTTTGAGCGCTTTGATATTCAGCGGGTTTTTGCCCAGGTTTTTGATTACAATGGAGAGTCTATGAATGTGCTAGAAAAGGCAGGCTATGTTCCCGAAGCCATATTGAAAAAGGCCTACGTTAAAAGAGGAACCGTAGGAGACCTTTTTCAATATGTAAAAATCAGAGGGGAAGAGTGATGTTTAGTAGCCAGTATTTAGTAGCAAATATCAAGTGTTAAGGGTACTCTTTGAATTTTGGTTTTTCGTTTTCTAAGCTTTTTCAAGTGCCTCAGAGATATCCCAAATTAGGTCTTCAAAATATTCCACCCCGATAGAAAGCCTGACTAGGTTTTCAGAAATACCAATTTCTGCCCGGTCTCCTTCATCTACATCACTGTGAGTCATGGTGGCCGGATGTTCTGCAAGAGACTCGGTACTACCTAGTGAAACTGCTAGTTTGAAGAGTTTGAGGTTGTCTAGGAATCGGAAAGCCGCTTCTTCTCCTCCCTCTATGTCAAAAGAGACCATTGCACCTGCTGAGGACAGCTGATGCTTAAAAATCTCATATTGAGGGTCACCTTCTTCTAAATGTCCTAAATAGTAAACCTTACTTACTTTTGGATGATTTTTAAGGAAATCGGCTACTTTTTCGGCATTTATTGCCTGCTGTGTCATTCTTACTTTCAGCGTTTCTAGGCTTCTCATCAATAACCAACCGGTCCATGGCCCTGCCATATTTCCCAAAAAAGTCCGGAGCGTTCGTACTCGTTGCATTAATTCAGATCGCCCAAGGACAGCACCGGCTATCAAGTCCGAATGCCCTCCAATATATTTGGTCGCTGAATAAACTACCAAATCAGCTCCTAACTTCAGAGGATGTTGCCAAAGAGGCCCCATATAGGTATTGTCTACTACGACATAAACTTGATTTTCTGGGGTACTTAGCCGGTCAGCTACCTTTTTGCAAAGGGTCAGATCGAAAAGGGCATTGGTAGGGTTAGCGGGAGTTTCGATGTAAATCAGTTTCACATTTTTCCCTTGAGCTATGGATATCAAAGTTTCCTCATCCATGGCGTTGGTAAAACCTACACCTTCAATCCCGTATTGAGGCAAGACTTTGTTGATAAAGTGATCCGTTCCTCCATAGACAGGTTTACTATATAGCAAAGCATCCCCAGGTCTCAAAAACTCTAGTAAAACAGTCGAAATCGCAGACATGCCACTTTCGAAAACAGCGCATTCATCTGCACCATCCCATAGTGTCAGCCGTTCCTCCAGAATTTGAAGGTCTGGATTATTCAGTCTGGAGTAGATTAGGCCCGGTTGTTCCTCTGGTGATTTTTCTCTTTTTCCATAGGCGATTTCAAAAAACTCTTTTCCTTCTTTTGCACTTTTGAAAACGAAGGTGGATGTCTGGAAAATGGGACATTTGACAGCTCCTTCTGACCATTCTGGCTTGTAGCCATACGACATCATCAAACTCTCTGGGGCAAGTGAATGCATAAAATTTGGGTTTATATTCTTCTCAAATCATCAAAAAATTTTCGGAATTCCCAAATGAAAAAACCTAATATAATTTGGATTAATTATATGATACGGTATGATATTTTAAAAATATAGAATAAAAAAGATATAATTTTACAATCGCCAAATAAAATTTGGTTCTCTCGAAAAAATAAGTCAAGTGAAAAAATTCTATGTGGTGAGAATTTTTTTCTATTGAACAAGAATTTTTCTGACTACCAGTTCAGCAGACCCCGTCATTCGGATAAAATACAATCCCGGCCGAAGATCTTTAATTTCGATCCGTTTTTGTCCCTTATTGATTGGAAGCATTTCAATGGATTTTCCATTGGGATCAAAAATATCAATTGAATTCCACTGGTCTAAAAATTCTGCCTCAATGAACACTCTTCCTGTGGATGGATTTGGGAAGACTTTCAATCCTTTGATATCAGGTGAAGGCTCCAATGATGTCACTAGACTGACAATGACAGGCAAGCTCCTCTCTGGTCCAAACCCACATGCATTTTGGGCAGCTACTGTCAGGCTATATTCCCCCTCTTCCACCCAGGATACTTCTACTCTGTTGGTCCCCTGACCGTTCAAAATCCTTCCTTCACCTTCTATTTGCCATTGGAAATTAAAGTTGGGCTGATTTTGAACCTCATAAAAGTAATTTCCCGGAGCCAAGATACTTTCGCCTTGAATTTCGCCAGGTTGGCTAGGGCTTGCGATCACTTGAATAGGAAGAAGGACTGGATCAATGGTACCACAGCTATTTTCGGGTGTAGCAGTCAGTGTAGTTTGGCCAGCTTGTGTCCACTCTACCTCAACCTCGGCAGTCCCTTGTCCTGAGATGATGGTACCACCTGCTGCATTCCAGGTATAAGTTACACCTTCTAGTGCCGGGACTGCGTAAGTCTCTGTTTGATCCACGCAGGTAGTTCCTTCTCCCTGGATTTGAAGATTTTGAGGTGGGATATCAGAGACAATTACCTCCATGTATGAGGTTTCTCCAGATCCACAGAAATTCTGGCGACTGACGAAGACCCCTTTTCTACCCGGATCAGTCCATTCCACTTCGATTTCGGAAGTGCCTTGACCTGAAATGATATTGCCTCCGTCTACACGCCAGGTGATTTCTGATCCAGGTGCAGGGGAATCAGCAATTGTGTATGTTTTCATTTCCAGACAAGTAAAGCTAGGACCTGAAATTTCTGCCAATCCTCCAGAAGGTGGTACACAATCGTATCCAATAACAACCCCATCCTTCCCCACTGCAAATGCTTTATTGGGATTCACTGATTGGATTGCATGCAAATCTCTTTTTGTTTTTGAATCGAATTCGGTCCATGACTCACCGCCATCGACGCTGATCAGAAATAGGCCTTCTTTTCCTACAATAAAACCTGTTTTATCATCAAAAAAATCAACTCCTAAAAAGTTTATTTCATACTCAGTCGGTATCTTTTTCCAAGACCTGCCTAGGTCCTCTGTTTTTAAAATGGTCCCTTTTTCACCAACCACAATTGCAGTTGAATCGCTCAGTTGTGATGTGAAGTAAAGATCATTCTCTGTTCCAGATTCGATTCTTGGCCAATCTGAGCCATTATTAGAAATACTGATGTAGCCACCCTCTCCTACCGTCATGGCGTTTTGAAGATCAAAACCTAAAAGGTCATTTATATCTTGGTCGGTATCGGTGGTTTCCTGCTGAAAAAGTTCCCAGGAGTTGCCGCTAGTGCCAGAAGAACGCACAATCAGGCCAGATTGTCCCGACAGATAGGGGAATTCGGGAAGGAATAAATGAATTCCTTTCAGAGAATGATTTGTTTGGATCGGAAGTGGCGTCCATGATTGTCCACCATTGGACGTTCTATAAATGTTACCGTTTTCTCCAGCAACAAAACCGTAATTTCCGTTCCAAAAATCAGCGGTAAGAATTGAGATTTTATCCGGAATGGGCCTTTCAATTACTGATCTAAATGCATTGGTGGTTACGAAAAACTTCCCTTCAGTTCCTGCAGCTATCGCAAAGGTGTTGGATAGAAATTCCAGAGTATAAAAATCTACACGATTACCCAAAAGTTTTAATGCCCAAGAGTTTCCAGCATTAGTAGATGTGATGGAATATCCATCTTGACCGACAGCGTAAATCGTGTTTTCATCTGGTTTGAAGCCTAGTTCCTTAATTGTTCTTTCATTGCCTTGGGCAGGCAGGTTGATTTTTGAAAAACTTGTTCCCGAATTAACAGACCTAAATAATGCATTATTAGCTCCCGCGACATTAATTATCCTTTCATCCAATTCTCCGATGCTTAGGCTGTAAAAATCTACAGCCTCGGACGTTTGAATACTAGTCCATGTTTTACCAGTATCAAGGGAATGGATAATAGTTCCTGCTTCCCCTGCCGCGTAAACTTTACCCGAAGCTGAGATTTTTATGCTCTTTAAATTCTCAGAGGTGGCTACTGAGGTGATTTCCCATGTTTCACCCATATCCTTGGATTGGGCAACAAGTCCCTGATCTCCAGCTAAAACTCCAAGCCCACTACTCGAGAAATCCACTTCATTGAGGTTTGAGCTTAAATTGGAATCCACTTCTACCCAGGTTTTTCCTTCATCAGTTGATTTAATTATTAAACCATCAGCTCCAACAGCAATTGCCTCCGTTTCATTAATTTGTGAAACACTAAAAATATCCTTTGTAGTACCGGAGTCAGACGACTCCCAAGTTTTCCCCCCATCCCAAGAGTAATAAATTTGACCTTGTTCACCGACCGCAATTCCGGTATTCTCGCTAAGAAATGTCAAATCAAAAAACCTGAAATCAAAATTTCTAGGAACTTCCTGCCAGCTTTCTCCTCCATCTTCTGTGACTGCAATAATTTGCTCACCTACAATAACTCCATGAAGATTAGATGTCCAATGTATTGACTCAAAGTCTAAGCCCCAGCTTTGTAATTGCGAAAAGGTTTGTCCCTTTGCAAAGCTGGAGAACATAAATATGGTAAAAATAAAGAGTAGGTATTTTCTCATCATTTGCTTTGAATACAAACAAATTTAAGTGAATTCCGCACTTGTCAAAGTTCAATTTTGAATGCCTAAATTAAGGCTTTCCTATCATTTATTAGGATTGATTAGTAGATTTAGCAAAAGCAAACCAAATAATAGATATGACTCGGAATCTGACTCTTATTTTCCTTATCACCATTTTGGCTTCTTGTGGAGGGGGCGAGCGAGTTTCCAAAGAAGTCTTTGAGGAAGTAAACCAAGCCATGGAAGTGAAAAAGCTAAATGAAGCTGAAATACTCGAACAAGCCATGATATGGGGGGATTCAATCAGCTTGGAGGCTCAGAAGCAACTCATGGGAAGCCTTCAGAAAGCCATTGCCGAGAAAGGAGTACCTGGAGCTATTGAGTTTTGTAATGTTCAAGCCCTTCCTATTTTGAAAGAAGTAGGGGACAAATACGGAGTGGAGGTACGAAGAGCTTCTAATCGCTATCGAAATCCTGCAGACCAGCCTACTGAAATGGAGTTGCGCTATCTGGAAACCTACGAGTATGATGTGGAAAACGGAAATGAATTGGCACCTAATCTCCAAAAACTAAATGGAGGTGAGGAGTTGCTTTACACTAAAGCGATTGTAATTCCCGGGGGACTTTGCTTGAATTGCCATGGTGAACCGGGCAAGGAAATCAGTGAAGAGACCTTACAGAAGTTAAATGAGCTATACCCTGAGGATAAAGCAAAAGGGCATCAAATCGGAGATCTTCGCGGGATGTGGTCCATCAAGATTCCCAAAAAAGAAGTCGTAAAAAGGATGTAATTGAGATCAAATGGGCATGAGCAAGACATGGGTTTTTATTATTCTGCTTTTCCTGACCTTAGGCGAAAAGGACTATTCGGAATTCAATGCCTATGATCAGTCTATTGAGGGTACTGATCTCTATTTTTCTATGGTACCAATTCCCGCTGGCAGTTTCATTATGGGCTCTGATAATTCGGGTTTTTTGGATGAAAAACCAGCTCATTCTGTTCAGATTGATGCATTTTGGATGAGCGCTCATGAGGTTACTTGGGATATCTTTGAGCTATTTGTTGATAAGAATTATGAATTAGCTATTTCCGAAGGTCCTATTGGGCATCAAGTGGATGGTCTTTCTCGTCCTTCTCTACCTTATCTAGATATGACTTTCGGGATGGGTAAGGAAAGCAAGCCTGCTGTAGGTATGACACAGTATGGAGCCATCCAATTTTGCCATTGGTTATATCTGAAAACAGGTGTATTCTACAGATTGCCTACCGAAGCTGAATGGGAATATGCGGCAAGGGCAGGATCAGATACCCGGTATTTTTTCGGAGAAAAGAGTTCTGATTTGAGTGATTACGCATGGATTAAAGAAAATTCGGAAGAGTCCACTCAGAAAGTAGGCCTCAAAAAGCCAAATCCATGGGGGCTTTACGATATCTACGGAAATGTGCTGGAATGGACCATGGATCATTATGATCCGAATTTTTACAAGGAATCCTCCGAAATAAACCCCTTAAACCCTTCCACCAACCTCTATCCAAGGGTAGTTCGTGGAGGTAGTTTCAAGCATTCTGCAGATGAAATCAGTGCTAGCAGAAGATTTGCCACTGATCCAAAATGGAAACAGATTGATCCACAAATTCCCAAAAGCCAATGGTGGTTTCCTGAAGCGCCATTTTTGGGGATTCGTCTGGTTAGACCCTTAGAAACTCCATCTGAAGAAGAGATTCAAGCCTATTATGGACAGGCACCAATCGATGACTATTAAACCTAAAACAACCCAAAATATGAAAACCGAAAATTCTCGCAGGGACTTTATTAAGACTTCCGCCATTTTGACCGGAGGTGTCCTGACTTCCCCATTCGTCGTACCCGGGGCTTATGCCTCTTCTGACAACTATCTCAAGCTGGCACTCATTGGCTGCGGAGGTAGGGGTACGGGAGCTGTATTCCAGGCTTTTGAGACAGGACATCCCATTCGATTGGTTGCAATGGCAGATGCATTTCAGGATCGATTAGATAAAAGTTTGAAGCCTATTTTGGATAAATATGGTCCAGAAAAGGTTCAGGTTCCTAAAGAGAAACAGTTTGTAGGATTTGATGGATACAAACAAGCAATAGCCGAAGCAGATGTGGTTATTTTAGCGACACCTCCTGGTTTTCGCCCCAGTCACTTTGAAGAGGCCGTAAGGCAAGGCAAACAGATTTTTATGGAAAAGCCTGTCGCCACCGATGCTGCTGGAATCCGCAGAGTTTTAGCCGCTGCAGAGGTAGCAAAACAAAAAAAATTGAATGTAGTGGTTGGTTTACAGCGGCACTACCAAGCCAACTACCGTGAAACTATCAAAAGGATTCACGATGGAGCAATAGGAGATATTGTAGGTGGACAGGTCTATTGGAATGATGGGGGAGTATGGGTGAGAGAACGACAACCTGGCCAGACTGAAATGGAGTATCAGATGCGGAATTGGTACTATTTCAACTGGCTTTGCGGAGATCACATCACTGAGCAACATGTGCATAATATCGATGTGGCCAATTGGGTCAAGCAAGGCTATCCCGTGAAAGCGGAAGGTACAGGAGGACGTCAGGTTCGTACCGGAAAAGATCATGGTGAAATCTTTGACCATCATGTAATCACTTTTACTTACGAAGATGGCTCGGTGATTCACAGTGAATGCAGGCACTTCCCCGGAGCAGCTAATCGGGTGGATGAAACCTTCCAAGGCACGAAAGGGAAAGTCTATCTCAGTGCCGGAAATCACGGTAATCTGAGTGATTGGAAAGGGAATTCCATTTATACCCATGATCGGGAAAACAATGCCAATCCCTACCAGGTCGAGCACGACGAACTTTGGGCGGCTTTGGTAAAAGGAGACTATAAATTTGCCGATGCTGAAAATGCAGCAAAAAGTACCATGACTTCCATTATGGGAAGGTATGCGACCTATTCGGGAAAAGTCATTTCTTGGGATGAGGCTTTGAATGGATCTGTAGATTTATTCCCTGAAAAACTTGCCTGGGATGCCCTTCCAAAAATACTTCCTAATGAGGATGGGTTTTATCCACATGCCGTTCCCGGTAAAACTAAAGTGATCTAAGCTATGGAAAGAAGAGGATTTATAAAAAAAGTAGGTCTTGGAAGTACCTTTTTAGGGCTTACCGGAGGGATGAGTTTTCAGGCCATGGGCAAAGAGTCCCAGACGGCTCCAACTTTTAACATGGACTTTGCTCCGCATTTCGGGATGTTTAGAAATCACGCCCCGGGAGGAATCATCGATGAGCTGAAGTTTATGGCTGATCAGGGTTTTCGCTCTCTGGAAGATAATGGTATGCTCAAGCGATCTGTTGAGGAGCAAGAGCAAATCGGAAAGACCCTAGATCAACTGGGGATGCGAATGGGTGTTTTTGTGATCGAAGGTGGGGATAATTGGAAGACTTCTTTAGCAACAGGAAAGCAGGAATTTATGGATACTTTTCTCAAAACCTGTCGTGAATCAGTGGAGGTGGCCAAGCGGGTCAATGCCAAATGGATGACGGTTGTACCAGGGTATTTTGATAGAAACCTGCCGATGGGAATTCAAACTGCCAATGTCATCGAAGCGATGAAGCGGGGTGCTGAGATATTCGAACCACATGGATTGACCATGGTAATGGAGCCTCTCAGCGACAATCCGGATCTTTTTCTTCGACATGCTGACCAGACCTTTATGATTTGTCAGGCAGTAGATAGTCCAGCTTGTAAGATTCTATACGATATCTACCATATGCAGCGAAATGAGGGAAATCTAATCGCTAATATGGAGAAGTGCTGGGATGAAATAGCCTATATCCAAATCGGTGACAATCCGGGAAGAAAAGAACCAGGAACTGGAGAAATCAATTTTGAAAATGTATTTAAATACATTCATGATAAAGGATTTAAGGGGGTAATGGGAATGGAGCATGGCAATGCGATGCCTGGAAAAGAAGGTGAGCTTGCACTTATTGAAGCGTATCGAAAAGTAGACGTGAAAGTTTAGGGAAATTATTCAGAGTCATGTGCTGGGGTATTTCATATCCCAGCATAAAAATATAAGGCTCTAAGGCTTTAGCTTCTTACATTTGGCCTAGTCTGAAATTCTATCGATAAAAAAGTATTTGTGCAAAACTTCAATTTCAAGAATCGGCTGAGCTTCACGCTTGCCATCGTTTATTCACTTTTTTTTTCTGCTTGTCAAAATAAATCAGGTCAGGAGCCTCCAGAAAAACCATTGGCTTGGGAAGTAGTCAATACACCAACCGAATCATCTCTTCGTGGTCTCAGTGTAGTCACTTCTGATATAATTTGGGCAAGCGGTTCACAGGGCATTTGGCTTCGATCAGTTGATGGAGGGAGCTCATGGAGTTCTGGCGTTATTGACGGCTTGGATTCGGTAGATTTCCGTTCGATTCATGCTTTTAATGCTGAAGAAGCCATAGTGGTGACAGCTGGACAACCAGCTCGGATTTATCGTACTTCAGACGGTGGGGAAAGTTGGGAGTTGAAGTTAGAAGAGTCCAAAAAGGCATTTTTTGATGGAATCAACTTTGCAGATGAAAAGCGCGGTTATGTCTTCGGAGATCCTGTAGATGGCTTTTGGATGATCTATCAAACCTTAGATGCAGGCTTAACTTGGAGTCTATTGGATTCCCTTCCGCAAGCCAAGGAAGGCGAAGCAGGTTTTGCGGCATCGGCTAGTTCACTCCTTGCACAAGAAGATAATATTTGGCTCGGGAGTGGCGGTAGTTATTCAAATATCCACCACTCACCGGATCGTGGGAAAACCTGGATGGTTCATCCGAGTCCACTCATTCAAGGAGAGTCCTCGCAGGGAATTTTTTCAATGACTTATACGAAAAAGGGAGAATTGGTAGCTGTGGGTGGGGACTACTTAGAGCCCGATTCAGAAAAAGGGAATATTGGACTCTTTTTGACTCCGACTATGAACTGGTCTGAAGAAAATACTACAGGGCCAAGTGGCTATCGATCCGGTGTACAATACTTCCCGAGATTTTCATGGTTGATAGCTGTTGGACCTAGCGGATCAGATTTTTCTAAAGATAGTGGCAAAACTTGGGAACGCTTTTCAGACATGTCCTTTCATGCAGTTTCTTTGAGTACGTCAACAGGAAGTATTTGGGCATCTGGTCCAGATGGAAAAATAGCGAAGTTGCTATATTGAATTTCCGATTATTCGCTTTTCCGCAAAATAAAAAAAATACCGGCTAGAATAAGCTTAGAGGTTTAGATTTCGAATGCTTATGCCCTCATTCTTTCGACGCCTGTACTGAGCGAAACCGAAGTATGCAGCTCAATTAGCAAAGAAAATTAGGGTGCTGGATGAATTGCCTAAGTTCATATTCTAATTTCATCTTTTGCATTGAATCCTTGAGTAAATTTAAAAAATTGTAAAGTTTTGCCACTTTACTTGGAGAGATAGTAGTCTTCTGTGTTATCTTTAGGATTCAGATTTTTCTGCTTATTTTACTAGACACCTCTATCGAAATTAAAATGTTTGAAATAATACCTTCAATATGGCTTATTGATGGCAAATGTGTCCGCCTGAAGCGTGGAGACTTTTCCACTCAGGAAGTCATTTCCAATAATCCTCTCGCGATTGCTCAGCAATTTGAGTCTATTGGCATTAAGCGCTTGCACTTGGTGGATTTGGATGGTGCAAGACGGGGTGAGCCAAAAAACTACCATATTTTGGAGGCAATCTCCGGATATACCGATTTGAAGGTTGATTTCACCGGAGGAATTACGACTGATGGAGATGTGATCAAATGCCTAGAGTTTGGGGCAAAGACGGTAACGATATCTTCTGCGGCGGCAAATCACCCGGAGCGTTTCGCTCAGTTTATCCTGTCCTATGGGCGTGAAAAAATCAATCTTGCAGCGGATACCAACCCATCAGATAATAAAATTAAAATCCGTGGTTGGCTCAAAAAAACAAGTATTGATCTCTACGAACATATTGAATTCTTTTATGAGCGAGGCCTCAAATATCTCAAGGTATCGGATGTCACTCGAGATGGGGTCATGGAAGGTCCCAATTTTGAGCTTTATAAAACGGTGAAGGAGAAGTTTCCCCAGTTGCATATTGCAGCAAGTGGCGGGGTGAGAGGGATTGACGACTTCAAGGCGCTAAGAGACGTAGGAGTACAATCTGCTGTTTTTGGACGAGCCTTTTATGAAGGAATGATTAGTGTACAAGATCTGGAAAAATTTCTAGCAGAATCATAAAAAAAGGGACTTTCTAAAAAGTCCCTTTTTGCTTTTAAAAGAAAACACAAATTAGTCTGCTTTGAATTTCTCTAAAACATAGAGAAAGATATTAAATGATAATGTTGATGAAGGCTCACTGGATTTTTTTCCTTCAGGTCCGATGACTACTTCTCTTCTGATAGGAGTGGTAGGAATTGGAACTGGATTAACTTTTAATTCAGCGTTAGCTTTGATATCATTTTGATCCGAATTAAAATTCTGATGAAAGGATCCATCTTCCTCTACAACAGGTCGGTCTGATTGTCTTGGGACTTCAATTGGCTTCTCTTGCTCATTTTGCGCCAGTGATTCACCTGAAAAAAGGCATAATGCTAACACAGAGGTCAGAATGAAGCCAATTTTACCAAAAGGAAATGTAGGTTTATTAAGCATTTTGAGTTCGTTACCTTATCTTAAACTTAGGGCATTTTAAAAGGTTCATAAAATTAGTAAAAAAAATCACTATGCAAACGATTGACTACGAAGAATTCGCCAAATTAGATATTCGTGTTGGTACCATTATTCGAGCTGAAAATTTTGAAAAAGCACGGAAACCTGCCTATAAAATTTGGGTTGATCTTGGACCTGAAATCGGTGTGAAAAAGTCATCTGCACAAATTACGGATCTTTACTCAGAAGCCGAGCTGAAAGGTAAGCAGGTAGTATGTGTAGTCAATTTTCGACCTAGACAGATTGCGGATTTTATGTCTGAAGTTTTGATCACTGGATTTCCAGACGAAAAAGGACGGGTAGTTCTTACTTCTACCGAGCGAATTGTTGCCAACGGAGCCAAACTATATTAAATCATGAAAAAAATCTCATCTATTCTCCTTGTTGTATTTTTATTTACCTACCAGTCCTCTTTCGCCCAAGAGTCTGATACTGCATCGCATAGCCCTCGCCAATTTGTAAAAAGCCACACCGGGGTGTTTGATGGTCAAAGAATTTCTTATCAGTCCATTGTCAAAGAAACATTTCTCAAGAATTCAAAGGGAGAAGTGACGGCCTCATTCTGGAGTACTAGCTACATCAAGGAGGGAGCTGACCAAAATCGGCCTGTGATCTTTATTTTTAACGGAGGGCCAGGCTCAGCTTCTATTTGGCTTCACATGGGATTTTTTGGGCCGAAGGTAGTGCGGGTAGACTCTGAGGCCAAAGCGGATGATGGAGCTGCTCCATACCTTGTTGAAAGCAATTCAATGGCTTTGCTGGATCTGGCTGATCTGGTTTTTTTGGATCCTATCGGAACAGGCTTCAGTCGAGTATCAGAAAAAGGGAAAGCAGAAGACTATTGGGGTTTGGTCGAAGATGCACAGTCAGTTGCTGATTTCATTCGGATTTGGATTCGTGAAAATAATCGTTGGCAGGCTCCCAAGTTCTTGGCAGGGGAAAGCTTTGGTACAACACGTGCCGCCAAAGTCGCTGAAGTTTTGGAGGGAGATGGTCAGCACGTTGCTTTGAATGGCCTAATTCTGATTTCTCAGGCATTGGATTATGCAGGATCATCTTCTTGGCCAGATAATTTGACCTCATTTTTTACCTATTTGCCATCCATGGCTGTGACAGCCCGGTATCATGGGAAAGCCGGAGAGGGAAAAAGCATAGAGGAATTTGCCAAAGAAGCCCGAGACTTTGCCTATCAAGAATACCTTCCTGCTCTTTTCGAAGGTCAAAATCTATCCAAAGAGAGAAAAGAGGAGATTGCGGAAAAGCTTTCTTATTTCACCGGATTAGATCAAAAATATATTCTTAGGTCTGATAATCAGATTTTGATGCATCGCTTCAAAAAGGAGCTTTTGAGAGAAGATGGGATGGCAATAGGGACCTTAGATGGACGATTTGCAGCAGTAGAAACCGATCAAGTAGCAGAAGGTCCGGTACTAGGAGATCCGAGTGACTACATGACAGAAGGAGCTTACACCGCAGCCTTCAATTCATACTTACTCAATGAATTGGGTGTGGAGCTGGAGATTCCTTATTTGTCTTCCAACAGAGAAATTGGCGGTAAATGGCGCTGGAGACCAGTTCCAGATGGCAGCTATTGGGAGCCTTCCTATGTCAGTACTGCGAGAGCACTTAGCGAAGTGATGCATAGAAATACAAAGATGAGAGTAATGGTGGCCAATGGCTATTATGATTTGATTACTCCTTTCTTTGATGCAGAATTTACTTTTGCGAGACATGATTTTCCTCAAGACCGTATTGAGATGAAGTACTACGAGGCAGGCCACATGATGTACAATCGCAGAGAGGACTTTGAAGCCTTGGCAAAGGATATTAGGGCTTTTGTCGAGGAAGTTTTGGCGCACTGATTAAGCTTACTTCATAATCGCTAAAAGCTCGTCTAAATAGTCGCGGCTATTTGATAGTCGGGGGACTTTATTTTGGCCACCAAGCTTTCCTTTTTTGCGCAACCATTCTTGGAAAAGGCCACTTTCGGCTATATGAATAATTGGTTTTACCAGTGCTAGGTCTTTGTGCCTTTTGGCGTCATAATCGGAATTGATTTCCCGCAAGTGCTGATCTAATAGCTCTTCGAATTTAGCAAGGTCAGTCGGGTTTTTGGCAAATTCAATGATCCATTCATGTGCTCCTTTTTCACCATTATTTCCAAAGTAGGCAGGGGCAGCGGTAAAGTTTTCGATGGTAGCTTCAGTCTTTTCAGCTGCAAATTCTACCGCCTTTTCTGCATTTTCCACAATGACTTCTTCTCCAAAAGCGTTGATAAAATGCTTGGTCCTTCCGGAAATTTTGAATCGGTAGGGCTTGGTTGAAGTAAATCGGACGGTATCTCCGATTTTGTATCTCCATAACCCACCATTTGTTGAGATGACTAAGGCGTAGTTTTTTCCTACTTCCACCTCCCATAGCGGAAGTACGGTAGGATTCTCATCCTCCCAGGATTCCATGGGGATAAACTCATAGAAAATCCCATAATCCAAAAGCAATAGTAATTCGTCCGAATCTATTTGGTCTTGCAATCCAAAGAATCCCTCCGATGCATTGTAGGTTTCCATGTACCGCATCTTGTCAGAAGGGATGAGTTCTTTAAAAAGGTTGCGATAGGGGCCAAAGGCTACCGCTCCGTGAAAAAAGACCTCCAGATTAGGCCAGACTTCCAGGATGTTTTTTGCTTTTTTGATCTCTATGATTCGTCTCAGCAAGACGATGGTCCAGGTGGGAACACCCGCAATGCTCACGACGTTTTCGTCCATGGTTTCGCGAGCCATTTTTTCGATTTTGGCTTCCCATTCATTCATCAAAGCGACTTCTAGCGAGGGAGTTCTGGCGAATTGTGCCCAGATGGGAAGGTTGCGCATGATGACAGCTGAGATATCACCCGCTTTTGCTTTGCCATTTGAGTTAAGTGGGTTGGATTCCAAAGAACCTCCGATTGTCAGGGATTTACCCGAAAAAAGCTTGGAGTCCGGATAGTTATTTACATAAATAGTGACCATATCCTTTCCGCCTTTAAAGTGGCACTCTTCAAGGCTTTCTTCAGTGACGGGAATGTATTTGCTTCTGCTGGAAGTAGTACCTGATGACTTGGAAAACCATTCGATTTCTGTATTCCAGATCAAATTTTGCTCTCCTTTCATGACTCGGTCGATGTAAGGCTTGAAGCCTTCATAATCGTTTAGAGGCACATTTTTAGCAAAATCTTGGTAGCTCTTAAAACTTGAAAAGTCAAATTCCTTTCCGAATTTGGTTTGTTTTCCAGCTTCAATAAGGTCTTTCAACACGCTGTCCTGAGCCGCATGTGGGGCTTTTTTGAAATATTCGATTTGTCCCAGGCGGCTTTTGAAGACCCAGGTCATAAAGCTGTTGATTACCTCCATTAATTTGAAAAAGTTTTGCGTTTCAATTCAAACTGACTGCCCAAATAGACCTTCCTTACTTGTTCATCGGCAGCCAACTCTTCAGCAGTACCTGCCTTCAAAAGTCTTCCCTCAAACATCAAATAGGCCCGATCCGTGATGGATAGGGTTTCATTTACATTGTGATCGGTGATCAATATCCCGATATTTTTGGTTTTAAGCTTGGCTACGATGGTTTGGATCTCCTCAACGGCAATCGGATCTACCCCGGCAAATGGCTCATCGAGCAATACGAATTTAGGATCAACTGCCAATGCGCGGGCAATCTCCGTGCGTCTTCTTTCTCCACCCGAAAGGACCATTCCGAGGTTTTTTCGGACGTGGGTTAAGCTGAATTCCTCAAGTAGGCTTTCCACTTTTTCCTTTTGCTGCTGCTTTGGCATATTGGTCATTTCGAGGACTGCCAGAATATTTTCTTCTACGGAAAGCTTTCTAAAAACAGATGCTTCTTGCGCCAAATAACCGATACCCAATTGAGCCCTTTTGTACATCGGTAGGCTGGTGATATCTTCCTTATCTAAAAAGATTTTGCCTTCATTCGGTTGAATCAGGCCCACGATCATGTAAAACGAGGTGGTTTTTCCTGCTCCATTTGGACCCAAAAGCCCGACAATTTCCCCTTGCTTTACCTCAACGGAGATATCGTTGACCACCTTTCGGCTTTTGTATATTTTTATGAGATGCTCTGCTCGAAGTTCCATACTAGTCGAATTTGATATCTTTCACGTAGAGTTGCAAACTACTTTTGTCCCGGAAGAAATTTTCTCGCATTTCTGCCACTAAGTCAAAACGCATTCGGGATCTAAGGAAATTCACTGTAGTCAAATCTGGGTCCTTAGCTCGATCTGCCATTCCAAAGCCAAGACAAACCGGAGTGGTGAGTTGGCCATCCTGCACAATTTTGAACCGAAGATGCTTTTCTTTCAAAACGACCACATCCTCGGCCTGCACATTGGAAATCTTGAAAATGGGCTCGGGATTTCCAGGGCCAAAAGGGGCCATTTGCTTTAGAATATTGTATAAGCGATAATTGATTTGGTCCAGCAGGAGTTCTCCATCGATCTCGATGACTGGTTTTCGATGAACTTCCTCGATTCGGTTTCGAACTACCTCCTCAAACTTTGCCTGAAAGGCAGGAACCTTATCCACCGAAAGTGTCAAACCTGCAGCATACTTGTGACCTCCAAATTGATCTAAGAGATCGCTACATTCTGCAATCGCTTCGTAAATATTGAAGTCTACAACAGACCGCGCACTTCCGGTTGCTTTGGAATTGGATTCGGTGAGTATAATGGTTGGACGGTAGTACTTTTCGATACAACGGCTCGCTACAATCCCGATGACACCCTTGTGCCAGTCTTCCTTGAATAGAACCGTCGAGTTCCAGGTTTGCTCCTCTTCCCTAGCCGCAATCATTTCAAATGCTTCTCGGGTGATGTTTTCATCGAAATTTCGGCGGGTAGCATTGACTTCATCTACTACTTTGGCGCGCTCAAGAGCCTCGTCCAGTTCGGTAGAGATCAGAAGCTCTACAGATGCTTTCGCATGCTCTAGGCGACCGGAAGCATTGATTCTTGGACCGACTTTGAAGACAATATCAGAGATGCCTATGTCCTTTTCGATTTTGCTGCGAAGGATCAAGGCTTTGAGTCCGGGTCTGGGAGTATTATTGATTCGATCGAGACCATAGTAGGCTAAAATTCGATTTTCACCTGTGATAGGTACTATGTCTGCTGCAATGCTGACGACGACTAAGTCCAAGTATCCGTAAAGTGCGGATTCATCTATATTTCTTTTTTTGGCAATTGCCTGGATCAGCTTGAAACCGACCCCACAGCCGCTCAATTCTTTGTAGGGATATTGACAGTCCGTCTGTTTGGCATCCAAAACGGCGATTGCAGCCGGAAGAATTTCCCCGGGTGTGTGGTGATCACAAATGATAAAATCTACGCCCAGTTCCTTGGCTAATGCCACTTTTTCGATGGCTTTGATTCCACAGTCTAGGGCAATGACCAAAGAGAAATTTTCATCTGAGGCATATCTGACCCCTCTTTCGGATATCCCATAGCCTTCTTTGTAGCGATCAGGGATATAAAAGTCAACGTGTGGATAAATGCCTTTTAGAAAGCCATAGACCAGCGAAACTGCCGTGGTGCCATCCACATCATAGTCTCCATAAACTAGGATCTTTTGCTCTGACTGAATGGCTTCTTCGATTCTATTGACAGCTTCCTGCATCCCCTTCATTAGATAAGGGTCGTGAAGCTGACTAAGGCTTGGTCGGAAATAATCCTTTGCCTGCTCAAAGCTCTCAACGCCCCGATTGATCAGCACATTGGCCAAAGTCGGATTGACATTGATCTCCTTGCTGAGTTTTTCGAGTGCAGATTGAGATGCTATTGGTTTAGGTTTCCAGACGTACTCCATGGGTGTAAATTACGAAAGAATTTGACGATCGGGTTCGATCGTGTATTGTGAATACCCCTTTTCAGGATTGTTTAACTTCTTTTTGGTATTGAAACCAATAGTAAGCGGGAAAAATCAATGCCTTGAGCTTCCAATCATTTTTTTCCTTGATCGAAAGATGGGAATTTGCGTGAACAGTCCGGTACATTTTTCCTGCCAAGAGCGTATGCCCTAAGAGCAGTAAAAACAAAACCGCATAAATCAAGAGTTCCTCCATCTTAGCTTTTGGTGAAGACCAACGCGGCCCAGTTATCTTTTTGGCTTTGATTGACCAATTCCAGACCAAGCTTTTCGCAAGCCGATTGGATATCGGCAATATCATGGGTGTAAAAACCACTCAGAAGTAAGTACCCATGAGGTGCCAACAGACGGGAATATATCTCCATTTCGTCCAAAAGCACATTTTTGTTGATGTTGGCGAGAATGATATCAAAGGGCCCCTTGGGATTTACATCCCGAATGCTGCCTAGCCCCATGGTTGCCGGGACTTCATTGAGCTGAAAGTTTTCATTCCCATTATCCACACACCAGTCATCGATATCAAAGGCTTCTACGGATGAAGCTCCGAGGAGGTGAGCCATAATCGCTAAGATTCCGGTACCTGAACCTACATCCAGGACGCGCTTACCTTGATGGTCGATTTTTCCCTGAAGCTGGAGAATCTGAAAGGTAGTAGCATGATGACCCGTCCCAAAAGACATTTTGGGATTGATGACTATCTGGTATTTAAACCCTGGTCTTGGCTCATGAAAAGATGCTCTGACGAATACCAAGTCACCGACGGCAATGGGGTCGTAGTTTTTCTCCCATTCCTCATTCCAGTTGACTTTTTTGGTGAGATTCTCCGAAAAGCTGATGTTTGCATGACTTTGATAGCGATTCAGAATCTCATCAAAGGCTTCCCGGTCGAACGAATCCAAGGGCGAGTAGCACTCAAAGCCCTCATCTGTTTCCAAAAAGGCATCAAAACCTATCTCAGAAAGCTCAGCAATTAAAATCTCTCGAAAATCTTCGGAGCAAGTGAATTTGAATTCCCGGTAGTCCATCCAAGCTTAGTAGGATTTGGCGATATCGATAAAGTCGCGGGATTTCAGAGAAGCCCCTCCGATAAGTCCTCCATCCACATCGGGCTTAGCAAGAAGTTCGGCAGCGTTTGACGGCTTCATACTTCCACCGTAAAGAATGGAAATTGAATCAGCCACCTCCTTGCCATACTTACTGGCCAAATGCTTTCGGATAGCCGCATGCATCTCCTGAGCTTGCTCAGCGGAAGCTGTTTTTCCTGTACCAATTGCCCAAATGGGTTCGTATGCGATGGTGACTTTTGAAATTTCTTCAGCGCTAAGTTCAAAAAGGCTATCCGTGAGCTGAAACTTGACATTAGGCTCATGGGTTCCGGCCTCTCTGATATCCAATGATTCACCGCAGCAGAAGATGGGTTGAAGTCCAGCTGCCAGGGCTTGCTTTACTTTCTCGGTGAGCATTTCATTATTTTCTTTGAAATATTCTCTTCGCTCCGAATGTCCAATGATGACGAAATTCACTCCAAATGAAGCTAAAATTGGTGCCGAAACCTCACCGGTGTATGCTCCTGATTCCTTATCAGAGCAGTTTTGAGCTCCCACAAAAACATTGGGTGCCCCGCCGATCAGTTTTTTCACTACGTGAAGATGAGGAAAGGGAGGATTAAGCACAAGGCTGACATCTTTCAACTGTTCATCCTGTGCCATTTGCACGATCTCAGAAGTAAGTATTTGACCTTCTTCGTAGGTCATGTTCATTTTCCAGTTTCCGGCTATGATTTTCTTTCGCATCGTAAGAGTTTTTATTAGGTTTGAGAAAAACTAAGGACAAAATTTTCTATAAAATTAATCAAAATGTCTGGTTGGGGAAGAAATAACCCAAAGCAAGTCCGAAAAACCACATGGACGGTCGAGGAGGCTGAGGAAAAAATCGCCGCTTTCTGCGCCTATCAGGAGCGATGTATCTGGGAAGTACGGCGTAAACTTTATGAAAAAGGGATCGCTGAAGCGCAGATTGAAAAGCTGATAGGTTTTCTTCTTCGGGAGAAATTTATTGATGAGGGGCGCTATGCTAGGGCTTTTGCCCGGGGAAAATTCCGCTTGAAAAAATGGGGTAAAAACCGGATTCGAATGGAGCTAAAAATGAGGCAAGTTCCTGAGGATCTAATCAGAAAAGGCTTGCTGGAAATTGACCCAACGGAGTACTATGACACGCTTCTTTCAGAGACAGAAAAGAAATGGGAGAAGACCAAAGAACCCGACCTGTACAAAAAGCGATTTAAGGTTGTCGGCTATTTGATGCAGCGGGGATTTGAGCAAGATCTAGTTCAGGAAGCAATAGATTCACTATTGTGAGGTAGGATGTAGCAGAAACGAAATATGAATGGCGATTTTGGATTGTCGCTATTTTTGAAATACGAGGTAAGAAGTACCAAATACGAGCGGCAGAGTATGATTTGAAGTGGATTTGCGAGTCTTTGCCCAACTTTCCAACTTTCCACTTTACAACCTTCCAACCAAAAGCTAAAGTACTTCAACTCATTTTGAGACAATTTTTCATTTTTTCAATTTTCTAATTTTTCACAAACCCCATCATAATCTTCGCTGAGAGCAAGGAAAGCGGAATACCGCCACCCGGATGTACCGATCCCCCACAGAAATAGAGGTTTTTGATGTCGGAGGAATAGTTGGCATGCCGAAGAAAAGCCGCAAATCGATTGTTGGAAGAGTTGCCATAAAGCGCCCCATTCGCACTGGAAGTTTTGGACTCAATCGTTCGGGGTTCTAGAATTTCCTCGACCTCGATCAAGGATTCCAAATCAGTTTTTAACACCCGATTGACTTTGGAGATGATGTTTTTCCGCGCTTCCTGTATCAAACTATCCCAATCCTGGCCTTGATTATTGGGGACATTGATCATCGTAAACCAATTCATACAGCCTTTGGGAGCATCGTCGGATTTGTGAGTGGAGGTAATATTGATATAAACCGTCGGATCTTCGTAGATGCTTCCCTTTTTGAAAATATGTTCAAACTCAGTTTTATAATCTTCCGAAAAAAGAATGTTGTGAAGTCCCAGTTCCTTGAACTCCCTCTTTACTCCCCAATAGAAAATCAATGCTGAACTGGATTTGGGTTGCTCTAGCAACTTCTTGGGCTGCTTCTGCTTGCGCAAAATACTTTTGTAGGCATTCACCATGTCCATATTGTTCACGATGATGTTGGCCTGATGCGTTTTTCCATCGACTTCTACTCCAACTGCCCGTCCCTTTTCTACCAGGATTTCCTCCACTTTGGCCATGAAGTGAAACTCAACACCCAAGTCTTGAGCTAGCCGATAAAGGCTCATGGTGATATCGTGCATGCCTTTTTTGGGGAAATAGGCTCCGATATTGAATTCCAGATGAGGGATGATATTCAGTGTAGCAGGAGTCTGATAGGGGTCCGAACCGTTGTAGGTAGCATAGCGGTTGAAAAGCTGAACCAATTTTGGATTCTGGAACTGCCGCTCATTGGCTTGATTCATGGTGGAGAAAATCCCCAATTTCCCCATTTTCAAATAGGACTTTAGCGCCTGCGGATTAGTCCAGGTACCGAGTTGATGCAGGGATCTGTGCATGAATAGGGGCGCCAAATGCTCATAAATAAAGGCTGAGCTCCGCAGTGCTTCCCGCACATTTTTGGCAGGTTCACCCAATTTCGTTTCTACTTCTTCTGCAAAGCGATTGATATCTGCCCAAGCCTTGACTTGCTTCCCATCTTCCCAAAAATAATGACAGGCTACTTCCAGTTTTTCGTAATCGAAATGATCCTTGGGATCCTTTCCTGCCAATCGGAATAGTTCTTCCACCTGCTCGGGTAAGGTGAAAAGCGAGGGTCCTGCATCAAAGCGGTAGCCTTTTAGGGTGATTTCGGAAAGTTTACCTCCCGGATAGGGATTCGCTTCGAAGACCTCGACTTGATAGCCTTGGACAGCTAAGCGAATGGAGGCGGCGATACCCGCTATACCGGAACCTACAATGAGGGCTTTTTGAGACATGGATACTGTTTTGCTTCTAAACTACACAATCGGCCGGGAAGTTGGTAGAAAATTGGAAAAAGCCCAAAAACAAAAAAAATGCTGCTTCTCCAGAGGCTGCGTAGCGTTCGGTCATCGGACATCAGTTCCTCCTATTTTATAAATCCTAGGCCTTGTTGAGGGATTTCCAATTCGAAGAAACTTGAGCCATAAATCCAAAAAGCCTTGAGAAATAATTTCTCAAGGCTTTTTCAACGGTCATCGGACATCAAGCATCCGACATTATATCTTCTCAAAAACCCTTCTAAAGCTCGTCGCCTCAGCGATTCGCCCATGCAATTCAGAAATAGCCACACGCTCCTGCTCGGTAGTGTCCCGATGACGGATGGTGACAGTATTGTCTTCCAAAGTCTGATGATCCACGGCGATACAGAAAGGCGTCCCGATCAAATCCTGTCTCGCATAGCGCTTTCCGATAGATGCCGCCTCTTCATAAATGATATTAAAATCATATTTCAACAATTCCACGATTTCCTGCGCTTTCTCAGGCAATCCGTCTTTCTTGGTAATTGGTAGAATCGCTGCTTTCACAGGAGCAATCGCCGGGTGGAATTTCAAATAAGTTCGGCTTTTCTCCTCGGATTTTTCTTCTGTATAGGCATTGCATAGCGTCAGCAAGAAAAGGCGATCCGCTCCAATTGACGTTTCGATCACATAAGGAATGTAATTCTGATTGACCTCTGGATCGAAGTACTGCTGCTTTTTCTTAGAGAATTCCTGATGAGACTTCAAGTCAAAGTCTGTACGTGAGTGAATTCCTTCAACTTCTTTGAAACCAAAGGGGAATTCGTACTCGATATCCATGGCTGCATTGGCATAGTGCGCCAATTTCTCATGGTCATGCTTTCGGAGCTTTTCCGCTGGAGTACCCAAAGCCAAATGCCAGTTCATCCGAGTCTCTGCCCATTGCTTGTACCAATCCAACTCGGTGCCAGGACGCACGAAGAACTGCATCTCCATCTGTTCAAATTCACGCATCCGGAAAATAAACTGGCGGGCTACGATCTCATTTCGAAAGGCTTTCCCGATCTGGGCGATGCCAAAAGGAACCTTCATACGGGCAGTTTTTTGCACATTCAGGAAGTTGACAAAAATCCCTTGAGCCGTCTCTGGGCGTAGGTAAATGGTAGAAGCATCTTCGGCTACAGAACCTACCTGAGTAGAAAACATCAAGTTGAACTGACGCACATCGGTCCAATTCGTCGTGCCGCTGAGGGGGCAGGTGATCCCGGTATTCACGATCAAGTCCCGAACTCCAGCCAAGTCCTCTGCTTCCAGTAATCTCGCCAAAGCAGCAGTGAGTTGCTTGGCTTCTTCTACTTTTCCCTCATTCTCTAACTTGGCAGCATGCTCCTCGACCAAGACGTCGGCGCGATAGCGTTTTTTGCTGTCCTTGTTATCAATCATGGGATCATTGAACGAATCCACGTGACCGGAAGCTTTCCAGGTGGTTGGGTGCATGAAGATCGCCGCATCGATTCCCACAATATTTTCGTGGACGCGAGTCATGGTTTCCCACCACAGGCGCTTCAGGTTGTTTTTCAACTCAACCCCATAAGCCCCATAGTCATAGACCGCCTGCAGCCCGTCATAGATCTCGGAACTTGGGTACACAAACCCATACTCCTTAGCATGGGAAATAATATCTTTCAGTTGGGCGTTTTCCGCCGGAGTCGCTGTCTTTGCCATAGGGCGCAAAATTAAGGAAACTTATTGATTTGGGGGAGGAAGGGATAGAAATTGATATTCCAAGTTTGAGTTGGCACAAAATGAAAAAACCCAAATCTCTCGACTTGGGCCATTCTCAATTCAACATTTTCAATTTATCATTTCTTACTCTCTGCCACCGCATGGTGTGCTGCTCTCGCCGCAAAGGCCATATAAGTCAATGATGGATTCTGCGTCGAAGTAGAGGTCATCGAGGCGCCATCGGTCACATAGACATTGGGTACGGCATGCAATTGATGGTTGGCATTGAGCAGGGAAGTTTTGGGGTCTTTGCCCATTCGCACGCCCCCCATTTCATGAATATCCAAACCTGGCGCTTGCTTGCTATCGCTGGATCGGATATTGGTAAATCCTGCCTTGGTAAACATCTCCGTCATTTGCTCGATGTAATCTTTGACCATTTTTTCATCATTGTCATCGTAGTCCACCGAGATTTTGAGCTGCGGCATTCCCCATTCATCTTTGAGATTGGGGTCAAGCACGACGTAATTGCTTTCCTTCGGAATGGTTTCGCCCATCATATGCGAACCTACTCTCCAAGGTCCATATTGATCGGGGTTGAGTAGGCTGTTTTTGAGATCCATTCCTACGCCGCTTGTATCTGCGCCTGCACCACGGCTGGCAGAGAATCCTGCCGCATAGCCTCGGAGAAAATCCGTCTCCTGCTTGAAGACATTTCGGAATCTCGGAAAATAGCCACTTGTCGGTCTTCCGCCGCTTGTGGTGTATTCGGAATGTCCCTCATATTCTCCGGAGACACGTGCCCGGTAGTTGTGGAAGGCCACATATTTACCAAGTAGCTCATTGTCATTGCCAAGACCGTTAGGGAATCGGCTGGACGTCGAGTTCAACAAAATGGCATTGGTATTCAAGGCAGCTGCATTTACAAAGATCACATCCGCGTAGAACTCTTCCATTTCTTTGGTCAGGCGATCGATGATTCGGACTCCCGTTGCTTTCCCTTTTTCTTCATCATAAATAATAGAATGAACGATGGAATCAGGGCGAAGAGTCAAGTTTCCGGTTTTCAGAGCCCAAGGGATGGTGGAGGAATTAGAACTGAAGTATCCACCGAAAGGGCAACCTCGCTGACAAAGGTTTCGATTTTGGCATTTGGCCCGGCCTTGCTGCGCATAGAAATCTAAGTTTCCGTTGATGTGCGCACATCGGGCAGAAATCATGTGGCGGTCATTTCCGTAATGCTTTTTGAGTTGAGCGGCGAAGTGTTTCTCGACCACATTGAGTTCGTATCCCGGTAAAAATTCGCCGTCTGGCAATTGAGGAATACCGTCTCGGTTGCCTGAGACTCCTGCAAACTTCTCCACATGGCTGTACCAAGGCGCAATATCCTTGTAGCGAATCGGCCAATCCACAGCAAATCCATCCCGAGCCGGTCCTTCGAAATCAAAGTCTGACCAGCGCTGTACTTGTCTGGCCCAAAGAAGGGATTTTCCTCCGACCTGATAGCCCCGAATCCAATCGAATGGCTTTTCCTGAACGTAGGGGTGCTCGGTGTCTTTCACGAAAAAATGCATGGCATCTTCCCGAAAGGCATAGCATCGGCTGATGACGGGATTTTCTTTTTTGATATCTTCCGGAATTTGACCACGATGCGGGAATTCATATGGAAGCATGTTAGTCGTCGGGTAATCCTTGATGTGCTCAACATTTCTACCTCGCTCCAGCATCAGGGTTTTGACTCCCAAATCACAAAACTCTTTGGCAGCCCAAGCTCCACTGATACCCGAGCCGATGACGATGGCCTGATAGGTTCGATCTTGTTTACTTTTGATATTTAGATTAGCCATTGACTCGAGGTTTTTGAAGGTCAGAAATCAAGACTGCCCCGTTGTACTCACCTGGAATGAGGGAGTAAGGCACCACTTCGGTTTGGATGTATTCGGAAGCCATATATCCTTGTATAGTAAATCGCTTGGCGGTATTGACGAAATATGCGATGGATTCTTTGGTGCGACCTTCCTCGGAATCATCTCCTTTGAGTTGGGCCGTTTCTAGCACCATTGCCTCCTTTTCTTTGGTGGTCAACTGATCAAAAGCTTTGCCACTGCTTTCTTTTACATAGCTGGAAAAGGACTGCAAGCCTTGAGAAAATTTTTTCTGATTTTCTTCATTGAAGCAATCGTTGACCATCACTAAAATAAAATCATGGACTTCCAGGTCTAAAGCACCTTTGATCTCTCCGGCGGGAATGATCGTGTCGGATATACTTGCAAGAAGCTTTTTGAGTGATGGTGTGATTTGGAGTTTATCGTAGGCAGCGAGGATATCTTCCTTTCCAAAATCGCAGGAAGGAATCAAGGCAAGTCCCCCTGAAATCAGGGCAATATGCCGCAATGCGTGTCTTCTGTTCATGGGTATTAATGGGTTTAAAGCAACTGGATTAAAAAGTAGGGATTTTTCTTTCAAAATCCCACCTTATCCATGCTTTTGGAGGAAATGATGCGATTAGTGGTTGAATAATCTGAAGTGAAAATCTACCGGGTCAGGACTCCTATTTCAGCCAAGGTAGCAGGATTACCATCTGCGGTCTTGATTGCTTCCAATTCTATCCACTTGGCTGAAATCGCGTCAAAGCGTATTTCCTGCTCAATTGGGCTATTGACCACATTGTCAAACTCACCACTAGCGACTTCTGTCCAGTTCTTCCCATCCTGACTGATGCGGAAAGCAAATTCAGTGATATGGCCACTTGGGTATCGCGCCTGCATAGGGAGGTAGGTAAAGCCAGTTAGGGTTACCGCTTCTCCCAGGTTTACCTGAATTTTGGAGGAACTTAAAGTGGCATAAGAGCTAGCATTTTCGTCGATTGCTTTTTCATCTTCGGTCTTCCATTTTGCTTTGGCGATTTCCAGCTCTTTTTGAAGCATGTCACTATTTTCGCCTGTCTTTGGATCAATGGATATAACTTTTAAGGTGGAGGCTTCTTGAATTTCCAAAGGATTGGTATAAAGTTCCGATGGTTCTAATCCATCCAAGGAATAGCGGATTTCCAAGCCTTCGTCAGGAGAAAGCAAGGTTAACTTTCCTGACTTTTCCCGCTCGACCAGAGGAGGCAAAAGTAATTTTGGGGCATAGTAGATTCCAAGCTCTGAAATCAGGGGAATATCTTTTCCATCTTCAAATGCGATTCGGATTTTTTGTGTGCTTACATCCGGAAACCGTAAAATCCGCTTGTAACCGACGGTAGTGCCAGACGCAATTTTTTCCCAAGATCCATTGATCTCAGCTTCGAGTGTGAAGGCTTTCACCCGCTGTCCAAGAGGGGTGTATTCCTGTAGAAGCAAGCGATTAAAAGAAACCTCTTTTCCAAAGTCCAATTCCAAATTGGCTTTTGGTCCCGCTCCATCAGAAAGAGTCCAATAGGTTTCATAGTCTCCATCAATCACCCTACTTGCTTCGTAGCCATAGCCCCGATCTGCGCTGGATGAAATGGCCGCTTCAATCGCTAGATTGGTTTGAAAATCTTCTTTGATTTTTGCTGCCATTTTTAAGATGGCTTCTTCATCATTCTCATGAATCAAGCCGCGAGTGTCCACAGGGAAATTGATTAGCAAAGAAGAATTCCGACCTATGCTTTTGTAAAAAATCTCCATCAGTTGGGGGAGGGTCTTGACTTTGTGATCCTCATAGGCATGATAATACCATCCCGGCCGAATGCTCACATCAGACTCAGCAGGCACCCAATGCGTACCATTTTCCTGTCCAGATGCCCACTTTTCCGAATACTCAGGCATGCCTGCATAGACCGAGTCTCGCATCAGATTGGACCAAGTGGTCTCGTAGGCAAAGCCATGCTCGTTTCCAACCCAGCGTACATCCGGTCCCGCATCGCTAAATAGCATGGCATTGGGTTGGAGTTCTCGAACCAAGGCATGCGTATTTTCCCAATCGTAGTAGGTCAGTTTATCGACTTTTCGCTCCTCATTGGCACCGCCGTACCAACCGGTGCCTCCATTGGCCCCGTCAAACCATACTTCAAAAATCTCCCCATAATTCGTCAGCAATTCGGTCAGTTGATTACGCATGTAGCTTATGTATTCAGGCTTGCCATAGTCGGGATGATTCCGATCCCAAGGAGAGTAATAAATTCCGACTTTCAGCCCGTATTCCCGACAGGCATCCACGAATTCTTGGATCAAATCGCCCTTTCCATCTCGCCAAGGACTGTTTTTCACCGAATGTTCCGTATAGGCCGATGGCCAAAGCACGAAGCCATCATGATGTTTGGCGGTGATGATTAGCCCTTTCATTCCTGCCTCCTTGGCGATCCTTGCCCACTGCCTTGCATCGAGAGCTGTGGGATTAAACTGTTCTGGTTTTTCATCTCCAAATCCCCATTCCCGGTCTGAAAAAGTATTCATATTGAAATGGACAAAACCGTAAAACTCCAGTTCCTGCCATGCAACCTGTCGCTCATGGGGAACCGGGTATACAGGCGCAGGTGGAGCGGCTTTTTGCTTGCATTGTGAAAAAAGAACTAAAAGGAGTGGGGCGAGCAGTTTTTTCATAAGTCGAATTTGAAGCAGCATTCTAAGAATTTTCGATGGAATTGGAAAAGAAAAGTCCTGTTCAGCAAGGCTTTTCTGCCATTTGGAAAAAACGGGAAACTATTACCCCACTTTCATTGTATTTTCGAGGTATGAGGTATTTTATTCTTTTCGCTCTGCTTTTGGGCTCACTTTCTCTAAAAGCTCAAGTAGAAATCACGGTACGGGATGGGCTAAATTATGATCCGCTATCAGAGGTTTTGATTCGCTTAGAAACAGGCGAAGAGTTTCAGACAGATCGACTTGGGCTGGCCACGTTTGATCAAAAGACTCCTTTCTCAGTCATTCTTTTCAAGCCTGGATATGAATCGCTCGAGGTTACAGTGAATGCGGAGGAAAGCACCTTTTTTCTTTTCCCAAAAAGTATTTCACTCTCGGGTGTTACTGTCAAGGCTTTTGAAACAGAGCGACCACTCTTGGAGCAGTCTGCCTCCATCAGTTTGATCGGGGAGTCCGATTTGTATCGCTTTAATGAAACTTCCATAGTCAATGCCTTTAACACCAAACCGGGTGTGCGAATCGAAGAACGAGCACCGGCTAGCTACCGGGTATCCATTCGAGGGAGTTCTCTTCGAGCTCCTTTTGGAGTCAGAAATGTCAAGGTCTATTGGAATGAAGTGCCGATTACGGCTCCCGATGGGACGACTGCTTTGAATTTGCTGGACCTTAGCAATATTCGTACAGCCGAGGTGATCAAAGGACCGTCCGGAAGTATCTACGGAGCTGGAAATGGTGGGGTCATCAACCTTAGCAGTGCTGCGGACTTACAAAGCGGTAAACTGACCTCGGAGTGGGTTGCCGGATCTTTTGGATTAAATAAGGGACGGTTTGCCATCACCCAACCAATCGGAAAAGGAGGCATTGAAGTAGCGATCGTCAATCAGGAAAGTGACGGCTACCGTGAGCATTCGGCTATGGACCGGACAGTTTTACAGGTAGGAGGCTACTTTCCTGTCAATGAAAAACAGGAGATACGTACACAGATTTTATTATCCGATCTAGATTATCAAATTCCCGGTGCTTTGAATGCCGAGCAGCTAGCGGAAGACCCCACTCAGGCTCGTCCCGGATCGGTAGATCAGAATAGCTCTATTTCACAGCGAGCGCTTTTAGCGACTTTTGGTCACCGCTATCGATTTTCTGATAAGATTGAAAACAACACGACATTTTATGTAAACACCAATGACTTTGAGAATCCCTTCATTTTGGACTACAAAAAGGAATTGGGCTTTGGGAGTGGAGGAAGGACTCGATTTACCTTTGACTGGAATCTTGGCGGGAGACCACTTCGCTTGATAGTCGGTGGGGAATATCAAACCAGTCTCACCGATGCTCAAAATTTCGGGAACCGAAGTGGAGTGGCTGATACCGTTCGCTTCGCTGATAAGCTACGGGCGACCCAAGCATTTTTATTCCAGCAAGCCGAATGGGAGTTTACTGAGCGCTGGTTGCTGACATTAGGTTTGAGTCAGAATTTTTCCTCTTTTGAAATCGATCGTTTGATTGATGCAAGTGGAGGTCCTACAGGCCTTCAGAAAAGACAATTCGATCCTATTTTAATTCCCCGAGCCGCAGTCAATTTCAGTTTAAATGATTTTTCGGCTTTGAGAGCATCTGTAAGTAGTGGTTTCTCTCCGCCCACTATCGATGAGGTTCGTACCAATGAGGGAAGCCTGAATTTGGACTTGGAGGCTGAGCGGGGAACAAATTTTGAGCTGGGGTATCGATTGGGTAAGAATCGATTGAATGTCGATCTGACAGCCTTTTACTTTAGACTCAATCAGACCATTACCACTTTCACCAATGAACAGGGCGTAGTTCTCTTTAGAAATGCCGGGTCTACCGATCAAAAAGGAATCGAGTTGGCTTTGGATTATCAGTTGGTACAGCGAATGGGTGGTTTTCTACGGGGTCTGGATTACGGAGTAGCTTACACCGGACATTATTTTGAGTTTAGAGAATACCAAAAACGAGATCAGGATTTTTCCGGAAACCAGTTGACGGGAGTGGCTCCCAACACTGTGGTTCAAACCCTGGATTTCCGCTTTGCCGGAAATGTTTACCTGAATTTGACCCACCAGTTTACCGATGAAATTCCATTGAATGACGCCAATACGGTTTATCAGGATCCTTTTAACCTAGTGAATCTCCGAATGGGCTTTTTCGAGCAGATTTCCAAAAAGCTTGATATGGAAATCTACTTTGGTCTGGATAATTTGTTTGATGTGGATTACTCCTTGGGAAATGACCTGAATCCCTTTGGAGGCAGGTTTTATCAGCCAGCACCGTCACAAAATGTCTATTTCGGGGCCAAATTCAATTTCCGCTATTGAGCTGAATGATCAGTCCCTCATCGGTGAGACTCGTCTGATAAACCTCCAAATCGGAACAAGAGCCTGATTGGAGTGCACCTGTTTTCAGGTCGAAGCGGTATTGATGAAGTGGGCAGATAATTTCCTCATAGCCATTGATGCTGCCTTGAATAAGCGATGCTCCCCGGTGCGGGCAGAGGCTATCAAATGCAAAAAAGTGATCCCCTACCCGGACGATCCCGATTTCTTTGTTGCCAAGCTTCACTCGTTTGATGACTTTTTCTGGGAAAAGATCGATGGCACCTTCCTTTGTCTGACCTAGTTGAAATTTCTTCATAGCAGTGTAAAAATCAGATTTTTACCCTTCAAAATAAAATTTTGGATTTAGCGGGTAAGAAGTGGTAACTTACTCCAAACCTCGAAACGTATGAAAACTCTAATCACTTTTGCTCTTTTATTTTGCTTCGGATGGGTTCAGGCGCAATCCATAGAGGGAGCTTGGAAGATGACTCATCAAAATGGTGAGGAAGTTACAGATGTAGAATATATCAAGATTTATCAGGATGATTATTTTGCCTTTGGGGCTAAAAAGATCGCTGATAATGCCTTTGTTGGCGCAGGTGGAGGTCCTTTTGAATTGGATGGAAATACATACACAGAGACTTTGGATTTTTTTACCTTAGATCCCTTTCAGGTTGGGACAGTTAATAAGTACCAATTGGATTGGGTAGATGGGAAAATCGTCATTTCATCGGAAATCAACGGGCGAATGCTCGTAGAAATTTGGGAGCGAGTTTCTGATGCACAGGATGATTTGACGGGCAATTGGGTGATCACAGGTAGAAAGCGAGATGATGAAATTCGCCGATCTACTCCAGGAGCCAGAAGGACGATCAAGATTCTTTCCGGAGGGCGATTTCAGTGGGTAGCCTTCAATTCGGAGACTAAGGAATTTAGTGGTTCTGGAGGGGGTACTTACACGGCAAAAGATGGAAAATATACCGAGAATATCACCTTTTTCTCCCGAGACAATTCACGTGTGGGAGCAAGTTTGGGTTTTGATTATGAGGTCATTGACGGAGAGTGGCATCACAGCGGGCTAAGCTCTACGGGAAACCCAATCTATGAAATCTGGACCCCTTACGCGATCGGGTATCCCGGGGCGAAAAAGGATTGAAGTTTTCCTTACAAATTCTAAATAAAAAAGCTCATTTTCTTCTGCGTTGATCTGCTAGGAAAATGAGCTTTTTTTGAGTGATAAGTCTTTTTATCAAACCTCCACCGCGTATAACTCTTTCAATTTCTCCACGGTGTAGTCTACTTCCTCAATAGTATTGAATCGGCTAAAAGAGAATCTTACCGAATCCCGTTCGGGATTGTGATTTAATGCTCGAAGTACATGTGATCCAACTGTAGCGCCCGAACTGCAGGCAGAACCTCCGGATGCGGAAATTCCAGCCAAGTCCAGATTGAACAGCAACATCCCCGCATTGGCCTCAGATGGAGGTAAACTCACATTAAGGACCGTATAGAGGGAGTGGTCAATATCTCCAGACATTCCGTTAAACTCCACCCCTGGAACGCTTGCTTTGATTGATTCGATGAAATGTTTTTTCAAGGCTTTGATGTGTGCCTCATGGCCACTCATATCCTCGTATGCTATTTCCAAAGCCTTGGCAATCCCAATGATTCCGATCACATTCTCCGTTCCACCCCGCATATTTCGCTCCTGAGCTCCGCCATGAATAAATGGGTGGATCTTTTTGTCTTTTCGCACATACAAAAACCCGGAACCCTTTGGACCATGAAACTTATGCCCGCCAGCGACAAGAGCATCGATCGGTAAACTCTTCAGATCATGCACATAATGCCCCATAGTCTGTACGGTATCCGAGTGGAAAAAAGCCCCGTGAGCCTGAGCTAACTGACCGATTTGATTGAGGTCGTTTAAGTTTCCAATTTCATTATTGGCTTGCATCAAGGAAACGAGCGCATTTGGATATGTTTTCAACAATTCCTCCAATTGCCCCAAATCGATTTCTCCTTTTTCATTCACATCCAATAGATGTAGCTGAATGTTTCCTTTTTGGGCGCATACTTCCAGCGTATGCAATACTGCATGGTGCTCGATAGGAGAGGTAATGGCATGCTTGATCCCGTGTGTTTCGATTCCGCAAACCAAGGCGGTATTGTCTGCCTCAGTTCCTCCGGAAGTGAAGAAAATCTCTGAAGGGCTTGCATTGAGCAGTTCTGCCACTTTTTTGCGTGACCGTTCGATGGCAGTACGGACTTCTCTTCCGTGGCTATGAACCGAAGAGGGGTTTCCGTAGTGATTTTTCATAAACGGGAGCATGGCTTCGATGACTCGATCGTCCATGGCTGTAGTAGCAGCATTGTCCAAATAGACCTTCATCTTTTCTTCTTTTTGGGTTATTTAAATCAAGGAAGCGCTGACGACTTCTTTGATGTCTTGCATGATTTTCTTGGCCAGGTGTTCGGCTTTGGATTCAGAATCAGATTCCGCATAGATTCGGATAATCGGTTCGGTATTTGACTTTCTCAAATGCACCCACTCCTTTTCAAATTCAATTTTAACACCATCAATATCATTGATTGGTTGCTTTTTATACTTCTCACGGATCTCTGAGAGGATTTTATCCACATTGATCTCCGGGGTAAGTTCGATTTTATTTTTGGAAATATAATAATTCGGATAGGTCGCCCGAAGTCTGGAGATGGACTTCCCAAACTTGGCCAAGTGAGTCAAAAACAGCCCAATCCCAACCAAGGCGTCTCGTCCGTAGTGAGAGGTTGGATAGATAATTCCTCCGTTTCCTTCACCCCCAATGACTGCATCCACGGCCTTCATCTGACTGACTACATTGACTTCTCCCACTGCTGCTGCCGTGTAGGTTCCGCCTCGCTTCTCCGTCACGTCTCGGAGTGCACGAGTGGAGGAAAGGTTGGATACCGTGTTTCCCTTGGTGTGTGACAAGACATAGTCTGCCACGGCTACTAAGGTATATTCCTCCCCAAAAGGAGACCCATCTTCGTTGATCAGGGCCAAGCGATCCACATCGGGATCTACGACGATTCCCAAGTCAAAATTTCCTTTTTCCAGTTTTTGAGAAATGTCGCGAAGGTTTTCGGGGAGTGGTTCGGGATTGTGCGGGAAATGACCGTCAGGTGTACAATACATTTCTTCCACTACTTCTACTCCCAGCGCTTTCAAAAGCTTTGGCACCACGATCCCTCCGGTAGAATTCACGGCATCTACTACCACTTTGAATCCACGGGCCTTAATCGCCTCTACATCTACCAATTCCAAATCCAATACATGCTGAATGTGACGATCAAGGTAATCATCAATGGCAGTGTAGGCCCCCAGTTTTTTTACCTCTGCAAAGGAAAAGTCCTCTGTTTCTGCCTTTTCCAAAATATCCTTTCCTTCCGCATCGGAGATAAATTCTCCTTTTGCGTTCAAGAGTTTGAGTGCGTTCCATTGGATCGGATTGTGGCTGGCAGTCAGGATGATTCCTCCATCTGCTTTTTCAGCTGGAACAGCAAGCTCTACGGTCGGTGTAGTACTTAGCCCTAAGTCGATCACGTGAATCCCAAGGCCTTGAAGAGTAGCAGAAACTAATTTGGATACCATTTCCCCAGAAAGTCGTGCATCTCTTCCGATGACGATTTTTGAGTTTCCGGTTTTTTCCAATACCCAAGCGCCATAGGCGGCGGTAAACTTCACTACGTCAATCGGGGTGAGACCTTCTCCGGCTTTCCCACCGATAGTTCCCCGTATTCCAGAAATTGATTTAATCAGTGACACGTACAGTAATTTGTTTGTTGAAAAATCTAAAAAAATCCCGCCGAGAGGCAGGATTGAGATTTATTTGAATTTTGCGAGTACTTTATCGACTTCGTTGTCGGGATTCCCACAACTACTGTTGGAATCCACCGTCTTGCCGCAATAGCTGCAAGTCCCACCATCCTTGTTGAGGTAAGGGTTTTGAGAAGCACAAGTGCCTTTAAACTCCCCATTTTTCAAGAATAATAACCTGACTGACATCAGTACGAAGAACAGTGCGAGAAAGCCAAGTGTAATAAGTAGGGTTGCCATAACGGATAATTTTGTACAAATTTAAAGCTTTACTTCGAAAACGACTATCATTTCCACATAGTTTCCCAAATCATGTCTAATTTGAGTACCCGTGCCGAGCAGTTGGCTGCTTTCGATCGATTGTTGACCATCATGGATGAGCTGCGTGCGCAGTGTCCTTGGGATCAGAAGCAGACCACGGAAAGTCTCAGGCATTTGACCATTGAGGAAACTTTTGAGCTTTCGGATGCTATCCTTGAAGGAAACCCCGACGAAATAAAAAAAGAGCTGGGGGACATACTTCTTCACATTGTCTTCTATGCCAAAATCGGTTCTGAGGAAGGCAACTTTGATATAGCCACTTTGACCAACTCGCTTTGCGAAAAGCTCATCCGCCGTCACCCTCACATCTATGGAGATACTGAAGCAAATGATGCTGAAACCGTCAGTCAAAATTGGGAGAAAATTAAGCTGAAGGAAAAAGGGAATAAATCTGTCCTAGGGGGAGTACCTAAGTCTCTTCCTGCCTTGATTAAAGCGATGCGGATTCAGGAAAAGGCCCGAGGTGTGGGCTTTGACTGGGAAGAAAAGCATCAGGTTTGGGAAAAGGTAGAGGAAGAGATGCAGGAATTTAAGGAGGAGTTTAATGCTTCTGATGCCCAGGAAATAGACCAAGAGAAAGCTACAGCTGAATTTGGGGATCTGCTTTTTTCAATGATCAATTATGCCCGTTTTATCGATATCAATCCTGAAGAAGCTTTGGAGCGGACAAATTTGAAATTCATTAAGCGATTCCAGTATCTGGAATCGGCAGCCCAAAAATCCGGTAAAAATCTGGCTGATATGACATTAGCAGAAATGGATGTCTTTTGGAATGAGGCTAAAAAGCTCTGAAAAGTTTCATTTTTTAATAGTTTACCATTCCCTAAGATAAGATTTTTGAGAAAAATTCTATAGGGGGAAATTCCAGAAATAAAGTTTGATTTTAGCGAGAATTCTGGAATACCAAAGAATATTTTGGTATTGTAGGCTCTTTCAAAATTTGGAAATTTCATGGCCTGCCGAAACGTTTTAACTGAATTTGTTTTGGCAGGCTTTTGGACACACGCACATGGTTATGAAAAATAGCATCTTGGTTTTTTTTACGTTTCTCCTGTACGCTCAAGGAGTCTTTTCACAAGATACCAGACCCTACAAAGGAGGGTTTACCTTTTTGGGATTTCGGGGAACGGCCGAGCTTGAGTACTCCCTAGATGATGAAATGGAGCCTGTTTTGAACGGCCCTTTCAACTTTTCTTACAGCAAAATGGATAGCCTGGAAAGGGGGTTGTTTAGAAAGCTAGAGGTGTCAGGAAACTATGCCGAAGATCAAAAAACGGGTAAATGGGATTATCAGCAAGAAATCCACCAAATTGTTATTCAGGATGTATTAAATCGGGAGATAAAAGCTTCGCTTGCTTCTAATTTGATCCAGCTCAATGCGAATTATGAAAAAGGAGCCCTAATGGGTTCTTGGGCTTATTCAGAGAAAAAATGGCTAGAGGAAGAATACTTGGATGTATTTGAAGCAAAGAGCTTGACTTTTGAGAATGACAGCCTTCGAGGAGCAGTCAAATTTGAATCCAAAGATCCCCGACAGCCTTATCAAATCTTTGGCCAGGTGAATAAGGAAGGCCTGATGGTGGGGAATTGGGAGTTTTTCTATCCCATGGATAGCAGTCTCACGATTCATGAGACTCGCCGGTACGAACAAGGTTTTTTGATCGGCTTGTCTAAGGTGAACAGCCTCACCAATCAGAAAATCGATGAAGTAGTCTTTTTTAACGCTATCGTCAAACTCGATTCGCTTAATCAGGGCTTTGAAGTGGATTACCGTGTTTCGGATCAGGCATTTGGACTAATATTCAATGATGGCTACGCAGAAGAAAGTGACGAGTTTCAGGAGCAATATTTAGGTACTTATTTGTTGGAAGATGCATTGAGTCGAATATTGCAGTTTGAAGAAGGATTCTTTTCAGAAGAGGGTAAACTCCAAAAATTCCCCCTATCTACCCGAAGGTTTGTCTACGCCATTTCGGAGGAGGATCAAAGTCGATATGATGAAATCATTGAGATATACGACCGGTTGAAAATCCAATCCAATCAAAAAGCCACTCTAGATTTTCTATCGCTAAATCAGAACACGTCTGACTCATTGGCCTTTAGCGGAGCTTATTTTGAGTACCTCACACAGAAAATCGAAAACTACGAACAAGTCATCCAGCTGCTGAGAAATGGTGAAATCCGATACTTCGACACAGAAAATTACCTTCGGGATGGCTTGAACTTCCTGAATCAGGAGGAGCAGATCAGTTATACCTATAATACCGATTTGCTCCAGAAGACTCTGGATTTTCCGGCACTTTCCGAAGCAAAAAAGCTGTCGACGGATCTACTTACACACATTGAAAGAGAGTTGGAGATCTTTGAGTCGGTTCAATCCTATATCCAAAAACAGCAAGTCAATTTCAGGCAAACCACGGAGTTGGATGCGCTGGAAGATCGAATTCTCAAGGAGAAACAACGGGTAGCCAGTCTATGGAAATCACTCGAAATCAGCAATGAACGGCATCAGGTTCTTATTGATTCGGTCTACCAGAATCTCAGTTCCGGAAATTACCAGCGACTATTGAATGCGTATAATGAGACGGAAGGTTTCTTGGAAAAAGCTGAGATCGGGGATGAACTGATCGAGTTGTTTCGCTTCTTGGAAAACAATCTGCCAGAGTTGGAGCGCTATGAAAATCTTTCTAAGTCTCTGCGTCAGGAATTTACCGAAAAGACCTTGGATCCATTCACCTTTGAGACGGACTTTGAAGTGCTGCGTCAGCCGGGACTTGTTCAAGCAGCAGAATCAATTATTGACTATGAGCTTGATTTGATTATGCGCTCGGAAGATTTTCGGGATGTTCAGGTTCACTTACTTAACCTAGATGCCCTTGAGTCCCGCCTTTTGGAATTGAAAGGCAGAAACACCAAAAGACTAGAGCGAAATATCAGGAAAGTCTCTGGCAATATCAATCAGCTTAAAAAATTATTATCGATATGAGGGTTGACTTTTTAAAAGCTTTGTTAAGCAGGATGAAGGCGCCTCTCTTGTTTTTGTTTCTGATAGGCTGGCCTTTTGCGGCCCAGTCTCAGGAAGATTCCGAAGAAGAGGAGCGGATCACCGCTCGTCGCTCCGAGCTTTGGAATGGCTTTTACACAAAGTATAGAATAGGCGAGAAACTATTCTACTACGGAGAGTATCACCTTCGGACCAGAGATCAATTGGTCCAAAATATGGGACAAATCTATCTCCGGTTTGGCCTTAGCTATATCATCAATAAAAATTTGGAAATTACCGGGGGGATCGTCACCCCATTTTATTGGGCACCACCCGAGTATGCCGATCAGGATAGACCGTATGACAATATCGTCAATCAATTCCGATTCTGGCAGCAAGCACTATTCATCCAGCCAATCGGAAAGGCAAAACTCTACCATCAGATCCGAACCGAGCAGCGGTGGAGGAGGGATTATTATGTCGATTCACCTTTCGAACTTACCTACCGATGGCGCTATAAAATTTCCTCTTACATTCCATTGAACTCCTATAAATTTCAGCCAGGGACTTACTTTCTGTCGGTTTATAATGAAGTGTTTATCCAGACTGGTAAGACGATCATCCGCAATCCTTTTGAGGACAACCGGGCTTTTGTAGGCTTGGGATATATTTTGAATGAAAACATTCAGTTTCAGGTAGGCTACGCTAAAAGTTGGCAGCAACGAGCTTCTGGTATCAATTATAACAACCGAGATTTGATCCGTCTTTCAGTTTACCACAATCTGGACTTTACTAAGAAAAAAAGTCCTCCAGTGGATTTTCAGCCTATTTTTTAATGCATGAAAATCAATAAAACCAGCTCTTTTTCCAGCCTAAATCCTGAGAGGAATAAACGCTTCTTTTTCCACTGAATACATAGGCGATTCCACAGGCAAGCGCCAGGAAAATTCCAGCTTCCCAGCCAAAAAGCTCCATGCCCATTACCGTGCAGGCCATTGGGGTATTGGTGGCCCCTGAGAATACACCAACAAAGCCCATCCCTGCCAGTAGAGCTAAAGGCAAAGGAATAAAACTACTCAAAGCATTTCCTAACGTAGCTCCTGTGAAAAACAAGGGAGTTACTTCACCGCCCTTGAACCCTGCACCCAAGGTAAATCCGGTCAAGCCCGTTTTGGCGAGCCAGTCGTACCAGGGAAGAGGCTGCTCAAATGCCTCCACAATTCGGGGAATTCCCAATCCAATGTAGGTGGTGCTGTCCGAAATCCATACAAAAACGGCGATCACCAGTCCGCCTATGACCGGTCTCAGCGGAGGATAGGAGAAGGTCTTTGAAAATAATTTTGAAAAGAAATGAGTGGTCTCCGCAAATAATCTGCCCGAGAGGCCGAAGGCTATTCCAGCTGGGATGATCCACAGTAAATTGGTGAAAGAATGAGCAGCGACTTCGGGAATGAAATACTGGGTATGCCCCACTCCCCAGAGCAACTCGCAAGTCCAATCAGCTACAAAAGCCGCCCAAAAAGCTGGGAAAAGAGATTGAGGACGAAATTTGCCTGTATGCATCCATTCCAGCGCAAAAATAGCACCTGCCAGTGGAGTCCCAAAAACTGACGAAAATCCACCTGCAACCCCTCCTATGAGCGTTAAACGCCGATTTTCACGATCTAGTCCAAACCATTTGGTCAATTGATCGGAAAGAGATCCCCCCATCTGTACGGCAGTTCCCTCTCGCCCGGCCGAGCCACCAAAAAAATGTGTCAAGATAGTTCCAAAAAGCACCAAAGGAGTCATTCTAAGCGGGATGGGGCTTTTATGGGCATTCAGTTCGTCTAGAAGCAAGTTGTTTCCTTTGAGGGAGTTTTGCCCAATTTTGTGATAAGTCCAACCGATCAAAAAACCACCAAGTGGAAGGAGCGCAATAATCCATCGATGAGACTCTCTGTAATCGGTAGCCCATTCCAAGGATATCAGGAAAAATGCGGAAGCAGAACCTGTCATAAGTCCTATCAGAAGCCCTCCTAGGAGCCATTGAAAAAAGTAAATGCCAAATGATTTGAAAGTCAATTTAGATTTTTGTTCTTGGGATGGGCAAATTAGGAATAGAAATTGAATTTTGAAGCACAGTCCGATCGCTTACAACTATTCATGGGAGGGAGTGGTTATTTAAAAAATCCATTAAAATGAAAAATATACTTATCACCGGTGGCTCAGGCCTGATAGGGCAGCGCATCACTCAATTGCTGGAGCAAAAGGGGATGGAAGTCGCTTGGCTGAGCCGATCTGCAAAATCACGAAAATCGTTTACCTGGGATATTCCCAATCAGCAAATTGATGCAGAGCCAATGGAATGGGCTGATGCGGTGATTCACTTGGCCGGTGCTGGAGTGGCAGACAAAAAATGGACTCCTCAGCGGAAAAAAGAGATTCTGGAATCCAGGACCCAAAGTACTCAATTGCTCTACCAAGCAATTGAATCTGCGAAAGAAAAACCGACGACTTTTATCTCTGCTTCTGCGATTGGATATTATGGATTTGATACCAGTTCACAATTACTCGATGAAAACAGTCCGGCCGGGAGTGATTTCTTAGCTGATGTGGTGATAGCTTGGGAAAAGGAAGTCAAGAAGATAGAATCATTGCATCTCAGAACCGTTTTGCTTCGAATCGGGATCGTCTTAGACGCCGAAGGTGGAGCCCTGGGCGAAATGCTCAAGCCGCCTGTTGCTGCTCCGCTCGGAAATGGAGACCAATGGATGAGTTGGATTCATATCGAAGACTTGGCGAGATTGTTTGTATTTGCCCTGGAGAAAACAACCTTGCAGGGGATTTATAATGCAGTCGGACCCAATCCTGCCACCAACCAACACCTAACCCAAGAAGCGGCAAGAGCAAAGGGAAAGCCGTATTTGGGTATAGGCGTTCCGGGTTTTGTGCTCCGATTGATGTTGGGGGAAATGGCCAATATGGTCCTGGGTGGAAATCGGGTTTCCAGTCAAAAAATCCAGAAAGCCGGGTTTGAGTTTGAATTTGGGGATCTAAAAAGTGCACTACTGGATTTATTTAAGAAGTAATTTTCAGAGCCTTTTCGTCCTCCCTATCACAAACCAAAGTATCGTGCCCAAGAAAGGGACAAGCACAACGATCAGGAGCCAAATCAATTTGTCCGTTTCATTGGCAAAATTACTAATCACCACATCGTAAATGGTGTATGCATAGATTGCTAGCCCGATGATTCCTAGTCCAAACATTTAATAAATCGTTTTTTTTCCGTTTTTTCCTAAAATTAGGTACACAATAGGCCCAATTCCTTGGGCAAAGACAAGAATCAAGACCCATACGATTTTCATATTGGGGTCTTTGAATTCTGAACGAATTACATCAACTAGGCAGTAAACCCAGAAAATGAAATAAAGAATACTAAATAAAAAGAGGATGATAAATCCACCGCCCATATTTTGAATGAACACCATATGCAAAGTTTTTATCGTTGAAGTCTACTTGAAAAATTTGGTTTAAATTTTCGCTTTTCTTTATGATTTTTGCTTAAAGCCAAATAAAGAAAAACTCCAAATGGGGTAGTAAAGAGCAAGATCAACAACCACATCAATTTCTCATTGTGAGCACGAAAATCACTTTTGATCAAATCTATCATGGCGTAAAGCCAAAAAGCAGCATAACCAAATAAAAGAAAAGCACCTCCAGCTTGCCAAATCCATAGTCCTTGTCCGGGCGTAATTAAATCCATTGCTTCTCTTCAATTATTTTTACCACTGTTCCAAAATAGCTTTTTTTGCGAGAAATAAATAAGAATTTAGCCGAAAGTTTTAATCATACTTACATGCAAAGAATCCTATTTCTCCTGATTTTCACATTTATGTCTTCCTGGGCCACGGCTCAAGTTGATCTCAGTTACTATTTGCCGGAAGGCTATACCTATGATCCATCCATACCTACTCCCAAGCAGGTTCTTGGCTATGAAGTAGGTGAATGGCACGTCACGCATGACCAGCTAGTGATGTATATGAAGGAAGTAGCTGAAGCATCGGACCGAGTGGTCTTTGAAGAGACGGGGAGAAGCTATGAAAAGCGCCCTCAGACACTATTGACCATTTCGTCTCCTGCCAACCTAGCGAGACTGGACCAAATCAAGGCGGATCGTAAAAAACTCCGGGATCCCAATCAGCGTGTTTCCATAGGGTCTATGCCGGTGGTGATGTTCATGGGATATTCCGTGCATGGAAATGAAGCAAGTGGGGCAAATGCTTCCCTTTTGGCCGCTTACCATTTTGCTGCGGCAAATGAAATAGAAGCTGAACTGGAAAATGTGGTTTTGCTTCTTGATCCAGCGATCAATCCTGACGGTCTCAATCGATTTGCTTCTTGGGTCAACTCCCACAAGTCTTACAATCTTAATGGCGATCCTAATGGAAGGGAATACAATGAAGCCTGGCCAAGAGGCCGGACGAATCATTATTGGTTTGATCTGAATCGGGATTGGTTGCCTGTGCAACATCCAGAGTCAAGAAATCGGGTAAAAGTCTTTCAAAGCTGGTTGCCTAATATTCACTTGGACTTTCATGAAATGGGAACAAACAGTACCTTTTTCTTCCAACCTGGTGTTCCTTCGCGTACCCATCCGCTTACCCCGGATAAAAACTTTGAGCTAACCGAAAAAATAGGAACCTATCACGCCAAGGCTCTCGACAAGATCGGTTCGCTTTATTACAATCAAGAAAACTACGATGATTTCTACTACGGAAAAGGCTCTACCTATCCGGATGTGCAGGGATCGATAGGTATTCTCTTTGAGCAGGCAAGTTCTAGAGGACACCTTCAAGAATCAGCCAATGGGATGTTGAGTTTTCCTTTCACGATTCGAAATCAATTCACCGCAAACCTTTCTTCTTACGAAGCTGCAAAAGAGATGCGTGAAGAACTCAACCAGTGGATGCGTGATTTTTATGTTGGAATAGCTGAGGAAACTGCGGCGGATGTCAACAAAGCGTACATTTTTGGTTCAGAGAAGGATGATGCCCGTAGCTTTCACTTAGCAGATTTGATTCTACAGCATGACATTAAGGTGTTTAGCCTAGAGGAAGATATTACGGTCAATGGAAAGGATTTCAAAAAGGAAAATGCCTACATCGTCCCCGTAGATCAGCCGCAGTACCGATTGATCAAAGCCATGTTTGAAACTAGAACGGAGTTTCAGGATTCACTCTTCTATGACATTTCAGCTTGGACTTATCCGATGGCTTTCAATTTGGATTACATGGCTTTGAATAGCCGAATTTTGAATTTGGCAAACGTACGTGAGATCAATAAGAATGAATTTCAGCTTAAGCCTGGCCAAGTCATGGGTGGGGTGGGAGCCTACCAATATGCCATGGAGTGGACAGACTACTACGCTCCGAAAGCAGCCTACAAGTTGATGAAGGAAGGCTTCCGTGTGCGGGTGGCCAATGCAGAGTTTTCCACACCTGAAGGTAAAAGCTTTGGCAGAGGCACTATTCTAATCGATAAGGGAGAGACTGATTTGTCTGATGCAGCTTTCTTTCAAAAGCTACAAGAAATTGCCTCTTCGTCTACTGTGGATATTCATGCTATCAGTACTGGATATACAGCAGGTATCAATATGGGATCTACCTTTATCACACCTCTGGAAATTCCGAGAGTTGCTTTGTTGGTGGAAAATGGCGTAGATGGATACGAAGCAGGAGAAATTTGGCACCTGCTGGATCAGCGAATCGAAATGCCTATCACACTTTTGCCTGTAGATCGAGTCAGCTCCAGTGTTATTGATCGCTACAATGTCATTTTAATGCCTGATGGCAATTACGGAAGCTTAGGCAAATCCGGTGCAAGCACCTTGAGATCTTGGGCTGCTAGAGGAAATACCCTTGTAGCCAAAGGCGGAGCGCTTCGCTTTCTAGCACAAAATGAAGTCATTGACATCAAATTCCGATCGGTGGATAATGATGAAAAAGGACTTCAGAAGCCTTATGCGATTTACCGAGATGCCACCGGAGCCAAGGTGACCGGAGGAGCCATATTTAATGCTAATCTGGACCTAACTCATCCTTTGGGATATGGCTACACCGATTCGGCGATTCATACCTTCAGAAATGATAATCTGTTTTTGGAGCCTGCCGAAAATCCATATGCAAACCCACTGGTATATACTTCAAACCCGCTTGCTTCTGGCTATTTGCACCCAAGCAATCTGCCTGGACTACAAAATGGATCTGTAATCCAAGTTCGGGGTATCGGGCGAGGAAGAGTCGTGGCCTTTGCTGATAATATGAATTTCCGTGCTTTCTGGTTTGGTACGAATAAGCTGTATCTAAACGCAATCTTCTTTGGTCAGGTGATCAATGGAGGTACTACTCGATAAAATTTTCAAATCCCGATTTCAATTAGAGATCGGGATTTTTTTTAACTCTTTCCCCAAATCCATTTGAAACTATTATGAAATCGACACGATTAAAATCATCATTAAACACACAGGGAAATGATTATTTTAATCGTCAAAGATTCCATGTGGCTTTTGAAAATCAAATTATAAACACATGAAAAAAATCTTTCGAATCCTGCTTTCGGTAATCTTTCTATCAAGTGCTGTTGGAATTGCTCAGGGGCAAGAGATGAGCTTTGAAGAATATAATCCGCCATCCACCTTAAAAGTAGAGGAGACCATCGTCACCCGGGCCAAGTTTCCATTCGTGGATATCCACAGCCATCAGGGCGGTGTCAACAAGGAGAAAATTGATCAGCTTCTTTCGGACATGAAGGAATTGAACATGGGGGTTCTAGTCAATTTGAGTGGTAGAGGATTTGGCAGAGGTGATTCCAATAGCCAGCAAGAGTATATCCGTGGGATGCTCAAGGAGTTTGAAACTCACGCACCGGGAAGATTTATGGTTTTCACCAACTTGAATTTTGCAGGGTTTGGAGATGAGAACTGGAGCCGAATTGCCGTCAAGGAACTAGAAGAAGATGTAGCAGCCGGAGCGGTAGGCTTGAAGATTTACAAGAGTCTAGGTTTGAATGTGACGGACATCCAAGGCAACCGTGTACCTGTCGATCATCCCGATTTGGATCCTGTTTGGGCCAAAGCAGGTGAGCTTGGAATTCCCGTATTGATTCACTCTGCGGATCCCGCTCAGTTTTGGCAGCCGATGGATGCGAATAATGAGCGTTGGCTTGAACTCAAGACGCATCCCCGACGTCAGCGATCTGCTACAGACCCTGCCCCATTCGAGCAAATCATTGCTGAGCAGCACCATGTCTTCGAAAAGCATCCGAATACGACCTTTATCAATGCTCACATGGGCTGGATGGCTAATGACCTGGACAAAGCTGAAGCTCATCTGGCAAAATATCCTAATGTCAATTTTGGCATTGGAGCTGTCATCGCCGAATTCGGAAGACAGCCGAGAAGAGCCCGGGAGTTTTTTATTAAAAATCAGGATCGTTTGTTATTTGGAAAAGACGCGTACAATCCAGAGGAATTTCATACCTACTTCCGAGTTTTGGAGACAGCTGACGAATATTTCCCCTATTACAAAAAGTATCATGCCTTCTGGCGAATGTATGGTCTGAATCTTCCTGATGAGGTACTCAAAAAGGTCTATTATAAAAATGCGCTGAGGATCGTACCTGGGATGGATTCATCGCTTTTTCCGGATTAAACCATTTGTTTTGGGGCATTTTTCTTAATCCTTTCCAATAAGTCTTCATTATTTACTTGTGCTTCCTCGATATCATAATCATCTTGGAGCCCTAGCCAGAAGTTCGCAGAGTTTCCAAAATAGGAGCTTAATCGAAGTGCGGTGTCAGCAGTAATTCTTCTTTTACCTTTGATGATTTGTGAAATTCGGGTTTGAGGGATTTCTGTGTCTTTTGATAGTCGATACGCTGTGATATTTAGTGGACGTAGAAACTCCTCAAGCAAAACTTCTCCCGGGTGAATATTTGGTAGTCTTTCCATTTTAATTTTCTTTTTTAATGATAGTCCATTATCTCAACATCGTGAGCACCATTGTCTATCCAACGAAACACAATTCTCCATTGGTCATTTATTCGAATACTAAAAAAATCTGAACCTTTCAGTTTCTCAAGCTTATTTGATGGAGGAATTCTCAGGTCAGACCAGTTTTGAGAGTTATTGATCATTCTCAATTTTCTTCTACCGACTTTTTGTATTTCAGCTGGGATTTTTTGGACACGCTCTCCGTTCCATATTTTTTCTGTATCCTTTGAACCAAATGAAACAATCATGCTAACGAATAGAGATACTAACGTTAAAGATAAGCATTTGTTTTTAATGATAGGTGCTTTTGAGGTTTTTGAAACAGTAAATGCCTAAAAGTGATATTTTTCAGTCTCAATTTTTGACAGTTCAGTCTAAGATTTCTACACTTCAGTCAGGTTGATTTCCTGAACTCAGTCTCGGAGTTCATTTTTGGATCAAATACGATTCGCTATGAAACTTCGACTTATACTTTTCTGCTACCTGTTTCTACTTCAAAGCTTGGCTTTTGGACAGACAGTTCTTTCAGGAAGAGTCTTGGATGAAAAAGGCATACCTCTCCCTGGAGTCAATGTCTTGCTCAAAGGCAGCTATGACGGGACGACTTCTGGCGTGGAGGGAGAGTTTGAATTCAGTACCGAAAAGAGCGGAATGCAGGTATTGGTTTTTCGATTGATGGGTTTCAAAACCCTAGAAATCCCGGTAGCGGTTGAAGGGGAAACCTTGCAAATACCTGATCAGGAATTAAGAGAATCCATCACCGACATTAGTGGAGTAACTATTTCTGCTGGAGCTATGGAGGCTTCCGATGAGAAAAAGTCGGTTGTACTTCGTCCCTTGGATATCGTCACCACACCTAGTGCAGTCGGAGATATTGTCGGAGCCCTACAGACCTTGCCTGGTACGAGCTCCGTAGGAAATGACGGACGACTTTTTGTAAGAGGAGGAGATGCTAGCGAGGTGGGAATTTACATTGATGGCCTTCGAGTGGCCAATGCCTATGGCACTACCGCTGGAAATGTTCCGACTCGTACCCGTTTCAATCCCAATCTTTTCAAAGGCACATTTTTCTCCACAGGAGGCTATTCTGCAGAATATGGACAGGCGCTTTCTTCGGCTTTAGCTTTGAATACAAAAGATCTTTCTATTCGCGATCAGGGTGATTTAAGCCTGATGTCGGTTGGTGGAGGCTATTCGCACACCTTAGCAAATGAGGAGCAGAGTATTACCCTCACGGGAAATTATTTTGATCTGTCACCTTATCAAGGATTGGTCAAGCAGGATTTTGACTTCGAAAGGGCTCCTTTCGGATGGGACTTAGAAGTGGCGGCTCAAAAGAAGCTCGGCAAAGATGGACTCTTGAAGGTTTTGGGCCGGACAGAATCGGGAGGTATGAAAATCCGCCAGCCTGAGCCAGGGCAGGAAGGGGCCGGTGCACTGATTGATCTTCGAAATCAGTATAGCTACGCTCAAAGTAATTGGTCTAAAATTAGCCCAAATGGTTGGACTTGGTTTTTGGGAGCTTCTATCTCCGCCAATTCAGATGAGATTGCTTTTGATAGTATTCAGACCACTCGAGACAATAAACTGGCACATTTGAAAGCATCTACCATCCGGGATTTTTCAGATCGGGTATCCATGAAACTGGGAGTGGAGCACTTTATCAACACTTATGCCGAAGGGCTTCCTTTGGAAGGTCTGGAGCGCAACTTTCAGGATGGTCAGACCTACTTGTACACCGAGTGGGATTGGTATCTCAGCAAAAAATTAGTGGTACGCGGTGGGCTTCGAGGGGGCTTAAGTTCGCTTTCCGAAGAAAAGTGGCTAGATCCGCGAGTCTCTTTTGCCTATCAGGTCTCAAAAAATGGACAGGTGTCCTTGGCAGCAGGAAAATTTTCACAAGCTCCGTTGGAGAATTATCGAGCCCTAAACAATGACTTGAAAAATACACAGGCTGATCATTTGATTTTGAATTATTTCTGGAATAAGGATGGGATTACTTTCCGTGCAGAAGCTTTTCACAAAGAATACGCTGAATTGATCCGATTTGAAGGTGTACCCATGGCTCCTGTGAACCTCCGAAATGAAGGAAGTGGTTTCGCCCGAGGTTTTGATTTATTCTTCCGTGATCGTCAAACCCTAAAGAATACAGACTATTGGGTGACTTATAGCTTTGTAGACAGCAAGCGAAGCTTTGAGCAATTCACCACCCAAGTTCAGCCTGGATTTGCTCCCAAGCATAATCTTTCTGTGGTAGTAAAGCACTTTGTCACCGGTCTTAAGTCTCAATTGGGAGCCAGTCTCGCAGTGAATGACGGCTATGCTTATACCAATCCTAATCTACCCGGTGAGATGAATAGTAAAACACCTGGATTTCAAAATCTAAGCCTTAGTTGGAGCTACCTGCCCCGTCCTAATCTGATTATCCACGGTGCGATCACCAATGTGCTGGGGCGTGAAAATATTTTCGGATATGATTTCTCAGCCACTCCCAATGCTCAAGGGGTCTATGAATCCCGAGCTATCGGTCAGCCTGCCCCAAGATTCCTATTCTTAGGCCTATTTCTGACCCTTTCTAAAGACAAAAACGCTAATCAATTAAATAACCTCTAAATCTAATTCTTATGAAAATCTTTAATCTAATCTTCGCCTTCGTCTTTATTTCATTTTCAGCCTTTTCTCAATCCAATGGAGCCTTTGAGACTGCTATCAAATCGCAAATTCAGGCTATGCAGCAAATCGACAGCCCTGAATCGGCCCAGGAAGTGAGCAATTCCTTTCTGAGAATTTCAGAGGCAGAATCCGGAGAATGGTTACCCCTTTACTATGCTGCGCTGACAAAAATCGAAACTGCCTTCCGCTTTGATGTGGACAAGGACGCATACTTTGACGAGGCAATAGACCTCGTACAAAAAGCAAAGGAAGTATCACCAAATAATTCTGAGTTGACTGCGCTGCATGGATATGCCTTGATGGGAAAAGTATCCGTCGACCCCGTCTCCAGAGGACAAAACCTCAGCCCACAAGTAATGCAACTCTACGGCACAGCAATCAACCAAGATCGGGCAAACCCACGTGCAGTGGTTTTGATGGCACAGATGGAATTGGGAATGGCTGAGTTTTTTGGTCAAGGTCCAGAAAAAGCCTGTGGTATGGCTCGGATGGCCGATGAGCTTTTCCGAAAAGAATCTCAGAAAGTGGATGAAAACTACTTGTTGCCAACATGGGGAGCAAATACTGCGAAAGCACTAATTGAAAACTGCCAATAAGAACCAGCCACAATACCCAAGCTGATGAATATGCTCCAGCAGTTCATTGGTTTGGGTTTTATTCTTAATTTCCACCAATGCAAATCGAGCTAAACAAACCAGAGACACACAAAGACCTCTTTACCCGAGTGGGTCCTTTTATTTGGATCAACTTGCTCATTGCATTCGTACTGATGGCGAGCACCTGCCCCAGTTGCTTTTTATCTCTGGAGGGACTAAAGCAAATATTTCCCGATTTTGCTTTTTCATTTTGTATTTCATCCGCCTTAAGCTATGGAGGGACGGTGATTATTCGCTGGCTTGATCGAAAGATCCCTTGGGTGGTTTATCCATTTGGAAGGCTTTTCGCCACGGTTGGCATCTACATGGCTTATTCCTTCGTGGTCTCCTTCGTATTTGTTTTTGTCTTTGCCTGGCTGACTGGGCAATTAGCGATACAAAATATCCCTTGGGGTGAGATTTTCCGCTTGACTGCTTTCCCCATGCAAGTGGCTCTGATCATCATGGCAATATTTACCACTTGGTCTTGGCTGGGTGAGTGGCGCAAATCAGCCGTGGAAGCTGAGAGATTGAAAGCGGAGCGTTTTGCCAGTCAATATCAAAGTCTCAAGGATCAACTTAACCCTCATTTTCTCTTCAATTCCTTGAATGTCCTCACCAATCTGGTCTATGAAGATGCCGATCGATCTGCTGCTTTTATCCAAAAACTCTCCAAAATCTACCGCTATGTGCTAGAAGTGCAGCAAGAGGAGCTAGTCTCCTTGGAAAAGGAGTTGGACTTTGCTAAAAACTTTCTGGATTTACAGAAAATCCGCTTTGAAGAAAACCTCCAATTTAGAATGAAGGAGGAAAAGGGACAGCAGTTTTATTTACCGCCTTTATCTCTTCAGTTGCTTCTCGAAAACGCCATCAAACATAACGTGGCTTCCAAGGAAAACCCCTTGTTTATCGATATTCGCCAAAAGGGGAATGAACTATGGGTAAGTAATACGCTACAACTCAAAAATCAAGTTGAGGAAAGCTCCACAGGAATAGGTTTAGAAAACATTTTGAAGCGCTATAAGCTTCTTAATGCAAAGGCTCCTACCATCAAAAAAGGTGAAAGCGAATTTTTAGTAATCCTACCTTTGATAAAGATTGAGCAATGAGAATACTTATCATTGAAGATGAAAATCCTGCGGCGAAGAGGCTTCTTTCTTTGCTGAAAATCCATTTTCCTTCAGCAGAATTTGAAGGCAATTTGGATAGCGTTCGTTCGGCGCTGAGTTGGTTATCTGAACATTCAGAGCCGGATTTGATTTTTTGTGATATTCAATTGGCGGACGGACTGAGTTTTGAGATTTTTCAGAAAAACCCAGTCTCTTCACCTGTAATATTCACCACGGCCTTTGACCAGTATGCGATTAAAGCATTTCAAGTAAACGCCGTAGACTACCTGCTCAAGCCTATCGATCCGGAAGAATTGGCTCGGGCGGTCGATAAATATCGGAAAAACCAGCTTCCTAGTCAGCTAGACGGACGACTTCTCGAGCAATTACTCAAACCCCAATCAATACGCTTCAAATCCCGATTTTTGGTGAGTTTTGGAGACAAAATACAAAGTGTGCCTTTAGATGAGGTAGCATTCTTTTTCAGTGAAGAGCGAGTGACTTTTTTGCAAACCTGGGCTGGGAAAAAGTATGTCATTGATCAGACTTTGGAGCAAACGGAGAGTCAACTCGACCCAACTCGCTTTTTCAGGCTGAATCGCAAATACCTCGCTTCTTTGGAAGCGATCGAAGCGGTATTCACCTACTCCAACAGTCGCCTTAAGATTAAATTACAGGGTTGTGAAGATCCTAATATTCTTGTCAGTAGGGAAAAAGTGAGTGAATTTAAGGCTTGGCTTGATCAATGATTGGGATATATAGAGTCTAGGACTTAACTTTTAAAAATGAATTCCAATTCGGATAGTAGCAGAAAGAATGAAGAGCTAAGCTGGCTCGAACAATTGCAGCGTAATAGCTGGGAGCCGGAGGTCATTATTTCGGGTATAATCCTCGCCTTTTTATTCGCGTTTCCTTCTAGGGTCTATGAATTCGCTGCATTTCTGATTCAGGAAGTGGGAGTAGGTAGTATGCTTAGCTGGTTGGTTTTAATCTACCTGACTGCCATTATCAGTGTGTTCAAAATTTTTTTTGTAGTCCATCTTGGTTTGCGCTTTATGTGGGCTGGACTTTTAGGCTTGAGCTATGCATTTCCAAAAGGGGTCATTCAAGAAAAGCTATTTAAGTCCGGCCAGGGCTTTGATTATCATTCACCTGATGCTATGGTTCTTCGATTAGAACGAATCTGTAGTTCTACCTTTGCCTTTCCCGTTTCACTATCTATAACATTCTTGGCCATCACCTTATATCTGGGTTTGCTGGTCGCTATTTACCTTTGGTTGGACCTTACATTTTTACAGGTTTATCTCTTTTTTATGATCACATTGGTTCTTTTTGCCCTATTGATGCTCAGCAAAAAGAAGACAAAATTTAAATCCTGGTATTCCACATCTATCGTTTCTTCCATTTCCGCGATTTATCAAAGTAACCTGGGCAAATGGTATTCCATAGGGTATATAGTATTGATTTTTATGCTTGCAGCTCCCATCATCGTGACTGATGTAAGAGATTTTACCTTGTTTTTTAATGAGCGAAATATGCTCGATCATGAAGTAGACTGGCCGGCAAAAAATCTCTATTTTGAGTCTCAGCATGAATCAGATAAACGATTTCCACGGGCTTTTTTATCTAGTGAAGAGGTGTCGGATAAGCATTTGAGATTAGGAGTTGCCAGATACGAAGGGGATCAAAAAATGATGGAATTGATTAAGAGTGATTTCTCTTCAACACTTGATTCCTTACAATGGCATGCGTTAAATCAAACAGCGGATCTGCATCGGATTTATGTGAATGATTCGCTTATTTCTGTGAATGGCTGGGCAAAGTATCGGCTGGCTGGATCGGGACAACGGGTTTATCAATCACTTATTGATGTAAGTTATTTAAGTCCTGGTCGATATCAGATTCGAGTGGAAAAGTTGATGCTAAGAGATCCATTATTTGGAAGTGATACAGACCTGAGGGTATTGGAAAATTGGTCAGTTTTTGAGTTTATCAAACTTTAGGATGAAAGGGAAAGTAGTAGGTGCGATATGTGTGGTCATTGCTTTTTCATGTTCGGAGCCAGAAAAGGAAAGTCCGGTTTTCAGTTTTAAGGACCTGATTGTCGATACTTTGGTTCTGGAAAAGGATGAGGGCGTCGCCAATATTTCTCAGTCACTGACCTATATGGATACAGACTCGGGAGCTTATTTATTCGATTTTCAAAATAGGCAATTGCTTGGATGGAGCTTTCCGGAGGGTAAAAAAGTATCAGAGCAGTTTTATATGCGGGAAGGTCCGGATGGAGTAGGAGATAGTCCCTTCAAGCATGTCATTACCAAGGAAGGGATCTTTATCATAGATGCAGAGACAAAGTTGATTCAGGCAAATTTCGAAGGAGAAGTCATTTCTCGATGGCAGTTACCTGGAGTTCCCTCCGAAAGGCTGTATGTGAATTATACTACCGTTCCCAATAATCCAATTTCCAAAATCGGAAATGAATTGCTTATCGCAGATGTACCTTTCGTTTTGAAGGAGGAAATTATGGACTATCAAAATTGGATCTTGCGATATAATCTCGATGATCAGACTAGCAGTCACATTACTTTTTCTTTTCCAGATAAGCTCAAAGAGTATTATGATGATCCCAATCTTGGACCTTACAGTCATTTTTTTAACCCAAAGAGCGGAAAGACAATAGTTTCATTTCCGGTTTTGGATAGTTTGCTTTTGATTTCCGAAGAGAAAAGCCAATGGGTGAATGCATCTACGGATGAGAAGCTGGAAATTTTGAAGGGAAGAACAGAGCAGCAAGGAGAGTATACGGTGTTTTTACCGGATCATAACTCAGGCAGGTATGTTTGGGTAACTTTTGATCAAGTGCAAAAAGTGTATCTGAGGCAGGTAATTACAGGTCTGTGGCCTGAGTCTGTGCGAGAATCAAAAGGACCATATAAAGTGAAGTTAATCGTCTTGAATGAAGATTTTGAAAAGCTCGGTGAAGTCGATCTATCTGAAAATCGGAATGGGTTTTCTACCCCTGTTGGATTCTATTATTCCATTGGAAATTTAGGAGTAGAAGAAAAAGTGGGTTTTGTAAGACTGGATTTTTCAAAAATGAAATGATAAAAAAAGCGAGACTTATTCAGTCTCGCTTTTTACTTTAAGTTCTATTTCCTCTCCAGATTCATCTTCAAATCTGTATTCCGTCACCGGTAGGGAAGAGTCTTTGATCAGTTTTATCCATTTGTAATATTTGAAAAACCACTTGACCCTTCGGCTCATGATGCCTTGGGTAAAGTAGGCATGCAGATATGGATGCAGTCCGATTTGGACTTTGGCTATATTCTGCATAGTCAGCAGGTGCTCCAGGTCTTTCTCCAGTTTGTCTGCCACCAAAATTGAAGCTTGAATCTTGCCGGTGCCATTGCAGGCAGGGCAGACTTCCTTGGTGACGATATTGACCTCTGGACGAACACGCTGACGGGTGATTTGCATCAATCCGAATTTTGTCAGCGGTAGAACCGTATGTTTGGACCGGTCTGCCTTCAGCTCATTTTTCATCGCATCATAGATGGCCTTTTTGTTTTCGGCCCGCTTCATATCGATAAAATCGACTACGATGATACCTCCCATATCCCGGAGGCGAAGCTGTCTGGCGATCTCTTTGGCTGCAACCATATTGGTCTTCAAAGCGGTAGATTCTTGGTCGCTTTCCTGATTGGATTTATTGCCACTATTGACGTCAATGACATGGAGCGCTTCTGTGTGCTCGATGATCACATAGCCTCCTTGTGGTAAGCTGACCGTCTGTCCAAACAGACTTTTGATCTGTTTTTCGATCCCAAAACTTTCAAATAATTTAGCCTTACCGTTGTAAAGCTTGACAATTTTTTCTTTTTCAGGAGCTATTGTCCTGATGTAGGATTTAATCTGATCGTAGGTAGATTCTTCTTCTACGGTGATTGCATCGAAGGATTCATTGAGCAGGTCTCTCACTAGTGAGGAGGCCATACTCATCTCTCCAATAATTTTGTCGCGACTCTTGGCTTTTAGCAGCTTTTTCATTCCTTCTTCCCAATTATTGAGAAGGTTTCGAAGGTCTTTGTCCAGTTCGGTGACTGACTGACCTTCGGCCACAGTCCGGATGATTACTCCGAAGTTGGCAGGTTTGATAGAAGTGATAAGCCTCAAAAGTCTTTTTCGCTCGTCACTGCTCCGAATCTTTTTGGATACATTGACTGTATCTGAGAATGGAACGAGAACGAGGTAGCGACCAGGAAGAGAGAGCTCACAAGATAGTCGGGGGCCTTTCGTCGAAATAGGTTCTTTGACAACCTGTACGAGCACTTGGTTATTTTTAGACAGGATGTTAGAAATCTTTCCAATCTTGTCTATTTCCGGCTCGTTTTCAAAGCCCTTCAGGTTGTAATTCGAATAGTTGTTGTTGCGCACCATTTTGGTGAACTTCTGCAAGCTTCGAATATTGGGACCCATGTCTTGGTAGTGAAGGAAGGCATCTTTTTCGTAGCCGACATCAATGAAAGCTGCATTCAGCCCATTGACTATTTTCCTTACCGTACCCAGGTAGATGTCTCCCACTTTAAACTGATTGTCTACACCTTCTGAGTGCAGTTCAACCAAGCTTTTGTCCTGAAGGAGGGCAATCCGACTTCCGTTTTGAGCAGAATCAATTAACAATTCCGTACTCAAAATCTAGTCTTATACTATGTAAATGAACGTGTGTTTTTGTCTAAAAACGGGTATAAGAAGAAGTGTATTACTTCTTCTTATGTCTGTTTTTTCTTAGTCTTTTCTTACGCTTGTGCGTAGAGATCTTATGTCTTTTTCTTTTTTTTCCGCAAGGCATAGTCTTGTTGTTTTAAAGTGATACAATTTTATTTAGAGCCTATCCAGGTAGCTTTGCACACTTTCCAGAATCATCGCATCCTGTGTCATGTCCTTCACTGCTTCGAATTGAGCCCTTGCTTTATTTCTTTGATTGGCTTCGAAATAGCTTACACCTAAGTAAAACTGCCCCTGAAGATTGTCAGGGTGATAGTTAATTAACTCCTCAAATCGCTCCACGGCCCGCTTATACTGTCCGGACTGCATGGATAGGATGCCCATATTGAAAAGCGCATCTTCATTTTGAGGGTCTTCTTCCAAAATCTCCCGAAGCATCATAATGCCTTGCATGGGATTGGAAGATGACACATAGGTCATGGCTATTTTTGATTTCAAATCACTGCGTGCCGGATCGTTTTCCAGCACAGTGCCGAGGTACTCTCTGACGAGTTGGGCGGTAGCTTCGACTTTCTCAGGATTCAAGGCAAAGGTAAAAGCCTCAAAATAAGCATTACCGGTTTTTTCGTCCCAAGAAATCTCATCAGATCGCTCTGCCGCCAAAGATAGAAAATACCCCGCACTGTCGTACAAGGATTTTTCTTTGTAAAGTTCAGCCATTTGCTCCAGTTCTTCCAGGGAAATTTCTTCACTGCTTACTTTGGATCGCAATTCAGCAAGACTTCTTTCGGCTTCCTCACTTAACTCTGCCTCATGCATAGCGGCAGGGTCGGAAGCAGTTTCAGCAGAAGACTGTGCTGTGGCTGTTTCAGCTTGCCCCTCATTGTCCACGACGAATTTTGGGAGGGAATAGAGCCCTGCTATTGCCAAAAGGCCGACGACAATGAGGATAAGCTGTGTTTTTTTCATTTCAAATTTCTCCTAAGACCTATTCTTGTGGAGCTAATTCTTTGATTTTGTCACTGCTTTTAATCTTTTCGATAAACACCTTTGAAGGCTTGAAAGCCGGGATGTAATGCTCATCGATGACAATGGCAGTGTTTTTAGAAATATTTCTAGCGATTTTTTTCGCTCTTTTCTTGTTGATAAAGCTACCAAAGCCTCTTACATAAATGTTTTCGCCTTCAGCCATGGATTCTTTGACCACGCTGAAAAACGCTTCAACTGTCTGGGTAACATCATCCTTTTGGATCCCGGTCATGTCCGAGATTTTGGTGATTACTTCTGCTTTTGTCACGGTGATTTAGATTTAGAAATTATTAAATAAGCTTAACAACCTATTAACCAAGTGTTTTTGGGACTGCAAATGTAAGAGAACCTGCTCAATTAAAAAACAAATCCATAAAAATTAACCAGTTTTGTGCTGGACCTATTCTTAGCAAATGAATTTTAAATCAACTGATAATCAAGCCTTTTCAAAAGAAATTCTCAAGTGGTATCGCACAAATCCAAGAGAATTACCTTGGAGAGGCACCACTGATCCCTATAAAATTTGGCTTTCGGAAATCATTTTGCAGCAAACCAGAGTCGCGCAAGGCCTACCTTATTATTACAAGTTTGTGGAGCAGTATCCCACGGTCAAAGACCTGGCAGAGGCACCAGAGGAAGAAGTGCTGAGACTATGGCAAGGATTGGGATATTACAGTCGGGCCAGAAACCTACATTTTTGTGCCAAGCAAATCTGGTTTGAAAGGGCAGGAGAGTTTCCCAATTCGTATTCGGAGCTTTTAAAACTTAAAGGGGTGGGGATCTACACGGCAGCGGCAATAGCGAGTTTTGCCTTTTCTGAAGCCAAAGCGGTAGTGGATGGAAATGTATTTCGGGTGCTTGCCCGAGTTTTCGGGATCGAAACAGACATTGCCAGCGGAAAAGGGAAGCGGGAATTTCAGGAATTGGCCGATCAGTTGATCCCTCAGGACAATCCCGCTGAATACAATCAGGCGATGATGGATTTTGGGGCGAGGCTTTGCGTGCCCAATAAGCCCGACTGTGTGAATTGCCCGATTCAAGGCTCTTGCTTTGCCTTCAATAATCAACTCGTCAATGATCTTCCTGTCAAAATCAATAAAACTAAAGTTCGGGACAGGCATCTGCATTATTTTGTCATTCGCTGTGGAGAAAGCTGGGTCTGGAAAAAACGTAGCTCCGGAGATATCTGGGAAGGACTGTTTGATTTTCCGGTGATTGAAAAGGAGAAGGAGTCGCTGGAAGAAGGGTTAGCCATTCTGCTAAAAGCTGGTGAACCAAAGAAGTTTCCCAAAAAATACCGACATATTTTGTCACATCAGCGCCTGCATGCAGAATTTTCCGAGATTGAAATTCCAGATGAAAACCGTTCGAGTCTTGAGAATTGGGCTGAGCAAGAAGGATATCTATTAGTAGAGGAGGAAAAAATCGAATACCTCGCTAAGCCCAAGTTGATTGTTAATTTTTTGACCGATCAGGGCTTTTGATTAACTTCAATTTTCAATCAAAAACAAGCAAATAAATCATGGCAGGAGTTAATAAAGTTATTCTTTTGGGAAATCTCGGTGCGGACCCAGAAGTCAAGTATTTAGAAGGAGATAATGTGGTAGCCAATCTTCGACTTGCAACCACAGAGTCTTACAAAGACCGAAATGGAAATCGGGTGGAGCAGACTGAGTGGCATGATTTGGAGCTTTGGGGCGGACAAGCGAAAATCGCCGAGCAATACCTTAAAAAAGGAATGCAGCTCTATGTCGAAGGAAAAATAAAGTCTGATACCTGGCAAGACCAAGAGGGGAATAACCGGAAGCGGACCAAGATTCGTGTGCTAAGCTTTACCATGCTCGGTTCCAAGTCAGATAATCCGGGCGGAGGAGCTCCTGGAGGTTATTCTGAAAATAAACCTGCTTCAAACCCAATGGCAAATCAACCAAAAGCCGAGGCAGCACCAGATATCTCAGCGCCGTCCGACGACGACGATGATCTTCCGTTTTAATTCAATCCCCTGAAATATTCAGGGGATTTTGTAATTTTGCACTAACCATCGTGTTTTGTCCATGGACGACCCTTACCCGAGTGCCTATTTACTCGCTCAAATCGCTGAAATCAGCCCTACTTACCTCCTAATCAACGGAGTGATTTTTATCCTTTTGCTTATTTGTTCTGCCCTGGTATCAGGTTCTGAGGTTGCTTTTTTCTCATTAAATAATGATGACCTCGATGATCTGTACAATCAAGATACTCCGAAAAGCAAAACTGTTCTTGATTTGCTCAAGCGTCCGAAGGTATTATTGAGCACCATATTGATCCTGAATAACATGATCAATATCGCCATTGTGACCCTGACAACCTTTGTGGTGTGGACTATTTTCGGGATGAATACCACAGGGATCATTGTTATACTGGTACAGACCGTCGGAATTACATTTGCAATTGTGTTTTTTGGGGAAATTGTCCCTAAGGTCTATGCCAATAAAGCTAGAAAGGAATTTAGCCTTGGAATGGCCCCAACCATGAATCTTTTTGCTTCTGTATTGAAGCCGATTTCCATTTTCTTAATGTCCATCAGCAACCTTATTGAGAGACGGATTGAAAAGAGGGGTTACACACTTTCGGTGGAGGAATTGAATCAGGCCTTGGAGCTTACCACGGAGGATACCCCTACTGAGGAGCGTGAGATCTTGAAAGGCATCGTGAATTTTGGTACGCTTACGGTGCGTCAGGTGATGCGAAGCCGAATGGAAATCACAGCTGTCGATACAGAGATGGATTTTCATGAACTCATGGATAAGATCAATAAAAGTGGCTATTCCAGAATTCCGGTTTTTCATGAGACTATTGACAATATTCAGGGGATATTGTACATCAAAGATCTATTGCCTTACATCGAGCGGGATGAGAATTTTGCCTGGCAAGAGCTTATCCGGAAGAGTTTCTTTGTGCCCGAAAACAAAAAGGTTGATTCCCTCTTGAAGGATTTTCAACAAAAGCGGGTGCATATGGCCATCGTGGTAGATGAATATGGCGGCACTTCAGGTTTGGTGACTTTAGAGGACTTGATTGAGGAAATCATAGGAGAGATCAATGATGAGTTTGATGATGCAGACGACTTTTTCTTTAAGGAACTTGATCCTCAGACCTTTATTTTTGAAGGAAAGATTTCATTAAATGACTTTTGCAAAAAGCTTGAGCTAGACTCGCAGATTTTTGATGAAGTGAAGGGAGAAAGTGAATCTCTAGGAGGTTTATTACTTGAGCTGAACAGCAAACTTCCCAAGAACGGCACCAAGATCGGTTTTGAAAATTTTGAATTTACCATCTTAGCTGTAGATACTCGGCGAATCAAGAAAGTCAAAGTCCACATCAGACATAGTGAGAAGGATGGGATAGGCGAGAACATTGATTGAGCTTAATTCGGCTTATTTCCATTTTAGCAAAATAAAATTTGGTTGAATAATTAGACTGTCCTCAGTTTGAGAAGTCATCTGATTATTTGTAGATAATTTTTTTTAATAAATCACCAATAAACCTGTTTGCCTGACTAATTTGATTTTCGCGCAAAAACTGGTTTAATTTTCATCCATCTTTTCCAAAAAATTGATCAATTTATTGAAAGTGGGTTTATTTTTTCTTTAAAAATTCAATTGCCGAAAATTCAAAAAAAATTGATTTTCTAAAAAATAAATCATCCATAAAGGTGATCTATTGCCTTTATTTTAAAAAAAGGAAATTTTTTAGTAATTTTTCGAAAATTTTGAACCTATTAAATCGTAAAATATATGCAAAATGGAATGTACCGTCCCGATCTGGAACATGATTCCTGTGGTATCGGAGCGGTGGTGGATTTGACAGCTCAAGCGACGCATGAAACGATCAGTGATGCGTTGTTTATGTTGAGCAATATGGAACACCGGGGAGGAAGAGGCTCAGATCCCAAAACGGGAGACGGAGCAGGGATTTTGATCCAAGTCCCGCACGATTTTTTAAAGGATATCACAGCAAGAACGGAAATAGAATTACCCGAAAAAGGCTCTTACGGAGTGGGTATGACTTTTTTTCCCAGAAATAAGCAGCTTTTCCAGAAGTCAAAAGCACAGCTCAATGCCATCATCGATGAGCTTGGGTTTGAGCTGATAGGCTACAGACCAGTACCCGTTGATGAGACTGTACCGGGTTCAGGCGCTTTGGAAGTGATGCCAAATATTGAGCAGCTTTTTGTTAAGCATAAAAAGGGACTCACGGGATTGGATTTGGAGCGTAAATTATATGTTTTACGAAACCATGCGACTACTCATATCAATCAGAATATTCCGGGTGTAAACCAGTCTTTCTACTTTGCCTCACTGAGTAGCAAAACACTTATATATAAAGGGCAGCTTCGTACAGATCAAGTTTTACCTTTTTACAAGGATCTACAGAATAGTAAAATCGAATCCGCTTTTGCGATCGTACACTCCAGGTTTTCTACCAATACGTTCCCAAATTGGCGTCTGGCACAGCCCTTTAGATGCTTATCTCACAATGGAGAGATTAATACGATTCGGGGAAACCTGAATAAAATGAAGTCCAAAGAGACGCTGATGAAGTCTAAGTTCTTCTCGGATGAAGAGCTTCAGATGCTGATGCCGATCACTAATAAGTTGAATTCGGATTCAGCTAATTTGGATGCAATGGTCGAGCTGCTGTCTCTCTCCGGAAGGTCCATTTCCCATGCCATGATGATGCTCGTGCCGGAAGCTTGGCAGGACAATGAGGTCATGGATAGAGACCGAAAGGCTTTCTATAAGTTTCATGCCTCCTTGGTTGAGCCTTGGGATGGTCCGGCAGCACTTTTATTCACCGATGGGGAAAATGTAGGTGCGACCTTGGATCGAAATGGACTTCGCCCACTTCGTTATTTCATTACGAAAGACGAGCGATTGGTGCTTTCTTCCGAAGCTGGTGCTTTGCCTATCCGGGAAGCTACCATTGTTCAAAAAGGAAGAATCAGTCCCGGGAAAATGATTTTAGCAGACCTGAAACAAGGAAAAGTAAGATTTGACGAGGATATCAAGTCTGAAATCTGTCAGAGTCAGCCCTACGAAAAATGGGTCAATGAACAGCGAATTAAGCTTCGTCTTGAGCCTGATCCGGAAGTCTTGACTCATCCATACTCCACTGAAAATATCAAGAAATGCCAAACAGTCTTTGGGTACACTTCCGAGGAACTAAAAGTGGTCCTTGCTCCTATGGGAGGCAATGGCCAGGAAGCGTTGGGGTCGATGGGGGCAGATACTCCTTTGGCGGTTTTGAGCAAGCAGAGCCAGCATATCGCTAATTATTTCAAGCAGCTTTTTGCGCAGGTTAGCAATCCGCCGATTGATCCGATAAGAGAGCGATTGGTGATGTCTCTTTTCACCAGAATTGGGGAAGGCTACAATATTTTGGAAGAAAGTCCGCAGCACACCCGGCAGATCCATATTTCTCAACCGGTGCTCCTGAATGAGTCTCTTGAGAAGATTCAAAACATGGAATCTCAGGGCTATCGTTCCGAAAAGCTGTTTGCACATTTCAAGGCAGATCATCAGCCGGGAAGACTGCTAGAAGCCTTGGATAGCCTTTGCAAAGCAGCTGAAGAAGCCATTGCAGCGAAGAAAAATATTCTCATTATCTCTGACCGAAACAGTGACGAAGAATGGGCTCCTATTCCTTCTTTGTTGGCTATTGGAGCAGTTCATCATCACTTGGTGAAAAAGAAAATCCGGACCAAGGCTGGATTGGTCTTAGAGTCAGGGGATATTCGAGAGACGCATCACTTTGCGACAGCGATTGGATATGGTGCTTCAGCCATCAATCCATATCTGGCATTGGAATCTTTACTTTCCATGTATGAGAAAGGACAATTCCCTGAGATCAAAGATCGAAAGGCGCTTTTCTCCAATTATCAAAAAGCCATTGGCAAGGGCTTGCTAAAGGTGCTTTCAAAAATGGGAATCTCTACGCTTCAGTCCTATCAAGGAGCTCAGATTTTCGAAGCGATTGGATTAGGGCCTGAGGTGATTGATCGATGTTTCAAAGGGACTATTTCCCGAATTTCCGGAGTTTCTTTTGATGAGCTTGCAGAGGAGGTTTTGATTCGTCATCGAGCAGCTTATCATAGCAATAGCCCGATTTTGGAAACAGGAGGGGTGTATCAATGGAAGCGAAAGGGAGAAAAACACTTGTTCAACCCTGAGACGATTCATTTGCTTCAAAAGTCCACGCGACTGAATGATTACGGTCTGTACAAAAAATTTGCATCTAAAATCAATGAGCAAAGCAAGGATGCGCTGACTCTAAGAGGGCTTTTTGAATTCAAAAAGCGAATTTCTATTCCGATCGAAGAAGTGGAGCCTGCGGAGTCGATTTTGCGACGCTTTGCTACAGGAGCCATGTCCTTCGGTTCGATTTCGCATGAAGCTCATACCACCTTGGCGATAGCCATGAACCGGATTGGTGCGAAAAGCAATTCGGGTGAGGGAGGAGAAGACGAAATTCGATTCGAGCGAAAAGAAAATGGTGATTGGGAACGATCTGCTATCAAGCAGGTGGCCTCAGGTCGTTTTGGAGTGACGAGTAACTATCTGGCAAACGCAGACGAATTACAAATTAAAATGGCTCAAGGAGCCAAGCCTGGTGAAGGAGGGCAACTTCCGGGGCATAAAGTAGATGATTGGATCGGAAGAGTACGCCATTCGACTCCAGGCGTTGGATTGATTTCCCCACCGCCACACCATGATATTTATTCGATTGAAGATTTGGCTCAGTTGATCTATGATTTGAAAAATGCCAATCGAAAAGCCAGAATCAATGTGAAATTGGTTTCCCAGGCCGGTGTTGGTACTGTCGCTGCGGGAGTAGCAAAAGCAATGGCAGATGTCATTTTGATCTCTGGAGCTGATGGAGGTACGGGTGCATCGCCACTTTCATCCATTCGCCATGCGGGCTTACCTTGGGAGCTTGGGCTTTCTGAAGCTCATCAAACCTTGGTGAAAAATAATCTTCGGAGCCGAGTTGTATTGCAGACTGATGGTCAGGTCCGTACAGGAAGAGACTTGGCTATCGCTACTTTATTGGGTGCAGAAGAGTGGGGTATTTCTACCGCTGCTTTGGTGGTCGAGGGCTGTATCATGATGCGAAAGTGTCACTTGAATACTTGTCCTGTTGGAATTGCTACCCAAAATCCGGAGTTGAGAAAGCTATTTACCGGGGATCCTGATCATGTGGTGAATTATTTCCACTTCCTTGTCCAGGACCTTCGGGAAATCATGGCCTCTTTGGGCTTTGCCACGGTGGATGAAATGGTCGGTCAAAGTCATGTCCTTCAGTCTACAGGACATCTGAATCACTGGAAGTGGGATAAGGTGGATTTATCACCGATTTTCCACAAAGTGGAGGTGCCTGATCATGTAGGTATTCACAAGCAAATCGATCAGGATTGGGACTTGTCCGAAGTATTGGATACCAAGCTAATTGAAGCGGCAAAACCTTCTCTAGAGCAGGGAATTCCAGTCACTGGGGCATTTCAAATCAAAAATACGGATCGTGCCGTGGGAGCGATGCTTTCCAACGAAATTTCTAAAATCTATGGTAGTCCCGGCTTGCCGGATGATACGATTCAGATCAAATTCACTGGATCCGCAGGACAGACATTCGGTGGATTTTTGACCAAAGGCGTCAGCTTTGAATTAGAAGGAGAGGCTAACGACTATTTCGGAAAAGGACTCTCCGGAGGAAGGTTGACAGTCTATCCAAGCAGAAATGCACGATTCAAACCAGAGGAAAATATCATCATCGGTAATGTGGCTTTTTATGGAGCGACTTCTGGTGAGGCATTTATCAATGGAAAGGGAGGAGAGCGTTTCTGTGTGAGAAATTCTGGAGTAAAAACCGTCGTGGAAGGCATCGGTGATCATGGTTGTGAATATATGACCGGTGGACTGATGATTAATCTAGGCGAGGTAGGTCGGAATTTTGCTGCAGGTATGAGTGGAGGAATCGCCTACATACTTCAAGATTTTATCACAGAAATAAACCCTGAGTTGGTGGATGTAGATCCACTTACCAAAGAAGATCTAGATACCATCCAATCGTTCTTGAGAAAGCATGTGAAGCTTACTGGTAGTCAGCTTGGTCAGGTATTTCTAGACGATTGGGAAAAGCAAAGCCTGAAATTCATCAAGGTAATTCCGAGGGATTACAAGGCGGTATTGGAAAAAAGAGCAAAAGAACAATCAAAAACATTGGCATAAGATGGGAGCGAAAGAAGGATTTTTACAATTTCAGCGAGAGCTGCCAATCAGTAGAGACCCCAAAGAGCGGGTTGGAGATTACAAAGAAATCTATGAGGACTTTCCTGAGGAAAAGCTCAATCATCAAGCAGCACGCTGTATGGATTGCGGTATTCCTTTTTGTCATCAGGGCTGTCCGCTGGGAAATGTAATTCCGGAGTTTAACGACGCGGTTTACAATAAAGAATGGGAGCAGGCAATTCAAATCTTGAAAAGCACGAATAATTTTCCCGAGTTTACAGGGAGAATCTGCCCCGCTCCATGTGAGGCAAGTTGTGTCTTGGGGATCAACAAGGACCCGGTAGCCATCGAGTTAATCGAGAAGAATATTGCCGAAAAGGCTTATGAATTAGGGTTGATTCAGCCTAATCCTCCTCAAACTCGAACTGGAAAGCAAATAGCGGTGATTGGCTCTGGACCGGCGGGTTTGGCTGCTGCAGATCAGCTCAACCAAGCTGGGCATGAGGTTACTGTTTTTGAAAAGGACGCAAAGCCGGGAGGTTTGCTCCGATATGGGATCCCGGATTTCAAACTTGAAAAGTGGGTAATCGATCGCCGCATTGATCTGATGAAGCAGGAAGGTGTGATTTTCATTTGCAATACAGATGTCGGATTCAATATCAAGGCGGAAAATATTCTACGAAACTTTGATGCAGTTTTGATTGCAACGGGAGCCCAACAGCCGCGTGCACTGAACATCAAAGGATCTGATCTAAAGGGAGTCCACTTTGCGATGGATTTTCTTGGAAAACAGAATCAGGTAATCGGAGGAGAAATCCAAGAAAACCCAATTTCTGCAAAAGGAAAGCATGTCTTAGTAATCGGTGGAGGCGATACCGGAAGTGACTGTATCGGTACCTCCAATAGGCATGGAGCACTTTCCATCACACAGTTGGAATTGCTTCCCAAGCCACCCAAACAGCGAACTGTTCTGAATCCATGGCCTGAATGGCCGATGACCCTTAAAACTTCCAGCTCCCATGAAGAAGGGGCTGAGCGAGTTTTCTCCATCCTGACCAAGGAGTTTATTGGGAATGAGGCCGGAGAGGTGACTGGCTTAAAACTAGTGGATATCGAATGGATGGAGAAGGATGGTAAAATGACCTTTGAAGAAATAGCTGGAACAGATAGAGTAGTTCCATGTGATTTGGCATTCTTGGCAATTGGTTATACCGGACCTGCCCAAAATGGTCTTTTGGAAGCTTTTGGAGTAGATACCATGGAAAATACCCTTCCAAAATCCAAGAATTACCAAAGTAGCAATTCAAAGGTATTTCTAGCTGGAGATATGCGGCGAGGACAGTCCCTGGTTGTCTGGGCAATTTCAGAGGGAAGAGAGGCTGCTGTGAAAGTGGATGAATTCCTGATGGGAGAATCATCTCTTCCTCAAAAAGACGAGTCTTTCTTCCATGTGGAGGATGAGATTGCTGGAATTGAATAAATTGTTGTTATATCGATTTAAACAAAAAAAACCACCAAAACGGTGGTTTTTTTTGTTTTAGAGATTACCCCCTCGACGCTTTCTAAACTCCTCTCGGTCTTCAATCTGACCTCCTCTTGGTCCTCGACTTCTTCGAGTTTCTTTTAACTCTTCCCATTTCTTCCGTTGCTCTTCTGTGAGAATTTCTTTGATTTGCTCATCCTGTTTTTTCATTTCTTCTTTTAGAGCTTCGCGATCAGCTCTTTGAGATTCCATTGCCGCCTTTCTTTTTTGAGCATTTGCTAAATTGATTTCTAGAATCTTGGCTTTCTGTTCTTCATTCAGCCCGAGTTCTTCGGCCATTCGCTCGGTCATCATTTTGGCCCTTGCTTCCGGATCTGGTCTCTCTCCTCGGCGCTGTTGCTGGGCAAATACACCAAGAGAAACGAAGAAAATCATTGCGATACTGACTAATAGCTTTTTCATCTTTTTGTGGTTTGTTTGGCTATTTGACTCCAAAAAATTTCCAAGGTTTATTCGGCCTTGGAGTTAAACTTGAGTTTAACATTTATTCACTTTTGCTCAATCAATTCAGCCCGTTCGGATTCTCTGACATACTTGGGCTTGATCAGTAAGCGAAGACTTGGATCAAAGCTGAGGTAGTTCCAAGACCAGTCCAAGAAGATGAATAGTCTGTTTTTGACTCCCAAAATCGCCATCAAATGCACAAATAACCAAGTGAGCCAAGCCATCAATCCCTGGAACTTGACGAATGGCAAATCCACTACTGCGAGTTTCCGACCTACTGTAGCCATGGAGCCCAGATCCCGATAGTGGAAGGGAGAGGGTTTTTCTCCGTGTTCAATTTTCGGAAGGTTTTTTGCAAGCTGTGCTGCTTGCTGCAAGGCTACCTGCGCTACCTGAGGGTGTCCGCATGGGTACTTTTCTTCCTGCAAAAGGCTGATGTCTCCAAGTGCAAATACATCCTTCATTCCATTGATTTCGGAATATTCATTCACATGGATTCTACCATTCTTGGCATAGATTTCCTCGTGTAGCCCTTTAATTTTATTAGGTTTAATTCCCGCTGCCCAAAGTAGAGTTTCTGTCTCAATGGTTTCCTCATTTCCCAATCTCACTGATTTCCCATCATAGTCTTTTACGAGAGTCTTGAGTCGGACTTCTACACCGAGCTTTTCGAGATAATCCTTCGCTTTCTGTCTTGCTTCTGTAGACATGGGCCCCAATAAGTTTTCTCCTGCCTCGATCAGGACTACTTTCATGTTTTTAAAACTCAATTCGGGGTAGTCGATGGGAAGAACATTATTCCTCAGTTCTGCTACTGCACCGGCAAGCTCCACTCCTGTAGGTCCTCCTCCCACTATCACTACATTCATGAGGGAGCGCCTGTTTTCGGGTTTTTCGATATTGATAGCACGCTCATAGTTGGAGATAATCTTGTTTCGTATGTACAAAGCCTCCGAGACCGTTTTCATCGGTGACGAATAGGCTTCTATGGATTTATTTCCAAAAAAATTGCTGTCTGCACCCATAGCCAAAACCAAATAATCATATTCCAGAAAGCCGAGATTGGTAATGACCCGCTTTTTTTCTGAATCGACTTCATGGACTTCAGCCATACGGAAGATGACATTTTTGGAGTGGTGAAAAATCTTTCTCAAGGGGAAACTAATCGCGCTTGGCTCTAAGCCAGCAGTAGCTACTTGATAAAAAAGCGGCTGAAACTGATGGTAATTGTTTTTATCCAAAAGGATTACCTGAAACTTCTTTTTGTTGAGACTTCGGGCGAGTTTGAGTCCAGCAAATCCAGCACCGATGATGACGACTTTTGGATTTTGGGAAACCGGAATATTGGGTAGGGGAGAGTCCTGGAGTGCTTGCATGGGTTTTTGTTTCTTTTTACGAGAAAAGAAGAGCTTGGACCGAGTTTTTGCTATAAAATTTACTGCATTCGCTTGATATGACTTTCCTGCCCACAAAAAGAAAAGATTTGCTATTTTTGGCCCAAATCAAGCAAATCCATGGGAAGAGCATTTGAATTCAGAAAAGAGCGAAAATTTAAGCGATGGGCAAAAATGTCCAAGGTTTTTACCAAACTAGGTAAAGAAATCGTCATGGCCGTCAAAGCGGGAGGACCTGATCCCGATAGCAATGCCAAGCTACGGACCATTATTCAGAACGCTAAGGGTGCCCAGATGCCCAAAGACCGCATCGAAGCGGCAATTAAGCGGGCTACCAATAAAGATGAAAAGGACTACGAAGAGATTGTGTATGAAGGATACGGTCCACACGGCATAGCTGTGATCGTGGAAACTTCTACTGACAATACCAACCGTACCGTTGCCAACGTCCGATCTTACTTTACCAAATTTGGAGGCTCTTTGGGTACCTCTGGTTCAGTAAGCTTTATGTTTGATCACAAAGCGGTTTTCCGTTTTGCACAGGGAGATTGGGACATGGAAGAGTTGGAGTTGGAATTGATCGATTTTGGCTTAACCGACATTGATGAAAATGAGGGAGAGCTTTTCGTCTACACAGAGTTTGGTGACTTTGGTACGATGCAAAAGGCCCTGGAAGAAAAAGGAATTGAGGTTATCTCAGCAGATTTTCAGCGTTTTCCTACCACCTTGGTGGAGCTCAATGAGGAGCAAGAGGAAATCATCAATAAGCTGATCGATAAGCTGGAAGAAGATGATGATGTAAACAATGTCTATACAAACATGGCCTAAGCGTTAAGCTTAGGCTTTTTTGCAAATGAAGCTACCTAAAAGAGAGAATTTCACCCAACAGGCCAAAGAATTGATTATTGTCGGGAGCCTCAATCCCGTCAAGCTGCAAAGTACCGAAGATGCCTTTACCTTGGCTTTTGATCGTTCCTTTCACATTACCGGTGTCAATGTTCCTTCGGGAGTTTCAGATCAGCCATTCGGGGCAGAAGAGACTCTTTTGGGAGCTCAGAATAGAGCCAAATCCGCTAAAGCTGCATTCCCTGAAGCAGATTATTGGGTAGGAGTAGAAGGCGGTGTAGAGGAAGATGCAAGAGGACTTTTTGCGTTTGCCTGGGTATGGGTTTTGGATAAAAATGGTAAACAAGGACAGGCAAAGACGAGCACTTTCTATTTGCCTGAGAAGGTGGCGGAATTAGTCAAGGGAGGAATGGAACTAGGTCAGGCAGATGATGAGGTCTTTTCTGAGGATAATTCCAAACAAAAGGGAGGTTCAGTGGGCATTTTGACCAAAGGGAAGCTAAATCGAACTGAATATTATCAGCAGGCTGTTCTTTTGGCTCTAATTCCCTTTCTCCAAAAAAATCTCTATAAATAGGATTTATTCTATAAAAATTTTGAAAAAGTCAATTTTAGTAAAAAAAATTTTTGTGTGAATAGGAACTTTCATATTTTTTTCACTTCTTTATTCTTATAGTTTGTTGGTTTACGAAAAGAATACATTGATATAAGATGTAAAAGTTGCTTTAATCACCCTAAATTTCTCAAAGCAACCAAGCCTCCCTTCGGGGAGGTTTATTTTTTTAGATTCTCCAAGAAGCTTCTCAAGGCTACCCGCCAGTCTTCATCTGCATCCCATTCGGGTCCGATATAGAGTTCATCTCTTACGATGAGCTTGATGTAATATTTGACTACTGTTTGTGTCTCGGTTTGCTGGTTTGCTTCCAATCCCATGCTTTTTTTCAGGTCGGCTTCCCGTCCTTCTACGCGAACCAACAAGAATTGAACCCGATCCCTGATCAATTCTTGGTCGGTTTTAGATTCTGTCAGCCAAACGTACTCATGTGGGTAAACCGATTCTAGGATGGATTCCAATTGATTTTTTTGGGCCGCTTGCTCGGCTAGGACGGCTTCGGGCGATTTTCCGTAAAGATCATATCGGAAAAAGCTCAAAAACCCTGTCGCTGCACTACTGCCTTCTAGGGGTATACCTAGTTTGAATACTTCTAGGTTAAGGGGATTTCTAGGTAGAAATTTAGCGGCTGCCTGAGCATTGTTGCTTTCCATTCCGGCCATTTCAGGAAATTCGGCAACATCAATTACCAGAAGGTTTTTGGAAGGTCTTGATTTTCCTGCCTCTGCGAAAAGTGAACCAGCCTCTTGAAGTTTGCCTCCAGATGTGCCAAATAAAGCCGTGGAGGAGATCATTTGAGCGTCGCCTGTAAATTCACCAGTGTGGACACTGCTTTGGTTTTTTTGCCGGGTAACCAAAATGATGTTTTTGATCATTCGCTGCTCAAAGGCTTTGGCATAAGCGGAGCGAACTTCCTCCGAAAGAACTACCTGCTCCAATTCATAGTACGCTACCGGATCTGCTCCTGACTCTACCAAATATCGGTGGACACTATCAGCGACTACCTGCCAATCCATTACCGGTCTTGCAGCTGGATCAGCTGAAACCAGTACTACTGACTTTCCATTAAAAAAGCTTTCAGGTAGGCCACTTTGGGCGATTACCGGTTCGGTCAGCCAAAAAAAGACAAAAAGACCAAAGAAATATTTCATTTATTCGCGTTTCTGGGCTACTTCCTTTTTAATTTCGCCATTAAATAACGAAAAATTCGCCAGCCTATGCGTCATCACTTTAAAGTATTCCTAATTATTGCCGCCTTATTTTCAGCTCAAAATTCTTTTTCTCAATCACTCGATGGAGATAGACTTTGGAAGCATTTAGAATACCTTGCTTCTGACGAAATGAAGGGAAGAGAATCTGGCACAAAAGAAAACTTACTGGCTAGAGACTATATCGTAGCCCAATTTGAGGAGATGGGGTTGGACTCGCAGTATCCGGATTTTATACAAGAGTTTCGATTCACGGACAGACGCAGTCAAAAGTCTATAGAAGGATATAATGTGGTGGCTTTCGTACCTGGGACCGAAAGTAAAAAAATCATTGTAGTGACTGCTCACTTTGATCACGTCGGCATAGGGAGACCAAATGCCCAAGGTGATTCTATTTACAATGGCTCAGATGATAACGCTTCCGGTACGGCAGCCTTAATAGAGATGGCGCGTTATTTCTCCGAGAATCCTCCACAGCATTCCATGCTTTTTGCAGCCTTGGACGCAGAAGAAAAGGGCTTGCAGGGTGCAAGAGCTTTGGTACAGGATTTTCCATTTGAGCTGGAGCAGGTTTTATTGAATGTCAATATGGATATGATTTCCCGAAATGATAAAAATGAAATCTATGTCTCGGGGACTTATTATTATCCTGAATACAAAGAAATTTTGGAAGAGTCAGCCTTAGGCAGTAAGGCCAAGTTAATGTTTGGGCATGATATCCCCGGTACAGGATCGGATGATTGGACGAGGTCCTCAGATCACGGTGCTTTTTTTGAGGAAAAAGTGCCTCACCTGTATTTTGGGGTCGAAGATCATGAGGACTACCATCAGCCAAGTGATGAGGTTCGGCAGAAGGATAAGGGGTTTTTCCTGGATGTTGCTGAACTGATTTTAAACAGTCTGAAAAATATCGATCAAAAAGGCTCAAATCTCTGAGCCTTTCTTTTTCCTTTGAGTTCAAGGTTTTTTACTTTGTCAGTACATCCACTTATTCAGCAATTTGGCTAAAAATGATTTCATAGCGCGACTTTTGATCTGGCGGCTCAGGCACATGAGCAATCAAAATTTTATTTTGATCCTTAGTGGTGTAATTGGGATCCTGTCTGGGCTGGCGGCAGTGATACTCAAGAAAGCGGTTCATTTTATTCAAGTTTTCCTCACAGAGGATTTTTATGTCGAGTATGCCAACTTCCTGTACATTTTATATCCTATCATTGGAATTTCGGCAGCCTACTTGCTGAGCAAGTACATTTTCAAAGACTTTGGCGGACATGGTATACCGGATGTACTTTTTACCATTTCCAAAAAGCAAAGCTTGATTCCACGGATTAAAACCTATAGTCGGGTCATTACTTCGGCTCTGACGGTTGGCTTTGGGGGATCTGTGGGTTTGGAGGCACCCATGCTAGTCACTGGCTCTGCCATCGGATCCAATATCGGAGTATCGATGCATCTCAATGCGAAGAAAAGAACCCTCCTGATTGGATGTGGTGCCGCGGGAGCTATATCGGCTATATTCGGTGCTCCAATCGGCGCGGTGATTTTTGCGATTGAGGTAATCCTGATGGAAATCAGTACGGCTAGCTTTATTCCGCTATTGATAGCTTCTGTGATGGGGTCCCTTACTTCCATGGTTTTAATTGGAAGAGATCAATTATTCAAATTTGATCTTCAAGGTACCTTCTTGGCCTCCCATATGCCCTATTATTTGGTTTTGGGGATTTTGTGTGGGATTATTTCACTTTATTTTTCCAGTGCGGTCATGAAGACCGAAAAGATCATGGAAGGCTTAGAAAGCCAATTGATCCGAATTCTTTATGGGGGCGCTTTGCTTGGATTCATTTTATTCTTTTTCCCGCCTATTTATGGAGAAGGGTATGATACATTGAATTTGTTGATTGAAGGAAATTCGGATCAGCTACTTGACCGATCTCCTTTTTTCTCAGCCATTCAAAACCCCTATCTAATTCTCTTTTTCTTAGCATTTGTCATATTGATCAAGCCGGTAGCATCAGCCCTTACTTTGAGTGCAGGAGGGGCAGGGGGAATTTTTGCTCCTTCGCTATACGTGGGGGGTATTTTAGGTTTTTTGTTTGCCTACGGCAAAAATATGCTCGGCTTTCATATTCCGCTTCCCTTGGCTCATTTTACCCTGGTGGCTATGTGTGGAGTGATGGCTGGAGTACAGCATTCTCCACTTTCGGCGATATTCTTGATAGCAGAAATCACCGGTGGATATGAGCTTTTTGTCCCGCTTATGTTTGTATCAGCTATTTCATTTTCGACTAAAACATACTACCAAAAGGATAGCTTATACACGCAACAACTCAAAGAAAAGGGTCGTCACCTCCCAGAGACAACTGATCAGCAACTTCTCGATATGATTACAATTCTTCAGGTGATTGAGCGGGATTTATTGCCGATTCATCCAAATGCCAAGTTGAAGGACCTGATCAATCTAGTAAAACAATCCAAGCGAAATATTTTTCCTGTGGTAGACGAAAACCAACAGCTTCGAGGGATTGTCACGCTAGATGACATTCGGGACATCATGTTTGACTCCGAGAAGCAAACTACAGTAGAGGTGAAGAGTCTGATGCACAGTCCTCCTGAAATCCTACTTTCTAATGAAAATATGCAAAAAGCTATGGATAAGTTTGAAAAGTCTGGTGCATGGAATCTTCCCGTAGTTGAGGATGGACGCTATTTGGGCTTTGTTTCCAAGTCTCGTATATTCAATTCCTACCGGAAAAAATTGATCTTTAAAAAGCACGATTAATTCCTTTTTAGAATAAAATTTGGATTTTGAATTTATCCACTTTTTTCGATGTGGATTTCTATAAAAAATTTCAGTTAGCTATTATTATCCACAAAATTCAGCGAATTTGTAATCATCTAATTAACTGATAATCAGATTAATGAATTGATAGTGTTGAAAACTGTGGATAAATTAACGTAAATGTGGATAAAAAATTCTTGACTTTTTCAATGTCTGAATTTAGCCAGAAATGGGCGATTTTTACCTAAGTGTTTCCTAAGCTTAACCTTCCCTTAATATTCTCAAATGGGCCAAAATAAAAATTCAAAACAAATTTAATTTCGATTTTGTTGTCCTTTCCTTTTTTCGAATAATATTTTAACTATGTAAAAAGTAAATTGACTTTACAAAGTACAATTTTTAGCGACTTTTATTTTCCTACAGGCAATTGGTTGAGGTTACCCATTTGTTTTAGGATCCAGGATTGCCGGCCTTTAAGGTAGGTGGTCGGCTTTTTTGGTGACCATTTTCGTGGGTTGGGAAGAATTGCTGCGATCATGGCTGCTTCGGCTCTGTTGAGCTCTGAGGCTGTTTTTCCATAATGGGTCTCAGCGGCAGCTTCGATTCCATAAATACCCGGACCCATTTCTATCACATTCAGATAGACTTCCAGAATCCGTTCTTTTCCCCAAATCAATTCTATTAAAACAGTAAAATAAGCTTCCAAGCCTTTCCGAAGATAGGTTCGTGCTGGCCAAAGAAAGACATTCTTTGCAGTTTGCTGAGAGATGGTACTTGCCCCTTTGATTCGCTTTCCTTTTTTGTTTTGTTCCCAAGCTTTCTCCATAGCTTTCCAGTCGAATCCGTTGTGGTTAAGAAAATTCTGATCTTCCGCTGCATAGACGGCCTGAAATGCATGCTTGGAAATTTCAGAAGCCGGAACCCAATCTTTACTCAGCTTGATAGATTGCTTTTCATCAGTGGCTTGCTCAAAGGTGCGGATGAGCATCAGGGGAGTCATCGGTACTGGTACAAACTTGAAAAGAAATACCGAAAGGATAGACAAGGCAAAAAATCCAAGAACTAACTTCAGCAAAAATCCACCTACTCGCTTCAAAAACCTGATCATGGCTTGAAGGCCTTGGCCTGAATGAATTGATAGAAAAATACTGCCTCAGGATGCTGGGCTAGTTGATCCAAATCGGTTTCCATAGCTTTCACAGTGGCTTGATCGATCTTTCCCGAAAGGATCAGTTCTTCCGCTGCACTTTTCATCAGTTTTTTCCAATATTCGACCATTTGTTTCAGTCGGGCAGGCTGGCTCTGATCGAGGTGGAGTCCACCTGGTTTCAGCTCTATGTTCTCAAATCCTGATTTCTTAAGCAGGTTTCCCAATTGAAGCCCTATGTCCGGGTTTCCCCCATTCTCTTTTTGCAATTCGTTGAAGGCATTATAATAAGTTGCTAAACCGTCGCATTGTGGAAAATAGTGAAAACTGGAATTGAAGACTTCTGTGATGTACACAATCCCTCCAGGCAATAAATGATTAAAAACTGAATCGATAACAAGTTGAGGTTGGGAGACATGCTCCAAAACCCAACAAATAAAGGCGCCATCATATTTTTCTTCCAGGTCAAGGTTCTGTGCATCCTGCTGAATGATTTGAACCTGCGAAGACGCATAATTTTGAAGGTTAATCCGAGCTTTTTCGATCTGAGAAGCTTCGAGTTCTACGCAGGTCAGGTGCATCTCCGGATAAAGCTCCAAAAGTACCTTAGTCTGAGCGCCTACGCCTGACCCCACTTCCAGAACTTTGTTTCTTCCTGCGAAGTCGACCCAAGGATAAATCAACGTAGCCAGCATACCAGCCTGCTCCAGCAATCTATCTTGCTCTCCTGTCAAATATCCGTGAATGTAGTTGCCCATAGATTTTCGAAAATTACCGAATTTTCCTCGCTTTTATAGCTTCGTGTTTTCTAGGGCACCAGCTCCTCCTCAAACTCACTATACTCCCCAAAAAGACTCTGTGCATGACCCGCCCAATTCAATACAAGGAAAAGGGTGACAAGTCCAAACTTGAATTTCAAGGATCTACGACTTTTTTGAAAACAATTGGTGCATTCATCTTGGTAGCAATAGACTCCATAAAGTACTTTAAGTTTCCATATTGCCGGACATCGATCTTAGGTTTTCTGATTTCTACTTTGGCAGAAATCTGAACCTTATCTTTCATTATGATCGGATTGTATTGAAAGACAACTTCCCCATTTTCCATGGTAATGGATTCCTTCAAGGGGTAATCATCCAACTCATAGCCGGCAGGGATTTCTACTATCGCAGTGTAGGTCTCTGAAAATGCAAAGCCAAAATCTACCGGAAAGATCCGGAAATCTTGAGTGAATGGATTTTTTGAGAAAGTAGCAATCTTGAATGGAGAGAGCATGATCAAGTCCAAATTATCAGATTCTGGACCAGGAATTCGCAATTTGTAATTAGTCGTGGTGAAATTGTTTTCCCTCATCTTATCCTCTACCTCAAACTCAACCACTTCCCAATTAGGATCCAAGGTAAAAAGCTCATGGAGAGGTTTATTGCTTTTCTCCAAATCATGAGATCGTTGGGCAGTGACCAGCCCTTCATAATAGGACTGCCGTAGATTGCCTTCTACCATCAGATTATTCGCCTCATCAAATTTCAACTGAGAGATAAAGATTGAGTTAGAATTATGCGGAATAGATATCGGGACCAATTGACTATTGTCCTTGATCAGGAGTAATCCTGCCTTGACATGTTTGTCCAAGTCTACGTAGCCAAAGGGAGCAATGGGGTCTTCTAAATCCAATAAGTACTCATTCCCGTCCAAATTAGCCAGTAAGACCATACTGTTAAACTGATTGATAAAAGGAAAAGGTACCAAGTCACTTCGCCCACTTCCCTTTGATCCTACCAAGATCGGATGACACTCGATTCCCAGTGAAGTCAGAATTCCCATTAAGGCCAGATCTAACTCCAAGGGAGATCCGATTTTTGATTTCATCAGTTGATTGATCCATTGATCGGGGAAGAACCCTCTTTCGTCATTGATTTGGAAGTTTTCCTGGATGTAGTAATAGGCTTTCTGGGCTTTCTCCAGTTCCGTACTTCCTTCAAAGTCTGCTCCTACTGTGGCTTTATCCAGTGGTGCAGTCCTGAAATAGCCTTTTTCGTCATAATCCTTCAAAACTTCATTTCCTAGGACTACCCAATTTTGGAGGACATCTTCCCATTCTGTCAAAGTTTTTTGATAGCGGGAAAGCTGGAATTCAACGCGCTCTCTGTAGTCGGCAAAGTTTTTCATATATGGCTCCGCCTTTAGTGAATTCAGCTTTCTCAGAGTCCAGCTATAGGTGCCATTGCTTGCTGTTTTTTCGGAGGTCGTGTTGTATTTCTCCCCCTGTCCGATCATTTTATATTCCAACTGGGGAATCATCGTAATGCTGTAAGTAGACATGATGGTTGGAATATCATTTTGAAAGGTCCAACCATCGAGCATGGTAATGTTTTTGTCAGTCTTTTTAAAAGTGTATTCGATGATAGAGCCGACTTTGACATTGGGAAAAGTGATCCTGACTTCCTTCCAACCATTGGCGACATCTACTTCAAAAATCTGGTCTTTTTCCACTTTAATTGTTTGAGCTTGCCCTCCTTCAAAATTAGTGATCAAGGCTTTCACACTGCTAATTTCCTCAGTTCTACTATCCCCTGAATAGAATGGAATGGTGACATCGCCTCGGGAAATGCCAGATTCTTTAAGAATCTTCATTCTGAAATGATAAGAAGTCTCAAAAACATCTCCGTAAAATTTAGAAACTCCCTCTTCGAATAACATGACAGCTTCCGCATCTGGCTCGAAGTCCACCTCCGAGTAGGCCATTTCATTGGCATTGTATTTTCCAAATTTCTCCTTTTGAGCATAGCTGGTAATATGCAATCCGGAGAGAAAGAGTAAGAATAGAATCTTCTTCATACTATTGTTGACTTAGGCTGGGTTTGGTAAAATGATAGGCTCCATTTCCTACCGAGTTGATTTTGCTAACTATAAGTTTTTTAGCCTCTTCATCCTGAGAATCCGAAAGCGACACCTTGATTTTTCTGGAGACGATCAATTGATTGTTTTCCAGACGGTTTTCGATTAGAATGCTGTATTCCTCTTCCTTAATCTCTAGAGGAATCAAACTGAATTCTGAACCAACTCCTGAAGGAAGGTCTATGGTATAAGATTCAGATAGATCAAAGTTTTTGAAGCCGATTTCTTCTAATTTGATTTTTGTGAAAAATGGCTTGAGTAATAATCGTTTGGCTGTTGTTTGGGCAAATTTTTGGATGATGCCCTTAACTTCTCTATCAGCAATCGGAAGGGAATCAAGGTGATCTGGTTTTAGCTCGTAATCCTGAATAATCAAGCCTGAAATCGCAGAGTACTTATTGAAATAATCCCGTTGCTGTCTGGAGTCTAGTTGTCTGGAAAGACTGGTAGCTGTGTAAGCTGGATTTCCCTCCAGATGCTGCTTCATGGTCATTTGAGCATCTCCACGATCATCCAAGCTGATATGAAATTCATTTTCTACTCGATTCCAATGATCTTCCTGGTAGCCCGGAGTCTTTGCCAAATATCCGCCAGTAGGAGTGACGACCAACACATGTCTATCATTGGTAAATGAGCCCAGGTATCCGGCTGGAAGGCTATTGGAAGTACACTCCAACCAAACTGGCTGCTCATCCACCTCGGCACGTAAAATCACGTGATTGAATTGATTGGATGGCAAATCAGTATGAATATCTGACTCACCCTCACCGGCATAGACCAGTGTATAATAGGCTGGAATCCCTGCAGTCTCTAGCATGGCTTTCATTAAATTGCTGAGTCCTTTGCAGTCTCCGTAGGAATATTTGACTGCATCCGTGGCAGTCATTGTCTGCCAGCCTCCAATTCCCAATTGGATACTGACATAGCGGAAGTTCTTCTGTAGATAATCGTATAAAACGGCAATTTTCTCATAGGGATCCTCTATGCCCTCGACTAATTCAAGGATTTTTGCTTTAAACTCTTCAGGCAAAATATCCCGTCCTTCATTCAACTTGTATTTCCAAAGTCCCAATTCAGACCAATCAGTCATGGATCCTCGAAAGTTATCCAGTTTGAATTCCTTCGGTGCGATATACAGTCGATGATCATCCTCCTCCTTGATGCTGAGATCTTGAACAGGTAGTTCGGACTCTTTCCAAGTCAGCTGAACCCTCCCGTCTGGAAGTGTTTCTTCCTGTCTATTGCCAGAAAGATGCTGCTCTTTGTACCTGATTCCTATGGATTCCGGGTAACTTATTTTTAACTCTGCCTCCTCCAATTTTTGGAATGCCCGCTCCACGGGAATCCAAGGCTGAAAGCTAAAATTAGATTGATGATAGACTTCCGTTTCTATATGAACTTCGATGGGAAAGATGGAAGAATTTACCTGATAGTATTTCTGCCTGTTGTCAGCAAAAACCGAAAACCCATCAAATAATTCTGCATCCGACAAATCTTTCATTTTTGCTTTTTGGATTGTTTTTCCATTCTGAGGATCAATTATCTCCAAGCTGAAATTTTTAATCTGGACGAGCTTATCATAAAAAATTCCAACAGAAGCATGGGGCAATCCTTCAGGACTGAGGACCGTCACAGTTTTTTGAGTTTTTAGCGTATAGCCAAAGTCCTCGTCGATCACAATCTCCTTACTATGAGTTAAATGGGAATAAATGGGTACTTCTTTCGAAGGTAAAGAATCAAGATGAGCGGTAAATAACCCTGCCAAAATGGCGAGAATCGTAAGAGTCATAAATTCAAAACTGGGTAAAACTTGGTCGAAAAATATATATTAAATTTTTAAAAGCAACGGGTTTTAAAAGATTTCAAACGAAAAATTTTTTCAGACTACAAAACATGCATTTCATACTTAAAACTATGCATAGAGCAAGATATTTTTCCTTGCTTTTCAAAAAATATCTAAGCTACTTGGAGGCTTAAATAGAAAAATTGCAGCATGAAACCCGTAATCATCAGAAGCTTTGAGGACTTCGAAAAATACAATGGACAAGAAATAGGAACCTCCGAGTATTTTACCATCACCCAAAACCAAATCAATCTTTTTGCTGATGCAACTCACGATCATCAATGGATTCATACTGATCCTGAGCGAGCTAAAGTAGAAGGAGCCTTCGGCAATACCATTGCTCATGGCTATTTGACACTGAGTATTGTTCCTCACCTTTGGGAGCAGATCGTACAGGTGACTAATCTGAAGATGATGATCAATTATGGGATCGAAAATTTACGCTTTGCGCAAGCCGTCACTGTAGATAGTGAGGTTCGTTTACATGCAAAACTCAGAAATGTAGCCAATCTTCGCGGTACTGTTAAAGCTGAGGTAGAAGTGAAATTGGAGATTAAAGACCAAAGAAAACCGGCTTTCGCCGGAGTTTTGATCTTCTTGTACCATTTTGAAGATTAGGATGCAAGGAGGTCATTGATGACCGTAGCAGCGCAGGAGCAACCGAAGGCAGCCGGTAAGAAAGACATAGTGCCATAGGCTGACTTTTTGAAGTTGCTTCCATCCGTCATCATGAGACTCTCTTTGATGACCTTTTCTGTTGAATATACTGCCTTAAACCCATCGTAAATCTTCCTTTTTTTCAATCGCTTTCGGATTAGGCGCGCCAGTTTGCATTCGTGTGTCTTGGAGATATCCACCACCCGGATTTTGGTGGGGTCTACTTTGCCACCTGCGCCCATTGAGCTTACCAAAGGAAAGCCTCTGCGATATGCCCCTTCGATCAAGTGAAGTTTTGGAGTGAAACTGTCGATGCAATCAACCACATAGTCAAACTCATTTTCCTCCAAAAGACTAGTCATGGGTTTGGGCTCTAAAAATTCCCGTATGGTATGGATTTTTAGATTGGGATTGATGGAAAGTAGCCGCTCTTCCATCCATTCGGCTTTGGATTGTCCTAGATTTTTTTGGGTTGCCGGCAGTTGACGATTCACATTGCTGATGTCTACACTATCTCCATCGATGATGGTCATTTCGCCCACGCCGGAGCGGGCGATAAATTCCGCTGCAAAGGACCCCACACCCCCAAGTCCTACGACGAGGACATGTTTTTGAGCTAGTTTTTCAAGCCCTTCTCGACCAGTGATTAATTCTGTTCTGCTCAGCCAAGCAAAGTCACTCATTTTAATTTCTTACTTGATATTCGATTCCAATTTTGTATGACCTGCCGCTCCAAGTCTTCGACAGAAAGGCCCAAAATTAAAGAAGCTGCCTGATAAATTTGATCAATTTCTTTCTCCGAATTATCTGTTTCAAGAAAAATCCGGTCTTTTGGACAGTTTTTAAGCCATTGGGAAGCATTGGATTTGGAGTCTAGGATTTTCTCTCCAAAGGAAAAGTTTATAGAGAATGGCAATAGTTGCTCTGCAAGATGGGTTTTTAGGTTCCATCCATGCCAGATGATTTGGGGATGCGAGCTTGTATTTTTTAAATTTTCCAAAAGTAAATCATGCCCTTTGACGCAGTGTAGAATCAAGGGTATCTCCTCTGTTTTTGCGGTATTGGCCTGCTCTTCAAAGGCAGCTTTTTGAATGGAAAGTTCCGGTCCACGGAGCCGGTCAAAACCTGCTTCGCCTATGGCCAAGCAATTTTGATTGGTTACATAATTTCTGAATTCCGACCATTTTTCCTCCCACTTGTCATATAAATACCAAGGGTGAAGACCAATAGAAAAGTATTGATTGGGAGATAAGGAGTTGATATCCCTTTCTGCATTGAATAGGCTATTCGGAATATTCAATCGATGGGTATGGATATCGAAAAGTTTCATTTTGAATTCTAATATTTTATCAATTTATTTAGGTCAAAACCAAAGATTATGATTCGACAAAGCTATCTACTATTACTCGTAATTGCTGCATTTTTTGCCTGTCAAGGCACGGAGACTGAAGATGCCTCCGAACCGATCAACTTGGAATTGGAAGTTACTGATTCGGTTCGCGTACCTTATGTAGGCGTTTTATCCTTTATGGATATTCAGCCTGAGTGGAATAGGGCTTTGTTTTTTGATTTGCAGAAGCGGAGCTTTGTCAGCACTGACTTACAAGGTAATATCCTTGGGCAATTCTCGAAAGATCGCGATTCTCCAGATGGATTTGGGTCTTTTCCGATGGCAGCGGGTAGATTTTTGGATCAGAATCGAATTCAGCTGGTTTCCATGTATGGGGTCTTTGAATATGATTTGGAAGGAAATCTCATGCGAAGCGCCAAGACTCCAAAAGACGAGATTAAAGGCTTTTCGGGTAGGATGGATGCTATTCGGGAGATATTCCCGGTAGGAGATCGATTGTTACTGACAGGACTACTTCCCCGGACAGAATACAATAAAACGCAGCCCGAGTTTTATGATACTTTTCAGCAACTCGTGTGGGTTGATCCACAGTCTGGGAGTATGGAGCAGTTTCTGAATTTGGACTCTGCGAGTATTTTCCAAAATAACCGCTCGCATGAACCGACCACGCTCTCCGCTACTTTTGATATCCGGGATGATGAGTTATTTGTGATTTCCGGTGGGGATCCTTTTTTGAATGTGTATGAGCTGAAAGCACCCTACAAAAAATTAAAGCGAATTCCCTTAGAATTGACTGATTTTCAGGTTAATCCTGGTGAAGATCCTCAAAAAGCGGATCCCCGAGCTATTTCTTTTGATCCAAGCTATGGGATGATTAGCAAGCTGACAATTGTGGGAGATTACTTGTTAATCAACTATACGACCGGCTATGAAGACCTTGATCGAGAGGAATACCAGTCGATTCAGTCTCAGGATCAATGGCAGGATTTCAATGCAAGGGTAGCTGAAAAGTACAAGCCCCGGCTTCAGGTCCTTTCTTTGGAGGGTGAGAAATTGCTAGATATTGAGATGCCCGATAGACTTGGGAATGTCTTTGTTAGCCGAGATGGAAATCTTTGGTTTAATGTATTGCCAAATCCGGATGTCGAGGAGGACTTTTTTCAAATCAATAAGGTGGAGATCAAAAAAAGCCGGGATTAACCGGCTTTGAATGTTTTTACTGTTTTTGATAGGTAAAGGTACCGCCTCCTTGTTTGAAGGTGAGTGTGCCTTTACTTGGTTCAAAAATAAATGTGGCACCGACTTGCCGAAATTCGAAGGTATGCTCGGCAGTGGCTTCTAAAGGTATTGCTGGCTGCCCAGTAGCTTGTACTATCAAGGTTTTTCCTTCCTTGGTAAAATTGAATTTAAGCGGAAGCTGCTCAGAGGCATATTCCCCTAAATAAGACTCAAGCTGCTCTGGACTCACCGCGTAGCTTTGAAATGAAGGGAATTTGATCTCTTTTCCAAAATAAGAGTCCAAAAGTGCCAGAGTGACGTCGTTGGTATTAAAATTCACGGCGTTTGCTAGAGTAACCAGCGTCAGTTTTTCTTCTGGAAAATGTGCCAAAAGAGACTGGAATCCATCAATTCCACCATTGTGTCCAAGTGCTTTTCGATCATAGTAGGGGAAAGAGAAAATACCTCGACCGAAGCCATCTTGAAGCTCAGTCATTTTGTCCAGACTTTCTTTTGAAATCAGCTCACCGGCAAAAAGATTCTCGATAAAGACTGCAAGATCGGCTACTGTGGACTGTATGGCTCCAGCACCCAGTGGTATACTTGGGTCAGTTTCTGACTCTAGTGTCCAATTGTCCTTGAAGGAATAGGATCTTGCTTCATTTTCCTCAGGCTTAATCTCATCAAATATTTGTGTGTTTTCTAGCTTTAGCGGGCCTGTAATTCTTTCTTCCAAAAGTTCTTGAAAGGATTTTCCGTAGGTTTCTTCCAAAATGAATGTCAGCAAGACATAATTGGAATTTGAGTATTCTGCCTTGGAGTCAGGAGTAAAGATACTGCCGCCTTCCGCAATGATCTTTACCATTTCATCCTCAGTCTTTGGCTTGGTGTAATAGCTCAGATAAAGAGGGCTATTGGTAAAATTGGCAATTCCGCTTCGATGCCTCAGAAGCTGGTCAATGGTGATAGCCTCGGCATTGGGTACTGAAGGATAAAAATCTGCCAGTTTTTGATCCAATGAAAGTTTTCCCTCTTCTACTGCCTGTAAAATCAAAACTGAGGTGAACATTTTTGAAATTGACCCGATGTTAAATTTGGTTGTGGGGATCAATTTTTGCTGCTTTTCCAAGTCTGCATAGCCTATTGCCTTTTGATAGACGGGCTCTCCATTTTTTGCGATAAATACAGTTCCCATGTACTTATCATAAAAGTCCAATGAGTCAAAGAAACGGTCAGTTTGCTCAAAATTCGATTTTTGGCCAAATAGGCTTGTGCTGCTTAGCCAAAATAAGGACAGGTAAAGTGTAAATTTTCGAAGCATGATTTGAATTAGTTAGATATAAAAAGCTCCTAGCTAAAATATTGGCTAGGAGCTGATTTTCAAAGCATTAAGTTTAATCTAGGCGGTTTCTTTCTTCTGAGCTACCTGTGCTAGAACGTACTCGGAAGCTTTCACCCTGAGCAAATCTCCATCTTAAGGTAAAGCGCACACCCTGATTGCTTCGGTATTGTCTAAAGCCTGTATTGATGTCTGCGAAGTCCACATTGGCACGGATGATCTGTGAGCGGAAAAGGTCAGTACCGTTGACAGATAAGGTGAGCTTATCCTTCATCAAGGTCTTCGTCACCCCTGCATCTACCCAGGCAAATCCTTTGATGGTACCCTGACCCCAAATTTGTGGACCTACATACATACCGACCAACTCAAATTTGAAGCCTTTCGGCAAGGTCAAGTTATGTTGGGTACGAGCCATGAAGGATACTTGATCTGTGTCAAGGAAGTCATCTCCAATTTGCGACTTGAATCGGTTATAATTCACCTGTACCATGTTAGAAGCATTCCACCACTTTGTAATTTCAACCGGTACGATTCCACGGAAGTTGACATTTCTGGTTTTATCAAAATTATCCGTGAAGGTGGTCGTCGTTCTAGCTTCCTGATCTTGGATAAATACCTGCATAAAGGCATCTTCAGTCTCAGAATAACCTAAAGTGAACTGATATGCTCCATTGATGACATGATTCATCTCGAAGTTATTCGAATACTGAGGTCTCAAATTCGGGTTTCCGGTTTCTGAGGTCAATGGATCAATGTAATAGATGAATGGATTGAGCAATCGATAGTTTGGACGAGTGATTCTACGGTTTAGATTATAGATGATTTGATACTTCTCGCTCACCTGATGCTGTACAAAGAAGCTAGGGAACAGGTTAAAATATTGTTGTTTGTTTTGCTGTTCCAATGTCACCGAATTTCCCAAAATGTCTGAGTACTCACCTCTTAAGCCAAATTGATAGTTTACTTTTGGACTGAAAGCCCCTTTCAAGGAAGCGTAAGCAGCTAAGACATTTTCACTATAGATAAACTGGTTAGAATTTGGATCCGGCTCAAAGGGTCCTTCTTCGATCGCACGGCTCAGATCCAGATTGTTGTCTGATTCTACCCAGCTACCTTTTAGACCTGTTTCCAAGATCTTTCCGTTTTTCAAAGGTTTGGTGAAATCAACCTTTGCTGTCAGGATGGTATAGTACATATCATTCAGCGTGAGGATTTGATCAGTTGTAAAATTGGACTGATCTACACCGGTCCAATACTCATTGGAGAGCAAAGACTCAGAGTTTGATTTCATGATGGTATAATCCAAGTCCGCAGCAATTTTAGTCCCTAAGGTATCGAGCTTTCCATCATAGTGGAGGTTTCCAAAAATTCTGTCTCTGGTTCCATTATCATCATTTCGAGAGTTCAAATAGTTGAATTCCGACTCACCAGGAATAGAAATCTCCGTGAAGGAGTTATTATTCGATCCTCCGGTAGATCTTGAGGCTTGAAGGTTGATTCCCAAATTATGATTGGGATTGATCTCGTAGTTAGCCGATCCGGTAAAATTCGGAGTACGGAAGCGAGTTTTGATTCTGGAGTCTTGAGTAAACTTAGAAGTACCTTCTTCTAGCTCAAAGTTTCGGATGATATCCAGGTCATTGTAATTTGCGATTTCATTGTAATTCAAATTCGCATTGGTAGACCATTTTCCTTTTTTCACATTGATAGTTGCACCAGCAAGTGGAGCATTCAAGCCGTTGTATTGAGTCCCTAATTGAATATTTCCAAAGACTCCATCTACCGTGCTTTTCTTCAATACTATATTGATTACACCTGCAGCACCTTCAGCATCAAATCGGGCAGAAGGATTGTTGATGACTTCGATACTTTTGATGTTTTCTGCGGGCATTGACCGAAGGTAGTTTGCCAAATCAGTCGAACTCATGTAAGTAGGTCTATCGTTGATCATCACTGTGACACCAGTGCGACCATTTAGATTAATATTTCCATCCTGATCGACATAGACACCTGGAGATCTACCGATGACATCCAAGGTGTTTGACCCTTCTGCCATCACGGTTCCTTCTACATTGACGATAGTTTTATCCGGTTCGATGATGATTTCCGGTCTGGATGACTGTACAGTGACTTCATCAAGACCAGTCATTTCATCTTCCAATTTGAGGACACCAAAATCTTTGGTCATCCCAGGAACTAGCTCGAAGGTTTCAGAACTGTAGGTCGTATACCCAATTGAAGAGATCACCAGGTTGACCGTTGCAGACTTTACTGATTCGATAAAGAATATCCCCTCCTCATCAGAAACAGCTCCATCCACTAATCCACCGTTGTTGGATTCGATCAAGGCAACGTTTGCGAAAGGAACTGCCTCTCCATTTTGGTCAACGATTTTTCCTGAGAGCTTGCTGATATCTTTTGCAGCAAGGGTGCTTAGGCCCATCAGGTAAAATAGAAAAGAAAGAAAAATTAAGTTGGCGGTTTTCATTTGTGTTGGTTCTTTTTTGTTTTCGTGCCAGCTAATGAAAAAGAAGTGCCATACTGCAAAAAGCCCTAAAATCTGTTACATGCGGCGTTTTAGGCTATTTAACAAAAAAAAGCGTGTTCGTTTGTGAACACTTATTGTTCCGAAAACCGAACAAAAAAATCCCCGGATTTGGGTCCGGGGATTAATTTTGATTTTTGAGTTATTATTTCAAAGCAGCTAAATAGCGCTTGTTAACTTCTTCCCAATTGATCACATTCCAGAATGCGGAGATGTAATCAGGACGACGGTTTTGGTAATTCAGATAATAGGCGTGCTCCCACACATCCAATCCGAGGATAGGAGTACCTTTAATTTCAGCAACATCCATCAGCGGGTTGTCCTGATTTGCGGTAGATACGATTTCTAAATCGCCTGTTGCAGTAACAATCAACCATGCCCATCCTGAACCAAAACGGGTAGCTGCTGCCTTTGAAAACAAGTCTTTGAACTCATCAAAATTCACAAATTTTGCATCGATAGCACCAGCTAGTTCACCTGTAGGGTTTCCGCCGCCGCTTGGAGAAAGAATTGACCAGAAAAGGCTGTGATTGTAGTGACCTCCTCCGTTATTTCTAACGGCTGTATTGGAACCTGCCACTTTCATCAGCTCCTCTAGTGATTTGCCTTCAAGGTCAGTTCCTGCTACTGCATTGTTTAGATTGTTCACATACCCATTGTGGTGCTTGCCATGGTGGATTTCCATAGTACGCGCATCGATATGCGGTTCAAGTGCATTAAATGCGTAAGGTAAGGATGGTAGTTCAAAAGCCATTTGTTTTTAAAATTTATGGTGAAACATGTATTAAATATCCCTTTAAAGAATCTGCTTTGGTAACCACTATCCATGACAAATGGTTCTTTTATGTCGAAAAACATCTCATTTTCGTAGTTTTTCGAAAAAGCGATGAATTAATTCCTCAGCTTGCGCCGCCAAGATACCTTCGTGAATTTTTGTTTTAGGGTGGAGAATATTCGGGTTACTTTGTCTAAATCCTCTTTTTGGATCCGCTGCTGCAAAGAAAACTTCCCCTATTTGGGACCAAAAAAGTGCACCTCCGCACATGGTACATGGCTCAAGGGTTACATACAATCGGCAATCATTAAGGTATTTTCCTCCCAAAGAATTGGCTGCAGAGGTAATGGCTATCATTTCCGCATGGGCGGTCACATCGTTTAGCCTTTCCGTTTGATTGTATGCTTTTGCTATGATTCGGTTTTTGGATACGATCACTGCACCTACGGGGATTTCCCCTTCTTCGAAAGCAATCTGCGCTTGCTTTAGCGCTTCATTCATGAAATATTCGTCCGAATACAGCTCCATTTACCTGAAATAATCAAGGATTTCATTTCGAATACCCTCATTGATCACTACAGCCAAAATCAAGGAAACTACTAAACCGATGGTCGCCTTGTAAAGGTCATTACTTGCCAGTTTGAAAGCTCGGAATCTCCATGCTTTCTTGTTTTTGGCCTTGCCATGCTTTCCAATAGCAATGGCTAATTCACGACCTCCTAGCAAACCAATGAACACCCAAGTGGTACTCATCGGTACATTGCTGTACATTTTGAAATAGAAAAGGATAATCGCATAAACAAAGTCTACGATTGTTGCAGCCCGTACGTCGGTGACATTGGTCTTCTCGTTGACGATTCCCTGGATCTTGTCACCTTTCAGGTAGAAAAGAAACCCTAGGCCTACAAAAACAAACCCTGTGTATATCAAAAACTCAGTAACTCCAAGCTGTCTCGGAAGGAAGACAGCAATATTTGCCGCATCCTGCATGATCCAAACCGACCAAAGCGTACCTGAGGTGATCCACTGAAGGATGGTCCAATAAGGTTTTGGCTTTCCCTTGAGGTAATTTTTCATCAACCGCTCCAAGGCAAACCACACCACAATAGCCAAGACAAAAGCCAAAATGTAACCCATAAAACTCTTTACCATCACACTAGCAATGGTTCCGGCTTTGTAGGTGAAGACATTCAGAAGCAAAAAGGTAGTGGAGACTGGCATTCTAAGCCTAGTCATGATCAAAAGTACAATAGGAGCAGCAAGCTGTAAAAAGACAAACCCCTCTGGAGCACGATCAAGGCCGGGTACTGAAAGGCGTTGGTGACTGACATCTCCGTCATAAACGACCCAACTGTAAGTCACTGTCGCGACGAAAATCATTCCCATAAAGAGCCAAAGCCAATACCACTTTCGATGCTGATTGGATGCAATGAAGGTACCAATGGTCTGAATACTGTCATTGGCGATGGCTGAATAGGCAGCTAAGAAAAAACCAAACCACATCGCAGGATAGGTGTAGGGAGCGATGATGGCTGCCACTGAGATCAAAACACATATCACAATCAAGAAAGTCCTTTCCTTTTTTGTGAAGTCAAAAAGTGCGTAGGCGGTTTTGGAAAGGTTTTCCTGATTTATGTTTTGGTCAATGCTCTTCTTGGCCATGTTTTAGCTGGTGGGAGTTTGGGACAAAATTAAAGAAGTTATTCAGGCCTTCATGTTAAGAAATTGTTAAGCTAAAAATAAGCAATCTATTTAAGCTTGGCATCATGTTGTATATCGTAAAAAAATTCCAAATTTTGCCCCTTGATCAAAAAGCAATTTGGATAGCAGCGCCAATTTAACGGTGTTTTTTCAGATGAGTGAGAAGATCAGAAAACAAGCCAACACCTATCGCATTTAATGGAAAGCTGGGATCTAGAGCAAAAAAAAGAAGCAAAATGGAAAAGTTATGCCATTGGTTTGGTTGCGCTTTTGCTATTCATTTTTGCGATTGATCTTCTGACTGTGTCCATGGGAGATCTCAATAGCAAAGTTGCTACTGATCTCTTCTCAGCTACCAAAAACCCCTTCATAAGCTTATTCATCGGTCTTTTGATGACTGCTTTGCTTCAGAGTAGCAGTACAGTGACCGCAAGTGTAGTGGCGGTAGTTGCAGCCGGGACTATTTCTTTGGAGCAGGCTGTCCCCTTGGTCATGGGAGCCAATATCGGCACGACGCTGACCAGTACCCTGGTTTCTTTTTCCTACATCATGAAGAAGAAGCAATTCAAGCGCGCGCTTTCAGCAGGTATCATTCATGATATCTTCAATATTTTCACGGTATTTATTCTGCTTCCTTTGGAGCTTTATTTCAAGCCGCTGACCAAATCGGCTCTATATTTTGCGCATTGGTTTGCACCTAACGAGGATTTCTCCGGACCGGTAGTCTATCACTCCTTGTTTACCAGGCCTCTCACCAATTGGCTGGTTGAATCTATTGGGATTCCCTTTTTGACTACTATCCTTGCCGTGTTTTTGGTTTTTGCCGCGATCAAGCTGTTGGCGACCTCCATTTACAAAACCTTTGTAGTGCAGAGTTTTCAGGATATCAATAAAGTTATCTTCAAGAATAGCAGCCTTGCTTTTTTTTACGGGACCTTTTTCACGGCAGCTGTTCAGTCCTCTACTGTGACGACCTCGCTGATTGTACCGCTCGTTGCTACCAAAAAAGTAAGCCTTAAAAAAGTATTTCCTTTCATAGTTGGAGCAAACATTGGAACTACCATCACAGCAGCAATAGCCGCGCTTTATAAAAGCGAAGCTGCAATCGCCTTGGCCATTGTACACTTTTTGTTCAACACCATTGGAGCAATTTTGATTTTGGGGATTCCTCGATTCAGAGAGGTTCCGATTCGTTTGGCAAACTTTATGGGGAAAAAGTCAGTAAAATCCAGAATTTGGGGGTTTGCTTACCTTTTGCTCATGTTTTTTATCATCCCATTCCTTCTGATTTACTTCAGTTCTGATTAAGACTGGGTGTCTTTCCAAGCTTCAAAAAGGACCTTGGCACTACTGGTTCCAATTCTGTCAGCACCAGCTTGGATCAGTTCCAAAGCAAAGTCCAATGTTTTGATTCCTCCGCTTGCTTTGATTCCGATATTCGAAGAAAGTGTCTGTCTCATAAGCTGAATATCGGATACTTTGGCTCCTGAAGGCGCATAACCGGTGGAGGTTTTGACAAAGTCGGCACCAGCATCCTGACAGATTAGGCAAGCTTCCCGAATTTGACTTTCATCGAGGTAAGCTGTTTCGATGATCACTTTCAAAACCCGCTCTTCCTCATGGCAGATTTTTGCGATCTGGGCGATTTCTATTTTTGGCCAATTCATTCCTGAGTGAAAGGCGGTCTGTGACCAAACGAGATCTAGCTCATCCGCTCCATTTTTGATTGCTTCGCGGGTTTCTGCCACCTTAGTAGCTGTATCCTCAAATCCAAAAGGGAATCCAATCACCGTGACTGTCTGTATATCCTCCTGCTCGAGTTCGCGGTGGACTTTTTTGACCCAAAAAGACGGAACGCAAACACCCACAAATTGATATTCGATTGCCTCCCTAATCAATAATTCAACTTCCGCCTGCTTCATGGTAGGCTTTAGCAGAGTGGATTCTAAAAATCGATTAAAGTTATTCTTCATCTGCCACGTAGTCTTTCAAGTACATAAACTCCAACGTCAAATCACCATCTCTGGCAATAGTGGCCCGCTCAAGAATAGCAGAGTTTTCCTCTAGAAGCTCCGGAACAATCCACTGACTCAACTGTCTGCCAAAATCCTTGGTGGCCTCCCTGGGTAGCTCGCAAGGCAAATTATCGATAGCCATGACGGAAATGCTGCTTTGCTTTCCAAAAGCTTCGATTTCCTCACCACTTTCCCGATCAATATCATAAACGGGGGAGGCAATCGTAGAAGGCCTAACTGTGGTGGGGATGTAGCCATCGATGTCACATGTGATATCAGCAATCACCGAAATGGAAAAGTCCGGCGAGGCGATCTCTGATTTTTGGAAAAGCTGAGGCGCTTTTGGGTCCCAATAGACTGCACCGATTAAGATTTCACCCTCTTCGGCAAATTTTGCAAAGTGACTTTCGTAAAGCTCCGGCTGAGTATAAAATTCCTCTTTGCTAAATGCCCCATCCGTGCGTCTACGGTTGTAATCTCCGACGTCCAATTGCACATAGACGGGCTCTTCAAAATACTGATGCAAGAACTCCTCCGTACTAACTTTTCGGATACCCATACTGTCCAGGATTTCCTTTGAACCACCTCCTACTCGTCCTGTTCCAGTCAACACAATCTTCACCGGCGGAAGCTGAATTTTATTGAGTTCGGCTTTTAGCTCCACTAGGTCAAAACACTCATGAGCTCTTTTGATGTGGAAGAGATCAGTCTTTTGACCGTAGGTCCAGAAAGCATTGTATGCCCCGACTACGCCTGCCCAGCGTCCGAAGGCGACTACTCGCTGTTTATTATCATCGGTTAGGACCTCATAATCGATCAGTCGGATGTTTTTCTCCAAAACAGCCCGAAGCAAATTTCGATTGTAAGGCTGCTTTTTGATCGTATGAGAAAAGAAAAAGTAGGTCTTATTTGGAATCAACTTTTCAATAGGCACTTCCTTCACTCCAAAAAGTACATCACAGCCAGAGATATCCTCCAAAACTTCCACTCCGGCTGATTCATATTCCTCGTCCGAATAGCCCCGTATCGGGCTTGATTCTACGTAGAAATGGAGTTTGCCTTGATATTCCTCATTAAGATTTTGGAGCTGCTCGGGAGAAAAGGGAGCTCGCTTGTCCGGTGGATTTTTCCCTTCGCGGATAATGCCGATCTTCATACCGTTGTTTTCTTGATGCTGGATAAATTTACAAATGAACTACATCTATTTGATTCTGCTTTGGGCAGTTTTTTATGCAAGTCATAGTTTTCTGGCTTCGGGCAAGTTAAAAAGAAAACTTGAGTCAAAATTGGGAAAGGCCTATAAATGGTATCGCCTTTTTTATTCCTTATTTTCCTTGCTCTTTTTCGTGATTTTAGTTCTTTACAGTATAAGGATTCCTGCAGAACGGCTTTTAGCAGAAGGTGATCTCCTGATTTACTTTGGTTACATGGCTGCCACTTTTGGGACGATTATCATCGTCCAAAGCTCTAAAATGTGGTCCATCGGGAAGTTTATAGGTACTAGGCCCGAAGAACCACAAACTGAAAAGAAACTGATTCGGTCAGGATGGTATAGTAGAATGCGGCACCCATTGTATGCAGGTTTACTTTTGATCTTTTTGGGATACTTTTTTGTGGCTGGGACATATTCAGCCATGGTACATCTGGCTTGCCTGATCGCTTATTTGCCGATTGGGATTTACTTTGAAGAGAAGAACTTAATCGCTGAGTTTGGGGATGCTTATAAAAAATACAGAGAAGAGGTGCCAGCCATCTTTCCCAAAATGAGATTTTGGTAATATGTTTTCCTTACTGGCTAAACAGATTAGGTGAAATAAAAAACCCCGTCAGAGATGAACTTTGACGGGGTCATTTGTAATATTATTCTCGAATATCAATCAATTCCGTAGAAATCAATATCAAATCTAAGGACTGAATTCGCAGGAATTCGAGCATTGCTTGTTTGGTCTCGGTATGCAAGTGGAGATGGGATAATCATCACGGCTTTAGATCCTGGTCGGAGTCTTCTGAAACCAAAGTCCCATCCTCTAATGACATTGCCAGATCCTACTACAAAACTGAATATGGTGTAAACTCTATTTTCTACCCAAATATCATTATCGATAGCCACTTGCTCGATCGTAGTATCGAAAACAGATCCATCGGTAATTAGGGAACCGACATAATCTGAATAAACGACCGTTCCACTTGTAGGTCTAGTACCTGTTCCTTCCTCCTGAACAATCACCACAACCCCTGACGGATCATGGATGCGGTAAAGACTGTCAATCCGTGCTGTATCCAGATAGGCATCAATTTTCTCCCGGTCAATGGCCAAATTACCCGCTTCATCGTAAACTGGGCCTGTTTGAAAGGGGTTGTTGGGTTCACAAGCCATCAAGGCCACAAAGGAAAATACAAATAAGGATAAGACTTTTAGTCGTTTGATCATTGCTGAGGTCCTTTTTTCAAATCTATAAAATCAAGCTCGAAGATGAGGGGAGAATTGGGTGGTATGTCACCTTGAGCCGCACCTCCATATCCGAATAGGGAAGGCATGATGACGGTCGCTTTATCCCCAGCCTCCATGATCGCGATTGCTGATTCGAAGCCTTCAATCAATTGTCCTCTTCCCAGAATAAACCGCAAGGGTATATAATTTCTATTCTCAGAAAAGATGTTGTTTTCTCTTGCGACTGATTCAATCGATGTATCGAAAACTCGACCATTCAAAAGCTTACCCACATAGTTTACCTGTACGGTGTCTCCCGCTTCTGGTAATCTGCCGCTATTCGAAAGTTCTTGCCAAATGACACGAAAACCGGAGACTTCATCCACAAAGTCTTTGGGTCCTGTAAGTGGATTTGCTGCCAAATATTCTTCAATGGCTTTTTTGTCTTTTTCTAGGATACTTTCTACTGTAGACTCTGAGTCTATACAGGCCGTAAATCCGATTGCCAAAAGAACAAAACCTAAGTAGGATAGAAGCTTTGTATTCATGATTGGATTGAGTGATTTTTATTTCTGTACGTCTGTGACTTCTACGTCAAAAACCAAAATGGAGTTGGGTCCAATTAGCGCTCCTGCACCATTTTCTCCATAGCCAAGTGGAGAAGGAATCAGAAACTTTGCTTTGGATCCTTTTTTCAATAGCAATAATCCTTCATCCCATCCTGGAATAACCTGGCCCATTCCCACGTTTACTGGAAGCGGCTCGTAAGGGCGTCCAGCATTGAAAATTCCTTTTTCTTCCGCAAGACTTTGAATAGATGTGTCGAAGATGGTGCCATCTAGAAGGTATCCAGCATAGTTGACATACATAGTCGTACCAGGAGTAGTCTCCGGGCCAGTGCCTTCCCGCTCGATGACATAGTACAGACCATTTTCAGTCTTTTGTACATCCAAGTTGTTGGCAGCGGCATATTCTTCGATTTTCTTTCCGTCTTCTACCAAAAGCACTTTGGCACGCTCTGCTCTTTTCTCATTTTCGATAATGGAAACTTGAGCAAAGTATTGGCTCAAAGAATCCTGAGAGATGATATCCATCACACCAAGATTCACTACCAACTCCTCTTCAGCGTCTAAAAAAGGAGGGAAATTCGGGCCAAAAATGGTTTGAACTTGAGAGGTAAAGGTAATGCTGTCTCCCTTTTTCAATGCCATGAAGATCTCATCCATCCCATTATTGACTGGGATACTGTCATTCGCCATCAAATAGCCAGGTACAGGCTGATCATAGGTATTGTAGATCAAGGAGTCTTCAGCATTTTTGATCTGAAGGTGGTACATCAAAATCTCACCATTTTCTGGCTTTTGAGAACCTTCATTGATGTAGGTGTACTCGATTCCATCCCGCTCAGTTACTTGAGTTTTTTTACAAGAAGTAATGGAAGCTGCCAATACTAAACTGGCAAGTGTTGCCGTCAGGCGAAGTGAATTTTTCATATGGGTGTTGAAGAAATTTTTACGAATTGTTACTGGACAGAGACCTCTTCCTCTTGAAAAAGTTCGGTTTGATGCTTTTCTACGAGCTTTTCAAACTTTTCAACCGTTTCCTTCAGGCTTAGTTCGGACTTACCTCCCGAGGCATTTTTATGTCCACCACCGTTGAAGTATTCGGCTGCAAACTTATTCACGGCCACTTCTGCTGATGATCGGAATGAAATCTTGATTCCATCCTCCCGCTCAGAGAAAAGGGCTGCTAATTTGATCCCATCCAGAGAAAGCGCGTAATTTACTAAGCCTTCGGTATCTCCGGTTCGGCTTTGATATTTTTTAAGATCTTTTTTGCTGATGGCAAAGTATGCCATGTGTAGATCTTCACGAATCACCAAACGTCTACTGATAGCAAAACCAATAAATTTCAGCCTATTGACCGAATTGGAGTCATAGATCCAGTTAGCAATCTGGGTCACATTGGCACCAAGGTCGATTAAGTCTGCAACGACGAGATGGACGTTTTTGGTAGTATTGGGATGTCTAAACCCACCGGTATCTGTCATGATCCCTGCGTAGAGGCAAGATGCGATACTTTCATCGATCAAGTCTCTGTCCTCCAGGGCTACTATCAATTCATACACCAGTTCGCAGGTAGCTGCAGCTTCTGTACTCCAGAGTCTATAATCTGCAAAATCCTCCGGATCCTGATGATGGTCAATGTTGACGATGTAGGCGTCAGATTTGCGAATAAGCTCTCCGAGTTCGTTGACTCTGTTCAAGCATGAAAAATCCAAACAGATGACAATATCTGCTTGATTTAGAGCTTTATCTGCTTTTTTTCGGTGATCCTCCCTGCTAAAATCCAAGACATCATCATTTCCTTCCATCCAGTTTAGGAAAGAAGGATAATCAGTCGGTGTTACCACGGTTACTTGGTGGCCTTTCTTTTTCAAATAGCCAGCCATACCAAGCGAAGACCCTAAAGCGTCAGCGTCGGGTTTTACGTGGGTGGTAATGAATATATTTTTGGGGGAGGAGAGTTCTCTTTTGAATGAGGCTAATGCTTCCATTTGTCAGTTTTCTACGGCACGTATGCACTAGTAGTCCGCAAAGGTCAGTAATTTTTTCGCAAATGCCAAAGTGCCCATTTTATTGAAAATGAACGGGCTACTGGATAAATACTGCATGATCTTCGGAAACTCTGGGCTTTTCCGCTATTTTTGCGGCCGAAATAAACCAATGTAAACTCAAAAACACATGGCAGGAAACAGAACATTCACCATGATCAAGCCGGATGCTTTCGAAGCTGGCAATTCAGGGGCTATCTTGAAAATGATCGAAGAAGCAGGCTTTAAGATCGTGGCCATGAAAGCTACCCGATTGACAACAGAACTTGCTGGAAAATTCTACGAAGTTCATAAGGAGAGACCTTTCTACAAGGATCTTTGTGCATACATGTCTTCAGGACCTATCATCGCTGCTATCTTGGAAAAAGACAATGCGGTGGAGGACTTCCGAAAACTGATTGGAGCAACTAATCCTGAGCAAGCTGCGGAAGGAACTATCCGAAAGATCTTTGCAAAATCCATCGAAGCGAATGCAGTACATGGATCCGATTCTGATGAAAATGCAGCGATCGAAGGAAACTTCTACTTTTCTCAACTAGAGCGAATTAGATAATTATCAAAAAGGTAAAAATTGAAAAAGGCTGTTTTGATATAAATCGGAACAGCCTTTTTTGTGAAATATAGTCTAAAATTATCCTCTTGGGATGGTGATCGTCCTGCTTTGGTCACCTCTGGAAATAGTCACCTCACGATCGCAACCCTCATCTCCAAAGTCAACAGAAATTTGAGGTCTTTCGGAGACATTCAAGGTAAGGAGACCTTTGCTAGGAATTTTGATGCCGGTATTGATACAACGCTGTGCGTAGATCAAGGGATCGGTGATTTCTACTCGATAGCTATTTCCTCTGCGATTGATTCCTTCAGACCCTCCGTCCACTGCATAAATAAAACCTCTATCACCGTTTGGTAGGAAGATACGCTTGGTGTGTCTGGATTCGAAAGTACGGGTAGTGTCATCAGGCCAGGTGATTTTCCCGCCTTCTACTCGAGTGATAAAGGTGAAAAATCTATCATTTTGATTGAAGCCTTCATTTCTTACAATTCGGACCCCTTCGATTTTTCGCTCATTGATGTAAAAATCCTCAAAGGTAGTCGTGATGACAGATCCGGGTGCCCAATATCTGCCGGTGTAGTTTACAATTACTTTACCTTTTCGCGTGATTCCTCTCGGGCTGGTGCATCCATCTCCAAAATCTAGGATCATTTTCTTTTCATTGGGTAGCCAGGTGATATCCACCCGCTCGCAAAGGTCTTCCTCTACAGTGGCTACGGTCCGGTCTGCAAATCCATTTCGCTGAAATCCTGTCAGGACGACATCATCAATATCTTCTAGTGTTCCAGTCAGGTCGGTTTCACGATTTACCTCTTCCGAGTCCTCCAGTTGGCTGATGGGAGCTTCATCCTCCTTTTGGCAGGCTGTAAAAAGAAAGCCTACTGCTGCAAGGGCAATTAGTGTTTTTTGTAGTCTGTTCATGATCGGGAAATTTTATATCCAAAACTGCCCATTTGACTGAGGCAAAAGCCATAGGTTTAATAGCTTATCAAAATTTCTTCCAATTTCTTTCGATGAATATCCGGTACGAACGTCTCTTTTTTAGGATAACCTACCGGTAGGAGTAGATAAGGCTTCTCATGCTTGGGACGATTAAGGATATCACTGAGGAAATTCATCGGGCTAGGAGTATGTGTCACCGTGACTAACCCGGCCTGATGGATCGCCGCAATCAAAAAACCACAAGCAATTCCCACGGATTCATTCACATAGTAATGTTGGATTTTTTCATCACCTTCCATTCCATAGGATTGCTTGAATACTACAATTAAATAAGGAGCGATTTCCAAAAATGGCTTCTCCCAATCCGTTCCTAAGGGCTTTAGATCGGATTTCCAGGTTTCGGTCATTCTGGATTCATAGCTGATCCGTTCTTCCTCTTCAGCTGCTTCCCGGATTTTTTGTTTGATCTTGGGGTCTGAAATCAGGCAAAAGGTCCAAGGCTGCTTGTGGGCCCCGGAGGGGGCAGTTCCTGCAGTAAGAATGATTTTTTCCAATACCTCTCTTGGTACATCTCGATCATCGAATTCCCGAATGGTTCTTCTCCGATTCATCATTTGATAAAATTCATCGGAGCGCTGAATCAGTTCTTCCTCGGTGTATTCCTGATGTTCAAACTTGAGGTGTGGAAACCCTTTGATTATTTTCTTTTCCATAAAAAAAACGGCTACCCTTGAAGATAGCCGTTTTTAGCAGAATAGCCGAAACTTAATCGAGAGTAACTTCTCTTGTCCCTCCCGGATAGGTGATTATAATGTTTTTGTCACATTGACCATCGCCATAGTCAACCGAAACGTTGAACCCGCTGTAGTTGAATTCCATAACTCCTGAGCTTGGGACTAGTACACCGGTTTCTACACAATCTTGCGTTACTAAAAGCGGGGAAGTGACAGTTGTAGTATAGTCAAGTCCTGCTCTACTTTGTCCTGAAGCATTTCCTGTGATAGAAATTTCATACCCATTTTGGTCATTGAGGGTGACAACTCGCTCCTGCGTAGTAGTGTAGGTGACGAAAGTGCCATCAGGCCAAGTAACTTTTCCATCCGTGACGGTCACTTTTAATGTCACACGATTATTGAAAATATCGATATTTTGGTTTTCTATGGTTCGAGTGCCTTGCACCGCGAGTCCATCCACTTCATAGCTTTCAAAAACTGCTATGACCTTAGCCCCTGGAAAGAGAAAGTTTTGATTGTACGTAAATACGATTTTTCCTTTCCGTACAGTTCCTCCCGGCGAGGTGCATCCTTCGCCAAAGTCCACAGTGATTTTTTTCTCTTCCTCATTGAAAGTCACATCTACGCCAGGACATATTTTATCAAAACCTTCATTGAGTAGGCGACCCCCGAAATTGAGAGACTGAAAAACGGTCAGCGTAAAATTGTCCAAATCTTCATATACCTGATTCACGGTAATATCTTCATTTACCAGAGTAAGATCTACCTCCGCGGTGGTTGGATCTGTGTCTTCGCTACAGGAGAAAAGTATCCCAAGAAGTCCTATCGCAAGGATACTTCTAAAAATTATTGATTTCTTATTCATAATCGTTTGAGTTTGAAAGTGGGAAGTTAGCTTTTATTTTATTGGTTTTTAGGCTTTTGTGTGTCTTTATTCGTTGATTTTCCCCCACAGCCTATATTAGTTCCAAAGGGGATGTCTTCTGGAAAAAGCCCCATTTTCTCTGAATAATCAAAGCTATTTTCATAATCAGGAGGGCTATGTTTTTCTTTTTTCTTTTTGGACATACTTTTTTCAATTCTGTTTTCTAACGATGAAAATCAAAGAATCAACATAGAATAATCACGGGAAATCTATATTTGAGGATGCAAAAAGGATTTGATTTTGACCCTAGCGAAATTCCCGCAAAAACTCTTTCCCTCAAAAGACAAATATCAGGCCTTTCTCTTCTGAGACTTCTATTATTTATGGGAGTTCTAGGGAGCGGAGTACTTTTTTTCTCTGATTCAGGATTTTGGATTCTCGCATTGCTGGTTATTTCTGGAGCTTTTGTCAAAGCAATTCAGCGCTTCAATTATCTAAAAGACCAGGAAGCCATTTATAAAAGCCTTCAAAAGATTCAGTTGGAAAATCAATTCCGAGCGGATCGAAAACTTAAGGAATTGGATGGGGGAGAAGAATTTTTGGAAAAAAGCCATCCTTTCACCAATGACTTGGATCTCTTTGGGGAGCACTCTCTTTTTCAATTGATCAATCGCACTCAATCCCAAAAGGCACGAACCATGCTAGCTAATCGATTGAAGTCTTCTTTTAGTCTCCAGAAAAGTGAAGAAATCCGCTCAGCAGTTAAAGAACTTTCCTTGAAAAACGATTTTCTCCGATCTTTTGAGTCTGTGGGGGAAGCTTTTTATCAAGAAGGTAAATCCACCACAGCCTGGCAGACATGGATGAAAGCACCAGCCCGTAAAAAATCCTTCACCTTAGGATTGGGGATCGTCGGGATTATCGGAGGGCTGATATTGGGGAGTCTTGGATATTTGGGGCTATTGCCTTTGGCATGGCTAGGGCTTTGGACTTTGATCGGAATACCTTTTTTGGGCTTGGTTTTTGGAGATCTTAAAGAAGCTGATGAGCGGATACCCTCTTCTGATTTGTTGAAAACATACCGGCTTTGGGTTGAGCTTTTGGAGGATGAAGAATTTGAAAATCCACTGTTAGTTGCACAAAAAGAGGTCATCGTTCAGAAAAATGGTCCTAAGGCCTCCATACTTCTGAAGCAACTGGATGGTCATTTGCTTTGGGTGCAGAATCGTCTCAACCTGCTATACATTCCCCTGAATTTATTTTTCTGGACGGATCTCCTGCTTCATTATCGACTGATGACCTGGAAAAGTCAATGGGGTTCACTAATCAGTGAGCTACCTGATGCTTTAGCTGATTGGGAACTTTGGGTTTCTTTGGCAGCCTTTGAAAAGGCCGAAAATCAAACCTGTGAAACAGAAATCTCTAAAGAATTGAGTTTCTCTGCTCTTGGCATGACACATCCTTTGCTCCATCCTGAGGTAGCAGTTGCCAATGATTTTCGTCAGGATCAATCCGGCAAACTTATTCTTTTGACAGGAGCAAACATGAGTGGGAAAACCACCTTCATGCGTACCCTTGGGATTAATTTGGTCCTTTTGAATCTGGGGGTGAGTCCTTTTGCGAAGCGTCTACAAGTAGGAGAATGTCAGCTTTACACCAGCATGCGCAATTCGGATAATCTCGGTGAAAGTGTCAGCTCATTCTATGCTGAGCTGAGCCGGATTAAGGGAATGATTGATCGCTTGGAGTCTGGAGAAAGGCTGTTCTTCCTTTTGGACGAAATTCTGAAAGGAACCAATACCGAAGATCGAATTGCGGGAAGTGAGGCATTGATTCGGCAGTTGGAGGAATTGGACTTTTTGGGAATCATCAGTACTCACGACATCGAATTGAGCCGCTTGGAGGAGAAAATTGATTATGTGCGCAATTTCAGCTTTCACTCCGAAGTCAAGGAAGATACCATCGAGTTTGACTATCTGATCAAAGAAGGCCCGTGTCCAAGTTTCAATGCCCATAAACTGATGGAATTGATGGGAATTCGCTTCGATGGAAGCGCTTAATTTTTCCTTCGGAATGAAAGATGTATTTTTGGGCATTCTAAAATCATGAGCAAAAAGAATCAAATACTCGGCGTTCTTGGCGGCGGTCAGCTAGGAAGGATGCTGATTCAGTCAGCCATTAATTACAATCAGGATATCCATATTTTGGATCCGGACCCCAATGCACCTTGTCGTGATCTTTGTCAAAAGTTTGTAAATGGGTCTTTGAGAGACTTCGATACAGTCTATCAATTTGGACAAGGTTGCGATGTCATTACCATTGAGATCGAGAGCGTCAATACAGAGGCTTTGGAAAAGCTTCAAAAAGAAGGAAAGCAAGTGTTCCCGCAGCCGGAGATCATTCGACTCATTCAAGATAAGCGGGAGCAGAAGCAGTTTTACCAGAAAAACGGGATACCCACAGCCGATTTTATTTTGACAGCGGATCAGGAAGATGTGCTTCGAAATAAAGCTTTTCTTCCTGCTGTAAACAAACTTGGGAAGGATGGATATGATGGCCGAGGAGTACAAATTTTGCGGGATGAATCCGATTTGGATAAGGCCTTTGATGCACCGGGATTGCTGGAAAAGTTGATCGATTTCGAAACCGAAATAGCCGTCACAGTTGCTCGGAATGAAAAAGGGGATTTGATTGCTTATCCAGCTGTAGAATGTGCTTTTCACCCAACAGCTAACCTGGTTGAGTTTCTTTTTGCCCCTGCGAGTATTTCCTCAGAGGTAGCTGAAAAGGCTGAAAAGATAGCCAAAGAGGTCATCACCAAACTGGGGATGGTAGGGATATTGGCTGTGGAATTATTTGTGACCAAAACCGGAGAAGTCCTTGTCAATGAAATAGCGCCTCGTCCGCATAATAGTGGTCACCATACGATTGAAGCTAATTTTACCAGTCAGTTTGAACAGCATCTCCGCTCCGTGATGAATTGGCCTTTGGGAGCTACCGATCTTCGGACTCCTGCAGCTATGATCAACTTGCTCGGGGAGGATGGCTACACAGGGGAAGCTTACGTAGAAGGAATGGAAGAAGCCGTTTCCGAAAAAGGTGTTTACATTCATCTTTATGGCAAAAAAATCACCAAACCTTTTCGAAAGATGGGCCATGTGACTGTTTTGGACGAAAATGTGGATAATTTAAAAAAGCGAGCTATCGCGATCAAAAACCTAATCAAGATAAAAGCATGAACCCACAGGTAGGAATCATCATGGGCAGCCAGTCAGATCTTCCGGTTATGGCTGAAGCAGCACAAATGCTCGAGGAACTCGGAGTCACTTATGAATTGACCGTTGTGTCTGCTCACCGAACCCCAGATCGAATGGTGGAATACGCCCGATCTGCTCGCGAGCGGGGGCTGAAAGTCATCGTGGCTGGAGCAGGTGGAGCAGCCCATTTGCCAGGTATGGTCGCTTCGATGACCAGTCTTCCTGTGATCGGAGTTCCCGTGAAGAGTTCCAATTCTATAGATGGATGGGATAGCATTTTATCCATTTTGCAGATGCCGGGAGGGATTCCTGTAGCTACTGTAGCCTTGAATGGCGCAAAAAATGCGGGAATTTTGGCGGCATCTATGGTAGGAGCTTTCGATGAGCAGGTAGGCAAAAATCTAGATGCCTATAAGAAAGGTCTTCAGGAAAAAGTAGAACAATCAGCTCAAGAAATTGAGGCCAAAGGCTGGAAGGCTATCGTGAAGAAATAGAAGTTTTATCACGCTATGAACTGGAATAGACCTGTCAAATTCAAAATCAGTGGAGAAGATTGGGAAATGCCCCTGTCGATCTTGATTTTGTTGATCGGTTTAGCCCTGGTTCTAATGATCGGTGGAGCTTGGATGGGCTTTCGGTTTGGTTCTGGGCAGCTTGAATAGATTATATTAAAAAAGCCGATTGAAATACCAATCGGCTTAATTGAATCATATTTTTTGATTAGCGTTTTTTTCAATCCGTAAAGATTCCCCACCCGTCATCGTATTTTTCAGAAGGATCAAAACCCTTGATCCATTCCAAAAATAGTTTCCTGTATTCTTCAATAGCTGCACGGAGTAGTTGAAGATGCTCTTCGGCGTGAGTTTCTTCCATGGCTAGCTGGTAGGTCATGGAATTCAGGCTTTTGGCATGGATTTTCATAAGCATGGCATTTTCCATTTTTGCGACGAAATCAGGAATAGCTTCCGCTCCCGCGAATTTGGCGCTCATAATCATGGCATCTTCCATCATGATGCTACCATAGAGCTCCTTTCGTGCCTCATCAAGACTTCCGACCAGTGCCCTCGTGAGATCTACGACATCTTTCGCTTTCTTCATTAAGGGGTGCTTGTAGATTCTATCCTGTTCTTTTCGAAAGTCGAACTCATCATCTCCATCGAAATCCGGATCTTCATCATCAAAATCGTCCCACATGATTTTTTTATTTAAAAGGGTAGCTGGTCTTCTTCGTCAGAATGAAAAGTGTCCACATCGAGTGGGGCATTGGCTGCAGAAGTATTTTCTGTGCCAGCTCCCATTTTTTCTACTCGGTATGCTTTGATATCCGTGTACCATCTTCCGTTGTACTCTCGGCTCTCTGGATCAACGCTTAGCTTTACCTCTTCTCCCTCTGAGATTGGGAATTGATCGATTTTGTCTCCCCAAAGGGCTACACACACCTTTTTTGGGTAGTTTCCAGGAGTTTCGATGATGAATTCCTGCTTTCTCCAGGTATTTCCGTTTCTAGAGTTACCACTGACCTCTGCCAGTTTTTGAATTACTTTTCCGCTCAGTTCCATAGTCTTTATATTTCTAAGGACGAAGTTAAGGAATGCCTACGGAAAGACCTTGGCAGAATTTACTTTTTGAAAAGGCATCTTTTTTGGATTTAACATTTTTTGGCACTTGAATTGGTTTTGTTTTAAAGTTTCCCAATAGTTTTAGATTAGAAATTACAATTTTGAATAAAATCAGAATAAAATTTGGGGAAACTACGAGGAATAAAAAAATCCTCAAATCCATTTGGGAGAAGTAGTCTAAAACACTACTTTTAAATCCATTTCTCACTAAAAATCAAAAATCACCAAAATCTATACTATGGCTTAGACTTTTACGTTGTTCATAAACTATAAACAATGAGTAAGCAGATAGGACCCCGAGATGGTGAGTTGATCACGCAATATCGTAATGGCCATGAGGCCGCCTTTGATCTATTAGTAGATCGCTATAAGTCAAAAGTATTCACTACTATTTTTCTGATTGTAAAAGATCAGGATTTGGCAGAGGATCTCTTGCAAGAGGTATTTGTGAAAGTCATCAACACGCTAAATTCTGATCGATACAATGAAGAAGGCAAGTTTCAGCCTTGGATCATGCGAATCGCGCACAATTTGGCAGTAGATCACTTTCGGAAAGCTAAGCGGTATCCGATGATCATGATGGAAGATGGTTCCAATGTGTTCAATTCCTTGCGCTTTTCAGAAGGAAATGCGGAAGACGAAAAAGTGAAAGAAGAAGAGATTGCACTTGTCAGAAGATTGATCGATGAATTGCCAGAAGCTCAAAAGCAAGTGTTGATTATGCGGCACTACATGGATATGAGTTTTCAGGAAATTGCCGATCAGACAGGTGTCAGCATCAATACAGCTTTAGGAAGAATGCGCTACGCATTGATCCACTTACGAAAGAAAATGAAACAAATAAATTTTGCCTATGACAAAACTATTTACCCCAAATGACCTGGTCAGATATATCTATCAGGAAATGCCGGAGGTAGAACAAGAACTCTTAATGCAGGCCTTGCGGGATGATCAAGATCTCATGCAAGAATACCTAGAAATGCTGAGCACGATAGAGTCACTCGATCAAATCCGACCTCTACCTTCGGAAAAAGTAGTAAAGGCTATCAAATCGAGAGCCCATTCTACGGGACTTCAAAAAGTCTAAGGAAACGGTAACCCTGCCAATAGGCAGGGTTTTTTCTTTTTAGCGTAGCGAATTAATAAAGCCTTCCACGTCTGAAATCACTGATGCATAAGTAGCTGGCGTAAAACCATGGCCTTGTCCTTCAATGATTTCATACTGGAAATTTACCCCAGCGCCAGTTAATTCGGCTGCAAGCAAATCACTCTGTGAAATCGGTACTACCGTATCTTCGGTACCATGAAAGAAGATACTGGGAACAGTAGAGCTACTAACAAAATTTACCGGGCTAGATTGGAAATAAGCATCTGGATTTGACTCCGGCGTTCCTCCCAATAATGCTGTCAATCCTGATTGCGTTACAAAGTTAAAACTGTGCAGTGATTCAAGTTCAGTAGGAGGGAACAAAGCCATTACCGCCTTAATATTTCCGATTTCTTGATGCTTATAGGCATGTAAAAGTGCCAAATGACCTCCTGCACTGGCCCCTGCTAGGTAGATTTCATCACTGATATTCCATTCGAGTTGATTTTCCAGCACATACTCTACGGCAGCTATCACATCATTTTCTTGGGTTGGAAATCCATTGCTATCTGTAATGAAATTATAAAGGCGGTAGTTGATGGCGACAAAGGCAAAGTCCGGTAAAGCTTGTTCGAATGCTGTGCGAAACTCCAAAAACTCCTCCTTGGACCCATCTATCCAAGCGCCCCCGTGTATATATATAAGTGTGGGGGTGTCTTCCAAAGTCCTCCCGGCAGGGAGAAATACATCCATCACTTGGCGGGTATCTGTTCCATATGCCTCATTGGTAAGTTCCATGGCCATCAGAGGGCCATCCGGTAATGGGTCATCTGTGGAGCTACATCCCTGAAGAAGAACAACTGCAAAAAAGAAACTGTAAAAAATCCATTTCGAAGCTTTTGATAAAAATTGTTCGCTTGTCATATTAAAACCATTTGATAAGTGATTGAATAATTTGTTTTGTTTTTATTCCGAAGGGAGGTCGTAAAAGGGTCGCGTTGTTTAAGCCCACGCGTTGTTTCAATACGGCTTTTTCATTGCTGAAAGTTAAGAAGCCATAATATCCATGAGCTTTTCCAATTCCGCTGTTGTTCACACCCCCAAAAGGTAACTCATTATGGATGAAATGGAGCACACAGTCATTGATAACTGCTCCTCCTGCACTCGTTTGGAGTAGCACCTCTTCGTATTGCTTACTTTGATCAAAAATGTAAAGCGCCAAGGGTTTTGGCTTTTTATTGATATAGTCAATGGCTTCTTGAAGATCAGTATATGTAAGAATTGGAAGAATTGGTCCAAAAATTTCTTCTTGAGCGACTAGCATTTCATCCTGCACTTTGGTAATCAGTGTAGGTTCGATAAATCGATGGTGATGATTTTTTTTTCCTCCAAATTCTATTTCAGCTCCCTTTTCTGCAGCATCATCCAAGTAGGATTCTAATCTTGAAAAGTGCCTATCATTTACAATCCTCGCCATATCCTTGGAGTTTTCTATCCCTTTGTAGTCCGGGTCATACATTTGCTTAATAGCCTGCTTCAATTCAGCTAGAAGTAAGTCTTTTTGCGATTCTTGCACCAAAATATAGTCTGGAGCGACACAGGTTTGCCCGCAATTCACCAGCTTTCCATAGATGATCTTTTGCGCAGCATCTTTGATATCTGCTGATTCGGTAACGATTGTTGGTGACTTTCCTCCTAGCTCTAAAGTGACTGAAGTCAGGTGCTTTGCAGCATTTTCCATGACGATTTTACCGATTTGCGGGCTGCCTGTAAAAAATATATGGTCAAAAGGCAAGGCCAAAAGTGCCTGGGCTGTAGATGCATCCCCTTGAATCACCGTCACTTCATCCACATTAAATATATCTTGAATCATTTCTGCAATCAAAGCCGATGTATGAGGCGTGAGTTCGGAAGGTTTGATAATTGCAGGGCAGCCAGCGGCGAGTGCCGAGACCAATGGCCCTATTGCGAGATTAAATGGGTAATTCCACGGTGAAATAATCAGCGTCACACCTTTTGGTTCAAATTGTACCTTGGCTTTAGTCCCAAGCATGGGCATCGGTGTAGACACGGACTTGGGCTTCATCCAAGATTTTAGATGTTTGATAGAATGGTTGATCTCTGAGGTTACCGGAAAGATTTCCGAAAGATCTGTTTCCGTTTCCGGTTTTTGAAAATCATCCCAAAGAGCTGTTCTGATGGCTTGTTGATGATCCTTGATCCAAGATCTGATTGCCTTTAATCGATTGATTCTTTCCTGAGCGGTAGAAGATCTCCAGGCGACTGCAGTTTGTTGCTGTTTTTTAAGAATGTCTTGAAGATTGGTTGTCGTTATATCTAATGTGCTTTCCATAGAACCAAATTTTTCTGAGATCAAGATACATAAAGTGGGTCAAAAGGCTGAAAATTTTGTCCAGTTATTAATTCTGGACAAAAAGATGCAAGAAAAAAGTTTTTTCCGAAATGTTTAATAAAAAAGACTAAACATTAAACAATATTGCATTTTAGAGTAGTAAAAATTCATTTCATACCAAAAATTTTGCATTACGTATCAAATTTTTTTGAAAAAGGTTTGGAAATGAAAAACATTAAAGTGTATTTTTACAGCAAATTAATGCCATCATATCTCCTCTTGAGATTTGGTGGATAAAAGAATCGAGAAAATTTTAAAAGCTATGAATACTTCTACCTTGATTTTCAAATCCAAATCAGCCCCTCGGGTTTCCATTTTTGGATTATTGTTATTGATGCTGTCATTTTTCACTGTTTCGAAGGTAAATGCACAGAATATCAGTGAGTTGAATCAATTTTTAGGATCTCAGGAGGCATCAGAACTCGGGATAGATCGAGATTACCTCTACGGAAGCCAATCGATCATCTATGTGACGCAAGGGAGAATTAAACTTCCTGAAGAAGGCAGTGCTCACAAAGCCGAAGTAAGAATGAATGGGATAAGTCGTCTATCTGAAGTGGTTGATGCTTTGGAATCTGTGGAGATTCTTCAATTAAAAGTTTCTAGTGACTCGGATAAAGCGATCGCTTTGCCTTCCGGTATCGAGGAGCAAATGCCTTCCTTGAAAGTGGTTTTCATTTTGTCTCAAGTGCCGATTTCCCAATCGGATGTTCAAGCTATGGTTTCATCTATTCAGAATCCAGCGGTGAAAATTCTTTACTTCTATTCGCAGCCTGTCTAATTAAATAATTCAGATCTAAATCCCATATATTATGGATCAGCAATACAAAATTTTTGGAAAGATCAGCGGAGCTTTTGCTTTGATGATGCTCTTAATACTGAGCGTTTTCAATCAGGCCTATGCACAGAATCAAAATGTCGTTCCATTTACTCAACGTGTAGGTACACCGGCGCCGCCGGATGGAATTTTCCGAATCAAGGGTGACTACACCATGATTGGAAATACCAATCTCACCTTGGAGTTTTATGATGATGACGAGAACAACTCTCAAAATGAAATGATCTATGTGGATATAGATGGAGATACCCAGACGCTCAACTCCTCTTCATCCACTTTGGTCTTTTCTCAAGAAAATGGGATTGACCCTACTTGTTCGGAGATTCTTTATGCAGGCTTATATTGGTCAGGAAGATCTACTTCTGATCAATATTTAGTTAATGTAGGGGGAAGAACTCTAGACAAAAGACAGGTTAAACTCAAAGGTCCTGGAGTTGGTACATATACCACCATCACTGCTGATAACTCTGATATTCAATATTCTTCAGGTGGTAATCTAGCCGACATTTTCGTCGGTTATTCGGATATCACCCAATATGTAAGAGACAATGGATTAGGTGAATATACGGTTGCTGATTTAGCTTTAGTCGAAGGAAATGGAGGAGCTACTGGTTATTTTGGTCAGTGGGGAATCGTAGTGGTATATCAAAATGAAAGAATGCCTTGGAGGGATATTACCTTGTTTGATGGTTTTTCTTTTGTACAGTCTCCTGGATTTGGAGCATTGGCTGAAGGGATTCTTCCGATAACTGGCTTCAATGCTGCTCAAAATGGGGATGTGAACGTGAAGCTTGGCGTAATGGCCGGAGAAGGAGACACGGGAATCTCTGGGGACTTTTTGGAAATCGAAGAAGGAGTCAACACCAATACTTGGGTACGACTACGCCACCCTTTAAACACAACAACCAACTTTTTTAATTCATCCATTTATACCCCAAATAGGGATGCAAGTAATAATCTTGTTGTAAACCCTCGGAATCCAAATATCCTGAATAATACGGGGATCGATATTGCCATGTGGAATATTGATAATACGAATAATGAAATCATTGCAAACGGTCAGACTTCCACTCGATTTAAGTACGGAACGACTCAGGATCTCTATGCTATTTACTTCGTAGCCTTTGCGGTAGATGCCTATGTTCCTGATGTAGAGGCTTTCAATCAGGTTATTGATATCAATGGTCTAGGACCAGGGAATACCATTGAACCAGGGCAGGAAGCGACGTTCACTGTAGATTTGACCAATAAGTCACTTACGGAAGGAGATGAGCAGGGTGTATTGGAAATTAATGTTCCTTTTGGTTCAATTGTAGATGTAGCCAGCCTTTCAGGTACATTTCACCCGGTTGTAACACCTAATAATAATAATGCTCCATTTTTTGACCCTATTACTAATCGTATAGTTTGGGAATTTGGCGATTTGCCTTTATCCAGTGATGTTGGCTTGACTGTTGATGATGTCCTTGCTACGCTTACTTATAAATTAAGAGCTACGGAAGATTGTTTGATTCTTTTTGATAACACATGTACTCCAAGTATGAATGTGGATGGATCGGTCACTGTAGTGGGAGCTATTTCTGGATCAACTTTAGTTGATGGACTAATAATTGAACGAGATACATCGGATCCATGTGCCGGCGATACCGGATTAAGAGGGCCTATCGAAATATCATTTGACACCAGCAATGTTCAGTGTGGTGAGTTTATTTCCGACTTTCAGTTCTGCGCGCCTAAGGATGAGGTTACGCTGGCTGAGCTTGAAGCGATTTATGACTTCCCTGATGGGTATACATTCTATGACGGTACGGATAGAAGCACAGCTAATCAGTTTGATGCAAATACTCCTTTCCCAGGAGCTGGTACTTACTATGCATTCCCCTTTGAATCAGATATATTCTCTGGTTGCTATACAGAGTTTACTATTACTGTTAATCCAGCACCTAGTTTAGTAATAACAGATCCAGCCGCTGTTTGTACTCCAGGTACAGTTGACTTGACTGCGGCTGCAGTTACTGCGGGAAGTGATGCTGATTTGACATTTACTTATTGGACAGATGAGGATGCGACTGTTTCCCTTCAGAATCCAGCTGCTGTAGCCGCTTCAGGTACATATTATATCAGAGCTGAGAATGCCGCTGGCTGTTTTGTAATTGAGCCGGTGGATGTGGTGATAAATGAGACTCCCATTGCGCCGGTAATCAGTGTAATTCAGCCTACCTGCCAGGTGGCTACTGGTGAAATCTCATTTAACGTAGATAATAATGTTGAATATTCATTAGATCCTAATTTTGCCCCAGCTTCTATTCTTACTCCTATAAATGGAATTATTACCGTTTCAGGTCTGGCAGCAGGAAGTTCGGGAACTGTTTATGCAAGAACTGTAGGCACTTCATGTGTTGTTTCGACTGGATTTGATATTGATGCTCAGCCTATTTGTACTCTGACGGTTGCGAAGAGCAACGACTATGCAGACAATGATGCTTCTGGCGATGTGTCTGTTGGCGATGTGATTACTTACACGTTTACGGTAGAGAACACGGGATCAGCGATCTTGACTAACGTGACGGTAGTGGATGATAAATTAGGAGCAGTGACCTTGTCTGCGACGACATTGGCTCCAGGTGAGACCGCGACAGGAACGTTGGATTACACGGTTCAGGAAAGCGATCTGGGCACAAGCATCGTGAACATCGCGACTGCTGACTCTGATCAGACAGGTCCTGAGACCGACACCAATACGATTCCGGTAGCGTCGCCTGCTCTGACGGTTGCGAAGAGCAACGACTATGCAGACAATGATGCTTCTGGCGATGTGTCTGTTGGCGA